>NZ_SMRT01000009.1 GCF_004354045.1 Paenibacillus piri | reverse complement strand
TTCCCAAGCACCAACACAAACGCGCCCTCGTCTTAACGGCAAGAAAACTTGTGCGTCTGGTCGATGTGCTGCTACGCAACGACCAACTTTATACGCCACGGAGGAAGGTGAACAACGCGAAGGGATAACGCCTCCTTTGTCAAAGTCCTTCATGGATTCCCAGTAAAATTCTGGTAAAAAATCGGATTTTAGGCTGGGTCTGATTTGATGCGTCCATTTTTCCTGACTGATCTACTTTACGGCCAAGAAAATTTCCAATTCGATTGAATCAGGGACTTGACATCATACCGCTGGACTTAGGGTTTCGTTTGCCCTTTTGTCGTTTATTTCATTTGGAAGCCGCTCGACATGACGTCGGCCGTAACGAATCTTTGCGCAGCCAACAGCAGAACGATCGTCGGCAGCGTTAAAATGATGGAGAAGACTGCCCCCGCCGTACTCGGATAATCGGAAATGATGGCGTACATGACAATCGGCATCGTACGGAAATCGGGAATTCCGACGAGGAACGTGCCCTGCGCTTCGTCCAGCGAATGCAGGAAGGTGAAGATCGAAGCGACCATAATTCCCGGAAGCGCCATCGGAAACGTAACGCTCCAAAATACGCGGAACGGGCTCGCCCCTACGTCTCTGGCCGACTCCTCCTGCGCTTGATGCACATTGCGGAACGCAGAGGACGGAATCCAGGTCATAAACATGAGCGTGTTCACAATATGGATCAGAACGACGCCTGCCATGGTGTTCATCAAGCCTACCTTGTAAAATAATACGGCGATGGACACATACAGCCCCATTTTCGGAAAAGCGTGCGTCAGCAGAAACGAGAATAGAAAAAAACGGCTGAGCGGAAAGCGGATGCGGGCAAAAGCGTATGCGGCGGGAATGCAGATAACGATCGATAAAGCGGTTACAATTGTGGCGATTAAGAAGGACAGCCCGATCGATTTGACGACCTCGTCTTTGGACAGCACGAATTTCCACCAATCAAGCGACCACGATTGCGGCAGGGCGGCCGGATACTGCCACTTCCCTGTAAACGCTAACAAAAGCAGGTTCAACAAAGGTCCCATAAAAAAGACGGCAAAAATGACGAGAATGATAAATTCGATCAGCTTGCGTTTACCGACGGCTTTGAAATACCACATGCCGGTTCAATCTCCCCTTTCTATCAATAAGCATGCAAGTCAGTTAAACCGGTTTAAGTAAAGTATGATAAGTAGGGTAAGCGGTTAACCTGATGTACCTAAATTATTAACAATATAACCCTTTTTGTCAATCCAAATTTTTCATATTGATGAATATTTTTATTTGTAAACGTTTTATTGCAAGAAAAAGGAATAAACCAAGCCGTCAGGCTTGGTTAAGCGATTTATCTATTCGTGCCGAACTTATACGAAATTCAGGCTTTCCGTAAACGGAAACGGCAGCGGAAACATCCGGGACAGCACCTGCTTCAGCTCGCCTTGTCCGACGATGGACGGGCCGTTGAACAGCAGCGCCGTTGCCCCGCGGTTTCCTACAGTTAACGTTTCACCTTTATATGCGATGCGGCAGCCGCCGCCCACTTCGGTCAGGCTTAATTCGGAAAGCGCCGCTTCGCCGAGCTGCTGTTCCATATAAGGCCGCAGCGTCTTCCACAGCCCTTGAAAATCAATCATCCGAATCGTCCCCGGAATCGTCTCCTCCGTGAAGGAGCAGCCGGCCGTTACGAGCGCTTCCGCCAGGGACGCTCTCGCCGCCATGACCGGGAAGCTTAGCGGCTGGAAGCCGAACATGCCCGCAATATGACCGAGCAGGCCAATGACCGCCTCGTCGCCGCCCGCATATTCGACGATTTCAACGACCGATTCGCCGTCCTTCTTCTTGACCGACCCGAACACGGCATACGCGGCCGCCTCCCCATCCGCCGTAAAGCTCAGCCAAATATGCTGCTCCGCCGGATAGTTGCTTAAAAACGCCGCGCTGCGAATGAGCTGCTCCAGCTCGGCATCCGTCCTCATGTAGTAGGCGCCGTCGGACTCCATCAAACGCAGCATGGCCGCTCGATCCCCGGCTCCGTCGTACGGTCGCATTGCATAGGCTTCCGTCTCAGCCGAGCTTGGCAGCTCTCCGGCGGAACGGATCGCAAACCGTTTGAGCCCGCCCACTTCCATGCCGTCGTTGCGGAGATACAGCCCTCTCGTTCCCGAGATGAGCAACAGCTGCGCCCCTTCCTCCGCGCATCGGGCGATGCTCCGTTTGACGAGAAGATCCGCATAATTGCGGCCTCTGTAGGCCATGTCCGTGCAAACCGATCCCATGCTTACGACAGGGATCGTACAGCCGGCGACAGACAGTCGGGCAGGCAGCAGTCCGACCAGTGACACCGGCTGCCCGTCCTCCTCGACCATCAGCAGCCGGTCGGCATTTTCATTGGCGAACAGCTGCGCATAAGCGGTTCCCATGGATGTCTGGCCCGGTTTGCGGAATATACGGTCGGCAAGCGCGACGAGCTGCCCGATATTTTCAGGTTTGGCGGATTTGACTATTGCCATCTTCATTCCCCCTGCTTTGAATAAATTCCAGGTGCAGTACGCACCGCTTATTGTAATCGTTTACACAGCGCCGGTCAAAAACGTTCGCCCTTTGAAGGCCGGCGAGAAATGCACGCTGCTTGTTCAGCGGGCTTTCTTGTTTCGTGCACATTCAAAGTGCCGTCCCGGCACCGGTTAAGCGCTTTTTCGTAATTATAAAGGAATTTAACGGCAAAGGGAAGCCATTTACGCAAAGTTGAACATCCCGTCCATCCCGATTGTCATTTAATCCATACCGGGCAAGCCGCTGCCCCGTTCCGCGATACGTATGACGAACCGGGCCGCAGCCCCGGTCCTTTTGGTACCGGTCGACATACAATAGTTGTAATTTCACCTGACCCGCAGAGCATGCGGATTTTAGTAAAGGAGGCAGTCCGTTATGACACTAGAGCAAGCGGAAGTCCGGCCGCGTCCGGCGCGCCGGCTGGCCGTTATCGATACCTTATTCCCATGGAAAATAAGCGGGTTCCGCTATTGGGAAAACATGCATATTTTCGGGCAAAGGCCCGACACATTGTTTTTTGCCATCCATCCGCACCACGATCATTTCCCCGCCGAAGTGTTCCATTTTAGCAAATTTAAAGAAATGGTCGTTACCGAAGGCATTACAGATGTTTACTGTGTGTTTATCAACCTTGCGCTAAGTTTGCTGGACCGCTGCTGCCTGCCCGACGGAACCTGGATGCCCGGTTCAAGCCCGGAGCTGAGCATCCGGCCGATTATGGAGGAGTACGGCCTTCGTTTCCATACAACGCTGTACCCGGGCGGAGGGCTTGGATTGGAGCCGCGCATTCAAACGGAGTTTTTGCGGCTGGCCGCCGACAATTGCACAACGGTATTCACCAATTTTGAAGAAGTGCTGCGGACGATCCCTTCGAGCCAGTATCATCCCGTCGCTATTCAAACCGGCCTGTACGCGTATGCGCCCAGGCTGCTTCCTGGGCCTGTCCAGATCACCTTTTGCGCGTTCAACTTCCCCAGAAAAGGATTTCCTTTATTAATAAAAGCGTTTAACATGCTGCCGGAAGGCTTTCATTTGCACATCGTCGGCGATTGGCAGGATCATCTGCATTTGATCACGAACCCCCGCTATACGTTTCACGGTCTTCTTGGGCCCGAAAGTCTGCGCAGCCTATATGCGGATACCCATGTATTCGTCAATTGCAGCGCTTACGACCAATATGCGATGGACGGCTTCCCTACGACAGCGGCCGTCGACGCCATGTCTTCAGGCTGTCTCCTCGTGACGACGAATCCGACCAACGACCGCCTGGTGCTTCGCCAAGGAATCGACTATATTGAAACGGAGCCGAACGAAGAGCGTCTTGCGGACATTTTGTTATGGGTGAAGGAGCATTGGGAGGAAGCGGCGGAAATCGCGGCGCACGGGGCCGCAACGATCAGAGAGCGATTTGACGCCGAAAAAATTGTACGCTCCAAGCTGCAGCATATGCTGGGCGATCGGTAAACCGCCCCTTTCTATGCCCAAATAAAAGGTTTCGCCGCCCTTAGGGGAACTGCCCACGAATCAGACTTGAAGCAGCAGCAAAATAATCGATGACAAGCTCAAGCAGACGCTGACGAGACAAAGAAAGACGACTACCTGCTTCGGGTTCAGTCCGAGCCGCAGCAGCCGGTAATGGGCTTGGCTTGCGTCCGCCTGATAGATCGGCTTTCCTTGCAGAAACCGCTTGATCACGACGAAGATGTTATCGAAGATCGGCACCCCTAAGGCCAGGATCGGAATAAACAGCGATAATACCGTTGCCTGCTTGAAGGCGCCGTCCAGCGCAATGACGCCGAGTATAAATCCGAGGAAGGTCGCCCCCGCATCGCCCATGAACACTTTGGCCGGCGGCTTGTTGTAGCGCAGGTAAGCGACCGATACGCCGATCAATATCATCGCCATGACCGCGGAATCGTTCTGCCCCTTCACCAATGCAACAACAAACAATGTCACGGCCGAAATCGCGGCAAGTCCGCCGGCGAGTCCATCCATTCCGTCCGTAAAATTAATGACCGTTGTCACGCCGAAAATCCAAAGAATCGTCAACACAAACTGCAGCCATTCCGGGAGCCCGATAAATTCCCCGCTGAATGGATTGTAAAAGCCGTCGAATGTAATTCCCGAAGCGTAGACGAGTACCGCGGCGGAAATTTGCACAATCATTTTGGGAAGCGCCGGGAAGTCCTTGCCATGCGTTTTGTACCAGTCATCGACCGTACCGATCACCAGCAATAGCAGCGAACCGCCTAATATGGCAGCCGTCTGTATCGTAAAGCCTTTGGAAAAGATTAAATATGTAACGGCAAAACCGGCAAAAATCGCGTAACTTGCGGTCAGCGGGATCGGTTCCCTATGTATTTTCCGTTCTACATCTTTTCGGGGCTTGTCCACAAAATCGAGCCGGAATGCCAAGCGGCCAAGCGGAGGAATGAGTAAGTATACGATAATAAAAGAAATCGTGAAGGCTGCTGCGTACAGGATAGGGACCAACTCCATTAACCAAGAATTAGGAAGTTCACTTCTACAATTATACACAATAACGAGTGCATCTGTCGATTTATGGTTGGTTATGCCACTGCAGCTTCAACGGGATCGACGGAAGAAACTGCACTTTTGCATTTTGGCATACAAAAAAGGAAGAGGCCATCCCAAAAGTTATTTTTGGATATTGGCCCCCACTCTAATATGAATTTGCTTGTAAAAAGCCGCTTCCATTCCCACTTAAATAGTGGTGCTGGAGGCGGCTTTGCCTATTTTGGGGACTGACTCACCGGTTGATCCCTTTATGGGACAGCCCCTTCTATTTTATGCTACCCATATTAAGCGCATACACTGCAACAACTTTCGCCTCTTTGTTTGCCCTGACCCGTCGATTACCGGGCATGCTGCCAATAAGACTTCTAGCGAACCAGACAAGGACGCTTGTTGTCAAATTTCCAGCCCGGAATCAAGTACTGCATGGCTTCGGCATCGTTGCGGGCGCCTAATCCTTTTTCCATATACAGACGGTGCGCCTTCTCGATTTGCTCCATATCCGCCTCGATGCCAAGTCCCGGCTTGTCGGGAACGGCCACCATTCCGCCTGTGATTTGCAGCGGCTCCTTCGTCAGTCGTTGGCCGTCCTGCCAGATCCAATGCGTGTCGATCGCCGTAATTTTGCCCGGCGCGGCGGCTGCGACATGGGTAAACATCGCAAGCGAAATGTCAAAATGATTGTTCGAATGCGAGCCCCACGTCAATCCCCATTCGTGGCACATCTGGGCTACGCGGACCGAGCCCTGCATCGTCCAGAAATGCGGATCGGCCAGCGGAATATCAACCGCATTCAGCTGGATCGTATGCCCCATTTGACGCCAGTCGGTAGCGATCATATTGGTTGCCGTAGGCAGTCCGGTCGAGCGGCGGAACTCGGTCATAATTTCACGTCCGGAGTAGCCGTTCTCCGCGCCGCAAGGATCCTCGGCGTAAGCGAGCACATGATGCTGGCCGCGGCACAGCCGGACCGCTTCCTCCAGCGACCATGCGCCGTTCGGGTCCAGCGTAATCCGCGCCTGCGGGAAACGCTCGGCCAATGCGGTTACCGCCTCGATCTCC
The DNA here is from genome assembly GCF_004354045.1 of Paenibacillus piri. Lineage (GTDB taxonomy): Bacteria > Bacillota > Bacilli > Paenibacillales > NBRC-103111 > Paenibacillus_S > Paenibacillus_S piri. The sequence goes on along the minus strand of NZ_SMRT01000009.1, from coordinate 280,490 downwards.
GCATCGCCCTGCAGCACGCCGCCCTTCAGCTTAAAATCGTTGAAGCCATAACGCGCATGAGCCGCTTCGGCCAGCCGGACGATCGATTCCGTCGTCAACGCTTCTTCATGGCGCAGGCGGAACCAGTCATCCCGCTCGTCCGGTGCGCTCAAATATGGCAAATCCGTTTGGCTCCGGTCGCCTACGTAGAACAAATAGCCGAGCATCTCGACTTCTTTGCGCTGCTGTCCTTCTCCCAGCAGCGCAGCTACCGGCACGCCAAGGTGCTGTCCGAGCAAATCGAGCAGCGACGCTTCCAGCGCCGTGACAGCGTGAATCGCGATACGCAGGTCGAACGTCTGCAAGCCCCGCCCGCCCGAATCTCTGTCCTTGAACCGCTGACGTACCAAATTCAAAATATTGTTATAGCTGCCGATCGACTGCCCGATCACCAGGCCTCTCGCGTCCTCCAACGTTTGACGGATGCCTTCGCCACCCGGAACCTCCCCGATGCCCGTATGCCCGTCGTTATCCTTCAGGATGACGATATTGCGGGTGAAGAAGGGGCCGTGCGCCCCGCTAAGATTAAGCAGCATGCTGTCGTGCCCGGCAACCGGGATGACGAGCATTTCCGTAATGACCGGAGCCGAGCCCCGGACTTCGTTCCCTGATGATGGATTCATAGTCCCGCTCCTTCCGGCAGTTTATTTATTGTTCTTCGGAAACTTGTCGAATACGACTTTCAAAATTTGCTCCAGCTGCCGGTAATGCTCCTTCTCCACCGGAATAATCGGAGGGCGGACGGTCGTGCCTATCGGCAGACCGACAATTTCCATACCGGCTTTAATCAAGGCAACCGCGTAACCTTTCCGTTGTCTGCGAATCCGGTTAATCGGCAATATCGCGTACTCGTACAATTCGTTCAACAGCTCTTTATTGTTGCTGAACAATGCATTGTAGAACAGCCTGGATATATGAGGAATGTAGTTCGATATAGCGGAAGAATAAGATTTGAAGCCAAGATTGACATAAGCCGGCATCGTCACCTCGGCCATCGGCATGCCGTTCAGCCAACCGAGACGGTCTCCGATCGTTTGCGTCATTTCGATATTGGTATCCATGCTGCCCAGGCCGTCTTTAAAGCCGACCAGCTGAGGATGCTCCAGCAGCTTTTGAAGCGTTTGCAAATTGAGCACACAATTATCCCGCTGGTATACAATCGCATTCAAATCGGTGCTGCGGATAATCGTGTCCAAATAATTGTGCAGACCGGCCTGCTCCGGTTCGATCAAATAGGGAGGCAGAATGAGGTAGCCGTCGGCTCCCAGCTTCTGCGATAGCTGCGCCAGCTCCAACGCATTGCTGATATTGCCGCCGACGCCGGTATAAACCGGAACCTTGCCTTTCGCCGCAGCAATAGCGACTTCCACCATCGTCTCGTAATCGCTGCGGGATATGGCGTGGAATTCCCCCGAGCCGCAGGCGATAAAAATTGACGACAGCCCCTCTTCAATCAAAAACTGAATATTGGCCTCCAGCGCATTTGTGTTCAGCTTGCCGTCCGTATCCATCGGAGCGACCGGAAATCCCAAAATGCCGGCAGGCGCTTTTCTTTCGATCGTGCTCATTGTTTTTAGCCACCCTTTCAATAATGGTTTAAGTTGCCGTACGGATTAGCTTTCGTTAAGCTTTTTCAATACTTTGGCGCGCACATGATTGAGATGAAGGTACATGCTGGAAGCAGCGGCGATCGGATCTCTCTTTTTCAGCGCTTCGAAAATGGTCCGGTGCTCCTGCAGCGTGACCGAGTGGTCGCGGTCCGTCAGCGAAATTTGGTTCAACGTTTCATCGAACATGTTGAGCAGCGGATCAATGCTTCCTTCCAGGATCGGATTATTGGCGCTGAACGCGATCGTCCTGTGAAATTCCCTGTCGATATCCAGGTAGTCTTCCTTATGATCGGACATCGATGTTAAAAGCGCTTCCAGCAATTCCAGCTGATCGTCTGTAATTTTTTCCGCAGCCATTGTAACCAGCCCAAGCTCCAGCGCCATTCGGGCTTCCATCACGGACGGAATATCACCCGCGGACAATGCGAGCATAATGGAGAAAGGCTTGCTCCCGATCTTGTTGGCGAAATAAGTGCCTTCCCGCGTCTTCCTTTGAATGACTCCCATCGTCTCCAGCGAGCTCAGCGCTTCTCTCAGCACAGGCCTGCTAACATACAACAGCTCGGTAAGCTCGCTTTCGGTCGGCAGCTTGTCGCCCGGATTCAGCTGGCCGCTGGTCAGCAGTTCGATAATTTGGTCAACCACCTGCTTCGCCATCGTTTGACGCTTGACCGACTTCATTCTCAATTCTTTCTTTTCAACTTCCATGTGATAACCTCATTTGTAAATGCGAGTTTATTGCTTAATTCAACCATACGTCATATTGTAAGACAAATTAAATTGTACGTCAATTCAAATCATTCAACTTCGTCCGGAATCGCTGACGATAGGCGCGCGGCGAAATTTGCTCATATTTGACAAAGCTGGAGCTGAAATACGAAGGCTGATGGAAGCCGACCTCCTCGGCGATGCGGGCTACCGGCAAATCCGACTGCAGCAGCAGCAGCTTGGCCTGCTCCAGCCGGTACTTCATCAAATACTCAAAAGGCGAACAGCCGAATTCCTTTTGCATGCAGCGGGCAATGTACACCGGATGAAAATTTAACACTTCCCCCAGCGTCTGCGCCTTGATGTCTTCCTTATAATGAGTGCGCAAAAACGCTGCCGCCTGATCGGCGACATTTGCGCCGGGCAGTACCGCATTCAGATCGAGCGACTGGTTCAACAGCTCGAGAATTTGCTGAAAAATGAGCTGATGCTTCCACCGCGCCCAGTTGTTATGCGATTCAAGCTCCAGCGCGGAAAGCTGCCGCAGCTTCTCGTACATCGGTCCCGGCTGCTGCAGACGAACGAACTGAGGAATTTGAATCGTGAAAGTTTGCACCGTCAGCCTATTTATTCCAGAGGTGTCCAACTGCGGTTCGGCAACCGCGTGCTCGGAGCTTACCCACTTCCCGTCCGTATTGAAATGAAGCCAGAAATGGCCTGTCTCCGTCCTGCAGCCTTCTGTCGGATAATGATGCCGGTCAGGACGGAGAATGAGCGCATGCCCGGCAGCCACCTCGTATTGGCGTTCCTCCTCGCCGATATACAGACAGCCGTGCATAACGACGAGCAGATCGAAAACGCCGATATTCCGACGGTTTAAATGTTTACCGCCCCGTTGGAATGTCGTAAACCCGCCGGCGACATAATGCGGCAGCGGCGGAGCGGTGAATTGGAGAATCGACACGCTACCCATCTCCCGTTTCATCAAGTTGGAATGTTGAAAGTTTTGGTTCAAAAACTTACACTTTAACATCAGTTTACCCTTTATAATGTGAAATGACCAGTTCGGTTTATAGGAGACGCGCGACATAAATAGAACGCGTGAAGCATGGAGATGGAGGAAATCATATGTTTAAAAAAGCATCGGAGATGTCTCTGTGGATGCTGGCTTGGCCAGTTTTTCTGGAGATGATGCTGCAGTTTTTGCTGGGGACGGCAGACACGTTGATGGTCAGCCATATTTCCGACGATGCAGTTGCGGTCATCGGAATTTCCAGCCAGCTGTTCGCGGCCGTCAACATCCTGTTTATGGCGGCCGCCAGCGGAGCCGGTATTCTTGTAGCCCAAAGACTCGGCGCCGGTAAAGAAGCGGAAGGCAGACTGATCGGGATTATCGGCGCGAAGCTGTGCCTCGGATTGGGAGCCGTACTCAGCGTACTGCTCTATTTTGGAGCGGGGCCGATTGCGCGGATGCTGCAGCTCCCCGCACAGCTGCAACCGCTCGGCGAGACATATATTTCGATAGTCGGCGGGGGCATGGTGTTTATGGCTGCCATGGCGGGGCTTGGGACCGTGGTCCGCAATACGGGCAATACAAGGGGACCGATGTATGTCGCCATCGGGATGAATATTATTCATATCGGCACCAACTATGTCGCTATTTACGGAGCATTCGGCATTCCGCCGCTCGGGTTGGAGGGCGTTGCCTTTTCCACCACTTTCAGCCGGCTGGTTGGCGCTTTGGTCATGTTTATGTTGTTTTGCAGCTGCTTCCGGCAAAAAATCGAGTGGAAAGACTTTCGCCTGTTCGACCGCGCCTTATTTAAAGAAACGGTTAAAATCAGCTGGCCGCTCGGCGTCAACATGTCGTCCTGGTGCTTTACCCAGCTCGTCATCTTTGCGCTGATTGCGATGATCGGTTCCAAGGAATTGAGCGCGCGAACGTATATGAATACGATGGAATCGTTCTGCTTTTTGATCGGCTATTCGATCGCATTGGCCGGCCAAATCCGCATTGCGCATCTGTTTGGCTCGGGCGATTATCAGGCGGCTTACCGCTGCGCCTACCGCGTGATCTGGATCGGGCTCATCTTTGTTCAGGCCAATGCGCTGCTCGTTTATGTATTCGGCGAGGAGGCGATCCGGCTGTTTACTTCGGACCCGGAAATTATTGGAATGGGCGTCTCTCTGCTCGCAATCAACCTGCTGCTGCAGCCTGCCAAAATGCTCAATATGGCGCTCGTTAACGCCTTGACGGCTGTTGGCGACACCCGCTATGTGATGATCGTCGGTTTCTTTGTCATGTGGTCGGTAGCCGTTGGCTGCTCGTATTATTTGGCTGTATATTTGGGCTGGGGCTTGCACGGCATTTATGCGGCAATGATTGCCGACGAACTGCTGCGCGGACTGCTGGTGCTTGCGCGGTGGAGAGCCAAAAAGTTTATGATTCCGTCGACCGCCGGAGTGAAGGCCGGCTCTACGGTTTATACTTCGTAATAGCGAAGAAAGAGAGACTGTCGATTAATTGTGGGAAAACTCGCCCTGAAGTCATCCTCCAAGCCTTTATCCCCTTTAATCTACAGTCTCAAAGAGGCGGCTGGAATTATTCCGGCCGCCTCATTCATTTCGCATGTACTTCACTGTAACGCTTCATCCGCATTTCCTCGGTAATTCGCGGGCATGTATAGCAATGCCGATCTTTTCCCGGAAGGCAATAAAATAAACAGCATTTCGCACGGATCAAAATCGGCTTCTCCGGATCGAGCGTATTGTCCGCCTGGCGAAAATCGGTTATTAGCGGAAAACGATCGAGACCCGGGTATCTTTCCTGACTGAATGTGCCGAGCAGCTCCGCAAAATCGTCCTCAATCCTGCCGCGATCCGCCTCGGTCAGCGCATCGTTATGCAGCCATTCGTTTTTCCAGTAAGCCAACGAGTACGATAACGTCGCCCATAACGTATCTTCGCCCGCCCGTGTCAGCTCGACAACCCGACGCAGCATCGGACACACCTGATCCGCAATCAGACGATCGAAATAAACCGTTCGCCTCCGCTCGTCTCCCTGCAGCCCACCCAGCCATGACGGCTCTTCCGCCCGCGCCGCCGCCAGACGAAGCGCGTTATCGTTCCAGACCAGCTTAACAAGCTCCGGCGACAGGTCGATCGCTTTGCGGCAATGTATATAACCGTGCAGTGCCCCTGCGATGATCAGGCAGTATCGTTTGAAAAACAACGAGCCGGCCACCTGCAGCGCCGGGGCGCTTAAATCGTCGGCGAATGAGTGTATAAACGGGAAAAACGCGTCATCATTCATCAAATCCCGAAGCGCCAGCACCGTACCTGCTTCCGGTTCGGTGAATGAAATGCCGTAACGTGCGGCCCAAGCCGGATAAGTCACGTTGTGCATGAACGTCCTACTCCTTTTAAAGCATGTGTCTGCTTCTATTGATAGCATCATGATTTTGCAAAATTAAACCACACTGCTGCTTTCCATCGAAAAAACACTATTGTTTGAGAAATAAAAGCTTGCTGCCGGTTTCCATGTTAAGACTGACTTACATCGAGGAAAATATGTACAATGCTGCATCTTTATACTGATAATGATAATCAGTCTCTCTCCCGTTGTCAATCGGATTATTGTCCGGCCGTCGGAAGCTTTTCCGGAACTTACCGGAATTTAAGCTAACCGTGTTATCAACACTGAATCGTGCGAGCTTACCTGCGCATGCGGACCAGAACGGACGGCTTCGTCGTCCTTCAAGGGCGGAGGCGTTTATCAAGATTGGCAAAGCAAAGAAGTATGGAGCTTATTGTTTCTTTACAATGGTACTTTATAATGAACAAAGTCCCCCAAATGTGAAGTGAAGCCCTGAAGCGAATTCCGCTAACCCGTATCCACCGGGTTTCGTCAAGATTGCAAGCAACTCTTGACCTTACTTTTGGGAGAGCCCTCGATTATGCACGGAATATGCTGCGCATAATTTCCTAAATAACAAAAAAAAGCCCCTCCGATTTTCAGTCAATGGAGGGACTTTTCAGACGATCCATTTATGCCGCGCAAGCGTATGGCTGCATGGTTGCAGGCGGCGATGGCAATGCGTTACCGCAGGAGCGCCGGATCGATTTTCGGCACAAGCCCTTCATCCGCTGCCCGGCCCAGCAGTGCCGCAATGGCGGCGTAGCCGCTCTCGCCAAGATCGGCGGTAAATTCGTTCACATACAGATCGATATGCGCTTGAGCTACCTGCGGGTCCATTTCCTGCGCGTGGCTCAGCACATATTCGCGCGACTCCTTGGGGTGGGCCCAAGCATAATCGACGGAAGCTTTGATCCAGCCGGCGATCGCCTGCCGGTCCAGCGTCCGGCGTGCGATAATCGCCCCAAGCGGAATCGGCAGACCGGTATCCGTCTCCCACCAGCTGCCCATATCGGCCAGCATCGTCAAGCCGTAATTCGGATACGTGAAACGGGCTTCGTGGATCACCAACCCGGCGTCTATGCGGCCGTCCCGCACCGCCGGCATAATTTCATGAAACGGCATAACGACAATTTCGCCGACGCCTCCCGGAACGTTTTGCGCCGCCCACAGCCGGAACAATAAATACGCGGTGGAGCGTTCGCTCGGAACCGCTACCCGCTTGCCGCTGATGACGGCCGGCCCTTCGTCTGCAGCAGAACGGTCGGCCGTCAGCACAAGCGGCCCGCAGCCCCGGCCCAGCGCGCCGCCGCATGGCAGCAGCGCGTATTCCGACAGCACCCACGGCAATGCCGCATACGAAATTTTCAGCACGTCCGGTCCGTCGGTGCTTGCCGCCAAGCTGTTCGTGATATCGATATCGGCGTATAAAATATCGAGCTCCGGCGCGCCGGGGATGAGCCCGTGCGCCCAGGCATGAAATACGAATGTATCATTCGGACAAGGAGAAAATGCGATTTTCATGCTAACACCTCCACGAGTACTGTGCTTGCTGCTTCCAAAGCTTTCAAAGCGTCGCCGATCCGCCACGCGTCCCGGTCGCGGGGCCCGACCGCGTTGGAAATCGCGCGGATTTCCAACGCGGGCAGGCCGCAGTTCCGGGCTGCGACCGCAATGCCGAAGCCTTCCATCCCTTCGGCCGCCGCGCCGGGTACCCGCTTCTCCAATGCGCGGGCGGTCTCCGTCGTACCGGTCACGGTCGAGACGGTCAGCACGGGGCCGCTGACGGCCTGCAGACCTGCGGCGCGGAAGGCCCCTGCCACCCGTTCCGCCAGAGCGGAATCCGCGTCGATCCGGGTGAAGCCGAAGCCGAGCTCGTCCAGGCTCAGGAAGCCTTCGGGCGTCTCCGCTCCCAGATCGGCGGCGACCATCGCGTCCGACACGACCAACGAGCCGAGCTCCGCCCTGCCGGCAAAGCCGCCGCCGATACCGGCGCTTACGACCAGCCCGTATCCGGCGGATTGCGCAGCCGCGAGGACAGCGGCCGTACTGGCCGCGGCTAAGATCGGACCTACGCCCGCCGTCATCACGTCAAACCGGCTGTCCCCCTTCAGCCCGCGCAGCACGGCTTCCTTTTCCGCCTCCACGGCGGTCATTACAAGTACCCGCGCCCGTCCCGACGATCGTTCGGAGCCTGAGCTCCCATTCGATATATCGATGAATTCATCCATCGTCTCTTTACTCCCTTGCTGCTTTTGTCGGTATCCAATAGAGACAGTCTCAGCACACCTTGCGGCATCACGAAAACCGTCATCCGAAAACAATTATATGTAAATAATGATATAAATCCGATAGTTCCATTATAAAGTACCGTCCCCGATTATCAAGTAAGTCCCGACAGTTCGTCCTCAACCGCGATACTATTCGACATGAAATTGAGTGAAAAGCCATTTTGTGAATTTTGGAAAAAAGGAATAATTTTAACTTATTGGATTATTATGGTATACGGAGGGAATGAGGTCGCGGGTGAAAAAGCGTATGCTATGCGGATTAAAGCTACTTGTATCGACAATTTTTGGACTGGTTGCTGCCAACGCAGCTGCAGAATCGAAGCCGGACATTACGGCCAATGCCATTAAAATTTCTGATACCATTCTCAAGTCGCCGCTGCAGCTAGACCTGGTCGTTGGAAATTCAAAAGATGTCAGCCTTAATTGGAACCACCAGCTTCCTTTTGGCATTTAGCAAGGCCGTGCAGCTGTCGGGAAGGACGGGATGCTGTATCTTGGAGCAACCGGCCTGGCGCTTCTGACCACCTTTCACCTCATCTCCGCCTGTTCAACAGGCAGCCTCCTCCCAAATCCCCGGAAATAACCGTACCGGCACGAACTGTATAAGTATGAAACGGAAGGGAGAGCTTATCGAGTCCCGCCTTCCATGAATACAGTATCCCCAGGGGGAACTTTATGAGATTTGTAACGAAAACGCGAATCGAGCATCTTCAGCAGCTAATCCGGTCGATGGAGGATCGGCAAAAGCGGCAGGAAGCTTTGCATATCCTTGAATCGATTCAAAGGGACATCGAAGAAAACTATGCCGAAATTCAAAAGCCCATCCGGTTGTATGAAAAATAGAACGCTACCGCCGCTCAAAAATCCGCTTTGCGTTTGAAGGGCTGGTAACCTCCTCCAACGCCTTCAATATCAAGAACGCTTCCTCGTCGGAGCTGCCGCACATCTCCTTTGACGGCTTTAAGCTGCCGCATACGGCCGGCCGTTCCGGCTTGCCGAACAGCTTGCAGCCGTTCTCGTCGGTAAGCTGCACACAGCGCACGCCCGCAGGCTTCCCGTTCGGCATGCCCGGAATGGGTGACGATATTGATATGACGATGCAGCAAGCCCCACAACCCAGTCTGCAATCCATCGCCGCAGCCTCCTATAATTAACTTTCTTGGCATACCATGACAAGGTTGCCGTCCGGATCGGCCAACGTAAAATAGGCAACGGTGTTCAATCGCTCGATGCCATGGAATATCGTCATTCCGCGATCGGCCGCATAGCTGTAGGCGGCATCGATATCGTTCGAGTCGAACATGAACGGGATTTCAAACGTCTCGCCGCGACGTGCGCGGTTGTCATCCAGCAGCAGATGAGCGCCGCGCGAAGTGGGGACGATGCAGATGGACGAGTCTGCGGCATCGTCCGGCAGAGCCACGCCGAGCAGATCGCTGATCCAATCGGCTGCAGCCTTCATTTCGCGCACGTTGATGAACACGCCTCCGATGCGCGGTCGAATCGGGCTTGCACTTTCCGGCGGGGCCGAGTCCTGTCCGCCGCCTTCCGACCAGCAGGCCATATAAGCCCGGCCATCCGGGGCACGGAAGTTAAAATAAGCCATTCCGGGATGACGCTCCGGTTCAAATAGCGGCTCCGCCTTGCTTTTGACGTATTCGTAAGCGCTATCAATGTCGTCGGCAGCGAGCATGACGAGCGGCTGCATATCTTCGCGCCAGTCCGGATTTTTCCTGTTGTTCGCATTGTTGTCAAGTACAAGTCCAGTCCCGGGGAGAGGGAAGAAATATACAGGCCCTCCGTTCAACTGGTTTTCCTGCAGCGGCAGGCCGAGCAATTCGCTGTACCATGCCGCGGCCCGGCGTAAATCCGAGACATGCACGAAAATGCTGGCGATCCGGTTTTGCAGCGGGATCGGGTTAGCTCTCGTTTCCATAAGACACTCTCCTGTTGCGGCGGCGCCGCATGGGTGGAATCCGCCTCACAGGGAGACGGTAGGCAATAAACCGCTTATACTTCCAATCTCTTTTTAATCTACCATATTCATCCATACCGTTCCACCATTTTTAACGACAGAACTTACGTTCCCATTATTTGGATATATATTGTAAAATATTTCTATTTTTTCGCATAGAATGCCGCTGCCTAAACACATTCCAGGATAAACGGCTTCGCCGTCCTTAAGGGACGTGCGTGTTTATCATTCCTTCCGTTCTTCGATTCGGCTTCGTTTCCTTAAACGCCCTCCAGTCCATCGATACCACCTAATTTTCTAGTCTAACGGACACTATGCCTCCTTATTTGTGACCGAATATACGATTTCCAAATGTAACGGACCTAAGAGTACTTATCCCGTTGAAAACGGGACCAATGCGCGTCTGGCGAGTCCGGTAAGGTCACGCATGTCCGTTACAATTTTAAAACGATAAAATAGCAGCAAATAACGGCGCTCAGGAGACTATCGATTGAAGGACGAGAAAGGCTTTGGAGATGACTTCGAAGCTCAAACACGTTTTATTGCCTTTGCCTTGATTTGATTAGACTTTTCGGTATCAAGGCAATAAAAAACTCGCCCTGAAACCATTCTCCAAGCCCTTATCCCTATTAATCGACAGTCTACTCAGGTCCTTAACACCGGAATAGGCGTTTCCCCGCCGCATGTCGACCGCGTATGCGGGAAACGGACAAAACAAAACCGCCCGGCAAACACCATAACGATGTGCCGGGTGGCCTTGACCTTCCCATTCGCCGGATTACCAATCCGCGACCGATTGATCGTCTTCGTGAATCCAGTAAGGCAGCTTCCAGTCGCCGGAGTACAGCAGCGGGGCAAGCTTCTCCTCGTCCAGCTCTACGCCCAGACCCGGTGCGGTCGGCAGCTCGATATAGCCGTCCTTCAATACGAACGGCTGCTTGATCAGCCCTTCGCCGAGTGTAATTTGCTCCTGCGCCACGAAGCTTGGAATGGTCGCGGACAACTGAATGCTTGCCGCCAGATTGACCGGCCCAAGCGGATTATGCGGCGCGAAGCCCGTGTAGTACACCTCGCCCATGGCTGCGATTTTTTTCGCCTCGGTAATGCCTCCGCAATGTGCAAGATCCGGCTGTATAATAGCTGCAGCCTGCTTTTCCAATATATCCTTGAACCCCCATCGGGTATACAGTCTTTCGCCGGTCGCAATCGGAATCGTCGTCGATCGCGCAATCGTTACCATTGAATCGACATTTTCCGGCAGACACGGCTCCTCGATAAACATCGGTTTGAACGGCTCGAATTCCTTGATCAGCTGCATCGCCAGCGCAGGACTGACCCGCCCGTGAAAATCGATGCCGAAATCGATATCCGGTCCGATCGCCTCGCGCAATGCCGCAATCCGCTGTGTCTGACGGTCGATGAAGCCTTTCGTTTCGAGAATATGCGCCGGTCCCGGAAGCGCCGTTTTGATCATCGTGTAGCCTTCCTGAACCGCCTGTTTCGCCAGCGCGATAAACCGGTCCATGTCGTCGGTGGCCGCTTTTTCATCGGTGTTCACGTGCTTGTAGACACGGATCCGATCCCTTACGGCTCCACCCAGCAGCTTATATACGGGCAAGCCCAGGCTTTTCCCCCATATATCCCACAACGCCTGATCGATGGCGCTGATCGCGCTGCACATAATGGCTCCGGCCCGGTAAAACGTGCCCCGGTACATCAAATTCCACAAATGCTCGATCCTTCTCGGGTCTTGGCCAAGCAGCAAATATTCAAAATCATGCACCGCCATTTCAACAACCCGCGCCCTGCCCTCCAGGCAAGCTTCGCCGATTCCGGTAATTCCTTCGTCAGTGTGTATTTTCAGAAACGAGTATTTCGGCTTCACATGTATAATTTCCAGCTTCGTAATTTTCATCGTGCCACCTGTCCTTTTCCTCGAAATCGTTATGATTTGACCGCGCCTGCCGTCAAGCTGCTGATCAGAAACCGTTGAAAAAACAAAAAGATGATCGTAAGCGGAATGATCGCCACGAGCGAGGCGGCCATCATATCGTTCCACATAATTTTATATTGGCCGATCAGCTGTCCGATCCCGACCGGCACCGTTTTCATCGTTTCCGACTGCGTCAGCACAAGCGCGAACATGTACTCGTTCCAACCCGTTATAAACGAATAGATCGAGGTTGCGGCTACACCGGGCAGGCTGAGCGGAAACACGATTTGCACAAATGTCCGGAACCGGCTGCAGCCGTCGATGGCGGCCGCCTCATCCAGCTCCTTCGGTATGCTTTGAAAATAGCCGAGCATCATCCACGAGCAAAACGGAATCGTAAACGAAATATAAGTCATAATGAGCGCCGTATGCGTGTTGATCAGCCCGAGCGTTTGAATAATTTTATAAAAAGGGATCAGCAGCATAATCGAAGGAAACATTTGCGTGACGAGCAGAAACGTCAGAAACAGGCCTTTGCCCTTAAAATGAAACCGCGAAGCGCCATATCCCGCCAGGCAGGAAAACACCAGCGAAATGACTGTCGACAACGATACGACAATAAAGCTGTTTAAAAAATAGCGGGCAAACGGATAGTCGGTCCAAATACGCTGATACGGAGCTATCGTCGCTTCCATCGGAATCCATCTCGGCGGAATGGTAAAAATTTCGGTGTCGTTCTTCAACGACGTCGACAGCATCCATAGCACCGGGATCAGGACGGCAATGCCCACCAGCGCCAAAATCGCGTACGATAGACTGTTTTCCAGCAATATGCGTCGTTTATTTATCATCTGTCAAGAACCTCCTGTACAAATAGCTGATGACGAAACAGATGATGAATACAAGAACCGCCGTCGCCGCCGCCCGACCGAACCGGAAATCCGTGAACGCGATCTTGTAAATATCGATGCTGATCACGCTTGTGGCGTCAACCGGCCCTCCGGCCGTCAACAGCCAGATGATGGTAAAATGCTTGAACCACCATACGGTTTCCAAAATAATCGTTACCAGCAGCACCGGCATAAGTCCGGGCAGCGTAATGTTGCGGAACAGCTGCCACTTATTGCCGCCGTCGATTTCACCGGCTTCGTACAAATCTTTGGAGATGGATTGCAGTCCGGCCAAAACGAGAATCATGACCAGCGGATAGCCTTTCCAAATACAGGCGATCACGACGCCGACCATAGCAAAGCCCGGGTCGTCCAGCCAAGGAATCGGATCCTTGATCAGATGCAGTCCCTGCAAAATGTAATTGAACAAGCCGTACAGCGGATTGTACATCCACTTCCAAAGCAGCGCGACCACAACCTCGGGAAACAGCCACGGTAAAATGAGAACGGCCCGGAAAAACAACCGGAACCGGATGTTCATATTGAGCAAAATGCCGAGCAGCGTCCCGACAACCATGTTGCCGATAACGACCATGAAGGCGAATTTGAACGTAAGGCCGATTTTATGAAAAAACTCGGGATCCGACAGGGCCTGCGTATAATAACGAAGCCCGACCCATTTCCATTTGTTGATGAGATTCGTATCGAAACCGCTGATATAGACGCCGAATACTAACGGATAGGCGATTAGCACAAGCATCGTAAGCAGCGCCGGCAATATAAACCAGTACCCCGACCAAGGAGCTTGATATGCGTATGACCTTCTCACTGAGCCTACCTCCTTCTTCGCTTTATACGGGAAGAGCCCGGGGGCTCCTCCCTATAAAACAGCCTCCGCTACTTGTTGTTCTTGATTTCGTTTTGCGTTGACGCCGCCGCCTTCTTGGCCGCATCCTCCGCGCTGGCTTGCTTGGCGATGACAGCCTGGTAGCCCTCCGCCGCCGCAACCTGCACGTTCGCGTAGAACGGCACATTCGGTACCTGGAACGCGAAATCCATCGCTTTCAGGAAGCCTTCGAGCGCCGGGCTTTTGATCTGCGAATCGTTGCTGGCTTCGAGTCGGGTCGGGAATCGGCCCGTTACTTTGTTCCATTCCAGCTGGTTTTGCTTTTCCAAAATAAATTTGATGTAGTCCGCAGCTTCTTTCTTATACTTGCTCTTGGCCGAGACGGAGAAGCCGAGCATGCCGAGTACGGATGAGGAGCTTTTGCCCGGAGCGTGCGGCAGCGGTGCGCCTGCGAGCTTGCCTTCCAGCGCCGGATTTTGCTTCAGGATGGCTCCGATCGAATGAGGCCCCGTTACCATCATCCCTGTTTTTTCCGATGCCATCAGGCTGACAGCCTCGGCGTATGACGTTTGCAGCGGGCCCGGCGGCACGACATCGTACTTATTGACCAGGTCGCCGTACAGCTGGAACGCCTGCACCGCTTCCGGCGAACTGAACTGCGTATTCGCCCATTCCTTCTTATCGTTCTGGACCAGCTCCGCTGCGCCGAAGGTGCGCATGATCGGAATGAAGCGCGAGCCGCCGGAGCCGTTTTTCGAGCCGACCATGGCGAAGCCCCAACGGTCCTTTTTGCCGTCTCCGTCCGTATCCTTGGTCAGCTTTTTCGCCGCTTCGACGAATTCGTCCCATGTTTCAGGCGGCTTGATGCCTTCTTTTTCAAACCAGTCCTTGCGGTACAGCAGCCCGGTCGGAATCGTAAAAAACGGCGCGAACTGCAGCTTGTTGTCCAGAACGGCTTCCTTCAATGTAGCGGGATGAAAGCCCTTCACATAATCCGCTCCGAGCAGCGAATTCAAATCTTCGGTCAGGCCCATTTCATAAGCTTTGGCGTAAAATTCCGGGCTGTTGACGAAAATGTCGGGCATATCGCCGCCCGTTGCCATCGTAATGATTTTGCCGTATACGTCGTTCATCGGAATGCCGATAAATTCGATTTTTATGTTCGGGTTTTTGGCCATGTAATCGTCGGCAAATTTCTTTTCCACTTCGCCTTCCGGCTTTTCGACCACGGTCGGAGAAATGATCCTCAGTGTAACCGGCCCGCTGCTCTTGGCCGGCGCGGAGCTGTTTTTCGTCTGATCTCCGCCCTGGGCGCCCGATTGATTGCCGGTCGATGCGCCTTCCTGCGAAGAGCAGCCGGCCGCCAGCATGGATGCAATAATTGTAAGCGCTGTCAATCCTTTTACAGCTTTTTTCATTGAAAACCCTCCCATTTATACATTGATTTTATTACGAAGCGGGAAAGGCAGGCTTGTGCCTACCAATCCGCAACGGAACCGTCCTCATGATACAATCGCGGGGTATCCCAGTTGCCCTCATACACTCGCTCCTGCAGCGCCTCTTCATCCAGCTCGATGCCGAGACCGGGCCCTTCGGGCACTTGAATATAGCCGTCGACGATTTGAAAAGGCTTCTTCAGGAATCCGACCCCCAAATCCGACCGGTCATGGATCGTAGGATGCTCCTGAATAATGAAATTGGGCGTGCATGTATCGAGCTGCAAGCAGGCCGCCAGTGATATCGGTCCCAGCGGGTTGTGGGGCGCAACTGCGCCGTAATGGCTTTCCGCCATCGCCGCAATTTTTTTCGATTCCAGAATGCCTCCGGCATGGCATAAATCCGGCTGGACAATGGATACCGCTTTCTTTTCGATCAGCTCGCGAAAGCCCCATTTCGTAAACAACCGCTCGCCCGTGGCGATCGGGATCGTCGTCGACTGCGATATTTTAACCATTTGATCCACATTTTCAGGCAGACACGGCTCCTCGATAAACATCGGATAATACGGCTCGAAGGCGGCTGCCAGCCGAATCGCCATCGCCGGGCTCACCCGGCCGTGGAAGTCGATCGCAATATCCATCTCGCTGCCGACCGCCTTGCGGATCGAAGCCAGACGTTCGACCTGCCGTTCCAAATACGCCAAATTGTCGACGATTTGCACGGGCGCTTCGAGCCCGATTTTGATGGCGGTAAAGCCCTGCTGCTTGCGCTCCAGCGCAGTACGGACCGATGCCTCCACCGTATCGCCGTGACAGTGCGCGTACATGCGGATTTTATGGCGGCATGCTCCGCCCAGCATTTCATACACCGGCATGTTGTAAAATTTTCCCTTAATATCCCAGAGCGCCTGCTCGATTCCGCTGATTGCGCTTACAAGTACGGGACCTCCACGGTAAAAAGCGCCACGGTACATCGCCTGCCAATGATGCTCGATGCGAAGCGGGTCCGCTCCGATCAAGTACGATTCCAGCTCGCGGATGGCCGATTCGACCGTCAGCGCTCTTCCCTCCACAATCGGTTCGCCGTAGCCGACCAACCCTTCATCCGTATGCACTCGTAAAAACAACCATCTAGGCTTTACGTGAATTAATTCCAGTCGAGTGATTTTCATTCGTCTTCTCCTTCGCCGCAGAATGATCGGTTAATTGGACTACCGAAGCCTCGTCCGCCGATTGTTTGGGATGCAGTTCGGCTGCCGAATGGCGGATGATCAGCTTCGGCATGATCTCAATCTTTTTCGGCTTTTTCGGCTTTTTGCTTTGCAGCTTCTGGATAAGCAGCGATGCAGCCTTAACTCCCATCTGAAAGGCGGGAACCGCAACGGTCGTCAGGGGCGGATCGAGCAGCGGAGCCCATTCGGAATCGTCGTATCCGACGACCGAAATATCGCCGGGCACATCCAGTCCCGCCTGTCTGACCCCCTTCAGCACATCCAAGGTCAGATGCATATTCGTCGAAAAAATCGCGGTCGGACGATCCGGCCTGTTCAACAGCTCGAGTACCGCTTCAACTCCGGTGCCTTTGCCCGCTTTGCAAATTTTAATGAGCGATTCGTCCAAAGGCAGCCCGTGCTTGCGCAGCGCTTCCTTATAGCCTTCGAGTCTTTCTCTGCGGACCGAATTTTCCAGCGTAAACAAAATCGTCCCGATCCGCGTGTGGCCGAGCTGAATCAAATGCTCCATCGCCTCGACCGCTCCGGCTACCGTATTGGTCACCACCTGATCGGATACAACCTCGTCCCAGGTGCTGTCCGCAAACACATACGGTATGTCCAGCGAGGTCAACAGCTCGTCGACCTGCTTGTGCTGGCGGATCGGACTGACGATAAGTCCGTCGACCCGTTTGCTCTTCATCATGTGGATATTTTCCAAGTCTTTCTCGGGATCCCAGGCCGATTCGCTGACCATCAGACCGTATCCGCTGCGCATACATTCCTCCTGCACGCCTCTCAGCGCGACGGACCAGAACGAGTTCAAATCGCCGACGACAAGGCCGATGACCTTCGTCTCTTTCTTCTTCAAGCTCTGTGCGAGCGAGTTGGGCCTGTAGTCAAGCTCCTTGATCGCCTGCTCGATTTTCCCCCTCATCTCTTCCGACATATACTGGAAATTTCCGTTGATCACTCTGGAAACCGAGCTCTTGGATACGCCTGCCAATTTGGCTACATCATCAATTGTCGTCATCGCTGCTACCTCTCTAAAACCGGTATCTGAAACCGTTCTCTAAAACCGATTTCAGAACTCATGATACTTTACCCCGGCTTTTCCTGTCAAGGGAAAATTTTTGCAGAGGGGGGCGACCTCTCCCCCTGGACCTGCCGCTGCAAGCAAACTTCAAATTGGAAAACAAATTCAATTAAACGCCGTCCACAGCATGGAAACTCCGGAACACAACAAGAGAATATCCAGTACATACCGGAACGAAACAATGCTCATACGCTGCACAACACGCTTGGCAATGAACGTGCCTGCCATGAGTGTGGAACCTACAATAACCCCTTGCAAAAACAGTTCGGCCGGGAGCGCTCCCAGCTCGCGGAACGTCACGACTTTGGTAACATAAAGCACAAACGAGCTGGCAGCTTCCGTAGAAAGAAATGCGCCTTTCATTAATCCGTAGGAGGTGAACGCCGGCACGCTGAGAGGGCCGGTCGAGAGAACGATACCGGTCAAAAAACCGATAATCCCCCCGGCGATGGAAAGCTGCCATAAGCGAATGCGTAATTTTTTGGCATCGAGCCAATGCCGCACAGGAATCATAGCCACAAAAAAAATGCCGAGCCCGATATCGACTACATGCACCGGCAATACCCACAAAGTTCTGGCGCCCATTGCTGCGGCAGCCGCGCCGGTAATGGAGTAAGCGGCAAAAGCTTTCCAATCGATTTCACGCCACCAGGCCATAACTCTTGAAATGTTCGCCATGACAGCGGCTACTGCCATAATGGGTATGGCTTGCTTGGGGCCAAATGTAAAAACAAGTACAGGCAGCAGCATAATGGATGAGCCTGTCCCAATAACGCCGCTGATCGCTCCTGCTGCCAATCCTACAAATAATACGAATACATATTCCCCCAATAACAACACTCCTAACAAACCATATGGAATGACCGCCAAAAAATGAATCAGTTGATTTGATCCTAACACAAAGACAATCGATGATCGACAGGAAATTTCAGAAATATGCTGCGCATAATTTCCTAAACAACAAAAAAAGCTCCGTTGATACAGGAGCTTTCTTAACTGTCCGGACATGCTTGTCCGTCCCTGGCCCTATTCGCTTGTTTCAACCTGAACGTTAAAGGCCGCAGCAGATGAATGTCCGCTAGCAGCACTACTGTACCGGTTGCGTCATTCCCGCGGCAGGACAGGCCGATTGGTCATGCCGCCGCCTCGGGCAAACTGGACTACAATATTACAATTATTTATCCAATAGAATCCATGTATCCCATTCGTGCACGCTGACACCCCGGAACGACGGATGGCCGCTCATCGCCGCTTTTAACGCATCCAGCTGGCTTTGCATGGCGGTTTGGCTTCTTCCGTAGAAGGTGCCTTTCGGGTCCCCGCTGTTTACCGTATCGACGGCCATAAGCACGGGAACGCCCGCCCTGTCCGCTTCGGCGATTTCATCCTTGACCGATTCGGCCATAACCTTCGCATCGTCGAAGTAAGCCATGAGCGTCACCTGATCCATCCGTTGAATAAACCAGTCGGACAGCGTCGTTCTCCCGCCGTAGCCATCCCGGACTTCAAAGGAATTAAGCCAAACCGGCATGTCCATGCCGACGGACAAATTGGAATCCGATTGAACCTCCTGCTTAAAGCCGCTGACCGTATCCATCCATAGTCCGATGACGGCGTCGGAATTTTGCCGCCACTCCGGCAGCACGTAAGGCTCAACGTCCAGATGAATACCGTTGAACCGTTGATCGGGCTGGACATTGCTGTTATACCGTTTTACCCAATCGATGAACGCGTACATTTTTTTATTATGCTCGGGGAGCACCCAGTTCGGCGCGCCGCTTAAAGCGCGCACCTCAATTCCTTTTGCGCTCGCCTTGCGGATAAAGCTGCTATAGTAAACCTCAGGGAATTGCAAATCGACAAACAAGTAAACGCGGTTTACCCCTTTGTCGCTCAACTGCTGCAGTGTGCCGTCGGGATCCTTCTCAATGAAATACGGATTCCACATCCATGTGCCCACAATTTGCGGGGCGTCCGCCGCAGCAGCTGTGCCGACGGTTTCGCCCGGCAAGGCAAAGCCCGTCATTGCCTGAAAAGCCAACATACATCCCAATACCGTCTTCCCTGCACGTCTGAACCATCGATGCCGCAATTTCTTTTCCACTCTTCCGCTCCTTCTCTGTAAGTTTTGACCGGGCTTGCAAGAGCAGACCCTTATAAAGGGTTCGCGGAAAATTCCGGAAATGAGGGGGCATGTTTTAAGAAGGATGCTCCGCACTAGCGACCCATCCAGCCTCCGTCCACGACCAGCATATGTCCGTTCACATAATTGGACGCCTCGGACGCCAAATAAATAACCGCGCCTTTAAAATCGTCCGGGTCGCCCCAGCGATCAGCCGGGATGCGGGCCATTATTTGCGGATTGCGGACAGGGTCCTGAATCAACGCGGTGTTCATCTCGGTAGCAACATAGCCCGGAGCGATCGCATTGACATTCACATGATGCTTTGCCCATTCATTCGACAACGCTTTCGTCAATTGGGCAACCGCTCCTTTGGAAGCCGCATAAGCCGGCACCGTGATTCCGCCCTGAAAGGAGAGCAGCGATGCCGTATTAATGATTTTCCCCTTGCCTCTCGGCACCATAAAACGGCCCGCCTGCTGGCATAGCAGCCAGACGACCTTCAAATTGATTTGCATGACCTCGTCCCAGTCGGACTCCGGAAAATCGACGGACGGCGAGCGGCGCTGAATGCCCGCATTATTGACCAAAATATCAATCGCCCCGAACTCGGAAACGACGCGGGGCACGGCCGATTTCACCTGATCGGTATCGTTCAGATCGCATGGGATGATGACGCATTTTCTGCCCAACCGTTCGATCTCTTCTTTGAGCTCCGTCTGCTCGGGCGATCTTTGCAGCAGCGCCAGATCCGCGCCGGCTTCCGCCAGAGCGATCGCCATAGACCTCCCGATTCCTCTTGTCGCCCCGGTGATGGCGGCTGCTTTGCCTTCCAGATCAAATAATTGATGTCCCATTTGAATGCACTCCTTCGACTAAGGTTTGAATAGCACTTTAAGCGAAGCTTCCGGATCGGCCATCAGCTGAAAACCCCGCTCCACCTGCTCAAGCGGCAAAATGTGGGAAATAAACGGCGATACGTCAATCGCTCCGCTGGTCATAAGCCGGATCGCCTTGGCAAAATCGTCCTTGCTGTAGCAGCGTGTCGTCGTTAGCGAGAGCTCTCTGAAATGCATGGCGGCCAAATCGATCGTCGGCGCCTGCTTGTATACGCTCACGACAACGACCTGTCCTTGCGTCCTGACCGCTTCAATCATTTGATTGGCCGTTAGTTGGCTGCCGGCTACCTCGAACACGACATCCGCACCGTTGCCGCCGGTCCGTTTGAGCACCTCCTCGGTGACGTTCACTTCTTTGGCATTCAGCGCCGTCAGCCCGAATTGTTCAGCCTTTTTCAAGCGGTAAGGGCTAATATCGGAAATGATGATTTGGCCGGCTCCCGCCTGCTTGGCCATGAGCCCGACAAGCAGACCGATCGGGCCCGCGCCAAGAATCGCCACGTCATCGCCCACCTTCAAAGAAGAACGGCGGATCGTGTGCACGGCGACGGCTACAGGCTCAGCCATAGCTGCATGCGTGTCGGTCAGCTCATCCGGGATGCGGTGAAGCCGGTCGAGCGGAACTGCGGCATATTCGGCAAAACCGCCGTGTTTATCGATGCCGAGCAGCTTTAACGTTTGGCACACATGAAAAGCCCCCGAACGGCATGCCGCACAGGAACCGCAGCTAAGCGTAGGCTCGATGACGACGCGGTCGCCTGCCGCGAATGAGGATGGACTGCCGATGCTGTTGATGCTTTCGATCACGCCGGAAAATTCGTGACCCATGGCAAGCGGCGCTTTCGCCCGTGGATGCTTGCCGGAATAAATCATCATATCGGTACCGCAAATGCCGGCGAACGCCACCTTGATCAACGCCTCCCCCGGCTGCGGCGCCGGTTTTTCGATGGAATCTGCCTTCACTTGCTTTTCGGAAATGTACAAGCCTGCCTGCATCATGGTCATTTTGGTGAGCTCCTTCTCCCATATTTAAAAAGCTATTACTTGTATACCTGTCGACAACTTAAATTATAAATAACGAACCGCCCGTTGTATAGAGCTTTTTTGGTAAAAAGTGACTGCCTTCATAAACCGCAATCACCCTTTGCACATAACTGTCGAGAGGTACGGTTATCGCTTAAAACAAACTCTCGCCCCACGATTTTTTCGTATCCAAAAAATGCTCCTGAACGATGCGGCTGATACGGGCGGCGTCACGAGACGCCAAGGCGTCCAAGATGAGTCTGTGCCGGGTAATCATCGGCTTGATTTCCTGCTTGTTCGCAGCAAACCGCTGCTCCGTAGCAACCAGCAGAGCGGTCAAAATCACATACCGGATATTGTTCCATAAATATAAAATTCGCGTGTGCCGGGCGCTTAAAATAATCGTTTCGTGAAACAGCAGATCGTAATGGGCAAACAACACCGGATCATGATGACTCGCAGCGAGCTCCATTTTATCCAAAATCTGGCCAAGCTCCTTAACTTTCAGCTCATCGTAAATGTCGGCTAAACGCTGCAGCGCAAAGCCTTCGAATAAAAATCTGACATCGTTCAGCTCCTCCATATCCTGCGGCTTCAGGCCGATGACCACGGCGCCCATTCTTTCCATTCGAATCAAGCCTTCGTTGGCTATGATTTTCAGCGCGTCGCGAATCGGCGATCGGCTCGTCCCGAATTCGGCGGCCAGCTGATTTTCGGTTAATACGGACCCGGGGGCCGTCGTCCCGTTAATAATGCGCAAGCGGAGCTCGCATGAAATTTTTTCGCCGAGCGAATCCCCTTGCAGCCATATGGCTGGAAATTGCAAGCCGTCTCCCCCCATTTCCTGTCTGTTTGTCGACAATTTTGTAGTAATATCATACATGATGCGGGTGCATCCATCTACTCCTTTTTCACCTGCAATTTCCTGGATGTCCCCCTGACGCATATGTTCCGCGCAAACGCCCGTCATACTTGAACTCATACCCGCCGATCCGTCAGATCCGCAGCCTCAAGCATCAAGTATCGTTAACCGTATGCGCAGATCATAACGTTTTCACGATCCGGGCTGTAGTATATAATATAATTATTTGGTACAGATTGATTCAAGCCTCCGGAAGCTTGCCCATTGTCCGGGGACTTTAGTAACGAACGATAGGAGAGCTTACATGGACATTATCGAAATTGCCACGGAATTGATTATCGAAGATACCGATCAGCCCAGATACCAGTTTAACGAACAATCGCTTCAGGAACTCATCGAAAGCATCGGGGAGCTCGGCCTGCTGTCTCCGATCAAAGTGCGGACCGTCCAGGACGGCCGTTATAAAATCATTTACGGAAACCGGCGGTACAAAGCCTGCAAAGCACTCGGCCTGCCGGTGATCCCCTGCATTGTCTCCCAAGTATCGGACGAGCTGGAAATTTATTTGGAGCAAATCGCGGAAAATTTGACGCGTGAAGGCTTTTCCCCAATAGAGGAGGCGGAGGCGTTCAACAAGCTGTTGAACGATCCGAAATTCAGCAGCTCGATCAAATATTTGTCCAGCAAACTGGGCAAGCCGGAGTCCTATATCAAAAATAAATACGACCTGCTGAAGTTCGGCGATTCCGTCAAAAAGCGGATTGTGAGCGGCACCGATATCCGTAAGGACATGCTGACCGAGGATCAGCTGCTGCCGATTAAAGATTTGCCGATCGAACATCGCGATCCGCTCGCTTTAATTATTGCCCGGGACGAGCTGCCTGTCAGCGACGTCAAACGGATCGCCCGGCTGTTCAAGGATAAAACCATTTCGTCCGGCACCAAGGACAAATTATTGTACAAATCGGGCCCTGAGCTGCTGGAAACATGGTCCGTATTTGAACAAAATAAAGCGGAGCGGACGAAACCCGCCGCTAAGCCGAAAGCGGCGGCGAAAACGCCGGCAAATGCGGAAACCGGAATGGAGCAAGCGTTGACAGTTGCGGGACATGCCGAGGCTCAAGCGTCGGCGACAGCAGGACATGCCGGGGCGGAGCAAGCGTCGGCGACAGCAGGGCATGCCGGGGCCGCAGCGGCCCAACCATTGGAAAATAAGCTGCGCAAGCTGTTGACCTCCCTTTCCGACTGCAGCCCGGCGGGACATGATTATAACGCTGCGCTCGTCGGCGATCCGGCCGCTTTTCAGATCGGCGTCGAAGCGCTGATCGAAGGTTTGGAGAAGCAGCTCGAAGCATGGCGGCAGATCAAGGCGAAGGCTGCGGGCGAAGCGGCCGCTTCATCGGAACGATGACGAAGGGGCCATAAATAAGCTTCCGCTTGGTTTGCTTTTACTCTCAATAAAAGGAGAGGGATTGCGTGTCAAGATTTGCACAAAAATATGAAGAATGGATGCAAACGAATATCGCACAAGAGACAAATGACAGGAGGCGTGAAAATTCGTCTCAATAGATGTGCTGTTCGAGTTGACTTGGCTCGAAGCGGAAGTCGTACGCTTTGCCCGGCGCCTGCCGCGGCCTTTCACACCCATGGAACTGGCTAGACACCTGAGGATCACGGACCGTCATGCCCGGCGGATCTTGCATAAATTGGTTGATCTGGAAATTATAATTGTGTCGAGCGGAATAATGAGGTATCGGATGTATGGCTTACGGACTGAATAGCCCCTATTTGAAGAAATGGGGGTGCATAAAAAATGTAACGGACCGCAGGAGACTGTCGATTAATAGGGATAAGGGCTTGGAGAATGGCTTCAGGGCGAGTTTTTTATTGCATTGTTACCGAAAAGTATAATGAAATCAAGACAATAAAACGTGTTTGAGCTTCGCCGTTCCCGTCCTTTAATCGACAGTCTCCTATGGGGCACTATTGATTGATACAGACCGTTATTGGGCAGATTTTTGCCTTATAAAGACATCTGGTGTCCGTTACATTAGAGGCGAGTGCATTTTGAAGAAAATAACGGCGATGAGGTCCGATAGGTAGTCGACCGTCGCGGTCTCTATTCAAGCTCAGCCGCAAACAGCGACTTCAGATAAGCCAAATCCCGCTGCTCCATGCCGTTGTAATCGCAGCCCGGCCGGGCTGCGCCATGCGGCGGATTGAGGCAGATGACCGGGCTTACGCCATCGGCCGCAGCCTGCTTGCACATCGCCGCAACGGGCCATGACGCATCCTCCAGCGATGATTTCCACTGAAGCTCTCCGGTGACCGGATGCTTAAGGCCCCCTTTCACATGCAGGTAGCCGATCAGCGGCCGAAGCTGCGCGTACACATCCATCGTCGGAAAAACGCCCATTTGCCATAAATTTTGCACATCAAAGGTAAAATGCGTATGATCCGGACGGTCCAGCCGTTCGAAAAATCCGGTTATTTCGTCAACCGAACCGAGAATATTGCTTTGCGGATCGTTTTCAATCGTAACCATGACGCCTTCCTCCCGAAAGCGGTCGATGACAGAACGGTACGCCTCGAATACCCATGGATGATGCGACTCCATATAGCGGATGCTGTCCGTAATGGAATGGCGCTTCGAGGACTTGGCGGACAGCACGCGGAGCAGCTTAGGCTTCAGTACAGCGGCAACCGTCGAGGCCCGCTCGATCAACCGCTGATGCGCCGTCCGGAATGAAGCCTCTCCCTGCTCGATATCATCCTGAAAGATGGCCGTGGACATGCAATACACGTATTGCCCGCGCCTCTCCGCCATAGCGATCGCCTGTTCCGCCTCGATCCGGGTCAAATCGAACACCGTTTTGCCAAATATCGAGTCCTTCAAATCCAAAGCCCGGATGCCCCAACCGGCAAGCCGGTCCAGCGCCGCGGCAAAATCGCGGGAAGCCATCGAGTTAAGCATCGTCAGTTCAGGCATAACCCGCCTCCTTTCGGCCAAGCCGGACTAACCCAGGAACATAAGCCATCATGCATCCACCACGATCTGCTTGCCCAGAGCGGAGGACTCGTAAGCGAGCCCCAGCGTCCGCATCGAATTGACGCAAGTTTCGAGCGGGTACAGCGGCTCTGTCCGGTCCTCGTAATAATCGAGAAAATGGCGGATTGCGGCAAAATTGGATTGGCGAAACCAGTCCGGCGCTTGTATTACGATGTCGTTCGACGTTTTCGTCTTGTGATAAAGTGTATTCGTCCCTTTGTCCCCTCCGACCTCCACGATGCTCAGGGAGCCGTTCGTACCGTGAATTTCTTTGCTGCGATGCGTTCCGTAGTCGGACGTCCAGCAGCCGATAAAATGACAGAGCGCTCCGCTCTTGAACTCCATGATGACAGCGGCATTATCGTCGCCCTTATTCGGATCGTTCGCGACCAACTGCCGGTTGACGGCCGTAATCGCATGTAAATCGCCAAAAAAATAATGAATCAGATCGAGCAGATGCGAGCCGGAGGAAAACAGGCAGCCTCCGCCGCACAGCGCCGGGATTCCGCGCCAATGATTCGGATTAAGCATCGAAGGCAGGTGATTGGCGAACAGAGTGACGAAGCCCAGCACCGGATTGGCAAATTCGCCGCTGTCCATCATTTGCTTCGCTTTTTGATGGGCGAGATCGAACCGCTGGTGATATTTGACGAACAGCTTCCGCTTCAGTCTGCGGGAGGCGTCCACCATGTCCTGGGACTCCTGTGCATCAAGCGCCATCGGCTTCTCGCACAATACCGCCTTGCCCGCTTCCATCGCTTGGATCGAAACCGGTTTATGGAGAAAATTAGGCGCCGTAATGTCGACGCTGTTCACATGGGGATCCAGCAGCGAATCCTCATAGCGGGCCGTCACGTTAGGGATGTCATATTCGGCGGCATATTGACGGGCCCGGTTCAGATCCGGATCGCAAATCCATAACACTTTGGCGCGGGGATCGGATTTGTACGCCTCCAAATGCATTCTGGCGAATCCTCCCGCACCGACCAATGAAATTCCGATTGTCATGCTCCAGCGCCTTCCTTTCCCGGGAAACGTTGTAACTATCTTTATCTTTTCTTATACCGCTCCAAGGCAGCCTGATTGATCTGTATCGCTTCGTCGATTTTCATCTGCTTCAACCGCGCAATATAGGCGTCGAAATTCGAAAGCGGTTCCGTTCCGTTAATGAATTTGACAAACATCGAGTCCGTATACGTGTACACCTCGTTAATGATCGAAGCTAGCTTCGTCGACTCCGCCGGCGTCGGCGTTACCGGAGGCAGCTGGCGGTCGGTCGAAGCCTTCGCCCACAGCACGGAGGCTTCCTTCTGTTGGGGATATGAAAGCACCTGTTCAAAGTAGCGGGCATCCTGATCGAAGAAGCGGCCGGAGCCGGAAGAAAAGGCATATTGATTAAGCGCATTGACGACAGGCAGATTCGGGTCCTTCAGTACCTTGTCCGTATATTTCGGGTATCCGTTTTCCCAGTTGTACGATACTCCTTCGATGCCAAAGTTCATAATATTATGGCCCCATTCCGACCAGCCGGCCGCATCCATCCAGGCGACCGCTTCGGCCGACTTTTTCGACTTGCCCGAAACCGCATTGCCGGAACCGGTATAAGCGCGCGAAGCGTCCTTGTGAAAATTGTAATTTTTGCCGTCCTTCGCTTTCGGCATAGGCGCACCGACGATTTTGAAGCTTGGATCGTCCTTCATCAAATCCATCAATCGTCCCATACCGCCATTGAGCAATGCGCCCCACGCTGCAATCTTATGACCGGTCACTTTGGCGTCGAACTGCTTGGCGTCGGTTGCCGCAAAATCCGGGTCGATCAGCCCTTCCTTGTACCATTTGTTCATCGTTTCCAGAAACTGTTTATATTCCGGATCGGCCGGTCCGAATTTGACCTTGCCGTCCACCTGATAAAATCCGTAGGTGTTGCCCCAAGCGCTCATGAAATACGCCAACGGAAGATCCGAAAAATTCGGCTTGGTCGTCTGGTTTCCGAACGGAATGACGCCTTTGCCGCCCGGATTTTTTTCCTTGAACGCTTTCAGCACGGTATACCAGTCGTCGATCGTTTCCGGCACTTTCAGACCCAGCTGTTCGAGCCAGTCCTGCCGCAGCTGGAAGCCGAATACGTAACGAAGCCAGTTTTCGCTGCGCACGAGCGGGAACGAGTATATGGTGCCGCTATCGGTGACGATCTCCTTTTTAATATCGGGATGATCGTTTAAAAATTGTTTGAAATTCGGCGCATACTTGTCAATGAGCTCGTTGAGCGGAAGAATGACGCCGTCGTTCAGCGCTTTTTCCGGACCGCCGGGGTAGGATGCCCAGCTGGAGGTCATAATATCGGTCAAGTCGCCCGATGCGATCATCAGGTTGAATTGTTCGTTGACCATGCCGGACGGCGGATGCTTGAAATTGATTTTGACGCCAGTTTCCTTTTCCAGCAGCTTGAAGGCTTCGACTTCGCTGTAGTTCTTTTTCGTTGCGGAGACGCGGGCGTCCAGCTCCACAAACCAGGAAAGCTCGACCGGCTTGTCGAAGAGCGGCAGCTTCGGCTTTTTGGCGTTGCCTGCGGCAGGGGTACCCGGAGCCGGAGCGGTTTGCGGCGATTTGGCCGCTTCCTCCTTTTTCGGCGGCTCTCCGGGCGCGGGATTGGACGTGCTGCCGCCTGAGGAGCAGGCTCCGGCCAGCAAAGCCAGCGCGACCACCATCGAAAAGCTGAATCCTTTGTTCATTCGGTTCATTCGATCGATTCGGTTCATTCGGTTCATGCGTTCAGCCCCCTTTCAAAATGATTCATAAATAACTTGCTTCCGTTTTTTCATCCAAGGATAAACGGCTTCGCCGTCATTTGGTAACGAGCGCGTTTATCAAGGCTGCGCGAAGCAAAGTCTAAAATCTTATACTTTCATCGTCCCGGAAAAACAGCTGCGCCGTCCTTGAAGGGCGGGTGCGTTTATCAACATCGGCAAAGCAAAGTATGGAACTTATGCTGCAATCAAAGAAAAAACGGCTTCGCCCCTCAAGGACGAGTGCGTTTGTCAAATTCATTTGTACCGTTAACGACGCAAACGTCATTCCTTCACCGCGCCGACCATAATGCCTTTGGCGAAATATTTTTGCAGAAACGGGTACACGCATACGATCGGCAGCGTCACGATGATGATGGTCGCATATTTGATCGTCTCACCGACGGGCATTTGGTCCAGCTGCGCCACGTTGCCAGCGGTCATCGTATCCGTGCTGCTTGCAATCAATATTTCACGCAAAATCAATTGAATCGGAAACAGCTCGCGGGTTCGCAAATAAATGAGCGCCGGGAACCAGGAATTCCAATGCTGTACCAAATAAAACAGCAAAATGACAGCCATGACGGGCAGCGAAAGAGGAATGAAGATACGGAATAAAATCGTGTAATCGTTCGCGCCGTCGATTTTCGCCGATTCCTCCATGCTTTCGGGCACCGCCCGGAACGCCGTGCGCATCACGATCAGGTTGAACGTGTTCACCGCGGACGGCAATATGATCGCCCACGCGGAATCCAGCAGTCCCAGATTGCGGACGTTCAAATAAGTGGGAATCAGGCCGCCGGAAAAAAACATCGTGAATACGATCAAAATCATAATCGTCGTCCCGCCGATCAAATACCGTCTGGAAAGCGCGTAGGCGCCCAGTGCGGTGAGCAGCATATTGATGACCGTACCGGCAAAAACGTAAAACAGCGTGTTCCGGTAGCCGGTCGCAATCATCGGATTTTCAAAAACGAACGTATACGTGTTGAGCGTAAAGCCGTGAGGCCACAGCAGCAGTCCCCGGTATTGGGCGACGAACTTTGGATCGCTGAGCGACGCCATTAACACATATATAAACGGATACAGCGTAACGACGACCAGTAAACAAAGCAGGATATAATTGCTCCCGTCGAATACTTTCTCGCCCCAGGTTTTTTTGTACATGGACTGCCTCCTTACCGAAGCCGATCTGCCGGAAGGTGTGCACCGGTTACCATAATGAAGATCCGCTCAACCGACGTGACAAACGATTGACGAGTACGAGCAGCGTAAAGTTGATGACCGCATTGAATAAGCCGACGGCCGTGCTGTAGCTGTAGTTCATTTCCAGCAATCCCTTGCGGTATATAAATGTGGAAATGACGTCCGCCGTATCGTAGATCAGCGGATTGTACATCAAAATAATTTTCTCGTAGCCGATCGACATCATGTCGCCGACCCGTAAAATAAGCATGATCACAATTGTCGGCAAAATGCCCGGCAGCGTGACGTTCCATAGCTGCTGCCAGCGGTTCGCGCCGTCAACCCGCGAAGCCTCGTACAGCTCAGGCGATATTGCGGTCAAGGCCGCCAAATAAATGATCGAGCCCCAGCCCACGCTTTGCCAAATGTTGGTGGCGATATAAATCGTCCGGAACCATTCCGGCTTTTGCATAAAAGGGGTCGCCCCGCCCCCGAGCATAACGATCAATTGGTTGATCAGCCCGTCGCGCGACAAAAAATCAAGAACGAGACCGACGATGACGACGAGC
Organism: Paenibacillus piri; assembly: GCF_004354045.1. Taxonomy (GTDB): domain Bacteria; phylum Bacillota; class Bacilli; order Paenibacillales; family NBRC-103111; genus Paenibacillus_S; species Paenibacillus_S piri. Next base: position 250,541 of record NZ_SMRT01000009.1, on the reverse strand, counting down.
GATATAAAATGGGGCAAATACGAGATCGTCTGCACCAGCCGTTTAAACCTCAGATGCGTAACTTCATTCAAAATCAACGCGAGCAGGATCGGGGCGGGAAACCCGAAAAGCAGGTCATAGAAGCTGATCAGGACCGTATTCTTCAATAGCTGCCAAAAATAGTAGCTGTTGAAAAACTCCCGAAAATGATCGAGTCCCGCCCATGGGCTGCCGAGAATTCCGCGCAAGGGCGCGTAATTTTTGAAGGCGATAATAACGCCATACATCGGGAGATAATGAAAGATCAAGTAATATAAAACGACAGGCAGCAGCATGATGTAGACATGTTTGTTTTTGGATATTTCGGCCAGCCGCCTGCGCCGGCTGGCCGAAGCCGCAGCTGCTGCCGGGATGGCGGTCGCCGGCTTCGACTGCATCGATAGTCCCCCTTTCCTTGCTTGGCCGGATCACATTTTATGCTTAAATCCCGGCTTCGGTCTAAGACGTCAAGCGACAAATGCCCGCTGCGCCGGCGGCGGATCGTTCGGACGGCTGCGGCTGCGTGACTATCAAAGCAGCTGCTTAAGCGATTCGACCGTATTCCGCTGCTGCTCCAGCGTATTCAAGGCCGCCTCGTAGATGCCTTCGGCCGCTTCCCGGGCGGTGCGTCTCGAGACGGTGTACGGGTCGTTGGCCGCCGCATATTCGACCGTTTGCACCCAGTCGGCCGGCACCGCCCCGATTCCGTGCAGCGCTCCCGCCAGGCTGGCGCCGATATACGCTTTGCAGTCGGTATCGCGGCCCAAATTGACGGCATACAGGATCGTCTCCTTGGGCCGGCCATCGGCGATCCAGAAGCAGGCCAGCCCCGCCGAGAGCATCTCTACCGCATTGGACATCGGAAAGCCTCTGTACTTGTCGTCGTACAGCGGCCTCAGATCTTTCCAGCTGTCGGCGTTTTTGGCCCAGCCGAGGCCGAGCTCCACCTCCTTGCGCGGCACCTCGGAGAGGCAAGACAGCGCAACATCGATGATTCCGTCGACGGATGCTTCCGGACGCAGCGCCTCGGCCGCCGCAGCGGCCACAGCGGCGCAAACCTCAAGCGCATAATTGCCCGGCACGCCCCGCACATCCTTGATTCTGCCGAGCTCCAAGGCGTCCTTGGCCGCCTGCTCGGGATTGCAGGCGTTCACCATGCCGACCGGCATTATCATTTTGGTCGTGCCGATAAAGCCCGGCCACGAGGCGAACTTGCCCACTTCCCAGGGCGGTATGCCGGCTTTCAGCGAGTAATAAATAACTTGATCCTGCGGCCCGAGCGAGAAGCCGAATTTGGCCGGATCGATATGCTCCACCCACGATTTGGCCAAATCGATAATATCGATTCTTCCGCCCTTCCGGATAATGGCACTGGTCACGAGACGATGCCGTTCCATACCGTCCTCCGTCATGCCTGCGGGTCTATGGTGGGCATGGCTGATCAGATCGGGTCCAAGCCCCCATGTGTTTTTACGAACTCTCGCGTCACGAAATTGAGGCAGGCATGTATCGATGAAGCCCCATTTTTCTTCAATCTGCTTATACGTATAACCTTCCGGAACATCGCCCATCGCGTTGGCAATCGTACCTGCCGCCTCGCAGCCGTAAATCCGCTCAAACAATTTCGTCATCGTAGGTACCCTCCCTATTTATAGTCAGCGGCTCTGCGCGTCAAGCTCGGAAACGACTCTTTGCATCTCGTTCATCGTATGGATGGCGGCCTGGTACAGCCCTTCCGCCGCCTGCTTCGCCGTCCGCCGGGAGACGCTCCAAGGGTCGTTGGTCGCCACCTCCTCGATCGTCCGAACCCAATCGGCCGGTACGGCTTCGATGCCGCGCAGCGCTCCGGCCAGCCCGCCCGCTACATATGCTTTGCAATCCGTATCCCGCCCGAGATTGACGGCGTACAACAGTGCCTCGCGCGGCCGTCCGTCGGCCATCAGGAAACAGGCCAGCCCGCCGGACAATATCTCGACCGCGTTGGAAATGCGCTTGCCGGCATAGTGTTCGGCATACAGCGGACGAAGATCCTTCCAGCTGTCCGCCTGCTCCGCCCAGTGCAGCCCCTGCTGCACTTCCTTCAGCGGAACCTCGGTCAAATAGGAGAGCGCCGTATCGATAATGCTCGCGACGGTCGCTGTCGGCTTGAACGCCTCGGCGGTCGCTGCGGCGATGGCGGCGCATACCTCCAGCGAGTAGTTGCCCGGCACGCCGCGCTGATCCTTGATTCTGCCGAGCTCGAACGCGTCCTGGGCGGCCTGCTGCGGGTTGCAGGCGTTGACCATACCGACGGGCATGATCATCTTCGAAGTGCCGATCAGCGTCGGCCATGAGGCGAATTTGCCCACCTCCCACGGCGGCACGCCCGCCTGAATGGAGTAATAAATAATTTGATCCTGCGGCCCGAGCAGATAGCCGAATTTGGCCGGGTCGATTTCCGCGGCCCATGTTTTGGCCAAGTCGATAATATCGATGCGGCCGCCTTTGTTCAAAATCGCGCTGGTGCACAAGCGGTGGCGCTCCATTCCGTCTTCCGTAGTCCCCGGCGGACGGTAATGCTCCTTGTAATGGAAGACGGGACCCAGATCGGCATGACGGATATGCTCCTTCTTGTGCTGCTCGTAAAATGTGTCGACGAAGCCGTACTTCGCCTCGATTTCATGGTATGACAGCCCTTCCGTCACATCTCCCATCGAGTTGCCGATGGTGCCGCATGCCTCGCAGCCGTAAATTTTGGAAAACAGTGCATTCATCTTTTTTTCAGCCTCCTTTGTCAAATTGATAAACCCGTATAAATCTTAGACAATGTAAGCGCTTCCTTGAATTGCCTCGATTCATTCTCCGTCAACCGACAACATTCGTTTGTATGCGATAATGCAAATTTGCGGTTCAGTTGGAAATCCGGTTGAACGGCAATCAAGCAATCGGTTTAGGAAATCGGTTTTCCTTACTAAATGTATTCTGCCTGAACCAATTTAGTACTTCTGCATGAAGATTCAATTTCGTCTTTTGAAGCCGGCCGCCCATAATATGGGACGGCAGCCGGGCCTGCCTGCAGCAGAGTCCGAAAAGAAAAGACTGGCCGTCGGCCAGCTCCTTGTATAACACCACGCGCAATTGCGCCGGTTCTGAAACGGGTGCGGAATCGAACGGAGCGGCGAACCGCGATCCCCGTATGACATGCTTGCAGCGGCAGTCACATAAGCTTCGCGGCTGCGAATAAGGCGCTCCGCGTCTTTCACTTGTTCGCGCCCGTTGCCCATCGATCGGCCGGCCGGAGAAACCGCTTATTCCCCGATCGTCTGCCGGTCAGGGGATGAGTATGCGATGATCATCCGGCACGGCTCCCAGCTGGTTGTTGTCGCGTTGTGCGGAATATTGCGCGGAATTCGCAGCATCATGCCGGGCTCAAGGTGAAATACTTCGTCCCCCAGCGTATGATCGCATTCGCCGGACAGTACAAAAATGATTTCTTCACAGTTCGGATGAATATGTCTGCTGTTGGACTGTCCCGCATGTATGTATACCATGCCGAATGTCATCTCCGCTGCCGGGTCGATATCCTGTCCGCAAAGCCATTGGATTTTACCCCAATCCATATTCAACAGCCTCGCCGGGTCCTGCATTCTAAGATCGGTAATCGTCGCCATTCCATCATTCTCCTCTGTCCGATAGTTTGGTTGATCTCTGCCGACATGCCGTTTCGGCAGTATAGCTACTTTATCTATACTCATCTCTCCGTCACATTATTAAACTTTGTTGACCTTCGTTCATTATTATTTTTCCGGATCCGCGGCTACGGGGAATGAAAAAAAGCTACCCCTGCGAGCATGCACATGACTGCCGGGATAGCCTTCCATTATTCATATAATCAATTCGATGCTGTGGGCTTGTCCGTCGTCCTGCAAACGGATGTAAGGACCGTCCACATAGTCGGCGTGCCCGTCAAGGCTGACTTCCTGCCCGTCGATCGTCAGCATCGTTCCTCCGCCCGATCGATGCGACGGATTTTTGACGGCAATGCGGTATTCCGTGCCGCCGTAACGGTAAGTGGCCGAAAACCCCGGCCATTCGCTCGGAATGCACGGACGGATGAACAAACGGTCACCCCTGCGCTGCAGGCCGAGAATCCATTCGACGCCGGCCTGATACATCCAGCCCGCGGCGCCGGTATACCATGTCCAGCCGGCATGCCCGCGATGGGGCTTCTCCGAATAGACGTCCGCCGCCATAACGTACGGCTCGCCGGCATACTGCCGTACTTCCGCCGGCGTCCTTGTATGCATGACCGGGTTCAGCATGTGGAACAATTCGAACGCCTTGTCGCCGTCCTTTAACCCGCACCAGGCAATAATGCTCCAAATGACGCCGTGCGTATACTGGCCGCCGTTCTCGCGAATGCCGGGAGGGTAGCCTTGAATGTATCCCGGGCTTGGCTCCGTACGGTCGAACGGCGGGGTCAGGATGTGGGCGATCGACAAACTGCGGTTTACAAGCTCGCGGTCGAATGAACGCATCGCCTGCTGCGCTTTATCTTCCGCCGCCATTCCGGAGATGACGGACCACGACTGGGCAATGGAATCGATGCGGCATTCCCCGTTATGGACGGACCCGAGCCATTGTCCGGCATCGGTAAAAGCGCGCCGGTACCATTGTCCGTCCCAGCCTTGTTCATTGAGCGAGGCTGTCAGATTCCGGCGCTCGCCGCGGTAACGCTCCGCCCGCTCATGCTCGTCTCTGCGCTCGCATAATTCGGCCATCCGCCGCAGCACGTCGCCCAGAAACCAGCCGAGCCATACGCTCTCGCCGCGGCCTTCGGCGCCGACGAGGCTCATCCCGTCATTCCAGTCTCCGATGCCGATCAGCGGCAGCCCATGCTCGCCAAAGCGCAGCGCCCGGTCCAATGCGCGCAGACAGTGTTCGTATACCGTCCCGCTCTGGCCGGACCGTATCGTTGACTCGTAACGCTCATGCTCGTTTTCCGCCAACGGCTCGCTGTGCAGAAACGGCACCGTTTCGTCCAGCACGCTGTCGTCCCCGGTATGCTCGATATAGCGGGCCACCGCATAAGGCAGCCACAGCAAATCGTCGGAGAAGCGGGTACGGATGCCTCGTTCCGTCTCCTCATGCCACCAATGCTGCACATCGCCCTCCACATACTGATGCGCGGCGTGAAGCAATAGTTGTGTCCGCGTCAAGTCGGGACGACTGTGCAGCAGCGACAGCGAATCTTGAAGCTGGTCGCGGAAGCCGTAAGCGCCGCCCGCCTGATAAAAGGCGGTGCGCGCCCACATTCGGCAAGCAAGCGACTGATAGAGCAGCCAATTGTTCAGCATGACATCCATCTCCGGGCTCGGGGTTGCGACGGTAATCGTCCCCAGCACGCCGTCCCAAAAGCTTTGCACATCCGCGAAAGCCCGCTCGCAGGCGCCGGGCTGGCGATATTTGTGAGCTAGCCGGACAGTCTCCTCGCGGCTAGCTTCGCAGCCCATCAATATATAAACGGTCTGTTCCGAGTTCGGCTCCAAGACCAATTTAGTTTGCACCGCACCACATCCGTCGTACGACGGACCGGTCGCGCCCGACAAACGAACCCTGTCCATCGCCGCGGGACGCTCAAAGGTACGGTTTCGTCCAATAAATTCGAGACGGTCTCCCGTCCAGGACAATGCCTCATCCGGTTCCGAAGACAGCGTCTGACGGCCTGGACGCTCCGGCTCCGCCGATGCTCCCGGATTTGAATTTGCCGGCAGTGCGGACGCGTTCGAATTCGGGCGCGCCGATTCCGCTGGCATTTCAAATTCCGGATGCACGGTCAAGAAAGCCGTCGCATCGCGGAAATTTTCCTGATACGCATTGCGCGCGAGCAGCAGCCGGCTGCCGGCATCCCATTCCGTGACGATGAACGGCGCGCTCCCTTCGCGATGCACGCCGAGCACCCATTCGGCATAATACGTGACGGACAGCTTCCGCTGCTCGGAGGTCGTGTTCTGCAGCCGCAGCCGAACCAGCTTGACCGGATCGTCCATGGGCACGAATACCGTCATCTCCTGCAGCAGACCGCTGCGCTCATGCTGGTAGCGCGTATATCCGCGTCCGTGCGCTACCTTAAAAGGAATGTCCACTTGCGTGCGCGTCGGCGCCATCGGCCAATATTCGCCGCTTGCTTCATCCCGGATGTAACATACTTCCCCGGGCGGATCGAGAGCGGGATCGTTGGACCAAGGGGTCAATTTGCATTCACGGCTGTTCCGCCACCACGTATATCCGGTGTACAGTTCCGAAACAAGGCAGCCGAACTTCGGATTCGCCACTACATTAATCCATGGAGCCGGCAAATAGCCGCCGTTTTTCAGCGTGATCCGGTACTCCTTGCCATCCGGCGTAAAGCCTCCCGAGCCGTTAAAGAACAGCAGCTCCTCCGCTTCGACCGACGTTGCCGGCGCGAACCGGTTCAGCGGAGCCGTTGCCTGCAGCGGATGCGGCTCCCTCGTCGGACGGTTCGGCGCAGACGCTTTCAGCTGCGCCTTCAGGCTCGGACCGTCCGCGCGCAGCACGAGACGGCCCACTGAATACAGCAAAGCCATGTCTTCATCCGGAATTTGGGCTGCGGGCAAAATATGGACGCCTCCCTGCCCTGCGCTGTTCGGCCCGACAACCTGCTCCTTCGTACGCTGAAGAGCTTCCTGCAAGTCCTGCTGGTACCCCGCTGCCGATTCGTTGAGAATGACGAGATCAATCGACAGACCGTTATGCCGCAAATAGACGTAACCGAGCAGAAGCTTTTTAATAAAAGCCAGATTCGATGTGTCTGCTATTCGGGCGATGAGCACCGGCCGGTCGCCGGAAATGCCGTACGCCCACAGCCCCGGCTGTCCTTTAAGGTTCGCGGCTATGCCATTCTCACGCGCCGGCCGCAATGGCGGCGTATATAGCGCGCGCCCGGCCAGCAGCTGATAAACCGCCAAATCCGCGGAAGATACATGCAAATGCTGCAGCTCGATTTGGCTTCGCGTCCAGGCCAGCTGGAATGTCCGCTCCGCCTGCTGCTTCTGCGACAGCTGTCGGGCGATTGCCAGCGCATCCTCTCTGGTCTCCGCCACACCCGTTACAGCGATCAGCCGAATGCGTTCGCCCGGTCCGAGACTAAGCCGCCGCCGCATGACGAATGCCGGGTCGGCTACGGAACCTGTCGTCCCGTCGAGCCGCGAATCGATACCTTTCGGCTTGGATAATGTATGCCCTCTGCCGATAAAACGGACCCGGTCCGTTTCGAATTCCGCCGGTCCGTGAGACGGTTCGCCCGCCGATAGCGTATGAAACGCCCAGACCGACTTCTCCCCGCTAACCCGGGGGCGCTTGCGGGCGAGCAAGCATTCCTCTCCGGACTCGAACTCCGTTTCGACGAACAGCTTGGTGAATGCCGGATGCGCTTTATCGGCATCGGGAGCCGCCAATGCGATTTCAAGAAATGTCGTCACCTCAAAGATACGGGCATCGCTTGCCAGATTGGACAGCGTCAATTGACGGATTTCCGCATTGGACTCGGGCGACACGCAAATTTCAAGCTCGGTCCGCACATCCTCCTGCTCGTTCAAGAATGTGGAGCGCTCCTGCGAAAATTGCACCCGCTGCTTGCCCGACGGCATGCGGCATGGCTGGAATGTCGGCGACCACACTTTATCCCGCGTCACATCGCGGATATACATATAGCTTCCCCATGGATCGGATACCGGGTCTTCCCGCCAACGCGAAACCGCCATCCCTTCGAAGCGGAGAAAGCCGCTGCCGCCATTCGAAACGACGGTTGTGAATGCTCCGTTCGAATGGACGTTTACTTCGGGTACGGGAGTATGGGCGGAAACGTATTCCCGAAGCGGGGCAATCTGCGCCGGCTCCGGCTTGGACATCCGCGACTGTCCCGACAATTCCCGCGTCACGATGAAGTCGCGGGAAGGAACGCGTTCTTGCAGCAGCAGCTCGGCAGCCTGTACGCGTTTATCACGGTGAAAGAAATCGTACATTTTAACCGGCAGCAGCACATTGGCCAAAGTCAGCAGGCTCATGCCCTGATGATGCGCCATAAAGCTGCGGATGATCTTGCAGCTGTCGCCTTCCGGCATTCTTCCTGCGGTATAGTCAATCGCCTCGTAAAATCCATATGTTCCGCGCGCCCCAAGCTGCTCCATTCGGTTCAAATGCTCCAAGCCTTCGCGCATCGCGAACGGCAGCGCCATAATCGTCGCATACGGCGCCAACACCAAATCTTGTTCGAGTCCGCGTTTGAAGCCGAGGCCGGGAACGCCGAAAGCCCGGTATTGATAATTCATTTGATAATCGAACGCATAATAACCGGACTCCGAAACGCCGAAGGGCACTCCGCGCTCGCGGGCATATTCGATTTGCCGTCTTACAACGCCGCGGTAAGTGCTTTCCCAGACTGTATTTCGATACGTGCGCATGATCAGCCACGGCATCAAATATTCGAATATGGTACCGGACCACGAGATCAGTGTCGTTTCGTTTCCATGCTTTTTCACCGTTCGGCCGAGCGCCAGCCAATGGGATACGGATACTTGCCCAAGTGCGATCGCGACAAAGCTTGTCTGTCTCGCTTCGGAAGCAAGCAGATCGTAAAGGATCGAATCGCGTTCGCCGGTGGCCGCATGATACCCCAGGACAAATAATTTCGCCTTATGGTCGTACAGCTGCCGGAAATCGGTTGCGGCAATCAATGCCTCGAAGCGCTCGATCAGCCTGCGGCCCCGTTCCGGCCAATCCGCAGCGCTCTCATGCAGCGGCTCGGAACGTTCCTCCGCCCCGGATTCCGGACGTCCCGGCAAGTCGGTCAGCGCCGTGTCTCCGGGAGCCGTCTTATCAAGCTCGACGGCGAACTCCACGCAGCCCCCATCGCTGCCGGCCGTCGCCCGGGCGGGCTGCCGCTTGAGGCCGGCTTCAAGCCAATGCGCCAATCCCTCTTTGACCGTCATCAGACTGGCCACGAAATTGCCCGAGTCCACGGTGGAGACGTATGCCGGCTGCAGCACTTGAAGCGAGACGGTATCGTACCAGTTGTACAGATGCCCGTTCCATTTATCGAGCCGTTCGACAGTGCCGAGTGTACGTTCCAGCCGCTCCACCAGCTGAGGCGTATCGATAAACCCGAAATTACGCGCAGCCAGAGCGGCAGTCAGCAAAAATCCGATATTGGTCGGGGACGTGCGGTGAGCGACTCCGTTGGGGGGCTCGATCTGCACGTTGTCCGGCGGCAAATAATGATCCCTCTGTCCGGCATAATCTTCATAAAATGCCCAAATTTGTTTGGCCAGCGACCGCAGCTGCTGCTCCTCCGCCGGGCCGAGCGGCTGTTCGTCCTGCCGCAGCGGCTGGTCCAGCCAGCGGACCGCGAACGGCGCCAGCGCCCAGAACAGGCTGACCGCGAGACCGAACCAGAGCAGCCCCCGCTGATGCTGCAGCACGGAAATCAAGGCGAACAACAGGATCCATACATAGCCGCCGCGCACGCCTAGCAGCGCTAGCTGACGGCCCCCGTTATTGCTCCGTTCGATCTGGGACGAGCTGGTCCATTCCAGCATACGGCGTTTGCTGATCAGCAGCCGGTAGAGCGTTTTACCGATCGCATCAAGCAGCATCGCACATTGATACGGCATCGTCCAGACGTCCATGAGCACGTGCAAAGCGGTGGACGCTATTCTTCGCGGATGGCGCACGGCGCCTCGAAGATGGAATATTTGCCGAAAGACCGGCAGCAGCATGGTCGCGCCAATGACCGTAAGCCAACGGCCCGAAGATCCGGGAAGAACGGTCAAGGCAAGCGCCGTAATAATGAAATAGGCGATGGGCAGCAGGCTGCGGCGCAAATTATCGATAATTTGCCAGCGCGTGATCGCAGATAAATCGACCGGGCTTAACTGGCCCCGGCGGTCGCAAACGCGGGGAAACAGCCAGCACAGCAGCTGCCAATCCCCGCGCACCCATCGGTGCATACGTTTCTGGTATGCCAGAAACTTGGACGGATGATCGTCGATCAGCTCGATGTCCGACAGCAGAGCCGCCCGCAAAAAGCCGCCTTCCAGCAGATCATGGCTAAGCACGGTATTTTCTGGAATGCGCTCGCATAACAGCTCGGCAAAAACATCGACGTCGAAAATGCCTTTGCCGGTAAAAATGCCCTGATCCATCGCATCCTGATACGGATCGGAAGCGGCAAACGCGTACGGGTCCAATCCCGGTTCCGACCACAAATAGGCAAGCCGCGAGCGCATAGCCGATTCGTGGCTGATGCCGATCCGCGGCTGAAGCACGCCGTATCCTTCAACGACCCGGGTCCGCGTCTCATTCAAGCGCGGCCGGTTGTACGGAAGATGCATCGTGCCGATCATCCGCTGCGCGCTTCCAAGCGGAAGCTGCGTATCGGCATCCAGCGTAATAATATAACGAATACGCGGGAGCACGCCTGTATCGCCTATCATGAAATCGTAGCTCGTCTCTTTGCTGCCTTTCAACAGCTCGACGAATTCGACCAATTTACCGCGTTTGCGCTCCCAGCCCATGAATACATCCTCACACGCATTCCATTGTCTGCGCCGCTGATACAGATGAAAGGTCGTTTCGCCGGAAGCCGAATATTTGCGATTCAGCTCGTCGATCCGCGCTTTGGCGAATGCCATAAGCGCTTCGTCCTCCGGACGCTTCTCCTCCGCCGCGTCGGTATAATCGCCAAGCAGCGCGTAATGGATGTTCGAATCCCGGTTCGCCAAGTAATGAATTTCCAGCCGATCCGTAAGCTCCTCCGCTTCTTCGGGCGTCGACCAGATCACGGGAATTACAACCATCGTGGCCGCTTCAGAAGGTACGCCATCGGAAAAATCGTAACGCAGCAGCGGCCGCGGACGGAATACGCGCTCGATGGCAAAATGCAGCCAAGTGATCACCCATTCGCTCGCAGGGAAAGCCAGCGCGAGCACAACCGCGACCCACCCTGCCGCCGTATAGCCGTTTCCTCCGCCGATCCACAAGCCGGCAGCGATAATTGCAAGCAGAAACAAGCCCATGAGCATCGTAAAATAAGCGCTGGAAGTCCGTTGCAGCACACCGGCTTCCGGCAGCCGACGGGGCTTGCTGCATGTTTGCAGCGACTGGATCAGCCTCCGGATTCCAGCCGGCTCGTATAAAAAATAAGCCGCGAACGCAGCCCTCGACAGCGCGTCCGCCATAGCCGTAACAGCGCCGGAGCCACCCGTTCCAGACCCGGAAATGCTTTTGCCCCCGGCCGCCTCGCTCCTCTCTCCCGGCTGCAGTCCGGCGCCGGTCCGTTCAATTTCCTCGTTGGCAAGCTCCACGGACTGGGCGGCGAGCAGGTTTTCCGGAACCCGCATGCGGCGGGCCAATATTTCCACACGTCTGAGCATCTCGTTCCGGCTGGAATAATCGAGCTTCGGATACACGCCTGTGCCTTCCTGACGGAGCGTCCGGTCGGTCAGGCTGATCCGTTCGAACAGCTCGTTCCAATCCCGCCGTTCGTTTTTGCGCAGACTGCTGATCAAGTTTCCCGCTTTTACCTGAAACGCGGCCTGCAGCTGATGCTCATACGAAACGATACGGTCGAGGTCTTCGGCGCCATTTTCAAATTTGCATACAAGCCATTCGCGGACAGAGGCGGAATCGTCTGCCAATTCCCGCAGATGACCGATCAAGTGGACAATCCACGGACCGGCTAACGGTACGGATTGACCTGCCGCTTCCAGCTCCGCATTAATCGCCTCCGGGTTTAAACCGGCCGGTCCGATCCGCGCGAGCAGCCTCTCAACCTCAAGGCACACCTCCCGACGGTCGCGGACCAGCTCCATCGTCGCGGCCAGTCTTCCGACCAAGGCAATCCTCAGGAACAGCGGAATCGACCGGGCCTCGGAAAGCGTCAATGCGGAAATTTCCTGGTACGCGTTTATATAAGAAACAAAAGTCTCTTCATTCAATACCCCTTCCGCCTGCTCCAAATAATCGTCGCAAAGCGAATGTACACGCAAAATGCCGTTCTTCCGAAGCCGCGGCAAATAGCCGAGCAGGCGGTCGGATGCCTGATCTTTAACATCCAAAGCCTGTTCCTCGATAAACTCCATATTATCCAGCAGCCATTCCTCCGCCGGTTGGGAGCAGCTTGCGGGATTGTTGTGCAAAGAAGCGGCAAACTCCCTTAATTTCTCTATATGTTCATCGAATTGCTTCCATAAATAGCTGGGTCGGGACCGCTCTACGCTTGGCGTATGCTGCAGCGCAAGCTCCCGCGCTTGTTGGCAAAGTTTGTCCATATTGTAACCCATTAGCCCCTCCGGAGATTCAGTTGTTGAAATCATAATGCGGTGTCTTCGTCCGAAATTCCGGAACAATCAAATTATTCCCAGTTTTGCTTGATTTAATTAGGGGAAATGGATTTTTCATCCTAGGAGGGGCAACGGGAGGGGCGTTTATCCCAAATAAACGGCTTCACCGTACATCGAGAACGAGCGCGTTTGTCAAGATTGTGCGAAGCAAAGTAGAAAAACTTATACTTTCAATGAAAAAGAGGCTTCGCGTATTGGAAACCTCTTTCACACAAATAAATACGTATCATGGATATTTGAAGTCCGGGAAGGTGGAAGCAAGCGTTGGCGCCTCCCTGGCCGTATTCAGCATATGAAGCTGCAGCCCCGGTACGGTGCCGAATGCGGCCACGCCCAAAATAAATACCGTTATCAGCGCGGGAATTTTGGATTGATCCGTCAAGCTGAACAGTGCCAGGACGACCGCCAGCAAAATGAGAATTCCGGTAAGCGAAGGCAGCAGCTTCCGGTCCGCCAGCTTTCCGCCGTAAATATTGCCGATCGTAATCCCGATGCCGAATAAAACGAGAATGTAGGAAACCGCGCCCGGCTGAAAGCCTGTAATATCGACCAGAATCGGCGCGATATAAGTAAAAGCCGTGAAGACGCCGCCGAATCCGAACACCGTCATCAACAGCGCGATATGAACGGCGGGACGCCGCAGCACGCCAAGCTCCTGACGGAGGCTGGACTGCGCGTTCCAAAATAGGAAACGGTGCACGATTTGTACTTATGAAGTTGGGGAAGTATTTTTTCACGAAACAGCTCATGCGCCGCTCCCAATCTGATGACGTTCAGCGTAGGCAAAGAGGCCGATTTAAAGCTCATCGTCGTTTCCTCCAACGCTTCAATCAACGGAGCCAGCTGCGAATACAGCTCTTTCCCCCGTTCCGTCGGAATCATTTTCCTTGTCGTCCTTTTGAATAAAGCTTCCCCGACCTCGGCTTCCAATGAAGCCAGATGCTGGCTCATGGCCGGCTGCGTCATGATGCGGGTTTTCGCCGCTTCCAAAACGGAATTATGCTTATAGATGGTAATAAAGCTCCGGTACCATTCAAAATCAACCATCGGGTCTTTTCCTCCTCATCGTCTTGTTTCATGTGCAGGCTGTTGTCATTCGTCGCTGAACTGATTTTTATTGTAGCATACCGGTTGAAGCTGCGCCGAGCCGCACTCCCCTGAAGTTTAGTCCCTTATCGGCACCAGGTTACCTGAAGTTAACTAAATATACTGACTATGCCTATGTAAACAAAATGTGCGTACTTTTCCAATATCATGCATTCCTGTATGATAAATATGAATAATACCGTAAGGAGGTTGTTTCCATGGAATATTCGTATTTAGGGAAATCAGGGTTGAAGGTGAGCAGGCTTTGCCTCGGTACAATGAATTTCGGCGTCGACACGGATGAAAAAGAAGCCTATCGCATTATGGACGCCGCTTTGGACGCAGGAGTTACCTTTTTTGATACCGCTAATGTGTACGGCGGCGTAGGCGGCCGCGGCAAAACGGAAGAAATTATCGGCCGTTGGTTTTCCCAAGGCGGCGGACGACGCGAAAAGGTCGTGCTGGCTACCAAAGTATACGGCGATATGGAAGACCCGAATGACGGGCCCAACGCTCCTCGCGGGTTGTCCGCTTATAAAATACGCCGCCATCTGGACGCCTCGCTAAAGCGCCTGCAAACGGATCATATCGAGCTGTATCAAATGCATCACGTGGATCGGAACGTTTCGTGGGAGGAGCTGTGGGGCGTTTTTGAGGCTCAGGTTAACGAAGGAAAAATCGGTTATATCGGCTCCAGCAATTTCGCCGGACGCGATTTGGTAAAGGCGCAGTACGAAGCGAAGCCGCGGCATTTCCTCGGACTGGTGTCCGAGCAGCATAAATACAGCCTGCTCTGCAGATTGCCCGAGCTGGAAGTACTGCCGGCTGCGGAAGAGCACGGCATCGGCGTAATCGCCTGGAGCCCGCTGGACGGCGGCCTGCTCGGAGGCAACGCCTTGAATCCGGCGCAAGGCTCAAGGAGCGCGCGCAACCAGCAGCGGGCGGAAAATCATCGGCAGCAGCTGGAGTCCTTCGGCAAGCTTTGCAAGGAGCTGGGCGAAAGCGAAGCCAACGTCGCCCTCGCCTGGACGCTCGTTCATCCGGCGATGACCGCGCCGATTATCGGTCCCCGGACGCTCGAGCAATTTCAAAACACGCTGCGGGTTGTGGATATCAAGCTCGATGAAGCCGTCCTGCAGCGGCTGGACGAAATATTCCCGGGACCCGGCGGCGACGCTCCGAAAGCGTACGCCTGGTAACAGCACGGACATGCGTTCCGAATGATCCGGCTGCCACTTTAACCGGCCGGATTAGATTCGGAGGCAGACATATCGAAGAGCAGGCGCTGCGGCGGCCTGCTCTTTTTCTGCATATTTTCGTCCGCTGAAGATGGAGTCCATATCGTCAGCTGCTAAGCTGCAAGGCTTGAAACGCTTTTACATATTGCAGCATCCGCTCGCCGTCTTCCGTAGCGGCTTCAATCGTTTCCGTAGAAACGGAGGACAATTTCCCGCCGATATAAGCACAATGATGGTGATAGGGCGATTCCTCAAACAGATGCTTGATGATAACGGGAAGATTTGTTGCAATACCCTGGTTTTCCGGAACCAGTACCCATTCTATCGGCTTCCAGTCCAAGATGCCTTCGGAAGTTTTGACCGGAGTTGTATATTCGACATCTTCCGGAAAGTCGGCCGTATACAAATACATCCCTCCGAAATGGTCGCCGTCCTCCGTCCATGAGACAAGTCCTTTATAGCTCAAATGATAGGCGGACTCATGAATATTCGTCTCCTCCGCAATTTCGCGAACCATGGATCGCCTTGGCGATTCATTCTTTTCCAATTTACCGCCAACTCCATTCCAGCAGCCCATCCAGCTCGGAGATTCCCGGTTTAACAGCAGCAGGCTGCCGCCTTGTTTAATGAAGCAAATATTATAAGTAATCATCGTTCCTCCAAAATTTCGATAGTCTTCCTAAAACTTATTCGCAATACCTGTTTCAAAACCCTGCAAAATGCAAAAAGACCTCCTTCGAGCCGCGGCGGATATTCCATTACTTCGACTCATACTTCCTGCGGACGGTAAACCGCGAGAAGCGATCCGGTGTTGTTTGCATTGAAGTGCGTCTGACATGGGATGAGTCGATCACCGCAAATACGACTTGGACCGCAGCTTTCGGCTTTGCAACGCGAAAAGGATGCCGGAGCATCCTTTTCGCGCTGCATGATTCAATTCCCTATTGAAGAGATAAACAGTTAAGTCCTACGGATTTACGCTTGCTGACTCGCTTGCTGATTCACTTGCTTAACCAAGCTTGAAATGACGCCCAAATGAACCGCCTCGTGTATAAAGGCAAAGCTGAAAGCTTCGGCTGCCGTCCGGAATTCCAACGGGCCCATCGTTAACGGCTTATTCAGCGTATGATTCAGCGCCTCCGGGGTCAGCTTCATCAATTGGCCGAATTGGGCCGATAACCGCTCCAGCAGCTCTTCTTTTCCCGGCGGGGCGATCGTCCAGTCGGACGGTTTCGTTCCGCTAATAAATAATAGGTTGTATGTTTCCGGCAGTTCGTTCATTACCGGCCCGATCGGAGCTAAAAACCAATTCAGCATCGTAATCTGATGGCCGATATTCCATCTGATCGTATTGCTGGCTCCTTGAGGCTGTACATCGAACAGTGATTCGGGAATCGCCTGGACGGAACCGATGACAATTTGACGCGCGGTTAATGCGGTTTGGATGGTTGCTTGTAGCATGGAATATTCCTCCTCATGGGTTGGATTGGCTGCTTACATGCCTCATCCTAACCTCCGGAGCACTGCCAAACCCATACAAAATACTGCCTTTCACTGCCAATTTCAAAAAATTTTATAAACCAGCTGCCGGAATTCCCTTTTTTTCAGTGCCAAATGGTGCCAGCCCGATATAAAAGCTGCTTATTTCCGGTTCACCGAAGCCCTGTCTCTCAAGCTTAGCGCAATGACCTTCGCCCCGGCATTTTGCCAATTATAAAACGTGCGTTCGGGTACATTGGCGCGGTACCATGTCAAAGCGGCTTTGGCCGCAGCATCCAGCCGATTATCCGAATAGCGCGAGCTGTATGGCTTGATACCTACGACGTACGGGAAATAGAGCGCATTGAAATGCCTCCATTCCTCGGTCGTGCCGAACTGCTCGTCACCACGCGGTTTTAATTGCTGTATGCTTTCCGACAACACGCTCTTAAGCTCGATCGCCCGCTCCAGCACCTCATTCGCCGCCCCCCGTTCGCGCAATCGTTCGTCAATCCAGTTCATTTGCGCCAACGGATTCGATGCCAGCCGCTGCAAATCGCCAAAATGGCTTAAAGCCCGCCTCGTATAACGGTACAAATCGTCCTCGCCCATTTCTTCGGAAGCGGCTTCCTCATCGACGCGCACCTGGATATTTTCTTCAAACCTTAACCGCGAGCGTGTCTGGCGCAGCTTCGGGAACGTGACGAATGCGATATTGTCCAGCAGAGCCCGGATCGGATATACGAACACCTGAAATGCGATCGACACGGCGATACTGAGCAGCAGCAGCGCAGCCATCATAAAGTTGAAGCCCGCTCCCCAGTGAATAACCAAAGCGACTTGACCCGAAAACAGCAGCGTAAAAAATATGGAATAATCCAGCGACCGAAATACATCGGGGAGCCAGGTCTCTCCCTGCTTTCTGATTTCCGTTACCATAACAGATACCGCGAACGCCAGCAGGCCGACGCCGGTTGCGGCATATCCCCATGGCTTCAGCATGTCCGTCTGGACGAGAAGAATCACAGTCATGCACGTATAAAAAACAAGGGGCAAGTACAGCGCCGCCCGGTGTAGAGTCCACGCTTGTTTACTGCCGGTCCAGCCCCCCCAAACGGTGAGCGCTATCATGAGAACCAGCATCAGGCATACCGCAATCTGATACATACTGGTGTACGCATCTTCATGATTCATAAATAACAGGACGAGACTAACCAGCAAAGCCAGCACCGCAAACCCGTATTTCCACAGCTCCCACAGAACGCTTTGTTTGCCGTCGGAATCGTGCGGATAAGCGATAACGCCCTGCCACAGGATCAAAGACCAAACCAAGGAAATATCCCGAATTTTGAACATCGCCATATTGGAAACAACCGACTGCGCATAAGGCAGCAAAATCATCGCACCGATGCCGGCCGAACCAATAATCAAGGACATGCCGGCGAGCAGCAGGCGCATATTCCGCCAATCCCTGTTTAACATATAAAGGCCGAACCAAAACGTCACCCCAAAATAAACCAACGGTATCAGCATGAATCCCCTTCTCCCCCCGTTCGCCTCGTCGCATTGTTTATCCGACAACCGACATGGAGCTCTCCCTTTGGAAAAAATATTCAAATTCTAGTATACGGGAACTTTACGGGCGGGACAACAGTCCTGATTTCGTGATTTTATGGGTATGCGGTTATCTCCCTTGCAACCTTATTGACCAATGGTTCAAAACTTCCGATCCTGCATTCCACCGTGTCGCCGGCCTGCAGAGGAACAGAGCCCGGCGTACCGGTCATAATGATATCTCCGGGAAGCAGCGTCATCATCCCGGAAAAGTAAGAAACAATAAACGGAATCGAATAAATCATATGGGCTGCATCGCTTTTAAACATGGATCGGCCGTTCAATACGGTTTCCAATGTCCAACGCTCTCCTTCAGGACATTCGTCGGGCGTTACAAGGTGCGGACCCATGCTAAAGAATGTATCGAAGCATTTCGATCTGCCCAAAAAACGCGGATTTTTGGCATGAATATCCTGCGCAGTCATATCCAAAGTCGGCACAAAACCGGCAATGACGCTCATAGCATCTTCTTCCCGCACATATTTGCACACTTTCCCGATAACGATTCCGATTTCCGCCTCGGCAGTAATATCATGAAGCTCGGAAGGAAGAAGGATGGCATCATGAGGGCCAATCAGGCTTGTATCGGGCTTCATAAAGCAAAGCGGCTCCTGATTCGGGGGCGTTACCGACATCGCGGCAGCCTTCTCCATATAGTTGGCTCCTATTCCCCAAATTTTCCGCGGGCGGCGAAATAATGGAGCGTAATCGGCTTTATGGAAAGGAATCATGTCAAAGCCTGCCAACAGCTCCCGGCCTCCCTGATCGTGCCACTCCTTAACCTCCGCCAGCTCCCCCTTGTCGATCAACGTGAATAAATCTCTATTCCATGAGCGGCCTGACCGGTTGTTGACCGTATCGATCAGCACCAGCCCATCGTCTGCTGCGATAGCTGCCTGTTCCGTTCCGTCCAGCTTTACGGATGCCAATCTCATCGTCCATTCACCTCATCATTCTGTCTATTTACCTGTTTCCGGACTCATTGACCCTTGCTTGTATTTATGCGAGCGTTCCGTTCAATACCGCAATATCTTCATCGTCCAGACTGGCAGCCGGACCGACCGTCATCTAAGAGTCTGTCCCGCGAAAGCTAAACGGTGAAACATAGTTCGTCAAATCCGGTCCGGCGGACAGACGCTTAATACATAATCATGCCGCCCGTCACATTAATGGGCTGACCTGTCATGTAACGGGCCGCCGGAGAAGCCAGAAAATAAGCGACCTCCGCCACATCCTCAGGCTTGCCCAGCCTGCCGAGCGGCGTCTTCTCCAGCCAGTATTCCGATGGCTTCGGAGCGTCCTCCCCGATCCGGGTTTGAATAATTCCCGGGCACAGGCTGTTAACCCGAATGTTGCTCGGCCCGAATTCCATCGCCATCACTCTCGTAAGCTCGATAACAGCCGCCTTGCTGGCGCAATACGCCGATTCGAGCGTGCCGCCCCACTTGCCTCCCATCGACGCCATATTGATGATATTGCCTTCCTTGCGTTTGATCATTTCATGCGCAATAGGCTGTGTGACGAAATACATACCCTTGACGTTGACATCAAAAGTCGTGTCCAAATCTTCCTCTGTCGTATCCAGAACCGACTTCCATCTCAAAATACCGGCATTGTTTACAAGAACATCGACAAAACCGAACTGCTCCAATATAGGTCCGACGACTTGATCCACGACCGATTTCTTGCTGATATCACAGCGGAAATACGCCCCGCCGCTTGAGGTTACTAGCTGCAGCGCCTCCGGGCTTGGTTCGTCCGGCAGATCGAGGATCACAACCGCGTATCCCTCCTGTGCAAACTTCGTTCCGATAGCAAGACCGATCCCGCGGTTTCCGCCCGTTATTAAAACCGTTCTTTTGTTCATCTCCTCCACATCCCTTTCCGTGCCCCCCGTAACAAACATCATCGTCTCTAGTTATCCTAGACCGTAGCTTCAGCCGTTAAAGCCGCCGTCATCACGACATCTTTCATCGTCTTGGTCGTCTCCGCATCGAACAGCAAACATTTCTCGTACTGAAAAAGCAAGCCTAACGTTTGCCCCGGTTCCGGAATCCGTTTGGTCGGACTTAAAGCGCATATTTGATTGCCTGAAGCCGTACGCGTATAGATCAGCGCTGACGACCCCATATGCTCCACAATTTCCACCACCGCGTCGAGGGAGCCTTCACCCGGCGATTTAATCTCGATATCTTCAGGTCGAATGCCCAGAATACAAGACTTTTCTTTCCATTCCCCGATCCGGCTGCCAGCTGAAAGCTCAACGTTAAAAAATACGTTCGATACGGACACACCGGTCTTCTCCTGCCTGACCTCCCCTTTGCATTCCAACAGATTAATCGGCGGGTCTCCGAGAAATCCGGCCACAAACAAATTGACCGGATGGTTATACAGCTCCAGTGGAGTGCCAAATTGTTGAATGACGCCGTTCTGCAGGACGGCAATCCGGTCGCCCATCGTCATCGCTTCCTCCTGGTCGTGCGTAACCATGATGGTAGTCGTGCCGAGCTTTTTTTGCAGCGCCCGAAGCTCCAGGCGTATTTGTCTTCTTAGCTTGGCATCCAGATTGGACAGCGGTTCGTCCAGCAGCAGGACGGAAGGATGGAGTGCAACGACCCGGGCAATGGTAACCCGCTGCTGCTGTCCGCCGGAAAGCTGCTTGGCGTATCTTTTCTCCAAGCCGGTCAGCCCGACCAAATTTAAAACAAAGCGAATTCTTTCCTGCATCTGCTGTTTATCGATCTTTTTGCATTTCAAGCCGAAAGCAATATTTTCTTCTACCGTCATATGCGGAAACAGAGCATAATCCTGAAATACGAAGCCGATATTTCGTTTATTCGGAGGTTGATCCTGTATTTGTTCACCATCCAATAAAATATATCCGACATCCGGCTGCTCAAACCCGCCAATCAATCTTAGAATTGTGCTTTTGCCTGAACCGCTGGGACCGAGGAGGCAAATAAATTCGCCTATCCCTACTTGAAGCTTCACATCGGTCAGTACTTCCGTACCGCGAAATGTTTTGGATATATTTTCCAATATAAGATGACTCATGAACGTTCCTCCCTCGTATGTCCGATAATGTTATAGCAACCGACTCTAAAAGTAGCGAGACCAGCGCGCAAATTTCTCGCCGATTATTGAAATGATGAATATGACCACGGTAATGATGGTGGACCATACCAGCACAATCGGATTCAGGCCCGCCGTGCGCTGCTCGGAATATACGCGAACAGGGAACGGAGCATCTCCCGAGCTCGAAATAAATGCGGTCAGCGTTACGTCCGTAAACGAAATCAAAAACCCGAACACCGCGCCTACGATGACTCCCGGCAAAATAAGAGGCAGCGTAATTCGGCGGAACGTCATCCACTTGGTTGCCCCTAGGCTATGCGCCGCTTCTTCAAACCGGCTGTTCATCTCACCCAGGCTTTGAAATACGATCCGGAAAATGAACGGGGCAATCATGACCGAGTGCGCCAGCGTAAGCGATACAAATGTCCCCCTGATGCCTATAACGCCATACAGCTGCAGCAGGCCAAGAGACCAGATTACGGTAGGAAAAAATAAAGGCGCCACAATGACGGTTTCCACAGCCTTATATCCGCCTTTGCGTAAGGCGAGGGCGGCAGGAATCGAAACCAGCGTGGATATGACGGCCGAAACCGAAGCCAACTCCAGGCTGTTTACGATGCTGGTCATATACCCCCTGTTATCCAGCATCGCCTTGAACCATCGAAAGCTCAGCTTTTCGGGCGGGAATGTAAAAAATTCGACATCGCTAAACGCAACCATCAGCATTAATACCATAGGCAGCAGCACAAAAACGAAGGCGAGCAGAAGCAGCAATCTATTGAACAGCTTCAGCAGTATGATCGACAGATGAATCATATTGAAGCGGCTCATGACGGTTTCCCTCCGGAAGTCTTTAATGGACGGATAAGCGCAAATGTAACGATTCCCAGGATGGCAAGCAGGAAAATCGATATAACGGCGGCAAACGGCCAATCGAACACCTCGATAGCCTGCTGATATATCACTTGCCCGATTAGCCTGATTTTGCCCTGTCCGACGATCGCCGGGGTAGCGAATGAGCCGACGGTAGCTCCGAAAACAAGCGCACTGCCTGCAAGCATCCCGCCGCGGGTAAGCGGTAGCACGACCCGTAAGAACGTAGTTGCCGGGCTCCCCCCGAGACTTCTTGCCGCATCCAAAACATTTAAAGGAATCGAGCGAAGCGAATTGACGATCGGCAGCACCATAAAAGGAATAAAAGAGTGAACCAGCGCGATAATAACCGCCGGATAAGTTCCCAGAAAGTTATAAGGCGCCGATAAAATCCCCAGCTTCACAAGCACTACATTGACCGGTCCATACCTTGCAAAAAACAAGTACATCCCTAACGACTGTATAAGCGCTCCGGTAAATGACGGCGTCAGAAGCAGCGTAATCATGGTTGTTTTCAAAAACGATTTCGCCTTGTAAATATGGTAAGCAATGAAATATCCGAGCAGCAGAGTAACCGCTACAACCAGCATGCCGATTCCAAACGTTTGTAAAATGACCTTCAAGAAGTACGAATCCGTAAAGAACCGTCCATAATTATCCAGGGTATAGCTTCGCTCCCACATCATTTTTTCTTTTTCATTCACATGAAAGCTATTGTTGACGAGTAAAAGAAAAGGCAATATAAAGATGCATCCGTAGACGAGAAGCACAGGAGAGAGCAGCGCTAAATTCGACCATCGATGCTTGATTCTCCTGTCCTTCTTCTCATGAGGTCGAACAACCCCGATTTCCATCCGCTTCCCTCCTTCATGTTCGATCCATTTAACCCGGCTGTTATTTCCATAAACATCATCCTGCTGTTATTTCCCCAATATTTCTTTAGCCCAAATTTGTGCCCACTCCGGGCGTTTGGAAATTATGAAGTCCCAATCCAATGATTTAAGCTGGTTTACCTTTTCTTCGCCGTACACAATTTTGGCCGCTACATCGTCAGCCACCTTCACTTCTTTATTCACAGGTCCGAAGAACAGCTCTTTGGCATAGTACTCCTGAATTTCTTTTCCGAGACACATGTTGACGAATTCTTTGGCCAGTTTTTCATGCTTCGTTCCTTTAGCGATAACGATCGTGTTCTTCGCCAGAACCGGCCCCGGATCTTTAGGATAAACAAACTCAACGGGGAAGCCTTTGGCAATATACTGATTTACATAGCTGTTAAAGAACGGAACGGCCAATACGGTACCGTTTTTCATTTCGAGGAACAATTCATCCAGATTGGAGTAAACCAGCGGCACGGGCTTTAATTCCTTCAGCTTGTCGAAGTTGGCTCTATCGTCCTTCTCTGTTCTGCCGAACGCTTTTCCGGCCATCGATACCAAAGAATCGCCCTCAAAGCCGGGATAACTCGGAAATGCGACCTTGCCTTTAAACTCCGGTCTCCAAAGATCCTTCCAATCCTTAATCGGTTCTTTAACAAGCTCTTTATTGTAGGCAATCCCCATGGCCATAAGCGAAAAGCCGTACCCTCCCTGCTGAGCTACCGGATACAACGATTTAAAGTTCGGCAAATCAGGATCAACCTCTTGCGCGACACCGTCCTGGATTGCATGCTTGGCTTCATAAATATTAAGAAATGCAACATCCATGGAGGGATTGCCTTTTTCAGCGTACAATTTAGCTACACGGTCGCCTGTACCGCCAAGAACAAGCTCGATTTTGGCCCCTTTGGCTTCCAGCGGCTTCACTACAAACTTGGTGACGGCCTCGGCCTGAGCGCCTCCCCATACGCCTACAACAAGTTTTTCTCCGTTATAGGACGGTTCAGAGGCTTCCTGCGCTTTCGGACTCCCTCCCGCGGCATTGCTTGCCTGTTGGTTCGAGCTTTGGCCGCATGCTGACACCAATACCATAAGAATTGATAATACCGGGAGCCATACCATTCTAAACTTGTTCATTTTCATTGCCGAACCCCTCCTGACAGATGTTGTTGTCTTCGTTTAGCTGAATAGAAAGTATTAAGATTTTATACTTAGCTTCGCACAACCTTGACAAACGCGCTCGTCCCGAAGGACGGCGGAACCGTTTATCCTTGAATCATAAGTGCATTTCATTTACATGTAAACTAATTTGACACAAAATTGTTTATTTTCTAAAAATATGCCTTGTCATTTGGATTTTTATCTAAACAAAGTTACTTTTATGTTAATTTTATTGACATAAATGGTCGTGGATATATAAAATATGGCATATCATCATTTCATATACGGGAGGACATGCTCCGGATCATTCAGAAATAAACAAGGGAGGGTTCGTCATGAATTTAACTGTTAGGGAAGCGCTTGATATTTTCCCGCTCTCGGAGGGGAGACTGGTTGCGGGAGTCGGGGGACTTACAAGGGTGATCAAGTCGTTGAATTTAATGGATGCCCCTGATTTCTGGGAATGGATTAAACCGGGAGAGATGCTGCTGTCCACCGCCTTTGTTGTTAAAGATTCTCCGAATGACTTTCTAAAATTGCTGCAAAAATTAAATGAACGCGGCTCTGCCGCCCTGGGGATAAAACTGGGACGGTATTGGACGCAAATTCCCCGGATTGTTCTGGAGGAAGCAGACCGGCTTCAATTTCCGCTCATCGAGCTCCCATTTGAATTCGCATTTTCCGATCAAATCAATGCCTTGTTTAAAGAACAGTTTGTACGAAATACGAAAAATCTCCATAACGTTCTCGATATGCAGAAGAAATTAATGCATTTTGCTATGCAAACCGGCGATCAAACGAACTATTTTCAGGTGATTTCCGATATTTTGGCCCATCCTATTGTTGTAGTCGGAATCAGAGGAGAAATTTTGTATAATACGAGCGATTGGACGGCAGCCGGCCTGCTGCAGGATTGGCCTTGGCCGCCCAACTCCAAGCAAGTGCGGGCACAGCACGGCGGCGATTGGGTGTACCGGATCCCCCTTATCAAGAATGGGGAATGCTATGGGTTTCTTCTCGTACTCCTTAAGGATGCTTTGGAACCCCAGGAGGAGGGCCCGTTCCATCAAGCCGCCGTTATGCTTTCTTATCATCTGGAAACCTTTCAGGAGCAGCAGCCCTCAGTCGCCAATTACCGGTTAGGAACCGCTATCGAACGGTACTTGCTGCGCCAGACGTCGACGGCCGACGTACTGGAGGAAGCGCAAGCCATCGGCGATCAAATATGGACCGGCTCATATTTGTGCGTTCTGACAACCTTTAAGCCGGAAATTAAAAATAGCCCGCACATTCACAAAAAGCTTAGCGAAATACGTCGCGAAATTAAATTCGACCCGGGCTTGTCTTCCACCGAGTCCCATCACTTGTTCGTAAATAACGATTTATTCTCATTATTCACTTTTCCGGATAAGGAGAAAAAGAGCGGCACCTTCGTCGAACTCGTCGCCAGAGGATATTCCAAAATGCTAAGCACCATCAATGAACATGCTGCGCGCTGTTTCGTCAGCAAAACGAAATACAGTATCGAAGAGCTTCTGAACGGATATGAGGAATGCCTGGAGGCCAAGCGGATCAGCGAACGGTTATCGTTCGATTCCTCTGTCATCTTATTCTCCGATCTGGAATTTACTTATTTGCTGCGGCATATCCCCCGCGAAGTGATGAAAAGATACTGCGAATATATTTTGCATAACCTGATGCAGAAGGATGAGGAATATTCCGGCGAATTGCTTCGCACATTGGAAGTTTATTTTGCCAACAAAGGACAAATTAACGACACCGCCAAGCAATTATTCATTCATCGCAACACCGTTCTGTACCGTCTGGAAAAAATAAGCTCGCTGTTGAACATAGACTTGAGAAAAACGGATGATCTGCTGCAAATAAAGCTGGTGCTCATGTTCCAGCGGCTGATGCGCATGGAGCATCATGGCAGCGATCAGCAGCTCGGCGATCATTTTGCGTCGGAAATGTTCTAATTCGTGGATGAAAGGCAATTTCGCTTCCGCCATGCGTTGTCGGCGCATGGCGGTACACTATCAAAAACGGTCAAAAACCCAAAAAATCATTTGCCGCCTGTCACGCGGATAAACTCACCGTTGATGTTGCCGTTCGCTTCCGATCCCAGGAAAACAACCAGGTTGGCGATATCTGCGGGAACGCTGTGCTTACGGGTCGGAACTTTGAGCCGCTCTTGTTCAATCATCTCATGGGGGAATGTTTTCCATGCTTTCTCGGTCATGGTCCAACCGGGCATGACGACGTTGGTGAAGATCCCGTCCGGTCCCAGCTCTTTGGACAAAGTAGCCGTTAAACCGTGCAAGCCCGCTTTAGCGGCTGTGTAGGCTCCTCCTCCAGCCATCCCGTCTACCGCGAGCTCCGAAGAAATATTGACGATCCGTCCCCAATTCGATTTCCGCATGAAAGGCAGCACCCGCTGGATCGTAAGATAATAGCCTTCCAGGTTGGCACGGATTTCACGCCTCCAGCCTTCTGCGGGAACGTCTTCGAACGAAAGCTGCCTGCGCTTCGGCCAATGAACGGCGTTGTTGACGAGAACATGGATATTACCCCACCGCTCGCCAACCGCATTCACGGCTTCCTCCATCGACCGATCGTCATTCAGATCGTAGCGGACCGCCAATGCTTCCGTCCCATAGCCTTCAATCTCTCGCACTATACGCTCTGCCGCCTGCGAGCCATTGGCATAGGTGAGGGCGACTCGCGCGCCTTCCGCTCCGAACTTCTTTGCAATAGCTTCGCCGATTCCAGAGGAGCCTCCGGTAACGACGACTACCTTCTCTCTCAAACCTAACTCCATAGAAATCCTCTCCTCATTTTGATTTTTATGGGGCAGCATCATTATTTAGTCTCGCATAATTTTAGTTTACCTAAATAAATGAATATAAAAATACGAACCTCTCACCCCTCCTTCCGAAAAGACCGTTCGATTTTCTTCAGCCACATCAACATAATAGCCTTCTCCTCAGGCGCCAAATGCTGCTGGACGTGCCGCTCGATCTCTGCAAGTATACCTGCGCATACGCTCTCCTGGGCTTTGCCGGAATCGGTCAGGTAAATCCGCTTGACCCGGGCGTCTTCCTCATCCTGCTTCCGAACGACCCATCCTCCCGCCACAAGCATATCAAGCACGTTGGTCAGCGAAGCCGGACGGATCCGAAGTTTCTCATGAAGCTCTTTCTGTGTCAGCCCGTCGCCGAAATTCCACAGCAGCGCCAGCACACTCACCTGAGCCGTCGTTAGTCCGTACTTGGCCAGTCTTTGATTGTAAAGCTGTCCGGTCTCTTGATAAATCTTTTTGATCCAATAGCTGATGCTTTCCTGCAAAGAAAACTCCATTTATTTAGTCCCCCTAATAAATATACGCAAACTGCTGAACGATGTCAATGCTTCTTGGCCGCTGTTGACGAACAAGTTCGCATCTATGATATTATCCCCATTCCTCCGCCTTATCAAGAATCGGACCTGCAACTGCCGATCTATTGTAAATCAATCCTTAACAATGAGTCCGAACAAAGCGGCGAATGTATAAGCTTGCTCGCGGGAAATTATGCAGCCTTTCAAGCTTTCCACATCTACGCCAAGTCCATTGAACTCGCAATCGCTTAAATCAATTCCGTTCAGCTCCGTACCTGCAAATAGAGCCTGATCTATGTTGGAACGATACAACTCAAACTTGTGCAATTTGGAATAGCAAAAATCGGATTGACGCAAGGAACTGTCTTGAATAAGGAATTGCTTGGCATTTGAAAATCTGACTGTCGCATAATCGGCCATACATCTATCCAACAAAACATTTCTGAGCGTTGCACCTGTCATATTTATGCCAATCATTTTGCATTCTTTGAATTCAGTTCTATGGATGACGGCATCACTCAAATCCGCATTGGACAGATCACATTTTTCAAAAATAATATCTGTCAATTCAACACCGGATAATGTTGCTTCTGTAAACGTTACATTTTTAAAGATGATTTTATCAAAGGTAACTTTATGGTTGGTTTGATGTTCAACGATACAGTCCTGAACCATTCCCATTTCAAAATGACCATTCAATTGTAAATCAAGCAGCATCAATGCAGGCAGCTCACTTGGAATCATAGGTGATTCTATTTTCAACATTGTTTTCTTTTTGTTCATATGGCGATCCCCCTTATCCTGCATGATCGTTCCAATCTAAAGGAACATTAACTCTAATTATATGCGAACGAAATGCGAACATGCAAGCCAACCCATTCCGCCGCTATCAATGTTTAAGGAATGGATAAACAATTGTCATGGTTATGATGAAAGCGAACATCTTTATTTTTGAAAATCAGTGGTATGATAAAAATCATAGAAATATTTTATTTATTTACAAATTGAGGGTGGTAAAATCATGTGGAAACTTGATCGACAAAGCAAAAAACCTCTTTATGAACAAATTGCCGATCATTTGGAACGGAGTATATCCTATGGAGAATTTCCGCCGGGCAGCTTGCTTCCATCCGAAAGAAAACTGGCGGATCAACTGGGTGTAAACCGAAGCACTGTCATCCAGGCTTTCGCAGAGCTTCGATCGATAGGAATCATTGAAAGTCGGACAGGCAGTGGAACGCGTGTAAGCAAAACTAAATGGGGAGCTACTCCTAAGCATACGCCGAACTGGAGTCGGTATGCCGAGGGCAGGAGTTTTCTGCCAAACTTGCCATTTATGCGAAGGATTCGGGAAGCGCTGACTCAGAATCCGTCACTAATCGATTTTGCCAGCGGCGAGCTATCGGCAGATTTGGCTCCAACCAATGAAATCGCAGCATTGATGAGCCAGCATCAATACACCTCTTATTTGGGCTACGACAATCCGCAAGGATATATTCCGCTCAGGCAAGCGCTGGTTTCGTATCTGGATCAATATCGTGACATCCAATCGACCGAATCATCCATTTTAATTACATCCGGATCTCAGCAATCGTTATATTTGATTACACAATGTTTATTGTCTCCGGGAGACGCTGTTGCGATAGAAGATCCTTCCTACTGCTATTCTTTGCCTATATTTCAATCAGCTGGGCTCCGGCTGTTCCGGCTCCCTGTTGATCAACATGAATTTATCCCGACGACATTCGGTCCTTATACAAGAAACATCGCATCAAGATGGTTTTTATGAACCCGAATTTTCAAAATCCTACAGGTACTGTATTTAGCGTTGAACGACGCAAACAGCTGCTTGACGTTGCAAGTGAATTGGGGCTGCCAATTGTGGAGGATGACCCTTTTAGCCTGACGGCATTTGAGGGGGCTGCACCTTCTCCGCTCAAATCAATGGATTCGAACGGTTCCGTCCTTTATATTGGTTCTCTCTCCAAAATTGCTGCCTCCGGCCTGCGTATCGGATGGTTGGTCGCCCCCCATTCCATTGTGGAGAGGCTGGCGGATGCCAGACAACAGATGGACTTCGGTCTAAGCGTTATTCCTCAACAGGTGGCCGCGCAGTTTATAAGGTCGTCCTATTTCAAGCCTCATCTGGAACGTTTGCAACTACAGCTACAATTTAAACGGGACTTGCTGATCGAATCCTTACAAAAGGAACTTCCGGATCTGGTTAGGTTCACTCCCCCCCGGGGCGGGCTGCATTTGTGGTGCAAGCTGGTTCCTGAAGTCCATGACGGTAAACTGCTGGAAGAAGCAATTAAAAAAGGAGTCGTTTTTGTACCAGGTAGCGTATATGGTTCGGATTCGGGCTTTGTACGGTTTACTTTTGCAAGACCCAAAACAGAGGAGATCGGTGCAGGAATCTCAAAATTTGCGGAAGCACTGCGGGAACTGATAACCTAGGCTTTAGGCCACGACGATCTTAAAAAAACAACCGCCGAGAGTAGACAGGACTTCCGCGGTTGTTTCCTATTTGATCAATCCCGCCATGAAGACAGACTTTGGCGGCCATTTTGGCACCTAATCAATAAATTACCCTATATTGTAAACGTTGACGCATTTTATAAAGACCTACGCCGGTCAACCCGGCTGCTGTAACAGGGAGAACTTCAAGTAGTCGATCTCATCAACGATTTGGTTATAAATCACTTTTTTTCCATCGCGGGTATCAAAGGAATACAGTACCCACCACATACCCTCGCCTACCGAAGGACATTCAAATTGTTGTACTTCTCCCCCTTGATAAACCGTCACAACAGCTTTACTTTGATTTAACGGTTTGTCCCCGAAAAACTGGTGCACCAAATACAAATACCGGCCTGAAACCGGGTTACGGATATGGAGAGCTTCCGGTATACCGCCGCCGCTTCGGATATCTTCTTCCAAGCAGGCCCATGGAACAGTCTCATCCCCCCCTAAATTGGCATGATTGATTTCGATTTTCTTATCATCATGGTGAACCTTGAGATGCAGATCGAGATCGCAATCCGGGTCACCCCAATAAAGCTCTATCCTCTGCTCATCCGTTCTTGTTACGACCGCCGTTTTCGACTCAAGAACTTCCTTTACGTATGTTTTAAACATACTTAGGGATTCCGGGATTCCGGGCCTCATGTTTCCGATAATGTGAACTCTGCTTCTAACCGTTGGATCTACGGCATTCAAAATCGACTCACTGGCCGGACCATAGTTGACGAGCAGCACGTTAGCATTCGGACAACCTTTTGCGTAATCCGTTATGGCATTAGAGAAATTTCTCCTCGACGCTTTCAAATATTGTTTGCATTCAATAATCAGAATCGTAGAACGCACTTGATTCTCTTGGCCGCCCGAGTCTGTCAGTAAAGAATAGTCGGGTTGAATGGCCCCCTTCCTCCCTTTTCCAATCGGATTGATTAACGGTGTCCGCAGCTCCGACCATACCTGCACTTGAGGTGAATATGATTTGGCCAAAGAAAGCAATGTCTTGGAAAATGAAAACCGCAGCGTTCCGTCAACGACAAAAAAATCAAGCTCCTCATATCCCAGCACTTCCATGATCTGTGTAGAGATCCAGGCCGAATAAATTTCATATCTATGTTTCCAGACCGGAAGATTTAAAAATTCCTTCAACAGCCGTTCCGTGCTTTCGATATCGCGTTTTGTGAAGGGTACATGTTTAAATAGCTCTTCCATCCGCTCAACAAACTGCCCTTCTACTTCCAGCCGTTCATCATTGGTCATCGAGACCATCATCTGTTGAAGCTCGTACAGGGAAATAAGCAAATTGCCCGCAAAATGGTCCGAATCCAATTTATCAAGCATAAACTTACGATCCTTAGGAGTATCGGTTTTGCTTTGTCTCATAAAATCCCGGTAAAGAGAACGAGCCGCCCCATAACTACTGCTTTCGCTCACCAAGTCTTCCCACACATTCCATATCACCTGCAACCAATGATCCATGTTTTCTAATCCTACAGGTTGAAATAGAGGCCGATGATCGGGCCACTTTCCGTCTTTATACGCTGTCAACCACAGCCTGACGCTCTCATTTTGAACGGATTCAACTTTGTAGTCGTAAATATGCGGCACATACTGCCTCAAAAGTCCGTGAACAAGTCCTTTTGTATCCCAAAGCAAATCTTCATTCATATGATAAACAACTAATGACTTCCGTACTTGATTCCACTGCTCTATCATTTCTATAAAGTGACGGATATCGAATTTAAATTCTTCCTTTATAGAATCCGGGTTAAGGCTTATATGTACATGGTTTCCGTTGCTTTTGGCTCCCGCTTTTTCAAACATAACCAATAAATCGTTCATCATGATGCTAAAAGGCTCAAGCGACTTAAAAAATACAGTTAAAAATCTTTCGATGCTAATTTTTTCGGTTATTAAGCTTTGGCGAAAATTATTGACTTCATGACCGATAAGCTTCGATTGAAATTCTGCCAAAATGTCCTTATCATAGGTTTTAGGACTGAGACCTCCTTCTTCGATCAAAAGATCCCAAAGACTTACTGCATCACCGATTGCCACAAACGCCACCCCGTCTTGATTCGTACAAAGGACTTATACCAGCCAAATGCCGTCTAAAGCATACCATATTTTGGCTCCGGTATGTATATGAAAACTTCCATCGAGGCTTTCCAAGATGAGCGACCGCGATTTAAATGTAGGTAAAAATCATTGAGTTGGTTGAAAGAGAGGAATAAGATATGAACATCGAAGCATTAACCCGTTACTGTTTGTCCAAACAAGGCACCAGGGAGGAATACCCATTCGGCGACGATGTGCTCGTCATTAAAGTAGCGTCCAAAATATTTGCTTTCATCTCGGAGCGTAACAACGTCCCAAACATCAGCTTGAAATGCGATCCGTTTATCGCCGAAAACTTAAGACAACAATATCCGTCCGTTATTCCCGGCTACCATTTAAATAAAAGCCATTGGAATACCGTGATTTTGGACGGTTCCATTTCCGGGCCGGAATTGTGCAGTATGATTGACCATTCCTATGAGCTCGTTTTTAAAGGCTTAAAAAAGTCGGAGAAAGACGCCGTTCTCCACGGCGGGTTATAACATTGAGTCGGTATTCACCCGCATGGGTATGGGAGGTCAACAAATTGAACTATAGCTCCCACCAATGTTTCAATATTTGAAAAACTTCTACCAAGCGGCAAGCTTGCGTTCTCGAAAGAACCCGCCGTTGGGACCCCCATCATCCAGAGTTGCCAACCAGACAGCCGTATCTGCTCCTTCCGCAACCGTCACTGGGGAAGGCAGCCCTTCCGCAGCGGTTAGGGAAGTAGTCGCTCTTCCCATATCCGTCCGTACTCTGCCAGGACAAACCGCATTAACTTTTATACCTGTTTCGGCAACATCCTGTGCAACTAAGCATGTCAATGCATTGAGCATGGTTTTTGAGATGCGATAAGCTGATGCTGATCCGTTAAGACCTAGGAACCCCTGATGCTGCATAACCTCAAAAGCTCCCAATCCTGATGAGAGATTGACGATGCGTCCATAGCTATTTTTTTCCATTAGAGGAATACTGGCTTGAATCATTCGTAAAACCCCAAAATAATTAGTTTCTAATGTTTCTTTGATCACTGACTCTTCTACATCCAACACGGAAACTCCCTGATCACGTATAATTCCGGCATTATTTATTAGTACATCCAGACGACCGTATTGTTGGTTTATTGTCTCTGCTACCTTACTGACACTTTCTGTATCACTCACATCAACGATTTGCAACTCGACTGATAGTCCTTCTTGACGCATCTCTTCAACCGTATGCCGCCCTTTATCTGCATCCCGGCAGCCGATCAATACGTGCAGCCCCTTCAAAGCCAACTGATATGCAATTTCCCTCCCTATACCACGGTTGGCTCCTGTTACTAATGCAATTCGAGGGTTTCTTAAATTTATTTGATTAATCATTTTGCCCTTCTCCTTTACGTAAGATCTTTCTCCAACTTAATAGGTAATCTTCCAACTGAGATTCGGCTATTCTTAAAGTCTCGATTTGTTTTTTGATATCTAAAAGCTTCCTTTCCCCGATCTCTATGGCATTTGGCAAGCATTGACGCTTAATTTCCTCATGCATTGTACAGTGAAAGAAATCGGTTATTTCCCTAACAGTGAGACCGAGACTAAAATACAGTTGAATGATTCTGACTTGCTCAATATGGGATTCGTCATATTCTCGATAACCATTTTCTAAACGAACTGGATTCAAAAGTTGTTTTTCTTCATAATATCGTAGAGAACGAAGACTTACTCCTGTCATACGGGACAATTCACTAATTTGAATAATAAACCTCTCCTTCTTGGTTTAATCCTTTATATCCTAATCCATCACATCATGTTAAGGTCAAGTGTATTTAAAAAATTGTGAACCAAGTAATCGCGTTATCAACATGAGCTAAGAGGCTGTTTGGAAGAACTTTCCTTTCGTCAACCCGTCCCAAGCAGAGCCAAAAGTAATTAGAACGTCGGAGGCGACAGCGGTTATACCGTTGCCAAGGCGAAGCCCATTTTAAAATAGTCTATACGAGAACAAAGGGACCGCTCATGAGCATTTCGCCCACATCCGCTTCCTTTCCTTCAAATGGAAAAAGACAGCCGCGGCTGTCTTTTCGTCTATCGTTTCCAGATAATTTTCATCACAAAAAAAATGTCCATCCACAATCCCGCAACTCATCACGAGCACTTGCCATACCCGCAGTTCGTACATGTTTTGCAGCCCTCGACGTTGATCAGCGAGGCGGAGCCGCATGACGGGCACAGGTCAAGCGAAGTGGCGGAGCTGCGGCTAACGGCATATTGCGCCGTCGTTTCCATTACGACTTCCTGAGTGGCGGTCACGTAGTCGTCCGCGTCATCCGAGAAGTCTCCATGCATTTCCAGTGCTTTGGCGACCGCATCGGCGATCGATTCGACGCGGTTGGCCCCGAAGCCGATAGCGCCTGAACCGCCGATCCCCTTCAGATGCTTGGTCAGCAGTTGCACTTTATTGCCGTGATCGCCGTAACGCAGGAACAGCGAACAAACACGGCCTAGCGCTTCCGACATGGCAAATACGTCGGAGCCGGCTTTGCCGACATTAAGGAACACCTCGCTGGGTGAGCCGTTCATATCGTTAATCGTAATATACGCCATGCCAAACGGCGTATTGAACTTGTAGGTGGCGCCGCGCAAAATTTGCGGGCGGCGCTTGTACTGCTTATCCAGCACTTGGCCGCCTTGCGGATAGGCTGCTGACGATACGGCCAAAGCTCCGCCATGGCCGTCCGCCCTCATGCCCGCCGGTTCTGCCGCGGACTTGCCGCTCGCTTCCGCTGGTGTCGATTGCGACTCTGCATCGGAAGCTCCGTTCTGCTTCTCATCCTTCTTCTCCGTCGAGAGCACCTGCACATCGCGGCTGCCGTCACGGTATATCGTAACGCCCTTGCAGCCTAGATCAAACGCCAGTTCATACAGCCGCTTCGTCTCTTCCACCGTAAAATCGGCCGGGCAATTGGCGGTTTTGGAGATGGAGCTGTCGACCCATTTCTGAATGGCCGCCTGTACCCGGATATGATCCTCAGCCGATAAATCCATCGACGTGGCAAAATATTCGGGCAGCTCCGCATCCGGATTCGCATCCTTCCACTCCTGCGCGATTGGCACGTACTGCTTATCGAAGCCCAATCTGCTTTGACGGTAATATTCAAAGGCGAAATACGGTTCAATCCCTGTGGAAGTGCCGACCATCGTGCCTGTGCTGCCTGTCGGCGCTTGAGTAATAACCGTTACATTCCGCATGCCCTTTTTCTGAATGGCCGCTCCGACTTCCGGATACTCGCGGGTCATCGTCTTCATAAAACCGCTTTGTAAGTATTTATCGGCTTCAAACTTCGTAAAGCTGCCTTTTTCTGCAGCAATATCCGCCGAAGCTAAGTACGCTTCCTTTGCCATAAACCCGTAAATTTTATCCAGAAACACCAGCGATTCCGGGCTGCCGTAGCGGATATGCAGCTTGATCATCAGCTCGGCCAAGCCCATCGTACCGAGACCGACCCTCCGCTCGCTCTGCTGGTTAACGCGGTTTTCTTCAAAATGGTAAGGAGTTTTATCGATGACATTGTCAAGGAAACGGGTGGAATAGCGCACGACCTTGCCGAGCTCTTCCCAGGCCACGTCATGCTTCTCCTCATCGTAAAATTTGGACAGGTTGACCGCGGACAAATTGCAGACGCCCCACGCCGGCAGCCCCTGCTCTCCGCATGGATTCGTGCAAATAATCGGATTGAAATACCAGCTGTTGGACATCTGGTTGTAATATTCCATAAAGACGACGCCGGGCTCAGCCGATTTCCAGGCCGATTCGATAATCGTATGCCAAATGTCGCGCGCTTTGACGGTACGATAAACGTTGATTTTCTTGCCAAGCTTTTTCCATTTATCCAGATCGCCGTCCCATAGCTGGTCGTAATCCGCATCGGTCGTATCCGGATATACGAGTTCCCAGTCCAAATCTTCCTTGACGGCTTTCATAAAACCGTTGCTCACGCAAACGGATAAATTCGCATTCGTAATTTGGCCCATCGTTTGCTTGACGGTAATAAAATCGGTGACATCCGGATGCCAATCGTTCATCATGAGCATTAAGGCGCCGCGGCGGCTCCCGCCCTGCTCGATCAAACCGGTTGTATAGCTGAACAAACCGCCCCACGAAACGGCGCCGCTGGAGGAGCCGTTGACGCCCTTAACGACGGCCCGTCTTGGACGAAGCGAGGAAAGATTGATTCCGACGCCGCCGCCGCGGGCCATTATTTCCGTCATTTCGCTTAAAGAGCTCATAATTCCGCCACGGCTGTCATGCGGCGAAGGGATGACATAACAATTGAACAGCGTAAGCTCCTCGCTGGCATCTGCCCCTGCGGCAATCCGTCCCCCCGGAACCAGCTTCCAATCATCCAATATATATCTGAACTTCTCGGTCCATTCCTGCTTCTTCTCGGGAGTAGCTTCGACCGAAGCCATCGCCCCCGCCAAGCGGTCCCAGAGCTGTTCAGGCGTTTTTTCCAATGTCAGAGTCAGTTTTTCTACCGATGACTCGACCGTATCGCCGCTGCGAAGCTTCACCTTGACCTGTCCGCCGTCGCGGCTGATCACTTCCCCGACTTCCTTCGCCGGAAATTTGGGATCGTCTTTCGTCAATACAAGCACCGTATCGCCGACTTCCGTTAACGAAGTGTCCGCATTTTTCATGGCGTAACGATCAAGGAAAATTTTTTCGCTTAATCCGCTTAATTTCTTGCTTTCCGTTGTTTTCAAACCGATAACCTCCTAAAAAATAGAGATTCAAAAAAAGCACAACATCTAGTATGGCTTTCTCATTATACAACACAATATATGGTGTTACTATTAAGACAGCTGCGGAATATCACGCAATAGGACAAGCCGCATTGCCGATTGCTTTCATTTGCTCCGAATTACGCTCTTTTTCGATGGCTGAATTAACCATATTTTTCGACATTTCTCACTGTAGGCTGCCAGTCCCATTAAGAACCTGTACGATGAGCCAGGGAAATAAAATAGTCCATTGCGAATGAAACGATTGCGAAACTTACCCGCCGCCCGTGCAGTTTGGGTCGTCTTTTCGACAAATTGAGCATGGTGGCTTGGAAGACCGGGAGCGTCACGTTAACCGCCGTTCGCCTTTGACATGGAGAGCCAAGCTTGATACGCTAACGATATTACGCGATTTATTTTTGTATTGCTAACAGCATAACATAACCTTGACCCGAACACAAACAAATGTTCGCCAAATTTCAATCTTAAGGAGGAACCGCCGTGAGCATTTATTTATATCAGCATCAGCTGCTTCCCAAAGACGAGGTGGCGATCTCCCCCGACGACAGAGCCTATTATTTCGGAGATGGCATCTACGAGGTGTTCCGCGTGTATAACGGCGTTCTGTTCGAGCCGGAAGGACATTACCGCAGACTGGAAAAAAGCGCCCGGGAAGTGCGCATTCCGCTTCCCTACGGCGTCGATAAGCTGCACTCGCTCTTGCTCGAGCTGATCGGGGCGAATCGTTTGCAGGAGGGCACCGTCTATATGCAAATCAGTCGTGGCGTCGCTCCGCGGTCCCATCCGTTTCCGCAGCAGGCGGAGCCGGTCGTGATGGCCTACTGCAGCGAAGTCTCGCGGACTCTAAAATCGATGCAAGGCGGAATTAGAGCCGTTACGGCCGATGATATCCGCTGGCTCAAATGCGACCTGAAAACGTTGAATCTGCTCGCCAACGTTATGGCCAAACAACATGCGCTTGATCAGGGCGCCGACGAAGTCATTTTACATAGAAACGGGACGATTACGGAATGCAGCGCATCCAACTTTATGATGGTCAAGGAAGGCGAGCTGTTCACGCACCCGGCCAATCATCTTATACTGCATGGCATAACCCGGGAGGTTGTGCTGAGGCTGGCCCGGCAGTTGGACATCCGCTGCCATGAGCGCGCTTTTTCCATCGAAGATTTAAGCTCGGCGGAAGAAGCGTTCATTACCGGCACCGTTACGGAAATTACACCGGTCGTCACGGTAGACGGCAAGCCTGTCGGCCGTGGCGAGCCGGGCCCGGTGACCCGGCGGCTGCAGCAAGCGTTCGAGCAGCTGATCGGCATTGACCAAGCATAACCGGCAGCGCTGTCCTCAGGGGATTAGCGCAAACAAACAAAATGTCCCTCGCAACGCTTCAAGCTGCGTGAGGGACATTGTTGCAATAGTCTGTTGAATGATGCTGCCAGCTCGAACATGCTCGGCAGCCTTTCACTATCTCAGCAATAGAAATTTCCCTATCCGCCAATCGGTCCGCCTGATCACAGGCAAGCTTTCCGCTTTTTCGATTTCCGCTAACCGGCAAGCACGATCACCGCTTATACGCACTCCGCCACCCACTAAGCACGCTCACGGCTTATACGTTTTCCGTCAACCCATAAGCACACACACCGCTATTACGCCATCCCAAACGTTCAAACAGACTGACAGCCTCCGCCATATTATCCGGCCAGGTAACTACCGTCTCAAATTCCACGCATCGTTGGCGTACTTCTCGCTCACGAGCTGTGAAACGAGCGATTGCTCGTACTCCGTCAGCGCGCCATCCGCGAGCTCGACGTTTAACCCTTCTGCCATCCCGGCGCGAAATGCGGCCTCAACCTCTGGCAGAGCCACGGCCGGCTTTCCGAGCTGGCGGCATAAATCGTTGATCGCTACCGCCTTGCTGACGAACTGCTGTTTTAGTCTCGCTTGCAGCCGCTCGCTGGAAAACTTCAGCACTCGAAACAGCTGATCGACATCCATATCGAGCAAGATCGATCCGTGCTGCAGCACTACCTGCTTTTGCCGGGTTTGCGCGCTGCCCGCGATTTTACGCCCTTCGACTACAAGCTCATACCATGACGGCGAATCAAAGCAGGCGGCCGAGCCCATCGAAGCGTACTTGCTTTTGTCCTCCTCGCTTTCCAGCTGAACCATGCGAGCATCGAGCCCAAGCTTGCGGAAGCCGAACAGCAGTCCTTCGCTCAGCACGCGGTAAGCCTCCGTTACTCCGCGCGGAATGCCCGGGTAGCTCTCCGAAACGATGATGCTGTAAGTCAGCTCCTTGTCGTGAAGCACCGCCCTGCCGCCGGTCGGCCGGCGTACAAAGCCGAGTCCCTCCAGCTCCAGCTGCCCGAAATCGATCTCCTCGACCGCCTTTTGAAAATACCCGATCGACAAAGTCGCCGGGTTCCATCCGTAAAAGCGGACCGTCGGAGGCACCTTGCCTTCGCTGTGGGCCGTCAGGATCGCCTCATCGACCGCCATATTGTAAGCCGGGTCATGATTGCCCGATGAAATAAACCGCCATTGTGATGTCATAAGGTACACTCCTGTCTGCTCTAGTCTAACATTTCAAAATAACGCAAGCACATGAACGTCCAATCGATTGAAGAGCACCATGAATCTAACAGACACCAAGGCTCTTGATTGCTGCCAAACGACTGGTTTTCAGACCTGCGGAGACTATCGATTAAAGGACGGGAACGGGCTTTGGAGATGACTTCGCCATTATTCACCGTTCTGCTTCGTCGGACAGTCTCCCGGCCCCGGTTTACTTTTTCACAACGATCCGCTTGCCCGCCGCCAGTCCGTCAAGCTTTACCTCGCGCAGCGGTTCGTCCGCCGTCGCGTTCAGCCCGACAAAGCCGAGCGTCCCGTCCTCCGCCAGTACGACATATTCGTCCGCGAACGCATCCGCATCCACCGGCCGGTGATCCCAGGCCAGATGTATCTGCTTGCGCGATTTCAAATTCAGCAGACTGAGCGGCTTCTCCAGCTCCATGTTCGTGTTCGTCACATCATGCAGCAGGATCAACATTTTTCCCTGCAGCGCGGTCATGCTATAAGAATAAGGCCTTGTGTTCGATACAAAATTTTTCGTCAGCTCATACGGATTTTGCCCGGGATTGAATCTATATATTTTGTTCGACCATTCGTTCTTCGTCCGCTGGGAAATCATCATATATATATCGCCGTTCGTGTCCAATGCGACCTGGTCGAGCGGATAGCGCCGCGCCTCCTGGATTTGCTTGCCCCATTCCCCGCTCAGCACGTCGGCTTTATACAGGTTCGAGCTTGTTTCCGCATTGTTGGAGGTGACAAAATAAACGTATTTTCCGCTGCCCTTCACCGATTCGACGCCTCCGGGCACGAACCATTCCTTCAGCCATTTATGCTCCTTCAGATCGTACAGCGCCACCTTCGTAAACTCGCCGCCCTTCTGGGCCGTTTTATCCGCCGAGGTCAAAAACAGCACGTCGCCGAACAAATAACTGAAACGGGGCGTCAGCTGCGGCGTCGGGGTTTGCACGAAGCTGTCCGACTGCTTGTCCCGCATATAAAAGCCTTTGAACGCTTTCGAATCTTCCGGGTTATACACCGTGATGACCGTATGCTCCGACGTGTAGCTGATGCCGCTGATCGGCTGAACGGTCTGCAAAATCTTTTTGCAAAACCGCGATTTGCTGTTGGCGCTGTACAGTTGAAAATCGTCCGCGAGCAGCAGATCGCCGGTTTCGTCAATCGCTTGCGTCGCTTCCGGGTCAATCGGCGTTACGCGCTTGGCAGGCTTGACAGTCATGATTCCATACACGGCGCCGGCTGCAATCAGCAATAGAAGAGGGATCCATAAGAACCGCTTTTTCAAACCGAAATCCTTCCTTTCCGAACTGTTATAAACCATCATAAAGCATTCGTCCGGGTTATGAAAGTGCCTCTTTTCGTCCATACTACAAAGTAACGATTCGTCAGGCCATATATTTGTATATTATAGGAAAGATTCCCAGCCTTCCTTCTCCGGAGAGGGCGTTAAAGGAGCAACCGCCATGCAAACACAAACCAACGAGCGAAAAGAACACGTGCGACCTTTCAACGAACATGTCCAGCTGCATTTTGACCGCGACTGGTTCGAGGAGCTGCATGCAAGAGCGCTGCGCAACGGGCCCTGGGACGATTGGACGCTGTACCAGCTTGCGTATGAAGCCGAGCAGGCCAGTCTGATCAACAGCTTTGACGAGCTGCAGTGCCTGGTTCATATCCCTCAGCTCACCCCGATGCCGCATCAGATCGATACCGCCAAAAAAGTGCTGACCGAAATGCGGGGAAGAGCAATTTTAGCCGATGAGGTCGGGCTGGGCAAAACGATCGAAGCGGGGCTTATATTGAAAGAATACATCATCCGGGGCTTGGTCAAAAAGGTGCTCATTCTCGTCCCCGCCTCGCTGGTGCTGCAGTGGGTGCGAGAGCTGAACCAGAAATTCGGCATTCCCGCCGTGGCGCAAAAGAAAGAATACATGTGGGAGCAAAGCGACATCGTCGTCGCCTCGATGGATACGGCCAAACGGGACCCGCACCGCGATATCGTGCTCGGTCTGGAATACGACATGCTCATTATCGACGAGGCTCACAAGCTGAAAAACAAAAAAACGACCAATTACCAGTTCATTACCGAGCTGCGCAAAAAATATTGCCTGCTGCTGACCGCCACTCCCGTGCAAAACGATTTGAAGGAGCTGTACAACTTGATCACTCTGCTCAAGCCGGGCCATTTGGGCGGACAGGGCAGCTTCCAGTCCAATTTCGTCGTCGACAAGCGCATCCCCAAAAACGAGGAGCAGCTGCAGCAGGAGCTTTCCAAGGTCATGATCCGCAACCGGCGCAGCGACGGCAACGTGAGCTTCACCAAACGCATTGTGCGCAACATTCCGCTCACGCTCTCCCCTGACGAAAAAGCGCTTTACGAGGGCGTGACCGACTTCGTCAAAGGACGCTACGAGGAAGCGGGCAGCGACCTGAGCAGCGTTCTGTCCCTTGTCACCCTGCAGCGCGAGGTGTGCAGCAGCCGGGATGCGGTGTTCATTACTTTGGTCAATATGTTCAAAAAAACAGCCGAGGACTCCCCTGTCCGCGCTAAAATCTGGGAGCTCGTCGAGCTGATCCGCGGCATAAAAGCGAACACAAAAGCGGAGAAGGTAATCGAGCTTGTCAAGGAAATTAACGACAAGGTGATCATTTTCACCGAGTACCGGGCGTCCCAGGAATATTTAATGCAATATTTGAAGGAGCATAAAATTACGGCCGTTCCGTACCGCGGCGGCATGAACCGGGGCAAAAAGGACTGGATGATGGATCTGTTCCGCAACCGCGCCCAAGTGCTTGTCGCTACGGAGGCGGGCGGCGAAGGGATTAACCTGCAGTTTTGCCACCATATGATCAACTTCGACCTGCCGTGGAACCCGATGCGGGTCGAGCAGCGGATCGGCCGCGTGCACCGGCTGGGGCAGCAGGATGACGTGAAAATTTACAATTTGTCCACGCAGGGGACGATTGAGGAATACATTTTGTCGCTGCTGCATGAAAAAATCAACATGTTCGAGCTGGTCATCGGCGAGCTGGATACGATTCTGGAACGTCTGGAGCAGACGCAATCGCTGGAAAATCATTTGGCCCGGATGATTTTGTCCTCCCGCAGCGAGGACGACATGCGCCGGCAGATCGACGATCTCGGCCGCTCCATTTCCTCCATCCGATCCGAGGTCGGACAGAGCGCCCAGGAGCCTTCCCGCTTCTCGTCTCTGCTCGATTCGGTTGCCGGTCCGCCCGCGGGTCAAGTGGAGGTGTCGCCATGAAACCGGAACAGATCCGGCAGTTCGTGCTGCGCTATCTTGAAGCGGAGCAGTGCGACATCGTGGAGAAGCACCCGGCTTACGTCACGGTCAAGCTCTCGCCTTCGGCGGACAAGGAGCTGACGTACCGCCCGTATTACTGGAGCTTCGTGGAAAGGACGGGCGTCGCGCCCGAGACGATGACGTGCACGTTTATTTTCGATCCGGACGGCCATAAGGCGGCCGTCCAGGAGACCGGCGGCCCGGGCGCAGGTGCGGCCGCCGGTCCGTCCGCCCCGCCGGGTCCGGCGGCGGGTGCGGCAGCTGCGGCGCCGGGAGGAGGCGCAGCGGCAAGCCCGGGAGCTGCCGCAGGCGCGGCTCCCGGAGGGCCGTACGGCGCCCCGCAAGCCGGCGGGGCGCCGGGTCAGCCGCCGGCCGACAGCATACTCGGCCGCTATTTCGGCTTCGTGCCGACGCAGATTACGGCACGCGTGCCGAAGGACGAAGTCACCTTCGGCAGCCGCAGGCTCGAACAAATATTTGCCGCCGTACGAAACAAGGGGCGGTTCGTCCATTTGTACGAGCAGTTCAAGCCGGAGCAGAAATCGACCGCCACCGTGCCATATGAAAATTGGCTGCAGGTCAATTTCAAGATCGAGCTGGCCTGCGATATGAAGCGCAGCGAAATTCATTCGCTCGGCATCCATCTGGGTACCGGGGAAATACGGGAGCGGTTTCAGGAGCAGCTGCTCGGCAAGCGTCTTACCCCCCGGCTGCCGGCGCAAATATTTATTACGCCCGATAAATTTACGCTGCCCCGCGCCGTCATTTATTTGGAGGATTACCTGGAGCATAAGCTGCGAGGCTACGACCACCGCTGGGCCAAGGAAGCCGGTTTGCGGCTGCAGGAGGAGCTCGAACGGATTCGCGGCTATTATGACTCGCTGATCCGCAGCGCCGAGCCGGATAAGCGGTACGAGGTCGAGGCGCAGTATGCGAACCGCCGGCGGGAAATCGACTGGCAGTACCGGCCGAGGATCCAAATATCCGTCATCAATTGCGGTTTGTTTCATTTGCAGATGGCCGGGTCGGCCGTCAACTGACGAATTCCGCTAAATGCCAGCAAAAATAGAAGCAAAATGTTTTGATGCCGCCTACAGGTTGTAACAACCTTTTCAGTGTCTGTTCGTTACAATAAGGGTACGGCTTGTTCGTTCCAAACGTTCTCGACATCACCTACCTTTTTTTACGTTTGGCGGACCTCAAGCCATATGCCCGAAAACCCAATACAAGCAGGTGAAGCAATGAAGAAATCAACCTTTTGGCTTGTGTCGCTCGTCATATGGACAAGCCTGATGGTGCCGATGCCGCTCTCCAATGCCGCTGTTACCGGCGCCGCGATTTCCGCAGCGGAAGCTGCGGGCACAACCGCGACCGGGCCGAAAGCTTCG
Source organism: Paenibacillus piri (assembly GCF_004354045.1). Classification (GTDB taxonomy): domain Bacteria; phylum Bacillota; class Bacilli; order Paenibacillales; family NBRC-103111; genus Paenibacillus_S; species Paenibacillus_S piri. The sequence continues at coordinate 206,654 of NZ_SMRT01000009.1, read as the reverse complement.
GAAAAACCGCCCGCACCCGTACAGCCGGACAGCACGATCACTTCCCCATCGCTGAAGGATGCGGTTCAACAATGGATTCAGTCCATTTCCGGCCAGCAGGGATTTCAGGCTTGGAAGCAGGCCGAATGGACAAGCCAGCCGCTCGGACCGGGCACGCACGGATGGATCGTGCTGCTTCAATCCCAGGGAAGTCCGGTCGGCTACATGGTCATCCATGCCGCAGACCCGAACAATCCGTCCAAATTTCGTCTGACGGAATACGGACGCGGCAGCACACCGCTGTTCAGCATGCAAACACTGTACCAATCATTGGTACAGCTTGACCTTATTAATTCTTCTTACAAGACGGAACGATTATATGTGGACCCGCTGCATGCCGTCTGGAAAATAACCGATGCGGATAACTTCTACTATATCGACGCCAAAACCGGCGAAGTGCTGCCGCTGCAGACGGATTCGGATCTGCAGGAATCCGGCGGCTCGTCCGCCGATGAAGCATATACCCGGTTGGAGCCCGGTCAGTCGATCGGCGCCAGCCTGCAGCTGCCGGAGTTCGATCCTTACGACCGGCTGCCATGGGTGAAGAACGCCCCGGCCGCGTACGAATCGTTCGCCGCTCTCCGCAGCGATCTGGAGCGGCACAAGAAGCTAACGTACACCGCGCAATTGTACAACGGTAAAGTAACGTCGCCATTCGCGGTAACCGGATACCATCAGTGGTCCGGTGAAGACGCTTTCCTGCTTCTCGAGCAAAACGGCCAACGGGCGATCCCTTACGCAGCCGCTTGCAAGCTCGGAAAGCTGTATCCTTAAGGTTTCTCTCCTCCTTCCTATAGAAAAGCTTCCCGTTCTCAACATACGGTTTCCATGAAACGCGGTTGTTGAGAAGAGAAGCTTTTCATTTTTTTATGCGCAGTTTTTCCGTCCACATCCGTATGGCCGCAGGCATCATCCCGAACCACCGGTAAGTCCACGGCTCGCGGATTTCTTTCAGATACTCCCGTGCCTGCTTGCGCACCTCGCGCGGCGTTTCCATATAGTTCAGCAGCTGCTCGGCTACATATTTGACCAATTCATCGCCGTCTTTAGGCATAGGTCCACCCCCGTATTACGTAGTGTGGCCAAATTACACGGCGCGTAACCTTGTCCCCGAACCTGTCCCCGGCATTCCTCGTCCTACCTTCCATTGGAACAGCCTCATCGCAATTGCAAACCTATTATCGCCTTACACAGCCCGCTGTAGAATGCGATCTGCCTTACACAGCGGGCTGTGGGAATGCGATCTGCCTTACATCTTCTCGGGCGCCTCCAGCCCGATCAGACACAAGCCGTTGCGCATCGTAATCTGCACGCTCTTCACAAGCGCCAGCCTGGCTTGACGAAGCTCGGCGTCATCAACCAGGATCGGGCATTCATGGTAAAAGCGGTTGAAGCTCTGCGCCAAATCTACCAGATAGCGGCTTACGACGGACGGCTCCAGCTTGTGCATCGCCTGCTCGACCCGTTCCTTGAACAGGTGCAGCTGCCGAAGCACGCCTTGCGCCTCCGGATTGTCCAGCAGCGCAAAGTTCAATGCGTCCTTCGCTCCCGACAGCTCGATCGATTCGCTGCCGTTCGCTTTGCGCAGCAAGCTGCATGTACGCACATGCGTATACTGCACGTACGGCCCCGTCTCACCGTCAAAGTTAAGCGCATCCTCCCAGGAGAAGACGATATCCTTGATCCGGTTGTTGCTTAAATCGCTGAATATGATGGCGCCAACGCCAACCTGACGGGCGACCTCGTCGCGATTTTCCAAGCTCGGGTTCTTTTCATTGATAATGACCTTCGTCTTTTCAATTGCCTGCGTCAGCAGCTCCTCCAGCCTGATCACATTCCCTTTGCGCGTCGACAGCTTCGCGCCCTCCAGGCTGACCTTGCCGAACGGTACGTGCGCGAGCTTGCTCGCCCAGTCGTAGCCCATCAGCTCGATGACTTTAAACCATTGCTGGAAATGCAGGCTTTGCCCGGCGTCTGTAACATAGATGCATTTTTCGAAATCGTAGGCGTTGTGACGGTAAATCGCCGCTGTCACGTCGCGCGTATGGTACAATGTGCCGCCGTCCTTCTTGATCATCAGCGCCGGAGGCATGTTGAAGTCGTCAAGACGCACCAGCTGCGCGCCGTCGTCTTCCTCCAGCAGCTTCTTTTGCTTCAGCTCTTCGATCACGGCATCCATCTTATCATTATAGAAGCTCTCCCCGGCATACGAATCGAACTTGACGCCGAGCAGCGCATACATTTTTTCAAATTCCTTCAAACTGATCTCAACGAACCATTTCCACAGCTTGAGCGCTTCCTCGTCGCCCTGCTCCAGCCGCACAAAGCATAGACGCGCCTCGGTTTCCAGCTCGGGCTTGCTTTCCGCCTCGTCGTGAAATTTAATATAGAGCCGCTGCAGCTCGTCGATGCCCTCGGCCTCCACCGCCGCCTGATTGCCCCATAGCTGGTAAGCGACAATCAGTTTGCCGAACTGCGTGCCCCAATCGCCCAGATGGTTGATGCCGACACAGTTATAGCCGAGAAACTCATGAATCTTGTAAATCGCATTGCCGATCATAGTGGAACGAAGGTGACCGATATGGAAGGTTTTGGCAATATTCGGCGATGAAAAGTCGATCACGATATTACGGCCCTGTCCTATTTGTTGCGAGCCGTACCGGTCCTGCAAATCGTATATTTCGCCGACGACTTCCTCTGCAAAGCGCTGCCCGTTCAAGAACACGTTAAAATAACCGGAAACCGCCTCCACCCGGTCAAATACGGGATGAGCCTCCCACCGCTGCTTCAGCTCCTCGGCAATCGCATGCGGCGCTTTGCGCAGCTGCTTGCTCAGCTTGAAGCACGGCATCGACAAATCGCCCATCTGCGGGTTCGGCGGATATTCGATCAGGTCCGCAATCGTCTCCTCCTGAACGCCATCCAAATGCGGCGCCAATCCGGCCGCCAATACTTGTTTGTAATTCATTGTTCAAAATCCCCTTTTCCATCAATTCGTACGCTTGAAATTTATCGTTAATAAAAGAACCGCGGATCGAAGACGTTTCGACGAAATGCATCCGCGTCTTGTATGCTGCTTGTGTTCCATCCAGGATAAACGGCTTCGCCGTTCTTAGGGGACGAGCACGTTTGTCAAGGTTGTGCGAAGCCAAGTATGAAAAACTTATACTTTTCTATTCAACCAAGGACAGACGGCTCACCGTCTCCAAGACGAGCTCGTTTGTCACTTCGATCAAAGTCTCTCGGTGCGTATTCCTTATCGTTAATAAAGCACCCCAAACGGGGTGCTCAGCCGATTTTTTTAGCCCATATTGCTTTAAGGACATATGTTACATTATAGCTATCCGCAAAATTCGAGTCAAGCACGGATCGTAACCGTTTTTACAGCCGGAAGACGTGGTTGTCACCCGATTTTGAATCTGCTGACGACCTCTCCCAGCTCCTCGCTGATCGTTTCCATTCCGCTCGCGGCAACCGTAATTTGCCGCATCGATTCAAGCTGTCCTGCAGACAGCTCGGCGGCCTGCGCGGATTGCAGCGACGACTGCTTGGCGATCGAGGCCGTTTCGTGTACGGAGGAGGACACTTCATCGGTTGAGGCGCTAACCTGCTGCGAAATCGCGGATATTTCGGTAATTTGCCCATTCGTTTGCCGCGCCTTGTCCACGATGCTTTGAAAACCGCCGGATAAATGATGGATATATTCCGCCCCCGTCTTCATCTCGGCCATTTCCAGGCTTAGAGCCGCGACCATTTTCCTCACCTGGATTTGCACCGTCTCGATTAATTCCGTTATATGCTCGGAAGACATCCGCGATTGTTCGGCCAGCTTGCGGATTTCTTCGGCGACGACGGCAAATCCCCTCCCGCCTTCGCCCGCCCTCGAAGCCTCGATAGAAGCGTTCAAGGCAAGCAGATTCGTCTGCGCCGCAATTTCTTTCATGACCGATACGATATGCCCGATTTGCTCCGAATGCGCGGACAGCTCCTGCACCGCTTCGGTCGACTGCTCGACGGACAGATGCATCGCATCCATTTGCTTGAGCACGCGCTCCAGCGTTTGCCCGCCTTCCTCCGCCGCCTCCAGCGTTTGCGCCATCATTTCCGCCATCGCCACCGCAGAGCCGGCGATGCCGCTCATGCCCTGTGCGATTTCCTCCATCGCACGCGCGCTCTCGTTGGTGCCCTTTTCCTGCGCCTCCGCACCGCCGGCGATCTGCTGCATAGCCGAAACCATCGTATGGATTGATTCGACCGTCTCGTTGGCATCATTCGCCAATGCTTTTGACGTGCGGTTCACTTCACGCGAAGTATCTTCGATCGTAACGATCATTCGTTTCAATTGAACCGTCATTTGATTCACGGAACCGACCAGACTGCCGATTTCATCCTTGCTTGCGCTTTGGATCGGTTCGCCGGTCAAATCGCCTTCCGCAATCTTTTTCAGGCGCGTGCTGATGTGGCCGATCGGTTTAATCATCCGGCTGATCAACAGATAGGCTGTCAGAGCGGCGATAACGGGGAAAATTCCTCCCGTTTGCAGCGTAAACCTCAGCATCGTGAGCGTACGGTCATGAATGATCGAAGCGTCAAAATCGATCGCCATCAGCGCTACGATCGGTTTGGATGAATCATGATCCGCATAGATCGGGGCATAGCCGGTTTTCCGCTCGGTGCCGCCGAATTCGTATACCGACGAAGCTTCGGGATGCTTCATGCCGGTCAGCATATCCACCGCGTGTTTGTCTATGTATATAGTGTCGCCCGCTTTAAAGCCCTGTGATTCCCATCTCTTATCCGGTACGATGAGCACGCCGTCGAGGCTGATGACAGCGGCATTTTTAAAAATCGGTTTATGATCGACGATCCAATTAATTTTCTCTTTTAACGCCGCCGATATGCTGCCCTGGCCCAGCTCCTTGATCTCCGCCGCCGTCAGCAGACCGGACGTGATGCTCGCACAGCCGTTCAGCTCCTCGCCGGCCGCGTAGTCGATTTGTTTGTAATTCACGTAATAGCCGATCCCAAGCAGCGATATCACGCTTACCATCACCGCAATAACGACTAACCATGTAACCTTGCCTACGATCCCCATTTTAATATTCATCTCTTTTTCCTCTTTCTCCAGCTGGGCAGTGTACCATCAAATTATCATGCAGCTCTCCGAATATACTGTGATATAAATCACACCTTCTGTTATTTCGCAAAGTGTCACTCGTTTGTTACCTTTTTTGCCTTATTCGGCTGGTATAATGAATTCAGGCGCCATATTTGCCGCAGGGCAGAACTATAGAGGAATAATTATGCATGGGTAAGGCACGTTATAGGAAAATGACGTCGTTAACCCGGGTACGCAAAAAGAAGGTGATTTCATGTTGCCGCTTAAGCTTCGCCTATTGTCGGCCATACTGACCGCCGCCGTCGTTATGTGCAGCGGTTGTTCATTGACGAAAGACCCGCAATCGTATATGCGTCTGCCGCGGCTGCCGGAGGATAAAGAAAGCCTGAAACAGCTGATCCAAAATGCACTTCCGCCCGGCGCTTCGCTGGTGCGGCCCAAAAAGTCGCGCGCTCTCGGCTCCATTTATGTAAACGATCTGAACCGCGACGGCGTCCAGGAGGCTGTCGTATTTTATCAGAGTGCGGATAATGCCAAAGGATTGACCGGAATGCTGTGGCAGCAGGATGGCGATAGCTGGAAGCAGCTCGAACAATTCCAGGGCGAGGGCTATGAATTGGACACGCTGCTGTTTGAGGATGTGACGCTGGACGGAAATCTGGATATGCTGGCCGGCTATTCCGGAGGGCCTAAAGTATCCAAAGGTCTTGTCGTGTACCGCTTTAACGGCCAAAATTTTTCCAAAGAAATGGAAACTCCTTATGCCGAATTTATCGTTGACGACCTCAATCAGGATAACAGCAAGGACTTGTCCGTTTTAACGCTGGAACGGCACGTCGACTCCCGGCTTACCGTATACCAATATGCCCGCGGCGGCTTTCAGCCGGTCGATACGGTCGTGCTCGATGCGAATGTGAACGGGTACGCTTCGGCGAAAGCGGGCTGGATTGCCGACGGCATAAGGGGGATTGCGCTGGATGCCGGCGTTGGCGCCCATTCCGCCTCCACCCAGCTCGTCTATTTTGATCAAGGTCATCTGACCAAAGCTTTCCCGGATCACGATGTGCCGTTAAAACCGCGGCAAGCCATCAACGGCGACTTCAACGGTGACGGAATTATGGAAATCGGCATCGACCGCGAGCCAAAAGGCTGGGAGCAGGAAGCAATGGCCACGATGCCTTGGATCACCGCCTTTTATCGTTGGGACGGCAGGCAAGGCTTCTCGACGTCTCCATTATATGAGTGGTATATGGATATCGCGAACGGCTTTTATTTTGAAATCCCTGGAGCATGGAACGGGGATTATACATTGGAGCGGCCCAAGGATGAGGGCGTGATCCGGTTTACGCTTGCGGGCGGCGTTAGCGGTGTGGAGTGGAAAACGATGCCCGAGGAGACGTGGAACGCGATGCAGCCGACCGCGGATTGGATGGAAATCGGACGTACGGCCAAAACCGTAACCGCGCTGCTGCTGACCGAGGAAAGCCGCAAATATACCGGCAGCTTCCGTCCGTTGTCAGGCTTGGAGAAATGAGCCTGCCTTCTTCGAGCAAAGGCTGCATGAGGCTCCGGCTTATAAACCGCTCTTAACGCGGAGCTGCCGCCAAACATATGAATTCGGCGTGACGCACAACGATAAATATCCGGCGAACCGGCATCGGGACGTCCGAATCTTTTGAGGAGCGCAAGCGCTCGAAATGTTGAACCGCCCGCGCAGCAAACAGTTCGCCGGACCTTCAAGGAGAATCTCTATGAATAAAATATTGTTATTAGAAGATGAAGAATCGATTCGCAGCTTTATCGTCGTCAACTTAATCCGCGGAGGCTTTCACGTCGTGGAAGCCGCCGCCGGACAGGAGGCGATCCGCTGTCTTCAAGAGCATCCCGATATTACGATCGCGCTGCTCGATGTGATGGTTCCGGCCCCGGACGGATTTGAAATTTGCCGATATATAAGAGAACGCAATGAATGGATGGGCATCATTTTCTTGACCGCCAAAGTACAGGAGAAAGACAAAATTGTCGGCTTATCGCTCGGCGCGGACGATTATATCAGCAAACCGTTCAGCCCCGGCGAACTGATGGCGCGGGTCCATTCCCTGCTGCGCAGGGTTCAATTAAAAGCGCCCCACTCAGGCCACGGGAGACTGCTTCGCTCGGGTCCGTTCGAGCTCGATGCGGAGCTGCGCGAGCTCCGAAAAAACGGCCGTCAGCTGGATGTAACTCCGACCGAGCTGGCTTTGCTGCGGATGCTGATGGATCATGCCGGCGTTCCGCTTAACCGGAACCGACTGCTGGATGAAATTTGGGGCCAAGGTTATTTCGGAGATCCGAAAATGGTCGATGTCAACATTCGCCGGCTGCGCCAAAAAATCGAGGAAGACCCGTCCAAGCCCGTCCATATTGAAACCGTATGGGGCTTCGGCTACAAATGGAAGGAGCTTCCATGATGTTCAAAAAAGGCATGAAGCGGCTCGTCGTCTCCCATTACTTTTTGGTTGTGTTATTAACACTTGTACTGGTCGAGAGCGTATTTATTTACTCCGTACGTGTCTACTACTATAACACGATTGCGAATCAGCTCAGCAATCATGCGCAAGTATCGGCTTCCTTTTACAATAAGTTCCATACGAATCTGAACGCCCTGCTGCTCGACAGCCAATTGGCCGATATTACCGATTCATTCGCGTCCAGCAATGCGGAGCTGCAGGTCATCAACGCCCAAGGCGTAGTTCTCGCCAGCTCAAGCGGTTTCGCCATCCGTGCAAAGTCCCTCACCGAAGATGTAAAAGCGGCTGCCCGGGGCGCTACAAAACGGTGGATCGGCGCCAATCCCGGTACGGGCGAACGCATTATGGCCGTCTCCACCCCGCTTCAGTGGAACGGACAGTCCATTGCCGTGCTGCGGTACATGACTTCCCTGGAGGCCGTTGACGGGGTCATTCGGATCATATCCGGCATCGCCCTGCTCATCGGACTGCTGATCCTTGCGACGGTTACCTTGGTCAGTCTGGCTCTTGCCAATTCGATCGTGAAACCGATCAAGCAGGTGACGGCCGCCTCCTCGCTTATGGCACAGGGACAGTTTGACACCCGGGTCGATGAAAACTACAAGTACGAGCTTGGCGAATTGGCCCGCACCTTGAACTATATGGCCAAAGAAATCGTCAAAAGCGATAACTTGAAAAATGATTTCATCTCATCGATCTCCCACGAGCTGCGTACTCCCTTAACCAGTATTAAAGGCTGGAGCGAAACGATATTGTCGGGCGATCTAAAGGATACGGAAGGAACCAAAAAAGGTCTTAAAATTATATCGAAGGAAACGGATCGGCTGGTAGGACTTGTGGAGGAGCTGCTCGATTTCGCCAAGCTGGAGCAAAAGCAGCTGGCGTTGGATGTGAGGCCGACGAATATCGCGGAGCTGTTGAACGAGGTAATGCTGCAGCTATCGGGAAAAGCGGCAGACAAGCGAATTGCGTTCCGACTTCAAGCCGCATCAGGAACAGACGTCCATCCACTTATTCCCGGCGACGAAAATCGGCTCAAGCAAGTATTTCTTAACATTATGGACAATGCGGTCAAATTCGCTTACCCGGATACGACGATCAAGGTTGGCTTGTCGCTGGAGCCGGATTGCTGCGTCGTCCGCGTCCGCGATCAAGGCATAGGCATTGCCGATGTGCATTTGCAGCATGTAACGAACAAATTTTATCAGGTTCGTCCCGGTGGCGGCGGCACCGGACTTGGGCTGGCCATCTGCAAAGAAATTATCGATTTGCACCACGGTACGCTTTCGTTGACAAGCACGGCGTCTCCGCAAGGAACCGAGGCTACGGTCCGTCTGCCGCTTGCGTGACAGGCCGGATCACCAGAGCTTGGTTACAGCATTTTTTGCATCATAACGACATCCAGCATCCGGCCGAACTTGAACCCGACTTCCTTCATCGTCCCGACCACCCCGAAGCCGTACTGCCTGTGAAGGCGAATGCTGCTTTCGTTTCCTTCGGCAATTCGCGATAACACCGTGTGCAGACCGGCATTGCGTCCGGCTTCCAGCACATCGTTCAGCAGCCGCTTGCCGATTCCTTGCCCCCTGAAATCGCGATGAATGTACAGGGACACCTCTGCGGTCCGCGCATAGGCAAGCCGATCGGAGTACGGGTTTAACGAAGCCCACCCGACAACCCGGTCATTCAGCACCGCGACCAGAACAGGGTGCATGTCCCCATGCTTCTCGAACCACTGCACCTGCTGCTCATAGGTACGGTCAACCGTGTCGAATGTAGCCGTTGTGTTGTGTACGGCCTCATTGTAAATTTCCAAAATCGCTTTGTTATCGTCTAATCGAGCCAATCGAACATCCATTCTTCTCTCCCGCTTTCCTTAATCCATCTAAGGCCGGACTTCTCAACGAGCCCATCATGAAAATTAAAAAACCACCTGCTATGAAGCTTAACAAGTGGTTGTCTTTATTGAGGTTGATGCGGTCAAGAGGACTCGAACCTCCACGGGGGGTTAGCCCACACGGACCTGAACCGTGCGCGTCTGCCAATTCCGCCATGACCGCTTAATGGCGCACCTTCAAAGCCTTTTCGAAGGGGACAAGAAGTATAATATCATCTGCCCGGACATATGTCAAACATCAATTTTAAATTTTTTTTAATGACCTATCCTTGATAAAAAACGCATCCTGAGGAATATTTGAAGCTCATCCAGCAAATTCTAAATACAGAAAAATTGTGGATTTGAAAGGGAGTTGAACGAAATTGCGAATAAGGATGCTGTCGGCTATGTTCTTCCTGGCGTGCGTCTTGACCACAGGCTGCACCACCAGCAAGGCTCCGGAGCCAACTGCTCCGGTCGAGCAGCCGGCCACCAATATGACGCCCGAAAATTTTGACAAAATAAATATCGGCATGACGTATGAGGATAGCGTAAAAACAGCCGGCGGTGAAGGCAAGCTTGTTTCGGAATCGGGCACAAAGGGAGAACCGGATTTTACCGTTACCTATGAATACCCGGTTGAAGGCAACGCCAATGCGAAAGCCAAACTCACGTTCCGCGGCAATAAGCTCATCAGCAAATCGAAATCCGGCTTCTAGATCCTGTAAAGGATCTTTTTTTAGTTGAATGTATAAGTTTTTCATACTTGGCTCGCACAACCTTGACAAACGCTCTTGTCCCATAAGGACGGAAGCCGTTTATCCTTGTTGGGCTTCAATCCGACGCTTTCTTATTTAAAAAAACAATACACTCCCCATGCGATCAGCCCCCAAATTGGAAGCGTAAACAAAATGCCGTATACTGTTCCTCTGAGCGGAGAACCGTCGTCACGCATTTCTAACCCCTCCCCAGCCGTACTTCTGCATTCGTGCATAAGTAACCGGTTGTTTGGATTATCATCCTATGCCGTTCAGCGTTCATTTATTCCTTGTTTTTATGCAGCCAATCATCTTTTAGGAGCAACGTCCATATAATGAGTCATATAAGCCTATGCTTTCGATGCAGCTTTCCTCCGGAAAGCTTAGCTTATGCTTTCGACGATGGCTTTCCTTCAGAAAGCCCAGCCTATGCTTTCGATGCAGCTTTCCTCCGGAAAGCTTTGAGGAGGTGTCCAACATGATACTATACCAGCTGGCCATAGGGGTAGTAACCGCACTGTTGCTGTGGGGATTTATTAAACTGACGTTTCAGTCGATGTTGTGGATAATCGGAATAAGTCTCGTCCTAAGCTTTATTATTCCGGGTGCTTTTTTATTTCTGAGCGGCCTGCTGTTCATCCTGATCGGGATGCTTGCCACATTGGGCATCATGTTTATTTTAGGCGCCTTCAGACCGTGAATGGGAGCCAGACAAAGACTTTTTCCTTGCCTACCCTTCCCTGTACGCCAGAAGCGCCCGCAGCGCCCATTCTTTGGCTGCCTGCTCATCCTGCATCGCAGGCACTTCAAATATCCGCATGTCCGATCGTTTCTGCCCGGAACCGGACAACAAGACGATCTCACCGCTAACGCTGCCTTCACCTTCATCCCGCAATTTGAGCGCATAATATTTATCGAGCATAACGGTTTGCAGCTGTTCCACAATGCCCTCCTCCTTCGTGCCCCCGAATCGTACCGAATCATGCTTGATCAAGTTTATTCTAGTTTTCCGGTTTTAACGGTAGCTATACATATGGATAAGAAGACGTTAAAGTTGGGATTATATCCGGGTGGAGGTGATCATCATGGCTGGCCGAAACAGCAAACCGGATAATACGGGCCCGGCGTCCCATCCGTCCAGACTGGACACGTTCGGGAGGAAAATGGCGGACAACGACAAAAAATCGAAAGCGGCACCTTGCGATGCCCCTGACGCCAAATAACGTTATTTGTCTTGAATCGAATCAACCGGGGCCAATCCCCGGTTTTTCCTTTATATCGAGTTCCTACCTGCCGATCCATCCGATATCGCGATCGTTGGCAAAAGGCTGATAATGATGGTTGCGATCAAGCTTGACAATGCGGCGGTTTTGTTTGCGGATCATGACCGTTTCGTCATCCCAGGCGACGACAATCCCTTTCACATCGTTTTTCGGATCCGCATCGCGCACAACGCGAAGCAAGGTGCCCTCTACTCTGTATTGATCCAACAGCTCCTCGGAGATCAAGGCAGCCCCTCCTTTACAACATTATTAAGTATAGAATACACCAAACGAAACACACAATAAACATGCCGGATTATAGCCGTTATTTTTCGCCAAAGGAGGATCTTTCGTTTTATGGACAACCATGAGGAAAAGAAGAAGACATTTTACATCGCCGTAGGATCTGGCGAAATTTTGGAACCCGCCGACATGCTCGGAAACTTCGAATTCGAAATCAGAGCTACCGACGAAGAATGCGACCAGCTCCAGGAATTGTTCGAGGAGTCGCAAGAGGCCAACGACGATACGATTGCCCGCGCCATGATCATGGCCCGGGAATATCATTTGGATAAAGAGAACGATGCCGCCGACTATTACTTAACGCAAATTTACCGCAAGCTGCATGAGCTCGGAACGCCTGAAACGCGCAAGCATATTGAAAAGATGGACGTTCTTTAATTCCGACGATAGCACAACAAAAAAACCTATACCATGAAAGGTGTAGGTTTTGCCATCTTTATCGCATCGCAGCCAGGTACGATTTAGCCGACATGTTCTTTTGAATCATTCGTTTCGAACCAATAATCGAGAACCTTGCTCGACATGACCCTTTTTTGAATATACTCGATTTGCTGTTGAGAAAACAGCTGCTGCCATTCTTCGCCCAGCTCTTCGCAAAGCTTGACAATGGTGAGCAATTCTGACCACGCTACATAGCGTTTGTACCAAAAAAATTGAGGATGTTCAATCATATAGGGATACAGATCGTCAAACTCTGTATGTTTACAATCGAGGGCACGTTCAAAATGAATTTTGGCTTCGCTTAACTTGGTCTTGAAAAAATCGGCCGGAATTTCATTCCCCATAGCAATGCCTCCTCTCTTCGCATGAATCCATTATAAATGAAAACATTCAGGCTGAAAAGGTTTAATGCTTTTGAAAATAATTGGCTGAAGGCGCAACTTATTCAAACTGGATGCTGCCCGGCTGCATAGCCTTGATCTTCACAAGCGACTCTACGCGAACGCCGGATTCCCGAATGGTGCGGCCGCCCGCTTGAAACGATTTCTCCACCGCAATCCCTACACCGGCCAAATAGGCGCCCGATCGGCGGATAATGCGGATCAAGCCTCTCGCCGCATCCCCGTTAGCGATAAAATCGTCAATCAGCAATATCCGGTCCTCCGTATCCAAAAACTCCCGCGATACCATAATATCGGTCACAAGCCCTTTGGTAAACGATGGAACCCGCTCTGAGTACGTTTCCGTCACATCCGCATTAAGCGACTTTTTGCGGCGGGCAAATACCATCGGAACTCCCAATTCCTGCGCGGCCGCAAAGGCTATGGGAATGCCTGACGACTCGATCGTCACGATTTTCGTAATGCGATCCTCACGGAACAAGCGAGCGAATTCCTTGCCCATCGCTGTCGTTAAAACCGGATCGATCATATGATTCATAATCGCATCCAGCTTAATAATATCGTTTGAAAGTACCGTTCCCACTTCTCGAATACGCTGCTTTAATAGTTCCATTTATGCTCCTCCATCGAAAAACTCTTTCCGTTAACTTATCATAACGAGATTCCGTGTTTCAAGTCCTATTCGGATAAACTTTTTTAAACAAACTGCAACTTCTTTCCATTAAATGCGTTAATAAATATAGAGAGCAAGAAACATGTACCATGTCCGTGAAAAGCAGCTGTTAAATATTATAAATGGCTTTTTTCACAAATTTTGACTTCTTTTGGGCCTAAATGCTCTTTGTCGATTAGGTTCGAACGGAGTATGATTAGTAAGGTCGTCCAAGCGGTAGTTCATGAAGCTGATCAATGTCGTCTCGCTGTACAAAAAAGGGAAAATTTTTCTCAGGAAGGAAGATTAGGATGATTAGAGAAACCAGATATGTCGCCCTATGGTCCGTTCCTTTTATTTTCATTATGCTTATTACGGGATGCAACCATGCACCGAATGTGGCCATGCAAGGCACGGCGCCAGGGCACACGCCGGTCGTCGCCGACGTTCCCGCCGATCCCGTCAACAAGCAGGTTTCACCGCCGACGGTAATACCGGCAGAGAAAGAGCCTGCGGCCGTAAACCCGAACGATAAAGTATCGCTGGCAAGCGCGCCTCATGACAACACACCGGAGGATGCAGCGGCAGCCGACGGCAAGCCGGCTCAGCCCGCGAAGCCGAAGATTGATATTCAAGACCCGTTCAATCAGGCCAAGCCTACTTTGCTCGGACTTACCTTGAAAAGCACAGTCGAAACGGTAACGGCCAAATACGGCAAGCCTAAAGAGCAATTCGTCATGGATGACGACAGCGATCCCATTACCGTCTATGATTATACCGATTTCTTGGTGGGCTTTAATAAAAGCAATCTGCTGCAGTTCATCGATATCCGAAGCAGCGAGATTAACCCGGGACTTAACGGCTTAAAGCTCGGACAGTCCACGAATGACGCCTACAAGGCGCTGGGCAAGCCCGATTCGAATACGAGCTTCGTCCTTACCTATAAGTCAACCGGCGCTGTATTGAAGCTGGATATCGACCCGAAATCGGACAAGGTCAATTCCATCAAGCTTTTCGCAGTCGAATAAATCGCTGTACCGAAAAACAGGACTCCTGCCCGGAGTCCTGTTTTTTTGTTCGTTTAATAACACCCGCACAAATGCGACTTGTCCATTCTTCTAATGAGACTGGGCGCGCTTGCGGCGGTAGCGCCAATAGATATAGCCTCCGGTCCCGAGAACCGCTATAATAATCGGCACGCTGATTCCCATATAATGATGAACCAGCTCCATGATCGCAGGTGCATTGTAGCCGATGAAATGGCCCAGCGATAAAAACGTCAGGCACCATACCAACGCCCCGCTCCCGGCAAACAACAAATATCTCCATAATACGACACCGCTGACGCCTGCCAAATAACAGGTGAAATGCCTCACCCCGGGGACGTAATAGCCGAAAGCGACCGTCCATAAACCGTATTTTTTAAACCAGCCCTCCGCCCGTTCCAGCCGCTGCGGCGTCAGCTTCACCCATTTGCCGTATCGGTAAAGAAACGGCTTGCCGACCGATTTTCCCAAATAATAGCTGACCATCATTCCCGTCATCGTCCCGGCAAAGCTTACGATAAAAGATGTGCCGAATGTAAGGGGACCGCCGGTCACTGTTAAAGATCCTACTGTTGTCATCAAAATTTCATCCGGCACGGGGATACCGATTATTCCCACAGCCAATAAGCAATATAACGCAATGTAGCCATAACTTTCAATCAACAGTAAAATTTCATCCAGCACTCGGACACGCTCCAACTTAAAATGTATTCAAATAATAAAGTGCTCATCTTATTTTAACAGAAACCTTTCATTTTCCCAAGTTCGAGTCATGTGTTCGTCCGCTTTCTCATACCTTGTACTAAATCGGGGCGTTACGCTTGAAAGGGGGTCATCACAATTGAAAAAGCTCGGCAGCGTCCTTCAGGTCTGCTTTACCTACGTCGGCACCGTCGTTGGCGCAGGTTTTGCAACGGGGCAAGAAATATTGCAATTTTTCACCCGGTACGGCTGGACCGCAACTTTGACCATAGGCGTGTCCAGCGTGCTGTTCGTATGGCTTGGTATTAAATTAATGCTGCTGGCCCACGATGTCAAAGCTCAGTCCTATGAAGATTTAAACAAGCTGCTGTTCGGCAAAAAAGCCGGCTCGTGGATCAGCCTGTTTATGCTCTTCACCTTATTCGGCGTCACGACCGTTATGCTGGCCGGCGCCGGCTCGGTATTTCAGGAGCATTTTCATCTGCCGTTTCAATTAGGCTTGATCACAACCCTGATCTTGTCGTTCATCGTGTTGAAAAAGGGAATGCAGGCGATATTGACGGTCAATTCGATCGTCGTCCCGTTGATGCTTGCATTCAGCTGCATCGTCGTCTGGTATACGTGGAATTTGCCGGGCTCGGAAAACTGGCTGCGTCTGACAACCGATTACGGCTCGGAACGCATATGGATTGCCCCGTTTCTGTATGCCGCCTTCAACCTGTCGATGGCACAGGGGGTTCTTGTACCCCTCGGCGCCCAGACGAAGGACCGTTCCGTTCTGTTTTGGGGAGGAATCAGCGGAGGTGTGATGATCGGCTTGATGCTGCTGGCCGGCCATTTCGCCCTGTCGGCCCAAATGCCGGGCATATCCCAATTCGATATCCCGATGGGTCATTTGATTCAAAAGCTCGGATGGCTGCTGCAGTTATTGTTCATTGGCGTCATTTACGGCGAAATATTGACGACCTATATCGCCGACGTGTACGGTCTGTCGACACAGCTGGAGCAGCGGACGAAATTGCCCCGGGACTGGATATTGATCATTCTGTTGTTCATGAGCTATTTGGTCAGCCAATTGGGCTTTAAGGAGCTGCTTACGATTTTATACCCGTTAATCGGCCTGTTCAGCACCGCTTGGCTCGTAATGATTATCCGGCAGCGCAGCCGTACGATCCGGACGGACTAGCCGCAGCACCAGCGTAAAGCGGAGCACCATGAACATCATCCCGAACAGCGTAAACACAAATCCGCACAGCAGGTAGCCGTAATGGTACAGCGGGTAGCTGTCCGAATCGCGGATTACCGCAACAACGTCGGTAAACAAAAACAGGCTGCCGATCCCAAAAACGCCAATCAGCGCGTAATCGAAATAGGTCCACTTCATCATGGCCGCTGTGGTTTGGCTGCATAAAAAATCCCGTTCCGCAAGGCTGCCCCCGGCGGCCTCTTTGTTTGTCCTGCTTTTGATGTAAGGAAACACGGTCCAGGCCAAATAAATCGCCGAAGCCGTGACCATCAATCCGATCATACCGCCAGCGACGGCCAGAATCAGTTTCATTCGCGCACCTGCCTTAATTGTTAAAATGATTATCCGCTTTCAAGGCTGAACCGACAGCTTGTAAACGAGCCATAGCGCTATGCCAAAAACGGCTGCGGGGAACACGAGCAGCGCCGCCAGAACGATTTCGTCCTTGGCTGTGGCTGCCGGCCGCCATAGCGCATATTCGACGCGGGACAACCGTGGCATTTCGCTAACGAGCCGGGCGTCAGAGCCGCCGTTCTCGACCGGTACGGCCGGTTCCAGCTTGATTCGCCCCCGCTTCCAGCCAACCTGGTAAGTGATCTCCCGTTCGGGGCGTCTTTTCTCCCCCGTTCGATCCGTTGTCAACCGTTTCAACTCCTTCATTGCGCCTTCGATTGTTATGCTATATACTATAGTATTTATATAACGGTAAAAAATCAATGGCTTTATTTAGAGCCGTAAAAGGCCGCAATACGCGGCAATAAGGAGGACATCCCGATATGCGGAAAGTGGCTGCAGTGACAGGCGGCGCCCAAGGCATCGGCAAGGCGGTATCGCTCGCCTACGCCCGGGCCGGGTATACGGTCGCCATTGCGGACACCGATCAGGAAGCCGGACAGGAAACCGTCCGGCAGCTGAAAGATTCGGGCGGCGAAGGTTTTTTCCTTGATACGGATGTAGCCAGGGAAGCGGACATCGTCCGCTGGATACGGCAAATTGTCGATCAATACGGACGTATCGACGCTTTGGTCAACAATGCCGGCATCAGCCGAAACGGCCCGATGCTTGAACTGTCCGCCGATCAGTTCGACAAGGTGATCGGCGTGAACCTGCGGGGCGCGTTTCTCTGCTCGCGGCAGGCGGCCGCCGCCATGAAGCTTCAAGGCAGCGGCGTTATCGTAAACATCGCCTCCACCCGAGCGTTGATGTCGGAGGCGGATACCGAGGCGTATTCCGCCTCCAAGGGCGGTCTGCTGGCACTAACCCACGCGATGGCTGTCAGCTTGGGACGATACGGGATTCGCGTTAACGCAATCAGCCCCGGCTGGATCGAAACGCGAGACTGGCAGAAAACCGCGGCGCGGGAGGTTCCGGTGCACACGGAACGCGACAGGCTCCAGCATCCGGCGGGCCGCGTCGGAACACCCGATGACATTGCGGCCGCTTGTCTGTATTTGACCGGTGGACAAGCGGGCTTCATAACCGGGCAAAACCTGGTTATTGACGGTGGAATGACGGTCAAGATGATCTACGAATAGCATATTCAGCGAGGAGCTTGTATCATGTGGTTTGTTTTTGCCGCCGCTTCGGCCGTCTGCTTCGGCCTTAGAGGCATCCTGTATCAATGGACCTCCCAGCGTCCAATCGACCGGAACGCGCTGCTGTTCGCCGTCTATTTGTCCGGCGCAGCGATCGCCCTGGCAGTCAATCTGTTTGCCGGCCAGCATTGGTCGCAAGGCGTCTGGATAGGCGCCATTATGGGCCTGTTCTCGTTTATCTCGAACGCGTCGATGTACCGCGGTTTCGCTGTAGGCAAAGCCGCGATCATCGCCATGTTCACGGGCCTGCCCCCGGTCGTCGTGATCGTCATGGCCTATTTCATTTGGGGAGAGAAGCTGAATGTATGGCAAACGATGTCTTTCGTTATCATTATCATGGGGCTTCTGTTAATTCGATACTCGAACGATCTGACTTGGAACAATTTGAAAGGCGCACAGTGGGGCGTCATCGCGATGTTCGCCTTCGGACTAACGGACTTGTCGTCCAAACAGGCGACCCGGCTTGGAGCGGAGACGCTGCCGACGCTTGCGATTATGTATGTCACCGGAACGCTGCTGTTCGGGGTCGCTTGGTTTATCGCCAACCGCAAACAGACGGTCTCAGCCCGGTCTTCCGCCGCAGCCGAAACGGCGGCCGCCTTGGCAGAAGACGACAAGCCTCCGGCTCGCGTGGCTGCAAGCCCGGTCCGCATCAATTGGAGTATCCGCAAAACGATGCTGTGGGGTATGGTCGTAGGCGTAACGAACATTTCCGGAATGATGCTGAACATGCCGGCCTACCGGCTCGGCGTTACGGGTCTGGTATCCGTCGTGACGGCGATGAACGTGGTGATCGTGCTGCTGTATGCCCGGTTCGTATTGAAGGAGCGGTTTACCCGGATGGAAGTGTACGGCCTCAGCGCGGCGATGGCCGGTATCATTATATTGCGGTTGGCAGCCTAGAGGAATAACGGTCAGTTAACGGCTGCTCGGTCCGCTGCGGGACGATACCCTGATTGCTTCGCCTAATGTCAAGAGCGAGTCATACGGATCGCCCGCCAGCTGCAAGATCCGGGCGAAGGCGGGCTCGGTCTTGATCCCCTGCTCTTTCAAACGTATAACATCGTTCTTAAGGTCGGGATATTTCATTAACAGACGATGCTCCACCAACATATGCCGATATGCATGCTGAGCTTCAACCGGCTGCGGCTGGCCGAACAATTCAAACGGAAAGCCGCCAAAATCGAAGTTAACCTTGATGGCGGGCATCTCCCGGATTATGTTCGATTTCACTTGAAAACCCGTATGATTACCATACAATCGAGTCGCTATAGCGGTAAATTTGGCAAAATCTTCAACCTTCATAATAATATCCAGATCGGAGCCGTCTACATCGATCCCGATCGGTATAGTCCCGCACAGCACAGGACCGTACCGGGCCAAATCGTTCAAAATGCCCAAGTCAACAATCGCTTTGTACGCACGACGCTGCCTCTCGTTGCCGGTCTGCAAATATGCAATCGACTTCAACATGTCCCGCTTCCTTCCGTTGGCATAGCTTGGCTTGCCCTGACTGTCGGGATCGCGCTCAACGCGCGTCCACTCTGACAGATTAACCGGGACCTTTTAAGACTGCTCTTTGCGGTAAGTACGGTACACGCTTTTCAGCTGCTGCACGACGCGCGACATTGAATAAGCGTTCTGCGCCTTGTCCCACGCGATACGACCCAAATTGTACCGGTACGTCGGATCGCCGGTCACCTTCTCGAGCGCAGCGGTTAGGGCCGGGACATCGTCCACCGGTACGAGCAAACCGTTTTGCCCGTCCACAATCTGCTCCGGAATCCCGCCCACATTCGTGCCCACCAGCGCCAAGCCGCATAACGCCGCCTCGGCAAATACGGATCCGAAGGATTCCGCACGGGAAGGCAGAACGAACACGTCGAAAAACGGCATGAAATCTTCCGGATGCAGCATGTAGCCGTAAAAAATAATTTCCTCATAAATGTTCAGCT
The DNA here is from genome assembly GCF_004354045.1 of Paenibacillus piri. GTDB lineage: Bacteria > Bacillota > Bacilli > Paenibacillales > NBRC-103111 > Paenibacillus_S > Paenibacillus_S piri. Next base: position 186,749 of record NZ_SMRT01000009.1, on the reverse strand, counting down.
CAATCGCCATCTGCTCCAGCTCCGGGCGAATCGGTCCGTCTCCGATCAGGTGAAGGACGAACGGATTGCCCCGTTTTTTAAGCTCCGCACACGCCAGCAGCAGGGTATCAAGACCCTTCGCGGGAACGAGCCGGCAGACGGTAATGAGCTGCGGAACCTTATTCTCGTGAGGAACCGGACGAAACCGCTTCTCGTCGAAGCCGTTCGGTATGACACTGATCCGGTCGGGATTGGTCACATAGTCCGCCAAATACTGCTTGAATGAATGCGACACCGTAAGCAGCTGGTCGACCCGCTCTTCCAGTTCCCGGTAGATGGACGTTAAAAAAGCGTATTCGGGCCCGTTCTCCTTGATCTTGCCGTTCAGCAACAATTCCTTCTCAAAGCTCGAATGAACCGTCATTATAATCGGGGTGTCCGGAAAAAGCTGCTTCATCACCAGCGCCGCAATCGGATGATGCGCGTGAATCAGGTCATACGATTTGGTCAGACGCATTTTCGTCCACCATACGTAGTCTTTATAGGTTTGTATATATTTTTCGACGATAGGATTACCGGTGTACGCTTGCCAATCGAAGGTAGCGAACTGAACCGGCTCCACCCCTTTGCCGCGAACCCGTTTCGGCAGCGAGAACAGCTCCATTTCCCATCCGCGCTTATTGAAGCGGTCCAGCATAAAAGGAATCATCGACGATACGCCGCCCGGCTGCTCCGGGGGGAAGAACAATGCTTGCAATATATTCATGATAGCCCTCCGTAACGACCGAGTATGAAAATGAATGAGATATATAGTTACATCGTAACAGTATTGCCAGACGACCACAAGAGTTCCAAGCATTCGGACAGCCCTTATTCTTTAAGACAATTTAAGACAATATTTTCACCAAAACGAATGTATGTTTGGTATAATACAATCATCTTTACATGAATGCGAGGTTATTTTCGACAAATGAACGATTTACGGCTGGAAGATTTAGGATCGGGTACGCTCGGCGCCATCATTTCCTATACGATCATTTTGGTGATTCTCCTGCTTACGCTGCTTGTCGCGTTCCGGCTCCTCATGACACGCCGCAAAATCGGCTATCTCTCCATCACGGTCTCCTTGATGATCCTGATGGCGCAGTACGGCCAACTTGTTTATTTCCAGCTGAATCCGGACATAAGCGACACGGCTGCTTTTTGGGCGATGATGCTGAAGGTGTTCTCGTTCTTGCTCGTCAATACGGGAATATATCAGCTGTACAATCCGACCCGGCTGAGAGACGGCGTTGTCTTCGTGGTGTGCTGTGCCGTAACCGCCGTTATCTCGTTGAGCTACTGGTATATCCCCGGCTGGCTGGAAGGGAACGGCTCGCAAATCAAGCTGCTGCAGCCGTTGATCGTCGAGCTGTTTCTGGTCGTTCTCCTATTCATCAGCTTTCTGCTGGTCAATTCGCGCATCGGTCAAAATGTCAAATACCAGCTGATGCTTACGTTATATTTTTGCACGCAAATGATCCATATGGCCAATATTTACGTATTCGGCGGAAACCAGCCGGTATTGATGAAGCTGGAGCAGACGATTCCGATGCTGTTTCATCTCATCCTATTTCTGTTTATCGTCGAGCGCGTCATTGAGCTGATGCAGGCCATCTATAATTCTTCGATCCGTGACGGATTGACGCAGCTGTATAACCGCAAATATTTTTACAACCGGGTCGGACAGTATATCGCCGGGCGGATCAGCGTATCCGTTATTTTCAGCGATATCGATAATTTTAAAAAGCTCAACGACACGAAGGGCCATCATATGGGAGATCAGGTGCTGAAGCAGGTTGCAGGCATTATGAGGGAGGAAACGGATCAGATCGGGATTTGCGGCAGATATGGGGGCGAAGAAATGGTCGTGCTCGTGACGGATCCCGACACAGACTCTGCGGAACTCGCAGAACGCATCCGCGCCCGGATCGAAGCGGAAACGATAGTAACGGTAAGTATGGGATGGTCCAGACACAAAAAGCAGATGACCGCGGACGAGCTGATCAAGCAGGCGGACGAAGCGATGTATAAAGCCAAAACCAGCGGAAAAAACAAGGTCGTCGCGTCTTGACCGCTGGCGGATTCCGTCTTCAAAGCGGCCGTTCCATGCAGTATGCAGATCGCCGGCCACATATAAGGTTACAACGCTACATACATAATAGTGGTCATTCGGGCTGCCGGACGATACCGTTTATTATTCAATGATAAACAACGAGTCCAACGGCTGCTCCAGCAGCTCGCACAACCGCTTCGCTGTGGCCGGCCCTACGCTTTTGACGGATCGTTCGAGCAGACTGATGTAGGATGGGCTCAAGCCCGACTGCTTGGCCAAGTCCCTTTGAGACAACCCCTTCACAATTCTTGCCTTCATAAATACGTTCGGCCTCGTTCTAATCTTCATCCGAACTGAACCCCTCCATTCTTTTCCATCTGCCCATTATTATACCATTTTGTTTTACATGTGCAACTACAAAAGTTTACTTTTGTATCCATTGATGGAAGCGTTGAATTTACAGAAGTTTACTGATAACATAATTGTGTTAACCATTGTTTACTAATCTAAGATGCAGGTGCTGCCGAACATGAACTTTTATGAACAGCTGCGCGACATGCGCAAATTGAAAGGCTTTACGATTCGCGAACTGTCCGATCGTTCCGGCGTTTCCGCAGCATACATTTCCCAGCTGGAAAACGGCAACCGCGGAGTCCCTTCGCCCGACGTGCTGATGAAGCTGTCGGAAGGGCTGAATGCTCCGTACGGCGAGCTGATGAGCCTTGCAGGCTATTTGGAGAAGACGGATTCGGCGCCAAATGATTCGTATACAAAGCCGAAGGTGAACTTACGGCGATTTTTGCGCGATAACGATCTGATTTTCGACGGGACCGAGCTGACCGATCAAGATAAGGAATGGATCGAACGGGTGCTGACTGCGCTCTTTTGGAAGGAAAAGGGGCGGATGAGGGATATTGACCCGAGCTGATTCAAGCGAAAAAAGCAAAGCCTCCCGAGCCCGCTGATGCAGCGGTGCCAGGAGGCTTGTTTGTCATGGATCATGCATGTATTGCGGCCGGCTATCGCAGCGTCCGATCATGGACGCGTTCATATGTGTGCACAATGAGGGTACATCGTTCGGGTGCCGGTGCATTCATTATGGATAATGCCGGCCAACATACGGGTTGTTCCGCGCGCACGGCACATCTCACATGCATTAGGTACGATAGGCAATCGGATCGGGAACCCCGGCTTCCGCGAAGCCTTTCAGCCTGAGCCGGCAGCTGTCGCATACGCCGCATGCCTCGGCTTGCCCGTTGTAGCATGAGGTAGTCAGCTGGTACGGAACCCGCAGCACCGTGCCCTGGCGGATGATTTCCGCCTTGGTCCATTCGCTGAGCGGCGTTTCGATGCGAATCGGACCGCCTTCCACGCCAACGCGGGTAGCGAATGCCATCACTTCCTCCACTTTGCGGATAAATTCCGGACGGCAATCCGGATATCCGCTATAGTCCAGAGCATTGACCCCGATATAAATAGCCTCCGCGCCGATCGATTCCGCATAAGAAGTCGCGATGGACAGAAACAGCAGGTTTCGGCCGGGCACATAAGTAACCGGAATTTCAGACTCTCCGTACTGGGCGGCGGTCCCCGCTTGGCTCGTATCCGGCACGTCGATCGTTTCATCCGTAAGCGCGCTGCCCCCGAACTCCTTCAAAAAACCGAGCGCAATCACCTTATGTCTGTCTTTAACCCCGTAATAATCCGCGACAAGACCGGCATTTTCCAGCTCGATTTTATGCCGCTGCCCGTAATCGAACGTAATCGGATACAGCTCATATCCTTTGTCCCGGGCGATCCCCATGCAGGTTGTGCTGTCCAGCCCGCCGCTTAAAATAACAACCGCCTTTTTCTGCGATGCGTTCACCGTCATGCTTCTTTCTCCCCTTTCACCCTGCTATTCCGATATCGCAGCGATCGTTAAACTCCGCGGGCCGCCGGATCCCAAATTATTTTATGCAGCTGCATATTAAGCTTGACCCCGGATAGCCCATTATCGAGCATCAGCTGCACCAGCTTGGCCGGCGGCATCGTTTCCCAAACCGGACTAAACAGCGGAAGCGCCTCGGTCGGATACTGCGCCAGCACCCGAACCGCCTCGGCAAAATCGCGCACGCTGCCGATCACGAACTTCAGCTCGTCCTGCTTGCGCAGCTTCGCCAAATGGGAAACGACCATCTTGCCGGTTTCGCCTGAATCGGGCAGCTTGTAATCGACAATATATCTCACCTTCGGAGAATGGATCCGCTCCATAAAAGGGACGACGTCAATAGCGCCGTTCGTTTCAATATGCAGGTCCGTAAGCCGGTCTATCGTCAGCAGCGCTTCAATCAGCGCAGCCGACTTATCGCCGTACAAGAGCGGTTCTCCGCCTGTGAGGCAAATACGCGTCGAGCGGTAGGTCCGTACCTCCTCGACAATTTCGCCGATGGTCATCACGCGTTCGGCTTCCTCCGGCGGATAGCTGTATTTCGTATCGCACCAGGTGCAGCGCAAATTGCAGCCGAACAGACGAACGAATACGGTCGGAAAACCGGCTCCGGTCCCTTCGCCTTCCACCGTCTCGAAAATTTCGACCATCGGCAGTTTGATGGCAAGCGGGTCCGCATCCGCATGACGTAAAGGATACGCAACGCCAGCCTTAGCGTCCGGCCGGTCGCTTGCGCCCTTTTTCACATTCGCATCGACCGCCGCTGTGCGGCTATTTCCGTTTGCTTGCTTGTCAACCTGAACCATCCCGTTACGCATCCCCCATCATGGCCGCCGTTACCGCCGCAAAGCTGGTCGGCGTCTCCCACAGCCGGACTTCGTCCAACCGGACGCGCGGATGCAACTGTTCTTCGCGCAGCGCATCATTCAGCTGCTCGTACATCCAGACGACCATATTTTCAGCGGTTGTATTCATTGGCGGCAGCGCCTCGTTTAAATAGCGGTGATCGAGCAGATCGATGATCCGATCTTTAGCGATCCGCTTGATGTCGGCAAAATCTATGACAATCCCGCGCTCATCCGCTTTGCCTCGCATCAGCACCTGCAGCTTGTAGGTGTGGCCGTGCAGGCTTTTGCATTTTCCTTCATAGCAGTGAAGATGATGAGCGCTGTCGAATGTAAATTCCTTGGAAACCAATACTTCTTTATCATGGTATTTAAGCTCGTCTTGTTGAATATCTGTGCCCAATCGTTGTACTTTGACAGGAATCTCGTATTCCATGTTCGTTCACCTCTTCCGTAAAAAAGCCAACCTTTATTATAGCACGGTAGGATTGCTTCTCACAATATGGATAACCTAGTATAATAGGGTTCGAGGCCGAGCACGTTTTTATTCAACCAAGGATAAACGGTTTCGCGTCATTAGCGGACGAGCACGTTTATCTAGGTTGTGCGAAGCAAAGTTTAAAAAATGAGGAGTACGTTCAATATGATTTCCTTACCTCCTTCGTTTATCGAACAAATGACCGCGCAGCTTGGCGAACAGGCCGCGCCGTTTTTGGCGAGCTACAAGCAGCCGCGGACGCAAGGCTTGCGCATAAATCCGGCCAAAGTCCGGACCGACGAGCTTGGGCGAATACAAGCTTTATTCGGCTTGAAGCCGGTGGAATGGTGCGAAACCGGCTATTCGTATCCGGATACGGCGAGGCCCGGCAAGCACCCGTATCACGCTGCCGGCTTATACTACATCCAGGAGCCTTCGGCGATGTCGGCGGTCGAGCTGTTAAACCCGCAGCCGGGCGATATTGTGCTCGATCTGGCGGCCGCCCCGGGCGGCAAGTCCACCCAAATCGGAGCCAAGCTGCAGGGCGAGGGGCTGCTGATCGCCAATGAAATTCATCCGGCTCGCGCCAAAATTTTATCGGAAAATATCGAGCGGATGGGCATCGCCAACGCAGTCGTCACCCAATCCGCGCCGGACCCGCTGGCCGCGAAGTTTCCGGCCTTTTTCGACAAAATCATGGTCGACGCCCCCTGTTCGGGCGAAGGCATGTTCCGCAAAGACCCGCAGGCGGTCGAGGAATGGTCGCCCGCACATGTGGCGATGTGCGCCGCGCGGCAAACGGATATATTGCAGGCTGCGGCCACCATGTTGAAGACCGGCGGTCTGCTCGCTTACTCCACCTGCACGTTCAACGAGCAGGAGAACGAACGGACGATAGCGGCGCTGATCGGGCAATATCCGGCGTTTACGCTGCTGCGGACGGAACGGATCTGGCCGCATCTTCACGCGGGCGAGGGCCATTTCGTCGCGCTGCTGCGCAAAGGCAGCGAGTCCGGCGGGGCGCTGCCGGCGACGAGCGTCCGGGCGGCAGCCGCCAGCCCCGAGGCCCGCGCCGCACAGCGCGGGCCTCGGGGCGTCGCCACGGCCGCCGCAAGGCGCGGCGGCCCGTCCAGGCCGGAAGAGGAGGCGATCCGCCTCTTCCGTGATTTCGCCGCCGAGGCGCTGCCGGGGCTGGTACTGCCCCCCGGGGAGCCGCTGCTGTTCGGCGAGCAGCTGTACTGGCAGCCGGCCGCGGTCGGCTGCCCGTTTGATAGAGGCTCGCTGCACGGCCTGAAGGTGCTGCGAGCCGGCCTTCACCTCGCCGAGGTGAAGAAGGGACGCGTCGAGCCGGCCCATGCCCTGGCTCTTGCTCTGCCGCAGGACGCCGCGCGGCGGGCGCTCGATTTCCCCGCTGAAGCAGCGGAAATCGAGCGCTTCCTGCGCGGGGAGACGCTCGCCGCGGCGGATGCCGGCTGGACGCTTGTCACCGTCGACGGCCACCCGCTCGGCTGGGGCAAGCAAAGCGGCGGCCAGCTGAAAAACCATATCCCCAAAGGGCTGCGCCGGGTGCGCTAGTAGCCCCTTTGAGACGCTTTTTTTGAAAAATCGGAATAATAAGAAAACCTCTATCGAGGCCTATCCAGGATGAGCGACCGCGATTTAAATGTAGCTTTTCTGCAATATCAGAATTGTTCAGCTCCGCTGAAAACATATAAATTCTGATATTATAAGAAAACCTCTATCGAGGCCTATCCAAGATGAGCGACCGCGATTTAAATGTAGGTTTTCTTGCAATATCAGAATTGTTCAGCTCCGCTGAAAACATATAAATTCTGATATTATGAAAAAAACTCCGGAGCGCTGTCCGTCCATCTGTCCGCCCCTTTTCACACCTTTCGGCGCATCATGGTCGGCTCCATGCCGTTTCCGCATAGGCCTCGGTTTGGCAGAACAAGACGGATCAGCGCCGGAGATTTTTTACCGACTCAAGGAGAAGGCGAGCGCGTCAATGAATGGCGCCGCCATCAAACACAAGCTCTTCAAACGGCTTGTTTTGATACAGCATCGTAATATTGAACGTCTCGAATTCTTTTTCCTTATCCAGTTCCTTCATCAGCAGTGTCGCAATGTATTCCCGGTCATCCGAATTGCCCGGCTCCCGGAAATCGATAAAACCGGTTAACTGCCGCTCGCTAATATCGACGGTTGCCGTACCGATCGGCAGTCCGCCGTGCGATTGCTGATATATTTCATAAGTTAGCGTATCGCCGTCGTCACGGCCCAGCACGATGGTGTAATCGTCCTCGTCCAAGTCCACATCCTGCAAGGCTTCAAGGCCATCCTCGCCCTCAAACAAATCCTCATGCGTAAGCTCTATCGTTTCGATAATGTCGTGTTTCCATTTCATATGCAGCACGAAAGTATCCACTTCATCCTCATCGAAATCGCTGACGATCAGATCGGCTACAGCTTCGATCTCATCATCATCCGGCTCATCCATCCAGGTTACGGTGCCGCCAATTTCCCGATTCTCAATCCGGATAGCCGCTTCCGCCACCAGCTCCTGCCCATCGTCATAAATATGATATTCCACTTTATTTCGCGATTCGGCCACGATCATCAGCTCATAATAGCCGTCCGGGTTATCCGCGCTGCGAATAGCCGACAGCCCGGACTCGGCGTCCATCACGTATTCATTTTGCTCGATGAGATCCTCATCTTCAAATCTGTCTTCATCGGTCCAATCCAAATCATAATCATGGTCTTCTTCGTCGTTCGACAGTCCGGCTTCTGCGGCCTGAGTCGCAATAATCTGGTTGTAAGGACCATAGGTGACGATGACATCGCAGGTCTGAGCTCCTAATGCGTTCATCTGCATTTGGATATGCTGCTGCAATTCCTGAATAACGCGCGGCTTGGCACTGCGGGGGAGGCTCTCTTCTTCCAATTGGATAGCGCCCGAAATACGGTCTCCTTCACGATAGACCAGCGTCATCGTACCGATAAACTGATGGTTCCACAGAATGTCGCTTACTTCTCCGCCTGTCGTCTTCAAATCCGTTCTAAGCCTAACATCGGTCATTGTTCCCGCCTCCAGTGGACTATTTGGTCGTCATTCCTTTAAAAACCACCTCTACTAGCGTGTCCTATTAAGCCCAAAAAATATGCACAGGGGCAGAAGTCCAATCGGTCCGTGATATTTATCATATTATAGAGTAGACCGGTAACAAGGTTAACCCAACAAAATATAAGGCTTCTGCCGATGAATCACTCGCTTTGAAGCAGACCGTCTTGTTCATCGGTTAATACAATCAAATGGGAGGAATCAGCATGTCTGGAGTTGGAGGATTTCACACAAGCACTGGCACTATTCTGGTTTTGTTCATCCTGTTGGTCATTGTATCCCGTACCGGCTGGCTGTAAGCTCAACAATTAAATAAACGGCAATAGTCATTGCCCACCGTACGGCAGCTGCTTGGCGCACATGGGCCAAATTCCCCGTAAAGGCAAAGGGCGGCCCCATCCTCTGAGCTTGCTGCAAGCTTCGGGAGCCGCATTTTTGTCACCGTTGATGCGACGATTATCCATAATCGACCCAACGGCGAAAAACCGGTCACTCTTCGCGTCCGGTTTTTTTGTCATTGACAATATAAGGTCCAGGTTACAGTTCAATCGGTTAAATGAGACCGAATCGCACTAAGGCGGTATAAACGCCATCTTCATTATTTGAGCCGGTAACGGCATCTGCGGCCGCTTTCACGGCATCGGGCGAGTTGTCCATGGCAATGCCCAGTCCGGCATATTGGATCATTTCGAGATCGTTGTAATAATTCCCCATTGCCATAATCCGTTCCGGGTGCATGTTCCACCGAACCGCCAGTTGCTCGAGCGCCTTTCCCTTGGACGCTTCCATGCTCATGACATCGATAAAAAAATCGCCGCTACGAATATATTGAAGACTATCCGGGAGCCCGATATGCGGCATTTCCCGCTCCACTTCATCCAACTGGCCGGGAGTGCCGAACAGCGTATATTTGACCAGCTTGCCGTCCAATAACGACAGATCGTCGACATGCTCCGGCTCAAGCATAAATTTCTTATACATCTCCGCCTCCGCAAGCCCGAGCCGGTTGTTCACATACATGCCAAAAGTTGTGCTCACATCGAAATGCACCCGCTTTTCCCTGCAGTAGCGTATCAACGCTGCGACCTCGATAACCGAAAATCCGCATTCGTGCAGCAGCACGTTTCCCGGTGTCTGAACAGTGGCTGCGCCATTATGGGTAATCAGCACGCCTTCCAGACCCAATTGTTCCAAAATCGGAACAGCGTTCCCAGGCCCTCTGCCCGTGCACAGTACAATCTTCACTCCGGCCGAGTGAACCTGCAACAGCGCCTGCCTGGTAAGGGCTGTTATTTCATGCTGGTCATTCAGCAAGGTGCCGTCCACATCCAGGGCGAGCATTGAAAAATTCGCCATCGTTCTCCTCCCCGATTTAACCTTCCTGAGCGCTTCCTCAGCTGCTACTTCCCAGACTGTCCGGACTGCTGCAGCTCATGCAGCTCTTCCGCAGTCAGCTCGCGGCAGGAGCCCGCAGCCAAATGTTCGTCCAGCTGCAGCGGACCCATCGACAGCCGTTTTAAATAAACGACATTTTTGCCGACGGCCTGGAACATTCGTTTCACTTGATGAAACTTACCTTCCATGATCGTCAGCTCGATCTTCGATAGTTCACCATACTCAGGCGCTCCGGATTTCAAAATAACAAGCTCCGCCGGCATCGTCACATAGCCGTCATCCAAGGCAACTCCTTTTGCAAACGACTGCCGGTCTTCTTCGGTAACCTGCCCCTCGATTTCGGCAAAATACGTTTTGGGCACATGCTTGCGCGGGGAAAGCAGATTATGCGCGAGCTTGCCGTCATTGGTCAGCAGCAGCAGCCCTTCCGTATCTTTATCCAGACGGCCGACCGGAAACGGCTCAAACTGCCGGTGTTCCGGATCCAGCAAATCGATCACGGTCCGCTCCCGCGTATCTTCCGTTGCCGATATGACGCCCTGAGGTTTATTCATCATGATATAGATAAACTCGCGATAAAAGATAGCCTCCCCGTCCACCGCGATTTCATCGCGGGTGGGATCGACCTGCATCCCCCCGTCTTTAACCGGACGGCCGTTAACCGAAACGGTACCGGTTTTCATCATTCGCTTAATTTCGCTGCGGGTCCCGTGGCCCGTATGCGCCAGCAGCTTTTCCAAACGCATCGTTCGCTTCAACTATATCCACCTCCAACCGGCGGGATATTCATTTTTCAGCATACCGTCCAGCCATTTGCCCCAGCCGACCGGATACCCGTCCACGCAGACGAGACAATAGCCTTTTGCCGGTACGCTCTCATCGCTTCTTACGACCCGTTCGCCGGCCATGTCCAGCGTCTCCCCCTTCAAATACCGCAATGCGTCATCGTCCCGGGCGGCAAGCCGCACCGTGCGCACGGCATCGTCCGCATGCAGCCCCATCGCCAATGCTTGCGACGGCTCGAAGCGCTGCTTGCGTATACTGCCCAAATACCAGCCCGGCCGGATTACCCGGATGCCGTGCAGATCCGGCAGCCCGTCAGGCGCTGCATACGCGTGTTCGCCATACAGCACAAGACGGCCGACCTGAACAGTCGGCGCAAGTTCTTCCATAAACCGATACAGCGGCTGCATATCGACGGCCGGCTGACTTCTCTGCTTCACGGACGGACGTAATGCAGTCTCGGAGCCGCGCTGCCGCCTCGTTTCTTGGCCCGTCTGAATCACCTCCGTCTTGGCCTGCCCCGTCTCGCTTCGCAGCTCCGAATGCTTCCCGGCATCCCCGCTCTCGTCATTCGCCGGCGTGGCGGCATGCTCGAGCACTGCCACAAAATGCCCTTCTCCGCGCAGGAGATGCGGCCACAGCCTGGCGGTTCCTTCCACCGCCCGTTTCGCGCCGTCGGAAATCTCCACGGAGCCTGATTCTGACGGCGGCGGTACAATAGCTTGCGCCTTTATTGCCGCCGATGCTTTCTCCATGCCGGACGCCGGCATTCCCGCTCGACCGTTGCCCGGTCTGCGCAACCGGGAACCTTCAAGCCTATGCTCACGCTCGCGCTCATCGTTGCCTGACCGTACCCGCTCCGCCGCTTCATTCGCAGCCAGATCCGCAGCCAGATCCACCCATTCGGAGCGGCCGGAGCTTAACCCGTTCACAGCCTCGATCTGCCGTACGCTGAACTGCGGATGCGCCTCGATAAATTCGGCGATCATCGCTTCGTTTTCCTCCGGCGAGAAGGTGCAGGTGGAATATACCATCCGGCCGCCCGGCCTGAGCATGACCGCCGCCTGCCGCAGCAGCTCGCGCTGCATGGCTGCGTATTTCGTCACCCAGTCGGGCTGCCACGCCTTGGCCATATCTTCTTCCTTGCGGAACATGCCTTCGCCCGAGCACGGCGCATCGATCAAAATTTTATCAAAAAACGCGCCGAACGGCCTTTGCAGCTTGTCCGGCTGCTCGTTCAGCACGACCGCGTTGCGCACGCCGCATAGCTCGATATTTTTCACAAGCGCCTTTACCCGGTCCGGATGGATATCGTTCATTACAAGCAAGCCCTGACCTGCCAGCTTCGCCGCGATTTGCGTCGTTTTGCCTCCCGGCGCCGCACATAAATCGAGCACCCGTTCACCGGGACGCACGTCCAACAGCTCCACGGGTGCCATCGCACTTGGCTCCTGAATATAATATAAGCCCGCGTGGTAATGCGGATGCTTGCCCGGCCGGTCCTCCTCGCGGTAATAATAGCCCGTCCGGGCCCACGGAATCGGCTCCAGCCGAAAATCCGTCAAATCCAAAAATTCCGAATTGCTGCATTTCAACGTATTTACCCTCAGCCCGTACCATCTGGGGTCGTCGTATGAGGCGTAGAAAGCCGGGTAATCGTCACCCAGCATTCGTTTCATTTTCGCTAAAAAAGCTTCAGGCAACAATCTGCCCATCATTGTCCAACCTTCCGCAGCCGTATTTATGCGGCATATTCAAATAGATAGCAAAATATGCCGTTAATTCCATTGGAAAAAGTACATTTTATCGCCTTCAGGCAGCTTTTGGCTGCGGGTGATCCAATGCCCGTTCAACCAGCTGAACCTCTGATTGTCCCAATTATATTTCTTATAGCTCAGCGCCGCAACGACCAGATCGGGTCTCGTCAATGAGCTGACATAAATCCGCTTGTTCTGTTCATCCTGGTACAAAACGGTATCGTCTTCGTCCAGCAGCCGAACCAGCTTCGTCTTCCATCGGCACATATAATACGTATTATCTGCCGTATTTACAAATACTTGCTGCTCGGCGGAAACGGCCGCGACATTGACGGTCACATTTCCGAAGACGACATCTTTTTTATCCCAACTGTCGGGCACGTCCACTTTATTCAGCGGCGTCATCGAGCCGGTAGTCAAATCGCCCAGCAGCCAGCTGTCCGTTTTTTTGAAAGGCTGTCCGTTGTTGTTGACCGCGGCTGCAAATTTATGAAGCAGCACCGCTTTCTTGCTTTCGCTATAGCCGCCGAACTCAAGACGCTCCTTCGACTCTTTCGGCAGACTGAACCGTTTGACCGGATTGCCTTGCGCATCCATGACCTGTACCCCTTTGGGTAGGAGCAGCTTTTGCGTCTCGCCTGTCATCCAATTATCCGCCGCGCGGTCGTAAGTAAAATTATAATACATCAAATTTCCTTTTGCATCCGCTCCGACATCGACCAGCCCTTGCTCCGCCGTAAACGGCTGTCGCGCCGTACCGGCGGCCGGATCGAACCACCATAAATCGTTCTGGTAGCGGGCCGTGCCGTATACCGCCGCTCCGCCGTCAGCCCGCAGCTCAAAATATTCGTCGGGCTTGATTTCGTTCGATCCCGGAGCAGCCTGCTTTTTCTCGCCGGTTTCCAGGCTGTATGCGGTAATACCGTTGATGCTATCGCGGACGAACAGATGTTTTTTGTCCGGAGTCAACTGCGTGCTGTAAATAACCGGAAGCTCGCCGGCAGCCGACGTATACGGAACACGGTAAAGCTCCATGAGCGGCGTCACCTTTTTATGGGCCAAATCATATTGATTGACCCTGTATACCCACATCTCGTCCTCGTTCCTGACGGTCGTATATAGAAATGTCTCATTCGATAAATAACCGCACATGGTAGTCGACTGTAAAGCCGATTCCAGATGATCGCCGTACGTAAATCCGATCGGTTCGATCATCATTTGCTGTGATTGCGGTTCATATGCGACCATGTCGACTTGAGCCCAACCGGACTGCTCCTGCTGCAGCTGCTGCCGTTGGATAAAATAAACCATCCGCAGGCCGTCCGGCGAAGCGAACTCGCCCAGAACATGCCCCTGATTTGCTTGATACTGAACCCCACGGTTTACTTTAGCCTTATTCAGCTGCAAAGGGCCGAACTGATGCTGCGGCAAATTGCCGTTCGAGCTCTCGTAATCCTCGACAACCTGGTAGCTGACGGGCATTGCGATCATTTTAGCGGAACCGTTCTTCTGCGCATCGGCAGCCGACAATTGAGTCAGCCGGCTCTGGGGTACATGAGTCCGCCATACAATCAAACTCGCCACACACAAAACTGTGATCGCAACTGCCAACTTCCAATAAAGACCTGCCGTTTTCTTGGTGATGTTCATGTTTTATTCCCCACTGTCTGCACATAGATATGGTTGAACCGTATCCATGTATTCCACACCGGCGGGCAAAATCCTTCAAGGCGAGAAACGCCCGTTTCACGATCCGCGATCATACAAGCGATTATATATTAAATTCGACTCCTGGCAGGGCAGACATGCTTCCATTCATGCGTCTTCATGCCCGGACGAAGGCGGATTCTCCTTTAACGCGTCGACCTGCTCCGTTAATGCCGGATCGAGAATCCGGATATTCAAGTCGTAAAAATCGAACGGTTCCCGCTCCAGCCGCTCCAAACGCTGCAAGTACGTCCGGCTGTCCTCCACCAGCAATCCCAGATCTATGCCAAGCTCCTGCTTGCCAGCGTGCTGCAGCTTGTCCAATGCCGCTGTGAACAGCTTGATGGCTCCGCTCACATTGCCGTTGCGGTGATGATAAAGGCCTACCGCTACCTGCAGCAGACCTTGAAGCAGAGGAGCTCTGCCTTCTTCCAGCCAGAGCTCCTCCATCACTTCATGACATTCGAAATAATCCCGCTCCACATTAAAGTAATAGACAAATTCCACATAAAGCCGATCATACCGGTGTTCTCCTGTCATCGTATCACCTCAATGGTTCGGCCCGCCGTTCCAGCGGCCGGCCGACTACCCTTTCTTGGCTCTTGCGATTGCCTCTTCGATTTCTGCGGAAAGCTCCTTCAAATACCTGACATCGTCCGTCCCCCAATGCTCGTTGAAGCGCAATTGAAACTGGGCGGCTTCCCTGACGCGGTGAAAGTAGTAGAGCTCCTGGATTCCGTTCAAGACGCGGGAGATGATGATGGAATTATCCTCGAACAGCTGCTGCGACTCGACTATTTCATCCCGAATGCTGCTCATTTCCTGATCGAGAATATATGCCGCTTCCGCCGCCTTGCTAAGCCGTTTAAGGACATCTTCCGGCAGACTCTCCCGGTATTTATAATTCAGCGAATGCTCGATCGTCGCCCAGAAATTCATCGCAAGCGTGCGAATCTGCACCTCCGCCAATACCCGTTTCATGCCTAATGCCGTTTGTACCGGGTACTCCACAATCATATGGTAGCTGCGGTAACCGCTCGGCTTCTTATTGGTTACATAATCTTTCTCGTACACCAATGTCATATCCTCACGCTGCCGGATCAAGCTGGCAAGCCGTTCAATATCCTCGACAAACTGGCACATGATGCGGATGCCTGCGATATCTTCAATCCCCTGCTCCAGCTGCTCCATCGGCACGTTCAACCGTTTCGCTTTTTCGAGAATGCTGGATACCTTTTTCACCCGTCCGGTAACGAATTCGATCGGCGCATATTCTTCCCGGCTTTTCAATTCGGTGCGCAACGTTTTAAATTTAACCTTTAATTCTTCAACGGACTGTTCATATGGCAGCAGAAATTTTTTCCAGTCGCGTCCATCCATCCGTATTTCCTCCATTCTGACTAACGCCGGTGTGCGGAACCAACCGCTTCCGATATATGCTTGAACCCGTCCTGTTTCATCAGCTCGGCAATCCCTTCATTCAAGCGGCGGATAATGCCGGGACCTTCATAAATCAATGACGTATAAATTTCCACGAGACTCGCGCCTGCGCATATTTTGTCATAAGCGTCCCTGGCCGTAAAAATGCCTCCCGAGCCGATAATCGGCAGCTTGCCTTCCGTCGCCGCATAGATTTGGCGGATCAGCCGTGTGGAACGCTCAGTCAACGGCCGTCCGCTCAGACCTCCCGCTTCTCCTTTGTGCGGATGCGACAAGCCCTCTCTGGAAATGGTCGTGTTGGACGCAATAATGCCCGAAACACCGCTCCGGGCGATCGTTTGCACCATGTAATGGATTTCTTCATCCGACAAATCCGGAGCAATCTTCACAAGTACGGGCTTTGCAGATCCTCCGCGCTGCTGATGCTGAAGCTTCATTTCATCCTGAACCGCGGCAAGCAGACGCGACAGATCGTCGCCATGCTGTAAATTGCGCAAATCGGGTGTGTTGGGCGAGCTGATATTGACCACGAAAAAATCACCGCGGCTGTACAGCCCCCGAATGCAGGCGCGATAATCGTCCTCCGCATGTTCGTTCGGCGTCGTTTTATTTTTCCCGATATTGACGGCTAGCGGTACGAACCGCTTGCCCGCCTCCTCCAAGTGACGCGCCATTCCCTCGATGCCGACATTATTGAAGCCCATCCGGTTGATCAGCGCCGCATCCTCCGGCAGCCTGAACAAACGGGGAAGCTCGTTGCCTGCCTGCGGCTTCGGCGTAACCGTGCCGACCTCCATAAATCCGAAACCGATGCTTGAAAAGCCGGGAACAGCCTTCGCATTTTTGTCCAAGCCCGCCGCAAGTCCTACCGGATTGGCGAAGGTTATTCCCCACAATTCGGTTTTTAACTCAGGGATCGAAGGTACTCCGTACATGCCTCTGAGCAGCGCCCGACCTCCCGGAAGCTTCGCGACGGCATGAAGTCCGTCAATGATTAGGTGATGCGCTTTTTCCGGGTCCATGCGAAATAGCGCCGGTTTTACAATTTGTTTATAAAGCATGCTTATTTGTCTCTCCCCCACGTGCGTGTTGTTGCTCTCTTTGAACAGTTTATCGTTTTATGAGGGAAAAATAAAGAGGAGGCGCCGAACGAAAATCGGCTTCTCAAACGGATACGGTATGATAAAATATTCGTAAATCCACCGAAAAGGCAGGGCTGATCTCCATGCAGCGTAAAAAACCGACCTATTTGCAGCAGCGTAAACCGAAGCAACAAATGAACAAAAAACTACTTATTTGGGTAGGCTCGATATTCGCTGCGATCCTTATCGTCATGATCGTCCTATTGCTGTTGAATCCTTAGATGCTTCTTCCTGTCCAATGCCGAATTTTCAATCCAGCCATTTGTACACCTTGCCGGGGTTCGTCTCATTGCTGCTGAGCGGCAGCCGGAACGACGGGTTTCCGCGTTTGATTTCGGCCGGCAGCAACCCTTTGCCGATAGTGACCTTGGTTCCGAGCGGAACCATATCGAACAGCTCCTCGACATCGTCCGGCAGCATGCGGACGCATCCCAAGGACTGGTCCTTTTCAATGCTTGACGGCTTGTTGGTGCCGTGAATCGCATAGAGCGTGTCGGACAAGGTCATGCCTCTGCTGCCAAAATCGCCATTCGATTTGCCGTTCGGATTCCGCACCTTTTCCGATATTTCGAAGCTGCCTTCCGGTGTTTTATCCCCGCCGAGCCCGACCGGATAGCTGCGTACGATCATTTGACCGCTCACAATGGCTAGCCGATGGTTCGATTTATCGACGACGATGCGAAGCGGCTCCATCAATGGCTTGATCAGCCCGCTCGCGACGGAGGCGCCGCCTGTATCCGGACCGGCCTGCACGGCAGATACCGGCTGCGAATCGGGCACCGGCTGTCCGGTCGGATCCACCGGCGGCAGCCCCTTCGATTTCTCGTACAGCTGTTCCATATATGCCGTGACGCCCGGCAGCACATTATCCGGGTACGGCCGGTTCAGCTCCTGCAGTCCGACAGGCGCTTTTCCGTTAATGCGCGTAAAGGACGCGACCGCCGAACGGAGCACAAGCTCCTGCTCCCGCTGACCCGCCCAAGAACCGTAGATCGCGTTCGCCTTCGCGGCGTCGGTCGGTTGGCAGGCGCAGCTTTCCGCATCATAATAATTGATTTGCTGCCTGGATGCATCCTGCTTTCCTTCCACCGACAGCAGCAGCTGCGGAGGCTGCAGCCAATGTATCCACTTACCGTCATCCGTCGGCTTTCCATGCGCCAAAATAGCGTAGCTGTTCACGCGTTCCTTCAGCAGCATTTCCTGCAAGGCGGCACCGACGTTTTCTTTATTTTTTCCGCCGGCGACATAATATACTTTCGTCTGCTCCATCTGCGCTTCGCTGACTCCGGGAGGAAGCGCCGGAGCGTTCGCGGGGAACGGCTGCGGTTCCGGCGTGTAAGCGCGCTGTATCGGCAAATATAAAATACCGGCCATTGCGAGCGCTGTCAGCGCCGCGATGCGAATACGGCTAAGCCAGCGCCGCGCTCTGCTTCTTTGCTCCCACTGCTTCAACGCTCGCAGCGATTCCTGCGAAACGGGAATCGTCTTGTTTTCAAATGCTTCGTAGACCTCGCCCGCCTGCGCATAACAGTAGAGCGCTTTGCCTCGTTTCCCCTGCGCATCATATTCTCTCCCCAGCAAATACCAGGCCATTTTATTGTTCGGGTGCTCTCGCACATATTTTTTAAGATGAAGCGAATCTTCCTTATATTTGAAAAACTGGCGAAGCTGATCCTCGTGATCCTTTTCTTTCATTGCGATCCCTTCCTTCCGCCCTTCCCCCATAATATCGGCTTTCCCTCGTTGATTTTGAAGGTGCTCCATCCGCTTATGTTTGTGCTCGATTCACCGTAGTGTAAGAATAGCTTCTGACCGAAGCCCTTGCGGCGAAGACACATTAGTGCTTTAGATTTGATTTTTCTTGCGATACTAAGAAAAACGTCTTTCGAGGTCCTTGGCGAAGGATTTACGTTTGAGCGTTGGGAGGGATGGATTATGGCAACACTAAATCCTTTCTTTGAATTTCCGCAGTTCTTGAACTTTTCAGCTTCTTTCATAACTACAGCACGTATATTTTTCCCCTAGCTTCTTCACAAAGTTTTCTCAGTGCTTATGTTCATCAAACAATATTTGTCGTGTGATATTTGTCTCCATAACTTTAATTGCCAAAAAACTCAAAAAAGAAAGCACATGGCTTCCAGGTTTTATACATTCTATTATGTCAAGGATAATCCGCTTCGCCGCTCTTAGGGGACCAGCGTGTTTATCAAGGTTGTGCGAAGCAAAGTATTAACAACTCAGTAAACCGTCAGGTAAATCACCCTGACGGTCAATATTGGTGGTAGAAGCCGCGCGAGTCCGTATTGTTCGATTCTGAGCTTCGGCCGCTGCCTTCTTTAATCACTTTTTCCTTCATCAAAAGACTCCATTGTCCCGTTTCTTACACGGGCTGTCATGTCGAATGCGACACCCGCTGTTTGCCGGTATCATTATTCCACAGGAGCAACGAAAGGCTTGCTCTCGAAAGAGTCCTGCAAATAGTTTCTGCTGCGCATGACCGTCTCGAACGCCTTGACGACTTGCGGATCAAACTGCGTACCTTCGCACCTTATTATTTCATCGACGCCTTCCTTGTAGCTTCTGCCCTTGGCGTAAGGACGATCCGTCGTTATGGCGTCGAACGCATCCGACACCGCGACGATTCTGGCGCAGAACGGGATGTCTTCGCCTCCCAGCCCTTCGGGGTAGCCGGAACCATCCATCTTTTCGTGGTGGTATTTGGCTACTTCAGTCGCTTGAATCATCCGCTCCAACGGCTGCATTTTCGATAAAATGCGCGCTCCGATCGTCGTATGCGAAATCATGATCTGGAATTCCTCGTCAGTCAAACTGTCCTTTTTCAACAGCACGCGGTCCGGTACGCCGATCTTGCCAATGTCATGCATCAATGCGGCCCGATAAAAATGTTTGCACTCGGACTCGTCCATCCCGAGCTCTCTGGCCATCCATAAGGAGTACAGCCCGACTCTTGACGAATGGCCCGCAGTATAAGGATCGCGGGAATCAAGAGCAAGCACCAATGAATGAATGACGCTTATGGAAAATGGATGATCCGTTTCGGTCGAACCGCTTTTCAGCTCATCAGCCGATTCCAGCAGCAGAGAAAGCTCCTTATTTCGCTTCTCCAGTTGTTCGATGCGATTGCGAAGTTCTTGTATGCTGGACATTCGGTCTACCTCCAACCTGACTTTTTGCTTATTATCATAATCGAAAAGACCTATGATGTGAAGAGCAGAGTCCACTGCCTTTCAGCATCATAGGCCTTTCGCTTCTCCGGAACGGCTCCGCCTTTGCCGCTGCCTGATCACCGGACCTCTATAGTTTTTCTGTCAGTACCCGGTATTGATTTATCGCAGTATGGCTGTCTTGGCGGCGTCGTACCATTGAACGTTCATCCCGATTTCCTCCGCAAAGAAACGGATCGGCACGTACGTCGTATCTTCCTTAATATATGGAGCTACATCGGTTTCCTTCATTACCCCGTCGCTGCCCTTCACTTTCCGTTGTATACCGGTTTTGCCGATATACAGCTCGATGGTCATGTCGTCCTTCGACAATTGGACGCTGCGCGACACATCGTCGAAAGTTACCTGGTAACCCAAAGTTTCCGAAATGGCTCTGACAGGAACCATCGTTCTGTCGTCTTTAAATTCCGGTTTGACGGAAAACTGGATCAACTGCGAGCCGTAGGCGACCTTCAGCTCAGTATCATTGGGCAAACCGGCCGGCAGCTGGTACAGGCTGACTTGACGCAGCTTGTTATTATAAGCATCCGTTACTACAATACTGCCATCCTGGGCAACCGCCACATCGGTCGGGTTGTTCAGCGCTGCGCTGCGGTCGGCGCCATCCGCTTCGCCCGCGCGCTGGCCGGCATTGCCTGCAATTGTCGAAACATGGCCGTTCAGCAAATAACGGATGGAATGATTCAGACTATCGGCGATCAGCAGCCCTCCTTCAGCGGTAACGGCGATTCCTTGCGGACTGTAAAACAAAGCCTTATCCGCCGGTCCGTCGGCAAAATCGCCGGCTGCGTACAGATCGTTCCTGCCGTACAAGCCGGTTTTGGCTTCATTCATACTGCTGCCGGCTGCTGTCGTGACCGTACGCTGCTGCAGGTCGATATAGCGTATTCTTTGATTGCCGGTATCACTGACATACAAATTCCCTTTACTGTCTATGGCAAGACCGGTCGGTTCATTGAACTTCGCGTTCGCAAGAGGTCCGTCCGCGTAGTCGCCCGCTTGCGCTACTTGTCCCGGCGTCACCTCGATCAGCCGTCCCGACAAGGCGTTCAACGTCTTCACTTCGCCGCTCGGGCTGATGCTGCGAATCAAATGATTGAGCGTATCCGCCACATAGATCGTTCCGTCGGCTGCAACGGCTGCATCGGAAGGATGGTTAAAGGCAGCATCCGCACCGGTCGCATCCTTCATGCCGATGACGCCGCTTCCGGCGATCGTCGTGACCTGGCCGGAAGGCGTAATTTTACGGATCGCATTGTTGCCCGCATCCGCCACAATGATATTGCCCTGGCCGTCCACGGCCAAGCCGGCAGGATTTTGAAAGAATGACACTTCCTTCGCATCGTCGTATCGTCCGCCCAGCGGCAGCCCTTTGTCGTCTTTCTTCAGGGTCAGCCCTGCATATGTGGTAACCTGTCCGGCTTTAACCTGCCGCAGCAGATGGTTGCGTGTGTCGGCCACCAGCAATGAACCGTCAGCCAGTATGGCAATACCGGAAGGACTGCGGAAGGACGCCTTTGCGGCAGCGCCGTTGTCCCCCCCGAAATCCCCGGTTCCGGATATTGTGGTCACATTCGTTAAAATTTGATCGTCGCTTCCTCTGACGCCGTCCGCCGACAATGAAGCTCCCCATACCGTTGAGGTACTCAGCCAAACGGACGCAACTAGAGTCAAGGCAGCGAGCTTGCTTACTTTTTTCATAGGGTTCCCCTTCCCGGAATCATACCTTACTTGGTTACGGTTATTGATTTAGGTGCCGTAAACTCGGCTACGGTAGCGCCGTTCTTATTCACAACCTTGACATAGACAAGATCTACCTTCGCGGAACCGGCCGCGGCAGCAGAGAAGGTCAACGGGACCGTTACAAGCGTCTTTGCGCCTTCAACCGTAATATTCGGAACCGTTGTTGTCGAACCGGATGCTTCGAATTGCGACGCCGCATAAATCAACTCGTTCTGAGTGCTGCCGGTTACTTGGCGCAACGTCTCAGCCGATTTCGATTCTCCATCGAATACGGTGCCGGGAACATCGCTTAATTCGGCCGGACCGTTGTAGCTCAACGATTTGTCATAAACCAAATGCGCCTCGACCGCATAAAACTGTTTGTCTTGAGGGAAATTGGCCATGGATAAGTTCAATAATACCGTGTTGCCTTCTTTGCCCGATTGCGAGAGCAGCAGCTCCGGCTGCTTGACCGATGGTTCCGTCAGGCTAACTGTAATTTTAGGGATGCTCAGCAACGGACTGAACCGGCCGCCGCGTTCTGCGCGCGCAATCAAATTATATTCGCCGTTTACTGAAAATTCCTTAATTTCCGCTTTGGTAAATACCGTATCCTGATCAAACCCTTTACCCGGAAGGCTTGCGATGATTTTATCGCCGAGCAGCAATTGAATGTTCGTGTTGCTTACGCCACGCAGCCTCAATTCCTCGTTCCCCGCGGTTACGATCGCCGGAGAACTGGACAGTACAGGAGCCGGGACATTCGTATTGCTCGTACCGCCTCCACCGCTGCTGCCTCCACTGCCGCCGCCGGACGGAGAAGGAGCAGAAGGAGTCGACTGCGAATTTTTCTTTTCCTTATCTTGTTGGAACCGCTTCTTCTCATCGTCGTTCAGCTTGCTGATATATTCGGCCTCCAGCCGTTTCTTCGCTTCTTCCTCATTCGTCTTATTAAGGTCGTTGATTCGTTGTACTTCTCTTTCCATAAGGTCCAGAATAGCTTTGAGCCGTTCCAGCAATTCCTGCTGAGCTCTGAATTCCTGTGCGTATTTCTCCTGCTCCTCCATCTTCCATCGTGCAATTTCAGCCAGTCTTTGCTGCTCCGCCAGCGGGTCCAGACCCGCGGTTGGATCAAGCTGCTGCACATTGTTCAGATCCAGCTTTTTGGCAGGATCTGCGATATTCAAGTTCGTTTCGTTAATGATTTTGTCCATTTGTTCTTTGCTGAATTTTTGATGCTCCAGAGCAGCTTTCGCAATATTGCCGATCAGGTTGTCCAGGTTTCTGCCGATTTTGTCCAACGTTTCGTTATTTTTGATGACATACGGCGATTTTCCGGTATTCGCGTTGCCATTGTCGGAAATCTGCTGCTTCATCTTTTCGATGAATTGAGCGTTTTCCTTATCGATCTCCGCTTTGTTGCGAATGATCGCTTCAATTACCCGCGGCGCCGCATTGGCAATCAGGTCATCGATATCGAAAGGACCGACCTTCTTATTCAAGCGTTCGGTTTCATAACGTCCGCTGAGCGTAAGCTGCTGGGAAGGCAAAAGATCGGTAGTCGTTTCTTGCCGACTTCCATCCGTTCCGTTGGTGGAGGTGGATGCGCTGATACGCCCCGATGCCAAATACGTGCCGGTTTGACCTGTCGCAGGATTAATGAAAGTTCCCAGCTGGGTCCCGCGCACACCCATGACCGCCGTCGGCGTTTCGACTTCGAATTCATCCTCCGAGCTTACGAGAGATTTGACTTTCACCCATATGGAGCCTGCGAATGTCTTCAGCTTGGATTGCTTGCCTCCCGCTTGCTCGGACAACTCCGATATGTTTACTTCCGCGTTGTCGCCAATCGTAATCTCGTCTTCGTGATCGGCAATTTTCAGCACGGCCGATGATTGGGCACCCGTCAAAATGACGTCGCCCTGGTTCAGGCTCATATCCGCATAAACGGTATATGCCTTGGAACCCCCCGCCTTTTTGACGGTTACATTTCCGTTAACCTCGGTTACGATGGCGGCACGGGATGTTTTGGCGGCCTGAGCAGGCTGAACCCATACGGTCGACAGCATTGAAAAGAACAAACAATTTGCAATAATAAGCGATAATAACGACTTCTTGTCAACTTTCCTCACCCGCTTCGAATGACCCACGTTCAATCTCCTCTCATCTTCTATCAAACTTTTACTTAGAGCCTGCGCTTTTGATATGCTTCATTTATTGTAATTGGCTATATTTCAATTGGCAATGCAAAATTTGACACATTACGAGGCTTTTCCCGGCTTCTCCCCGTTCGTCGGCTCGCCTTTGATGCTTACGACCTCATACAGCTTGACTGCCGCACTTTTCCCCTTCATCAGCTTCTCTCCGGCAAAATTGTATTCGATGTAAGCTTTGGTCTGTTCGTAGGTGGATTCGGACACCCAAACCTGATTCGGGCTGGCGGTCGATTCGATTCTTGCCGCCGTGTTGACATTGTCGCCGATCGCCGTGTAATCGACCCGCAGATACGAGCCGATATTGCCCACGACCACATCCCCGGTGTTAATACCGATCCGGATGCTAAGCGTAATTCCGTACTTCGCTTCAACGTCCGCGCGTACCCGCTCCATGCCCTTTTGGATTTCATACCCGGTTTTCACCGCGTAATAAGCGTGGTTCGGCACATCCAGAGGCGCATTATACAAGATCATCGCGGCGTCGCCGATAAATTTATCGATCGTGCCGTGATTTTCAAGCGCCCGTTCCGTTATGAGGTTGAACATCATATTCAAAAAGTCGACGACTTCTTCCGGCTTCAGCTTTTCGGACAACGGCGTAAAGCCACTGACGTCAAGGAACAGCAGCGTCAGCTCCCGCTTGATTCCGCCCAGCTGAATTTCCGAATCGCTCTTGGCGATTTCCTTCACCAAATCCGGCGAAATGTAGCGTCCGAACTGTTTCGTTATATAGTTTTTTTGCTTCGTCTCAAAATAGGTTTTCATCGCGATATTGCCTATGTAAGAAATCAATCCGCTCAGCATGGCGCCAACGGCGTCCAAATAGTAATCGCTGTATGCGAACGTCAAATATTGAACGATCATCAGAGCGATGCATACCGAAAATACAAAAACAATGCCGCTGATCGCCTTCAGCCTCCATGTCAGGAAACCGAACAACGCAACCATCAAAGCCGCCAATACTACGGTAACGGCTCCGCTGACGGGCGTAATTATTTTTTGATTTAAAATCTGGTTCAAAATATTGGCGTGGGCATAAACCAGATGCATGTGGCGTTCGACCGGGGTTGTCCCTTCATCGGAGCCGGGAGCCGTATAACCGACCAGTATGATGCGGTCCTTGAACACGCTCGCCGGTATTTTGCCGTTGAATACTTCGGAAAACGGAATCGTTTCAAAATCTTTTTCCATACCGTCCCACTTGATGGTCAGCTGGGATTTCGGGCTGTTCTGCTGCGGCGGCATGTTGAGATACTTGCTTACATCGGCGCCGGCCAGCTGTGCCACAGCCAGACCCATGGAAGGAAGAATGCCTTGGGGCGTATTGATCTCCAGCCAGTTAAAGCGAATGACGCCGTCGGAATCGTACGCCGCATTGATGTGGGCCCTGTGGGGAGATTTATCGATAGCCGGAATCGGGTTTTGCACGCCTTGAGCCATGATCAGCTCGCCTGCTTTGACTTTGGTGGAGCGTGCGAATTCATTTTCCAGTTCCGCATGGGACGGAAAAATAATATTGTTATACTTGGCAATCGTATCGCCCAGCAATTTGTCGCTTTCGGGATTATTGCTTGCGGTATAAAGCTCGATATCGAAGCCGATCACTTTTGCTCCCGCTTTTTCCAATTGATCGATAAGCTGGGCGTATACCTTGCGGTCCCAAGGGTACGGTCCCACCGCTTTGATCGAATCGGAATCGATCCCGATGACGACGATATCCCCATGCGGGGCGCCGGACATGGACTGCTTCATATTCATGTCAAACACTTGGTCGGAGAGCACCTTCCATAATCCGAAGGCAAGAAAAATCAAACAAATGATTACAACGATGACATTGCCTGTTACAATAACTGCAGACTTGCTTAACCCCTTTTTCATTTAACCCCTCCAACCGAAAGTTTCGAACCTAATTTTACCACACAATGTTCCCAAATAGATGATTTTTCTACAAATAAACACAAAAAAAGCCCTTTTTCTAGGTCTATTAACCTAGAAAAAAAGGCTTCTTGTCGAAAATGAATGAATATAATTATTTATTGAAAGGAGTGTCTGCTACTTTAATGGAATCGGTAGGACAGCCGTCTTGCGCATCCTGCAGATCGTCGTACAAATCATCCGGAATTTCCGTAACGCCTTTGTTGCCGTCTCCGTCAAAAATAACTTCAGCCAAACCTTCGTCGTCGTAATCGTAAATGTCCGGAGCAGTCGCACCGCAGGCTCCACATGCGATACAGGTATCTTTTTCCACCCAAGTGTATTTTGCCATCTCTGAATTCCTCCCTATATTGTAACCTCATCCTAAAATATAATATAAAACGCCGGAAAGTTCAAACACAATTGTTGTTCATCCGTTCTTCGATCCATGCCGCTACCGCGCCGATATCGTTCAGATCGAGAAAAGGGATCGCCGCAGGCGCCAGTTTTCGCATATCCGACGGTGCCGCGCAAGCGGCAGGCGCTTCAGGCAGCAGCTTCATGATATCGGCCTGCTCCTCATTCCGGAAGAGCGCAATTTTATCATGTGTGCCGCTCTTAAAGCCTTCGATCAAAATGAGCTCAAAACTTCGCCCGGCGGCAAACAGCCCGATCATCTGCTCCAACGTGCCGGAGCCGCGGTAATACAGGACGCTCGACTCGGGTGAAAGAACTGCCGTTGCGGACGCGCCCGCCTCCCGGTAAAGTGCCGAATCGGTACCTGCCGCTTCTTTATAATGCCCATGAGCATCATGCTTAATTACGGCCGTCCGCAGCCCCCGCTGCGCAAAATGGTTCACGAGCGCGGCGATCAGCGTCGTCTTGCCGCTGTTGGAAAATCCCGCAAATCCGATCACGGTCGTCACTCCCGCACCTCCGTCGTTCAAGCTATTCATTCGGCTCCTCCTCATCTCCCAGCCGCTGCAGCTTAAGATGATCCATCTGCAGCGAGGTGCCCCTTGCTTTGTGGTCGCGGATCAGCGCGGAAGGATCGTCGCCCAGCATGCCTGCCGTCAATATCGCGTTCTCGCCGAATTTGTCGCGCAGCGCATCGAGCGTCCGATTCAATTTCTCCCGTACCGGCTGCTTTTCGTAATCGAACAAGTCGAGCTGGATGGCAGCCTCTTCCTTGTTTATTAAATTTTGCAGTGTAATGCCCAGCAGCCGCACCGGCTTTCCGGCCGGCCAATGCTCCTCGAGCAGCTTGCAAGACACCCGGTAAATGTCCTCGCGATCCTCGGTGGGCGAAGAAAGCTTGACCGCTCTCGTAATCGTCTTCATATCCGGATCGCGAATCGTAATTTGCACGGTTTGCGCCAGCAGCTTCTGCTTGCGCAGACGCCTCCCGACCTGATCGGCAATATTCAGCATCACTCTGCGCATATCGCTCAGCTCGGTGAAGTTGACCGGGAGCGTCGTCGTATGTCCGATCGACTTGCTTTGCCCGCGCTCCGGCTGCACGGGAGAATCGTCGACGCCGTTTGCGGAATGCTTCAGCACAATTCCCATGATGCCGAATTGCTCGCGAAGCAGCTTCTCATCCGCATGGGCCAGTTGGCCCAGCGTATGAATGTTGAAGCGCTTCAGCTTTTCCGCCGTTTTGCCGCCAATTCCGTACAGCTCGGCGCATGGACGGTTCCACAGCAGCCGCGGCACGTCCCGCTTGCGCAGCACGGTCAGCCCGTTCGGCTTCTTCATGTCCGACGCCATCTTGGCCAGCAGCTTGTTGGGCGCGATTCCGACCGAGCATGGCAGCTGCAGCTCCTCGCGAATGCGCCGCTGAATGAGCCCGGCGATCTCGAGCGGCGTCCCGAACTGCTTGGAGCCGGTAATGTCGACATAGCATTCGTCAATCGACATCGCTTCCACCAGCGGCGAATAATTGTATACGATATTCATGAAGGCGCGGGAATATTGCCGGTATAAATGAAAATTCGGGCGAATCAGAACCAGCTCGGGGCACTTTTTCAACGCTTGTCCGACCAGCATCCCCGTTCTGATCCCCTTCGCTCTTGCCGCGTAGGAGCAGGTGACAATGATGCCCTTGCGCAGCTCGACGCTGCCCGCTACCGCTGTCGCCTTGCCTTTGTACTGCTCGGGGCTTTCCGCCTCGTGGACCGAGCAGTAAAAGGCGTTCATATCAATATGCAGGATGACTCTTCCGTTGACCGGATAAGCATGTTGTCTATCGCTGCTCATAAGGCGGACGAAATACGGGCACGGCGAGCGCCCGTTTCACTGAAATTCGCTGCGGCCTCATGCCGATCCGCCGGCATCGCATCATGCAATACAACCTTCGTGGCGGTCATGTAAAGCACCTCCGTATCGTTCTTGAAATCGGTGCGTAACGTTCAACACCAGCATACAATCCCCGCTCCGGCCGGTCAAGAAATCAAACCGTCGATTTTGTGAAAGGGATATCTTTAGCTATTACGCTTGTGGTATAATATACAATTATATTTTGTGCAAATTTGTATACGCAGTCTACGCAGTAACGAGCAGGAGGACAAACCTAATGGCCAATATCGTGAAAATTTTCGACACAACGCTTAGAGACGGCACACAGGGCGAAGGCATCAGCTTATCCGTAGAGGATAAAATGAAAATTGCCCGCAAGCTCGATTCGCTTGGCGTTCATTATATTGAGGGCGGCTGGCCCGGCAGCAACAACAAGGATATTGAATTTTTCACGCGGGTCAAGGAGCTTGGTTTGACTCATGCCAAGGTGACTGCTTTCGGCAGCACCCGCCGCAAGGATACGCTCCCGGAGAACGATGTGAATCTGAACCGCATCCTGGAGGTAGGGGTACCGGTTGCCACGATTTTCGGCAAATCATGGGATTTCCACGTGCATCAGGCGATCCAGACCACATTGGAAGAAAATCTCGCCATGATTTATGACTCCGTCCTTTATTTGAAACAGAACGGACTCGAAGTGATTTACGATGCCGAGCATTTTTTCGACGGCTATAAAAACAATCCGGAATATGCGCTGCAGACGATCCGTAAAGCCGAGGAAGCCGGCGCCGATTGGATCGTGCTGTGCGATACGAACGGCGGCACGCTGCCGCATGAAGTAAGCGAGATCGTTACCGCCGTGAAACGGGCGATCGGCATCCCGGTCGGCATCCATGCCCATAACGACTGCGAGCTCGGGGTAGCCAACAGCCTGGCAGCCGTCATGGCGGGAGCGACCCAGGTTCAAGGAACGATCAACGGCTTCGGCGAGCGCTGCGGCAACGCCAACCTGTGTTCGATCATTCCCAACCTTCAGCTGAAATTGAATTATTCCTGTATTTCCGACGAGCAGCTGCAAAGCCTGACAAGCGTCGCCCGTTACGTAAGCGAGATCGCCAACATGCATTTGCCGGTCAATCAGCCGTTCGTCGGCGCGGCGGCGTTTGCCCATAAAGGCGGCATTCATGTCTCGGCGATTCTCCGCAATCCGAGCACTTACGAGCATATCACGCCGGAGCTTGTCGGCAATAAGCAGCGCGTTCTCGTTTCGGAGCTTGCCGGACTGAGCAATCTGGTGTTCAAGGCGCAGGAGCTCGGGATCGAATTCGACAACAACAATCCGCAATCGCGCAAGCTGATTGACCAAATCAAGGAAATGGAGCATCAGGGCTACCAGTTCGAAGGCGCCGACGCCTCTCTGGAGCTGCTCATCCGCGACGCTTACGGAAAGCAGGAGGAATTGTTCACGCTGGAATCGTTCAAAATCATCGTCGCCCAGTCAGCCGGGCAGCCCGTCGTGACCGAAGCTATCGTGAAATTGAATATTAACGGCGAAACCGTGTATAATGCGGCCGAAGGCAACGGGCCAGTCAACGCCCTTGACCATGCGCTTCGCAAATGCTTGCTACCTTATTTCCCGATTTTGCAGGATATGCATTTGAGCGATTACAAGGTCCGGGTACTCGACGAAAAGGATACTACCGCGGCGAAAGTCCGGGTACTGATCGAATCCACCGACTACAACAATACATGGAGTACGGTAGGCGTGTCCGCCAACATTATCGAAGCGAGCTGCGACGCGTTAATCGACAGTCTGCGGTATGCGCTGATCGGCAAAAAGGTCACCCCCGTACAATCGGAGGAGAAAGAAAGAGTCGGTTTGGTCAATCACTAAAAGTCCGATTATCATTTCTTAATAACGAACAAGCGGTGTGCAAAAGGAAGCTCCTTCCGTTGCACACCGCTCTTTTTTTCAACCGTTGATCAGCATTTGAATCTTTTTCTCCAGCATGTCCGGCGGCAAAACATGAATGACATCGCGCAAATTGCCGTGCTTGTCGATCAAAAAGCTGGTCGGTACGAACAAGATGCGAAACTTTTCCGCCGTTTTCCCTTCCTGATCCAACAATACAGGGAACGAAATATTGTATTTTTGAATGAACCCTTTTACATCTTCCAGCCGATCGCCCTTCGTCACGTTAACCCCGTAAAGATCGAATTGCTTGGCGTATTTATCATACATCCGCTTCAAATCGGGGGCTTCTTCATGACAAGGGCCGCACCAGGAAGCCCAGAAATTGACGATCAGCGGCTTTTCCCGTTCTCCTTCTCCACCAACTTGATACGTTTTACCGTCAAGACCTTTCAGCGTAAACGCCGGCGCCGGCTTGCCGCGTATCAACTCCGAGGAATTATGGGCAGCCGCCCTGGCATTTTGTCCGTTTTGCATCATTTGATACGCCGCTAATAAGACCAGCAATAAAGCAATGACCATAACGGGCCCGTTGCGTTTCATCTTCATTTGGGCATATTCTCCTTTAATCTGCGAAGTGTTCTGCCGCTCCCTGCTGCGCCGATGCAGTCTGATTTTCCGCAATAGCTTTCCGTTAGCGCGACTTTCCATGGAATAACCAAGAAAGAATGACGGAAGCGGCGGGAGGGCACATTAAGGCTACATTACGGTCTTTAGAGGAGACTTTCATCCGATGGAAAAAGCGAAAACCCGAAAGCTGAATATTACCTTCGAAAGCGAAATTGACTCCGGAGCTTCGGACGGTACGCCTGCCAAACCTAAGAACAAAGGCGGCTCCAAAGGCCAAATATGGGAGTTCATCGCTATCGCCACTGTCCCGCTGGTGCTGGTGCTCGGGAACTCCATGCTTGTGCCGATTTTACCCGATATGCAGGAGAAGCTCGGCATCAGTAAATTTCAAAGCAGTCTGGTCATTACCTTATTTTCGGTAACTGCCGGATTAGTTATACCTGTTTCCGGTTATTTATCGGACCGCTTCTCGCGGAAAAGCATTATGATTCCTTCCTTGATCATTTACGGTGCGGCAGGCATTTTGGCAGGCTTTGGCGCGGTCTGGAACTCGTACACGGTCGTCATCATTGCGAGAGCCATACAAGGCTTGGGCGCCGCGGGAACCGCACCGATCGCAATGGCGTTGGCCGGAGACCTGTACAAGGGCGGCACGGAGAGCAAGGCGCTCGGCTTGACGGAAGCGTCCAACGGCATGGGCAAAGTGCTCAGTCCGATTATAGGCTCGCTGCTGGCGCTGATCGTATGGTATGCCGCTTTTTTCGCTTTTCCTATTTTTTGCGCGATATCATTGGCAGCCGTTATTTTTTTGCTGAAGGAGCCTAAAAAACAACAGCCCGCCCCGAAGCTGAAGCCTTACCTGAAAACGATAGGGGGCATTTTAAAGAAGAAAGGGCGCTGGCTGATCACTTCCTTTTTTGCGGGATCGCTGGCCTTGTTTATTTTGTTCGGCGTATTGTTCTTTTTATCGAATATTTTGGAGGAAGCCCCTTATAACATCGACGGCGTTAAAAAAGGGCTTGTGCTGGCCATACCGCTGCTCGGCATGGTAATAACCTCGTATACTACCGGCGCTCTCATTAAAAAGAACGGAACCGCTATGAGATGGCTTATCAATATCGGGCTGATACTTATGACTGTCTCATTGGGCGCGTGTATTCTGATTTTGGAAAAAAATTTGTATATGTTGATCGGTCTGCTGACCTTAAGCAGTATAGGCACCGGCTTGCTGCTGCCATGTCTGAATACGATGATTACCGGCTCCGTGGAACGGGAACAGCGCGGCATGATCACATCCATCTACAGCAGCCTCCGTTTTCTGGGCGTCGCGTTCGGCCCTCCTCTATTCAGCTGGATGATGGACAAATCGCATTCGGTCGTCTTCATCACGGTCACATGCCTGTCGCTTGTTACTTTGGGTCTGTCCTTCTTTTTAATCAAACCGAAAGGGCAAATCCAATAATGCAAGGAGAGCCCTTTTCCTCTGCCGCCAAAGCGGATATAATAAAGCCAATGATCCGTATATTAAAAAGGAAGCTTTCCTCCAATGACGATTACAAACGCTGTTCTGCCCGCATCGTTACGGGTTTCAATTTTGCATTACTGCATGGAAAAAAAGCCGCATGAAGCCTGCGGCTTTTTACTTGGCCGCATAGACGGCGCAACACTTAGTGTCACGCGTTTTTTACCCGTGCCGAACATTGCCGCCAGGCCAGAACGACAGTTTTCGATGGATCCCGCCGTCTTGATCCCAATTGTAACGAATCCGTCCTCCTTGTACGATCCCGTCGTCGGTCTGCTTCATTCGCATCCGTCCGCCTCCTCGGCGCCTTCCGTCGAAGATTTGCAAACCGCATGGCGCTCAATGCCAAGCCATTGGATCGTAGGGCTGCAGGACGAAGAACATTGCGAAATAGGCGTATACTGCTACCATCATTTTAACCATGACCCGAACCGCCCCGGCAGCATATCCGGAGACGCCTCCTCATTCACCGCCATTGCGCTTTCCGTAGTAGAAGACCACGATATAAACTGCCATCCTTAAAGGACGTGCGCGCTTGTCAAGGTTGGCACAGCAAAGGTTGAAACTTTTCTTTACAAATAAAAGAAGCCTTCGCACATCGCAAGATGCTGAAGACTTTAAGCCTGATGGCTGAGCTGGGCGTACAAATCGCCAAGCGTATGAATTTCTCTCGCGTGAATTTCCGACACCAGCTTTCCCCACAGCCTGGCGGTCATCAGCGCATCCTCCAATGCGTGATGGCGCATCGTCACTTCAATCCCGTACAAATCGAGCATTGTATCCAAATCATAGCTTTTCAGCTTCGGATTCAGCCATTTGGCGATCATCATCGTATCCAGCATACGGTGAGACAGATTGACCTTGGAAGTTTTCCATAATGCGGAATTGAGAAAATGTTTGTCATGCCCGGTTCCATGCGCTACCAGCACCTTTTGCTGCACAAATTCCAAAAAGCTGCGAAGACCGTTAATCATGTCGGGCGCATCGTTCACCATATCGTTCGTAATGCCGGTCAGCTCGACGATTTCGTCCGGAATCGAACGTCTCGGATTAACGAGACTGTAAAAGGTTTGATCCTCCTCCAGCGCGTCGCCTGTAACCGAGACCGCGCCGAACGAAATGATTTCATCCCCGTTATACGGCGAAAAACCGGTCGTTTCCAGATCGAAAACAACCAGTTCCACCGTCTTCAGAGGGATTTCATACAAGGAATTTTTTCGCTGTTCCTTCATAATGGATCGAATGAAAGCCATCTGCTGGGCGCTCTGCACATTAAACATCGAGGTGATGGCAGGTGTAATGCCGCCCATTTTGTATAGATGCCACATTCTCCCCGCAGGCTTCATGTCTTTCATGACGAATACCACCTAACCTTTTTCCATCTCTTTATGGACGCTTTTTTTTACATACTTTTGCAGCTCGTTGCCAATCCGAAGACAAAGCTTCAACTCGCTGATTCGCTCCTTGGTCAAGGCGTCCGAAGACAGCTTCCCTCTGGACGTATAACGGCCCTCCTCCATTTGATACGGAGTCATGGAGCGCAGCTTCAAAGCAATGCATATCGCCTCCAGCCAGTCGTTAGCGATTTCCTCCTCAACGAAGCCGCCTTCCTTCAGACCGTTGATTCTCGCCTCCGTCGAGGAAACCTTCAAGCCCGCATCGACCGCCAACAGCCGGATTCCGTTTACGATCGGAATGTAGGCGCCGTATTTGATATCGACACCTCCAGCATCCTCGCCATACCTTTCCCGGATAAGCTGGCCGAATACTCCAAGCGAAATTTTATGATGCAGCGTGTTTTGAAGCATATGCTGCAGCATCGCGGGGTTTCTGCGAACATAGCCGTTCATTTCCTCGAGCAGCCGGTTCACCAGAGCTTCATCTCCGTAAACGGGGCGAATATCGGCAAAAATCAACAAGTAACGGACATGCTCCCAATGAGGCTCCTCCAGCCATTCGTACAGCATGGACCTGTAGCCGCTCCAGCTGTTGCGCCACTTGGCGTTGGTGCAAATAACACCGCCCGTACAAGGCGGGTAGCCGAGCTGCAGCAAAATGCCGCTGATCGATCCGGCCAGCCGTTCAAAGTAAGCGGGCGCAGCTGCTTCCGTTTCCGCATTGTCAGGGTCCGCATATATAATTCCGTTATCCTGATCGCTCCACAGCGTCTGCTCGCCGCGGCCGCCGCTTCCGAAGAGGACAAAGGCGAAGGGAAGCGGAGCGTCCCCGCCCCCCTCCGATTTCACCTTTTGCCGCGCCAGCTCGACCGCTTTGGAAATAAACAGATCATGAACCTGATTCAGCTCACGATTCCACTCAATTGAATGGGAAAGAAGGAGACGCCCTTCGAACTCCTCATGCAATTGATCGCGGAATCGTCGAAGCTGCTCATGATCGTCAGCCTTTTGAATTTCACTGCGAATCGATTCCAATGAGAGACGTTCCATCAGGTATCCCCTTCAACCCATGTGATATGATCTAAATCGCTATGCGTATATTACATTACAACGTTTGAGGAGAAGCGGCCGGCGCTTTTTTCATCGCTTCCGGATAGCCGTAGGTACCGTGCTCGGAAAGGTCCAGACCGACAATTTCTTCTTCCTCTGTAACACGAAGTCCGATCGTGATCTTGATCAAGCCAAGAATGATGAAGGAAAGCACGAGCACGAAGACGAATGCGCCGAATACGCCGAGCGCTTGAACGCCCAATTGCTGCAAGCCACCGCCGTACAGCAGTCCGGCTTCCCCGACGCCTACCGTTTTCGCAAGCTCGGGCGTTGCAAAAATACCTGTCGACAATGTTCCCCAAATTCCTGCGACACCGTGTACGGAGAATGCGTAAACCGGATCGTCGATGCCTGCTTTTTCAAACCATTGAGCCGTGAAGAAGGTAATAATACCGGACAATGCGCCGATGATAATCGCGTCGCGCGGAGTTACGAATGCGCAAGCGGCCGTAATCGCTACAAGCGCCGCCAGAACGCCGTTCAGCATGCTCGGAATGTCGGCTTTGCCGAAGTAAATCCATGATACCACAAGTGCCGCAACTGCGCCCGCTGCCGCAGCCAGGTTTGTCGTTAATGCAACATATCCGAAAAATCCGTCGCCGGTTGCGCTCAATGTCGAGCCTGCGTTAAAGCCGAACCAGCCGATCCACAAGATGATAACGCCCAGAACCGATAATACTTGGTTATGACCCGGAATTAAATTAGGTGTTTTATCTTTATTGAACTTGCCGATACGCGGTTTGAGCAAGATCGTTGCCACCAATGCCGCAGTTGCGCCTTGCAAGTGAACGACCGTCGAGCCTGCGAAATCCTGCATGCCCAATTGACCGAGCCAGCCGCCGCCCCATACCCAGTGAGCGACAACCGGATAAATCACGACCGTGAACAAAATACCGAAAATAAAGTATACGGCCAGTTTACCGCGTTCCGCGAAGCCGCCCCAGGCAATTGCCAGCGATACGCCCGCGAAAGCCAGCTGGAACAAGAACAAAATACTGATCGGAATCGGCGATTCCGCGAAAATGCTGATGGAAGCTTTCACTTGCTCGGCGGAACCATCCAGGAAAAAGCCGCCCTCTCCTATAAAGCTGTTGCCGTCGCCGAACGCGAAGCCGAAACCGATAGCCCAGAATGCAATGGCGCAAATACCGAAGGTTAATATGGTTTTACCCGCCACATGACCCGCATTTTTCATTCGTGTGGAGCCCGCCTCCAATAGCGCAAAACCGGCCTGCATGAAAATGACGAGAATGGCTGCCAGCATAACCCAGACAGAATCGATTGCGTTTGCCAGCTGTGCAGGGGTCTTATCATCCGCTGCGAAGGCCATCGTCGGAACTAGTAAAGACATGAGGCCGGTGGATAGAAGCATTTTTTTAAACATCGTTGACCACTTCCTTCTTAATGTTATAATATATAACATGCTTTGAAAATCTTAATGTCATTATATACAGCTTTTTTGGATTTGACAATAGGATTTTCATTAAAAAATTGATAAAAACGAAAAATAACCTCACATCAAATACGCATAATTCGGATTTACTCCCCATATAATGGGTGTTCTCTGAATTTTAAATGTCATAAATACTGACAATTATCAAAAAAAGGCTTAAATCTGCAAATCACATTGCGTCTGCGCCCGCAGCGTCCCGTCCGTTTTTCCCATACCGTTATTTATTATTATTATAGAAGAAAGACGATCAGTGACTTGCAAAAGCATAACGTTTGACTGTACGGTTTCATTTCAGGTATCATAAAACAATAGACGGCTGCCAAGTCATTAGTTTTATCCAATAAGCATATAAATGAGGACAAAAATCTTATACAGTAGGGGTGTTTCCAATGGGGATATGAAGCTATATAAAATCGGGGAGCTTGCCCGCTTGTCGGAGGTGAGTTCGAGAACGATCGATTACTACACGAAAATGGGACTGATCGAGCCGGAAACCCGTTCGGACACGAATTACCGTCTGTACAGCGATGAAACCTTAATGCGGCTCAAACGTATTGAGAATATGAAAAGGGAGAAGTATACCTTGGAGGAAATCAAGGAGAGCCTGACACTCTGGAATAAAATCAGTCCGGATGATGCCGTGACAGAGAAGCTGACATCATTCCAGCTTCATTTGCAGCAGCTGCAAAAGGAGGTTCATGAAATCGGCCCCCTGCTTGAACGGCTGAAGCCTTCGCAGCTCAAGAAGCTGAACAAAGTGCTCACTCCTCAAACCGCTGCATGTATTGAGGCCTTGCTGTTACTGCTGGGTAAAAGCCCCTTATCCTAAATTATAAATGGAGGTCTGCTGCCATGTTTTTTCACCCGATGGATTTTCTGATCATCATCGCCTTCGTGCTTTCCTTGTGGGCGCAATTTCGCGTTAAAGGCACCTTTAACAAATGGTCGACAGTCCCGACCAGCGGCGGTATGACCGGCTACGAGGCGGCCCGCCGCATGCTTGACGCAAACGGTTTGTACGACGTTCCGGTAGAACCGGTTCAGGGAAGACTTACCGACCACTATGACCCGACGCAACGGGTAGTCCGTTTGTCCGAGCCGGTTTATTACGAAAATTCGATTTCAGCCGTCTCGGTCGCTTGTCATGAAGTCGGCCATGCAATTCAACATAAGGTTCATTACCCGATGCTTTCGCTCCGCCATACGATGTTCCCGGTTGTGAATTTCGCTTCCGGCGTAGCGCCGCTGCTCATCTTGGCGGGTCTGTTCTTCCAGCAGTTTAACTTCCTGTTGGGTATCGGCATTATTTTCTTCTCGGCGGCCGTAGCCTTCCAACTGGTGACACTGCCTGTCGAATTTAACGCAAGCAACCGCGCCAGAGATTTGATGGTAGCCGAAGGCTTCATTACGAATGACGAGGAACGCGGTGTCGCCAAGGTGCTGAATGCGGCTGCGCTGACCTATGTCGCCGCGGCGCTGATCTCGCTGCTTGAACTGTTGAAATACATTATGATTTTCAACAACCGCAATAACGATTAACGCTGCATAACAGCAAAGCCGCCAGTCCTTGTCCGGACTGGCGGCTTTGCTGTTATATGGAATCAGGTGTCGGAAAAAAAGTGAACAAGGTAGCTCTGAAACCGCTCGGCGACAGGCGGCAGCCGATCGCCCGCGCGCTGGATCAACCCGATGCTGCGCGTCACTTTCGGATCGGTCACTCTGACTTTTGCCGGTTGCAGCTGGCTTATTTCCGTCAATGCCATCTCCGGCAGCAGACTGACCCCCATACCCGCGGCTACGAGCCCGCGGATCGTATCGGTCTCCTCCCCTTCGAAGCCGATCTGCGGCACAAATCCGGCCTTGTCGCATGCTTCCAGGACGATGCTGCGCAGCGAGTACTCTTCGCTGAACATGACGAACGAGTCATCCTTCAGCTGCTCCAGACGGATCGTTCCCTGCTCCGCAAGCTCATGTCCCTGCGGTACGATCGCGTACAGCTCCTCTTGGAGCAGCAGATGACCGCTCACATGATCGTGGTTGTCGGGAAACGGAGAAATGAAGGCAAGGTCGATCTCGCCTTTCATCACATCGCGGATCAGACTGTTGTATGTCCCCTGCCGCAGGCGGAACTTCACATTCGGATGCGATTTCCGGAAGCTGGCTACAACGGTGGGAAGCAGGTAAATCCCCAAACTGTGAGGAAACCCGATACGAATCTCTCCCGCTTCCGGATCAAGAAATTCGCGGACCTCCGTAACCGCCCGCTCGAGATCGAGCAGAATCGTTTCCATCCGGCTCAGAAACAGCTTGCCGACGGAGGTCAGCTGCAGATTTCGTCCTTTTTGCACAAATAAAGATACCCCGAGCTCCTCCTCCAGCTGGTGGATTTGCCGGCTCACCGCCGATTGCGCAACGTGCAGCTCCTCCGCCGCCTGCGTCACATGCTGTTTTTTGGCAACCTTCACAAAATACTGCAGCTGTCTTAATTCCACGATGTCTCTCCTTCCAAATCCGATTGGACAAGTTCCTTTTAAAAAGCTTATAATAAATCTTGGTGAAATACCAATCATTCTCAATGAGAAATAAGGAGGCCCATGTACAATGGCACAAGAGCGTACAGGAGTAGCAACTCTTAAAGGCAACCCGATTACATTGATCGGACCGGAATTAAAAGCTGGCGACAAAGCTCCCGACTTCAAAGTAAACAAAAATTTGATGGAGCAAGCATCCTTGGCTGACTACGCCGGGAAAGTCAAATTGATCAGCGTCGTTCCTTCCCTGGACACTGGCGTATGTGACGCTCAAACCCGCCGTTTTAACGAAGAAGCGGCCAAGCT
Organism: Paenibacillus piri; assembly: GCF_004354045.1. Classification (GTDB taxonomy): domain Bacteria; phylum Bacillota; class Bacilli; order Paenibacillales; family NBRC-103111; genus Paenibacillus_S; species Paenibacillus_S piri. The sequence goes on along the minus strand of NZ_SMRT01000009.1, from coordinate 147,818 downwards.
TGGCGATAACGTTGTCGTGCTGACAATCAGCGTGGACCTGCCTTTTGCGCAAGCTCGCTGGTGCGGCGCCGCCGGAATCGACAAGGTCGTTACATTATCCGATTATAAAGATCGCAGCTTTGGTCAAGCCTACGGCGTATTGATCAAAGAAATTCAACTGCTGATGAGATCCATCTTCGTTCTCGACGCCAACGATACGATTCAATACGTAGAGTATTTGGGCGAAATGACCGAGCATCCTAACTACGAGAATGCGGTTGCAGCCGTTAAGAAGCTCGTATAACTGCTGCCCGAACTACTGTCTTCATTAGAAATTCGATGAAAAGCAGCGGTTAGGCGGAATCGTTCCGCCGACTTGTATATTTCAAGAAATCGCTCCGGTACCGTTCGCCGTCTGAATCGGTCCGGCATGATAAAAACAGCGGAGAAGCGATGCTTCCCCGCTGTTTTTTTGTCGATTGACCCGTTATGATGGTCCGCGTGATTACGAATACGCCTTCATCCAATTCGTGGAATCGTAGTACGGCGGCAAGTAAAAGGTAATTTATTCGATTACGACTTTATCGGGTTAAGACCCCCCACCTCTAAGGTGGGCCTTGAATCAGGTGGGGTAGAGTCCCCATCTGATTCCCCAATGTTCAGCAAAGCTGAACGAGTTCACTCATCGATTTTGTGGGCAGCCAACCGTTTATCCAATTGTTTATAGATTTCCAGGATTGTCCGGTAATTGGAGCCCATATCGCCTAATGACCCCCGCGATGCCGAATAAACGTCGATTGCTGTTTTAAGCGGATTAATGCCAAATAAGGTTAAGGTGATGTCCTGGGTACGGCCGGTTACCGTTCTTTTCTCGACAACGATTTCACCGACGCTTCTTACTTCATGAAGCAGTTTATAGCCGTTCATTTTTTTGAACATGTTGGTCACTTCATTCCAGACCTCATCCATGGAAAGCTTATAATACCGGGTTTTCAATGCCGGGTCTTTCGCTTTCTCACCTGTTGTTTCGTGGCTGCGAACAAGGCCGATTAAGGTGCGCTTTAACAAAGCTTTCCCTCCTCATAGAAGTACAGTACAATTATTTCCGTATACACTAGTTTAAATCATACCATTGATTGGGCTTCATATAAAGGGTTATTTCACATTTTAGACAATATTATGTTAATTAGATTAAGATTCGTTACAATTTCATGACAAATGGAAGTGAAGCTCGCACAGCAATTGCAAGTCGTCTAAAACACAGGTAAACCCGTACCTGCTGTGTGATGAATCCTCTGCTCCGATACTCGACTGACGGCTGAAACCCGTCATCCGTGTATGGCGACGCCCCATATCATTTTGCCCATTTTTCTAAAAAATGAAGCCGCTGCCGAAAAATGCCGGTTCCATTGATTTCTGACAGAAAAGATGCCGGACGGCAGCAGGAATTTGTCCGTTTTCTCCGAATATATATAGTGAGCAATTTGTTCAACGAATAAACAAAGTATGACTACCAATAGTTGGAGTGTGAATGGAATGGCCTATTTTTTAGGAATCGATTTGGGGACATCGGCGGTTAAATGTATTTTGGTCGACAGTCAGGGCGGCGTCAAGGCAAGCCACAGCGTCGAATATCCGCTTCTTCAACCGCAGCCCGGTTGGGCGGAGCAGCATCCGGAGGATTGGTGGAAGGGTACGGCGGATTGCATCCGGGCACTGCTGGCCAAATCGTCCGTAAAAGGCGAGGAGATTGCCGGCATAGGCTTGTCGGGGCAAATGCACGGCTCGGTCTTCCTCGATCAAGCATTGAACGTCGTCCGGCCGGCGCTCCTTTGGTGCGATCAGCGTACGGCCGCCGAATGCGAATGGATCGAACGGACGATCGGCAAGGAAGAGCTCGGACGATTGACCGGGAATAAAGCGCTTACCGGCTTTACCGCCCCGAAGGCAATCTGGCTGCGCAATCATGAGCCGCATCATTATGAGCGCACGGCTCATTTGATGCTGCCGAAGGATTATGTGCGGCTGCAGCTGACCGGAGCCTTCGGCATGGACGTCGCGGACGCCAGCGGCACGCTGCTGCTCGATGTGGAGAACCGCCGCTGGTCGCCGGAGGTCGCGCGGCAGCTCGGCATTCCGCTCGGATGGCTGCCGCCGCTCTTTGAAAGCAATGACGTGGCCGGCCATTTGCAGCCGGCCGCGGCGGAGCTGACCGGCCTGGCGGCAGGCACCCCCGTCGTCGCCGGAGGGGGCGACCAAGCTTGCGGCGCGGTCGGCGTAGGCGTCGTGCGCCAGGGCATCGCCTCGGTCGCCCTGGGCACGTCAGGTGTCGTGTTCGTCCACGACGACACGTATCAAATGGATCCGGAGTGCAGGCTGCACTCCTTCTGTCACGGCGTGCCAGGCAAATGGCACCGGATGGGGGTTATGCTGGCCGCCGGCGGCTCGTTCCAGTGGTGGAAAAATCATTTCGCGTTCGAGGAGCTTCAGCAGGCTGAAGCGGAAGGCCGCGATGTATATGAATATTTGACGGCGCTGGCGGCAACGGCGCCGCTCGGCAGCGAGGGGCTGCTGTTCATGCCTTATCTTACCGGCGAACGCACCCCTCATCCCGACCCTAAGGCGCGCGGCGGCTTCATCGGCTTGAACATGCGCCACTCGAAGGCGCATCTGACCCGCGCGGTACTCGAAGGCATCACGTTCGGCCTGCGCGATTCGATGGAGCTGATCAAAGCCTCCGGCATCCGAATAACGGAGCTGCGGGTCAACGGCGGCGGCGCGCGCAGCTTGTTCTGGAGGCAAATGATCGCGGATATATTCGGCTACCCGGTCGTAACCGTCAACTCCACCGACGGCCCGGCATACGGCGCTGCAGTCATGGCCGCCTCCGGCGTCCTACAGCAGGACATCGCCAGCCTGTGCGAGCAATGGATTCAAGTGGTCGACCGGGTTGAGCCTAACCCGGAGCAGCAGCGCCGCTACGAGCAATACTATGCGTTGTTCCGCACGCTGTATCCGACCTTGCAGTCGACGCTTCACCAGCTGACAGATCTGGTATCGGCTACGGCCGAATGACCCGTCCGGCGATACAAAGTGCAACGCGTGAAAGCAGACTTCTCAGCTCTTTCGCTTCCGTCAGGAGCGGAGGGGCTTCTTTGCGCTTCCTGGCTGGCAAAAAGGGAGGCCGGTCCGCAATAGACCAGCCTCCCTATATCCGATTTCCTATTAAAAATTGTTTTGTTTCGCGCCTTCCCAGTCTGCAAGGAAACGCTCGATACCGGCATCGGTCAAAGGATGCTTGGCCATTCCCTGGATGACCTTGTAAGGAACCGTAGCAATGTCGGCTCCAAGCAGCGCCGCTTCGATCACATGCGACGAATGGCGTACGCTGGCCGAAATGATTTCGGACTTAATATTATGTACCTTGAAAATTTGACTGATTTCTTTAATCAGATTCATCCCGACTTGATTGATATCGTCCAGACGGCCGATAAAAGGCGATACGTAGGTCGCGCCCGCTCTGGCGGCCAGCAACGCTTGAGGCGAGCTGAAAATGAGCGTAACGTTCGTTTTGATGCCTTCGGCCGTGAAAATTTTCGTAGCTTTCAAACCTTCTTCGGTCATCGGTACTTTCACGACGATGCTGTCGCCAAGAGCGGCAAGCTTGCGGCCTTGCTCAACCATTTCTTTCGATTCCAGACTGATGACTTCCGCACTGATCGGCAAATTACCGACGATGGATACGATTTCCTTGACGGTTTCGAAAAAATCTCTGCCTTCTTTAGCGATCAGCGAAGGGTTCGTCGTTACCCCTGCAATGACTCCCAAATCATGCGCTTTGCGAATTTCTTCTACGTTGGCTGTGTCAATAAACAGTTTCAAATTCCTTCACCCTCCTAAAATATGCAGCATACATGCTATCCCCATGTTGTGACCGATCGAATATGAACGAATAAAATGGCACAAAAAAACCCGCAAATGCCGTCCGATTTAGCGCTTCAAACCCGCTCTCGCAGGTGGGTGTCCGCAGAATCGGTTTTGAGATCCCTTTTCGGGGGCATGTCAGCCGCGATTCAATGTAGGTCTCCCAAGAAACAGTCATTGGTTCAAAACAACTTAAAATCGAAACGAACACCGCAGGATTTATAACCCCATTATATGACCTTCCATAGGGAAAGTAAACCTCAGCACCGCTTTCTGCGCTCCGATTCCATTATATATAGCGTTTGGCGCTGCTCATATACGTACAGGGGTTTGCGCTTTTAGTATTCCCGGCGATCCCCGTTTGATGCGCCTGGGACTGCCTTATCCGCAGGCGGCTTGTCCGACTCCGCATGCCCTTCGGCCGATTCAAGCTGCTTCGGTTCCTCGCCATTGTCGCCATGCTGCTCCGCTTCCTTCTCCGCCATCTCCTGCTGCTTCATTTGAAGCTTGCCAAAAATATGGTTGAAATGCCAAAACGACGTAACCGCGATCAGGCTGCCCATAAAAAACGGAATTAAAAACGTAAAGGTCGAAAAGCTGATGTATAAAATAAACCCGTTGCAAATGATCATCGAAATCGAGCGGACCGGATGCCCGATTGAAATCAGCACCGCATTTTTAACAATTTGAAACAATTTCATATGAAGATGGGACAAAATCGAGAAAAAATGGAAAAACGAGACGGAAATCAGCACTGTAAGCGTCAACACAAGAAATCGCAAAACGCCCAGCGTACCGCTCTGATTGCCATAATATTTAAAGTTGGTATACAGCACAACACCGATGATCGTATAAATAATCCCGCCCAGCATGGCTTGCACGAAATTTTCTTTATACCCGCGGAAAAAAGTTTTGAACAGCGGTGCATCTTCTTCGCCTGTCAACCATTTGCGAGCCACCGAAAACATGGCGGCCGTTGACGGAAACAGGGTGAACGGCGATACGATGGCAAGCAGGATGACGGTCGACAGCAATTGATCGACGGACTCCGCCTGCAGCAGCATCAAACCGATGAAGAAGAAGGGCAGCGCACAGATCACCCACAATACATTAATAACCGAAAGCCGCATGATCCATTCCGATATACGGTAAAAGCCACCCATAATCCCTCTAAACTCCAATACAATACCCTCCTTATGAAATCCCAACCGTGTTTGTTACAATAACGCAAACTCACTTTATAGAGACTATTATAACTTATTTTGGACGATCTAGGTAGACGTCTATGCATGCAGCAGTTATAGAATAGGACACAGGGACCCACCCGGAAAAACAAATCACGAAGGATACCGCCCCATGTATGGAGCGGTATTCTAACCACATTCGGACCAATTTGTAATAGTTCCAGGAAACGCTGCAGGCGGAAAAGAAAAGGTGAAGCTGGCTTTAGCTTCACCTTTTATTGTTAATTTTTTACAAGCTCTTCGTTGGAACGGGAAGATGAAGTCGAGCGGTTAAATCCGCGGTCCCGGCCATAATCGCGGCTATCGCCTCGTCCGCCTCCGCGGTTGTCGCGGGAGCCGTAGTCTCTTCCCCCGCCTCCGTCTCTGCGCGGAGGTCTCGAGCCGCCGGTACGGTCATACGGTCTGTCGCCGCGGCGAGCGCCGGCTGCCGTTCCGTAAGCGCCCGACGGTTTGCGTCCCGAGCTGCGCACGTCGTTTCTTCTCTTCTTGGCGCGCAGCGGTTCTTCCGGCGTCAGCTCGATCGTGACGTCTTTCTTGTCGCCGGTCAGCAGCTTCAGCGCCGAAGCAAGCAGATGAACGGAGTCATGCTGCTCCAGCAGCTGGATCGCCAAGCCTTTATATTCGTTATGATCGTCTTTATCCAGGACGGCCAGAATCCGTTCTGCCGTAACCTTCTGCTTGCCTTCGATCGCTTCCGCCATGCTTGGAATCGGTCTTTTCGTAATTTTATGACGCGTCAGACGTTCGATGAAATTCAAGTGATCGATTTCCCGCGGCGTCACGAATGTATATGCTGCGCCTTCCTTGCCCGCACGGCCTGTACGGCCGATCCGGTGAACATAGCTTTCGGGATCCTGCGGCAGGTCGAAATTAATAACATGCGTAACGCCCGAAACGTCCAGACCGCGTGCCGCCACATCCGTAGCGACCAGCACGTCGATGCTGCCGTCGCGGAATTTGCGCATCACGTTGTCGCGTTGATTTTGCGACAGGTCGCCATGCAAACCTTCGGCGGTATATCCGCGTTTTTGCAAGGCTTCCGCCAATTCGTCAACCCGGCGCTTCGTGCGGCCGAAAATAATAGCCAATTCCGGCGATTCCATGTCGATCAAACGGCACAGCGCTTCGAATTTTTGTCTTTCCTGCAGCTCGATGTAAGATTGCTCGATCAGCGGTGCGCTCATTTGCTTCGGAATGACGGATACATGCTCGGGGTTGCGCAAAAACTGCTGGGCTAGCTTTTGAATATTAAGCGGCATCGTAGCCGAGAACAGCATGGTTTGGCGTTCCGAAGGAACGAGCTTCAAAATCGATTGGATATCTTCCATGAAGCCCATATCGAGCATTTCATCCGCTTCGTCCAAAATAACCGTCTGTACATCGTCCAGCTTGATCGTTTTGCGGTTAATATGGTCGAGCAGGCGTCCCGGCGTTCCGATAATGATTTGCGGTCTCTTTTTCAAGGAACGGATTTGCTTGACGATGTCTTGTCCTCCGTAAATCGGCAAAGAGCGGATGCCTTTGAACCGGCCCAGCTTTTCGATCTCTTCCGCTACCTGAATGGCCAGCTCGCGGGTCGGGCACATCACCAGGGCGACGATTTTTTCTTCTCTCACGTCGATTTTATTTACCAGCGGAATGCCGAACGCAGCCGTTTTGCCGGTTCCTGTCTGGGCTTGACCGATTAAGTCGCTGTTCTCCATGGCAATCGGGATCGCTTTTTCCTGAATCGGTGTCGATTCCTCAAAACCCATTTCCGTAATGGCACGCAGCACTTTTGGTTCCAAGCCGAATTCGTTGAAGTTTTTCAAATGATTTCATTCTCCTTTAATTTAGGGTTCTTATTTGTTTATACCCTTAAGTGCGACTCCAATATCCTTCTATTGTATCTGTAAAATGCATCCCAGGCATTCGTAATTACATAAGCAAGGCCGTACTTAAGAATATCTTTAGTATTATACCACAACAGCAATTCAAATTCCAGAAATTTCAGAATTGAAACCCGGACTTCCTCTTTGCCGTATATATTAGTTATAATGATAACTAACAATTGTTCCTATACATGATCAAGCAAAAGGAGTGTGCGCCATGTCCATCTGGAAAAGAGTCGGCTCCATTATCAAAAGCAACAAAGAGCAGCCGCAGCCGGTAAAAGCATCCAATCCTATAGAGGATTCACAAGTTGGAGACATTATAAACGTAGATCTTGAAGAATATATCGTGTCCGGCAAGCTCGTTTATTTCGACCGGGGCTTTCCGCCGCACCGCATTGTGTATTATTTGCAGAACGGATCGGAAATTTCAAGTTTGCTTATCGAAAAGGGCCGCAGCTATGAATGCTTCGTCTGCCATTTTGTCGAGGGCGCGCTCGATGATCCGAATGATGTGCCTACGGAACTGGACGTTAACGGCGAAGTTACGTACAGCCTCGAAAATCAGCGGACGGACCTGGTCCGCGCCGAAGGCAGAACCGATTTCCGCGCCAACGACGAAGTTATATTATGGCGTTATTTTGGGTCCGAAGGACGTTATTTCTTCCTTCAGTGGCAGGACGGCAAGTTCGTCGCGATGGAAGGAACGAAAACCCCCGCAGGCCAGATCAAATTTATGAAGGGCAGCCTGTAAGACAGCTTGAAGTACGGCGCAACCCGTATGGAGGTGATTCGGAATGAAAAAGCGCTGGCTGCAAATGCTCGCCGTTCTGCTCGTTATCAGCCTTGTCGCAGGCTGCGGCGACGCAAGCAATTATGTGAAAGAAAACTATCAGCTCATCGACGTGCAGGGCCAAGGCAAAAGCACCGCCAAAATTTACTCGGTCGAGGGCAAGGACGTTCCGACCGTCGCCAAGGAGCTCGCGGCTAACGAGAAGCCCAAAGAAACTAGCAAGGAATCGAAGGATCAAATGTTCCTTGTGTACGATAATAAAATTGTAAACGTGCATAAAGACCCGGAACAGGAAAACAACACCCTTGTCGAGCTGGACTCAATCGAATATGCCAAAGAAAATTATGACTCATCCTTCCTTCAAGGCTATATAGCGGCTTCATTGCTTCAATCTTTATTCGGCGGTGGCTGGTCCGGCTCGCAGCGTGGCTCCGATTATCGGGGCTATACGCCGCCCAAACAGTCTGACTCCGGCAAATCCCAGACTGCGCCGTCAAACGACGGAAAGAGCCCGGCTGCAACTCCCCCGACGACAACCGACCGGAAGGGCAGCTTTAACACCGCGCCAACCACGAAAGCTCCATCCAGCGGCAGCAGCGCGCGGAAAAGCGACGGATCTTCGCCGACCTATAAGGCGCCGAGCAGCAGCAAGTCGGGCTCCAAGCCTAGCACGAGCACGCGCTCAGGGTCGTTCAAAAGGAAATAAACGCGATTCACGGCTTTCCGCCAACGGAAGGCCGTGATTTTTTTAACCCTTGAAAAGACTTCATATTGAAGATTTTTAGTTGCAGCCCGCATCGCTCCGGATGGATTTGCCTTATATTGCCGATACTAAGCTTATCCAGCTTATAGGAGGATGAGCCGTGCTGCGTACATGGATCGGACCGCTGCTGCTGATCGTCATATGCTCCGCGATGCTGGCCGTGGGCTTCAATCTGTTTCTTGTTCCTCTGCAGCTGCTGAGCGGAGGATTATCCGGTATTTCGATGATCGTCAGCTATTTCACGAGGTGGCAGATATCGACGCTTTATTTGCTGAGCAATTTGCCCGTAATCGTCTGGGGACTCATTACAATCGGTCGCAAGTTTATTATATTGAGCGTCGTTTCCGTCATCTTGACTACATGGTTTTTGCGTCTGCTGCCCGCCTATCCCATCGTTGAAGATCATATATTGGCCGCTGTGACAGGCGGCGTGCTCATAGGTATCGCATCGGGCTTATCGCTGAGGGCAGGCGGCTCGACCGGAGGGTTCGATATAATCGGCTCCATTCTAATGCGGAATCGCGATTTTCCGTTAGGCATGCTATTATTTGCACTGAACGGCCTGGTCATCATCGCTTTAGGCTACTTCAAGCGTGATTGGGACTTGGCGCTATATTCGATGCTTTCGATCTTTATTACCGGGAAAGTACTCGACACGATTCATACCCGCTATTTGAAAGTAACCGTCTTTATTATAACGCACCGGAAGAACGAGCTGCTCGAACGGCTGATGCAGCTTAGGCGGGGTGTAACGATCATGCGCACCGAGGGTGCCTATACCCGTAAAGAGCAGCATATGCTGATGACCGTGACGACGCGGTACGATCTGGTCAGCCTGCAGCAGCTGATCCGTACCACCGATCCGGACGCTTTTGTCAATATCGTCGAAACGGCTGCGATTATGGGCAGCTTTCGAAGGTCGTGATGTGCGGAATTGCAAAATAAACCATACATAAAGCTTCCGGATATGATATACTGTTCGTAGTAATTTCATTAAAATCCTCTTTCTTTATGTTCATCAAGTAAGTCAAGCCTGATCTTCTCTAACAACGACGAGGAAGGGTGATACTTGTGGAAACAGTAAAGTTGTCGACGATTGTGATGAGATTGACTCCGGAATTATATCCTTTTTTGAAGCGTACCGAGCTTGACTTTGAGATTGTGCTTCGCAACGGGCTCGAGGCTTTGGAAGCCGAGGACGCTATGGAAATTATTCAATACAGTATTTCGGAACAACAAAAGGACGCCTTGCTCCATTAAGGGGCGGCGTCCTTGTTTTTTCTTAAATTGTTAAAAATGTTGTGTTTTCGTAATATTTCCACGTTATATTTTGGCTATAAAATGGTATGATAGATTTGTTATCAAAATATGGAGGTGTATTACATGGGAGCTTTATCTCCATGGCATATTATACTGATTGCTCTTGTCGCCCTGCTGCTGTTTGGTCCGAATAAATTGCCGGAATTGGGCCGGGGCTTCGGTAAAATGTTCCGCGAATTTAAAGATGCCACATCCGGCAACGGATCTTCCTCAGACGATTCCGCCCAACCGGCTAAAAAAGAGCTGCAGTCCGCACAGGAAACGCCAAGCGTCGAGCAGCCTGCCAACGCGTCCTCTAACACGCCTAAATAAGCGCTTTATGCAAGCGCTTCGGCAGTCACCGCACACCTGACCGGCTGTGCATCCCAAATATATAATACGAATGAAAAGGCCATGCTGGTTGACTGCACGGCCTGTTTGTTTTGCTTCCGGACGGATTCAACTTCCGCCCCTTTCATATCTCAAATAAGTTTGGACAGCCCTTCGCTGCGGACAACCCATGTCCCGTCCTTCGGAAAGCCGGGGGCCCGATCGTCCGTACAGCCCTCCCAGCCGCAGGCCATGACGGCGACAGCCGTCAGCAAGCCGCCGTTGCCGGGCAAATATGCGGTCAAACCGGGGCGCTGATAGTTGTGGCCGTTCGGAAAGTAACTGTTTTTCACCTGATCCATCAACAGCACATCGACCGCGATGTTCCCCTCACCGAGCCTGGCCGCCGTCATGGCCGCCATCGGAAAGTCCCAGCCCCAGGCCGTCTCCCATTTCCATTCGGCGATAACCTTATTGAGTGTGCTGCGCATGATGTCCCGGTCGGCCAGCTTCCCCGGGAGAATCCCCAGCGCGCCGAGCATGGAAGGATGGTCTTCGTTGAACCGGGTAAACGAATCGGGGCAACGTTCATGGGCCATGTATACATCCCCGTCGCCGACCGGGAGCTCAGCCATATGCGCGCAAATATGATCCCAGGCCGGTTCGCGTTCAAGCCCGAGACGTTCCCTCCACCGCTGCGCCAGCTCCAGCCCGTATACCCAATACTCAAGCTCGAAGGTCGGATTGAGCGTCTCCTCCGGCGCATGATTTTCCTGTGCGGGAATAACCGGCGGCCCGAGGACATAGCGCTTCGAAGCTTCGTCCCATACGGCGAATGAAGCCATGAACACTGCGCTTTCCAGCACAATGTCTTTGTAATTGTTCAGCGTTTTGTCGTCGGGATGGCTGCGGTAGCACAGCTCCGCCATCGCGATCGGATGCGGCTGCTGCCAAATGAGCAGCGTGCCGATCGGCGACGGGCTTTGCCGGCCGTCCGGATCGACCATTTTCGGCCAGCGCGCCCCTTCGTACCCTTGCGACGCGGCCAACTCCCTGGCAACCGGGAGAACCCAGTTGTACCATGCCATGCTTTTTTCCAGCATGGCGGTGCGGCCCCATAGGGCGAAATGCGCGGCATGCCACCAGTGCATTTCGAGATGGAACTTCCCGTACCAGCTGTTGTACAGCAGCCCTGTTTCCTGCGGCGGCATGGAGCCCGAGCAGTGAATCGCGGTCTGGTACTGCGACAGCACAATGCGCCGCTCCAGCTCGACCGCGCGCGGATCGCTGCTGCCGCTCAAATCGACGGCCGCCCCTTCCAGCCAAAACCGCCGCCAAAATTGACGGCTTGCCGCCTCGATTTCATGGAAGCCGCTCTGCCCGATTTGGCGGTCGCTGCCTTCCGCGCCGAATGCAACCGTCAGCAGCAGCTTGTCCGGAGAGCCTTCCGGCTCTATCCGATATTCATGCTCGCTTACGCGGCGCAGCACGCCGTCGGACCATGCCGCTGTCACCGTGCAGCCGTCATCATCCATGCTGCGTTTCCACTTCACGGAACCGGCTTCGGACGATTCGATCATCGTATGATGCGCATTCGGCATGTTCCAGTTCAAACCGACGCTTTCCGCCCATTCGTCGGATTCGACATCGGAAGCCGGAAATGCGATACGGACAGCAAGTCGGCCTGCGGCGAGCAATGGGGATTGAATCGAGATGCCAAGCTGATCGGACTCGGGATGGCAGCAGGTTGCAACCACGGCCGGTAACCCCTCCGCTTCGAACCTGCTCGTGATGATGCCCTCCCATAAATCAAGCTTCTGATCAATCGCTTGAAGATCTTCAAGCTTCGCTTCGCTACCGTCCTCCAGACGGATTACGAGTCCGATTTGCCCCAACTGCATGCGATGCGGATTTTGCCGCAGCCAATGGAACGCATCCTCCTGGCCCGCCGCATCCGCAGCATATCCGACCGGACGACCGTATGTATCGTACGGCTTCAGCCTGAGCTGTTCCTGCTCGTACTTGCGGCGTCCGCCCGTGCTGTGCCAGCCCCAATTGGACTGCGTTCCGAGCGGCACCCGGTAGCTTTCGGGAAAGCTCTGCAATCCCGTAATGTCGACGGTGAAAGCGAATTCACCGTTCCCTACAGTAAGCGGAGACATCGGCTCCGCCTGCTTTAGGACGGGATGATGTCTGCCGACCCAAGCTTGACGATTTATATTACTGCTCAATCGTATCACCTTTTTCAAAGTCGTATTTTAACGCAATTGATTACCTTAACTATAAAAGATTGTTTTCGCCGCCGTCTACACGTATTCTGCATTTTTGTAGCGCAATATTGCGATACGGTCTGCAAAACAAAAAAGCCTTTTCGGTCTCTCATTTCGCGACGGATCCCGCTCTTGCGGGAGAATTCCGCGGACAGACGAGGGCGGGCGCTTCTTGCGAAACACCCGCCCTTTCCGCTACCTGTTGACCGGACTTTCAGAGACGATCCGGCTTCGTCTGTTTTGCCCGAAGACATGCGTTCCGAACAGCAGGACCGCTGCGATCGCAGTCATAATCGCCCCGAATATATACATCGAATGTCCGCCCCACATATCTTTGATGAACCCTCCGACAAAGCCGCCCGTAATGCCGGCCAAACCGAGAAATACGGCGGACAGCAGCGCCAGGCCGGTCGAGCGCAGCTCCTCGGGCACGAGCCGTACCGCATACTGCACAGCAACGATCCAGAAGACGGCGAAGGTCAACGAATGCAGAACCTGGAGAGCGATGAGTACGGTCGGATCCGTAATCCATGCGTTCAAAATCCACCGGATCGTATACAGCACGGCGACAACGCCCAGCATCGCAAGCTCGTGGAACCGATGCATATACCTGCCCAGCAGGGCAAAGGTAGGAACCTCGCTTGCGGCGGCAAGCGCCCAAGCCCATCCGGCCATCGAATCGCTCGCACCCAAATCTTTTAAATAAAGCACGAGAAGCCCGTCGTTCATCCGATGCGGCACCATCATGATAAAGATCAGCACTAAAAACCAAACGAACGGCTTGTTTTTCAAAATAGTGCCGAAAGCGCCGAACGAAATGTGCGGCCCGCTTCCTTTTTCATCCTTCAATAATATTAACAGCACAAGCGGCAGCACCCAGATCGACCAGTACAGCACGGGTATATGCTCAATTCCGCCAAGCGCCTTCAGCACCGATCCGGAGATCAAAGCGATAAACGTAAACCCGAGCGAGCCCCAGAGCCTCACCGATCCGTACGACTTGCCCGCTTCAAGCGCCCCTTTTATCGTTACGCTGTCCAGCAGCGGAGTTGACGAAAGCATAAAGAAATAAAGCATCAGCATGAACAAAAACGCCCACCCGAAGCCGTCGGTATGAAAAATGCCGATGCTGGAACAAATCGTCATCACCCACAAGGAGAAAATAATCAGCTTCGTCGTATGATAGCGGTCGGCCAAATAGCCCCATAACGGCTGGGCGAAAATAGCGATAAACGGTCCGAACATCATCAGCAGCCCGATTTGCGAGGATGTATAGCCTTTATGAACGAAATAAAGCGGCAGAAATGGCATAACAGCGGCATTCGTCGCATAATAGGTAAGATTTAGGCCGCGCAGCGTCCACAGTTGCTTATTCATGACACCTGTCCTTTTTTTGGGGTAAATATGATGCTTCGAAATAAACCAAACTAGGTAGGCCATACGGTTTTTCGCGTAATTTTTCAATTTGTTACAAAATGCGTCAAACTTCTCTATCAACCTACCAACTTCTCTATTATAATGAAAGATATCATTCTGGCAAGGAGAGATTGACACGCATGGAACTTTTATTAGCCTCGCTGCTGATGGTGATGGGCCAAGTCGGCGCAGATCACCCCGATGTAAGCTTCGACCAGCTCGTGCAAGCATCGCTCGATTCGAAAAACGCGATCGTTCAGCAAGCGCCTGTCGACCCGAACGACCGCCTGATGCCGGTCAACAAAAAAGACCCTCAAACCGATGCGCCCAAAGTAAAAGGGATTTATGTTACGGCGCACAGCGCAGGGGGCTCCCGCTTAAACACGTTATTAAAGCTGGCCGACGATACGGAGCTCAATTCCTTTGTCGTCGACATTAAGGACGATTGGGGCTACATTACATACCCGACCGGCAACCCGGAGCTTGAAGCGATGGAAACGACTCAAAAAATTATTCCCGATATGCCCAAGCTGATGACCACGCTTCAGGAGCATCAAGTGTATCCGATTGCCCGCATCGTCGTGTTCAAGGATACGATACTCGCCAAAAAACGTCCCGACCTCTCTTTTGTCAATCCGGACGGCAGCTTATGGAATAATGGAAAAGACAGCTTCGTCAATCCGTATAAAAAAGAAGTGTGGGATTATAATATTGCGATTGCCAAGGAAGCGGCGAAGGCCGGCTTTAAAGAAATCCAGTTCGACTACGTCCGGTTCCCCGAAGGCTTCGAGAAACGGGCCGATACTTTAAAATATGAGAAGGACGACCGTTCCAGAATCGATGCCGTCGCCGAATTTGTGAAGTATGCACGCGAGCAGCTCACGCCGCTGGGCGTCAGGGTTTCCGTCGATATATTCGGCTATGCGGCATCCGTGCCGGCGGCTGAAGGAATCGGCCAAGATTTTGTAAAAATATCGCAGAATACCGACGTGATCTGCCCGATGATTTATCCGAGCCACTACAGCACAGGCTGGTTCGGCGCCAAGGTGCCCGACGCCGCGCCTTATGTAACGATAGACGGAGCGCTGAAAGATACGCATAAAAAGCTGGACCCGATCGGCCGCCTGAAACCGGTTATCCGTCCATGGATTCAGGATTTCACGGCATCCTGGGTGCATGGCTACATCAAGTACGGCAAGCACGAGGTCGAGGAGCAGATCCGCGCATTGAAGGATAACGGAGTGGACGAGTTTCTATTATGGAACGCAGTCAATACGTACACGCCGAATGTCGATTACAAGTAATCCGGTTGTTACGCGCACATAAAAGCCTCCCGCCGTATTCAAGGTCGGGAGGCTTCGCTATGTATCAGCTATAAGTCCGGCAGCTGCCAATCGATCGGCTCAACGCCGATACTGCGCAAAAAATCGTTAGCCTGTGAAAACGGTTTGCTTCCGAAAAAGCCGCGATGAGCGGACAGCGGACTCGGGTGCACGGAGCGCAGAATGCGGTGCCGCTTGTTCGTAACCAGCTCGGCTTTCTTACCCGCATGGCTCCCCCACAGTATAAACAGAACGGGCAGCTCGCGTTCGTTGAGCAGGCGGATCACACAATCGGTGAACTGCTCCCAGCCTTTCCCTTTATGCGAGTTCGGCGTCGCCTCCCTGACGGTCAGCACCGTGTTCAACAGCAGCACCCCCTGCTCGGCCCAGCCGGCCAGGTGGCCATGGTTCGGAATCGCACAGCCGAGATCGCCGCTCAGCTCCTTAAACATATTTTGCAAGGAAGGCGGCGCCGGTACTCCCGGTTTTACAGAGAAGCTCAAGCCGTGCGCCTGTCCTTCGCCATGATACGGGTCCTGCCCCAAAATGACGACCTTCGTGCCCGCGTAGGAGGTGAAATGCAGCGCGTTGAATATATCGTACATATTCGGGTAAATGGTCAGGGAACCGAACTCTTTCTTTAAAAATTGCCGAAGCTCCAAATAATACGGCTGCTCAAACTCCGCGGCGAGCAGGTCCGCCCAGTCATTTTTTAAAATCGACATCATGTGATTCACTCCAACCGATTGCTTATCAGGATATTTTGCGGAACGTTTTCACCATGGAGACGAAAAAATTCAATGTACGCTGTACGCGCTGCCTTGTTTTATCGTCGGCCGGCGACCCGTCAGGCGTAAAGCTGCGCTGCTCGCCGCCGATGGAGATCCATTCCGGGCAGTTCACGCCATGCACGTTGCGCACGATAGTTTGCAGCTGCTGCAGGGAGCTCATGCCCACCGCGCCGCCGGCCGAGCTTACCGACAGGACGACCTTGCCGTCGAATTCATCGAAGCCGACGAAATCCAACGCATTTTTCAATATACCGCTCGGCGCACCGTGGTAATCGGGAGTCGCGAGCACAATACCGTCCGCTTCCCGCAAACTTTTGACCAGCACCGCAACATTCGCGTCGTCCGAAGCGACTCCGGGTCTGTAAAACGGCAATGGAAGCTCAAACAAAGGAAGCAGGGTCACTTGGCATCCCATATTTTCCAATTGTTGCTGCAGGTGTCTGCATAATTGGGTGCTCGTGGCGTTTTTCCGGTTGCTTCCGGCAATAATGGTAATATGAACCATGAAACGTACTCCCTTCGTCACAACTTTTCATACATATTTATATATAATGTTATTTTACTCGATACAGGATCATTTGGCGACAATAAATTTCCAACCGTCATATAACTTTCGACATGTCCACGATTCCGGCCTCCTGCTTGCCGATATTCGGATTCATGCCCTTCCTTATCCGGCCCTTCCAAACTCGCACGTCCTTTTATCGTAACAGAACAGGCTCCGCTTGCATAACTTTTCCGTTATTCGCTACAATGAAAGAAACGATAACGTCCAAAGGAGTGAGCCTCATGCTTTCCATCGGTCAACAAGCACCGTCATTCGAGGCCGAAAGCACGCAGGGCCGCGTCCGGCTCGGCGAATATTTCGGCAAACAGCCGGTCGTGCTGATCTTTTATCCAAAAGACGAAACGCCGATCTGTACGAAGCAACTATGCGCTGTGCGCGATTCCGCCGCCCGCTATGCCGAATTTAATGCGCTTGTGCTCGGGATCAACCCGGGCTCAATCGACGAGCATGAGCGGTTTGCGCAAAAATACGGTTATGATTTCCCGCTTGTTTCGGATCGCGACGAGCGGATCCGGCAGCTGTACGAGGTAGGCAATATACCGCTGCTCGGCCAAAAACGGTGCGTATTTGTGATCGATGCAAGCGGAACGGTCATTTATGCGAAACGGGGCAACCGGCCGACCGCCGAAATCGTCGAGGCGTTGAAATCATCCAGGCGTTGATAGAATAGAATGTTCTGTAATCCGTGCTATCCTGAGCAAGTTTCCGGAATGATCCGCATAATGCTTGCTAACGCATTCCCGTGCAACAAAAAACATGCTGCCACCTGTTCGTCCAGGCAACGCATGTTTTTATTATCCGGCCGCTTATTGAGACAGCCTCTTCGCCAGCTCATACAGCTCCATATTGAACTCCCGTTTTGTGGACACCACTTTCTCGATATCCGTTGCCACCAACTCACCCTTGATTATTCCGCAGCCTTTGCCGGAATCGCCTTCAATCAATCTGCGCACGGCAAAATCTCCGAGGCTGCTTGCGAGAATGCGGTCGTTATGCGTCGGCGTTCCGCCGCGCTGAATATGCCCGAGCACCGTTACCCTCGGTTCGATACCCGTATTTTTAGTAATTTCCGTCGCAATTTCCTCGCCCTTGCATACGCCTTCCGCAACCAAAATAATACTGTGCCGCTTGCCGAGATTGAAGTTGTCCACCATCCGCTGCGACACCTCGGTCAGGTCGAAAGGAACCTCGGGCACGAGGATCGTTTCCGCTCCGCTGGCCAGCCCGGCATATAAAGCAATTTCGCCGCAATGGCGACCCATGACTTCAACGACAGACGAACGCTCATGCGAGCTCATCGTGTCGCGCAGCTTATTGATCGCATCGACGACGATACTGACCGCCGTATCGAATCCGATCGTAAAATCGGTAAACGGAATATCGTTATCGATCGTTCCGGGAAGCCCCATCGTCTTAATGCCGAGCTTGCTGAGCTTGTAGGCACCCTGGTAAGAACCGTCGCCGCCGATGACGACAAGCCCGTCAATCCCCTGCTTGCGCAGATTTTCCGCTCCTTTTTCCTGTCCTTCCGGCGTTATAAACTCCTTGCAGCGCGCCGTCTGCAATATCGTTCCGCCGCGCTGGATAATATCGCCCACGCTGCGCAAATCCATCGGACGGATATCATTGTTGATCAGTCCGGCGTAGCCCCGCTGTACCGCAAATACTTCCAATCCGTGAAACAAACCGCTGCGTACGACAGCCCGCACGGCCGCATTCATTCCTTGCGAATCTCCGCCGCTCGTGAGAACGGCAATTTTTTTTACTGACATGTATGGTTTCCTCCTAAGGGGCTTTGCTTGGCAAAACCGACATCATAAACATTTGCAAACAATTGGCTTCATTAAGCGGCCTCCAGCCGCTCCAACATGGCCATGGAAATCAAGAAGTTTTCCGGATGAAAATACTGTTTACATAGAAAAACATCCGCATGAGCGGACTGCCTTTCATCAGCATCCGCGATATTTGCTTCACCTGTCTCTGTTTACTTACTTTCGGATCGGACAAATACAGCGCAAGCAGGCCCTCGATAATCATCCGTTGAAACGGCGTATGCTCCAATCGTTCCGCCTTTTCCCTCGCCTCCGTCACAATAAAAGCAATGCGCTGTACGGTTTGGTCCAAGCCGTCGTAATAGCTGCAAAAGTTCAAATCTCCGCCGTGCTCATCTTCCTCCTGATCGATTAAATAATCGAGCAATATATGCAGCCCGCATATATACGGAAAATAAGCCGCATGGATCGCTTCTACGGTTTCCTGCTTCAACCTCGGCTCCGAAGCGGCCAAAAACAGCATGAAAACGCCAAGCGTGGAACCTGTAGCAGCAGCAAACTCATTCCAGCTTATACCCGGATAGCGCGATTGGTGCTTGCTCCACCACGCGAGCAGCGCTTCCTCCCGCAATTCGCGGCTAATATGCTTGTACACCTGAAGATCGCAATACAGCCCAACCAGCTCGCGAACCCGGCTCGCGACAAGCGAATACGAAGGCAGCAATCTTAGGCTCGCTTGACAAGTTTTGACCAGCTCGTTCAAGTAGCCGCCATCCTCTTTCTCCTCGCGGTACGCGTAATAATCGTGCAGCGGCTCGGCAGGATCGGTCGCATCCAGCATCGATTGATGCAGCATGCGGAAATCATCCGGGTCGAGCGATGTGCTGCGGTCGCACAAATTATCCAAATAATCGCTTATCGTCTGGAATGCAACGATCAACGGGATTAGCACATGCCGCATTTCCAGCCGGGCGACGGCATACACCGCCCCGCCCTGACAATGGAACTGCTTGCTGGTCATACTCGCTATCGCTTGCTTTTGCAGCTCGGGATCAGGCATCCGGTCCGCCTGCTGCCGCCAAAACTTCAGCTGCTCGCTTACTTCCGGCAGCACATAGCGATATATCCGGATCATAAGTTGCAGAGGATTTCGCGGGACATGCCCTACCCGGCTGGATTCAAAACTCAATCCGCTTCCCCCCGCTCTGCTCCAATGAATACTGCAGCAGCAGCTTCATCTCGATCCGTTGAACAGCAGACAGCAGCGCTTCCGATTCTTGCTCCTGCGCTACTTGAACCTGCTGCTGCACAGCGTCGATAAATCCATAAGGATCCCATACCGATCCGGACATCAGCTTCTCCAGTTGGCTTTTAAGCGCTGCGCTGCGGATCGAGCCGGTGTCGTGACTGCGGTACACGTCCTTGGCTTCCAACAGCAAGGAAGCGAATACCGGGTGCGAGCCAACCTGCCGGAACCAATATTTCGAGTTGCTGTAATCGCCCTCCATACGGTGCATAATCCCATGCCAGTAGCTGCCGGTCGCGTTATGTATGCTTTGCGACAGCTCATGCGATTTGTCCAGACTGTCATTCAGCAGGTGCAGGCCCGCTTTGACAGCCGACGCATATGGAGCTTGCCCGGAGGCCAGCCCTTCGGGCGATAGCTTTGCAATCCGGATATCGAGCAGCTCATCCCATTCCTCCGCCGGATACAAGGATGTCCGGTGCTCCGATAACTTGTTCCACAGCTTCTGCACGGCTTCCGTCCATTCCATCATCTACCACCTACTTTATCGGATTTATCCAATAAAACTCATAACCTTGATTATAACATAAGAAAGCATAAGTTTGAACCGGAGGTTCACCTTTCGCCATGTTTCAAGCAAGGCTTCCTCTTTCACGCGGTCGCTCATCCTCGCCTTACCTCGATCGGGTTTGCTTATAACATAAGAAAGCATAAGTTTGAACCGGAGGTTCACCTTTCGCCATGTTTCAAGCAAGGCTTTTTCTAATGATGAGCGGCCGAAGCCGTCACATCCTGATTGACCCTGAACCACAGATGCAGCTCGTTGATCGTCCCCGCCAACTCGGCGATTTCCGAGTTCAACCGGCAGGACAGCTTAAAATTATCTTCGACATTGAGCTGGTTTTGCTTTTGAATAATAACGCGTTCCAGCCGTTTGATTTGTTCCGGTATCGTACCGCGAATTTCCTCCCAGCGCAATAAAATGAGCGACCGCTCATTTTCCGTGTACTCCTCCCATTCCTTCTCCAAATGCGGGAGCGGTATTCCAAGCCGACCATCTATAATGAATTTCCAGGACATCGCATTCTCCGCCTTTCCATAGCCAGCATGACGCATAGCTGCATTTTATCTACAGTTAACTGTAACATGATCCCCGGGATGCTTCCAGTGGGCGCATTAAAAATTACTTCTTCGAAACGTTTTAATCTGTGCTATACTAGAGAAATTGATTTGACATTATACCGGTAGGAGTCCTGTAAGTTATGAGCAGCAGCCCAGAACAGAAAGTGACATTCGGCCAACTGTTGGCATTTTTCGTACCGCTCGGCATTGCATCCAGTCTGATTACGATTTCCCATGTCATTATTAATAGCACCTTGGCGCGATCCGCTAATCCCGAAGTCATCATCGCCTGCTATGCGCTGCCTATGAGCGTGATCGGCTTGACGGAAAAACCTGCGATGCTGCTGCGGCAAACCTGCTCCGCCCTGGTGCGCGACCGCACCTCGTTTAGAGCCGTATCCGTGGTCAGCTGGTACTTGTTGGCTTGCATCCTGCTGCTAGGCGCGCTGATCTGCTACACGCCCATCGGCAAATGGGTCTTTTTTTATTTTTTCGGCGCGAGCGAAGCTCTCGTCGAGCCTATGGTCGACGTGTACCGGGTGCTTATGTTCGTCAGCATCTTCTCGACGCTGCGCTGCATGTATCAAGGCATCATAATTTTTAATATGCGGACCAAGTGGCTGACGATCGGCATGGCGTTCCGTCTATCGGCGATGTATGCGTTGTCGTTGTACTTTATCCATACGAATCAGGTAACGAGCGCCCGGGTCGGCGCGATCATCTTTCTTGTCGGCATGATTGTGGAGGCGGCGGTCAGCATGTGGGAAGGAAGATCGCTGCTGAAGCAAATTCCCGAGAAAAAGCCGGACCACCCTGTCGAACGTCCGCGGCAAATTTTTCAATTTTACCGGCCGCTGCTGTATTCGTCCGTCATTGCCGTCATTATCGGCCCTTCCATCAACGCGTTTCTGGGCAAAACGGTAGACCTGCAGCTCGCCATTTCCTCCTACGCGATTGCCGGAAGCATTTCGCAGCTGGTGCTGAGCTTTTTTTCATATATTCATCAAATTGTATTGAACTTTTATCGAAAAGATGCGAATACCGTGATTCGCTTTGCGTTCATCCTCGCCCTGATGCCGGGGCTGCTGATTGCGGTTGCCGCTTACACGCCGGTCGGCCCCTGGTTTTTGGAAAACGTAATGGGTGTCAACGAACGGCTGATGCACGCCAGTCTTGATACATTAAAGGTGTTTACCATTATGTCGCTTGTATTTCCTTGGCTCGACTTCGGCAACGGCCTGGTTCTGCTTCGCGGTGAGACGAAGCTGATGGTCTGGTCGCAGGCGGCCAACGTGACCATAACGTTAATCACGCTTGTCGTCTGCATTATGCTAAGCCCCGGCTGGAACGGGATGGTTGGCGCGCTTGCGCAGTCGTTGGGCGTTGCGGCGGAAGCTGCGGTCGTCTGGTCCGTCCTTCACGCGATCGGCAAGTCAAGCGGGAAGCGCTCATTCGGCGCAGCACTTTAATCTTAGAAACGAGTGATTTATTTGGACAGCGCGATTCGACAACGGCAACCCAACTATTCGGCGCTGCGAAGCTTCAGCTTTGTTTTCTACAGCACGATGGCCGTTATAACTTCCTATTTTCCGCTTTATTTTCAATCGAAAGGCTTTTCTACCGTACAAATCGGTCTCTTGTATGCGATCGGCCCGATGATCAGTATCGGCTCCAATCTGTTCTGGGGACTCATGAGCGATAAATTTCAAACGGTGAAAAAAATATTGGTCGGCATATTGGCCTGTCAATTTATCATGGCGTTTTTCGTGTCGCAAACGCTGCATTTCGGGCTGTTGATGACGCTGATGGCCATGTTCTTTTTTTTCCAGTCTCCGACCAGCTCGTTGAACGACAGCTTAACGCTTCTGACGATCAGCGGAACGAAAAAAAGCTACGCTTCGTTCCGGGTTTGGGGCTCGATCGGGTTTGCCGTTGCGTCTCTCGTGTTCGGTCTGCTGCTTAAGTCAAACGGGCCGGGGATCACATTTCTGTTATGCCTGGGGACGATTGGCGTGTCCTTCGCGCTTTCGTTATTTTTGACCGATGCGCGCAGCTCCTCCTTCAAAAAACCGGATTTTCGCGTACTCGGTAAAATCATCGGCTCCCGAAGGTTTGTCCTGTTTTTATTGACCGTGATGACGGTATCCGTCGCGCATCGGTTCAATGACGGATTTCTCGGTTTGTTTCTGCAAAAATTGGGGGCAGACCAAAGCATCGTCGGCTGGGCCTGGCTCATTTCCGCTTCCAGCGAAATTCCCGTGTTTATTTTACTCAGCAAATACGGGCACCGATTCAAGGAGCTTCCGCTGCTCGTGCTGTGCAGCCTCGTCTATGTGCTCCGGTTTATTGCCATGAGTCTGATTGATAACCCGATATGGGTTATCGTTGTGCAAGCTTTTCACAGCATTTCGTTCGGTATTTTCATGTTCACGGTTATCCGGTATATTCAACAGGTCGTGCCTGACGAGTATCGGGCAACCGGGCAGGCTATCTACGCCGTGACCTGGTCGGGAGCGGCCGGACTGCTCAGCGGTACGCTCGGCGGCTGGCTATACAATACATGGGGACCGCATACGATGTACGGTGCGGGAGCGATGCTTTCGTTCATCGGAATGATCGGCTTCCTGCTGCTGCATCTGTTCCGCGGCGATACGGAAGACTAGTGCAGCGGCTGCGGTCTCGAGCGAACGTCACATGACAAAGCAGCGCGGCTGCACGGACGAAAACGCGAACCCGCCTACGGGCCGTTCGTGCGAACGTTTATGTTGATCGACGATCTGCCGGGCGGGCATGTACGAAAGTGTCACTATGCAATGTCGTTTGAACATATGCGGCCTTCGTCGGCAAGCCGATGAAGGCTTTTGTCGCAGTTTGAAACATTTTGGCAGTGACTGCCGTCTAATTAAAGGGAAGTTTCCTTTTGTAACGGAGGGGTTATGTGCTTGCAGTCGAACAGCTTTCGCACCGGTTCCGCAACGGAAGCGAAGAAACGCCGGTGCTTCACCATATACAGTTTAAAGTTGAAAAAGGCGAAATGGTCGCCCTGCTCGGCAGCTCCGGTTCCGGCAAGTCGACGCTGCTGAACCTGATGGCCGGTTTGATGAAGCCGTCGGAAGGCAGCATCGTCATCAACAACCGCCCGATCGAGAAAATGAGCGAGAACGAGCTGGCCGAATTTCGCCGCACACATATCGGATTTATTTTTCAATCCTACGAGCTGATTCCTCATTTGACCGTGAGGGAAAACGTCGAGCTCCCGCTCGTCTTCCAGGGCGTCAAAGCAAAGCTCCGCAAAGAAAAGGCGCTCAGCCTGCTGAACAAGGTCGGCATCGGGGAGAAGAGCGAGCTGTTCCCTTCCCAGCTGTCCGGCGGGCAGCAGCAGCGCGTAAGCATAGCAAGATCGCTCGTTACCGAGCCGGCCATCGTGTTCGCGGAC
The DNA here is from genome assembly GCF_004354045.1 of Paenibacillus piri. Classification (GTDB taxonomy): domain Bacteria; phylum Bacillota; class Bacilli; order Paenibacillales; family NBRC-103111; genus Paenibacillus_S; species Paenibacillus_S piri. The sequence continues at coordinate 123,672 of NZ_SMRT01000009.1, read as the reverse complement.
GAGCCGACCGGCAACCTGGATACGACAACGGAGAAGGAAATTATCGATCTGCTTATTGAATTGAACGAAACCTTATTCATTACGTTCGTAATCGTCACTCATGAGCTTGAGGTAGCGAGGCGCACGCGCCGGGTCATCCAGCTGCGCGACGGTTTCCTGGTCGAGGACGCGTCATGGGCAGGTGATGCGGAATGAAAGGCTTCGATTATTTGCGGCTGGGCTGGGATCAGCTCAGGCGCAGAATGGTCGTGACCTCGCTGTGCATCATGGGGATTGCGATCGGTTCCGCTTCGATCATCGTAGCGCTCTCCTTCGGCGAATCGATCAACCATTACAGCCGCGAGCAAATGAGCTACTTTATGAAATCGGACGAAATCACGATCCGCAGCGGCAATCCGGCCGACACGAATACATCCGACCCGAACGCCGCGAAGCCGTATGAGTTAACCAAAGCGAAAATTGATATCATTCGCGGCCTTCCGCATGTCAAAGCGATCGCAACCTTCCAAACATTGAACTCGTTTCAATTCGAAATTGAAAATAAGCGCGGCTATATCAACAGCATCTTCGCAACGCCGCTCGATACGCTCGAAGCGTTCGGCAGCGAGCTGCAGCAGGGCGGCGCAAGCGAGCTGGAAAACTCGATCATTTTAAGCTACGGCGCAACCATGGGGCTGCTCGACCGGCAGCTGGCGCAAAACCGGACACTGCAGGCGCGGTATTCGTCCGGCCGTCAGCCAGCCGACAGCTGGAAACAGCAGGCTTATATCGCTTACCCGGTTTATCAGAAGCAAATCATGTTAAAGCCGCAGGCCTACAGCCCCAACGGCGTTGAAACATCGGGCACCTCGTTTCCGTTGCGCGTCGTCGGCATCTTGAAAAAGCCCGAAGGTATCCCGGATGATTCCGTGATGAACATGAAAACCGCCTTCGTCTCGCCCGGGCTGGGCAAACGGCTGCAGGAAGCTATCGACAATATGTATACGGGCTCCGAGCTATCGTCTAACAGCGGCCAATCTCAGCAAACGTCTACAGCGGAATTCAACGAGGCGAAAGTTAAAGTCGATCTTAGCTCGAATGTCAAGGAAGTCGAGGAGCTGATCAAGAAGCTGAAGCTGTCAGCGGAAACGAATCTGCATCGCGAGGAGCAGATGCAGGGGCAGCTGGTCATCCTGCGTCTTATATTCGGAGGGATCGGCCTGTTTATTTTATTCGTCGCTTCCATCTCGATCATTGTGGCGATGACGATGTCCACGTATCAGCGAAGAAGGCAGATCGGCATTATGAAGGTGCTCGGCGCCAACCTGAAGCAAATCCGCAACATGTTCATGACCGAATCGGCGCTGCTCGGCCTGCTCGGCGGCGGATGCGGCATCCTGCTGTCCTACTGGGTCATCTGGGGCATCAACATTGCCGTCATTCAGTTTACGCCGCAGCGGCCCGGAGCACAGGCGGAAATATTGTTTATAAGTCCGTGGATTTTACCGGTCGGCTTGTTTTTCGCCGTGATGACCGGGGTTCTCTCCGGCTTATATCCGGCTGTCAAAGCATCGCGCACGGATGCATTAACCTCAATCAAGCGGGATTAGGAGATTATGACGATGAAGAAGAAATCATGGCTGCTCGGAATCGCCATCCTGCTGGCGGCCGGTACGACCGCAGCTTTATTTACATTGAGCCATAGTCCCAAGCCGCAGCCATCTATGGGGCAGCATAACGGCTCCGCTATCACGTTCAAGGTCGCGCGTGAACAATTGTCCAACACGATCGAGCTGAAGGGCAAATCCTCGTACCAGAAAGAGACGTATGTCAACGCTCCGTTCAGCGGCGATGTCCAAGCCTGGGGCGCATCCGAAGGCGCGCAGGTCAACAAGGGCGACATTTTATTCCAGTTGGACGATACCGCATTGAATGATGAAATAGCACAGCTTCAGGCGAATCAGAAAAAAAACGATATGGATATCCAAATCGCCGAATTTCAAAAAAATACGACAGGGGCATTGTCCTCGCCGGCCGACGGATTGTCAGAGATCGAAGCCAAGCAGCGGTATGCGCAGGAGAAAACCCGCGAGATGCAGACCGAAATCAACAGGCTGAGCCACGAGCATATCCAGTCCCAGCTGACGCAAAAGCTGGACAAGCGCAAGAGCGCCTCCTTTAAGGCGCCGGAAAGCGGCATCTTCCTGTTTCAGGACACGAAGGAGCCGCAATCGGTGAAAGAAAACGAGCGGATCGGCAAAATCGTCGACCTCACCAAGCTGCAGCTGATCGGGTACATCGGCGAATACGATCTGTTCCACATCAAGCCCGGCATGCCGGTGGCGGTGAAAGTCGACGCGCTCAAAAATACGACACTGGAAGGCAAGGTCGAGAAGCTGTCCAAATTCGCCAAAAGCAAGGATGAAAAAGATACGTCCCCGGCGCAGTTCGAGGTCGTGGTCTCGCTTCCGCCGAATGAGCAACTGATCGCCGGGCTCAGCTTGACGGCAACCATCGAGACGGACAAGAAACCCGACGCCCTGGTCGTCTCGACATTGGCCATCCAACGCGATAAGGACCAGTATTATGTGATGGTTTCGGAAGGCGGCCAAACCGCTCCCGTCCGCCGCGACATCAAGATCGGGTTGGAAACGCCGGACAAGACCGAAATATTAAGCGGATTGAATGAAGGCGACACCGTTATTTTGCAATAGACGGCAATGCGAGGTTGTCATTCCTTTTAAAACGGGATATAATTAACGGTAGCTCTTAGTACCAAGTCATAAATAACCCGACAAAGCGAGGCTTTGGCATCGCTGCCTTATTTCAGATGCTTTGCCGGGACCCCGTAATCGTAAATGCTTTTATTTGTAAATCCAGCTGTGAGCCTGAAGGGATGAGCCTGTTATGTATTTTGAAAATTTTAAACAGATTTTACTGGACCGCAGAAGTATTCGCCGGTTTACGGAGCAGGACGTGACCGTCGAAGATATAAAGGAATTGATTGATTGCGCCCGTTATGCGCCTAGCGATACGAATTCGCAGACATGGCAGTTTATCGCCATCATCAACCGCGAGAAAATCAAACATATCGAACAAATGACGTGGGACCAGCTTCATCAAAAGGCTGCCGAAGCGGAGCAACGCGGTTTAAGCCGAGAAGCGCGGCTGCTGGTCAAATCGTTCGGCCCTTATGCGACCGCCTTCGCGGACGCTCCGGCGTTGATTGTTTGCCTGGCCACACCGTACACATCCAAGTTCAGAGACAAAATCTTCGATCCCGTCGCGCTTGTGGACCCTTCGGTCTGGGATGAGGAAGGGATCAAAAGCAGCTGTCTGGCCGCGCAAAATTTGATGCTCGCCGCGCACGCGAAAGGTCTCGCCACCTGTCCGATGACCGGGCCGGTGCTGCTGGCCGCGGATTCGCTGCGGACCTACCTCGACATTCCCGAGGAATGTCAGATTAACATGGTCATCTCGCTGGGCCACCCCGCCGAGCAGCCGGGCAGGCTGCCGAGGAAAGAAGTGGATGACATCTTGCGAATCGTCGACTGACCGACCGCACAAGGAGCAGCGGCTGCGCCGTCCTCCAGGACCGGGCGCGTTTGTCCGGGCCCAACCCGAAAAAAGAAGCTTCCAGCCCGCCGCCACGGCGATTTGGAAGCTTCTTTTTATTCACGATCGGTTAGCCGATTCGGGCCATTTCTTCTAATATTTTACTATTCGGACAAGGCGCAGGTTAAAAAAATGCAGAAAAAAGCAGCTCGCGCAAACCGAAGTTTTCGTGAACTGCCTTTGGTTTTTGGTTGCTATGGCACTAATATATAAGAAAACTTATCAATGGGCAACCCCATCTGAAGTTTTGGGATCTTATAGCTTAATGACGTTAGCTGCTTGAGGACCACGGTTTCCTTGAGTGATTTCGAACTCAACGGATTGGCCTTCTTCAAGAGTTTTGAAACCTTCGCCTTGAATCGCGGAGAAGTGAACGAATACATCGTCGCCGCCTTCAACTTGGATAAAACCGTAGCCTTTTTCTGCGTTAAACCATTTTACTGTACCTTTCAATGAAAACAACCTCCTAGAAGTATCGCCATCTAAGGGCGAGTAGGTTAATTATAGCATCACAGACATTATAAATCAACATTCAAAAATTATCAACATCGCGCCTGTTCCCTTGTTTTACAAGGCTTAACAGCTCTCCGGACCCCGGAATGAACGGCAATCGAGATTCCATAAATTGGCATTTAGCTTCGCTTTTCAACGCCTCGAGCAGCCGGTCCATATGAGGGTAATAGTCCCATTGAAGCGATTTCAACGGGTACAACCGCACCTGACCGCCGGGGCGGCATACGCGCAGCAGCTCCCGTACCGCATGCAGATGAAATTCATAATCAAACTGTTCATTATATAAAAACAGGAAGTGGCTGCACAGCACAAGCGAAAACGTATTGTCCGCAAACGGCAGCTGCGGCAGGCCGCTCTCAACGTAGCGTCCTTTCTCCCGGTGCTGACGGTAATCGTCGATAAACCGGGATAACGACTGTTCCCGCATTTCCCGGTGATGCTCCAATGTACCGTAATAGCTCCAATCGAAAATATCGCGAAGGGCAGCCAGCTTGGCTGTCGAAACCTCGATTTCGTTAAGTCCGTGTGCGAATATGCGTTCCTCGTTCATCGCGTACATCGGGTCGGCCGCATACGCCTGCAGCCCTTTCGCATTTGCCTCCGCCGTAAAGGATGACGCGCCTGCGGCGACGTCCAGCACCGGCCCTTGCCGGGAATCAAGCTCCTCCAAAGCAAACATCTTTACATATTCGGCGAACGACCTGCAGGTCATCGCCACACCCAATTGTTCATATCCTCGTTTACTCATGCTCTTCTCTCCTCTTCTCGGCTCAACTCATCTATGGCTTGACGCCATCAGCCCGCCTCGCGGAACTTAGTGGAATAGTATCACAGCAGCCAAAAATAGACAACTGTTTTTTCAGCGCAGCCGGACGGCGCGTTTGCTGCCGTTCGACGCTATCCCCTTGATTTTCCGCTGCGATTGCGGTATGATTCAGCCGATATCTCGAAAACGAAATGGAGCCCGGCCATGATTAAAAAACATTTGATATACAAAAAAGACAAGTGGAACATGCTGACGGTTGAAGTACACGGCAAAACGCTGATTTTACGTGAAATATCCGATCAATGGGGCGAGGAATGCCACACGTTTCTGAGCAGGCCCGAAATGATGCATTGGGCGGAAGGACGTTTTTCGAAGGAAGGCTTCGACGGTACCGAGGAGGAACGGGAAACGATCCTGCAAGCTTTTAAAGAAGTATAATTTTATTCCGGCAGCTTGACTTTGGGCTTGTCCTCCTTTTATAATAAGAGCAATTACATAAGATGTCCTCCAAAGGGGAGTAGCTGTCACAGTAAAGTCGTCAGTTCGGGTGAAAGCCCCGGCTTTATTGGCAACGAAACGTTGTTAGCAAGACCTTTGCCTATTCGGTAAAGGTCTTTTTCTATTGAAATGGCCTTTACCATACCGGTAGAGGTCATTTTTATGTAAAACCAAAATTCAAAAAGGAGCTGATCGGGTATGGAGTGGTTGGATGCGGCGTTTTTTACGGCACTTTTAAGCATTATTCTCATCGACTTGGTATTGGCTGGCGACAACGCCATCGTTATCGGATTAGCAGCGAGAAACTTGCCGAAGGAATACCAGAAAAAAGCGATTATTTGGGGGACCGTCGGAGCGATCGGAATTCGCGCAGCGGCGACGCTGGCCGTTGTGTGGCTGCTGAAGCTTCCGGCATTGCTGCTGATCGGCGGCATCATCCTCGTCTGGATCGCCTATAAGCTGGTGGTGGACAAAAAGAATCACGATATTCAGGCAAAAAATAAGCTATGGCCCGCCATTCAGACGATCATTATCGCCGATGCGGTCATGGGCTTCGACAACGTGGTCGCGGTAGCCGGCGCTGCGGGGTCGAATCACGGAAGCTTCCTGCTCGTTATTCTCGGACTGCTGATCAGTGTGCCGATCATGGTTTGGGGCAGCACCTTGTTCATTCGCCTGATGGAACGGTTCCCGTGGATTCTTTACATCGGTTCGGGAGTGCTTGCGTTAACCGCGGGTAAAATGCTGGTCGGCGACCCGCTGGTTGCGAGCTTTTTCACCGCGAATCCGGTGCTCAAATGGACGCTCGTCGTCATCATTACGGCAGGTGTATTGTTAGCCGGCATTTGGCGGAAGAAGAGCGTATCGTTCGTTACGCTGAACCCGAACGGACATCTGACACTATCGCAGGAGCTGTCCGCCGAGGCGAATATTCAACCCGACGACAGCTTTAAAGTGAGCCAGGATGAAAACGGCCGGCTCGTGCTGGTCAAGGTGACGGGATAATTCAAGCTTTGCCCGTGCCAAAAAGCCTCACGCAAGCTGCATTCCCGCTGTTTCCAGATGGCGGGATGCGCAGCTTGAGCGTGAGGCTTTTTGCGCATATCGATATAACAGGATGGAGCGGGATCTTCGTGCAAGCACCGGTTCTGTATCACCCTTGCGTCCCGTATACTTGAGGAGAGTGCGTGAAATACAGAGCTTTCCGTTAAATGTCCGATTCCTTTCCGGAAAATGGCGAACAATACGATTCGGTCCGAACGATCTATGGTCCGGCGGCACGGATTCTCCGACCTTTTAAAGGGAATTGACCGTACTGCGGCGAATCTTTTTTTGATAGATAAACTTGAACTTCGGTCAAACTATCGATACTGCCGCAGACGAGGTGAAATCATACATGAGCAATTCGACTTCCATTTTAACCTTTATTATTGTTTCTTTTTGCTTCGCGCTTATTCTTGTTTTAAAAAAGGACTCTATTCCCGCCAGCGCAAGGCGTTCTCTCGCCCTGCTGGCGCTGGTGATGGTCACCTTTTCCTTCGGGCTGATCGTTTACAGCTTCTTTACGCTGCATTAGCCCGCCGCGGCCCCAAACTCCCCATGAATTTACTTCAACCCAAAATTTTCTTAACGATATAGAATTTATAAAATTTTCAGCGAAGCTAACAAATTCTATATCACAAGAAAAACTTCCGCTAAGTCGCGGTCGCTCATCCATGAATAGACTTCGATAGAAGTTTTTCTTATAATTAACCTATTATCCGGTCATACTAGGAAAAAAATTGCAGGGAGCGTGAGCTTGATGCGTTTTATTCCGTTGGTTATGACCGGCGTACTGCTGGCGGGCACGATGCTTTCAGGCTCTGCAGCGGCGGACAGCCACGACAAACCATCCAAAATAACAAGGAGGACTCCGATGAACCAAGTACTTAAACGCAAAGACGTTTCTACGGAACAAAGCTGGAAGCTGGAGGATCTATTCCCCAACCAGCAGGCATGGGACCAAGAGTACCAGCACGTGAAGGATGCTTTGAAGAAAGTAGCCGCATTCCATGGCAAGCTCAAGGACCCTGCAGCGATCAAGCAGTGCTTTGAACTGGAAGACTCCATTTCCTTGCAAATGGAACGGCTGTACGTTTACGCCAATATGAAGCATCATGAAGATACGGCGGAGCCGACCTACCAGGCATTATCCGACAAAGCCAAAAAGCTCAGCGTCGAAAGCGGCGAGGCCTTATCTTTCATTTCTCCTGAAATTTTAAGCTTGTCCGACGAGCAGCTGAACAAGCTGGTCGGCGATCCGGAGCTCACCTTCTACAAGCGGACGCTGGAGGAAATGATCCGCGAAAAGCAGCATATTTTATCCAAGCAGGAAGAAGCTTTGCTGGCCCAGGTCGGCAATCTGTCGCAAGCGCCGGGCACCATATTCAGCATGCTGAATAATGCCGATTTGAAATTTCCGAAGGTCAAGGACGAACAAGGCGAGGAAGTTGAACTGACTCACGGCCGTTATATTCAATTTCTGGAAAGCCGCAACCGCGATGTCCGCAAAAATGCATTCCAGGCCATGTACGATACCTACGCCAAAAATAAAAACACGATCGGCGCGACACTGGCCGCCAATATTACGAAAAACATTTTTTACGCCAAGGTGCGCAAGTATCCTTCCGCTTTGGAAAAGTCGCTGTTCAGCGATAATATTGATAAAGAAGTGTATACCAACCTGATCGATACGATTCATGAATCGCTGCCGTTGATGCACCGTTACATGGCGCTGCGCAAAAAGCTGCTGAAAGTCGACGAATTACATATGTACGACCTGTTTGCTCCGCTGGTGGACGAATACAAGATGGATATTACGTACGATCAGGCGAAAGCAACCGTGAAGGATAGCTTGAAGCCTCTCGGTCAAAACTATTTGCAAATTTTGCAGGAAGGCTTTGACAACCGCTGGATCGATGTGTACGAGAACGAAGGAAAGCGCAACGGCGCATACAGCTGGGGCGCGTTCGGTACGCATCCGTATGTGCTGCTCAATCATAAGGACAATTTAAACAGCATGTTTACGCTGACGCATGAGATGGGCCATGCGATTCATTCCTATTTGTCGGATGCGAACCAGCCTTACCGCTATGCGCAGTATACGATTTTCCTGGCGGAAGTGGCTTCCACGCTGAATGAAGCGCTGCTGATGGACTACATGCTGAAAAAATCGACCGATCCGAAGGAAAAAATGTACCTGTTGACGTATTACATGGATCAGTTCCGCACGACCGTGTTCCGGCAGACGATGTTCGCCGAATTCGAAAAAATTACGCATGAAAGAACGGAGAAGGGCGAATCCCTCACTCCGCAGGATTTGAGCAAAATTTATTACGACCTCAACCTGAAATATTACGGCAAGGATATGGTGGTCGATCAGGACATCGAGATGGAATGGGCGCGGATTCCTCATTTTTACAACAGCTTTTACGTATACAAATACGCAACCGGCTTCTCCGCGGCGACCAGCTTCGCCAAACAAATTTTGGAGGAGGGCCAGCCAGCGGTCGATCGTTATCTCGGCTTCTTGAAAAGCGGCGGCAGCGACTATTCGATCAACATTTTGAAACGCGCCGGCGTCGATATGTCTTCTCCGGAACCGATCAAGCAGGCGATGGAAGTGTTCAAAGGCTTGCTGCAGCAAATGGAACAACTGGCTCAATAAAAGCTTCTGATCGAAGCTTTTCTAAACACAACACACAAGCCCGGGGCGCGCCCCGGGCTTGTGTGTTGTGAACAGAGCTTTATTTCGTTGCAATCAGCATAAACCGACTGGCATTCGTTTGAATCCCTTTCTCGGTTTGATTCGCGTCGATAAACGACCGAAGCACGCTGAAATCATGTTCGTCGCGGCCAAAATCGGGTATGATTGGCGTATGCATCAGCAGAAACAACAAGTCCTCATACGTTGCGTAATATTCAACTGCGTCATATTCAAACGATTGGATATCCGAAAAACCGGCTTCTTGCAATTCTGTTATATATTTATTTTTCAGCGTCCCGTCGGCATCCGTATGCTGGCCCCTGCCAAACGCTTGCGCAAGATTGCGTTTATCGCTCTCTCCGACCTGCTGCGTAATAAAGACCCCGCCGCTAACCAACAATCGGGCGATTTCCCCGGCGCAAAACGGAGCATGACGGCAGGCCGCCACATGAAACAAACCATCCGGGAACAGGAGATGTTCCGAGTCCATTTGGAAAAACCGCACGTTCGCCGCATTCGCGCTTTGTGCATTCCGTTTCGCCGTTTCGATCATGCCGGCCGACCGATCGATTCCGATCAGCAGCAAGGCAGAGCCGGCGATCGTTAGCAGCCCTTCCCCTCCTCCCGTCCCCACATCGAGCAGCAAATCGGCTGTACCGCATCTGCGGGCCACTTCGTCATAATAATTCCAGGCAACGCCCTCGGAGCTAACTTTAAGCCGGCTGAAATTCCAGCCGTTCACGCGTCCGACCGCTTCGTAAAATTGATTAGTTGCCGATTCATTCGAACTTTTCATTTGTCCCCACTTTTCCGGTAAGTTTTTACGGTTTCCAGCATCGTCCAGCCACTTTATGAGGCTGACGCGAACGGTATCATCCCATATCGGACCTCGGCGCACTTCCCGGTAGCCCAGCTTCCAATTAAGCGCAACAACATGGTCATTCGCTTCCTCGGTATGCGTGTATATGACATCGATATGACGATCGCGGGCTTCCTCCTCCAGCTTCAGTTTGAGCCGGGTCGCCAAGCCTGACCTGCGATAGCCGGGATGGACCCATAATCCGAAAATTTCAATGAATCGGCCATCGTTTGGAAACCAGCTGCGATCTAGTTCATGGAAAATGGTTTTCCATGGATACTCTGCATCTCGATTGGCTATAGAGTACATGATCATGCCCACCCGTTCGTTCACTCCCGAAGCTTCAAACACAAATGCGCCTTTATAGTCGTCGGTGAGATAGCGTTTTATTTTGGCGCGATGCTCGGCCAGCTCCTGCTGCGTCATTTCCACTAGGTCTGAAGCTGTGTAACCGTCATTTTTCAAATCGATTCGTATTAAAAACTCCAGATCGGCGAGTCCCGCTTTGCGCATAGTAAGCATTTGAATCCATCACCTGCCATTTATCCCTATTGAACGCGGCTTTGTCCAGCCGGCTGAATTAATATCATTTTACCATAATTCCCCATTGGCTAAGCCGTATTTATTGATTATAAAATTTTCCTCCGCTTGCTGTAACATATCGGCCGCCTCCTTCGTTAGAAGAAATGATTGGAAACATTGTACAAAATGGTTCGGGAGGGGTTTGTAATGAAGAAAGTGTTACCGCTCGCATGTCTTCTTGCCGTTACCTTATTCTCATCAGGCGCTTCGATGCCCTCTGCGGCGACGGAAATACAGCCGGAAATCGGGTTAAGCCTGAACGGGCAAGCCGTCGCTTTCAGCTCCAGGCCGGTAATGGAAGGCAATTCGATCATGGTGCCGCTGCGCGATTTATCGGAAGCGTTGGGCGTTCAGGTCGACTGGAACGAGGGAGGACAGACGGCTTCCGCCGCAAAAGGCGAACGCAGCATCAAGCTGACGCTGGATAGCGTTCAGGCGACGCGCGGCGATCAGCCGGTTACGCTGGAAGCCGCGCCCAAGCTGGAGGATGGCAAATTGTTCGTACCGCTTCGTTTCTTCAGCGAATCGTTTGATTTTAACGTGTATTGGGACGGTATGAACAAAACGGTCGCTATTTATGATGCGGATCAGAGCTTGCCGACTGTCGGTTCCATTGAACATATGGTGGAATTGCTCAAAGAATCCGGCGCTTCCGACAATTTGACGATGAAAGCAGTAGCCATGCCTGCTATGAAGGAAAAATCGTCGGCATCCGTAACGTCGGACAGCGCATCCGCCTCTACCCCGGCCGCTGCAATGCGGGAACAGGCGCAGACGGAAGCGAAAGCGAATGTCAAGGCTGAATATTCCGAAACAAATGTGCAGGTCGAGGGCGTCGATGAAGCCGACATCATTAAAACGGATGGAAGCTACATCTATCAAATGAATAAAAATCGCGTCATCATTACAGCGGCTTATCCCGCCGACCAAATGAAGGTGGTCCAAACGGTCGCTTTCGAGGATAAAAGCTTCCGCGCGAGCGAGCTGTATATTGACGACAAGTATATGGTTGTAGTCGGAAGCACCGCCTATCGGAACGACGACAGAGCATACCCTGCCCAAAGCGGTCCCGCTGCCCCTGCATCCGTTCAATCGTCCGAACAGCGTTCCGTCAGCTCGCCTGCGGCTCAGAAAATGATCATGCAGCCGATCGGCAGCGTTGTTTCGACGACGAAGGCAATCGTATATGAGCTGGGCGACCGCACCAACGTGAAAAAAATCCGCGAAGCCGAGCTGGAAGGGCATTACGTCTCGTCGCGCAAGGTCGGTTCCTCCCTTTATCTGGTGGCAAACAAAGGACTTAACGTATATCCGCTGCTGCGCAAAGAAAGCTCGGCCGAGGAACGGCAGAAAGCCGCTGCGGAAGCAGTACCTTCCTATCGGGATTCAGCCTCGGGCAGCGAAGCGTTTGTAAAAATAGGCTTTGAGGATATCCGTTATTTCCCGAAATCCGTGCAGCCTAATTATTTGATGGTAGCCGGTCTTAATCTCGATCAGCCTGAGCAAAAAATAGATGTCACAAGCTATCTGGGCTCCGGAAATCAAGTGTACGCTTCACAGAAGCAACTGTATGTGACGACGGAAGAATACACCTCGGTCGTGCAGCCTATGGCCGAATCCGAGTCGATTGCCGCCCCGAAAAAAATACGTATCGGCCCGAGCGAAACGAACAGCGTTATTTATAAATTCGCTATGGACCAAGGCAAGGTGCTTTACACCGGACGCGGAAAAGTGCCGGGAAGAGCGTTGAATCAGTTTTCCATGGACGAGTACAACGGCTATTTCCGGATCGCAACGACAAAAGGCTTCGCCGGCATGGAAGGCGAGTTCACCTCCAAAAACAATATGTACGTGCTGGATGATGCGATGAACATTGCCGGAAAAATCGAGGATATCGCACCGGGCGAGCAAATTTATTCCGTTCGCTACGCCGGAAACAGAGCATATATGGTCACCTTCCGAACGGTAGACCCGCTGTTCGTCATCGACTTGAAGGAACCGCAGCAGCCAAAAATATTAGGAAAGCTGAAAATACCAGGCTACAGCAACTATTTGCATCCATATGATGAAAACCATCTGATCGGTTTCGGCAAGGATGCGGTCGAAGTGACGAACAATTACGGCAGCGGCGAAAATCAAAACACGGTCGCGTATTATCAAGGTATGAAAATGGCCATGTTCGACGTCAGCGATGTCGCCAATCCGAAAGAGCTGTACAGCGAAACGATAGGCGGCCGAGGCACTGAATCCGAGCTGCTCCATAATCATAAGGCGCTGCTGTTCTCGAAAGAGAAAAACCTGCTCGCATTCCCGGTCACCGTCAGAGAGACAAATTCGGCGAACGGCACGGCGTCTAAAGCGGATGCGGCTTCGCAGTACGGCCAATTCGCATTCCAGGGAGCTTATGTGTACAACATCGATTTGAGCGGAGGTTTTAAGCTGAAGGGAAAAATTACGCATCTGACCAGCGACGATTATATGAAAGCCGGTCAGTATATGGGTCCCGTCGGGCGCAGCATCGAACGAATTTTATACATCGGCGACATTTTGTATACCGCCTCGCAGCAAGTACTGAAAGCGACGGACGCGTCTTCGATGCAGGACGTTAAATCCATTGACCTGCCATAATCTCATCGTCATATAACGACCCGCTTCCCCCGGCTATGTTACCGGATAGGGACAGCGGGTTGTTTATGGTTTCAGACGGCTGTGCCGTTGTTTCATGCGGCCTGAAAAAGGTTAATGATCGATGAGTAAGCATACTGGAGGTAAGGCAATTGGTTACCGGAATTCTTGCCGTCTCATTTCTTATCGTACTTGGCGCGCTGGGCTTGTTGATCTGGGTTATGAACAAAACCGACCCTCGCTAGAACGGCGGGCGTTATTAACTAACCATCCACACATACAAACCCAGGCAGACAGCACCGCCCAATAATGAGCTGATCATATTCACGGCATCGTTAGTCATAACGGGAAGGCCGCGAATTCGAACCGCCGGCGAATCGCAGTGGCGGTTTTTTTCTATGTCTTTGCCACATACCCGGCAGCGGTACATAACCTGCAGGACAGCCCCGAGCCATGAATCGGCCAGCGAGCCTAGCAATCCCCCGGCTGCGCCCAGCAGCAGAAGGGCGCCCAAGCCGTAAAGCCAGGTCGACGAAAGCTCGGCGATTGCCGTTCCGGCCAGTCCCCCGCCGCCCCCCCAGCGGACAAATATCCACCCTGAGGCGCCGATGATCAAGCCGCCGCCCAAAGATGCGGCCAGTCCTAACCATGTAACGCCGCCTGACGTTCCGGCCGGCACCTTGCGGCCAGTGACGATTGATCGCGGGAGCTGACGGCTGGAGCCGCCAATTTCGGTCGCCCATGTATCCGCGTTGACGGTCGCCATCACGCCTATGTAGGCCGCCCACCATAACGGGTGCGGCCATAAGCTGCCGCCGATGCAGAGCAGCATGCCGATGCCGCCGTTCGCGAGAACCTGGCCCGCATCTCTGCGGCCGGACTTCGCATAGCCCTCCTCTATGACCGCTTTCTGTTTATGCCTCCACTTGGTCAAAGCGGTTGACGTAATAAAGAACACGAGCAGCGTGCCGTACCAAGGCAGCCCGCCCCACGCATACAAAATCGTTCCGACTGCAACCGCCGCCGCGGCGCCCGAGCCCGACAGCGACCTTTTCGCATAAGCGGCTCCGGCGATCAGCAGGCTGGCCGTCAGCCCTATGCATACATCGACCCACATTCCGGTTCCCCATTCCTATAGGTTTCGATAAAATCCAACAATAAATTTATTTACAGCCTACAGCCATTATAATATGATTTTCTTATGATGAAAAACGGCTAATCCATAGGGGGACAATTTGTGCACGAAACTCACCAATTAGGAATGCGCAAGCTCAAAAAGGATTTACAGCCTCAAGAAATGCTTCGAATTATATTCGAATATGCCGCGAAAATCGCCAATGAACGCCGCCTGGATCATCTGCTTATGCTGATGGCCGATATGGGACGCGAAATGATCGTTTCCGACCGTTGTACGGTATGGCTGCTGGATAAGCAAAAGAATGAAGTTTATTCAACGGTTGCCCACGGCGTTCCTCCGCTGCGCATGCCCGGCAGCGCAGGCCTGGTCGGTCATTCCATCGCCACCGGCAAGCCTATATTCATCGATGACGCCTACCAAAACATCGAGTTCAAGGACGTGCTGGAAAGCGGCGCCATCGCCATGGACAAAAAAACCGGCTACCGGACGAAATCGCTGATGGTTATTCCGTTTCGCAACAACGAAGGCGAAATTATGGGAGCTTATCAAGCGGTCAACAAGCTGACGGAGCAGGAGCAATTTTCCGTCAAAGATTTGGAGCATCTCTCGCTCGCGGCCTCCTACGCCGGGAAATCGCTCGAATCTGCGCTGCTCTCTCATGAAATCGAGGAAACGCAGAAGGAAATTATATTTACAATGGGCGAAATCGGCGAGAGCCGTTCCAAGGAAACGGGAAATCACGTCAAACGGGTGGCGGAATACTCGTATCTATTAGCGCTCGGCCTCGGAATGAGCGAGGAGGAAGCCGAGCTGCTGAAGATCGCCTCGCCCATGCACGATATCGGAAAGGTCGCCATTCCCGACGCCGTACTGAAAAAACCGGGCAAGCTGACCGACGAAGAATTCGATATTATGAAATCCCATACGGAGATCGGCTACGGGCTGCTCAAAAACTCCAAGCGGCGCATTTTGACTACGGCAGCCATCGTCGCCCACCAGCATCACGAGAAATGGAACGGACGCGGTTACCCGCAAGGCTTGAAGGGCGAAGAAATACATATATACGGCCGGATTACGGCAATCGCCGACGTGTTTGATGCGCTTGGAAGCGCTCGGGTATATAAAGCCGCCTGGGAGCTGGACCGCATTTTGAATTTATTCAAAGAAGAACGCGGCGAGCATTTCGATCCGCAGGTCGTCGACGCGTTCATCGAACAGCTGCCGAAAATTCTCGAAATCCGCGAGCAATACTCGGATATTGCACTTGGCTGAAGCCGAGCCAGACTGGATGCCATGCGAGTTTGTTTCTCTCCATGCAAACAGACAGGAGGCGCTGCATAAAGCGGCGCCTCCTCTTCTATTATTTCAGTTCTACCGTAAATGCTCCGAACAATTCCTCGCCCCATAACAGCTCCAGCCGGTCGCCCGACTTCAAAGACGCTACGCCTGCAGGCGTTCCGGTATAAATAATATCGCCTTTACCCAAGCCAAAATGCTCCGCAATATAATCGATTATTACCTGAAGGTTGAAGATCATGTCGTTAATATTGCCGCGCTGAACTTCCTCCCCGTTTTTGCGAAGTGAAAATTCCGTCTGTTTAACGGACTCGAAGCCGGTGAACGGACGAAACTCCGAAATCGGCGCCGAATTCAGGAAGCCCTTGGCCGGCAGCCACGGGTGCCCCTTTTTCTTAATGACCGATTGTACGTCGCGCAGCGTTAAATCAATACCGAGCGCCATTTGGTCCACCAGCTCGTCGACCTGGGCACCGGGCTTATAATCTTGGCCGATATGAAGAACAAGCTCCGTCTCATAATGGACCTCGCCGCGATTGCCGGGAAGTCCGATCGTTTGACCTTGAATCCCGACCAGCGAATGTGTCGGCTTGATGAAGATCATCGGTTCCTCCGGCACATCGTTCCCCAGCTCGGCCGCATGAAGACCGTAATTGCGTCCAACGCAATATATATTGCGAATCGATTCCATGATGCTCATCCTCCAGATGATAAAATAATAATGAATTGAAAACGTGTAACCTATCCTCACATTATAAGCCATCTTGATTGAAGCTACAATAAGAACCTCTATCGAGGCCTATCCAAGATGAGCGACCGCGGTTAAGCAAATACCGGCTGCCGCAGTCCGTAAAACTAAGGCTGTTTTTTCGAAGCTTCCGGCTCCTGATGCGATGCGGCATTTGGCGGCTCGTGCTTCGCCGCTCCGCCTGACGCAGGCTTTCCTGCGGGCTGGGCAGGGGTTGTTTTTCCGCTCGCGGCATTGGTACCGCCGTTGGCTCCTGCGGCGGCCCCTCCGCCTGCCGGTTTATTAGGGGCGTTCTGCTGCTTCTGCTGCGTTTGCGCCGCCGGCGGCTTGGCCGGTGGCGCAGAGTCGGAAGCTGGCGGTTCCGGCGCCTTATCGGACCAAGTCACCTTTCCATCCAAATCCAGCTTGGCGTTGACGGAGATCCGGGACATTTTATCAAACAGCTTGGCCCCATCCTCTTCGGTCATGCGAACCGGCTGTGCGCCTTTCGTCAAAATCGGAATCATTTGAAGATCGCATGACCGCTCCTTCGTACAGGTCGCGTTCAAAATCATCGACTCCCAAGTGGCCGGTTCCGTATTCGTCGTAAATATAAAGTTGCCAAGACTGTAAGCGATCCACTTGCCTTTGTACTGCTCGAAGCCCTGAAGCACATGCGGATGGCTGGCAATGACCAAATCCGCGCCCTGGTCGATATATTTATGCGCCAACTCCGTCTGCTCCTTGACGGGCCTATCCTTGCGCTCCACGCCCCAGTGGGCGAAGACAACGACCAGATCGGCCTCCTCGCGCGCCTTGGCTATCGCCTCGAGCGGCAGCTTGGTCGAATAGGTTTCCGCCAAGCCGGGCTTGTTGTTTCCGGCGAACCAGCCCGTTTCCGGAACGACGCGGCTAAATCCGAGGAACGCGACCTTGATTCCGTTATGTTCGATGATCTCGTGTCCGTACGCTTCCTGACTGTTTCGGCCGATACCGACACGCTTGATCCCGATTTTGTCCAGCTCATCCATCGTATCGAGCAGCGCGTCCTGGCCGTAATCCAGAATATGATTATTCGAAGCGTTGACGATGTCGAAACCGGCCTCTTTGAATGCAGGAAGCGCGTCCGGCGAGGAACGGTATATGTATTCTTTGAATTGGGGAGTGCCTCGCGTCGAGATCGGCGTCTCCAGGTTGGCGACTGTAATATCCGCTTTCGTCAAATAATCTTTGACGTAATGGTACGGATAATCCCAGCCGTTCTTCTTCAGCAAATCCTCCACCTTGCTTGCAAACATCACATCGCCCACAAACGACAGCTTGACGTCCGCAGCGGGCGGACTGACGACCGGTTTGCCGCTATCGGTCCCGACTGCCGTTCCGGCATTAGCCTCCGGCGCGGACCCCCCGGTCGACCCCGGCTGATCCTTCGCGCCGCTGCCCGGCTGTCCCGGGGCGGCCGGATTCGTCCCTCCCGGCTGCTTGGCCTGATCAACAGGCGGGCTTGCAGCGGCCGGAGGCTCCGAGGCTCTTGTCGTATCCTTCTCCGACAGCCACACCATCAAGTAGCTGAAGGAAGCGATCGTCAACACGGATAAAACCGCAATGGTGATCCACGTGTTCCGTTTATGTTTTACCGTTTTTTCCTTGCTGTATTTTTTTTTGCGAGATTCTATGAGTACCTACTCCTTTAATCGATCATTCCCCGGCATTGCGGTGCCGCAGCGCTTCATCGGTTAAAAACAGCCTATGGATTATTATAGCAAATATTAAACTTCAGGTCATGAATCCATAGAATTAAAATATCCCCACAAAGTGGGGCCTTGCTTCGAAGCTGATTCAGGTACTTTGCGGGGAGCCCCGAACTTATAATAAAAAAAAAGGATTGCCAACTGCACACCAATTTTGGTATGATATCTCTCGCGTCTCTTTTCAACTCTACGCATACACCCTCTCAAATCAGTCTTCAAGCTTTACAATTCTACTTCTTTCATTGAAGCTCTTGCTTGCTGCCGTTACCAGCAGGCCCATCACCAAGCTGCACGCAATTACAACTTCATCAGCCGGAGGTGTCTATGCTTTTTCCCGTATTAGTGAAAAAGGCGTATGCCCGAAACTTGCAGTACCGGTCCTCGCATGCGATCAATACCGTAGCCAGCGGGATATTCGGGCTTATTTACGTGTCGATTTGGAAAGGAATCGGAGATCCCGGTCAAGCGGGAGCATCCGGCTACACGCTGCAAAATGTCATTCATTACGTTGCCTTCAACCAGATCTGCCTATGGATTACGCTGTTCATCACCAATGGCCTGGGCATCGAACGCTCCGTCAGGACAGGACAGATCTCACTCGATCTGATGCGGCCGGTTCACCTGTTCTACCATTTGATGGCGCGGGAATGGGGGCAGGTCGGCTATCAGCTGCTTTATAAATCGGTGCCGATCTATTTTCTTTATTTATGGCTGCTGAACCTGCCGGTGCCGTATCATGCCGCAACCTGGCTTTGGACCGTGACAGCGCTTGTTTTGGCGGCTTACATGAATATTTGCATCAACTACTTGATCGGCGTGACCGCACTCTGGACAACGGAATCGAACTGGTTGTTTTGGGTGCATTTTTCGCTTTCGACCGTCCTGTCCGGGTTTTTGATCCCGCTGGAATGGCTGCCGGACTGGCTGCAGCGGATTAGCCGTCTCTCCTTTTACCCTTATTTACAGTATGTTCCGACCAAGCTGTATCTCGGCATGGAGCCTCCTTCCCTGCTGGCCGGTTCCGCCGTATGGAGCCTCGGGCTGACTGTGCTGTGCCTGGCGGTAACCGCCGCAGTCCGGAATAAGCTGGAGGTGCAGGGAGGATGAATATGATCCGGATGTACGGCCTATTGATTCGCGCCAGCATTCGCAGCAGAATGCAGTACAAATGGAATTTCTGGTTTTCCACCGTGCTGGCGGCGCTTATAAACGCGATGGAATTTCTGCTTATTTCCCTTATTCTGTGGAAGTTTGGCAGCTTAAAAGGCTGGTCCATTTATGAAATCGGTTACTTATATGCTACGATCCTGCTGTCCAAAGCGTTTTACCGCAGCCTGGCCAACGACGTGCATCACATTGAAAAATATTTAATTTCCGGCGACCTCGATCAGCTGCTGATCCGCCCTATTCCGCTGCTGCTTGCGCTCATGTCGCAAAACTTCCGCGTCATGGCCGGCGAATATGTTCAAAGCTGCGTCATTTTAACCATTTGTATGCAGAAAATGATGCAAACGGGACAAATCGGATGGTGGGCGATCCCCCAGACCCTGGCGCTCGTTCTTATCGGTTCCGTCATTTTATTCGCCATCGGGCTTGGTACGGCGACTGTCGGCTTCTGGATAACAAGGGTGAGCGATCTGCAAAATGTAACCGAGGATGCAGCCCGCACAGCCGTTCAATATCCGATGGAGCTGTACCCGATGTGGCTGCGAGGCATATTGCTGACCGTTATTCCGATGGGGGTAGCCAACTATGTGCCTGCCTTATATGTGCTGCGCCACGATTTCGGACATTGGCTGCTTCCTGCAACGTTGGCGTTCGCGGTTTTGTTTCTCGGAATCATGCTGCGGTTCTGGAAGCTCGGGATCAGCCGTTATCAAAGTACCGGAAGCTGAGCCTCTACGTTCAGCTTTACATCCTGCGGAAGATTTAGCCTGACCAGCCTGTTCGTTATACATGTTAATATAACGACTGAATAAAGGAGTGGTTCCATGATCCAGGTAAAAAATTTAACGAAATCTTTCCGCATTCCAATCGCCGGCAAAAGCCGCTGGCAGCGGTTCAAATCATACGTCAGCGGTGACCGTCGCGTAAAAACGGCTGTTAGCGACATCAGCTTTACGGTCCAAAAGGGCGAGTTTGTCGGCTACATCGGCCCTAACGGCGCGGGGAAATCAACGACGATCAAAATGCTGACAGGCATTTTGCACCCAACTTCCGGCGAAGTGCTGATTGGCGGCAGCAGCCCGCACAAGCACCGGCGCCAGGTTGTCCGCAAGCTGGGCGTTGTGTTCGGTCAGCGCTGCCAGCTTTGGTGGGATTTGCCCGTCCGTGATTCTTACGATATACTGGCGGAAATGTACCGTATCGAGCGCTCGATTAAAGAACGCACCTTGGCTGAACTGGGTGAACTGCTGCAAATGGACGAATTCATGGATACGCCGGTCCGCAAGCTGTCGCTCGGCCAAAGGATGCGCGCCGATCTAGCCGCATCGCTGCTGCACAACCCGGACATTTTGTTTCTGGATGAACCGACCATCGGACTTGATATCGTAGCTAAAAAGTCGATCCGCAGTCTATTAAAATCGTTAAACCGCGACTTCGGCAAAACGATATTGCTGACCACCCATGACATGGACGATATCGAACAGCTCTGCGCCCGTGTCATGGTCATTAATCATGGGCAGCTCGCCTATGACGGGACGATCGGCGAGCTTCGGGATAGAATCGGGCTGCCGACCGTCATGAAAGTCAGCTTCGCCGGCCCGGTAGCGGTTCCCGCCGAATGGAGCGGCAATTTCCTTATCGCCAACCATCAGGGCAATGAATTGACCATACAGTGCAACCGCCGCTCCATTCAGGCGATGGAAGTGCTGCGCCAGCTGGAGCAATGGGGCAGCATCGAGGATGTTCATATGGAAGAGCCTAATTTTGAAGAGGTTATTCACCGCATATATTAAAAAGCTTTATAAGCGCCGGAGCCTTGAATAGCGGATAAGACGCAAGGTCAGACCGCTACGAAGAGGGGACGGCGCTCGCTTGAATTATCCGCCCGCGAAGCGGGCATGGATATACCGTACATCCGGAAAGAGGCGAAATTGTTTTGGCGAACTGGAGAGTTAACTTATTCGTGCTATGGTTCGGACAATTTCTGGTCATGGCCGGAATGACGATGATTACCCCGTTCCTCCCTTTGTATTTGCAACAATTAGGGCTGCATGACCCGCATCAAGTTGCGACGTGGGCCGGGTTTATTTTCGCCGGCAATTTCGTCACCTCATTTATTTTTCAGCCGATCTGGGGCGGATTGGCGGACCGGTACGGCCGCAAGATGATGCTGCTTCGTTCCGGCTTCGGGATGGCGGTGGTCATGACATTAATGGGATTTGCCACCGGACCGTGGCATTTATTTATTTTGCGGATGCTGAACGGGACGATTTCGGGCTTTTTGCCTGCGGCCGTCGCCCTTATTTCAACGAATACGCCCAAAGACAGAATCGGTTTTGCCATGGGGACCTTACAGTCCGGTTCGATGGCGGGAGCAATTCTCGGCCCTTTTCTCGGAGGCTTAATGGCGGAATGGATCGGGTACCAGTACATTTTTTACATTACCGGCGTGCTGTTGTTTGCGGCTTCCTTGCTGGTCTTGTTTCTGGTCAAGGAAACGTTCGACACTGCGGCCGCCGCAAAAAAACCGAAGCAGTCGCTGGCCGAAGCCTTCCTTGCATTAAAACATATTCCGCAGCTGCCGTCCTTGTATACGGTCACATTTCTCATTCAATTTTCGCTGATGAGCACCATGCCGCTCATCCCGCTGTTTGTCCAAGAACTGCATGGACAAGGCGAATTTCTAGCCTTCTATGCCGGGCTGGTCGGGTCGGTAACCGGGTTCTCGAATATGATCGCCTCACCGCTGCTCGGCAAGCTTTCCGATCGGATCGGCCCCGAGAAAATATTGGGCGTTTGTCTGGTCGGCGCCGCCATAGCTACAATCCCGCAAGCATTCGTGCTCAATGTTTGGCAGCTTTTCGCCGCGCGCTTCTTTCTCGGCCTGTTTATGGGCGGGCTGCTGCCGACCGTCAATTCGTTGATCCGCAAATATACGCCCAACGGAATGGAAAGCCGTTCCTACAGCTTTAACACCAGCTTTTTAAGTCTGGGCAATATGATCGGCCCTGTAGTAGGCGGCTTTATATCCGGAATTTTGACGATTCAGCAGCTGTTTCTAATTTCTTCCGTGCTGTTGTTTGCCAATTCCTACTGGGTTTATTATACATTGGTTGTAAAAAACAAATCGGCTGTTGCCGGTAAATGACCCCGCTAACCGGAAATATCGCTTCTTCCTTTCGCGGACAAGCTGTACATTTTGTCAACAATCGGAAAATATTGTATACTTACCCTAACCGGAGCATAAGGTAAATGTAAAAATATGGTATGCACAACGGTTGCGGGGTGTACGCCTTGTTTACGATCTTATTTTATTTATTGGCATTCGTTGGAATATGGACGACTATACTGGCGATTTCGGCCCAAAGTCAAAAAATGTACGGGCTTGCGGGATTGTTTTGGTTCGGCGCGAGCGTACTGGGCATGTTTTCGATTGGAATTTATTTGCTCTTGCTGCCGTTCATTTTATGGACATTGGCGCTCGCGCACATGTTCGGTTGGGTACATTCGCGTTGGGGCACGGTACTCTTTATTACAATCGGCGCTGCTCTTTGGATGGTTTTTGCGCTGACATTAGGTTAATGGTCGAATGCCTTCCGTAAAGGTCTGGCACGTTTAGTTTACCGCGAGAAAAGTATTGGGGGTGCGCCGGTTGAAGGTTAGCCTGAAGAAGATTTTGTTTATTATCGTTTGCGCCGAACTGATGATTTTTTATTGGGCCTATTTGGACATTCACAAACCGGAACGGATCGTTTACAAAAACAATGAGCGTGAGCAGCCCGTGCCGGAAATCGCTCCGCCTGCGGAAACGGTCAGAGCCGACCTTAAGAAAGCATTGTGAACGAATTTGGAAGCGCTTATTGAAGCGCGCGCATGAAAAAAACACCGGCTGCTTCCGACCTCGGAGCTGCAGCGGTGTTTTGTTTATGTACGGCCGTTATGCAAAGGCTGAGTCAACGGACTCTGGCGATCGCCAAGCCATCGTAGGCCGGCAGAATGACGCCTTCCAAACGAGGATCGCCCGTCATTTTTTCGTTAAACAGGCGCATTTGGGTCACTGCGTTGCCTTTTTCCCGAGGATCCATGCTGCGGCCATGCATCAGGGTGTTATCTCCTACGATAATGGCACCCGGATTGGCCAGCTTGATCGCCCATTCCAAATAATTCGGGTAGTTGCCCTTATCCGCATCGATGAAAAAAACATCGAATCTTTGCCCTTCCTCGCCGAGCTGCACCAAGCTGTCCAACGCTTCTCCGATGCGGTATGACACCTTATCGCCCAGCCCCGCTTCCGTAAGATGCCGGTACGCCACATCCGCGTACTCCTGCTTCAGCTCCAACGAAATGAGCCTGCCGTCGTCGCTTAAGCCCCTCGCCAAACAAATGCCGCTGTAGCCGCCCAGAGCGCCGATTTCCAAAACCCGCTTGGCCCCGTTCATCTTCACAAGCAGCGTCAGCAGCTTGCCGTAGCCTGGCGCAATCGAAATTTCCGGCATCCCCTGTTCACGGATTCCTTCCTTCACCTTGTTCAGCATTGCATCCTGTTCCAAAAGCGACTCGACATACTGCTCGGCAGTCAAATTTCCCTTCATGTTCAGCCTCCCTATCATTAATTTGTGTAAACCAACCGTTTCGCCTATAATATCAAAAGAACCGATGGTACGAGGGAACTTTTTGATATTGCAAGAAATCATACCGCTAAGTCACGAATGTATCTTCGTCGAATTGCTTCGATCCGTTCCGATTTCTTATAATATCAAAAGAACCGATGGTACGAGGGAACTTTTTGATATTGCAAGAAATCATACCGCTAAGTCACGAATGTATCTTCGTCGAATTGCTTCGATCTGTATAAAAGAAGATCGCCGCTTCTCCACTTATTGTATGGTTTTTGCCAGCAGACTTCAACAAATGAATGTGTCCGGTAAGGCGCAGCGGATCGCAATATTGCGGTATCCGAACTGCCGTCTTTTTGTACATAGATATGGAGTGAGAGACGAGTGTCAGAAATTACTTTGATTGCGACCTGCGCTATGGGCCTGGAGGCCATAGTGGCGCGGGAGGTACGGGATTTGGGCTATGACCGGGTCACTGTGGAAAACGGGCGGGTCACCTTTGTCGGCGACGAGCTTGCCATCTGTCGTACGAACCTGTGGCTGCGTACAGCCGACCGCATCCTGATCAAGATGGGGCAGTTTAAAGCGCTCACCTTCGACGAGCTGTTCGAAGGCACGAAGGCGCTGCCCTGGTCCGACTGGATACCGGAGGACGGCGAATTTCCGGCCGAAGGCAGATCCCATAAATCTCAGCTGTCTAGCGTACCGGCCTGTCAGGGCATTGTCAAAAAAGCGGTCGTGGAGCATATGAAGCAGCGCTACAGCACGGAATGGTTCCGCGAGACGGGCGGCCGATACGTCATGGAGGTAGCGCTGCTGAACGACATCGCTACCTTGACGCTGGACACGACCGGTCCCAGTCTGCACAAGCGGGGCTACCGCAAGCTGATAACGGAAGCCCCGCTGAAGGAAACAATGGCGGCAGCGCTCGTGCTGCTGAGCCGTTGGCGGGCGGAACGCCCGCTGTACGACCCGTTCTGTGGGTCGGGCACCATCCCGATCGAGGCGGCGATGATCGGCTGGAATCTGGCGCCGGGCTTGCGGCGCTCCTTCGCCGCCGAGGCGTGGCCCGCCGTGCCGGAGGCCCTGTGGGCCGAGGCACGGGAGGAAGCTTTCGATCTCGTGCGGGACGACGTGCCGCTTGAGATCGTCGGCTCCGACATCGACAGCGCAGCGATCGATGTCGCTTTGGCCGCCGCCAAGGCGGCCGGGCTGGCGAAGGAACTGAGCCTGCAGGTGCTGCCGGTCGCGAAGGCCCGGCCGCGCGGCGACTACGGCTGCGTGATCACCAACCCGCCGTACGGCGAACGGCTGGGCGATCGGGACGAAGTCGAAAAAGTGCTCCGTCAGCTGGGCAGTATAACAGCCCGGCTGCCTACCTGGTCAACCTTCATACTGAACCCCAACAAACAGGTTGAGCATTATATGGGAAGACCTGCCGACAAAAAGCGCAAGCTGTTCAACGGCCGAATCGAATGCCAGCTTTACCAGTACTACGCTGCAGGCGGCCTGTACGGATGGAGAGACAATCCAAATAAAAGCAAGAGTCCCGAATCATAAGGTCGGGGCTCTATTCGTTTGGAAGCCGATATTGACGCACGCCCAGTTGGCCCACGTCACTTCCCCAGCCGGGCAATCTAAGAAAACCGCCTGACGACGTCTTTGAAAAAGCTCTATGCTGACCCCTACTCCCTGCGAGTTACCCTAACGGACACCAGAGTGTTTATTTGCTGCCAAATGAATGTTTTTCAAATCTAACGGACACAGGAGGCGCTGTTTTGCTGCAATTGGGGCAAATGAATGTCAGGCGAACCAGATAAGGTCTCACCGGTCCTTTAGAACGTCAAAAGGGCGAAATCGGGGCAAATAACGCCACTCAGGTCCGTCAACCCCGGCTTCGTCGAATCGAGCCGTTCGTACCTCGGGGATTTGAGCGTTCTCACCAGGTCATAGGCAATGCCTTCTCCGGATTGAAAAAAACTTCCCGGGATAAACCCGGCTCCCAGGCTCTGGGTGTACACTATTTTCCCTGGGTGAATATCCTGTATGTACGAGGAAAGTTCTTGGGGAGGTATTATTATAATATGTATCCTGTGTATCCGTATTACAGCATGGAAACGACCTGCAAACAGACGCCGGTCACGTTTCCGGCCCAACATCAGAACCGGCAGCCGGGCTTTGAATACGTCATGAATCCACTGCCTATATTTGATAATCCGTCTTATCGGGGAAGCGGCAAATTAGCCGGCAAAGTCGCCATTATTACAGGTGGAGACAGCGGCATCGGCCGCGCCGTCGCCGTCGCATTTGCCAAGGAAGGCGCGGATGTGGCCATTCCGTACCTGGATGAGCATCGGGACGCCGAGTATACGCGTCAGTACGTGGAGGCGTATGGAAGATCATGCCTGCTGTTGCCTGGAGATTTACGCGAAGAAGCCTGGTGCCGGGAAGTAGTCGATATCACATTAGACCATTATGGAAGATTGGATATTCTTGTCATTAATCAGGGCGTGCAGTTTCCGCAGACGAGTATTCTCGATATCAGCCGCGAGCAATTAGAGGACACGTTCCGCACCAATATATTTCCGAATTTTTTCTTGACTCAACAGGCGCTGCCGCATTTGAAGCCGGGAAGCTCGATTATTAGTACAACCTCTGTTACCGCCTATGCCGGTGCTCCGCTGCTGCTGGATTATTCCTCGACCAAAGGAAGCATCGTGTCCTTCACCAGATCCCTTTCACTTCAGTTGGTTTCCTATAGCATCCGGGTAAACGCTGTTGCTCCGGGCCCTATATGGACTCCGCTGCAGCCTTCCAGCTACTCGGCGGACTATATCCGGACGTTCGGAGCCAATACGCCGATGCGGCGCGCAGGTCAGCCCTTTGAGCTGGCTCCGACGTATGTATATTTGGCATCGGATGATTCCGGCTTTGTAACGGGCCAGGTTCTCCATGTGAACGGCGGAATTATGACGGAAACGTAAATAGCGGTTCAAGCTGATTATCATGGGCTGCGCAATTCGACTAAAACCGCACAGGTTTTAGTCTTTTTATTATGAAAGTATAAGTTTTCAGCGGAGCTGAAGCTTTCAATCATTTCAAGAAAGCCTACATTTAAATCGCGGTCGCTCATCTTGGAAAAGCCTCGATAGAGGTTTTCTTATCGGCGCAAAAGTTTTCAGCGAAGCGGATCAAACTCTTTTTCACAACAATTTCACCGCGCCGCTCATCCTCAAAAGACTTCGATAGAAGCTATTCATATAGTTTAGCCGATTAACGGCAGGCACCATATTGTCAAAATAGTACATGAATCGCCAAAACATTTTTAATACTATAATGATTTCAGGTGGGGGGTAGGATACCATTCGCTACAAGGAGAATGATTGTATTGAATCTTAATAACGATCACTTACTTGCATCCTACAAGAAAGCTCTTGAGCTGGAATTGGAAAAAGCGTTTATAGAACTTCTGGAGAAAGAACTGATGAAGAGAGGTATCGTTTTTTCACGGTTTTGCGAGGACAAGCAAGAAAGTAAGTAGTAATTAAAATTTGATGGGCGAACGGGTTCTACCCTTCACCATGAAAAAACCCCCGCCGGCGAAAGCTGGCGGGGTACGAATCGGAGTAACATAGTAACGAGCTTACACATGGGATTTATGCGTTCTCGATGCGGTAATATCTCTGCTTCGAACGGCATTGACTCCGACCGTGCAGCGCTTATCCGATGTGACTGATCCCCTGTTCGCCGTCCGCATCAGGCCAACCGTATTGCGGTATAAAACCAAGCATGTTCCGGGCTTTAGAATTGTCGAGGAAGCTTTCCCGGCCGCTGAACGGCTTCCGAATCTCCGCATCGGGATAATAGCGCGCCGCCAGCTCCATGGAGCTGATCCGGCAGCGCTGCTTGTCGTTCGCGATACAGAATACTTCGTGACCGGCAAACGAGCCCTCAATGCCTAAACGAAACGCCCGTGCGCAGTCGCGCGCATCGATAAAAGACCATACGTTCCAAGGACCTGCTTCCGGGTTTACAACCATTTCCGCATAATTTTCCTGGTTATATTCGTCTTCCCCGATGACATGCGAAATTCTGAGCGAGGCGACCGACATACCGAACCTTTTGGCCAATGCTTCCGCGGTTTGTTCACCGACCGTTTTGGACAGCCCATAGCAGTTATCCGGCGCTGTCGGATGCGCTTCATCCATTGGCAAATAAATCGGCTTCGTCTCCCGGTGGCTGAACGTAATGCCGAAGGCGCAGTCGCTGGATGCCACAGCAGCTCTACGGATGCCCTGCATTCCTGCCGCAAGCAGCACATTGTACACGCCCATCACATTATTTTGAAACACCATCGGTTCGGCAGCTCCGAATGGACTCGGGTATGCCGCAAGGTGAATGATTCCGTCGCAGCCATCCACCGCCCGCTCCGCTTGCTCCAACCGGGTCAAGTCGGCCTGCGCCTGCTCGACCGGACTTTGGTCCCAAGGGTACAGCGTAATCGCCTTCACTTCGTAGCCATGCTCCAGCAGCTCCCGAATCACATATTTGCCGACTCTGCCGTTTGCTCCGGTCACGCCTATTTTCACTCCGGTTGCTCCTTTCCAGTTTTCAATTTTTCCGTACGCGTAATCCTATCCCGTCACGGACGCACCGAAGTTCCATCCGGCGTTCGTGCCAACGTCCATTCCGGCAGCTTGTTCGTGCACGGATACCGTTCGGCCAGTTTTTCGTCAAGATCGATGCCGAGACCGGGCTTGTCGTTCGGGTACACATACCCGTCCTTCACCTGCGGGCATCCCGGAAAGACGGCCTGCAGTTCCTCGCCAAGCGGCGTCCATTCCTGAACGCCGAAATTATGGCTGCTTATATCCAGGTGTACATTAGCTGCATGACCGACCGGGGAAACGTCGCCAGGACCATGCCAGGCCGTCCGAATACCGAACGCTTCGCAGACGGTCGCCAGCTTCCGCGAAGGCGTAATGCCGCCAATTGCGCTGATGTGGACGCGGATGAAATCGATCAGCCGATTCGCAATAAGCGGCGTCCACTCCATTGGATGCACGAACAGCTCGCCCATTGCGAGCGGCGTCGCGCACTGGCTGCGGATCATATGGAAATAATCGATATGCTCGGGTGCAAGCGCATCCTCAAGGAAAAACAATCGGTACGGCTCCACGTCTTTGGCTAGCCGGACCGCGTCGATCGGCACCAGCCGCTCATGGATGTCGTGCAGCAGCTCCAGCTCGAAGCCGAAGCGGTTGCGAATATGCTCCAGCATGCGCGGCACGCTGCGGGCATAGGCTTGCGGATCGTAATAGGCCCCGTGCAGCGCGCCCTCCGGCTTATGCAGGTTGGTGTGCTTGCCGCCGTAGCCGCCCATCTGGCAGCGGATAAACCGGTAGCCCTGCTCCTTTAAAGCGCCGACGCTTTGTTCGAGCTCCTGCACGTCCCGGCCGTCCGCATGGCGATAGACGGCAGCCGCTTCCCGGCATTTGCCTCCAAACAGCTCGTACAAGGGCAAATTCGCCGTTTTTCCTTTAATATCCCACAAGGCCATGTCTACGCCCGAAAGCGCGTTGTTCAGTACAGGTCCATTGCGCCAGTAGGAGCTGACCATCGCGGACTGCCACAAATCTTCAATCCGGCTGACGTCTTTTCCGATCAGGAACGGCTTCAAGTATTGTTCGACTGCTTCAGCTACAGCCAAGTAGCGCTGGGTGAAGGTTGCGCAGCCAAGACCGTATAATCCCGGCTCGGAGGTCTCCACTTTGACGACAACCAGATTAATGTTTTGCGGTGCGGTCAAAATCGTTTTCACATCACGGATCGTTATGGGGGACAAGGGTTCATCGCTCCTCTCAGCTTTTCAAAGCGCGCCTGTAAACGGTTTCCGCACAGACTCTTTCAATACGCTACCATAGTTTGAATGCGCCTTCATCCGCGACAAACTTCCCATTTCGTGAAATTCAGGCTTATCTTCCGCTGACAGCCAGTTCTCCCCGGAGACTGTACCGTTTCCTTCCAAAAGTTCGTTAAAGATCGCGCTGCTTCGGATTCGACAAAAAAAGCGACAAGGAACGGCTTCGCCGTCCTCAGGAGGCGAGCGCAGTTACCAAGGTTGTGCGAAGCAAAGTACAAAATCTTATACTTTATATATCAACAAAATAAACAGCCCCGGCTGCTCGCCAGGACTGTCATTGATTGCCGTACAGGTTTACCCGTTTGCTTTCATCGTTTCAACCAGCTGTTCCAGCACCCGGTCGGCGTCCGCGTACGGCACTTGACAAGTTCCGGCAGCCCGGTGTCCGCCTCCGCCGTACTGCAGCATCAAGCTTCCGACATCCGTTCGGCTCGTCCGGTTTACGATGCTGTGTCCGCAGGCGAACACGCAATTTTGCTTGTTTCTGCCGTCGACGATCCAAATGGAAACGGTTTGCTCCGGAAACAGCGCATAAACCATAAACCGGTTACCCGGGTAGATCGTTTCCACATCACGCAGATCGGTTATGATCACGTTGCCGTCGACGCGGGTATGCCGCTTCAGCATATCGCGGTATGCAGCATCCAGTTCAACGTAACGCGCCGTCCGCTCCGCGACATCGGGCAAATTCATAATTTCATCCACGGACATCTCCGCACAATGATCGACCAGGTCTTCCATAAGCTGATAATTGCTGATCCTGTAGTCGCGATACCTGCCCAGCCCTGTCCGCGCATCCATAATAAAAGATAACAGATCCCAGCCCTGCGGATTCAAAATGTCGTCAGCCGTAAATTGCGCCGAGTCCGCCTTATCCACGCCTGCCATAATCGAATCGATATCGCCGAACCGTTCCCGTCCCCCGTAATAATCGTATACGACACGGGCCGCGCTAGGCGCGACGCGGGTTTCGCCCCGGAATTCGACATTCGGGCCTGTCCGCTCCAGCTCGCTGGAATGATGATCGAACCAGAGGCCGCAGCCCGGCACATATGGAACGTTAGCCAATATGTCGTTCTCCGTCACTTCGATGAGCCCGTCCTGTACATCCTTCGGGTGAACAAATTTCATTTCGTCGATCATTCCGAGCTTTTTAAACAGCATCGCACAAACAAGACCGTCAAAATCAGAACGAGTAATTAACCGCATACGGGTTCCTCCCTAATAGTTCTTAGGAACTATTCCTTTTTAGTTCATTATAATCAAAGCCCGGCAGACCGACAATAGCTTTACCAAAAAAAGAAAACCTCTATCGAGGCTCCGCTGAAAACATATAAATTCTGATATTATTAAAAAGCCCCCTCAGCCTGTCGCAAAACCGCCGCAACGATGCGCCCGCGACATCCCCTTGAACGAAAAAAAGCACGCCCTTTAGCCGAATTTGGCTTAAAGCATGCTTTTTCTCTATGATCCAGGCAGACATTGCGCGCTGGCTGCAGCGCTTACGCCAATCTTTTCGTTTCCGTACGGCAGCTCAAATAGTGGTACAAGGTTAAAAACATATCGTTCTCGTTACCACAACGGATCGACAGCTTCACTTCGCCCTGCCAGTAAAAAGTGACCAGGTGGCTGTTTTTGCCCATGACCATTTCCATATCCCAGCAAGCGTTGTCCAGCTCAAACACATCGTTGTTAACGAACAGTCTCGGACCTTCGGCCGATAAATACACGCCGATCCGGTTATTTCCAACTTTCATATAAAAGCCTTCTCTCGTCATCATATTGATTCCCCCATTCGACATATCCCACTTCCGCCTCTCAACTGTTTGTCGAGGCTGTGCGAAGCCGGGTTTTCATGCTTGTACAACAAAAAAGACCCCCCCTATCGCTCGGTCAGGAGCCGCAATATATGCGAATCACCGTTCCTTCGACAGCTGGCTGGCAGGATGCCCGATGCATCCGAAGCCCCTGTAGCTTTGCGTCACAGGCTTTCACCTGCTTTGCCATTGTCGGTCCCACAATCCATTCTTTGATCCGAATTTCACATAAAAAACCGTCATTTGAACCATAACAAAATTCCCGGTTACCACAGAAGTTGCATACGCATAATTTCCCAAGCAATAAAATAAATGTAGAAATTACGACAACTTTAGCATATAAGATAGGGCAGAAGGAATACATATACCTTAATACCCATTTTCATACAATTGGCGTAGTCTTTGCGAACTATTTCATTCAAAGCAATAAGCCCGGCTGCCTCCTGAACTGGAGCAAGCGGGCTTATTTCGCATGTTTTCCGTATTTAGGGGTTGAACGATTACTTGATATATTTCCTGGCTTTCTCGATCGCATCGTCCTCAGTCGCACCCGTAATATAGCG
This sequence comes from Paenibacillus piri, assembly GCF_004354045.1. Classification (GTDB taxonomy): domain Bacteria; phylum Bacillota; class Bacilli; order Paenibacillales; family NBRC-103111; genus Paenibacillus_S; species Paenibacillus_S piri. The sequence continues at coordinate 91,492 of NZ_SMRT01000009.1, read as the reverse complement.
TCCGTTAATAAAAATAAAAGCAAACCGCGAACAAGGACCGCAATACGATTTACAGCCCACCTTAATTTCGGTATCCGGAGCGAGCTTCTGCAGCTTCGAAACCGTAGTCTTCATTTTCATATGCTTGCATTTATCGCAGACGCGAATATCATTCGCCATAACCTACAAATCCTTTCCTTACCCGTTGCCCAAGAAAAAAGCCCGCAAGGCTGTTAGCCTTATCGGCCGCGCTTAGTGGTCGCCGTGGTTTCCCTTGCTCGGATTGGTAACTGCAAAGCCTTCTTCCGGAGTATAAAAATAATCGATCCTGATGCCGTCGAGCAGCGGCTCGTCCTTTTTCAAAATAACATCGATGCCTTTGTCCGTACTGACCACAACGTCGTCGTTCGTCGGCGTGTCCAGACTCATGCCATAATGTGCATGATCGCCGTGGCTGTGCGTAATATAGACGCGAAGCTTCATCTCTTTGTTTTCTTCTTTTTCCAGCTCAGCCAAGAGAATTTTGGCGGCGTTGCGCGAAATTTTGCAATTCATGCGATATACATCTCCCAAACGATTATTAGATTCATCTTTCAGTCGAATCGAATGCTTTCAAATAATTATAAGGAAACCGATTGGGGAAATCAACCTGAATCGAGCAAATTTGCCGCCAGCCGGACAAAGCAAATATTCATCACAAATATTTTTGATAAAACCAATTGCCGGCGAGGGCAATGGCGCCGAGTACGATATTGAACCAGCCGAACCAGCGGGAAACTTTGGCTTCCTTATGCATATGCTTCGCTTTGTTGCTTTTGACATCGAATTGAATCACCAGCCAGCCCGTAAGCAGCAGCAACAAAATAATGTAATTCACATATCCGACTTTTAAGGTATGCATGCTTGCTCTCCTTCTTTGCTTGCCGTATCAGAATCACGTGCCTTATGTAGCCTTCATGCCGATCCGGCGAATGTGAATCGTCACCGCCACGTCTACAGTCGTTTCCTTAAAAATCTGCGCCCACTTCTCCGCACTTTGCACCTCCCGGTTCCAATACCCCGGCTGAATGGCCCGCACATGCTCGCCGAAGCCGAAGATGTCGGACCCCGATTTCTGGATTTTGGCGATAAAATCTTTATATTTTTTCGCTGCGTTTTTCTCGATCTGTCGTTCAATCAGCTTTGCGACATTTTTGTCCAATTCCGTATTACTGCTGCTCTTGCTCAGGATGTTGGCTTCAATCAAAACATTAATCGTCACATGAGGCTTGCCGTTAACGATGCGCGTTTTAAAATTGGATTTGCGGGACCGGCTCTGAACCATTACATAATCATTCGAATTGGGGATTTTGACATAAGATTCCCCGCCCGCCTCCCGCGATCCCATAATCCCCATATACAAAGTAATATCGTAAGGATCCGTCACCCCTGCGAGCTTATCACTATTGAAATAGGCCAGGCCGCTTATCTGGATATTTTGATCCTCCATCAGCACCACATAGGGCAAATATCCCTCCTTGCCTTTAGCCGATACTGCATTCCAGAATATGCCCAAAAAATCGTTTGGAAATCTCCCCATCTTCACCGCCTGCTCCATGGTCGTCATCGAATACAGCGTCGGCACGCGTTCGAGCTGCGGCGAAGCGTTCATGATGTCGGAGGCTTGCCCCTTGCACACGATCATCCAGCCCATTCTCCGAACTTCGGGATTGCGGCGAAAGTAATCGTTCAAATTATCGATTCCTCTGCGAGCCATACTTTCAGATAAGACAATGATGCGCAGGTGGCCGAAAAACAACGGCTGCGATACTCTCTGCTGCAGCACATTGAATGCATCCGAAACTGTACTGCCTATGGCATCTACAACCCATACCGTCTTCGGTCCACCGCCTCCGCCTCCGCCTCCGCCGCCTTCCCCCGGTCCTAGAGGGATTCGTCCGGGGACGGCGATCTGAACCGTAATTTTGATTAACCCGAGTTGTTCTACGTTCTCATCTTTCGCATGGCTGACGTCCTCGTTAATCGTTTTTTCCTTTGGATTCGCCTTATCTATGCCAACCCCGAGCACGACCGCCCGCTCTTCGATTTCCAGCCGATCCCAGCAACCGGTTAGTAAAGGAAATGCTAGAAGAAATACAAGCAGCATGCTAACTGACTTTCCCAGTTTCTTCCTCACCATTCATACTCCCCCTCTTTTTCCGCATAACGGCTATTAACAGCAGGCATAGAGGATAGCCTATCGTAATCAGCAATCCGTACTGGATGACCGACACGGTAATATGGTACATATGCAATATATTTTGCGGCAGCATAGCCAGCACGAACAAATACGGCAATATAAAGAAGGTAAACATCTTATGATCGCGTAATTTGAACAGCTTGCTGGCGACATGAATCGTTAAATAGAAGCTCGAGAACAGCGTTGTAAAAACAGCCGTCACCCATACGGCAAGAAACGCCGCATCCAGCCGCTCGAGAATATTGCCCGGCAATGTAGTCGTTTTCGCCAGCTCCAAAGTAGGCCACAGCAAGAGCTTCGTCTCCTCCGCTCCAAAGACGGCGACGGTACCGACAACGAATGAGAAATAGGAGCCGCCGGCAATCAACATGCCCCAAAAGCTTGCTTTCATCGCTCTCTCGGGGCGGCGCATCGCCGGTATAATGATGGCTTGAATAAAGGAGCCTTGAAATAACCCGGCGATCGCCAGTACTCCAGATACCAGGCCGCTGTGATGATTGCCCCAGAGCGGCAGCAGATTGATCATTTCCGCATTCTTGAGGGAAAATACGACGATTAACATCCCCGGAAATACAAGCAATGGCAAATAAAACGAGTGAATGTAGGCGAAGGTCGTCATGCTGTTTCTCGCAGATACGGTAGCCAGCAGGAGCATGACGATTACGGTAACCTCAAGCGGCGTTTTTTTCAATACGGAAGTTATGACAACTTCGCCGAACTCCCTTGCGGCCATGGATGTAATGACCGCAAAGAGCAAAATGATCATCACGGATCCGATCCATGCCAGCCATTTGCCGATAATTTGCTCGCTGTAGCTGACGATCGACTGGTTCGGAAAGCGCATCCCCAGCTTCGTTATGATCCACAACCCGAAATAAGCAAGCAGCATGCTGAGCAAGGTGACGAGAGGGGCGCCGGAATCCGCCGCACGCACGGCAAACAACGGCAGGGGCAAAACCCCGACTCCGATGATGGTGCTAATCAGAACCGACGCCGCCTGGATCACGGTCACTTGACGAGGATACTCCATCCTCTTCCCCCCATTTCTTGTTGCCGACTTTTAGCGGATTCAACGTATTATGTGCAGCCTCATTCAATTTGGCTTCCGTACTTTTTCCTATCCGCATATCGTTTGGCGTATGCAGTATCGTCGGCCGTTTCCGCATCGACCAGAGCGGCGATCTCATGATCGTATCCTTGATCCCTTCGAAATTGCCGGGGATTACGGGACTTAAGTAAGGAACCCCGAACGATCTGAGCGACAGCATATGATTCGCGATGATGATTAGCCCGACCATCACGCCGTACAGGCCGAACATTCCGGCCAAAAACACCATCGGAAAACGCAAAAGCCTGAGCGCAAGAGCGGCATTATACGCCGGTGTCGCAAAAGAGCCGATCGTGGTCAAGGCGATAACGACAACCGTGATCGGGCTGACGAATCCCGCAGCCACCGCCGCTTGTCCGATAACAAGCACCCCTACAATCGACAGGGCGCCGCCGATTTGTTGCGGCAGCCGGAGCGTAGCCTCCCTCAGCACCTCCATCGAAGCTTCCATGATAAGCACCTCGACCACCGAAGGGAACGGAACGCCTGCGCGCCCGCCCGATACGGCGACCGCGAACTCAGTCGGTATAAGCTCGGGATTGAATGAGATGATGGCCACGTACAACGACGGCGTAATCAGCGAAAAGAAAAGCGCCAGCAGCCGGGCCAGCCGGATAAAGCTGACCATGACGAACCGTTCGGAGTAATCCTCGGAGGTTTGGTAAAACTGGCTGAATACAGTCGGCGCCAGCAGCGCGAACGGAGAACCGTCCACGAGGATGATTACCCTGCCCTCCAGCATGTTGGCCACCGCTTTATCGGGACGCTCCGTATTTTGAATTTGTGGAAACGGCGAATAATGATTATCTTCAATAAATTGCTCCAAATAGCCTACATCCATAATGCCGTCGATATCGATGCCGGATAACCGATTTTGAACTTCCTCCACCAGCTCTTCGTTGCAAATGCCCTCCAGGTAACAAATAGCTACTTTCGATTTGGTGATGCGGCCGATTTTCATGCTCTTGATTTTAAAATCCGGCGTCGGCAAACGGTAACGAAGCAAGCTGATGTTCGTATCCAAATTTTCGATGAAGCCTTCGCGCGGTCCGCGAATGACCTGCTCCGTCTGCGGCTGGCTAATATTCCGTTTGGCGACGACCGACGTTTCGAACAGCATCGCCTGGTCGAGACCATCAACGACAACTGCGGAGATCCCTCTCAGCACAGACTCGATGATAACTTCCAAATCGCTTTCCCAGTCCCATTTGCAGTGGTAAAGCACATCCTGGAGCAGCAAATTTTTCAGCTGTTCCCCCTCCAGCGACTTCTTATCGCCTGAGGTATCGGTTTGGTAACGCATCAGTGGCTTTAAAATATCGTTATTAATGTTGGCCTGCTCGGTCATGCTGGACAAATAGACCAGCGCGGCCGGATATACGCCCAACGCATCAAATCTGTGAATTTTGAAATCTTCGTTCGAACCGAGAACCTTGTCCAGCAGCGAAACGGTTTCCTCCAGATTGGAGCCCATTCTTTTTAATTTGCTCGTAATTTCCGAATTGGTCACCTGCTTTTGAGGGCCGCCTGATTTTTGGGAGCTAATGTCCTGTTTCCTGTATTTCAGTTTTTGCCAGAAAAACAAAGTGTGCACCTCCTATACGCCGTTTAGAGCTTATTTCCAACAAGGACGATCAAAGACCGATTCGGACTTTTCGACATTATTCCGCATCCACACGCCCGCGAGCCCGATTTTTGTTAATATTTCCTGAATGGTGCGGATTTATGTCATTATTGGCATGCAGCCGATATTTTCCCATGTATGGTTCGCTTCGGTCCCGGTTCGGCCCGGAAGAACAAAAAAAAGACCCCTGGGCGGAGTCTTTCATGCGGATGTATGCCTTTATAAACTTTTTAAACGCCGAGCTACTGTTCCATAAAATAATACTGCTGCTTCCAGCCGAGCAGCTGCTTCACCAATGCATTGGACAGCAGCGAAGCACGGCCTTCCAGCGGCGCCCGAAGCTCCCGTACCTGCGGGAGATGCCGCTCGATCAACTGCTTTGTCGTACGGTCCGACGAGGTGTCGTCCGCAGCCAAAATCATCGCTCTTGCGCCCAGCCCGTCCTTCTCCAGCGCAAGTCTGCATGCTGCAGCCACGTCGCGGGCGTCGATGTAGGACCATAGAATCCGCTTCCTGCTCTCCGTATCCGCGAAGTTGGCGCGAATCGCCGCATAGCTTTCCGGCACCAAAATATTGCCGAGCCGGAACGAAACGACCTGCATGCCGGTTCTGCGGTGGAACGCTTCGGCCGTAAGCTCGTTGACGACCTTGGACAAGCCGTAGCTGTCTTCCGGCAGCTGCGGATGCGCTTCATCCAACGGCAAATAGTGCGGAGCGAAAAATTCGCCGGCGAATACGATCCCGTAGGACGATTCGCTCGAAGCAAGCACGACTTTGTCGATGTCCAGATTGGCTGCAGCTTCCAAAATATTGTATGTATTCATGACGTTATTGCGGAAGCATACATCATTAGGATGTGTGAACGCTTGCGGAATCGCGGCAAAATGAACGATCCCTTCCACCTTGCTGCGGTTCCGGCCGCTGAATGGCGCAAGCGCGTTATGAACCTGTCCCAAATCGTTCAGGTCGACGATGATCGTGCGGCATAACGGCTCGGCCGGAAGCTTCCAGTCCAGGTTGATCACTTCGTAATTATGTTCTATAAAATGCTTCACAATCCATACACCGGCCTTACCGCTGCCGCCGGTAACAATGATCGTTTTTTTCTCCATCCGCCACTTCTCCTTTTTCCTGATAAGCTGACCGAATTGCAAATTGATCTTCGGCTGCTCTTGCTATTTTAGCCGTTCTTCTTTAGTATGGAAAGTAGTGAAATTTTATTCATATTATTACAGGAAATATATCTAGTTACCTGTATGTAATCAGCTATCATGGGAAAGGATGATTTACATGTCTTTACTTGAAAGCGAAAGCAGTAAAAAAACGAAGATGGAAAAGAAAAATTATGTGCCCAAGCAGCCTACTCACATCGAGTGCTCAATCGAAAGAACGCTGGACGTCGTCGGAGGCAAATGGTCGTTTCTCGTGCTCCGTGAGTTGTTCAGCGGAACAAAGCGTTTCGGCGAGCTGCAAAAGAAAATCAATGCGATCAGCCCCAAATCGCTTACGGAAACGCTTCGCCATCTGGAGGAACAGGGCGTGCTTGAGCGCACTGCTTATCCGACCGTCCCCGTCACCGTAGAATATACGTTAACCCCCAAAGGGGAAGACCTTCATCAAATTTTAAAGGAAATGAAACTTTGGTCCGCCAAATGGACTTGATATTCCCCTTGTGACGAGGTGCGTGCATGATCGTTTTTTACAGGAAATATTGGAAAACCGCATTTGACATCGCTTTATTAATTTTGACCGTATACTTGTTCATGCTGCTGTTCAGCTATTTGTACGGGATCGCGACGCCGATTTTTTTGGCGTTCGTCATTTACTTGATAATTGAACCTTTGGCCCGCTTTTTACATAGAAGAGGAATGCCCAAAAGCTTGGCCTCCGCGATCTCGACCGTCGTGTTTGTGCTGGTGATTCTCGGGGTTATGACCGGAATCGGCGTTATTTTCACCAGCCAGATCCTCAATCTGAAGGACAAGCTGCCCGAGTATTCGGCGATTTTACAAAATCAGCTCATTTCCAAAAGCGCCTTTTTCCACAGCCGGATTGAAGCGCTGCCCGACGATGTGCTGCAAAAAATAGCCGAGTATACGACGCAAATTACGCAAAAAGCGACCGCAATCGCAGGGCAATTTCTGACCGGCACATTCACCATGCTGACCAGCTTCTCCACCTTTGTCGTCAACTTCGTCATTGCGATTATTTTGGCATACTTCCTCAGCATTGAAATCGAAACCTGGAAACGGGTCGCCAAGGAAAAAACGCCCAAAACGTTCAAGGCGGCGTTTACGTTTCTGAAAGAAAACGTGCTGCAGGGCATCGTCGGATATGTTAAAGCGCAGGCAAAGCTGATCAGCCTCACCTTTGGCGTCGTCTTTTTCGCTCTGATGGTTCTCGGTGTCAAAAATTCGTTCTCGGTCGCATTGCTATCGGCCGTCTTCGACGTGCTGCCGCTGCTGGGCGTATCCACCCTGTTTATTCCGTGGATCATCTATTTGTTCGTTGTCGGGCAAACCGTGCTTGCCGTATGGCTGACCGTGCTGCTGGGCATCGTCATTTTGGTCAGGCAAATCATGGAGCCGAAAATTACCGGCGACTCTTTGGGCGTATCCGCCTTTACCATGCTTTCGTTCATGATCATTTCCTTATCGCTGTTTGGCGTAGCCGGGCTGATTTTATCGCCTGTTCTGATTATTACCGTCAAAGCATTGTACGAGCAAGGCTATTTGCAGCGCTGGATCCGTTGGCCGGAAGACGAGTGATCTCGTTCAGGTTTGCTGAACATCGGGGAATCAGATGTGGACTCCACCCCACCTGATTCAAGGCCCACCTTAGAGGCTGGGTCTTAACCCGATAAAGTCGTAATCGGATAAACCGCTGAACGGCATAGGATGCGCCTTAGTTCATTGTCTTCTTGAATTTTGATCGCGTAAGGGACAGGTGGGACTGTCGACTAAAGGACGGGAACTCTATTAATCGACAGTCTCAGGTGACGATTAGTACTGCTATTGAAGCCGTGTTCCCCCGATTCAACGAGACGGTGGGGGCACGGCTTCAGCATGCGCACCCTTCATGTCGTAGTCGCCGCAGACGCTTCCTTCAAATATTTCCGTTCCGCCCGCTGTGTAAAAAAGTTCATCAAAAACAATGTGACCGCAATATCGTCGACAGGAATAAACGGCATCACATCAGGAATGACGCAGTAGACGACGGCGGGCACCGCAAACATCAGCTTTTCCCAAAGGGGCACTTTGTCGGATAACAGCAGCGGTCCGATACGCCGGAACACATGGCCCCAGTAACGGAATGAGATTAAACGCTTCCACATATCAATGTCCCCTTCCGGGCTGTCTTGAATGACAGCCGCTTCTCTAAAGGATCAACGCTTCCAGCATGATCGCCACGACCTCATCGTACATGCTGCGGAATTGACTCTGCGGCAGCGGATTGACCCCAAAACCGGCTTCAACCGTAAAGCCCGGCCGCCGGAACTCTTGAATGAACCAATCCTTGTAGCCCGCATCGCTGTTCTGCAGCTTAACCGCGCGATACCGGCTCACTTTGGCCAGCCGATCGGCTATCGATTCCGCGTCCTCCGGTTCCAGATCGCGGTAGTTCCAATATATTTCCTGTCCCTGCGTATGAAAAGCAATGACCAGCCGAAAATTATGCGCTCTTGTAAAATCAGCCATTGCCTTGGCTTCAGGCTCGCTGAGCGGGGCTGTTCCCGTATAATCCCTGGGTCCGGGTCCCGCTGCTTCCCTCCGCTCCCGTTCAATTTCCCAGCCTGCCGGGAACTGGTCGTTCAGATCGACGCCGCGGATATTAGCCTTCCAACCCGTGAAATCATGCGATCCGAAGTTCCATTCGATCAGCTGCTCATAATACGGATTTTCCGGCGAAGCTCCTTTGAGCACCAGCTCTACCCCATCGGGATCGACCATGGGGACGATCCATAGCGACGTCTGCTCGTACAGCTTCCGCACATCTTTGCCGCGCAGCGGCTGACCCGATTGGTAAGCCTCCGCGTAATCCTCGATAAACTTCATCAGCAGTTGGGACGTGATCCATTCGTTGGCGTGAAAAGCGCCGTTGTAATGAATCTCTTTAGGTCCGCTGCCCAATCGAATGGCGGGAATGCTCCTTCCCAGCACCGAGGTTCCGATTGTGCTTACCTGCAAAAAAGGATATCGCTGCTTGAGCAGACGAATGTCTTCCATCATTTCCTCATAGCCGTATTCGCTATTCGTGTTGACGACCGACATGCCTCTGCTGTGCGGAATGACCAGCGTTTGACCGGCCTGCAATTGCTGCGGGTCCGTATAAGGATTGGCTGCAATTAAATCGTTTAACGAAATTTGCAGCCGCCGGGCGATTTGATGAAATGTATCCCCCGGTTGAATAACATACTGCTGCGCTGAGCTGGCCGGGATTTGCAGCACCTGCCCCGGATAAACATATTGCCGCTCCCGCAGCTGCGGGTTCGCGCTGTACAAAGCCGTCACATTCGTACCGAAACGGCGGGCAATGCGAAACAGCGTATCATTATTTTGCACAATGTAGGAAATAGCCATCCATTAAACTCCCTTCATGTCCTGCGGCGGCGCCGCAGCAGTCTGGTAGCTTATATGTATGCCCGGACGACCTGCTTTCATGACGTTCCGGCCGCTCTTTCCGCGTTTATATCCAAGGATAATCGGCTGCGGTGCCCGGTTTTGGATCAACCCAGCCATCCGTTTTTTTCCGCGATACCGATCGCTTCGATCCGGTTTTTAGCCTCCAGCTTTTGGATAATCTTCGACACATAATTGCGTACCGTGCCGCCCGATAAAAAAATGCTCCAACTGAATAACAGGTTTCATCGTTGTGCTCGCCTCTCGTCGATTTCATGCTCTTAGCTTACTGTTTTCGGTATGTATCCGGTATTCATGAATGTCATCCGTTTTATATGACTTCTGTCATCTCAGTCCAGGCACACAAAAAGACGACCTTAAGTTTTTACCCTTAAGGTCGTCCTGACCGTAACATACATATCAAATAATGTGAGGAACCTGCCAAACTACCGGCGTTACTCTCGTCTCCTCATTAAGCCACGATTGCGCTATTTGCTTAAACAGGAACGGATCGCCGCTGCAAAAAAACTGGTGCACCGGAACCCGGTTCGACGTTGCCAGCATTCCTTTATGGTACAGGATAGTGCTGATTTCCCTCGCGGTTTCGTCGGCAGAGCTGATCAAGGTGACTCTCGGGCCCATAACCTGCGAAATCGCGTCAGTCAAAAAGGGGTAGTGCGTACAGCCTAGAATCAAGCAATCCAGCGGCAGTCTGGACAAATCCCGCAGCGATTGCTCGACGACTTCCAACGTATCCTCGGATCGAAACAAGCCTTTCTCTACCAACGGAACGAGCGAAGGGCAGGACTGGCTCACCACGTGAATGGAGGGCGATATTTGGCGCAGCGCAAGCTCGTAGGCGCCGCTTCGGATCGTGCCTTCCGTTCCGATGACGCCGACGATGCCATTGCGTGTTGATTTGATCGCAGCCCGGGCGCCCGGATGGATCACGCCGACGACGGGGATGGACAACCGGGCGCGGATTTCGTCAAGTGCGACCGCCGTTGCCGTATTGCAAGCGATGACGACCATCTTCGGTTGAAACTGCAGCAAATAATCGACAATTTGATGTGTAAATTGAATGACTTCATAAGGCTCTCTTGGACCATAGGGGGCGCGTGCTGTATCGCCGAAATAAATAATTTTTTCCTGCGGGAGCTGTCTCATAACCTCTTTGGCCACAGTAAGCCCGCCAACTCCGGAATCCAATATAGCTATCGCTTGCTGCACAAGTTTTCGCTTCCTTCTGCCTGTAAATTAATGAAAAGCTGCTTCAATCGTTACTATAAAGCCTCTATTAAGGTATGATGGTAGACAATGAAAGGTACCTGAAACGAGGCGAAGTCCAAGCATCATTTCATCATACCAGATGGGTGGCGCGTTGTCATGCTGCTTGTCTTGCCGAATCGCCGGTTGTCGACATATTCGGCGCGAGCAAGCTGCAGCCGGCTCTTTTTTAACGGGCTGGCGGCTTAATATCCGTTAACAGCGCAAATTCATAGCCCGCTTCGCGCACTCCTTTAATAATGCGGTCCAGCGCTTCGATATTTTCCGGCGAGCCCTGGTGCATCAATATAATATTGCCGTCATGCAAATTGTTCATAATATCGTTATACGGGTCTTCCGCCCCGTTTTTTCGCGGCTCCCAGTCCTTCATCGCCGTCGACCAAAATACGGACGTATATCCCATATCGGACACCATGTTCAATAGATGCATATTATATCGGCCGTACGGGAAACGGAAATAAGGCTGGATGTCTTTGCCGGTCACTTCTTTGTACAGCAGCTCGTAATCCTTGATTTCCTTCTTCACCTGCTCGTCCGACTGCAAATTCATGTCGGTATGCGTCATCGTATGATTGGCAACCAGATGTCCGTCCTTGACTAATGTGCGGATAAAATCGGGCGCCTTCTTCACATTGTAGCCGGCAATGAAAAAGTTCGCCTTCGCGTTGTTATCCTTCAACGACTTTACCAACAAATCCATATCGCCGAGAGGTCCGCCGGTATCGATCGTTAAATAGACCTTTTTCCCGGTGCCTACCCAGAGAGCCTTCATGCGGTCCGTGTACTGCTTGGTTTCATTCGGGAAATTCGGCACCTTGCCCTTCGACTGCTTCATGTAATACCAGGACAGCGCTTTGCGGCTGCTAGCCGCAGCGTCTTTGGCGCCCGACGAGCCGTCAGCTTTATAGGTGGCGGAGGTGGCGGTCGCCGCTGCTCCTTGTGCAGCCGGACTATTTGCTGCTTGGCTGGAGTCGCTCTGCGGCGCATCGTCCTTGACAGGCACCGGCGGCGGATCGACCGGCTTCGCAGCGGGTGAAGCGGCAGGCTCATGAGGCGCAGTGCTTGCTTCGGGCGCTGTGGGTTTCGTCGCTTCAGGCGCGCTCTTCTCGGCGGACCGGGACGATTCGGCAGCGGCAGCCGGACTGTTCGCCGGTGCCGCGGAGGAGCACGACGTTAAGGCAGCCAGGCCTATCGCCAACGTTATCCCGGCAGCGGCTCCTGTCATTTTCGATAATTTCATGCTGTTGTCATCCCCAATACGAATTGATGTTCGTGTATATTTTACCAAAAGGTGCAGACCGTGGCAATCGAATCCGGCTTTTCGCTCCATGATATCTCAATTACGGCAAACTGACGGTTCGGATGTCAGCAAAACGACAAAAGCTTCTGACGGCCTGAACCGGCCGGCAGAAGCTTTTGTTGTTGTAAAGCATTTATTCTTTGCTTCGCGCAACTCTGACAAACGCGACCGTCCTTGAAGACGGCGGTCGTTTATCCTAGCGAGACAAGCGCAGCGATTAAACGAATTTAGGCAGCCAATCGCCGTGGGCTTCGATCAAATCGTCGCACATCGCCACGATATCGTCGATGGAAAGCTCGGCAGCCGTATGCGGGTCAAGCAGAGCCGCATGATAAATATGCTCTTTCTTGCCGGTAATGGCCGCTTCCAGCGTCAGCAGCTGGGTATTGATGTTGGTCCGGTTCAACGCCGCAAGCTGCGGCGGCAGGTCGCCGACATACGTCGGTGTGATGCCGCTGGAATCAACAAGACATGGCACCTCGACGCAAGCTTCCTTCGGAAGATTGGTGATCAAGCCCGTGTTCATCACGTTGCCGCCGATTTTGAACGGAACGTTCGTCTCCATCGCTTCGAACATAAAGGAGGCGTATTCGTGGGAACGGACATGCTCCAAATTTTTGTTGTTTACGAGTTCTTCCCGCATCGTGCTCCATCTTTCGATTTGACGAATGCAGCGGCGCGGATATTCGTCAAGCGGGATATTGAACCGTTCGATCAGCTCCGGGTAATTCCGCTTAATAAAGTAAGGATGATATTCGGCGTTATGCTCGGAGGATTCCGTCACATAATAGCCGAAGCGGAACATCATTTCGTAGCGGACCATATCCTTGTGCTGCTCTTTTTGCTTCTCGCGTGCACGGCGCTTGATTTCCGGATACAAATCGACGCCGTCCTTCTTGGCCTCAAGCAGCCAGGCCATATGATTGATGCCGGCAATTTTCGTCTGGATGCCTTCGGTTTCCATCTCCAACGCTTTGAACAGGCTCGGCATGCACGTTTGTACGCTGTGGCACAAGCCTACCGTCTTAACGCCTCCATAGGTCGTCATCGCATTGGTCAATACCGCCATCGGATTCGTGTAGTTCAGAAACCATGCGTCCGGACATACCTCTTGAATATCTTTTGCAAAATCAAGCATAACCGGGATCGTGCGCAAATTGCGGAAAATCCCCCCGATACCGAGCGTATCCGCTATCGTCTGACGCAGGCCGTATTTTTTCGGAATTTCAAAATCGGTAATCGTACACGGATCGTAGCCGCCCACTTGAATCGCGTTTACGACATATTTGGCGCCGCGCAGCGCTTCCTTGCGGTCCGTATACGCTTTCACTACGCAGGTACTGCCCGAGGATAGCTTCAAATTGTTCAGCATGTTTTCCGAATCTTTAAGCCGCTCCAGATTAATATCGAACAATGCCAGTTCGAAGCCTTGCAACGATGCCGTCATCATGCAGTCGCCCAACACATTTTTGGCGAATACGGTGCTGCCCGCACCCAGGAACGTAATTTTAGACATTTAATCTTGCCTCCCCAATCCTATAAATTGAACTGCAAAAAGCTTATCTTCACTATACTCCTTCGCAGCGGGTACGCATATGGAGACAAACCATTTTCCCATGGACAAATGTAGTTTAATTCATCAAACATGGCTGCCTCAAAAATGTTTAATCAGGGTTGCATCCCGTCGAATCGGCGGGTATAATCACGAGTAAGCGCAATAAAAGCCGAATAAATCGACCGAATCGGGCGTTTCGGGCATATGTTTCCATTGCCGAAAGACGAACGTACGATCGATACAGCCTGTTCCTCAACCGTTCGACATATGTAGTCCATCCCGATCCGCAAATGCAGGTATAATCGGACTGCACGACGAACCGAATATGAACGTATCCAATTTGCAACAATCGAGGTGCTTTCATTGGCAGAACCGCATCATTCCGTAGCTTTCAACCCGCGGCCGGGCAAAGGCGAATTGTCCGTGCTGTTCAGCGGTAATTCGCAAACGAGACCGCTGCACAAGGTCGGCCCCCAGGTGCTGGATTATTACCTGGTGCATTATATCGTCGCAGGACGCGGAACATTCCGCTGTATGGGGCATGAGTACCATTTGGAACGCGGAGGCAGCTTCTTTATATTTCCCGGGGAATTAGTCAGCTACGAATCCGACGAGACGGACCCGTGGAGCTATCGCTGGGTCGGGTTTAAAGGCTCCCGCGCTGACGAATATTTATACGCGCTGGGCATATCGCAGCAGCAGCCTGTCCATGCTACGCAGCAGTACCGCAAAATGAACGCCTTATTCCGCCAGCTGGAGCTTACGCTGCATAGACGTCAGCCTCATTGCGACATGCAGTCCCAAGGCTATCTGCGGCTGCTGCTTGCCGAATACGCGGCACAGCGGCTCGAGACGGACGTGCCCGTGGAACAATCCAGCGGAATCCAGCAGCAGGTCGAGCAGGCGATCCGCTGGCTTACCCTGCAGTACCATCAGCCGATTTCGATCGAACAGATGGCGCAAAGCTTAGGCTATCATCGCACCCATCTTTCGAAAATGTTTAAACAGCATACCGGCATGTCGCCGATGAATTTCCTGCTGAAAATCCGGATGGAGCGCGCGAAGCTGCTGCTGCAGGAAACGTTGACGATCGAGCAGGTCGCGTCGTCCGTCGGATTCAGCGACCCTCTCTACTTTTCCAAGCAGTTTCGAAAATGGTTCGGCCGCTCCCCTTCCGATTACCGCCAGGACCAGTCGAACAATCCGTACGATTGCAGCAGGTAGCCGGCGCGCATGCGAACCGCAGCATACAATCCGGCCCTGTTAACGTCGACTTCTTGCTTCTGTACGGGCGACTGTTCTGCAATGGAGACAAAAAAAGCGCGCAAGGCTGCTCCTGCGTGCTTCCCGTCGTTATTTGCGTTTC
Organism: Paenibacillus piri; assembly: GCF_004354045.1. Taxonomy (GTDB): domain Bacteria; phylum Bacillota; class Bacilli; order Paenibacillales; family NBRC-103111; genus Paenibacillus_S; species Paenibacillus_S piri. Next base: position 76,415 of record NZ_SMRT01000009.1, on the reverse strand, counting down.
CTTCCGTGCTTGACCAAGGTCATTCTCCGGGAATGCCGCAGCCAAGAATAATACGCTTTCAAATCGCGAAGCTGAATATCTTCCGATATTTTACCAAGAAAAGTGACAATTATCATCTTATGCAGCGGATTTCCCGCGATATCGGTTTCATCTTTCATCAAGATAAACTCGGCAACGACAACCAGATCGTCGTCCATGATATAAACGTCCTTCTCTTTCTCGTAATAAGGATGAATTCTTTTGTTCTTCAGAGTGTCCCATACATATGCACATATGTACTCGATGCTTCCCTGTTCGCTTCCGACGCGTTCGGCCCAACGGGACAAGGCATGGCTGGTAATGACGATGTCGGCGATTTTGTATCCGTTAAAGTCGATATAAAAGGGCTCATAGGTGCTCCAGCGGTTCATGATCTTGTCTCGCATCAACAGGATCCCCCTTCTTGTTGTAATGTGCCTTCCCTCACATCTAATGTAATATTTCTGTATGGAAGCGTCAAGTGATACCCTATTTTATTAACTATATTTTAGAATCATTCCCGGATTGTTAAAATGATAGGCGTTCCGCCGAAGGAGAACTGCTGTGAAAAAAAACGAACTGCTCATTTTGCTCATTTTTTTCGCCTTTGCCGGACCGGGTCCATCCTTATTTTTTATAAACAAATATACGGTATCGTTCCTGCCGATCCTTAGCATCGTCTCGATTGCATACTTGCTGAGAAAACAAATTGCGGCGGCCGACTTTAACCTGATTATCAAAAATTGCAGCTACAAGCTTGTCTGGCAAGGGTTGCAGTATTGCATTTTCGCTCATGCGCTCTGTACGCTCATCTTCAAGCCGTCCGGCATACTAACCGACGATTTGATGGCCCGGTATTCCATTATGGCCGTAAACGTCGTGCTGATCGGTCCTGTCGTCGAAGAGGTCGTATACCGGAAAATCATTTTCGGGTCTCTGCACGCCAAATGGCCCTTTGCCGCGGCAGCTGCTGTCTCCTCGCTTATATTTGCTGCGGCCCATCTCAGTCCGGAGCGGGCTCTCGCCTACTTTTTGGTCGGATTGATTCTCTGCTATGTGTACAAAAAATCAGCTTCGATCTTTCCGGTTATCGTCATTCACGCCCTATTAAACTTCATTCCCATTATTTACAATACGTTACTGGAAAAGCCATAACAACAACAATGCAAGCGCTTTAATTCGACAATATTCTACTTGTACATTCCAATAATCTAATATAAACTGGATGAGTAAGGTTTAGTAAACATCCTTTCTCATTTTTTTCCAAATTTGTGACTTTTAGACTACATTCAACCGGGCTTGTATGATTTATCATTAAGGAGAAATGACAGTGTACTTATCTTTATTCATTAAATTTCTTTTTTCGACATTTGAACTATGTACAATTACTGTACTGGCGTTGTCGATATTCCGTTTTCCATTACGGTATAACTATTGGAAAATTATTACGATATCGGTAACAATGGCGTCCGTCTCTTTCTATTTGCGGGAAATTGCCATGTTGAAAAGCTACGCGGTACTAAGTATGCTGTCTACCGAAATGATTTTGATTATGATATTTTTCAGTCTTCCTATTTATTATTCGCTTCTGATCAGTATAGTAGGTTTAATGCTGGGCGGGATCGTCGAGTACGCGGTCATGACCAGCGCCACCATGCTGAATTTGACGAACGCCGAAATTGCACGGACGAATTTTGTCCACTCCAGCTCGATTTTCCTTGTATCGTCCATTCTCGTCCTTTTAATTACCGTCTATATCCGATACCGCAAATTCGGTTTTATGTTTATGGCCAACAAGCTGACCATGAAGCAGGCGATCCAGAAATATAATTTTGCTCTGTCAGCCGTTATTGTCGTTTTCCTGCTTATTATGCAGCTGACTTCTTTATCCTACAACCAATTCTCGATCCATTCATTGATACTTGTTATTCTATCGATCGTATTTATAACAGGCATTACAATCGCTTATCGACATAATAAGAGATTGTTAAATGACAAATATGAGAGGTTGAAGAACCGATGAATTTTATCGACAAATCAGCTGACGCGCTTGCTGTCTCGATTCGAAAAAATAATCCGAATGCGGCATCCCAGGCTGTTTTGTTTTACGCGCTCAGTTTATTGATTAACATTTCGTTGACGATAATTACAGTTATCGTTATATGTTCGATCACGGGGCATCTGGCCAAGGCGCTGCTCATCATTGTAGTATATACGCTCCTGCGGTTTGTAAGCGGAGGAGCGCATTTGTCTTCTTCCTTGGCCTGCTGCATCGCCTCGTCGGTCATTTTCATTACCGCTTCGCATGTGGAATACGATTTTTATTACATAGGGCTCATATTGAATTCGGCGGCGCTGCTCATCCTGCTGAAGACCGCGCCCCAAGGTATTGAAAATATAAGCCGAATCGATAAAAAATATTATCCCCTTCTGAAGCTTTTCTCTGTAATTATCGTTGCATCCAACTATTATTTTCAGCTGGATTTCCTTTCAACCGCGTTTTTCATACAAGCTTTGCACACGACAAAGCTGTTTGAAAATACAATTCACTATGTAGAAAGGAGGGTCACTCCATGAAAAAGTGGATCGCTATCATTGCAAACTCAGCTTTAGTTGCCGTTGCTGCCGCATTCGTCACAACTAACTCCGTTTGGGATAACAGACCAGAAACTCCTCTTGAACTTTTAAAAAAATAAGCTTTTCAGCAGAAATGGCTGCCAAGCCAGCTTGGCAGCCAGTCTTTTATTTCATCCTTCTCTTTGGAGCTGAGCCTTATGCAGAAAATTCCCGTTACTCGAGATGGCAAGAGAGGGTCAGAGATAATAATAGTTGATACGAGTGAAATTGTTAAGATCGAGCGCATCCGGGATCGTGAAATTGCCATTCATACGAAAGACCAGCAGTATTATTTGGATTTTTCCTTCGACAATATGGAGGAATGGCTGTTTGAAGACGGATTTCGACTTTTGGACCATGCCAATTTAGTCAATTTGAACCATGTGCACGACTATGATGCCAAGAAAGGCATCGTATATTTGGACAAGGACGACCGTTTGAAATCCAAGACCGCTACAGCCGCACACATACATAAAGAGCATATCGTAAATATATTGCAGCTGATGAAAACGACCGATCCCGCCAATGCGGAATTGGACGACGCCGAACAGGACGAGCTGTTCACCCGGATTATAAGCGAGACAAAGGACGAACAGCTTCTTCGCTCCTACGCAACTATCCGGGCTGTCAATGAGCGCCGCAGAGCCGAGCATAAAATCGTACATATGGCTTATCACGATTCGCTGACCAATCTGCCCAACCGTCTGCATTTTGACCAAAGGCTGAAGGAATGCTTCGAGCAGGCCGAACAGGACGGCGGCAGAATGGCCGTTATTTTCTTCGATCTTGACCGGTTTAAAGTCATTAACGACACGCTGGGTCATCATGTCGGCGACCAACTGCTGCAATATTTGGCCCGCAAGCTGAAGGTTTATGTCAAGGAAAAAGATATCGTTGCGCGTTTCGGCGGCGATGAGTTTATTATTTTGTTAACCAACATATCTCACATCGATGAAGCAGCGCAGTTTGCAAAAGGAATTCCGGATCTATTGAAGGAACCGTTTGTCATAGAGGATCAGGAGCTGTTCGTAACCGCCAGCATTGGCATCAGTCTTTATCCTGATGATGGAATGGATGCGGAAACTTTGTTAAAAAACGCCGATATCGCCATGTATCGGTCCAAGGAGAAAGGTGGGAATTCATATCATTATTACTATCCCGATATGAACAAGCGCTCCCTGCATAGATTGAATCTGGAAATTCACCTGCGCAAGGCGTTGGAGCGCAACGAATTTCGGGTGTTTTATCAGCCGATTGTCGATTTGAACAACGGTAAAATTTTCGGAATGGAGTCGCTGGTACGCTGGCACCATCCGGAATGGGGGATTATCTCGCCGGGAGAATTTATCCCATTGGCCGAGGAGACGGGTTTAATCGTGCCGATCGGCAACTGGGTATTGAAGCAGGCATGCCGGCAAAACAAGGAATGGCAAAGCCTCGGACATGCACCGCTGTGCGTTTCCGTCAACATTTCGGCCATCCAGTTTCATCAGCCGTCATTCGTTCATTATGTCGAGCAAACTTTACTGGAAACCGGTTTGGAGCCCAGGCTGCTCTGTCTGGAAATTACCGAAAACGTGGCCATGACCAACGTCTCTTATATCATGGATACGATGAATAAGCTGAGAACGCTAGGCGTTTCCATCTCGATCGATGATTTCGGCACCGGTTATTCGTCATTCAGTTATTTGAAACGGTTCCGGGTGCATACACTCAAAATCGATCAGTCATTTATTCGCGATGTGACGTCGGACGAGGAAAATGCCGCTATCGTAACGGCTCTAATTGCGATGTCGCGCAAATTGAAAATCAAATCTTTAGCCGAGGGCGTTGAAACGAGGGAGCAGCTGGACTTCCTGATCTCCCAGGGCTGTAATGAAATTCAGGGCTATGTGTTCAGCAAGCCGATGCCTGCACCCGATTTCGAGCTGATGATCCGGGAAAACAAACAGCTGTATTTAATGTAAAATAGAGGAAAAAGTACAGTGAAAACTGAAACTTTTTTCTCTTTTTTTCGTTTATAAGGTAAAGACAACCAGATCATTGGAAAGGATCGAATTCATGGCAACCCAAATTTCACGCAGTCCGAACAGCGGCTCTGCCGTAAAAGCAAAGCCGCGCAAACCTAAAAAAGCTAAAAAATCATCCGCCCTGTTGACCTTATTTCTCTACACGGTTTGCGTACTGCTCCTATTTGGCATGCTGTTCAGCTTATGGTTCTTTCTGACGAAATCCGGAACCAACCTTCGCTATATTATGGCCGATACGCTGATCTCAACGCAGCATCGGCATTGGGCCGCTTATTTGATCGGCGAAGCCGAGCTGGAGAAGCGGGTTAACCGTTATTGGCAACAGTTTGATCATTTTGCAGAGGTTAAAGATCAGCATTTAGTACAAGTAAACAAGCCGGAAACTACCGAGGCCGTCGCCAAAAAGCCGCTGGTCGAAATCGAGCCGATTTCGGGCACGAATTTTAAAGGCTACCTGTTGATCGTCAACGATCCGAAAAAGCTTCGCATCGCCGTCCCCGGCGCCGTAGGCAAGGGAGAAAAAGTATCCTCCATGGTGAAGCGGCTTGGCGCCACGGCCGGTGTCAATGCCGGCGGATTCGTCGACCCTGAATGGATGGGCAACGGCTTTCAGCCGACCGGCCTTGTCATGTCGGGCGGCACCGTATTTTATAATGACGGCGGAATGAATACCCCGATTCACATCGTCGGCATCGACAAGGAAGGGCGCATGGTCGCCGGCAAATACAAACCGAACGAGCTGCTGCAGATGGGCGTGCAGGAAGCGGTTACCTTCGCGCCGCGTTTCATCGTGAACGGCGTCGGGCAGATCAAGAATCAGGCCGACGGCTGGGGAATTGCACCGCGTACGGCTATGGCTCAAAAAGAAGACGGGACGATCATGTTCGCCATTATCGACGGCAGAAAGCCAGGCTACAGCATCGGGGCTACCTTGTTCGACATCCAAAATATTTTTCTCGAGCATGGAGCGGTTACGGCCGCCAATCTGGATGGAGGCTCGTCCACCGTCCTCGTGCACGATAATAAAATCATTAACCGGCCGGCCAGCGAATACGGGGAACGTTATTTGCCTACGGCCTGGCTCGTGTTCGACGATCCGAAAAACGTCAACATCCGCAACATTTGGCAGGGGCTCGATCCGAGTAAAATCGACCCGTCCAAATGGTAGCAGGAATCCGAAAAAAACCTTCAAACCCGCTGGGAGCAGCGGCGCTTGAAGGTTTTTTCGCTTGTCAGTTCGCGTCTTCTTCGCGATCCACAACCGTAGCGGCAACCGGCGCTTCCAATGTCGCTGTGTTGGCCGACTTCCCGGTTTTCCAGTATTGCGCCGTCCCCTTGGCTTTCTCGGTCCATTCGGACGTTTGGCGGCCTAGGGATTGTACGGCCTGCTGCGTCTTTTCGCTGATCGTTCCGGCGATCTGCTTCGATTTATCCGCAACCGTGCCGGCTACCTGCTGAGTTTTCTCCGTTACGTTCTGAACCCCTTCCGATATATCGGCTCTAAGCTCGCGACCCGACTTCGGCGCAAGCAGCAGTGCCGTAACAGCTCCCAGCACAGTGCCAATAACGGCTCCGATCAACAAGTCCTTACCTTTTTTCTCCGCTGCCATCTTTTTCATCTCCCTCATGATTGTTCACTCGCAGGTCAGCCGCTTTGGCGGAAGATTTGGAGGTTTGCCATCGCTGCCACAATTGCATACTGATCGAGGTCAGCTCCAACAAATCGCGCACCGTGTCCTGGCGGTGATGCATGGAGCTTCGCGCCTCCAACAGCGTATCCGACAACGATTGCGAGACGAGCTTTACCGTCCCAGAGACGCGCCGGGCCGCCTCCCCTGTCTGCTCTACCGCTTCTACGAACGAATCCGCGGCCTTGATGTTATTGTGTACATCCGAAACCGCCTGATGCGTCAGCCGAATCAAACGGTTGGACTCCTCAGCCGTCTGCTCCAGCTTCACCTGCAGCTGGCTCAGCGTGCTCCTGGTTTCCTTCATCGTTTTGCGCGCTTCCCATACCGTCGGAATCATAAAGCAGGCGACAACGACAACCGCAATGGAAGCCGCCAACACGCCGATCTGCCAAAGCATGTGTCTCCCTCCTCCCGAAGCGACTGATCTGGACGAATGCCTATGGAATAGTACATTATAGTCGGAACGGCTCGATTTGACACACAATTTCCGAATTTAACACAACTTTTTTACAGAATAGCCGTTCCCGGTTTGAAAAGTCCGGAAAGCATGGCATAATAGACGTATAACTTGGGGATGAGGTGGATGCAGGTCATGAATCGCGAGCAAGGATTACAATTAATCGAGGAAACCCGTATCATCGCGATCGTTCGCGGTGTTGAGGAACAACATATTACAGGGGTCGCCCAGGCATTGAAGGACGGAGGCGTCCGTGTCATGGAAATTACGCTGAATACGCCGGGAGCCTCGAAAATGATAGCGCAGCTTCAGGAACAGTTCGGCGAAAGCATGTATATTGGCGCGGGAACGGTGCTTGATCTGGACGATACGAAGCAGGCGCTGGAGGCCGGCGCATCGTATTTGGTTACGCCAAATATGGACGAGGATGTGATCCGGTATGCAGCCGAACGCAATGTGCCGGTTTTCCCCGGCGCTATGACCCCGACCGAAATCGTGAAGGCTTGGAAAGCCGGAGCTACTGCGGTTAAAATATTTCCGGGAGCGAGCCTCGGCATCGGTTATATCAAAGAACTGCAAGGACCGCTTAACCATATTCCGATGGTTGCCGTCGGCGGCGTCAACGAGGACAACATTGCCCAGTTTATGCAGGCGGGCTGCTATGGCGTAGGGATTGGCGGCTCGCTGGTCAATCTGAAGGAAATCGCCGCGGGTAATTACGGCTGGATTCGTGATAAAGCATCACGCCTCGTCGCCAATGCGAAGCGCTGATCCGTCTTCTAAGAAAAACCGTCAGGGAAGATCATCCTGACGGTCCTTGGTTCTAACCATACGTTGGTGCGTTGGGAGGGAAATGGGTATGGGGTTCCAATCGCTGTTGAAATCGTGTCCCATTGAATGTATGTAGCGGTATTGACACGATTTCAAAGGCGACCGCTATCGCTTTTCCACCCCATAGCCCCTCATTGACCGTAAATACAACATGTCGATGATTCACTTGGACTACGTCTTCGCACATCAATCGGCTCCATTCCTCGGTTTCACCGCAAGAGCAAGTCGTATAGAACCGACCTTTACACCGATAGGGCACCCATTTTATGTCATGGCAACCCTCGCTCTCTTAAAGTAGCACAATCCCTTGTCTGAAGCCACTTTTTTTAGGTCTCAACATTTATAAATTCTTATATTTCGAAGAAAAACGCCTTGCGGCCTCCTTGGTGTAGGATTTGCGTTTGAGCGTTGGGATGATGGATGTGGGGTTACAGCCGTTGTTGAAGTCGTGTTCCTTCGATTAAACTAGGCAGGCAGTCGCGCCTTCACATCTCCTTTCTGCTTAAAGTTTGGAGAACTTATACTTTCAACAAAAAAAAACCGTCCGGGAGCTTAAGCTTTCAGGATGATTTTTTTTGTTGAATGAAAGACATATGCAGCAATACTTTCATGAATAAAAACAAAGGAGCCCCCGATTATGCACAGAAATAGGCTGCGCATAATTTCCTAAACAATGAAAAAACCGTCTCCGGCCATTGATTGAAGGCGCAAAGACGGGTTTCAATTTTTCTCGTTATGAATGACGTAGGAGCATTTAATGCCGCCCTTGACCAGACACTCGGTCCGTTCGACATCCGCTTTCAGCAAGCTTTTAAACATCATCAATTCGCACTGGCAAGCATGATTGTACGCATTCGCCACTTGGGAGATCGGGCAGTTATGCTCGTTAATGACATAGCTTCCGTCTTCCGCTGCGTTCCAATCGACCATATAGCCGTTGGCATTCTGGATTTCAGCGAGCGTCTTGACTCGGTCGGCCAGCGGCTTTCCCTCCATCTGCTCTCCGTAGCGGCTGATCAGCCGCTCCTTGCGCCGTTCGAACAAGCGCTCCACCTGCTCCTCGCCCGCTTCTGAAACGAGCTCGCCAAGCAGATCGAGCGTTAAATGATGGTACTTTTTGGGAAATAGCTCATCCGCCAAACCCGTCAATGAATACAAATTCGTCGGCCGTCCCATTGCCTGCCGCACCAGTGTCGCTTCGATCAGACCATCACGCTCCAGTGTGTTCAAATGCCTCCGCACAGCCATCTCGGTTATGCCCAGCTGCTTCGCCATATCGCTAACGGTAAGAGATCCTTTTGTTTTCAACATCGTCAATATGACTTTTCGTGTGGATACATCCATCTCCTGGTTCATCCGGTCCTCACCGCCTTCCCGATCAAACGCTTGCCGCCCGCCGCTCGGGACGGAGCAAGTTAATACAGCTATTGTATACGAATTTCGACAATAAGTAAATTAGTATACTAAAATGTATCAAAAATCAAAAATATTGGAAATCGGCAAGCACGAATCGGCGGCTTACACCATTTCCTTACGGATAAAGATCGGTACCGCAGCGGCAAAATCGGCTATCGCGCCGGGCAGCTCCGTAATTAACGGGTGCAGGCGTTCCCGCGGGTAGGCTGCATAGTCCTGGACCAACGGCTTGCGCAGCTGAACCAACCGTCTGAGAACGGCTCCCGTCTCCGGCCCGAACACGCCTTCGCCCTGCAAAATCTCGATAATATCCTCATAGCTGCTGGCGTCGCGCATCATAAAAGCATCGATCAACAGGCTGCCGACGTCAGTCACCGCTTCAATCGTCAGATGCAGCGTCCGCTCCTGGGCGAATTGCAAAAGCAGCCGCTGCCCGGCATCGGCCGCCCGCCACTGCTCGGACAAATGTCGGCAAGCATCCGACAATATAGGTATGAACTGCAGCCGCAGCTCTATTTGTTCATGGTTCACGTAATACATGGCATTATCTCCGTTTCTTTTTCTTCCATCGGGACCATAGGATCATGGCGGGAAAGCTGATAATGACTAATACGATCAATAAAACGGCCTGCATTAAATATTCGTAGCTTAATTTGGCTTCCATGATTATTCGGACTCCTTTATCGCTGGCGTGTTGTCGCCGTTCCCCGTTTCCCGGCGGGAATAGGCCCAATGATTCGTCGGCCCGTGTCCTCCGCCGATCCCGAGCTCATGACGGATCGCGAGCGTAATAAACTGCTTCGCCGTCTGAACGGCATCAAGCAGGCTGCTGCCCTTCGCAAGCTGTGCCGCAATGGCGGCGGAAAACGTACAACCGGTGCCATGCGTATGGCGCGTTTCATAACGCTCTGCCGTAAATTCATGAAACTGCCGTCCGTCGAACAGCACGTCGGTCGGATCGCCCAAGCGGTGCCCGCCTTTCACTACCGCCGCCGCCGCACCGTATTGCTCCACGATTTTAACCGCCGCATCCTTCATATCCTGAAGCGTTTCGATGGTCATTCCGGTGATCACCTCGGCCTCCGGAATATTCGGCGTCACCAGCGCGGCCAACGGGATGAGCTTAAGGCGCAGTGCGTCCTGCGAGCTTTCCGCCAGCAAGCTGGCGCCCCCTTTGGCAATCATCACCGGATCGACGACCAGTTTGCTGATCCGGTGCTTACGCACCTGCTCCGCAACCAGCTCAATCACTTCCGGCTTCGACAGCATCCCGGTTTTGACCGCATCCGCGCCGATATCGCCGATCACCGCTTCAATCTGCCGTTCGATCCCTTCCAGCGGAATATCGTAAATCCCGTTGACACCCAGCGTATTTTGCGAGGTTACTGCCGTAATCGCCGACATCCCGTATACGTCCAGCATTTGAAATGTTTTTATGTCGGCCTGAATGCCGGCGCCTCCGCCGCTATCCGAGCCCGCTATCGTCAATGCTTTATATATTGGTTTCATTCCCGCTTCTCCCTTTCCAACCGGTCCAATTGCGAAATATACTCATTCCAGTGTATCTATCCCGTTTGGCATCGTCAAGCCGGATGATCTTGATCATTTTATGACAACTGGGACAAACGCTTTACGGTACCGGCAGGCTGCGATATGATACAAAGGAACGGTCAAGTCCGGAATACTGCAAGCATGGGTCGAATGAAACAAGAAATCGGTTGTGAAACTTGGCCGAGCGGAAGCCCGTTCCGGCAAAGCCCATTTTCGCCTGCCAATGGATAGTAGAGGAGCAAAAGGAATGAAAAGGCATGAGCTACACGTCATTACGACCGGCCGGCAACAATTGGCTGAAATCGAAGCGATCGCCCGCCAATGCCCTGCCGGACTGATCGACGCTGTGCATTTGCGGGAAAAACAGCGCGGCGCCAAAGAGCTGGCCGCCTGGTACGACGCCTTGAAGCCGCTCTTTGCCGGAGCGGATATTTATATCAACGACCGGCTCGATACGGCTTTGGCAGTCTCCGCTCCCGGCGTGCAGCTGGCGTACGGCAGCCTCAGCGTCAAGCAAAGCCGCCGCATATTGCCGGCGGCCATCCGGATCGGCTGCTCCGTTCATTCGGCTGCGGAAGCCGTTGAAGCGGCTAACGACGGCGCCGATTATGTCGTGTACGGGCATATTTTCGACTCCGGCTCCAAACCCGGACTTCCGCCCCGCGGAATCCGGGCTTTAGCAGAAGTCGTGGAAGCTTGTCCCGTACCGGTCATCGCCATCGGCGGAATCGAGCCGGACAATGTCGGCGAGGTGCTGGCGACCGGATGTGCGGGCATTGCCGTGCTGTCCGGTATTTTGCTGGCCCCGGAGCCGACACGGCAGCTAGTACGGTTCCGCGAAGCGCTCGAGCGGAGCGCGCGCATGCCCGGGACGTAAGAGACCGCCCAGCTGCGACAAAGATACAGCGCGGGCGAATCCATGTTTGATACAAGCTTCGCCGCGGCGAAGCCTTTTTTAGGAGGAGTTACCAGTGAACAGCAATAAGACATCGGCGATTATTATCGGCGGAGGCGTTATCGGCTGCAGCATTGCCTTTGAGCTGCAGCGCGCCGGTATAAGCTGCACCCTTATCGATAAAGGAGCGCTCAACCGGGAAGCATCGACGGCAGCGGCCGGCATGCTCGGAGCCCAGGTAGAAATTCATCACCCGGGCGCATTTTATGAGCTGTGCCAATGGAGCCAGCAGCTGTACCGCGAGTGGACAGCGGATCTGCAGCAAGTCGGCGGCGTTTCGCCGCAATATATAGATGAAGGGATATTGCGCGCCGCATTTAGCGAGGAGGACCGGCTGGAGCTGGAAAGCCGGCTGCCATGGATGCATAACGCAGAGTGGCTCACGTCGGCGGAAATGCGTGCAATCGAGCCGGGATTATCGGCGAATATTTTGGGCGGATTGCACCTGCAAAACGATCATCAGGTGCACCCGGTTCATCTGGCGCAGGCGCTGCAGGCCAGCCTGCACAAGCTGGGCTGCGCGATCCGCGAATGGACGCCGGTCTTCAGCCTCATCGAACGCGGCGGCCGCATCGAAGGCGTCCGGACCGCTGACGGCGAATTGTACGCCGATCAGGTCATTCTCGCCGCCGGCGCGTGGGCATCGGCTTTGACCGAGCCCTTCGGCCTGAAGCTGCCGCTGTTTCCGGTCAAGGGCCAATGCATCTCACTGAGAACGGAGGCGCCCGTCATCCGCAGCACCGTATTTACGCAAGGCTGCTACGTGGTCCCGAAGCTTGACGGCAGCATGATCGTCGGCGCCACGCAGGAGGAATGCGGCTATGACAAGCGCTGCCACGCCGCAGCGATCGGCTCGCTTCACGCCGCGGCTTCCAGACTGCTGCCCGAGCTGCGGGAAGCGGAGTTCGTCGGCACCTGGGCCGGGCTGCGTCCGGGCTCGCGCGACGGTCTGCCTTTTCTGGGCCATTCCGCAGCGCTTCCCGGCTTAATATTGGCGGCCGGACATTACCGCAACGGCATACTGCTGGCGCCGGCCACGGGACGGCTCGTCAAGCAGCTCGTCCTTGGAGACAAGCCGCAGTTCGAGCTGAAGCCATTTGCGCCGGACCGCACTTCGGAGCATAACGCTGCCGAGACGGTCAATTAAGTCTTTTTCAATCGGGCCAGCCAAGCCCATTTGCGCTCAAAACGTCGCTTGTATTTGGGCAGCCCGCGATAAAGCTCAACCGTCTCACGGTACGCTTCGCGGGCTTTTTCGCCATGTCCCAACCGGCTGTACAGCTGACCCAAACGGTAGTACGCCTCGCACGAGGACGAGTTCACTTCTCTAAACCGTTCCAAGTAGGCTATAGCCTTGTTCGGGTCGCGATCCGCCCACGCTTCCGCTAATCGCAAATACGGCTCGCCGTATTTGACGCGCGGGTTCATCTCCACCGCCTCCAGCATCAGACTTTCGCCCTGCTCCAATTGGCCCAGCTTCAGCCGGCAAAGGCCCAGATCCGCGCGCACCTCCGCCGAGTCGTCCATCACGGCCGCCACCTGCTCCAGCAGGTCAGACGCTTCAGGGTACTGCTTCTTCTCGATCAACAGGCGTGCCAGCTCCAGCTTGGCCGACGTCTGGTGCGGGTTAAGCCGCAGCTCCTGGCGAAGCCGCGACAGCTTTCGGCTCCGCTGAATCGGTTTTACGATACTCGGCGTCAGCCCGATAAACCTCCGATCCAACACATAAAAAATGACAAGCAGCACAATAATCGCCACAATCGGGCTGCCTGTCAGCCAGGTCAATAAGAAAAACAACAACACTTTGCTCATCATGGCCATTCTCTCCTTCCTGCATTACCAAAAATTATTGTACCATCCAGCATCTGCTGAATAAAGCGGCGGATCGAGGGGAATTCTGATTACATCTTATATGACTTTTGATCACATCTAATATGACTGATCGGAGCTTGAGATAGTTGTTCCAAAGTTGTGAACAATTTGCGGCAGGGCAGGAATTTAATCGCGCGGCAGCGAAAAGCTCTACTGAGTACTTTTATTCGGGAGGAACTGTCGATTATGAACAAAATGACGGAGCAACAAGCCGACAAATGGCGTAAAACAAGAACGATGGGGAAAGGAAAGTATGTCATGTACTTCGGCGTGCTGACCTGGGGAATTATACTTGCGGCCCTGTTTACCGGGATGGAATGGCTGACCCAGCAATCGTTCACGCTGTCATGGATGTATATCCGGCTCGCTGTTTTCGGAATTCTCGGATTTTTCATCGCCAATTTCCGTTGGGATGCCCGCGAGCGGCTATTTCAGTCCCGTTAATATAAGCTTCTTCCCCAAGGATAAACGCTGCATGACCCGGACGGACCGGTTTAATCGTTTCTGAAGGATGAGCGCGACTGTCAAAGGCGGCATCATGCAAAAGCTATCTAAACCTATACTTCCCTTGCAACCCAAGGATAAACGGCTTCGCCGTCCTTCGAGGACGAGCACGGTTTTCAAGGCTGTGCGAAGCAAGTTTAAAATCTTATACATTCACTAAAAAGAACCTGGCCGACGGTCAGGTTCTTCGTCTGTGCTGCCGTAAGACCGGTGCCAGGCAAGCACATTTAATCGTAAAATGCAAGAGTCAAAATCGTCAAATAATAGTTACTTGACAAAAGTAAGTAATTGATTTAATATACTGAATTAGAGTTAGTAAATAATTAAGGATTAGTTGGGGAGGAATTATTCATGTCAACTGTATTATTTGTAAAAGCCAATGGTCGTCCCATTGAGCAAGCGGCAAGCGTAAAAATGTACCATACTTTCCTGGATACTTACAAGCAATCGCATCCCGGAGACACAATCGTTGAACTGGATTTGTTTGCCGAAGAGCTTCCTTACTACGATACCGATACGCTGAACGGTCTGTTCAAGCTTGGCAAAGGCATGGAATTGAGTGCAGTCGAGCAGCAAAAAGCGGCAAATGTAAACAAATACCTGGATCAATTTCTTGCAGCCGATAAAGTCGTTTTCGCATTCCCGCTTTGGAACTTTACCGTTCCGGCACAGCTTTTGACCTACTTATTCTACATTTTGCAAGCAGGCAAAACGTTCTCGTATACGCCTCAAGGACCTGTCGGCCTGCAGTCGGATAAAAAAGTCGCACTATTGAACGCCAGAGGCGGCGTCTATTCGGAAGGCCCTGCGGCTGCAATCGAAATGTCGCTCAACTACGTGAAGACAATCATGGGCTTCATTGGCGTTACCAATGTTTCCACTGTCGTGATCGAAGGCCACAACCAATTCCCGGACAAAGCTGCGTCCATCATTGAAGAAGGGTTGAAGCAAACTGCTGCAGCCGCACAAAGCTTCTAATTTCTTAACAACCCGCGTCACTTAACAATCCGGGTTTCCAAGCGAGCTCCCCGCCGTAATGGCGCGGGAGTTTTTCGGGCTTTGAAAAGAAAAAGACCCGCAATCATCGGATTGCAGGCCGTCAAGGGTTTCTATATGAAAAAGGGGGGTCGTATATAAGTATAGCCCACCAACATTAAGGACGGATGAAATCCATGTTACAATTCGGTTACTGTATGGGCGGCTCTGTCTTTTTTCTTAAAATAAACAGGCCGAATACGAGCAAAACTTCAATATTGACAAATGCAATACCGTAGCCGAACAGCCCGAACATCTGTGAAAATCCTTCGAACATGCCGGCCCACCAGATGCTCGCAGGCACAAAAATGGCAAGGTTAACGGCCAAAGAAACGAGAAAAGACAGCAGCAGCCTCTGGGTTTTCAGCATGAGAGCTGCGCCTACGGCGTTGGTAATAATAAAGGCGGCGCTCATAATAAACCAATAGTAAAAATCGTAGGACACCCCTGCTCACTCCTGAAATTGTTAATTTCGACCGCAATCTTCTCCTAGGTTACCAAAAGATCATGCTGAAAACAACCTTTCCTGCACAATGTTTCAAAACTGTCATATAATTAGCCGGATGCAATCCATTCGAACATCGCATATAATAGAGTCGTACACATAAAGCCTTAGGAGGTGCCGCCATGGCACAAAGCAAAGCGAAAAAGCAGCGGGTGAAGCTGCAGAAGCAGGGCAAGCTCAACCCCGAGCTGAACCGTTTGAACTGGAACGGCGTTGTTCCGGTCGAGCGCCGATTGCCCACTTTAATGGAACGCAAACAAAAATTGCAGCACAAGCACAAAAACAAATGGAACCGCGCACTGCAGGACAGCAGCGACGGTTCCATTTTGTTTTATACCGCGCCGATACATAATATTGGCTTCAGCTAGTCATTCTAGGATTGGGGGCAAGTGCAAAAGTCATGCATCTGCGTGTACGCGGCACGACCCCAATCCCGCTTGATAAGGAGGTTGCCTTGGTGAGCCAATCCAAAAAACGCAAAGAAAACGAAGCGAAAATCCGCAAGCAAACGCCGCACCCGCATGGCAAAATTACGTCTTTGACGGAATTTGCAGAGGAGTACGAGGCCGGGAATCAGCAATCATCCAATCGTGCACGGCAAGCCGAGCAAGATCGGCAATTTTAATGTTTTATTAACAACCAAGGATAAACGGCTTCGCCGTCCTTAAGGGACGAGCGCGTTTGTCAAGGTTGTGCGAAGCCAAGTATAAGAAACTTATACTTTCAACTGAAAAAACCGTGCCGCCTGCATTCCGCAGACGGCACGGTTCCAACGCGAATCTCCTGACGCCCGTTACGATGCCGCATGGCGAGCTCGGCCTTGCAGGCAGCGCTTCACTTTAAGCCCAATGGCGTTTCATAAATTCAAGCGCTTGAGGCAGTTCTTTGTCCCGGTCCTTTAACGTACATTCAGCGGAAACCATGCCGTTGTAGCCTGCCGCTTTCAATTGAGCGACGAACTGCTCGTACGGATAATGTCCCGTCGCTGGCGCCAGGCGTCCTGTGTCCGCCACATGAATATGGGCAAGCCAATCCTTGTGTGTCACGATCGTATCCAGCGGTTCATTTTCCTCGTCCATATGATAAAAATCAGCCAGCACCCGAATGTGTGAATGGTTCAACAACTTGGCGAACTGCACGCCTTCGGCGACGCTGTTAATAATGTTCGATTCCTTCGTGTTCAAAGGCTCAATCACCAATGTCAGCTTGGAGCCTTCAAGCTCGCCGGCATACCAGTTCAGTACATTCACAATTTGCTCCTCGGCGCGTTTCCGATCCCAGCCCTCGGGTACGGAGCGGGCAGCGCCGCTGCCAAATACGAATATGGACGAGCCTACCTGCTGCATCGTATCGACGGCTTTTTTTATATATTGTTTGACTCTGTCTTCGTTCACATCCGGTCCGACTACTTTCAAATCTCCAGGGAACAACACATTCCATGCTTTTACCGGAAGCGGACTGTTCACATAAAGCGGAAGCGCCTTCTTAACCGCATCGTCATCCTGCTTTAAAAAAGGTGCCAGCGCGCATTCGATATAATCGTATCCGTACTCTTTTAATTCACCTGCGTGTTCAATAGGCATACACCAGCCGAAAGTCGTCATTCGATTGTTCCTCCTTAAATGATCTCCATGTTATTTTACAGCAAAAAGAGAGATGTTTCCTAGCTTTTCTTGCTGATTCACGCTTTTTTTCCACATATTTTGCTCTAAACCTTCAGCGGTTGATGCTGGATGGCCGATTTTTCAATTTGAATCGTCGCATGATGGATTTGAAAACGATCCTCCAGCCGTTGAATAGCCTGCTGCAAAATGCCTTGGCTGTCCTGATGATCCTCGACCAGCAAATGGCAGCTTAGCGAATCCATGCTTGAGGTGATCGTCCAAATATGGAGATCGTGCACCTCGATGACTCCCGTTATTTGTTCCAGCTCCATTCGCACATCGTCTCTGTTCAACGCGGCCGGAGTTCCTTCCATCAACACATGGATCGTATGCGAAACGAGGCTCCACGCGCTTTTTAAAATAAGCAGAGACACAATGACACTGATGATCGGATCGGCGATATACCATCCAAACGCCAGCATCAGCAAGCCGGCAGCAATCGCTCCGACAGAACCAAGTGCATCTCCGATCACATGGAGATAGGCGCTGCGAATGTTCATATTGTTGCGGATATCGCCTTTGCGCATCAGCGACCAGGCGCTGAGCAGATTAGCCAGCAGCCCTACGATAGCTATGATGATCATGGAGCCGCTCGCTACTGCCGGAGGCTGCAGGAAACGGTGATAGGCCTCCCACATAATAACCGCTGCGACGATAAACAAGGTGACTCCGTTGAACAGCGCTGCGAGTATTTCAAACCGGAAGTACCCGAACGTTTTGGAGGGCGAGGCCGGCTTGGCGGCGAACCATACGGCAACCAAGCTGAGCGCCAATGAAGCCGCATCGCTTAACATGTGGCCTGAATCGGACAGCAATGCAAGACTGCCTGTGGCAATCCCGCCGAAAAATTCCAGCAGCATAATACTCGCCGTAATCAGCAGCGCGATAGTCAATCCTTTACGGTTGCCTTCTGACAACGGTAAATGATGGTGCCCATGGCCGTGATGATGGTCATGTTGTTGATGTTCATGGTCGTGCCTATGACCGTCTAAGCGCTCATGAGATCGTTCAATAGAATGATGTAGATGCATACGTATTGCCTCCCTTGATAATTGCCATTATGGCGTCCAAAGTTTATTTTAATAATATATGAACATGTATTCATATATATTATCGGCTGCGTTGCTTGCTTTGTCAATATCAAAAAGCATAATATCGTTCATTAAATGCTTAGACGCACGGGCTTAAGACAAGGAAGCGGCATTGAACTAGCATATCAATTCGAATATTACTTTATACTTCTATCACGAAAAAATTGTCAAGGCTGAACGGAACAAAGCAAGCTTATGTTATCCGGTTCCTCCAGGATAAACGGCTTCGTCGTCCTTCGGGGGAGCGCGTTTATCAAGGTCGTGTGAAGCAAAGTATAATGATCTTATGCATTCTATTCATGCACAAAGCCTGACGGAATTTGCCGTCAGGCTTTGCTGATATTCATCCGCTTAATCAAAGGCAATCCAGTCAAAATCCGCATAGCCGGATGATTGCGATGATCCGGAGTCAGGCACTGTGCCGAAATGGGAAGCCGCTCTGCCGCCTACCGCATAAAGTCCCGCTTTCGCGCCTACCCACCGGCCTTTACTGGCATAAAAGCTGCTCCCGATTTTCCGGAATTGCTCCCCGTCCAGGCTGTAGCTGAATTGACACAGCGCCATTTCGCCGACGGCTGCGCGCAGATAGACCGGTCCTGCGCCGTCCGGAACGTCTTCGCTTGCTTCCACCCGCTCGCTGACTCCATCGTTGCCGGCTTCTCCGTACAGCAGCTCGACCCGCAATCCGTTTCCGGTCTGCCGCAGCGACAAACTGCCATAAGTATAGCCGAACACGATCAAGCCCGCCTGCTCCCCTGCGTGTTCCGCATGCAGCTCCATTTTGGCGGTGACTGTAAAAACCTCGGCAGGAAATTTTTGCATCAGCAGCTGCGGCGCGTCGTACATAACGTTGACCCCGTCCGGCAGCGGCTTGGCGAACAGCCGCAAATGACCGGGCTTGTCCTTGAGCGAATACCAGTTATTCTGGGGGTTCGCCTGCCACTGCCACTGCAGTCCGAGGCGCTCGCCGGCGAAGTGATCGGTCGTGTCGGGTACGGCAGCCGGCCATTCCCGGCCGACCTTCGGCTTGCCCGTCCGCAGTACCGGCTCGCCGATTCCGTCGCCGTTCGTATCGGCGCCCATCAGCGGCCAATCGTCCATCCATCGCACCGGTTGAAGATGAGCAACGCGCCCGTAAGCGTCTTTATCCTGAAAATGGATAAACCAGGACTCGCCGGACTCCAGCTCGACCCAACCGCCTTGATGCGGTCCGTTGACGACGGAATCGCCTTGATGGAGCACGATTTTTTCCTGGAAAGGCCCGTATATGCTCCTCGAACGCAGGATCAGCTGCCATCCGGTCGGGACCCCGCCGGCCGGCGCGAAAATATAGTAATATCCGTTGCGCTTGTATATTTTCGGCCCTTCCAAAGTCGGATGGTTTTCCGTACCGTCAAACACGATCACGCCGTCGTCCAGCAGTCTGGTGCCGTCCGGGCTCATTTTGCATACCTGCAGCTTATGCTTGATGCCGCTGCGGCTATGGGCGAAGGCATGAACCAAATAAGCCTGCCCGTCATCGTCCCATAAAGGACAAGTATCGATCCAGCCCTTCGCTTCCTTCACGCAATGCAGCGGCGTCCACGGTCCGCGCGGGTCGACCGCCGTCGTCATGAAGATGCCCTCATCCGGCGCTCCAAAAAATATCCAGAATTTTCCTTCATGATAACGAAGGCTCGGCGCCCATATGCCTTTGCCGTGCTGGGGAAGATCGTAGCCGGGCAGATCGAGCCGGTCGACCGCATAGCCAATGATTGTCCAGTTGACCAGATCGTTCGAATGCAAGATGGGCAATCCGGGTACATGCGAAAAGCTTGAAGCCGTCATATAAAAGTCTTCGCCGACCCGAATCACGTCGGGATCGGAATAATCGGCATGCACGATTGGATTTTTAAAAGTGCCGTCGCCCAAATCGGGCGTCCATACGGAATGGCTTTGCGCGGCGCGAATATCCGCTTTGCTCATCAACTGATTCCTCCGATAACGTAATATTTGATTGTGCGCATTATCCGATTACGACTTTATCGGGTTAAGACCCCCACCTCTAAGGTGGGCCTTGGATCAGGTGGGGTAGAGTCCCCATCTGATTCCCCGATGTTCAGCAATGCTGAACGAGTTCACTAACTGCATCCACGTACTGAATGCGTATGAACCGCTTTGGAAAATTCGCACACCATCAACTATACGTCGCGGTTCCCGTAACGTCTATAAGCCGATCTTAACCTGTTTTCGTCAACATACATTTGGCGGTCGTCCATGGATCGTCATTTATTCCGATCGGTATGCAAAAGTTTAGATAAGCTGATGCCGCGGGATGCCTAAGGAACGTTTACCGGTTCAGCCTCCGGTTTCGCACGGCTTTTGTTTCATGTCGGTCCAGGTCCGGACAATCCTTGTATCCGCTCCGGATGCGTGTATACGTTGAACGATTGCCCGCGGATAAATCCTGCGACCGTAATGCCCAACTCTTCGGCAAGCTGAAGCGCCAGCTCGGTCGGGGCCGACTTGGACAGCAGCACGGCAGCGCCGATTTTGGCCGCTTTCAACAATACCTCCGAGGAAACTCTGCCGCTGAAGGCGATGACTTTCCCTTTGAGCGGTATGCTGTGGCGGATGCAGCAGCCATATATTTTATCCAGAGCGTTATGACGTCCGATGTCCGTACGCACAATCAGCAATTGGTCCGCGCTGCATAGTGCCGCATTATGAACACCTCCCGTGCTCTGAAACTCGGGGGATGACTGCTGCAGCCCGCGCATCAGCTCCAGACATTGCGCTGCAGTCAGTACGGCGCCGCCTGCCGGAATCGTTTTGGCCGTACGGGCGTCGTTATGAAAGTAAAACTGTCTGCTTTTGCCGCAGCAGGAACCGATAAACCGTTTGTTCACCCATTCTTTGGCGGTATTTTGCTTGTTGACGAGCTCGACCTCGGCTATGCCCCGGCTTTCTTCGATTCGCATGCTGCGCAGCTCGGAAAGACTGCGAATAATGCCCTCGGATGCAAGGAAGCCGAGCACAAGTTCTTCCAAATCGGTCGGCGTACAGACCATGGTCGCGAATTCCTCCCGGTCCAGCCGGATCGTTAGCGGATATTCGGTGACGATCTCATCCTCAAGCTCTTGCCGACCGTTTCCGGTATATTTGATCGTGGGCCAAAGGGCCGTTACCGGTTTCTCCATTGCTTCCATCACTCCATTTCCGTCTCCAGCTCCGCGATCCGTTTTTCCACATATCGCGTATCTTTAAACGCGTGGTATGTCTCGGCTTTCTCCACGATGGCTGCCGTGTTGTATTCCGGAATGCCAGCCTTTGGCTCGTAAACGCCTTTAGGAATTAACGAGTTGCCTTCCGGCCAATGCACTTCAATATTGCCGTTCTGCACCGCCACCGGCTTGGCCCGGCCGTGCAGCATCCCGTATTGATTATAAACGACGACGGCATCGCCGGCCTTTAAGCCGAGCGCTTGCGCATCGGCGGGATTGATCAGCACATCGTACCGGTCCGCCCCGTTAAAAGGGTCCTTGTCGCTGTAGATCATCGAGTTGAATTGCTTGCCGCGCCGCGTCGTTACGCGGAAATGACCTTCCGGCTTGCGCAGCTCGGGCAGCTCGATCGGAATTAACTGCCCGCGTCCGTCCGGAGTCGGACATATGCCGTCCTCGCACAGCCAGGCGCCTCCCCATTGAAACACGTCGCCGCGTTCGGACAAATGCTGGATACCGTCATAATAGGGCGCGGCGGCGGCGATCTCGTTGCGGATATCGCGGGCGCTTTCGAAGCCGACCAAGCGCTTGTACGCCGGATCGACCTTGGCCGCAAGCTCCGCGTAGATCGCCCACTCGGCGCGCGCTTCGCCGATTCTCGGCCCGTCGATTTCCGGCGAGAAGTATACCATCCGTTCCGTCGACGTCGACGTCCCGCCGCCCGGCTGCTCGTAGCGGGTCATCGCCGGCAGGACGATGACCGCCTCCCTGGCGTCCGCCAGCGTAGACGTATTCAGCACGATATCCTGGTGCACCCGGATTTCAACGCTTTCAAGACAGCGTTCGACAAAGGCCGGGTCCGGCATCGTTTCGAGAAAATTGCCGCCGGACGTGTAGAACAGCTTCAGCTTCCGCTCGTGCGCTTCGGGCAGCAGCGCATTTTCCAGCGAGACGCCGACGATGTCGCCCTGCCACTTGGGCAGCTCGAACCCCCAGAGCCGTTCGATACGCTCGATATCCGGCGCTTTAAATTCGCCGCCCGGCAGACTGAACGGATCCGCGCCCATTTCGCCCGAGCCCTGCACGCCGCTGTGGCCGCGGATCGGCATCAGCCCGCAGTGGGCGCGGCCGAGGAACCCGCGCAACAGCGCCAAATTCGCCACCTGCGAAATGTTATCCGTGCCGAAACGGTGCTGCGTTAAACCCATGCTCCAGACGAACACGGCCGATTTCGCTCCTGCGAGCAGACGGGCAAATTCAAGCATCCGCTCGCGGCTCAACCCCGAGGACTGTTCCAGCAATGCCCATTCCTGCTTCATGACATGAGCCCGCAGCTGCTCGTACCCGTTCGTATGTCTGCGGATAAACTCTCGGTCCAGCGCCGAGCCCGGTTGAAACGCTTCCATCTCGAACCAATGCTTCATGACGCCGTTCATGAATGCAATGTCGCCGCCGATGTTGACCTGATAGAAATCGTCGGCCAGCTTCGTCCCGAACAGCGCCGATTCCGGAATTGACGGAATCCAGTACTGTTCCATCGACGGCTCGTAATACGGGTTAATGACAATAATTTTCGTACCTTTCCGCTTGGCGGCGTACATATATTTGGTCGACACCGGCTGGTTGTTGGCGGCGACGCTCCCCCAAAATACAAGCACGTCGGTGCCGATCCAATCCTTGTAGTTGCAGCTCGACGCTCCGATCCCGACGGAGCGTTTGAGCGCGGTTTTGGAAGGCGAATGACAAATGCGCGAAGCGTTGTCGATATGGTTCGTGCCCAGCAGTCGGGCTACCTTCGCAGCCGCGTAGTACGACTCGTTCGTTATGCCGCGAGCCGTCAGGTAAAAGGCGAGCTGCTTGGGATCGATCACGCGGATTTTGGCCGCGATCGTATCCAGCGCTTCGTCCCACGACAGGCGGGAGAAGCGGGTCTCTCCCTGACGCCGGATCAGCGGATACGGGATCCGGCCGAGCTTGCGCAGCTCGGTGCTGTCCATCGTCCGCAGCGCGGCGATGTCCCGGTGCAGCACCTCGGGCTTGATCGGCGGCATCGTATTGAGCCGCAGCACATTCAGCCGTGTCGTGCACAGATGCGGTCCCTCCAGAGTCCGGTCGTATAATCCGGACACCCCCAGCGCGCAGCCGTCGCACACCCCCTGAGTCAAGATGCGGTACGCGTAAGGCAGCTGATCCCGATTGTCCCATGCGACCTTGAGCGTGTCTTTAATATGATGCGGCTTGATATGGCCCAAGCCGAACGGCGCCTTGCTGACCCACAGCTTCGGGTCGAGCTTCTTCGGCAGCCGGATGGGCCCTGTATGCTTTGTTGTTCCCATCGTTCATTCCTCCCCGTTCATTCGATTAGGCGCAGCGTTATATCGTCATTCGTCCCGCTTGCCGTATGGTTCATTTGGACAAAAAAGCCGCAACAGACGATCTCTCGTTTTGTTGGACTCGGTTCAACAAAAAGAAAGTGACTGTTGCGGCGGTTAGTCTTGAGCAGGATCGCTGCCAAGTGCCAACGGCACATGTATGGTCTTGTACGAAAATCGGGCTGTCCGGCCCGTCAACGACGGATGCGGGCAAGCCAAGTCTTCAGCTGCAGGTTTGCATTATGACGAAAATTTACGTTGAATATCTTGATCGAACACGAAGATCGACATACCGAAGTCTTTATCCAGATCGATATCGACAAACAGCTCGATAAATTTGGCGCCCAGCAGCTCCTCCATCTCGACAGGCGGATGGTTGCGGTACATTTCCTTCACCATCTCCGTCCTTGCCGTACGCAGCACCTGTTTGCCATCCGTTCCGGATGCGATAAATTTCTCAACCGGCGACAAGTTGCCCTCCATTTCACAAATCGCCCACTGCCTGCAAAAGGTGGTACGGATTTCTCTCGGTCCTTTGCCCATATGGCGTTTGCGAAACGCTTTCACCAAATTGCTAAATTCCGCTTCTACCTTATTCATAAACGGACTTCCTCTTTTTCTTCGTATACGTTAAAGTTTATCATGGTCCTGATGAGAGTTCAATATTGCTACGGAAGAAAATAGGACCCAAATCGGCCCTTCAACGCCGCCATGTCACCCGGCAGCTGGCTTACGTGCCGGCGCAGCAGCTCCTCGGTCCGCCGTTCGTCATTGGCCTGTACGGCGGCCCAAATGTTCCGGTGCTGCACGGTCAAATCTTCCATATTGTTCAGCTGCCGGAGCGATAAATAGCGCAGCCGGTTCAAATGCCCGCGCATTTGATTAACGACCGTCAGCAGCGTCTGGTTTCCGCTCAGCGCCAGCAGCTTCCGGTGAAACGATTCGTCCAGCTGCAAAAAAGCGCCGGCATCATTACGGCCCGCCGCCTCCGCCTGCTGCTTCAGAAGAACATCAATTTCCCGCGCAATGCTCGCATAAGGCTCCGTTCCGCCAGTCCACTGATTTGCCGCAATCCGGAAAGCGGCGGATTCCAGACTCTCGCGAACGAAACGCGTCTCCTCTACCTTGGTTTCGGAGATCAAGGCGACCTTCGCGCCCTTTTGCGGCAAAATCTCGATCAGCTCTTCCGACAGCAGCATCCGAAACGCTTCGCGCACCGGAGTTCGGCTGACGCCAAGCGATGTGGCCAGCTCATTTTCATAAATCATTTGACCCGGCTCAAACTCCAGCGATATGATCGCCTCGCGGATCGATTCGTACGCTTTTTCGCCCAAGGTTTGCCTGGTCGGTTGCAAATTGTTCCATTTCATTACGAATAAAGCCACCTGCTTCCTACTGCACTTCTTATGACATTATACTTGTGTACTTGTATACAAATCAAATGCTTCCGCAGGAAGGTTCGGCTGCGATCCACCCGATGCGTCTGCACTTCATCGCTTACCTTTTATTCCAATCAAATCCGACTTCGTTCAAAAAGGCTCTGGCAATAACCATATGCCCCGTCATATTTGGATGGACTCGGTCCCACGCGAGCTCGGCCGGATATGTATGCTCCAACACCGGTTGGAACGCAGCCTGGATATCGACGAATCTCGTTTGATGGAGCGCTGCGATTTCCTTGACCGCTGCGCCGTATTCATCCATCGTTCGGCGCATACAATCTCCGGCATTCGGCTCGATATAAAACGGCGTCATCAGGATAATGCCTTTGACAAGCGGCTTCGTAATTTGGATCAGCTCGCTGAGCGTGCTTTTGTATTCTTCTAAATAAACATGCGTTTCTTTGATAACCGGCTGGTCGTATTGGCGCCATACGTCATTGATCCCGATCATGATCGATACCCAATCCGGCTGCAAATCGACAACATCGGTCTGCCAGCGTTCCTTCAGACTTCGTACCGTGTTTCCGCTGATGCCCATATTGATTATCCGCAGCGACAGCTCGGGATAGACGGAATTGATCAAGGCGCTAACCGCGGTCACATAGCCTTTCCCGGTCGCATCGTTGCGGCCTTCGCCAAGCGGTCTCTTGCGTTCCGTATCGGTAATCGAATCGCCAATCATGACCAGCTTGTCATGCTTGTTGAATATCATCGTGAAATCTCTACCTTTCTTCAGTTGGATTCGTTCTGTCGGATTCGTTCGTTGCGGTTGGCATTGCGCATGTTCAAATCATACCTAGCCGGGACCGTCTTTTCAAGCATTTTCTTGCTGCGGGTAAATGGAATGCATCCTATCGGAACTATGGTAGTATCGGACTTTCCCTTTTTTCGCGGTTATCCGGTTCCGCCAGCCATCATGGTTATGCCGCCTGTTCCGGGGTTGCCTTTGCATACTCTGCAAGCATCCTCATGAAGTATGCATTATGCATCGGCTATGTACTTCCGCTACCTCACGGTGTACTGGAGACTTTCACTCCCTAGTCGGTGCGCTGCCAAGCGCACAAAAAACGCCTTGCGGCGTCCTTGGTGTAGGATATACGTTTGAGCGTTGGGAGGGATGGATGCGGGGTTACAGCCGTTGTTGAAGTCGTGTTCCTTCGATTAGACTGGGCAGGGGGAACACGACTTCAAAGACGGCCCGTAAACTTTCCACCCCACATCCATACCCTCTTACTGTTCTACTCTTCTGTCTTCTGCTGCCTCTTTTTTACTAACCGGTCTTCGATCCGGTATTCATACCATGCACACCTCTGTAGTATTCCGGGTACATGGCTCCGCCGCAAGCTTTATTATCCGTTGTACTTATCTGGATACAGCAGCGTGTTACTAGACTGGACGGTGACTCGATCACTTGAAGGCGCACAATTCCTGCAGTGAGCATACGTAACAATGCCTTATAAATTTGAGGCACGGACTTCAGAGCCCTTATTTGCTGTCAAACGAATCGTTTTCAATTCCAACGGATCGAGTAGACGTTATTCCACAACAGATGGGGCACATGAACGACGGGCACGGCATTTAACATCTCTCCGGTCCGTTACAATTCAGAAAGGTAGGAATCGGGTCAAATAACGGCAGCTCTGTCCGTTACGTCGCCGTTTCCCGCTGATTACGGAGTATTCCCTCCCAATGCTGCAAGCGGATGAGCATGCGGAATCCCTTGGCTGGAGCCACTTCCCTTGTTTTATAATTCGCCATATGTCAAAAAGGGGCGGCTGTCCCATACGGGGATCAGCCGGTGAGACAGTCCCAAAACATATGCAAAACCGCCTCCAGCACTACTATATAAGTAGGGGCGGAAGCGGCATTTCACATGCAAATTCATATCAGACCGGGGGTGAAACTCCAAAATGACCTTTAGTAAAGCCCCTTTTTGCAAGCGCAGCCGGCCCGCAGCGGTTTTATCGATTGCCGGAAACTTCCCCGTTTAACGGCAGCCAGGCCAGCACATCCTGGATTTTCCGGTCCCAATAGCCCCATTCATGCGTACCTGGACCTTCTTCATAGGTGAAATCCAGGCTCGTTTGGCGGCACGCGTCACGGAAAAGCACATTATCCGCATACAGAAAATCCTCCGTCCCGCAGCATTGGTACAGCTTGGGCTTGGGCCCCTCGCTCGACTCGCATTGCTGCAGCAGCCAGAACAGATCATTAGGCGTACCCGCCACACTGTCCTCGCCGAAGGTAAGCGTATAATCCCGCAGTCTTTGCGGCTCCTCCGGCACTCGGGCCCGGTTCACCCCGCCGGACAAGCTCGCCGCTGCGGCAAACCGGTCCGGCTGCGACAACGCCCATTTCATCGCCCCGTAACCGCCCATTGACAGCCCGGCGACAAAATTGTCCTCGCGCGCATCCGACAGCGGAAAAAACGAGCGGCAAATTTGTGGCAGCTCCTCGCTCAAAAACGTCCAATACCGGTTGCCGTAAGCCATATCGGTATACGAGCTGCGGTGAACCTGCGGCATGACGACGGCAAGACCGAGCGGAGCGACATACCGTTCGATCGAAGTGCGGCGCAGCCAGATCGTATCGTCATCCGACATGCCATGAAGCAAATACAGCGTCTGATGACGCTCCTGCTTTTGGACATTTTGCATCCCGATTTGCGCCCGCGTCTGCTGCGGCAAAATAACGGTCATCGAGGTGCTCAGCTGCAGCGATTCGGAAAAAAAATGACATTGGATCAGTGCCAAATTGGAATTCTCCTCTCCTGAAAATACGATGAATAAATTGCCGCTTGCGAGGCGGATCATTTAACGAAACGCTGCTGTTGTCTCCCGATTTTCTTGAAATGAACCCGTTCCAGCTGTTGAAATCCAAAGACTCAGGCGAACGCAAGCTTCTCCGAACGCAACAACGCAATTAAAAAACTAGCCCTGAAGCCATTCTCCAAGCCCTTATCCTCCTGATGTCCATTATATATGACCGTTCTTTATTAATCAGCACATGTTGTCCAAAAATGGAAACATAAACCATGCAGTCCCGCTAATTTGACTTATATGTTCAGTCCGCCGGAAATCGCCAGCTCGGAGCCGGTTACCTGATTCGATTCGTCGGACAGTAAATAAATAACGCCGTATGCCATATCCTCCGCCGTTTGCATGCGTCCGCTCGGCACGTTTGTTTTGGCGCGTTCTTGCAGCTCCTCAAGCGTCGCGCCCATGCTTTCGTGCAGCTCGATTTCGCCCTCGGAGGCGACCCAGCCGACCGTCACCCAGTTGGAGCGGATTTGCTGCCTGGCGTAGTGGGCGGCGATATGCCGGCTCAGCGTCCGCAGCGCCCCTTTGGAGCAGGCGTATGCCGCCAGATTGGGCGAGCCCTTGTAGCCATGGGTGGAGCCCATATGGACGATCGAGCCGCCACCGTTCTGCTGCATCGCTTCAATCGCATATTTGCAGCAAAAAAACGGCGCCT
The DNA here is from genome assembly GCF_004354045.1 of Paenibacillus piri. Classification (GTDB taxonomy): domain Bacteria; phylum Bacillota; class Bacilli; order Paenibacillales; family NBRC-103111; genus Paenibacillus_S; species Paenibacillus_S piri. The sequence continues at coordinate 47,688 of NZ_SMRT01000009.1, read as the reverse complement.
TCATATTCACCGCAAAGATCGACTCGTACATATCTTCCGATGTATCGAGTATCGTTCCGCGCGGAAATATCCCCGCGTTATTGACCAGACCGTCCAGCCGTCCGAACCGCTGTACCGTCTCCCCGACCAAACGCCGGCAGGCCGTTTCCCGGCTGATGTCCCCCTGCACGAACAGCGCCTCCGCACCGTATCGGCTTTCCAGCTCGTCTACAACCCGACGGCCGTCCGCCTCATTGCGTCCGCTGATGGCGACTTTCGCCCCTTCGGCGGCGGCCATGTACGCGATCCCTTTGCCGATCCCCTTCGTACCTCCCGTAATAATGACCGCCTTATCCTTCAATCGGCTGCTCATGTCATCTTCTCCTTCCGCTGTTTATCGCTGCGTTAATGATCCGGATTACCCGCGTCTCCGAGCGATGCCTCATAAAGCTGTCCGGGGCCGGCACTCGCCTGCCCGACGAATCGGCCCGGCTCCGGTCCGCCGGCCGCTACTTCCAGCAAACGATCGTTTCCCCCGTCAAGTAATCGGATAGCGGGCCGCACAGGAACATGACGATCTTGGACATATCCTCCGGCTCGGCAATCCGCTGCAGGCGCGATTTGTCGTCCTCCGCCTGCACCGTCCGCGTAGCCAGAAAGCGGGCCGTGTACGTCGGCGCCGGGGAAATGCAGTTGACGTTGACGTCATAGGGCCGCAGCTGCTCCGCCAAACTGCGGGTATAATGCGCGATCCCGGCTTTCGCCGCCGCGTAGATGATTCCACCGCGCACCGGTATATGTCCTGCTATCGAGCCTACGTTGACGATTTTGCCGGTCCGGCGGTCGCGCATGTGGCTTCCTGCAAATTTGCAGGCGTACATGGTGGTGAGCAAATTGCGCTCGACCACCGAACGGATATCGTCCGCGCCGATGTCCAGCGCGTCGTTCGGATCCGGACGCGGCGTGTTTTTCCCGATATCGCCCCCCGCATTGTTTACCAATATATCGATCGAGCCCAACCGCTCGATTGCCTGCTTTATGAGGGCTTCAGCCTGTGCGGGCTCGCTCAGGTCCGCTGCGATAAACTCCGCCTTCACTCCCAGCCGAGCCATTTCCGCCGCCACGTCATGGCCCGATTCGGCTTCGTTAAACTCCTGGGCGGACTTGTCGCTTACATCGTGGATGATGACATTCGCACCCCGTTTGGCCAAATCCAGCGCATACTGCTTGCCCAATCCCCGGCTGGAGCCGGTTACGATCGCATTTTTCCCCGCTAATTCAAGTGCTGTCATTCATATCACCTCATGTATTTTTATGATAGACAGAAGGGGCCGCTTCCGAGAAGCAGTGAGGCCCCCGCTGCCGGTCTGTTGGACACGATAAAGTCAGGATACCCTGGTGCGGCGGATTAAGGAGGTCATGTAAGCCAGCCCGGTTTCCAGCTGGTCTCTTTCATAAGCCGCGATAGCTTCCGGCGGCTCGCCTTTTTCATACGGCGTCCGCCAATCACCCTGTTCCTTCACATGATCCTGAATAAAACGCATCAGGCGTGTCAATTGGCTGGCCGATCTGCCCGGATATTCGGTCCAGTAGTCTTCTTCCAGCACCCGCACATGACGGGCTTCCAGCGCGCCGTGCTCCAGCGATAAAGTAACGTCGGGCTGCGCTTCGGACAGGATGCGGATAAGCTCGGCAAACGGCACAACCCCTTGCCCCATCGGGCAGCGGACAAGCCGGTAGCCTTCCTCCGAGCCATACACCCAATAATCTTTCAAATGCACATTTTTCACGAACGGCGCGACGCGCCGGAAAAAGCTGACCGGCTCCTCGGCCGTAGCGAGCGGATTGCCCGTATCCAGCGTAATCCCGAACCGGTCCGAGCCGATCCGGTCGCACAGCCACAGAAGCTCCTCCGAGGCCAGGTCCTGATGGTTTTCGACCGCCAGATTGACCCCCGTCCGCTCCGCCGTCTCGACAGCCGCCTGGAAGCCGGTTAATATATCGTGTAAAAACGGCTGCCATGTGCCGGCCATATGTCTGCGGTCGCCGCCGAATTTGGCGCCGCCGACGACGGTCCGGACCGTTACGGCGCCGACCCGCTCCCCGAGCTCCAGCGCTTCCTTCAAATGAGCGGCATCAAATCCGCCGGAAGCGATGTTAATAAACATTCCTTTATCCTGCGCATATGCCGCCACCGTATCGGGATCATGCTCCCTCAAAATACGGTCCGGAATTTCAATCCCTTCCAGTCCTCTTACTGCAGCCATATCGATTAATTCCTTCGGCGTAATCGGCTGCCTGCCCGACTGCGGATGAATTCCCATATCGAATACCGTACCGTATACCGTCAAACCCCATTTCATGCGCCAGTCCTCCCCATCCAAATGGATTAGCTTGGAGATTATCGATGAACGGCAGGAGCAGCCTTAATTCCCGTTCATCGATAAACTCAGCTTGTTTACTATCCTCTTACTATCTTATTGATTCAACTTGTTAAAAAATACCTCGTCGGTTTTTTTCAAGAAGGCGTCGATATCCCCGGAGGCGAATAGCCCTTGCGTCGCTTTGGAGAAATCGTCGCCGATTCCGGCCGGATACAGGCGGGAGATCGACGGGAATGTTTTGCCCGCTTCGATCATGGCGTTCAAATCCTTGATTTCCGCAATGTTGTTTTTAACCCCTTGGACAGCGGAAGGATACTGCGTCTCGTCCACATAATATTGAACCATATCCGGCGCTGCGAGAAAGTCCACGAATTTTTTCGCTTCCTTCGCGTTTTTTCCGTCCTTCGGCAGCCCTATGGCCGTATCCACGAAGGCGCCGATTTTCGTAGCCTCGGCTTTGTCCGCGGGCATTGGAAACATCGAGAACTTGATGTTCGGGTTCGCCTTTTTCATCGGCTGGATCGACCAGATTCCCTGGAAATACATCGCCGATTTGCCAAGCGCGAATTCGCGGACGGCGTCGTCCATATCGGTGCCCAGCGAGTCTTTTTGACCGTATTTTCTCATTTCAAGCAGCTTTTGAGCGTATTTCCGCATATCGGGATTATCCATAATATGCTTCTTCCCTTTCATCACATCGACGATAAACGTTTCCGCGTCCGGCACATCAAGGCTGAGCTTATAGTTGATCTCCTGACCGAGGATGCCGACATTTTTGTCCGGAAACAGAAACGGAAGCTTGCCTGCGCTCTTGATTTTCTCGGCAGTCTGGATCAGCTCCGCGTACGTCTTCGGAATTTCCAGCTTCAGCTCGTTGAACACATCGAGATTGTAATAAACGCCCCACGTTCCGATCGCAATCGGCACCAAATAGTTTTTGCCATTGATTTTCGTTTCCTCGACGAATTTAGGAATAACGTTTTTCAGCAGCGGGTCGCCCGTCAAATCGGCCACAAATCCGTCGGTCGCCGCTTTAATAAATAACGGAGACGTCGTATAATGGGTAAATATGGGCGGCGTGTCCTGCGTAGACAACCGCATATTGAAGACATTCTGGGCGTTCGGCACGTTATTTTGCTCGATATGGATGCCCGGATTTTTTTCTTCGAATTTTTTGATCATGTTGTTGACGGTTTCGACGACTTCCTTTTTCATTTGAAAATATTCAAGCTTGACGGTGCCGCCCGCGGCTTCGTTTTTCCCGCCGCCGGCCGGCTCGTCGCCTCCCGAACAGCCCGCTGTAACCCCCAGCGCACCGACAATCAGAACGGATGTCCATTGCTTCATTTTGTTCATGCGATCCACCACCATTTTTTTTTAAGTTTCATATTCACGCTTATTTCAAAGCCCCTTCGGTCAACCCGCTAATAATGTACCGCTGCATAAACGCGTACAGCGCAATGATCGGCAGCATCGACATAAAAAAGCCCGCAAAAGCCAAATTATAATCGATCGTATACTCGGTTTTAAAATTGTAAATAAACAAGGGCAGCGTCCAAAACTTTTGGCTCCGGTTCAGCAGCACGAGCGGCAGCATGAAATCGTTCCATATCCAGAGGCTGTTCAATATGAGAATCGTCGACGTGATCGGTATCATCAGCGGGAAGATGATGGTTGCAAACGTTTGCCAAACGCCGCAGCCGTCGATCCGCGAAGCTTCGTCCAGCTCCATCGGAATGTTTTTCAAAAAACCGACGCTTAAAAACATGCCCTGCGTAAACGACAGCGAGATGTACATGATGATGAGACCGGTGTGATTCAGCAGATGCAGGTTGGACATATGCTTGACGATCGGGAGCATGATAACCTGAAACGGCACGAAAATGCCCGATAAAATAAAGTAGAACAAAAAGATATAATACTTTTTCTTGAAATTGCGGGAAATCGCAAAGGAGACCATCGGAATCAGGAGAAGCATCAGCACGATGGAAACGACCGTAATATAAACGGAATTTCCTACATAGTTCCAATACTTCCCGGCGTGAATGACCTTCTCGAAGTTGCCCAGGTAAAAGCCGGAGGGCAGCGAGAACATGCTGCGGGCGGATTCGGCCGGCGTCTTCATCGCCACGACCACCGTAATATACATCGGAATCAGAATCGCGATCATGCCCACGGCCAATATCGCGTATTTGACCGTCTGGAGCGCAGGATGGGTTCTCATTGCTGACCCGCCTCCTTCCGGTTAAGCACCTTGATCTGAATGATTGAAATAATGCCTACCATCAGAAAAATATAAATCGACTCCGCCGTGCCATAGCCGAACTTCATCTCGTTCATCCCGTGCCGGTAAATCAGATAGCCGATCGATTCGGTCGCCTGTGCCGGCCCCCCGTCGGTCATCGCAACGATATAATCGAATACCGTCAGCGCCCCCTTGATCGCCAGCACCAGATTCACATTGAGCATCGGAATGAGGAAAGGCAGCGTAATCGAGAAAAACCGTTGAAAAGGCGATGCTCCGTCAATGGTAGCGGCCTCGTGCAAATCTTTGGGGACGCTCGACAACCCGGCCATAAATATGACCATCGGAATGGAAATGCCCTGCCATATGTTTGTCAAAATAATGCCGTACACAGCCGTATCCTTGTTCGCCAAAATGTTGCGCGACAGCAGCTCGATGCCCAGGCTTTCCCCGATTCTCGGCAGCACCGCATAAAACATTTGGTTGAATATGAGACCGACCGTGAGCAGGCTGAGCACCGCCGGGAAAAAGTACACCGATCGGATCAAGCCTCTCAGTTTTATATTGCTGCTCAGCAGCATGGCCAGAATCAACGCCAGCAGCAGCTTGACAATAACGTCGATCATCGTGTAGTACAGCGTAAATCGCAATGCATGGAGAAACCGTGTGTCTTTCATGATGTCGATATAATTTTTAATGCCGACGAACTTGTAAACCTTGGAAATCCCGTCCCAGTTCGTAAAGCTGTAAAAGAATCCGGAAATGGCGGGGTAAAAAAAGAAGGCTAAATACAACAACAGCGCCGGCAGTGTGAACATGAAATAAACGAGACCGCTTCTGCGCATCGACAGCCATTTTTTGCGCGCTGCGGCAGCGGCATTCGTTGCTTGAACGGCATCCACAGGCATCCTCCTCTCCAGTTCATGGACCGTCGACCGATCCGGTCGTCCCCGGAATGCGCAAGTATGCGCGCAAAGGCGGCGATCCGAATCGATCCGTAACGGTTCGTTTCGAACCGTTACGATTTAACCTTGGGCTTCACTTCCTCCAGCGCCTTCGCGTTTCCGTATACCGGCTTGGCCGAACGGGTCGGCGCCGACCAGCGGATTCCGTTGGCAATGACTTGCAAGATTTGCTTGTTATGGTAAGTAGGATAAGTTTCATGGCCGGGCCGGAAATAAAATATTTTCCCTCTCCCCCGGTGATACGTTACGCCGCTGCGGAACACTTCGCCCCCTTCGAACCAGCTGACGAAGACGATTTGGTCCGGGGCCGGAATATTAAAATGCTCGCCGTACGTTTCTTCCATCGGAAGCTCGATATATCTGTCGATCCCTTCGGCGATCGGATGCGCCGGATCAATCACCCACAGCCGCTCCTTCTCGTCCGCCTCGCGCCACAACAGCTGGCAGGTCGGCGTTCCGAGCAGCTTGTTAAATATTTTCGAGCAGTGAGCCGAGTGCAACACGATCAGTCCCATGCCGTCCAATACGCGCTGATATACCCGGTTCACGATTTCGTCCTGCACGTCTTTATGATGCTTATGGCCCCACCAGACGAGCACGTCGGTTTGTGCCAGCACCTCTTCGGTCAGCCCGTGCTCCGGCTCGTCGAGCGTTGCGGTCGCGATGTCGAACCCTGCGTCCGCCAACCCGTCTTTAATCGCATGATGAATGCCGTTCGGATACACCTGCGCAACCTTGGCATTTTCAACTTCATGGCGGTATTCGTTCCATATCGTAACTTTCAACCCGATCACTCCATTCCTGTATCATTTTCCAAGCCTATCCCTATTCATCGATAGCCTTACGGCCCGTTCGAACGAAACCGGATTGAAGGCTACAGCGTTACCCATGTTTTATTTTCAAATGACGTAATAATCGCGTCGATCGTCTTCTGGTTGATGTAACCGTCTTCAATTGTTGCCGACAAACCGTCTCCCATGCCGGTGACCAGCTCGTAAAAGCTTTGCATCTGATCGGCGTAAAATTCCTTCGGAACGTTGATTCTGTGATACTCGAGCGCTTTTCCGTAAACGGGCCCGATGCTTACGCGAAGCGTATCCTCCGCCTCCAGCTCATAGACGAGTCCGCCTTCGCTGCCGTACACTTCGACCCGCTGGTAGTTGCCGCGACTGAACGCCATTCTCGAAATTTGAAACGCGCCGTGAATATGGCCGTTGATTCGCGCCATATAGTGGCAGTAGTCGTCGACATCGACCTGCCCGAAGTCGTCGCTGCCGGGCAGCTTTCTTTGCTCCGTAATGACGCCAGCGTCACACGTAAGCTCGGTTATTTCCCCGACCAGAAAACGGGTAAGGTCGAGCATATGAGAGCCGAGATCACCCAATGCGCCCGATCCCGAGTGCTTTTTCGACAGCCGCCAAACAAGCGGTGCGTCCTTGAGCCCCCAGCTTTGCAAATATTGCCCGTAAATGTGGTTAATTTTGCCCAAATGCCCCTGCTCGATCAAAAACTTCGCATAACGCGCGGCCGCTTTATACCGGTAGGAGAAGGCAACCATGCTCTTCACCTTCCGCTCCAGCGCCAGATCGCGCAGCTCCCGCGCCTCCGCTTCATTCATCGCCACAGGCTTCTCCAGCAAAAACGGCTTGCCGTGCAAAATCGCCTCCTTCGCAATCTCATAATGGACGAAATTCGGCGTACAGATCGAGACGGCGTCAATATCCGGTCTGCTGAGCAGCTCCTTATAGTCCAGATGACGGTTCTCCGGCGCGACGCCGTACTGCTCTCCGCATTTTTGCAGCTGCGCCTCCTGCACATCGGAAATAGCGGCAAGCTCCAGGTTGTCCGATCTCAATATACCTTTAATATGCGTGTTCGAGATGCCGCCGGTCCCGATGACTCCCATTCTTAATACAGACATGCTCCGATACCTCCGCAGTTAGGATTGATAGCCGGCAGCCAATGATAGCGCTTACCGGCTTACATGCTTTATTGTAAACGAGTTGCATCCGGTCCAAAATAAATAAACTGACTTTCCGGCTATAACAAATCTGTGTTCCAAGCTTCTAGACTTCCTTCGCTTTAATCGATTTGCCCGGCGTCTCGCCAAAAAACTTTTTGTACATCTGGATAAAATAGGAGCAGTCGTTAAAGCCGACAGCGTCCGCGATTTCGGCAACGGCCAGACCGGGGCTCGTCTCCATCAGCTTTTTGGCGTTATACATCCGGACTTCGGTCACAAATTTGGAAAAACAGGTGCCGCTCTTCTTTTTAAACAGCCGGCTTAAATACGATGGGTCCGTAAAATACGTGTTTTTGGCCAAATCCTCCAGCACGATGTCATGGCGGTAATTGTGCATGACATACTGCCGGATATCCTCGACGACATCGACCTTCGGGCTGCTCTTCTCGAGCGCCTTCGATATCTCGGTCAAATGCCGTGTAATGTGGTCGGCGATTTGATCCGTGGAAAAAAAACGGTACAGGTCGATCCGCTCCCAATACGATTTGGTTTCTAGACTCCGGTCGTTGAACGTTTCAATGACCGAGTTCAGCACCGCGATCAGCTTGGAGCATGCATTGTTCAGCGCATAGATCGACGGTCCGAGCTCGACGATCAGCTCGAAAATTTTATTGACCGTCTCCTGCACGTCCTTCATTTGATTTTTCACAATTTTGGGGTAGAGCGGAACGATCATATCGTCCAGCAGCTCCAGGCTGTAGCGGCTGTTCTTCACCACTTCGCTGTACAGATGCACCTTGCCGCTGCCGCAAAGAAGCCGATGCAGCATCGCCGTCTTCGCTTCGATGAACGCCCGCTGCAGATTGGCCCCGTCCTGATGGACGCCGCCGATGCCGGCCGACAGCCGCTTGCCGGTCGATTCCGTATACGTGACGATCAGTTCGTTCAGCTGCTCCCTCAGCCTGGACAGCTTCCCGGCCGCAAGCGGCTCGTTCAAGGCCAGCCGGATGACCAGCATATTGGCATAATGGCGGTCGGGGATCGCGATCATATCCAGTCCGCATCGGGCGAGCGCTTCAGCCGCGACGGGCTGGAGCTGATTCGCGTCCGCGCATTCCGCCTGTACAACGGCGAAGACGTAGGAGTCGGGCTCATCCAGTCCCGATAGCTCGTGCTTGACCTCATCCGCTTCATACAGCAGAGCGGCCAGACGCTGCTCTCTCCCCTGAGCGGCCGCAGCCTGAAGCTTGCCGTCGATCGCATTCAACAGCTCGACGATTTCGTCCTTATCCGCCGGCTTGATCAAATATTGCTCCACTTTGTAGGCAATCGCCTTTTGCGCATATTTAAAGTCGTCGAAGCCGCTGATAATGACGTTGAACACCGCGGGATAGCTCTCGGCAATGTGCGCAGCGAGCTGAATGCCGTCCACCTTCGGCATGCAGATGTCGGAAAATACGACATGCGGCTGCGTCTTTTCCAGCAGCTCCAGCGCCTGCAGGCCATCCTCGGCTTCATATACGATCGTGTCCGGCTCCCAATCCTGAATCATTTGGGCCAGCGCTTTGCGGGCGTAGTATTCGTCATCAACCAAAAGTACGATCATTTCGTTCATCTCCTTTTTTAGATGATATAAACATTTCCACGCATGTGCCTTCATTCGGCTTGCTCGTTACTTTCAACCCGTAATGGGGGCCGTAAAAGTTCCGGATTCTCGCGGCCACATTGCGCAGCCCGAGATGATGCTTGGAATCGCTTTCATCTTTCTCGGCCGTCTGCACCAGCGACGTCTTCAGCGCTTCCAGCTTCGCTTCGTCGATGCCTACCCCGTCATCCTCGACACGAATGCGCAGGATATTCCCTTGCCTGCGCATGCCGATCAGGAGCGTGCCGTGGTCTCCCTTCGGCTCCAGTCCATGCTGGAAGCTGTTTTCGACGATCGGCTGCAGCAAAAACTTTAATATTTGGCAGTCGTACAGCTCTTCGTCGATATCGTACACGACCCGATGCTTATCCAAAAAACGGATTTGCTGTATCTTGAGATAATTGCCGATCTGCTCCAATTCACTGCGGACCGTCACGATATCTTTGCTCTTGACGTTATAGCGGTAAAGGTTCGACAAAGCTTTGGTCATAATCGAAATTTGCTGGACACGGTGCAGCTCCGCAATCGAATGAATGACATTCAGCGTGTTGTACAAAAAATGCGGGTTGATCTGCGCCTGCAGCATGTGAAGCTCCGCTCTCTTTTGCAGCTGCTGCGATCTCATCTCGACTTCCCGGCTCCGCTTCATCCGCATCAGCATCGCATTATAGCTATGCACCAATTGGCCGATTTCGTCGCGCCGGTGCTCCTCATCGATGACGAGATCCAGGTGGCCTGCATCGGCCAGCTTCATTTTCGTACGGAGCTTATGAATCGGTTTGAAAAAATGTTTGGAGAACACAACGGCCAATAACAGGGCAATGCCTAACGCCAGCGCGCAAATCAACACATAGATTTGGATGTTCTTATGAAAGGCGGCCGTGATGACTTCGGATGGAATGATCTGAACGATGATCCAATTCGTCAGCTTGTTGATTCTCGCTGTAAACAAATAGCTCTTGGAGCCGATCGTGATTCGCATCAATGAGTTCATCTGGTTTTTCTCGTCATGCAGCCGGGACAGGATACGTCCGATTTCTTCGTCCTGCAACAACGAGCCCCATGTCGTATACAGCAGCTTGCCGTCGGCAATCACGACCGTTCCCAGCTCCCTGTTCGTTTCCGCTACGCCGCCGAAGTTTTTTTCGATGGCTCTGTAATTGAGATCGACCTTGACGAAGCCTTCCTTATTCGTATCGTCGCGGTTAATATCGGATAAATACCGGACCAGGGAAACCCGTTTATTGTGGCCGCTTGGACCTTCCTCGACATAAACCATTGTCGTCCCGCGATACATATCATCGACAGCGATTCGGTTCCTGATCATTTTCGCATCCGTCGAATACGCCGCGTAGCTGCTGTACTGGCTGCCGTTCGTCCCCATGATCGTCACGCCCGTGATTTGCCCGTTCATCAGCACAACCTGATCCATCGCCTTCTGCATGCTACGGGCATCCTCCAACAGCTCTATCTTGTCCTGAACGTATCGTTTCTCCAAAATATTTTTCAAATTATTGTCGGTTAAATAAAAATACGAATTGCGCGCGGTGTTGGCAATAAACTCGTTCGTAATCGTGTCGGCCCTGCCGCTGAGCTGGTTCATAAATTCTTCATAATAACGTTTCGTATCATTATATGAGTTCAGTCCGAAAATGAACAGAGCGGATAATACCGGAATCAATGTAATCAAGCCGTAGGAGAGCAGCAGCTTGTTCTGAAATGAGATTGGAGGCATTCGTTTATCTTTGTTCCTTTTACTCAGCAAGTTGAACCATCCCCTGTCCGGGAAACTTTGAAGATCGCTTCAACAAAAGAATAGACGTGAACAATAAACGGGAAGAGCGAGGAGAAGGAATGAACGAAACAAGCCGAAAACCGATCCGGAACCGCTCGGAACTGAAGAAGGGCTGTCTCCTTTTCAGATTACCAAATTGCGGTCGCCGGGTCATATTATATTTCTGACTATTCGAGTATAAGAAAACCTCCATCGAGGCATTTCAACGATGAGCGACCGCGGTTCAGCGGAAGTTTTTCTTGTCATAAAGAAAGGTTCAGCTCCGCTGGAAATTCAGGCGTTGAATCAATCCGGGGCGATCAAGGTGTGTATCGTCTTATAAGCCTGCAAATGGTCGACAAATTGGGCTTCCGCCAAAGACGGGTCGCCGCTTCTCAGCACGTCGATCAGATGATAATGGGCCTGGGCCAAACGCTCGGTGGAAAACCGGTAGTTCGAAACCGCTATAAACCGCATCACCTTCATTTTCATTTGCTCCCACATCTGCTGCACGACATGATTGCCGCACAGCTCGTAAAAGCAACCGTGAAAATCATGATCGAGTTCGACAAGCCTTAATTTATTTTTATGCCGAATCGCATCTTCCATACACTGAACGATCCGGCCAAGCTCTTGAAAATGATTCTCCTCCAAATAGGGGAGCGAATGCTTGACCGCAAAGCCTTCCATCATTTCGCGAACCGCAACAATATCTACAATTTCTTTGGCGGTGATTTCCGAAACGACCGAGCCTTTATTCGGTTTGCCGAGGATCAGACCTTCCTGCTTCAAACGTTCCAGCGCTTCCCTGACCGGCGCTTGGCTGATTTGGAACGTATTGGCGATGTCCAGCACCAACAGTCGGCTTCCGGGAACCAATCTTCCTTCCATAATGGCAGCTTTAAGCGATTCATAGACTTGCGCGCTGATTGAATTCGGCAGCAAGGAGCTCGGAGCGGCGTTCATCGCGATCACATCATCCTTTACAAAGGTAGTTATCGATTATCGATAATTTATGGTATTAACATATCATAGATTGCTTGAAATGTACAAATGTTTATTGGAACAACAGCCCGGCCGCCGGGCTGCTGTTTAAACCGATTCGTTTGCGGAAGAAAGAGGCATGAATGCAGCGGCATCAACGATCCGGGAACATAACCGTTCCAGCAAATGACGATCATGGCTGATGATCAGCATTCCCATACCCCGCTGCGCCGCAATATCGAGCACGGCGTGCCAGAGCTGGGCTTGCGTGATCGCATCCAGCATCGTCGTCATCTCATCGGCGATCAAATATCGCGTCGCCGGGCCGAGAGCGCGGGCGATGCAGAACCGCTGCAGCTCGCCGCCGGACAGTTCATGGGGCCAACGGTTCAGCCAATCCGGCTCGACCCCGAGAGCGGCGAGCACCTCTTTCCCGGGCTCCCAGCCTTCGCGAAGCGTCTTCGCCATCATCCAACGGGGATTGACCGCTTTCTCCGGATGCTGGAACACAAGCTGCGCCGGCCGATAACCGGAGCTCGAGACAGAAGCGTCGTCCAGCGTTACGCTGCCTTCCAGCGGCTGCCGGTACCCGGCCAATAGTTGGCCCAAAGTCGATTTGCCGCAGCCGCTGGGGCCGGCCAAGCCGACCACCTCACCCGGATGAAGATCAAAATCGAAGCCGCGTAATATCCATGGCTCCTGCCCATAACGGAAACCGATGCGATGCGCTTCAAGTGACATGCAGGCAGCTCACCTTCCCTCCGCGGATTTCCCGGACCGCCGGTCGGGCCGCAGCGCATTCGCCCGTCGCCAAGCTGCAGCGGGGAGCAAATAAGCAGCCCGGCGGCATCGCGTTCGGATGCGGCTGTACGCCCGGTATCGGGGCAAACTTATTTTGCGGCAGCGCATTCCATAGAGCGCGGGTATAAGGATGGCGCAGCCGGGAGCCGTCGCCGCTAAAATCTCCCGCTGCCGCAACCTCCACGGTAGTTCCGGCATAAAAGACAGCCACTTTGTCGGCGATTTGCAGCGCGGCTTCGATATCGTGCGAAATCAGCATAACCGCGCAGCCCTCCTGTGCCAGTTGCTTGAACAGACGCAGCGCCTCCGCGAGCGCCTCCGCATCCAGCCCGGGGGTCGGCTCATCGGCAATGATGAGCCTGGCGCCGCTCAAGGTTGCCGTTGATACAAGCACCCGTCGGGCCATTCCTCCCGATAGCTGAAAAGGAAACTTGCCCGCGGTGTCCGGCCCCAGCTTGTAGCGCTTGAACACCTCCAGCACGCTGTTCAATCTGAAGCTGCGGCTTGCGCCGCACACCGAAGCTTCAACCTGCTTGCCGACGCGCATGAGCGGATCCAAATAATTGACCGACTGCGGGACGAGAGCGATCTCCCGACCGCGCAGCGTCTCCTGCCGCTCCCGAGTCAGCGGAACGCCGTCAAACCTTATCTCGCCCGTAACTGTCGCATTGCCGGGAAGTATGCCAAGGACGGCATGGGCCAGCAGGCTCTTGCCCGAACCGCTGGCGCCGAACACAGCGGTAATTTCTCCCGGCTCGATGCTAAGATGAAGACCGTGAATGACCTTAAGTTCGGTCTGGCGAAGCCCAGTCGAATACTGCCTAAAGCTGACGGCCAGGTCTTCCACTTCAAGAACAGGCATCTGCTTTCAGCCCCCCTTTATTTAATCGAATAGAACGGATTGCGTGTTCATTCATGCGAGCTATGCGGATCCGCCAGCCGGCGCAGATTTTCGCCTAACGTATCGAAAGCCCGTACCATCAGCAATAAGCACAGTCCCGGAAAAAAGGCCAGCCACCACATCCCGGTCGATAAATAACGCATAGACTCCGATAAAATGACGCCGATTGCCGGCTGATGCGGAGACAAGCCCATCCCGACAAACGTAATGGCCGCTTCATGCAGGATCGCATGCGGGAAAATGAGCAGCAGGCCAACCGCAAATTGTGGAAGCACATGCGGCAGCAGATGCCTTGTCGCAATCCACCAGCGCGACCTGCCCATATGCCTCGAAATTTGCACATACTCCGCATTCCTCAGCTGCATTACCTCGGCCCTAATAATCCGGGACAGGCTCGGCCAATGCGTTAAAGCGATTCCGATAATAATGCCTTTCGCGCCGCCACCCAAAACAAATGAGATCAATATCAAGGTCACCAAATGCGGAACGCTCAAGAACAAATCGGTAAGCCAGCCGACGATCCGGTCGACGGCTTTGCCCATCGTAGCGGCCGCCAGCCCAAGCGTCATCGCAATCACTACGCTCGATACCGAAGCTGCGATGCCGACAACTATGCTCAGCGTCAAGCCTTTGAGCGTGCGCGTCAGCATATCTCTGCCCAGCCAATCGGTGCCGAACGGGTGCTCCCAGGAAGGAGCCGAGTTCCGCAGCTCCAAATGCGTCGCGATTTTATCGCTGCCGAGCAAAATCCCGCCAACAGCTACGGCAAGCAAGCCGGCAGCAGCCAGGAAGATGAACAGCAGCGTTCGCTGTCTCCGGTTCATGCTCTTCCCCCTTCCCTGAGCCGCGGGTCCAAGATGCGATACAGCAAATCGGCCAGCAAATTGCCGGTAAATACGAAGCATGTACTAAATATGATTAATCCGAGCAGCAGCGGAACATCGCCGCGAAGTCCGGCCTCGACTGTAGCTTGGCCCAATCCGGGATAAGTGAAAACTTGCTCGGCCAAAACGGCCCCGCCGAACAATTCGCTGAACGAGGCGAACTGCAGCGTAACCGCCGGCAGCGCTACATTGCGCAAGCCATGCCTCCAAAACAGCCCGAAGCCTTTCTCGCCCCTAGCCCTTGCGAACAGCATATAGTCGCTGTCCAGCACCTGCAGCAGCTTCTCGCGCGTATGAAGGGCAACGCCGGAAACGCCGATGATGCTTAGTGTCAATGCCGGCAGCAGCATATGCAGAAGCAGGTCGCTCCAGGCGACGTCGGCGGCAGCCACGCCGATCGGTACGGCCATGCCCACCGGGAACCACCTCAACCAAACTGCGAATACGATGAGCATCAGCAATCCGAGCCAAAACGTTGGCGTTGAAGCGAGCGTATAGCAATACCATTTGATGACGCGGTCGGTCCACGTTCCTTTTTTCATAGCTGCCAGAACGCCGAGAACAAAACCGATAATACCCGACAGCAGCCAGGCGATGCTCATCAAGGCAATGGAATGCAGGAACCGGCCGCCGATCACCTCCGCAACCGGCCTGCGATAAATCATCGAAGTGCCCAGATCGCCGTGAAGCAGCGCCGTTGCCCAGCTCAGCAGCCGCTTCAACGGAGGCTGATCCCATCCCCAATGAGCCGCGATTTGCGCCCTCTGCTCGGGGCTGACGCGCATCATATCCGCGCCGATGTATGCCTGAACAGGGTCGATTGGCGAATAGCTGACCAGTACAAACGAAACGGTACATACGGCGGCCAATAATATAACAAGCCTTACGCTTTTGAGCAGAAAAAAAGCAAGGATGCGCTTATACATAACTACGACTCCGTTTCCTTCTAATTCAGCCGTTTCCATTCCTCTATATTGTCCGTTACCGGCCAGCCGTGGCCGTGAGGGTGTATTTTTTGCTTGCCGATATCCAAATCTTCCTTCACCAGGTACAAATGATCGATATTGACGAGCCAAGCCCAGGGGGCATCCCCTTTGGCACTTAAACCGGTGCTGCCGTCCCACTGCGCCTTTTTCCAATAGTCGAGCGCGTCCTTTTCGTTCAGCGCCCGCATGGCCTTTTCCATATAAGCGTCGACAACGGGGTTTTTATAAAAGCCGGGGTTATAATAGTCGACCCCCATATACTTGCTGCTGTATACATTGTACATTTCCAGCGGATCTTGACTGCCAAAGCCGAACAGCACGGCATTCGCGTGCATCAGCTTCTCCAGTTCGTCCCAGCTTTTGCCGTCGACCTTGATGCTGATGCCAAGCGGCTTGATCAAATCGGAAACCGCGATGGCCAGCGATTGCCGGGTTACGTCGTTAGACGGGTACAACAAGGTAAACTCGGCCTTAAGCGGCCCTTTTTCCAAAATGCCGTCCCCGTTCGTGTCTTTCCAGCCGTCATCCGCCAAAATTTTTTGTGCTCCGGCCATATCCGCATCGGCTATGACCGAGCCCGGATTAAACCACGGCAGCCCGTCGTTGACCGTGTAGGCGGGCGTACCGTAGCCCTCAAGCACGCCTTGGACCAAAGCCTTCCGGTCCAGCGCCGTATTAATCGCTTTGCGGATCGATATTTCCGCCGTCACGTCATTCCCGATCGGATAGCCTTCCTTCGTCCTGCCGCCGGACTTTACATATGGAAACGTCAGTCCGCGGTTATCCACCGTATGTACCGCCTCCAGCCGCATGCCCGGCACCGGCTGCCTGGCGAAGGCCGCCGGGATTCCTGCGATGTCCACCTTGCCTGCCTTGGCGGCGGCAAAGGAAGCATCCTCGTTCAGAAACAAAAACGTCAGCTTCTTAAAATAAGGCTTGGCGCCGTAATATTCGGGATTCGCCTCCACGATCAGCTGCTGGCCTTTATCCCATTGCACGAGCTTATAAGGTCCCGAACCGATCGGCTTCTGCGCATAATCTTTTCCATAGGCATGCCTCGGTACGATTCCGGTTGCCACCAGCATCTGCGTGAATGTCGATTGGGGTTCTTTCAGCGTGAACCGCACCGTATACTCATCGGCTGCCGATACGCTCTGCATATTGCCGAGATCGATGCTCGAGCCGCTTTTGGCGGCAGTTTCAAACGTAAATTGAACATCGCCGGAGGTCAATGGCTTGCCGTCGGAAAATTTGGCATCCTTGCGCAGCTTGACCGTCCAATTCAATCCGTCGCTGCCGACCTCATAGCTTTCGGCCAGATCATTGATGATCTTCAAATCTTTGTCCCGCGTTAAAAGCGTGCTTTGAAACAGCGGCGATCCGTAACGTCCCCAGCCTGTCGTCGGATCGAAGCCGGCATCCGGTTCTCCGCCTACCGCCAAAACCAGCTCGTCCTTTTGGGCGTTCGCCTCTTTCTCGGGAACTGCCTGCGAGCAGCCGGATAATAACATAACGGATACAAGTACTGTAATCCAAATATGGCGAAAAGCCTTTTCTCTCACGATCTCTCCCCCTGATGGTTATGATTTGTGTCGACTGGAAGGCTTAGAAAGCGGGGTGCGCATCAACGGAAAAAGCAGCCGATTCATACCAACATCATCCAGTAACACGAATTATCGGTATTGTAGCACAACTTCCCGTGAACGTCATCACTTTCGTGCTACTTTTTCGATATTTCGTGACACAAATATGACAACCAAAAAAACAGCGTGCGCCGCCCTGGCCGACCCGACGCAATAGGACCTGTTCATTCACGGTCCTACGCAATGGTCATGCCAGGCAGCTCACGCTGCTTATTCTAAAGCTCCGGCTTGAGCTTACCAGCCCAGCGCCTTTTTACCCGCTTCGATCGCGGCCGTGATCCGCTCCACGTCGTAGACGCTGCCCTTCCACGTACCGCCGCTGACCGATTGCAGCGCAGCCCAAAGCCGCGTATCGTCAGGCAGCTTCGCATCCGGCCGCATCTCCGGATGCGGCTCCCGCTCCGCCAATATCGCCGCCCCTTCCTCCGGGCTGACCGGCGCATCCTCGCTGCCGATATAATGAATCGTACCTTCCAAATTGCGCGTATCGACCACGATATCGATCACATCGCCGGTCCGCAATTTGCCGATAGGCCCTCCGGCCAGCGCCTCCGGACCGACATGACCGAAGCACGCGCCCGTCGATACACCGGAAAACCGCGCATCCGTAATGAGCGATACATGCTTCCCGAAGGGGAGATGCTTCAACGCCGAGGTAAGCTGGTACGTCTCTTCCATTCCGGTACCGGACGGACCGCGTCCGATCAGCACCATAATATCGCCGGCCTGGACACCTCCGGTCTTGATCGCGGCGATCGCTTCCCGCTCAGTCGTAAACACTTTGGCTTTGCCGCGGTGACGGTATATGCCTTCCGCATCCAGCACCGACGGATCGATCGACGTCGATTTGACGACCGCTCCTTCCGGAGCGATATTGCCGGTCGGGAACGTCACCGTCGATGTCAGCCCTCTTTGTTTCGCCCGCTCCGGGCTCATGATCACATCGTCCGGATCGACGCCGTCCAGGCGGACCAGCAGCTCGCGCAGCTTATGTCTGCGCTCGCTCTTCTCCCACCAGTCCAGCACCGTTCCTAGCGTCTCGCCTGTAACCGTCAGCACCGATTCATCCAGCAAACCGAGGCCGCGCAGATGAAGCATAACCTCCGGCACGCCGCCGGCCAAAAAGACGCGGACGGTCGGATGATACTCCGGGCCGTTCGGCAGCACGCTGACCAACCGTGGAACGAGGCGGTTCACCTGCGTCCAATCCTGCACATCCGGCACGCGAAGCCCCGCCGCATGGGCGATGGCCGGTATGTGCAGCAGCAGGTTGGTCGAGCCGCCGAAAGCCGCGTGAACGACCATTGCATTGCGTATCGCCCCATCGGTCAAGACATCCTTCATGCGGATGCCTTTGGCTTCCATCGCCGCGACGGCGCGCGCGGACTGCCGCGCGGCTTCCTCCCACACCGGCTGTCCGGAAGGCGCCAGAGCCGAATGCGGAACCGTGATGCCCATCGCTTCGGCCACAACCTGGGCCGTTGCCGCGGTTCCGAGGAACTGGCAGCCGCCGCCAGGCGTCGCACAGGCTCTGCAGCCGAGATCGGCCGCTTCCTCGAGCGTCATTTCGCCGCTCGCGTACCGTGCGCCGATCGTTTGAACCTTCCCCGCATCCTCGCCCTGCTCCGGCGGCAGCGTGACGCCGCCGGGAACAATGATGCAGGGCAGGTCACCCATCGCAGCCAAGGCGACCATCATCGCCGGCAGCCCCTTGTCGCAGGTTGCGACCCCGATCACGCCTTTGCGTGTCGGAAGCGAGCGGATCAGGCGGCGGAAGACGATGGCTGCGTCGTTGCGGTACGGCAGCGAGTCGAACATGCCGTCCGTGCCTTGCGAGCGGCCATCGCACGGGTCGCTGACGAACCCGGCGAACGGAACGCCGCCCATGCCGGAAATTTCCAGCGCCGCCGCCTGCATCAGCAGACCGACCTCCCAATGGCCGGTATGGTAGCCCAATGCGACCGGCGAGCCGTCCTCCTTGCGGATGCCGCCCTGCGTGCTCAAGATCAGATACTGCTTGCCGCCCAGCTTCTGCGGCGACCAGCCCATGCCGACGTTTTGCGACAAGCCGAACAGATCGCCGCTCGGCGCATGGAGCAGCATGTCGTGGGTCAATGGCAAGGAGCCGGAGGGGCCCGGCGCCTTCGAACGGATCTCATATAATTCGGGCTTGGAAGCCCCTATAATTTCAAGTAACGAATCGGTCAAGAGGATCACATCCTTTACGCGATATCGGAATAAAATCACGGTCACACCGTGCGGTATATCCGCAGGTGCGACCGGTCAGCGTCGGATTAAGATTTTACGAACACGGTTTTGATCGCCGTGAAAAATTCGATCGCCGCCTGCCCTTGTTCGCGCGAGTGCGAGCTCGACTGTTTCATGCCGCCGAACGGAGCCTGCAGCTCCACGCCTGCGGTTTCGGCGTTCACGCGGACGAGTCCCGCATCCATATCTTGAATGAACGACATCAAATTGCCGATGCTCGACGTATAGATCGAGGCGCTCAGCCCGAAATCCGCATCGTTCGCCGCTTCAATCGCTTCCTCCATCGTATCCACCTTGATCAGCGCCAGCACGGGTCCGAAAATTTCTTCCTGGGCGATGACCATGGAGCGGCTGACTTTATCGAAAACGGTCGGCTGCACATAAAATCCGTCCGAGAGCGCTGCTTCGTCGGGACGTCCGCCGCCGTGCAGCAGCTCGGCGCCTTCTTCGATTCCTTTTTGAATGTAGGAAAGGACCGTATCCAGCTGGTTCTCGTTCGCGCAAGGTCCCATCCACGTTTCGCCCTCCAGACCGTTGCCGACTTTAATCTCGCGCACCTTAGCCAGCAGCTTTTGCTTGAACGCTTCGTAGACTTCGCTTTGCACGATGACGCGGCTCGTCGCCGTACATTTCTGGCCGGTCGAGCGGAGCCCGCCGCTGACCGTGCCTTCCACCGCCAGATCGAGGTCGGCGTCCGCCGCGATGATGACCGGGTTTTTACCGCCCATCTCCAGCTGATACTTCGCGCCTCTTGCCAATGCCGCTTGACCGACCTGCTTGCCGACCTGGTTGGAGCCCGTGAACGTAATGCCGTTAACGTCCTTATGCTCGGCCAAGCCTTGGCCGATGACGGAGCCTTTGCCGGTAATGAGGTTGACCACGCCGGCCGGGAAGCCGGCTTCAGCGAAGCATTCGATGATTTTAGCCGCTGTAACGGCTGTTTCTTGCGCAGGCTTCAGCACAACGGTGTTGCCGTATGCGAGCGCCGGAGCCATTTTCCAGATCGGGATGGCAACCGGGAAGTTCCACGGCGCGATAACTCCCACAACGCCAAGCGGTACGCGCGTCGTAAACATCAGCGCATCCGCATCGGTCGAGGGAATCACGTCGCCGACTTTGCGCATGCCTTCGCCGGCATAGTAGCGCAGAATCGCGATGCCGCGCGCCGTTTCGCCTTTGGCCTCAGGCAGCGTCTTGCCCATTTCGCGGGTCATCGTCTCGGCGATTTCGTTCAACCGGCGTTCCATCGCATTGGCAGCTTTGTACAAAAATTCGCCTCTCGACGGTCCGGCCAGCTTTCTCCATCCTTTTTGCGCCTGCTTGGCGCTTTGTACCGCACGGTCCAAATCATCCGCGTTGGATACCTGGATGATACCGACTACCTCATGCTTATTGGCCGGGCTGATGCTCGTAGCGGTTTGTCCGCTTGAAGCGGCGCTCCATTCCCCGTTGATATAGTTTAAATAGACGGGCGCGTTGACTGCTGTAGACATGGTTCATTCCTCCTAAAATAAATGAATGTACAAATTGACTATTATATACAAGTCCGGCGACTACATGCCCGCGGTACGCACGGATCGCGTTACCGCCCGGTGTCGGCTGCTGTTCGTTGACTCCCTCTTCAAAAACGATTATTCGGAACAATTCCGCCCTCACAGCTTATATGGTCCGGACTCATCAGGATTGAATCCGAAATATGGCGGATCCGCTTATTCCGCGGCTAGAACCGGATTGGACAGCTTGCCGATGCCGCTGATTTCGATGTCGACCCGGTCCCCGCCGGCCAGCGTAAACTCGTTCGGCGGTACGATGCAGGTGCCCGTCATCAGGACGGTCCCCTCGAACAGCTCGTTGTCCCGTTTCAGGAACGAAACGAGCTCGTCAAGCTTGCGCTTCAGCTGCTTCGTGTTCGCCGTTCCTTCAACGACTTGCGCCCCGTCCCGGAAAATACGGCAGGCGATTTGAAAATCGTACGGATTGTCGACCGATTCGGCCAGACGGATCGCCGGGCCAATCGAGCAGGAGCGCCTCCACATTTTCGCCTGCGGCAAATAAAGCGGGTTTTCTCCTTCGATATCGCGGCAGCTCATGTCGTTGCCGATCGTATAGCCGAGAATCGTACCGTCGCCGTCAAGCACCAAAGCCAGCTCCGGCTCCGGAATTTGCCATTGCGAATCGCTTCTCAGCTGCACGCCCTGACCCGGACCTACCGTACGCGCAGCAGTCGATTTGAAAAAGATTTCCGGACGCTCCGCGTCATACACTTTATCGTAAAATGTGCTTGCGTCCATTTTGCCGCCGGTCGCTTCGTAATTGCGCGCCTCGCGGCTTTTCTCGTACGTCACGCCTGCCGCCCATACTTCCGGCGCTTCGATCGGCGTCAGCAGATCAAGCTCCTCCAACGCCGCTTGCCGGCCCTCGCTGGACTCGACAACCGATTGAACATATTGCAGAACGGTCCGGCCTTCCGACTGCGCCTGTCTGACAACGCTTAAAAAATCGGCCTGCTGCAGTTCGACCAGCTTTCCCTCATCCGTCAACGCCGCCAATACCGCAGCGGAAGCCGATGTCCTGTAACGAATAATTCTCATGTTCGACCATCCTCTCAATATGGAAAAAAGTTTTTAAAACCGAGCGCTTGAGAAATTTGCGCCGTTTCAAGCTTCAGCAGCTCAATGCAGCGCGCGAACTGCCCATCGTCGACGACCGAGATCATGGTCGAGACGCTCATCGACGCCGCCACATCTCCGGCATGGTTGAAGATGGGAGCCGCCGCGCAGCGGACGCCCGGCTCGTTCTCCTGGTCGTCCACCGCATAGCCTTGACGGCGGACGCCATCCAGCTCTTGGAGGAAGCTCTCTTTATCGCCGATGGTCGAAGCCGTCTGCCGGACGTAGCGGTAGCCTTTCAACAGCTCCTCGATTTCCGGAGCGCTGCGGAAAGCCGTCAGCGCCTTGCCTACGGCACTGCTATGCAGCGGCACGCGGCCGCCGATGCGCGAGTAGCGGATCGCGGCCTTGTCGCCCTCCACCTTGTCGATGTAGACGCCTTCTTTACCGTCCAATATGACCAGATGGGTCGTCTGTCCGGTTTGCGCCGATAACAAGGTCATATGTTTGCGCGCCGTCCCGCGTATATCCATGCTTTGCAGCAGCTGTTGGCCTTTCTCCACCAGTTTCAGGCCGAGCCTGTATTTCCCGCTCTCGATGTCCTGGTCGATATAGCCGTGCAGCTGCAGCGTCTTCAGCAAGGAGTGGACCGTGCTCTTATGCAGCCCGATCCGCGAGCTGATTTCCGTAATTTTCAATTCCTTCGTCTGTTCGTCGAATAAATCCAAAATATTCAACGCGCGGTCCAACGATTGTATAATCGGCATGTCGGCTCCTTAAGCTGTCGGGTTCGGGTAAACCATGACCTTCAGACTGCCCGCCTTATTGGTCCGCGCCCGTTCCAAAGCTTCCTTCGTCTGCTCCAACGGGTACCGGTCCGTAATCATCGTCTGAATATCGAGCAGGCCCGACGATAAAAATTGAATCCCTTGCGGATACGTATTCGCATAACGGAAAATACCGTAAATATCGATCTCGTTATCGCAAATAAAAGGTACCTGGAAGCCTACCTCATCTACCGGCGGCAGGCCGACGATCGCCAGCTTCCCGCCGCGGCAAAGCGAGCTGAGCGCGGTTTTCAACGCCCGCGGATGCCCGGCAGTCTCCAACGCGACATCGACGCCGAGACCGCCTGTCAGCCGGACGATCTCCGCGGCCGCCTGATCGCCGGCCGGTACGGAGTCCGTCGCGCCGAGCGCTTCGGCCGCTTTCATCCGGTTCGTTTCCACGTCGCTGACGATGATACGGCTTGCGCCGAACGATTTGGCCGCGGCAACGGCCATCAGGCCGACCGGTCCCATGCCGATAATCGCCACAGTTTGTCCCGGCTGGAAGCCTGCCCGCTTCAATGCGTGAATACCGACGGAAAAAGGCTCGTTCAGCGCCGCTTCCTCGTAAGACAAATGATCGGGAATCGGGAACAGAAAATCTTCGCGGTGCACGATATACTGTACAAAAGCTCCGTCTACCGGAGGTGTCGCCAAAAATTGCACATCCGGACATAAATTGTACCGGCCCTGCTTGCAGGCGTCGCAGCGGCCGCACGTCACGCCGGGCTCGATCGCAACCCGGTCTCCGGGAGCGAAGCGGTTCGCCTTCTCCCCGCAGGCAACAACGACGCCCGCACATTCGTGGCCGAGAATAATCGGCTTTTTAACTACATACGGACCGATGCGGCCATGCTCGTAATAATGGAGATCCGAGCCGCAGACACCTACGGCCATCACTTTGACCAATACTTCGTCGGGACCGACAGGCGGAACCGGAAGCTCGACGAGCTCGATTTCGAACGGCTTTGTCATCACGGCAGCCTTCATGACCGACGGGACGGTCAAATCGCCGGCAGCCGCTCCGGCCGCACTGATGTTTGCGTTTACATTCGACAAATGAAACGATCTCCTTTCCGGAAACAATTTGATTTCTGTTTTATAATATAAAACAACAAACGGTATTACAGAACAATATACATTTGTATTGTATACCTGCGACTGGAAAATTTCAACGACATTTCATGATTTCCTTGCCACAAATTTACGGCTTCTTTATCTTTTTGGCGATAAACTCCACTATGCCCGTTATAATAATCGTGATCGATAGCACGCCCAGCGCGTAAGGGGCGAAAAGCGGGATCACCCTCAGGTCCGTAATTTTGACCCAATGCAAAAATAAGGGGTACAGCAGCAGCAATATAAGGAATAACGCCAGCTTCATCTTTCAGGTCCTTCCAGGAATAAATTCAAGAACATCCGTACTCCGCCAGGTCCGTTAGCGGTTACATTCAGTTTACAGGAGCCTTTCCGGCAATTCAAATATAAAATGCCTGACCCAACTCCTCTGGGCAGATATGTCGGACTTCCGCCGGCCAGTCATGTTACAACTGGAAAAGGGGCTTCTTATAAGGGGTATCAAACTGGTGATACAGTCCAAAAAAATATGCAAAGCCGCCTCCACACCACGATATAAGTGGGGATGGAAGCGGCTTTTTACATGCAAATTCATATCTGAGTGAGGGGATGGAAATTCAAAAATGACCTTTGAGACAGCCTTTAACAACGTTCAAATCTTTCTTTCAGCAGTTATTCGGTTTGATAGCGTAACAATCAATTTACAATGCGGATCACCGCTACTTCTTAAACTCATCGGGCACATCGTAGGACTGGCCGAAAGGCGCATCGGGCCTCTCAAACTCACCCATTAAATAGCGGCGCATCGGTGTCGTTCGCTGTAAAAATTCCTTTGAGTTTTCAAACCGGTCGGAGCAGCGAACCCAAGGCGGGCTGTATATATAGTGCATCGTGTAGCGGTCGTAATCGAGATCATGCGCATAAGTGCGGTGCCATACGGCATTATGAAACAAAATGGCTGAGCCGGCATTGGCGCATATCACCTGTCCGATCGGTAAGTCGCCGCGCTCCCGGCGGATCGAATCGGGCATCGGAGCCTGGCTGCGGTGGCTTCCCGGCACCATCTGCATATTGCCGGTGCGCGGCTCCGATTGATCCGTCAATAAATAGGAAGCCCGAAGCTGAATTAACGGGATCGGGTAACCCAGCTTATTGAAATTATACGCGCCCGAGCCGTCCTGATGCCAGCCGCCCATCCCTCCGCGCGCGGGCTGCTTCGTGCACCACGCCGATTGCAAAACGAACCGGTCTCCGTAAAGCGCTCTCACCTTCGGCAATATGGCCGGGTGATCGATCAAGCTTTCCAGCGCAGGCTCGCTTTCATGGCCTTGGCCAACCTGCGCCCAGCCCGTCGTTCCCGCTTTTTCATGAATTCGGATCGAAGCCTCCAGGCAGCCTTTGACTTCCTCTTTGTTTAAAACATCGGGAATGATAATATATCCCCATGATTCAAACATAAACCGGTCGAGATCGGTAAACTCTCCCGCCTGGGAAATCGGACTTAGCATGCACATTCCTCCTAAAAATTCGTTATTTAAAATCGACTGTTCTTTTTTCCCTGTGAGCAATGTAAGCCGTTTCCAGCAGCTCCGTCAGCTTCGTCCCATCCTCCAGCCCGAACAAAATCGGTTTGTCATGCAAAATGCCGTCCACCCATTGGTTGAGTGCGGGCGGCAGCGCTTCAGGCAGCTTCGCGGGCGTGATCCAACCGCCAAATGGCGCTTCCAGCTTGTTTGAAGACAGCTTGACATCGTTGCCATGAATGATCAACGTCCCGTCTGTTCCGTACATTTCAAAGCCGGCCGGCGTTCTATATGTAACGAGACTCGTCTCAAGTATGGCTACCGCATTGTTGGCGAATTCAATCGAGCACTGCGCATTATCCTCGACCTTGCGGTTCGTGAAATAGTTAAACATGGAATTGATCCGCTTAGGCTTCCCTAACAGCCAACTGGCCAAATACATCGGATGGCAGCCGAGGTCCATCATCGCCCCCCCGCCTGCCGTTTTCTCGTCATACCAGTAATCGGGCAGCCAGTTTTTAAGCGCCCCGTCATGCCCGTTGCGAATACGCAGCAAGGTTACGTCGCCGATGAAACCCTCATCAATCAGCTGCTTGGCAAATAAATGATGGGGCCTTGTGCGTGCCGGAAAGGAAATGCAGAACTTCACACCCGCCTTTTCGACGGCAGCGGAAATCTCTTCACATTCCCTGGTTGTCAGCGCCATCGCTTTTTCCGTAAAAATATGCTTGCCTGCATTCGCCGCCGCAACCATCACTTCAGCGTGCATGCTTGTAGGCGCATCGACAACAACACCGTCGACATCCTCCCGCTTCAGCAGCGTGTTCAGGTCGGCTTCAAAGTCGGCACCCAATTGTCCGGCCCACTCTTTTCCCCTATCTGCAGCTTCATCCCACACGGCGGTAATCGTTACGTTTTCAAGAGATTGTAAATATTCAGCATAGCCTTGCGCATGAACATGCCATTTGCTCAACATTGCTACTCTCACCATTTCGAATCCTCCCATCATCGTTTGAGTTCATGAAATGCATCCTATAATATCATTATGCTGGCTTTGTCTTTCTTACAAAAGTCTAAATTGATTGGATCATGTATCACTTTTATTCAAAGCGTTCAAATCGATGACAGCTCTTTCAGGCCGATTTATCCTGTTAGCTTTTTGATCACCTTATCGCGATACTGGCTTGGCGTTAAACCGACATGTTCCTTGAACACCCTTGTAAAATAGCGATAGTTGCGATAGCCGATCTTTTCCCCGATTTCAATGATCGTCAACTGTGTTTTCTCCAAAATTTCCCGCGCTTCTTCCATGCGCAAAGAGATCACATATTCGATAAAATTCCGTCCCTGCTCCTGCTTGAATAGCGTGCTGAAATAAGAGGGACTGATCCCGGCGTATTCAGCCACCTCCTGCAGCGATAAGTCTCTGTTCAAGTTCAGTTTAATATATTCAATTCCTTTGGCTACAGGACTCAGCTTCAGACTGTCAACCTCGAACATGCTTTCGATAAATCGGATCAACTGCTTCATTTTCACTTTAAGCTCGACAAGCGTCTCCATTTGCTCCAGCTCATTGAGCAGCTTGCGCATCCTTTCGCTGTTTACATGAACCGATTTCAGATCGGTTAACTGCTTGGTAATGTTGGTCAGCAGTTCCCCTGCCACCCAGCGGACTCCCTCCGCCGTACCCTGTCTTGTGTAAAGATCAAAAAAACGGTCCAATTCATCGTAAGCGCTGACAATATCGTTCCGCTTCAATTCCGAAATAATCCTTTTCTCCCAATCGAGCGAATACTGACATTGTTCATCCCATACCGTCAGCTCACATCGGTTAATAATCGAAGCTACGCCCGTGAAAAACTTGTGCTCCAGCGCTTTAACCGCTTGTCGGTACCCGTCGATAAGACCTTCCGCTCCGTCCACGGGCCCGCTTCCGCCTACGGAAATCGTAATATCGAACACCTTCAAATATTTTTTCAAGGCCTGTTGGAATTGATAGCCCAGCTCCCGAGTATAATCTGCGGCACACTTCCCGCCGTTCAAAGGGATAAAAAACACATGCCGGTTAGGCTCCAGAAAAACAGCTTCCAGCGGCTGGTAGGACTGGGTAATTTCACTTAAAATATTCATCACAATAAAGCTGCAAAGCCTTTGATCCTTCATGCTGTAACTCATTGTAAAATGGCTGTAATGATCGATCGAAGCGACGATCGTCAAATAAGGGCTGCGCAGAAAACGTTTATCCAAAAGTTCCAGTCTCTGGGCAAGCTCCGGCATCTCCTCTTCCTGAACGAGACATCTTTGAAATATTTCCGTTTTGGTCAAGCTCTCTTTTTCCTTGCGGATTCGTCCAGCCTCCAGCAGCTCATTTTTCCGCATATGCTTTTCATCCAGTTCTATCTTCAGACGTTCAAACTCCAGCTTCAGCTGTTCTTTCGTAACCGGTTTTAACAAATATACGGCAACGCCGAGCCTGATCGCTTTTTGTGCATAATCGAATTCACCGTATCCGCTGGAAATGAGCACCTCAATATCAAGAGCGGCGCTGCGTATACGGCTGATCAATTCAATGCCGTCCATATGCGGCATCCTGACATCCGTCATCACGACATCGATGTTAGGATCTTCCTGAATTTGCGCCCATGCCATTTCACCGTCCTCGGCAACTCCGATGATCTGAAAACCGAATGTTTCCCACTCAATCTTGTGCGTCAACCATTTTCTCGTGGACATTTCGTCTTCCACCAGTAACAGACGGTACATAATGATCTCCTTTCAATATCGGAAGGGGTTTGAACTGACGCACGTTCGAAATTCGCAGGCGGATCGTTGTTCGCGCTTTTAGAGAAAGCTCGGCATCTCAATTTCAACTTCTCTTTTAAGCTTGGCGGAACGGTATATCCCGTCGCAGATTGCCTGGTTATAAATAATTTCCTCCCCTGGAATCGGAGCCGGACGTCCGTGAATGATCGCGTCGCAAAAATCGCGCACCTTCGCAGTGAAAGGATCATTCTCTTGCGTTCCTTCATAAGCGTTGAAGGGATGAGACGGCAGCACGTAACTATCCACTTGCTGACCGTTCACATCGGTAAAGAGCATGACACGCGAAGGTTTATTGGCATAATCGAAGCCGTTTACGATTTTGATGCCCCCCTCTGTCCCCAGCCAGAGCGTATCTCCCAAGGAATCGGCATGCATCGCCCATGCCTGCTTGAATACGAACGTAACGTCGCCTTCCATACGCACCAAGGCCACGGAAAAGTCGTCTACATCGAATGATTCCGCATCCTCCCAATATTTCGGATTTTTACCGAAATAGTCCGTCGCAATCGCTGATACGGTCAAAGGCTTGGGGTATTTTACGGCATGCAGACACTGGTCGATGGAATAACATCCGATATCGCCCAAACAGCCGTAACCAGCCTTCTTGCCATCCACGAACGTACCCGCCGGGATCCCTCGCCTGCGGCCGCCCCCGCTCTGAATGTAATAAATTTTTCCCAACGCTCCCGAGGCAATGATGTCATCTACTTTTTTTCGCATGTAACTGTACCTCGGCTGGAAACCGATGGTCAAAATCTTGCCGGCTTTGCGCGAAGCCTTCACCATATCTGCAGCTTCCTGCAGTGTAAATGACATCGGCTTCTCGCACTGTACATGTATGCCCGCTTCCAATGCAGCGATAACGCACTCAGCATGGGTCGTGTTATATGTACAAACGGTCACGCCATCCATTTCTACATTTTTTATCAATTGTTCGGCACTGTTGAAAGCCTTTGCTTCAGGCAATTCCCATTGCTCCAAAAATGCCTTCGCCTTACCGGGAACAATATCGGCGCCTCCGACAATCTCAACATCGTCAAACTGTTTGTAGGCTTTCATGTGCACGCCTGCTATTCCGCCCGTACCGATGATACCGATTCGTAATTTTTTGCCCATTTGGCAACACTCCCAGTTTAGAATACGCGAATCAGTTGCGCTTCATAATAAATGATTTCGATCCATGTATCTTTTAATTGTGAAAATAAATCGTCGTCCTTAGTTCGGCATTCGGAACTTCAATACTTCTTTGCCTTTCAAAGCATCGTTCGTGTACTTTATCGCCTCATTGTAGCCTGTCTTGATCATTTGATTTCGCAGGTCGTTTAACACACGGAGGGCGGCTTCGTCGGATTTAGCGAAGATGGCTTCCTTCCAGACGTCGTTGATTTTATCCATGGACGGCTTCAAGGTCTCCCATGTCGGAGCTTTAGTGATGACATCCGCCGGATTATAAGCGGAGATGACTTTAATGCCATTAGGACGCAGGATTTTGCGCGCTTTCTCCATATCCGCCAAATATCCCTCGTCGGCCCATATATCGCCGCCTGCCTTCGAGTTAATGCGATCCAGACCGGTCAAAGACTGGAACCCGATGTTAATGCCTTCGTTTTTTTTCGCTTTGCCGGTATTATCGTTCACGAACTTGTCGAACCATTCCTTCTTGGCGGTCGGCTTGCCGTTCTGCATATCCCAATGAACGCCTTGTACACCGTAACGGACCAGCCTGAACCCTTCGTCGGAAGCAAGGTAATCGAGCAAGCGCAGCGCAGCATCGACATCTTTGCATTTCTTCGTGATCGCCGTCACGTTGCCGCCCTGAATGACCAGATCAGCCGGACGGCTTGCGTCTGCGCCCGCTCTTTCCAGCGGACCGATCGGTACGTAGCTGCTGCCGGGATGTGTTTTGACATATTCCTTCGATGCGTCGAGAATAGCCGGATAGTGAGCGGCCAGTACGGCTATGCGTCCTTGATTCACCTTCTCGTTGGCGATCGGATCTGTCTGGGTAAACGCCTCGGGATCGAGCAGCCCCTCGGAAATCAGCTTCCGATAATATAGCGTGTACTCGTCATACGCCTTCGTAAAGAAATAATTTTCGAACGTACCGTCGCCTTTATCCGGGAAGCTGGAGCTGTAGAACATCGTATCGCCGATGTTAACCGCCCAGCCGTTATGGAACCCTCCGAAAGGAATGACCGGCTGGCCGCTTTCCTTCAGGCCTGCGTCCTTGATTTTCTTAAAGAGGTTATACAGGTCGCTCTTCGTCTTGACCGATTGCGGATCGACATTGAGCTTCTCGGCAATATCCTTGCGGATATAGAAGCCATACAGCCAATCCTTGCCGTCCTCGGCGGTTGCGGGATGTCCTTGGTACAGCAAATATTTTTTGCCGCCATACGCGTCGATCGCCTTCTCATACAAGGCTGGCGGCACGTTCTCCTTGGCGATTTCCTTGGCTAAATTCGGGTAATTGGCCAGTTTGCCGGAGATGTCCACCAGCTGCCCTTCCGTCGCCGCCTTAACAATGCCGTCCAATTCACCGCTCCAGGCGGGACCGGTATAAATGTCCGGCAAGTCCTGGGTTGCGAAGATCGTATTCACTTTCTCGACTTCGCTGCCTTTCGTATACGACCATTGGACGGTTACACCCGTTTTCTCCTTGATCACCTTTGATATGGCATTCATCTCATTCTCGGCGCCGCTGGAACCGTTCCAGTTATGCAGCACCTTGAGCGTTACCTCTTTGTTGGCCCCCGCATCCGGTTTGGCCGTGTCATCGGTGTTCTTCTTGGTTGTGGACGACGTCGGTTCCTGGTCGGTACAGGCCGCCAATGATCCGGCCAGCGTAACGGCAACGACGATATATGCGCCTTTTGACCACAGTTTTCTCATATGAACCCTCCTTGCAATCTTGAATAGCCTTTCGGCCTTATCCTTTCACGGAACCGAGCATGACGCCTTTGACGAAATATTTTTGCAGGAACGGGTACACGCACAGAATCGGGAAGACGGTGATGACCAGCAGAGCCATACGAAGCGATTCGGGAGTGAAGCCTGTGGCAGTTTCGCTGATCGTCTGCCCGCCTTGCTGAGACGCCCGCTGCATGGAATTCGAAAGCGCATCCGCTTCGGTAAGCATTTGCTGCAGCAGCGTCTGCACGGGAATCAGATTTTTGTCGGATACATAATAGGTACCTGTGAACCAATCGTTCCAATGCGTCACACCGATGAACAAACCGATCGTTGCCAGCACCGGACCGGACAGCGGCAGGATGATATTGATGAAAATCATGAAATCCCCATAGCCGTCGATCTTCGCCGACTCCTCCAGTTCCTCCGGAATCCCCTGCAGAAATGTCCTGATGATCACAATGTGAATGAAGTTGAACAGCAGCGGAATGATATATACCCAGAACGTGTTGATCAGATGCAGCTTCTGCAGCGTGATAAAATACGGAATGAAGCCCGCACTGAAGATCGTCGGCAAGAAAATGTAGAAGGTGAAGAACGTCCTGCCCGGCAGTGACCGCTTGGCGAGCGCGTACGCCATAAGCGTACAAAGCAGCACATGCAGGAACGTTCCGATGACCGTGCGGAGCAGCGTAATTTTGTAGGCCTGCCAGATGTTCGGGTTGTTGAACACCTGCGCATAGTTATCAAGCGTGAACTGCCGCGGCCAGAAATAAAGAGCGCCTTGCATCGAATCCTTCCCGTCGTTAAGCGAATACACCAGGATGTAGATGAAAGGATAGACCATGGAGAAAGCGACCAACGTCAGAATCATGTAATTGAGCAGGTTGAAAAATTTCAGATCGCGTTTCATCTCATCACCTTTCTAGAACAAGGATATGTCGCTGACTTTGCGAGCGATTCGATTGACCGTCAAAATCATCAAAAGTCCGATAATGCTCTGGAAGAGACCGACGGCGGCAGCATAGCTCAGACGCCCTTCATTAATGCCCGAGGTAATGACATGCACGTCGAGAACGCTGCCGATCCTGGCCGTCGCAGGGCCGTTGAGCAGAAGAAGCTGTTCGTAGCCTGCGCTCATTAAACCGCCTACGGCCAGAATGAAAAGGATCACAGCAATGTTGCGGATACCGGGAAGCGTTACGTGCCAAACTTGCCGGAATCGGCTCGCACCGTCAATCTTGGCGGCTTCATACAACTGTTGATCGATCCCGGCGATAGCTGCTATATAGATGATGGAGTTCCAGCCGATATTTTTCCAGATGTCCGAACCTACGATCATTTGATAAAACCATGCCGTGTTATATAGAAATTGGACACGTTCCAAACCGAACGAGGCAAGCAGGTCGTTAACCGGCCCTCCGTACACGGAAAGCAGACGCTGCATCAGGGTTACCACGACAACCCACGAAACGAAATGCGGCAAATAAGAAAGTGTCTGCACAACCTTCTTAAATTTCATCCTGTATACTTCGTTCAAAAGAACCGCCAGAATGATCGGCATCGGGAATCCGATGCCTAGCTTCATCAAGCTGATAACGATCGTGTTGCGGATGATTTCCGTCGATTGGTAATAGTCGAAAAATTGCCGGAAGTACTTCAGACCTGCCCATGGACTTCCGGTGAAGCCTCCGTTAAACGTATAATTGCGGAACGCCACTTGAATCCCGAAGAGCGGGACGTAGGAGAATATAAAAAACCACACGATGCCGGGAATCATGAAGAGGTAAAATATTTTATGCTGCCAAATCCGCTTCCATAAGATTCGCCGAAAATTGTCCGAAGGCCGGCTCTCGGCCTTCGATGCCGGTTCGGTCATGGGTAACATAGATTGCGCTGCCTCCTCTCCCCCAGTTGATTCGCATTGATTTGGGTTCGTCACCCCCTGAAAAAAGTCACGGCATACGCGAGTTTCTTTCATTCAAGGTATTGGCATCGTACCGCCGTTCTTGTTGTTTACGCTTACATACTTATCATAGCGGCGCATTGTCAGGAACCGAAAGTCCAAATATTTACGATGAGGTATCACTTTTTTTTGCATCCGCAGGTCCATGGAATATCGGACAGGTGCCTGCACATGGCGCCGGGCCTTGGCGAAAACCTCGACGCAAACAACTATTCATGCTCTCCGCTCTCCTTGATCGGCAATTTCAACATGATTTCCGTCCCTTTTCCTCGCTCCGACTGAACGGACAAACCGTATTCGTTTCCGAAGTACATACGGATCCGGCTGTTCACGTTGAACAGTCCGATCCCTTTCGGCGAGGAGCTGTTCTGCAGCAGAGCGGCAGCCTGCTCCTTCGTCATGCCGACCCCGTTATCTTGTACCGTGATGATGACCGACTCCTCGTTCGCGTGCTTTCCTTTGACGACGATTTTACCGTCCCGTACATCCTTTAGTCCGTGCTGGATAGCATTCTCCAGGAGAGGCTGAAGGATGATTTTTAAGGTATAAAGATGCGGGAGCCGAGGATCAATGTCCCACTCGACGGTATATTTGGTGCCGAACCGGATTTCATGAATTTGAAGATAGCATTTCGCGTGGTAAAACTCTTCATTGAACCTGATCATGTTGCTTCCCTTCGATACGGAAATACGGAAAAGATCGGCCAGCGAGACGACCATCCGAATCGCCTTTTGCTTCTCGTCCATGTCGATTTCATTTTTGATCGCATCCAGCGTATTGTACAGAAAATGCGGATTGATCTGAGTTTGCAAGAAATTGAACTCCATTTCCCGCCGCTCCAGCTTCTCCACGTAATTCTCGTGAATCAGTTCCCGCAAATTATCGAGCATATTGTCAAAGCTGCGCTCCAGCCCTGTTATTTCATCGCCTTTCGCCGTAGTCCGGCGGTCTGTGAACAGCACCCCCCTGCCGGCACGAGACACTTTTGCATGGAGCCGCCGAATGCCCCGTGTCAATCGACGGGTAACGAGCAGCGTCATCAAGGAAAAAATAACCGAGCATATAAACGCCGCCGTAATGATCGTTTGCCGCATTTCCTTGACCTTGAGTTGGATCGAATCTTTCGGCACGAGCAAATACGCGGTCCAGTCCACATTCTGCAGTTTACGGTACCACATGACGTAAGCGGTTCCATGAATGTCCATACTAAGCTCCGACTCGCTGCTCAGCCGCTCGCTGGTCCGGTTCGTGATTTCCTCCGGCAGCTGACGGTCCAGCATATTCTCATCGGGATGGAACATGACCCTTCCCGTACTGTCGGCGATAATGAAGCTCCCGCCCGGGATTGAGGGGTTGTCCGCTATCTCCTGAACATAGGTGATCGAAGGAATCTGAACCGTAAGCTTGATGTAACCGATCTTCTGAAATTCGCCGATGCTATGAATCGGGCGCACGAGCGCATAAAAGTACTTGTCTTTCGAATATTCGAGTCTCCAAAACTTGGAATCCGGAATTTCCGTCATGCCGAGCACACGCTGCAGCCTGTCGAACGGAAACAAGTAAACTCCATCCGATATCATATCGGGCGAAGCGGAGTAAAATTCGATGCTCTCCACGTCGGTCGCCTGATGGGCTTGAATAAACCGGACCGAACGGGAAATTTCCCGGTTCATAATGTAGACGCCCTTCTCCCGATATACATCCGGATGGGTGAGCACATCCTGAACGGTCTCCGAAACCGTCAGATTATCGAGGATGCTTTCGTAAAACCTGATATTATAATAAATTCCGCTGCTGGATTGGGTTAATATTTTCTGATACGAATCTGAAACATACCGGATGATCAAATCGGACATCTGATTAAGGAAGTATTGCGTCAACCCGATAATCGGAAGCAGAATGGTCACAAAATAAACGAGCATCAGCTTTTTATGCAGTTTCATGCTACGCCCCCTTTACTAGTTATTGTAAAGAAGCGCGCATACGAATACTGTCGATATTTGCAAAATTGCCGATTCGAGGTATGAAGATAATTGATATTATGGAGATTATGAATTCAAGAGGAGGCTGCGGCTGGGCCGTCGTAGACCGGAGCCGCGAGCCGTTTCGGCTAGAAGCCGACTATACGGGGCGAAGATGCACAGGCGCATTATCTCGTCCAGCTGCCGGAGCTGTTTCGGAAAGAAAGGGTCGACGGCGCCTTCGTATTTGCGAGTTCCTTATAAATCCTGCGCCATTCGCACCATATCGACAACCTGAATGCCATTTTCATAGATCGGCTCGTCATAATGGCGTATGAAAAAATCTTTATCGATTCCCGTTATCCGGAATCCGCATTTTTGATAAAGCGCCAGCTGAACGACGCCCGAATTCCCTGTACCGATTTCCACCGTCTTAAAGCCCGACTCCCTCGCTCTTTGAACCGCGTCGTTCACGAGCCGTTTCCCCAGCCCTTTGCCCTGCTCCCGTTCATCAACCGCAATATTGACGATTTCCACCGTCTCCGGGCGGGTTGGCAGCAGCACATATACGCCTACCGGATGCGGATTTCCTTCCAGCGTTGCTACATAGCATTCGCCTCTCTTGAGATAATCCTCCACGAGCTTGCGCGACGGATCCGCCATCAGCAGCAAATGCATGGGCGGCCGGTCCGACTCGTTCAGTCGGGCAATCTTCATTGCTTTCCTCTCCTTAAGTGCAATCTTAGGCCTTATCTCTTCGGCAAGATCACGGGTATATCCTTCCTGCTTTCCATTATTTTTATTCGGCCAAAGTTGGCATTTTCATGACAGTAATAGTATGATTTAAATGATAGTTTCATATTTTAACAGACTAAGGAGAACCTTAAGCTATGAAAAAAAGCGCTATCCTCATTGCCACTGCAGCCATGGCTTTTTCGATGGTTGCATCTGCAGCCGCAGCCGATACGACAACCGTCTCCAAATCCGTTTCCGACTATAAAGACTTAACCAACGCCGACCCGGCACTGCAATCCAAAATCAGCACGCTGCTGGCCAGCGGCATTGTCGAAGGCGTATCGGACGATACGTTCGGCATCGCGCAAAATATGACCCGTGCCCAATTCGCCAAGGTGGCCGCACTGATCTTCGGTCTGCAGGTTGACGCTTCGCTACAAACCTCCAGCTTCGCCGATGTCCGCGCCGAAGACGCGGCCAACGGCTGGGCCATTCCTTATATCGAGGCGGCGAAAAAAGCCGGGCTCATCGACGGAATGACGGACAGCCTGTTCGCGCCCGGCGATAACGTGACCGTCGGACAATTGGATACGGTGTTCGTCAAAGGACTCGGCCGCACGGTAAGCACCGCTGCCAGCCCATGGTATGCGGATGCCGTGAAGCAAGCTGCGGCATTGGGTATCCACCCTGCGGACAAGAGCGGCGGCGACGCAGCTACCCGGGCCGACCTTGTAACAGGCGCTTACGGCTCGCTGCAGGCGGCTCAAGGACAACAGGATCAACAGCCGGGTAAAGATCAAGGACAGGGACAGCAGCAGGGCAAAGTATCGCTGGATACAGTACAGGCATCCGGCGATCAAGCGGTGAAGGTAACGCTGGACCAAGCGATCGATACGGCGAGAGCCACCTTGACGCTCAGCAAAGACGGAACAGATATCCCCGCTACCGTATTATGGTCCGACGATCATAAGTCGGCTGTCATCTCTTTGGCGAAATCACGTCAGCTGACCAACGGCATTTATAAAGTAACGCTGGGCGGTCTCAATGACTCGGAAATCCAGTCCGCAACGCGCAATCTCGTCATTGGCGCTTCAGCTACCGGTTCCGGCAGCATGAACTATACGATCGCGGATACGTATGATATCAGCAACGTCATCGACCGCGGACTCACCTCATCGGCATCCGGGAAAAACGGCTTTGCTTCGAGAGCCGAAGCCGAGGATCCGACGCGCAGCTTATTTGCCAAAGAAATCGAAATTAAAGCGATCAACGCATCCGGCGAAGAAGTGGCCGTGCCCGGCCTGATTCAATCCATTACCTCTTCCGTGCCTTCAATTGTGAAAACCGCCGTCTCTGCAGATCATAGAGGCTATATATTAGGGAATAAAGCCGGTACGGCGACAGTGGATATCGTCTATGTCACGCCGGAGGGAACCCCCAAGCAAATGTCTGTCAAGGTTAATGTGAAAGACGAAGCCGTCAAAGGCGAGCTTGTTGAAATTAGAGGCCGTTCTTTGGTGCAAGCCTTGTCGGTGACGAACGGCGTTTATTCCGGCCAATTCAATGCATTCGACATGCTGGACATGAAGGTAACGGACAACTATGGCAACGAATACGAGCAGGATGAAGTGCAGCGGTATAACTTTGCATTGGCGACGACCTTTATCGTCAATGACATTTTGGGTGATTCGTCCAATGGAACGGTCGGCACGGTAACGATCGATTCCGACGGCACCGTTCATACGACCGGCAACGTAACCCGGTTTACGATTACGGCTGTAATGCCTGGCGGCAAGCAGGCTGCGGCTGACGTGAGAGTCGTCAAAGAGCAGTAATCTCCGGAGCGGTTGTGATTCATCTTTAAACTTCTGCATGCGAAAAGACGCTTCCATCTCCACTTTATGGTGGTTTTGGAGGCGTCTTTCCACATTGTTCGGGACCGACTCCTGGTTGGTACACTACCGGGAGCCCTTCCGCAATCGGTTATACTTGCCGCTGCCGATAACGGCTTAGGGTTTCCACGAATACTTTCGGCTCGTCAACGGCAAAGCGGCGAATTCCGATATCAAGCAGCGCAAACAGGGAATCTTGGTCAAAATGAAACGGCAGCACCTCCAGCTCGCGGTCCGTCTCGGATAATCGGCTTAACGCTTGCTGCAAATAATCGCGTCCGACTTTATACCGCCATTCTCCACCAGCTTCGGCATCCTTCAGATGCAGCTGGATAATATCGAGCGAGTCGAAGCCCGTTTCAAGCGCATTGGCGAAATTGCCTTCAATCTCTCCATCCGGAATCCACAGCATCGTCCGGACGGCTGGAGCGAGCCGCTTCATCGTCTTGCAGTTTTCATGCTCCCGGTGGCAAAATATGATTTGCCTGCCAAGTCCGTACCGCCCGATAAGTTCAGCCAGCTTCTCCAAATCGACCTGCTTGTAATCCAGATACAGCTCCCGTTCCGGATGACCGGCCAATACGGCCAATATTTGCTCTAATGCCGGTACCTTTTCGCCGCGGAACTTTTCGCTGAATTTGATTCCCGCATCCCAGGCTTGAACCTGCTCGAAGGTGCATTCCGCAATCAGTCTGTCCTGATCGGCTTCGGACGCCGATGTCGTCCGCTTCGGCGTCGGATCGTGCATGCCGATAATAATACCGTCCGCCGTCTGCCGGATATCGATTTCCGGAATGCCGCCAAGCTCCCATGCATACTGCATGGCCGCCATCGTATTTTCCGGCATTTCCGCATTCGTGCTTTGGTGAGCCTGCCAATGAATGCGCGGCTCCGCCGCTTGGTGATCGGTTGCGCTCAACAGCGTCATCTCCTTTTCTCAAAATACTACTTCTTCAAGATCCGCTCAGCTTCCTTCTTGAACGTATCCAACGTCGTCTGCACGTTTTTACTGTCGTACATGATCGCTTCGATCGCCGAGAAAAATTCGTGCATCACTTCCGGCCACGCGACATCCTTATTCGTATCGACTGCATACTGCAGCTGATCGTAAGCGACTTTGCGGTTCGGTTCTTTCGTCCATAGCTCCTTCATTTCCTTGGATTCGACCATCGCCTTCGTAAACGGCAAATATCCGGATTGTAAAATAAACTGCAGGCCGCCCTGCGGGTCGGTTTCCATCCAGCGCATAAATTCCCAGGCCGCCGCTTTATTTTTGGTGCCGGACAGCATCGCCACGTTAGCCCCTCCCGTCGGGGTCGCGAACATTTGATCCTTCGGCAGAAACGCGGTCACATAGTTAAATTTGACTGCGCCGGCAAGGCTGCCGATGCTGCCTGTCGATCCGAACATAATACCCACTTTCCCGTTGATGAACATTTGCGACGTAATATTGCCGGAGTCTTGGGCCGGCGGGTAATACAAGCCTCCCGTGCTTTGCAGCTGCTTCAAGTAGTTGAACACTTTAGCGCCTACGCCGTTATCGTAAAATCCGATCGACTTGTTCGAATCGTTGAAAAACTTGCCCCCAGCCTGGGAAATCATCGCAATCGGATACCATGTATCGTAAGGCATCGTCAAGCCGTAGCGGCTGTAAGAGCCGTTTTCCTTGATTGCCAGCGCCTCGGCGACTTTTTTCAGCTCATCCCACGTTGTCGGAATGGCGAGCCCTTTCTCGTCCAGCATCGTTTTGTTAATATGCATGATCGGGGTTGACCGGTTAAACGGCAGCGCGACCAGCTTGTTGTTAAATGTGGAGTGGCCCATCAGTCCGGGAGTGAACAGATCGGAGCTCAGATTGGAGCCTTTCAGCAGCGGGTTCAGGTCCTCCAGCACGTCCGCATCGGCAAACATCTCGATATATGCCCGTTCCAGCATGCTGACGTCCGGCGCGGTTTTTGAGGCGATTGCCTGCTGCAGCTTCGTCACCGTCTCGTCATATCCGCCCTGGAACGTTCCTACTACTTCGATGTCCGGGTGCGAATCGTTGAACCTTTTGATCAAGCCGTCGATGTACTCGCCGTTTTTGCCGCCCAGCGAATGCCAGAACTGTACGGTCGTCTTGCCGCCGCTCTTGGCGGGCTCCGCCGGCTTGGCCTGCTGCTCGGTTGCGGCGGGCTTGGGGGGTGCGGCATCCGGCTTGTCGGTCGCGGCCGGCTGCGATGCTCCTCCGCTGCAGCCCGCAAGCAGGCTGAGTGTCATAGGTATTGCCAATAGGATGGACCATTTTTGTTTCATCATCATATTTCCTCCTCGTGTGAATGACAAATTTTTATGGAGCAAGGGACTGGACGCAGGCTTTATTTAATCCCCGAATACACGAATGCTTTGACAATTTGCTTGGAGCAAAACAGATATACCAGCAATATCGGTACGACGAGGACCACGTTTCCGGCCATAATGATATGCCAGTTGCTGATCCCTTCTGTCTCGCGGAGCATCGCAATCCCGATCGTCAGCGGGCGGACCGGAGCGGAATCGGTCATAATGAGCGGCCAAAAATAATCGTTCCAATGGCTGACAAAGCTGAATAGCGCGATTGTAGCGAGCGCCGCTTTGGACATCGGGATCATGAGCTTCCAAATGATTTTGAACTCGCTGGCGTTGTCCAAGCGGGCCGCCTCGATCAGTTCCTCCGGAATTTGCATAAAATATTGCCGCAGCAGGAAAATGCCGAAGGCGCTCGACATAAATGGAATGATTTGCGGCAGCAGCGTCTTGATCAGCCCCCAATCGGCCATCATGATATAGACGGGGATGAACGTTACTTGACCGGGGATCATAAAGGCAAGCAGTACCATCCCGAACAAAAGCGGCTTCCCGGCAAACCGATATTTGGCGAACGCGTACGCGGCGGGAATCATTACGGCCAGCTGCAGCACCAGAATAGAGACTGTAATGATAAGCGAATTTTTGGCATAGGTCATAAACGGTCCGGCTTTCATCGCAGCGGCGAAATTAGTCCATTGCGGAACGGCAGGAATCATCGTCGGCGGAAACGACAGCGTCTCCTGGAACGTTTGCAGCGAGGTGGAAATCATCCATAGAAACGGGAACACGAACACGAGTAAAACCGCCGTTTTCAGGATCGTCTCTACGGCCCGTCCCAGGAAGCTTATGGATTTGTAATCGTATGTTTTCAAGTACGAATCCCCTTTTTCATGGTCATTCGAAGACTGACGAAGAACTGCGGGAACAGCCTATAGAGAGATGACTTCGAAGCTCAATCGACAGCCTCATTCGGACCGTTACTGATAATGCACCTTTCTGGACAGCACGCGGAAGTAAATAATAGTGAGCAGACCGATGATGGCCATCAACACGACCCCCGTCGCAGCCGAGTACCCGATATTCGTCGTTCTGAATCCGTAAATATAGTAGACGATCGTGCTTGTCGCATCGTTGGGCCCCCCTCCCGTCATGACTTTAACCGTATCGAACACTTTGAACGAGCCGATTGTCATAATAATCAGGATGAAAAACAGTTGCGGCGAAATGAGCGGGATCGTAATTTTGTAAAAAACTTTGAATTTACTGGCGTTATCCAAAGCCGCCGCTTCGTAAATGGTCGGCGGGATGCTTTGCAGCGCAGCCACGATAATCAAAGTATAATAGCCGATCCCCTGCCATACGGAAACGATAATGACGGACATGAGCGCCGTTCTGGAGCTTTGCAGCCAAGTCGAAGGCGGCAGCCCGATCGACTTCAACGCAAAATTGAGCAGGCCGTGATTCGGTTCCATCAGCCACAGCCATACAAGCGATATCGAAACGATGGACACGATATGCGGGGTAAAAATACCCGCTTGCACGAATGCATTGAAGCGCTTTTTTTTACTCAGCCATAAGGCGATGAGCAGAGACAGTGCCATCGTCAGCACGACCACGCCGACCGAATAAATGACCGTGTTCATCAGCGCCTTGTAAAAATCGCCGCGCGTAAAAATTTGCATGTAATTGTCCAACCCTATAAATTTGCTCTTCGCCTTGTTCAGCAGATTGTATTTGAAAAGGCTCAAATAAACCAAATAAATGACCGGGTACATCACAAAAAGACAAATGCCTGCCATCGCCGGAGCGATCATGACATACGGACGGAGCGTTTCCCATAATGTTTTCCTATTCATGCGGATGCCCCTTCCGCCTCTCGCAACGCTTGCAAATAATCGCCGTACCGGCTGTCATCCTCCCCGATCCGGTTCTGGTCCGCTCCGAAAAAATACAGATTTGCGGCCGCAACCCCGAGACATACAGGTTGATCGACAATAAACCGGTCCTCCGTGCATTTGACCATAAAGGAATGATCGCCGGCCCTTACCTGATACAGCGTTTCCGAGCCGAGCATCTCTCTCGTCGCAATCGTACCGCGCACGGAATAATGCCGTTCGCCGCCGGGCTCAACGGATAGTACCGCACATTCCGGACGAAAGCCGAACTTCACGCCATCCACACCCAGATCCCCTATATTCATCGGCGGCACGCCAATGAACTGCGCGGCAAACAGGTTGTTCGGCCTGCGATAAATGGCTTCCGGCGGAGCCTCCTGCTGGATCAGCCCCCGATTCATAAGCACGATGGTGTCGGCCATCGACATCGCTTCTACCTGGTCGTGGGTTACGTAAACGAACGTCGTCCCCAGCTTCTTGTGCAGCTCTATCAACTCTAGGCGCATCTGCGCCCTCAGCTTGGCGTCCAAATTGGACAACGGTTCATCCATCAGAAAAACGGACGGCTTTTTCACCATGGCGCGCGCCAATGCTACCCGTTGACGCTGGCCGCCGGACAGCGTCGACGGCTTGCGATCCAAATAATCGGACAAGCCGACCGTGGCGCTGATGCTCTCCACCAGCTCGGTTCGTTCCTGCTTGCCCACCTTGTTGTTTTTTAAGCCGAACTCAATGTTTTCGCGTACCGACATGGTCGGATAGATCGCATAGTTTTGAAAAACCATCGCAACGCCTCTTTGCCCCGGCGCAATCCGCGTCACATCCTTGCCGTCGATATGTACGGAGCCCGACGTTTGCGGATCGATGCCCGCGATCATGCGGAGCAGCGTCGTCTTCCCGCAGCCGGACGGTCCTACCAGCACGGTAAATGTCCCGTCCTCGATCCGTAAATCCAAAGCCGGGATGACCTCGTGCTTGTCAAACGATTTCGTTACTTTCACAAACTCGATGGATGCCAAAGCGATACCCCCTCCTTTTTTGATGCCGTTCGAGCCTTACCATTTATACGGTATACACTTGCATACCCCAGTCGCGGAAAGGCTTCAGCGTAAACTCCGCCGCCTCGACTCCCGTGATCAGCGCATGAATTGCGCTGTTGGGAGCTACCGAATGGAGCGACAGCTTGCCCA
Source organism: Paenibacillus piri (assembly GCF_004354045.1). Lineage (GTDB taxonomy): Bacteria > Bacillota > Bacilli > Paenibacillales > NBRC-103111 > Paenibacillus_S > Paenibacillus_S piri. The sequence goes on along the minus strand of NZ_SMRT01000009.1, from coordinate 4,530 downwards.
GCTTGCTGTCGTCCGTGACGACAATAATATCTCTGGCCGCCCGGATCATGCCCTGCTTGGCCGGTACCAGCTGAGCCTCCGGATGCATCAAGCCATGCTGCGGATGCAAGGCCGGCGTCCCGATAAACGCCTTTTCCACATGCAGCGACTTCAACACATGATCCGTGAACATGCCGTTCAGCATGTAGCTCGACGGATACAGCTCGCCGCCTGTCAAAATCACCTTGATCCGCGGGGCGTCGCGCAGCTCCGCGGCGACGTTCATATCGTTCGTGACGACTGTAATATTCGAACGGTGCACGAGATTTCTCGCGATATGCAGCGTCGTCGTCCCGGAATCGATAATGATGTTCTCTCCGTCCTCGACCAGACTCGCGGCCATTTTGCCGATTCTCATCTTTTGCTCGAGGCATTGATTGCTTCTTTCGTTAAAAGAAGGCTCGTCATGCGTCCACTGCTCTACAACGACGCCGCCATGCGTTCTTTTCAGCAGCCCTGCCTGCTCGATTTCCGTCAGATCGCGCCGGATCGTCGCTTCATGTACGTTGAATTCCTTGGCGAGCACTGCGATCGTCGCCGTACGGTATTGCCGCACATATTCCACAATCCGCATCTTTCTTTGAACTGCCAGCAAGTACATCCCTCCATTTGCGCACTGTTGTTTATGGATGCGTTTTTTTATCGGATGATGTTCATTTCCGTTCATTTCGATTGTACGGACTAACCGTTAACGGAGTGTTACGCCCGTATGTAGATATCGTAAAGTTCATACATTTCACAACGCGTACCGGGAAAAGCCGGCTCCTCATGCGTTAGCGGCATTGGCCCGCTCGTTGTACGCTCTCAGCAGCGTATAGCGGTTCATGCGGACGCGGTGCGCCTCGCGCATGCTGCGTGCCAGCAGCTCATCGCTTACTTGAAGCTCCGAGACGGATGCCGGACCTCCGATGCCGCGCAGCAGTCCTGTCAGCGTTCCGCTGTCGGGGATGTCCGCAATATGCTTGCGGATTTGCGGCCAATTGGCTGCAATAGCGTCCGCCGCCGCCGGACTCTCGCGCTCATGCGAGCCGCTATTCGACCAGCCGTCTATTCCTTCGTCGGCGATCCGGTGGTACAGCCTCGCGATTTCGACGCAGGCCGCACCCACTTTGGCTCCGTGGAGCAGCTGTCGCTTGCCGAGACGGATGTACTCCATTTCCCAGTAATGCGATAAATGATGCTCCGCGCCGGATGCCGGATGCGACTGCCCGAACGACAGCATGGCGAGACCGGATTCGATCAGCGCGCTCATCAGGGCGGCGATGCCTTCCTCCTGTCTCCGTGCAATCAGCTCCGACTGATTAACGCATTGCAGCAGGGCTGACCGCGTTCGCTCCGCCGCCGCGAGCGAATATGGCTCTCCGGCCGTCAACGAGCCGAAGCTCCAATCGAACAATGACGTATACTTGCCCAGCATGTCGCCGAAGCCGGCGGCCGTCAAAGCCGAAGGCGCTTTCATCAGTACATCCAGATCGGCGAATATCGCATTCGGACCGATCGCGGCGATTGTAATTTTCTCCCCTCTGATAAGAATGGGCGCCCCCTTGGAGTTGAAGCCGTCTACCGAAGGCGCCGTAGGCACCGAAATAAACGGGATGCCGGCCATATACGCGCAGTATCGGACAATATCGTGAATCGTGCCTCCGCCGACTGCAATCACGGCTTCCGCGCCCTGCTGCTTTACATCATGAAGCAGCTGGATGAGCGACGCTTCGTCGGCGATCACATCCCCTTGACGGTCCGGTTTGATAATCGTCACGTGAACCGCTAGGCGTTTGGCTCTGAGCAGCTCTTCCAGTCGTTGTCCCGCAGCCGGATACGTATTGGCATCAACCGCGACGATAATGCTTCGGTAAGCCTGTTCCTCCACATACAATACGGCTTCGCCGATGGCCCCCGCTCCGATCAGGATGGTATCCACATCATCGGTCGCGGAACGTACCCGCCCGCCGCCCGACGGCATGTTTATTTTGCTTGATTCCGCAGCTGCCATGTTCGTTTTTCCTTTCCCGTTGTAATTGAAAGCCGCGGTCATTTGCGCCATCATTGCGGTTCATTGCGCAAATCCGATCACATTCACGCTTGAATGCGGCTTTCTTTTGCTTGAATTTGTTCATTTATGAGTATATATACTTAACATTATGCGAATGTTACGGCGGTATGAATGTTTTGTAAATGGATCGGCAAAGTATCGAATGAAACTTGTATAAGCGCCTTGCGGCGTCTTGGTGCAGGATTTACGTTTGAGCGTTGGGAGGGATAGATGTGGGGTTACAGCCGTTGTTGAAGTCGTGTTCCTTCGATTAGACTAGGCAGGGAGAACACGACTTCAAAGACGGCCCGTAAACTTTCCACCCCACATCCATACCCTCTTACTGTTCTACTCTCGTGTCTTCTGCTACCTCTTTTTTTACTAACCGGTCTTCGATCCGGTATTCACAACCATGCACACCTTTGTCGTATTCCGGTTACATGGCTCGACCGCAAGCTTCACATGCGAATTGCGGGGGCACTTCCGGGTCTCCATCATCCATTCTATCGAAGTCGCGGATCACACTAAGCGGTATCTTTTCGCTCTGCATACAGGCAAGATTTTATAGTTTCTATTTAAGATCAGCATAAACGGCTTCGCCGTCCTTAAAGGACGGGCACGTTCATCAAGGTTGGCACAGCAAAGGTTAAAACTTTCTTTGCAATCGATAAAGACCCTTTTTGCACAAGGCAAAAAGGGTCCGGCCAGTAAATTCAAAATAAATGTTATTATCGTGGCTGAACGAACAGCCTGCCGAGCGCAGCGGCCAATTTTTCGAGCATAGCATCAATTTCTTGCTTCGTTACGATGAGCGGCGGCATCAGACGGATCATCTGCGGATTGGGCGCATTGATCAGCAAACCAAGCTTGCGGCATTCGTTCACGAGCTCGCCGCTCCTTGCTTCCGGCAGCTCGAAAGCAAGCAGCAGGCCCATGCCGCGGATATGCTCGAGCCCGTGCTTCGATGAAAGCTCGCGCAAGCCTGCGCAAATATAAGCTCCCTGTTTTGCCGCATGAGCGGCGAGGTTTTTTCCGACGATTTCACGGACGACCGCGGTACCGACGGCCATGGCCAGCGGCTGACCCGAGTAGGTTCCGCCCTGATCGCCGGGCTCGAACAGATTGAACCGCTCCTTGACCAGCATTGCCGAAAGCGGAAACCCGCCGCCGATGCCTTTGCCCAGGGTCATCACATCGGGCTCAATGCCGTAATGCTCGTAAGCGAACAGCTTCCCGGTACGCCCGAGTCCGGTTTGGATTTCGTCGATTATTAGCATAATACCGGAATCGTCGCAAACGTGGCGCAGTCTGCGTACATATTCGGGATCGGCCGCATGCACGCCGCCCTCGCCCTGCACCAGCTCGAGCATAAACGCGCAGGTGTTCGGATTCATCGCCGCGACTGCCGCATCAATATCATTGAACGGGACATGCCGAAAACCCGGCACCTTCGGCAAAAACAGCTGCTCCCACTGCCGCTTGCCGGTCGCGGACATCATAGCCAGCGTGCGCCCGTGGAAGCCGTTGGCCGTTGTAATGACGTCATAAGCGCCGCCCAGATGAAGGCGGCCGTACTTCCGCGCCAGCTTGACGGCGCCCTCGTTAGCTTCCGCTCCGCTGCTGGCAAAAAAAACCTTGTCAAACACCGACAGCCCGGTTAATAGCCGAGCGAACTCGATCATCGGCTTGTTGTAAAACGACGGGCTCGCATTGACCAGTGTCGCCGACTGTCTGGATAAGGCGTCCCGGATGACTGCCGGCGAATGGCCCAAACAGGTTACAGCCCAGCCGCCGGTGAAATCGAGATACGAATGGCCCTCCGTATCCCACAAATACATGCCTTCGCCGCGCTCCATGACAAGCTCCGGACGCGCTGCCGTAAACAAAATCGATCGATCGGCATCTTGAAGCAGCTGTGCGGTTTCCGCGCTTCCTTGAACATGCATGCAATCACCTCTCATTCATTTCGTATAATTATACAAATTAATGTATATAAATACAATATTTTTATGCAATCATCTGCAATCCACGATTTATATGTAGGTTTTCTTGAAATGATTGAAAGCTTCAGCTCCGCTGAAAATATATAAATTCTGACATTATAAGAAAAGCTTCTGACCGAAGCCCTTTCGATGAAGATACATTCGTGTTTTTGATGTAGCTTTTCTGATATGAACGAGGTCTGTCAAGAGCGTCTCTTGAAGCTCCCCGTTTTTTTGAATTTTGAGTAAAAAGTAACTCTTTGTGATGCTTTACATGGAGGGGCGGGTATGATAGGCTCATTGGCCTATGGCGATGAAGTGACCAACGTAATCGCTCTCTCGCCAGGATGTCATACCCGCAGAGGCTCCATGTCAAGCATTACAAAGTTCCGCTTAAAGGCTGAGCGTGAAGGCAAAAATCTTTTCGACGTTGAGCAATCTGATATACGTGGGTTGGTTACACACATTTTATCTCTC
>NZ_SMRT01000008.1 GCF_004354045.1 Paenibacillus piri | reverse complement strand
GTACGCTCGGTTCAGATTATCTCTGTCCAGTATGCGTTCCAGCAGGTCGTTTGCACCGTCCCTTTCTTTCCTTTCCCGAGCTTCGATGCTCCGCGCTCCTGCATCCCCTTCGCGTTCCACGCTATCTCTTTGCCGGTAGCCCTTCCGGTATTCTGCTTTCATCGCATCGATTCTCCTTTCAGTCTGTACTCGAGACTTACGATTGTTCAGCCCTTCCGTTCACCGCTGTCGCGGCACCCGTACTATGGCCTCTGCTGACTTCTCACAGCGAGCTTTACTCCGTCTTTCGGATTTTTTTTCCCTACTTCACGTCTGTGAGACCTCCCCGGGTAAGAGCGATAACTTTCCCCTCATCTATCTGCCACATCTACATGATGAGATTCGGGCAGTATTGGACTTTGCTTTGTATGGCAAGCTCGTCCGTCTCACCATGCCTTGTATGTGATTTCTGTTCGTCAGACCGAGGGTTTGCCTCCGGCTTCCTTCAGATTCCGCCTCGCGACGGACACCCTTGCCTTCGGCTAACAGTTCCTACTGCCAAGCCTGTAGCGGACTTTCACCGCCTAGTTATCGCCCATGCCGGGCGCACCACAAAAAGCCGCCCCGGCCGATTCATCGGTCAGGGCGGCTTTGATTAGGCGGATTGCGGCGTAATAACCGCGGCACAGCCGGAATACCGGATGCGTAACGATACGCTTACGCGTTGATGATATATTGATTGATGACCGATTTGATCAGCTCGACGCGTCCGGATTTCAATTCGAACGATTGATTTTCCAGCGCGTACGCTTCCAGCGTGCGCAAGTTGGCTTTGCCGGAGACGATGTCGGCGCCGATGCCGGATTTGAACGAAGCGTAACGTTCTTCGACGATATTTTCGAATACGCGGTCTTCGATCAGCTTGGCGGCAACCTGCAATCCGCGCGCGAATGAATCCATGCCCGCGATATGGGAGTAGATCAGGTCGTCCTGCTCGAACGAGGTGCGGCGCGGCTTCGCGTCGAAGTTAACGCCCCCGCGGCCGATTCCGCCTTCATTGAGCAAAATTTCGTACATGGCCAGCGTCGTCGAATACAGATCGGTCGGGAATTCATCGGTATCCCAGCCAAGCAGCATGTCGCCCTGGTTCGCGTCGATCGAACCGAGTGCGCCGTTAATCCGCGCCACGCGCAGCTCATGCTCGAATGTATGGCCGGCCAATGTAGCATGGTTCGCTTCCACATTCAGCTTGAAGTGCTTCATCAGGTCGTATTTTTGCAGGAACGATAACGCCGTAGCCGCGTCGAAATCGTATTGGTGCTTCGAAGGCTCCTTCGGCTTCGGTTCAATCAGGAACTGCGCGTCAAAGCCGATTTCTTTGGCATAATCGACGGCCATGTGCATGAACCTCGCCAGGTTGTCAAGCTCCAGCCCCATGTCGGTGTTCAGCAGCGACTCGTAGCCTTCGCGGCCGCCCCAGAATACATAGTTTTGCGAGCCCAGACGTTTGCCGTGCTCCAGCGCTTTTTTCACTTGAGCTGCGGCATAAGCGTACACATTCGCATTGTTGGTCGTAGCCGCGCCGTGAACGAAACGCGGATTCGTGAACATATTCGCGGTGTTCCAGAGCAGCTTTTTGCCGGTTGCTTTCATCTGCTCCTCGATCAGCCCGACAATGACGTCCAGATTGGCGTTCGTTTCCTGCAGCGTGCTGCCTTCCGGAGCGATATCCCGGTCATGGAAGCAGAAGTAGTCGACGTCAAGAATATGAAGCAGCTCGAAGCAGGCTTCCACCCGCGCTTTAGCCTGATCCATGCCGCTGAAACGATCCCAGCCGCGGATATAGGTGCCCGCGCCGAACGGGTCCGATCCGTTAGCCGAGAAGGAATGCCAGTAGGCTACCGCGAAACGGAGATGCTCGCGCATCGTTTTGCCGAGAATGACCTGATCCGGGTTGTAAAACTTAAACGCCAGCGGATTGTTCGATTGCTTGCCTTCGTACTGAATTTTCGCCTGATTAAAATAACTCATTATTCGTCCCTCCGAATGAAAAGTTAATGATGTTAGCTCAATAAAAACGTTTGCATCCTAACTATAACATCGAATTGAAAGTTTGTAAATTGATTAAACTAACTTAGTTGCGTGAACATTATTCTATTTCATGCTACAATCTATACGTCTGACGCGTCCGGGATAAACGGCTTCACCGTCCTTTGGGGTCGGGCGCGTTTGCCAAGGTTGCGCGAAGCAAAGTATATAAGCATATACTTTCTGGCAACTCAACAAAAAGAAGGGGACATCCATGAAACAAACAGGCGATTTGAACCTCGTGAAAAAAATTAATAAATCGATTGTGCTGGAGCATATCAAGCAGCATGCCCCGGTATCGAGAGCGAAAATCGCGGAGCTGACCGGGCTGACCAAAGCAACCGTATCGACGCTCGTCAACGAGCTGATCGAAAGCAGCATGGCGCATGAAATCGGGACGGGCGAGTCAAGCGGCGGGCGCAAGCCGATGATGCTGCTGTTCAACCAGGCTGCAGGCTTCGCGGTGGGCGTCGATCTGGGCGTCGGGCAAATTGCGGCCGTTCTTACCGATCTGAAGGGGGAGATCATCGAGGAATACAGAACGGCCCACGGCAATACGTCTGTCGAATCGGTCATCGGCGAGTTGGCCGACTGCATCCGCGAAATGATCCGCCGCGCTCCGGCAAGCCCTTACGGCGTCGTAGGTATCGGCATCGGCATTCCCGGCATCAGCGACGATAACGGCCGCGTGCTGTTCGCGCCGAATCTCGGCTGGGCCGATGTGCCGCTGCAGCAGCGGGTCGAACGGGAATTCGGCATTCCCGTCGTGATCGACAACGAGGCGAACGCGGGCGCCGTCGGCGAGAAACAGTTCGGCGCGGGCCGTAACGCCTCGCATCTGATTTATGTCAGCATCAGCAGCGGAATCGGTACCGGCGTTATCATCAAGGAGGAGCTGTACCGCGGCGTATCCGGCTTCTCCGGTGAGATGGGCCATCTGTCGATCGAGCTGAACGGTAAAGCTTGCCGCTGCGGCAATGTCGGCTGTTGGGAGCTGTACGCATCGGAGCAGGCGCTGCTGGATGAAGCGCGCAAGCAATCGGGGGATGCTTCGATCGATGTGGAAACGTTGATCCAACGCGCGGCGGAAGGCGAAGCAGAGGCTGTGGAGCTGTTCGAACGGATGGGGCGTTACCTGGGGATTGGACTCGTCAATGTGATCAACAGCTTCAATCCGGAGCTGATTATTATCGGCGGAAGCATCGTAAACGCCAAAAAATGGCTGCTCCCGCCGATCCTGCAAGTGATGGAGAAACGTTCGCTGCCGTTCCCTAGGGCGCAGCTGCGCATCGAGTTTTCGGAGCTGCAGGGCCGTTCCACCCTGCTCGGGGCAGCCTCCTTCGCGATATCCCGCTTTTTCGCGTCCACCAAGGTGTCGGTCGAATAGCCCGGTGCTTCCCGGACGATGCGCCGGGCGGCGCACAGGCGGCATTCCGGCCGGCCGGCCGGCATTACTACGCCTGCGTCTGCCCTCTCTCCGGCTCCTCCATATTTTCCAGCTCCTCCTCTTCTCTCAACGTACGCTTTTGCAGCAGCAGGAAGCAGGTCATCAGGACGAAGGCGATCAGCGCCAAAGTCGGAATGGTAATAAAGCCGAGCCAGTTGATGTAATCCTCGTTGCAGGGCACCCCGACGGTGCATGGCAGCAGCTTGGCCAAGGCGGGAATTTTTTGTTCGGCAACATGATATAGCGAAATGCATCCTCCAATGATGCTCAGAGGCAGCAAGTACGCGGCCATTTTGCGGTCGTTGCGGTAGCAGGCCATCCCGAGCAGGATCGCCTGCGGATACATGAAAATACGTTGAAACCAGCACAGCTTGCACGGCTCATAGCCCAATATTTCGCTGAAGTACAAGCTTCCAAGCGTCGCGACCAGCGACACCACCCATGCCCAATACAGCGCGTGCCGCTTGGCGGCTTGAAGGATCGGGCTCACCCGCTATTCACCCTTCCCGGCTTTATCGATCGCCGCTTTGATCGCGTTGTAATCCATCGAATTGTCCAGCTTTTTGCCGTTAATAAACAATGTCGGCGTGCTGTTCACCTGGTTTTTGCGGGCGAATTCGTTGTGCTCGTCAATCTCGTTCTGGTACTTTTTCGTCGTAATATCTTTCAGCAGCAAGTCATAATCAACCGGCAGCTTTTCTTTTTTCGCCAAGTCTACGAGAAATTGCGGCGTTGCCCACTGCACCTTTTCGTCCCCCTGATTTTTATAGACCACATCATAAAACTTCCAAAACGCATCATTATTTTGATGATAAATCGATTGCGCCGCCAATGCCGCAGTGTTCGAATCCGGACCGATAAATACGAAATTGGAAAAGTATAAGGCCACCTGCCCTTTATCGATATAATCTTTTTTCAGCTGGGGCTCGATCGTTTGGCTGAAATATTTGCATGAAGGGCATTTATAATCGCCCAGCTCCACGACTTTAACCGGCGCATTGGCGTCTCCCAGTCGGGGCAGCTTGTCATAAGCGATCTGTGCGGGGGCTTCCTTCGGTCTAAAGACGATGACGGCCGCAATGATCGCAACGATGCAAACCGCCGTAATCCAGATCATTCTTTGCGTCGTTTTCTGCTGTCTTGCCGCCTCCAGCTTGCGCTGCTCTTTGTAGCTGTGTTTTTGGGCTGTGTTCTTTTTCAACGGACCTCTTCCTTTACTTATAAGATGATGATTCAATGATAACGGGTGCAAACGCTGGAATGAATTAGTACAGGACTATGACAAACATCGTACAGAGCGCCGCAGCAACCTGAATCGAAATGATGGCGGGCGCCAACGGCCAGCTCAGCCTCAGCTTCGCGTCGGGCTCGACGATTTGCCGGATCCGGTAGTTGATCGAGGTGTCGAGGATCGAGACATGCGACATCGGCAACCGTGCCGGGACGCCCCCCTTCAATAGCTTGAACAGGGCGCTGCCCAGCTCCGCCGGTGTCCCCATCCTTCGCATCGCATAATCGTCCGCCAGCACTTCCCGCACAATCTTATAATTGCGCAAAAACCATTTCAAAATCGGGATGTACCATAAAGCGGAGGCGAACAGCGTCAGCAGGAACGTTTTTGCGGGATCCGACGATTTGGCGTGATGCCACTCATGATGCAGGACGGCGCGAAGCTCACAATTGCTCAGCAGCTGCAGCAGACCGGTGGACAGGACGATGTGCGGTTTGAACACGCCTGCAGCCATAGCGACTGCTTCCGGACTGTCGATGACCGTAATGCTCCCGCGGGCTGTGCTGTAGCTCTCGTTCAGCCTGCGGGTCCATGCTTCATCCCTGCATGCCTGCAGCTTGCCGGCGAATTTCCGGGTCTGTACCGCTTGTTTGACAACGATAAATACGAGCAGGAAAAAAGTTTGATACACGACGGCCTGGAGAATGTATCCGGCAAAGCTGAATCCGAACGATTGCAGCATCGAATGGCACAGCTCGATCAGGTTATAATCCGCATTCCAATGCATAATGACGTGCAGCGCATATAACCCCATCTGCAAAATAAGGACCCCGGAAATCAAGACGCCTGCGATAAAAATGAACTTCGACCATAACCGGTATTCGCGCATGGCTCAGGTTCCCTTCTTCAGTTCCTTAATTTTTTGCTCCAGCCTGTCCATAAGTTGAGGATCTGCCTCCTCCAAAGCATCCAACATATGATTCACCACGAGGGAACCGAATTCCTCCATTAATTCATGCGTCAGCTCCTTCGATTGCGTTTCCAGAAACTCATGCTTGGACAAGACAGGATGGTATAAAAATGATCGGCCCGCCACGCGCTTTTGCAAAATCCGTTTATCCACCAGCCGGTTCATGACGGTCATGACCGTGTTGAAATTAACCGTCTTTTCACACTCCAGCCTATGCTGCACATCTTTGATGGACATTTCCTCGCCATCCCATAAAATTTCCATAATGCGGGCTTCCAGCGATCCGAAAAAACGGTTTAATCCACTTTCGTTGGTTTTAAAATTATGTATTTTCATTATCGCACACCTCACACTACAAATTGTAGTGTTGGTGTCCGAACTTGTCAAGCTTCACGCTTATCCTTGCAGGAGGAAAAACGGGTATGGGAAAGTATTCTGCTCCTGCTGAAACATAAAGAACGAAAGCAGCACCAAGCCTTTCGCATCATTCGCGAGCTGTTGGAGCCTTGCGAGCCGGAACAAGAGCAACCAAATAAAGCCGAACAACACGCCGCATCGATCGGCAAAGCAGTTCAGCGTTTGAATGATGTTTCTGGTGCAGCTCGCCACGATCCGGCCCTGGCCGGGCCGCGTCAATTTGAAAAACACGAACAGTGAACTCGTTCAGCTTTGCTGAACATCGGGGAATCAGATGGGGGCTCTACCCCACCTGATTCAAGGCCCACCTTGGAGGTGGGGTTCTTAGCCCGATAAAGTCGTAATCGGATAAAGAAAAAGCTTCCTGCATGCATAAAAGGGAAGCTTTTTCTTCAACATTGCAATTCCTGCAAATAACGCTCCAAGTTGTCGAGGTTTTCGTTCCACAATCCACGGTCCTGTAAGACATACAGGCTATGACTGTTGTCTATAAGTAGCGACTCTCCCCATCCCCCCATCTCTAGGGTGAGGATTCGGAGCTGCTATGGTCGATTTGGCTTTCTGTAGCTTGAGAGAATAAATATAGGACCCTGCGATGAGTGCGTACCCGATGAAAAATACAATAATTCCACCCGAAGCATCTCCAATAGCCAAAACAGAATACAACGCGCCACTCAAATCGAAAACAAAGCCAGCGTAAGCCCATTCCTTTAATCGTGGGTATCTTGGTATGAGAATAGCCAGAATTCCGAGCAGCTTGGCTGCACCAAGGAATGGAAGCAGGTAAGGGGGATAGACCAAATGCTCAAATATTGCTACCCACTCTGGACTGGATAGAAGATTAGGAACGACGCCTCCCCCCATTAGCAGAATCAATAACGATGTGAATATCCAGTAGATGATCTTTTGTTTATTCATCATTTATGATGCACTCCTTTGCCCTGTTTTTTCTTACCTAGCCCAGTCGATCCATCGTCGATTTACGTCTACTTCGTCATTCCCGGTTTTACCAAAAGACTCCGTTCCATTAGACCGTTATGCTTTTTGGTACGTGAGCACGACGACACCCGATTCGAATGTCCTCGTATCCGCTAATTTCAAAGAGGTCATATCCATCCCTTCATTGAAGAGGCGTTTTCCGCTGCCGACCACGACAGGGAACACCATGAGTCGGTATTCATCGATAAGACCAAGCTTCATGAGTGTCGAGACGAGAGAGCAGCTACCAAAAACCAGAATGTCTTTGCCCAGCTGCTTCTTCAGTTTCGCAATTTCCTCGGCCAGATCGCCCTTGATCACGCTTGAATTGTTCCACTCTGCCCGATCCAGGGTCGTGGAAACGACATGTTTGGGATAGCCGTTCATCCATTCGCCATATTCCCCTGTCTCCTCGATCATGTTCGGCCAAGCGGCTGCGAATCCTTCATAGGTTACGCGTCCCAGCAGCAGCGCATCGCTCGACTTGAGCTCCTCAAACTTGAACTTATCCTGCTCCTCGCTGCCGAACTGGAATGTCCAGCTCGGATCCTCCATTACGCCATCCAACGTTACGAACTCCGATACGATCACTTTTCTCATTTTTCATTCTCCTTCGCGTTTTTATTTCGATGTGTTATTTTCCTTGAATTGAATATACCACATCGGGAATATTCTTGTAAAGGAATATTTAAAAGTTTTTTGTTTCTGTCCACTAAGCCTTGACTGCCAGCGAGTTCAATTAAAAAATCCCAAGCGACTCCGACTTGGGTCACATGGGATTTAAGGATGATGCCGATCCGGGTGATTCCCCTGAATCAAGCTGGCCTCCTTATAATGATCCATTCTTGTTAGCGTACGGGTAAACAGAAATGGAAGTCATGCAGGCGATTTGGAGATCAGCAACGTCCGTAATTCTTCTTCTAAAAGGAATTGAAATTGGATAATTCAATAAATCGGTAATAAAATGAAAAAGGGACAAGCTCTCGGCCGTCCCTTCTATGGTTTTAATGAAGTTGATCCATTTGTTACGTGTTCATCTTCTTAAGATGCGATACAGTTACATGTGGCAGGCTGATGCGCGACCGTGACCTGGGAATTCGATGCGGGAAATATTGTCTTGCGAAGGTTTACGGCTGGGACGAAGCCGGCATGCCCGCCTGCTGAATAAATTCGATCCTCTCGGCCGAAAGGGACGCGATCCGGGCCAACGATTCCACCCTGAAGCCCGCTTCCCGCAGCTTGCGGCCGCCATCCTGAAACGACTTCTCAATGACGATTCCGATGCCTGCGACCTCGGCTCCGGCTGCCTTAACGATGCGGACCATACCGAATGCCGCCTCGCCGTGAGCAAGAAAATCGTCGATAATCAATACCTTCTCGCCAGGCGATAAAAACTTCCGCGATACGGTCACATCGCTCTTCTGCTGCTTCGTGAACGAATATACCGATTCGACGAATAGATTGTCGGTCAGCGTCAGCGATTTCTGCTTGCGCGCGAACAACAGCGGCGTTCTCAGCACTAGCGCGGTCATCAGTGCAGGCGCGATGCCGGACGACTCCAGCGTCAGCACCTTATCCACGGCGGCATCCGCAAAACGGTCCGCAAATTGCTGCCCGATCTTCATCATCAGCTCAGGATCGATCTGATGGTTCAGGAACGTATCGACCTTCAGCACATGTTCGCCGAGCACAATTCCTTCATTCCTAATTTTATCATGCAGTTCTCTCATCATATTCCCCTCCGGGATGCGAGCTTTCGTCCAGCATCAATATTCGCACGTTATGGTTTTCGGTCGTGCCGAACATGAATCGTTCAATGTTTTTTTATATCCTGCGCTTACCTGAGCCCGGCTGCTTCCATTCCGGCGTATCCGACTACCATAATTATTCGCCATAATATGTCGAAACCCTTTATGAATCCAAGGATTTTCCATTTTGTACCGGTTAAGCCCGCTTCTATGCAAGCCCTGTTTATGGTCCCGGCAAAGATAAAGTATACATTGCCCATACCGGTTTTTGGCTATACGCTGTTTCCAGTGGCTGTTCGACGGATTTATGTTTCGATACGGCCTAGCCTTCCAAGAAAGAACCGGCTCCCATGACGGAAACCGGTTCTGTATTTATTCGATTACGACTTTATCGGGTTAAGCCCCCCCTCTAAGGTGGGCCTTGAATCAGGTGGGGTAGAGTCCCCATCTGATTCCCCGATGTTCAGCAAAGCTGAACGAGTTCACTTCCTGCTGTTTCCATGCAGAAGTGTTATTTGACGGGAGCCAGTTCAAGCAGCACTTTCCTGACGTCAGCCGCATTAAACTGGCCGTCGCCGGTCAAGTCAGTTTTATTCGGCGATGTAATAAACTGGATCAGTTGGCCGAACTGGAGCTTGCTGCCCGGCTGCGCCCCTGTCGCTTCGCGGATCATGTCGCCCAGCAGCTTAACCTCGTAAGCCGACACTGTACTGCCTATTCCATCCAGCAGCACGAGCTTCATGCTCGAATCGATGAGAGCCTCCTTCCCGATCGTTGCGCCTGTCGCCCTGTCGGTCACCTTGGCCGTAATGCCGCTTGGCAAGGTGAGACGGCTTAGCAGAGCATCCACCGTAGTGCCGCTTGAAATGCCCTCCAGCCGGCTGCCGTTGAAGGCTCCGCTGCCGCTGCCAATCGCCAATACCGGTCTTTTCACCAATATGGAATAGGTTCCTATCGTTCCGTCCTGGGCCTTTACCGTAATCGTGACAGGAGTCACGGATCCGTTCAGGTAGACGACCTCCGTTACCGAAACGCTCTCCGCACTGTTATTAATACGGACTCGGCTGCGTGAATCATAGACCGCCGCCGTCACGGTGATGCTGGTTGTGACGCTGCTGACTTCTGTCGTGTAGTTCGGTTCATTCCTGGAGAAGCCCGGGGTTAAGCTAAATCCCCCTCCCAACGTCAAGCTGCCCAACTGCGTATCGGCCGATAGCGGGGCATTTTTAATAATGAGCAAATTATAGTTTTTCGTTGTCATGCCGTCTTCCGCCGTTACGATGATCGGAATCGGGTTCTGACCCTGGACGAGGTTGACTTCCACCGTTTTCTCGGATGGCACAACAGCTCCATTAATAACGACGGTTGCATGCGCATCGGCGGCTTTGGCCGAAACCTTGATGCTGTAAACCGAGCTCGATACCGTAGCCGTATAATCCTTCACCGAGCTTGAAAAGCTTGGCGTCAGCGTAATCGCCGGATCTGTCGTTAACGCGGCCAGATCGGCGTTTTGGCTTTTAGGCGGGATCAAGTCGTTGATCGGAACCACGGCAGGCTTCGATAGCTCCGGAAACTCCCCCTCCACGTAAATGTTTTTCATATATACGCCCAGATGGGTTGCGCCCGCCGGAATCGGCGTATGATCCGGTATACGCACGGAATAGAAGAAGCTGTCCGTTCCGCTGCCATAGCCGGAGAAAAAATCAAAATAAGCCGATATGAGCGAGCCTACCACTTGGTTGTTCACGTTCAGGAAGTATACCTCGAAGTTGTCCCTATATTCCGGATAAGTCCAGCTCAAAGTGCCTCCGATTTGGTTCGCTGCGGAGTCCAAGTCGGTAAAGACCGGATTGCCCGGAGCTGTGATTTCCGGATCGACTTCCCCGCTGAGTCCAGGCTGTTCCGATATGTTATCGCTAATTGCAACGGGCGCCACCAAATTGGACATATAGCCGTTTTTAGATAGAGCGATATAATACAGTCTTGGATATTCGTAAAAGGATTCACGAATCGGATACGAATACTGCCCCGACGGCACGGAGCCGACGATTTCCATTTCCTCCGGTGTCACATCAGAGTAATAAGTCCGGAGGAGTACATATTCGCTGTCGCCCGTATCGCCGTCCGCCGGATCCCAATAAACTGTTCCATTGATTTCGCCCGGGGCCGGGTCGTTATCGATCATCGTTATCTTTTGCGGCAGGGCTGTAGGCAAATCCCATATGTAAGTCTCCGCAGGCGTCGCTCTCAGACTGGAAGGATCGCCTTCAGTATATTTGTATACGCGCAGCTTTTGTGCGCCGGCAGGAATTGGCATGTCTATGAGAAGCGTATCAAATACACGATAGCTGTCATGCTCATCTTTGCCGGCTTCGTGCACTATCGTCCCGATAATCTGATCTTCCTTGTCTACAAAATAAACCCCGAAGTGCGTGTAGGCTCCTTCTGAAATATCGGGAGCCGTCCATTCCAAATATCCCGATAGCTGGCCCGCCGTCATATCCTCATCCATGAAGCTAAGATCATGAGGCTCCGTCATAGGGATGAGCGTAACCGGTATCGTGCGGCTGGACGTCAGATAGAAAAACTCATCATATTGATAATATCCGTTTTTCATTATCATCAAACGATATGGATACCCAGGCATCAAGTCATTGTATGTAATATTTCCATCGATATTGGACGGCTGTCCGTCCCATGGTATCCACCCGTCGCCATACCATTTCAGCGAAATCTCGTAACCTTCGACGGGATCGACGGAATTCCAATAATGGATTGGTACGGATAAATTTACTTTCACCTGCTCCTCGGCCTGCGCCGTAAAAGCGTGTGCCAGACCGGCATACAATACAATAAGAATCAAAACGGACCAAATCAAAAGCTTGCCCCGTTTTTGCAAGGCGTACATTGCTGTCCCTCCCCCATGGATAAAGCTGTGCTTTTAGTTTAATATACTAATTATTGTAAGGATTAACCTTTCGCTTGTCCATTTAATTTTGTTTATTTGCGGGGTATTTCACCTTTTCACAGTCTGCTTCCGCAATGATAATCAACGTTGTCAAATGGCTGCCCGGGGTGCTTTAAGGTATCCGGCAGCTTCCCGTATGAAAGGAGCGATTTGCCGCCATGAACCATCACTACGATGTCATCGTCGTCGGAGCCGGAAGCTTCGGGATGAGCGCGGGCTATCATTTGGCCAAATCGGGCGTGAAGGTGCTTCTGATCGACGCGCATAACCCGCCGCATGAGAGCGGCAGCCATCACGGGCAAACCCGCATCTTCCGGACGGCCTACACGATGGGCTCCGCATATGCGGCCCTCGCCCTGCGGGCCGGCGAGCTCTGGACCCGGCTGGCCGAAGAAGCCGCGGCGATTCAGGAGCCGACGCGCCGCCATATATACGAAGGCGCGCCGCAGGAGCTGTTCCGCCGGACCGGCGTCGTCAGCATCGGCCACTCCGGCTCCCGGTTTTTGCAGGCCAAGCGGGAAAGCTGCGAAGCCTTCCGCATTGCGCATCAGCTGCTGGATGCTTCCGAGCTGACAGCGCTGTGGCCGGGTTTCGCCGTACAGGAGCCGATGGCGGGCCTGTACGAGCCGGATGCCGGCGTGCTGTTCAGCGAAGCCGTCATCCGCGCCAGCAAGGCGCTGGCCCTTCATTACGGCGCGCGGTTTTTGCCGGACACGCGAGTCGTCCGGCTCGCGGCTGCGGGCGCGGGGGAGCAAGCGCGGGCGGTTCACACCGCCGCAGCCGTTTATTACGCGGACCGCGTTCTCGTATGCGGCGGTGCATGGGCTGGCGAGCTCGTTACCGAGCTCGCGGACCGGATTCGCCCGACGCGCAAGGCGGTCGGCTGGTTCGATGCGCCGCCAAGCTTGTACGGGCACGGCTCGTTCCCGGCCTTTATCGTGAATACCGGCGGCAGCGAGGAATATTACGGCATTCCCGACATGGATGGCGGCGGTATGAAGCTCGGGCGGCACAATGGCGGGGAAGCGGCCGTACCGGGCCTGCCGGTGCCGCCCTTCGGTACGAGGCCTGAGGACGAGGCCGACCTGAAACGGTTTGCGCAGCGCTATTTGCCGGGAGCGCAGCGATTAAACCGGGGGAGCGTTTGTCTGTACGAGAACGCTCCTGACGAGCATTTCCTGATCGGCCAGCTACCCGGCCGACCCGGCGTCTGGCTGGCCGGGGGCGGATCCGGCCACGGCTTCAAATTCAGCAGCGCAATTGGAGAAGCGCTCGGCGAGCTGCTGACGACCGGCCGCAGCCGCTGCGACCTGTCAGCCTTCCGAATCGAAGGCTGATGTACGGCGGCTCGCACGACTAGGGGCAGTCCGTCATCGCCACCCGCTGCGGCTGCAGCCTCCCCTGCTTCACACGCCTATCTCCAGCACGGTTATCGATCGATGCCGATATCCCGCCGGATCCAGGCCGTTCGCCCTGCCGCGCCGACCGTCAGCCATCGTGCGCCTCGAACTCGGCGCACGGGGCAGACCGTCGTCGCCACCCGCTGCGACTGCCGCCTCCCCTGCTTCACACGCCTATCTCCAGCACGGATATCGACCGACGCCGTTATCCCGCCGGATCCAGGCCGTTCGCCCTGCCGCGGCCTTCCCTGCACCGTTTTACCGGCGTGCAGTCCTCCCACATCCCGTACGCACTGCAAGTCACTGGCGCAAAAAATCGCCAGCCCGATTGCCGCTAAGCGGCGCAGGCTGGCGATTTATTACAGTTTTATAGAAAGTATAAGTTTTTATACTTTGATTGACAAACGCGCTCGTCCCTTGCGTTTATCCTTGTGATATCGGCTTATGACGTTGTATCGACATCGAGAATATCCAACAAAAAGACGAAGATCGGAATGCCTACGATCAATCCCCATACCCCCAAATAATGCTCGGAGAAAATCAGCACGACAAATGTATAAAACATCGGCAGGTTCATTTTCGAAGACATCAGCTTCGGGTTCAAAAAATAGCCTTCTATAAAATGCAGTACGGCAATCATGATCAATACATAAATGACCATCGACAAGCCGCCGATATTATATCCGATAATACATAGCGGAATTAACGAAATGATGAAGCCCGCTACCGGAACCAAACTGAGCAGGAATACCATGATGGCAAGCGCAAATAAATAGTTGAAGCCCAGTATCCACAGCCCGATGGTCGTCAACACCGTATTGCAGAGCGCGATCAAAATTTGCGCCTCGATCACTTTGCCGAACGACAGCACAAATTTTTTACCGAAATATTCCAGCTCCTGGTACAACCATGAAATTTTGCTTCCCTTCAATCTTGACGTAAAGGCGATGATTCTGTTTTTCTCAAGAATAAAGACGAAGCTCAGGATGAGCGACATCACGAAAGTCGTGCCCCAGTTGCTGGCCCGCAAAATATATTCAAACCCTTGCTTAACGTAGGCCTGCAAATTCAAATCTTTCAGCGTCCGGTATAAATACCGCAAAAATTCGTCTTCCGGCATCGGCATGTTCGTCAATCCGATCATCACGTCTTTTAGCTGCTTCATCTGAAGCAACAGCTTCGGCAAGTAATGAACGATCGCAAACACGACAACCGTAACCAGCGCGAGATAAAGAATGACGATGATGAGCTTGCTGTTGATAACCAAATATTTGCTTGTTTTCCTTGATACCGCTTGCTGCAGACTGTTCATCACATAAGCGATTAAGAACGTTAAAAGCACCAGATTCAACATATCTCTTATCGAGATCAACAGAATGCAGATCAGTATAATGATGAAAAACCGTCGTACTGTCAAATTGGTAAAAAACTGCTTGACACTTTCCATCCATTCATCTCCATTTCACATAGCCGCTAAGACCAGTTTAGCATATATGAACGCCGACCACTAGAGCAGTTCCCCGCTTCTCTCCATCCTAACTTCGCCAGTGAAAAATGAATCTGTCAAAAATGAATATTGACAGCCGCTCCCTCCAATGATATGTTTACTATATGTGGGCATTCCGCGAATAACGCGGGGTGCCTTAGCTGCTTTTCAAACCCGCGGGCATCTGCAAACGGTTCCGCCATTACGATACGAAAAGGATGATGAAACGATGATTCAAGTTAAAGAATTTGTAGACACGGATACGTCTTTGGCAGAGAAAAGAGCGAATGCATTTCTGGCGGAGCTTTCGGACGATCAAGTGATCAGCATCAGCTATGGCTCCATTTCCAAAACGAGTCCTTCAGGTCGCGACAATCAGAGAAGCACCATTCTGGTCACATACAAAACCAAATCATAGCGCACACAAAAAACCTAGCGGCTCACCGCTAGGTCCGTTTGTTTATAACCATCCCGCTTGCTGACAGCGTGACTCAAACTTATTCGAGCGCATTCTCCACATGTCCGCTGTTGTTGTACCGGATTTCCTCCAGTCTTACTTCCAATTCCCCCGACGGCACCTTGAGACGGCACGTTTCATTCGTTTTGGCAAGCAGCAGCTGAAGCCCGATAGGAGATAAAAAAGATACCTTATTTTCGTTCGGCTCCGCCTGATGGGGGAAAACGACCGTATACGACTCGGTCAAACCGTCCTCCACATACAGCAGCCTCATCCGACTGCCGATTAAAACCGTCGAATTCAAGCTTTCCTGGGTAAATCCGGCAAGTATGCCTTCAAGCGTTTTGGCATAATCCGACAGCAGCTGATCGATTTTAAGGCGCTCCCTGCCCGAGTTCGGGAAGTAATGGTCGAGAAATTCCTGCTTCTGCTCGTCAAAATAAACGAGCTGATTAACCAACTGCGTCCTTGAGCCTTGAAGCGGAATACTACGGTTCATTGTAGATTTCCCCCCCTCTGCACAGCTTTCCCGTTATCGCAGCATCCAGTACAAACGGTTTCATACGTGCTCCTCCTTGTATAAAAATAGAGGCCTCCCGTAAAAGGGGGCCTTTATACTATATTACCAAACAATCCGTATCATTTCCATTACAATCCCAAATTGGCCATAAAAACGGCCATCCTTTGGAGACGTGCGCGTTTGTCATGGTTGTTCGAACGATCGCCCGTTCGCAAGCCTGGAAGGCGGCCGTTTGCTCCAACCGCTACTTAGAAGGCGGAGGAGGAAGCTGTTGAACGATTTGTTTCAAGGCATCGTCCATGTTGCGGGCGCGGATGGCAATAATCTTGCTCCCATACTGTTCCGTCGCGTGCCTGTAGCGCGGGTCGTAATAGTACAGCAGCAGCAGCTCTACCGCTTGCGCAAATCCGTCATTGACGAGCAAGCTGCGGATTTCGGCCGCGACGGGCGTATGAATCCGTTTTTCAATCCGGGTAAAGGCCCGGATGCACTCTTCTTTATAAGCTTCCGGCTTATAGTCGCCGATAATGTGCTTGACCCGCTCGGCTACCGGCAGCTCGAGAAACAGCGCCGTTCCGTTTTCTTTGGCCTCAAGCAGTGCGGGAGGAAGCATGACCCTGCCGATCCGCTTGCTCTCCGCCTCCATCACGAGATAGGGCGCATTCGCCAAACGAATCAAGTCGTGCACCAGCAGCGAATCGAACGTTTTCTGATTGTTGGGCTTCCGCCCGACTTCTCCGAATATCGAGCCGCGGTGCTGCGCCATCTCTTCCAGATTGACCACCGGGTAACCCATTTCGGCAAGCCTGTTCAAAATGTCCGTTTTTCCGCTGCCGGTAAAACCGTTCAGCACATAGCAAGGAGGAAGCTCCTTGATCTGCTCCAGCATCCCGACAACCCATCTGCGATAATTGCGGAAGCCGCCCGTCAGCTTGTATATCTTCATGCCCATCAGGGACGCCAGCGTGGCGGACGTGCGGCTCCGCATCCCTCCCCGCCAGCAGAAGACGGCTTTAAGCCGATGATCGGTTTGTTCGATGGCGTGAATAAATGCCGGCAGCTTTTGCGAAACAATCTCAAGCCCTTTGTTTTTGGCGGCCTCGATGCTCTCCTGCTTGTACAGGGTGCCGACCTGCGCCCGCTCCGTATCGTCGAACAATGGAATGTTGATGCTCCCGGGAATGGTGGAGTCCGCATATTCGGACGGCGAACGGACATCGATGAGCGAAATTTCCTTACTGCGCTGCAGTTCAACCAGTTCCTGTACGGTAATATCTTGAAACATGACAAAAGTAGCTCCTTTGCGCCGGGTCTATTCGATTACGACAATATGGCCCGGATGATCCGCCGTGACTTCACCGATCCGATGGGCATCGACGCCCGCACCGCGCAGCGCCTTGTGCAGCTCGTCTGCCTGCGAAGGGTCGACGGCAATAAGCAGGCCGCCCGATGTGACCGCATCGCATAATATCCACTGATCGAGCTGATCCATCCCGGCCGGGAATGAAACCGAGCCATCCAGATGGGTATAGTTGTTTTTCGTCCCTCCCGGCACGAAACCCGCCTCCGCCAGCTCGCGGACACGCGGCAGCAGAGGGACCCTCGACCCCGCGATGCGAATGCCGGCGCCGCTGCCCTTCGCCATCTCCGACGCGTGGCCCAGCAGACCGAAGCCCGTCACATCCGTGCAGGCATGCACGTCATAGGGCTCCATCGTTTCCGCAGCCGTCTTGTTCAAGGTGGCCATCACCTCCGTCACCTGGGCCACCTCTTCCGGAGAAAGCCGCTCCTTCTTGATCGAGGTCGTTAAAATGCCGACGCCGATCGGCTTGGTCAATATGAGCTGGTCGCCCGGCCGGGCTCCGGCATTCGTCCGCACTTTGCCGGGATGGATGAGTCCGGTCACCGCAAGCCCGAACTTCGGCTCGTTGTCGTCGATCGAATGACCGCCGACAAGCGTCGCTCCCGCTTCCTTGACCTTGTCCGCAGCGCCGCGCAAAATATCGGCCAGCACCTGCTTGTCCAGCGTGCGAATCGGGAATGCGACGATGTTCAGCACCGTCAAAGGCTTGCCGCCCATCGCATATATATCGCTGATCGCATTGGCCGCAGCCACCTGGCCGAACGAATAAGGATCGTCCACAATCGGCGTGAAGAAATCGACCGTCTGCACAAGCGCAAGCTCCTCGCTGAGCTTGTATACACCGGCATCGTCGCTCGTATCGAGGCCGACAAGCAGGTTCGGATTCGGCTCTGCCGGAGGAAGATTGCGCAGCACCTGCGAAAGATCGGCCGGACCGATTTTACACCCGCAGCCTCCTTTACTGGACAAACTGGTCAATTTGATACTATCGTTTGGAGACATTTGTTATATTCATCCCTTTCCGTCAATATAGTCGTACCCCCAGGCAGTCATATCTTTGAGATTAGCACAGTTTTCACCGAAAACAAAGGATCTTCTTGAATAAAACGAAATGATATCCTATGTTATCAAAAATGAATCCGGTAAGGAATTTGCAGACCCGGAATCGATTATTTCTGATAAAATAGGGGTATTGCCTGACATCACAGAAGACGGAGGATCGCAACTTGTCCATCAAGGTGAAGCTTACCCTTTGCATATCCATGCTGGTTGCGCTTATATTGAAGCTCAATATTTACATCTGCTATTTCACCATCCAGAACGGAGCTCGTAGTCGGGAACGGCTCGGCGAGCCGTTCTTTACCAATAAGGAGCACGGTAACGGTCTCGGCCTGATGGTATCCCAACAAATCATCAACAACCATAAAGGCAGCCTCGTAATTCGCAGCAAGCCTGGCGAAGGCATATGTCTGGAAATCGAGCTTCCGGCGGCGGATGAAACGATGCAAATCCCACCGCAATCAACATCATAAATGATTAGCCCGAGCAATCATTAGTCCCGCAAATAAAGGGGAGCGCTCAACGGATGCGATTATTCGAAATCGTCTCTTTTCGAAAAAAGCCGTCCGATTGGACGACCCTAATGGAATAATATTCAAATACTTCCGTGGCATGGCCTCTCCGGAAAGGAGATGATGCCATGGATACTTTTCAAATGATTATGTCATTTCCAGCGTTCGAAACCTTTATTCTGGCGTACCATCGGTACAGACGTAATCGAGGCCAAAAGGCGGCCCAGGCAGACGAGTTCCATGTTTATGTGTCCGATTGGGATTACATTCCTTAATCAGACTTTTTAGTCGAAATCGTATCTTTGCTCCTTGAACGGGTCGCCGTACATGTGATAACCGTTGCGCTCCCAGAAGCCCGGCTTATCGCGCTCCATGAACTCGACGCCGCGGATCCATTTGGCGCTCTTCCAGAAATACAGATGCGGCACGACCATCCGCACCGGGTAGCCGTGGTCGGGCGTCAGCAGTTGGCCGTTGTGCCTGATCCCGAAAAAGGAAGTATCCCGCAAAAAATCGTCCAACGGCAAATTGGTTGTCCAGCCGTGCTCGGCATGCAGCATAACGTAACGGGCCTCCGGCTTCAGCTTCACCCGCTTCATCACCTCTTGTACGGAAATGCCTTCCCATACATTGTCCAGCTTTGACCAAGTCGTCACACAGTGAATATCGTTATTGAATTCCTGCCGCGGCAAAGCCATAAAATCTTTATGGCTGATCGTAATCTCCTGTTCGACCAGCCCGAACAGCCGGAAATCCCATTTGCTCATATCGTTGTAATAAGGCACCGATCCGTAGTGCAGGACCGGAAACCCTTCCGTCACGGTCTGTCCCGGCGGAACCCTGTCGTTCGCTGCGGTCTGCGTTTGTTTCCCGTCGCTCATGTCCTTTTCCCTCCAAACATTTATAAATTCAACAGCTCATGGCGCCCGCTGCATTTATTATATCCCGCCGCCGGCTGTATTCACCATACATTCATAAGTCTGCGGGTACTGCACCTCGACGCTAGTTCCGACATCTATGGCGCTTGTGATCGTGAGCTTGCCCTATGTTGGCATGCGAAAATAATTCAGGAAGTCAGCCGGTCGGCAAGCTCATGGACAGCCAGCACGCGATCGGCTCGCACCGAGCAGCTTTCCGGATGATCCAAACTATGCAAGAAATGCTCGATAATGCCGGTGAAGCCTCTGCGGTATAAAATACTGTCCCAGCTCCCGAAGCCGCATGTTTGCGGCAAGGCGGCGTTGTCATAAAGCGTAGCGGATTCCATATTGACGACTTCGGCCGAGCGTCCCGAGCCGTGCAGCTCGAGCTTCTCCAGATCGGCGCCGGCCCGTCTCGCCATGCTGAACTGCCCGTATGCATCGACGCCCTCCCGCAAGCCCTTAAAGATCAGACTGCCCGCGGCCGTCAGCAGTCTGCCGCTTTCATCCGTCCGTTCGGCATACTGCTGAACGTCGTACTCCTGTCCCCCCAGCCAGAGCAGCAAATCGAGCATATGGATCAAATCATCGTGAACCGTATGTCTCGCGCTGTGCTTCTGCAGCTTGGTCCTGTGCTTGGAGGCGACGCACAGCTCGAGCCCGCCGGACGTCTCCAGCCAAGCCTTGGCCTTCACATATAAGGGCGCGAACCGGCGGTTAAATCCGACCGCAAGCAGCACTCCTTGCTCCAACGCGTACTGCGCCATGGCAGCCGACTCGCCAAGATTGTAAGAGAGCGGCTTGTCGACATAAACCGCAACCCCCTGCTTCAAACATTCCATCACAAGCTCGTAATGGGTCTCCGTCGAACTGTGTATAAACACGGCTTCCGGTTTAACGCTCAGCAAAGCTTCCAGCGAATCGAAGCGACCGCCGATCCGGTATTGATCCGCCACGCGTTGGACGGTCGCGGCTGTCCGGCTCAAAACTCCGACCAGCTCTACCTGCTGATCCGCGGCCAGCAATGGCACGTATACCTTTTGCGCGATGTCGCCCAGCCCAATGATGGCGATTCTTTTTTTCATCCGTCGGCCCTCCTCGGCGTTATGACAATATTTTACGAAGGCTTAACCTTTACAGCCCTTTAATATCATGTCTCCGTTATGATAAAATAGGACTGTTGCACAGTATCACCATTTTGCTATCCATCTGGGGGACCGCTATCATGTCGAAAAAACAATCATGGTTGTTGATCATGTATACCTTCGTATTCCTGGCATTAATCGGCGTCGCCATCTGGCTGCAATCCGAGCTTTATTTATACGCGGCAAGCGCGCTTCCCATTCTGATTGTGATGGCGCTGCCGGACATTCGACAGCACCAATATATTCGCGGCAGCAAGGACCTGAAGGCCGTCCGAATTCACAAGCAGTCCGACGGGGAAAGCCCGCTGGTGATTATGTCCTTTCCTCCGGGCTTCGTGCGCTGGAACTGCAAGAAACTGTTTTTTCATTTAAACGATATCCAAGCGAACACGGGCTTTACCGAAAAACCTTCGGAGCAGCAGGCTTCGCTGTCGGTTCTCGGCTTCGACCTCTCGGTGCATCCGAGCAAAACCGGCTGGATCGGAATCGATCTCGACCAGCTGGCTCTGCGGACTGCCAATCTTTCGTATACAACGGATGAAATCACCCGTTTCGTCATCCCGGTGCAGGACTTGGAAGAAGCCGCTATCCAAATGATGTCGTCCAAAACGCATTCCATGGGAAAAAGCAAAAGCAAGAGCATCTCGGCATAGCGCGCGGCAAGGAGGCGGAAAGCGAAAGCCTTATTCCGTCTCCTCCGTCCGGCACAGCCAATGGGCCAACGTTCGGACCATCGCGCCGGTGCCTCCCTTCGGTTCCGTTCCGCGTTCGTTCCACAGCCAAGCCGTCCCGCCGGTATCCAGATGGAGCCATGGCGTTTCCCCGGCAAAATAACCGATAAACAGTCCGCCTGTAATGCTGCCCGCCCAACGATCGCGCGAGGTGGCATTTTTAATGTCCGCCACATCGCTTGCAAGCATATCGTGATACTCGGGATAATTCGGAAATGGCCATACCTTTTCCCCGGCCCGCTTGGCCGCGTCCACCACTTCCCGCTGCAGCGCCTCGTCGTTCGCAACGGCTCCCGTCGCCACATCCGCGAAGCTGACCAGCACCGCGCCGGTTAACGTCGCGACATCGACGATCCGCTCCGCTCCGAGCTGCTTCGCGTAGCATACCCCGTCTCCCAGCACGACCCGGCCTTCGGCGTCGGTATTTATAATTTCAACGGTATGCCCGCTCATCATCCGGATGACATCGCCCGGCTTAAACGCCGTCCCCGATGGCATATTCTCGGCCGTCGGTATGACCACGATTAGATTGATCCGCGGCTTCAGACGCCCGATGGCATGCAGCAAGCCTAACAGCACCGCCGCGCCGCCCATATCGCTGATCATCTCTTCCATGCCATCGGGCTTTTTCAACGAGATGCCTCCGGTATCGAAGGTAATGCCTTTGCCGACCAGACCGGTCACGTTATCCCAAGCATCCGTTCCCTGGTAACGGATGCTGATCATGCGCGGCGGGTTGGCGCTGCCTTTGCCGACGGCATGGAGGCCGCCCATGCCGTGCGACACAATGGCCGCCTCATCGAGCACCGTGCAGGCCATGCCGTAACGGGCGGCAACCCTGGCGGCCTCCCGGGCCAGCGTGTCCGGCACCAGCATGTTGCCGGGCACGTTCGTCAGGTCGCGCGCATACTGCGTCGCGACCGCAAACGCCCGCGCAGCCTCAAGCGGCTGCGCCAAAGCCGCGGCGATGCTGCCGCCGCCCGGCGCCGCGAACTCCGCCCGATCTGCGATCAGGGCGATTTCGCGCAGCGCGGGCTGCGGCGGCCGGGCCGCCGCGGCATAGCTCGGCATGCGGCAGCCGCCGAGCAAGAGCCCTTCCGCGAGCGCGTGAACACGCTCGCGAACCGGCACAGCCGCCGCGTCAGCGGCTGTGCCCGTGACGGCGCCGGCGGCGCCGTCCGCGACGCGCGGCAGCGGCAGCGCGAGCCGCGCCAGGCCGCGCGCGAGCGCAGCGCGGGCCGCGTAGACGCCGGCATCGCGCCAGGCGTCCGCGCCGGCCGCCGCGCGGCCGAGGCCGCTCAGCAGGAGCGAGCGGCAAGGAAGCAGGCCTAGCGTCGGCAGCGCCTCCGCTTGCCCGAGCAACGCCGCGAACTGTCCGCGTTCGCGCATCGCCGAAACCTCGGCTGCCAACGTCTCGGGCAGCCAATGCCGCAAGCGCGCGGCGTCGTCCAGCTCCGCCTGCGTCAGCAGCAGCACCAGCGCGTCGGCACCGACGCCGCGCAGCACGGCATCCGCGGCCTCGCCTTCCCGCCGCTGTACAATATGTAAACGAATATCGTTATCGTCTTGAACTATCGGCTGCATATCCATTTCCACCGGCCTCCATTTCATATGCCTGACGGAGACGAATTTGCCCTTCTCCGTTCAAGCATCAGTTATAGTACGAAGCCGCCTCCATGATCACCTTGCGCATCGGCAGATGATACGGGCACTGCTGCTCGCAAAGCGGCTTCTCCTTACAGGGCTCGTAATCGGCACAGGACAAAATGCTTTCCTTGGACTTCTGATAAAAACCGTCGCCCTTCGGCAGCAGCCCGAATACGTTGCGGACTTGACTGGAAATCATGACGTCCGGAATTTTAATTTCAAGCGGACAAGAGCAATAATTGCAGCGGCGGCAGTTGTGGCTGCCGAGCTCGAGCGCCAGCTGTTCCAGCTCCTGCCGTTCCTCCGCTCCGACCTCCTGCTCCATCGCGGCAATATTTTGTTTCACCTCGTCAACGCTGACCATCCCCGAAATAATGACATTCACATCCTGGCTGTAAGGATAGCGGATCGCCTTCTCGACCGGTTGAATAAATCCGCCTGACAGCGGCTTCATCGCCACTTTGCCCATTCCCATTTTCGTCAACGTCGGAATCAGCTCCTGCAGGGCGAACGGCTGGGCCAGATTCAAATGAAACAGCACCTGATCGAACTGTCCCTTGGCGATCCATTTCGCCAGCAGCTCGGGCCGATGCCCGGTAATCCCGATAAACCGCACCTTGCCCGCTTCCTTCATCTCCAACGCCGCTTTATACGCGCCTTCGGCGTCCATCGCCGCCTGAAATTCGCTCACATAGTTCACATAGTGAATTTGCAGCAAATCGATAACATCGGTTTTCATCCGGACGAGGCTGCGCTCGATCTCTTCCTTGGCGGATGCATAATCCCGCTTATTCGTCTTGGTCGCCAGAAAGTAGTCCGAACGGCGGTGCGAAATCGTCTCCCCGATAATTTCTTCGCTGTTGCGGTAGCCTGCCGCAGTATCCACATAATTGATGCCGTGATCCAACGCATAGTTCAGCGCATCCCCCGCTTGCTGCAAAGGAACGCCCGGCAAGTTCATCGCTCCGAATCCAAGCGACGATACATGGTGACCTGTTTGACCGAATAATGTATACCTCACGGTTTATTCTCCCCTATCCCATGATAATGAAACTTCAGCATGTTCACCGCTGCAAAAATTCGACATTCTCCCCGATTTCTTGAGTTATTCAATTAACAATTTTATCACAATAACGCGTCGCCGTCATGAAACTCTGTAAAAACTTCAACAAATAAAGACACAGCATCCTCACGGGCTGCTGTGTCGAAAACTTGCCTAAGCGAAAACCGGGACATCTTATCGTCGGTCGTTTCGGTTGTCGCTGTCTTTTTTCGGATCGGAATCCTTCTTGGAATCGGATTTCGAATCCGATTTCGAATCGGTTTCTTTCTTCGTGTCGGTGTCCTTCTTATCGTCCTTCGCGTTGTCGTCTTTCTTCGGATCGTTTTTCTTATCCTGCTCTTTTTTTACATCATCGGATTTTTTGGGATCGTCATTTTTTTTCGGATCGTCATTCTTTTTTGTGTCATCCGGCTTCTTGGGATCATCATTTTTTGAAGAATCATCGCCACGCTTCCCATTATCCGGCTTTTTTCCGTCATCCGTTTTTTTTTCATCCGATTTGTTGTCGTCGCTCTTTTTATTGTCCTGTTTCTTATCTTCCTCTACTCGCCTGGGATTGTCTGTCTGCTTCGGGTCATCCTTTTTGCCGCTGTCTTTTTTGGGATCGTCCTTTTTCGCGTCCTCATTCTTGCCGCCGTTTTTTTTATCGTCTTCCTTGTCGTTCTTGCGGTCATCTTTGCCGTTGTCCGCAGGACGCACTGCGCCAGGATTTTGCGTTCCTGGCTTGGTGTTCCCCGTTTGAGCGGGGGGCTTGGCGGTATTCGGTTTGGACGTATTCGGGGAGCCGCCGTTCTTTTTATCGTCTTTGCGGTCGTCCTGATTATCGTCCTTATTGCTATCCTTGCCGTTGTTCGTTTTATTCTGGTTGGAGTTGGGGGTGCTGTTGCTGCCGCTCCCCGGTTTTTTCGGGTCGTTTTTACCGTTATTGTTTGTATTTTTCCCGGTATCCTTCGTCTCCCGCTCCTTTTTCTTTTCGTTCAGCTTTTTATCCAGCTCGCCCGACTTTTCTTCCTCAATCAGCTTTCGAATCGCTTCCTTCGTCGGTACTTTCTCGGGCTGGATGATCGCCGCTTTGTTGTCGACATTGTTCTTAATGATCGTATGAATGGATTCTTTCTTTAAATCATCGACCGAAAC
Source organism: Paenibacillus piri (assembly GCF_004354045.1). GTDB lineage: Bacteria > Bacillota > Bacilli > Paenibacillales > NBRC-103111 > Paenibacillus_S > Paenibacillus_S piri. The sequence goes on along the minus strand of NZ_SMRT01000008.1, from coordinate 291,520 downwards.
ATCGACCCCATTGCTTTTAGCATTCAAATATACGGAATATTTGCCCATCGATACGCCGCTTTTGCTGGCTTCCTCCCGCACTTCCTGCGGTGCCGCAAACGCTTCAACCTGGTAGCTGTTGACCTGCTCCGGATGAGTCTGCTTAATGTGATTGGTTACCTGCTCGCGCAGCTTCTCCGCAATTTTCGCATCGTCTACCGTGCTGCCGACGTGGACGACGGAGCTTGCAATCACAATGTCCGCCTCACCTTTGGCGAGCGACTTCTGTTCAGCCTTGTCCAAGAGGGAAGCCGTTACGTTCTCCAATGATTTTCCTTTGAATTCTACCGCTTGGATCAGCTCGGATCCATCATCATTTAATCCGCGAAGCTCGAGCACCTGCTCCTTTTCATCAATCCCCATCTCAATCGAAGGATTAATGTCGAGTGAAACATAGGCAACGACTTCGGAGCTGCCAATTTTGCCCGCAAAGCTGGCGAATACTACGAGGCAGAACACGACCGCCGCTACAAGAGCGGAACGGCCGGCTACAGACGGATTAGCCCAGTTGACGCCCGTTTCGGCATAGATGATTTCCTCGCCCACTTCGCACGAACGATTCTTTCTGGAAATCTTGTCGAACTTGCCATCCCGGCGCATCACTATGATGCTCTTATCCGTCATCTCCATGACGATGCCTTTGTTCATATGCTTCCCTCCTCCCCTTTTAATTACATATCCTGTTTTATATGAAGATAGTCCCGAAGGTACGGATATGGCCCGTTATAGATTAAAGCTACGGCAATAATAAATTTACGGTTTCGCTCCAATGTTTTTCTGGACACCTCCACCAAATCTAAAAGCTCTTTAATCGGCAGCATCCGCTTCGTCAACATAATCCGCATCAGTTCGGTGTTTTCCGACAGCTGCTTGCCTATAACAAATAAAGCTTGCCTGGAGTCGTCGTGCTTCGGGGACGCGTCCACCAAATCCGCAAACTGAATGCCAAAATCAGACAAGCACCGATTTAAATCAATAATTTCTCCCTGCCGCTCCTCCATTCCTTTTTGCTTCTCATACTGCTCGATAGCTTGATGAATTTCCACCGGATTGACAATATTGTCCTCGTCGTCCTCCACGTCAAAGAGACTGTAAGGCATCTGTTGAGAGAAACGCTGTTCTTTGCGGACATAGTCAATTAAGCGACGCCGCATGACTTGCTCGGCAAAGCCGAGAAACGACCGACCCGCTTCCTGTGAAAATTGATTAATCGCCTCGTTAAAAGCGCCTAATGCAATGCTGAATTCATCATCCTTGGCAGGATCTATATATCTCTTGCAAAAACGGCTTGTCACCTTGGCTACATACGGCTGGTAATCGGTTATAAACTGATTGCGCAGCCTTACGTCGCCTTCTTGAATTTGCATAACAAGTTGTTCAGGTGGCAGTGAGTCCGTTGTTTCCGATGGTTGCGACTGACGTTTTCCGAGAAACTTCTTAAATAAAACGAGCAGCAATCGTTCCACCTCACACTATAGTTTTTCGCTGTGACCGCGATGATTACGGGGGTCGTTCAAGCCCTCCGGATACACATTATTTGCTTTATTGCAAGTTTTGCCGGGTCACGCTCTTGGATTGGTCTCGGGGAAGCTATGCGGCATCTCCTCCCGACAGCAAAACAACGTCCCTGAATAAGAGACGTTGTCAAGTCCGATTATGTTAAGCCGCGGGACGTCTTTTTGTTCTTTAGCTTGTTTCTGCGCCGGCTCAGGATGTTCAGCCTCTTCTTCAGCTGCTCCTCCCATTCGGCATCGTTCCACGTCTTAGCCACCATCAGCAGATCGAGCGACATGTCGATCTGGCTGCGAACGACCTCCAACGGGTCCTCATTATCATGGTTGACACAGTTCTCATATAATTCCGCTTGACTGCGGGTATCTACATATTCCTGAAAGTCGACTTCCGAAGCTCCGTCTCCGTGGGCATATTCAGCTAAAATTTCATATTCGCTTTCGACCAAATGGTGCACCTCGACTCGATGGCATACGGGACAAAACAGCAAAGGCACGTTATGGATCTGGGTTCGGATGTGCTTTAAAGTTCCTTGAGTTCCGATCATACTGGCGCCGCAGCAAAAACTCATAGAATCACGCCTCCTTAAATCTCCAACAAAGCGATTCATAATGTATTCTACTCGAATGGCTAAAATCCTCTTTTTTTGTCGAAACGAACGTATAGTTAAATGTTGCCTGCCGGTTATTTTACATTAAGGCCGTATTTCATGCTCTATACTATATACGGCTAATTCGTCCCAATGTTGCGCTCCCCTGCATATTTCAATTTATGAAATCTATTCCGCTTTTTATGATCGATTCCAATCATCCTAAAAAGTCCGGGATTTGTTAGCGAACCGGTCGCCCGGCGCACGCACAAGCTCCCCGACAAATCGCTAAACCGCCGCATTCTATTGTTCAAGTCTTATGCATACGCTTTACTAACCGACTAAACATCCGTTGCCGTACAGCTGCCCGGCAAACGGATTTTTCATTCTCATTTTTGAAGGGAGAAGTTCTCATTGAATTACATTACTATCGGGTGCAAACAGATCGCTTATGTCAGTTATGACGATCAGACCTTGCAAATGCATATTCGTTATCATACCGGGCACAGCCAAGTATGCGACGGGATTGGCCGGGAACAGGTGCAGCAGCTCATTCAATCCGACAATCCTTACGATTGCATCATGCGGTTAATCCAGCTTTCGCGCAGTCTGGGCGTACAGCGCCAGCCCGTTACCTTCTCGCCATCCTGATCCGCCGCAGCGCGGCCGCCTGACCGGGCATCTTTTTCAACCTCCTGCCATGGTGACCTGCTTTCGGGACACGTGCATCTCCGCTTTCGGGCCGGAGATTTTTTTTATGCACAGGCAAGCGCCGGGCCGCTATCCTACTATTATTTTAAAGTAAGCATTTTCATAGGATTGACCGTTCAGGAAGAAAAAGGTACTCTAAATGGAAAAGATATAGATCAGCTCAAAGGATGTGAGTGGAGTGCCAAGACAACTCGTTATCGGAAACGGAAAATTTTTGATCAATCTGGACCGAAATACGTACATGCGGGATTTGTACTATCCTTATGTAGGGCAATTAAACCACATCGGCGGCTATCAATGCAGAGTCGGCTTGTGGGTAGACGGCGCGTTTGCCTGGTTGAACGATCCGGACTGGGAGTTCAAGCTATCCTATGTGGAGGATTCGCTTATTACCGAGGTTACGGCTGCCCATCCGCATCTGGGGATCTCTCTTCTCATCAACGACGCCGTTCATCAACGGGAAGATATTTATATTAAAAGGATTCGCATCCATAACAGCCGGGATCAGGTGCGCGAGGTTCGGCTCTTTTTCAACCAGGATCTCGTCATCAATGAGACGGAGGTCGGCGATACCGCGGCTTATTATCCTTCGAACAATACGGTGTTTCATTATAAAAAGGATAAATATTTCATGTTTAACGGCAGCACGGGCCCGGACGGCATTTATCAATATACGACCGGGATCAAGCGTTTTTATAACGCCGAAGGCACTTGGCGCGATGCGGAGGACGGACATCTGATGGGCAATGCGATCGCTCAAGGCTCCGTCGACAGCACCATCAGCTTCAGGCTGCACGTGCCGCCGAATTCGGATGAGACGATGTATTACTGGATGACCGCCGGCAAAAATCTCGAGGAGGTCAAGAAGCTCGACACCTACGTCAAAGAAAGCCATCCCGGCAAGCTGCTTAACCGGATTCAAGTGTACTGGCAGCGCTGGGTGAACAAATCGGAGCGTGACTACGGCGATTTAAGTCCCGACGTGATCCGGATGTATAAGCAGAGCCTGCTGATTGTCCGTACCCAGACGGATGTCAACGGCGCGATAATTGCCGCCAACGACTCCGACATTATGCAAAGCAACCGCGACCATTACAGCTATATGTGGCCGCGGGACGGCGCATTGATCGCCTACGCGATGTCCATGGCCGGCTATCAGGGAATGATTACGCCGTTTTTCCATTTTTGCGCCCAGGTCCTTTCGCCGGAAGGCTATTTGCATCACAAATACAATCCGGACGGTACCGTCGGCTCCAGCTGGCATCCGTATGTTCATGCCGGCAAGGAGCAGCTGCCGATTCAGGAAGACGAGACGGCCCTCGTGCTGTTCGCCTTATGGCAAGACTTTCAGAAGCATGGCGTCATCGAGCTTCCGCAGTCGCTGTATCGCAACCTGATCCGCCGCGCGGCCCGATTCATGTCCGGCTATATCGACCTCGATTTGAATTTGCCGAAGCCGAGCTACGACCTGTGGGAAGAGCGCTACGGCATCTATACGTTTACCACTTCCGCCGTGTACGGCGGGCTCGTGGCGGCCGCCAATTTCTGCAGCCTGTTCGGCGATGAAGAACGGAGCAGCCGCTACCGGCATACCGCCGAACGCATTAAAACCGGCATCCTCCATCATCTATGGGATGAGGAGGAGCAGCGGTTCGTCCGCGGTCTGTACCAGGAAAATGGCGTCTGGGTAAAGGACCGCACCTACGAGAGCAGCGTCTACGGCATCTTCGAGTTCGGCGTCCTGCCGGCCGACGATCCGCGCGTCGTCAGCACGATGGAGGCGAATCGCGATCATTTGACCATCAAAACCGACATTGGCGGTATTGCCCGCTATTACCACGACTATTACTTCCAACGGTCCAGCGATATCGAAAATGTGCCCGGCAATCCCTGGATTATTTGCACGCTATGGATGGCCGAATGGGAAATCGAATGCGCCAAAACGATACAGGCGCTCGAAAAGCCGCGCGGCACCCTTGAATGGGTCGTCAAGCACGCGATCGAAAGCGGTATACTGCCCGAGCAGCTTGATCCGTTCGACGGCGGCCCGGTTTCCGTCGCGCCGCTCACGTGGTCGCATGCCACCTATGTGCTTGCTGTTGTTAAATATATGGAGAAATACAAGCAGCTTGCGGGAAAAGCGTAATATTCCAGTACGCCCCGAGTTCGGATTATCGGCGCCGCGCAGCGGTCGTATGAACTCCGCTCAAACCTTGCACCGACTCACAGTCGGCTCGTTCCCCATAAACCAACAAGCCTTCCCGCTCGGTCCCGCGAGCAAGGAAGGCTTGTTGGTTTATGATTTATCCGATTACGACTTTATCGGGTTAAGACCCCCACCTCTAAGGTGGGCCTTGAATCAGGTGGGGTAGAGTCCCCATCTGAGATGTTCAGCAAAGCTTAACGAGTTCACTCGTGTCCGTATGTATTTTCGTACTTCCGTGCGTCCCATAGCTTGTCCGTCTCAGCCGGGTCGGTCATCTCGATCACGATCAGCCATCCGGCTCCGTACGGCGCCAAATTGATCGCGCCGGGGTCCTTTTGCAGCTTCCGGTTGATGTCGACGACTTTTCCGGAAACCGGAGCGTACATCTCCGATACGGTTTTCACCGACTCCATGCTGCCGAACGGCTCGCCGTCCTTCAACTCGTCGCCGATTTCGGGCAGCTCGACGAACACGATCTGACCAAGCTCTTCCTGGGCAAAGTCGGTGATCCCGATAACGGCGCGGCCGCCCTCGACGCGCAGCCATTCATGGTTTTCGCTATATTTCAAGCCTTCAACAATATCCATCGTCCTATCCCCCTAAAAAACAATAAAAATCCCTCTAGCCGCAGTATAACAGACCGGAGGGATTTATAAAAATGCAGTTTCTCTATTCAGAGCGCAGACCGGCTTATTTCGCGACCAGATGCTTGTCGCCTTTTTTCCAGTTCATTGGGCACAATCCGCCGGATTGCAAAGCTTCCAGTACGCGGAATGTTTCTTCTACGCTGCGGCCTACATCGTTGTGGTTGACCACTTGATATTTTAATTCGCCTTCCGGGCTGATAATGAACAAGCCGCGAAGCGCGACGCCTTCTTCTTCAATCAATACGCCATAATCGCGGGCGGCTTTTTTCGTAATGTCGGCGCCCAGCGGGAAGTTCAGCTTGCCGAGACCGTTGCTGTCTTTAGGCGTGTTAATCCATGCGCGGTGGGAGTGAATGCTGTCGACGGATACGCCAAGAACTTCCGTATTCAGCTTCTTGAACTCGTCGTAATTCTCGCTCAAAGCGGTAATTTCTGTAGGGCATACAAAGGTGAAGTCAAGCGGATAGAAGAACAAAACCAACCACTTGCCTTTATAATCGGACAAGGAAACCTTTCCAAAATCAACACCGTCTCCATTAGCGGTTTCCAATGTAAAATCCGGTGCTTGCTTAGCTACCAAACGTTCTGCCATCTGCTTATTTCCTCCTTCTGTCTAATTCTTCGTCCGTTAAAATCGTATCATCCGCCCTGTTGAAAGTCAAGATTGTAGTTATTATTATTTTATAATTATTATAATTAATATTTTTGCGCCTACATAGCAAAGACTCTCCATCGTCCCCGGAGGTTGGATGCAAGAGTCTTCACTAAGCCGATTCTGCTTTTATTACTTTCTTATCGCATTCACGATCAGATCGCCCATTGCGGTTGTTCCGATGGCTGTGCTCTTGTCGACGGCAATGTCGCCCGTGCGGTGGCCCGCATCCAGCACTTCTTTCACCGCGCGCTCGATTGCTTCCGCCGCATCGTGATAGCCGAATGTGAGACGGAACATCAACGCTACGGACAGCACGGTCGCGATCGGATTAGCGACGCCTTGACCTGCAATATCAGGCGCGGAGCCGTGTACCGGCTCGTACAGGCCGAATGCGCCCTCGCCCAAGGAAGCGGAGGACAGCATGCCGATGGAGCCTGTCAGCATAGCCGCTTCATCGCTCAAAATGTCGCCGAACATGTTCTCGGTTACGATAACGTCGAAACTCGAAGGACGGCGAAGCAGCTGCATCGCACAGTTGTCGACCAGCACGTGCTCCAGCTCGACATCCGGGTAGTCCGCGGAAATGCGGATTACCGTTTCTCTCCACAAACGGGATGTTTCCAGCACGTTCGCTTTATCGACGGAAGCCAGCTTCTTGCTGCGCGTGCGGGCGATTTCGAACGCCTGACGGGCGATCCGCTCGATTTCCTGCACATTGTAGACGCAAGTATCGACCGCTTCCTGCCCGTTTGCTCCGTCGCGGCGGAATTTATCGCCGAAGTAGATGCCGCCGGTCAGCTCGCGGACAACGATCAGGTCCGTACCTTCCAGCACTTCCGGCTTCAATGTGGATGCATCCTTCAGACAGTCAAAAATAACGGCAGGACGAATGTTGGAGAACAAGCCCAACGCTTTGCGGATCCCCAGCAGCCCTGTTTCCGGACGAAGCTCCTTCGGATTGCTGTCCCATTTCGGACCGCCTACGGCGCCCAGCAGTACGGCGTCCGCTTTTTTGCAAAGCTCCAATGTATCCTCAGGCAATGGCGTACCCTTCCGGTCGATCGCGATGCCGCCGAACAAACCGTGCTCCGTTTCAAACCGGTAGCCGAACACTTCTTCCGTTTTCTTCAATACTTTCTCTGCTTCTGCGATAACCTCGGGACCGATACCGTCACCGGAGATGACTGCAATTTTTTTAACGTCTGCCATTTTATTCACTCCTACTTTCAAAAATTGTACATTATATCCTTTGTACCATAATTAAACGGTCATGACAAAGATATAAAATCTATGATCTTCATAGGCAAAAGCAATAAATGCCGTATGGCTCTCCGGCACTCCGTTCATTTAACGCCGTGCGCGCATATTATGGTAAGATAAGTATATTCTTTCGAAAGGCGGTGACAGGAATGGATGCAATGCGCTTGCGGAAGCTTAGAATTATGCAGTTTGTGCTGGTTAACCTCTTGCTTCTGACCGCTGCTTTGCTGTTTACCTTTATTATTCACGCGTATTCCTTGGCCGCATTCCAACGTACGATCGGTGTGCTTATCCTTATCCTGGCCGTTTTGAATATCGTCAGCAAAACCGTTCAGTATAACTTGCTTGGCTTATTTCCGCCGATGAGAGAGCTCATGAACTACGAAGCCGAGAAACTCGGACACGAATTTTCCAAAGTCAGATGGACTCAAGTCATCGCACAGTTTCTTGTTGCCGGCCTCATGATTTTTCAATCGTTCCTGCAGCATGTCCCGCCTGCGCCTTTTTCCTTGCGGGAAACGATGATCTTCACCATCCCGATTATTGCGGTCGCGGCCATAGCCACTAATTTAAGCTTGATGTACCACGTTAGAAAAATAGACAGAGGCACCACGGAATCGTTAAAGGGGCATAGCGCCAGATCCATCGCCGTCGGATTCGCAATCGGTATTCCATTGGGGATCGCCATGCTGCTTGTCCCTATTTTTATCGTGCTGCTCATCTCCGACTGAAGCCCCAATATTTTACAAAATGGCTCCTATTAACAGCCAAGTTCGCTAGATTCCATGTTGTTTTATGAGATTTAAAGGATTAAAATAATAGTTATGTAGCAAGCAGGATGTTATTTCAGACTAAAAGGAGCTTGTATGATGAACTATCGATTTTCCGATACGATTGATAGCTTTAAATCCTCGGCGGTACGGGAAATATTAAAACTGACCCAAGGTAAATCTATCATTTCGCTGGCAGGCGGACTGCCGAATGAACAATACTTCCCGATTGACGCCGTCCGGGAAGCTTTTTTGCGTGTGTTCGAAGAAGGCAAGCAGGTGCTTCAGTACGGATTGACGGAAGGCTTTACGCCGCTGCGGCAAAGCATTGCCAAGCATATGGAACGCAAACATATTCATGTCGGCGTCGACGATATGCTGATTACGACAGGGTCCCAGCAAGCTATCGATCTGCTTGCCCGCATCTATATCGATCCGGGCGACGTCATCCTCGTGGAGCGCCCTACTTATCTCGCCGCCATTCAAATATTTCAATCTCATAAAGCGCGTCTCGTTTCGGTTGACGGGGATGCGGACGGCATGAATCTGACCGATCTTGAGCTTAAAATTAAACAATATAATCCGAAAATGATCTATGTGGTCCCTACTTTTTCCAATCCGGCGGGAAAATCCTGGAATCTGGAACGCCGTCAAGGCGCTTTGGATATTTGCAAACGCAATGATGTGCTTATTTTGGAAGACGACCCATATGGAGAGCTTCGTTTTGGCGGCGGGGAAGCGGTGCCGTCGATCTTCTCGCTGGATAAGCATCCTGAAGGCTGCGGCGTCGTTTATACGAGCACTTTCTCCAAAATCGTCGCTCCGGCGCTGCGCACCGGCTGGGCGATCGGCGACGCCGAGGTCATCCGCCAGATGGCGCGCGCCAAGCAGGCAGCCGATCTGCATTCCAGTACGATGGACCAGCAGGCGCTGCATCAGCTATTCGAGCATTTCGACATTTACAGCCATATCGATCTGGTCCGGAGCGAATACGAAATCCGGATGCGCCAAATGACCGACCTGCTGAGCAAGCAAAACTGGCCGGGCATGCGTTGGACCGAGCCGAAAGGCGGCATGTTCATATGGTTGGAGCTTCCGGAGTATATCGATACCGAGCAGCTGCTGAAGCTGGCGGTTGAGGAAGGCGTCGCCTTTGTTCCGGGTATCGGATTCTTTGCCGACGAACCGCAGCGAAATGCGATGCGGCTTAATTTCACCCACACCGACAACGTGCAATTGGTTGAAGGCTTCGCGCGTCTGGATCGTGCGATTCAGAAGGTGCTGCAGCCTGTATAAGCGTCTATTATTCACCCTGCCCGTCCCGAATTCGGGGTCGGGCAGGGTTTTTCTTTACAAGCTGCTCCGCTGCAAAGTTGAACGAGTAAGCCAACCCCCGGGGCCGTTTTATACTGCCGCAGTGTTCCCGGGGGCCTCTGCCGAGCCGAAGGGCCCGTCACTAGATCCAAGCACGGCTAACAATAACTAATAGAATGAACAAAACCAGGATCACTTCTGTGCTGGTATCAAACCCGCCATAGCAAGAACCATAACATGAGCCATAACATGATCCATAGCCTAAGCCGGCTCCGTAACCCATCGTTCCAGCCTCCCTTCATTAGAAACTCCCTATATGCTATGTGGGCGGGCAAAATGTCGCCTGGGCTTTTGAAGGAAATGATATTTGTTCAAAATGAAACGCCCCGGCCCGCTTCACCCGATTTCTCAGGTCGAAGCGTCCGGGGCGTTAATTGCATGCAGCCGGATATTAAATTAACGTAACATTGTCGCGGCTGCTGCGCGCCGGCGATTTGCGCTTTTCGATCAACCGATTGATCGCATCGATATACGCCCTGGCGCTCGCTTCCAAAATATCGGTGCTGACTCCGCGTCCTTGAACGGAGTACTCGCCCTGACGCATTACGACATGCACCTCGCCAAGCGCATCCTTGCCATGGGTTACCGACTTGATCGAATAGTCTTCCAATTCGACCTCTTCATTCGTTACTTTGTCGATCGCCTTGTAAATCGCGTCGACGGAGCCGTTGCCGACTGCGGCCTCTTCCGCCGACCCGCCTTCAATCGTCGTTACGCGAATCGTCGCCGTCGGCACCGATTGATTGCCGTAGGTCAGCTGAATCGTATCGAGCACGAACACTTCCGGTGTCTCAATCAGCTTTTCCTCGATCAAAGCGCGAATGTCTTCATCGGTAACGTTTTTCTTCTTGTCCGCCAAATCCTTGAACTTGGCAAACGCCGCGTTCACCTGCTCGTCGCCAAGCACATAGCCCAGGTCGACCAGCTTCTCGCGGAAAGCGTGGCGTCCGGAGTGCTTGCCCAGCACGAGCTTGCTGTCCTTCAAGCCGATCATTTCCGGCGACATGATTTCATAGGTCGTTTTTTCTTTCAGCATGCCGTCCTGGTGAATGCCGGACTCGTGCGCGAACGCATTGGCGCCGACAATCGCTTTATTGCCCGGAACAGGCATGCCGGTCAGCTTGCTGACCAAGCGGCTTGTGCGCGCAATTTCGCCGAGTACAAGCGACGTTTTCGCCTGGAAGTAATCATGACGCGTTTCCAGCGCCATCACGACTTCTTCCAGCGAGGTGTTGCCTGCGCGTTCGCCGATCCCGTTGATCGTGCCTTCGATTTGGTCGGCGCCGTTCAATACGGCAGCCAGCGCGTTCGCCGTGGCCATGCCCAGATCGTCATGACAATGGGCGCTCAGCTGAATCTTTTCGATACCCGGCACGTTTTCCTTCAATGTTTTGAAGATGTTGCCGAACTCGCTTGGATTCAAGTAGCCTACCGTGTCCGGGATATTAACGACCGTGGCGCCCGCCCGGATCGCCATCGCCGTGACCTCGCACAGGAAGTCCAGCTCGGTACGGCCCGCATCCTCCGGTGAAAATTCAACCTTGTCAAAATATTTTTTCGCGTACCGGATCGCCGCTTCCGCCCGCTCCAGCACCTCATGCTTCTCCATCCGCAGCTTATGCTTGCGGTGGATCGGAGAGGTGGCCAGGAATAGATGGATGCACGGGTCCTGCGCTCCCTGCAGCGCTTCGCGCACCGCTTCGATATCCTGCTCGCGCGAACGCGCCAAGCCGATGATGGAGGCGTTTTTGACCGCGCGCGCGACCGCATTCACACCGGCAAGGTCGCCTGGAGACGCGGCCGGGAAACCGGCTTCGATCCGGTCGATCCCGAGCTTCTCCAGCTGCAGCGCGATCTCTACCTTCTCTTGCATATTCAGATTCACGCCCGGCGACTGCTCGCCGTCTCTCAGCGTGGTATCGAATATGTAGATTTTTCTCATGGGGGTCACCTCCTAAGAGTTTTGCTTTAGCAAAACTTACGTCGTAAGCATATGCTAAAAATTTTCGTGAGAAAATTACTTCGTAAGCTCTCGCTGAGTTTTGCTTTAGCATTGTAAGCTTTATTAAATTTTGGCGATGCTGACTGTTTACGGTGCTAAATGTTCCGCGGCGCTTAAAACGTATAAACGCCTTATCGTTCAATAAGCCTCGCGGCGGCTTCGAAGCAAGCCTGCTTTTAAGCAGAAAAAGGTACGGCTCGAAGATGAGAAACCGGAGGGACACCGCCGCTAACATTTCCCATTGACTTCAAGCCGACCTCGTTTAATTTCTATATTGCCACAAACGTGTTAAATGCATTACTTCTTGATCCAGTGCATCATTTCGCGCAGCTGGGCGCCCACTTGCTCAAGCGGATGCTCGGCTTCCAAACGGCGGGTAGCTGTAAGGAACGCGCGGCCGGATTGGTTTTCCAAGATGAAATCGCGGGCAAATTTGCCTTGCTGGATATCGGACAGCACGCGCTTCATTTCTTGTTTGGTTTCGTCTGTGATGATGCGAGGTCCGGTTACATAGTCACCGTACTCGGCCGTGTTGGAAATCGAATGTCTCATCGTAGCCAGACCGCCTTCATACATCAGGTCGACGATCAGCTTCAATTCGTGCAAGCATTCGAAGTAAGCCATTTCAGGAGCATAGCCCGCTTCAACCAATGTTTCGAAGCCGGCTTTAACAAGAGCGGATGCGCCGCCGCAGAGGACAGCCTGCTCGCCGAACAAGTCGGTTTCCGTTTCTTCGCGGAACGAAGTTTCGATAACGCCCGCGCGTGTGCAGCCGATTCCTTTTGCATAGGCCAAGCCGATTTCTTTCGCTTTGCCGCTTGCATCCTGCTCAACCGCGATAAGTCCGGGAACGCCGAAGCCTTCGACATATACGCGGCGAACCATGTGGCCCGGGGATTTAGGAGCTACCAGGAACACGTCTTTGTCTGCGGACGGAGCGATTTGACCGAAATGAACGTTGAAGCCGTGGGAGAACATGATCGCTGCGCCATGCTTCAGGTTCGGTTCAATTTCGTTTTTGTAGACGCTCGCTTGCGTTTCATCCGGCATCAGCAATTGCACGATATCGGCAAGCTTGGTTGCCTCGGCAACGGAGTATACGTCGAAGCCGTCGTTTTTCGCTTGCTCGAACGATTTGCCTTGACGAAGACCGATGATGACTTTCAACCCGCTGTCGCGCAAGTTTTGCGCTTGAGCGTGGCCTTGGCTTCCGTAACCGATAATAGCGATGGTTTTGCCTTGCAATGCATTAAGATCTGCGTCTTTTTCGTAATAAGTTGTAACTGCCATGGATAATAGCTCCTCCTTTAATTTAAAAACCCTGTGAGTGGGCGATATAACGGACAACCCGCTTTCCTCCGGTACGAACGCGGACATAGGGTGCACGAACCGGCCTATCCCTGAAAGTTACCCGCTGTATCCCCCACTCACCAAGGTACATTTTACTCCAAATTCATCTTTTTAGAAAACTTTATTTATTATCCGATTACGACATTATCGGGTTAAGACCTCCGCCTCTAAGGTGGGCCTTGAATCAGGTCGGGTAGAATCCCCATCTGATTCCCCGATGTTCGGCAAAGCTGAACGAGTTCACTATTTCACCAGCCCGCGGATCATAGCCGTAACCCCGGTTCTCGATATTTCACGAATGCCGTAAGGCTTCAACAGCTCGACCATCGCGTCGATTTTATGGGAATCCCCGACTACCTGCACAATTAATGAAGAAGGACCGATATCGACGACCGCCGCACGAAATGTTTCGACAATTCCCAGCACTTCGGGACGCGCGCTTGGCTCCGCGTTGACCTTGATCAATGCCAGCTCGCGGGCTACCATCGGATTCGAGCTGAGATCGACGACCTTGATGACGTCAATCAGCTTATACAGCTGCTTGGACACCTGCTCTAACGTTTTATCGTCGCCTGTCGTTACAATCACCATCCGGGACAAGCCCGATTCCTCGGACTCGCCCACCGTGATGCTTTCAATATTGAAGCCTCTGCGGCCGAACAAGCCGGATACCCGCTGAAGCACGCCAGGTTGATTGTTTACTAGTACGGATATGGTATGTCTGTGCGTCATTCCGAATCCCCCATTATCATTTCATCTATCGTCGAGCCTTGCGTAACCATCGGATACACGTTCTCGCCTTTGCGGACGAAAAATTCGACGAGTACCGGACCTGGGGTGTCCAGCGCTTCCTGCCATGCGCGGCGGGCTTCCTCTTTATTCGTCGCTCTCAAGCCTTTGACGCCGTACGCTTCGGCCAGCTTCACGAAATCAGGGCTGCCGGCCAGATCGATATGGCTGTACCGGTTGTCATAAATAATTTCCTGCCACTGGCGAACCATTCCCAGCACCTGGTTATTGATAACAACGATTTTGACAGGAATTTTATTGATGGCGCAAATCGCCAGCTCCTGCGAGCACATCTGCATGCCGCCGTCTCCGTTGATCGATACGACCAGCCGGTCCGGATGCGCTACCTGCGCTCCGATCGCGGACGGGAACCCGAAGCCCATCGTGCCCAGGCCGCCGGATGTAATCCAGGAACGCGGGTGGTTAAACTTGTAGTACTGCGCAGCCCACATCTGATGCTGCCCAACGTCCGTCGTTACGATCGCCTCACCCTTGGTCGTTTCGTGAATCATCTCGATCACGTACTGCGGCTTCAGCTCCGTATCCGAATCTTTATAGCGCAGCGGACGGCTCCGCTTGTTCTCCGTTACTTCCTTGATCCATGCTTCCGACCGGGACGGCTTCACCTTCGGCAGCGCCATTTGCAATACCGCCTTGACATCGCCGACGCATGGAATCGTCGCTTCGACGATTTTGCCGATTTCCGCAGGGTCCACGTCAATGTGAACGATTTTCTTCGCCTTAGGCGCGAAGCCGTCGACCTTCATCGTTACGCGGTCGTCGAACCGCGCTCCGATCCCGATCAGCAGGTCGCAATTTTGCAGCGCCTGGTTGGACGCATACGTTCCGTGCATGCCCGGCATGCCCAGCCACAGCTCGTGTGCGCTCGGGAAGCCGCCCAGTCCAAGCAGCGTGGTTGTTACCGGAATGCGGGATTTCTCCACGAATTCCAGCAGCTCTTTGGAGGCGTCCGAGTAAACGACGCCGCCGCCGGCCAATATAACCGGACGCTCCGCCTCGGCAATCGCCTCAAGCATGCGGTCCACCTGCAGCTTGTTCGGTTGAACCGTCGGATGGTAGCCGCGAATTTCAACCTTCTCCGGATAATAGAACGCCGCCTTGGCATTCGAGACATCCTTCGGAATGTCGATAAGCACCGGTCCTTTGCGTCCTGTGGACGCGATATGGAACGCTTCTTTAATGACGCGCGGCAGATCGTTAACGTCGCGCACCAGGTAGCTGTGCTTCGTGATCGGCATTGTAATGCCGGTAATGTCGGCTTCCTGGAAAGCGTCCGTTCCGATCACGCTGGTTGCGACATTGCCCGTAATAACAACAAGCGGTACCGAATCCATGTAAGCCGTAGCAATGCCTGTTACGAGATTCGTTGCCCCCGGACCGGATGTTGCGATACAGACGCCGACCTTGCCGGTTGAGCGCGCATAGCCGTCGGCCGCATGAATCGCGCCCTGCTCGTGACGGGTTAACAAGTGATTAAAATTCGGATTGCCGTGCATGGCATCGTAAATATATAAAACCGCTCCGCCCGGATACCCGAAGACGCAATCCACGTCCTCCAACAGCAAACTGCGCAGCAACATTTCCGACCCTGTAACGACATCCGGCTGAAGCAGTTCTTTGTGCAGCTGTTCTTTTGACTTTTGTGTGGTTTGAACGATCATGAATTTGTCCTCCTCCCGTAAACTAGAAACGCGAAAAACCCCTCTCATCCCAAAACGCGTTATAGCGTCTGAAGGGACGAAAGGGGTTCTAATCTTCCGTGGTACCACCCAGAGTTTGTTAAATGCCTCACAGCAAATAACCTTAGCAGGTACGCGGCCATCATAAAGCCGTTATACCTTCAGCACGGTAACGTGTGCTATTCCGATTTCCCCTAGTAGCTATGCCGTTAAGCATACTTTTCAGGAAAACAGCTCCGAGGTGAGCTCGTACATAAGGGATTAATGGCATTGGTTTCAGCAAATCCTCTGCTCTCTGAACATAAGTGCCCTTATAACTTCGTCCTCATCATTGCCGATTAGGTCTGTTGTACTTTTTCAATATTATATGCCGAATCGGGCCAAGAGTCAAGCGTATTTCCGTGGTACTATGTGGATTCGCAACGATAAGCCGGGGGCGCCTGTTCAAACAGTTAACAAAGATTTTAGCTGTCAAAAACGTAAAATAATCGTACAATAAAAGCTGCTGTTGTTGGCATGATAGGAAATGACTTGTCAAACTGCGGAAATGGAGGGATTGGGGCGCATGCGCATATCGAAAACTGTATGGCTGCTTGGCATACTTGTATTTGCCGCGGAAATCGCCTTCGGCTATTGGATGGCCCATGTGAACCATTTCGTCGCTGTCGATGCCTTCAGCAGAGTAGCCAATGCTTATTATGTCGGCTACAGCCGGGATCCGCATTTGGCGGCCATCGGATTCGTCTGGAATCCGCTGCCCAGTCTTCTGATGCTGCCTATTCTGGTAGCTCAGCCGCTCTATCCCGCGTTGGCCTCGTCAGCCATTGCCGGGGTCATCCTGTCAGGCTTTTTTACCTCGGCGACCGTTGTGATGCTGTGTCACCATTTTATCAAGCGGGGAATGCCGCTGCTGTTCAGTTTATTGATCTGCCTGTTGTACGGCTTAAACCCGTTTATATTTTTATACGGTTCAAACGGAATGAGCGAGAGCGTGTTTATCTTCTTTCTTGTTTGGATTGTCATCACCGTCGCAGACTGGCTGGAGAAGGGCAAAATAAACAGCCTCATCGGGGCGTCCTTTGCATTGGCGCTCGCCTTTCTTACCCGCTACGAAGCCGTAGCATTCGGCGCTTGTCTGGCGCTCGGTTTTATTTTGCTGATTTGGAAACAATACAAGCAAAATCCGCATAAGTCGAAGTACAGGGAGCTCTACAACAAGATCGAAGCGACGGAAATTGTGCTGCTGACTCCCGCTTTTTTTACCGGCATCCTCTGGATTTTCCTGAATTATTCGATTATGGGCGACCCGCTCTATTTTTTACGTTCCAGCTATTCCAACCTCGGGCAAGCCGCGCAGCTTGTGAACAACGCCACTTTCAGCCCGCTAATGGGTCATCCTGTCGAAGCGGCTTTATATATTTCCGAACGAATCGCTTGTTTTCTCCCCCCTCTCGGGCTTATCATCGTTATGCGTTTATGGCGCCGAAGCTTGTTCAAGACGGAATTTGCAGTCATTCTATTGCTAATCGCTTCGATTCCGGCCATGCAGTTTCTCATGCTCATCAAAGGCTCCTCATACGGATGGCTGAGATTTTTCGTCTACCCGCTGCCGCTTGTCATGGCGTGGCTCCCTTATGAGCTGCAAAAACAGAAGCAATCCCGCGGTTATCGGACAAGCTGCTTAATGGCTCTGGCCGTGTTGGTCGGATGCGGCATATTTACCTGGAATGTCATGCAAAATAAATCGCTGTCCCCGGAAGAATATGACGCAATACATTATCAGCAGAGCAAGGCGCTTCCTCTTGCCATGGAAATTGCCGCCGATTTGGACAGACGGGCCGAGCAAAACGACCGGCAAAAAGTGCTGATGGATGCGTTCAATGCTTTTTACGTCATCCTAAACAGCAAACGCCCCTATAATCTCGTCATAACGAGCGACAGAGATTTCGAGCAATCGCTCAGACACCCGGAGCAATACAACATTACGCATATCCTTGTGCCGGACCCTAACGGCATTGCCAGTTTAAACGCCGTAAACCAAAGGTACCCCGGGTTTTACGATCACGGAGCCTCCTGGGCCGCGCTCGAGAAGGATTACGGCGGCGGATGGAAATTGTACCGCGTCATTCCGCAGTCCGAAACCGAGGACAAACGTCTTCTCAGTCCTTAGGGACGAGCGCGTTTGTCAAGGTTGTGCGAAGCCCAGACAGGAGGCTCGTTATAGCTTTTCCGATACCGTTTCGCCTTTACGAAAGACGATCCATTTGCTTAAGACATAATTGGCAATAATGACGAACGCGCTGGATACCACTTTTATTACGACGTCGTTATAGTGCAGCAAATCGATAAATACGTACATGATCAGCATATCCATGATGCCCGAGGCGATTCTGCAGCCGACAAATACCGCGAACTCCTTACTTACGGATGCGATATCGCTTGTTTCGCTTTTTTGGAAGACAAACCACTTGTTCGTGGCAAACGCAAATATAACCGCGGCGATCCATGCAATGCCGTTGCTGATCATATAGTCCATGTGCAAAAGCTTCGCACACAGCAAATAGCAGGCGAAATTAATAACGACCGTCAGCACGCCGAATACAAGATACGCGGCCATTTGTTTATATTTATGCATACCATTCCCTCACGTGCCCAAGTACAGATTCCAAATAGGTCAGCGGTTCCGAATCGTGGCGTCTCTTCATCTCGATCGAGATAAACCCTGTGTAGCCTGTTTCGCGAAGCTCCCGGCCCACAGCGGCGTGAACGCCTTGCGAAACGGGGATGTCAAGAAACGGCTCGCTTATATGAACATGGGAAATATAGCCTGCAGCCGCAGCGATTACGCTTAAGTTCTCTTTATTTCCAATGATCGTCCCCGTATCGAGATGCAGTCTGAAGCCTTCGCAACCCACATGCTTCACTAATTCCAATGCTTCGGCAGTGGAATTGATAAAATTGGTGCCGTAGCTTTCCGGCACAGCTTCGATACAAAAGGCCGTGTGATAAGCTTCGGCCATTTCCCCCGCCTGCCGGAAAAAGTCCGCGGCGATTTCAAACGCTTCGCGATTGTCGATACCGGAGTAGCTTCGATTCTTCGGCAATCCGAACACCATGCTTCGGATGCCCAGCATTTCAGCCAGCACAGCCCGCTTCTCAAGCGCAGCCAACATCTCCCGCCGCGAAGACTCGTCATGAAACAGCTGCAAGCTTTCTTCCCGGTATAAAAGGGATTGCATGGCGGTCAATTCGATACCGTAACGGTTCAATTGTTGTTTGAAATGCGCGTAATCCGAATGCCCCTGCCCATAAGGGTTGTCCCATACCCGTGTCGGAGCGATTTCAAGCCCCTCGTACCCGTTGGAGCGCATGAGCCGATAAACGGACTCGTCATCTTTGGCTTCCCATGCAATATTCGATATGCAGAATTTCAGTTCAATCACCCGTCTCTCGCATATTTGATGGCTGTGGCAGCTCTCCTGCTTGAAAACAGATCCTGGAAATGATCGAGACTCATCCAATACGTTCAAGCCGGGTCCATATTTCGTCGGGATACTCGATATCCAACGCTTTCACATTTTCCTCCAGCTGCTCGGGTCTGGACGCTCCGATAACAGGGTATACCCCGTTTTTAATACACCAGCTTAATGCCAGCTGGCTCCCTTTCACCCGGTAAGTCTCACAGAGTTGAATAAACTGCTCGATCCGCTCTTTGTTCTGTAAATAAATTTGTTCGGTTTTATCGTAGCCGATCGCATCTTTTTTCGCTATTCTCGAGTCTGCGGGAATATGCGTTTTATACTTGCCGGTAAGAAGGCCCTGCGCAATCGGAGAAAACCCGAACATCCCAACCTGACGGGAACGGCAAAAAGGTTTAACCCCGTTTGTATCCGCCTTCCTGATCGCAAAGGAATAAATAAACTGTTCCGCAATCGGCTTTTCCAGCTGAAGTCTGCCGCAGACCTCATGGCATTGTTCAAGCGCTTCAAGCGGCCATTCCGAAGTCGCCCAATACCTGATTTTCCCTTGAGCGATCAGGCTGTTGAAGGTGCGGACAATTTCTTCCATCGGCACTTCCGGGTCATAGCGGTGGGCGTAATAAATATCCACGTAATCCAGCCCTAATCTGGCGAGCGAGCTGTCCGCGGCGTCCAGGATGTGCTTTCTGGAAAGTCCGCGGTCGTAAGGCGAATCGCCTATCGGCCAAGACCCTTTCGTCGCCACGATATATTCGCCGCGCCTGTATTTGCCCAGCGCTTTGCCTACGAGCTTTTCCGCCTCGCCCATACCGTAATTGTTGGACGTATCGAATGATCGGATTCCAAGTCTCCAGGCTTGATCGACAAGACTATTGGCATAGCTGTCGCTCGTATGCTCGGTTCCTATCGTAAGCGCCGTTCCAAATGTCAGGACTGTGCTTTTTAGCCCCGACTGGCCTATTCTGAAATATTCCATAACAGCCTCCTTCGAGTTCACTCTCTATGCTCAGCATTCGGAGCGGAATATAGATCAATAATCGACGCAGGTCTCCGCTTGACTTCAATCAATATTTGTCCGACATACTCGCCTATCAAGCCTAAGCAAATGAACACGGCGCCCGCTATATATAGCAAAACGGCCAGGATAAGCGACGTATCCTTGGAAGCAACGGGCATAACCAGCATGGACAAAGTCAGCAAGATCCCCAACAATATCGTAAAAAAACCGAGTGACATAATAAAGCGTAGAGGCTCGATCGTCGTTCCGACCAAACTGTCCAGCGCATACCGGATCATCGATTTCAGATTGTATTTGGTTTGGCCCGCGGTCCGGATGTCCCTTGCATATTCGACATTGCCGGCCTTCAAGCCGACATATGGAACCAATACACGGAAAATCCGGTTCACTTCCGGCAATTTTTTCATTTCATCGATCGCTCTGCGGTTCAGCAGCTTGTAATTCGCCGCGTTTTCTTCAATAACCAGCCGGTTGGAAAATGCGCTCGTTACTTTATAAAACAGCCAGGCGCTCATTTTTTTGAACAACGAATCGCTCTTTCGTTCAATTCGCTTGCCCGATACGACATCGTAGCCGTCTTCCCACATCTCGATCATTCGGTAAATCAGCTCGGGCGGGTCCTGCAGATCGGCATCCATCACAATGACCGCATCCCCTTTGGCGACTTCGATGCCTCCGTGGACCGCCCCTTCGAGACCAAAGTTCCGGGACAGCTTGACAACGCCGATATGCGGATGCTTGCGCTGCTCGTCCATCATATTGCTGTAGGTCCGGTCCGACGAGCCGTCATCCACCAATATCAGCTCATAATCGTATTTGTCGCTCAGTTTTTCGAGAACCTTCAAGGTTTGCGAACAATATTCCGATACAAGCCCTTCTTCGTTAAACATCGGACCTATGACTGAAATTAACTTTTTCATCAAAACCACCTGCTCCGCAATGACTATTTCTTCATAACCGATTTGAAAATATAGCTCTTGGTATTCACCGTGCTTTGCAAAATACTGTTGAGGTATTTGGTGAGAATCGCAAACATCAGAAATACGCCCGAAAACGAGAAGCCTAAAAACATGATGAGCGACGTCCAGCCTTCCACGGCTCCCTTTATAAAATAGGATACAAGACTGAACAGCAGCGCGCCTAGGGAAATAAAGAAAAACAAGAATGAGACAAATAAGGCCAGCCTCGTGAGGATATCCGTATAGTAAGTGAGCGTGTCCACCATCAAGTTCACGTTTTCGAATAAGTTACGGTTATTTTTATATTTGATGTTTAAGTATATGATTTCAAACTGGAGTCCCGACAGCAGATACGAAATGTTCCGGTTTATGATGACGTTGCCCGTTTCGACGATTTTGTTCTGGCACCGTCTTGACGACAGGACCAGCACCGATGAAGCGATGCGGGTATTCAGCTTGCCCTTAAAGTATTTATTGATGATCCAGTAAAACAAATAAGATGACGCGCTTACCTTTTGCGGGGAGCAAATGACAAAATCGTTTCCCTTCAGACAGGCTTCATACATCGTAAAGATGATGTCCATATCGTAATCGAGCCTGACCTCGTCAATTTCAAGTATATAGTCGCCTATGCTGATGTCAACGCCGGCTCTTAGCGCTTGCTGTACGTTATGAAACCGGGCCAACTCCAAAATGGTCAGTTTGGCGGCGCAATTTTTTAATAACTGCAGCGTATTGTCCCGCGAAAAATTTTCGACCACGATAATTTCATAATGCTTGAACCGGCTCTTCAAATAACAGTCCAGCCGATTCACTTTATCCTCGATAACATCGGCGCAGTTGCGGGCTACCATGATCACGGACAGGAAGTTTTCTTCTAGTATCATCCCATTAACCCTACCTTAATATATCGTCTAAATCGTATACCGTATTGATTTTCCCGGAAAACACAGTGTAAAATTCGGGATTTTGCGAATATTGTCTTATGACTGTCGGTCTGGAATCATCGACCTCCGACGTCTTCAGCACGGGTTTGACCGTATAGAGAGATTCGACATAGCGGATGACGATATCGCTTTTCAAATATTTTTTCACCATCTGGTTCATTTCGACAAAGGCCGTTTCCGGCTTATGTTTGCACTGATTGCAGCTACGAAGATGCCCGGGCGAACAGCGTCCGCCCTCCTCCTGACACGGAAAGGCGGGCAGGGAATCGTGAGACGTGTAATGAGGCGTATTTGAAACCGTCGTCAGCGAATGATAGCCGGTAAAGCCGAATGGCATAATGGAGAAAAACGGCCCGTCCATGACGGTAATTCCGACGCCTTTTAAGTGCTCGGAAACATCGCATATTATAACCTCACACAGCTCGTATTTGATCGGCAGATGCTCGTAGCCCATGAGGTCATGAATTTGATTCGTTCCCGCATACGTTGCGTTTAAGATGTAGGGCGTTTCGAATTGTTCGCCGCTGTCGAGCGTTACAATGAAATGACCGTCCTCTTTGACCACATTGCAGATTGTAGTGCCAAACCTGAAGCCGCATATGCCGGGATCGATTTGGCCCAGCAATTTCGCTTTCAACCGCTGCGCGTCAAAGCTGTATTCAATCGTACGGTAAGCTTTTTCCACGGCGCTCCGGTAAAAGTATGGCTCGAGGTCCGTTTCTTCGCAGACCAGCTGCAAATTGTCCGCAAAATGCTTAAACTGGCTTCCGTTTGTCCAGCTAAAGTTGGATGCAATGCCGTACACTTTATTGAAATCGGTATGGATGCAGTCTGAAAAATCGTTTAAAAACCGGTCGAAATATTTTTGTGATTTGGCGGCGGTAGCATACGACCTTGGATAATGATAACCGTTATGCAGTCTGGCCTGATTCACGCGGGAGCCCCGTTTAAAAGGCTCGTCTTCCGTTTCGATAACAAGTGTGGAATATCCGTTTCTGCCGGACTGCACCGCGGCGTACAGCCCATACATCCCCGCACCGATAATAACTCTGTCATATGTTTCTCTCATACTCAAAACATCCTTCGCAAAAGACATAATAACGCTCGATCCTATACATTCTGCTTCAATGCATCCCCGTCTGGAGCAGAGGTGCGCTTGGTCAGGCCGTGCGTTGTCTTCTCCCAATAAAACGGCTTCGTAATTAACTGCCATGCCGCCTTGACCGCAGCGATGCTCATCAACACCCAATAAATCGGCGTCAGCAGCGCATATTTGACCAAGCCGTACGAGAACATGGTCGATCCTCTTTTTTCCAGCTCGCGAATAACCCAGTACACGCCGGCAACGTTGCTGAATACGAACAAAAAATTACCGATCAAAAATTCGACGGATGCCAAATAATAAATAATCCCGGGGAAAAACTGCGGAATCCAGGCAGCCCTCCAGCCGTACCAAAGGATGATCATCACCCAAAAAATCGGGTTTAAGAGCGGCAGCATCGGCGTGGCCAATACCATTACCTGAAAGCCGAGAAATCCTTTGAGCCCCAACTCCCGATAAAGCTTCACCGGATTGCGCATATGGACAAGCCATGTCTGCATGTAGCCTTTAATCCAGCGCGACCTTTGGCGTACCCAGTTGCCCGTACGGCTGTTCGCTTCCTCCCAAGTACGGGAATCGACGATAGCGGTCGTGTAGCCCGATTTGTGCAGGCGAATCCCGAGATCCGCATCCTCGGTTACGTTGTAAGGGTCCCATGCATTGACTTCCTTGAGCACGGCCATTTTAAAATGGTTCGATGTTCCGCCCAGCGGAATCGGGATGTCGAGCTGCATGACGCCCGGCAGCAGAAGCTCGAACCACATGCTGTATTCATGAGTAAACCAGCGGGTCAGCAGGTTTTGCTCGCTGTTGAAATAGTTCAACTTCGCCTGAATGCAAGCGAGATTGGCAGGACCGTTCATAAAAGCGGCATGCACCTTCTTCAGCTGATCGGCGTCGGGTCGGTCCTCGGCGTCATAGATGACGACGTATTCGCCGCGCGCGCGGATCAAGCCGTAATTGCAAGCCTTCGGCTTCGTTTTGGGCAGGCTGTGCGGCACGACAATCGTCGTGTAATAGGCCGGAAGATTCATGCTCTTCAGCAGTTCCTGAGCCTCCACATCGTCCTCTTCGATCAGCAGCCTGACGTCGAGCTTCGCCTTTGGATAATCCAGCTGTTCGATATTGCTCAGCAGATGAGGAATAACCTCGCTCTCCTTGTACATCGGCACCAGTATCGTATAGACGGGCAGCGTCCGCTCGTCGATGGCAGCCACCTGCTCTTTTGTAAAGCGGATTTGCGCGTAATCCCGCGTGCCGTACATGACAATTAAAAATTTAAACAAGGTCATCGAAAAGTAAAAAAGCTGAATCCCGATATTGACGGCGATTAATGTATGAAACCAGTCCACGCCGATGCATATGAGAAGCAGCAAACCCAAGGCGGCGGCCGCCGCCAATTGCGGAGCCGTAAAGGTGACATGCGCCGAGTTTTGCGGCTGCTCGTTCACCAGCTTTTGCGTGCTTTCCACCATCAGCTCGGACTGGTAAACCTGCGCCCAGAAATATTCCATTTCCTCGCGCGTTGCAAGCACCTGCTCGATCGGCAGTCCCAGCAGCGCTTCAATGGCCCTTTGCGCCTCGTCGGTTAACGGGCCGCCAACGGCGACCAAATACCGGTTTAAATCCTGATTAACGACGATGGCGTCGTATTGCCGGGCTATATACTCCGGCAGCTTGATCAAGTCTTCAAAATCGAACTGGGACCCGATTCGTCCCAGATTGTTTTGCGTGGCAATATGCCGGTACAGCTTCTCGGGCTCAATCATCCGCATCGACATCAAAATATCGCCCAGCATCCCGCCGCTTTTGCGCTGGAACTCGAGCGCCCGGTTCAGCTGCTCCTGCGTGATTGCACCGGTTTCGACGAGCATATCGCCGAGCCGGCCTTTGCGGGATTGACCGTTAAGCAGGAGCGCCAGCCTACTCTTATCGACAAAGCCCATCTCGGATACGATATCGCCGAGCCGGCCGCCGAATTTTTGCTGCCGCTCCATTGCTTCCGCCAGCTGCCCCTGCGTCACCAGACCTTCCGCGACCAGCATGTCGCCCAGCCTCAACTTCGGCTTGCCCTTGCCGTCTTCCGAAGCGGCAACGAAGCCCTCCTGGTTGAGCAGCTCCTGCTTTTGGCCGATGAGCTCCTCGACATAGCTGTCTTTACTGTCGTACTCCCGCTGCAGGTAGTCGAGCTGCTTGGCCAGCTCCTGCATCCGCCGTCCATGATCTGCAATTTGCTGTGCAAGCTGTTCACGTTTAAGCCGGACCCGTTCCTCCAGTTCGCCCGCATGCTTGTCGGTTAAATGTTTGCGGAGCCCCCGCCAAGCGAAACCGAACGAACGGTCTAATTCCGGTTTATTTGGAGCCATTGCTTCAAATTCGTTTCTATTTGATCAAGCTCGGCTACTTTCCGCTTAAGCTCGTCGATTTCGTGTTCCAGCTCCGCTTCCATGAGCTTATGCGTCTGCTCTAATTGCATACGCTGCCGGTCCAGACTTGCTTCTTCCTCTTCCAATGCGTTAAAATAACGTCCCACTTTTTGAGGATCATAACCAATCAGCGCTCTTACTTTCACATGAATTCACTCCTTGTTCTCCGATAGGAACCGCCGACAGCCGTGACGACCTCCAGCAAATCCGCTTCTTCTTCAGCCTGAATGACAGCTGCATCTCCTTCGTTCAAGGCGGCATTTCCACCCGAGCTCAAGGTCATCTCCCCCTTGCAGTTCATCAATTGCAGCCGTCCATGCAGAACGGTCCAGGAAACCGTCCGTCTGTCCTCCGTCGGCTGCGGCTCATAGACCAGCCGTTCTCCTGCGTTCAGATGGATTCGCGTCGTCGTGACGACAATGCCATCGGCAAAGGTCGAGCGGTCGATAACAAGACGGGAAGCCGCTGTCGCTCCCGGCATGGCACATGCGGCGGGCGGCGATGTGACGAGCCCCGCGGAGCCGGCACTGCACTTTGCCTGTACGGAGCCGGCACCGTCTTCAGGCGTTGCAGGCTCAGCCGCCTCCGCGGACGCTGCCGTTTCGGCGAGCCCTTCCGGGTCAGCCTCCACCCCACCGCTCCCGCTCAGCCTGCTCAGCGTGTCTTTCAGTCCGCCGCCGGCTCCTTTGCCCATGACCAGAATGCCTTCCCTGCCAGCGGCAACCACAACGTCGGACAGGCCGTGTACGACGATCGGCAGCTTCAGTTCATTGACAATATGAACATCCCGGCTGCCCTCCGATATCAGGCCCGCGCCCGTAACCGGCTGGCTCAATTCCTCCACAAGCGTACACCAGGAGCCCAGATCCTTCCACGACTTGTCGTAAACCAGCGCCGCAACCTTCTTCTCCTTTTCGACCACCGCATAGTCAAAGCTCCGGCTCTCCAGCCGATTGTATTCGAGCAGCAGCTCCTCATATACGGCCGGCAGCCCCATAGCGGCAAGCTTGTCCAGCAGAAAGCCGGCCCGGAAGGCGAACACTCCGCAGTTCCACAGCGCCCCCCGGGCGATATAACGTTGGGCTGCCTCGGCGGAAGGCTTCTCATGAAACTCGCGAATGGCAAGCGCTCCGGCAAGACGAGCCGGCCGCTCGGGAATTATGTAGCCGTACTTCACGGACGGATAGCTCGGCCGTACGCCGACAAGCGCCACATTCGCCCCCGACGCGCGCAGCGCATCCGGGAGCTGCTGCAGGACATCATAGAACGAATCCTCCACACAGCTGTCGACCGGCATCACGGCGACGATCTCATCGGGGGGAATCCCTTTGCGCGAATACAAATAAGCGACCGAAAGCATAATCGCGGGAAACGTATCCCGTTTTTCCGGTTCGAGCACGAGATCGACGGTTTCTCCCAATTGCCCGGCGATCTGATCGCGCTGACTTGACGAGGTGGCGATAACGGTGGAACGGTGAAGTCCTCTGCTTTGGAGCTGGCTCCATACATTTTGCAGCATGGAGGACGGACGCCCGTTTCCATCCTTAAAAAAAGGGATGAACTGCTTCGAACGCCGTTCGCTGGACAAAGGCCATAGCCTGCTGCCCGAACCACCGGAAAGCAAAACCATATTCATACGTCGTTCACCCTTTTTTATAGAATTGGCATTACGCGAAAATTGTCGAAATATGGGAGATTTTTTGTCGATTTTAGGGACTTATGGCCTATGATTCTATATTAGCTTCATGATACCATAATTAGATTTTAAATGAATTAAGTAAATATTAGATATTCATTAAGTAGTAGTCAATTTTGTGACACTTGTTAGTGACTTGTTAAGCGTCTCCAAGCCAAGCGCGTTCGACAAAACCGAGCAGTAAACCTGAACTTTCTGTACAACCAAGGATAAACGGCTTCGCTGTCTTTCGAGAACGAGCGCGTTTGTCAAGGTTGCGAGAAGCAACGTATAAGATCTTATACGTTCTGTACAGCAAAAAAAGACCGCGCCTTCCGCAATCCTGGGATCGGGGAACGTACGGTCTTTAAGGTCAAGATTAGGCGTTCACTTTTTGCTTGGCGGCTGTAGCCAGGTCGTTAAACGCGTTCAGGTCGTTGACAGCAAGGTCGGCCAGCATTTTGCGGTTAACTTCAATGCCGGACAGCTTCAAGCCGTGCATAAATTTGCTGTAGGACAAGCCGTTGATGCGAGCCGCAGCATTGATACGAGTGATCCACAATTTGCGGAAATCGCGTTTCTTTTGACGGCGGTCGCGATAAGCGTACAGCAAGGACTTCATCACTTGCGCATTTGCTGTTTTAAATAAGCGGTGCTTGGAACCGAAATAACCTTTAGCCAGCTTCAAAATCTTTTTATGACGACGACGAGTGACAAACCCGCCTTTTACTCTTGCCATGATTGATTACCTCCAAAATTTAAGTAGAATGAAATACAGTTTAACCTTTGATGTTAGTCAATTGCTGCTTCAAGCGTCTTACGTCGCCTGCCGACATAACCGGGTTGGATGCCAATACGCGTTTTTGACGAGCGGATTTCCCGGACAACAAATGGTTTTTGTATGCTTTGTATCTCATTACTTTGCCTGTACCTGTGATCTTGAAGCGGCCTTTTAAGCTGCTGTGTGTTTTCATTTTTGGCATGATGTAGAGTCCTCCTTAATATTATGCTTGCTGTTTCGGCGATAAAATCATGATCATGCTGCGGCCTTCCAGCTTCGGCCTGCGCTCGACCACGCACAGCTCCTCGACTTCGGCAGCCATGCGCTCCAGCACCCGTTGGCCGATGCTCGCATGAGCAATCTCGCGGCCGCGGAAGCGCACGCTCAGCTTCACCTTGTCGCCTTCGTTTAAAAACTTCACAACGTTGCGCTGCTTTGTTTGAAAATCATGCTCATCGATTGTGGCGCTTAAACGAACTTCTTTAATTTCGACGATTTTCTGGTTCTTACGGGCTTCCTTTTCTTTCTTCTGCATTTCATAGCGGTATTTCCCGTAATCCATAATCCGGCACACCGGCGGCTTCGCCGTCGGAGCAACATTGACCAAGTCCAAGTTTGCGTCAACAGCAATCTGCAGCGCTTCGCGAATCGGTTTGATGCCCAGCTGTTCTCCGTCTGCGCCGATCAGGCGTACTTCCTTGACCCGAATCTCATCGTTAATTAAATGTTCTGTACTAATAACCTTCCACCTCCAATGAATGTAATGAAACCATTTCTCCAAAACGGCTGCGCCGTCCTTGGGGGACATGCGCGTTTGTCAAGGTTGTGCGAAGCAAAAGTATAAAAGCTTATACTTTCCTTACAACTAACAAAGTCCCCCAAAAGTGAAGTGAAGCCCTGAAGCGAATTCCGCTAACCCGTATCCACCGGGTTTCGTCAAGAGAGCATGCAACTCTTGACCTTACTTTTGGGGGAGCCCCCGATTATACATGGAAATATGCTGCACATAATTTCCTAAACAATAAAAAAGACGGGGGCGCAAAAGGCCCACGTCTTAATAAAAGTTCAAGTGATAATCAACATAACCGTTATCAACGTTCACTTTAGCTTTAATGACCAGCCAACCGGGGTCGGACAGGTGAGAAGCGGGCGCTTCTTCTTTTGCAACACTTGCAATATCATACCATAATCACTTTTGCAAAGTCAACTGCCGGATTTATCACGGATCCCTTTGTCAAATTAAAGCCCCGGTGCCGCCGCTTGTAACGGCAGTACGCAGGGCTGCAATATGCGGGTATAATCAGCTCACCTGCTTGCTTTGCATCTCTTCCAGCCGGATGACGCGGGTATGCTGGGTATGGCTCCACTGCTTGTTGTTTTGCGTGAAGAAGGCGTACACCGTAATCGGCCACCACGACAGCATAAACACCGGGAACGTGATGAGATACAGATATGTCCTCCAATTCGCTTTCTCGATAATGAGCGCCAGCGGGAACTGAATGAAGCTGAGCAATCCGATGGTCATGAACAGCGTCGGCGAATAATCGAACAGCGATTTCAACGACGATGCTCCCGGAAGAAGCAGATTGATCCATAAAATGATCGTGACTACGGAGCCGAGCAGCACATTGTACACATTCAACGCGTAGACGGCCGTATCGAGCTTTGCCCAGCTGCCTTCCCGGAGCCCTCGCCAGAACAATGGGAGGAAATATCGGCGGGCCACGTCAAAATGACCCTGCATCCATCTCAAACGCTGTCTGGCGGATGCCTTGAACGTTAATGGCTTCTCATCGTAAACTTTGGCGTCGTAGTTAAACGTCGGATTAATTCCGCGCTGCACGCAGCGCATCGTAAATTCCAAATCCTCGACGAGGCTCGTCGCGCCCCAGCCGATTTCCTTGAGCAGCTTCGTTTCGAAGCACATGCCGGTACCGCCCAGGAAATTGGCCAATCCGAGATTTTGCCGCGGCAGCTGCCACAAACGGTTGCAATACCAATATGTCGTAGCGTAAGCGGAAGTAATCCAGGAATCGTTCGGGTTTTTCGTGTCCAAATAGGCCTGAATGACGCGGGAGCCGTTGCACAGATCGTTGTTCATGTGCGTCAGATAATCCGGGTTGACCAGATTGTCGGCGTCCAGCATGACGATCGCATCGTAGCTGCGCGGCAGCTTCCATAGCTCCTTGAGCATCCATTCGATTGCGTATCCTTTGCCGCGCAGCTTCGGATTATTCCGTTCGCAGGCGAAGACGCCCTTGCCTCTTGCAATTTGTGCCGTACGGTCGGTGCAGTTATCGCAAATAACAAATACATCGTATAATTGTTGCGGATAATCAAGTTTTTTCAAATTGTCGATAAGCGCTCCGACAACCTGCTCTTCGTTATGGGCGGCGATAAGAATCGCAAACGATTTTTGCGGCTCATGCGCTGCCTTCGGCTTTCTGCGGAACCAGCCAAAAAATGTCAAGAAAAGCTGATAGGCTCCGATCGTCGCTAAGACAACCTGAATGCCTAGCAAGAAATAATCCAGCATCAAAGAATCCCCCTTTTTTTATGTACCCCAAAGTTTTTTATTCTCTCTCTAAACTTCTTTTTATCAACTTCGATGGCTTTGTCTGGATTGTGCGGGTAACCGAATATGATTTTCCTCTCTTTGCTTCTATTTGTCAAAAGCTCCAAGAGACTTGATTGAGCCGGATTCCGAATTAAGGCAAGAAATTACGGAGAATTACGGTAAAACTCTTTGCCATCCAGCTATTACGTATTATTATCACCGATTTTCAGCATTTTTGTGTGTTCCGTTTATGCGGCTGACGCCTCATTTGACTTCACCCGGCACAAGAACCGGGCCAGTACGCCCGGACAGCTGTCATACAGCCGAACAAGCCGTGCTCAAGAGCCGGAAACTCCAGCCCGCGGCGAACTTGAAATACAGTCCGGTACCCACCATTATGATACAACAATTCCACCGCGCGCACAAATACTGCGATCCCGCAGCTGCGGCACATGTACCGTCATGATGAGGGCACACAGTATCTTTTACCCCGAAAGCGCCGTCTCCAATCAAGGCCAAATGGGAGGTTCCATCATGAGCAAGGTATGGTCGTTCCGTTCCAACTGCATAATCCGCGGATTCGGGCTCAAAAAGAAACGTAAGCCTGAAACAGCTTGGCCTGAAACAGGATAGCCGCCCGACATTCAGGACATAATATAAGTTACGGAAAATTCGCCGGTTCGGCATGAAAGCCCGACATTCCTCCCTCCGGACCGGAACCCGTCGTCCCAACGTTTTCGCCCCCACTGCCCGCAGGCGACTGGTTTCATGGCCAATCCCGCCCGCAGACTTATACCGTGTCATCCTGCAAACTGTAAATAGCAAGCCAGGTCTGCCCGAATGTTGAGTGGAATTTGGGCCGCAGACAATTAACAATATTAACTTGATTTGAGAATGATTTATTGCTGATTTAATATTCTACTAACAAAAGGGGGTTATCATAATATATGACGAATAAGCAAAGCTTATCCCAAGTTTAAGGAGGCGAATCGATATGGGCCGTGTCGTCACGTGGCTGCAGCAGCGGGAGACCCGTATGTTTTGCTGGGTTAACCAGACCATCCAGCATTCCTCTTTAGACTTTTTCTTTAACGCGATTACTCATTTGGGCGGGGCCGCCTTCACGATTACGGCAGCGCTCTGTCTAGCCCTGTTCGGACAAGGAAGCTGGAAAGCGGCAGGCATGTACAGCTGTCTTGCTCTTGCTTTAAGCCATATTCCCGTTGCAGTCATTAAGCGGATATACCCGCGTCTGCGCCCTTATCTGGTCCTTCCCGATACAAATACGTGTAAAAAGCCGTTGAAGGACCATTCCTTCCCGTCCGGACATACAACCGCCATTTTCTCATTGGTTATCCCGTTCGTGCACGCGATCCCATGGGTCGGAGCCTTACTGCTGCTGCTTGCGGTGCTCGTTGCCGTTTCCCGTATTTACTTGGGGCTACACTATCCGTCGGATTGTTTGGCCGGCGCTTTGATCGGTACGGCGACGGCGTTGGCAATTGTCGCATTTTTCGGATAAGTTGCTTTTTCCGTTTAAAATGATTAATGTTAAAATTGTGTAAATCCTTGTCACAAGGTATGGTGAAACGCCTTATGCGTAAAAAAAGGGTCTTGTTGTTATCCGAAGGCTTTGGGGCGGGGCATACGCAAGCCGCTCATGCTCTTTCCGTCGGACTTCGCCTGCTCTCGCCTGACATCCAGACGCGCGTGCTGGAGCTCGGCTCTTTTCTCCATCCGACGCTGGCTCCGTGGATCTTTACGGCTTACCGCAAAACCGTGACAACGCAGCCCAAGCTGTACGGACTTATGTATCGTTCGCAATATAAAAAATCGTTGAACCGGTTTACGCAATTGGCTTTGCACCGCATTTTTTATGCGCAAACCGCTGAAATCATCAATCAGCTGAGACCCGATACGATCGTTTGCACCCATCCTTTTCCCAATGCGGTCATTTCACGTCTAAAGCGCGCCGGACTCAATGTGCCCTTGTGCACCGTCATAACGGACTATGATGCGCACGGCACCTGGCTGAGCTCGGAGGTTAACAAATATTTGGTTTCCACCTCCGACGTCAGGGATAAGCTGTTGAACCGCGGCATTCATTCCAATGCGATCGAGGTGACCGGCATCCCCGTGCATCCGAATTTTTGGGAGCAGCATAACCGCGAGGAGCTTCGCGCCCGCTTCGGTCTTCAGAACATGCCTACCGTCCTGGTAATGGGCGGCGGCTGGGGACTGGTAAACAATGAGGAAGTGCTGCAATATTTTACCGAATGGCGCGATAAAATTCAGCTTATTATTTGCATGGGCAGCAATGAAAAAGCGTTATCCGCCTTGTCAGACGACAAACGATTTCAGCATAAAAATATACGTCTTTTGGGCTTTACGACAGAAATCGACAAATTGATGGATGTATCCGACCTGCTGATTACGAAACCCGGCGGGATGACCTGCACGGAAGGTTTGGCCAAGGGCATACCGATGCTGTTTTACAAGCCGATTCCGGGCCAGGAGGAAGAAAACCTGCAATATTTCACCCAGCACGGCTTCGGCGAGCAAATCAAATCGGAAGCTACGATCGGTCACTGGCTGAAGCTGCTGGCGGACAGCTATCCTGAAGTGCTCAGGCGGCGCGCGCGCTTTGCGCAGCAGACGAATGCGTATAATCCGATGGACTGCTCGCAGGCGATCATGGAAATTTTAAATCAATAAGCGGCAAAAACCTGACGGCAAGCTTGACCGTCAGGTTTTTTTATAATATCAGGTGATATTGCAAGTTATCAGAAAAGCTACATCAAAAACACGAATGTATCTTCGTCGGAAGGGCTTCGATCAGAAGCTTTTTTTATTCTTGCCGGATGCCTTAGTCCAGGCGCGATGCGCAAAATATGAAGCGTGCTGTAAGGCACGGAAAGCTTGTGCAAAAAGCCCGCGTTTATTCGCCGTTCTCCTGAATATCACGCTCCAGACTTAGCAAATGCCGCTCCAGCGCAGCTTGTCCGATCACGGCTTCAAGCCGGTAAATATTCATTCCCTGCTCGTAAAATTTCGTTTCGTACTCGGTCATCACCAGGTCGGTGCGCGGACCGTCCGCATGCAAATCCAATGAAATATTGCGCATCCGAAGGCCCATATCGGCAAGCGAGTTTAAAGAAAACTCGAACAACGAACGGGAATCCGTTTTGAAATGAATTTCGCCGTTATCGTTTAAAATGTCGATATATTTGCGCACAAACGCGGAATATGTCAATCGCCGCCGAGCATGGCGTTTTTTAGGCCAGGGATCGCTAAAATTCAAGTAAATCCGCTCCAGCTCATCCGTTTCAAACATATCCCCGATTTTTTCAATATTAAATAAAGCCAGCCTCAAGTTGGCTAATGTACCGCCGTTTTCCTCACGCGACTGCACGGCCTTTTCGCCGGCCCGGCGCAGCAATTCGTCGTACATATCCACACCTATGTAATTGATCTCCGGGTTGAGCGAGCTTAACTGGCTTATAAAACGTCCTTTTCCCATACCAAGCTCGACGTGGATCGGCCTATAATTGCCAAATACGTCCTTCCACTTTCCTTTATATGCAGCCGGATTTAGCACAATCAGTTCTGCCTGGGTTTCCAGCGCCTCCCGTATTCCTTTTCTGCCGCGTAAACGCATTGCTTTCCTCCAAACCGGATGATTCCGTCACTTTATCAGATGAAATTATACTCCGAATCGCTGATAAAGAAAAGCGGCCAGACACAGACCCCGCCTAACCGCCGACAGAAAGCAATAATTATTCCATCCTCCGATTCGAAAGCCGGTCAAAGAGCTTTCGGAATTGAAGCTTATTTGTTGTAGGAATCGTCGCGGCCTCTGCTCCGCATTCCCGCCAATCCGAGCAATCCGAGCAGACCTAACCATCCCCAGTTGCCGCCGCGGGTTGTCGTCGTCGTGTCGGCATTGGCCCGGTAGCCGTACGTATTGTAGTTACCGCCATAACCTATTCCGTCTCTCGTTGTACGCGTTCCGTAAGTGTTCATCCGGTCCAGCAGGTGATGCGTACCGGTTGTTGTACCGGTAGCCGTTGTACCGGTTGTCGTGCCTGGCGTTGTTGTGCCGGTTGCCGTTGTACCGGTTGTCGTGCCTGGCGTTGTACCGGTAGTTGTCCCCGTTGTGCCGGTTGTTGTACCGGTCGTCGTACCGGTTGTGGTGCCAGTTGTCCCTGTCGTCGTTCCCATCGTTCCAATCGTAGTGGGAGTGGTGCCTGCACTAAAGGCATCATAGATGTTCGTAGTGCCCGTACCTGTCGCACCGTAAGTCGATGTATTGGTTGCTCCACTGACCCCCAAATTAGCATGCGCTTGTCCGGCAAAACCTAAAGAAGCAGTCAATGCCAATGCTAAAATTGTTTTACGGAACTTATTCATCGTCTTTCTCATTCTCCTTTCGAAGCTGTGGATTGTGTTGCACTAATAGCATGGACGGTTCGAGTTGCAAATATCCTTCCTTCGGTCAGGATGGTTTTGTTAAGGAAAAAGTTCGCAAGCTGTTTCGTTTTACGATAAAATAGAAGCGAAAGCGGCGCTGCTGTGCCGGCTTTCAACGTTATTTTCACAAAGGAGTCTTAACATGATGAATCAAGCCGAACCGCTTGCCATTCCAAGCGAATGGGGAGACAAACGGTTTCATACATGGAATGTCGAAATGCGCCGCCAGTTCGGCGCCAAAGTGTTCAAGGTGATGCTGGACGCAGGATTCACTTGCCCTAATCGTGACGGCTCCATCGCGGCCGGGGGATGCACCTTTTGCAGCGCAAGAGGATCCGGCGATTTTGCCGGCAGCCGCCGCGACGATCTGGTGACGCAATTCAATAAAATTCGTGATTTGCAGCATAAAAAATGGCCGGAAGCCAAATACATCGGTTATTTCCAGGCATATACGAACACCTATGCTCCGGTCGAGGAGCTGCGTGAATATTATGAAGTTATTTTGCAGCAGCCCGGCGTCGTCGGTTTATCCATTGCGACAAGGCCGGATTGCCTTCCCGACGATGTCGTCGAATATTTGGCCGAGCTGAACGAACGCACTTATTTATGGGTTGAAATGGGACTTCAGACGATTCACGAATCGACCTCCCAGCTCATAAATCGCGCTCACGATACGAAATGCTATGAAAATGCGGTTGCCAAGCTGAGAAAGCATAATATCCGGACCTGCGCCCACATTATTTACGGTTTGCCGGGCGAAACGCATGAGATGATGCTCGAAACAGGCAAAGCTGTAGCGCAAATGGATGTGCAGGGCATTAAAATCCATCTGCTCCACCTGATGCGAAAAACGCCGATGGTAAAGCAGTACGAAGCCGGCTTGCTGCGATTTTTGGAAAAGGACGAGTATGTCAAGCTGGTCACGGATACACTGGAGCTGCTCCCGCCTGAAATGATTGTGCACCGGCTGACCGGCGACGCGCCGCGGGATCTATTGATCGGACCGATGTGGAGCTTGAAAAAGTGGGAAGTATTAAACGCAATCGATGCCGAACTGAAAGCTAGAAATACATGGCAAGGGAAAAAGTTTCAACCAGGTTAATCCCTCCTATCTCTCCGATCAAACCGGGGCGGGCCTGCCTTACGTTTCTTATAGTAAGGTACATATTCTGCCTAAGAGACGGAATAAAGCCCGCGGATGCAGACGATCCTTTAAGTCTCATTGAGTGCCGGCTTGCAAAAACGTCCCTTTGATCGAGGAGAGATTATGATGTTTACAAGGAAGTTATCGTTCATTGCCGCCGGAATGGCAATCGGTTTGTTGGCTGGCTGCAGCGGCCAGCCCGCGGCACAGCCGGCCGGCACGGCTGCTGCCCCGGCCGCCGCGGCTGCGCCGAAGTCGGAGGCGGACGCAAAGCCGTCCGCGAGCGCCGCGGGCGGCAATGCCGCCGGCACGGCTTCAGGCGGCGCAGCCGCGGCGCCGCAGGCGCCCGGGACGGCGCAGCCCGAAGCGGCGGCGAAGAATGAGCCGCCGGTGAAGGCGGAGCCTGCCGCTGAGGCGAAGCCGTCGACGCCGGCGGCGCAGGAGGCACCGAAGGCCGCTGCGCCTGACGCGGCCCCCAAATCGGCGCCGGCGCAGACGCCGGCGCCCGCCGCTGAAGCCCCCGCGCCTGTTGCGTCCCCTGCACCTGCTGCATCGGCTCCCGCTGTATCCCCTGCACCTGCACCGGCGCAGGCAAAACCGGAAGCCAAGGCGGACGCCAAAGAGGCCGCCGCGGCAGACCCGGCCGCAAAAGCCGAGCCGCTGTTCAAGAGCAACTGCATGGTATGCCACGGCGACCAGCTGCAGGGCGGCGGAGGGCCGAACATTTCCAAGGTTGGCGGAAGGAAGACGAAGGATGAGCTGATCGCCAAGATCAATGGCGGAGGCAAGATCATGCCGGCTTTCAAGGATACGCTCAAGCCGGAAGAAGTCGAAGCGCTGGCCGCCTGGCTGGCAACAAAAAAATAATGAACTATTAAATGGAGGCTGCTATGGGTTTCCTGTCGATTCTCAGCTATGCCCATAAGCTGATCGAGGAGCGAATCGCTCCGGGCGAGGCGGTTGTCGACGCC
Organism: Paenibacillus piri; assembly: GCF_004354045.1. Taxonomy (GTDB): domain Bacteria; phylum Bacillota; class Bacilli; order Paenibacillales; family NBRC-103111; genus Paenibacillus_S; species Paenibacillus_S piri. The sequence goes on along the minus strand of NZ_SMRT01000008.1, from coordinate 254,387 downwards.
ACCGCCGGCAACGGCGTCGATACGCTGTTTTTGGCCAAACTCGTCGGTCCGGAAGGCTCTGTCGATGCTTTTGATATCCAGCAGCAGGCACTGGATAAAACCGGACAGCGCATAAGGAAGGAACAGCCGGACTATTCGCATGTCCGGCTGCATTTGCGCAGTCATGACCAGCTCGAAGCCGTACTGCCGGAAGCTTTGCACGGACGGCTCGGGGCGGTGATGTTTAATTTGGGCTACCTTCCCGGCAACGATCATGACACCGTTACAACACCCGCTTCTACCATACCGGCGCTGCAGAAGTCTGCCAAACTGCTTCGCAAGGGCGGTATTTTGACCGTCGTCTTATATACGGGACACGAAGGGGGAGAACAGGAAGCTCTGGCGGTCCGGCAATGGGCCGAGCAGCTGCCTCAGCAGCAGTTTCAAGTGCTGGAATACCGGTTCATGAACCAGCAAAACCACCCGCCCTATTTGATAGCCGTAGAAAAGCGGTCGGCCGATTGATATAATGCTTGTTAGATGAAACTACTATTATAATAGAAAAGTGGGGAGACAGTTTGAAACCATACCCTTTATTATTTCAACCGGAGATGAAAGAACGCGTCTGGGGCGGCCGCGCGCTGGAGCAATTCGGCTTGACGCTCCCTGAAGGACCGATCGGCGAAGGCTGGATGATCGGCGATCACCCGAACGGTACGACGAAAGTGATCAATGGCGAATGGGCCGGACTTGGCTTGGATCAGTTGCGCGAGCAGTACGGCAAAGACATTTTCGGAAGCAAAGGCTTTTCCGCGAAAACCGGCCGCTTTCCGCTGCTTATCAAGCTGCTCGATTGTCAGGACGACCTGTCCGTCCAGGTGCATCCGAACGACGACTATGACAGACTGCCGCAGGGAGAGCTTGGGAAAACCGAAATGTGGTACATTCTCGACGCCAAGCCGGGCGCTAAAATTATTTACGGCTTGCAGGACGGAGCAACCCGCGAGCAGTTGGCCGAAGCGATCGCGGACAACCGGATCATGGACTGCCTTCGCGAAATCACGGTCGAGCGCGGCGATTCGTTTTACATACCGGCCGGAACGGTCCATGCTTTAGGGGCCGGCGTGCTGGTCGCCGAAATCCAGCAAAATTCCGACAGCACCTACCGCTTGTATGATTACAACCGCTTAGGCCTGGACGGAAAGCCGCGCGAGCTGCACATCGAAGATTCGTTGAATGTGATCGCCTATGAAGGCTCGGGAGCCTCTCATATGAAAACCAACCTGTCGGCCGATAATGAATGGCTTACTTTGGCTCGTTCCCCCTTCTTTATTACGGAAAAAGGAAACGTCAAACAGGAATGGCCGCTGCGAACAAGTGCGGACAGCTTCGTCATCCACATCATTTGCGATGGCACGGGCTCCATTCGTTGGGCGGATGGAGAGCTGCCGGTCAAACCGGGCGAATGCTACCTGCTGCCGGCGAATCTCGGGGATTATACATTAACTGGCTCGATGACGGTGCTGCGCAGTTATTTGCCATAACCCAAGCCTGCCGACAATTCAGCAAAAACCTCCAAATTCCACGTTTCCAGTGGTTTTGGAGGTTTTTTTTGTTTTACTGGACTGTACCGAACCACAGCTTATCGCCGTCTGAGCCGCGTTTGTCAAGGCTGGCACAGCACAGCAAAGCAAAAAACCTCCGGCCGCCGCATTGTTTCACATCCGCGGCTAGCCGGAGGTTGTCATGCTGTTTAAGTTGTCGTCGGTGTCGGGAACACTGCCGCCGCCAAGTCCAGCGTAAAATGCTGCGCGCGCGTGACAGCGTCAGGCGGGAAGTAAACGATCAGCAGCTGAGGCTCTGCGCTGTCATCCCCGTTCAGGCGCCCTTCCGCCAAATAGCGGTCAAGCCGGAAAGGCAGCACTTCCAGCATCACATGCTTGTGCAGGTCCTTTTCGCCGATCCGAAGCGCCGCGAACGATGGCGATACGATGTCCGGACTGTCGGCCAGCAGACGGAAATAATCCGACTGCTTCGCCTTGTCCAGCGTAAAATCCCACCATATTTTGCGCGGCTTGTACTTATGATTCAAGAAGTAATCGAGCTTCATCAAACCATCGATTATATCCGGCTGCCGCGTGCCGCGGTGAAGCAGGAAGGCACGCAGACGGGTGAACAGGTCTTCCAGCTGGTGGCCGATCTTTTGCCAGCCCCTGGCTTCCCAATAATCGCCGAACTGCTGAAAAAAATCGAACGCAGACGGAAACTCCTCGCGAATCAAATAAGTGACGGTATGATCCAGCCGATGCGCATTCCAATATTTTTCCAGGACGTCCTCCACCCGCTTAATCCGCACCAGGTCAGAGAATGGCAAGATGTCGTTGCCGAGAATTTCGTACGGCGCATGATCCATATATTTGTAACCGTATTTTTCCGCGTCGGCGCGCATGCCGGTTCCGCGCAGCATTTTCAGAAAACCGAGCTGCAGCTCCTCCGGCCCCAGTTCAAACACATCGTTAAACGTTTTGCGGAACGAATCGTAATTTTCCTCGGGAAGCCCTGCAATCAGATCGAGATGCTGGTCAATTTTGCCGCTCTCCTTCACCTTGGTAACGGTACGCGTCAGCTTGGTGAAATTTTGCCGGCGCTTGACCAGACTGTTCGTCAAATCGTTCGTCGATTGCACGCCGATCTCAAAGCGGAATACGCCGGTCGGGGCGTGCTCCGCCAAATAATCAAGCACCTCGGGGCGCATAATATCGGCCGTTATCTCGAATTGGAACACGCAGCCGCGGTGATTCTCGATCAGAAATTCGAAGATTTCCATCGCATAATCGCGCTTGATGTTAAACGTCCGGTCCACGAACTTGATCAGCTTGGCGCCCGAATCGATCAAATAGAGCAGGTCGCTCTTCGTACGCTCCATATCGAAATAACGGACGCCGACTTCGATTGAGGACAGGCAAAACTGGCAGCTGAACGGACAACCGCGGCTTGTCTCAAAATAGACGACACGGTTGGCCAGGCTTGGAATATCTTCGGCAAACCGGTGCGGCGACGGAATATCGTCGAGCTGCAGCTTCGGACGCGGCGGGTTAATGATGACCCTGCCTTCCTTGCGGTAAGCCGTTCCGAACACGCTGTAAAACGCACGATCTCCGCTCAGCTCTTTCAGCAAATGATGGAACGTCTCTTCCCCCTCGCCCATCACGATATAATCGACCTCGGGAATCCGCTCCATCCAATATTCCGTATCGTAGGACACCTCGGGCCCGCCGAGCACGATCGTAAGCCGGGGGTTAATTTTTTTCAGCATATTGATGACGGTAATCGTTTCTTCGATGTTCCATATATAGCAAGAAAACCCGATGACATCGGGCTGCTTCTGAAACAAATCCGATACGATGTTCATAGCCGGGTCTTTAATCGTGTATTCGGTTATGTCTATGGCAAAATCGCCGCCGCAAAACGCCTTCAAATAGCGCAGCGCCAGCGATGTGTGGATATATTTGGCATTCAATGTCGACAAGACGACTTTCATAAGCACTTTACCTCTTTTATAAGCAGTTTCGTTGTGTACCTTATTCTACACCCAATGACCGCCAAAGTGAAGCAAGTCCATTTGCGGCCAAAAAAAAAAGAAAATGGAACGCCTTGTTAAGGTTCATTCCATTTTCCCGCTACAACCAGGTTGTATTTTCCTGCGGCACTACCGCTTCCGGCGTCATCGCGCTTAACGTAAATTCGTCGCTGCCTTCTTCGGTCCAGCGCATCTTTTGCGTCAGCAGTTGCTCCTCCACCAATTCCTTTTGCGTGACCAGATGCTGCTTGTCGCCTTCCGATTGTTCAATCGTTTGCTTCAGCCGTTTTCGCTGCTCCATCCGTTTCGCCATTTGATATAAGATCATCGTTGTATGCTCCTTTTTTTGAATTCGTAGTTTGTCTGTTGCTGTTCACACTATCATCTTACGCGTCTAACATGAACGCAGCATTAACAGACAGTGAACATTTTGTTAAATCTGCCCCGTCTGAAGCAGTATAACCCAATGAAAAGAAATATATGTAAGAACGTTCGCCTTTATGTCAAAAAAGAACTCCGGATCGGAGCCCTTTCGACAGAAGTTAGTTGCATATTCATTTATCTTGTGCGACGGCATGCTGAGGATCATAATAGGCAACTACCAGCACGTCGATATGCCTTGCCTTTCGGAGCAATCTTTTGACAAGCGAGCCATTCCGCAATTGCTTCCATATCGAAAATTTGGACTGCCCCAAAATCAGCTGTGTCGCTTTATACGCATTGGCTTTGGCCATCAGCGCATCGGCGATCCGTTTGCGCCTGTCGGAGGGGATCGTTTCGAACGTTCCGCCGAGCCGAAGCGTCAGCTTCCGGGCCGCATCCAGTTGCTGCGCGATTTCATCGGTCAGGCCATCACGCTCCAGCTGCACATATGCCACATACCACACGGCCTTAAGCCGGTGTGCGATCCGAAAGCCTCTGCGAATGAGTCGCTCGGCATGGGAATCCGCATCCACGCAGACGAAGATGACCTCCTTCCTCCGCCATGGGCCGCGCAGCGAGCCGCGCCGCTCCCAAGATTCCAGCCGCTCATCCACGTCATCGGCAATTTCTCTTAAAGCCAGCTCGCGCAGCGCAATCAGATTCCCTGTTTTGAAAAAATGGCTGAGCGCCTGGTTCACTTTCTCCCGCGCATAAATATGGCCCTCTTTCATCCGCTGCTGCAGGGTTTGGGGGGCGACGTCGATGAGCTGCACCTCATCCGCCAGCCGCAAAATATGATCCGGCACCGTTTCTCTGACCCTTACGCCCGTAATTTGCTCCACCGCATCGTTCAAGCTTTCCAGATGCTGCACGTTCACGGTCGAAATGACCGAGATGCCGGCTGCTAAAATATCGAGAACGTCCTCGTATCTTTTCTTGTTTTTGCTTCCGGGCACATTCGTATGCGCCAGCTCATCCACAAGCACAACGTCAGGATTGCGGCGTATGATTTCATCCGTGTCCATTTCTTCCAGCCTCGCACCACGGTAGTCGATGATGCTGCGCGGGATTAGCTCCAGCCGGCCTATTTGCGACTCCGTTTCTTTGCGGCCATACGTTTCCAGCAGTCCGATAAGCACATGAATGTTTTTTAGCAGCAGATCGTTGCCTTCGCGCAGCATCGTATACGTTTTGCCGACACCGGGCGCAGCCCCAATATACACTTTGAACCGGCCTCTTTTCATCCGGATAATTTTTTGCTCCACCTCATGCGAGCTTAACCGCCGGAACCATTCAGCCTCTTCCTCCGGCCTGGACAGCTTGGCGGGCAGGATGCGCTCCCCCTCATGCTCCGAGCTATCGGCCACGACGAAGATGTCAATGTTTCTCGTTTTTTTCAAAATGTCATGGACAATGGAGCCCTGCCAAAACTCCTGCCACCGCGTCTGTTTGGAGTGGCCGAGCACAATCCGGGTGACGCTATTTTCCAAAGCGTAGTTGACTAAAATGCCCGGAAGCGCCCGGCGCGAGCACAGCGGCAGCTCTTCGAATTGCGCTCCCACCTTTTCCGCCAGCTTCTTGATCGACCGCCGGAAGGCCGCGGCGTCCTTCGACAGTTCTTGCTTCGAGTTGACAAAAGCGACCACGAGCAGATCGCCGTTCAGCCGCTTGGCGATTTGCTGGCCTCTGCGCACATAAATCGAGCCGTTCCAATGAAACTGTACGGAGACCAGTATCCGTTCCGTCGCTCCGGACGGACCGATCAGCCCGATTTCGTCCCTGTATTTCTCCAGCGACTCGTTCACGCCTTCGGCCATCAACCGCAGCGACAGCTCGCGAAGCACCGCCAGATTACCCTGCTTAAAGTAACGGTTTCCTTGTCCGATACGCAGATGCCCTTCAGCCGCTCGGGTCAATAGCGCTTCCGGCGTGGCGTCGATCAGCACGACCTCGTCCGCAAGCTCCAGCGTATCTGCCGGAACGGTTTCCCTCACCTCGATGCCTGTCAACTTTCTTGCTAATTCCTTTATTCCCTCCAGCTCATACACGTTGATTGTTGTCATGACGCTGATGCCATGGCTGAGCAGAAACCGTATATCCTCCAGACGGGTAGCGAACTTTGCTTCTTTGCGGTTGCGGTGGGCAAGCCCGTCGACCAGCACGACTTCAGGATTCCGCGTGATCAGAGCGTCCAGGTTCAAATCTTTCTTTTCTTCCTGCTCCTGGATCCAATGAATACTCGGAATGCGTTCCAAATCACCGATCTGCTCTACTGTCTCGGGCCGCTGCCGGGTGGACACGGCGCATATGACCACGTCGATGCCTTGCTGCTTCATTCGTTGTCCTTCACGCAGCATGTGATACGTCTTGCCCGAGCCGCTTACGGCACCGATGTACACCTTCAGCCGTCCCATGTGCAGCCTGGATATGGATAGCAAAATTTCTTCCGGCGTTTTGCGTTTGAAATCGTCCATACGGGCCGTCCCCCCTAATTATAAAAGAAAAGCGGATAGACCGACCGGCAGCCGGTTCGTTTCACTCACTTCAAGACTTCGCTGATCCGACGGTCAATCCTTGCAAAGCTACATTCAGCTTGAGCACGTTCACCCGCGGCTCGCCGAACAGCCCTAGATCGCGCCCGTCCGTATGAGCGTCGACGAGCTTTTCCAGCTCGGCTGCGGACAAGCCGGTCAGTTTGCTGATCCGCGGAATTTGCGCTTTTGCCGATGCAGGGCTGATATGAGGATCGAGCCCCGAACCCGAGTTCGTAACCAGATCGATAGGAAGCCGGTTAACCGGCACGTCCGGATTGTTTTTCTTCCAATCCTCGATCGATTCCTGCGTCCGCTTAAGCATATCCGGGTTGGATGGCGCATAGTTGTTCGTGCCGGATGCTTCCGCTTTATAATCAATGCTGGATACGCGCCCCTGAAAAAACCGCGGATCCGTAAATTTCTGGCCGATCAGCTCCGAGCCGACCGTTTCTCCCTTGCTGTTCTTAATCATGCTGCCATTGGCATGCCCCGGCATGAGCAATTGCGCGATTCCGGTACAAACGAGCGGATAAACGATGCCGCACAATACAATAAAGACAAGACTGGCCCTTACGGCGGTACCTAACGATAACCGTGCCTTTTCCGATTCTGCATGCTCCGAATTATTCATTCTGGATCAACCTCTTTCCTCCAAGTCTCAATCAATCCCTGCCTATATCCACAAATGCACGACCAAATCGATGATCTTGATGCCGATAAAAGGAACGACGACACCGCCAAACCCGTAGATGAACAGGTTTCTCTGCAGCAGCTTTGTTGAGCTCATCGGCTTGTAAGCGATGCCTCTCATCGCTAGCGGAATAAGCAGCGGAATAATAACGGCGTTAAATATTAATGCGGATAAAATAGCCGACATCGGAGTCCCGAGCCCCATGATGTTCAGCGCCTCCATTTGCGGAATCGCGAGCGTAAACATGGCCGGGATGATCGCAAAATATTTGGCCACATCGTTGGCGATACTGAATGTCGTGAGCGCGCCGCGCGTCATCAACAGCTGCTTGCCGATAGCTACGACTTCTATAATTTTTGACGGGTCGGAATCGAGATCGACCATATTCGCCGCTTCTTTCGCCGCAATGGTCCCGCTGTTCATCGCCAAGCCTACGTCGGCTTGGGCAAGCGCAGGCGCATCGTTCGTCCCGTCTCCCGTCATGGCAACAAGCTTGCCTTCCGCCTGCTCCTTGCGGATAACCGCGATTTTATCTTCCGGCTTGCTCTCGGCGATAAAATCATCCACTCCCGCTTCGCGGGCGATCGTCGCAGCCGTTAAAGGATTGTCTCCTGTACACATGATCGTTTTGATTCCCATTTTGCGGAGCTGGTCGAACCGTTCCTTCATGCCTGGCTTGACGGTGTCCTTCAAATAAATCAATCCGAAAATTTGACGATCTACAGCGACCGCGAGCGGTGTGCCGCCTTCCGAGGCGATGGCATTGCCTTTGGCATCCAAATCGGCGGGTATCGATCCGCCCTGGGCTTCCACCCACTTCTTCACAGCATCGACCGCGCCTTTGCGCACTTTGCTGCCGTTTGTCAGATCGATGCCGCTCATCCGGGTTTCTGCTTTGAATTCAATAAATTGTCCGCCTGCCGCAATCGCTTCGTTATTGGACAAGCCTAGCTTTTTCATCAATTCCAAAACCGACCGGCCTTCCGGTGTTTCGTCCTTGATCGAGCTGATGGCCGCCCATTCGCCGACCGCCGCGGCCTGCTCCGCACCGACCGGGACAAATTCGCTTGCCATTCGATTGCCAAAAGTAATCGTACCCGTCTTATCGAGAATCATCGTATTGATGTCCCCTGCGGCTTCAACGGCTTTACCCGACATCGCAAGTACATTAAACTGCGTGACCCGGTCCATCCCGGCGATCCCGATCGCCGACAGCAGCCCGCCGATGGTCGTCGGAATCAGGCAGACCAGCAATGCAATCAAGACGGGTATCTGCAAATCAATTTCCACGTATTTAGCGATTGGAGCCAGCGTAACAACCACAATCAAGAAAATAAGCGTCAAACTGGACAACAGTGTGTTCAATGCAATTTCATTCGGCGTTTTTTGCCTCTTTGCACCCTCCACCAGCGAGATCATCCGATCGATGAACGATTCGCCGGGATCGCTCGTGATGCGCACCTTGATCTCGTCACTGACTACCCGGGTTCCACCGGTTACCGAGCTGAAATCGCCTCCGGCCTCTTTGATGACCGGCGCCGATTCACCGGTGATGGCCGACTCGTCGACGGAGGCGAGCCCTTCGATAACCTCGCCGTCGCCCGGTATCATTTCCCCCCGGGCTACAACCACAACATCGCCTTTGCGCAGCTCCGTTGACGACACTTGCTTCACGCCGCCATTGACGACTTTGTTAGCCGTCATCTCTTTTTTCGATTTTTTCAATGAATCGGCCTGCGCCTTCCCGCGCCCTTCCGCCAAAGCTTCCGCAAAATTAGCGAACAAAACCGTGAAAAGCAAGATGAGAAATACGGTAAAATTAAATCCGATGTTCTCGCCTGTACCAAAATAACCGGGAAAAATCGTCATCAACAGCACGATCAGCGTTCCCGTTTCGACGACAAACATGACCGGATTTTTCATCATCGTGATTGGATTCAGCTTGACGAAGCTATCCTTGACAGCCTTTTTAACAATACTGCCGGATAATAACGTCTTTCTATTCGTATTCATGGATGTCACCCACCCTTCCCCTTAACGGATCGTCAGATGCTCGGCGATCGGCCCGAGCGCAATGCCGGGCAAAAACGTCAGCGCGCCTATAATCAACACAGTTCCGACCAAAATACCGGCAAACAGACGGTTATCGGTGCGGAAGGTCCCGACGGTTTCGGGAACCCACTGCTTGCGCACCAGCGAACCGGCCACCGCAAGCATCGCGACCATTGAAACATAACGGCCGAAAAGCATGACAAGTCCTGTCGTTATATTCCAAAATGGCGTATTATCCCCGAGTCCTTCAAAGCCGGATCCGTTATTGGCCGCGGAGGAAGTGTACTCGTACAGCACTTGCGAAATGCCGTGGAAAGACGGATTCGTAATCGCCGTTTTTCCAAATTCGGTTGCGAGCGCGAGCGCAGTCGGAACCAGAATAATGAACGGATGCGCCAATATGGCAACGGCAATCAGCTTCATCTCTCGCGCCTCGATTTTCCGGCCCAAGAACTCCGGTGTACGGCCCACCATCAGCCCCGCCAAAAAGACAGCCAAAATCGCATACATCAGCATATTGACCAAACCGACGCCTTTGCCGCCGAATACGCAGTTCAGCATCATCAGCGCAAGCGGTGTAATACCGCCGAGCGGCGTCAGCGTATCGTGCATATTGTTGACGCTGCCTGTCGTAGCCGCTGTCGTCACCGCTGTAAACAGAGCCGACTGAGCGACGCCGAAACGGACTTCCTTGCCTTCCATACTGCCCTGCGAAGCGTCAATGCCAAGCCTGTTCATGATCGGATTGCCGTTCGACTCCGACACAAACACGAGAGACAAGAACATCAGAAACAATAGCATCATTGCCGAAAAAATAACCCAGCCCTGCCTGCGGTTTTTGGCAAACAGACCGTACGTATACGGAAGCGCCGCAGACAGCACCCACATCGATAATATTTCAATCACATTGGTCAGCGCATTCGGATTTTCAAAGGGATGGGCCGAATTGACGCCGAAAAATCCGCCTCCGTTCGTTCCCAAATGCTTGATCGACTCCAGCGAAGCGACCGGTCCGATGGCAATTTGCTGACCGGCACCTTCCACTCCCGTTACTGTTAAGGTCGGCTGCAGCGTCTGCGGTACCTGGAGCGCCACCAGCAGCATCGCGATCAAGAACGCAATCGGGAAAAATATCCGGGTGTGCGCTTTGACAAAATCCTCGAAAAAGTTGCCGATCGTCTCCCCTTTGCTCGTAATGCCTCTTATAAAAGCGATCGCCACCGAAAATCCGGTCGCCGCCGAGGTGAACATCATCATCGTGATGACAGCCATTTGCGAGAAATAGGACAAACCCGATTCCCCGGCGTAGTGTTGTAGATTCGTGTTGGTCATAAAGCTGATGACCGTATTGAACGTCAGCGTTTCTTCCATCCTTTCGATACCGTTCGGATTCAAAGGTAAAAACTTCTGCACTCTTAACAGCAAGTAGCTGACTGCCACAAGCACAATGTTGGTTATAATAAAACTGAGCGCGTACGTTTTCCAGGTCATGCCGTTTCGCTTTTTAAGCCCGATCAGGTTGAAAATAGGCCTTTCAATGAAGGAGAACCACCGATCGGTCCGGTTCGCTTCGTTCGAAAATACATCGTACAGGTACGTTCCGACCGGTTTGACCAGCAAAACTAAAATGACCAGCACAACGGCAATTTGTAAAATGCCCATATGGGTTTCCTCCTCCAAGTTTTGCAGTAGCAAAACTGACTTCGTAAGCATCCGCCGAGTTTGCGGTAGCAATCTTTTTCCGTAAGCATTCGCTAGTTTGCAATAGCAAACTTTCTTCGCAAGCATTGTCTTAAAATTTTTCCGGATGGATCAAGGTGTAAGCCAAGTAAACAAAAATAAACAATGTAAACAGCATGACGACGATCATTTGCGTTCGCCTCCCGACTCCTCGACGACTTTTTCACACCATGACAGAAATGCGGCGAACAACGCATATGTGACGGCAAGTGCCAGCAGCATATAGAGGTCCAGCATATAAATCCCTCCAACGGTTTCATTCAGATAGATTGTTTGCCAACTGCAATATTTGTATCCCAAATTCATGCTTTCAGCCCGACTAAAAAGGAAACGTCCTCGCCTGTCGAATGAATGACATAATTGGCGCCAAGCCCTTTATAAACGAGACGAGGGGAGCTTACTCCCGTGATGACGTAAATCGGTTTCGCCGTCCAGCTGCGGCATATTTGAATGTACCGGCAGCATAAATTCAGGCTCTGCTCGAATAAAAACACTTTCCCGACGGGAAACTGCGGAACCGCCCATTTGCTTTGAGAGGCGGTATCGATTATGACGATACGGCTGACACCGATTCGTTCCAATCGCTGCTTCTCGCTCTTATTGTTTGTCAACGCTGCAAAAGGCAAGCCCTGCCGCATCAGATGGCAGATGAATGCTTCTCCGGCTTTGTTTGGTGCTGACACGAGGTCGATTTCCTGCCGATCCACTTCGATTCTCCTCCTTTTTTCCTCGAAAAGAAGGCAGTACGCCGCCACTCCATTACAGCGCGGGCTCAAAAAGCGGCTCGGCAGCTGTAAACGGCGTACCCGATGGTGTGCCGGAATTTGTTTCGCATCCTTCTTAGCGTCAACAAAAAAGAAGCCTGCGAAAAGAGGTTAACTCTTCTCGCGGCTTCTTAAGAACACGGCTGAATAAACCGTGTTTCGCCCACGACAATCGTTGCCTCTCCCGGTACGCTTACGAGGTTAGCTGTCGGATTCGGGCGTGAGAGTCGCCCTACCCGGGTGCAAGTAGCTTGCACTGCCGGGATTCACCCCATGGAGCCGGAATACATGGCAGCCGTCTTAAGGCCGACGAATGCGCATCCGTTCCTTTGGTTCCCCCGTTCCTTGTTCATCCAAGGACTCAGCGATAAAAAAGCATTTTACATATGCTGTTAATTTTGAACAATGATTCGTGAATCAAAAGCTTCGGTCATGCATGACTCCGCTTTTTCATCGATTCCTGAGATAGTACGGCCGGATTCGGACGGTGAGAGCCCTACCTGCCGACGTGCGCCGCACATCGAGCCAGGATTCATCCCAAGCGATCCTCCCGCGGGTCTCACCACCGCAAGCAGATCGTGATGCCGTTTCCCGATTTTTCGGAATGCCGATATCGAGCGGCTGAAAATGGAAACTTTTGATGTAAATCATGAGTCGTATCTTACGCCTGCCGGCTGGTACTGTAAAGAATAACTGCCTTGCAAATGTGCCAATTCCGGATAGCCTGCACGACAAAACAGAGCTGAAGCTCCGTTATACTGCATCACGCTCATGATCTCTCCCGTTTTCAATTCATTTTCAGCCCATTTTCAAAAAACGCAGCAATAGACAGCTTTATACCCGAAAATGAAGGATAGCCTCTCATGAATCCGCTTACACACTCGGAAAAGCTGGAAACTACTGAAATACAACCCGGATTCGGGGTTTACAAGTTGTGCCTGACATCGTATGATACGTTTCAATACCTTCATAACTTGTTTCACGCTTAGTTCCCGCACAGGGAAACGGGGGACCCAATCGTCAAGGGGTGAATCCCGGCCGTACATCGAGTCTCGTATGTACCCGGGTAGGGCGCTCTCAAGCCCGAATCCGTCAGCTAACCTCGTAAGCGCATTGAGAGAGAACCGCAACCGAGCTTTGCCGGCAGGACCGGCTAATTACCAAAAGCCCGGGAGCAGAGTTTCTCTGCTCTCCGGGCTTTTTTTATGCTGTATGGAAACATACCCGTTAGGAAAACCGCATCGAAAGGCCGAGGTGCCGCCAATCTCCGGTTGATGCAAGGCATCGTGCCGGAGCGTAGTGGTTGATCGAGCTGTCCCGATCGTACTTTTCGTTTTAAAAATATGGGTTCCTATAGAAAGGAAGCTTGTAATGGTTATTTTTTATTCGATCGTCATCTTTGTACTGTTGTGCCAATGGATTTATTGGATCGCTTCGCGCTATCCTGAAATACGCAGTATGCAGCAGGGGAAAAAGCGGATGTACCGGCTCGGCGCCGCTGCGCTGTTGATCGTCGCTGCCGGGCTCAGCCTGCTGCTCGAGCTCACGGTCACGGCCGTCATTCCGGCTCCGCACATAACCTATTTCACGTTTATAACGGCGTTCATGATCGGTCTGGCCGGCATTCTCTGCTTTCGCGTATTTTTGATGGGCAGCCGCCAGGTGTTCAAGCAAACCTGTATGTCCGGCATCGCGTTTTCGCTCTTTTTGATCGGCGTGGAGCTGCTCTGTCTCATCCTGCTGATGTAAACCGAAGCGGGTCGCAGGCAGGCTCGTTATTCCCACTTGAACGTAAAGCTGGCGACGATAAACGCCAGCGCCAGCCAGACGGCCAAAAATACGGCCTCCAGCCATAAGCCGCTTATCGGCGCGCCGACATTCATCACCTGTCTTAACGCGGTGGACAGATGAGAGATCGGAATCAGCTTGACGATATTTTGTACGATTTCGGGCATATTTTTGATCGGAAAAAAGACGCCACCGACAAACATCATCGGGAACGAAATGAACCCGGCGATCGGTCCCGCGCTCTCGGGCGTCTTCGCCAGTCCCGCAACAATAAAGCCCGTGGCCATGAAAGAGAGCGTCCCCAAAATAATGAAGAACAACAACGTCAGCCACGATCCGTTCACCTGCGTGCCGAAGAACAGATAGCCGACCAGCAGCACGATGATCGCCTGGAATCCGTTCAATACAAGCCTTGCCGTAATTTGCGCCGCAATGAAGGTGGAGGCGTTCAGCGTCGTGCTCTGCATGCGGCGCAGCACCCCTCTCTCCCGCCATGAGGCGATTTGTCCGGCCACCCCGTTCAGATTGTTCGACATGATCATCATCGCGAGAATGCCCGGGACGAGAAAATCGATATATCTCAGCTTCAACGCCTGCACGCCCTCCGGCTGCAAGCTAAGAACCGGCGTATAGCTGACGCTCTGTTTGGAAATCGTGTCGATAATCTGGCTTACCGAAACTTTGGCCAGCTCCGATACGGATAAGTTCGTTTCGTCATAATAAAGCTTAAGCGCAGCCGGCGAGCCCGACTTGCCGCTGTTTTGCATTGTCTGCCCCGTTCCTTTCGGGATGACGAGCACGAACTGGGTATCGCCCTGCTTCAGCTGCGCCAGCGATTGCTCGAGATCCTGAGAATCGCTCGTTTTGACAATCGAGCTGCTTTTCATCAGGCCGCTTATCGTTCTGGACTGTTCCGTCGCGTCCTGATCGATCACAATGCCGTTCAGCTCGACCGCATTCCCGCTGCCGAGAAACGAGCCCAACATCACCATAAAAAAGATCGGAAACAGCAGCGTCCAAAACAGTACCTGCCGGTTTCTTGCAAATATTCTAAGCTGCGCCAACGTTAATTGTACGTATGCGTTCATGGTTTGCAGCCGCCTCCCGAGCGAATGATTAAATATTGCATAAAATGGTCAACCTACGCTTCCCGCAAGCTTTTGCCGGTCATATGAATGAACACGTCCTCAAGCGTCGCTGTCCGCGTCTGCAGGTCGATGATACGCCACCCGCCGGCCTCCGCGCGCTGAATCAAATCGATTAGCGAAGCCTGCAATTGGTCGGTGTACAGCACGAACACATCTTTTCGCAGATCGGCCTGCTTCACTTCCCGCACGCTGCGCAGCTGGTCGAGCAGCTCACGGGCCTGCGCTTCGGGCAGCCCGCCCTCTTCCTCCGTCAGCCTGAATTCGATCGCGCTGTCCGACTGCAGGCTGCTCACCAGGCTTCTGGGCGTATCGAGGGCAATGACTTGGCCGCTATCCATCAAACAGATCCGGTCGCAGAGCACATGCGCTTCTTCCATATAATGTGTCGATAGAACAATCGTTTTGCCCTGCTCCTTCAGCCGCAGCACGATATCCCACAGTGTACGGCGCGCTTGCGGATCAAGGCCTGTTGTCGGTTCGTCCAAAAAGACGACCTGCGGATCGTTCACCAGCGCGAGCGCGATCGCCAGCCGCTGTTTTTGCCCGCCGGACAAATTTTTGACGCGGTCATTCACCTTCTCGCGCAAAATCATATCGTCCAGCAGCGGTTCGATCGGCACCGATTCGGGATAAAAGCTGGCATACATCCGCACGATTTCGCGCACCTTCAGCAGCTCGAACAGCGAGGTCGACTGCAGTTGAACGCCGATCACCTGCTTGACTTTTCTCAAGTCGGTTTGCGTATCGAAGCCCGCTACCCGCGCAGTGCCCCCATCGGGCCGGCGCAGCCCCTCGATCATTTCCATTGTTGTCGTTTTGCCAGCGCCGTTGGGACCGAGCAGTCCGAATACCTCTCCCCTGTATACTTCAAAATCGACACCGTTGACGGCGGTAAAATCGCCATATTTTTTCATTAAACCTTTGACTTCGATGACGGTTTGAGCTTCTGCCATGCTTTCTGCTCCTTTCAAATGGACAATTCCTTCCGCGCTAAATCGTACCGGATTGACCCTTGCTTTCCATAGTATACCATTATACGACTGCATAATCCTATTCGCGCCCTCCCCGGATGCACAAGTGACAAGGAACGTGATATAGTAAGGTCAATATCTTAACGTATCGGAGCGATAGACAAACATGAGCCAACCGCAAAAACCAGCAAAAACGACAGCTTCCGGAAAGCATCCCGCAGCCGGCAAAAAAAACGATCATCGGAACGCAGGACGCACGAACGCAAAGGGCGGCGCCCCGATGGGCGCAAATCGCCGCCCGGCAAGCAGCGCCGAAGATGTGAAGCCGGGCGACCGGATCGTCATTACGATCAAAAGGATCGGGATCAACGGAGAAGGTGTCGGCTATTACAAACGGAAAGCCGTGTTCATTAACGGGGCGCTGCCTAACGAGGTGGTTAAAGCCGATGTGCTGAAAGCCGAGTCCACCTATATTACGGCGAAGCTTGTGGAGATCGAGAAGCCATCGCCGGACCGCCAGACTCCTCCCTGTCCGGTATATGATGCATGCGGAGGCTGCCAGCTGCAGCATATGACCTACTCCGCCCAGCTTCGCGCCAAGGAGGAATTGATCCGCGAGGCGTTCAGCCGCTATGCCGGCATGGACAAGCTGCCGCTGCGCCCGATTCACGGCATGGACGACCCATGGGGCTACCGCCATAAAGCTCAGCTGCAGACCGGTTGGCACAACGAGCATATATTGACGGGTCTTTATTCCGCCGGCACGCATAAGGTTGTCGATATCTCGGGTTGTCCGGTACAGCATCCCGTCATCAACGAAGTGACCGTCAAGGTCAAATCGCTGATGAAGCAGCTCGGCATCCTGCCTTATCAGGAGCGGACGCGCAAAGGCACGGTGCGGACGGTCGTGACACGCATCGCGAAGCAATCGGGCGAGGTGCAGCTGACGCTGATCACAGCGACCCGGCAGCTGACGCAGGCGGATGCATTCGTTGAGGCGGTCCGCCGCGAGCTGCCGATGGTCACCACCGTCGCGCAGAACGTCAACCCGGCCGACACCCCGCTCGTCTTCGGCGAAGAAACCCGCACTCTGTGGGGCCGCGAGCGGTTGGACGAGCATTTGGGCGAGCTCCGCTTCTCGCTGTCGCCGCGAGCGTTTTTCCAGCTGAACCCGGAGCAAACCGTGAAGCTGTACGATGCCGTGAAGGAAGCCGCAGGCTTGACGGGCGGAGAGCTCGTCGTCGACGCCTACTGCGGCACCGGCACGATCGGGCTCTGGCTCGCCCCGCAAGCCAAAGAGGTGCGGGGCATCGAGCTTCTGCCCGAGGCGGTCGAAGACGCCCGCCGCAATGCCGAGCTGAGCGGCGCCGCCAACGCTCAGTTTTATGTCGGGCATGCGGAAACGCTGCTGCCCGAATGGGTGTCCCGCGGCGTCCGGCCCGACGTGGTCGTCGTGGACCCGCCGCGCAGCGGCTGCGAGCGCCGGCTGCTCACCGCGATCGCCGACGCGAAGCCGGCACGACTCGTGTACGTGTCGTGCAACCCGTCCACCCTGGCCAAAGATTGCCTGGTGCTGCTGCAAAGCGGCTACCGGCTGGAGTGGATTCAGCCGGTCGACATGTTCCCGCAGACCGCGCATGTGGAGTCGGTAATATTGATGGTTCGAACATGAGATGTGACAGATTCGATTGTCTCCGGCTTTCGCGGTGCATTTCGCACAATGGAGGCCGGTTGGAGGAACGGTACGTAGTACCGAGAGGGGAAGCTGCTAGAGATGAACGATGCGAGCAATTGATAGGCGATCCCGTGAATGTCGCCAAATGAGGGGTGTCCCATAAGTCATGATAATGACGATGAGACCCCCCCTTTTTATCCGGGCTAAACAGCAGTCTGCGTTGCTTAAAGCAAATGTCCGCCAGACACTTCAATGTCCTGGGCTGTAACCCAGCCGAAATCATCGGACAATAAGTTCACAATGACCTTCGCCATATCTTCGGGTTGGCCGATTCTGCCAAATACAGATTGCTCAGCCAGCGGCTTAATGAATTCAGGATGTTTATCGAATACTCCATCGCCAAAATTGCTGTGCGTAGGACCGGGCGAAACTGCGTTGACCCGAATTTGGCGAGGTGCAAGTTCTTTGGCGATGTAGCGAGTCCAAGTTGAGAATGCTGCTTTTAACGAGCCGTAGACGGAGTAGCCTGGAAACGATTGGTTTTTGGATGAGCTCGTGGTATTTACAATAGCTCCTGCATCCTCCATGAATCCTACAAGTTGTTGTGTTAAAAAAATCGGTCCTTTGAAATTCGTATTAAGAATCTTGTCGAAGTATTCTTCGCTCATCTCAGTGAACATCATTGGCCCACCAACACCGCCATTGTTAACTAAGTAATCAAAAGTCGTTCTGTTCCAAATGTCTTGGAGGCTCTTTTTCACTTCTAGAACAAAACCTTCGAATGTCGATATTCGAGTCAGATCCAGCTTCAGTGCGAATGCCCGAACGCCTTTATTCTTCTCAATTTCCTTAACGACAGCCTCCGCCCGGTCCTTATAGGAATTGTATGTGAGTATGACGCTAATTCCGCGCTTGCCAAGCTCAAGCGCCGTCGCTTTTCCAATTCCGTTACTTCCACCTGTTACAATCGCAATTTTCATAAGATCCTCCTTATTTTGTGTTCGATCTGGCTTCAATTTTAGTAGAAACTGTTGAAATAATATAGATCTAATAATGCCTTTTAATTGCCTAAAAACACCACGCTACTTTTCGAGTAATCCGGATTATCCTTTATATTTGTCATATGAAGAGCCTAAAAATTCCGAAGTATTTCAGAGCTGTGTTGAGGGATAAGAAGTCGTGTGATAAAATAAGTGCATGAATAACGTCCTTGATGAAATTATTGATCTAATGAAAGGCGCAGGCACTCGACAAATTGAAACCGGAGTACCGGGGCTAAGTATGATTAAGGGAGACATCCCCGCTCATCAACTCGCAGCGCTCTACGAGCCGATGATTGGTTTTACGGTTCAAGGATCAAAGATTCTTTCAATCGGGGAGCATATCACTGACCTGGAAGGGCCATCATATTACGTGTTACCGGTGCATGTTCCTGCGACGGCGATTGTACATCCAGACCGTGATGGCCGTCCTTACATGTCCCTTGGTCTTAAATTGAATCAGAATGTTCTTCAGAGTTTATTAAGAGATCTTCCTGAAAATCTATTACCGACTGCTTCCGAGCATTTCGCAGCTTGTGAAATGGACATTGAATTTATGGAGGCATGGCTGCGCTTATTGAGATTATCGAAAACATCAAGAGATATTCCAGCTCTTGCACCAGCTTATGAGCGCGAAATCCTATATCGCGTTCTGATGGGACCACAAGGATGGTATCTGAGGCAATTTGGTCTGCGGGAAAGTAATTTATCTAAGATTTCCCAGATTGTAAAATGGATTCGCGATAATTTTATGAGGCCAATAGACATTGGAGAGCTGGCATCAAAATCTGGAATGGCTATAAATACCTTTCACCGTCAGTTTAAAAGGGCAACAGGTTTAAGTCCTATTCAATTTCAAAAGCAATTAAGGCTTTTGGAGGCTAGAAACCTCATTGCATTTGAGGGCTATCCAGTGGCAAGTGCCGCATATCATGTTGGCTATCAAAGTCCTTCACAGTTTAATCGAGAGTACTCTCGTTTCTTCGGTTCATCTCCAGCTCGGGACACTGAGAACCTAAGACGAATCGAAAGCACGAGGGATTAGATAGTTGGCCTCTTTTTTGTACACTCCGCGCATGTGGAGTGTCTAATATTGATGGTTCGCAAAGAATAGATGAGATGTGACATTACTGCTCAAAAAAACAGTAAGGACATGATGTATTTGGAGTGCTGTTATTGGGAAACTTAGTTCAACTGGGAAAGTGCGCTTGACTGGCATTCAAGAGGTCTAGGATTTGAGCTTCCTAAACGCTTCAAAACGAAAGAGGCTGATCCTTGATGAATCAGCCTCTTTTCGCATTTCAAAAACACGACATCTTCCCCGTAAGTGCAATCTAGAGAAAATCCTTCAATTCTTCCGGATGGAACGTATATTTACTGCCACATACATTGCATGCAAATTCAATTATATTGGCGTCAATGTATGCATCGGTTACTTCTTCTTTTCCTAGAGCATACAGCATAGAAAAGAACATCTCTTTTGAGCATCCACAGAATAGTTGTATTGGTTTGGTCTCGAGCAATTCTGCATCATCAAATAGGGTTAATTATTCATAAAACTCTACTCCCTTCTGTCGGTATTTGCTCCAACCTTTATGATAAAATAAATGATAAATCATGACGTAGCGTTAGGTTCAAGGGGGGTAAGATTTGGTTAAGAAAGCTTTGAAAATAGGAGTAGTTGCGAATAAAACGGGACTTACTGTTCGCACCTTGCATCACTATGATCAAATTGGGTTGTTGAAGCCATCGGATGAAACAGAATCAGGTCACCGTCTTTATACAGATTCTGATATCGTACGGTTACATCAAATTGTAACGCTCAGGCAATTGGGTTTTACCCTTGAAGAAATAAAAGACATGATGAATAGCTCTAATTATAATCCCCAGGAAATGCTAAATTTACAGCTAACCCGTTTAAATGAGAAGATAAACCAACTGGTTGAACTTCGAAACAGATTGCAAGACATTATTGAACTACTTGATGTAGGGGGACCTGTATCGAGTGAACGTTTCCTGATGACAATCCAGCTGATGAAAATGCTCGCAAGCCCTTATTTTTCGGAAAATCATAAGGTTGAGATGATAAACAAGTACAAGATGACAGTTACGAATGAATTGGGGAAAAATAACTCAGAGGGCAAGAACTTACTTGACGAGTTCCGTGAAATGAAGGAAAACGGGAAATTGCCTAGCGATTCCGAGGTTGTACCGCTAGCCAAACGATGGATACTTGAAATCGAGTCAGTTGCTCCTGAAGGGTTTATTCAATCCGCCGAACAATATTACAGTAAAAACGTGGCGGAATCGATTGCTTATGGCATGGATAGCGAGCTATATCTTTTCATCAAAGAAGCAGTATCATCCATAAAATCATGAACGGGGTAGTAAATCAGGTTATGGCGGTAGAGCGCTTGACTGGCAGTCAAGAAATCAGGGGGATCGCATCACAATATTACACACACAAGTCATGTGGAGTGCTCTGTGTTACTGACAAAATTAAATAAGTTATAGGCTAAATGGATGGATTTGATTGTTATCATCTTAACAGCAAATCCGCCGAAGAAGGGAGTGTTGAACGATGAATTTTGAAATGGTGATGCAGGAGCTTGAAGCTCTTGGCAAGCAACGACTCAAGAAGATGTACATATCTAACGGCGCACAAGAACCGCTTTTTGGCGTGGCGACAGGCGAGATGAAGCCCATCTTCAAGAAAACAAAAATCAATCAGCCTCTTGCCGAACAGCTTTACACGACAGGGAACTACGACGCTATGTACTTTGCCGGCATCATTGCTGACCCCAATGCGATGACGGAAGCGGATTATGACCGTTGGATGGATGCGGCTTATTTTTACATGCTGTCCGATTTTGTGGTTGCCGTAACCCTAGCGGAAGCAGATATCGCACAAAAGGTTGCCGATAAGTGGATCGCAAGCGGCGAAGAGTTGAGAATGTCGGCGGGCTGGAGCTGTTATTGCTGGCTGTTGGGGAATCGTCCGGATGGTGAATTTTCCGAAGACAAAATTGCCGGTATGCTTGATCTGGTGGAACGCACGATTCATGATGCTCCCGAACGAGCGAAACACGCGATGAACAATTTTATGTACACAGTGGCTGTATCTTATTTGCCGCTCCATGATAAGGCTGTCGAGACCGCTAAGGCAGTGGGCCCGGTAGAAGTCAAACGGGACAAGACCAAAAGCAAGCTCATACACGCTTTCGAAAATATTCAAAAGGCTGTAGATAAAGGACAGCTTGGTTTCAAACGCAAACATGTAAGGTGTTAAACCCAAGTGGTTTCCATGGTTTTGGACTTTCAGGAGAGCGTCCTTGAAAGTTCAATGCGGGGCTAATGTTATGAAGTAAGTCCTGCTCATGAAGCTTGTCTTGGCTTAAATAGTGTAAAAGCAGCCCATTTTCTGGCGGAAAAACGAGCTGCCTTTTTACCACTTAGAGAATCCATTATCTCAAGAGTGCTTTTGCAAGCATCTTTACTAGATGTAGAGGTGCTGTTAGTTTCTGGTTTTAACAGCTAACCCACTAAACGATATAGGTCCTACAACATCCACCCTTGTATTTGCAGTAAGGTTTTCTGCTGTGACTGTGTAACCATGGGTACCCGCTCTTACATTTCTATCTTCAGCCTGGAAGGTAACTACATAATTTTTTTCTGAACCCGCAGATTCAATACCTTGCTGTGTGTTGAAAATTTCTTTTCCACCTCGGAAGATTCTAAAGCGAATTTGCCCAATGCCTTTGACACCTCTGACACCAACGGATACTACCAAATCTACCCGATTCGGTTGAGAATTCATTGGAATCCGTATTGGGATCGCTGCTATGCCAGATTTTGACGGGGAACGCCGAATAGTAAACGATTTGGCCGGGTTGAAGCTACGACGCGGTTGGACGGCCGCTTTATCAAGAATACGTACCAAAAATATCAACTCCTCTTTTTTGATACTCCAAGATATGCAAGAGATATAGAAAATGATTGGACAAATATTTAAGATGATTGCATTTAATAATATGGCTTCCCAAAAGGTTGCTGGAAACATCAGTAAACCTCCGCTGATGCCGTTTATCTGGTGACGGACGGATGTGATTCAAGAAAAACCGTCAGGGAAGATCATCCTGACGGTCCTTTTTATCTGGTCATTATAAGCATGGAACCTTCGAAAATCAAATGGCGATTACGGATGTTTACCGCAAATTGGCAGAAGCTGAAAAACATCTCCAGGGAACTATCAGTACCTCAGGTAGTACAGAGTTTGATGGATGAGTTGGAACGTGGAATGATGGTTTGATAGATGAGGATGAAAAACAAGTAGCTATTATGCGTGTTCTGTATGGGCCAAGAAAATACTAGAACTTTTTATAGCAAACTGAAGATATAGCTGCCTATAAAAAATCTCCTCCTGCACTGCACGGCGAAGGTTTAGCCGCGAAACTGGGGACTCAAACTACCGAGCTAGGCGGAATCTTTTGTTCTATCTCCCTTAACTCTATCTCTCCATCTGGAATTTTTACCATGGGGAATCGGTAGGGTTCTTTACGTCATCTGGCACTCTTTCAACCATCGCCAACAGGCCATAAGCAGCACTATTCGAATACGCTACTTTAACCAGTCGAAGTCGCTTTGTAGTAATAATAAGACGGGGGGAGATTTGCTTTTTGATATTCAACAATAAATTTGTCAAGCTCTTGGCTTAATCGAACGACTTTCTCGTCCGTGAAGCTGCCTGCGCTTAAAGCCTGGTTTATTAATTGAGAACGCATTTGTTCGAGCAGGGATTCCGTTAGGTACATATAATTCACCTCCGACTTCGACGCTGTCAACGCAAGTTATTTATGAGGTTTTGTTTTCCTCCATTTTCTTTTTAATATCGCTTCCCAGCACCTTCATCATCATCCAGCAGATGGATGCGCTTTTGCTTTCCTTCGAAGGCGTCGGTGTGAAAAATACTCGCAGATGACGACCAATTCTCCTGATTTTCGTCATATTCACTACGTTGCAGCCATCGAGTTTCCAAAAATCGTCCAACTCCTCCAGGTCCGCCAGCGATTGAATTCCGTAGTATATGCCGTTTTCGGTATGATACAGGAGGCGTTCATTTTTTTGTTCGATATACAGCACGTCGCGATATAAATCAATAATGACCTTCTGCATTCCGTATTCGGTTTTTCGCAACACCGTCATCGGGGCGCTATCCATGAATGTACTCTTCTCCATTTCTTTATGGAAAATGTGTCGACAATTATTTGTTAGCCTTCTCGACATAAACCGGCTCTCAGACATTATAAAGATTTCCATTTTTATACTTTAATCTTAATAGTAATTTGGGCCAGGGTCACCACATAATTTTGTTCATTAAATCCTATGGTTTTTTCATTTTTATGCAAATTGACGAAAAAAAACATGCTTGAGGATGAAAAAAAGGACTGTATGATTAGCGGAAGCTAATTATACAATCCTTTTTTTATTTGGTAAAATAATACTTATATACCACTACCATGTACTACGTGGTTCTAACAGATCTTTTGCTCTGTTTTTTGCAGGGCGGTTGAAGGTACGGATCGTTGCGAAGGACTCTTCTTTCGACAAGGACAGTTCGTTGATGGAAAGGCTTTCATTTTCGCGTACTTCGACAGTTTTCAATGTATG
The DNA here is from genome assembly GCF_004354045.1 of Paenibacillus piri. Lineage (GTDB taxonomy): Bacteria > Bacillota > Bacilli > Paenibacillales > NBRC-103111 > Paenibacillus_S > Paenibacillus_S piri. The sequence goes on along the minus strand of NZ_SMRT01000008.1, from coordinate 230,335 downwards.
CACGGCACGATGCAATTGAGGGTTAAGCTCGATTGTCAGCATAAGGATCACCCCCTTCCCGGACAAGTTCCCTACATTACATATTATAACAAATAATTACAAAAAGGAGGAGAGTCACAATGAAAAAAAAGTATATAATAGGGCTTTTCTTGACGATATTTGTTACCTTGCAAATTTGGTGTTCGCTCCTTACGTTCCATTACCCCTTCATCGGGATTTACCTTGGGCTAACCCCGCAGCAGCAATGGGTCATTAAGGAACAATCTCCCGAGGGCGCTAGTACGAAGCTTGACCTTCAGGTCGGTGATGTCGTCAAGCAAGTAGACGGCAAGCTTCCCGACGAGTCTCCATTCGTTTATAAATGGCGAACAATTGAGCAAGCTCAAAAGCTGGTGATTTTCAGAGACGGGTATGAGTACGCCATCAATATAAACGCCAATAGCGACGCCATCTACGATATTGTTACCATATTAGAGGAAATTGTGTGCTTGTTTATGGCAATATTGCTTTTGATAAAAATGCGCCACTCTCCATCAGCCAGGTTGCTGGCAGCTGTTTTTCTGACGATGGCGATTATTTATATGAGTTACGGTGCTTCCGTTAGAGGGGATGCAGTCGGGAAGCTGGTCATCGCCAGCTTGATGATGGTGCTGCCAATCGTGTTCTATCATTTTTTGGTCGTATTTTTCAAGGAAAAAGGTAATATTGAATTGCCTTCGAAGATTTTGAAATATTTGTACGCTTTTGCTATTATTAGCTTCGGTTTTAGATGCTTGTATTTATACCCGCCGCTGGCTTATACGGTATACCGTTTCCATGACTCTGTCACCTTAAGCTTTTTCATAGTCGGATTTTTATTCAATATGTGCATCTTAACGACCCTGTACGTCAAAGTTCGAAAACAACCATCCTACATCGCAAGTATCATCAAGAGCGTATGGCTGTCGTGGATGATCTCATTTCTGCCAGTTATTTGCCTCTCTTTTCTTCCAAAAGTAATAACTGGATTTCAGGCTTTAGATGCCTTATACACAAGCTGGATCATTTTATTTTTCCCGATCTCATTTGCCTACTTGATCGCTTCCGACAAGCTGTACGATTTTGGCCTTGTGATCCGGCGAATCTTGTTCGCCGGCCTGCTGGCGGTCATTCCTGTCAGCGTGTTTACAGGGATTTTCATACTATTTTTTCGCCATGGGACGGACGAAAGGCAAGTTTCGTTTATATTTATCGGTTCGCTGATTCTTGTTACATCGGTGCTGTATGCAGCCGAATATTGGACAACGCGATTGGAGCCGTTTCTGTTCCCGAGGAAATTCGTTCTGCAATCGGCTTTGAAAAAGATTTCGAGAAGCCTCGGGACGATCTCCAGCATTCGTGAGCTGAAAGATATTGTTCTCGTCGATATTGTGGAGACCCTTCAAGTCAAAGGGGCTGCTATTGTGTTCCAATTTGAGAGCGATACCGAGGTCATTCATGAAGGGGAAATCGACGTTGTAGAAATTCGCCGGCTTGTCGGCTCGTCCGCAATGCCCGTTCATTCGCAATATACGTTCATTGAAATGAATAGCCATGAAGCGTATACAAGCTATTTGGTCATCACGCGAAAAAAAGCGAACACGCTGCTTGGAAAGGAAGAAATTCAGTGGCTGCGCCTGATTACCTCGTATTTGGAAGTCAGCCTGGAGAATGTTCATCTGATCCGCAAGCTAACCGCCAGACTGCAGCAGCTCGCTTCACACCTTCCTCATGAAGACATGGCGCAAGATATTCAATGGTTTCGCAAGGTGATGTTTGAATTGCAGGAGGAGGAACGGATTCGCATCGCTATCGATTTGCACGATACAACGATGCAGGATCTCTTCTTTCTCAAAAAAAGACTGGTTGCATTAGGAGAAAAGCATGCTCTGCATAAGGAAGATCGGGAGCAGCTGGATTCCATGATTCATTATGTAGAATTGATCAATACCGGTTTGCGGCAAAGCTGCTTTGAATTAAATCCCCATCTGCTCAAAGAGATCGGTTTGATCCGAACGTTGGAAATGTACGTGGAGAAAGAGGCGTATACGACCCCATTCCAGCTTGAATTCGTTGGCGAACAAGATGCGTCTATTGAAAATAAAGATTTGGAGACCAAACGGCATATTTTCCGCATCGTTCAAGAACTGCTCAACAATGCGAAAAAACACTCGCAAGCCTCTAAAGTCACTTTTCAAACCTCGGAAAAAAACGGAAGTTTTTATTTGAGCTACAAAGACGATGGGGTAGGGTTTGACGACAAAGAAGCGCAGCCAAGGCGAATCGGTTCCTCGGGAATGGGGATCGAGCAAATAAGAAGCCGGATCGTGCATATGGGCGGACAGATGGAAATCATCACGGGAACCGGCGGAGGAACGAAGGTCACCATTACGATCCCGACAGAGGAGGCGATGTCGGCATGAGTAAAGGTATGAAAACACTTGTTGTTGACGATCATCCTTTGGTCGCGAACGCGACGAAAGCGCTGCTGGACAGTATCGACGGGATTGAAGTGATTGGTGTAGTCGGCAATGGCCAACAATGCATGGAACTGGTATCGCTGCATCAACCGGGACTTGTTTTTCTCGATTATCATCTCCCCGTCACATCCGGTATGGAAGTCGCCGCGCAGATCAAGCACAGCTACCCTGACACTCATATCGTCATTTTTACCGGAGTCGACTTGACCGGAATCTATTTGAAATCTATCGAGCTTGGCGTAAGCGGTGTGCTCTCGAAGGAGTCAAGCGAACGGACAATTAAAAATATGGTGAACTGCATTCTGGATGGCTATACGATGCTGCCGCTTTCCTTTTATCGAAATATCCAATTTGGCGGCGCTTATGCCCGGGAGGATTACGCGCTGAATGAGGAAGAACTGCTCATGATGAACATGGTAGTCAAGGGAGCCACATACGAACAAATTGCGGATCGAATCCATACGAGCAAACGAACGGTCGACAATTATTTACGCAAGATTTATGAAAAATTGGGGGCAAAGTCAAAAGCGGAGGCATTGGAGAAGTTTATCAAACACCAGCATTATTCATAAGCTCAGGAGGGTATGGCAATTGAACCAGGAGATCAAGCATCATATGTACCGCATTGTGGACGACCACATCGATGTAGAAGATTTAAATACGCAGCTTAAAACCTTTATTGCGGACAAGGAGCAAGAAAACGCCTCATGGTCGAAGATTACGGTTTGTACGCATTACATGTTAGGCGGAAACTCGCCTCATCTTCATCGCATGGCGGCAGTGACGGAACTGGTCATTTTAGCTTTGGATATTATGGATGATTTGCAGGATCAGGATCATGACAGCAAGCCGTGGCGCCAATGCCCGCAGGCTGTCGCGTTGAACGCCATTCTGGCTCTGCTCATGGGAGTTGTCGGGGAATTGGGGCAGCTGCAGGTCAAGGACAGGGCGCTTGTCGAAGTAAGCCAAATCATTTCGAGATCGGTCAATGGACAACAAAAGGATGTGACCAATTCCATATCGTCGGCAGACGATTACGTGCTTATGACGCAGGAGAAGTCGGGCTCCTTATTCCGGTTCGCCTGCTTTATGGGGTATTCGAATTTGGCATGCGCGGCGGAAACGGTTGAACAGCTGCATGATTTGGCCGATTGCATCGGCCTTATTCATCAAATCCAAAATGATATGAGAGACCTGGCTCAATTCCATGTAAAAAGCGATCTGTTCACCAAGAAGCGTACGCTGCCCATCCTGTATTTGCTCTCCAATGACGATGCGGCCTTTAGCAAAATCAAGGACTATTATGAAGGCAAAATTCAAGCAGATGAGCTTTTGCGGGAAAAAGAAGACATCGTTCGAATGATTCATGAATCCGGGTGTCTGGAATATGCCCGAATTGTCCAATCCGTATGTATTCAAAAGGCGGAGGAAATATATGAGCAATTGCAGGCCTCCTCTCCCTGGAAAGAACAGTTTAAAGAAATGACATATGCTTCGTTCCTGGATTGAAGCAAGCGAAACAGCGTCCCCGAACGATCCGATTTTTCAGGGGGCCGTAAAACTTGACCGGGTTGTTCATACATGTCCAATAGTCATACGCCATCCAAATCTGCCTCGGTGAACACCGAGTGGCCATAATATTGCAAGGAGGAATCATAACGGGATGAAAGCAACCGGACCAACCAGATCCAACCCTGTTCAAACAGGAGCCCCATCGCGAGAACCTGTTCGTTCCAATGCGGCAGTTCTCTCCGCGTCGTCGTCCCCACCTATGGCGTCGGGGCGTGCTAATTCCCCCATGCTCGTGACCGGTTTACACCAAACCATCGGAAATAGAGCACTAGGGCAGTTGCTCCACAGATCCATGGATTCGGCAGGCACGGGGAATCGTATGATTCAACGGGTGGTTAAAAATCAGAAAGGTAAGGATATGGCGACCAAAATTCGCGGTACTGCAAGCTACTCGAACTATAGCGGCAATGAAAAGCTGTTTGCAGATTTCTTGCTTGATGATCCGAGTGTAACGATTGAAGCCGAAGGCTATCGGGAATTCAATACGGAGCTTAAGAAGCGAATCAAAGATTTAGACCCGGACTATCTAAAGTTTCTATCCCAAAAAGAACTTGAGGACATTATTGAAAAAGAGCGTAGCGCCAAAAACCATATCAGCGAAGAACAACTGGCCGATGTTTACAAGGCATTATCCGGAAAGCGGGATTTAACTGTGGATACACCTGTAGGTTTAGGTTTGAATTCGATTCGAAATCCTTCCGGCGACCAGCCCGTAACGGCGGTCAAGGCTCCGGAATCCGACTCCTCTGCGACTCCCTTCACCGGTGCACATGGAAAAGCGTGGAAGAAGGATACTAATGACAAGAGTTCGATCGCTCAGGAATTGGACGGTTGGGCTACTACCGTTCAGGACTTCACCCGAACCGATAAGAGCAATGAAACTTATCACACCTGTGTGGCCTGTTCCAATCAATACAAAAGAGATCAATTGACGACCGACCACCAGGTTCCTTTTGAAACACTGAAAGAAAGGGCGTTCGACCTGGCGCATTATGCCAGTTTGTCCGTGCAGCATGAGACCGAGGTTCGCAAACAGTTTACTAATTTTGATGCTTACTTTGTGAAAAATTCACAGAACCATTACTTCCCAACCAATGCCATGGTCAACGATTACAGCAACGATCTGAAAAATTCTTTGCGGATCTGCAGCGGCTGCAACGGGATTGTCGGGGGAAAGGGAACCGTTAGCCCTGTCGAATTTTTCAGGAGCACGCCGATGTTTGGAGAAACCTTTCTCAAATTCGCTTTGAACGGCGCTACTCAGCCGAATGAATTTTTCGGTAATCCGGATCCCAATACAGGTTGGGGAGAAAAAGCCAGAGAGTGGATTGAGAAGATTATCGTCAAGTTCACGGATATTATTAGCAAAGTGTCTCAAATGAAAGATGAGCGGGTAAGGGACCTGACGACTTTGCAGTCGGAGGTTTATGAAGCCGCGAACTCCAACGTTCCTCAGATTAAATCGCAGATGAAAAAACGAAAGGCGAAATTTAATAATCGGCATTTAGCGGCGGCATCAGGGATAGGGGTGGAGCAGTCGATTGCGGAAAGGGAGAAGTTCACGGATTACGAAGACGGCGTGTCCGATGAGGAAGATTTGGTGGATGAGCTTAAAGGAGCGGTAACCAGGACGCTGGACGAGCGGGAAAAAAAGAAAAAACGAAAAACGGATAAATATACCGGTAAACTGGAAGCGCAGTTAAAAGGGACGGACGACGGTAAAACGACCCTATCCTCTTCGCTTGCCCGCAACGATGCGATCCAGCGGCGCCAAATTTTAGAGAATATGGCCAGATGTGAAGTGCTTGGGTTAAAGTATGAGGGGACTGCGCTAGAGGGAACCACCACCGTGGATGCCGGGATAACAGAAGAAGCGAAAAAGACGGCTATTGCGGAATTGGAACAATTGCAGAACGAGGCCTATAGCCTGGGAGTCAACAACAAAAGCGCGCCAATGGTACCTATTGCCTGGTTGTTTCAAGCGTCTTCTTTCCAGAAAGTTTTTGCATTAATCCGGGACGCCAATCAGCGGGGTTTGGATTTGGCCGTCCAGTACGAGCAGAATCGGACTTTCGAGTAAATATGACGACCCCATTTCAAAGCCCGCCATGTTCTTTTTGTGGTATAATGGGAATAATACGTTATTGGCGCAATCGAAAGGCGGTGAACGGTATGAGTGTAGACCGGGAAGAACTGAAAAAAATGATCGATCAAATCCCCGAACAAGACGCACTCGAAGTGTACGATTTTATCGGATATTTGAATATGAAACGGGAAAGAACCGCCCTTCGGCAATTGGATGTCGCATCGCTCGCAGATGATGCTGACCTTATTCGACAAGTTCAACAAAGCCGCGAAGATCGCGAGCATGGACGCATATACGGTAAAGAAGCAGGACTTGAATATTTACGTACAAAGGTCAAGGAATTTGAGCATGGACAAAACGTATAGCGTCTATTGGTCGCAAACGGCTTTGGATGAACTCAGCGGTATTCTCGCCTACCCGCCGGACGTGAAGGAAAGAGTTTATCTGGAATCGTTTACCCGGCTGTTATTTACACCAACTCTTACCGCAAGACAAATCCTGAAAGGCAAATTGAAAGGACAATGGGTAAGGTTGGGGCTTTACCAAGTTATACTTGTGTTTGAGGTCGACGAAGACGAAGCAAGCGTTTGGATAAATGGCATTAAACATAAGCGGGAGAATGTATATTGGCAAAGAAAGAGGACCTAGCACAATATAAATATCCTACTGGGATTTTGATTTTAATAAGAGGATCGGAGCGTCTCTCTGGTCTTCTTTTTTGTACTTATTTTTACAAGTTAGAGAGTGTGGAATAATGGAAATGATGAATCGAAAACATGCAGATTGGATAATAGAACGGCGGTACGAGGGGCTGTCGCCCCTCTTTCATTTTTACTAACCGTTTTCCTTTTTCGGCCAACCGCCCCATATTCCCAATAGATGTCCATCCGGGTCGAAAAACTGGAAGCTATAGCCGCCGCCTTGTTTATAAATCATATCTTGAACTTGTACGCCCTTCCGAGTCATCTCTTCATGGAGCTCCTTAATGTTGTCGACCTGGAATGTAAAAAAGGGCTTTCTTACACCTTGTGCCGTGACAAAATATTTTGGCAATTCGTTCGAGAGAATCAAGCCAAACCCCATACCATTTACGTTTAACCATGCCTCTTCATCGCCTTCGTTATAAGGAAAGCAATAGTCCAGTCCGAACATTTCAGTATACCACTTAGCTGACTCTTTGACATTTTTAACCGGCAGTTCGATAATTTGAAGACGAAATGAATTTGCCGTCACATTTGCCCCTCCTAATTAATTCCAATTTGCCGAATGGCGCGCTTTAGGGTTCGAAATTATCGATTATAATTATAGCGCGTTTGACGAAAATTGAATATTGGAATGTCTATCTGTTCCCCTCTATTTTAAAATTGTTACAAAATTAACAGAATCGATAGGCAGATTCTGGTAGAATCATGTCGAATGATATCGAATAAGGATGGATGCACTCTGGATGCTCAAGGCGTAACCAAGGAAGAACTTTCACTTCTCCTCTCCAAAGACCAAGGGAACGACACGCAACCATTGAAGCCGATCAAAGATCCCGCTTTGCTTCCCCGATCCAAGCGACAAAGAAAAAAGAAGAACTGGATTCAGCGGTTTATTCCATAACAGAGAAGGAACGTCGTGTCCTTCTCCTTCGTTGCAGTTATCCAAAAGCTCTTCTGTAATGTAGCCTCCCTGTCGAACCTTTTCACCCTGTTGGAACGACCAATCCAATATGGGTCAAGTGAACGACAATCCATACCAGTTTGTTCCGTTTCATTCCACTCATTTATCAGCCAGCTTGAAAATTCAAGCGTCAGCATTCATTTCTGTTGACAAAGCAATAATATTCATGGTAGATTGTAATTCTGACACGGAAGCCAAGCCTGTCAGTACTGTGCGGTCGTGGCGGAATTGGCAGACGCGCTAGATTCAGGTACTTGCGCGAAAGTCGATCGTAATTCCTCAAAATCCGCGTCGTTATGCGGTTTTACCGGCGTCGTTATGCGGTTTTACCGGTGTTACAGTTTCAAGTCTCTCCTGTAGTTCTCTCCTTTATCCGAGGCACAGGTTGAGGCAAAATGTGCGGTCATGGCGGAATTGGCAGACGCGCTGGCTTCAGGTGCCAGTGGTAGCAATACCGTGGAGGTTCGAGTCCTCTTGACCGCACCACCCTAAGAATGAACTAGCTCTTGAATTTGTCCTTGTGACGGTTCAAGAGCTTTTTGTTTGATTGGGATTTGCAACGTGTTGCTCGTGACCTGCGCCGACGAAATCTTGGAACTGTAGTCCAGATGAGCATAAATGTTAGCCGTCGTGGAGTAATGGCTATGCCCGAGCCATTCCTGAAACTCTTTCATACTTACACCATTCGCCAGCAATAGGCTGGCGCAACTATGCCGAAGATATCATCCATCCTTCCTATACCGGATCGCATTATCCAGCAAATTTCACAGTGCCCTTTCCATGCGTCGTGGAATTAAAATGCTGCGTAAACTGGCCAAGCTCGTCTTTGGATGATGCTCATGAGCAAGAAATACGACTGTCCGTTCTTGGTGGCAGGCGTGAGGATATGAACATCGTCTTCCGTTAAGTAATCTTGGGCATATTCTGCATTAGCATCGCCGAGTCATGGAAGGTAAATGTAGGATTGAGCCCAGCCGTATCATAGAGGGATTGTCCCTGATCGTTCAGCCACACCCAACGAATAGCGGGGTGTTCTGCGTGTGCGCGATCCAAGGTGTGTTTCAGCGCGTCTACCCCGATTTCAGCACAAGTGACAGCCACAGCATGGTGCGTAATTTCATAGGCCAGCTCCCGTCAGCCGGTAACCAACGCCGCGCACGGATTGAATTTCCCAAGACGACTGACCCCGTTTCAACTGTTTACGCAGCCGGCTCATATATACGCTTAGGTTGTTATCGTCATACCGTTCATGTCGCCAGACCTGTTAATAGATTCCAAGCTTCGTGATCACCTGGTCGGGATGTTGCATAAGGAGCTGCATCAGTTCGCACTCTACCATCGTTAAGACTAAAGAAGGGTGGCTGGATTTAGGATGCCGTCTGCGCAGAACGGTTAGAATGCGGGCCATTAACTCCATTGGACTAAAGGGCTTCGACATATAATCGTCAGCCCCGTGTCCAAGCGTGGCGATCTTATCCTGTTCCGCTCTTCGTGCGCTGACCACAATAGCCAATACGTCTAATCCGCGATTGTTCAAGTAACACAGCACTTCGAACCCGTCGCGTCATCCATCATGAGATCCAGAATGAGGAATCCACTTGCTCGGATTCCAGCCGCTCACCTTTCCCAATTTCTCAATCAAGTGGAAATGTCGATGCCAAGGAGCTCTTCACGCTCACGAACAACACCGATGGAAACATCTTTTCGAAATGTAGTCTCGAAGCTCATAATCGTCGATATGTTTCTGATACTTGGGTCTGCGTTCCTCTTGAATCCCTTCTGAGAAGAGAATTTTGGCACGTAGAGCATCAAATGAGTATTTATCCACGACCTAAATTGATATTCCCACCACGATTAGCCCGGTAACGATAAGCGATTTGGTCCCAACACGGTCAAATATTCGGACAACTTCCTAAGAACCAAAAAAATTAACGAATAAAAATTAACGAATAATGTCACAGATCCCCTACGTTCCCCATCTTAGTTTATGAAAGACTAAACAGTGAAGGAAGGTATGGCGGATGAAACAGATTACTAGGCAGGAGAAACCCGTCGCCCTGGTCACCGGGGCCAACAAAGGAATTGGTCTTCAAATTGCGAAGGATCTCGCTGCGCACGGCTTCACTGTGCTCGTCGGGTCGCGCAACCTCGAGGATGGGGAGAACGCCGCGAAGAGCGTCGGAGCGGATACCCGAGCCCTCCAACTCGACGTCACGAATCAGGACTCCATCGCCGCAGCGGCAGAGCGCATCCGGAACGAGTTCGGCCGTCTCGATGTGTTGTTGAATAACGCGGGCATCGCGCATGCGGGAAAGCCGGGCAGGCCGCTTCAGGAAATTGCGATGTCGGGCCGAGCGAGCGTCGCGTCTCTTGACGAGGTGCGCGTGGTGTTCGAGACGAACGTGTTCGGCGTCATTGCCGTCACTCAAGCGATGCTACCACTCCTTCGTGAAGCGCCGGCAGCACGCATCGTCAACATATCGAGCGCCGGTGCCTCGCTAACAATCAACTCGGACCCGAATGGTCCACTGTGGGGGATGATCGACGTCGTTTACTGCCCGTCGAAAACTGCCCTAAACGCGATCACGCTCGCCTTCGCTTCGGATCTTGAGTCGACAGGCATCAAGGTCAACGCTGTATGCCCAGGCTTCACCGCGACGGACATTAATGGCTTCGCGGGCACGCGCACCGTTCAACAGGCCGCACGTGAGCCCGTGCGCCTCGCGCTCCTCGATGAGAACGGTCCGACGGGCACGTTCTCCAACGAGGACGGCCCACTTCCGTGGTGATATAGTCTTGAATGCATAATCGAAGGGATTGTCGGGTACGAATCTAGTCGATCCCTTCTAATTGGGCGCTGGTTCGGTGTGTCGCGTAGAAGTCAAGGTGAATGCGGCCGACAACCCATGGGCAAGTGGCTTTGGTTTCTAATGGGTACGATAGCTTGACAAGACACCGCTGTGGACTTTTCGCGGGGAATGATAGTTGAATGAATTGAAACGGGAGCTGCACTGCGACTCCCGTTTTTGTCGTGATTTGAAACATTTCTTTGCCGTTGGTGTTGTATATAGTCCGGATTTTTTGTCGGCATCGCTCAGCTAACTGATAGGATTCTTCAAATTTCTAAAATGATGTATAGTCCGAAGTTCGAAGGCTTCCCAAAGAATGATTAACGAATCTTGTCACAGATCCACAACAATATCCATCTTAGTTTATGAATGAATAAACAGCGAAGGAAGAGATGTTCGATGAAACAGTTTGATGTGGCGATCATTGGTGGAGGATTTGCCGGTTTGGTGGCGGCAATTGATTTGGCCCAGGCAGGCAAGTCCGTTGTCCTTTTCGAGAGAGCCAAAGAGCTCGGCGGTCGGGCAATATCTGTCAAGAAAAACGGGGCTATCTTCGATATTGGCTCGCATGCCATAATCAAGGGAGGGGCTTTGCATCAAATTTTTCAAGATTTAGGGATAAGAATGGATGGAGTCTCTCCCGGCACGAACGTATCCTTTCTGTGGAATAATAAGGTAACCCATATGTATAAATTTATATTTTCACAAAACCTAAGCTGGTCAGGTAAGATGGAGTTTATAAAGTTTTATAACAAGTTAAGAAAATTCGATGCCAATTCAGTGCCGGCGATCAGTCTGAGGAGTTGGGTCGAACAAGAATTTAACGATCCGATGACACGTCATATCATTTATGCAATGTTAAGGACAAATTCGTACGCACAAGCCATCGATCTTGGACCTGGAGAAATCAACCAGCTTGGTGGAACAATTCATGTCTGCTCTAACTTCGGGTGACGCGGCCCAAATCATGAAGTTCCTATCGACCAATGCGGTACTACTCACAGACGGGGGTTTTTCATAAACTTAATAGCGGGGGGCCCTTGACAATCATTTCAGAAGGGTGTACTTTTAAAATAAAAAATGTTAGTTATTTATAACTAACGAATGAGGATGATTCGTTTGAGTGCCAAAACAGAAAACACTGCCGATAAGATAATATCGTCTACTGTTGATCTAATGTCCGAGAAAGGATATAAAGCGGTAACGATTAAGGAAATCGCCACTGCTGCATCCGTTAGTGAGATGACCGTATTTCGGACATTTGGCTCTAAAAAGGCTATATTAGATGCCATTATTAATAGCTTTCTTTCTTCTGCTCCGATCGAGCAGCTCAACCAAAAGAACATCACATACGAGCTGGAAAAGGATTTGTTAATGATCAGTGAGTTGTACCATGAGGTGTTGAATAGAAACAAAGAAATCTATTTAATCTCCATCATGGAACGAAAAACAATGCCTGCAATCCATCTGAGCTTGCACAATAATGCGATCAAGTTTCTTACAATGGTCACTGAATATTTCCGTGTCATGCAGCAAAAAGGCAAGGTGATCAAGGGCAATCCTCAATCACAGGCCTTGACGCTCATGCGGTTTAATTACGGGAAATTTATTTCAGGCCTGCTTTTAGAAGGCATCGCGTCACCCTTCCCTGACGATAACCTGCAAGAGTCAATATCCATTATAGCTAAGGGTTTACAACCCTAATTTTTTTAGTCTTAATGTTAGTTGTTAATAACTAACTTTATTTGAAAAAGGGGGTGTTTTGGTGGACCGTTTGTGGACAAAATCGTTTATTGGACTAATGATGACGATGTTCTTTTTGTGCTTCGGGTTTTATTTGCTCCTCCCGACATTACCGCTCTATATCAAAAAATTAGGTATCGGCGAATCGCAGCTCGGATTCATCATCGGCGGATTTACCTTGTCCGCAGTTGTTGTTCGTCCTGTTATTGGCGGTCTCTTAGATCGTTTCGGCAGGCGCTTCTTTATCCTTGCAGGGCTGATTGTTTTCGCCATAGCTATGTTTCTATACAACTGGGCTAGCGGAATTCTCTTGTTGTTTCTTCTGCGAATACTTCATGGCTGCGGTTGGGCCATTTCCACCACATCTATCGGCACTGCGATTACCGATGTGATCCCTACTCAGCGCCGAGGTGAAGGAATGGGCTGGTATGGCATGTCCATGAGTGTATCCATGGCCATCGGCCCCATTGTCGGAGTGTGGATGGTTCAAAATTACTCTTTCCGCAATTTAGTTATTCTAGCCTCCTGTTTATCTGTTGCAGCCATCCTTCTCGCTCTCGTGATCAAGGTGCCTGCCTTACGACTGGACAACAAACGAAAAGCTGTGTTTTTCGACAAATCCGTCCTGCCAATATCTGTGGCGATATTTTTCTTAGCCCTTACGTATGGGGGGATCACCACATTCCTGCCGCTGTTCGCCGGATCTATTCAAGTTAACGCAGGTACTTTCTTTTTGGTCTACGCCATTGCCCTGACCCTCGCCCGCCCTGTTGCAGGGAAGCTGGCGGATCGTTTTAACGAAACTTCGATCATTATCCTGTCTTTAATTATTACAATCATCGCTCTATTCATCTTGAGTTTATCCAATGGATTACCAAGCGTCATTGCTTCGGCAATTCTGTATGGTATTGGGTTCGGATCAGCTCAGCCCACGCTTCAGGCAGCAACTCTTAACCTCGTTTCTTCTGACCAAAAAGGCGTAGCCACTGCTTCCTTCTTCACGGCTATGGATTTAGGGATTGGGCTCGGATCAATCATACTCGGATTGATTTCCCAGTTCCTAGGCTACTCCTTCCTATTTGCTGCATGTGCTGTTTCCGGGTTGATTTCTTTACTGATCTTCACCGTTTTTGTAAGACGAACCTTACTAAGCGGAAAGGAGGATAAAGACGGGAAGATTAATCAAACATCCTAAACCGATTTTTTTGAATGTTATGTTAGTTGTAAATAACTAACACTACAAGTATATACCCTACAAGGAGGAAAAAAACAATGTCGACCGCTGATTTGAATATTGGAATTATTATCGGCAGTACGCGCCCAGGGAGAGTAAGCCCGCAAGTCGGGAAATGGATTATGGATATCGCAGAAAAACGTGGTGACGCATCATACGAAATCGTGGATCTCGCAGACTACAACTTACCGTTTCTCGGAGACCCTTCAGGCGAACGGCAAGTTGCGGCTTGGGCTAAGAAAATATCCGGCTTAGATGGATTCGTATTCGTCACTGCGGAATATAATCACAGCATTACTGGAGTATTAAAAAATGCACTGGATTCTGCACGAACTGAATGGTACAACAAGGCAGCCGGTATTGTCAGTTACGGTTCCTCAGGCGGAACACGCGCCGCTGAACATTTGCGTGGAATTCTAGCGGAGCTGCAGGTGGCAGACGTTCGTACACACCCCGCACTAAACATCTTTACGGACTTTGAGAATTATACGACCTTTAAGCCTGCCGAATTACACATTACGCATGTAAATGAAATGTTGAAGCAAGTAATTAGTTGGTCTACCGCTTTAAAATCGGTTCGAAGCTGACCGGGGTCCGCATTATAGGTAAAACAACAAGCTCTTCCGTCGCCAGGAAGGCTTGTTCGTATTCGGTTTCAATCCTTGCCGAATTCTGTCCATAGGTTGCCAAATGCGCGCATCTTCTGGGAAATTGGGGTGTATTTGTCAACTGAAATATTCACCATTCGCTCATTTAAAATTCCCCCAACTTTGAAAATTTGACTTGGCTTAGCCAGTGAGGAGACAAACAATTGATGGAATATGTGCAAAATCCGGTTTTGCCCATAAAGCTATCTGGCAGCCTAGTGGAATTGAATACAAGAAGATAAGTCTATCTAACATAACTAATCCCAACAAGCAGCCCGATCATATGCGCAAAGTGATGTTGTTCCGGCCGGCCGCAGGCGGGGAAGAGATTATGGTTCCCTGGACGCGTTATTGTTCAGAAGGAGTCGAATTCTTGCAAGGTACGGTTACATCCGTAGATAGTGAGGCAAAACGGATTCGATATACGGATGCGCAAGGAATTGACGCCCGAATTCAATATGATCGTTTAGTAGTTGCAGTCGGAAGCATTGTTCGTCGACCGGATCCCGATAAGGGAGGGATCGCCTTGACCGACCCGCAAGCGGCGGTAGACATCCGGGAGCGCTGGCGTGCCAATCTGCGGAAGGCTGCCGTCGAGACGAACCCTGAGGAACGAAAGCGACTAATGACAATCGCGGTTGCGGGGGCGGGCATCAGCGGCATCGAGACGTCCGCCGAACTGGTGCTCGCCATGCGGACGGAAGCAGCGGCGCTAGGGCTGAATTCGTCCAATGCCTGCGTTTATTTGCTCAATGCGCAGGAACAGCTGTTCCCGGGAGGACCAGAAAAAGTTAGACGAAAGTTGGAGATGATGCTCAGCGAATGTGGAGTGACAGTGCTTCACAATCGTAAGGCAATGCGGGAGCAAGCAGGAGTGTTAACGTTGAGCAATAGTGATTGTTTGCCGGTTGGCCTATGTATATGGACGATTGGTCTGATACAGAATCCGGCCCTCCGCAGTATGGGCTTGCCGCTTACTTCTGAAGGTCAAGTGCTGGTGGCGGTCAGCAGAAAAACGCCGAATGCCAACATGTAAGCATCGACGACCCAGGAGGCTTGCGCCAAATCGGTATTGAAATATTGGGTCATCGTCGGTAAGGATATGTTAACGATCGTCGTATCCAACAGGGCCATGAAAATCCCATACCGATGGGCAGAAGATAGCCTTTCGTCCGATTTTCGTTCAAGGTGTTGTCGCTCCTTTGACTTCGAAATTAAACGAATCAAAATCCTGGCTTTTCAGCCACGAACACGTAAAGGAATTCTGAAGGATACATCCGTTTTGTAACGGTAAACCCTGCGGCGTTCAATGCATTCGTCATATCCTCAGAAGCGATCCGCAAGTTCATGGGTGGCCCCATGGGACTTTCCTTTGGTTCAAAATCCAAGCAAAGCAGTTTTCCTTCGTTTTTCATGATGCGGTGTATTTCTCGGAGGCTGTGAGACAAAGGCCGTACGGCATGAAGTACCAAGGACGCAATCACTACGTCTGCCATGCTATCCTGTAATGGAATGTCCTCGATCACGCCTGTTATTGGGATTATGTTGGAAAGCCCCTTTTCCTCTGCTCTTTCCTGAATTACTTCCAACAATTTTGGCTCAACGTCCACTGCGTAGACGGTTCCGTTCGTCATCTGTGCAGCAGGGATCGAAAAGTATCCTGTTCCTGCACCTAAGTCAACAACAGTGTCTTGTGTTTGAAGCACCATGTCCAACAATTGTTTAGACGGCATCAATTTTTGCCTTTCCGGTGCGTCCAACCGGTGCATATTCTCTGGGGAAAACCGATGTACTTGTTCTGACATTGAAAATTCCTCCTACATTTTTATTTTGGCGACAAATTGTTGTTTAATCATCTTTATGTTGATTATAATAGTTGGGAAGATGAAGTACGTCAACCAACAAATCAGTGCTGTCTGATGTATAATCGTCAGAGTGATTAAGAACGTCGGAGAACAGCCAAATCTTCGCCAATGGAGGACTACAATGTCTACAAAAAAAATGGATCCAAGAGCTAGACGCTCACGGCGCATGTTGCGTGATGCTATGATTGAGCTGCTCACGGAACGAGAATATGAGACGATTTCTGTAAGCGATATAACAGAACGTGCGGACTTGAATCGGGCAACTTTCTATTTGCATTACACGGATAAACAAGATTTGTTTCAGGAAAGCATTAATGACGTTTTGTCTGAAATAGCAGAACGTTTTCAGAACATTACCTTGGAGACGAATTTGCTTGATGACTCCAATGTCGAGCTGCTGTTATTGAATATGTTCGAATTCATTGCTCAAAATGCGAATTTTTATAAGGTGATGCTTAGCAAAGGAGATGTACAGTTTACAAATCAATGGCAAGACTTGTTTCGTGAGAAGCTAAAACGCCGTGTCTCCTCACAACAGCCCAAAACGAAAATTACCGATGACCCAATACTGATAGACCTATTGCTTATATTCACATCATCTGCTTGCACCGGTGCTATTAAGTGGTGGCTGGAAAATGATATGAAATTTACGCCTCAGTACCTCTCAAAAGTGTTTTCCAGGCTTGTCACATTCGGATATAAAGGTTTTCAGCCGAATGAACTGGGAAAAGGAAACCTTTGAATTGCACGAAAATGGTTTGCAGAAGTTTTAACGGCTCAATCTCAAAATCAGTGCTTGACTGTTAGCTGAACATCCGGTGGTGGTTGCATTCGATGAGAATGCCTGCTTTATAGCGACTGCGGTTTCGTGTAAAGTAAAGGCGGCGCTGAAAGGCTTTAATGCGATTGTGGCGTCTACCGCCGCGTTTGTCCATCGGCATTGATGGTAGTTTACGATTTCTGTTTTCCAATTGCGCATCGTCTTGGGAGTGCTTCGGACAGCGATATGGTCGATTCGATCGCCGTGCTCGCACCAACGATCAAATCCTAACCTGGCAACGGCAAAGCCCGGGGAGCAGTCATACCAAGTGGTGAACGCTTCTTTCCATTCCCATACACTGCGAAGTAGCGGGGAGTAGTTCAGCAGCGCTTCCAGCCGTTCTCTACTTTCTTCCCCAAGCGTATCTGCTGGCGGATTCAACAACCGATGGCCACCTTCAGTTTCGCCTTTGCCCGCGGCGATAAGGTATTCTGGACGGTTTTCCGAACCGCCTGCACGCATTTAATCACATAACCGTGAACATGAAAACGATCCGCGATGCGACTCGCATTCGGAAAACACTCGCTGATCCAGGTATGGTAAGCCTGGGCTAAATCCATAACCACCGCTTTCGGGTTGAGCAAAAGGAAGTCGGGATGCACGTGAGCATACGTCCGCAGTTCCTCCAGCTTTCGACACGGCAGCAAATCGAGCATCGTCTCGCCTTTGAGGTTGTGGATGCCAGTGTTGTAGGTGTGACCTTTCTTGATCGCAAAATCGTCGACACCCAAAACCAAATCGGAAGTTTCTTTCGCTTCTTCCCACACTTGCTCGTAGATCCATTCACATTCAGCCGGAACCGCTTCGTTATGGATGCGCTGGATGGTGCTGGTCGGCGCTTGCTCCATACGGGCGCTATGCGCTGCTGTAGAACCGAGTGCCTGTTCGACGGCATGGGAGCGGAAACACTTGCTGTACCGCTGCTTGGACCCGACAAATTCGTACGCCCATACGAAGCCGACTTCGCAGCGTTTACAATGCATCCGAATGGACGGTACATGCAGATAGGATTTCTTCTCGAATACAGAAAGATGCCGGACAGTTCGCATGTCATTTCTCCCCTTACGGATGACATCTTGATCAGAGCCGCAACAGGGGCAGCATTGCTTGTCGCCCATTGGTACCGCCTCTATATGAAGTTCATTGGCATCGATGGACAGAATTTGGTGAATCGTTAGCCCTGGTAAGTTAGATTGTTACGTTACATTATTTGGGAGGGAGATGTAAAACTGTGGATATTCAGATATTGGTAGTGGAAGACGACGTTCATATCCGTGATATGGTTAAAAAATTCCTTATAAAAGCTGGTTATTCTGTAGATATTTGCTCTGAGGGTAATAATGCCTTGGATTAATTTTATAACAAAAAATATCATTTGATTATTCTTGATATTATGCTCCCTGGAATTGGCGGGCAGGAATTATTAAAAAGACTGAGAGAAGTACAGGACACACCTGTATTAATGATGACAGCTTTAGGTGATGACAGCAATTCGCTCAAGAACAAAACGATTTCATCTCTTTTTTGCCTTGAGCGAAGCGAAAGGAATGGGTATAAACATGAAAAACAAATTAACCTATACTGCGGGAGCGGTAGTAGTCACGATGAGTTTATTTACGACAAGCCTCGTACGAACGTCCGGTTATTTTGATACTCCTCCGTAAAGCAGCTATTACCCAGCACAGCGATTTCTTTATGCTCATACCAGTCTTCCGCCAGTCCAAGCACGAAGCTTCCGATTCCGACGACCTCATCCCGTTCATTCACGATAATAGCGGCTCTGCCTTGTTTTATGTATGTAATTTTTGACGTCTCTAAGTACTAGGCCCACGGGGTAATGTGGGATGATGGAAGCTCGATGTTCGATATAAAAATCTGTAAATTTGCTCCATTGCCGTGTGTTCGCGCATATTTCGAATTGGATCACGTATTCCACCCCATCATTATTTTTTGAATATTTAGAAGCAAGTGTTGGCCGAACAAATCCAGGACGCGAACCCCGATGTACAAGAAGTGAGAATTCCGACGCCGGCGGGCAACGCGTACACGAACCGTCTGTATCAAAAGCTGGCTACAAAACATCATTCGTACAAATCCGAATACGGAGAAGTTCACGTCTATTCAACGCCGTTTCGCGAGTATGCCGAGTTCTGCAATCGATATCGTTGATCGTTAAAGCCGAACCGAAAGGAGGAATCGGTACGAGTCGGGCAAAAACGTTGTGGCTGTTAATCGGATCTCATCTCGTATTCGTGTTGTTTATTTTCGTATGGCTTTTCCTTGCCGGTATGGCCATGATGGGATTTACCGATGCGAGCGTATTCAGGGAAAAGACAACTTGGTTTTTCCTTGCGTACCTCGCTGCTTATCCGTTCGGTCTGCTCGTTGCAATAATCGCTGGCTGGCGGCTCTTTATACTCAAAAAATATAAAGCTGCGCTATTGTGGAACCTGCTCCCTCTGGTTTGGGTTCTGAGCGTGATCGGCATACTTTCGTATATTAGGTGATTATGTCGGAAAGATATGTAAATGGATGGATAGCTTGACATGCATATAAATGGTTGCATATAATGGCAGTATGGATAAAGTATTTAAGGCTCTCGCCGATTCAAGCCGAAGACAGCTTCTTGACGAGCTGTTCAAGAAAAACGGCCAAACATTAAATGAACTGTGCGAACATCTGGAAATGACCCGTCAATCGGTCACAAAGCACCTGTTGCTATTAGAGGAAGCGAATTTAATCGTCGTTGAATGGCACGGCCGGCATAAGCTGCATTACCTGAATGCCGCCCCTATCGGAGATATATACGATCGTTGGATCGGAAAATATGAGCGGCATCGGGTTGAAGCATTGCTGGAACTAAAAAATAAACTGGAGGAGAAAACATGACGGATCCGTCCTTTATTTATGTGACTTACATCGCCACGACACCGGAAAAGCTGTGGGAAGCATTAACAAGCAGCGATTTTACCGAAAAATACTTTTTTGGCAGCCGGATTGAATCCGATTGGCGGGAAGGCTCGACCATTGCCTATTCGCGGAACGGACAAATAACCGACCACGGACAAATCGTAACATGCGTGCCGAACCGCCTGCTTTCTTTCACCTGGAACATGGTAGGCGATAAGACCCCCCGCGAGCAGCCGTCAAGAGTCACCTTCGAGTTGAAACCGATGGGCTCGACCGTAAAATTGACGCTCCGGCATGAAAATTTGTCGCCAGCCGATCTCGTGGATAAAGACGATACCTTCGTGGGATTAAATAACGGATGGCCGGCCATTATGAGCAGTTTGAAAAGCTTGCTTGAAACGGGCGCAGCCCTGCCGGCGGTTGCCCTGTAACCAATTGCGCGGATTCTGATTCGGCATGAATATGCTTTGTCGTATCGAAGCTTAATGCCCCATTCGAAACGGGTTCATCCCTGTGCCCGACAGACCGGACTGGGCTTCGACCGATCACTGGAACACCGAACCGGCTGTTCAGCCAAGTAGCATCGGGAATCATTTTTTTCTTTCAATGCAGATCGGAGCGTTTGCTCCGGTCTTATTTGCGCTTATGGACCCGGACTTTTTGATTTAAGCGATTCTTAACCGGAAGGGATCATACATGTTATGGTAATATCGTTTATAATAGCAGTCGCTGTTTAAGCGGTTACCGCTCTCTTGCATGATTTGCCGTTCAGATCATGCTGGCAATTGACCGATAGGAGCTGAATCATCCATGAATGAAAAAACAATCATCGAACGTACCGATACACCTGTCACCATGAACGGAATCGTTCGCGATTTACGGAAGCTCGGAGTTCGGGAAGGCGACCTTCTTCTCGTCCATTCCTCCCTATCCAGTCTGGGCTGGGTTTGCGGAGGCCCGCAAGCGGTCGTCCAAGCGTTGACTCATACGGTTGGAGCGGACGGAACATTGGTCATGCCTGCGCATAGCAGCGATTGGAGCGATCCCGCCGAGTGGGAGAATCCCCCCGTTCCGCATGATTGGCTCGAGATCATTTACCGCGAAATGCCGGCATTCGATCCGGCAGTGACACCGACCCGGGGAATGGGACGTATTGCCGAACTGTTCAGAACGTTTCCGAATACGACAAGATCGCCGCATCCCCAGGTATCCTTTTGCGCAAACGGAAAGTATGGAGAGCGCATTGCCGCCGTTCATGAATTGACGCCGCAGTTCGGTATGTCGTCGCCGCTTGGAAGGCTTTATCAGCTTCATGCGAAGGTGCTTCTGCTGGGCGTCGGATATCATAGCTGCACAAGCTTTCATCTGGCCGAAGCTCAAATACCGAACATGCCGACCAAAACGATGGGGACGGCCGTACTCGAGAAAAGCGGGCGGATCTGGAAACGGTTTACGGACTTTGCATATGATGCCGCCGATTTTGCAGACATCGGAGAGCATTTTGAGCTGCAAGGCAGCGTCCAAAAAGGATTCGTAGGCCATGCCGAGTGCAAGCTTTTCGATATGCAGGAAGCTGTGGACTATGCCAAGCAATGGCTGCTGCAAAATCGGTTCAAATAAGCTCAAATGAGGTGAGGCGCCATCTTGAACAGCGTTACCAAAACAATCGTCGCTGAAGCGGTTATCGAGCAAATGGTGAAAGACGCGTTTGGCCATGATGCAGAAATAGATTCTATCGAAGAGCTGACCGGCGGCTTTTTTAATACCGCTTATGCGATTGCATTGCGCGATCGTTTCAAAACGGTACTGAAAGTGGCCCCTTCCCCGAATGTCCGGGTGCTGCGATGCGAAAAAAATATAATGGGCTCCGAAATTGAAAGCTTAAAGCTGATTGCGCGGTCCACTACCGTACCGGTGCCCCAAGTGTATGTTTACAGCACAAAGCGGAACATAATAAGAAGCGATTATTTCTTCATGGAATATATGCCCGGCATGCCGCTCGATCAATTGCAGAGCAAGCTGACCGCAGAACAATTTCATGAGGTGAACCGGCAAATCGGCGCATATGCGAAACAAATTCATAACATTACCGGACAAACGTTCGGAGCCGCTCTTTCCGGCAGCCAACGCTTTGCATCATGGTCCGAAGCGTTTATTGGTTGTATAGACGATCTGATTCAAGACGGCAAAGAGGCCGCGGTGGAGCTTCCAATCGGCTGGGATGAGCTGCGGAGCTTGTTTTCCGCCAAGCGTGACATGCTGGATACCGTGAAAACGCCCCGTCTCGTCCATCGGGATTTATGGTGGGGGAATATTTTCGTCGATGCGGATACGCTGGAGGTTACGGGTATAACGGACTGCGAACGGTCGCTTTTCGGCGACCCGCTGCTGGATTTTGTCTTTGGGTTCGTGGAACAAAATGAAGGCTTTAACCGCGGCTACGGCAGAACGCAACAAGCCCCCTCCTGGAGCGAACGATGCCTGCTGAATCTGTACGGCATATACAGTATATTGCTTATCATTATGGAGAGTCGTTATCGGATGCTTCAAGGCAATGAGCAGGATGAGGACCGAGCACGAAACGAGCTTTTGGAGGAGATACGTAAAGCGAAGTCGTTGGGTGATTCACCGTATTAAAGGACGGAGGACCGGTATGAAAATTGTGATCGATCAAAGAAACGATTCCAAAGTGGCCATTGTACACAGCGAAGCCATCATTATTAACAATGTGAACGACGCATTGGATCTCATGGCGGACGTCCATTACAACAACGGCTGCAGCAAAATGATTTTGAGAGAAGAACAGCTTACTGGCGATTTCTTCGAATTACGGACAAGGCTGGCCGGCGAAATTTTGCAAAAATATACGAATTACAAGATGAAACTGGCGATCGTCGGCGATTTTTCCGGCGTTACCAGCAAAAGTCTGAAAGACTTCATATACGAATGCAATCAAGGCGATAACGTGCTGTTCAAGCCGACGGAAGCCGAAGCGCTGGATCGTCTCCATCGGATCGCAATTTGATCGAAAAGCGATGCAAATTCGCGGCCGCTCTAATCTTCGCGGAAAGCCCGCAAAACAGCAATCCACAAGAAACCGAAGCCCCTTCCGCATGTTAATATTTATATACGAGAAGTTAATTCGTTGTAGAGGAGCGGAATGACATGCAAAAAATTAACCCGTTTTTATGGTTCAACGACAATGCGGAAGAGGCCATTCAATTCTATGTGTCCGTTTTCAAAAACTCCAAAATTGTAAGCCTTATACGCAACGGAGACGGAGGCACCGTCATGTCCGGGACGTTCGAGCTTGAAGGCCAATCGTTTATGGCGCTCAACGGCGGACCGAACTTTACTTTCTCTCCGGCCATATCGTTATTCGTGAACTGTACGACCCAGGAGGAAGTCGACGAGCTGTGGGAGAAGCTGTCCGCAGGCGGTGAAGCCCAGCGTTGCGGCTGGCTTCGGGACAAATTCGGCGTATCATGGCAAATTATCCCTACGACATTGGGCGAGCTGCTGCATGACCCGGATCCGGCGAAAGCGGGCAGAGTGATGCAAGCGATGCTGCAAATGAACAAGATCGACATTCAGGCGCTGAAGCGGGCGTACGAAGGGTAACATAATCAATTAACCGGCCTTGCGCTTCAGTTCGCGGCAAGGCCGGTTTGCATTGCCGATCAATTCGCCACATATACGTTATCGCCTACCCGCACTTGTCCCGTCTTGATCACTGAAGCGTAAACGCCGAAATTCAAATCCAACCTCTCATGTACCTGCTTTAGTAAAGTCGCATCCCGTTCAAGCGTATCCGGGTCCAGAGTAATCATCGAGCATCGTTTGCAATAACGATCGACTTGCAGCTCCGCACCGCCTATGGATAACCTCTTTCCGATCCAGTCGTTTTCATGCAGCGCATCTTCGTCCAAAACTACGATCAGGTTCGCTCTGAAGCGGCGCGGGTCCAATCGTTTGTCCCATACCGATTCAAGCTTGCGCAACGAAACGTCCGTCACAATCAGGATATTGGCCAGGTCAACGGCCATGAGACCGCCGTTTTCAAAATTTCGGTCTGGGCAGCTTGTCATGGACAGGTTCCGCCGGGAGATGCTTTGAATTTCCGCCAGCAGCTCTTCATTCCAACGAAAAGTCCGTCCGTCAGGCGATGTAACGGTTACTCCCCCTTCAATGAGCTTTGCGCGATATGCAAGCATCCGGGGAACCGCTCTCGCGGTCACGTAGCTTTCCCACCGTTCTCCGGCCCCTTCATAAAAGGCGCAAAAACGGTCGCCATACAAGCCGTATGTCTCAATATCGCACATGTCCAGACTTTCGCCTGCGAACGATTTCACCGGGTACCGGTTTATTTCATGGATTTTACCGACAAGCCAAGACATACTTACATCCCTCCGATGTGATCCAATGATAATTACGAATACAAGTTCCCGTATTATAAACCCAACCAGACGTACTGCCATCTGCAAAATAAACCGTCGCTTTATGCAGTCTATGCCCCCCTGTTCTCGAGGAATGAGAATTCGGCTGTATACGTACCCTTAAGAACATTTTTTAATAAATGGAATAACAATCTATACTTAATATATCGAAGAGGTGTCTCGTCACAAGAGCCGATTTGCGCGCCAGGCTGGAAGCCGAAGGCTTGCTTGAACAAATCGCAATTCCGGAGGACGGCGATCGGCTATAACGCCGCCGCGGCTCCCCCTCATTCTGATGGAAAAATCCGCCGCAGCTTGCAACGCCCTTGGCCAAGTATTACACTGTCATAAGGAGCGTTATTCGCTCCTGAATCCGTTATTCATCCTAGGAGTGCGATCGGGACATGATCATCCAGTTCATTCGTTATCGGTAAAATGAGGTGCAGACTTTATAGGCCCTGCCATTTTTTGTGAAAATGCCGGGTTTATTTGACTGCGCCTTATTTCATTCTCCGAAAACGAATGAATGGGGTGTTTTTTATGTCTATAAATAGAGTCAGCCGTTTCTTCGCGGAGCATGCAGCCCTATTTGCCTGCCCGATCTGCTCGCAGCCGATGCGGCTGCAGCATCGCAGCTTGCTTTGCACGCACGGCCATTGCTTCGATATAGCCAAGCAGGGGTATGTCAATCTGATGCTGCATACGCCCAAAACGAAATATGACAAGCCGTTGTTCGCTGCCCGCCGAATCATAAGCCGGGCCGGTTATTTTGAACCGCTGCTCGCTCACATTTGCACAGGCATCGTGAACACGAGCAGCCAAGGATCGGGCGAAGAACCGCTGCGCCTGCTGGATGCGGGCTGCGGCGAAGGATCGCATTTGACCTTCATTCAGCAAAAGCTGAGGGACCAGGCGTGGCGCGATGTGCTGGGGATCGGGATCGATCTTTCCCGGGAGGGCGTCCGGATGGCTGCGAAGGAGGCGGCACCAGCGATTTGGTGCGCAGCTGATCTCGCCCGATGTCCTATTGCCGAAGAACGGATCGATTATATTCTGAACATTTTGTCGCCGTCCAACTATGCCGAGTTCCGGAGAATGCTGAAGGATGAAGGCATGGTGATCAAGGCGATTCCCGAAAGCGACCACCTGCGGCAGCTGCGATCCCTATTTTTTAAGCGCTCAAAACGCCGTGACTATTCTAACGAACATTCCGTTGAGCTGTTCAGCAAACATTTCGAGCTCGCTGCCGCGGAGCGCGTGCGTTACAACGTTCTGGTGGAGCCTGCCAATATGGAGCATCTTATCCGGATGACCCCCTTATCCTGGAGAGCTTCGGACCGGCTGCTGCGGGAAGCCATCGATTTGAACGGCAGGCCGACGGAAATCACCTTCGACTTTTCGGTTTTGTTCGGCAAGAAAAGATGAATGTTACCGGACGTTCGGGACCGCGACTTTATCGGCCATAATATAAAAAACATGTGCGTATCAAAAAATATACAGCCTTCGATCTTTAAAAATATACAATAAATAAAAAATGTCCATTGCGATTGCGGGTCGGAAACGTAAGTATGGAGATTAGCAGCAAACAAGCATGCTGATCCCATTAGAGGAGGACTTAACGCAATGATTACAGTATTGCAGGACGACTTTTCCCAATTCTCCATCGGACCGTTTCCTTACGATCCACAGCATTCGGCAATCGGCGAATACCACTATTATCCCTCGGCAGGCAATCACGGCGATTGGCATGATCCGATGGTGTATTCCAGATGGCGCGGACCGACCTGGATTATTACCGAGAACCGCGGGACTAAGTATATGGAACAAACCCGTCCCCAATTTGCCATCAAGCCCGCCTTTTGGCCGCTGCTGGTTAAAGGCGACGTAAGCTGGCGGGACTATACGCTGGAAATTACGCTGCGTCCGCTTTCCACTTTAACGCATACCGGGATTGTATTCCGCTATCAGCACGCCCGCCGCTACTACTTCCTCGGCTTTGAGGGAGGCAAGCTGCTGCTGCTCAAGCGGGATCAGGAACGGATTACGGAGCTCGCATCCGCCGCTTTCCAATACGATGTCGACCACCGGTACCGGCTGAAGATCACCTGCAGCGGCAGCAAGCTGCAAGCTTCCGTGAATGGCGAAGCGCTGCTGCAGGCGGAGGACGGCAGCTATGCAAACGGTAGAATCGGACTGTCCTCCCGCATGCCCGCCCAATACTCGGACGTCGTAGTATCGATGGCGGAGAAGGATCACCGCGGGTGGATCGCGTCCGTCAAGGCAAACGCGCTGGAGCTCGCTCAGTTGCGCAGCGAATACGCTCAGCCAAGGCTGTGGAAAACCGTCGATTTTAAAAATTTCGGCACTTCCCGGCAAATCCGGTTCGGGCATCTGACCGGCTCCAAGGAGCTGCAAATGGTGCTGGCCCAGCACCAGAAGCGGGGCCAGGGCGACGCGTATGCCCATATCAGCTGCTTGACGGCGATCACCCTCGATGGCGAAGTGCTTTGGCAGCTCGGAGAAGCAAGCACACTGGAGGATCACATTTTGCTTTCGGCGGACTTGCCTTTTCAAGTGTGCGATGTCGATGGCGACGGATATGATGAAGTCGTCATGGCCCGGAATTTCGAGCTGATGATTTTGGACGGCCGGACCGGGTATGTCAAACGATCGATTCCTACGCCGATGTCGGTCGAATCGACCAAGGAGCTGTACCATGTGCCGCATGGTCAATTCGCGTTTGACCGGGTGAACGTGGATTCGATCCGGATCGCCAATTTCTCAGGCAAAGCGACGGCCACGGATATCATTATCAAAGACCGCTACAGCCGGCTATGGGTATATAACAGCGAGTTGGAGCTGCTGTGGACGTTCCATGAGGGCGTAACCGGACATTTCCCGTATACCGTCGATATGGATGGCGACGGCAAGGATGAAATGTTCGTCGGCTACCATTGGGTCGATCACGACGGTACATTGCTGTGGACGCTGCCGGTGCCAACCGACCATACCGATGAAATCTTGCTCGGCAGCTGGAACCCTAATACGCCGGAGCCGCTGATTGCAATTGCATCCGGCGATGAAGGGTTTATGATCGCCAATCTGCAAGGCGAAATTTTGCAGAAGCATATGATCGGCCATGTTCAGCGCGTCAGCATCGGGAATTACAGACCCGACCTGCCGGGACTGGAGCTATGCGTTAGCACCTTCTGGGGTGAACAGGGCATCGTCTATATTTACGACAGCCAGGGGCGGCTTCTTCATCAATTCGAGCCCGGCTGCAACGGCAACGTCATTACACCGGTCAGTTGGGCAGGGGACGGCTCGGATTTGGTGCTGCTCAACGGCAATACCAAGTTCGGTGGCCTGATTGACGGCAGCGGCAGAAGAGTCGTCGTGTTTCCGGAAGACGGACATCCCGATCTTTGCTCGGAGGTGCTGGACGTTACCGGGGACGGCCGCGATGAAATTCTGCTCTGGGATGCGCAGCGGATGTACATTTACACGCAGGACAGACCTGCGGCTACAGACAAGGTGCTGGTGCCGGACAAATACCCGCACTTCAATGCGTCCAACTACAGAGGGGAATTTAA
Source organism: Paenibacillus piri (assembly GCF_004354045.1). Taxonomy (GTDB): domain Bacteria; phylum Bacillota; class Bacilli; order Paenibacillales; family NBRC-103111; genus Paenibacillus_S; species Paenibacillus_S piri. Next base: position 202,417 of record NZ_SMRT01000008.1, on the reverse strand, counting down.
TTACCCTAGGAAAGCTTGATTTAGAAGCTTAAGTTCAATAGCGGATAAGGGTTGAAGCATAAGCCATTTCGGATTTTCATGCCCGCTGCGGATATTCATTTTCAAATAAAAGAAGCCTCCGGTTTTCCACTTCACAGTGGTACCGGAGGCTTCTTCGTTTGCATCCCGAGCTTACTTCATCATAATATAGACGGGATTTTCGTTCCCCAGCATAAAATTAATTAAAAAATAAGCAAACGGGGCGAACAGTAAAATACCGGCTATAATCATGATCCATCCAAGCCCGGCGAATTGCTTGTCTTTTTCCGTCATTTTTGCAGTTTCCATTATGATTACCCCACTCCTGTCATGTATTTGACACCCTTTAATGGTTTCTTTACAGCTGATTATAGGTGGTCCCGACATAGACGTAAGTGACATAAATCATACCTGCAGCCGATGAACGGCGCATAGCTGCCACAATTCACAAAAACGCCAAATAAAGCGGCCGTGCAAGCGGCAGCCTATGAGGTTAAGTTCCGGACGAGCTGAAGGAATGCTTGGAGATCGTCTCAAAGCGCCGGACTCCGGCGTCAGATCGCAAGTACATACATGGAGGATGAAAGATAAACAAGTACAGCCATATCGATTTGTCGTGGGAAAATGCCAAACCTTTTTACAAACGCCCCCAAAACCACTATGGAAGTCCGAAAAGGCATTACGCCGCCACGAAAACGAACATATGTTTCTATTTTGTCATTCATCGTCCGGACGTTTGTCCGGCCTGCTTCACCATCCGCCGGTAACGGTGTCCGCTTACTTCGAGCGTTTCCTCCGGCGAATAGCCCATTTTTTCGTACAGCGCGTGGGCTCCTGCATTGTTCTCTTCGACAATAAGCGCAAGACGGCCGTATCCACGATCCAACGCTCTCGCCTCGTAAGCCCTCATTAATGACTTCGCAATCCCCTGCCCCTGGTACGCCTCGTGAACGGCCAAGCTGTCGAGGTAGTAATCGCCGGGCTTCGTTTCCTGGTCAAGCGTATGGCCGGATCGCCCTGCTTCGCGTCGGATTCGTTCGATAAACGGCCGGTCCAGAGCCGCAGCTTCATCGCCCGGATAACAGATCAGCATACCGGCTACGACTCCATCCCGTTTATCGACAAGCACATTCGTATAGCTGATCCGGTTGCCCGGCCGGCGGTAAAAATCGTTCAAAATGCGCAGCGCCTCTCCCTCATCCCCGGTTCCGGCCAAAGAAAAGGCGATCGAACCGATGGCCGCGTACAATAGTGGCATTACTTGATCCGCATCTTCGATTGCGGCAGCTTGAATCATGACAATCCCCTCACTTCCAATGTAGTGACATATATCTTTACTGTTCAACCAAAAATAGGATACCCGAATCCGGCTGCTTCTAAAAGTCCGGTACGCCGGACTTCCGACAAATGACCGGCAAAAGCGACTCCGCCTCCTCCGCCATTCGGAGCAGGCGAAGGGCGATGCCGCAGCGGGCTTGCGCTTTCGCCTTCGAGGTCGCTGCGGCTTCCTGCGCCGCAGCCGCTTCATGGGTACTGTTGGCGCCTATGTCGTCCATCAGCTTGGCGACTACCATGCCGCAGCGCAAGCCTGCCGCAGCCATAAACCCGAACCGGGCCTGATCCCGGTTTCCTTCCCGGCCGGATAGCCGAAGGCCGGCCAAATAAGACTCGAATAACTGCTCCGGCAGCCGGTCATGCCGCGCTTCGGCCAAGCTTGGATCCGAATGCAGCATTAACCCGTACAACCGTCCCAACTCCTCCCCGACCCCGGCGATTCCGACGAAGGCCCAGTCGATCACCACCATGCCGCCATCATCCGTGAGAAGCAGATTGGGCGGCCAGGCGTCGTTGTGCGTCAGCACCCGGGGCAGACTCTGCAGCCCCTGCAGCAGCAGCGGCCGCGCTTGATGAAATGCCTCATACCGCCGGAACATGCCGGAGGGCAGCAGCTGGCGCAGCAGCGGGCTGCGCCAGTTTTCCTCCGTCAAAGCGGCGCCGTTATCATAGCGGTCGCACGCTTCCACCCATGAAGCGAGCCAGCCGGTGCACAGCCACGGCTCGTCCGGCAGCGGCCAGCCGTTCAAGTAAGCCCCGTTGAACCGTCCTAACAGCCGGGCCGCCTGCTGATAGCGAATCAAGGTCCATGGCGGCGCGGCGGAGAACGGCACATCCTCCAGCCACAGCCAGACCGACCCGTCGGCCTGCTCTTCAACGGCAAAGCATCGGGGCGCCCTCACCATATCCGGCAATTGTTCGAGTGCGCCCGACCGGTAAGCGAGCGCCTCCCGCTTCCAGTAGCTGTAATGGCCGGGATCGTCGGTTTCCGTGACGGGAACGATCACTTTGACAATCAACGACCAGGTGACCTCCCATCCATATAGCCTCGCGGTTCCTGCCGCCCGGTACAAACCGCCCGTCACCGCATTGGAAGCCTTCCAGCCCAACCGGCTGCAAGTCCAGTCGCCCAGCTGCAATTTATCCGTTTCAAGCATTTCTTGTACATAGCGCTGCAATTTTTCGGGCGATAGCTTCAATTCAATACCATCCATCGTTATGTTCACCTTCCTGGCAACTGCTGCCTGCTATATACCTTAGCACAGTTCAGCAATAAATGAAGCCGCTGCAACGGGATTTCCCTGCATTTCCCCTTCGAAGCCGCTCTGCGCCAAACTTTCGACCGTCGAGCGCGGATCACTTGATTATCAGTTTATTATCACCGTCCATCCATTGAACGGAAATGCGGACTGAACTATGATAAACTGGATTGCCGACACGGGAAGGAATTGGTTCATCGAAAAAAAAAGCAAGATGTATGTACCCTTTGTAAACAAGAGGCGCCCATGTTCAAGATAATATTTATCCGATTACGACTTTATCGGGTTAAGACCCCAACCTCTAAGGTGGGCCTTGAATCAGGTGGGGTTTGAGTCCCCATCTGATTCCCCGATTTTCAGCAAAGCTGAACGAGTTCACTGTCGTTACGGCCGGATGGACGGAGAAGGAAAACGCTTCTACTTAAAAGGCGATGGAGATTACGAATCGTATATTGAAAGCATATCTATTTCAGTAAATTGGGACGTGAATATAATGAAAAGACCATTTTGGCACATAGCGGGCTTACTGCTCCTCTTGCTTGTCTGCGGATGCAACAAAAAAGTAGAACCGCCTGCAGACGTTTTACAAGCTTATTTATCCGACTGGCAGCAGCAAAACTATTCGGGCATGTATGATCGATTAACGCCGAAAGCGAAATCCTCGATATCCGGGGAAGAGTTCGCCCAGCGTTATCGGAAAATTTATGACGGCATCGAAGCGGAGCATCTGGCTATCTCGGCGAACCCCCAGGAAACGCCGCAGCCGGCCAAAGACGCGGCTGAGTGGTCGTCGGTCTTCCATGTCAGCATGGATACGCTGGCGGGTGCGCTGAACTTTAATTATAAGGCGAAGCTTGTCAAAACCGGGATCGATAAGGAGACGAAATGGTTGATCGACTGGGAACCATCGCTTATTTTTCCGCAAATGGCCGCCGATGATAAGGTCAAAATCCAAACCATCAAGCCGGAGCGCGGCGAAATTTGGGACAGAAACGGGAACGGTTTGGCCGTGAACGGCAGCGCACTGCAGCTCGGAATCGTTCCGGGAAAGCTCGGCGAGCTGGCCGACACGACGAAAGCCCGGCTGGCGGAAAAGCTCGGCATTGGTACGGACGCGATCCAGAAAAAGCTGAACGCCGCCTGGGTCAAGCCCGATTCATTCGTCCCGCTGGCTTTCGTCGCAGATGATGCCGCGAACGAATACCGCGATATGAACGGGATCAGCTTTCAAAAAAAGCCCATTCGCACCTATCCATATGCGGAGGCCGCAGCTCACCTTACCGGTTATATTGCGGAAATTAACGCGGATGAACTGGGAAAGCTGAAAGGCCAAGGCTATGAGACCGGCGATTTGATCGGAAAATCCGGCATGGAGCAGGTGTTCGAGGAGCGGCTGCGGGGCAAACGCGGTGCGGTCATTTCCGTTACCGATGCAAACGGGAAAGAAAAGACGGTGCTGGCCGAATTGAAAGCCGTACCCGGAACGACGGTTAAGTTGACGATCGATGCGGAGCTGCAGCAAATCATTTTCAACGAGATCAAGCAGGACGCGGCAACCGCTGCGGCTATTCAACCGGCATCAGGCGACGTTCTCGCCCTGTTAAGCAGCCCGTCGTATGATCCGAATGCGTTCGAGCGCGGATTGTCCGGCGACCAGTACAACCAATGGAACAACGATCCGAGACAGCCTTTTCTCAACCGGTTTTCGAAAGGCTTCGCGCCGGGCTCCTCCTTCAAGATCGTCACGGCCGCCATCGGTCTGGATACGAAAACCGTCGATCCCGCAGAGCAGCGCCCGATCACCGGGCTGACCTGGAGCAAGGACCGCTCATGGGGGAACTATTTCGTTAAGCGGGTCAACGAATCAAGTCCGGTCGATTTGCTAAACGCACTCGTATACTCGGATAATATTTACTTTGCGCAGGCTGCGCTGCAAGTCGGCAGCGAAGCCTTTATCCGGGAGGCCGCCCGTTTCGGCATAGGTGAGAAAGTGCCGATTCCGTTTCCCGTGAGCAAGTCCCAGCTGTACAATACCGGCATCAAAAATGACATTCAGCTTGCCGATACCGGTTATGGACAAGGGGAAGTAACGATGACTTCGCTGCATGTCGCGCACGTCTTCTCGTCTCTGGTGAATGACGGCAATATGGTCTATCCCACGCTGTTGGAGGAGGACAAAGCCAATCATCCGAGCACATGGAAAAACACAATGACGCCGGAAACGGCGGCCATACTGAAAAACGATCTTGTCCAGGCGGTAAGCAGCCCGAAAGGCGCCGGGCACGGCGCTTACATTGCGGGTGCCTCCATAGCCGGCAAGACGGGGACGGCGGAATTGAAGCAAAGCAAGGATGCCGACGGTAGGGAAAACGGCTGGTTTGTCGGATTTAATGCAGCCGATCCGCAGCTACTGGTATCGGTCATGATCGAGGATGTGAAGGGCCGTGGGGGAAGCGGCTACGTGACGCCGAAGGTCAAGCATGTTTTCCAGCAAACGATAAAAAAGTAAACGGCGGCTTAACGGATGGCCGCCCTCACAACCAGTCGGCGTCAAACGCCAAAAACAACAGCCCGGCCCCCTGAATAAAGAGGCCGGGCTTGCAGCTTATGCTTAAAGACGTCAGGAACCGCTTGGAGTTACGGCAGCGCCCGCCGACCTTCCCGATTCGATGCCCGCCGTATTGACGGCGACCAGCTCATAGGTGGTCGTTTTGCCGTTCGGAATTCCTGTCAGCGTATAGCTTGTCGTTTGAATCAGCGTCGAATTTACTTTCGTATTGTTTTGTTTCGGATACAGATTATATCCGGCTAGATCGGGATCCGTATTCGGATTCCATTTAAACGTCGCCTGCTGATTGCCCGCAACCGCAGTCAATCCTGTCGGAACCGCCGGAGGCGTCGTGCTGGCAAAGACGATCAGGCCGAATGGATTGAATACGGCCTTGAAGCCGACGTACTGCCAAACCAGCGTCGAGCCGCCGGACGCCGTACCGTTAATATGCGACGGAGCCGTTGTCGAAGATTGTCCCGCTGCGGTGCTTGTATAAATTTTGCCGTTCGCATACACCTGATCATTGACATTGTAAGACCGGTTGGGCTGCCATGCCTTGTTCGGATCGATCGCCGTCCCGCCAATCGTGCAAATCCAGCCGACATACGGATTGGAAACGCTCGGCGTGTTGTTGTACACAGTATCGCCCACGACCCACGAGCCGGCGGTCGGCTGCTTATCCGATACGATCTGCTTGCGGTCCGAGGGCATATTTTGCATGACGGTCGAATTTTGGTTATGAAGAATTAAAGAAGACAGTGCCTTGCTTCCGTAATTAAGGATGCGGTTGCCGGTAATGATATTGTTCGTGCTCCGGCTGTTTTCTTTAATGGCCGCGTCAATGTTCACGGTTCCGCTCAGATCGATCGTATTGTTGCTGATGACGTTATTGCTTCCGCCTACGTTAACGAGACCGCCCCACGTATTCGGCCCCGAAGTGCCCGTTACACGATTGCCGACTACGATATGGTTGGAGTCGAGTCTCATCCCGCCCACCCGGTTGCCTACAACGACCGCTCCGGAAGGCGCGGACAAGTTTTTTCCCGGAATGTTGTTGCCGATGACCGTCCAGTTGGAATCCGCCGAGCTCATGTCATACGTTAAATCGATCGCCAGATCGGTCGCGCCGCCGCCCGTTACGTTGGTGCATATAATCTCGTTATGGTTGAACTGCACATCGGTCATGAATCTGAAATTCAAAGGAATATAACTGGAATCGCGATGATTGATAAAATTGTTGGAAACGTTGATTTCATTGGCGATATTACCGCCGTCAACCGAAAACGTAAGCGTTTGTACCTTACCCGATGTGTTGAAAATATTATCGGTGATCGTCATTTTCAGACAAGGGCTGTTGTTCCGGGTAGACTCGATCGCAATCCCGTGACCGACGATATAGTCCGTTGTGCTGATATTCAGCGTGTTGCCGGAGATCATAATATTTTCTTTATACCCGGCCAGCCCGATCCCGTTCGTATCGTTCATCGTATTGTTGACGATCTGTATATTTTTGATCGTGTAGGCGCCGCTGGATATGTTGCCCCAATTGCGAATGAAATTGCCTTCGATCAGACCGGAATCCGCGTTCATCATAATGATCGACTCCGCCGCCCGGATATAGCTTTTGCCGCCGTACATGAGGGAAGTATCGATCCGGTTGTTGTGTACGGCAAAGTTCGTTCCCGATACTGTCATCACGTTGGAGTTGCCATGATGAAAATAGTTGTCGGCTACCGTATAGTTTTGCGGGTTGCCGCCGCCGAGCCAAAGCGCTTTGCCTGTAAAATAACGGAACTCGCAGTTTCGGATCCGAAAATCGTTATGCAAGCCGGTTCCTGTGCCGCCGTCTCCGTCGGCCGTCGCAATTCCCCAATAGCTGTACTCGGTCGTCGTCGTTTCGTTTCCTCCGTCAAAAACAATGCCGTCAAACGCAAAATTGTCCGCCCTTCCGTTTTTCGCGGCAAACAATATCATCGTGTCCATCGTGAAGTTGGTGTAGCCTTGAATAATTGCCTGCTCGTAAGAAATCAAAGTCACGTTCGATTTGTAATTAACCGCCGTTTTCGGATCGGTATTCGTAGGAATATGAATATAGTATCTTCCTTTAATCAGCTCGATCGTACCTCCGCCGGCTTGATCGAGCAAATCGTAGCATTTTTGCAGGGCGACGCTGTCATCCGCCATGATCGGCGCCTGCTGAACGGCTGAAGCCAGCGCGTCTTTGAGCGTTAATACGGAAGTGCCGCCGCCGGATACGATCGTCGTCGCCAAGAAGCGGCTTCCGGTTTGTGCCGGCACCGCCGTAGGCACCCAGGGAGGTACGGAGTTGTCCCATCTTCCGGGTCCGTAGTCAAACCATTGGGCCGACCTTGTCCATTGCACGCCGAGCAGTCCTTGATGTCCGGCCGGATTGCTTGACGCGCCATAAATGGCCCAGCCGTCGGCGCCCGATGGCGCGCTCGGCATCGTCATTTCGACGCGAGTTCCTTGGTAATATTCAAAGTAGGACGCATCCGGCCCGTTCGAAAGCGCAACCGGCGTACAGGGAAGCGAGTACGCACCGTCTTTGGTGATCGCCACGATTTGATACGTGTATTTCGTATTACCCGTTGTGACTTTCCCGGTCTGCGGATCGTACGTGCCCAGCTTCAATGACGGGACAGCTGGCGTTCCGAGCGAAGGATTTCTCCCGCCGCCGATGACAATGACGGTATTGCCGTCGCTAAACCTGTCGATGCCGTCCGTTACGGTAATCGTGCTGCTGCCTGCGGAACTTGTCCCTCTTCCGACAATACCTCTTCCGCCCGTACCTGTCAGACCGGATGCGCCGAACCATTGCGGGTATAGCACACGGCCTTTGACGCCGGTCGCCACTTTTCCGTCGCCAATAAATACCGGTAACTTCGGGGCCGACAATTCGCCGTTTATCGTCAACGTTGCGCCGCTCCCGATTTTAAGCTTGGCTCCTGTTTCAATTACCGCCAGAACATCCCGCGGAATCGTGACGTTGCTGTTGATCGTATGGGTGCCTCTCGTAAAAACGATCGTTTTATAGCCGCTTGCGATGCCGCTGTTAATCGTCCCGCTCTCATCGGACGTGCTGGGGCTTACAATAAACTGATCGTGACTATCAATTGGTGCCATGGTACTACCTCCTCCTAGAATGGTTCACTGCTGTGATAGTATATGTTCCCTAATTCAATTCGTGATTGAGGGAATGTATGATTGTCCGACAGGCAAACATGGAAAAGTAACCTCTTTTTTGCGCGAATTTCTCTATAAATCTTTTATTGGACCGCTGCTTTTTTGGAAAAAGCACGCCTGCCGCAAGCATTTGAGATATACTGAAGCTATTATCCAAATCCCGGAAAAAGGAGCCGATAGTACGATGAACGATCGAAAAGCGATTGAACGCATTTTAGACCAGACGGGCAACAAGAATAACATTCTGGACGTCCTCAGCGAGCAGCTTTCCTTATCCGATCTGAATACGCTGCTGCTTGAAGTGTTCCGCAGGCGGACCCACGGTTCGCCGTATGCCGACCTGATGAAGGCTTATGCCGCAAACCGGTTCGTCCAGCCGTCCGCGCTGGATCCGATTGAGCTTAAGCAGATGGAAATCCGCCTGCTGACCGTTGCGGCGGACGCCTCGTTTCGGGCCATTCAGCTGTCGCCGGTCGCTCCGCTCGGCTCCTGCTCCGTTGTCGCAACCTCGGATCAGAATAAGATCATTTCCGCTCTGCGCGGAACGGAAGTTGTCGGAGACGCCACCAATTTAATGGCGCTCCATATTTGCAGCCTGCTCAAGGAGAAGAAGCTTGCCAACGACGAATCGCCGGTCCGGCTGTGCACCACTCACCGCCACGTACGGGCCCAACAGTTTAACAAGCCTGGGCTGCTGCCGCATTTTCATTTGTTTTGCATGGTAAGCTCCGGCAAGGATAAAGGTTCCTATTCGTTTGAAAAGCAAGCGCTGCTGGACCATCTGAAGGTGTATCAACACATTTTTTCGTCCTTGTTTGATATCGGGATTACAGTCAGACTCAACCGCCGTGATGGCTATACGGACAGCGAGGGGCTGGTCCAACGGCTGGGCGATTATATTCGGGAGGAGGCCCCCGACATTGAGGTTGATGAGCTGAAGGAGGAGAATCGCAACCAGTATTATAAAGGAATGCAGTTTTCGATCTTCGTCCGGCTGAACGGGCAGTCGATGAACATTGGCGACGGCGGTTTCGTCGATTGGCCGCAAAAGCTACTCGGCAGCAAAAAAGAGCGCATGATGATCAGCGCCATCGGTTTGGAACGGCTGGTGCAGCTCCACAGCATATCGAAGGACGGTGCGGCCGACGAATGAACGGTTTTTACCGCTTGTACGCCAAAGGAGCAGTCGTTAGGGCGATGTGCATGGCAGCGTAACTGCATCGAAGCAAACGGCCGCGCGTCCTCTGTAGCTATCGATTAAGCTTCGAAGTCACCTCCAAAGTCTATTCCCCACAATTAATCGACTGTCACCCTCTGTACATAGCACCGTTTTTAAGGACAATAATTTGGATTGGTTCTGTCTGTAATAAGAGCAATAAGACCGCCCGGCTTCATCTGCGAGGGCGGTCTATTTTTTGCTGAACAATCAGCCCGGCTGGCACTGCGGAATCATTGAAACTGAACTGCAAGGTTGAATCGCGGGAGCAGACGAGGGGCAACGAGAGTGGATTCGGCAGCAGCCGGCTTGTTGGATAGTTCTCCAAAGCTCGGTCGGTCATTCGTACCGTGCGCATCTCCCAGCGGGCGGCGCGGTCTTTGTGATGGCGGTCGATATACCGATGAAGCCTTACATCCATACTTGAAAATAGCGTCGAAACGATGTATATTTATTATTGACATTATTGCAGGTCTAAAAAAGGAAGGTGACAAGCATGTCCCCCCGAACCAAGGAACAAAACGATGAAATCCGCGAGCGCCGGAAGCAGCAAATTCTCGAAACCGCCGAAACGTTATTTTTGCAAAACGGGATGCAGCTTGACATCCGGGACGTGGCTCTTAAGGCTGGCTTGGGCTACGGAACCGTTTATCATTACTACAATAACAAGCATCTGCTCATTCACGATATTATGGAGGCTGGCTTTGCCGCTGCAGAGGAGCTTCCGAAACGGCTGGATGCTGCGCAAATGCCGCTTGAGCAGCTGCACGGCTGCTTGAGGCAGCTGCCGGACAGCTGGACGGCCAGCCGCGCCTTATTTGCCGTATGCAAGCAAGCGGCAGAGCGCTTCATGATGTTCGAGCCGGAGCTTCAGCATTCCTACTCGCTTCGATTCGAATCGTTCATCTACAACCCGGTGGTCAATCTGATTGAGGATGCCATCCGTCAGCAGGAGCTGCCTCCCGGGCTTGATCCCCAACAAACGGCGAATACGCTGCTCGGCGCGCTCATCGGGGCTTACAGCATTTATAACAACCATAACAGCGGGCGATTTGATGCCGGTTTTACGGCGAATGTGCTAATTCAAGGCATTAAAGCAACTCAACAAGAGGCGGTGCAAGCATGATCACGTTAAGAACGCCGGATGAAATACGGCAAATGGAAAAAGCCGGACGTATCGTCGCGGCCTGTCATAAAGAAATTGCCGGCATGATTAAGCCCGGAGTTACGACCTTGCAAATCAACGATTATATCGAGCGGCGAATTACCGAGATGGGCGGAAGCCAATTCACGAAAGGCTATATGGGATACCCGTTCGCGACCTGCGCATCGGTGAACGACGTAATTGCCCATGGATTTCCGGGAACGACACCGCTCAAGAACGGAGATATCGTCAAAATCGATATTGTAGCGGTCGCCGACGGCTGGGTAGGCGATTCCGCGTGGTGCTATCCGGTGGGCGATATTTCCCCGGAAACGCGGAGGCTGATGAAAGTAACGAAGGAATGCCTGTATATCGGCATACAGCATGCTGTAGTCGGAAACCGGATCGGGGATGCCATGCACGCCTTGCAGCAGCACGCCGAACGAAACGGTTATTCTGTGGTGCGTGACTTGTTGGCGCACGGGGTCGGCAGATCGGTGCACGAGGAGCCGAACTTCGTGCATGTCGGCAAGCCTGGGAAAGGCTTCCGGTTCAAGGAAGGCATGATTATTACGATCGAGCCTATGTTGAATCAAGGCACTTATGAGATGACGATCGATGCGGACAATTGGACGGCGAGAACGGCCGACGGCCGATTATCTGCACAGTACGAGCACACGATAGCCATTACGGCGGACGGTCCGATTATTTTGACCGAGCAGAGGCCGTAATTTGTTCAGAAGCAGGCGGTGGCCTGCACCGCCAGCTTCTTCAACTAGGTCCAGCCCCAGAAGAAGCCGTCGCGATCCCAGGCTACCCTGCCGCGATGCAGCTTTTTAAAAGCTTTTTTGACTTCCTTGGAAATGGACGTATTTCCGTTTTCATTCACATAAATGAAGCTCTCGCCAAACTTCTCCCTGATCCGTTCCACCGCATCGCTTTGATACAAAATTCCGGCGAATTTCACTTCGTTTATCATCCATGCGGCAACTTCATCCGCTGTAACTTCCATTAGAACCGCTCCTTTTTTATAATATCAGAATTTATATGATTTCAGCGGAGCTGAACAAGTCTGATATTGCAAGAAAAGCTACATCTAAAACACGAATGTATCTTCGTCGGAAGGGCTTCGGTCAGAAGCTTTTCTTACATTTTTCACTATTCAAGTATACGTCAAAATCCGAAGCCGCACCTAATTTAAGTGTCATCATATTTACATGAACATGACGAAGCCCCCGCCCCGCTTGAACAGCGGACATGGAGGCTTATCGTTGCAATTCAACCGTCTTTTGGGGAATTGCGTTCATGTTCCGTTAGATCATGACGTCTTACTGCTTATTTACGGGTACGGTTTGTCCGAAATATTCCTCCAGGGTGACTCCCCGTTTAGTCAGCTCTTTGGCCAGTTCCGTGCCAACATACCGAAGATGCCAGGGCTCGTATTGGTAGCCGGTAATGTCTTCTTTTCCTTTAAGATAACGAATAATAAAACCGTAATCGGCTGCATGCTCAGCCAGCCATTTGGCTTCCTTCGTCGCTGCAAAACAGTCGGTCGCCGCGCATTTGCCTGTTGAACCGGACACATCGATAGCCAGTCCCGTTTCGTGTTCGCTGTGGCCCGGCTTGGCGCTGTACTTGTTGGCGGCTTCCTCCCCGTCCTTTTTGACATAATTCGAGTAGACGCTTTTTTGCGTGGCGAATGAGCGGTAGCCGGAAACACCGGCCAGCGGCAGCTTATCGTCGTTGGCCGCCTTGAACAGCTTCTCCAACGCGGTGGCGGCTTCCTTGCGCAATTTGCGTTTTTCCGATTTTTCCTTGAAAATAAAAGGAACGTTAGGTTCGACCAAATCCTGCGGCGCATAGTTGTCGGGCAGCTTATACATTTTATTGACGAGCACGGTTTTATCCGCTGGGTTAGCCACAACTTCTATGGCTCCGTTCTTGCTGCCGGCAGCCGGCGGCTTGGACGCCGAAGTGCCGGACTGCGTCGGAGGCTTGGACGCGTCCGCGGCTCCGCCTGCTCCCGCAGCGGCAGGATCCGTCTTCGCCGGCGGGGCGGTCTGCCCCGGTTGGGTCGAGCCGCTGCCACCGGCGGATTTCGATGCCGCATCGTCGGCGGGCTTCGCCGCATTCGCGCTATCAGGCGCGGAAGGCGCCGGAGCGGCTGAGCTGCCGCCGCAGCCTGCGGCGGATATGGCAACAAGTCCTGCCAAGAGCAGGACTGCGGCAGGTTTTGCATACATGTTCATGAAGCTACCATCCTATCCCTGGTTGATTGAATATTGCATGTTTCTAGTATACATCGACGGAGCGCAAAGGTAAAAAGTTGCTCATTTTCATACTATGGGAAATCGAAAATGACATAATTCAGGCAAGGAGGGTCTTGACCGGATGAGTCGGACAGCCAAACCAATATCGATGTACTTGCTGGCCGGCGTTGCCACCGCCCCGCTGTTTATGGAAGGCCTTCGGCATACAATGACCGACAAACTCGAGCAGGACGGCTGGAGCGTCCAGTCCGAGCTGCTCTATCCATACGGCGATTGGAACCGCCGGCTCGTAAGCCAGCTGCGCGAAATGAGCCATGACCTGTGGCTCGTACGGGCGCAGCCGCTTCGTTCGATCGGCGGCCGCCGGGCAGCGGACGCCATTCGTCTGAGCAGCGGCGGCCGTCCGCTGCTGCTGATCGGGCACAGCGGCGGCGGCGTAGCCGCCGTGCACGCCGTGCAAATTCTCGCCGCCGAGGCCGCTCGAAGCACGGATGCGGCCGGCGCGGGCTTGTACGACGCCGCTGCGCGGGGCGCCGCTTCAGGCACGGCTGCAGCCGACGGGCACGAACGTTTGCTGCCCCACCGCATCGTGCAGATCGGGTCGCCGAAGTGTCCTATCCCCGAATGGATGCGGGCGTCCGTGCTGTACGCCGGACTGCTCGACGCCAAGGGCAAGCCGGCCGACCCTGTCACCCGGCTCGGAAGCTGGAGCGGTTGGAGCCACCGCAATCCGGGGCGGCTGCCTTCCTGGTACCGGCAACAGTTTGCACCGGGGGCCGTTGCGCATTTTCCGATTATCGGCGGCCATCCCGATTATTTCAGAGAGAACAGCCCGTTCATCAATGAGCAAGGGCGTTCCAATATGGATACGACCGTTAAAGCGGTCCGGAGCTGGTTAACATCCACATTTGTATCGGATTAAAGAAGTTAAACGGCTGCATCTTTCTCCGCTTTTCAAAGAAACGAGGACTGCAATTGCATTCTCCTCGGCCTCATTATCATTCCCTCCATTTTTGTCATGGCCTCAAATATAATCCCTATATTTTCCAAATATGAATATCCGAGTGCGAACGCATCCCCAATCAAAGTCTGGATCAGCACCCCAACTTAGGTCCAGTCTCCATTCCACCTTCAGACCGTTTTGCCGCGGCAGGTCCGAAGATACAATGGTTTATATGAGTTCAACGAACTAAGGGGGATTTATTTTGTACACCATATTGATGGAATCGGAGCTTATCGGCTTGCTGCTCCTGGTTATTTTCGCCTGGATTGCAGGAAGTAAAGCTTCGCGGCTCGTATACAGCCCTAACACGGAGCGCCTGCACCGCAAGGCACGGAAGCAATTATTTTGGGCAGGGTACATTCTGGTTCCCGCCGCGGCGGTCTTGACCGCTATCGTTCTTATGATATTGTCACTGAATTCGGCGTTTTGGCAGGATCGGGCTTTTCTGCACGCGCCGCTCGTAGCAATTCCGGTATTGTCCGTATTCGTCATGGCCGTACCGAAGCTGGTACGATTGCGTAAAGGAACGAAGGCGGCTTCGGAGGCGGAGGTCCCCTTGGAGGCCGACGTTCGCGGACATTCAGCCGAACCCGGATTAATTGTTCCGTTCCAGGCAACCGCCCTGGGGGCTCTTACCGCGTTCTACTATTCCATGTCGGCTCCCGTTCCTTTTCAATGGGACGATACGGTTCCGCTCGTTCTGTTCCTTGTCGCCGTTGCCGGTCTTTGGGTTCGGCATGACCGCCGTTATTGGAAGGTAAGCCATCCGAACACAGTCGTTCGTTACCGTCCATGGGTAATGCTGCTCAGGAATTTAAGCGTACTGATCATTGTGGTCCTTGCGGCCGGAGGCGTCTTCTATGTTTCCATGCAAAACAGCCGCTTGCCCGAACAAATGGATATGATGTCGGGGGTGGTTGATTACGGGGGCGGCGCCGTCGCTGCCGCAAATGACCATGCCCATCATTCATCCGGGAACACAAGCTCTTCATCCGCCAACTCCAATCCCGCGGTTTCCGTCTCCCAATTGACGGGACCCCGCACAGGTACGCCTGATCGGAAATTTACGCTGACAGCGGAGAAGGCAACAGTCCGGCTCAGCTCAGGCAAATCTGTGGATGCATGGACGTACAACGGTCAAATTCCCGGCCCGGAGCTTCGTATCAAGCAAGGGGAACTGATCGAGGTAACGCTCAACAACAAGGATATAGAGCAAGGCGCAACCATCCACTGGCATGGCCTGGACGTGCCCAATGCCGAAGACGGCGTTGCCGGCGTCACCCAAGATTCTGTAATGCCAGGGGAGACCTATACGTACCGTTTTGTTGCCGAGCAAGCAGGCACGTTCTGGTACCATTCGCATCAACAGTCCAAAGAGGCTGTGCAAAAAGGGTTGTTCGGAGCGCTGATCGTGGAGCCGAAAACCGATGATATGGATCCGAAGGTGAAAGACATTACGCTGATGACTCACCGCTGGAACGAGACTTTCGCCGTCAGCGTTTCCGATTCGGTTGAAAGAATGAGCATCGAACCCGGAACGCCGGTACGGCTGCGGCTAGTGAATACGGATGACTGGGTGCGGCAAAAGTATCAGTTGACCGGTACCCCCTTCCAAGTATCCGCCATCGACGGGTCGGATTTGCATCAGCCGGAAGTTATTGAGAACACTCTCCTGGAGCTGACGACCGGCGGGCGGTACGATATTACATTCGTTATGCCGGATACCCCCGTCTTTATGGGGATTGGCGGCAAAAATAAGCTGGGTCTGTTCATGAGTCCGGACGGTAAAGGAGATATTCCCGACAATTCGACCGTGGCTGCGACCACATTTAATCCTGCCGCGTATGGCAGTACCGGACCGGTCCCCTTCCATGCGGCCAGCCGCTTTGACCGGAATTTTACAATGATTCTGGATAATAAGCTTGGCTTCTACAATGGACAATTCAACAATCTGTACACGATTAACGGCGAGGTTTTTCCTGATACGCCCATGTTCATGGTCCGCGAGGGGGAGCTTGTGAAAACGACGATCATCAACCGGGGCGCAGTCGATCACCCGATGCATTTGCACGGTCACCATATGCTCGTATTGTCCCGCAATGGCAAGCCGGTTACCGGAACCTGGTGGTCGGATACGCTCGACGTGCTGCCGGGGGATACGTACGAAGTTGCGTTCCGGGCAGATAACCCCGGCATATGGATGGATCACTGCCACAATCTGGTTCACGCCGCGGCTGGCATGACCATGCATCTGATGTACGAAGGGGTAACCTCTCCGTTTACGATCGGTAGCGCCACGAGAAACCATCCCGAATAAAAAGAGCACGGCCAGCTACCTTTCATCCAGCCAGCCCGTTCATCAATGAAGAAGGACACTACAATACTTTTTTATCTGAATAATCCGGAAAAATATACGCTTCAGATTGTCTTATCTCAACTAAACGGTATTTACAAAACGGATTATGCTATGGTCATGGCTGGAACCTTAATGGCAACCTTACCATTAATTGTTATGTTTCTTTTTGTCAGCAGGCAGTTTATTTCGGACATTGCCGCCGGGGCTATCAAAGATTAATCAACAATACAACCCCTCTGGAATTTTTCCTACTGCTGTACCTCTGAAACCGGCCAACTACACCTGCGTGAGCGCGAACAATCAACTTCGATTTCGAGCCGGCGTATAAAGCTTTGCTCGTGTCTATATTTCACTACGCTTGTTTCACCAGATTTTCTGCCATGCGGAAAGCCAAAGCAAGAATCGTCAACACCGGATTAACCCCGCCATTGGTCACGTGTACGGAGCCGTCACTTACCCAGAGATTATCGTATCCGTGTACGCGACCATGAGGGTCGGTGACTGATGTCAAAGGGTCATTACCCATGCGCAGTGTCCCGGCCTGATGCTGCCCGGCACTGAGCCCGCCACCTGGCCGCGTTCGCCAAACCTGACGTGCTCCGGCAGCCCAGAGCCAAATCTCCGCTTGCTCTCCTAGCATAGCTGAGGCTCGAAGAGACTCGGGATGGACACTTCCCGAGAGTTGGGCCACGGGGATTCCAAAGCGGTCTTTAATCGTTGGAGAGAGCCGCACTCTTGACTCGGGGGTCGGGATATCCTGGATCGGTCCCTGAACATGGCTAGTGCGCAAGTAACTCTCGCGCATCATTACCTTGCCTGAGCTCCCCCATCGTGCGGCATCCGGCCCAAGCGCCCGATTCCAGTGAATCAGCGGCAGCCGCGTGAACTCGTTGGCAAGCATACCGCCCCCGATAATTCCGTCCCCGTTACCATGGGCAAAGCGACAGGTGGCAATACTCACTCCAGGCCCAAGACCGTCTTGAATCGGATCATCAAAGAGGGCATAGGCACCTGTATAAACATGACCCTGAAGGTTCCTTCCTACTTGTCCGTTCCGATTGCCTAGCCCCTGCGGTTCTGCATCGCTTGCCGAATTGAGGAGCAGGCGTGCGCTTTCGATGGCTCCGGCTGCAATCACCACGTGCCCCGCCCGCACTTGCCGACGTTGGATTGAGCCAGCCACCTCATGTACAAGGCGAACCCCGGTGGCGTGCCTTCCTGCCTCGCTATCTATGCGCTCTACCATGGTATCGCAAATCAGGTCGCAATTACCGGTATTGATAGCCCTCAATAACATCGTATTGTGGCCGCCATTCTTGCTATTGGTCGGGCAAGCAAATCCGACACACTGGCCGCATCGCCCACAGGCCGGTCGACCGTCACGTTCGACCGAGTTGATGAGAAGAGGAACCGGCCCCGCGTCCCATCCCAATTTCGCTGCCGCCTGAGCCAAGCGTTCTGCTTCCAGCGTCCTCGGCAGTGCTGGCATTGGATAAGGGAGTCGTCGGCTCCCGCGTCCCGGGTGGGCATCACCGTCCCCGGAAACGCCGACTTCCCACTCCGCCCGCTCGTAATAAGGTTCGAGTTCATCGTAGCTAATCGGCCAATCACTAAGCGAACTCCCGTTTGGAATCCCATAGCGAGTAGCCATACGAAAGTCATCCGAATGAAATCGCCATGCTTGTGCTCCGTAGACGCGTGTGCCGCCGCCCACCGTCATCGCGTTATTATGGTAGTCACCCTCAAAGGGTGCTGTAATCCGCTCATCTCCGTTGGCCAAAAGAATCGTGCGAGGATTGCCTTCCAACCCTGGTCCTGTGTTATGACCGTATTTGCTAAAACGATGATTGCGCGCATGATCGCTGCCTATCTCACTGTATCGAAGCCAGCTTCCACGCTCGACGACGAGCACGCGAAGTCCCGATTCGGCCAACACCGCCGCCGCTACCGAGCCCCCTGCCCCTGCCCCGACGACGATAACGTCATACCGGTCCCGGAGCTGATCGAAGGTCCGTTGTGGCAGTTCGGTTTCCAGGACCGGTTCATGGAGTTCGGAGACGGGACCCGGACGAAAACCAATCATCTCCCACGACTTACCCCCACGATTCCCGCCCGCACCTGGACTTCCATAATAACCTTCGATAACCAGGCTCAATAGGGTGGAAAAGAAAAGTTTCTGCGAAACGGGAAAGTCCTGAAAATTATCATGCTCCAGGTCACGTAACAGTCCGTCTTGCTCATTTGCCGACAGTTCCGAAAATGGCCGACGATAGAAAGCGCTTGCATCTGCATCCAATGCGTGAAGTCCGGGTACAATCAAATCCATCCAGGTGGCGACATCCTCGCCGGCTCGACGTTGCAGGTAGGCCAACACTCCCCCATCGGTTGCCGATGGCCATGCATCTTCCGGAATCATCCGATCGACGACTGCCTCCAAGACAGGGCTCACCTCGCTTGAAAAATACTTCTGATCGCTAGGTTTCATCAACGTTCACCACCCAATGATATTCGGCGTGTATCATAATTACTCATCCTCATGAACTTTCTCTCCTTACCAGTCGCGATCGTTCCACTCAATCCGATGAACAATATTAAAGGCTCACACCCCATCACCTACTCCTCCGCAATCGGCGTCAGGGGGGAGAAGGATGCACACCCTTCTAACGTATAGTCTATCACGTGCCTCGGGCTTCCCGCTAGACATTTGAGCCGTGCGTGTAGAGATAAAACCAGCTTGAAAACATAATGACTTTTCTCAACTAGCGGGACGATAGGGACTGTCGATTAAAGGACGGGAACGGGCTTTGGAGATGAAATCGAAGCTCAAACACGTTTTATTGCCTTGATTTCATTATACTTTTCGGTAACAATGCAATAACCTGTCCCCCAAAAGTGACGCGATGTTTTGTAGTTAATTCCGATTACTTTTGGGGGAGCCCCCGTAATACGACTCGCCTTGAAGCCATTCTCCAAGCCCTTATCCCTATTAATCGACAGTCTCCGATAGTTCAATAAGCACTCACTACTAGGAGAACGTTGCACAGGCAGTAATGCGGAAATTGATCTGCCTCTTACTTTGTGCAATAATGGGCTCGTGGAAAATCAACGTATGAACAGGAAGGAGGCCGCGCAATGTGTGACAATCGCGAATATTCAGGACCTTCCCCTGACAGAAGCCGCCTCCATATGCAAGCGGATTGCGAGAACTGCTTCGGGTTGTGCTGTGTCGCGCTGCCTTTCGCAGCTTCGGCAGACTTTGCGACCGACAAAGATGCCGGGCAGCCTTGCCAAAATCTGCAATCGGACTTCCGCTGCGGTATTCATAACAGCCTCAGAGAGCGGGGGTTTCGGGGGTGCACGGTTTATGACTGCTTCGGTGCGGGGCAAAAGGTTTCTCAAGTTACTTACGGCGGACGCGACTGGCGGCAATCGCCGGGATCCGCGAATCAAATGTTCGAGGTATTCCCGATTATGCGCCAGCTTCATGAGCTGCTCTGGTATTTGACCGAAGCGCTGACGCTGCAGCCGGCCCGTCCGATTCACGATGCACTCAGCTCGGCGCTCGATGAGACGGAAAGCCTCACTCACTTAGATCCCGGCTCTCTCTTGGAATTGGATGTGGCGGCACACCGGGCAAAAATCAATGCTCTGCTCCTGCGTGCCAGCGAGCTTGTGCGAGCCGAAGCTTATTGCCAGTCGAAGGGCTCTTCAGGTCGTAGGAAGGCCTATGGCCGCGGCGTCGACCTTATCGGCGCCAAACTGAGAGATGCCGACCTCAGAGCTGCCAACCTGAGAGCGGCCTGCCTTATAGCCGCTGACCTAAGAGGCGCCGATCTGAGGGCGGCTGACCTTATCGGTGCAGATTTCCGGGACGCCGACCTTAGAGGTGCCGACCTCACCGGCGCTATTTTTCTCACCCAAGCCCAACTCAACGCGGCAAAGGGAGACGCCGGCACAAAACTGCCTGCGTCATTGGCTCGTCCGATGCACTGGTCTACCTTCGGAACGTAAAGCGAGCATTCAATACAATTCATGCAAATCAGGGACAATCGGCTTCGCCGTCCTTAGGGGACTAGCGCATTTGTCAGGGAAATGCGGTTTCGCTGGAATAGAGCAAAATTCCGTCCCGCTTCATCCACCCCGACAGGCTCCAGAAACGGTTACCGATCTCATTATCCTCAATAACCATGATATGGCATTTGTCGATGCCCGCTATTTGCAGCCGCTTCAGGCTGCAGTCCACGAGCCGCCGGCCGATCGATTTTCCCCGGTGCTCCGGATCTACGGCGACATGATATATATAACCTCTTCTTCCGTCATGTCCGCACAATATGGTGCCTGTCACCTGTCCGCCATCCACGCATACAAAGCTCATGCCGGTATTCCGATTTAAATAACTGCGGATCGCCTCCCGGGAATCGGCGGCGCTTAACGCCATACCTTCTGTGCGCTTCCACAGAGTTATACACATATCATAATCGTGAATCGTCATTTCTCTAATTTCGGGCATAAGCTCCCCCTTCTTTATATTAATAGAGGCTGCCGGTATAAACTATGGGAACAGCCCCCTATTCACCGACAGCTCTCTAACGATGCGATAACCGGTACTGCTTCGGCGACATATTGACGTAGCGCTGGAAGGCGCGGTTCAAATTCCGCTCGGAATAGCCGACCATTTCAGCGATTTCCATCACGCTGTAATCGGTATCCTCAAGCAGCTTCTTCGCCTTGTTCACCTTGCTCTCCATCACGTACTCGACAAAGGAAACGCCCAGCTCCTTTTTAAACAGCTTGCTTAAGTAAGACGGACTAAGGCCGACCATATCGGCAAAATCGATGAGGGAATGATTCCCGCCCACATTTTCCTTGATCTGCTTGCATACGACTTGGATTGCCAGCTTGGCGCCCTTTTTCCGGCTCTCCTCGGTAATCCGTTTATATAACGGAAAGATGATTTCAATGAACCACTCATAAATTTCTCGTGACGTTTGCCGCGCTTTCAGCTGATCGAACCAGTTGTCCTCCAGCGAGTCAAGCATACCCGGCCCCTTCTCCTCCAGCGACTGAATAATCGAGGACAGCAGCACGTGATAGCACTGGTAAATCGTATTGTACGATTCGGAGCCCCGGACGATTTGGGCGAACTGGTTCAGCGCCTGCTCGGCAAGCTCCATTTCGCCGCGGGCTAGTGCGTCGACGATAATTTTTTCCTGCTCGTTCGGATAAAAAAACATGCTTTGCCGGCCCGTCTGCTCCATTTCCTCGGCGAACAGCACCGGATCGCTGTCATTAATGATGCGGTGCTGCAGCGCCAGCTTCGCTTCCCGGTACGATTCGGCCAGTGCGGCAATCCCTGAATACGCCTTGCCGACGCCAACCGACATCGAGAACGATAAATACGTTGCCAGCGCCTCCCGGATTTCAAGCGCAAACGCCTTCGTCCGCTCGCGAATCTCCCCCTCCGACGCCTCGCCGTTAAAATGAAGAATGGCAATCCCTTCTCGCTCGTTCTTCTCTAAAATATATCCGGTCAGCTGCGATTTAACAAGCAGCTCGTTCATGACATTCGTTACGGCGAACATGACAATAGAGCCTTCGCTAGGCAAAAACCGTTTTTCCTTGAACATGTTCTCCACGATTGCGACCAACACCACGAACGTGCCCTCGACCGGAATTTGCTGCTCGCGGCATTCGTCAAGCAGCGAGGCACGGCTGACAGCGCTTCCCGACAGCAGCTTTTGCAAAAACTGGTTGCGAATATTCGGACTGATCTTTTGCAAATAATGGTTCAGCGATTCCGACTGCTCGTTCAAATAGCTCAGGCACGATTTGATGTATTCGATATCGTTGCCATTCGGCGACAGCGGCTGGCCGTTGCCAATATGCTCGCCGTACCGGATCAACTGCTCGATCGGATTATAGGCCCGTTTGGATGCGAAATAGATCAGCAGCAAGGCGAATATAAGCAGCGCCAGCACGGAGCTGACGATCACCCAGCGAATCCACGTCAATTCCTTCGTCATCGCCCGTTCCGGCAGCAAGGATATATAGGTGCGGCCGAACGTCGTCTTATAATAAACCGCCAAATACCGCTCCTGCTTGTCGTCCAGGATCGTCATTTGCCCGGTTGGATTGTCGTCTTTGATAATTTCCTGCAGGCCGGCGAATAAAGCGGAGGATTGGCCCAGCGCGTTCCTGCCCTTGGAATGCAGAATGATGTTGTTGTGCGAGTCGAGCAGCATAAGCGACTGCTCCTTGGCAAACGAATAGTTGACCAGATTTTTTTCCAGCACGTCTTCCTGGACATGAATGGCCAGCACGCCCTGCGCCTGATCCCCGATCGTCATCAGAGGCAGCTTGCGAACGAAGGACAAATACCCGTCCTGGCTGGCATTGGGCAGGTGAACCCATTTGCCGGAACCGTCCATATGCATAATAATATCGATATCGTCGTGGTCCTTGTAGGCCATATAAGGCAAATAACCGTAATTGTTTGTCAACACCGCATTGGATAGTTTGTCGTACAGCATAATTTCGCTGATCAGGCTGCTCGAGTTTTTATGAACCTGAAACGTATTGAGTATCATCCCGAACAGCATGTAGTCGTCGAATTCGGGCTTGCCCATATTATCCTTGACCAGCGAATTGGCCGATATTTTAAGCGACTCAAGCTCCACCGCCGTAAGCACATTTTCCATCCGGTCCTTCAGCAGCGTGATCGAAGCAAGGTTGTCCACTTTGAATTGATCGGTCAGCTTGACGATGGAAAAGTGGTAATATGCGCTTCCGGCAAGCACGATCGGAATGGATACGGACAAGCAGCCGAACCAAATAAGCCGGTTTAAATAATTGGCTCGCGGCAGCAGCGGGTTGATGAATTGTCGTATGCGTTCTATCCACTTGCTCAGCATATCGATACCTCCGGGCTCCAAGTTGAAAAACAGACCGCTCATGCCGTGCCGTGATGGCACATCTATTATAGCACACGCATGAAGCTGATATAACAGAAAGAAGAAGGTCCGCGGGCAGCGCTTGTTCGGGCTGCCCCGGCCTTCTTATCCGTATTCAGGCGGGCTTGCGGCTTATTCCGTTTCCACTCGTAAGCATTCCCATACAAGCAGGCTCGGAACCGTGAAGGATACCGCCCCGGCTTCGTCGGTTCTGTAGGATAGCGCCTCGCCGGAAATAAGCTGCTGTACCGCTTTCACCCGGCCTCCGCCCGGCAGCCGGAGCTTGACCTCGATTTGCGTCAGCGGGATATTGGCCGTGAGTGGCCGGCGGCCGGCGCCGTTAACGAGGTGAATCAGCACATGGCCCTCTTTCTCGAACAGCGTAATTTGCAATCCCGGCATGTGCGTGACCTCAATCAGCGGCTCGTCTCCCAGGGCGTAGTCTACCGCATTGGCCAGCAGCTGGTAATGCTCGACCAATTTGTATTCATTGATCAGATGGCTGAGCGAGAACGGCATGTACAACGCGATGCCACGACCTATTTTATTAGTCAGCGCGAGCGGCAGCTCCGTATGGCTGACAGGCAGCGATGCTCGCTCCGGCGGACGTCCCACCGCATCCAGCGGCGAGAACGGCGGCACCAGCGTAGCCAATACCTGTGTCCGTTCCCCAGCAGGCGTCACGTATGCCACCTTGCCGCGGTGCGCTATCAGCTCCGTCTGCTCCAAGCCCTTCTGCAGCGGATTGCCTTGACCTTCAAACCGCAGGTAGGAAGCAGTCAGCGACTGGCTGACATAAATATCGTTGCCGATGCCGAGCAGCGCCAGCAGCTTTTCGTTCTTCGGAACGGCGCCTTCGACAATAACGCAGCCGCCCTGCTCGACATATGCGGAAATAATATCGACAAACGATTCCGTATACTTCATGCCTTCCGGAATAATAAGCGCCTTATACTGCGCTAACCGTTCCGGAACCGCCTGTTCGGTTAGCAACACATCAAACGGAACCTGCTTGTTGATCAAGCCGTCGGCCATTCCCTCGGCAGACGGATCGGCCGTCCACATCAAAGCGACCTGCGACAGCGGCGCTGCTCCGTCCATATCGGACTCGACCTGCTTCACATCCGCATTAAAAGCGGCTACGATTTCAAGAATCCGCTTGTCGCCGATCGTATCCGGGATGCCGGTCAAGGAATGCCAGATGCTTCCTCCATGCGCCGGAATTTGCGACAGCCAGAAGCGGTATTCGGCCGGCGGCAGTCCCGTATGCCGCCAGTCCATGCCCGGCGACGAGTGGACAATGCCGAACGGCGTCGGCCGGTCCGGCAGCGACCGTCCCAGCTTGATGCTGAGCGCCGGCTTCCAAAACTCCGGAATATGGTGATGGCCGAGCGACAAAATATCCTGCGGCTCGGTACACAGCATATCGGTCGTTTCCGCGCGGTCAAACAGGTTGTCGTGATATAGATTGTAGTATAAAATCATCGGAATATCTTTGTTTTTATTTTTAATCAAGGAATAAAACTTATCCATGTTGTCGCGCATGCAAGTGGAAGCCCAATCCTCGGCGAACTCTTTTTTGTTTGCGGGCAGCGGCTGGCCGTATTTCGCGGCATATTTCTGTCGGCACGCTTCACACCAGCAATCGCTGTAGCCCGGCGCATTAAAGAAAATGCCGTCAAGGTCGTAATTGCTGATGACCTCATCCAGAACCGGCAGCGCCACCGCCTCGTTGCGGTAAGCTCCGTTGATGCATGTATTCATCAGCATCGACCAGGGACCGGGTCTGTACAAGCCGACAATTTCCGGCTCGCCGTCCGTCTTTTTGGCAAACCATTGCGGCTTTTGCAAATAAATCGAATCCTCCGCCCGGCTGAAGTCGAAGCGGCCGATGAAACGAAGCCCTTCCTTGTGGCATGCCTCAATAACCGCTTTCAATAAATCAAACGATTGGGGCAAATATTCGTTTACGGTATGAAACGGCACCCTCGTCGGATACCAGGCGTAAATACCGGCAACGTTAAATACGATTGCGTTGGCTCCCATTTCTTTCATCTGCGATGCCAGCTTCTGCGGATCGATTAAGGCGGTGTCTTTAATTTGCAAATTCGGTTGAATGATACGAAGCGGCTTTTGCCACCAATCTCTTGCGGTCGTGTCCATATTTGTATTTGCCTCCTAAAAACGGTTACCGGAAGACTGGCCCGGTAACCGTTCGCGGTTAATTTAGACGGTTAATTTCAAACCTTGCCGAAGACTTATTTCTTGCCGTTAAATTCATCGTTGGACGCTTTATTTTCCTGGTAAGCTTTTTTCATATCAGGCAGATTGTTTATTTTATCTACATAAGCTTTGTATTCGTCCATCGAAATTTGACCGACGATCGCTTTTGTCACCATCGATTTCCACTCGTTTTCATATTTCGGCCAAGTGTTGTTAAACGTTGCCGAATAACGGTACGGATCGACTTTACCGATAGTGTCGTAAGCCTCAACCTCTTTTTTCTTCGCATCGTTGTAAGCTTTGTCGCCCGAAGCGCTTTCGACCTTACCCCATTTGGCATAAGCCAGCACGCCTGCGCCTTTGCTTGTTGTATTTACTTCTTTAACGCCTTGGTCCGTCAACACCTTTTGTCCGCCGACCACTTTATGGTGAATGCCTTCCAAGCCGTAATACGCGAAGTCGGTAATTTCATCGGATGCGGTATAATCGAAATATTTCAACAATTGCTTAACTTTGGCTTCAGGCACCTTTTTGGAAATGTAGTAGCCGCCGGACACGCCTGTCGACAAGACAACTGCAGCTCCTTTAGGTCCGGTTAACGTCAACTGGGTAATTTTTGCGCCCGGTTGAGTTTTGGAGATCGAATCTTCCCATTCCTTATCCCACCACACGCTGCGTACATAAGCTGCCGCCCGGCCGGTTTTAAACAGCTCTTCGGCTTGCGTCTTTTTCGTTACGGAAAATTCTTTGGACAACACGCCGTCCGCATACAGCCCTTTGAACCAGTTCACCATTTCGGTATATTGCGGAGTGAGACGCGTATCGATCATGCCGCCTTCTTGATTATATGTCGGATCCAAAGCGCCAAACGCCGCGGCGAATGCCAAGTCGCCGTCAGCCGCGATAACGCCGTGGCCGATTAGACCTAACGTATCCTTCTTGCCGTTGCCGTCCGGATCGCTTTCTACGATTTTTTTCAAAGCGGCGGCGTATTCATCCAACGTTTTCGGTACGGGAATATTCAGCTTATCCAGCCAGTCTTTACGGATTCTCATCCCTTGGTCGATCCGGGAGCGCGAACGCGGAACCGCGTAAATTTTACCGTCTACGGACAAATATTTCTCCCAGTTCGGAGCCATATTTTTCTTCAAATTCGGATATTCGCTGAAATCGCCCAGGAAAGGCGTCAAATCCCAGAACGCTCCGTTTTTTACGGCGCTGCGCAGTGTCGGCCAGGTTGCATCCGGGGAGGACACCACCTCGGGAAGATCGCCGGACGCCAGCAGCAGATCCATCTTCGTTTTCAGATCGCCGTCCGGCACCCATTCGATATCCAGCTTCGTGTTCGTTCTTTTTTGCCACTCTGTCCAATACGGGTTATTCATATCAGGCACTTCATTGTATAAGCCGGCAAACATTTTGATGGATAGAGGCTTATTGTCTTGCGCCGCAGGCGCTGTTTTACCTCCGGTTCCCGCAGTTGTGCCGCCGCTGCCGGAAGAACAGCCGGCGAGCAGCGAGCCGCCCATGACTACAGACAGCAATACTGCCGGAAGCTTGGTTTTCATTTGATTCGATTTCATCGTTTTTTCCTCCCTAAATGTTGTGGGCAATCTTTGCCTTGCCTTTTACGACCAACCCTTGCTTTTATTTAAGTTAACCGGCGCGTTACGGGATTAACCTTATCCCTTAACGGAGCCGAGCATAACCCCTTTGGCAAAATGCTTTTGCAGGAACGGATAAATCAGCAAAATCGGCGCCATGGATAAAACAATCGAAGCCATCCGGATCGTTTCCTGCGGAATCACTCGGTCGTCGCCGCCCGCTCCGGCCTGCCCGACCCCTGTGGAGTCGGAATCGACAACAAGCGTTTTGACCAACACCTGGAGCGTCCACTTTTTGGAATCCGAAATATAAATAAGCGCATTAAAATACGTGTTCCAATGACTAACGGCGAAAAACAATGTAAATGCGGCAATCGCCGGCATCGATAGCGGGATGACGATCCTCAAAAATACACCGATATCGGAGCAGCCATCAATTTTACCCGAATCCTCCAGCTCGGAGGGCAGCGACTCCAGGAAGCTTTTAATTACAATCAAGCTCCAGGCATTCGTCAGCGACGGCCAGATTAAAGCCCACAAGGAATTCAGCAAGCCCAGTTCCTTCACCAGCAAATAGCTGGGAACAATCCCCGCGCTAAACACCAGCGTAAACACAACGAAGCTCAACATCACTCCGCGGCCCGGCATCGACTTTTTGGTCAGCGCATAGGCCATGGTGAACGAAACGAGAATATTCAGCACCGTTCCCACTACCGTTACGAATACCGTGCTTTTTAAAGCGTTCAGGAAGCTGTTCGTCGATAAGATGTACTTGTACGAGGACAGCGACCAGGAATCCGGGAACAAATAAAACTTGAGCGGAACGTACGCCTTCGGATCGGTGAACGATACGCTGAATACATATAGAAAAGGGAAAATACAAGTTATCGATATAAGGGCAAGAAGCGCGTAATTCACCCAGTCAAACAACGTCAATTGCTTCTTCGCTACAAAGCTCATACGAAGCGCCTCCTTTCTTAGTAAATTCCTTCATGTCCGAGCTTTTTAACAATATAATTGCTTACGATGACCAACACAAAGCCGACAACGCCTTTAAACATGCCGACCGTTATCCCCATACTGATTTGCCCCTTCAAAATACCGTGGGTATAGGCGTACGTATCAAATACTTCGGCTACCGACAAGACCAGCGGATTCATCATGAGCAAAATTTGTTCGAAGCCGACATCCGCCATATGGCCAAGCCGCAAAATTAACAGGATGATGATGGTCGGTCTGATCGCAGGCAATGTAATATGCCAGATTTGCCGCCACCGGTTGGCTCCGTCCACCACAGCCGCCTCATACCGCTGCGGATCGACGCCTGCCATCGCCGCGAGGAAGATGATCGTGCCCCAGCCCGCCTCTTTCCACATGCTCTGCGCGGTCAGCAGCCCCCAGAAATAATTCGGATTGGACAGGAAGGAAATCGTCTCATGACCCGATTCGCTTATGAGCTTATTGATGATCCCGACATCCGTCGAAAGGATAAAAAACGTCATACTGGCTACGACAACCCACGATAAAAAATGCGGCAAATACACGATCGATTGGTTAAACCGCTTAAATGTTTCGTGCCTGACCTCGTTTAGCATTAACGCCAGCAGGATCGGAATCGGAAACAGGAAGACGAGCCCGAATATATTGATTGCAAACGTATTGCGCATCATGATATAGAAATTGGCGTCGGAAAACAGCTCGGAGAAATATTTGAAGCCGACCCATTCGCTGCCGGTAAAGCCCGAGTAAGGGTTGTATTCTTTAAAAGCGAGCAGCAGCCCCCACATCGGAACAAATTTGAAAATAATAAAATATAAAACTCCGGGGAGCGCAAGCAGATACATATACTTGTGCAGCACAATCCGCTTCCATAATGCGGAATTTCCGCCGGCTGATTTGGCATTAATTGATTTGTTGCTGGCAATGCTTGATTGCTGCATCGTATGACGCCTCCTTTTCAAAATCCGGCAAAGCAGCGCCGGAAGCTCATTCCTTTCTAGTTAACCGGCTCCAGTACGATAGCGTCATACAGCCGCAACGCATCCACCGTAATTACGAGGCTGCCGTCCGGCCCGGAAACCGCCGGAACATCCTGCTGCCGCTTCAAGCTGTAAGCCTTGCAGGCACTGCCGGGCACCTGCAGCTTGATGCGGATGTCGGCTAACGGAATCGGATCGCCGTAAGTAACTCCGTTAAATCCTGACAGATTAAGCAGCTGAACCATATACGAGTTCGCACCGATTTTGTTTGCGAACAGCTCGACCGACTGCGGCGCATCCGTCTGCACGACATATCGGCCGTCCAGCATAACATCGAGCATATCGGTCAGTATCCGCTTGTGGTCCTCGTAGCCGTACTTGTAATACAAGAGTCCGGCCTCCCACGGCAAGTAAGCGCCTTTGTCCTTGCGAAGCCCCGCGCCGTACTCGGCGGAAATCCGGTGCCCGTACGCCCGCTCCGGCGGGCCGAAGGTGGAGGGCTGCACGAACGGCAGCAGCTTCAGCTGATCCTCGCCTTCGAAAGCGACCTTGCCGAACGTTTCGCCGACGATCACCCAGTCGCGGGCCGGGAAGCTTCGGAATACCGTTTTATCCGACGTCTCGAGATAAGCGGGAATCGTATCTGTCGTCGTCCCGGTATATTTCGCCCGGAACAGCTCGTACAGCGCCTCCTTGTTGTGGTCGTCGCCGGTCAACGCATGTCCCGTCGCAACGATCCGGACGCCGCCTTGCTGCAGCTCCCGCAGCGCATTCAGTTGGGCGTCGTCCATGCACCGGATACCCGGGACGATCAGCGCCCGGACACCGCGCAGCTGCTCCAGCTTGTCCGCCAGCCTGGCCTGAGGTACGACGTCAAACTGGATATGCCGCTCCTTCATCATTTTGAAGAGGCCCAAGTATTCCTTCGGATTCGCGCGGTCCAGCGGATCCGGCTTGATCAGCACGGCATCGGCCATCGAGCCCAATTGGCCGAAATAACGTTCATGCTCCTTGTGGAACCTGAACACCTCCTGCGCAGCCGCCACATTTTCCTGATCCGGGTAACCTTCGAACGTGCCGATGATACAGAAATCGAGCCCCGACCCGCTGGCTATGCTTTCGTACAGACGGATCTGCACTTCATTGGCCGCGACGCCGGTAAACCGGTACGTTAAATCGATCGCGTTGATGCAGCAGTTGCTGATCAGTTTGTCGTCCCATCCGTCCTCAATCGACTTGACATTTTCCGAAGCGGAATACAGCCATACCGGATGCGGCCTGCCGAGCGCCGTATTGGACTCGTTGCGGACAATATCGACTCGATGGGTATGGTAGGTGCACAAGGCAATCTCCGGATTTTTCCGTTTGACCAGCGCATGAATCGAATCCAAAATTTGTTTCGTCGTCACTGCCTGAAACTGTTTGTAAGCCTGGTACACTTCATTGCCCTGGTCCCGGCTCTCCGGCAGCTCCATGCCGTACATGTCCCTGAACCTGCGCTTGCAATTGTCGCAGTAGCACAAACCGTAATCGTTGCCGCTGTAATCCCGGGTCTGATAGCCGAACATATTGAAGAAAATACCGTCAACCGGATAATGATCGAGCACTTCCTCTATTATTTTCAGCGAATATTCCTGCTGATAGCCCCCGTTGATGCACGTATGGACGATGCCGTGATAGTTCACTTCCTTGCCTTCTTTGGTCCGGTAGTACCATTCCGGCCGCCGCGCAAACAGGCTCTCATGCGTTTTGCTGAAGTCGAATCTTGCGATAAAACGCATCCCGTTGGCGTGAGCCTTGGCGACCGCCTCGCCGAGCAAGTCTTTTTTTAAGTACGGAGTCACATAATGATGCTCCAGCTTGCTCGGATAAAAAGCGAAAATGCCCCCGGCATTCAGCATCAGCACATTCGCTTCAAATTGGCGGAGCTGCGATATTAATAAGTCGACATCGAGGTCCGCATCAATTTCCCGCAAATTGTTTTGGATCAGCCTCAGCCGGTTGTCCTGCCACCATGCCATATGCCATTTCTCCTTCCAGCCCGCCGGTAAAAGCAAGGCAGCGATTCTCTCTACACGCTTGATTATAAATGGAGCGGAATGGGCATAAAACGGACATTTCGCAGCTTTCCGGCCGCTTGCGCCGCTGTACGTTTCTTGTCCGGTTTCAAGGTATTCCGATTGCAGCGCACGCAGGGC
Source organism: Paenibacillus piri (assembly GCF_004354045.1). Classification (GTDB taxonomy): domain Bacteria; phylum Bacillota; class Bacilli; order Paenibacillales; family NBRC-103111; genus Paenibacillus_S; species Paenibacillus_S piri. The sequence continues at coordinate 171,107 of NZ_SMRT01000008.1, read as the reverse complement.
GCATGCGGACAGCGCCGGAAACGGATGACCAAAATTGTCCGGTCGCCGCAGGCTGCCGCAGTAAGGGTCAACGGACAGCTTCGGCTTCGGTTCGGCCCGTGCCCGACGGACATTCGTACGGCGCGGTCATGAATCGCCGCGGCAGCAATAATTGTCCGCAGGCTGCCGGTTAGGCGGCGCCGCGGGGATGAAGCCCATGCTGCAAAATTCGATGGATGCAGCCATTAAGGATCAACAGCTTCGCCGTCCTAAGGAGACGTGCGCGTTTGACAAGGTTGTGCGAAGCAAAGGAAAAAGACATATACTTTTTTGGCAACTGAAAAAAGCTTACCCGACCGCCTGATAGCAAGTCGGATAAGCTTGTTTAGCCGCAAATATTAGAAGAAGCCGTCGAAGCCTCCAAAACCGAAAGGCGAAAAGCCGAAGCCTCCAAAAGCAAAAGGAGAAGTGCCGATAGCCAGCAAATCAAACAATACGAGCGGGATGAACGCCGATGTTTGCACCCGCTTGCCTTTAACCGGCGCCAAGATGAGCCGGTTGCCGCTAATGCGGACCAGTTTGCCGCTTACCACAGAACCATCCTTCTTGAGCGCATATACCGTTTTGCCGACCATCTTACGGACATCCTGTTTGCGAACCGTTTTGTTCATTGAGTCCACCTCCATACATAGCGTCGGGTCTTAACCCGCTTTGATAAGGGAATTACGCTATATTGTACGAAGGCAAAGTGCGGATTGCTTGTTCAACCGTCTATATTCGGAGAAAGATGGGTAGTCTTGCACAGGCTCTCTGCAAGGTGAACGGATGCCGGAAACAGGAGCAACCGGCGCGCGCCTGATCTGAATCACGGCGCCGCAAGCCCCCCGGCATAAGGCTGCAATCGCCGGCCCGCAGCGGCATCGGGATTAACCGGCGCCATAAAGCGCCGCAGCGCGCACCGGAAGCGGTGCGCGCTGCGAAAATGCCCAGCCCGCCCGATTTCGAACAGCTGGCTCTGCACGGATCAAGCTTTGCGCAACCGCCCCAGCTCAATCGTAATCGCTTCAATTTCACTGATGCTGAATTGGGATTTGCTCGCCACCATCTCATAAATATCCTTTAAATCCTCGTACTGTTCGTCGCTCAGCTGCGTAGCCTTCAGAGCCGCCCCCGTTGCCATTCGCAGCCTCTTCTTGATCTCCTCGATCATAAATTCGGAATTTGGCAATGTGTTTTCCGCTAAATTCATCGTTCTCATCCTTTCGATGCAGCGCGCGTCGTTTGGATAACGAATCGTACGCAGCCGCTTTTCGTTCATACTCCCCATTTTAGCATGTTTGGCGATGAATCGCGCATTGTATTATAATGGATGCCAAACGAGGATTCTTCTGCACAACAATAGAAATCATGTCAACATGGACCAGGGGGCGATTGCATTGATTCATACACTGCGCATCCAAACGAACCGGCGTGACGAAATGATCGACATTACCCGGCTCGTCAGCGGACTGCTAAAGCAGGAGCAGGAACCGGCCGACAACGGTATGGCCGTCATCTACTCCCCGCATACAACGGCGGGCATTGCGATAAACGAAAACGCAGACCCTGACGTGAGGCGGGACGTTCTGATGCGGCTGAACGAGGTTTATCCGTGGGAGCACCCGCAGTATCAGCATGCCGAAGGCAATACCGCGGCGCATCTTAAAGCGATCACCACCGGTACGTCGCAAACCGTGCTTATCGCCGGAGGACGGCTCGTTCTCGGGCGCTGGCAGGGCATCTACTTCTGCGAGTTCGACGGTCCGCGCGAGCGCAGCTGCCTCGTACAATTTATACGCGGCTAACCGATCCGGTATGACTGCCGGCTGCTCTTCGGAAACCGGCGGTTTCCCGGGCGGCGGCTACCAGTTCATTTGTTCTCCGGAAGCGGCGGCAATATAGATAGAGGGACTGCCCCTTATTTGGAATCCAGCCCCTCGCATAAAAATTTGACATGCTGCTCCGCCAGCTTTTTGACATCCTCATAGGACTGGCGGTAGCGGATATTATATGAAATAAAGCCGTGCATCGACATAAACAGGCTCCATGGCAAGCTGTACATTTTATGCTCGTGGCCCGGCTTGCGCGAGATGACCGATCGCACGACCGTGGCGAACAGCTCGAGGCATTGCGCTTGTTCGGTTCGGGAGTAGCGCTGCAGTTCCGCATCGTTGATCATAAACATAATCTCGTAATGGTAAGGATTTTCCAGACCGAACTGGATAAACGCCAGCATCAGCTTTTCCAGTTGGCCTATATCGCCCATTCTGGAACGGGCGAGCATCGCTTTCTGCCGCTCGAGCAGCATCGTGAAATCTTCCGTTACCAGCGCGTAGAACAACTCCGCTTTTTCGTTAAAATGATAGTAAAGCGCTCCGTGACTGTAGCCCATCGCTTTGGCGATGCTGCGCATCGTTAAAGTATGATAGCCATATTCGGCAAAAAGCTGCCGCGCCTCCTCCAAAATTCGCTCCCGGCTCAGCTCCTGCGCCACTGCTTTCCTGGCCAATGCGATTCAGCTCGCTTTCGTTAAATAATACTCTCACTCTCTCTCCTAGTCTATCATGTTATAGCTGCAAAGCAAGAGAAATCGTAACGTCCGTCGCGGCTTTGTGAAGCGGCTTCGCCGCTGCCCGTTCCACGAGCTCCTCTGCTTCTCGATTGCGGTACCATCTCGATCCGACCATGAGCGCTACGGTTCTTCTACAATGCTTTCGGATGGCCAAACGCTAGCGCTCCGACGGCCGTGCGGCGAGCTGCGCCGCAGCCCGCAAAAACCGCGCCCATCCTCATGTCGCAGCAGCCGCATCATGCTCGACATACCGTTCCTCGCCAAGCGTTATAAGGCCTTGGCCCTGCGTCACATCCGTCATCCAGACTGTGAAGCTTTCCGCATCTCCGGCAAGCGGCAAACAAGTTAACATTACTTTGTCGGTAAATGCCGTCTCGCCCATCAGCATGTCGCGGTTGCGCAGCTCGTTTTCCACCTTACCGTGCCACGTATAATCGATTTCGATAAACACTTCCCTGTGCAGCACCTGATAGACCGGCTCCGCCGCCGCGATACCAACGACCGCTCCGTCGGTATAAGCGCGGATCAGCCCGCCCGCTCCCAGCATAATGCCGCCGAAATAACGGGTGACGACGACCGCGATGTTTTTCAGTCCCTGGTTTTTGATTACCTCGAGAATCGGCTTGCCCGCGGTGCCGCTCGGCTCGCCGTCGTCGGACTGCTTCTGGATTTCGTCGCGCTCTCCGATCATATAGGCCGAGCAGTTATGCGTCGCCATCGAATGCTCTTTCTTGATGCTCTGAATAAATTGAACCGCTTCCTCCTCGGTCGCAACCGGCTTCGCATGCCCGATAAACCGCGATTTTTTGATTACGATTTCAGCCGATCCGAACTGCCTGACTGTTTTGTATTTCGCCAGCATCTTCGATCCCTCTCCTTTCTTGCCCGGCAAGCTTGCATTCGAGCGTCTTTATGCGGTTCTCGCCCGGTTGCCTGTCTTGCTTGAAAAAAAAGCAGCACACCGCTTAAGGTGAACCGCTTTTTTTATCGTTAACCCGTATCTGCACGGCAAGCCGTCAAGCCAAGCTGTCCGACGAGAAAGCGGCGTCCGCGCCGCTCCCGTCCGGGGCATGCCGTTTATGCAGCGACCGCGAAGCCTCTTACTTCGACAGTCTGGCTTCCAGCTCCGCCTTTTCTTTCTCATAGCCCGGTTTGCCGAGCAGCGCGAACATATTCGCCTTGTACGCCTCTACGCCCGGCTGGTCGAACGGATTGACGCCCAGCAGGTAGCCGCTCAGGCCGCAAGCTTTTTCAAAGAAATAGACCATATAACCGAATGTGTACGCGCTTGTGTCCGGAAGCGTTACGATCAGGTTCGGCACGCCGCCGTCCGTATGGGCCAGCATTGTTCCTTCAAACGCTTTTTTATTGACGAAATCCATCGTCTTGCCGCTCAGGAAATTCAGCCCGTCCAAATTGTCGGCATCCGTACCGATCGTGATTTGCTCGGCTACTTCAGCGACCTGAATCACGGTTTCGAACAGCGTCCGGTTGCCGTCCTGGATGAACTGCCCCATCGAGTGCAAATCCGTAGAGAAATCGACCGAAGCCGGGAAAATGCCCTTATAGTCTTTTCCTTCGCTTTCGCCGAACAATTGCTTCCACCATTCCGATACAAAATGAAGCGAAGGCTCGTAGTTGACGAGAATTTCCGTCGTTTTGCCTTTGCGGTACAGCGCATTGCGCACAGCCGCGTATTGGTAGCTTTCGTTTTCGCTCAAATTCGGGCTCGAATACGCTTCTCTCGCATCCGCTGCGCCCTGCATCATCGCCGCAATATCGACACCCGCTGTCGCAATCGGCAAAAGCCCGACTGCAGTCAGCACGGAGTAACGTCCGCCTACATCGTCGGGAATGACGAAGGACTCGTAGCCTTCCTCGTTGGCGAGCTTTTTCAACGCGCCCCTGGCCTGGTCGGTCGTTGCGTATATACGTTTGCGCGCCGCTTCTTTGCCGTACTTTTTCTCGAGCAGCTCGCGGAAAATGCGGAATGCGATCGCAGGCTCGGTCGTCGTGCCCGATTTGGAGATCACGTTGACTGAAATATCTTTCCCTTCCAAAAGCTGCAGTAAATGCGTCACATAGGTGGAGCTGATGTTGTTGCCGACGAAGTAAATTTCAGGCGTCTTGCGCTTGCCCTTCGGCAGCAGGTTATAGAACGAATGGGACAGCATTTCGATCGCTGCGCGCGCGCCCAGGTACGAGCCGCCGATCCCGATCACGACGAGCGCATCCGAATCCGACTGGATTTGCCGAGCCGATTTTTGAATACGGGCGAATTCTTCTTTATCATAGTTAACCGGCAGGTCGATCCAACCCAAGTAATCGGAGCCCGCTCCCGTCTTATTATGTAATTGCTCGTGCGCCACCTGAACCGGGCCGGCCAAGTAATCCACCTCGTGCTGTTGAATAAATGAAAGAGCTTTGCTGTAGTCGAACTTAAGCTTCGCGCTCATGAAACATCCCCCTTAATGTTAGTTAATAACTTGCATCGCAAATCATAAACATCGTTAATCGCGCCGGAAAAAAGCTCTGCAAGCTTAGGACAGCCATCTGCATTCACATTAAAAATAGAATACCGACTTGACAGCGTAAAAGCAAGTGCCTCATTCACAGAGGTTGCACGAAATGCTACAATAAAACCGAGGTGATTCGATGAAAAAGATCGCATTTATCGGGTTGGGTACTATGGGTAAGCCCATGGCCGCCAATTTGTTAAAAAAAGGATTTGCCGTCACTGTCTATAACCGGTCGCCTGAAAAAGCGGTAGAGCTGGTTCCGTTGGGAGCTGCGGTCGCCGGTACGCCTGCCGAAGCGGTTCAAGACGCGGAAGCGGTCATCACGATGCTGAGCAATGATGCGGCTGTGCTGGATGCCGTGCTGGGCAGCGGCGGAATCGCGCAAGTCGTTCAGCCCGGCCAGACGGTGATCGATTGCAGCACCGTCTCGCCCGAGACGAGCCAGCAGCTTCACGCGGCCTTGGCGGAACGCGCCGTCGAGTTCCTCGATGCGCCGGTAACCGGCAGCAAGCCGCAGGCGGAAGCCGGCATTCTCGCGTTCATGGTAGGCGGAAGCCATGCGGCCGCCGAAAATATGCGCCCCGTCTTCGAAGCGATGGGATCGAAGCTGATTTATCTTGGACAATCGGGCTCCGGCTCCTATGCCAAGCTGGCCAACAACACGATGGTTGCCATCAATGCGCTCAGCCTGGTCGAAGGGCTATCGATCGTCACGAAGGCCGGTATCGATGCCGAGCAATTTCTGCAGATCGTCCAGTCCGGGGGAGCAAACAGCCGCATTACCGAAATGAAGAGCGGCAAAATTTTAAACCGCGATTTCAGCAGCCAGTTTTCTTTGCAGCTGATGCTGAAGGATTTGCTGCTGGCCAACCGGGTGACCGGACAGTTCCAGCTGCCGTCCCCTATGCTGAAAGCGGCTACAGGCGTATTCCAGATGGGTCTCGGCAAAGGTCTCGGCGAAGAAGATTTGTCGGCGATCGTGCAATGCTATGAAGAATGGATGAACATGCAGGTCGGTCATAAAGCTTCCGGCTTGGAACGACGCCGCAGCACCCGGGTCCAGCTCGACATTCCACTCCATTTGACCGTCCATCAGTGGGAACAGGAAGGTTCTTTCACCGGGCAAACGATCGAAGGCACGCTGGTCGATTTGTCCGACTCCGGCATCCAGATTGTTTCCTCCATTCCGCTTTCCATGGATATGTTCGTCGTTATTCATTTTCCGCAGGAGGCCGAGCTTCCGCCGGTCACAGCGCGGGTCATTCGCATCGAAAGCGACAGCAGCGGCGGCGGCAAATTCCGCTACGGCTGCATGCTGTCCGGACTTGCCCCTTATGTGAGATTGAAAATCGAAACGTACATAGAAAGCAAGCTTTAACCCGATGGGATTAAAGCAAAAGTGCCCGGTTCGCGTATGAAAATAAATACGCGGCCGGGCACTTTCAGCTGAAATGGAGAGACACGTTACCCGGCAATGTAAGAGCAGCAATAATCGGTCGCCGTCTTCACAACCAGCTTGAACTTGGAATTCGCGGCAACCGTGAATTCGCCTGTTCCGTTAATGTCGATCCACTCGCTTGAGCCCGGCAGCTGAACCTTCAGCTCTCCTGCCAAAATTTCCATAATTTCCCTTGCATCGGTGCCGAATTCATATTCGCCCGGCAGCATAATGCCTAATGTTTTTTTACTGCCGTCCGCGAAAAGAACGGTGCGGCTAGTAACTTTGCCGTCATAGTAAATGTTGGCCTGCTTGACGACAGTGACTTGCTCGAATTGGGATTGGGACATCGTTCTATGCTCTCCTTTAGGAAGGAGGCCGAACCAACCCGGTCCGGCCTCTGCTTATAAATTGTCATTCGCTGCATCCAATTGCATTCTGCAAATGGAACACGGCATAAAGGTTTTATCCGATTACGACTTTATCGGGTTAAGACCCCCACCTCTAAGGTGGGCCTTGAATCAGGTGGGGTAGAGTCCCCATCTGATTCCCCGATGTTCAGCAATGCTGAACGAGTTCACTTCAACAGCTGTTTTACGCGGGCAACCACATTTTCCACAGTAAAGCCGTATTCCTTGATAACAACCGGACCCGGTGCCGAAGCGCCGAAGCGGTTGATCCCCAGTACATCGCCTTGATCTCCTACATAGCGCTCCCAACCGAAGGAATGGCCCATTTCGACGGCCAAGCGCGCTTTCACGTCAGGCAGCAAGACGGAATCTTTGTATTCCTGGGACTGCTTGTCGAACAGCTCCCAGCTCGGCATGCTGACGACACGGACTTGAACGCCTTCTTCCGCAAGCTGCTTCTGTGCGGCCACAGCCAGTTGAACCTCGGTGCCCGTTGCGATAATTTGCGCTTGAGGCTTGCCGTTAGCCGCATCGGACAATACATAAGCGCCGCGGCTGAGCGAGCCTTTGGCCTGCTCGGTGCCGGCCAGCTTCGGAGCCGCTTGGCGGGAGAAGATCAACGCGACCGGGCCGTTTTTGTTTTCAACCGCATAGCGCCATGCCGCAGCCGTTTCATCGCCGTCCGCAGGACGGATTACCGTTACGCCCGGAATGACGCGCAGAGCCGCCAACTGCTCGATAGGCTCATGCGTAGGACCGTCTTCGCCGACACCGATACTGTCATGCGTAAATACATAAATCGCAGGCACGCTCATGATCGATGCAAGACGGATGGCCGGACGCAAGTAATCGGAGAATACGAAGAACGTACCGCCGAACACCTTCAAGCCGCCGTGCAGCAGCATACCGTTAACCGCCGCGCCCATACCGAACTCGCGCACGCCGAAGTACACATTTTGTCCGCTGTAATCTTTTGCCGTCACAACGCCAAGGTCTTTCATATGGGTCATGGTCGACGATTCCAGGTCAGCGGAGCCGCCTACCAGCCACGGCACGTTTTTCGCGATTGCATTCAGCACGATGCCGGATGCCGTACGCGTGCCTTTTTCGGCAGGAGCCGCTTCCGGAATGTCTTTATCCCAACCTTCAGGCAGCTCGCCGCTGACTGCAGCCTTGAATTGCTTCGCAAGCTCCGGATACGATTTCGCGTATTCCGCAAATTTTTGCTCCCAAGCCGAGTTCGCCTGAATGCCTTTTTGTTTCACTTCGCCAAAATGCGCGCTCACTTCCGCCGGAACGTAGAAATGCTGATCTTCCGGCCAGCCGTAAGCTTTTTTCGTCAATGCCACTTCGTCAACGCCAAGCGGTGATCCGTGAGGGCCTACATGACCGCCTTTACCCGCTTTGTTCGGGCTGCCGAAGCCGATTACGGTTTTCACTTCGATCAAGGTCGGACGCTCGTCTTTTTGTGCCGCTTTGATCGCTTGGCCGATCTCGTTCAGATCATTGCCTTCCTCAACGCGAAGCACCTGCCAGCCGTAGCCTTCAAACCGCTTCATGACGTTTTCGGAGAACGAGAGGTTTAATTCGCCGTCCAGAGAAATGTCGTTGGAATCGTAGAGCACAACCAATTTGCCCAGCTTCAGATGACCGGCCAGCGAAGCCGCCTCGGACGAAATTCCTTCCATCAAATCTCCATCGCCGCAAATGACATACGTGTAGTGGTCAATGATATTGAAGCTGCCTTTATTATATACCGCGGACATTTGCGCTTCGGCCAAAGCCATACCAACGGCCATGCCGAATCCTTGTCCCAAAGGTCCGGTCGTCGCATCTACGCCTGCCGTGTGGCCTACTTCCGGATGGCCCGGCGTTTTGCTGCCCCATGTGCGGAATTGCTTCAGCTCGTCCAGCGGAAGATCGTAGCCGCTCAAATGAAGCAGGCTGTACAGCAGCATGGAGCCGTGTCCTGCGGACAAGACAAAACGGTCGCGGTTAATCCACGTCGGATTGTCAGGATTGTGGTTCATGAATTTAGCGAACAACGAATAGCCCATAGGCGCTGCGCCCATCGGCATTCCAGGATGACCTGATTTGGCTTTCTCAATAGCATCGATAGACAGCGTACGAATGGTGTCGATCGATAATTGCTCGATTGCTTTATTGATGACAGTCATGAGTAAAAACCCTCCTAATTTTTAATGTGATAGCAGACCGGGAAACCAGACACACATGCCCGTTTTTTAAGCATGTTTAACGTGTGCATAAACCTCGCGCGCTAGATTTCACTTGCACCATTTTACCATTGTCCATTTCAGTTTGCCAACTTAAAAAAGGAATCATACGAAAAATTCATATAAAATGCGGAAGGAAGCCAAAGGATTTTCCATATAAATGGCGAATATGTATTACTTGATTTCAAGAAGGTTTATTTTGAGCACGGGAGTCGATCATGAACCATCTATTGCTGGAACTGGCCAATAAGCGTCAAACGTACCGAAAGATGCTTAATATATACTGGGTGACGATTGTTCTGACCGTCATACTGGAGCATTTCATTCATCGCTCGAGTCCTCCGTTCGGATCCAACGGCTACCTGCAAGGGCTGATCCTTCAGGCGCTGCTGCTGGGAGCGGTCACCGGCATCGCCGAAATGCTGTACCGCTACCGAAAGGTACAAAGCGACAATCTGCTGCTCGTCACCGCAACCATCTACGCTTCTTCGATCATTTATATCAACCCTGCGATCGGCATCGTGCCGGCCATTTATATTTTCCCGATATTAACCTCTGTCCTCTCCTTCAAAAAGAACCGTATCCTGACTGCCTTTACCTTGATTCTGCTATGCTTCGTCCTGATCTATGCGCTATCTCCCGAGCTTCGCTTGTCCATGCAGCCCTTTCACATTATAGGCGTCCTCTTCTTGTACATCGGCGTTACCGTCATCGCTCTGGCCATCGCCGCAAGCGGCATCGAACTGCTGGATCATTTGAAGCATGCTACCGAAACGAAGCAGGAGCTGCTCGTCAAAACGATTATCATGGATAAGCTGGCGAAAATGGATGCGCTGACCGATCTGTACAATCACAAAACGTTTCACGAATATTTGGAAAAGCTTATCGAGCAAAGCGAGTGCAATGAGCTGCCGCTCCAGCTGGCCATTATGGATATCGATAATTTCAAAAAAATTAACGACACCTACGGACATTGGGTAGGCGACATCATTTTGCAGCGGGTTGCCAATCTTATTAAAGAAACCGTCACGCCCAACGATTTCGTGGCCCGCTACGGCGGCGAAGAATTCGCGGTTATTTTTACGGAAAAAACGCCGGAATCGTCGTTTACGATCGCCGAGGAAATCCGCCATAAGCTGGCCGTGACGCTTCATCCGGAATTGGACTCGCAGGCGGCGACGCTCAGCATCGGACTGCAGGACTATGTCAAGGGCGAAGGCAAGGAATCGCTGTTCAAGGGCGCGGATGCCTCTTTGTACACCGCCAAACGTACCGGCAAAAACAAAACGGTCGCCCATTCGTACATCCGCGATCCTAAGGGAGCCTGATGCCGGACGGTGCGCCGGGTTGCGGGCGCTGGCAGCATCGACGCCGGCTGACATACGGGAAGCCGAATTGCGCCGAATTGCTCTTTCCCCATGCGCATTCTTGATCCCGATCTTCCGCAAACCACTCCTTCCTTTACGGACTCTAACCGAATTGTTTATCCGATTACGACTTTATCGGGTTAAGACCCCACCTCTAAGGTGGGCCTGAATCAGGCGGGGTAGAGTCCCCATCTGATTCCCCGATGTTCTGCAAAGCTGAACGAGTTCACTCGCCCGCAACAAAAAGGCGGACCCGCACACCGGCTTTAGCGCCGATTGCGAGGTCCGCTTTTAACTCTTATTGCCGGTTCAAAGTCCGGTGAGTAAAACCGCTCCGCTGCTTGTTCAACGGACTTTGACGGCGTCAGTTAAACACGACCGTTTTGTTCCCGTGGACAATGACGCGGTCTTCCACATGCCATGAAACGGCCCGGGCCAGCACGATCCGTTCGATATGGCGCCCGATCCGCTTCAAATCGTTCACATTGTCGCGATGGCTGACACGCTGCACATCCTGTTCGATAATCGGACCGCCGTCGAGCTCTTCCGTTACATAGTGCGCCGTCGCGCCAATCAGCTTGACTCCGCGGTTATGCGCCTGCGCATAAGGCTTGCCGCCGACAAATGCCGGAAGGAACGAATGATGGATGTTAATGATCCGGTTCGGGAAATGCTCGATGAATTTGGGCGTTATAATCTGCATGTAGCGAGCCAGCACGACCGCGTCGACTCCCGCGACCAGCTCGAGCTGCCTGCGCTCCGCCTCCGCCTTCGTTTCCGCGTTCACCGGTATATGATGGTAGTCAATGCCGAATGATTCCACAAGGCTCCGCATATCATCGTGATTGCTGATCACCATGGCGATATCGGCCTCCAAATCCCCCGCCTGCCACTGCCACAGCAGCTCCAGCAGCGCGTGGTCCTCCTTCGATACGAAGATCGCCAGCTTCTTTTTCCGTCCGGCGCGATTAAGGCTCCACTGCATTTGAAACTGCGACGCTACGGCGGCAAAATCCGCCTTCAGCCGATCGCGCTGCGCATCGAGATCGTCGAGATCAAATTCGATACGGATGTAGAACATCCCGCCTTCCGGATCCATCGTATACTGGTCGGACTGCACAATGTTCGCTCCATGCTCGTATAAAAACCGGGAAACGGCAGCGACGATCCCCGGCTGATCCGGGCAGGATACGAGCATCCTGGCACGGTTTTTCAAGTCGTCCCGGCTGTTTTTTACTACTCTGTTCGGTGTCATGATACTTACGGCTCCTCATCGATTCATTATTGCGGTATATCTACATTTGAAATACTTTTTGACCGGCAAGCCAAGCCGTCAAGCGGTGGTTGATTTGCTCCTCGCTCAGCTCGGACAGCACACGCTCTTCGGCAATCAGGTCGTATAACCGTTCCATCGGCTCGCGGCCGTCTTCTTTTTTCGCTTTGGCGTCCGTTTTCAGCACATCCCAAGTTTGCAGCACATAGTCGCGCGGATGCACTTCTTTTTTGCCGAAGAAATGCGCAATCCGTTCAACGTCCTCCAGAAACTGGGAGCCGAACCGCTGCTCCGCATTTCCGCTCAAGAGTGCGATCTCCGCTTCATACATCGGGCGCTGCGTCTTATCTTCCTTCCCGATCCACGGCGTCTCCAGAATCAGCGGCAAATGGTTCAGCTTCTCATGATGCACGATACGATACATCGCTTCGAAGCCGATCCAGCCCGCTCCAACCGGAGCATGGCGGTCCTTGCCCGCGCCCTTCGGATTTTTGCTGTCGTTCAGATGGACGACGGCGATCCGGTCGAGACCGACAGTTTTATCAAAATGCTCCAGAACGCCGTCCAGATCGTTAACGATATCGTACCCGGCGTCATGAACGTGGCACGTATCGAAGCAGACGGAAAGCTTACTATTATCCTCGACCTTGTCGATAATCGCCGCGAGCTCCTCAAAGCTGCGTCCCAGCTCCGTCCCTTTGCCGGCCATCGTTTCCAAAGCGATATGCACATTCGTATCTTTTACGCCCGCCAGCACTTCATTCAAGCCTTCGGCGATGCGGTTCAAGCCGTATTCTGCGTCCTTGTCCGTATAAGCGCCCGGATGAAGCACGATCTGCTTCACACCGATATACGCCGTGCGGCGGATTTCATCCTGCAGAAAACGGACCGCCAGCTCGAACGTATCCTCTTTATACGAACCGAGATTAATAATGTAGGGGGCGTGAACGATGATTTCACCGATCCCGTGCTCGCTCATCAGAGCTTTGCCTTCCTCAATATACTGCGATTCGATAGGTTTGCGGCGCGTGTTTTGCGGCGCACCCGTATAAATCATAAATGTCGAAGAGCCATAAGAGACGGCTTCCTCCGCCGCGTTCAACAAGCCTTTGTCCGAAAACGACACATGAGAACCAATGGTAGGCATCGTAACATTCAACTCCTTTGTTTATCGCACTATCGCACTCTATCTATTTTACTAGTATTGCCGCAATAAAGCTAGAAATAACGCGCAGAAATCATATATTCCCATAATCCTCCACGATCCGTTCGACGCCGATAAGGCCGCCCGCTTTTGAATAGCGCGAAAATAAGCTATAATGGTATCGAGGTGACACAAGCGATGAACAGCGGGTTCATGTGGTTTATTTTATTTTGGGTATTCGTACTCATTACGTTTATGTCGATAGGCGGCTACTTCATGTTCCGAAAATTTTTGAAGGTGCTTCCCAAGGAAGACGGCAAATCCAAGCTGGACTGGCAAAATCATTACGTCGATTCGTCGCGCCACTTGTGGACGGATGATTCCAAGGCGTTTCTTAATATGCTCGTAGATCCGGTACCCACGCCGTTTCGCGATATCGCCCGTCATTCCATTGCCGCCAAGATCGGCCAGGTCGCATTGGAAAGCAATGCCGACCGGATTACGCAGGAGCACTGTATACAAGGGTACATCCTGGCTACGCCCAGACGCGATTACAAAAGTCTGACTTCCTATCTGGACAAAAAGCAGGTAGATTACAGCGAATTTAAGCATTTGCTTAATTAAACCGGATTAAACCATAATAAACCGGCCGTTCAAGCGTTGATTACGCTGAACGACCGGCTTTTGTTTTTTTTTGCGAGAAGCAGTCCGTCAACCCGTCAGCCGGGACACTCTTCCGCCGATTTTCTTACGCGTACGGATCGTAGTTCCGGACTTCTAGCCCAAGCGGGCTTTATCGGCGTTCATTAGCTCCCTCAGGCGTCCCGGAAAATCGGTAATAATTCCGCTGACACCCGCGGCCAATGCTTGACGAAGGTCATTCTCCTTATTGATCGTAAAAGGGTACACCTGCAGTCCGCTGCGTACGGCATCCGCAACATCGTCGGCATCAATCAGTTTATATTGCGGGTGAAGCGAATAAACGTCCTCTCCGGTTATCGCCGCCAATTGGCGGTGGCTTGCCACGTTCGCGCTGTACAGCAGCCCGATCCGCAGCGCCGGCTCCTTGCGTTTTAGCTTGATTAACGTCTTATGATCAAAGGATGAGACCACTACGCTGTCCAGCCGGCCATAATGACGGAGAAGCTCCAGCAATCGCTGTTCCAGGCGGGCGCTGTAAGGACATTTGATTTCCACGTTGATCATGACGGCGGGAGGAACCAGGGCGAATACTTCCTGGAGCAAAGGGAGCTGCTCCGATCCGAATTGCGGGCCGAACCAGCTGCCTGCATCGAGCCGTTTGAGCTCTTCCGCCGACAGGTCCGCGATCCGCCCGCTGCCGTTCGTCGTCCGGTTCACTGTCTCGTCGTGACAAACGACAAGCTCGCCTTCTGCGGATTCATGGATATCGAGCTCCAGCGCGTCGGCCCCCTGCCGGATGGCCAGCCGGAACGAGACGAGCGTATTTTCCGGAGCTTCGCCCGCCGCACCGCGGTGCCCGATGACTAGCGTTGTCTGATTTTTCACGAAAATCCCTCCTGTTAAGCCAAAGCATCTTTGGTTCTGTCCCTATTATCGAACCGATTTCCGTAAAAAACAAGCGAATTGGAAGCAAAAAATAATAATCATTTGTAAAGGTCAGGACGAAGCGCCTTTGCCTTCGGTAAGCTCGGCTTGCTGCAAATCATCCAGCAGCTTATGTCTTTTGACGACATAGAGGAGGATTAAGGCTCCCAGACCGTAAGCGAACAAAATGAGCGCATTGCGGCCAATCACCGCTGCATCCCCTATGGAGATTAAATGGCGGAATCCTTCCACCGCGTACGTCATCGGCAGCGCCGGATGAATAAACCGGAAGAAGCCGTTCTCCATCTCTACCGGATAGGAGCCGCTGCTGGACGTCAATTGAAGCATCAAAATGACAATCGCCGCAAACCGGCCCACGTCATTGCCCAGCAGCGACAGCAGCATGAACAAAATAGCCGTAAACACCAGCCCGATCAATAGCGCAAAGCCGTACATCTGAATGGCGGGCCGGACCGTCGGAATACCCAGACCCGTATGCAGCACAAATACGGAGACGATCGCCTGGAAAACGCTGACCGATGACAAAGCCAAATATTTATTTGTCAAATACGAGATCGGGCGTTTCGGTATGGCGACCACCTTGTTCAGGTCGATGACGAAAAACAGCACAAGCGAGCCGACCCACAAGGACAACGCGATAAAATAAGGAGCGAAGCCTGTCCCGTTGTTCGGTACCGGGTACAGGTTGTTTTCCGTCAACAGGATCGGCTTGTCAATAACCTGTATCCGTTCGTCGGCTTTGCCGTCCATCGCAGCCATGCCTGCCGTTTCACTCAGCTTGGCGGCCAGCTCCTGCTGCCCGGCCTGAATGTCCTTCAATCCCTTCTCCAGCTGGGTCGATCCGTCCAGCAGCCGCGTGTTGCCGTCACGCAGCTGCTGAAAGCCGCTGCTGAACGTATTAATCCCCTCGAGCAGGGCGGTGCTGCCCTGCTCCAGCTGCTTGACGCCGGAGGACAGCTGTCCGAGCTGCTTCGCCGCAGCCTGCGTGAAGCCGGCGTTTTGCCGCAGCTGCTCCAGACCCTGCTGCAGCGTTCCGTGCAGCTGGTCGACCTGCGCGGTCAGTACGCTCAAGCTTTCGCCCAGCTTGGCATTGCCCTGCTGCAGCTGCTCGGACGCTTGCCGTACGCTGGCGCGCACCCGCTCCAGCGATGCCGCCGCCTGCTGCTGGTCATGCTCCAGCTGCAGGCGGGTCGCATTGGCTTGCTGCAGCGACTTCACGGCCCGCTGAAACCGCTCGTTGCCGCTCAGGCCGGCCACCGTATCGCCCAGTTCCAGCAGGTCGGCGGTCAAGCTGTCGAGCGCCGCCTTATGCTGCTTCAACCGCGCGCCGACGGTCTCGTCATAATCCCGCTTCAGCTGGTCGAGCTGCTTGCCGGCATCCGCAATCGAGCTGCTCACCGCGGTCAGCGCTCCTATATTTTGCTGGAGCGCTTGAGAGGAGGCTTGAATCGACTTTTGCAGCTTCCCGGTTTCCGTGAGCAGCGTATCGAGACGGCCATTGATTTGCCCAAGCCTGTCCGCCAATTGATCCACGCCGCCCGAGGCTAGGCTTATCGTCGTATCCAGCCGGATCAAGCCATTTTCCAGCTGATTGGCGCCGACCAACAGCTTGGACAAGCCTTCCGCGAGCGGCGCCATCCCCTCCTGCGTCTGCTTCAGCCCGGCGGTCAGCGCAGCTACCCCTTCCGCCGCCTGATTCGTTCCGGCGGCCAGCTTGCCCGCGCCTTCCGCCGCCTGCTTCAAGCCAACGCCGCCGTTCAGCACTTGGTCGAACATGACGCGCAAATATTGTTCCCTCAGCTTATGGCTGAGCTCCCCGCCTACGTTGTCCATGACGCTGCGGACGACTTTCGCTCCCAGCATGTTGGCGCCTTCGTTAAGCGTATAGACGAGCTCGCCGGACTTCGGCTCCGGACCGCTGGGGCTGTAAGCCCGCTCCGAGAAATCGGCGGGAATCGTCAGCACCAGAAAGTACGTCAGCCTCCGCACTCCTTTCCGGCCTTCCTCCGCCGTGACCGAAGTCCAGTGCGTTTTCTCATCCGCCAACAGCTTGTCCGTCAGCTCTTGCCCGAGATTCACCTGCTTGCCCGCCTGTACGGTTCCTTGATCCAGATTGACTACCGCAAGCGGAAGATGATGCAGCAGGTCCGTCGGATTCCAAAATGCCCATAAGTAAATAAAGCTGTACATAAGAGGTAAAATCATCGAACCCAGCACCGATCGGCGCACCATGTTGGAAGACCACATCGCCTTAATATCATGTATGGCCATAGTGAGACCGTTCATAACCTTCACCTGCTTTCCGTGATAACCGTCCCGTTTTAGTTTTAGTATTTGGCCCTGAACGTTTTCCTATCCTTTCCTGTTCAAATATAGGAAAGAAGCAGGGGGCCGCTATTCCGGGCGGTCCCCTGCTTCTGACGCGCTGTGCGCGTTTGCGGACATTCGATTAAATTTTAATGTCCAGCGTCTTGCCCAGGTAAGGATGCTGAGCCGCAGCAAAATCCTGCAGCAGCGTTACCGCCTGTGCGGTTTGCGTATCCTTCACCTTGCTCAGCAAGGCGATGCCGACCGCCTGCTTCAGGGCATCCCCGCTGCTTGCGGCGGATAAGGCATTGTTGATTTCCATGGCTGTACACTCTTTTCCCGGGCAGCTTACGTGCCCGTATCTTTGTTATCGGCATGTACGGGCGCATCCTTTATAGCTCGGGGCTCATCGGCTCGCCGAAGCATTCCGGTTGAACCGCATATCGGGATGTTAGCCGGCGTTCATTCCCCATCTGATTCCCCGATGTTCAGCAAAGCTGAACGAGTTCACTCACCGGACTTCTAATGAACGATTAACGTGGTTACAGTTTCATTCCGTTAAGCATCGTACCCGTTTGGATTGTTGACCTGCCAGCGCCAGGCGTCAGCGCACATCTCCTCGATGCCTCTAACCGCGGCCCAGCCCAATGCCTCTTTCGCCTTTGAAGGATCCGCATAGCATACGGCAACATCTCCCGGTCTCCGCTCCGTCAGACGGTAAGGGATCGTCCCGCCGAACGCTTTCTCGAACGCCCGCACCATTTCCAGCACGCTGTAGCCGTTGCCCGTGCCCAGATTGTACGCTTCGATGCCGCTGCCGGTCAGCACTTGCTCCAGCGCCTTCACATGTCCGAGCGCCAGATCCACCACATGGATATAATCCCGGACACCCGTACCGTCTACCGTCGGGTAATCGCTGCCGAACACGCTAAGCTCCTTCAGCTTGCCGACCGCAACTTGAGAAATATAAGGCAGCAGATTATTCGGAATTCCGTTCGGATCTTCGCCGATCCGGCCGCTTTCATGGGCCCCGATCGGATTAAAATACCGCAGCAGCGAAATGCTCCAGCTGTTATCGGCTATGTAAAGGTCGCGCAATATTTGCTCGATCATCAGCTTCGTTTGTCCGTAAGGATTCGTAGCCGCCAACGGGAAATCCTCCGTAATCGGCACCTTCTCGGGCACTCCGTACACAGTAGCGGACGAGCTGAATACGAGCTTCTTCACGCCGAACTTTTGCATCGTTTCACAAAGAATCAGCGTACCGGTAATATTGTTGTGGTAGTAGCGCAGCGGGATGCTTACCGATTCCCCCACGGCCTTAAGGCCCGCCAAATGGATCACAGCTTCTATCGGGTACTTCGAGAACAAATCTTCGAGCCCTGCCCGATCCAGCAAATCAACCTGATGAAAGGGAACCTCTTTGCCTGTCAGCTCACGAATACGCTTCAGCACTTCCTGCTTGCTGTTCGTCATATTATCCGTAATGACAACTTGATAGCCGCTGTTCAGCAGCTCGACACATGTATGACTGCCTATATATCCGGCTCCGCCTGTTACTAATACCGCCATAGTCCTGCCTCCAAAATCAATAATTTTCACTAATTGGTTTCTATTATAACAATCAAGCTTCCCGATTCCAACGCCTCCGGTTAATAGATCCGCTTTGCCGCTGCAATGTTTTCCAACGCCGCCCGCATCTGAAACAACGAAACTTGACCTTGGAAACGAAAAAAGCCCTCAATCCCGAAGGAGACAGGGCTAATAATCCCAAACGCTTGGGATTTTGCCAAGGGGAATTTTACCGGCCTATTCAACCGATTGGTCGGAAGCTATCCGGAGTTGGTTAGCCAAACGGCGAAAATACTACTATCATACTATAGTCGAGGTGGACCCGTCGATCACATCCGGATCATTGGTGTTTGTACTGCTAGCCTGGTTGTTCGCGATACCTCCAATTGAATCACCAGGAGAAAATGATGCCGCACCTCCATAGTTTTTGGAAGAACTTGTTAATGTAATGAACGCCGTATCTCCAATTTGGACATTTGAGCTCTGACATACACTATTAATTTTAATATTACCGACAATTGAAGGCATTTATGAGTACCTCTTCCTTCAAATTTACACCACAACACCATGATATGAGATAATCGCCCATACGTTACAATTGTTCTTTATGTTGGTGAATTACGATCAATCCGACCATCCAGGTAATATTGGCATGACGTTACCGTTTTCGTTGTGAGCTATCCAAAGCGGATGGATAAATGCATATCTCCAAATTGTACGGCAAAGCCATAGTCCACAAACCTGCCGCTCTAAAAAAAGAAAAAGCCCCGATAAACAAGGCTTCTTCAGTAATGCGGTTGACAGGACTTGAACCTGCACGTCCATAGGACACCACCCCCTCAAGATGGCGTGTCTGCCGTTCCACCACAACCGCATGATATGAAATTAAATGAGTCGTTATGCTAACAATGATGAGCTCCGACGAACCTCGGGGTTCTCATCCCCTGCATGGAAGCTAATGGTGACCCGTAGGGGATACTGTCTACTTCGTAGCCAGACTGCGACGCTTATGCTAACGACGATGAGCTCCGACGAACCTCGGGGTTCTCATCCCCTGCATGGAAGCTAATGGTGACCCGTAGGGGATACTGTCTACTTCGTAGCCAGACTGCGACGCTTATGCTAACGATGATGAGCTCCGACGAACCTCGGGGTTCTCATCCCCTGCATGGAAGCTAATGGTGACCCGTAGGGGATTCGAACCCCTGTTACCTCCGTGAAAGGGAGGTGTCTTAACCCCTTGACCAACGGGCCATGCCGGCGATAAAATCGCTTGTCTTTTTGGCGACAAGAGTTATTATAGCCGAATGCCTATTGATTGACAAGCTTTTTCTTCACGATGTCGAAATTGCGCGAAACCAAGCCCAAAAAGCAGCCGGAAGTACGATCCCTGGCGACTTTTGGGCTTTATAGCAGCGCGGTTCCGCCATCGCGTTATCCTTTAATGGCTCCCGCCGTAATGCCTTTGATGAAGTTTTTCGATCCGGCGATGAACACGAGTAAAATTGGAATCGTCGACAGCGTCAACGCGCACATCCTCGCGGCGTAATCGGAACGATGGACAATTCCCAGGTTGGACACGAAGATCGGCACCGTATACCACTTCGGGTTGTTGATCGTAACAAGCGGCAGCAAATAGCTGTTCCACGACCATAGAAACACAAGAATGGCCAGCGTGGACATACCCGATTTTATTAGCGGCATCGCGATCTGCGCCATTATCCGGGGCTCCGAACAGCCGTCGATCCTTGCGCATTCGATAATCTCCTTCGGCACGGTATCTTTAATAAACTGCGTCATAAAGAAGGCGCCGAACGGAAATGCGAGCCATACGAGCATAATCGGGAACAGCGTGTTGCCGAAGCCCATATTGCGCATTTCGATAATATAACCGATCGTGCCGACCTGGGACGGCACCATCATCGTGATGATGATGAAATAATTTAACGCCTTTTTCAGCCTGAACTCATACTTCGCAATGGCAAAGCCGATCAAGGCGCTGATGAGGCAGGAAAAAACGACCGCGAACACCGAGACGAGCAGGCTGTTGGCATACACCTGGATAAAATTCGATTTGAACACGGTTTTTAAATTTTCAATAAAATACGATGCGGGCAGCAGCGGCAGCCCCAGAAACAAGTCCTCGTTATAGTAAGTCGACATGACGACCATCATGTAGAACGGAAACAAGGAAGCCAGTGTAATGACTGTCAAAAACGACAGCTTCACGACTCTCATTCCTTCTCCCCCTTCCCTGCGGAAAGCCGATAGCTGATCATCGAGAAGAAAATAATGATCACAAATAACGTATAGGCGATCGCCGCCCCGTAGCCGAACCGGTTGTCGGAAATAAACGTATTGTCAATAAATTTCCAGATGACCGTCAGCGCCGCGTTGTCCGGGCCGCCGATCGAATTCGCCGACCAGCCGCCGTACAGCAGCTTCGGCTCGTCGAACAGCTGGAACCCGCCGATCACCGACGTTACGATCAGAAAAACCGATATATTTTTCAGCAGCGGCAGCGTGATCGTAACCAGCGTATGGGCGCCGGACGAACCGTCCACTTTGGCCGCTTCATAAATGTCCTGGGGAATCGCCGTCATACCGGCCAAATAAATGGCCATGAAATAACCGAGATGACGCCATATGAACATCAGCGCAATGACGCATCGAGCCGTGAACGGCTCCTGCAGCCAATACACGCCCTCGTTCACCAGATCGAGCCGGATGAGCAGCTGATTCAAAATTCCGCTCTGCCAATCGAACATATAGGAAAATATAAAGCCGATCGCGACAGGAGTTGTAATATAAGGCATAAAATTAACCGTCTGAAACAATCGCTTGCCCGCCGTCAGATGAAATGTCACGTAAGCCATGATCATACCCAGTAAAATCGTGACCGGAATCGAGATCAGCATGATCAGCGCCGTATTGTAAAGCGATTTGTAGAACAATGGATCCTTTGTCAGCAAATCCGCATAATTTTGAAAACCGACGAACGTTTTATCGCCGATACCGTTCCAATCATGCAAGCTTAAAAACAAGGAATAAATGACCGGGTAAAAATGAAACACAAGATAGGCTAACATAAACGGAAGGGAAAACAGGTAAGGCCAAATCCGGACGCCCTGCGTCGTTCTCTGCATAACAGCTTTCACATGGTACGCCTCACTTTCCAATCTCCGAACCAGGAGAAACGGCTTCGCCGTCCTTAGAGGACAGGCGCGTTTGTCAAGGTTGTGCGAAGCAAAGTATAAAACTTTCCGGCAACTGAAAAAAGAAGGCAACCGCTCACCGGAACGGCTGCCGAAAAGAGGCTCGTTTACTTGACCGTTACCGTTACTTCACAGTCACGTCAGGAGCCTTATTTTTAACCTCGGCAATAAATTTTTGCAGCGCCGCGTTCGCATCGATGCCCGTATCCTTCGTAAACAGCGGATACAACGTATTGTACGCGCTGAGCACGGTCGTCTCGTATTTGGTTTGCGGCTGTCCCTTCACTTCCGGAATGATTTTGGCATAGAAGTATTTCATCAGATTTTGGCCGCCGAAAAATTCGTCGTATTCCGTTCCTTTTTCGATCAAATCATTGTTGACGTAAAACGATTTGAGCCCCGGCGGGAAGCCGAATTTGGTGAATGACAACGTTGTGCCCTCTTTGGATAAATAGCAGAAATTGATATAAGCCCAGGCTGCGTCCTTCACCTTGCTGCCTTTGTTAATGCCGATCGACGTGCCGCCGATCGTCGCTCCGCCGCCCGGCGCTTTGACGAGTCCCCATCTGCCCTTGCCTTCTTTGTCGTTGGCGGCGACAGACCATTTCGGCCCCCACGGCGCCATCGGATAGAACAAAAATTCGCCCTTCGAATAGGAGGCGGCCAATGCCGGCGTATTGCTCTCCAGCTTGCCGAGAATGCCGGCGTCCCTCATTTTAAACAACGTTTCCAACGGCGCTTTTACTCTTGAGGTCAGATCGATTTCTTTGCCTTTTATATATTCCTTGGCGGTTTGGCCGTACAAAATACGAAAAGCGTCGGACAGCCCGGACATCATCAGCACCTTGCCGCCGCTCTTCTCCTTGACCTCCTTTCCTTTGGCGATAAAGGCGTTCCAATCGTTCAGCATCGTTTCCAGCTGGGCCGGATCGTCGGTGCCCAAATACGTTTTGGCCAAATCTCTGCGGTAAGCAAAGCCGCCCGGCGCGATCTGCTGATCGACACCGACCAGCTCGCCTTTGGCGTTGGTCAGCAGCGGAATCAAATAATCGAACAAATCCTGCCTTTTCACATTGTACGGGGCGGCCTCCAGGTTTTCCAAAATGCCCAGATCAAACAGTTGTCCCCGATAGGCCATTTCGCCGAGAATAACGTCCGGTACATCCGAGCCGGAGGCGATGCCGCTTTGCAGCTTTTGTAAATAGTCGCTGCCGTTCACTACGGTGTATTCGACCTTAATGTTCGGGTACACCTTGTTAAATTCAGGCACCATATACTTTAAAAAGGCTTCGTCCCAATCCCACACTTTAATCGTGGCCTTCATGTCCTGTGGCTTGGTCGACCCTTTACCGTCAGGTGCAGCCTGCGGCTGGGAAGCGGGAGATGAGCTGCAGCCGGCGAGCAGCAGCGTCAAGCTCAGACATGCGGCAAGTACAACGGTAAACCGGCTCTTTCGTTTTGCGGCCATATAAACCCTCCTTTGAACAATGTAAAGTAAGCGATTACATTTCTATTCTATAATCAGCCGCCCTCGCGATAAACCAGACAAAACGGTTATTTTGTTTCAATTCCGGTTATGAAGCCGTCGTCTGCGGCACTTTCAACACGACACGCGTGCCCTTGCCCTCGATGCTCTCGATATGCACGCCGAAGTCTTTCCCGTAATGGTATCGGATGCGCTCCCGCACATTGGCCAAGCCGATCCCTCCTTTGTCCGCGTTTGCCGCGGCGCCGCCGGGCTGTACCGCAGCCAGCCGCTCCAGCTGTTCGGCCGACATGCCTTTGCCGTTGTCCTCGATCGAAATTTCGACCAGTTCGTCCGTTTGGCTCGCTTGAATCCGTATGCGGCCCATGTCCTCCCTGACCGTCGAGCAAATGCCATGGAACAGCGCGTTCTCGACAATCGGCTGCAAAATCATTTTCGGCACAATCAAATCGTACAGCCGTTCGTCGATGCTCCACTCCAGCCGAAACCGGTCCGGGTAGCGGCACTGCTGAATGTCCGCATATTGCTCGACAATTCCGATTTCATCCGCCAGCTTCGTGAAGAAGGAGCTGTCGCCCTTATGCACCGAATTTTGCAAAATGCCGATTAACGATTGGGTCATCTGCTCCGCTTCGCGGTTGCGGTTGGCGCGGCTTAAGTAAATGACCGTATTGAGCGTATTGTAAATAAAATGAGGATTGATCTGGGACATCAGCAGCTCCAGCTGCATCGTCCGCTTCAATTTCTCGCTTTCCACGGAGCTGCGGACATGCTCCTTCAATTCGGCAATCATCCGGTTGAAGCCGTTTCCGAGAATTTCCAGCTCGTCGCCGCTGCAAATGGAAATATGCATGTTCAAATCGCCGTCGGAAACCCGCTTCATAGCCGAAACCATCTTTGAAAGAGGACGCGTTATTTGGGCGATCGTCGGCGTCATGACCGAAAAAATAACGATCAGACTGCAAAGGATGACCGTCACATACAAAAACAGAATGGAGTTGATTTGGGCGAACAGCTTCGTCTTGGAAATAATCGCAACCTGGAGCCAGCCCTTCAGCATCGATTGATTGTAAATGACAATGTACTGCCGATCCTCCCAATAACCTTGGCCCGAATCGATTTCACGCTCGAGTCGGTCCGGCACGTACAGGGCATCCTTATCCCTGCTGTTGTACAGCACCGCCCGGTGGCTGCCCAGCAGCAGCAATTGCTCGTACTGGCCCTGGCTTTGCTGAAATGCGGCCGCAAATTCCGAATATTTAATATCGAAAATCAACGTCTGGGGCTCGCCCCCGCGATCCGGCTCATCGATGCTGCGGTAACGCACCACATAGCTTACCGCCTGCATTTCTCCTACCCCATTGCCATAAAAGAAAGGATGCGGCGTTGAAAACTGCGGATTGCCGCCTTCAGCCGCCAATTCGGTGAACCAGTCCCCCTGCAAGTATGATTCGAAATAATTTTCAAAGCCTGCATTGTTGGAAAACATCTCCCCGTCCGTTCTGACAATTAAAACATTAATAATAAAGTCATTTAACGCGGTAAACTTCTTCAGTTTTTCTTCCACAGCCTTTTTCTGAAAATAGGTCTGCTCCTCGTTCAGCGTAGGATTAGCCTGAAGCTGCCGCTGGATGTCGTTGTCGCTGATAATAAATTCGGCGATTTTTTCGGTTCGTTCCTGAATGCGTTTGATTTGAAAAGCGTTCTGGGAAAGCTTGACCCGGCTGTCCTGGATCGACTGCTCCCGGATCATCTGGGTTACATAATAGTAGGTGAACGAACCGCTGCACACCAGCGAGACGGAAACGATGCAAAACGTAATCAGCATCAGCTTGCTTTTAATTTTCCATTTCATCGGCCGCCCGCTTCCCTTCCGCATAAACCAATGGATTCACACCTACCGTCTTGCGAAATACTTGGCTGAAATATTGGCTGTTCTTATACCCTACCTGATCGGCGATTTCATATACCTTGATTCGCTTGTCCTGCAGCATTTGCTTGGCATGCTCCATGCGGACCTGTGTGATATAATCCAGCACGGTCACACCGGTTTCCTGCTTGAACAAATGCCGCAGCCTGTCGCCGCTGATGCCTACCTCTTCAGCCAAGCTTTCCACAGTCAGCGCTTCTTTATAGTTTTCACGGATTCGCTCCAGCGTCTGACGTACCTTCCACGAATACCGGCTGCTTTGCATAGCATCCGCTTCGCGGATCGTCTCCCGGAGCATGTGCTGAAACCATTGGGAGATGCGATTGAAGGTCGTCCAATTGCTGCGTTCCCTCTCCGCCGCCGACCGCTCCGCCAGCCTCGCCAGCCGCCGCTTGAGACGAAACGAATCGAGCATCGCGACGAGCTCCCGGCACAACAGCATCGCTTCCTCTAATTGAAAGCGCTTAATCAAATGGGTAAAAGCTTCCTGTACCGTCAAGCATGCCTGCTCCGCCTCATGCCGCTCCAGCTGAGCGGCTGTGCGGGTCACATACGGTTGAACGTCCTCCCGCAGGTCGGCCGCTTTGACCGGTACGACTTCGGGTTCGATAATCGATCCATTTTCAAAAAAAGGCGCATACTGCAATATACGATCGCAGCCGGCATATACCCGATGCAGCTCGGTCAGTTCGGGAAACAGCGGGGAAATCGCGACGGATGCGGATATGCCGCGCTGCGCCTGAAACGCTTTTTGAAACAGACGGGCGATCGCCATCGTTTCGCTGCGCGCCTGCAGGTAGCCGGACGTCTTGGGAACAGTCAGGATCGCCCCCCACTGTTGGCGGCCTATCGGAAGCATATCCAGACAGCGGAAGCCGTCGTCCGCCGGTATTTCGTTCCATCCGAATGGCTCCGGCCGCGCTTCTTCCGTCGGTTGAACCGGAAAAACCGGAAGGGCTGCGTTGGCAGCCAACAGCAAAAACAGAAACGGATTGCCATGGCGCCCGCCTTCCTGGGACAGCAGCCGGGTTTGCTCCCAGGTCAGCTCTAATCCCTTCAGCAAATCCTGGAACAGCTGGCGACGGATCAACGCCTCTTTCTGTTCGTTCTCCTTCAATGTCTCCCGAATCCGCTGCAATACCGCAACCAGTTCTTCCGGGTGCAGCTCATGCTTCAATAAATAGTCGCATACCCCGATTTTGACGGCTTCCTTCGCATATTCGAATTCCTTGTAAGAGGTGAGCAGCACGATATGAACCGGCGCGTTCATTTGCAATATCGCTTTGCTGAACGCCAGACCGTCCATTCCCGGCATACGGATATCGGCAAATATGATTTGCGGCCGGTGTTTCCTGAACAATTCCAATGCCTGCTGCGGATACGTCGTTTCGGCCACAATCTCGAAGCCGTACTCCGCCCACGGAATCAAATGCAGCAAATGCTGGATCGCCAGCACTTCATCGTCTACAATCATGACCTTGATCGTGTTCGCCATGCATTCTGCCTCCTCGCCGGAAATAATAGCAACTTAAATGAAGCTTCAGAACGAAGCCTTTCGATGAAAATACAAGCTTTTCCTGGAATGACAGGAAGCTTCGGCCCCATTGAAAACTTTCACTCTCTATCATGATAAAAACAACCTAAGCAATTGGGCTTAGGCTGCTTCGATTATGACAGACCGGATTCGTTTCTGCAATATGGATGAATAGCTGAGACCGTGCCAATTTCATCCGTTTTTGACGAAGGTAATGTCCCTTACGCCTTCTTGGATGGAACGGTCCGGGCTTTGGAGGAGCTTGACCGATTGCCGGCACGGCTTGATGCCGCTTGCTTTCCGGCTTCAGTGCGGATAGACCGTTTCAAATTCAATGCCGCAGGGCCCTCCCGACGGGTTCGCTTCCAGATCGACCGGCGTGCCGTCCTTACGGAACAGCGGGCGATAATGCGTGCCGATGCGGACCGCCGATTGATTGGCGTAGTGACAAATGAACGCCCGGCGGAACCGGTCCTTCGTTTTATTGCGGTACGAGCCGTGGATCAGATTGCCGTTGAAAAAAAGCACATCCCCCTTCTCCATCACGACGGGAACCGCTTTCTGATCCTGCGGCGGCTTCACGTAGTGGACCGTGAACGATTCATTCGCATCCGCTTCGTCCGGGCAGACGATTTCATAATGATTCGTCTTCGGTACGACGAGAAGACTGCCGTTTTCTTCATCCGCAGGGTCGATGGCCGCCCATGCCGCGATGCAATTTCCCGGCTCCACCTTCAAGTAGAAATTATCCTGGTGGAGCGCCTGTCCGCGCGAGCCCGGAGGCTTATAATAAAACATGCTTTGCGCCGCCAGCGGCTCTTCCTGGAATAAATCCGCCAGCACCTCGATAATCGGCTCATGCAGCATATATTTTTTGGCCGTTTCATTAAAACGGTGCGGGTGCATCACGCGCGGATATCGTTTCAGCGGATCGTTCACCTCCGCATTCAGTTCCGGCTCGAAATGGCCGGGTACCGTCTGATTGCCGATTTCCTCAAAGGTTTGCTCGATTTCAGCCAAATCCCCCGGCGAAAACAGCCCTTTCACAATTAAATAACCTTCCGTTTCAAATTGCCGCATTTGCTCTTCCGACAGCCTGCCTAATCCGTTAGCCATACATGTTTCCTCCCCATCGCGAGTGGTATTGAAATGAATATTTCTTATGCCTTCAGTATACGGGGGACGCTTGGCGAAAAGTAGTAGCAATCATGCTAAATATTCACACAATCCTGCTGCTTGTTGGCGAATCGGATACGTTGAAGTATGATGGTTATAATGGATGCAGACAGACGCGGACAGCAAAAAACAAACCCGATTTGCGAAGCTGAGGAACATGACGAAACGTTCTGTTGAAGGAAATGCCGAATCAGCAGCGCATAGCAGGGATTCAGGAGAGGAAAAGGATGAATATTGACCGGGTATCCCAGTTTACCGGCCATTCGAACGGTACCGTGATCGCCGGACATTTTCATGAGCCGGACACGTATATGACCAAGCGGCTCCAGGGGATGGGCGATTGGCTCATTACGTATACGCTGGAGGGTGAAGGATACTTTATCACAGCAGGGACGGAACGAATATGCCGATCCGGGGACATCACGCTGCTAAAACCCGACACCCCCCATCAATACGGCACGCGGAAGGGTCAAAGCTGGCATTTTGTATGGGCGCATTTCTCCCCCCAGCTGATGGAAACCTCTTTGCTGCCGGTTGAGCCGCTGCTGATCCACTCACTGGAAAATGAATCCGCGCGGGACCGCATCTTCCAGGCATTCCGGCGCATATTGGCGGATTCGCGGGAACAAAGCGAGTATTGGCATGAGCTGTGTCTCAATGCGCTGCGCGAGATTTTAATTCTGATGGCGCAAAAAAACAGCCGGAAGCTGGATTCGCGCATCGAAGAAACGCTGCACCTGCTCTCGGAGCATATGCGCCGGCCTCTCACGATCGATGAGTTGGCGAAAACGGTCGGCCTCTCGCCTTCAAGGCTTTCTCATTTGTTCAAGGCCAGCACCGGCACCTCTATTGTCGATACGTTAAATCAAATGCGCATCCGTCAGGCCGCGCTGCTGCTCGAGCATACGGAGCTGAACGCGTCGGAAGTATGCGATCATGTCGGGTTTCAAAATTACAATCATTTCATCAATCAGTTTCGCAAGCGGTTCGGCGTTAGCCCGAGCGTTTATAAAAAACAGGCGCGCAATCCCGGGCGGCCGGGGACGTAGACGTGCGTCGGCCGGCGCATGGTCTTGATTGTTACTGGCGC
Organism: Paenibacillus piri; assembly: GCF_004354045.1. GTDB lineage: Bacteria > Bacillota > Bacilli > Paenibacillales > NBRC-103111 > Paenibacillus_S > Paenibacillus_S piri. Next base: position 142,235 of record NZ_SMRT01000008.1, on the reverse strand, counting down.
GGCCGTATCGCCGCTTCGACTCTGCCGGAGAAAAATTACAAGACAATCCTACGAGAGGTGCACACCCATACGTCGGTGCGCGAGGAGGGACAGGTGTGGGGTTCCAGCCGTTGTTGAAGCCGTATTTCTTTTGATTAGAGCAGGCGGTGGAAATACGTCTTCAAAGACGGCCCGTAAACTTTCCACCCCACACCCGTTCCCTCCCTGGATCTACTCTGACAATTGTGTCACTTTCCTTTTTCCTTAAATGTTCCTCGCTCGCGGATCGCGAGACTTCACGGCCATAACGCCGCTTCGACGTCCCCTCTACCGGGTTCGATCCCATTCTCTCCTCAACGCAGAAAAACCGCCTAAACAGGCGGTTTTTCTTTACGGAGAGAGAGGGATTCGAACCCTCGCACCACTTACGCAGTCTAACCCCTTAGCAGAGGGTCCCCTTATAGCCACTTGGGTATCTCTCCAAAGACATGGCTCCCCGAACAGGACTCGAACCTGTGACAACTCGATTAACAGTCGAGTGCTCTACCAACTGAGCTATCAGGGAAAGACAAGTTATAATTTATCACGAATGCTGCTGCAAGTCAAGCTTCAGCAGCTTCAATTTCCCTCTGCAATTTCCGCAGGCATATTTCCGCGGATCGAGCTTTCTTTTGCGCAAATATTCGGTATTGCAGCTTGTGCACACAAGCTTGTACCGGTACGGCTCGCGGCGTTTCGCTGTGGGCAGCGACTTGCAGAAGCGCGTGCCTCCCACCCGCTGGAGCAGCGCTTTAAAATCGGCATCCCGGTGCTGATAGCCCCGTTTCGCCAGATGCAGATGATAATGGCAAAGCTCATGCTTAATGATTTTTTCCACATCGTCCGCGCCGAACTGCACATACTGCTGCCAGCTGATCTCAATATCATGCGACTTGGTGAAATATCTGCCGCCGGTTGAAGTAAGCCTGCGATTGAAACGGGCCTTATGAACAAAAGGACGCCCGAACGACGCTAACGAAATCCGCTCCACCCATTGCTGCAGCTGCTGGTCCTCCATTTGTAACCCACCCTCGGTGTTTCGTTTTCTCACTTGAATTGTAACCGCATCATAGGCTACACTGTCAAGTAGGTATTATTAATTGGATAAAATAACTTAACTTTCTTCCCTAAGCAGATAGTCAGAGAGGAGCACTACCATGCCCAAAATGAGATACGCCATCCTGCAGCATAATGATCACATCGAATTCGTTGAACTGCCTGCAACCCATACGTACCAGCTGACGGCCTTGAACCAGCGTTTGCATAAAGAGCTCGACAAACTGACTGCGGCCAACGTCCCTTCGCTGCCCAAGGTAATCGCCGAATGCGACGAACTGGATATCGTTCAGCCGCAGTACAAGCTGCACCACGGTCTCGATTATATTAACCAGCTGGAAAAAACGTTCTCCTCCATCAACGAACAAGCCTATCCGCTTGTGTCCCTGCTGACCGAAATCCGCGCGCTACAGGCACAGCTGGAGCAATGGTACGAGGAGGAAGAAGAACCGGCCAATTAGGACCTGCACCCAGAAGCCCACTAGACCATATCCTATACCATGTTTAACGGTTTAAAGCCCCGTGTTGAAACGGCAATCCGGATCAACGGCTGCGTCGCCTGCAACGAGCTTGCTTTCAGGCTGGTTTGGCGAAATGACCACGGTCGCTATTGACCGGAATGAAACCAAGCGCAGGCTCAATAGAACCTCCGCGCTTTCGCTCCAACGGAGTTAGGCTTTAAGCACGCACATCAGGATAGCGGGAAGGGGCTGGTTCATTTGCCACAATGGCTGTGCAATCAACTAATGCGCGCATTTTACAACAAAAACCACAGACAGGTCAGGCTGCTGAACGACTGTTGGTTTTTTTACCGGACGCGGCGGTGCGATACGGAGGATGCCTCGTCGTTTCAGCACCATTAGTATATGAAAGCTTCAGCTCTGAAAGTCCGATGAAAAAGTATCGGAAAAGGTCAAAAACAGCTGTGAGCCTGCCAGCAAGCAGCTTGCTATTCCGTACCGAAACTTGGCAAAAACAAAGCCCGGGAACGCGATTTACCAGCGCATCCCGGGCTCTTTTTTTGAATAGGCTCACATACTTTATCCGATTACGACTTTATCGGGTTAAGACCCCTACCTCTAAGGGGGCTTTGAATCAGGTGGGGTAGAGTCCCCATCTGATTCCCCGATGTTCAGCAAAGCTGAACGAGTTCACTTGGCCGTGAATGGCGCTTAACTGCTCCGCTTTACGGCTTTTTCATCGTCAAGCTGACACGTCCCTTTTTCAAGTCGACGCTCAGTACCCAGACCGTCACCGTATCGCCTACGGATACGACATCCTTCGGATGCTTCACGAACGTATCGCTCAATTGCGAAATATGGACGAGCCCGTCGTTCTTAATGCCGATGTCGACGAACGCTCCAAAATCAATAACATTGCGCACGGTCCCCTGCAGCTCCATCCCAGCCGTCAAATCCTCGATCCGCAGCACGTCTGTACGGAAAATCGGCGCAGGCAGCTCATCGCGCGGATCGCGTCCGGGGCGCTGCAGGCTGTCCAAAATATCGCGCAGCGTCGGCACTCCGATGCCAAGCTTCGTCGCCAGCTCGGCCGGCGCAACCTGCTGCAGCATGTCCTTCAGCTGCTGCGTGCCAACCTGCTTCAGCTCCAGCCTCAGCTCGCGGAACAGCTGGTCCACCGCATCATAGGACTCCGGATGGATCGGCGTGCTGTCGAGCGGGTTGCTGCCGTCGCTGATCCGCAGAAAGCCGGCACACTGCTCGTAGGCTTTGGCGCCGAGCCGCGGCACCTTTTGCAGCTGAGCCCGGCTTATAAACTTGCCGTTGTCCTCGCGGTACTTCACGATATTTTTGGCCAACGTGCTGTTAATGCCGGAAACGTAAGACAACAGCGACGGCGACGCGGTATTGACGTCGACCCCGACATGGTTGACCGCAGACTCGACGACGAAGGTCAAGCTCTCGTCGAGCCTTTTTTGCGTCACATCATGCTGGTACTGCCCGACGCCGATCGCCTTCGGCTCGATCTTCACCAGCTCGGCCAGCGGGTCCTGCAGACGCCGCGCAATCGAGATGGCGCTGCGCTCGGCCACATCCAGATCCGGGAACTCGCCCGCCGCCAGCTTGGAAGCCGAATACACACTCGCTCCGGCCTCGCTTACAATCAAATACTGCAGCTTGCGCTGCTTCATTTCGCTAATCAGCTCGGCGACAAACTGCTCGGTTTCCCGCGATGCCGTACCGTTGCCGATAACAATCAGCTCGACGCCGTAGGTGTCGATCAGGTTGCGGAACTTTGCCTTCGCTTCCGTCACTTTATTATTAGGCGGCGTCGGATACGTGACGGCGATTTCCAGCATTTTGCCGGTATCATCGACTACGGCGAGCTTGCAGCCTGTCCGGTATGCAGGGTCAACGCCGAGCACTACCTTGCCTTTGACTGGGGCCTGCAGCAGCAGATTGCGCAAATTTTCGGCAAATACTTCAATCGCCTTCTCTTCCGCCATCTCCGTCATCTCATTGCGCACCTCGCGATCGATGGATGGTGCAAGCAGACGCTTGTAGGCATCCTCGATGACAGCAGTCAACGTTTCCTTGACAACGGAAGGCCCCTTTATCAGCTGGCGCCCCATATACTCGTGAATGCGCTCCGTTTGCACGTCGAGCGTCACCTTCAGCACATCTTCCCGCTCGCCGCGGTTAATTGCGAGAATACGATGCGGCGGCAGCTTGCGGACCGGCTCCTGGTAGCTGTAATACATTTCATATACCGATTCCTGCTCGGCATCCTTCGCTTCCGTACGGACGATGCCTTGATCGTATGTATATTTGCGTACCCACGCCCGTACCTTGGCGTCATCCGCTATCTGCTCGGCCAATATGTCCATCGCGCCCTGTACGGCTTCCGCCGCGGTTGCCACGCCTTTATCCTCGCTCACGTATTTCGCTGCCTCGGCCTGCAGATCGCCCTGGCGCGGTTGGGACAATATCCAGACGGCCAGCGGCTCCAGTCCTTTCTCCTTGGCGGCGCTGGCGCGCGTCTTGCGCTTTTGCCGGTAGGGGCGGTACAGGTCTTCCAGCTCCTGCAGCTTCACCGACTGCTCAATCGAAGACTTCAGCTCAGCGGTCAGCTTGCCTTGCTCATCGATCAGCCGGATAACCTCCAGCTTCCGCGATTCGAGATTGCGCAAATAGGATAGACGCTCCTCGATATCCCGCAGCTGGTTTTCGTCCAGCTCTCCGGTCATTTCTTTACGGTAACGGGCAATAAACGGAATCGTATTCCCTTCATCCAGCAGCCCGACAGTCGTGCGCACCTTGCCGATCGCAAGCTGCAGCTCGGAAGCGATCTGCTTTTGAATGCGCTCCAGAATCGCCGCCTTCATTTCATCGGTAATATCTGTATGTATTTTTGTTTCTTCCAGCTGCAACACTTCTTCCTTCGACATCGTCATATATAGTAGCCTCCCCAAGGTTATCTTCATACAAGCTAGCTTGCGTTGCCCGGCCGATGAACATACAACCGTAACATTATGGCAAGTGGTGTAAGCGGACTTCGGTATTCGAGCGGACTGTATTGCGGAAATCAGGTGATTTACATAACCGCTGGCAGACGGATCCTGCCCAACTAATCTCTGCCTTTCCGCTACCTTGAATTGTACCCGCTCTGGCGGCTGAAATCCAATGCGAGGCCAAGATGCTGACCGTGCTTTTGGAACTCCCGACCTTTTGGCCTTCTGATTTACCGGGTTTCCAGCACTGCCCTGTTCCCGGCCGCCGCAGCTCCGCATATATGTGTCAGTGAGCAGCATAAACGGCTTTGCCGTCCTTATAGAACAGGCGGGTTTATCAAGGCTGCGCGAAGCAAAGAATAAACAAAAAAACGAGAAGCCTTGTACGCGGCCTCTCGCTTCAATCCATACCTGCATTAAAACTCAATCAGTCCCACGCTAATTTGCAAGGCATCGTCTACCTTACGCATCGTTTCTTCATCCAGGTGAGTGATTTTATCTGTGAGTCTCTGCTTATCGATCGTGCGGATTTGCTCAAGCAAAATAACAGAATCCCGGTCAAAGCCATGAGCCTCTGCGTCGATTTCCACATGTGTCGGCAGCTTCGCCTTTTGAATCTGTGCTGTAATCGCCGCTACGATAACGGTTGGACTAAAGCGGTTGCCGATATCATTTTGAATAATCAGAACAGGCCTGATGCCTCCCTGCTCCGATCCTACGACAGGTGAAAGATCTGCAAAAAAAACATCGCCACGTTTGACAATCACTTGTTACACCCCGCTTACTAAACGGTCCAGAGTGTTATCCGCTTCTTCCTCCGCCTGAAATGCCTCCGAGGCCATGTTTAAGTTGATTTTCGCCATTTCCATATATCCCCGCTGCATCGATTCTCTCAAGTGACGTTTTTTCCGTTCGACCAAGTAAAGCTTCATCGCTTGACGAATGAATTCGCTGCGGTTGGAATTTTCCTTTTCCACGATGCCGTCTACTTCCTGCAGCAAATGGTCCGGCAAACTGATCATGATCCGTTTCGTGTTATGTGCGTTGGACACCAAGCATGCACCCCCAAAAACATACAAACCGTATTACCATTATGGCGAATATACAGAAAAATTATACAAAATGAGTATATGCACCAAGTATAGCAAATATGTTATACCTTTTCTTTACTTGTTATGTCTCCATTCCATAGAAGTCCGTATTTATATATTCGTTGTCCGGACGGAAAATCCTTTTCGCTTCATCCAAAAAAACGGCTGGAAAATTCCGTCAGTCCGGCTGCGGAACGATACCCCGATGCTGCCGGATCAGCGGGTTAACTGTAGATACGACCGCGCCGTTACGGATATAGACACGGGGAACGCGATGCGAAATCATACACGTAATCTCATAATTGACTGTGCCGAGCCATGCCGCATGCTCTTCCGCCGTAATTCGATCATCACCCTGCGGGCCCAATATGACAACTTCTTCCTCGTGATGGAGATCCTCAACGCCTGTCACGTTCATCATACACTGATCCATACAAATTCGGCCGACGACAGGCACCCGAACCCCTTTTACCAAAACATGGGCTTTCCCGCTCAGCATTCGCGAAAAACCGTCCGCATACCCGATCGGCAGCGTTGCAATCGTTTCATCCCCTGATGTCCGGTAAATCGTCCCGTAGCTGATTCCGGAGCCTGGCGGCACCGTTTTGACCATAACGATTCCGGATTTGATGCTCAGCACCGGCTGCAGCTCAATCAATTGGTGATTGACCTCCTCGGAGGGGTACAGTCCGTACATGCTGATGCCGAGCCGCACCATATTGTACGTCAAATGAGGCGAATCGATCGCCGCGGCGCTGTTGCCCGCATGAACATAATCAAATTGTATGCCCTTCCTGCGAAAATATTGCACCACCCGGTCGAATCTTTCGTACTGCTCGATCGTATACGATTTATCCGTTTCATCCGCACAAGCGTAGTGGGTAAAAATGCCTTCCACATACAGTCCCGGAATATGCAGAGCTCTTTCAATCAGCTCAATCGCCTCGGCTTCCGTAGGCAGCCCCAACCGGTTCATCCCCGAGTCGATTTTCACATGAATGGATAGCGGCTTCTCTCTGTGCTCCAGCCGTTCAAAAGCATCCAATACTTCATGACTGTATACGTTCACTGTAATATCGTGCTCCCAGGCGGTCTCCAGCCCTTCAGGCGGAGTATAGCCCATTACTAGAATCGGAGCCGTAATGCCAGCCTGCCTTAATTCCAGACCTTCGTCCAAAAAAGCGACCGCGATGTATCCAACCCCACAGCTAAGCGCCTCCCGGCAAACCTCGACGGCCCCATGTCCGTACGCATCCGCTTTGACGACCGCCATCATCTTCACATGGTCGGGAAGCACGCGCCGGAATTGCTGCAGATTGGCTCGCAGCGCATCCAAAGAAATTTCCACTCTCGTTGGCCGAAAAAACGAATCCATAAGTCCACCTTCTCTATGACATCAGGGGAAGCCCCCCTGAACAAGGGAGCTTCCCCCTAACCGTGCCGTATAATTGTTAAGGAGTATGCATGCACGCGCGGTCCTCGCCTTTGAATACAATATTCATTTCCGGCGTCGGAGCGGTCCCGCAACAGTTCCAAAGCCCACGAATCCCGGGCGCTTTGTAGTGCTGCAAGGCGGTCATTGAACCCTTGCCCAGGCAGGAATCCTGCCTCCCCGCGAGCCCTTAGCTCAAAGCATGCTTCGTCCATCCTGATGTAAAAAGGATTTTACTCTAAAGCTTATGGTAATCGCATCGTCCCCGAGTGTCAATGAACAAAATATTGAACATCTAACTATCAGCGAAGCGTCAGTTTATCCGATCACGACTTTATCGGGTTAAGACCCCCACCTTTAAGGTGGGCCTTGAATCAGGTGGGGTAGAGTCCCCATCTGATTCCCCGATGTTCAGCAAAGCTGAACGAGTTCACTTATTTGCCCATCTCGCCTTGTACCGATTGGGCTACCGTAATCATTTCCGTCATGGGAAGATCGCCAGTCGATAGTCTGAACTCCACGCCGTCATACGTCCACGTTAGCGTTTTCTTCGCATCCCCGGTAATGACCGCCAACGTGTATCCAAGATCTACGATATCGCCGGGAAGGACGGATACCGTCTGTGTCTGCGGCTGCGATTCCACGAGCGTATAGTTGTATTTGCCGGAGTAGCGCAGCATGACCGCTTTCTCCTCGCCCAGCTTAATATCGGTAGCATCCTGCTTCTTGACGCCGCTCGGAATGTAATACGGTTCTATGACCCCGAACTGCTTCTGGGAAGCCTTCTGCTTGGCAGCCGTATCCGTCGAAGCTTTCGCCCCGCCTACAGGCGCCATCGTCGGCAGCGATTCCAGCTTCCAGCTTGTCATATTGCGCTGCATGTCGAATGAATCCTTGTCAAACTTTTTGCCGAATTCGAACTGGTTAAAGTCGACGACGACCATGACGTTCGCATTGGCGTCCGAAACCTCAACATGCTGCGGCGCATAATTCTTTTTATCGAGCCAAATTTTTTGCCGCGCCAACGAACCGTTCTGATAATTCGCCAGCACATCGAACACATACCCTTTTTCATCCGTCGTAAATTGTCGATCATTATCGAGCAAAATGCTTTGAACGAGCGACTGGTACAAATACACCTGGCCTTGATTCTCCGGCCAATCGCTCTGGAATCGGAAGCTCTTGTTCAAATGCGGCGTCAGCACGAACACCCCATCGTCATTGCGCAGCACGATTTGGGTAATATCTTTCTTGTCGTTTTTCAACGAAATCCGGTAATAATGCGGGTTCTGATACCACACGTCCACCTGATATTCCTGCGGTTCCTGCCCGGTGTGCAGGATCATCCGCCCGCTGCCCTGATAGCTGTCCAGCTTGTTTAACACCGTGTCCAAATCTTTCACTACCGATCTCGCGTCCTTCTTGCCGCAACCGGCCAACAGCAGGACCAAACACATCACAATGGCCATCACCCATGTGACTCGCCGCATTCCAATCCCCTCCACCCATAGTAAAAGCAACTTTGATAACATGTCTATGTGGGGACTTGGACAATTATGCAGACAAGGTTGGGGCTGCAAATAAAAACTCCTATAACCGGGTGGTTATAGGAGTTGGTGGTGAAGAACCGAATTTCGACGGGCTGAAGCTGGATGCGTTCATCAACTGGTGATAAAATATAGACTAACTAAATACAATAACACTATGACCTTTGTTCATTATAGGTATATTAAGCATGTTAAACAAGGAGTGGTTCCGTGAAAATAAGAAAAGCGATTATACCCGCTGCTGGTCTAGGAACAAGATTTCTGCCTGCGACGAAAGCGATGCCCAAGGAGATGCTGCCGATTGTCGATAAGCCTACAATCCAGTACATAGTTGAAGAAGCGGTTGCATCCGGAATCGAAGATATCATTATCGTGACGGGAAAAGGAAAACGGGCGATCGAAGACCATTTTGACAATTATGTTGAACTGGAACAAATTTTATTATCCAAAGGCAAGCTCGATTTATTAAACGAGGTCCAAAAGCCGTCCAACCTTGTCGATATTCATTACATCAGGCAAAAAGAACCAAAAGGGCTGGGGCACGCCGTTTGGTGCGCCCGAAAATTTATCGGCAACGAACCATTCGCCGTTCTCCTCGGCGACGATATCGTGCAAGCCGAACCTCCCTGCTTAAAACAAATGATTAACCTTTACAATACATATGACTCTTCGATCATTGGGGTCCAGCCGGTAGAACAACAAGAAGTATCGAGGTACGGAATTATTGACGGGCACCTTATTGACGAAAGATTATATGAGATCGATCAGCTCATCGAGAAACCGAAAGTCGAAGAAGCTCCTTCCAATATGGCGATTTTGGGAAGATATATTTTGACTCCGCAAATCTTTGATATTCTCGAGCATCTCGAGCTTGGGGCCAATGGCGAAATCCAGTTAACCGACGCGATCTCCAAGCTTAAAAGCACTGAAAAAGTGTATGCATACAACTTTATCGGCCAAAGATATGACGTCGGCGATAAGATGGGCTTTATTAAAACTACGATCGATTTCGCTTTGCAGCAGGATGATTTAAGGTATGAGCTGCTTGATTATCTCGATAATGTTCTTCGGGATGCATCGAATAGAAAAGCGAAATAATGCTGTAAAAACCCTTTAGAAGCAGGGCTAGTGTGTATGGCTCCTCCAGTAAGCCAATCGAAAACAAAGGGCTGTCCCACGGGGCAGCCCTTTCCGTTTAATATGCATTTTTATTTATGAAGCCGTTAATAATCGTTCTATAAATAATTTTAATATCGAACAAAAAGCTCCAGTTCTCGATATAAAAAATGTCGTGCTTGATGCGATCCTCTATTGAAGTATCCCCGCGCAGACCATTCGATTGAGCCCAGCCTGTAATCCCGGGACGAATGTGATGCTTCACCATATATTTCGGGATCTCTTCCTTAAACTGTTCGACGAAATACGGCCGTTCCGGGCGAGGCCCTACTACACTCATGTGGCCAAACAGCACATTAAAAAACTGCGGCAGTTCATCCAAACTGGTTTTACGCAGAAATGATCCCAACTTCGTCTTACGCGGATCATCCTCCGTCGTCCACTTCGTATCCGAATCCTCATCCGTCTGGACTTTCATCGACCGAAACTTATACATCATGAACGTGCGCCGGTTCAAGCCAACGCGTTCCTGTTTGAAAATAATCGGCCCTGGCGATGAAAGCTTTATGGCTATTGCTACGAGGAGCAATAATGGTGAAGTAATAAGAATGGCCGCGGATGCGAAACCGATATCGAACGCTCTTTTAAAGAAACGATTGCGAAACTCGTCTAACGGAATATCTCTGACATTAATCAAAGGAATGCCCGCGAAGTTGTCGAAATATGGTCTTGAAGGCAAATAATCATAAAAATCAGGAATAATAAGCGTCTTTACTCCGGCCTTCTCGCAAACATTGATGATTTTAGCGTATTTCTCATGGGCATGAAGCGGTAAAGCGATGATTACTTCATCGACCAGCATTTTCTCCAGAAAGACCGCCAGTTCATCTACTTTGCCAAGAATAGGTTTATAATTACTATCATGTTCATTTCCATGCTCGGTTTGGTAATCATCTAAAAATCCTAGCACCTCATATCCCAATTCCGGATAACGCTTCAGGTTTTTATAAAACCGTCTGCCCAAAGAACCGGCGCCTATGATGAGCAGGAACTGCTTGTTGTATCCTTTTTGTCTATAGTGTTTTAGACTAGCCTTTAAAACATATCGATAAAAACTAATAAATAATATATTATTGACTAAAAATAAAAGCAGGTAAGAACGAGATACATCAAGTTCCTTAAATACAAAGAGGAAGCTGAGTAATACTAGCACACTAATAAAATGAACTTGAACAATGGTAAAGAGTTCGTATGAAAATCGCTTCTTCCGTTTCGGAGTATAAAAATTAAAAAAATAACTTATTAAAATGGCAACAACACCATAAATGACGCTCCATAAAACATATCTGTGAAAACTTAACGGGTTGTCAAATGGAATCAGGCCGCTATCGAATTTGAGCCACCATGAAAAAAGAAAAACGAGCTGAATACAAATAAAATCAGTTACAGCATATATTTGCGATAGAAATCCATGGCTTTGTCTGACCAATTTTAACTCACCTCACAGATCCAAAACGATTTAACGCTACGGAAACCGCGAATTTCACGAATATTCCCAAGTATACAAAATAGTTTACCAAGAAGTTGTAGCGCGTTTGATAATGCTTCTTATGAAATAAATACATGGCTCGATGAAACTCATAAATAATTTTGAACGGTTTTCGTCTGCTGCTTGCACCCTTATGATGAACAATTTGCGTATAGGGATAATAATGAATGTTCCATCCGCCTTGTTTGATTCTATAGCACCAATCGATGTCTTCCCCGTACATAAAAAAATTCTCATCAAGCAGTCCTACTTGTTCGAATGCCTCTCTTCTCACCATCATGAATGCCCCTACCAAGCAATCGACCGGATAATCTTGATCCGGGTCTAAATGAGACAGCTGATATTGGTTTAGACGAGGCGAGTCGGGAAATAGTTTCGAAATTCCAAAAGCATAATAAAACGAAGCGGATGGCGTTGGGAATCCTCTTCTGCATGCTTTGTCCAAGGATCCGTCAGGAAGGACTACTTTGCAACCGGCAGCACCTATAGAACGATTGCTATCCATAAAAGCAATCATGGTTTCCAAGGTATCCTCCTGGACCTCTGTGTCAGAGTTCAATAATAAAATATATCGGCCCGTTGCTTTTCTGATGCCAATGTTATTACCTTTAGCAAATCCATAGTTTTCATCGTTTTTAATCAGCACCGTACTTGGAAAATTTTCATTTATCGTTTGTACAGATGCGTCAGCTGAGTTATTGTCAACTACTATTATTTCATACTTATAATGAGTATGAGAAGCATACACCGACTTTATTGCATTTATCGTTAGTTCACATGTGTTATAATTAAGTATAATAATACTTAGGTCCATGTACTTTGCCTCATATCTGGGGAGTAATTTATTCATAATTATAACATGAAACTAGTTATAAAGAACGATACTAATTTCAACTTTATTTGAAAAACATGTAAACTTCAGAAAATTCGACTTTGCGTGCTTGTTGAATGATCTTTCTTTTTTCAATCAATTTTTTAAAATGTTTAAAGAAATCAAGCCACGCGGTCAAAACCTTCGGTTCTTTTAACAAGAAAAAAATAAAGCTCATTCCTTCATATAAAATAATTGGCATACAGTGTTTAAATAAATAGGCTATACTCTCGTTTTTGATCATCATCATATAACGGTTAATATAGGAATGTTTTCTTATAAATAATGGGATATGACTCCTCGCGCCTTTTTTCCAGCCGCGATCATGATGGGCAATTGCATCCGAACAGTAATAAGCCTTCCATCCGTAAATCTGGCTTCGCCAAGCAATATCCACATCTTCCTTATAAGCAAAAAAATCCTCGTCAAAAAAACAGCCGTTTACACTTATATCTTCGACCATTGACCTTGAATAAAGCGCCGCGGCACCGGAAACACCAAAAACATAAATACTTATATCCCAATCTTCGCTATGACCACCCGCTCCCCGATCAAAAGCTCTGCGTGCTTTGTTTATGATAAGACCGGTACTGTCAACAATCGACGGGGACTGTTTAAATAGCAACTTCCCTGTAGCGCTTCCTATCGAAGGGTCATTCTTAAATTGCTTTATTAGATTAAAGACATAATCCGGATGCAACTTGACATCCGGATTTAGTATCAAATAATAATCACATTGGGATAAGCGAATCGCTTGGTTATGAGCCGCGGCAAATCCAACATTACTCTTGTTGGCAATATAAGTAATGCGGTCAATATAAGGGTTCAGCATCTCTTCGGTGCGGTCATTTGAGTTGTTATCAATAACGATAACCGAATCAATAGGATAACTTTGTGCCATAACAGCTTCCAAGCAATCTTGAATGTAGGGCTCGCTATTGTAGGTTACAATGTGAATACTTATTGAATTCATTATGAATCACCGTATTTTTGAAGAAATTCAGTTAATGCTTCACGCCATGGTCTAAGATCTTTGAAGCCATCTGCACGAATGGACAAATGATCCATCACCGAATTTTTTGGCCGCGGAGCAGGTCTTGGAAAATCTTCTGTCGTACAAGGCTGAACAGTTATCGCTATATTGCTTTCCTCAAAAATAGCCTTTGCAAAATCATACCAAGAGCAGCTACCGCTATTTGAGGCATGGTAAATGCCGTATTTTTCAGAATTTACTAATTCGAGTAAAAATTTCGCAAGATCTTCTGTAAATGTGGGCGAGCCGATTTGATCATTTACGACACTTAGCTTATCTCTCTCTTTCGAGATCTTTAACATGGTTTTAACAAAATTATTGCCATGCTGCCCATAAACCCAGGAGGTCCGAACAATGAAGTACTTGCTTGATAACGTTTGAATTAGATTTTCACCGGCTCGTTTAGACTTTCCATAAACACTTGTCGGATTCGTATTATCGTATTCTTTATATGGATTTGCTGAAGAGCCATCGAAGACATAATCCGTGCTAATGTAACAAATTTTACAGCCCATTTTTTCTGCTGCAACAGCTACATTTCTGGTTCCATAGGCATTGACCAAGTAAGCTTGATCCTCTTCACTTTCAGCTAAATCAACAGCCGTGTATGCTGCGCAATGTATTATCACATCGGGGCGATATTCTTGAATCATTTGCTGACAGTGATTGGGATCTGTAATATCTAGCTCATTTCTTCCAAATCCCAAAACTTCATGCTTTTCCCTAAATATATCAACAACATCGCGTCCTAATTGGCCGTATGCCCCAGTAACCAGTACTCTCATTTTAAACTCCTATCTAGTCGAGTATTGTTTTTCATAGTAATCTTGGTACTCACCCGACTGTATTCGCTGCCACCATTCTTTATTGTTCAAATACCATTGTATAGTCGCCTTAATACCCGAGTCAAAATGATACTTTGGTTCCCAACCTAATTCATTAACTATTTTTGTTGCATCAATACCGTATCTTCTATCATGCCCAAGTCGATCTTTCACATATTTAATTAACGATTTCGGCTTCCCTAATTCATCCAATATCGTTTCAACAATTTGATTGTTGGTTCTTTCGTTGTTCCCGCCAATATTATAAACTTCACCATTAACTCCATTATGCATAACCAGGTCAATAGCGCTGCAATGATCCTCAACAAATAACCAATCACGGATGTTCAATCCGTCCCCGTATATAGGAAGTGCTTTATTGTTAAGAGCATTGGATATCATCAATGGAATTAATTTCTCTGGAAACTGGTAAGGCCCGTAGTTATTTGAACAACGGGTAATGTTTACATTCATGCCGAAGGTTTCATGGTAAGCTCTTACCAATAAATCGCCACCGGCTTTGCTGGCTGAGTATGGACTGTTAGGTGCTAACGGCGTTAACTCCGTAAATAAACCTGTTTCTCCCAAGGTTCCATAAACTTCGTCTGTAGATACTTGAACAAACTTTTTAATATCATATTTGATAGCTGCATCCAGAAGCACCTGCGTTCCCATAACATTCGTCTTCACAAAAATTTGCGGATCTAAAATGCTGCGGTCGACATGCGATTCAGCTGCGAAATTAACAATTATGTCGACTCCTGTTGCTAAAATCGATTCAACTACAATGGGATCTGCTATATCGCCTTTAACAAAGGAGTATTTGCTGTTTTCTTGAATAGATTCAAGATTTTCTAAATTTCCAGCATAAGTTAACGCATCCAAATTGATGATGTCATAATTCGGATATTTGTTAAGCATATATAATACAAAATTACTGCCAATAAACCCGGCGCCGCCTGTTATAAGAACTTTCACAAGTAAACCTCCAGTTATTCGAAATTCATGTCAGCATCCTTTAATAAGGGATGTTTGGTATCTTTCTCTGATAAGATTGGTGTTGTCGTTGGCCAATCTATTCCAAGAGCAGGATCATTCCAAGCAATGCCGCGGTCATGCTCAGAAGAATAATATTCATCCACTTTATATAAAACTTCTGTATTAGGAACTAATGTACAAAAACCATGTGCGAAACCTATAGGAACAAGGAGCTGCCTCTTATTCGCGGCGCTGAGGATAACTCCACCCCATTGCCCAAAAGTTGGAGAGTTTTTACGTATATCTACAACTACATCATAAATAGCTCCAGCAGCAACACGTACTAATTTAGTTTGTGCTTTAGGGTTCAATTGATAATGGAGACCTCTGAGGACTCCCGGTTCTGCGGATAAAGAATGGTTATCTTGAATAAAATTATAATCAATACCTGCTTGCTTAAAACTTGCACTGTTATAGCTTTCCATAAAGAACCCGCGATTATCACCAAAAACTGAGGGTTCAATAATTACAACATCTTTTATTTCGGTTGGTAGTATTTTCATATGACACCTCTATAATTTTAGCTTTCCGAATTCTTCGCCAAATAATAAATCTTTAGCTAGTTCATTTGCCTTTGCTAAAGAATCGTGGGTGCCGGCATCAGTCCACCAACCTTGCAAAATATCATAGGTTAGCTGTCCTCTTTGAATATAGGAGTTATTCACGTCAGTTATTTCTAATTCCCCACGACCGGATGGCTTCAGAGTTTTAACAATGTCAAACACTGAACTATCAAACATGTAGATACCTGTTACTGCATAAGAACTTTTAGGACTCTTTGGCTTTTCTTCTATAGATACAATTTTTTCACCTTGTAGTTCAGGTACTCCATATCTTTTCGGATCATGTACCTCTTGTAAAAGTATTTTAGCACCAACTTGTTGATTTTTAAAATTGGCAACATAGGAAGTAATGCTATCAGAAAACACATTATCCCCCAAGATAACGACCATTTGATCGTTGCCAACAAAATGTTCTGCCAAGTCCAGGGCTTGAGCAATACCTCCAGCTTCGTCTTGAACTTTATAAGTAAAAGTTACACCCATGTCACGTCCGCTACCCAGCAAATTAACTACATCACCCATATGTTCTTTTCCGGTTACGATAAGAATGTCGCTAATGTCCGCTTCCTTTAATTTTGCAACAGAATGAAAAATCATTGGGTATTTACCTACTGGTAGTAAATGTTTATTTGTTACTTTAGTTAATGGGTATAATCTTGAACCTGTACCACCCGCAAGTATAATTCCTTTCATGTGGGCCTCCTCCTTATTAATCGATAGTTTCTCAGATTTGTCGAGTGCAAAATCTTATGTTTTCTTATTCAAGATATAGTAGACAATCCAATTAATACTGAACCTAGAACAATAAAAATTACTCCACTTATTTTATACTTTGTAATTTTTTCGTGAAGTAATGTATACGATATTATTAAGGTCCAAATATAAGTTATTGAGGTTAGGGGAAGTACTAATGTATAAGGTAATTTTTTTAGAGCAAAGATATTCAAAAGTGCACTTAAAAAATATAGTATACCGCCAATGTACAAAAACTTATTAAACAGTATTTGGACTAGTGTATCACTTCTTGAAGACGCTATTTTAACAAAATATCCCCCAAATGATCCCATCAAAGTAAACAAAATAAAAAGTGCGATGTAACTAATCATCACTACCCCCAATAAATATAACACCTAATAAAACAAAGGCAACACCTAAATATTTCAACAAATTAATATCTTCATGAAGTAATAAACTTCCAAAAATCATAGCGAATATATAACTTGTACTAATCATTGGATGAAGTACAGAAAATTTTCCAAATTTAAAAGCAAAAATCATCAATAAAGCACCAATACCATAAAGAATGAAACCAATGACTAGCCAAAATAAAAGTTCACCATGAGACAATTTCCAAAATAACTGTCCTAATGATATAAGTAATGATGATAATATTATTAACAATATTCCTTTTTTATTTTTCACAATAGAATTTATAATATTCTGCATCTTCACGTTCCTACTGTTTTTTTTTAGATATTTTTGGGAAGTTGTTGTTTTTTTACACTTAATTCAACATAATCTTTATCCTTTCGAGTAAACAGCTCATAGTAAAGATACTTTAATAATTTTATCCCTGTAGGGATCGCTTTGAAATGGGTTTCTCCTGCAATTCTGGGAACCTCTGTTGTTGGGAACTCAACTCTTCTTATTTTAAACTTATACGATCTTACAACCATTTCAATATCAATAGATAAACCATAATCTAATGGATCAATTTTTTTAAATGCATTAACAGTTGCTCCTCTAAAACCATGTAAAACATCCCAGACCATTTTTCCTTCTCTTTTGAAGATTAATGATGCAACAATTGCGAGAGCTTTCACAAACCATTTTCTGGGTTTTAATAACTTTGTATCTTCTTCGTTTACAGCTCCTTTTATGGATCTACTTCCAACAACAAGTTCATATCCTTCATTAAAATATTTTCTGAATTTTAAAGTATCCGAAACTGGTATCGTTCCTTTAGGATGGAAAAAAATTAGTGCATCAGTCGTACATTTTTCAAATGCAAACCTACAAGCTGGATTCAGCCCTTTTTTGGGTTGTTTATATACAGTAATGCCCTGATTTTGCAAATATTCAATAGTTCCATCACTACTACCACCATCTACAGCATATATTTCATCAAACATCTCTCTTTGTATTAATGGTATGTCATGCTTACAACCTTCTAATTCATTAAATGTCAATAAACATAATGTGATTTTCATATAATTATCTCCTTATAATTTACCAATTAGGAAATCGGCTAGATTCAATCCTTTTTCAACAGCTACATCCGAATTCATATGTTCCCATTCACCCCAACGACCTAAACCATAAACAAACTTTGATTCAGACCATTCTCTAATAGCATTAATTGATTTAGGTTTTTCAATAGTATTTAAAGGATATGCGTACTTATTCGTATGCTTCCAATTAGATCCTGAAATACTTCTTTTTGAATTAGTTTCTGTCCAATAACCTATTGAGTTTGCACAAAAATTTTTCCTATAAAGTATTCTATGATGAGAGATTGATTCATCAGGAATATAAGTCCAATGTGCACTTGTATCAACAGACTCATCATAATAAGTCACGTCTATTGAGTTATATTCAAGTGTATTGATTTCATTTATTATCTGGTCTGGTATTCCAATTGAACCTACTAGTTCAATCCATGGGATAGTATTAATAATAATCTGAGCCTTATATTTATTATTGATTACAAGAGTATTGAAATCAACACTTTCTACACTTGTATTGAATTCTATATTATCCTTAATTGCGGTTGCCATGCGATTCCAAACCTCGCCATAACCAAAATTCTTCGGATAAAGAAAATGAGCATGTGCAGGAATTGTACCACTTTGCTGCTTTTTCAAGCAACTCTCCAAAGTATCTCTAAAAGAAACATCAGGTAACTTATACAACCAATAAGTTCCTAATCGATCTAGGTCTATCGATTGTATTTTGTTATTGTAAGGAATCATATATTCCTCCGCAATTTTATTACCTAATTTCCAATAAATCCAATCTTTAAATTTATCTGGCATGGGTTTGTTATTATTACAACCGGCTTGTGAAATTGAGATTAAGTACTCAATTTGTTCATCAGCTGGAAGTTGCCATATATTTGACTCAAAAGGATAATCAATTTCATTTTCTCTTATGATAATTTTTGATATTCTTTCGAATTTATTCCATTCATCTTCCGGTAGAAACTTAAATAAAAAATCAAGAACATTTTTTTTTCTTACGTCTAAAAAATGCCCTCCTCCAATATCAAGTGGACTACCATCAATATCTTTGCTTCTGCATAGTCCACCTCCTATGTTTTCTTTTTCAACTATTAAAAAAGAGGTCTCTCCATTCTCTAGCAAGCGATGGGCAAAACTTAATCCTGAAGGTCCAGCACCTAAAATAACATATTTAAATTCCTTATACATCTCTAATCTCCTTTTCTAATTAGCATTTTTTCAATGGCAATATTTTCATTACTTTGCAATGTAATAAAGTCAATATTTTCACTCATCCATTCCCATTGAGAACTAATTCTTATTAGATAGTCTTCATAATTATTTGAAGGCACTAACTCAAAAGATATAACAGATTTATTAGGGCCGTAGGCCAAAAGAACATTTGACTTTTTATCAGATTTTATTCTTAAATGAATATAGTTTCCCGTTGACTTATCAATATTAGAATCAATACCGATTTTAATAGCAACATTTTTATTTATTTTTTGTTCAGAGTTAATAATAGTTTTTAATACTTCTGTTTTAAGTACTGATTTATTGGAATCATAATTGGCCCAAATATAAGGAAGCTTTAATAAATCGAAATTTTGATAAATTCCTTTTATAGGTATCAAACTATTTTCTTGTTCTACAAGTGATACACTATTTATTTCAAAAGTTGAATTATCCGGTGGATCGAATCGCAATTCACTCAAAATATTTTTGCTCTCACTCACAGGAATAGGTATATATACAACATTTTGGTTTTCGGTTATTTGTACAGTTCTAATGTCATCTTTATTAAAATCTTTATTGTTAAACGAATAAAAGACTTGCAGATCACCAGATTTTGATACATTATATTTTACCTTCAAAAACCAAAATTTGTTTTGCTTTAATAGTAAATTTTTTTCTATTTGAAGAAAATTTGAAAAGTAGGGGTCATTTCCATTATTACTAACTATTAATTTATCTTTAGAATTGGGTTGAACAACAACATTGTGTAATTGTATTTCATTGAAATTTTTAAAATTAATATTTTTTTCTTTCTCTTCATTTATGTTAGTACTTGAATCTTTATTTGACCATATTTGGAAATTATCAATAGTACCTAGAGGTTTATAATTTTTGTATATAAGTTCAGCAATTCGATAACTTCTTATCTCGTTTGGTACATTATCCAAATAATCCCAAAAATTCCCTTGTTTGAAAATTACGTACGGTATCTTATTTTTATTGATATAATTTGTTAATTTATTTACTTCAATCTTTTGAACTGGATCTGAGGCATTATAGACTGTTGGAATTATATATGTTAATAGTTCTTTATTTGAACCTACATATAACATTGGGTTATTTGTAAACTCAAAAAATGTTTGATCTTTAGATAAATTAGTATTTAAGAAATCAGATATATTTTTGTATTGACTATCATTAATGCTTACTCTACTTTCCTTATTAACATAATTTTTAAAACTAAATAATGAATCATTTTTAATTTGATGTGAAAGATTTGTAGGGACAAAAAGAATATAAATCACTAATATTCCTAAAAATAGAACTAAATTTTTATTTTTAGTAAACTTATTCAAAAAACTTGGAATGCACAAAGCAAGAAATCCAAACAAATAAGGATTATAAATTTCCATTAAGCTATGTCTTTGAGTTGATCGGATAGACATAATAAGTGAAAATACAGATAATAAAATAAGTGAGATTTGTAGTGAGTTAAAATTTTGCTGACCTTTTTTAGTAAATACTCTGTAAGAAAACCAAGTTACATAAAATAAAGATACACTTGGTAAAATTACGTATTGAAGAACAACAGTTGGCGAATAATTTTTTATAATAGTAGTATAAGCTTGCACTGCAGCTTGAAATCTCACAAATTGAAAATTTAATATGAATAAATCTTTTATTGACTGTCCGGAATATACTATTAGTAAAATTGCTAATGTTGTACATAATCCAAATACTATAAAAAAAGAATTAATAAGTTCTCTTAAATCTATTATTGTTTTTTTATCTTTTGAAATCATCCTATTAATAAATACTAATAATATTATTCCAAAAGATGAAGCTAATAAAGCTACACCAAAATCTACCCTCCACAGAAACATTAATGCACAAATTATCCAATAAAAATATAATTTTACTTTTGTAATGCCTTTAGTTAGTAAGCTTCCTAATAATAATGCTGGAATTATTGAAATTGCAAAATATATAGAGAATAATTCTTGAATAGGTAGACATAACACAATTAATACCGCTATCAAGGGGCTCATTACTTTTTTAATGATAAAATATAATAAAACGAAACTGAAGACAACAAACATCCAATTCCAAAGCCATGTCTCTACTGGTCTATAACCATTAAAAAAAGAATAAGCCATTTGGAAAATCATACTTGATAGACCATGAGTCGGATAAGTATGAATAAATGGGATATGATTGAATGAAAATAATTGTTGATTGGTTATTAAATCTTCACCGTCATGAAACATATCAAACTCAGTTTTATTTATAAAAGATGTATAATTATTAAACAATACAAATGTTGCAATAATTATTGGAAAATAAATATTATAAATGGCTTTAGAAATATTAAATTTTAACTTTCTTTTTATTATATATATATAAGTTAAAACGCTAAAAAATAGGAGAAAAATAATAATGATTAAACTAAAGATTCGAGCAGGAATATTTAGATAAGCTGATAACATAAACTGAATTTCATTTGAAATCGGTATAGAGAATGGAATAAAAATAATTGGAATTCCAGATATTATTATTGCTTTGTTTATTAAAGAAAACGAAGTTTTGCTTTTAATTTTTTTGAGAAATTTATAATATATTAAATGAATAAAAAGCCAAGTAAAAGCAATTACAAATAAATGTTTGTAACTAAACTTAAAATCCCCGTTAGTAACTACCCAATATAAAAATATACAAACAATTGGCAATAAAAAACCTAAAATATTAATATTGTAATTTGAGAATGGATTCAATCGAAAATATTTATTTTTGTTTTGAAAAAAAAGAACTTTGAAAAACATAACTGTAATGACTAAAGTTAATAAAAAAATTAATAGTGATAAAATTATTAAATGAATATTTTGGTTGCCTATTATATACAATAATATAAGACAGATTGAAAAAGCAGATAATATTGCTATAACATTTTTTTCTATCATAAGATTACTTATTATTTTGGGTTTAAGAATATTATTGATCCATGAGATAAAAAATAATAAAAACAAGAGAAGGATTGTAAATATTAGTAATAATTTTATATAATTAAAAGTTCTAAGCGATGCATCAACGCCATCCATAACTACAATTCCTATACTTCTATCGGTAAAAGAATGCAATGAAATATCCAGATTTTTAAATATCTGAATAGTAATTAATAAACTTATTAATAAACTTAACATCAAAATCCATGGCTCAATTTTTGGTATATTAGTACCAATATTTTTTTTTGTTAATTTTGATGGCCTCATGACTTTTATTCTACCCTTCATTTTGGATATACCAACTATAGGTTTGTTTTATTCCTTCTTTTAAAGAAGTTGATGCTCTCCACCCTAACTTTTCAATTAAAGAAATATTCAATAATTTTCGAGGAGTACCATCAGGTTTTTGAGTGTTATAAATAGTTTCACCCTCATAACCAATTACCTCTTTTATTATTTCAACTAATTCACGTATGGTAACATCTATTCCTGTACCAATGTTAATACATTCTCCGATTTGATGAGCATCAACATTTTTCATCAAATATAAACAGGCATCAGCTAAATCATCAACGTATAGAAATTCACGTCTAGGAGTCCCGCTTCCCCAAATTTCAACGATGTTGTTATTATTTTTCTTCGCCTCATGAACTTTCCTAATTAAAGCAGGTAAGACATGGGAATTTTCTAAATCAAAATTGTCATTTGGGCCATAAAGATTTGTGGGCATTACGGAAATAAAATTAGTACCATATTCACGATTATAAGAGGAACACATTTTTAAACCTGCTATTTTTGCTATAGCATATGGCTCATTAGTTGGTTCTAAAGGACCTCCCAATAAATACTCTTCTTTAATGGGTTGCTCAGCAAATTTAGGGTATATACAAGAACTGCCAAGAAACATTAATTTCTTGACCGTTCCTGATCTATATGCCGCTTCAATAATATTAGTCTGTATCATTAAATTATTATAAATAAATTTTGCTGGAAAATTATTATTCGCTTGAATTCCACCTACGTATGCAGCTGCTAAAAATACATATTCCGGTTTTTCTTTGTTAAAAAAAGCTTCAACTTCAAATTGCTTTCGCAAATCGAGTTCGCTACTTGTACGATAAATAAGATTTGTAAATCCCTCTTTTTCTAGACTCTTAATTATTGCCGAACCTACTAAACCACGATGACCTGCAACATATATTTTTGAATTTTTATTCAAAATGTTCACTCCAATTACATTAATTTTCATTGTAATGCGGTACGTCAAAACCATTTTCTAAGCAAAATATATCTCTTTTAACTGACAATATATCTGAAGCAACCATATCCTGTACTAACTCTGAAAGACTGACTCTAGGAAACCAATCTAATTTATGCTGCGCTTTAGTTGCATCGCCAATCAAAAGATCTACTTCAGTCGGTCTAAAAAATTTAGAATCTACTTCAACTAAAACTTCTCCAGTATTACTATTAATGCCTTTTTCATTAATTCCTTTTCCTTCCCAAATAATTTCGATACCGATCTCTTTAAATGCTAATTCCACAAAGCTTCTGACGGAATGTGTTTTATTTGTCGCAATAACAAAATCTTCTGCTTTATCTAACTGCATCATTTTCCACATTGCTTCGACATAATCTTTAGCGTGACCCCAATCTCTTTTTGCATCAAGATTCCCAAGAAGAATTTTTTTCTGCAAACCAAATTTAATTCTTGCTACTCCTCTGGTAATTTTTCGAGTTACAAAAGTTTCCCCACGTAGAGGAGATTCATGATTAAATAAAATACCATTACAAGCATATATATTGTAAGCTTCCCTATAGTTTACAGTTATCCAATAAGCGTATAATTTGGCTGCCGCATACGGACTTCGAGGATAAAAAGGAGTTCTTTCAGTTTGAGGAACTTCTTGAACAAGTCCGTAAAGTTCACTTGTTGATGCTTGATAGAATTTAGTTTTTTCTGTTAATTGTAAAATCCTAATTGCTTCTAGTATTCTTAAAGGTCCCAACGCATCTGAATTCGCAGTATACTCAGGAGTTTCAAAAGAAACTTGCACATGACTTTGTGCAGCTAAATTATATATTTCGTCAGGTTGAGTTTCTTGAACAAGCCTAATTAAGTTGGTAGAGTCCGTCAAATCACCATTATGAAGAAAAAAGTCCTTTTCTCCTTCTTTCCTACAAAGGTGATCTATTCTAGCTGTATTTATTAATGAAGTTCTACGTTTAATTCCATGAACGATATAACCTTTATTTAACAACAACTCTGCTAAATATGCACCATCTTGACCTGTTACTCCTGTAATAATTGCAGTCTTTTTCATGTTATATTTTTCTTCCTCTCAAATCTCTTTAATTTTATCCAATATTTTCATCATTAACCCACATAAGTATTTCATCCCAATTTAAGCTTAATCTAATAATATCTTCTTCAATCAATTCACACCCCATTTGAACTTCTATAAATTCAATACCCTCTTCTGACTTTATCGCATGTTTTGAACCAGCAGGTATTTTTAAAACATCCCCTTGAGAAATATGATAATAATTATTATCTAAAATAAATTCGCCATCACCAGAAATAATAGTCCAAACCTCATTCCTTTTATGATGAACTTGATAACTTGAGTTCTTTCCTGGAAGTATATTAATTCTTTTTGTTAATACTTCAGTTCCATTTTCCAATTTTTTATAATCTATAACTCGATACCATCCCCAACGCCTTTCTTCATACATTGGCCTTGAAGTAGATCCTTTAATAATATCTTTAATTTTGGGACTTTCTTTTTTATCAGCGACTAGAATTCCATCAGGACTTGTAGCTACTATTACGTTTGATACACCAAGCACTATAACAGGAATGTCTATTTCATTAATAAGATGAGTGTTATTTGAATCCCCGCTAATGATTCCTCTACCAAGAACATCAGTACTCATTTCTTCAGTCAGAGTGTTCCAAGTCCCTAAATCTTTCCATAATCCATTATAGGGAAGAACAGCTATTTTCTTAGCACTTTCTACTACCTCATAATCAAAACTAATCTTGGGCAATTTACTATATTCTCTTTGTAAAATGTGATAGTCCAATGGTAAGTTTTTTTCAACTAATAGTTCTAACAAATATTTCAATTTAAAAGCAAATACGCCGCAGTTCCACAATCCATTTTTAGAAATTAACTCTTTCGCTTTTGTTTCACTAGGCTTTTCTATAAAAGATTCCACTGCAAAAAAGGAAGAATAGGTGTCGATTTCCGTTGGTACTATATAACCATACTTTTCAGATGGATAAGTCGGTCGTACACCCATTAAAGCAATATCTATATCGTTTTCAATAATTGATTCGAGTTTTAACAAATCTTCAAAAAAATCATCTTCAACATAAGGGTCTACAGGCAATACACAGATTACTTCGTTTAAGTTAATTTGCTTTACTGAATAAAGAAAAGATGCAGCTAGTGCAATAGCAGGAAAGGTATCTCTTCTTTCCGGTTCTACAATCAATGGTACCTCAAGACCTAGCTGATTTTGTAACATTTCTACTTGGGACTTACTTGTAGTAATGTATGAATTCTCGCAAAGATTATATTTATTTAATTGATTCCAAACTCTTTGTAACATTGATTCTAACTCGTTATTATCATTTTTCAAGACTTTCAAAAATTGTTTAGAACGAGAATCATTTGATAAAGGCCATAATCTTTTACCAGAACCACCTGAAAGCAAAATAAATTTCATTTGATATCCATCCTAATCTCTTATTTCTGTAACATTTCAACTTTCATAAAATCTATTGTTTTATTTATTCCTTCTTCAAAGGATATCGATGGTTTCCAGGATAATATATTAAGAGCTAGGTTTATATCTAGTATATTTTTTGGAACATCTAATTTTCGCTCATTTTTAAAATTTACTTTCAGTTTTATATCTAATTGTTTTTCAATATATTGAATAATTTGCAGTAAAGACTTACCTTCTCCACTTCCAATATTAAATATTTTTAATGAGGAATTATTATTAACTACCAATGATGCCGCTTTTGCAACATCAGTTACATAAATATAATCTCTTACTACAGAACCATCTCCCCATATTTCTATTACTTCTCTATTAAGTGCTTTATTAATAAAAATGCCTATTGCACCTTGACTTCCTATTATTGGTTGCCTTATTCCGTATGGATTTGAAACTCTTAAAATAGCATAATCTAAACCATATAAATAAAAGTATAACATTAAATACTTTTCAATAGTAAGTTTATGAACTCCATATGAACTAATTGGGTTAGTTACATGTTTTTCATTAATTGGAATATTTTCAGGTATTCCATAAACTGTTCCCCCCGAAGAAATAAAAATAACTTTTTTAATTTTTTTTATTCTTGCAATTTCTAACATACGAAGAGTAGAAATAACATTTGATTCTATGTCCTTATCGGGACTTTCATTAGAAGTTTGGGGAATAGTAGTACTTATCACATGAAAAATAACTTCCATTTCATCTAGTGCATTTTCTACATCACTAGCTTTACAGAAGTCTCCTTGATACCATTCTACATCTCTTGATAAATAATTAGATCGAGTTCTCCCAAAAGCCCTAACTTTATTATCCTGTGATAAAAGTTCGTCGCAAATATGTGAACCTATAAATCCACCACCACCAAAAACAATACAATTCATTTTATTATTCCTCCGAAATCTCTGTATCCTGAAGAAGAATTCTATTAGATTCCAACAATAATGTAGCTATATTTAAATTTTAGTTCCATATATCTATCAAATTATCTACATAATGTTCTACTTGGTTTGGCACTTGAATGTTTTCAGTAAGTTTATTTAATAACTCCCGGTTATTAGCAATTTTAACTAAAATCGACGAAAGTTCCTCTGAATCTCCAGCTTTAAAAGTATAACCGTTGACACCATTATCAACTAAAGATGATAAACCTCCTAAATCTGAAACAACCAATATTCGCTTCGCAGCTTGAGCTGATAATGCAGTTAACGGAGTGTTCTCATACCATAAAGATGGCAAAACAACTACATGTATATCTTCAAGAACTTCAGGAAACTTCTCTTGTGGAAATGTGCCGCGGAACTGGATTCTGTTATCATTCGCAGCCAGTTCTACTAATTCGTTATAATATTCTTCTTTTTCTGCTGCTCCCCAAATGTGCAATTCTATTTTAACATTCGCTGGAAAGTGTTTGCTAGCCTCTATTAATACTTGTGGGCCTTTGGATTTTCTTAAAGTTCCTATAAATGCAACTTTTAATACCTCTTCCGATTTGGCTAAAGGTAAGCCAATTAGACCTTTAGCTCTTTCAGGTATCGGAAATGGTAAAATAAATTCGTTATCATTTCTCATTCCATTATCATGAAATATTTGCTGAATGAATTTATTTGACCAGATAACTCCATCTATTAAATCAAAAAGCTTTTTGTGAATTACTGTTCTATTTGTTAAAATTGATTTACATTCA
Organism: Paenibacillus piri; assembly: GCF_004354045.1. Taxonomy (GTDB): domain Bacteria; phylum Bacillota; class Bacilli; order Paenibacillales; family NBRC-103111; genus Paenibacillus_S; species Paenibacillus_S piri. The sequence continues at coordinate 114,692 of NZ_SMRT01000008.1, read as the reverse complement.
CCTGCTGTTTTGTTAACCATTGTCGCTAACCATGGGAGTTTTTTAGCGAGTTTAAATTTAATAGGTACTCTAGGCATTCCTTTTGAGTAAGCATCACTTAAGCAAGCAAAACACCCATTACCTGACGGTCCACTACATAATGTATCGTCATATCTTATTAGTTGATAAGTTGGACACAAAAGCCAAAAATCGGTAATGGTTATATAGAAAGGAATTAGCATTTCTTTGACAATTTTTGCAAAAGATGCAGTTAATCTCATTAAATGAAATGAATGAACCACGTCCGGTTTCCATTCTTCTAAAATTGTTCGAAAACTGCTTTGTAATTTTACGTCATCTGATTCTCGAACTAACCGTTCGATTTGGTCATGGGGGTTAGGAATATATAATTTATATATAGGAAATTCATTATACTTCATTGTTTCAATAGTGATTTCATTAGGGACTGAATCGCCTGGTAGTATCGGTTCTACAGTTATTATTGCAACATCATTACCACGCCGCCTTAACTCTTCTGCAATTTCTAACGTCAATATTTCAGTACCGGTATAAAATCTAGGAAAAAATTGATGGCATGCCAGCATTACTCTTGACAAATTAAACACCTCTCGAATTAGCAGTAATCATCTCTTCAAGATTTGATGGAATATTTCCATTTGCTTTGTGGCTAACATAAACTTCCCCAAATAATCCGCCTTGCATACTGGCTGCAATCTGATCAATTACACTTAATAATTCTTCATTTTTACAATTCGGATAATTTTCTTTAATATAGGATAGTACGTATCGCATATGATTTTCAAAAGTTTTCTTAATTCCTAGTTTTAAAACTTTATCAAATGAGCCTCTTTTTAAATTTTTAAATGCAATCCATACAAATTTTTTTATTAACGAATTTTTGAATACAGACCTTAAATAAGATGTGTTTTGTCTTAACGTATTGTCCATTTTACTACTAGTTACCTCATTATACATCTCATTTATAAGATCAGTTGTTTCTTTAGAAATAACCATTACATCATTATAATCTAAGAAAGATAAATCTTGTTTAGTACGCCCGAGAATTTCTGCACAAACAATTGTATCGATAATAGCTCTTTTAAAACGATATTCAGAACTTCTGTTATGTGAATGATGTACCTTAACTTCAGGATTATAAAGTACTTTGTGTCCATTTTTCATAACTTCCATAGCCCATGCCATATCCTCACCAAATGGTACATCTGGAAATGGATATTTTAATAAATGATCTCTTGAATAAATTGCACAGACATTATCAAATCTAATTCTTCTTAATGCATCATCAAAGGATAATGAATCGAGTATTTCCATAGATTCAATTGATTGAATTACGGGCTTGTCACCTAAATACTGGGAGTGATAATCCACTTCAAATCTTGCAAATAAATCGGCATCCATATGAGGAACTTGTTTACCATAAGCGGCAACTATATCATATTCATTAAAAGAATCTGTAAGATGTTGGATCCATTTATTACCTATAGGAATAGCATCTTGAACCATTAAAATTACTTTAGCGTGTTTAGCAAGCTTTACAGCTTGATTTCTAGTTCGACTATGATGGAAGTCCTTTGAGTCAATTATAGTTACTTCTGCTCCTACTGCTATTGCATTATGAACCGTTTCATCTTTAGAACCTGAATCTATCACAATAATTTGAATTTCACCACTATATTCTTGAGTTACTAGAGAATTTAAGCATTGTTTAAATATTTCTCCACCATTAAATGTGGGAATAATAATACTAATACCATCATTCACTTGTCCACCACTTCTCTCAAATAAATATTTATTATTTTTTAAAGAAATGTCCTATTTTTCGTAGACCTTTCGTTATTTTCCATGAAGTAGAGTTCATTAAATCATTTAATGTTTTTTGTAAGCTATTTGATTTTTCTGAAAGATCTGTAATTAATCCATTTAAACTACTAACTATTTCTTCTTTTTTTTGTAGTACATCTAATGTGTTTTTCAGTTGTTCATCCTTATTTTTTAAATTTTCAATTGTATTATTCAATAGTTCATCTTTTTTATTCAATATCATAATCGTATTGTTTAGTTGCTCATCTTTTTTCATTAATAGTTCAGCCGTAATATTCAGTATTTTATCCTTTTCTTTTAGATCATTTTGTAAAAATTCACTAACTTCTACTAAGCGATTTATAAACTTTTCTTTCTCATCCAATTTTTGTTTATTCTCATAAGAATTATCTGTTTCTATTTTAAATTTCCTATTTGTTTCAATCAATTCATTTTTAATGTATTCTATATGTTGGTTAGCCTTGACAATTATTTCAGGAATATCCTCAAGTACCCGCATCATTATACGTAAATACCTTTTTTTGTTATTATCGCTCAGTAATATTCCATCCAAACTTAATTGTGGATCATTTGTAGTACAAAAAAAACAGTAGGAGCTGCTCTTTAATCGTAGAATACCATTTTGTTCAACTAATCCAGAAAAGCAATTTTCTTCAGACCAAATCATTTGTGATGTAGGATCCTTTATAGCATGAGGATCATCATCAAATATAATTATTTTATTTATATCTACATAGGCCATCTTATTAATAGGATCTAAGCGAAGCTTAGACCCCGCCCCTTCAGGTATAACAATATCGTAAGTAATATAATCATTGCTGTTAATAAGCGGTATTTTTAATGAATGCTCCTCTTTGTATAGTCCATTGACTTCCCAGAAAACCTGCAAATATTCATTAAATAAATAATCAGGTTTATTTGTAAGCTGATTACTATATTCTTCTATGCTTACGTCCTGTTTTCTTTTTGAAACTGTAACAAATTGATAAACATGTGCGTTTTCTTTTTGCTTCAGATATCTTTCAACAGATTCAGGTAAGTTTGAATATTTTTGTTTAAATTCTGTTTGTTCAGGTAATGCAAAAGTAGCCAACCACTCAACAGGAAATAGTCCAGATTGTTCCAATAAATCAAGAACACTATTTTTTGTAAAAAACCTAATATGGGTGTCATCAAGCAGTCCAATTTGATTATAGTTGAATTTTCCTTCTAATAGCTCCATAATAATTGCACTATGACTAACATTTGGTATTGAAGATATCACTGTGCCATTCTCTTTTAAAAAGTCCAATGATACTTTTAAAACTTCCCACGGATTATACAAATGTTCCAATACATCTGCATAAATAATATGGTCAAACTTATGACCTTCTAAATCCTTGACCCATTCTAAGGTATCAAGATTAGAAATGATCATCTTATCACAATATATCTTTGCTTTTTCAGCGGCATTTTTGTCTATTTCAACACAGAAAATCTCACAACCTAATTCTTCCTTCATATACCGTGTCATTGAACCCGTGGCAGGACCGAACTCTAAAACTTTAGAATGTTCAGAAATCCTGTGAAGTATTATGCTATGTGAATTATTTGTGTTCATATTTATTCCAAAATCATATTTCGACATATTAGCCACCTCCAACTGACCATTGATGATCAATATATGTTAGACCTTCTGCGAAGTATTCTCCAGAATGAACCATAAAATATTTATATCTACTCTTATAGTCAAGATTAACTACTGCTGAACTTTCATAAAATCCAACGTCCACAAAATATGTCCCAGGCAATAGATCAAAATTGTTATAGGATAAGATCAATTTATATTCTCCAGGCTCGCTGGGAAGCGGATATTCATCGAGTTTTGTATTCAGACCACAAACATACGTATTTTGTTTATCATACAACGCAATCCCGCCTACAATACCTTCCATAGTTGATAAAATAGTGAAATTAACCTCTACCGTTATGTCCTCTCCATAACTAAAATTTTTTTTGATCTTCCCGTCAATATCTAGAAAAGTAACATCATTTATAGATAAAATTCTTTCCGTTTTCTCTTCCTTATGTTCTAGAGTAACATTAGAATCGTTTCCGAATTTCATAAAATCCTGATATGCATTAGTAACACTGTTAACATCACCACGCAAGTGTATGTGCCCATCCATCATCCATATAGCTTGATCACAAAAGTTTCTCATAGAGTAGGTATCATGACTTACAAATAAAATTGTTTTTCCTTGACTTTTAAACAACTTCATCCTTTCTATACACTTCAATTGGAACTGCATATCACCAACTGCTAAAGCTTCATCAATGATTAATATATCTGGATCTACATTAACTGCACATGCAAAAGCCAAACGAAGAAACATCCCAGAAGAATAAGATTTCACTGGCTGATCAATGAATTCTCCAATCTCAGCGAATTGTTCTATTAATGGCATCTTCTCCAAGATTTCTTTGGTTGAAATCCCCATAATTGCTGCACTCATGATAACATTTTCTCGTCCTGTAAATTCAGGATTAAATCCACTTCCAAGTTCCAATAAGGCCGAAACACGACCGTTAACTCTTACCTCTCCGGATGTTTTAGATAATGTACCGGCAATAATTTGTAATAATGTGCTTTTCCCGGAACCATTTCGGCCGATTATTCCAATTGTCTCACCTTTCTTAATGTCAAAAGAAACATTGTGGAGTGCCCAAAACTCTCTAAAAAACTTTTTTCTCCCACGAAAAATGCCTTGTTTTAGACGATCTTGTGGACGATCAAATATTTGGAAACATTTACTCAAGTTGTTTATAGTAATTGCAAAATTAGAGGACATCTGCAAACCCTCCTCTTGTTTTTTGAAACCACGCATATCCTAAAAAAGAAATAATAAATCCGATAATTGTTCCTATAATAAGCCATTCCCAATTGGGATACTGACCCCATATGATAACTCTACGCATATCTTCTACTACATAGCTTATAGGATTAATTGAATATATGAATTTTAGATTTGACGGAATAATTGATATAGGATAAAAAATCGGACAGAGGAACATTAATGCTTGAACTCCCAAACCAATAAATTGACTTGTGTCTCTCAAATAAACACCTAATGAGGAGAAAAACCACCCTAATCCTATTGTCAAGAGAACAATGGGAATTAAAATTAATGGTATGAAAATTATTGTCCAATTAATAATGCCTAATAATATAATTAGTCCGACTAGTAAAATTGTAAGACTAATGATCATATGAACAAAAGAAGAACACAAAGCAATAACTGGTAATACTTCTAAAGGAAATACGACTTTTTTTACATAATTCACATTATTAACTATAAGTCCTGGGGAACGTGTGACAACCTCGGAAAATAGATTGAAAGTTGTTATCCCACAAAATAGGATTAGAGCAAATTCAACTTTATTATCGCTACCTGTATCCCACCTCGCATTTAAAACGACACTAAAAAAGTAAGTGTAAATAAATAACATAATAACCGGATTAAGAAAAGACCAAAGTAATCCTAGATATGAACCACGATAACGCCCAACTATCTCCCGCTTTGTGAAGTGCTTTATTATGTTGCGATTTTCCCATAATTTTACAACAATACTTATTGGGGAATATGGATTAGACATTTTAATTAAAACTCCTTTGTGTATACCTAAATATAATGTTCATGTTTCTGATATCTATGAGCTAAGATGTTAAAGAAGTTCATATTTATCAGGCTGTACTTATTTGAGATCGAGTTATAGCAATTGGATTTATTAAGAATTTTTTAAATTAGTTACATTGTTTCAGCCACCCTATATAATTCACAATTATTGGCCGACGTTATAATTATCGAAGCAATTATCGAACTAATTGCTAAAAGGTAGACCCTCCATAAAGGCCAGCTGGTTCTTGTATGGAAAGCAGTATTGGTCACCGCAAATCCGAAAATCTACTGAAACTGACAATATTCAACAAAAAAACAAGTAGAACTCATACGATATTTTATCAGATGTAAATAATAAATACTATAGTGATATTCTTCCGCAAAATTGTTGGGCCAACATATGTTAATTAGGGACTTTTATAAACTAGCACATATGTGCGGAACATAGAAGTTAACTGGAAGCAAAATTCTAAGTAGTTTTGATTATTCTATTTTAGAAAACTTAATAATTTTGCTATACTTATATTTGATATAAAAATCCATCAACAACAAGAGGGGTTTAGAGCCTCTTTTGTCGAATATATAGTGTAAGGAACCATTTCAAAAAAAGCTGCTCTTGGAGGTGTTCAAAGTTATATCAGAGAGCAGAGAACCAAAAGATTCTGCCCGGCGATTTCTTCCTACTATTTCGAAGGGAAAGCTTCGGAAGATAACCGCTAGGCAACCCTAGTAAAGATGATCCCTTGATGGCGTCCGCGATCTATGGGTTATGTCCATGCTTGCCGAAACCGGCGACTTGACCCGGCTCTCGCGTAGGCAGTATAAGGCACTATTCTTTCTGCCTATTTTGCAATGGTTGTTTTAAGAATCGCCATTCGCTTCGTGTGGTTGTCGTAAAGGTAAGCCTTAATTATTTACTTTGGACCTTCAATATTTTATGTTAAGATTATTGTCGAAATAAAGAAAAAAGGAGAAAATAAATGTCCTACAAAAATCCCAACGCTTCGACAATAAAATCAAACCAAGACGGCCAAAAATCCTCACTTCTTTTCTGGATTTTATCAGCCTTCACCGCTCTTTTTTTATTTTGGGCCCCTTTTCAAAAAGGACTATTTAACGGTAACACTTATGAGTTTGAAAGACCTATTTACAGTTCGTTCGTCTGGGCCTTCATTATATTATTCATTATGTCTATATTTCTGTTTTACAATTGGAAACTGAACAAGCAATCGGATTTATTAAGTTTGGTTATTTGGTTAATCCCCATTACTTTTGTTATTTCGTCAATTTTCGCGGCATCTTCTTATTACGCAGTTAATATGATATACATTCAATTCGCATACAGTGTATTTTTCCTTCTTGGAATTTATATTAGTAATAATAACCTAGGAGCATCCATTGTTCGTAACAGTATTATTTATTCAGCTTATTTCATCGTTATTTTTGGCTTGTTTAATTGGTTTGGAAATAAAGAAGCGATATTTAAGCTTGTAAAATGGTTTTCAGCCGATATGATCCAGCCTTTCTACCAGGATGCTGTCATGACTGACGCTAATGGGGTACGTCTAACCTCTGTATTCCAATATGCCAACTCATATGCTGCCTTTCTTATAGCAGTACTATTATGCTCATTGTACATGATCGTCATCTCTAGAAAGTGGTCTTCACTTTTGATTCATGGCATCATGGTTGTACCTATTATCATCTCCTTTTTTCTTACTTTATCACGTGGAGGTTTGGTCATACTTCCTGTTGTGTTATTGGCAGTGCTTCCATTTTTAAAACCTTATAAACAACTGGTCTATATCATTCAAATGGCTGTTTCGTTTATTATTTCCTTTATCATACTAAACAAAATTACAAATGTAGGAATTGAACTAAGTAAAAACTTCGTCTCCGGTCTTTCGCTGCAAGGCTGGGGCGTGCTGCTCCTTGCTTCTATTATTAATGCAGCACTGGCTTTATGTATTATGAAATACATTGCCCCATATATTCAAACCAAGCTTCTACCGCTCACTAAGTACCGCTTATCCAATGTTATACTTCCTATTGGTGCGGTAGTTATCGGTACTTTAATGGCATTGCTTTTATTTAACGATACAGGGCTAACGAAACTTTTACCGGAAAACATCAAAACACGTATTGAAAATATTAACTTTCAACAGCACAGCGTTCTGGAAAGAGGAACCTTTTACTCGGATGCCATAAAATTGTTTAAAGACTACCCTGTTTCTGGCGCCGGCGGAGGAGCTTGGTCAGCATTATATGAGAAGTATCAAAACAACCCTTACGTTAGCCGTCAAGCGCATAATTTTTTCTTACAATATTTAGTGGAAGTCGGTATTATTGGTCTGATCGTTTTATTATTCATGATTGGATGGATTTTTTACCTATTTATTAGAAATCAGTTGAAAAATGACTCGGAATCCAACAACCCCCGATTCATTTTCTACATTGTCACAATTTCGTTACTTATTCATAGTATGATTGACTTCGACCTGAGTTATGTATATTTAGGGATCCTTCTATTCCTGTGTCTGGGCGCTATGATATCCAATATTGATGTGGGACAGCTCAGCGGCAAGTGGACGGCCATCAACAAATACAAATGGATTTACCCGAGCGTATTAATCATCTTTGCGCTGGTCATGTTTTTTAATTCGACCCAGCTGTTAAACGCCAACAGCAATTTCCGAGCCGCGGATTCATTGGGCCAGAATAACAAGAGTATTAATGAAATTTTCGTACCGTTGAACAATGCGCTGAGCCAACATCCGTATCACCCGCAGTATGCCGACTTTAAAATCGATATTTTACTGCAAGCTTATTCCCAAACGAAAGATGAGCGTTACTATAATGATGCAACAGCATTAATTCAGCAAACGTTACAACGGGAACCTCGAAACCGATTTATTATAGAGAAAAAGATTTCCGCCATGTCCGTGAAGGGACAACTGCCGGAAGTACTTGCTCTGATAAATAAAGAGATGGTTAACTTCCCGTGGGATATTTCGTTTTACGAACGAAGCATCACGATCGGCTTTGAGTTAGGCGAGAAAGCACGTCAGGAAAAAAACAACGCTCTTAAAGATCAGTATTGGAATCAAAGTATTGAAGTGTATAAGCAAGTCCAGGCAAAAACGAAGGAGCTCGAAGCGCTCCCTAAGGAACAGCTTCAAGGCCGAGCGTTCGGACTGACAAAAAACATGGCACTTGCTCTCGGAAATATTGATCTGATTCGAGGCAATTACGCAGCAGCCGAAAATTTCTTCAAATTCCAATTAACGGACCAATTTGATGATCCGTTAAATAAGCAAATGGCCCGATCGTATCTGGCCACACTTCAAAAGCAAAACAAAAACGATCAAGCTCTGTTGAACAAGCTGATCGCCAAAGATCCGAAAGAAAAAGATGAAATTATTAAGCTTGTGAACGCAACTTTTTAAGCTTAAACACGTTCTATTATTTGGTAGCATTATTTTTTACAAAATGCTACCACTATTAGTTGATAGATGTTAGAATAAGTTCTGTGTCTCTTGCAATTTAGGCTTTATGGTCTTACCAGTATCGCCTAGGAAGGAGGTGAATGATAGAATGGCGAATTCAAACAAGCAACAATCTTCACACAGAGAAAGAAATAGGAGGAGAAACCTAGTGTTCAATCGAGTTTCCGTTAAGAAAATTTCTGCAATGCTTTCATTAATGCTTATTATCGCGATCATGGTTCCAGTAATGGCTTTCGCGGCTAACATTGGTTTTTCCAAGCTTACTTATAAGGACGGTACCGTATCCGGAACTGTGTATACTGACGTTTATGCCGTTGGGGAAAAAGACGGTGTTAAAGATGCAGTATATGTTAACGTATATGGTGGCGGTTCGCTGGTAGTTAGCCCGTTTACGGCTACGTACAGCACCTATGCAGACGGCAAATACTACTATGATTTTTCGAAATCAGTAACCAACTGGCAAAGTAAACTGGATGTTAACTCCACAGTTTATTACGACGGTACTGTAACAACTTCAGCTTACCAATCCGTTAATAACGATTCCAGTGGTTCCACGACTCGTCGCGGCGGTGGTGGTGGTGCTGCATTTATCGGATCCGTTGACGGTTCGATTTCCGTTAGCAGTGATGGTTCCGTAAACGCAAGTGCCTTGGCTAGCGCTTTGGCGAATGGTTCGGTTACCTTGAAGCTTGCCGGTGATTTAGCTTTAATCCCTGCCTCTGCTCTTGTTGACGCAAGCGGAAAAACAATCACCATCGTAAACGATAATGGCAGCATCATTCTTCCGATTTCCGTATTGAAATTAGAAGAATTGGCTAAAGCATTGGGTATTGACGTAAACGATCTGATCATTAAAGTTTCCATTACCAAAGTAACTGGCGCAACTGCTGACGCTGTTAGTGCTGCTGCAACTGCACTTGGCGGTACTCAAGTAGCTGACGCTGTTGACTTTGCTGTCGTTGCTGTCGGCAAAGACGACAAAACGGTTGCTGTTGACTTCGGTAAAACTTATGTTTCCCGTACGTTAAATGTTGCTAAAAATGTTGATTCCAAACATGCAACTGGCGTTATGTTCAACGATACTACAAACAAATTGAGCTTCGTTCCTTCCACATTCGCAACTGCTGACGATAAAACTGTTGCTACGTTGAAACGTAACGGCAGCAGCATCTACACAGTTGTTGAATTGAACAAAAGCTTCGCAGACGTTGCTTCTCACTGGTCCAAAGCCGATGTTGAGCTTCTGGCTAACAAGCTGGTAGTCGACGGCGCATCTGCAACAGCTTTCGAACCGGAACGCAACATCACTCGTGCCGAGTTTGCTGCACTTGTTGTTCGTGCTCTTGGTCTGACTCAAGCTCCAACAGCTGCGAACTTTAAAGATGTAACGTCCGATGCTTGGTACGCTAGCACTGTAGCAACAGCTACTTATGCTGGTATCATCAACGGCTACGAAGATAACACATTCCGTCCTGATGCTCAAATCAACCGCGAAGAACTTGCTGCTATGGTCATCCGTGCAGTTGACTACGCGAATGTAGCAACAAACGTAACTGATGTTAACTCCGTACTTGGCAAGTTCAAAGATGCCGACAAAATTGTTTGGGCTCAAAAAGAAGTAGCTGCTGCTGTTAACGCAGGTATCATCAACGGTTTGACTGATACTACAATCGGTTCCGCTGAAAAAGCTACCCGCGCTCAAGCTGCAACTATGTTGAAGCGTTTCTTGGGTCTTGCAAGCTTCATTAACTAATCATCGATTTAGGAGGACTCGATACTATGGTATCGGGTCTTTTTTTTATAATGACAGAAAGTATAAGTTTTCAGCGGAGCTGAAGCTTTCTGTCATTGCAAGAAAACCTACATTTAAATCGCGGTCGCTCATCCTGGAAATGCCTCGATAGAGGTTTTCTTATATTTGTGTCTGTAAAAGCTCTCCCGAAACGCTCGTACAATAATTACCCAATTGCAACCTTATTTAAACATTTGTCGTAACTCTCTTTCTAACATGCACAAAGATCCCCCTTCAATTTTTAATCGAGAGGGATTATAAGATTTCATTAAATTGCGGCAATGTTCCGGTTGTCTGTTCTTGCTCTCTTTGTTACAAGCTCCTGCAAGTAGGATGCCAATTCCGATTGCATATCTCCTCTCTGCAAGGCCATCTCCATAATAGCCTTTACATACCCGATTTTATCGCCGATGTCGTAACGCTCTCCGTTTAATTCTAACGCCAACAAGCCTTCACTTCGGCAAATCATCCGCAGCGCATCAGTCAGTTGGTACTCATTCCCCGCGCCTCTTTCGATCTTCTCAAGCGCACTGAAAATGGATGGCATTAAGATGTATCTTCCCATGATGGCCACATTGGACGGAGCCTCATGCGGCACCGGCTTTTCTATAAGGTCACGTACCTGGTATGTCCGGTTATTCGGCTCGTCCGCCGATAAAATTCCGCATTTGCTCACTTCCTCATGAGGTACCTTCTTAACTCCTACAATTTGCCCGCCATGCGCTTCATATACATGCATCAGCTGCTTTAATGCCGGAGGGCTTGACATCATGATATCGTCGCCGAGCAGCACGGCAAATGGCTCATTCCCAACAAACGGTTTGGCGCAAAGGATCGCATGACCTAGCCCCAGAGGTTCCTTTTGACGGATGTAATGAATGTTTGCCATGTTCGGAATGTGTTCAACCTGCTCCAGCAGGCTCAGCTTTCCTTTCTCAAGGAGCGTCTGCTCCAGGTTCGACGGATTTATCAAAATGGTCCTCAATCGCCTTCTTATTGCGTCCCGTGACGATCAGAATGCTTTCAATGCCGGCTTGGACTGCTTCCTCGACTATATATTGAATCGCCGGTTTATCGACAATAGGGAGCATTTCTTTGGGCTGCGCCTTGGTAGCAGGCAATAATCGCGTACCTAATCCGGCTGCGGGAATAACAGCTTTTCTAATTTTCATAAGATTTCACTCCTTTATCCGATGTATGGAAAACGAGAAACCGGCTTCCCAAATAATTAATGAGAACGCTGGCCGATGTTGCAATCAGTTTGCAAACCGGCAAAGAAACGTTCATGTGACCGTATAACCAATCCAGAATCGCGGCAGCGGCTGTGAACGCCGCCAGATTGACGAGAATAAACCGCAAGGCTTCTCTAGAGTCCTGGCTCCTACTATCGCGAAATGTCCAGTTTCGGTTCCACATATAGCTGTTCACCATCCCGCATCCATATGAGATCCACTGAGCCGGTAACACCGTCATTCCTGCCGCGCTTAGAAGAGCAAACACGACAAAGTCGGCAACCGTATTAAACATTCCGACAATACCGAACTTCACCAGCCTGGACATCTGCTTACTCATAACGTAGTTCCAGCTGTCTTGCCATCGGCGGTTCTTTTTTCACCATCCCATGACATTCGCGTACGATGTATAGCGGCCGACCTTTTGTCTCATCATAGATACGTCCGACATATTCGCCCAATATCCCCAGCATTACCAGGACAAACCCGTTGAATATAAGAATAATGCCGATGCGGGAAGGCCAGCCTTTATTCGTCGAGGCTGTGAACAATGCCAAATACAGTACGTAAATCAAGTAGAGAAACCCGGCGCCTGACAAAAGCATTCCCGCATATCCGGCCAGCTTTAACGGCTTGGTGGAAAACGAAGTAAATCCATCTAAACAAAGTTTGATCATTCTTTTCAACGGATATTTCGTTTCGCCCGCCAATCGTTCGTCCCGCTCGTACTCGATTGCCGTTTGGCGAAAGCCAACCCAGCTTACCAAACCGCGGACAAAGCGATTATTTTCGGGCAGACGTTTCAGCTCCGTACACACTTTCCTGTCCATCAGACGGAAATCGCCCGTATCGACGGGAATGTCAATATCGCTTGACGCTCGCAGCATTCGGTAAAATGCGCTAGCCGACCATTTTTTAAACCACGACTCTCCGTTGCGCTTCTGTCTTTTCGCATAGATGACGTCGTAGCCTTCCTTCCATTTCTCGATCATGTCCCAGATCAGCTCCAGAGGGTCCTGAAGATCGGCGTCTATAATGATAACCGCATCCCCTTCCGCATAATCCATACCGGCCGTAATTGCGATCTGATGTCCGAAATTGCGGGAAAGATCGATCAGTTTAACGGTTTCGTCCCAAAGGCTGTATTCTTTGATAATCTCAGCGCTCCGATCTTTGCTCCCATCATTGACGAACAGAAGCTGGTAGGTCTCATTTGTCTCGCTCATCACCTTTTTCAGCCGTCAGTACGTTTCCTCAATAACAGCTTCCTCGTTATACATTGGAATGATTATGGAATATGTCACATTCGCTCCCATCTCCCACCTCTCCTTTTATAGTTTCACTTCGTAAAGGGTCATATTTTGGCCTCGTCTGTCCTGCATGGAGCGGGATTCTCCGTTGTTATTTCCGGTTGATTTCCATTCCTCGGTCGGGACAGCTGTCCCGTGCTCTTTGATCCATTGGGTCAGCTCTGCGCTGCCGCCTCGTCCGCCCATGCCTCCATCGGAGATCATGAAATATTTAAGCTCCCCATTTTTCACCATAGCTTCCAGCTTCTCGACCGTATAGACCGGATCTGAGCCTGAAAAACCGCCCATGGTGATACCGATTCTCCGGATTTGATAATGTAAGGGGCCGCGGTGCTGTAATCGGAAGTTGCGAACAAATAAGTTCCCGTATTATGTGATCTTAAAAATTTCAACGTCGTTTCATCGATTTGCTGGCTTTCCATTCCCGGCCCACCGGTCCCCATGGTTGGCGTTCGCTTGGTATCCGAAGCTTCCCCCATTGCAGCGGTCCTGCCCGGGCCCATTTCGGTTGCAACACCGCCTCTACCGTTGGCGATACCGGGTCCTGCTTGCGGCAGCATGCTGTTCAAGCCGTAAGTGATCGGTGTCGCCGCCCAATATAATGGGCCGACAAACAATACCAACATTCCGGCAAGCGCCAACGTGCGAGCTAGCTTGTTATGTTTTCGTTTCCAGAGCAGAAGCAGCAGCGAAATAATAATGCCTCCCGCGGCGATTCCCGCAGACCAAACACTGCCGATCACGTCATCATACGGATGCATAATGTACCATTCGAATATGCTTGTCGCAAAAATCGCTGCAGGCAGCAGCCAAGTTTTCCAGCCCTGCCGAAGTCGGTACGCATCCCACAGCTGCTTCCAGCCGGCTCCGACCAAAGCCGCGATTGGAGGTGCCAGCATAATCAAATAATAATGATGGAAAAATCCGGCGATACTAAAGAAAACCATCGCAGGCAGCAGCCATGCGAGCCAGAACAACGTTTCTTTATGCTTTGGCGTGAAGTTTCGTCTTCGCCATCCGGCGAAAATCGCGATAATCGATATTCCTGCGAATGGAATGAGCCAGCTGGCCTGCCCCGACAATTCCGATTGGAACAGCCGCAAAGGTCCCTTTTGTCCCGTTCCGAAAGCTCCTCCACCACCGCCAAAGCCGCCTGGAGCTCCCGGACCACCGTTACCATTCATGGTTGGCGGCTGTCCTTGATCGCCTCCGGGAATGGTACTGTTATACTGTCCCGAATTGCCGTTGCCATTCGGAGTGGCCGTTGTATCAAGCCTGTTTCCGCCATCAACCGCAGCAGCATCGTTCGCTTGCTTTGAGGCAGTTCCACCGCCATCGTTTCTGTCAAACATCGTGCCCCCGCCATCTTCATTTATCGCGCTATTCCGTGAAGCAGCGACAGATCCCCCTCCGTTTCTGCCTGGCATGCCGCCTCCACCACCCGGTCCTTGATTTCCCGTTAACCGTGAAACCCCGTTATACCCGAACGCAAGCTCCAGAACGGAGTTTGTTTGGCTGCTGCTGATATACGGCCGCTGGTCTTTCGGTATGGAATCGACTACAACAGCCCATGACACGGAAATGGCCAGCATAACCGCCGTTGCGCTTGAAAGGAGAGCGATTTTCTTTTTCCAGCTGGCTTTAGCCGCTACGAGATAGAACAAATAAAAAGCCGGTAAAACCATATATGCCTGCAGCATCTTCATATTGAACGCCACACCTATCATGGAAAAAGCGCCCAACAGGCTCCAAATGCTGTTTCGCTGAATACCCCGGAACAACAGCCATGTGCTTAACAGCAGCGTGAATACGAGCATGCTATCGATATTGTTCGTCCGGCTGACAGCTGCCGCAATCGGGGTGCAGGCCATCGCCAGTGCGCTGATCCGTACGGCTGCCAAGCCGAATGTCGGCTTCACAAGACGGTATAATAATAGAACCGAACCAACCCCCGCCAAGGCCTGAGGCAATATCACGCTCCAGCCGTGTAGGCCAAACAAATAGGCACTGGCGGTTTGAATCCAGAAAACGACCGGCGGTTTATCGACCGTAACAGAGCCTGCCGGATCAAGCGACGCGAAGAAAAAATTATGAAAGTTGTGCAGCATGCTTGCAACAGCAGTTGTGTAGTATGTGTTGGCATACTCATCTGTCCAAATGTTGTACATGTTTAAAAACGCCGAAAGCAGCAAAATTAAAAATAATGGAATACGTTCCTTCAGCTTAGGTGCCAAATTCATGTTGCCAACCTCTCCTCCACCTTAGTCTCAGTCGAGCCTGGATTTACTCTCGATTTTTCAAAAATTCAACTCGTTTGATCTGAAACCATTATGCATCACACGACTTAACTGCCCATGAGCGACCGCTGAATAGTTACTGAACGATAAAAAGGGATTATTGTGGAGGATTATATTTAGGCTAGCGGTAAAGTAACGTGAACTTCAACGTCCACCCGACGTACATAGAAGAGCGGCTTGGCGATAGTTGAAACTTGCTGCAAAACAAACAAGCTTAGTTAATCAAAGCGGCCGCTTTGATTAACTAAGCTGAAGAAAATACTTATCGCGCTTCCTAAAAATTAATAACCAGTTATATGTTATGGGTTGGATGTATGGGAGTTACTGCGAATCTTCAACCATCGACGGTTTAGATGCCTTTAATCCATCACATTTGGCATCGATTGTAGAAAACCAAATAACACCAAAATATAATACCAAGCTGAAAGAGCTCTGGGTGTATTTAATTCGCATACAGTTATGACTGAAAATGATTCAGCTATCATCTATTATGAAGACGAAACCCAGGCATACCTGACAATTGGTGCCTACGATCCACTGCAAGAAAAGGTCATTCGAGAAGTGATTTCTGCGCCAAATGAATCGCAAAAAAAATTTCCGAGAGCAAGCTTCCCAAAAGTTCAGTGAACTCATGGGAAGCCTATAGTGTATCTGAATACGACTGTAAGATTGATAATTGTGAGTCAATGCTGAATCAGCTATACTTAATCTAAGGAAGGTGATTAACATGAACTTCGTCAGAAAAGTAACCCACAGCGATGCTCTCAAGCATATCGTTGATCTCCCAGAGAACCTGCGCAACCAAGACGTTGAATTGATCATATTACCCATTGGAGACTCAACTACACATAAAACCCAAACCCCGAGTACTCCTACAGCGAGAGGCGCATTAAAACAATTTGCCAACCCGGACCTTATCCAATATGAAAAAGACGCTTGGGAAAAGGGTGTCCAAGATAAGCATGAACATCGTTGATGCAAATTTAATCCTGAGGTATTTGCTTCATGATGCGGTTCAGTTCATTGATCAAGCCATGGACACGATTGAAAACCACCACATCTTTATCCCTAACGAAGTTATCGCCGAGGTCGTTTATGTACTGGAAAAGGTATACAAGGTGGATCGACCACTTATCTATGATTCACTTCGGAACCTACTCTCCTACAGCAACATCGCCACGCATGACAGAAGAATCCTAGTTGAAGCTCTAAAGGTCTACAGTGAAATCAAAATCGATTTTGTTGACTCCCTGCTCTTCGCTTATTCGAAGATCGGAGGACATACTGTTTTCACTTTTGATAAGAAGCTTAACCAAATGCTTGACGACCTAAGCAATGCATAATAAAAAGACTTCTCACAAAGTTCATTAGAACTCGTGAGAAGTCTTTTTTTATTCAATGTGGTCAAATGACGTTTTCTAACTTGAGATTCCTTGCTGCGCAAGGCCTCTCAGCCTTTTTTACATCATGCCGCCCATACCACCCATGCCGCCCATGTCAGGCATAGCTGGCTTATCTTTTTCCGGTTTGTCTGCGATAACCGCTTCGGTTGTCAAGAACATAGCCGCTACGGATGCTGCGTTTTGCAGCGCGGAGCGCGTTACTTTCGCAGGGTCTACGATACCTGCGTCGAACATGTTAACCCATTCGCCGCTTGCAGCGTTGTAGCCGATGCCGATCGCTTCTTTTTTCAAGCGCTCAACGATAACGGAGCCTTCTTGGCCAGCGTTAGCCGCAATAGTGCGCACAGGCTCTTCCAGAGCGCGCAAAACGATGTTTACGCCAGTTTGCTCGTCTCCGGCACCGTTTACTGCTGCTACTGCGCTGAATACGTTAACGAGGGCTGTACCGCCGCCGGATACGATACCTTCTTCAACAGCTGCGCGAGTTGCATTCAAAGCATCCTCGATGCGAAGCTTACGCTCTTTCAATTCGGTTTCCGTTGCTGCGCCGACTTTGATAACCGCTACGCCGCCGGCCAATTTAGCCAGACGCTCTTGCAGCTTTTCTTTGTCGAAATCGGAAGTCGTTTCTTCCAATTGAGCGCGGATTTGCGAAATGCGCGCGCCGATATCTTTTTTGTCGCCGGAACCGTCAACGATGATCGTGTTTTCTTTCGTTACACGAATTTGACGAGCGGAACCCAATTGATCCGGAGTTGTCGATTTCAGGTCAAGACCAAGCTCTTCCGTAATGACTTGTCCGCCGGTCAGAGCGGCGATATCTTGCAGCATCGCTTTGCGGCGGTCGCCGAAGCCAGGAGCTTTAACGGCTACGCAAGTGAATGTGCCGCGCAGACGGTTCACGATCAAAGTAGCTTGAGCTTCGCCTTCTACGTCCTCGGCGATGATCAGCAATGGCTTGCTTTGTTGAACGACTTTTTCAAGAATAGGCAAAATCTCTTGGATGTTGGAGATTTTTTTGTCCGTGATCAAGATGTACGGATTGTCCAAAATAGCTTCCATTTTGTCCGTATCGGTGATCATGTAAGGAGATGTATAACCGCGGTCGAATTGCATACCTTCAACCACTTCAAGCTCGGTTGCGAAACCTTTGGACTCTTCAACGGTAATAACGCCGTCTTTGCCCACTTTTTCCATAGCTTCTGCGATCAATTCGCCGACTTCTTCATCAGCTGCGGAAATAGCCGCTACTTGAGCGATCGATTGCTTGCCTTCGATTGTTTTGGAGATGTTTTTCAGCTCTTCTACAGCCGCTCTAACCGCTTTGTCGATACCTTTGCGGATAACCATAGGATTAGCGCCTGCAGTTACGTTTTTCAAGCCTTCGCGAATCATCGCTTGAGCCAGTACAGTCGCGGTAGTCGTACCGTCGCCGGCCACATCGTTCGTTTTGGTCGCTACTTCTTTAACCAGCTGAGCGCCCATATTCTCGAATGCGTCTTCCAGTTCGATTTCTTTTGCGATCGTTACGCCGTCGTTGGTGATCAACGGGCTGCCGAATTTTTTCTCAAGCACAACGTTACGGCCTTTTGGACCCAATGTTACTTTAACGGCATTAGCAAGCGCGTCAACACCACGAAGCATTGCGCGGCGAGCGTCTTCACTGAATTTAATATCTTTTGCCATGAGTGATACCCTCCCGATAAATTAAGTGTATTTATTATCAACTAAGTAGAAGCCGGCTAACTTTCGTTCAGCAGCTCTGGTACAAGCTTAGGTATAGGTCTCTCTTAATTAGGCTAAAACGGCAAGAATGTCGTTTTCCCGCAAGATCAGAAGTTCGCGGCCATCATATTTCACTTCAGTACCGGCATATTTGGAGAAAATGATACGGTCGCCTTCTTTTACTTCGAGAGGAATGCGCTCTCCGTCCTTCAACACGCCGCTGCCTACCGCGATCACTTTACCTTCCTGCGGCTTTTCTTTGGCTGTGTCAGGCAAAACGATACCGCTTGCTGTAGTTTCCTCCTTAGCAATGGCTTCAATAACTACGCGATCACCTAACGGTTTGATCATGAGAAAATAGCCTCCTTTGAAATAGGGTTCTGCAAACTTTCGTTAGCACTCAAATCACTTAAGTGCTAACAACACTTATTATGATACTCAGTTTGCCGGAATTTTGCAAGTAGTTTTACCGAATTTTCACACCTCCATCATTGTCTCCAACGTTTGGTAAAATATACGGCTCCCCTTAACCCGGGATAAACGGCCTCGCATCCTTCGAGACAAGCGCGTTTATCAAGGTTGTGCGAAGCAAACGGCTTCGCGGTCCTTAAAGGACGCGCACGTTTGTCAAGGTTGGCACAGCAAAGTGTAGAACTTTTACTTTCTCTGCAACGGAAAAAAACCGGCTTCACAGTCCGTCCAGCACTGCAAAACCGGGTCATTTCGCACCGAATTCCTCTTCCCAAGCCTTATCCTGGACCAATTGCTTACGGTAAACAATGCCGGACAGCAGCACGCTGAACTCGTAGAGCAAAATCATCGGCACCGATACGATGACCGCCGAAACCATATCAGGCGGAGTGATCACACAAGCGGCAATGACCAGCAGCAAGTAAGCATAGCGGCGCAGCTTGCTCAGCCGTTTCGGGTTCAAAATACGCAGTCTCGTCAAAAACATGATGACAATGGGCAGCTCGAACAAGAGCGAGATCGGAATTAAAATATTAAACATGAAGGAAAAATATTGCGCGATTCCGTAAGTCTCCTGCAGCTCCAGCCTTGCCGTAATGCCGGAGGCGAACAAAAAGGCCATTCGGAATACGATAAAATAAGCAAAGGCAAGTCCGACTAGAAACAATAAAAAAGCGAAGGGGACGAAGACCAAGGACGCTTTCTGCTCCTCCTCGCGCAGCCCCGGCTTTAAGAACGACCAGATCTGGTAAAGAGCGAACGGCAGCGTTACAAGCAGACCGGTAACCAGCGCAAAATTCATGTACATCTTGATCGGGTCCCAGGGAGAAAATGCGTTCCAGTTAATTCCGTTCGCCGGAGGCACTCCCTTTAAATAGGTAATCAATGGCTGCGCACATATTAAGCCGATGACCATTCCGACGATCAGAACGATAATGATCCAAATAAGCCGTTTGCGAAGCTCGCCCAAATGCTCCACGAGCGACATCGTTTCATCTTTATCCATAACGTGTTTCACCAACCTGGCTGTAAAGTGGTAAGCATCTGGTTCAATCAGGCAGTCTTCTCGTATCCGCGGGCTTTGGCGGCGGCACCGGAGCCGCAGCTTCCTGCGCGGCTTCAGCAGGGGACTCCGTCACGCGCTGACCGTCCGCAGGGGGCTCTTGCAGCCGCTGCTCATCCGAAGGCGAAGCCGGCACAGGCGGCAGTACCATCGCGGATACCGGATCGGGCTGCGGCCGCGGGGTTACGTCCTTGCGCTCCTCCTGCGGGGCGGCGGTCTGGACGTCGTCGAGCAGCCCTTCGGCGCCCTTCTTGAATTCCCGCATCGTCCGGCCGATAGCGCGTCCCAGCTCCGGCAGCTTGTTCGGACCGAACAAAACGAGCGCAACGATGGCGATCAATAGCAAATGACTTAAGCTCATATAAAGGTACAACTCCTTTCGTTAAAGCATCGGAAGCAGCGGAGTGCGGCTGAAACACAAAAAGCGCATAGTCTAGCAGCTGTACAAGCCCCCGTATCCCATCTCCGTAATATCTTCGCGGACTATCGTCTCCCCTGCGCAAATGCGGGGCAGAAGCACGTCGAAGGAAGTATACGGATCGTGCATCACGCAGCCCGGCAAGCCCATTACCGGCACCTGGGCCTCCCCGAGGTAGCCGATCAGCAGCATCGAGCCGGGCAGCATCGGAGTGCCGTAGCTGACAATACGCGCGCCGGCCTGCTTGATGGCTCCCGGCGTTCGGTCGTCGGGATCGACGGACATGCCTCCGGTGACCAAAATCAGATCGGCCTTGCATTCGTCCAAAAAGTAACGGATTTCGCGCACGATCGTTTCACTCTCGTCCGGCGCCAGCCGCTGCTCGATTACCTCGGAGCCGAGCGCGGCTACTTTAT
The DNA here is from genome assembly GCF_004354045.1 of Paenibacillus piri. Lineage (GTDB taxonomy): Bacteria > Bacillota > Bacilli > Paenibacillales > NBRC-103111 > Paenibacillus_S > Paenibacillus_S piri. Next base: position 93,558 of record NZ_SMRT01000008.1, on the reverse strand, counting down.
CGCGGACGACAGGTCCGAATTTATCCTCGATGCGGCCTTTGAAAACTTCGCTGCCGGTCGTAATCAAGCCTACGCGCAAGCGGCGAAACGGCTTGACCTCAATCCACGGCGCAGCCGCAAGCCGCTCCGCCTGCCGAACCTTGTCCTCCTCGACCAGCAGCGGAATGACCCGCGTGCCCGTCAGCTGCTGGCCCGGCTTCACAACCGTATTCGTTCTGAGAGTGGACATCACGACCTGATCTATCGCATTGGCTGCATCGACCAAAGCTTTGTCCACTTTGAGCAGCCCGTGTATGGTCGATTTCAAGGAAACTTTGCCTTCATGCGGCTCCGTCAAGGATACGTTCGCTCCGGCAGCGGCGCGGGCCAGCCGGAGCGCGGCTTCATCCTCGTGAAGCCAGCCTGCCTTCATCGCGATAACATAAATATGCTCTTTCCCGATGCTGAGCAGCGCCGGGATATCCGACTCGGCGATGACATGCCCTTTTTTAAACAACCGGCCCTTGAAGGAGCCCGGAATAATTTGCGTCAAATCATGCGCCAGCACCATGCCTATCGCTTCTTCAACTTTTACCTCGCGGAGCATCGCATTAGGCTTCATCGCCATGATCTCCTTCGCGATCGGTCAGAATGCCCAACGCATGCGGCAGCTGATCCATAATCGCGGCCAAATTTTCGGAAACGCCTTTCGGGCTTCCGGGAAGATTAATGATTAACGTACGGCCGCGGATGCCGGATACGGCGCGGGAGAGCATGGCGCGGCGGGTTTTCTGCATGGAAATCATCCGCATCGCCTCGGCAAAGCCCGGAGCCTGGCGGTCGATCACGCTCAAGGTCGCTTCCGGAGTAACATCGCGCGGCGCGAGTCCCGTTCCGCCCGTCGTAAGAATCAAATCAACCTTGAAATAATCGGTCATCTCAATAAGAGCCGCCATAATTTCGTCCTTTTCGTCCGGTACGACCCGGTATTCGATAATTTCCCCGTTGATTTCCTCTTCGATCAGCTCCCGAATCACCTGGGCGCTCGTATCTTCTCGCTCTCCCCGGGATCCTCGATCGCTTGCGGTCAAAATCGCCACTTTCCAACGCATAAGCTTACTCCTCTCCATGGGTTCATTGTACCTTTGCAGCTTATCCTAATCAATTTGATTCGGTGTCGTTTCTGTGAAAGTCGCCGCTTTTGCCGCCGGATTTGCTGACAAGCAGCGTCGGCCCGATTTGCATCGTTTTCTCAGCCGCTTTGCACATGTCATAAACGGTGAGCGCCGCGGCCGATACGGCTGTTAACGCCTCCATTTCGACACCGGTTTGACCTTTGGTCTTAACCGCAGCTTCTATGTATAGTTCATTATGTCCGTTATCGGAGAAGCGGACGTCTACCCCGGTCAACGAAAGCGGGTGGCACATCGGAATCCAGTCGGACGTTTTTTTCGCAGCCATAATGGCGGCGACCTGCGAGACGGCCAGCACGTCGCCCTTGCCGATCTTGCCCTGCTTGATCAGCTGCAGCGTCGACGGCAGCATCGTAATGGTCGTACGGGCGGTTGCGCTGCGGCTCGTCTCCTGCTTCCCGGAAATATCCACCATGCGTGCTCTGCCTTGTTCATTAAAATGGGTTAACGGGCCGGCATCGATATCAGCCAATGTACTGCACTCCTCTCCAAATAGAACCGCACGGACAGCTTACTTCGCCGACTTGGACGCCCGGACGGTTCTTGCTTCTGTAATCAGTTCATCCAGTCGAAAATCGAACAAGCCCATCGGCACTTCTTCAATAATTTGCAGATCGTATGCGCCGGCGATCAAATACGGCTTCGCATACCCGGATCGTACGTATTGCTGCATGAACCGGTCATAATACCCGCCCCCGTAGCCAAGCCGGCCAAGGTCGAGATCAAAGGCAAGACCCGGCACAAGCGCCGCATCGACCTGTCGTATATCGGCAAGCGGTTCGGCGCCGGATGCAGGCTCCGGGATCCCCCAGGCTCCTTCCTCCAGATCGGAATGGGAACGAATCTCAAACAGCTTCATTTTCTGCTCCGGCTGCACCTTGGGAACGACAACCCGGTATCGCCTTAACCAGCAGGCTTCCATTACCGGAATGACGTTCACCTCGGATTTAACGGGGATATACGTGAAGAGCGTCGGCCTGCGGCCCGCTTTGCCGCGGGAATCGAGAACCTCGCTAATTCTCCGGATCAGCAGTTCGTTGATGCGCTTCGATTTGGCGCTCCGTTCCGATGGCGTAAGCGCGTTGCGCCCAGCCTCGGCCCTGCGCCGAAGCTCGATCTTCCATTCTTTGATATTCATGATACGGCTTCTCCTTGAGTTCGTTCGGTTACGCGGTTAAGATCATTCTAATGCCGAGCAATGGTTATGGCAAATATTGCTGGAAACGGCTGCGCTATCCACGGGGACGCGCCCGTTTGCCAAGGTTGTGCGAGGCAAAGTATAAAAACTTATATTTTCAACTAGAAAAACCGCATTCCAAAAATACCTTTATTCTTTAATATACCATAATTAAACCCAATATAACGAGTTTCATCCGCGAATAGAAAAAAGGCACAACAAAAAAGGACCTGAATAAGCAGGACCTTCCTTCCATACCGTCTATTTGCAGTGGCTTGAACCATTCCCGCTCCAGGCCGCCGAGATTAGCCCAGCGCCTTTTGGATCGATTCGATCACACGTTCCGGTTGAAACGGTTTGACAATAAAGTCTCTCGCTCCGGCCTGGATCGCTTGCACGACCATATGCTGCTGGCCCATGGCCGAGCACATAATGACCTTCGCCGCAGGATGCTGGCTCTTGATCTGTTTGAGCGCTTCAATCCCTTCCATTTCCGGCATCGTAATATCCATCGTAACCAAATCCGGATGCAGCTTGTTATATTTTTCTACGGCAATCAGCCCGTTCTCGGCTTCTCCTACGACCTCATGCCCGTTTTTTTCCAAAATATCCTTCAGCATCATCCGCATAAATGCGGCATCGTCTACCACCAATATTTTCGCCATGCTGTTCGCTCCTCGTTTTCCTCTTGTCGCTAGCTTAATGAAAAGGACTGTAATACGATATATCGTTGCGGCCGCTATTTTTAACCCGGTATAACGCTTTATCCACATTTTGAAGCAATCGGGTGCTGTCCGCTCCGTCATCGGGAAATACGGCAACCCCCATGCTGATCGTCGCATCCAGCACATGCTCCCCGATCGTCCAGCCTTGGCGGACGCAAGCCATGACCCGTTCCGCAACCCTGCGCACGCTCGTAATCGAATCGATCCACGGCAGCACAATAACGAATTCGTCGCCGCCCAAGCGCGAGACCGAATCGATATCCCGGATGCACCGTTTGACCCTGGCAGCGAACGCTTTTAACAGCATATCCCCCGCCTCGTGGCCGTACTTGTCGTTAATCCGTTTGAAGTCGTCGATATCCGTGTAAAAGAGCGCCATAAAATGATTGAACCGTCTCGCGTTGGCGATCGCCTGCTGCAGATTCAGCTCGAACGCCCTGCGGTTCGGCAGCTCGGTTAAAGGGTCTAGATAGGCAAGACGGATGAGCTCCGCTTCCCGCTCTTTGGCGTGAGAAATGCTTCGAGTCGCAATAATATACAGCGGTTCGCCGGGCATCTCTTCGCTATGCACAGGTATCCCGACCACCTCCATCCATGACCATTCTCCCCCCGGTGCGGCCCATTGGCATTCGAATATGACCTTGGAGCCGGTGTTGACGAGCCGATCCAGACATTGCTTCGCCATGAGCTTCTGGGCCGGATGCACACAGGAAAACAGATTAAGAGGCTCCGGATTTTTCGCAAGCTGCAGAGTCGGGTAGTGGGAAAGTACCTGATAAGCAAGGTTGCCGTCGCGTTCAACTATATGCATTCCATCCGACAATTGGCTGACAAGATGGCCGAGCGTTTCTGGCCGCCTCATCAGGTTTTCGACAGGATTGAAGTTATTGGGGTCATGGCTCGCCATCGTTTTTCATCCTTATGATCGTATTTTCACTCAACCCACCAAGGTTTGGATAAACAATTGCCCGTTCCTGCTTAAATCGATATATTCGTCACCGACCCTGACCAAAGGATTCGTCAGATCAAGAGGATTGCAGTTCATGATCAGCCCCCGGCGTCCATCGGTGAGAATAACCTCGTCGCCAACGGCCAGCTCCATCATCCGGCTAATAAAAACTCCGCATATGACAGGGTCCAGCTGTCCGAAGCTGTCCTGCTGCATCTGACGAACGACCCGATAGAAAGGCATGGCATCCTTGTATACCCTTTTCGAGGTCATGGCGTGGAAAATATCGGCGACGGCGACAATTTTGCTGAAATATTCGATCTGTCCGCCCTTCAATCCGTTCGGGTAGCCGTTTCCATCCTCCCGTTCATGGTGCTGCAGAGCGACTAAAGCCAACTGCGGCGGCAAATTGGGCGTACGCTTTATAATCTCAAACCCGTAGAGCGTATGATTTTGCATCATTTCATACTCTTTATTGGAATATTTGCCCGGTTTATTCAAAATGTCATCGTCGATCCGTATTTTTCCGACATCGTGAAGGGTCGCTGCCGTACTTAGCAAGGATAGCTCGTCCTTCGACAGATGCAGCCATTTCCCGATCAGCGTCGAGATGACTCCGACTCCGATGTTATGCCGGTACGTATAATCATCCTTCGCCTGAAGCCCCGATAATACGCTGAACAAGCTCGGAAATTCGGCCGCCCGGTAAATCGTCGGAATAACGGAGCGGTTCAATTCCTCGATAGGAATTTCTTTTTCTTCATTGATCAGATGAAACATGTCCTTGACCATCTCGCTGGCTTGCGTCACCAAAGGGTCGCTCGTGATCGTTTGAGGGTTCTCGAAATCTTGCTCTTCCGGAGAAATGCCGTGATTCAATATCCATTCGACGTGCTGCTCCTGCAGGATGGTTTGTTCAGGGATCACGACCACTCCCCGGCTGTTTAGAAGATCCTTATTGACTTTGTAGCCTACCTTGTTCAATAACTGCCGTTCATTCATCGTAAATCTGCCCGACCCCCTTGCGCGAAATAAGCATCCTGGTAAGTACCGGAAACCCAGTTGGAATTAAGGTTAAAGGCAGTGCTAACACTGTTCGACATGGAATGAGTCTATTGTACTATACAACTTCAATCCACTTGGTCAAAAAATGACTAAGTATTTCTAAGTTTTTCTTTATTTAAGAATGTATTAAAACTAACAAATTTTCCGCCCGTTGCGAGCGGCTCTGCCGAATTATTCGTCGGTCTCCATTTCCATAGCTCGCAATCAGCGAAAAATAAGTCTTTTTTACTATCGTCCGGCATTGTTTTATCGAATGGCGGAAAGGTCGAGCTGACAAAATACCGGAAGATGGTCCGAAGCCGGGGACGCCTGTACCCATGCCATCGAGCCCGAGTCCATGCTCGTGTAAATATGATCGGCCTGTCCGCCGTACGCCAAAGTAGCCTGGGAGCTTTCCAATGGAACGGGAACCAGCATTAGGTGCAGGCCGTTCACCAACGGGTCGGAATCCGGCATATTGAAATCGCCCAGCACGACAAGCGGCGTCTCAACAGCATGTAAAATCGCGAGCAAAGCGGGCATTTGCAGCTCCCGCTCGCGGCGCGTTACGCCCAGATGGGTCGTGAGCAGCGTCATCGGGCGCTCCGGCCCCAGCTTCAACTGAGCGGTCAGCACGGTCCGGGGTTCGGTGCCGTTACCGCCGGGCAGCAGATAAGTGCGTACACGGTCCAGCGGATAGCGGCTCAGCAGCGCAATTCCGTATTGGGACAAGCCATGCCGGACGGCCGGACTGTAGGCGTAATACATCCGCAGCGACTTCGCCAAAGCCGAGACTTGATCCTGCAGTCCGCTGCGCCACCGGTAACGGTCAACCTCCTGCAGGGCGATAACATCGGCGCCGCCCCGCTCGAGCTGCCTGCGGATCTCGGATAAGCGGACATGTCCGTCCAAGCCTTCCGCATGGCGAATATTGTAGGTCATGAAGCGGAGCGGCCGATCCGCAGCCGCGGCCGGCGATCCGGAAGCGCGCAGCGGCCGGTTCCAGCCGAAAGCTGCGGCGGCGGCCATACAAAGCAGCAGCCCGGAGCATGCGAGCAGCAGTACAACGGGCACGGTATGCGGATGTATCTTTTTCAACGACTCCATGGAACGATTGGTGGAACGATCGGCAATGACCGGCTGCATCGAAGAAGCACCTCATTTCATGTCGGTTTTATTTGAAGGAAGCCGTCGGCCTCCATCCGCTTGATATCGGTTACAGCCAGCATACGACGGGCCGTTTTCATTTGTATACAAGGGAATCGATGGAAATAAGCGCTTCGCCTTGGAGGCGGTCGCCTAACCGTTGGAAAGCGCCGGTAAAAGCTGAAAAATTACGAATAACATGGTACACTTGCATTAAGCCCGTTTGGATGCGGACAACGAGGCATCGTAGGGAGACAGGAAAGAAACGCGGCCGAAGCAAGCTATTATTCAGGAGGATTACCATGCTGCTGCAAGTATCGGGAATTTCGAAAAGCTACGGGATCAACACCGTGCTTTCTAATATAACGCTGCAGATCGAACCGCGCGAGCGGATCGGCCTCGTTGGCGTGAACGGAGCAGGCAAATCGACGCTGCTGCAAATCATCGCAGGGGAAATGTCGTATGATTCCGGCGATATTTTTAAAGCGAAGGAAACGAAGATCGGCTACTTAAAGCAAAACAGCGGTCTGATTTCCGACCGTTCGATGTGGGAGGAAATGCGAAGCGTTTTCGCCCATTTAGACGAGGCGGAACGGGAGCTGCGCAAGCTAGAGTCGATGATGGCCGACACGACCATAATGGCTGACGAGAAGCTGACGGAAGATACGATGAAAAAATACGCCAGCCTCCAGGAATGGTTTAAGGATCAGGGCGGCTATGAGGCCGAAGCCCGGATCCGCGGCATTTTGCATGGGATGGGGTTTGGCGACTTCGCCCCGGAGACGCTGGTAAACACATTGAGCGGCGGTCAGAAGACGCGTCTGGCGATGGCCAAGATGCTGCTGCAGGCGCCCGATCTGCTGCTGCTGGACGAGCCTACGAACCATTTGGACATCCCCACTCTGACATGGCTGGAAGGCTATCTCCGCTCCTATTCCGGAGCAATTCTGGTCGTTTCGCATGACCGGTATTTTTTGGATGCGCTCGTTGACGGCATTTACGAAATTGAACGTCATACTTCCAAGCGCTACACCGGCAATTACACGAAATTCGTCGAAACGAAGCAGGCGGAATACGAAATTCAGCTGAAGGCTTTTGAAAAGCAGCAGGGAGAAATTGCGAAAATGGAAGATTTTGTCCAGCGCAATATCGCCCGGGCTTCCACGACCAAGAGAGCCCAAAGCCGCCGTAAAGCACTGGACAAAATAGACCGGCTCGACAAGCCGCTCGGCGATTTGAAGCGCGCCCATTTTACGTTTGAAGTGGAGCAGATGACCGGTAAAGAGGTGCTGCAGATTGACAATGTGGCGATGTCGTATGAAGGACGCGATCCGTTAATCCGGAACGTCACGTTCCAGCTGCAGCGCGGCGATACGGCCGCCCTCATCGGGCCCAACGGAATAGGCAAGTCCACGCTGTTGAAGGCGCTGGTCGGACAGCAGCAGCCGGACCGCGGCAGCATTCAGTGGGGAGCCAATGTCCGGATCGGCTATTACGATCAGGAGCAGACAGGCCTAGGCGAAAGGAATACGGTGCTTGAGGAGGTATGGAACGCGTTCCCTCATATCGAGGAAGCGCGGATTCGGACTGTGCTGGGCAGCTTTTTATTCAGCGGCGAGGATGTGTTTAAAAAAATCGCGGCGCTAAGCGGCGGGGAAAGAGCCCGCGTTTCCTTGGCCAAGCTGATGCTGGAGAAAGCGAACGTGCTGATTCTCGACGAGCCGACCAACCATCTGGACCTGTATAGCAAGGAAGTTCTGGAATCTGCGCTGATGGATTACGAAGGCACGCTGCTGTTTATTTCCCATGACCGATATTTTTTAAATAAAATGGCGGAATCGATGCTGGAGCTGGCGCGTACCGGAGTAACCCGTTATTTGGGCAACTATGACGATTACGTGGAAAAGAAGCAGGAATTGGCCGAGATGGAGCAGCAGCGGCTGGCGGCCGCCGCCGTTAAAGGAAAGATGGCTGCCGATGCCGCAGCCCCGGGAAAGCAGGCAAACGGCGGATCGAGCGGCACAGCGGCTCAAACCTCGCAGCCAACGGATAACAACTTTGAGGCGAGCAAGCAGGCGAAACGCGAGGAACGGTCCCGTCAGCGCAAGCTGGAGCAGTTGGAGCAGGACATCGCCCGGCTGGAAACGGAGCTGGCCCAACTTGAGGAAGAGCTGGCCGCGCCCGAGGTCTACAACGATTACATGCAAGTGCAGCAGCGGAATGAACAGATCGAACGGAAAAAACTCGAGCTGGAGCACTGCTACGAGCAGTGGGAGCAGCTGGCGGAGTAGCGCGGTGCAATTCAAGAAATTAGAAGACAACAGCGACTCGGCTGAATGTTCCGCCAGCGCAGCGGATATTTATTTCATCGGAGCATTTAAAGGCCGTGATTTTTGAAATCTCTGTCTAAAAACCTGCGAATATACCGTTTTTTCAATCAAATTTACTTATTTGGAAGGGAAATCCTGTAAAAATACAGTTATGCAAAGAGATATCTCCTGATCTTGAGTATTGAACGGACGAAAAAATGTATTTTTGCAGGAATACTTCTGTGAGGGAAAATAACGGATAAAAAGATGTGCTTTTGCAGTTTCCAACACATAAAATTTCCAAGAAGGCGCTTAGGATGCTGAACGGCGGTCAGTTGAACCCCGCGCGGAAACATACAGTTGGCGATCCCTTGAGATCGAAATATTGCGAAAGCTGTTAAAAGAACCGCGCTAATTCGAAACATACGAAAAAAAGCTGACCGATCATCATTAAGCCCGGTGCCAACTGCCGGTCAGAAGTATCGTATGTCCCGAAGCCGAGCCTGCCTTTCTCTTGGGACCGGTCTTCATGGACGTTTGAAAGCCGTGAATACGAAATCAGACTGCAAAAGCGGGAACGACCGGAATAGTATGGCTGCCGCAATTTTGTTTTGTGTTCGGTCCCGAAGCAGTTATGTGCAAAGCGGGGCTGATGCGATGAGCAGCGGAAAAAGCATATCGAAAATGGAAAAGTAAAGCGCCTGAGACGATCAGGCGCTTTCGAGTTTAAGCAGCAGCAGCGGCACGCTACCGTATATAATCATCGTCGCCGCCGCGACGATGCCGGAATCGTTGAGCGCCAGAGCGAAGATGGTGCCGATGACGTTGGCCGCGCAGCCGTACATCAAATACGGGTAGCGGCGCTGCCAACGGCGGAACGGCCCGCGGGGCCGCAGCACAAGAGCGGCCATGACGGCTAGGCCGGTGAGCAGCACCTTGCTCCAGACGGATACGCGGATCAAATGCGCATTCATCTCCAGCTTGCGCCTGACGATGGCGCCGATGGCATCAAGGCGCCCCTGGAGCAGCGCCTCGAATGCCCGGCCGATATGGCTCTGCTTATCGGCCGCAACCGCACCGGCTGCTCCGCCGTTGAGCAGCCACAGGCCCGCAAGCGCTGCCGCCATCGTCAGCGTGAGGACGGGCGCCAGGCGCAGCCAGCGGCGCCCGCCGGCGAGGCGCGCAGCCAGCGCGCCGAAGCCCGCCGCGGCGGCCAGCGCCCCGCCGGCGTTCGTGCCGAGCGCCGGCGCGGCCAAATAGCCGGCGATGAGCGCACCGGCCGCGGCCGCAGGCAGCGCGGCTCCGACCCGCGCAGCCGCATGGCCGGCTGCGGCGCGGCGCGGCCATGCGCCGGCGGCCGAAGCGGCGCCGGCTTCCGCGGCGCGCCGCCATGGCGCGAGCGCGCCCAGCGGCGGCAGGCGCCACGCCGCGATGCCCGCGGGAGCCGCCAGCGCGGCGGCTGCGGCTGTCTCGGGCGGCAGCGCGTCTGTGTGCGCGGGTACAGGCGCACCGGAGGCGGCCAGCGTGCCAGGCGGCTCGCCTGCCGCGGGGCGGCGCGGCCAGCGCAAGCCGCGCAGCGCCTGCTGGGCCGCGCTCAGCCCGAGCAGCGCGGCACCGAGCAGCACGCCCATAAATTCATTGCCGATCCCATAGTATCGCGCGCCGATCATCGGGTCGTAGCCAAGTACCGACCGCTGCATTGCCTGGGCTCCGTGCAGCCCGTCATACAGAATCAACGCCGTCACCAACAGGCCAATCCCCGCCAGACTGAATACAAATCCTTTGCGCCGGCGGCCGGCGGCCACGGCGAACAGCAAACCTCCCGTTAGCACGCAGCCGACGACAAACAAAGCGGCCGCGCTTAACCGTTCGAACGTAAACCACCCCATCGCCAGCAAGCCGGCAGGCGCCAGCAGCAGCGAGTACAGCAGCGTCCGCCACAGCAGCAATGCCTTCGCTCCGATTTTCCGGCCGCCGGAGAAATACCATGCTGCCATGAGCGAGGCCAGCATCACGACTATTTCATATACGGCAAGCGCATACAGGAGCGGCGGCCGCTGCGCATACAGGAGCCGGAACTGCCGCAAATCCGCCAATAGCTTGGGAAAAGCGTCAGCCGCCGCTTCGCGGACGACCGGCAGCCCGATCATGTCCGCCGGAGGCTGAATTCCGAAGGCTGTCAGCAGCGCCGGCGCGATATCAACTGCGGAGACGAGCCCGGGACGTCGGGTCGTGGCCGAGGTCAGTATACTTTCGCGGCCCGAAGGCGCATATATCATCACAGGCGCCAGCATAGCTTTCGCTTTAGCCGCCTCGGCATTGACCTGCGGACTGAAAAGCCACAGCTCGACCGTTTGCCCTGCCGCCGATTCCGCTTGCAGCTGCCGGGTCAACTCACCGAGAAAAGCGTCCAGCTCGGTCAAAACCTGCTTCTTCATTACAGTGAAGGCTTCCGCCGAATAAGAGCTGCGCTCGTCGTACAGTCTTTGCAGATCGCCAATTTCCAGCAGCGCCGCTGCCGGACCCGGAAGCTTGCTTCTTTGCTCCAGCAGCCAGCCATAATTCGTACGCAGCCCGAAAGGCCTCGTATGATCGACGATAACATCGCCGCCGCCGACATCCCCCCGCTGGACGAATCCCGCCTCATTCATCAGCATCAATGGCGCATATCTGCGGTACAGACTGCCGATCTCCCGCTCCTTCAAACGCCCTCCGGCTTTCATAAGATCCAGATTGCCCCACACGCCGCTGTGAACGCCCGCCGCAGCCAGTAGCTCCCCCAAGCGACCCGGCCGGGCCCGATAATCATTCGAGGCGTTCATCCTTTTGATCGCTTCAATCTGGGGAATAACGATCGACTCCATCTCTGCCGCCGTTCCCGTATAACGAAGAATGTGTTCGGCCGCATATGCTTGTCCGAGCCGTTCCGCCCTCTGCATCCCGGAAACACCCGGAGGGGCATCGGCATACTGCCCTGCCCCCAGCGACATATACACGTCCTCCAAGCCTTTACCCGGCGTCCGTACGTTGAGCGCTCCCCAGGCGGCGGTTCGCTGCAGCTCCTTGATATGAGGCAAAGCATCGCCCTGAATGCCCGACAGCTTTGCGGAATCCGGATCAAGCTCTATAAAGGACAGCCCCGGGACAGACACAAGCGTTATTTTTTTATCTTCAATCGATAAAGAAAGCTGTCCGGACTGCGCTGCCTGTGAACAAACAGCCGTGTTCGAACACAACATCGCGCCTACCCACAATGTGATAAATAATGCCGTCGTCCGCCGTTTATCCACGATTGGCCCCTCCTTCCTTATTTGCTTTGCACAAAGCATTTAACGTTGCCAATTCAACCCATATGGCATTACTGTCCCACAACACGAATCAAGTTATCCAGCTTGTGAATCATTATGCCCGGAACTTCTTTCTATCCACAACGTTATCCCCATAGCCGGGGCAGCAAATCATGAGAAAAACCGCCGGATTTTGGTTAATCCACAGAGTTATCCACTTTATCCACAGATTTTTCGTAAAATGTTTATCCACTTCCGCTGCTTTACGTTGAATATTATGCAGGTTGATCCATAGCATTTTTCCATATTTATGCACAATATACACAAGGGCTGTGGATAATTTTTATCCACAGCCCTGTTTTTACAGCCTGTTCGATGGTGAACCCGTTTCGCTTAGCCGCTTTTTTTGCCGATATACATAATATGGGGAGATGCCCCCAGCACGTAAGGATCGTCTGCCGTCTTGATAAGCAGCCGGATCAGCTTGCTCATTTCTTCATCCCCGCGCTGCTTCCAATAATCCCATTGCTCCCGGTTGAGCAGCGAGCCTATATTCGAGGACCCGATCATGCCGACCGTTTCAAACCCGCTGCCCTCCATGAACGGCCGGATTTCTTCGATATTGAAATAATACGCTCCGGTAAAGCGTCCTTCGTCAGTATGATCGAATATACCCGTCTCCATAAATTCGGCGATCGTGTCTACATTGTCGTTCGGCCTCCAATGCCGAGGCGCCAGCAGCGAAGTGATCAAATGCCTGCTCCGCGGCATAAAGGCCGCAAATATAAATCCGTCCCGCTTGGTCACCCTGTACAGCTCTTTGGCCGCAGCCGTCCGTGCCTGCTCAGTCTGAAGGTGATAGAAGGGTCCCAGCATTAAGGATGCGTCAAAATGCCCGTCGCCGAAGCAGCTCAGGTCGGCGGCATCTGCAACCTCAAAGCCGTCAAACCGGTCAAGCAAGCCGCGTTCGGCCGCTTTTTCCTTGGCCAGCTCGACCATTCGCGGCGTAATGTCCGATACCGTAACCGAGTACCCGTGCTGCGCCAGCTTCAGCGAATATTGGCCCGGGCCCGCTCCGTTGTCCAAAATATGTCCCTGATCGGGAAGATACTGCCGAATAAAATGCCAATTAACCGTCAGCTCGACCGGTTCCCGTTCCAGCCGTCCCCATTCGTCAAACGATTCATAATATTGAACGACACGTCCCATCCAATCCCGCCTTTCCCTTTGTTAGCGATCTTGTAAATATGTGCGCCCCCAGCGCCGGCAATCCGGTCAATCCGTTGCCTGAGCCTCTGATTCGTCTTTTATGGAATCGTAATTTCCACTTCGCCGTCATTTGCCAACGATGCCGCTTGCGGATGACGCGCATAATCGCGAACCGCCTGATTGCACGCTGCCATATAGGCTTGCGCAACGGCCATCAGCACATCCCTGTGAACCGCAACTCCACGGTAATGGCAGCCGTTCGCGCTGACCGTTACGACCGCCTCTCCGTTCGCTTCCTCGCCCGAGGACAAAGAGTACAGCTCCAGATCGGTAAATTCCACCGTAATCGGCAGCGCCTGACTGATTCCGGCAACCAACGCCTCAACCGGTCCTTCGCCGGTTCCCGACAAGACAAGCTCCTTTTTGCCGGCATTGTCCATAATCGTGCAGGAAGCCATCCGAACGCCCGTCGTTCCGGTCAGCACCTGTGCCTGCACCAGTGTATACGGCTCCAGCACCGTATTGACCGTATGGCCAATCAGTTCCATCAGCTGATGATCCTGAACGACCTTCTGCCGGTCGGCCAGCTCCTTGAACTTGACGTACAGCGACTCCATTTGATCGTCCGTCAGCTCCACGCCGAATTGGCTGACGCGATGCTTGATCGCATGGCGGCCGGAATGCTTGCCCAAAATAATCATGCTGCGAGGGACACCCAACCGGTCCGGATCCATAATTTCATACGTGCTGCGATTTTTCAGCAAGCCGTCCTGATGAATGCCCGCCTCATGCTGGAATGCATTGCGTCCGACAATCGGCTTGTTGAACGCGATCGGGAAGCTCATGGCACGGCTTACCTTTTGCGACACCTCGTAAATATGCCAGGTTTGAATGCCCGTCTCCGCGCCTAGTGCCTCTTTCCGGGTTTCAATCGCCATCGCCAGCTCCTCCAGGGAGCAGTTTCCGGCCCGCTCGCCGACACCGTTAACCGTCACCTCCACCTGAGTCACTCCGGCGCGTATGGCCGCCAGGCTGTTGGCTACCGCAAGCCCGAGATCGTTATGGCAGTGGGCGCTGTATTCGACTCCTTTGCCCCCTCTGACATTGTTCATCACCCGGGTAAACATCGCCCCGTATTCCTCCGGCAGCGCATAGCCGACCGTATCCGGGATGTTGATGATCGTCGCTCCTTCCTCGATAACCGCTTCAATCATTTCAAATAAAAATTCATCCCCCGTACGAGTCGCATCCATTGGCGAATATTCGATCCGGTCAACAAACTGTTTCGCATAAGCGACCATCGAGCGCGCAATTTGAATCACCTGCTCCCTCGACTTGCGCAGCTGAAAGTCCAGATGAATGTTCGACGAGGACAAGAACAGGTGCAGCCTGCGCCGCTCCGCCGCCTCCGTAGCCCGAATCGCCGCATCGATATCGTCTTTGACAGCGCGCGCAAAGCCGCAAATTTCCACTCCCGTCACCTCCTGGGCAATACGCTGGACCGCCATGAAATCGCCCGGGCTCGAAATCGGAAATCCCGGTTCGATGATATCAACTCCCAATTGCGCCAAATGGCGGGCGATGATGATTTTTTGCTCGGGATGGAGCGACGCTCCCGGCGCCTGTTCGCCGTCCCGCAGCGTCGTATCGAAAATATGCACTCGTTTCAACTGTTTTTCAGTCTCTGTTCTATTCGTCATTGGTGATTCCTCCCAAAAATTTTTTTGTTGCCGGGTGTCACTCATAATCGGCTTCGCCGTCCTTAAAGGCGAACGCCCTTGTCAAGGCTACACGGAGCCGAACACCCCCATATCCGTCCGACCCGGGATAAACGGCTTCGCCGGCATAAGGAACGTGCGCGTTTGCCAAGATTGGCGCAGCAAAGGTTAAAGCTTATACTTCTTTACAACAAAAAAAGCCCCGTCTCTACAAAAGAGACGACAGGCTTTCAGCTGCCGCGGTACCACTCTCGTTGACCCCTTCCAAGTGAAGGGCGTCCGCCTCATGCGCAGCCGCCAAAGGACCGCATGCAGTCTCGGATACATCCACTGACTACCGCACACATCCTTTTCGTGCCGCGCTCCCCGATAACGTGGGGTGATCCGTTGCCGTCTAGACCGTTTTACCGGCTTCGACCGCACCGCTCCCGGGCGAGATTCGAGCTTTCCTTGACTGCGTCGCACCGGCCCGCAGCTCTCTGGACAAAGGTTATACTCTACTTGCTCCCGTTCTTCGCGTGATGAATATATTTAGGCTCAATCAAAGCCGTCCTTAGCGGACAATTTCGTTATCGAGGTTGTGCCGGACAAAATTTAAAGCCAATGCTTTTCTGGTTTTCCGGTAATTAAAAAAGGCCTGCCGTCTCCGTATAAGAGACGACAGACCGTTATGTCTATCGCGGTACCACTCTTGTTGACCCCGGCACAAGCCGAAGGTCCGCCTTTGGGTGCAGAGGATTGGTTCCTCTTTCGCACGGCCTTGTCACGGAGGCAACCCGTTGGAACCTACTTGCGCGTGCAGCGCTACACCGTTTCAGTTCCACCGCTCCCGGGCGAGGTTCGCTGGCTTCTCCGACTGCGTTGCACCACCCCGCAGCTCTCTAGACAGATCCGGCCGACTACTGTTCCCGTTCTTCGCGTTTATGATATTGTTTGTTAGTATAGTATGCTGCACATGCGATGTCAATGCGCAATATTCAAATTTTTGCTCCCGAACTGTCCTTCTCTGAAAAATAGGCCCCGGCCATTCACGAAAATGAACAGCCGGAGCCCATCTGCTGCAGTTAGTCTGATTTTTATCCTTCGCTGCCGATAAATACGTAACGCAGTACAATAAGCACGGTGAGAACCCACATCAGCCAATGAACTTTATGCTGCCCGCGTCCGCTCATCGTTGCGACGGAAGCCAGAATGACATACGTCACGATACCGAACGAAATACCGTTAGCGATGTTGTAAGTAAACGGCATGAACACGATCGTGAAAAACGCCGGAATCGCCACGACAAAATCTTGAAAATCGATTTCTTTAATCGATTGCATCATCAGCACGCCGACAATAATTAATGCGGCCGCCGTCGCGGAGCCGGGAATTAAAGCCGCGATAGGGGCAAGGAACAGCGCCAGCAAAAAGCAAACGCCCGTCGTAACCGCCGTCAAGCCGGTACGTCCGCCTTGGGCAACGCCCGCCGCGCTTTCCACGTACGCGGTAACGGTGCTTGTGCCCACCAGCGCGCCGCCGCTGACCGCGATCGCGTCAACCATCATCGCCTTGCCGACTTTTTTGTTGCCTTCCGCTTTATTTTTCATAATGCCTGCACGGTTGGCCGTACCGACCAGCGTGCCGAACGTATCGAACAATTCGACGAAAGTAAACGTTGCAATGACCGAAATAATACCTACGTTTAACAAGCCGTTGAAATCAAACTGAGCGAACGCCAGCTTGCCCATATCCGGAACCCAGGTTGTCTTCGCATTGGTCAGCGTCCCCAGGTCGACTTGTCCCATAAAATAACCGATAACTGTCGTCAGCAATATGCCGAACAAAATCGCGCCGCGCACTTGAAGCACCATCAAAACCGAAATGATGATCAGACCGAGAATACACAAGATGACTCCCGGATCCTTCATGCTGCCCATATGAAATACCGTTTCGAAAGAAAGAACGTCCGTAAATTTGTGGGCGGGGATATCTTTGCCAGCTTCCACCGCCACCGTCAGCAGGCCGCTGTTTTTCAACCCGATAATCGTAATGAACAGCCCGATCCCTACCGTAATCGCATGCTTCAAGCTGTCCGGAACGGCAACCAGCAGCAGCTGGCGTACCTTCGTTACCGTCAGCACAATAAATATCAAACCGGAAATAAATACAGCAGCGAGCCCCATTTGAAACGTAAAATGGCCCTGCGAAGAAAGAATGACCGTTGCAAAATAAGCATTCAAACCCATGCCCGGCGCCAAAGCGACCGGAAAATTGACGAACAATCCCATTGCGATAGTCATCACACCCGCAGCAATGGCCGTTGCCAGGAATACAGCCGTCCAATCCATGCCTGTCGCGCCGGATCCGAAATTGCTTAAAATGTTCGGATTTACCGCGAGAATATACGCCATCGTCATGAAGGTCGTCAAACCAGCCATGATTTCCGTACGTACGGTCGTCCCGTTTTCCTTCAACCTAAAAAATCGATCCATTCCCAAATCCCCCTTTGGTTTTTGGAACAACGAAAAAACTCAGCATGATCCAATGCTGAGCCCGCATACAAAGCCCGACGGCCATCGCAGCGCCAACAACCGCACAGCTTGCGCTGCGGCCGGTTTTGGAGCGTCGAACGATTGCGTCCTGCGCCTTGAATGTTCGTAGCCAGATCATTTACGGTGATCTCGTAGAGACTCCCAGGCCAATTCCCGGGATTATACGAAACTGTTATTCCCTTCATATCCAACATTTATTCTAAGAGTGATGACGAAACTTGTCAATCGCTTTTCCGAACATTCGACATATTTTTTTCAATCCTGTTCGGAAATTTGGATAACGAAGGATAAACGGCTTCGCCGCCCTTAGGGGGACGAGCGCATTTATCAAGGTTGTGCGAAGCAAAGTATAAAATCTTATACGAAAAAAACCGTCCCTCCTCCATGCGGACAAGAAACGGTTCCGTATACGGTATTCCTCGTTTTATCCTCACACCATTTAGAGGACGATGCAAACGCCCAATCTGTAAAATATCATCTTGCTCTATTCACTGGGTGAATCGTACAGTCCTCGTACTTACACAATTGTCAATAAATACTCGAAAACTTACTCGTGTGCATTTAAAGATAACTCTTACGTGCAGATCGAAAGTACCGGTTCCTGCGATTTCAACTCTGTCGTTGCCTACTCTACGTGAATTTCCCACAATCCTAAGATTACCTGGATTTGCTTTATCGATAGGTGTTAATGTCCATTCAAAAACAATGTCCCTATCACGACCAGAACAAAGGGCTCCCGTGCATATTAAATTAGCATCTGCAAAGTATACGTTGCGAGTTCCTGGCACCCTTTTTATTCCTTCGCCTCTTAGATGTGACTTAAAGCAACAACCAACCGCACCTCGGCGTTTATGACCCTTACAGATAAATGATGGAACCGACAGCATAGCATTTCCGATTCGAGTACTGATCATGCGATTTTGGCGCTTTCTTCCACATCCACACGAACATGACATCCTGATACACCTTCCCATCAAATTGGATTATGGTATATCGTATGTGATAACTTGTTCAAGTGCATGGATAATTATCATGGAATAGAATTACATGCTTTAACAAAGTTTCTACGATAAGTGCAACTGCATGATTCTGCAATGGTTCGTCTTTGGGAGCAGTATGCTCTTGTGTTCATAAAAAAAACTCCCTTCTATTTGCTAAACTACGCAGATAAAAGAGAGTCATTATTTTGCACTCTATCGTTGCAGGTGGACGCGGAATTTCTATATCGTCAGCGCCATAAACCCTTATGCATCAAGGCTTCCAAACGTTGCACGACATTAAATTTATCCAACCTACTCCCACTCAATGGTAGCCGGCGGCTTGGATGTAATGTCATACACGATGCGGTTTACGTTATCGACTTCATTTACGATCCGCACCGAAATTTTTTCCAGCACATCCCAAGGAATGCGTGCCCAGTCGGCGGTCATGCCGTCGATCGAAGTGACCGCGCGGATTCCCACGGTATAAGAATACGTACGCGCGTCGCCCATGACGCCTACGCTTTTCATGTTCGGAAGAGCTGTGAAATACTGCCAAATCTCGCGATCCAAGCCGGCTTTGGCGATTTCGTCGCGCAGGATGGCATCGGATTCGCGGACGATCGTCAGCTTCTCCTCTGTCACTTCGCCTAATACGCGAATAGCGAGACCTGGGCCCGGGAACGGCTGGCGCCATACGATTTCCGCAGGCAGTCCGCATTCTTCCCCAACTTTACGTACCTCGTCCTTGAACAACGCCTTCAACGGCTCGACCAGCTCGAATTTCATATCTTCAGGCAGCCCGCCGACATTGTGATGCGATTTGATCGTGTGCGCTGTAGCCGTACCACTTTCGACAATGTCCGTGTACAGCGTTCCTTGAGCCAGGAAAGAAAAATCGTCGAATTTCGCAGATTCTTCCTCGAACACGCGAATGAATTCCGTTCCGATCAGCTTCCGTTTTTGCTCGGGGTCGTCCACGCCGGCCAGCTTGCCCATGAAACGGTCGCGGGCATCGATTTTGACTACCTTCATATCGAATTTGCCGACAAAGGTATCCATAACGCCTTCCGCTTCCCCCTTGCGCAGGAAGCCGTGGTCGATAAACATGCAGGTCAGTTGATCGCCGATCGCTTTGTGAATCAACATCGCGACAACGGACGAATCCACGCCTCCGCTGAGCGCACATAGCACCTTCTTGTCGCCGACCTGGCTGCGAATGTCGCGGATCGCATCCTCGATGAAGCTTTCCATGCTCCATTTGCCTTCACAGCCGCATACTTTATACAGGAAATTATGAATCATGTCGTTGCCGTATACGGAATGCCGTACCTCCGGATGGAATTGGACGGCAAACATGTTTTTGTCCGGATGGCTCATCGCCGCCACAGGCGCATGCTCCGTGCTGGCATCGATAACAAAGCCTTCCGGAAGCTCGACGACATGGTCGCCATGGCTCATCCATACGGTCTGCTGCTTGTCCAATCCATGCGCAAGCCGGCAATGATCGGCGAAATCGACCTCGGCTTTGCCGTATTCGCGCTTGGACGCCCGTTCCACCTTGCCCTGCAGTTGATAGGCCATCAGCTGCATCCCGTAGCAAATACCGAAAATCGGAATGCCCAGATCATAAACCGCCGGGTCTACGTGGGGGGCGTTTTCCCCGTATACGCTCAACGGTCCTCCCGAGAATACGATCCCCTTCGGCTGCAGCTGCTTTAGTTTTTCAACCGTCGTATTGTAAGGCAGCAGCTCGCTGTACACGCCCAAATCCCGGATCCGGCGCGCAATCAGCTGATTGTACTGTCCGCCAAAATCCAATACGACAATAAGTTCGTTCGGCTTATCCATAATTTCCTCCTAATCGTTTCTACGGAAGCAGCGCCGGACTCCCCGCCGGAAAGCCACACGCCGCTCCAATTTGACTCGGGCAAAACGGTTGTCATAAGCACAGGCTGAATTTCACATCATATACGCCCTCGTGTACATCCGAATTTTCTCCGCACTACGCCCTGCTAAATCAATAGACAATATTATAAGCTTCCGCATCGGAAAGGGCAATGCCTGTCTGAAAAAAGCCACCCGCCCGCGCGAATTGCCTCCCGCCGCTTCCAACGCGATGGTCCTCGGAACTTTCCGTATAGTTTAAACATGAATCAGCTATTGTATAATGCTGCCGCCCCGAACCGTGTCCGTCATTGCCATGAACCGGGCCGCTGCATCGCTACAACCGTGCGAAGCGAACGAGGGACGGGGTCGCCGTCCTCAAGGACGGGTGCGTTTGTCAAGGCTGTGTGCGCAAAAGCTACACACTCATACGTTCTTTCTCTAAGTTAAACGGCATTCCCGTCCTTAGGGGCTCTTGTGCGTTTGTCAAAACTATGCGAAACAGAAAAAAGCAGCCGTATGGACTACCTCATCCGACTGCTCCGATATTTTACATGGCTGCAGATTAACGTTATAAATGGTCTGCAGGATTAACGGCTTGGTTGCGATTGCCGCCTGCCCCCGACGCCCGCTTCAGCTCGCGCCAAGCGGCATAAAGCTGGCTGTGCGTGACCCTCCCGGGGCCTCGATGATAGCGGATCGCTTCCAGCAGCCGTACAAGATGAAGCAGCGCGCTTCGCTGTTCATCGGTTGAAAAAGGGCGAGTCAGCAAATACTCGCGCATCGTCTGGGCCGGACCGGAGCGCCCCCACCGTTTTTGCAGCTTGCCCCAAATCCGTTCGGACAGCCGGATCGTTTGCCACGACCTTAAACTTTCGGTTGCGTGGATGACGATACGGGACGAAACGGCACCCGCACCTACTCCGCGACCGGGTACGGAAGCAGGCGGATCATCGGATGCGCCAATGCTCCTTTTTCGCTTTATCCACATGTGGACAAGCAGGAGCAGTATCGCCGCCATCATAATCCACAAGGATAACGCCAGCTTCCTGCCTGCCCACAGGTCGAAGCTGTGGAACAGCCGCCCGATCGCCGAGACGTATGTGGACAAAGCCTCCGCGAATTCGGCCAGCATGGGGATAACCCGCTCCATGGAGAGGACGAAGGACGGCTCCGGCCGATGGTCCGGAGAGGGCTGCGTGACGGTGTCTGCCTGCTGCCCGTCAGCGCCATGCGGCAAAGCGGCGGCATCTATTGCTGCCTGGCTCGACAATGCGTTTACCCCGGCGTAGCCGGGGGTAGGGTCGAACGGAACCCACCCGCTGGACGGAAAATAAACCTCAACCCACGAATGCGCATCCTTATTGCGCACCTCCACGGTATATTCGACAGCGGCTGGGTCGTCGACAGCGCCGTTTGCCGGCTTCGCAGCCGTAATCTCGCCCGGGCCGAAGCCTTTGGCCCAGCGCGATGGAATGCCAATCGAACGAAGCATAACAGCCATGGCGGTGGAAAAATGATCACAATAACCCGCCTTCTGCACGAACAGAAACTGATCGACGAAGTCCTGGCCGTCCGACGGCGGTTTGCTCTGTTCCATGCTGTATATGTAGCTTGTCCGCAAATACCGTTCAATCGCCTTCACCTTGTCGTACGGAGAAGCCAGACCCTCGGTCAATTTGTCGGCCAGCTCGCCGACCCTCGCCGGCAGCTTGTCGGGCAGCTGCAAATAAGCGTCTTCGATGTCGTGAGGAAATGCATAAGCCGCCGTTGAGCCGTCCGTCGGCGCCGACTGGTTCCAGGCCAGCACCTGCACCTTGTAAGAATCAAGCGGATCGGTCAATACCGGAAGAATGACGCGGTCGGTCAGCTTGCCGCGCCACAGCCACTCGGTCGAAATCGCCTCCCCCTTCAGGGAGACCATAGCCTCGACCTTCATGATGTCGCCGCCTAAAAACAGCTGGCCGCCGAGTCCGCTTTGCTTGAGCATTATTTGCTGCCGGACCATAGTCTTGGCTGCGCCGGAGCTGAATTCCGTCTGCGCAGCGGAAGCATCGGAAGCTGTCATCGCGGCGTCGTTAATATTTTGTACCGACGGGGAATACGATTGCGACCAGCCGTGCCCGGTGTACACATTTTTGGTTTCGCCCCGCCAGTAGGTTAGTTGAGTGGTATATGCTGTAAAAGCGAGCTGATCGTCCGGCTCCAGCGGAAATCCGAGCTGCGAATCGTCAGTGCCATAGCCGGTTTTGGCTTTGACGGACGCCAGCCGTCCCCCTCCCGGCATGCTGAACGCATTCCATGCCGAAGACGGGACGAGCCGTTCCGCGGCGGCAATAAAACCGGACCAGTCCACCTGCTTGCTTGGCTGCGAATGCTGCGCCGCACCGATCGATGCGCCCAGCAGGCAAAGCGCAGCTACTGCGAGCCCGCCGGCCAGCGAAGCTGCTGCGCGCGATCGGCGATGGCCGGGGGCTTGCGAGGCGGCTTGCATGCCTGCTGCCGTGACGTGGCGGCGACTGCCATGAGCTGCCGTTTGCACAGCTATTGCGCCACCGTAGCAATGGCCTGCGGTGTAAGATACGGCTTGCGCGCCTGCTGCGCCACCGTAGCGATGGCCTGCTGCGTAAGATGCGGCTTGCGAACCCGCTGCTCCGGTGCGATGTTGGCCGACGGGGAGCGACGCAGCTTGCGCGCCTGCTGCGCCAAGGCGGCGTCGACTGCCGGTCAATGCCGCCGTCCGGCGTTCCGCCGCATCGGCTGACGAGCCCGCGGCAAATCGGCTTGCCCGAAACAGCAGTCCGCGGGCAACAGCCGGCATGAAGGCATGCTCTGACGGTTCCTGCCGCCAGCGCAGCCACCGTTCGGTCTGCAGCGAAGACAGGAGTAACAGGCCGGCTCCCGCCGACCGCAGCAGCGCGTCGGACATGTCCAAGTCGAAGATCAGCTGCAGCAGTGTCAAGTAGCACAGCGTCATCAGCACAAACCAGCCGATCTGCTGACGCTCCGCGGCAAACGTTTGCGCCACCCAAATAAAAAACGACCAGCCCGCAAGGAACAACATGGTCCGGGTTACCGGCTCCAGCCCGGCGAAGTTCCATTGCACTATATCCAGCGCATCGCCAGACACGTCGCGAAGCAGACCGGCCCACCAGCCGGCATCGGGAATCGCTTGTCCGCTGTGGACAATCGCCGCAGCGCCGACGATGACGGCGGCTTTCAACGGCCAGCCGGCCACGCCGGCCACGCGAAGCACATCGAGTGCCAGAAATATGCCGAAGGCGATCAGGAATGGCGTGATCCGGTATATTTCCGTCATATCGGATAACCGTTCCAACGGAACGAGCCATTCGCGAAGCAGCCAAAACATCAGCAGCGCGGGAACTAGACGCGCCGCCCATGATTGGGGCTGCTCCTGCGGTCCGCCGAGATAGGCAGCAGGCGGCTGCGCCGCCGCCTTAGACGACGGCGGCGGGTCGATCGGCATCCGCGGCATCGCCATCACCCCCTTCGGCGGCGGCGCGGACAACCGCACCCACCGCCATAAAGTTGCAGCCGGCGGCCTCGGTCTGCCGCCGCCATTGCTGCACGGCGCCAGACTCCGCTGCGCCGTTGACGTACACGAGCTGCACGGCGCGCGAACGCAGCCGGCACAGCAGACGCAGCAGCTGCTCATCCGGCTCCGCCGTGATAATGGCGACTGCGGTCCCGGGGCGCTGATGCTGCGTCTCGCGCTGCACCAGCGCCGCCAAGGGACGGGCGCCGTCGCACGGCAGCAGCGCGAGCAGCCGAAGCAGCCCGGGGAGGCGCGAAGCCGTCTGCGCCTCTCCCATGCTGCCTTGCCGGTCGCATGCGGCAAGACGCACGGCAACGCCAAGCTCGAGCGCGCGCTTGGCCAGCCCCGCCGCGGCCTCGACCGCCGCTTCGAACGCAGCCGCGTTCGAACGGCCCCTGGCCGCGTCCAGGCAAATGAGCAGCCGGTCGGCGCCGGGCTGCTCCGTCTCCTTCGCGCGCAGCGCACCCGCGCGCGCGGTTGCGCGCCAATGGATCCGGTTAAGCGGATCCCCCGGCGCGAAGGGCCGCGTCCCGTATATAAACGGGGACGCGGCCTGCCGCTGCAGGTGCGGCTGCCGGCGTTGATGCGGCAGCTCGCCGCCCGCGCCGTCCAGCGCCGGCTGCAGCGGCAGCGGCTTTGGCAGCACCAGCAGCTCGTGCTGTCCCGTCTCGGCCGGACGCCGGATGCACAGCAGCCCGAAAGCATCGCTCAGGCTGACCGTCATCGTCTCCAGCCGGTACAGCCCGCGCGGCAAACCGGGCAAAGCCAATGACAGCTTAGCCGCGCCGGATACGGTCGGGCGACCCGTTTCACGCAGCACGACCGGCTGGCCGTTTCCGGCATGTCTCCATACCTCTTCGACCGTCAGCCACGTCGAAGGAACCGGAAGCCAGAACGGGCGAAGCCGGAGACTCAGCTCCATGTCTGTCGGCTCCCCGCTCCAGCAGCGCGAATGCGCCATATGCCGCTTCGCCTGGAGCCGTCGAGGCATGCTCCGATATACCGTACCCAAATAAACGAGCAGTAAGCCAGCGCCGTACATGCACAGCCACGCCGAACGTCCGCCCCCGTTAATCCCCCATAACCCGCCGGCCGCGCCGCACAAAAGCAGCACCATCATATAAACCGCATTAGGCAGCATGATGCACCACCTACTGCGCCGGCGCATAGCGCCTTGCCGGAATCGGGGCGGCTGCGGCGATACCGCCCATTACCTCTTCCCGGCTCCGGTAAGCCAGCTCCGCATCCGGCGCAAGCAGCAGCCGGTGAGCCAGCACCGGAACCGCCAGCTGCTTGACGTCGTCGGGGATGACGTAGCCGCGGCCGGATAAGTAAGCACGCGCCTGAGCCGCCCGCATCAAAGCGATCGAAGCGCGCGGACTGACGCCGAGCGTCACATCGGCATGCTCCCGCGTAGCCGCAGACAGCTGCACGATATAGCCTTTGATCGTGTCGTCGACATGGACGCGCTGCGCATCCTTCTGCAGCGCCATAAATTCCTCCGGCAGCAGCAATGGCCTGAGCTGGGCAAGCGGATGCCGTTCCACGACCCGGTTGAGCAGCTCCATCTCATCCTTGGGCGCAGGATAGCCGAGCCTGAGCTTCATGAAAAACCGGTCCAGCTGCGCTTCAGGCAGCGGAAAGGTACCCTCGAATTCGAACGGATTTTGCGTCGCCATCAGGAAAAATGGCTCCGGCAGCGCATGCGTCTCCCCATCCACCGTGACCCGCTTTTCCTCCATCGCCTCAAGCAGTGCGGCCTGCGTCCGGGGTGAGGTCCGATTCAACTCGTCGGCCAAAATCAGGTTTGCCATAAGCGGCCCGGGGCGAAATTCGAATTTGGCCGTCTGCTGGTTGTATATACTGCTGCCTGTCAAATCGGACGGCAGCAAATCGGGCGTACATTGAATCCGTTTAAAGCTGCAATCGATCGTTCTCGCCAGCGTTCGGACAAGCATCGTCTTGCCGACGCCGGGAACGTCCTCCAACAGCACATGCCCTCCGCATAAAAGCGCGACTAACAATTGCTCAATAACCTCTCGCTTGCCGATAATCACTTTTTCCATTTGCGCGACGATTCGTTCCAACAGTTCCTGCGGCTTGTCGAAGTAAGATGAATGCACCTGCATTGAAATACCTCCTCATAGTACTACTCTATGATTCTAGTATTTCCATGGCGCAGCCGCTTTAGACCCCGCTGCTAGAATTCCGGCAGATCATGCGCTGCGAACGAAGGTCATGCCCAAACTGCCGATGTGTTCCGATTCAGGAGTGAGACCCACCGCTTACGGCGCTAAAATCCGTACGGGAGCATATATCCGCCGGTAAGAGCCGCCTTGACCTGAAGCCGGCCCTGATCTTTCTCGTAAGACTCAACCCGGTTGCCCAATAGCTCTATCGTGGTCCGAAGCGGCACATACAGCGTCCCATCCAGCAGCTCCATCTGCGGCAAATGATAAACGGTCCGCTTCATCCCCTGAATTACACGCAGTTCGTAGCGCATAAGATCATAATCGAGTACGCGGAAGCCGTACTGAACGGATGCCGTGCGCCGATCCGCATGCCACTCCGTCCGCCCGCCCATCGCTTCCATCAGCTTGCGCACCGGCACCTGATAATGGCCGTCCTTCAGCCGGTACTCGTTCGGCTCCAGCAGCAGCTTGCCGCCGTCCAGCGTAACCTCAAGCGGCTCGGAAGGCACCGGCGGCTTTGTCGAAGCAAGGCTGGCGGCAAGACTGTCGCGCATCCATACCGCATTCAGCGCCACGCCGGGATTATTCTCCATCTGTGCGCCGCCAATCTGCCGTTCGTGAGCCTGCTGCCGCATAATGTCCTGCTCCCAAGCCAGTCTGTGCTGATCGGCCTCAAGCGTCAAGCCGGCATGCAGCGCAGGCGAAACAGACCGGCTCCATTTCATTTTGCCTGCCGAGAAATGCACCGGCTGCACCTGCGGGCCGAGCGGGGCGAACGCATAGCCCTCGTCTTTGAAATAACGGATAATTTCCGGCAGCGCTTTGACCGTCTGCACATGCCCCGTCCCGTCATGCATCAGTACGATGACCTCGTGCGCAAGAGGGCTGTTTTTCACTTTTCGGACAATTTCCGCCGCCGGCACGCCCACTCTTGCGGAATCCCCGCTGTCGATGTTCCAGTCATATACTTCGTAACCCGCCTGATCCAAATAGTAAAAATAAAACGCGTCAAAGTTGCCGAACGTCCCTCCGGGCGCGCGAATTAACGCGGTTTTTACTCCCGCGGTTTCCTCTAATGCTAGTTCCGTCTGCTGGATTTGATTCCAAAACGTCTGCACACTGCTGTAAAGCTCCGTATATTTATGATTGTACGTATGATTGCCGATCGCATGCCCGTCCTTGACGACCTGCTTCACCTGCTCGGGATAAGCTTTCACCTGCTCGCCCAGCATGAAAAAAGTCGCCGGCACTCCTTCTTCCCGCAAAATGTTCAGCACACCGTCCGTCAGCTTGCTCGGCCCGTCGTCAAACGTTAAGTAAACCGTCGGCTGATCCGGTTTCGCATAGTCTTTATCGGCCCAAATCCGCTTCCCGGCTTGCAGCTGCCCGTAAATTTCTTGCCGCTGCGCAGCTTCGTTGTCCGCAGAGGCTGCGAATGCGCTGGAGTTAGAAATCGGTTGCAAAAGGATTAACGCGACTAGCACAAAACTGACGATAAGACCGATCCGTCGAAACCGATGAACATGAAGCAGGCTAGGCATGATGGATCCCTCCGCATTAATCTATGAAATTTTTCAACAACTACTAGACTATATGGGAGACTTGCCGATCGTATGCATGAATTATTTTTTACAATTCGACCCGTTGTCCGTTACATCGAAAGCAAGGATTTCTTTGGACAGCTTTTTAAGCAGCCCTGTTTTGACGTGCCGTTCTTCCTGCATCCGCGCCGATTCATTTCCGCAAAAAACCGGCTGCGCCGTACTCAAGGATGAGCGTAGTTGCCAAGGTTGCGAGGAACAAAGTTAAGTGCTTTTACTTTCTGCTCAACACAAAAAACCCGGCGCTTGTATACACCGGGATAGTTGAACCAATATCTCGCTTCGCTTATGCCTGTTGCAAGAGACTGCGCAAATTTTCAATCGATCGGGCCGACGCCGTCTGCTGGTCTTCATTGCCTTCGTACTCGACTGCCAGCCAGCCCTCATAGCCGGCTCCCTTCAGCTGCGACAAAATAAACGGAAGGTCGACATCGCCTTCTCCCGGCGCTTTGCCGGCATAAACCGCCCCGCTCAGCGACGTGTACGTTCTGCCCTGCTCCGCTCCAGCCGCAATATGTTTGAAATCTTTCAAATGCACATGACTCACCAAGGGCAGAAGCTGCCCGATGGCCGTGCTCGGATTTTCGTCCACAAGCAGGAAGTTGCCGGTATCGAACGTGCTGCGCAGCGCCGGGGACCCGACCTCGCGGATAATATCCGCGACCTGGCTTGCTTTGCCTGCGAAATGTCCGTGATTTTCCAGACAAAGCGCAATCCCTTTCTTCTCCGCGTAAGCCGCCGCTTCCTTCAACCCGGCGATGATCCATACTTTGGCCTCGTCAAAGGTAAGTCCCTCCGAACGGTCGCCGGAAAAAATACGCACCGCCTTGGCGCCCAGCCGATCGGCCATATCCACGCTGGTCAGGATGTCCTGCACCTGCGCACGGCGTTTCAGTTCATCCCGCTCGGCCAAATTGTTGCAGGCGCCGAAGCAGGCCAGCTTCAGGCCGTTCCTTTGCAGCGCAGCCTCCACCTGGGGGAGATCGGTATCGGTATTCCAAAACATGCTTAACAGCTCCACGCCGTCAGCCTTCGTCGTCCCGACGAAATCGATAAAGTCGGCATTGGACCAGGCTCGATCGTACATGTTTTGATGGCAGCTCCATACGCTTAACGCAATGTTCATCAGACAGCCACTCCCGTTACGATTATTTATAAGCTTGAATAAAAGCGACCGCTTTGCGGATATCCGTTTCGGGCTGGTCGCCCACTTCCCGTTCAATCGTCAAATAGCCGGTATAACCGATTTCCTGCAGTGCCGCGAAATAGTCGGCGAACGGTACCTTGCCTTCGCCCAAAGGCACTTCCCGGAAAGCTTCGCCCGCGGAAGCCATTTCGGCGATTTTTTCATGTTCCATCTTGTGATGGCCGAGAAAACCGTAAATGTCCTTCGGATCGACCTCGCGCAGCCGTACCCCGTCCTTCACATGGGTGTGAACGATATAATCCTTCAATATACGCACGCCCTGTACCGGGTCGTCGCCCGTCACCATCACCATGTTGGCCGGGTCGAAGTTGACGGATACGCCGTTCGCGGTCAGCGAGTCCAAAAAGCTTTTCAAATGCGCCGCCCGCTCCGGACCCGTTTCGATCGCAAAATAAGCATCCATGCTCCGCGCATAGTTGCTCAGCTCCTCGCAGGCGGTTTGCATCGCGTCGTAAACCTCATGTCCCTTATCGTCCGGCACAATGCCGATATGCGTCGTTACGATGTTCGTGCCCAGCTCCATCGCCAAATCGAGAATCCGCTTCGATTTCTCGATCTTCTCGGCGTTCGCCTTGCGGTCCTGGAAGCCATGCCCGCCCAAATCGCCGCATAGCGCGGAAATTTCCAGACCGAGCGAATCGATATAGCTTTTCAGCTCCTTGCGAGCCTGAGCCGACAAATGGGCCGGGTCCATTTCCCCTTTGACCGCATAGATTTGCACGCCCTGGGCGCCGACATCCCTGGCCTTCAACAGCCCGGCCCGTACGCCGATACCGAAGCTGTCCACAATAACGCCGATTTTATTCGTAAGCTTCATCGTCCCCATCCTTTCAACGCTCAAGCGAAATGAATTTCCTTGCCTTCAGCCGCCGACTCATAAATGCCGCATAAAATTTTCAGCATTTCCACTCCATCCTCTACCGGACTCAGCACTTCGGCCTTGCCCTGACAGCATTGGACGAAATGAGCGATTTCCGCATCGAAGCCCGCCTGAAAATTGAAGGTCGGCTGGTCGATCTGCGGGGTCACATTCAAAATGGTTTGATGCTTTTCCGTAATGATATGCAGCTCCGGCTCGATCTCCGCACCGCCGTTTTCGCCGTATATTTTGACCGAAAGCTCGTCTTTTTTGGCGTGCAGCGTAAAGCTGACGTCGACGAACAGCGAAGCCCCGTTTTCAAACCGGATCAGCGCATTCGCCAAATCCTCGACGTCGTTAAGCTCGGCATTATAGTCGGCCGCTTTATAAAAGCTCAAATTTTCGATATGCGCGCGGTTGCTCAGCTTCCGGTATGTATTGCCGCTAACCGATTTCACCTTCGGCTTGCCCATCATATACCAGCACAGGTCGATAACGTGAACGCCGAGATCGATCAGCGGACCTCCCCCCGAACGCTCGCTGTCGGCGAACCAGCCGCCCGGATTGCCGAGACGGCGCAGGCAGGATGCCTTCGCATAATAAATTTCGCCCAGCTCGCCGGCGTCGATAAATTTGCGCAGCGTTTGCACATTTTGCCCGAACCGTCTTACGTAGCCGATCTGCAGCAGCTTGCCGGTCCGCCGCACTGCTTCCCGTACCCGCTCCGCTTCGGCTACCGTTTTGCACAGCGGCTTTTCGCATAACACATGCTTGCCGGCCTCCAGCGCGGCAATGCTGATGTCGGCATGCGTATTGTTCCAGGTGCAGACGCTTACAGCTTCGATCTCGGGGTCGGCCAGCAGCTCACGGTAATCGGTGTACGTTTTGGCAGCGCCGTACTGCTCCGCCTTGTTCCCGGCTCTCTCGGCGTTCAGATCGCAGACGGCAACCAGCTCTACGTCCGGATTGGCGGCATAGGCCGTTAAATGAACGTTCGATATCGATCCCGCGCCGATGACTCCGACTTTCACCTTAGACATGAATATCGTCCCTTTCCGATGGTTTTGCAAACCGCGCTTTCGAGGTACAATGGACTTGCATGCAAAGACATGCTTCATATGTGCAAGCCGCATCTTAACGTCAAGCGCGTTAAAAGAACATCATAAATCCACCATACCACGCCCCGGAGGGATAGGTGAATGTACAAGGTAACAAGTTTCATGGACTCGATGATCAGTCCGGTGCCGATCCGGATCGTCGATCTCAAGGTTGATAAAAGCAAGCTGAACCTCAAATCGTTAACCCTCACCAATATCGGGCATTTGCCGGGCCGAACGCTGCAAAGAACCGGAGCCACTTTCCAAAAATGGGCGCTCGTGTACATTACCGGAGGCAAAGGAAGCTATCGGGTCAATCACGGCTTGAAGCATAATGTCGGACCGGGGAGCCTGTTCTGGTTTTATCCGGGGGCCGTGTTCGATTACGGTCCGGACGATCACGGATATTGGGACGAGTACTATTTTAATATCGAAGGCGAGAGGCTGAACGAATGGCTGGAACATTGGCCGCTTCGCCCGGGAGCTGTCAGTCAGGCAGGTACGGATGACGCGCTGCAAAACAAAATCGACCGTATTTTCATGCTGATGGAAAGCGGAGCCCCGGCCAATGTGGACCGCGCATCGCTATTGCTCGAATCGCTGCTCTACGAATTTATATGGAGTGCTGACCGCATCCCGGAAAACGGGAAGTCCCAGCATATGATTCAGATTCTTGAGGATATTTCCAACTCGCTGCTCCAGCCGGTCGATGCCGCGAAAATCGCCAGGCGTCATCATATTTCCGTTTCGACGCTGCGGCGGAACGTCTGCGAATATACCGGCTACCCGTTCAACGAATACATCCACAGGCTGAAGACGGCGGAGGCGAAAAACATCTTGCTGAACACCGACCTGACGGTCAAGGAAATTGCCGACACGCTCGGCTACAAAGACGTCTTCTACTTCTCGCGCTTGTTTAAAAAATATGTAGGGCTGGCTCCCAACGTTTTCCGAAAGCAGCAAATTTGACACTCCCCTTGTCCTAAGCCGATTCCTCCCACGCCTAAAGGTATGGGCTTTCTCGGCAGGGTTCTGTAATTTCAGGCTGCAGCGGCTTCAATCCGCTCCAGTTTGTGCGTAAACAGCTGTCCTGTCTGCCCGGTGCGCCGCTCCGGCTCGCGCTTCCATGCCGCAAGGCGGCGGTCGGACAGAAGAAGACGACGCCTCAAGGATATTCAACTGAAACAAACAAGCTCCCCTTCAGCTTCAGCTTGAGGGGAGCTTGTCCGATATTTCACCTGCTATTATTTTACTTCACTGACGTTTGGCTGCGTTCCGATTGCCTGAAGTGCGATTACCGGATTTTTTAGAACCCAGCTCCTGCAATGCCTCCAACACTTGAGTGACATGATTTTTCACTCGCACATTACGCCATTCCTTCACAAGCTTGCCGTGTTCATCGATCAGGAAGGTCGAACGCACGACGCCCATATACTCCCTGCCGTACAGCTTTTTCAATTGCCATACGCCGAACAGCTCGCAAACGCGATGCTCCAGATCGGAAAGCAGCAAAAACGGCAGCTCGTATTTTTCCGTAAACTTGCTGTGCATCTTCGGATCGTCGGGGCTTACTCCAAGCACCTCGGCGTTCAGTTCCTTGAACCGGCTGTTGTAATCGCGGAAATCGCATGCTTCCTGCGTACAGCTCGGCGTCATATCCGTCGGATAAAAATACAGGACGATCCGTTTTCCTCGATACTGCCGCAAGGATACATCCTGTCCGTTACCGGCCTGCAGCGTAAAATCCGGAACGGCTTGCTTCAATTCTGTTTGCGGCATAGCTGGCGAATCAGCTCCTTCATGGAAAATGTTGCTATAGAGCTAATGGTACAACCGGTTACTCCGGCTTGTCCACTATCGTCTTGAAGCTTTGCAGAGATGCCCGCAGCTTGGCCTCCGCGGCTTCGTTCGGCTTCAGCGGTTTATCCGATTTGACGGCCATCGCCGCTTTCACAAGCATCTGCTCGGGCATAGCCCCTTCCTTTTGATTATTTGCCGTAACGGCAAAAATCATGTTGTAATCGGGAATAACGAAGATGCGCTGCCCGCCGGATCCCGAAGCATAGAACACTTCGTGGTCGAGCACTTCATTCGCTTCGCCCGCAATCGGCTTCAGCCACCAGAAATAGCCGTAGCCTCCGCGCGTTCCGTCGACGATCGGCGTCTCCACCCGTTGCTTCAAGGATGCTTCCACCCAACTGCGCGGCACGACTTTTTTGCCGTCCCATTGCCCTTCATGCAGGTACAGCAGTCCAAGCTTGGCCATATCTCTCGTTGTCAGCTGCAGCGACCAGGAGCCGATGGTGACGCCCTGCGGATCGACGCCCCATGCTGAGCTGTTGATGCCGAGCGGATCGAACAGCTTGATCTTGGCATAGTAGCTGAGCGGGATGCCGATAGCGTCCTGTAAAATCCCGGCCATCACATGCGAGCTGCCATTGCTGTACGTAAACGAGGTGCCCGGCTTCGCAGTAACCGGCTTATTCAGCACATACTGCAGCCAGTTCGGGGCATCGGTCATTTCATTGGACGAGCGGTCGCCCTTATTGTCCCACTCCAAACCGGAGGTCATCGTCAATAAATGTTCTATCGTAATATTCGCTTTTTTCTCATCGCTCGCCGTCTCGGGAAAAAACGCGGCGAGCTTCTGATCGACGCCGGTCAGGATTCCCTCCTCAATCGCCATGCCGGTCAGCGCCGACGTAAAGCTTTTGGTGACGGAAAACAGCTGCTGGAGCTTGTCTGCCTCCGTGTCGCGATTATAGCCTTCCGCCAGCAAGTAGCCGTCCCGGATCAACACAAAGCTGTGAAGGTTGCGGCTTTTGAACTGATCGACCATCTCGGCCAGCGCCGCGGAATCGATCCCATGCTCCTCGGGCTTTGCAGATTTCCAGCCGGAAGTCGGCCAATACTCGGGCGGCTTTACTTCCGCGATCGATTGCAAAACCTGCTCGCTGGAATATTTGGCGCTGCTTGCCGCTTCCTTCTTCGTTTGTGCGCAGGCCGACGTCGTCAGCGTCATCATGCAGCACAGCATGAGCGCTACCGTCCTCCATGGCAAACGGGCGTTCGGCTTCAGCTGGGCCGCGCCCGTACAGGTTGTGCCGGTGTACTCTGTCTCCTTATCCATCTCTATCTGCTCCTTCCTTTCTTAAGAGACGAGAAAGATTCCCGGAGCGATCGTGCTCCGCTTTCCGATCCCGAAAGAAAAGCAATCTCCGACATCAGGGCTTATAGGTAGGATTATAGAGCACTTCCTTTAAAAAAAGGTGACGAAATGATGATATTTACATAAAAGTTTGCTGAAAATAACCTTAAAATTCCCTGAAAATGGTTGACTTTTCCAGATGATTAGCTGCTTGCGCGACGATTTGCCACCCTGCTTTGCGCCTTATATTGCCGCCATGACTTACGATCCCGCTCCGCGGTAACGCTTAATGCCGTAATTCCATACCGCCAGAGCGAAGACAAGAAATACCAGTCCGACAAGCGGCGTCAGCAGTGCGAATCTGCCCCAATGCTCGCGGTCAAGGAAAAATGCCGCCGGGTAAAAGCCGACGAAGCCGAACGGCAGCAGCCAGGTGAGCAAGAAACCGAGCAGCTTGTTATAAATCGTCATCGGATAGCGGCCGTAGTTTTGCAGATTCCACAGCAGCGGCAGGATGCCGGTCGGCGAATCGGAGAAAAACGACAGCGCGGTAAAAAAGATATATACGCCCCCGTATATCATGATCGATCCGGCCACCAGCAGCACGAATACGAACGGATCGTACCAGGATAAGCCGAGCCCCAGATGCGTCCACGAATACGCCATGATGGCCAGGCCGGTCAAGGCGCTGAACATCGAGGACGGGGCCATATTTTCCAGCACCAGCTGTACCAGATTATAGGCCGGCCTTGTCAATATGCGGTCCAGCTCGCCCTTCACAATATACCGCTCCGTAAAGCCCCATAAGTTAAAAAAGGTAATAAAAATGCCGTAGGGTACCATAAAATAACCGTAGACAAACAAAATTTGATGCTCGTTCCATTCGCCGATCTGCTGGGTATGCTGGAACACGACCAGAATAAAAAACAGATTCAAGCCGTTAAACAGCAGGTCGGACAGCACCTCGATCCAAAAGTCGGAACGGTACGTCAGACGGGTTTTCATGTAATTTTTCAAGTAGTCAAGCAGTAAGCCTGCATAAAACACCGTTCATCAACCTCCCTGCACGAACAGCCGCGTCCTGGCGCCGCGCCACAGCAAGTAGAGCGGAATAATAAGCAGGACAAACCACAGCAGCTGCACGCCGAACACCTGGTATACGGCGTTACCGCTCACTTTTCCGGTAAATACGGCGCCCGGCAAATACGTAATCGCTTGAAAGGGCAGCAGCTTCAGGATGCCCTCCGCCCAGCCCGGGAAAAAGGACATCGGCACGATGAGCCCTGAGAACAGATCGACCATCACCCGCTTCATGCGCATCATGCCTTCATTATTTTCCAGAAAAAAAGCGAACAAGCCGGTAATAATATTGATCTGTGAATTGATCAAAAAACTGAAAAACAGCATCAAGAGAAAAATGCCCCATACTTCCGGATCGGTAGGCAGCTTGACCGGAATTAACAGCGAAATCACGACCATGCCGGGGATGGAAAACAGAAAGAAACGAAACAAACCTTCGCCGAGTCCCTGCATCATCTTGACAATGATATAATTGTAGGGACGAATGAACTGGATCGCTACGCTGCCGTCCTTGATTTCATTCGCGATTTCACGATCCAGATTATTGAAATAAAAGGCCCTCGCCATCCATGAAACGGCGACATAGGTCGTGATCTGCGCCACTGTCATACCGCCGAGCGTTTCGTTAGTGCCATAGATCGCCTTCCATAAGAAATAGTACGCCCCGATATTGAGCGCGTAAATAATGATGCCGCTGTAATAATTGACCCGGTACGCGAGCATCATCAGAAAGCGGATCCGGATCATGTCCATATATGCGCTATACATGTACGGCCTCTTTCTTCCCGGACGCTTGATCGAGGCTTCGGCGGTCCTTCGAGTCGGCCGAGCCCGACTTGTAAATTTCGCGGACAATATCGTCCGTATTTGTTTCCAAGATCTTGATATCTTCGATGTTCAGTACGCCGACGACACGGCCAAGCACCTCGGAGACGTTCGCCCGCTGCTGCGGAATCCATACGCGGGCAGTCAGCTCGTTATCGATCGACCAGGCCACCTCCATGCCCTGTGTCAATCCCTGCAGCCGTTCCAGCGTAACCGGCCCGGAAAATTGCAGCACGACTTCCTTGCCCTTGCCCCACTTCGCTTTCAGCTCTTCCAGACCGCCGTCATAAATGATGCGGCCATCATCGAGCATGATGACCCGCGAACAGAGCGCCTCAATATCTTGAAGATCATGCGTGGTCAGCAAAATAGTCGTCTCATAGCGCTGATTCATCGATTTCAAAAACTCGCGTATTTCCGTCTTCACCACGATGTCGAGTCCGATTGTCGGCTCGTCAAGAAACAAGATTTGCGGATTATGCAACAGCGATGCGGCCAACTCGCAGCGCATCCGCTGCCCGAGGCTCAGCTTGCGCACCGGCCGGTTCAACAGCTCGGCCAGCTGCAGCCGCTGCACGAGCTCGTCAAGACGGGCCTTAAAGTCGGCCTCGGAGACGCGGTATACTTTTTTCAGCAGCTGGAACGATTCAATGACGCCGATGTCCCACCACAGCTGGCTTCTTTGGCCGAAGACGACGCCGATGCCCTGCACGAACTTTTCCCGTTCTTTGTAGGGGACGAAGCCGTTAACCCGGATATCGCCCGAGGTCGGAACGAGAATGCCGGTCAACATTTTGATCGTGGTCGACTTGCCTGCTCCGTTTTCGCCGATATAGCCGCATATTTCGCCTTTCGGAATATGGAAGCTGATATCTTTGACGGCAGTAACCTGGTTGTATTCCCGGTTAAACAAATCCCGCAAAGCGCCCTTCAGGCCTTCGCGGCTTTTCTGCACCTTGAACTCCTTGCGCAGGTCGTTCACTTCTATCGCTTGCATAGCTTCCTCCTGTTGTCGCTTCATCATGGACGCATTTTGCGCGGTAAAACTCGGCATCCGCAGCATTATGAATCGATTGTTCCGCGGCTGCTGCGCGCACTGCGCTCATTTTGTCCGAATTTGATGAAACTTGATATAATTTCAACAAACAAACTATAATAAGATGAGCGGTAAGCTCCGCATCACCCGAGCCCAGCCTTCCGCTTCTCATGCGATTTTATACGATTTTTCAGTACCCCGGAGCCAATAGCTTCCGCAAAAGTTTCCATAAACCGTTACGCATGATCCCGCGGCATTTTCAAACCCTATAAGCATTATGATACACGAACCCGTCACAAAGGAAAAGAAAACGGACATTGGATGAAAGGGGCGGATCAGATGGTCAGAAAAGTAAAATGGTCGCTGCTGTCGGTAGCTCTGCTGCTTTTAGGGGTGCTCGGATATTATACATACGCATTCGTACATTTTAGCAACAATATTCAAAAAAAGCCGGAAGGCAGCAAATTTTTCAATACCGTATCGACCAAATCGACATCCAAAACGGGTGAAACGTATATGCCTCCCAAATGGGAAGGCAAGCAACGCGTAAACGTGCTGCTGCTCGGCGGAGACTCGCGCGGTATGAAAAAGAACGAAGTTCCTCGTTCCGATACATTGATGATCGCTTCAATCGACCCGACGACTAAAAAGGCATTTTTGTTTTCGATTTTGCGTGACACCTATGTGAAAATTCCAGGCTTCGGCGAAGAACGGATCAATGCGGCGCTTGCGCTGGGCGGTCCCAATCTGGCGATGAAAACCGTGAGCGACCTTCTCGGCATACCTGTGCAATATTACGTCTATACGGACTTCAAAGGGTTTATCGAGTTGGTTGACGCGATAGACGGAATCGATATTTTTGTGGAAAAGGATATGAAATATTCGGATGCCGAAGACGGCCATGAATACGACATCAATTTGAAAAAAGGACAGCAGCATCTCGACGGTAAAATGGCGCTGCAATATGTGCGGTTCCGCCATGATGCGCTGAGCGATTTTTCCCGTACCGAGCGGCAGCGCAATTTTATGCAAGCCGTCGCGCAAAAAATGCAAAGCACCTCGTCCATCATCAAGCTGCCGAAAATTTTAAGCAGCGTCGATCCTTATATTGAAACGAATTTGACGACGACCGATATGCTAAAGCTCGGATCGTTAGGCTATGAAGCCAAAATGGAAGGCTTGGTCAGCCAACAGATCCCGCCTTCCGAGCTGCTTATCGAAAAGCGGGTCGGCGGCGCGGAGGTGTTGTCCGTCAACCGCGACAAGCTTCATGCCTACGTTCAAGCGCTGCTGGAAGGCCGCGATCCGACGGCCGAAAAAACGCCGGCGGTCAAAGACAGCACGAAAAGCTCCGGGACAAACGGAAAGAGCGTCACCCCCGCTGCCGGCATCAAGAGCAGCCCTTTACCCGCTGCCGGACTGAAATCCGGCAGCGGCGCGGGAACGACGCCCGCAGCGGGAAGCAAGCCGGATTCGGGCGCGAAAAGCGACGGTACGGCACAGCCGCCTGCCTCGAGCGGCAAGCCGGACGGCGCCGGAACCGCGGCGCAGGCGGGCAGCGGCGCGGGTAAAGCCGGAGGAACGGGTACTGTACCCGTCAGCGACAGCAAGACGGGGGGAACCGGCACAACGCCGGCCGGGAACGGCAAGACGGGAAGTACCGGTACGCCTCCTGCCGGTGACGGTAAAACCGGAGGGAACGGCACGTCTCCCGCAGGCGACGGTAAAACGGGAGGGAATGGTACTTCGCCTCCAGCCGACGGCAGAAGTACCGGAACGGGCGGCGCGCAGAGCGGCGGGGCCAAAACCGGCGGGCCCGGTTCTACCATAGACGCCAAGCTCAACGGAACGACGCCCGCACCAAATAGCGGTGCGAAAACCAACACAGCCGGAGCAAGCTCAAGCACCGGCGCTGCCGCCGGAACGGAAGGCCGAACAGGCGGATTCAATGCCGCGGCGCCGGGTGAATTGAAAACCGGCGGAACCGGCGCTGCGGACACCGCAGGTTCCAACGCGGACAAAACGGCGCCTGTCGATTGAGAGGACAAGCTCTGCCACGGAAGGCTCCACGCAGAAGTCCGGATAAACACCGTGTCTGGCAGAAGTACCCAGCTTGAAAACAAGCTGCCGGTGCTTCTTTTTTAAATATTCGATTATGAGGTTAAAGGTATAACAAGTGCTCAATTTCAAAGAGGGAGCTGTTCGAAATGATACCTATTTATACGGTCGATGCATTTACAAATACTCCTTTCAAAGGAAATCCCGCCGCTGTCTGTATCCTCCAAGAATATCCCGAGCATGATCAATGGCTGCAGCAGGTTGCCGCCGAAACGAATTTGCCGGAAACGGCGTTTTTAGTCGACTTGGGCAACGGCCACTATCGTCTGCGCTGGTTTACGCCGAAAAAGGAAGTCGATTTATGCGGCCACGCCACATTGGCGTGCGCCCAAGTGCTTTGGGAAACCGGCGTCGCCTACAACTTTGACAAGCTGCGCTTTCAAACGAAGAGCGGTCTATTAACGGCGAAGCGGTTGGATCACGCGATCGAGTTGAATTTTCCCGTTGAGTCTCCCTCCCCGGCCGTGCTGCCGCAGTCGTTGGCCGATGCTTTGGATGGCATCCAACCGGCCTCTGTCAGCCGCAACCGGCTTGATTTCATAGTAGAGGTGGAATCGGAGGCGGAGGTTAGAGAACTGAAGCCGAATTTTAAGCTGCTGAAAAATATTCCGGCCAGAGGCGTGCTGGTTACCAGCCGCTCGGAACGGGAGGAATTCGATTTTGTCGCCCGCTGCTTTTTCTCCCCGGTCGGCATCGACGAGGATCCGGTTACAGGCTCGGCTTACTGCGGGCTCGCACCCTACTGGAAAGACAGACTGGGCAAAAGCAGCTTCACAGCCGCCCAATTATCGGAGCGCGGTGGCATTGTAAAGATGCAGCTTGCTGGGGACCGGGTATTTCTTCACGGGCAAGCCGTTATTGTGGTAAAAGGACTGCTGATGCGATACAACTGACTCACCCATGGGAACAGCCCATTGCTGTGCAGGAGCACTGCGGGACTGGCGGAAATCTGTCGTGCGGATGACATGAGGTTTACGGAAATTTCAGCTATATTTAAGGAAAGAAGCCATTTCGTGTTAACCCGGTAAAGCTTTTGCACTGCCTCTCATATCAATACATACGATTAATGTTAAAGGAGTTTTTGCGAAAATGGCTAATCGTTTTTCAACAACTGGCAGACCTCGCTCCGAGGCGCTGTATCAGGAAGCGCTGAAGCATATTGTGGGAGGCGTCAACAGCCCGTCGCGCTCGTTTAAAGCGGTGGGCGGCGGAGCCCCAGTATTCATGAAGCGCGGGCAGGGCGCCTACTTTTGGGACGAAGACGGCAACCGTTACATCGACTATTTGGCCGCGTACGGACCAATCATATTGGGGCATGCCCATCCCCGCGTTACCGCCGCCATTTGCCGCGCAGCGGAAAACGGCACGCTGTACGGCACGCCGACGGAGCTTGAGATCGAATTCGCCCGCATGATTAAAGCGGCGATTCCGTCGCTCGACAAGGTGCGCTTTGTCAATTCCGGCACCGAAGCCGTCATGACGACCATCCGCGTAGCGCGGGCCTACACCGGCCGCAACAAAATAATCAAGTTCGCCGGCTGTTACCACGGCCACTCCGACCTCGTATTGGTCGCAGCCGGCTCCGGTCCGTCGACGCTCGGCATACCGGACAGCGCCGGAATTCCGATCAGCATCGCCAATGAAGTCATCACCGTTCCGTACAACAGCGTCGAGGCGCTGGAGGCCGCTTTGGAACGGTGGGGCGATGAAATCGCCGCGGTGATGGTAGAGCCTATCGTAGGCAACTTCGGCATGGTCATGCCGA
This sequence comes from Paenibacillus piri, assembly GCF_004354045.1. Lineage (GTDB taxonomy): Bacteria > Bacillota > Bacilli > Paenibacillales > NBRC-103111 > Paenibacillus_S > Paenibacillus_S piri. Next base: position 52,937 of record NZ_SMRT01000008.1, on the reverse strand, counting down.
AGCCCGGCTTCCTTGAAGCGCTGTGTGCCGCTGCGCGGCGGAACGGCTCCCTCGTCATCTATGACGAGGTGATCACGGCGTTCCGCTTCCATTACGGCGCCGCGCAAACGTTCGATGGCCTGGAGGCGCAGAGCCTTGGATGCATAGGCGAGCAGGTGATCAAATCACCGACCAGCCCCGGATGCATGGGCGAGCAGGTGATGAAATCACCGGCCAGCCTTGGAGACACAGGCGAGCAAGTGTCGTCGACCAGCCTTGGATGCACAGGCGAGCAGGCGACAAAGCCACCGGCAGGCTTCGCGGCTATCGAGCCGGACTTGACGGCCCTCGGCAAAATTATCGGCGGCGGGCTGCCGATCGGGGCCTATGGGGGCCGCAAGGAAATCATGGAGCAGGTAGCACCCCTTGGCCCGGCTTATCAGGCCGGGACGATGGCGGGCAACCCTGCCTCCATTTCCGCAGGCATCGCATGCCTGCAGGCGCTGCAGGAGCCGGGCCTGTACGACCGGCTCGACAGGTTGGCGGCCGGGCTCGAAGCCGGCCTGGCGGATGCCGCGCGCGAGCACGGCATCGCGCTGACGATCAACCGCATCCGCGGGTCGCTGTCGACCCACTTCTGCGCGCATCCCGTAAGCAACTACGAGGAAGCGCAGGATACGGACGGCGAGCAGTTCGCCCGTTTCTTCCGGCTGATGCTCGACCAAGGAGTTTGTCTCGCTCCATCCAAATACGAGGCGTGGTTTCTGACCTCCGCCCACACGGATGAGGACATTTCGGCTACGGTCGAGGCGGCCGAACGCGCTTTTGCCGCCATGGCCCTGCCTCTTTAGTGCCGGTAAACCCCCTCTTTTCGCTCCGTCACGCTCCAAACTTTTGACTAGACTTTACTATATAAGTTGAACTAATGGTTTCGTTTCATTGGAAAGGATTTATTCCAAAGCAACGATTGTGAAAGGATGATAGGAAAAACTGCCATTGTACATCTCTTCTGCTGCTCATCAATTCGCGTGATTAAATTCCTGAGAAACTGCATGTTTTCTCCGCCTCCGCTTCTGATCGATCCCTAATCCGTGAGAACACCTGCATATTTGCAGGAATTCCTTATGAATAAGCCATTTCGATAAAAAAAGCCTGCATTATTGTAGGAATTTCGTTTCACTGGAGCAAGATCATCTGCTGGATTATGTATGTTCTAGGTGCTTTACACGCGCGGGTTTCTTTAGTTCAACTTATATAGCACAGTGTACTTATCCTTCTACCAACAATAAAAAGGCGAACTATTACCTAATCGTGGTAATAGTTCGTTCGTCTTTATAAATTGACATATTTCCGTCACATTTTTCCTTTATTCACCATTTATGCACATTAGACAGCGCTTACATCAAGTCTTTAACCATCATGCTACTATTGTGCAGCCGAACATTTCGTGATATTCTATACGTACTTTATTTTTTTAAAATTCGGCTTAATGTAAGCTTTTTTGGCATAATAGCTTGAACGAAATGCGCTCATTTTGTTGATGTGGGCTTATTGCTTTCCCGAAAAACAGCCTACGGCTATTTCATCCCCAAACCTTGAGTGACTGCCGCGGAATCCTTTTATACAGTTAAATTGAATTTTTATTCATATATTCTGTGTTCCCTGGTTTGTCCGTTTTTATCCATCCGCATCCATAAGCACGCTTGAGGGCGAATTTCGTCCACATTTTTATTTGGGAGGTGACGGTCAGCCTGCTGACCATAACTATGAATGAAGTAATGCGTAATGAAGGCCGCTTTCAAAACCTGTTGGGTACCGAGCACGATAGCTGCGGTATTATCTGTATCGTGGAAAAAGACGGTTTTCCGTCCCGCGACAACATCCAAAAAACGATCGATGCTCTTGTTAAAATGGAACATCGTTCGGGATTTATTAACGGCGAGGGAGACGGCTGCGGTATTTTGACCGATATTCCAAGAGCGCTCTGGGAGAAAAAGCTGAACGACGCCGGGCTGGAGGGCAAGCTTGCTTATGACGAGCGTTTTTCGATCGCCCATATTTTTGTGCCCCGCAAGCTCGACATAAGCGTAGAGTCGATGCAGGAGCGCATCCGCGGGCTGTTTGCCCAACACCGGATTTCGATTATTTTGGAGCAGGAAAATCAAGTCGACAGCAGCGTGCTGGGCGCAAACGGCCGCAATGACGAACCTACCTTCTGGCAGATTGCCGCCATTTGCGACAAGCAGGAAGTGGTTGTCGCCGACCATCTGTTCGAGCTTCATACCGCTATCGAAAGCCGCTACAACGTGCATGTGGCGACGTTAAGCAATGTGACTGCCGCCTATAAAGTGATGGGCGCAGCCAGTATCCTTCCCAAATATTTCAACGATACCCGCGACCCTCTGTTTGCTGCGCAAGTTACGATCGGACACAACCGTTATTCGACCAATACTCAATCCAGCTTTTTCCGCGTTCAGCCGTTCTCCCTGTTGGGCCATAACGGTGAAATCAATACAGTAAAAAAACTGCGCCTCGAAGCCGACATGGTAGGCGTTCAGCTCGTTGACGGCGGCAGCGATTCGCAGGATATGAACCGGACGATCGAAACGTTCATCCACCGCTTTGGCATCAGCCTGTTCGAAGCGATGGAAATCGTATTCCCTCCGATTATTAACGAAATGAAACAGTTCCGTCCGGAGCTTCAGGACTTATATGTTTATTACCGTCAAGTGTGGGGGCATTACGCCCAAGGCCCGGCCGGGATTGTATCCCGCTACGGCAACGAATGTATTTTCAGCGTGGATGCGTTAGGCTTGCGTCCGGTTTGGATGGTCGAAAGCGACACCTCGCTTTACTTCTCCTCCGAGCAGGGTGTCATTACGGTCGGCGACATGGTGGCCGATCCCAAGCCGATTGCACCAGGCGAAAAAATCGGGGTTATTTTGACTCCGGGCGAGCATGTGCAGGTGATTCCATACTCCGGCGTACAATCGTTGGTCTATGAGCGCGCCAGCAAAAAAATCGGGTTCGCCGGCATGCGCAAGCATCTGAAGGATGAAAAGCCGGCCGTCGAAGCTGTGCCGCAGGAAGACGCCGTGATCTCCGACGCGTTATACAGCGCTTTTGGCTGGGACCGCGAAGGCATTCAGATGATTGAAACGATGTCCGAAACCGGCGCCGAGCCGATTCGTTCGCTGGGCCATGACGGGCCTCATGCGGCGATCAACTGGGAACGCCAAAACGTGCCCGACTTTATAAAGGAAAGCGTAGCTGTCGTGACGAACCCGGCGATTGACCGCGACCGTGAAATGGAGCATTTCTCCACGCGGGTCGTAGTCGGACCCCGCCCTTCGGTGTACGGACAGCCTGACGACCGGCTGCGCATCGAGCTGATGACGCCGCTCTTATTGGAAGGCAGCAATGCCGCCGATTCGTTGGAAGAGCTCGGACAGCTCAGCTTCGAACAGCTGCGCGAGCTGTTTGCCGCTCAAGGGGAAGGCGCTGTCGCCGTATTGTCTACAACGTTCTCCCGTGGCGGAACGATCCGGGCCGCCTTGGATCAATTGGCCGCGGACGCGATAGCTGCCGTGAAAAACGGAGCCATGCTGCTTATTCTCGACGACGCCGGCGTGCATGAGAATGACCGCTTATTCCTCGATCCGCATTTGGCGGTTTCGCAGGTGGACATCGCGCTCAGAGCCGAAAAGCTGTCGTTCGGCGACAATCTGCGCCGTCAAACGACGGTTGTGCTGCGCACGGCGGCCGTTCGCAATCTGCATGATATTGCCGTAGCCTGCGGACTGGGCGCAGACCTGGTCTCTCCTTATCTGCTGTTCTCGACGGCTGCCAATAAAAACGGAGCGCCTGCGGCGCGCAAAGTATACAGCGCCTTGAGCAAAGGGCTGGAAAAAGTTATTTCCACCATCGGTACGCACGAGCTGCGCGGCTACACCCGCTTCTTCTCGTCCATCGGCTTCAAGCCTGAAGTGTCCGATGTGCTGGATATCGTCAACTACTTGGGCAGCGAATCGGCAGGCACCGGCTTTGCCGAGCTGGAAAAAGATGCGGAAGCCCGTTATGAGGACTTCTCCAATCCGAAAGCAAAAGCGGCGCGGAACTTTCACTTCTTCCAACGGATGTGGAAAGCGCTGGGCGAAGCAGCTGCAGGCACCGCGCCTTACTCCGATTACAGCGACAAGCTGCGCGAGGAAGAGAAGCGCAACCCGATCTCGATTCGCCACGTCGCCGACTTCAACTATGAATTGGCTCACAAGGACGGCCGCAAGCCGCTGGACCCGTCCCAGGTCGACATCGGAATCGGCGGTCACGATCTGCCCATGCTGATCTCCTCCATGTCGTTCGGTTCGCAGAATGAAACAGCGTTCCGCGCCTACGCGGAAGCCGGCGAGCGTCTGAACATGGTCACCATGAACGGCGAAGGCGGAGAAATTAAAGATATGCTCGGCCGTTACAAAAGAACGCGCGGCGCACAAGTAGCGTCCGGACGATTCGGCATCAACGTTGAATTGGCCAATGCCGTCGCATTCCTTGAAATCAAGATCGGCCAAGGCGCAAAGCCGGGCGAAGGCGGCCATTTGCCGGGCTCCAAAGTAACCGCCAAGATTGCCGCCGCACGTAATGCGACGATCGGCTCCGACCTGATTTCGCCATCCAACAACCATGATATTTATTCCATTGAGGACTTGGCGCAAATTATTTCCGAGCTGAAAGAAGCAAGCGGCCGCAAGGCGAAAATCAACGTTAAAATTCCGGTCGTTCCCGGAATCGGGACGATTGCCGTCGGCGTTGCCAAAGCCGGCGCGGATGTCATCACTTTGTCCGGCTTCGACGGCGGTACCGGCGCAGCGCGCATTCACTCGTTGACGCATGTCGGCCTGCCGACCGAGATCGGTACGAAGCTGGCTCACGTCGCTCTGATCGAAGCCGGTCTTCGCCATCAAGTCGAGCTGTGGTCGGACGGCGGGCTGAAATCCGGTGCCGATGTCGTCAAAATGGTTATGCTCGGCGCGAACCGCTGCGGCTTCGGCAGCATCTCGATGCAGGCGATCGGCTGTACTACATGCCGCGGCTGTCACCTGGATACTTGCCACGTCGGGATCGCTACGCAGATCGATTCGATGGAGGAAGCCGAGGAGAAAGGTCTTCGCCGCTTCGTGCCGCGGGTTTTTGATGCGGCGGTAGATTCGCTCGTTCGCCTCTACGGTGGCATGGGTCAAGAAATTCGCGACATCGTCGCGCAGCTTGGCTTCCAAAGCTTGCAGGAGCTTGTCGGACGCTCCGACCTGCTGCAGCAGGTCAGCTGCCTCGATAAAATCGACTTGTCCGACATTTTGCGTCCGGCTCCGCTTTCTTTCGCAGCCGCGCATGATGCCAAATTGGAAGCCGCTGCGGCCGTATCGTCCGATATCCGCATCGCGGCCGGCGCGGAAGGCCAGGAATTTTTCCCTGACTCGCTTTCCTTCCATGCACCGATCGAACGCAATTGGTCCAAGGTGGATGCCGAGTCCCGCATTCTGGGAACGCGCTATGCCAGCCATCGCGTAAGAGACCGTTTCGACGGCAGCTACGACAGTCTGCCTGACATCGCTCTTAGCCTGGTTGACGGTTCCGTGCCGGGCAACGGCTTGGGCGCCTTCAATGCGCGCGGGCTTAACATTACCGTACACGGCGGTGCCGAGGACGGCGTAGGCAAAATGTCGTTCGGCGGTAAAGTCGCTATCTTGAAGTCGCTCAGCAAAAACAAGCAGTTCATCAACGGCTCCGTCGGCAAATCATTCGGCTACGGCGCGCAAAAAGGCTTGTTCCTGATCCAGGGCAACGCCGACACACGTGCCTGCATCCGCTTCTCCGGTGCAGACGTCGTATTCGGCGGCGAAATTTCTTCGCCGATTCAAGATGAGCTCGGCGGGCTTGCCAGCCGCGCCAACCTGAAGGGCTTCGCCTTCGAATACATGACCAACGGCCGCGCCGTCGTGCTCGGCGACCCGGGTCCGTGGATTTGCGCAGGTATGACGGGCGGGGTCATCTACCAACGCCTCGTTCCTGAACTGGGTCTGAACGAAGCCGCGATCGAGCGCCGGATCGCCAAAGGCGCTAAAGTGAAGATCGAAAAAATCGGTCCGCAAAGCATCAAAGATCTGAACGAACTGCTTGGCGCTTATCACCAAGAGCTGATCGGCTCCAGCCAAACGGCAGCAGCGGCAACCGTCGAGCAGCTGCTGGCTAACCTGGAAGACAGCTTCGTAAGAATTGCTCCAGTCAATCTGCAGGCTGACCAATCGGTCGCAACCGAATAACATAAAGCAACGTATGAAACAAATAATCCCCCCGGAGCCAGTCGACGCCGGGGGGATTATTTATCCGATTACGACTTTATCGGGTTAAGACCCCACCTCTAAGGTGGGCCTTGAATCAGGTGGGGTAGAGTCCCCATCTGATTCCCCGATGTTCAGCTAAGCTGAACGAGTTCACTTCAGCCGGGCTGGGATCACCCCGCCTTGATTAAGGCTGCAGCAGCGAAGCGATCTGTACTTTCTCGCCGGTCCGGGCGCTCTTGATCGCGCCGAAAACCATCGCCATGCTTTTCAGGTTATCCGAGCTGTCGGTTTCCGCGCGTCGGCCTTCGGACAGAGCGGCGAACATCTCGTCAAAGCAGCCGTCATGCCCTTCTTGACCTTCCCATCCTTTGTCCGGAGAAATTTGCTTATACTCATGGAAAAATGCGCCTTCCTCCTGGTTATCCGAAACAACGCTGCAATAAGGATCATGGGTTCCATCCCAAATGGCCGTACCTTTGGAACCGACGACTCTCCAGTCGGCATGCCATGAGGTCGGCGCTCCATTAGCGCACCAGGAGCCGTTGTACGTAAATACGGTGCCGTCGGAAAACTCGAAGATGCAGGCTGCCGCCGCGTTGCCGCTATACCACGAGCCTGTCGGGTTAAACTCGTGACAATATACGGACACCGGGTCTGCTCGCAGCAGAAAACGCGCCTGATCGAATGTGTGAATCGCCATATCGAGCAGCAGCGGGTTGTCCATCGCCTCCCGGAAGCCGCCGAAATGCGGTCCGAGGAAGAAATTGGCCGTAACGAATCCGGCTTGGCCGATTGTGCCTGCCGCAATCATCCCGCGCAGCTCGCGAATTTGTTTCAGATACCTGCGGTTTTGCATGACCGTATACGTATGCCCCGATTCCCGGACAATCCGCTCCACCTCCACGGCATCGGCCATTGTCGCCGCCATCGGTTTCTCCCCGACAACATCACAGCCGTGCTTGACCGCCGTGGTCACCACCTGTTTATGAACCTCTGGAATGGTCACGTCAAACACCAGATTGGCGCCTGTCGCCTTTATCGCTTCCTCCATATCGGTAAAGCAGCGGCAGCCGAGCTGATGCTCCTTCGCCATTGCCTCCGCAGCCTCCAGCCGGATGTCCACGCAGGCTACAATTTCCGTATCTTTACGGCTCAATGCGTATTTCACCCAACGCACAGCCATTTTGCCGCAGCCGACTAGCACGACTTTATATGTTTTGTTGATTCCCGCTTGTTCCATCGTTTATATCTCCTTTTTCGGTCCTTGGTTCTTCATTAAGAATGCTGCTTCGCTTTAATCGGCTCGAGCGGCTTATAATTGCCGTAAACCGGCTTCTCGCGCCCGGTAGGCGCGGCCCACTCGACCGCATTGCGGATTACGTGGCGCACCTGCTCATTGTAATAGGTCGGATACGTCTCGTGTCCGGGACGGAAATAAAAGATTTTACCTTGGCCGCGATGATACGTGCAGCCGCTGCGGAACACTTCGCCGCCTTCGAACCAGCTGACGAAAACAAGCTCGTCCGGCTGCGGAATTTCAAAATGTTCGCCGTACATCTCTTCCTGCTCAAGCTCGATATATTCGCCGATGCCTTCCACGATCGGATGGCCAGGCGATACGACCCAGAGCCTCTCCTTTTCATCCGCTTCGCGCCATTTCAGATTGCACGTCGTCCCCATCAGCTTTTTGAATATTTTGGAGAAATGACCGGAGTGAAGCACAATAAGCCCCATCCCTTCCAGAACCCGCTTATGGACGCGCTCGACGATCTCCTCGTTAACTTCCTTATGCGCTTTATGCCCCCACCAAATCAGGACATCGGTACGGCCCAGCTTTTCTTCCGTTAATCCGTGCTCCGGCTCATCAAGCGTAGCGTAACCGATTTCATAATCGCCTTGAATGCCTTCCCCTATCGCACGGTGAATACCTTCGGGGTAGATGGCGCGCACCTTTTCATTGGTCTGCTCATGACGAAACTCATTCCAGATCGTGACGCGTATCGGCTGGCTCATTCATTATTCCTCCCATGGGATCGATTCGTATTCAACCCGAGTATAGAGAATATTGCTGCGAAAAGATATTCGCAAAACTGCCCAAAACATGCTCGATACTGCGTTCTCGAATAAAACATGATATAATTACATTGATTATTTGCTTTAAATTACAGCTTACTGCTTTGGAAAATGAATGCTCGAAAATGTCGTTTCGCTTTTACATGCTTTCCATTGTTTCCGGAAGAGGTGATCCCGTTATGACCGTGCCGACAGAGCTGCAGCCCGATCTCGTAAGGGAAGAAATCGTGACGTATCAAAATCCGCTGCTCTTCCATAAAATATGGGAGATCCAGTCCCGTACGCCGGCATATGGCATTCCCGACAATTGGACTTGGCATTATCATAAGGAAATCGAATTTCTCGCCGTTACGGAAGGCCGTATCGGCTGCCAAACCAAGCATGGATACGAGATGCTCGACAGCGGCCATCTGGTGCTGTTCGGCTCGTCCCAGTTGCATCGCGTACATAAGGCTCATGCCTCCACGCTCAAATTCGTCGTATTTCAGGTCGACCTGCTGCAGCATTTTGAACCGAGCTCGATGCCTTATTTGCATTATTTCTCCGAGCTGACCAAGCCGCTTGACCGGTTGAATTATATGTTCCGGGAGCAGCCGTCGATCCGCCGCGAGGCGTTTTCGTTAGTGATGGACATTTACGAGGAAACCCAGCGGCAAGAGCGGGGCTATGAGCTGGCTATCAGCGCGGCAATCAAAAGGCTGCTGCTGCTCCTGCTCCGTAACGATACGCGCGGGCTGCTGCAGGTGTCCCGGGAGCATGACGCGCTCCGTCTGCGCCCCGCCATCGATTACATCGACCGCCATCTGCATGAGAAAATCGTTGTTGAGGACGTATGCCGGCTGCTCAATTTGAGCTACCATTATTTTATACGCCATTTCCACCAGGCCATGGGAATTTCGTTCATCGACTTTGTCAACTACAAGCGCATCAAAAAAGCGGAGAGGCTGCTGTTGACCCGCGACCTGAACGTGACGGAGATCGGACTGGAGGTCGGAATTCCGAGCATGGGCCAATTTTACAAGCTGTTCAAACGTCATAATCAGTGCTCGCCCAAGGAGTTCCGGAGAAAAATGCGCGGCAGCCGTCCGGACGAAGAAGAAGCCTGAGCCGCTTTTGCCGAGACCTGATTCGCCTGAAATCCATTGCCGGACAACGGCAGAAAGCCGCCAAAGAGAACGGACTTTATTTGTCATTGCCTCCCCCTTGTCTCTCCCGTCCTTATAGCTGCAACATTTCGCCCCGGACATTATTTCCACGGACCTTGGAGGAAAAAATGTCTGTTTTTTGCCTATTAATCATGGGTTACGCTTAAGCTGTCAGGCGATAAACCGCACAAAGAAGTATACATAGGGAGGACGTACGGGAATGAAGCAATCGATAAGATGGGTTACAAGCATGTCTGCGTTAACTTTGAGCCTTGCCTTTACAGCCGGCTGCTCGACAGGCGGCAGCGGCGGCGCATCGCCGGGTCAGAGCGGACAGGCGGCAGACGGTAAAAAGCCGCTGTCGATACAAATGTTTGCGGGACTCTACAATGAGGTACCCGATATGAACAACGCGTATTGGACGGAATGGCAGAAGAAAACGAACAGCAAGCTGGAAGTCGAGTGGATCCCCGCCGGCGACTTGAACACGAAGCTGGATCTGCTGCTCGCTTCGGGCGATTTGCCCGAGGTGGTTGCCGTTCCGGATTTCAAGCGCCCTACGCTGATCAGCGCCATCAAGAACGGGGCATTCTGGGATTTGACGCCGTTTCTCGGCGACTTCAGCAAATACCCGAATCTGAAAAATAATACGGTCAAGGACGCATTCAAATACAGAACCGTCGACGGCAAAATTTATTCCTTGCCCGGCTCCCGCTCCCGCGTCGATATCGGCATTAAAATACGCAAAGATTGGCTGGATAAGCTGAATATTCCCGTGCCCGCTACGCTTGATGAATATGAAGCGGCCATGAAGAAGATCGTCGAAGGCGATCCGGACGGCAACGGCAAAAAAGATACACTCGGCTTAATCGGCAACGGCGTTATTGTCAATGACGGCGACACCTCTTTCGCTGCGGCTTTCGGGGCGCTGGAGCCGACCTATAATGCCGAAGGCGGGCTTGTGTTCACCAACCTGACGCCTCAATACACAGAAGCCATCGCCTGGTTCCGAAAGCTGTACGAGCAAGGGATTCTTGCCAAGGAATTTTCGGTAATGAAAAGAGTGCAGGCCGAGGAGCTGTTTAAAACAGGCCGCGCCGCTTCGTACGCCCGGAGCATTTGGTGGGATAAGGAATGGGAGAATGAAATCGAAAAGGCGGGCCAGCCGAATCCGAAAATCGTTAACCTTACCTTGAAGGGACCGAAAGGCTATGCGATTGATCTGGCCATCGGCGGCGGTGGCGGCTATCTGATTTCCAAGAAGGTGCCGGAGGCCAAAGTAAAGCAATTGCTCGACTATTTCGAGCTTACCGCCTCGCAGGAAATCAGCGACTTTTCCTACTACGGCATTCCCGATGTTCATTATAAAAGCGTCGACGGACAAAAGGTGCTGACCGAGCAGGGCGTGAAGGAGGTCAATACGACCGGCAAGGGCGTCGGCGTGCTCACTTACGAGAAATGGGGCAAGGTGATTAGCGCTTCGGGCAATAAGGCGTATAACGACGCCAAAATTAAAGAGGTCGAAAAGTACGATGAAATCGGGCTGGTTGATCCGTTCCGTTATTTGGTCTCCAATACATGGATTAATGTGTGGGCGAAATACGAGAACGAATGGAAAGCAGCCGTGACCAAAGCGATCGTCGGTCAAATCAGCATGGACGATTACCGTCAGTTTGTCGATAAAGTCAACAGTTTGCCAGAAACAAAGCAGGCCTACAAAGAATTCGCCGAGCATTATAAAACGTTTCAGGCCAAGTAATCCGCCTGCGTTACTGAACGTTTGTCCAAACTTCATTTTATATGCTTCATAAGCATACCGGACGATGACAAAAGCCGATCTTTTGTTTGTTGTCCGGTATTGCCGCTATCGGGAGCGCATGCTCGTCATATTTTCATAACCATGTATGCGGGGTTGATCTGATGAAAGGCTGGTTAAACGGCATCGGTGCGAAAATCTTGTCGCAGTTGTCCAGAACGAATTACTTGCGGCGCATGATTTGGCTGGGATGCGTCTCTGTCACCATTCCGATCGTGCTTTTCGGGAGCGTGTACTACCATTTTGCCATGGTCAAATTGACGGAGCAGTTTCAAACGGACAGCCGTGCCTCACTCGCCCAGCTGAAGGACCGTCTCGAAAATGTGCTGGCGCGAATCGAGCTGGAATCGCTTCAATTGTCCAGCAATTCTGCCGTCCGGTCGGCGCTCGGTCAAGCGGATTTCGCCAATCAGTATGTACTCCAATCGGAAATCATGGATGCCCTTCTGTTTCAGAAAAATTCAAATAGTCTTGTGGAGGAAATCGTTTTTTACGATCTCGCCTCGAATATCGTATTATCCAATTCCTACGGCTCGACGGCTCTTGAGCGCTCCCCGCAGAAAGCCGTTGTCCGGGAGGTTTTCTCGCTGAAAAGCCAGGGGGGATGGATATACTCGCCGGGCATCGGACCGGAAGGCTGTATCACCTATGTCCGGCAGCTGCCCATAATGAAGGTCGGAGCTCCGCAAGGGGCTCTGTTCATCCATGTCAAGATTGACGCTTTAAGACAGCAATTGTTTAATTCCAATCTATTTACGTTAAATCAATCGCTGCTTGTTATGGATTCGGATAAACGCATTATGCTGCACTCCTCCGACAATGCCATGATCGGCCGGCCGGCCGGGAGCATTCCGATTTTGCAGCGGGTGTTGAGTCAAGAACGTACGGCCGATTACATGCTGATGAACGACAAGCAGGAACAGCTGCTCACCGTATTCCATAAGACGGCGCTTGGCCGCTCTTACATCATTATGATGCCGGAGGAGGAGATGACGAAGCAGCTGGGCTGGATTCGTGCGCTTATTCTCCTTTCCGTCCTATTTTGCTTATGTGTCGGCATCGCGCTTACGTATCTGTCCTCCAAAATGGTATACAGCCCGATCGACAAGCTAACCCGGTACGGCGAGCATCTTCGGTCCGTCCGGCCCGGCAAAGCTTCCGGCTCCAAAAGCAACGAGATCGAGTTTATCCGGTCATGCCTGGCTTATTTGGACGAACAGGCGGAAGCGCTTGACCAGTATGTTAAAAAAATTGAGCCGGACCTGCGCGATCAATTTTTAATGAAGCTGCTGAAATCGGGCAGCTCGTACGATCCTGTATCCGCCGAGCCCTCCTTGCGGTTTTATCGGATTCCGTTAGAAGGCACTTTTGTCGTCATGATTACCAAAGTAGATAATCTGTTTAAGGAGAAGCGCTTTTTGCCTAACGAAGGAGCCATTATTATTTTTGCCGTGAAAAATGTGATGCTTGAGCTGCTGGAGCGTTATACGGGCATTAACGGGTTCGTGGTCGATCATGAAGAAAAGGAAAGCGTTGCCATTCTGCATTTTCCGGAAACCGCGGATTTGCAAGAAATCAACAAAACGGTCCGCAGCTACGCCGGTGAAGTCTGCTCGGCCTTAAAGAAATATTTGTCATTTACCGTTTCCATAGGGATTGGCGAGCCGCGAGGCAGCGCAGGCCTATTGTCCGAGTCGTACAAAGAAGCGAGGCTTGCTCTTCAATCCCGGCTGCTCCACGATGTTGAATCCGTTCTTATCTACGATAAACAGTCTGCAGCGGTTGTAAAAGCGAGCGCGTTCAATTTTCCCAAAGAGCTGGAAGAAGAACTGATCGAGTCGCTCGTGCGTGGAGAGATGGCAAACGCGGAAAAAACGCTGCTGTTATTTTCCCGCAACATCCGGGCCTCCGAATCGTACGATACCGTCATGCAATGCTACCACATTCTCCTATCATCGATTATTCAATCGCTGGAGCGCCAAGGCTATGGGGTGATCGATACTTTGGGCAGCAATTTATTCGAGCAGCTTAAGCTGCGGCAAACTTCGCAGGAGGTGCGGGATTGGTTTATTGAAACTTTATTTCCCCTCTATCTGCAAATTACCGAGGAAATCCGCTCGAATGCATCGCAGTACGCTGTCCGCAAAGTATGCCGGCATATCGAGATTAATCAGGGAGCCCCTTCTCTTATGGAATGCGCCGGGCTGGTGCATTTAAGCCCGTCATATTTAAGCCGGATTTTTAAAAAGGAAACCGGCGTTTCCTTTATCGAATACGTGATGGAATTCAAAGTGGAAAGAGCGAAAAAGCTGCTCGAGGAGACGGACTACAGCATCACTGAAATCGCCGAACTTGTCGGCTATTCGGAACGGAATCTGAACCGCGCCTTTCAGCGGCACGTTGCGGTCTCGCCCAAGCAATACCGGATGTCGTTGCGGTAGCCCGGAAGCCATTTTCCAGGCCCTTATCCTGTTCATCTACTGTCTCTTATGAAGGCTATCGATTAACTATAGGGAACAGACTTTGGAGATGACTTATGAAACGTCAGAACCGGCTCGGTTCAACGCAACAAATAAATTAAGAATGACTTGCGCTAACCTGTGCTCGGAGTCAGGCAGCTGCACCTCTTGCATGCGGAATATTCCCCCTCCACCGCCGTGCTTTTGATAGGCGACTCCGTTCACAGCGTACCCCTGTACGGGAGTCTTCTTACTAAAGGCCATCAAATTCGGATGAAGCAGCGTTTGTTTATTGATTTCCGGCACCGGTTCCGATGTAAACCCTTGCTGCTCCGCCCAACCCTTAAGCTTCGGAAAATAGGCGCCGATATTGGCGATAACGCAGCCTTGACAGCCCCCGTTATCCATGTAGCTTATATACTGTCCCGGATCCTTCGGATTTTCCAAACGGATTCCCGACGAACCGTTCGCGCCGACTGCCGCTGATGTAATCTTCCAATCGGCAGGAGCAAGCAGCAGCACCCCGCGCACATTGTCGCCAAGGTTCATCCAATAGGCTGCAAGCTTTCCGCGCAATTCCGAAGGTATGGAATAAGGAACGGTATTCAAGGGTGTTTTAGGTGTAACTGTAGTCGGGTTGTCCGGATCATCGGCACCGTAGCTTGCAGCTATACAGTTCAACGGCAGCTCTATTTCAGCAGCCTGTCCCTCTTTCCCAAAGCCGAGCTTACCGCAGGCAGTAGTTTGTCTTTGATCCTGCTGAAGCTTGTCATTCCGGGTGTCTGTCACATTGGGCGGCGAGGCGCCTTGTTTTCCATCCCGTTGTATTTCAGGTGCAGTCTTCCGATTTTCAGATGCCGAATCTGAGACCGGAGATGAAGCCGGGGCATCTGATTGCTTATTTGCCTGCGGCTCGGCCTGTATGTTGATAGGCGGCACTCCGTTTGAAGCAGCGGCCGCCGGAGCTTTTGCTCCGCCTTGTGTTTGACAGCCTAAAATACCCGCTGCCAACAGCGAACAACAGAACATTCCAAAACAACGTTTCCGGAACAATGGACTCATGCTTACCATCCTTTCGTTAAGTAAGCTTTAGACGCTTCTTGGGCGGCTATAGTTGCAATTTAAAATGAGTATGTGATTTCTTCAATAGTTCAGTTTATAAACGTATAAAGTCAGGGGCCAGGCGCATAAAAACGGCTCATGCGTCAGCATGAGCCTGTCGGGATATACGAGCCATTTAATGCTTGTTGAAAATTCTGTACATGATCACTGCGGCTTCCGCTCTTGTCGTATAGCCGCGTGGATTCAGCAAACCTCCGTTCCCTGTGATTATGCCTTCCTTAACCATGGAAGCGATGCTTTCTGTCGCGTAGGAGGCCGCATCCGACTTATCGGAAAAGGCGTCAAGCTCTGACGCGCCGCCACGCGCATTCGTCATTTTTGCCAGCTTAAGCGCCTTTGCGCACAGTACAATCATATCTTGCCTTGAAATCTTTTCCCTCGGATTAAACATATTATTGCCGGTTCCTTCGCTGATTCCAGCCTTCCTGGCGATGCCAAGCTCTTGATAGAAATAATCCGACTTGCTTACATCGTTGAAGTTGTCGTCAAAGTCCGCGGTGATTCCAAGCGTTCTTACCAAAAGGACAAGGAAGTCGGCTCTTGTAATACTTTCCGCCGGCGTAAACGTGTTATCCGATGTGCCGTTAATTAAACCTTTTGAAGCGAGCACTTCAATCTGCTTTTTTGCCCATCCGTAGTTGCCCAAATCTTCAAACGTTTTATAAACATAAGAGACGGCATACTTGCTGAAATGAGTCGTTCTAAAGGTGACCATTCCTCTTGTCGTATCGTATTTCCCGTTCGGTACCTTCACCGCATTACCATCCTCGTCGATATACCAGACAACGATATGTTCGGGATCTTTCATTTCCTGTTCTGACGGCTGATACGGTACGGATATACTGACCGGAGCCTGAGGATTGTCGTATTTCACCGCTGTACCGTCAACTTTCAAATGGATCTCCAGGATTGGCCTGTCTCCGATCAGTTCCTTTATTGCGGAGTCCCTGATGACAACCCCCTTGCCGACAAGTTCCACAGAAACCGATACCGTTGATGATTTGGATATCCCGGATGCCCCGAACATATTGCCTGGCAATTTGACGACGGCAATTGGCGTGGCAATCTCTATCTTTAGAGCAGAGCTGTCGTTAGCTAAATAGCTTGCGGGCAACAAGGACTCATATACGCTAGCCCCTTCTACTGCGGACACTTGAATATTTACGGTTTTTATTCCATCTTTATCGGCGGCTGCTTTCTCCAGCATATCGCCCAACACTGATGCCGGGATTTCCGCTTTTGCTATTCGTGTTGCCGTATCCAGCGTTACGCTGACAGTGACAGCGGATGTGACATCAGGATCCTTTTCATTTACCGGATCCGTTTGGTCCTTGGTGTCAGGCTGTGCAGGCTGTACATTATTTCCGGTGTTGTTGCTTCTTCTGTTTCTGCCCGAATTGTTGCCGGCTCTTGTTATTGAAAGGGTATATGTTTGAACATTTCCATTCTGCGCGGCGACAACGACCGATATCGTATTGACCCCGACATCCAGCGCCGCAGTGTAGCTGCTGCCCGAATCGACCGGAACTCCATTGACCGTAATTGCCGCGGCGGAGAAAGAGGACATCGGTGTAACGTCAACCGTGTTTACATCATAAGCGACTTCAGCAGAATAGCGGGTTGTTCCTTTGTCAAATACAGGTGTCAAGATACCTTGGCTAATAGTTAGGCCGCTTAATGCGGCGTCATCGCTCAACGCCCAATCGTCTGTTTTTACACTTACCGGATTGCTTGCTTCCGAAAAGTTGCCCTGCGCGTCATAGGCCTTTACCGTAAATTGATAGGTTGTGCCGGCGGTCAGTCCGCTAACTGTCGAGCCGTATGCCGGGCCTGATCCGAAGTAAGCTGCTCCCTCTACAAGAACTCCGTCCACATATATTGCGTACCCCGTCACTCTAGCATCATCGCCGGCATTCCAGCTTAATGTTGCCGTTGTCTCCGTTTTGCCGGTGACGGTCAAGTTCGTCGGTGTGATCAGCGGCGTTTGCACCAAATTCACGGTCACATTGACCTGCGCCTGGTAATCGCCATTGGAAACCGTAATGACTGCGCTTCCTACGCCGACTGCCGTTATTTTTCCTGTAGAATCAACGGTCGCCACATTCTTATCCGATGACTCAAATCGGCTTGAATGCGTTACATCCAGCGTATCTCCGTTTTCATACGCTTGGGTTACGGTAATGTTGTGAGTCTCCCCGATATTGAGACTGAACGATGTCGAGTCGAGCGCAATGCCGGTAGAACTGAACGCATCCGCCCAAACGAAAGGGCTTCTTGCATCAGCAGGAGACACATCGGTCGTGTTGTTTGTAAAAGTAACTCCATCCGCATGCCTGATATAATATCCGTATGCAGGCAAATTGCCCCATATATTGGATTCCGGATATTGGTTCAGAGCATATTCCGGCGGATTACCAGGTACTGAAGTTACACCGCCTTTGTAGACCATATGAACGTTGTCGAAATGAATATTTTTTAATCTGTACTTCGTACCATCCGACATATTGGCTCCGGAGATCGGAGAAGCCCAGGATGTGTTCATATTTTTCCCGATAATATCCTGGAACCGCACCGTGTCCATCGTTCCCTTTTTCGGAGCATCGTCTTTCGTTGTACGGTCGCTTCTTTTTCCAAGAATGACGAAGAACGGATTTCCCGCATCCTGGACATCGATCCTTTGAAAGCTGATGTTGGTTACATCGGCGCCGTCAACGGATTCAACGCACATGGCACAATATTTAACGCCCTTCACCATGACGTCTTCAAAGCGAACATCCTTGAACGCTCCATAACTGGCTGTGCCAAACTTCAAGCCGTTTGTGCCCGAAGCGGTAACATTTGAATTTCGCACCAGCAGATCCATGACTCCGCGTCTTTTGCCGCTTTTTATGCAAATCGCATCGTCGCCGGTATTCACCGTAACGTTTTCAATCAATACGTGCCAGGAATCAACAATATCGATACCGTCCCTGTTGCTTGACAGTCTGACATCCAGGTAGATGTTCCTGATGATCAAATAATCGGTTTCCGCGCCAACAAGCGTCCACATGCTGGATTTCGTAATATACACGTGTTGTATGGTTACGTTATAGCTAAGCACCGTATAAATGGCCATAGGTCGGGTCGGCTCGCTGCCAGTAGTGAATGACCCGCCGCTTCCATCGATGGTTCCTCCGCCGTCAATCATTACATTTTCCGCATGCTCCACATAAATCAAAGCTTTATTGCAGTTGGCTGCAGGACCTAATTGGGTATTGTAAGTAAGCGGATTCGTATCCGGATAATCCGAAGGCAACGTGCTTCCCTTTAAGGTTGCCGAGGAATCGATATAAAAGGTCATATTGCTTCGCAATTGGATCATTCCCGAAAGGAATACACCGTCATGCAAATAAACCGATCCGCCGGTTCCTGCGGCAGCATCGATAGCAGCCTGTATTGCAGCTGTATCCTTTGTTATTCCGTCCCCTTTGGCATCAAAGTCCTTAACATCGAATACCGGAGCCGGCGGCCCTCCTATAAAGGTTGCCTGGCTGTATATTTTAACATTGTCAAAGTATACAGTGCCTGTATTTCCCGAGCTGATGCCGAAAGATAACTTCGCTACATCCGAAGCCTCGGTCAAGAAAGGAATTCCACTCGCTTTTTTGATTCCGTCAATGTAAAGATCGTACTTATTGGCAGTCGTATCGAGAACCGCCCGGATAATATACCATTTGTCCGCATCGAAAGTGACTCCTGCGCCGGTCCATGACCCGTTGCTTCCGACATAAGAGATATTCGTATTATTTAATGCTATGCGCGCAATTGTGTTGCCATTGCTGTCATAGATGGTCGGGATGTGTTTGGTTCCGGATCTATCCATCGCTTTTACTTTAGCCTCAATGGTCACAATCCCGTTCAGTGAGGGAAAAGTCCTTGTGGCGGTTGCATTATCCGCCGATGCGCTTTTGGATATCTTGACGCTCTTATCGGCCGGGAACGGAACTTCCTCCACGGTCACTGTACCGCCCGAAGTATCCGCTGTCCAACCGTCCGGTGTATTTCCAGTTTTATTGCCATTGAAATGATCGTCAACGGTCAGTCCTGTCGCCGCAGACGGGAAATTGGCAAGCGGAGCCGCAGTAACGGCAGTTATTTTACCGCTTTGCGCCGATTCAATCACTTGCCCGCCCGGAGTCGAAAATACGGATGTTACTTTATAATCGTATGCTGTGCGGGGCGCTACATTGTTATCGATATAGGCTGCAATGCCGGGCTGGGACTGGCCGACATAACGGTACTGGTTGTCTCCCTTGTTTGACCTGTAGACGCTGTATTGGGTCGCAACAGCCGCAGGAGTCCACTTTAATGTGACGGAGGTGCTCCATTCTTTCTCCACAGTAAGCCCTTGAGGCGCATGCAGATCTGAGATTGAATTTACCGTTACCGTCGCCTCGGCTCGATACTCGCTCCCCCCGACTGTATAGGCAGCGGTTAGCTGTGTCGTTCCTGTGCCGACTGCTGTAATTTTACCTGTTGCATCCATAGTCGCTACACCGGGATTGGAAGAGGTAATTATTGCGCCGTTAGTTACGTTCACTTTGGCGCCATCGGCATCAATCGTGTTCACCCTTGCTTGAAACGTATCGTCTGTATAGAGGGTGTACGCCGGTCGATCGAAGCTGATGTCCGTAATTGGAGCAGGAGGCAGCAAATAAACTTTCAGGTTATTCACATAGCTTGTGGAAGCGTTGCTGTTGTCCGCTTTAAACATCACTCGCGTTATGCCAGTGGCTGCACCTCCAAAAGGAACGATTAAATCTTCCCTGTCAATGTCCTGTTTATCCCCGTCAATCCAAAGATCGTACGTATTCGCGCCAGTATTCATTACGATTTTAACGTCATACCATCGGTTTGCAGTGAACGGCTTCGTGTTGATAGACTTTGTCGCTCCGATGGCAACAAAATAACCGGATCTGAACCCGAATTTCATGACAGCTTTATCGTTATTGTTGTAAATGTACGGTGCAACGCTGAATTGATCCCCAGTTGTCATCACCCGGGCCTCGATGGCTACTTTTCCGCCGACCCCCGGGAAAATCCGGTCGACTTCAGCCGCATCGCTCTTGTTTGTCACCTTTAAGCTCAAGCTTTTGTCGGCGGCGGACGGAACTTCTGCGACAGCCGCAGTACCGGCTCCCGCAAGGATGTAATCCCATCCGGCAGGCAATGATCCTGTTGCTGTGCTAGTAAAATCGTCATTTACAATAAAGCCGGATGTCGCGGATGTCGTTGTACTCACTTTAGCGCTATGTGCAGATTCGATCACTTGTCTGCCCGGAGTCGTAAATACGGAAGATACGGTGTAATCGTAAGTTGTACTTGCCGCCACTGTATTATCCGTATATGAATTTGTAGTCGATTCTCCGATTTTACTGTATTGCCCGCTTCCTGCGGCCGCCCTGTATATAAAATATTTGGATGCGCCGGATGCCGCAGACCAATTCAACTGCGCGAAAATATCCGTCACCACGCCTGCGCTAACCCCGGACGGCGCCGAAAGCACCGGAAGCGCATTTACGATCACGGTTGCCGTTGCGGGCGTGCTGTATACGCTGTTTGAAACGGAAATTTGCGTTGTACCCTCATTTTGCGCAGTCACTACCCCTGTTGCCGGGTGAATGGATGCGATGCTTGAATTGGAGGAAGAGAACGCATTGCCGCTCGTTAAAACTTGCTTGCTGTTGTCCGCGTAGACCGCTCTCGCCACGGTATTGATACTATCTCCTATATAGATGCTATATGTATTCTGATCAAATTCCAGCCCCGTTACAGCGGCGGATGGTGCGGTCGTATAGATTTTCATATTGTCATAATGAATAGTCCCGGTGTTGTTGCCGCTGTCCATTTTGAAAGTAACTTTTGCCACACCCTTGCCCGTACCGCCGTTTAAAGCTGCGCCTGTTAACATCTTCGTTTCATCAATATACAAGTCATATGTATTATTCGATGTATTGATCACTGTTTTAACGGTATACCATGTGTTCGAAACAAATGCTTGAACGTTATTTTGCGCAGCCCCGGTATTTGCCTTTATCTGCCCGCCGTTCCATTGTATCTTTACAATAGAAATGCCCGCCGCATCAACGATATATGGGGCTACCTGGGTTCCGGTCATGCTTCCGGAAGACATCACTTTCGCTTCCACGGTCACCAGTCCACTTAGCGGCTGACTGCTAAAATCTACTGCGGATTCCGCTTTATTCGTATTGTTGGCTGACTTCGTTATTTTCACGCTTCGGTCAGAACTACCGGGGAAATCCTCTACAGTTACGGTGCCGGTTGACGTTTCGGTAATCCAAAAATTTTTATCCAACACCCCGTTGCCTTCCGACGACCAATCCGCGTAATTCGGCGCTTGACCTGTCGGGAAATTGACATTGTTGTTAAAGTCTTCGTTCAAAAAGAAGGTGTCCGTCCCTGACGCCTGTGCGATATTGAAGGCGGAGTCAAATACCGGCATCATCCCAGCCAGCAATACAACGATCAGCATTATACTTAAGAACCTATTCTTTTTCATCAGCCTCTCCCTTTTCTTGCGCTAATTGGCAAGTCAGTGATGAATTACAACCGGTTCCAGCCCAGCCGGAACCTCAAAAGAATCCATGCGTTCCACTGTCAAATCGCGGACATGGTCTGCGAAGAGGCGCCCCCGATCCGGCAAACAGTCCGTCCGCTCGTGTCGAATGCGGATATCGCTCAGAAGCAAGCCGTCTACATTCACAGCGATGAACTGGTAAGGATGCGTGGCGTAATTAACCCGATTCGGATCGATCTCAACACGGCGGGCCCCCGGCGGTTTTGTTGAATTTGCCAAATTGCATGGACCGGATACGTTCCAAATGATATTGCGGAAACGGACATTCTCGACTGGCTGTCCGGGGACTCCTTCGATGTAGCAGCGCCCCTTCGCCGTCACGGTAATATTGTCAAAGGTGATGTTCCGGATACGTCCTAGCTTCGGTTCCTTGTAATAGCGGGGAGTGATGTCCAGCAAAATCGGGAATTCATTGCGCGCTTCAACGATCATGTTGCTGAATACCATGTTTTCGTAAGCGCTGCCATCTTTCATATAAAGCGCAAGCGCCACATCCGTATCATGGATGACGCAGTTGTTAAAAGTGATGTTGCGTATCGGTCCGGTTGCTTCCGTTCCGATTTTAAGGGCGGCGTGCCCGGAACTGAGGACGCAGTTGGTCACCGTAATGTTCTCGCACACATCTCCCTCCGTGCTTTTGATCACGATGCAGTCGTCGCCAGTTTTAATGTTGCAGTCGCTGATAATGACGTTTTTGCAACCGTCGGGATCAATGCCGTCGGTATTAATTCGCTGCTTGTTGGCAAGAATCGTGACCCCGCGCACCATCACATCCTCGCATCGCATTAGATGCAGCGTCCAGAAGCAAGAATACTGCATTGTAATATCGAGAAACTTCACATTTTTACAGTCCCGGTAAAACAGCAGTGCCGGCCGGAATTTCACCCCTGCGGCCACAGACGGAGGAAGTGGGCCGGCGCCTCCGCCATCGATGATCCCAAGTCCGGTAATTGAAATGTTTTCCACGCCGTCGGCCCAAATCAAAGCCTGTATTTGACCGGGCAGGTTTCCATAAGGCGTCTTGCAAATTTCGGGGTAGAGGGACGAATCGTCCGCCCCGCGAATGACTGCGCCCATCTCCAGATGCAGACACACATTCGACCGGATATGGATCGTTCCGCAAAGATACGTTCCACTCGGTACACGAACGATGCCGCCGCTGTTTCGACCGCACTCGTCAATCGCAGATTGGATCGCCTCGTGATCCAATGTTTGTCCATCGCCCACGGCGCCAAAAAGCTTTA
This sequence comes from Paenibacillus piri, assembly GCF_004354045.1. GTDB lineage: Bacteria > Bacillota > Bacilli > Paenibacillales > NBRC-103111 > Paenibacillus_S > Paenibacillus_S piri. The sequence goes on along the minus strand of NZ_SMRT01000008.1, from coordinate 30,124 downwards.
CATTATAATCCATAACGGTCTCCTATCGAAAGTAGAAGGACATAATGCAGGTCCCAAAGACGGAACATGCCGTCTTCGGGGTACCTGTAATCCGACTATTATTTATTCAAAAATTTATAAATGTCCTGAGAGAGGAACGCTTTGTCCTTATTTTCCGCATACCATTTCGCATACCAGTCTTCCAATTGCTTACCTCCGCCTTTTTCCCATACCGCCTTCGCATCGGACAGCGCGTTGTCGACCGTGTAAGTCGATCCGCTGACAACCGATTTCGCCCAAATTCCGCTGATTTGCAGGTCAAGATCGCTACTGATTTTGGCGAGGTCGGACGGCAAAGTAGGCATATGCTCGGAGAGCGTTAAATCCGGAATCGGCCGCTCAGGCGTTTCATAAGCCGCCCGAGCCTGCTTGATGAAGGCCAAATATTCCTTTTGATCCGGAATGGACTCATCGAAGGAGCTTTCCGTTTGATTGCAGACGCCCACCAAGTCAGGCGATGTTTGCATCGCAAGGTCGGGCACATAGACGAGCTCTTTTTTGTTTTTCTCGACATCCATCGGGATTGGGCATCCCTTGGGGCCTTGCTTCCAATGCGTTCCTTCCAAACCGTATTTCATGACGCCGGCCGTTTCTTTTGATGCCATGAAATCGATATATTTCATAGCGGCAACCGGATCTTTAGCTCCCCGGTAAATGACGGTCGTCATTTGTGCCGGATTGAGAAAGTTCATGCTGAATTGGCCAAATTGGGTCTTCGGCAGCGGCAGCGGCACAATTTCCGCATTAGGCGCATTTTTCTTCAGCGTTTGGTAGTTGTTCAACCCGGGATTGAGCTGCTGCGAATGCTGCATGGCATAAATGCCGAGCTTGCCGCTAAGGTAATCCTGCTTCGCCTTTTCACCGTTTTTGTCGGTGAGGTAATCCTTGTCAACGATGCCTTCGTCAAACAGCCGCTTTTTGAATGCGTTGCTTGCTTTCTCTCTGTCCCAATCGTAGATGAGTTTGCCGTCCTTCACGACCCAGCCCGCAGCGCCATACATCTTACTGATCGCCATACCCGTATCTTGAGCGAGCGATATCCCATACGTATTCTTTTTCCCGTCGCCATTGGGGTCCTGTGTCGCAAAAGCTTTGGCGACGTTAAAGAGCTCCTCCGGTGTCTGGGGCATTTGCAGATTCAGCTTTTTAAGCCAATCAGCGCGAATAATAAGGGAATACATGGACATCGTTCCCTGCAGACGACCGATCTCGTAAAGCTTGCCGTCCGATTTCGTACCCGCCTTTTTTAATTGCGGATATTGCTCCAGCAGCTTTTTATAATTGGGTGCATACTTCTCGATCAAGTCATCCAGAGGCATCAGCTGCTTTTGTTGATACAGCAGATCGCGGTACTTCGTATCGTACTCGTTGATAATGTCGGGAACATCTCCCGAAGCGAATAGCGTATTGAATTTGGCGATCGAATCCGTTCTAGGAATCAAAACATATTTCACATCCGCAGGCCCGTTCTTATTAACCCACTCAGTCCATCTGTTTTTATCCATCGTTCCTTCTTCCGCAGGGACACGTCCTCTGTCGTAAAGGGATGCGGTAATGGACCCTCTGGCCGCCTCTTTCACTTCCTTTTTTGCTTCTCCCTGCGCTGCCGGCTTGCCGTTGTCAGATGGTTGCTTCTCTTGCTTACCTTCTGAGCAGCCAATGAGCAGAGTACCGGTCATAGCGGTTACTGCAAATACGGACACCCATTTGTTTGAACCGATTTTCATTTTGCTTGCCTCCGCGAATTTTTTTTGAAAGCATGAATCTTGTTAAAAACCGATTGTGGAGCATCGCTATCCTTTGACGGACCCGATCATCACCCCTTTGACGAAATATTTTTGCACAAACGGATATACAATCAGCATCGGTACGATCATGACGACGATGGCGGCACTTTTGATTGAGTCCGGCGTGACCGCTTCCACATCGTCAGGCTGCAAATTATTCATTTGCTGCATCAGCTGCTGGCTTTGCACCATTTTTTGCACAAGAACGGTAAGATTGAACATTTTCGGATTGTTGATGTAAATGAGCACGTTCATAAACGCGTTCCAGAAACCGACCCCGTAAAACAGCGCCAATGTAGCGATAACCGGCAATGAGAGCGGCAAAATGATTTGTCCAAGCAATCTCAGCTCTCCGCAGCCGTCAATCCGGGCCGCTTCTTCCGTCTCCGCCGGGATGTTGTCAAAAAAAGTACGCATAATGAGCATATTGTACGTGCTGACGAGTCCGGGCAGCCAAAGAGCGCCGTACGTATTGACAAGGCCAAGCGACTTGACGAGCAAAAATGTCGGGATCAGTCCCCCGCTGAACAGCATGGTAAACACCATAGCCATCGTGAAAAATCTCCGCCCAAAGAAATATTTGCGCGACAACGGATAAGCCGCCATGACGGTGAATAACATGCTGAGCGATATGCCGACCAGCGTAATGACTATACTGTTCTGAAAAGCGCGTACGATGTCGGTTCCTTTGAGCAATGTTTTATACGAATCCAAGTTAAAGCCGATCGGCCACAAGGAAACGAAGCCGGATGCCACCGCATTATGATCGCTGACGGAAACGGCGACGATATTGATGATTGGCAGCAGACAGCTGAGCGCCACTAATGTCAGTACGAAATAATTGATCGCATAAAACAGCGATTCGCCCTTTTTCTCCTTCATGATAATCCACCTTTTTACCAAAGTCCTTGATCAAAGGCACGGGCGATTCGATTGGTGATCACCACGAGAACAATCCCAATCAGCGATTCGAACATACCCATTGCCGCAGTCACACTAAAGTCGGCTCCCTGCAGACCGATCTTGAAAATATACGTGCTTATGACTTCAGATACTTTTGCAACCACCTGGTTTTGCAGGACGTAGACATGGTCGAATCCGACCTCCATCACATGGCCCATCGCCAAAATAAGCATTAACACAATGGTCGGGCGAATTCCAGGCAGCGTAATATGCCAGATTTTGTGCCATTTCCCTGCCCCATCCATGCTCGCGGCTTCATATAGGCTGGGATCGATCGTAGTGAGCGCAGCCAAATAAATAATGGCGCTGAACCCCGCTTCCTTCCATATGCTTGAACCGACATAGATCGATATCCAAGAGCCTTCATGATAAAGGAATGCGTAACTGGGTAGGCCCAGCAGCTTTATCAAGCCGTTCACGACTCCGGTCTGCTCGGCAAAAACCGTCACCACAATACCGCCAACGATGATCCACGAAAGAAAATGCGGAAGGTAGACAAGCGTTTGCACCGTTTTTTTGAACAGCAGCTTTCGCGCCTCGTTCAGCATAATAGCAAGCAATATCGGAAAAGGAAAGCTTACGAATACACGCAGACAGCTGAGCAGCAATGTATTGTAGATGATGTCCCGCGTATAGGCGTTTCCAAACAAATATTTGAAATGTTTGAAACCAACCCATTCGCTGCCGATGATCCCGTCGAAAAAGTTGTAGTCCTTGAAAGCAATGACTAAGCCCAGCATTGGGATGTACTTGAACACGATATAGAACAGGATGACCGGCAAAAACATGACCATTAACGGAATATTTTGTTTAATTATCCTTTTTCTGCGCAGTCTGACGCTTAGAACCGCCCGTTCCATCGTTTCCTTTGACAAAGGGGGTTGAGCTGTTTTCATTTGTATAGAGTACCTCCTCTCTCTGTGACGATATTTTGTTGGCAGATTCATCGTAAAGGCTGAAGCCCGAGGCGTACATAGATATGTTTTAAGGTGGCATGCAAAAACAAAAAAGCCCTTTTTCAAAGGGCGAAAATGGGCAATATGCATTTTGTAACGGATATGCATTTTAGCAAAATCAGGTCATGATGCCTTTTCTGTAATCACCCGGTGTCATCCCGACATGCTTTTTAAAGACGCGTATGAACGATACCGATAACGTATAACCAACCTGAACGGATACGTCCTGCACGGAATGCCCCGTTTCCGCAAGAAGCTTCTTGGCGCGCTCTATACGCATTTTGGTCAAGTAATCAATAAATTTCTCGCCGAATTCCTCTTTGAATAATCGGCTCAAGTAGTTCGGATGCAATTCAAATTGGTCGCTAAGCACGGTTAAGCTCAAGTCGGGATCGGCAAAATGGGATTCGATATAGGCCTTCATATCGCCAATCAGCTGATAATGAGTTTTGCTTTCGCGTATGCGGCGCATGTCTTCGGCCGTCCCATTCAATACGCCAAAAAGGGAAGCTTCCAGTTCCGCCACGGTATCAAATTGATCCAATACGGCATTGAATTCGGGCAGCCTCGTTTCCCACACCCGCCGCAGCTCCTCAGACAATTCCGTCGACTCCTGATACAATTGATAAATCATATAATTCATCATACCGATTAAATCGTCTTTGGGTATCGGCTCAGATTGAATCTGCCCGAGAATCTTGGCGTATTCTTCCTTCCAATTCTCGTCGCCAAGCCGGAACGATTGGGTGATGGAACGGATGCTCTGCAAATTTTTGAACATGTCCTTATGATCCGTTTTGCCGGCAATTTCGGTAAGGTCGAGCAGCCGGTTGTTCCCGAGCGTCGACTTGTATTGCAGCGCCGTCACGGCGTCATCGTAAGAAACCGGGATCTCTTCGAGCCGCTTTGTCGGCGAGCCGATGCCGATCGTAATCGTAAACGACAAATTGTCAGCCACCCATCGAATCGTTTCCTCGCCTATTTGATGTATCGAACCACCGGCCTCCATGTCGCGGGCGATCGGAAACAGCGCAGCCAGATGATACGCATCGATCCATTCCACCCATACGGTCGCCGAATGGTTCTGACAAATTTCCTTCAAGACGCTGCTGACGATAAATTTAAGAAGATTTTGATCCTTCACGTTATTGATTTTGATAAACTCGGAATATTTATCCAGCTCTACAACGATGACAGTAAACCTCTCGATGTCTCTTCCAAATCCCAAATGCAGGAGCTCATCCTTCCATATCGAAGGACCGCTCGTCAGGTTGCCTTCAAGCAATTGTTGAAAGAAATGTTTGCTTCGGTAAATTTGGTTTTCTTCATTTTGCTTTTCATAACGAATCGATTGATCAATCAATTTGTGGATACCCGCTTCGATGAACTTGAACTCGTCATTATCTGCTTTTCCAACAAAAGAAAGACTGCTGTTCTGCGAAACATGGATAATTCGAGCCATAATCTTTTCAATTGGTTTGTAATTTTTACGGGTAATATAGAAAATCCAAATACACCCTGCAATAAGAGTAAACATCCCGATGCTCATCCAGACGTAACTTATTACCGAAAATAATCCGAACAAGCTTTTGTCCGCGAAGCTGCTGTTTCCCACCCAACCCGAATAGTCGGAGGCGACCATCGTTGTGGCGGAAGGACGAGCCTGAATGGCTGCATCCGCCAACCTCCCGCTCTCACCAAATAAAAACGAACCGTTCTGGTCAAAAATATCAATATGGCTGATTTTAGAATCGAGCATCGGCTGAACGATCAGCCGTATTGAATCCAACCGAACATTGACGATGATAAAACCTTCATTGCCGAACGGCGGGAACATTTTTTTGACCAGCGTAATTACGGGTCGGCCCATTCCCGCTTCAGCGTTCTCCTTATACATTCTCAACCCGGTGTAGCGCCTCGGGACGCCGTCCTCGATCAGACTAATCAAAAATCGGCGGTCTCCAAATTCCTCGAACAACGGGGAAGATTTTTCGGTCAGTACGACCTGGTCTGAGTTCCGGTACAAATAGAGCGAATCAATGAGCGGATTGTATCGCATCAAATCGAACAAAACTTTCGATGTTTCAAAATGATTATAATATCTCGTTAACGTATCTTCGCTACCCAAGAAGAGTGCAAATTTGTCGTTGGACATCATTTCTTTGGTGATGGTCTGCTCAATAAAAAGAAGAGAGGAATCGATCGTTTCAATAATTCGTTTGACATAAACATCGTTCGCTTTCTTTGCTTCCTGCTTGGAAAATTCACTCATGGACAAGAAGAAAATTAGGATCAACATCGTGACTACGATAAAAAAAACAGGGAGATAAGACAGCAGCAAGCGTCTTCGCCAATTGAATTTCATAATGCCTCCGCAAAGTTAGTTAGCGTGCTTGACCGTCAAGCGGCCGGAACATGCCGCTAAGCCACTTCCAAACGATGAGTTGAAAAATTGTTTTCCCGAGAATTCATTGAGAAATATATTTAATATACCATAATTTTCATTTAATTGAATATATGTTCTCAGATCACAGAGTTTTCGGCTTTTGTTTCCAGTTTTTGTCCCGGCGGTTGCAGCAACTTTCGGCTTCCCCGAATCCCGGCGCAAATAACAAAAGCAGCCTCCTGTTAACAGAGGCTGCTTGTTATGGTTTCTCCCGTTATCGCTGCGCTGCAATCAGATGTTATTGCTTAGCGGCTTTGTAAGCTTCGATATATTGGGCCGCCTTTTTGGCGACGAGGCTGTAGTCGCCGGTTTTGACCGCATCGGTCGTCAAATCGGAACCGATGCCCACAGCTACGGCGCCGGCCTTGACCCATTCGGCCAGATTGGCAAGCGACACGCCGCCGGTCGGCATAATGTTCGCCTGCGGCAGAGGTCCTTTGATCGCCTTGATCGTCGCCGGCGAGTACAGGTTGCCCGGGAACAGCTTGACGATATCAACGCCCAGCTCCAGCGCCTGCTGGATCTCTTGAATCGTCATCACGCCGGGCATAACAGGCACACGGTACCGGTTGCACAGCGTTACCGTTGCCGGGTTTAACGCCGGGCCGACGACGAACTCGGCCCCGCTTAAGATAGCAGCTCGAGCCGTCTCCGGATCCAGCGCCGTACCTACGCCAATAATGGCGTATTTCGCTGCATCCTGCGTCGAGCTGGAATATTTCTTCGCAAGCTTCTCGATCGCTTGCAAAGCGAACGGCACGGTCATCGTCACCTCGATGACCTTAATGCCGCCCTCGATGGCCTGTTCCGCCATCTCCACCACTTCCTCGGGCGTCTCCCCGCGCAATACGGCTACGACGCCCGCTTCGCTCATTTGCTGCAGCAGCTTGATTTTTTTCATATCGAATCATCCGTTCCTTTGCAATAGGTTAACGTTCTACATGCTTCACGTTGTTAAGTACCGCTTCAACCTGCTCCCAGGTCGGAATGCCTTCCCAGTCGCCTTCCGTTTGCACGACCATCGAGCCGATCAGATTGCCCAGACGGACGGCCTCCGTATGGCTGTAGTTTTTCAGCAGCCCTACGATAAAGCCCGCGCAGAAGCCGTCTCCGGCGCCAACCGTATCGACCACCTGCTCCGCCTTGAAATACGGCACGGCGCTGACGTTGCCCTGCTCCACGACATACGTCTCGTCGTCGCCGCCCTTCACGATGGATACCGCCTTCAGCTCGCCCAGACGCTTGACGATCTCATCGAAGCTTTCGGTTTCGTACAACAGCTTCAACTCGTCCAGACCCGGCAGGAAGTAATCCGCTTCCTTCGCCATTTCAAGCAAAACTTCCCGCGCTTCCTCCAGCGACCACAGCTTCAAGCGCAAATTCGGGTCGAAGCAAACCTTCACTCCATGCTTGCGCGCGAGCCGGATCGCTTCGATCGCCGCTTCGCGGCACGACTCGCTGAGCGCCGGCGTAATGCCGGTCACATGCAGGTACTTCGCCTGCTGAATATACGACTCGTCCAGATGCTCCGGCTTTAACGTACTCGCCGCTGAGCCTTTGCGATAGTAGTAGACCGACGTCTTGCCGTTAATGATTTCACGCAGCATCAAGCCGGTCGGCGCTTCGGCCGTCAGCTCGACACGCGACACATCCACGCCTTCGCCGCGCACTTTTTTCAATATCATCCGGCCAAACGGGTCCTTCCCCATCCGGGTAAACCAGCCGACGCGATGGCCGAGACGGGCGACTCCGATGGCGACATTGCTTTCCGCGCCCCCGAACAAGCTGCTGAACTGTGGGGAATATTCAATACCTTTGGAGCTGTTCGGCAGCATTAAAGCCATCGTTTCCCCAAACGTAATCATTTCCGGCTGGAACATTTGCGAATTAGTCGGTTGAGTAGCCATTATCGATTCATCCACCCTCCATCCACGCAAAGTACATGGCCGTTCATATAATCGGAAGCCGACGAAGCCAGGAATACGGCCGGTCCTTGCAAATCTTCGGTTGTTCCCCAGCGTCCTGCCGGAATACGCTGCAAAATTTGCACGCTCCGCTCCGGATCGGCGCGAAGTGCCGTTGTGTTATCGGTAGCCATGTAGCCCGGCGCGATTGCGTTGACTTGTACCCCTTTGCTTGCCCATTCGTTCGCCAGCGCTTTCGTAATACCCGCTACCGCATGCTTGGATGCCGTATAACCGGGTACATTGATCCCGCCTTGAAAGCTGAGCATCGAGGCAACGTTGATGATTTTGCCCGAGCCCTGTTTGATCATCTCGCGCCCGACAAGCTGGCACAGGAAAAATACGGCGTTCATATTCAAATTGATCACATCGTGCCAGTCTTGTGCGCTGTGCTCAGCGGCCGGCGTGCGGCGGATAATGCCTGCATTATTGACCAAAATATCGATTTTACCGAATGCGGACAGCGCTTCCGAAACGACGCGCGGCAGTTCCTGCTCATCGGACAAATTAGCTACAACGGTGTGAACCTTGCGGCCCATCGCTTCAATCTGATTTTGCGTTTCGCGGTTGCGGTCGTTGCTTGTTACAACGACGATATCGGCTCCCGCTTTCGCCAATCCGAGGGAGATGCCCCCGCCCAAACCTACGGCGCCGCCGGTGACGACAGCTGCTTTACCGGTCAAATCAAAAAAACTCATTTCTACACCCCATTAAAAAATAGTTTCAGCCCATTCTGATCCAAATACCCGATAGCTTGTTTCATCCCTTTTATTATACGGGAAGTGCCTGCAATGCGCCACCATCGACCTCAAAAAATGACAACCTCACCTAAAGATCCCCCTGCCTCGGATGGGCGTCTACAGCGCACAAAGCTCCACCTCGAAGCCAAGATCCTCGATCATCCGATGATCCTCCGCCGCTTCCTGACCTTCCGTCGTCAAATAATCGCCGACAAAAATCGAATTAGCCACATATAGGCCTAAAGCTTGCAGCGAACGCAGGTTCAACTCCCGCCCTCCGGCAACCCGGATCTCCTTCGAGGGATTGACGAACCGCATCAGAGCCAGCACCTTCAAGCATTTGCGCGGGTTCAGCGTGTTCATATGCTGCAGCGGCGTTCCGGCAATCGGGTTCAAAAAGTTGACCGGGATCGAGTCCGCATCCAGCCTGCGCAGCGCAACAGCCGTTTCCACGATCTCCTCGTCGCTCTCTCCCATGCCCGCAATAAAGCCGGAGCAAGGGGACATTCCCGAAGCTTTCGCCTTCTGAACCGTGCTCACCCGATCCTCGTAGGTATGTGTTGTTGTAATGTTGCCAAAATTCCGCTCGCTCGTATTAAGATTATGATTATAACGGTCCACCCCCGCTTCCTGCAGCCGTACCGCCTGCTCATCGGATAATATACCCAAACATGCGCATACTTTCATCGGCATCGTCGCTTTAATTTCTTTAACCGCCGCTATTACTTGCTCCAGCTCTTTGCCGGTTGGGCCTTTACCGCTGGCTACAATACAGTACGTTCCAACCTTCAGCTCCATCGCTTTGCGCGCTCCATCGACCAGAATGTCTTTCTCCAGCAGCGGATATTTGGATACGGGCGCCTGCGATACAATCGATTGCGAGCAGTAACCGCAGTCCTCCGGACAGAGCCCGCTTTTTGCATTAATGATTAAGTTCAGCTTGACCTTTTTACCGTAAAAATGTTTCCTTACCTGAAACGCCGCATCCATTAAAGCAAGCAGCTCGTCATCGTCCGCCTGCAGCACCGACAGTCCTTCTTCGAAAGTCGGACATTCGCCTTGAATGGCCTTATAAGCTAATGAGTACCAATCGGTTCGTAGTTGTATCATGAAAAAAGCACCTCCGTATGTAAATATAATTGTCAACCATTAAAATAGGTATTTGGTTAACAATTTACCCAAACGTATTTTACTATAATCGGCTTTCACTGACAACCAAGCACTCACGTGAATAACGACCGCGAATTACTGCAACGAAAGGATAAACGGCTGCGCCGTCCTTCGAAAACGAGCGTGTTTGTCAAAATTAAAAAACCTTAGCCCGGACTTTTTTCAAGACCGGACTAAGGTTTATATACAAGCTGCTGCCTACAGCCCGGCTACAATGTACAAATTGTAGCCGACCGCGTACAACCGCTGGCACGCTTTATAATAAGGGTCGCTGTACCGGGCGACCGCTTCCGGTCCGTCTTCGGCGTTCCGGTCGGCCCATATGGTCACTGTGCCGTCCGGAAGAAACGATAAGATTTGCTCGCCCGGCAAATTCATAAACTTCGATGCCATCGCTACCGTGCCGCCGACGCTGCCGTAGGATACGCCGTGGCGGTCGAACAGTTCCCCGTCGCCGGCAGGCATTCCCCGCACCAGCTCATGATAGCCGTCGCCGTTAATGTCTACCGGGATCGTACGGTACACGCTGAACGGCAGCTCATACGGCTTGCCCGTCTCCGCATCGTAAATAAATTCATCCATGTTTTGGTGAAAACGGCCGTCCGGTCCACATGTCTTGGCGCCGATGCGGATGGCCATCGTCACATGACTGCGGTCGTCCTGAAGCCGTGCCGCCCAGCCGATGTCCATGTGACCGGCCTCTACATCTCCCCATTTGCGATTGCCGTGCTCGTCAAAGGCGACAACACGCGGCGTAGCAGTCGGATCCGACTCCCGGACCGTGAACAGCGACCACCTGTTCTGATTCAAATTCAGAATAGGCTGAACCACATCCGAATGTCCCGCGTAGACGTCGCGGTCGGCGCAGAACAGCTCCTTGCCCGTATCGAGCTCAATGCAGCGTTCGCCCCACATCAGCTCGTCGACGCCGTCCCCGTTCAGGTCGATTACCGGCGTCACGTGGCTGCCGCGCGCTCCCGCTTCATCTTTGTCCACCTTAAACTCCCAACGCGGGCTCATATCCGGCTTCCAGCCCTGCAAATACATGCTCCAGTAGGTGCCCTGCGCCGTTACCAGCACCGGCTCGCCGTGCGCATAACCGCCGACGATAAAATTACGGAAGGTGCAGCTGAGCGGCTGCTCCTTGCCTCCGTCATTCGGCCAAGGCCATTGGCCGGTCGTCTCCCCGGTTGCCGCATCCAGCCGCTCCAGCCGGTAGAACGGAACCGCAAACGGATGCTGTTCGTTCAAGTTGTTTACGAACCACAGCTCGTCGACGCCGTCGCCGTCCAGATCGAACGGATACACCGGGCAAAACCAGATGCCGGGCACGACGGTCTTCCCCAGCTCCCGCTTCCATAGCACCTCGCCTGTTTCGGTAAACAGCATCATTTTTAGAGTGTCGGTAGGATAAAAAAACATATTAACCGACGGGTCTACATCGAAATCCGCCGAGTAGACCGCGAGAAACGCCTGCTTGCCGCCTCCTAATTGAACGGGGATCGCCCGCAGCTGTCCCAGCTTTTGCCCGACGGACAATTCCATCACTTTTTCCAATTTTACCTGCTTCGTTGAATTGACCACACTTACTCCTCCTATTCATCTTCAGGTGGCTGACTGACTATTTATTATTCGTGAAGATTTATTCATGTGGTTCTGGAAGGATAAGGGAATGGTATGGAAAGTTTACGGCCGCCTTTGAAATTAAGTTGTTACCGCAAGGCATATTAAAGACAACTTAAATTTCAACAGCGGTGGAGTGCCATCCCTTTCTTGGAAGAACGGTACTATGAATAAATATTCACGGCCTCTTTTTTGTCAGGCAGCCCCCTAACCCCTTATTTCAAAACATTCTTACCTTCCGTGTTATACCAGTTAGTCCAATATTCGATCGCTTTATCTCCACCGGCCGATTTATACCTGTTGACATAGTCGTCCCATGTTTTGTCGACGTCGGCGTTGCCGAGCATCGCTTTAGTCGTATATTCGCTTGTAATTTTGCCCAGATTGAACCCGATCAGATCGGGATAATACGGCAGCGCCGCGCTCAGCAGGTCCGGCTTGCCGATTTTGGCCGCCATCTCCAGGTTGTCTACCGCTTCCTTCGGATAAACGACACCGATATACTTCTTGACATCGTCGGTCAGCTGTCCGGTTCTCACGAGTGAGAACGACCAATGAATCGGTGCAAGCTGCTGCTGGGTGAGCTCGATTTTGCCGTTTGCTTCTTTATAGTTGAAGTCCGGCACACCAAGAAATGAAAACTTCATGCCTTCCGGAGAAACCGCCCAATCGAGAAACTTCATTAGCTGATCGATGTTCTTGGTTGTTTTCGGAATCGCCACATAATGCCGGTTCAAGCTCGGATACGAGAAGCTGGCGGGCTTGCCGTCCGACTGCAGGGGCAGCGGAACCGCAATATATTGGCTCATGACCTCCTTCGGAATTTCCAGGCCGGAAGGATAATGCCAGAAGCCGGAAATGACGCCGTATTTCAGCGACTTGAATTTTTGCTGGAAAATCGGCGATGTTACGGTCGGGAACTCCGGATCGAGAATTTTTTCATTCACCAGCTTGTTCATAAACTTCAAAAATTCCTTATATTCCGGCGTAATTTCCGGAGGCGTCACCTTGCCGTCGCGGATCGAGTAGGCTTCCGCATTAAAAGCCGCCTTGAACGTTCTCGCTCCGTTGTCCACGTTGTTGGTAGTCAATAACCCGAAGGTATCGTTTTTGCCGTTGCCGTCCGGATCATTCAATGTAAATGCTTTCATCACGTTGTAAAAATCGTCAATCGTTTTCGGAACCGGCAGTTTCACTTATCCAGCCATACCTTGTTGACGTAGACGACTTGGCTCAAGCCGTCCGGACGGCTGTAAGGAAAGGCAAAAACTTTTCCTTTCTCGGTGACCGGCAGCCACGAATCGGCGGGCATCACCTTTTTAATATTCGGATATTTCGCCGTATCTTTAATATAAGGGCTTAAGTCGGCCAACAAATCGTCTTTGGCATATTTCATAATTAAATCGCGGTCACCTACGGCAAAAGCATCCGGATAGCTGCCGGAAGCCATCAATACGTTCAGCTTATCGACATATCCGGCCGTTCCCGGGGAATCCAGTACAACCTCGACGCCCGTCTTCTCCTTCAGAAAGCGGATATATTCGTTATCCGTCAATGACATTCCCTTTGGATCGACGTTATAGTCGAACATAACCTTGAACTTGAACGGTCCCGCGCTCTTTGATTTATCCGCGGCACCGCCCGCTCCGGCCGTTGTTCCGCTCGAACCGCTGCAGCCCGCAATAGCGGTGCAAGCAGCCGTAATTAACAGAACCGGAACCGAAACGGTTTTCCAAGCGACCCTTTTCATACGACTTCCTCCTTCAAATGTTTAGGATAGTACCGCCCGTCAACCTGATTCCGAACGGTACCCCCATTGTTCAATGATGCGGAAAAAATCGCAATTTACAATATTTCGAGTCGTGTAAAATCTTTTAGATCAGACCATGTTCATTTTTTTGTACATTCCGCTGCGCTATTAATTTGCTGCGGTATTCGCTCGGAGTGAACAAGTGCAGCTTTTTAAAATTACGGATGAACGAATGAACGGTATCGTAGCCGCACATTTCGGATATGCGTTTGATTGCAAGGCTCGGGTCTTCCAGCAGCTGCTGCGCCTTTTTTATCCGCAGTTGGTTCAAATATTCTAGAAACCCGCAGCCGAACTCATGCTTCATTAACGTGCTGACATAGGATGAATTGATGCCTAGCGAGTCGGAAATGGTCGTTAGCGATATGGACTTATCATAGTTAGCGTGAATGTAATCGACAATCAGCTGCAGCGTTTTATTGTTGGAATTTTTACGCGACATTACGGAATCCGAAACCTTGCACGCCACCTGTTTCACATAGTCCGCTTTATCCTGCAAAAATTCATAGCTGTACATATTCATAAAAATATCGCCCTGCACGATCTCCGCCATTTCAATCCTCAGCTCAAGCGTCATTTTCACGATCCCGTACAGCACATTGGAAAAAAACGCATTCATCCGGTCCAACGAGAAACGTTCTTCATTCACCAAGCTGTTGATCTTCGCTTGAAGCTGAATTCCGAACTCATCCGTCTGCCCTTCCTTAAGAAGCATGCACAGCTTGGTGATATCGGCTATTCCGTAAGTATAGTCGTCCGTTTTCTTGGCGGCAATGTCGCGGTAATGGATAATGCTGAGCTTGCCGTAGATCGTTTTGAACCCGACAGCCTGCAGCGCTTCATAATATCCGCAGTGCACCCGGTTGAGTCCGTCCTGAATGCGGCTAATTCCAGCGCAAATAGTCAGATTGCAATTATCTCTGATCTCATTTTGCAAATATTTAACCGTACCCCCCAGCCGCTGCAGCATGGCTTCTTCATCCATCTCTCGGGGGACGGAGACGAGAATTGCGATTTTTTCCAGTTCAGCCTTTACCGAATAACATGCATAGGTAGTCATAAACGTCCACTTGATTGCGTTGTAAACCGTTTTATCCATAAAAAACCGTTCATCCTGTTTCATACTCAGCAAGTAGTTGTAAAAGTCGTCAATTTGAAAAACAATTACCATAAACCGGTCCGAAGGGAAGTTCAGCCCAGTCTCCGTCATTTTGTCGCGGATATCCGCGTCCTTCAGCTTGCCTGACATGACATTCAACACAAAATGGTGTTTGAGATCCTCCAAATTTTTGTTGAATGAAATTTCCAGCCTTTCAATCGGTTGAAAATACGATCTTCGGATGTAAGCGTAAATGAAGAAAATTAACCCTATTAAGAAAGCAGCCAAAACGATAATCATATTTCTGCGATGCTTCCATGAAGGCGACAGCTCGACCTGCGGCGTAAATGATATCATCTTCCATTCTCCGCCCGGCTGTCCGGATACGGCCATATAAAATTGCTCCCATTTGACCGGCTTATCCGTTATTTTGTTCAAATCGGGCAAGCGGTCCAGCGGCAGCGAGTCGATATCGACATCTTTGCCGGCACGTACGGTTAGAATGCGGTCCGCTTTGCCCATCAGAATCATCGCGTAATTATCCGGCGTTGCGGCAAGCAGCTTCCGTTCATCGACGTTGAGCGCTACAAGCCCCTTGTCTCCCAGCGAACCGACAAAGGTAATAATGTCCTTTTTGTTTAAATATCCGGCCTTTTCCTCTCTTTTTCCGACCCAATGCCCGTCTTTCTCATTAAAATCGCTGAACAGCTCCTTTTCGGGGAACTGTTCGAGCGCGGTAAATTCATGATTGGAGGCTAATACCATATTGTTGACTTTGCTGTATATATAGACGGAAACGATAAGCGGATTGCTGTTAATGATTTTAAGCGAGTTTTCTTGAACTTCGCCTAACATGTACATATTGGAAATGAGCGGCTTCGGCTGCGACAACCATTGTGCGAGGCCCCGGTCCAACGTCAGCTGGTAGTAAATCGAATTGATTTGTTTTTCCAGTACTAAAGAAAGGGAGCCCATATTTTGATGAGTGACGTGGAATGAATCGACAAACCGCTCCGAAGTATCTCTATGGATTTTGATCAAGTTCACTGCGTACGCGAGCACCCCTATAAACACGACGGCCATGACTAGCAGCACCAGCTTCTTTCTCGGCAGCTTCGGGCTTGTGATCATCATGTTTCTCCCCCTGTAAATTATGATTCCAATAAAATAAACATATTTCAAAACATTTTAGAAAACGCTGCCATGTTATTATAACATTTTATACATGGCGGTTAAGGTACATTTCTTTGACTCAAAAATTTGGCAAGCCGAAAACTAAAAATATATACACAATCCGTTATATTGTAAATTTCCGGTCCTATTCGGCGCCCCTATAATAAAGGCAACATCCATCAGGGAGGCGAAAAGAAATGAGAACGATGACGGAACCGCAAAGCCGCGCGCTGCAGCGGGAGAAGCGCAAGCCGCTCGCGGCCGCTTGGTTAACCGCGACCAAACATAAATATTTGTATGTGCTGCTGCTTCCCGGGCTGCTGTGGTATTTTATTTTCCGGTATTTGCCGATGTACGGGGTTATGATCGCATTCAAGGATTACAATTTTTCCAAAGGCATCTGGGGGAGCCCATGGGTTGGATTGAAGCATTTTGAATTTTTGCTGCATAATCAAGATTTTTATGCAATCGTACGCAACACGCTCGTCATTAACTTGTACGAGCTGATATTCGCTTTTCCGGTGCCGGTCATTTTGGCCCTGCTTCTCAATGAAATGAAAAATCTGCTGTTTAAAAGAGCCGTGCAAACCGTTGTATACTTTCCGCATTTTTTATCGTGGGTCGTATTCGGGGGAATCATCATTCAACTGCTGTCGCCGAATGAAGGGCTGATCAACAACATACTGCGATCGTTAGGCATGGAACCCGTCTTTTTCATGAGCAAATCGGAATATTTCCGTCCGATCGTCGTTATTTCATCCATCCTGAAGGAGTCCGGCTGGGGTGCGATCATTTATTTAGCGGCGCTAAGCTCTATCGATACGGAGCAGTACGAAGCGGCAACCATCGACGGAGCTAACCGCTGGCAAAAGCTGGTGTATGTCACCCTTCCGGGCATACGCAACACGATACTGATTATGCTGATTTTGAAGGTAGGGTATTTGCTGGATGTCGGCTTTGAACAAATTTATATCCTGTATAATCCGTCCGTTTACGATGTCGGCGATGTGCTGAGCACATACATTTACCGGATCGGCTTGCAGAGCGCCCAGTTCAGTATTACCGCGGCCATCGGCCTGTTTCAATCGGTTATCGGCTTTTTCTTAATTTGGGGAACGAATCGGCTTGCCAAAAAATACAGCGAGGTTTCCTTATGGTAACTAAGAAAGGAGTGACCCTTATGTCCATCAAACTATCTGCGAACCTGTGGATCGGCGCGCTGCTTACCGCTTTCGCCATCCTGACCTTTCTTCCATTTTACTATGTGATGCTGGCATCCGTCAGCGATTCCAATCTGATCAAGGAAGGCGAGCTTCTGCTCCTGCCAAGAGGCTTTAACCTCAAAGCGTACGGATTGATATTCGATAACCCGCAGTTTCTGCATTCGTTTATGGTGACGGTTACCCGGACGGTGCTCGGCTTGGGGGTTAATCTGCTGCTGCAGCTGACGATTGCCTACGCGCTGTCCAAGAGGTATCTTCCGGGAAGAAAGGCGTTCATGCTGTATATCATCATTACGATGATGTTTAACGGCGGAATCGTGCCCACCTTCTTAATCGTCAAAGCCACCGGATTGATCGATACGATCTGGGCGTTAGTTATACCGACCGCTATCAGCACGTGGAACGTTATCCTGCTCCGCACCTTTTTTGAAAACGTGCCGGACAGCCTGGAGGAATCGGCAAAAATAGACGGAGCCAACGACATTTATATTTTCGCGAAAATTTATTTGCCGTTATCGCTTCCGGCCATTATGACAATCGGCTTGTTTATCGCCGTCCATCATTGGAACGCTTTTATGGATGCGGTTATTTATACGAGCTCGGCCGATCTTAAGGTGCTGCAGCTGTTTTTGCGGGATATGGTCATTCAGATGGAAATGGCGGCCTTGATGGGAGATATGTCGGCGATGAGCGAGGTTTCGTCTTTATCTATTCGCACAGCGTCGATCTTCCTGGCGTCGCTTCCGATTATTGCGGTGTATCCGTTCATCCAGCGCTTCTTCGTTAAAGGCGTGATGGTCGGGGCGGTTAAGGGGTAGTCATGTGCTATTCATGAAATGATCCCCGGCCCGGCGGGCCGGGCATTCCACAGGAGGTTGTGAAACAAATGGCCAAAAAAATCGAGTTAAAGCAAGTCTTGGAGCTCTCCCTGGGCTCAAGTATCGGCATGCTGCGGGCGTTTCCCGTTCGGCTGGGCAAGGGCAAACAGGCTATAGCCGCCGTATACAGCGCCGACTTCGACATTGATCCATATTATGAAATGTTTTTCTTCCCGACGGACACGTTAAAGCTGACCTTGTTTACCCAGGAAGGCGAAGTGTTGTGGACGCGGGATTTCGGTAAAACCGTCATTCCGGGCATATGGTTTTGTCCGGTGTTTCCGTTTGATCTGGACGGGGACGGTACGGATGAGATCTGGTATGTTCATAACCGGAATGAGCAGCACCAGCTAAGCCTGCTCGACAGCTGCCTGGAGCGCATCGACGGCAGGACGGGGCAAACGATCGGGCAGTACCCCTGGGTGTACCCGGATAGACAGCAGCCGTTATCCACCCAGTTCCGCAATTTTATAGCCGGAGGATATGTAAAGGAAGAGCCTGTGCTGGTGACGGCGCAAGGCACGTACGGCAATATGTTCCTGCAGGGTTGGAACCGGGATATGAGCCCGCGCTGGGAGTTTCAGGTCGGCAAAGATGAGGCGGGCGCCCGGGGAAGCCACTTATGTCCGGTCGTCGATCTCAATCACGACGGAATTGATGAAATATTATGGGGCGAGCGCTGTATCGAGCTCGATACCGGCCGTGAGCTGTTCTGCGCCGACCGCGATTCGTACCGCGGCCATTCCGACATTATTCAGCCGATGCGCAGCCGGGACAACGGCGAATGGAGCTTATACACGATCCGCGAAAGCGATCATGAGGCTTCGCCGCGCGTGCTGCTGTACAACGCCGCCGGCGAGCGGCTGTGGGGCAATGTCGAACGCGGCCATATGGACATGGGCTGGACGGCCCGCCTGAAAGATGACGGCGGCCATGTCGCGATGGCCATCCGCATCGGCGCCAAAACCTGCGGGCCGGACGGCCGCTTTCACCAGGATCGCGACGAGTTCGTCTTCGACGCCGCGAGCGGACAGCCGTACACGCTGCCATTCAGCGTGTACCAGACGATCCCCGTCGACCTGAACGGCGACGGGTTTCACGAGCTCGTGCGCGGCATCCCCGGCGGCGACGGCGAGGTACTCGACCGCCATGGCCGCTCCTGCGGCCGGGTCGGCGGCACCGTCGCCATGGCTTCGCGCTTCATGGATTTGCCGGGCGAGCAGCTGCTCTGCTTCTACCCGGACGGCATGATCCGCATTTGGGCGGACGCCAATGCGGAGGACAGCGGGCCGGCGCTCGAGCGCTACCGCCACCCGTTCTATGCGTCCAGTCAACGGCTGACCGGCGTCGGCTATAATCTGTGCCTCATGTGCGGGCTTTAACAACCAAAATAACAACCTCCAAAGCCACAGAAATCCGTGGCATTGGAGGTATATTCGTTCCTATTAGGAGAACCGGCTTGTTTGCATTAACCTTGCTTATACATAAACGAAGATTCTCCATGAATAATGCTGCAAATCAATGGAATCCTAACTTCAAAAGGAGCGTGAAATAATGGAAAAAGATAAGAACAACCATGAGCCTACTATTGCGCCGGGCATGAATACGCATGATCCGCTTGAAGAAGAGGCAACCGAGGAAGAAATTGAAAACAAAGACTATACGGAGGTTACCCGGTTATACGTCGACCGCACGCCGGAGGACTGACGGGCTGCTCCATCGTTATTTCTTGAAGTTTTCTTCGTATTTCTTCTGGGCCTCTTCCATCATTTTGGAGCCGCCCGTTTTTTTCCATTCTTCCACATACTTGTCGAAATCGCTGACGGGGCGTTGACCGGTGATGATATCAATGAAATATTTCAGCGTTATTTGATCCAGCGTATCAATATTTTCGTTGTACGCAGGCATTTGAACCGGCTGCAGCATGTCGTATTTTCCTTTACCGATATGCTCGGACGCTTTACGAAGCGGCATCAGCTCGTTAAGCGTCATATACGGCGTCTGAAAATCGTAATCGTTGAACGATTTGCCCAGGAATGTATACTGCTGCCCGATCCCGAATTTGATCTGCTCTTCTTCTTTGTCGTATGGAGGAAGGTAAATGAAATCGCCTTTCTCCCCCTTCTTGTACGTCTTGCCTTGTTCTCCGTATACGATATTTTCGAAAATCTCCGCATCAAAAGCCGTGGCATCGGCCACCTGCAAATATTTGGCCATCTTGCCTTTGTCCTGCTCCATGTGCTTGCCGAATTGGCCGCCGGAGCTTGCAATCGGATTCAGCTGTACGGTCCCCTGCTGTCCGTCCGGACCTTTGGGTCCCGCAGTCAGCGCCCAACTGGCGTTCGGCACGCTGCCGCGAAGCTTTTCATAATATTTGCCGTCAAAAAACGCGGCCCGCTGTATAAACTGATACCAGGAAGCGGTTACCATTCCGGCTTTGCTCGAGATGACTTTATCGTCTACATTTTGTCCTTTATTCAGCACGAATTCGGGATCGATCAGCTCTTCCTTATACCATTTGCTCAATACCGCAAGCGCCTGCTTGGCTCCCGGTTCAATCTCGCCGCGGACGATCTTGCCGCCCTGCTCGGTGAACGTACCGGGAAACACGCCGAATGCGCCGAATACCGGACTGAAAATGTCTTTGACCGTTACGGCTTGCCCTGTCCAGCCGTACGTATCCTTTTTGCCGTTTTTGTCGGGATCGTTATTGCGGAATTTGCGCAGCGCGTCCTCGAATTCTTCCAGTGTCTCCGGCTGTTTGGCGATGCCTACATTATCAAGCCAGTCTTTACGAATTCCAACGACCGTACGGTCCGGCCCCAGCGTCTGGATGATCGGCAGCGAATAATTTTTGCCGTCTCTACGGAAAAACTTCAACGGATCATCGCCCAGATGCTTCTTCAGCCAGGCCCAGTAATGCGGGGCATTCTTCTCGATCATCTCTTGCGGGATTTCCGCTACCGCCCCTTGATTGACCAGCTTCTCGTATTCGGGAAAGCCGAGATCCACCCACACGTCCGGAATTTCGCCGGATGCTACCTTCAGCAGAAGCTCTTCCTTGTAATTATCCTTCGATCTGGGGAGCTGCTCCACCTCGACGTTGAATTTTTGTTCTACATATTTAACGGCATAAGAATCCTTGACCGTTTTATCGAAATTTTGATTCAGGTAGGTCAGCTTGTATTTCTTGTCGGGAGCGGGCGAATCGGTTTGATCCCCGGCCGCGTCCTTTGTACTGCAGCTTACAAGCAACGCCCCGAGCAACGCTGCGCTTAAAGTCAACGGCATAGCCTTTTTCACAAATAACCACCCTTTCGTTTTCGGAATAGAAGGAAAGATCACCCTTTGACAGCACCGATCATAACGCCTTTTACAAAATACTTTTGTACGAAAGGATAAACCGCGAGCATCGGAATGACCGAAAACATAATGACCGTGGCCTGCAGTTGGCGCGTAGAGAACATGTCCTTCTGATCCAACTGATACAGCATCGCGTTCAGCTGATCCATGTTGTTGTCCACGATAATTTTTCTGAGTACGACCTGCAGCACCTGCTTCTTCGGATCGGTAATATAAATCAGCGCGTCGAACCAGGCGTTCCAATGCTGGACGGCAATCCACAAGGCGACGGTGGCGATCACGGGCTTGGATAGAGGCACGATAATTTTACGGAAAATAAAGAAATAGCCGGCTCCATCCACACGCGCCGATTCTTCGAGGCTGTCCGGAATGGATCTGAAAAAATTTCTCATGATGAGCGCATTAAAGGCGCTGATCATACTTGGCAAAACCAACGCCCAAATCGAGTTGAAAATACCCAAGTTTTTCACAAGCAAATAATTCGGAATCAAGCCTCCGCTAAACAGCATGGTGAACAAAACGAATGACGTAATCGTTCGGTTAAACGGCAAATCTTGTTTGGATAGCGGATACGCAAACAGCGCGGTAAACGTCAGACTAAGACTTACGCCCAGTATCGTGCGCAGGATCGTGTTTCCATAACCCGACCAAATGGCTTTGTATTGAAAGATAACATGGTAGCTCTCAAAGGACAGCTTGCTTGGAAAAAGCACCACGCCCGTGTTGTATAAAGTGCTTTCATCACTGATCGAGGTCACCACTTGATTCCAAAATGGATACAGCGTAACGACAGCGATCACGATCATGAACAAATAAAGCGAGCCTTCACCCAGCTTTTCTGCGGTTGTTTTTCTCGTTTGGGTCATTCGTTATTCCTCCGTCAAACATACGAGTTACCATAAAGTATGGTCTTTTCCTCCCATCATGTTTACCGTTTTGTTGACAAGCACGATAAGCACGAGAGCTACAGCCGATTTAAAAAGCCCTACGGCCGTGGCGTAGCTATAGTTCGTTTCCACCAAACCTTTTCGGTAAACGAACGTATCCAGAATGTCCGATACCCCGTACACTTTAGGGTTGTACATATTGAAAATTTGGTCGAAGCCGGCGTCCAGCACATGAGCCATACGCAAAATAAGCATAATGGAGATGACGGGCAGCAGCATCGGCACTGTAATATAGATGATTCTCTTGATCCGGCCTGCACCATCCATGATCGCCGCTTCCTGAAGCTGCGGGTCGATTCCGGCTATAGCCGCGAAATAAACGATCGAGCCCCAACCGAACCCTTGGTAAATATCCGTAATGATCAGAATCGAACGAAAATAACGGTCATCCGCCATAAATAAAACAGGATCTGCGCCAAACAGCTTGACGATCGCATTAATGGGGCCATTCAGCGAAAAAATGCTTATAAAAATGCCTGCCATTATGACCCAAGACATAAAATGCGGCAAATACGATATCGTTTGGACCCATTTTTTGAACCGTTCTCTGGTCAATTCGCTCAGCAAAATAGCAAACAGGATCGGAACAGGGAAAGCGAACACAATTTTATACAAGCTGATGAGGATCGTATTTTTCAGAACGCGATAAAAGTTGGGATCGGAAAATACTTTATGAAAATGATCCAAACCGACCCAAGGACTGGCCATAATCCCTTGCATGATTTTGAAATTTTTGAAAGCGAGGACAACGCCGTACATCGGAACATAGTGGAAAATAAGAAAGTACAACAGCCCCGGCAGCAGCATAAAATACAGAACGCGGTAGCTTCGTATTTTTCTTCTTAATTCACTTTTGAATTTGGAAGCGATTTCAGCTTTTCGGTCGGTTGCGATGGATTCCTGCAATTCACCTCTCTCCTTCCCGTCAATGAAGGAATGCGCATTCATTCTTGAATATTAATATAGCACAGCGTGAAATTGTTTTAATTATCAGATTTTTTAGAATTATATCTAATTATTGCTTTCTGTATTTCGGAATGGTCAATTTCATCAAGGTGCCTTGTCCTTTATCGCTTATAACGGTAATGCCGTACCCGTCGCCGAACATGAGCTTGATGCGCTCATTCACGTTTTTCAACCCGTAGCCTTTGGATTGTGTGACCAGGATATCGTCCTGCAGCGCCTTCTCGATGCCCGGTCCGTTGTCCTCTACCGAGAATTCAATTGAATCTTCGCAAGCCTTGGCCGTGATCACCAGTTTGCCTCTGCCTTCTTCTTTCTGATCGATCCCGTGCATAATCGCGTTTTCAACAAGCGGCTGAATAGATAGATTAACCGTATCGTACCGGTATACCTCGTCGTCGATCTGATAGCTCACATCGAAGCTATGGTCATGCATGACTAACTGAATATCGACAAACGATTGGATGTTATGCACCTCGTCCTTCACAGACGTTATGCTCTCTCCCCGGTTCAAAGACGTTCTGTAAAATTTGGATAATGTAGTCGCAACATGACTGATATCGGAAGCGCCGATTTTCAAAGACTTCCAATTAATGACGGACAGCGTATTGTACAAAAAGTGGGGATTAATTTGGGCTTGCAGCGCTTTAAATTCCGCTTCCTTCTGAATAATTTTATTCTCGTAAACTTCCGTGACCAATTCATTAATGCGGTGAAGCATCATGCCGAAGCGGTTGGTCAGTTCCCCGATTTCATCCGAATGCTCGCTGCGCACATCCATTTGCAAATTGCCGTGCTGCACCTGCTTCATCAATTTGTTCAAATGATATATGCGCCGAATCATCGTGTGTGAAAATAAGGAGATGAACGCAATCAAGATGGCGATACAGGTAATGATAAGCACAACCGTTGCCTTTACGATGCTGCTTGCATCCATCGATATATCCCGCTCCGGGATATAATAATGAATGACCCAGCCTTGCGGCGGAAGCGGCCTGTTAATCACGATATAACGTATCCCCCCGATATCGACCGTATTCTCAAACTGTGAGGGGAGCCCCACAATCTGTTGCTGCAGCCGGCTATTATCCTCCCGGTTTGAATAAACGACGCCCCGCTGTCCATCCGTGATCAAAATTCCGTCGCGCCCCGACTCTGAAGTGGAGAACGAGGATAGCGATTCGAAAAATTGCTCCTTGTTCAGCTTCAGGTATACCACGCCCGCTATGTTGTTGTACAGAATCGTAGGAAACTGCCTGTACACGACAAGCTCCCCTCTTTCCAGAGCCCATCCCGTTTTTTTCTGCTGTATGGAAGGGTTGTACCAGCCGCCGCTATCTTCCTTGATTCGGTCCACAGAAAGGATGGTATCGCCGTACTCGGGCATATTAGGCATATACACGGTGAGCTGTACAATGTCCCGGTTCAAGCTTTTGATCATTCGGAAGAAGGGGTCTACATATTTTCTCAACTCCTCGGAGAGCAGCGCAAGGCTCGCATAATTCGTCCCCAAAATTCGCTGAAGCCCGGTGTTCATTACGACCGAATCGACCGTCCGCACGTACTGCTCCGACTTGTCGCTCATCCCTCTCGCTATTGTACCGACTGCATCCTGTAAGCCCTGGATCGTCTGCTTTCGAAGAAACAGCTTCGACTGCTGGTAAGAATATGTCCCGAGCAGCGCCATCGGAATGAAGCTTACGATCAGATACGATAAAATAAGCTTTTGTTTGAAGCGCATATTTCTGAAGGCTTGGAGCCAGGTGCTCATAATCAATCCCCTTCCCTGTATTTAGCCGGCGTGGTTCCGTAATAATTTTTGAAGATGGAACAAAAATAAGCAAAGCTCGAATACCCGACCTCGGCAGAAATATCGGCAATTTTCATATTGGTGCCGCGGAGCAGCTCACCCGCTTTTTCCAACCGGTAGCAGGTGATGTATTTGATGAGGCTGGCCCCGGTTTCTTTTTTGAACAGATGGCTTAAGTAGCTCGGCGACAAGCAAGCTTTATCCGCCAGCGATTCCAAGCCGATGTCTTGCCAGTAGTCACGGTGAATGATCTTTAACACTTCAGCGATCACCTTTCTGGATGGTTCGACAGCATGCCTCGGCTTATCCCCCACCAGCTCGGTCATCAGTTCCTTAAGCTGCAGCAGACTTTCCGTCCTGTAGATTTGCTCGGCTAACTGCTGAATTGAAATGTGAGGGCCGCGCGTAAAGCTTTGCACATATTTTTTAGCGATCTCCGTGCACATATATTTGACGTAACTGGTTGATGAGCGGCTGCCCGCTTGCAGCTCCGCAAAGAGTCTCTCAATTCCGTTCAAAATCAAATGAGATTCGCCGTAGCCGATCGTACGCGAAATTTCCTCCAGCACAGGATCGAGGTTAACCGTCTCTTCCGATATTGAACCTGTTTCCATGTACAATAGTGCCGATGGCTGCAGAAAAAATTTGCTCTCCAGCAATCGCTCCATCTCCTGATATTCATCCGGAATCTTCGCCGGATCGGTTAATAAGCCGCTGAATACGAGCACACTATCCGCGTCGTAATGCGTGAGGAGAAACTTCTGAAGCTTCAAGCCATGCGCTTCCAGCTGTGTCTTGTCCCACGCCTCCTCCGTACGTACGAACAGGACGCTTTGATATTCGTTTAAATTGACATAGTGAACATCCTCCTGCAAAGTACCCATCAATTGCGAAGCAAACGTTTCTTCAACCTTATCAAAAAACTTTCCCCGCATTTCCAATAGAAGGAGTCGAAACGGCATTCCCGCTTTCATCCAGCCGTAATCGTTCAAAGCCGCAGCGGCGCCGTTCGCTGACTTGCTTCCATGCAGCAAATCAAGCAGCATCTGCTCCTGCACATAACGGCTCCCTATCTCGTACACTTGCTGAAGCTGCTGCGATCTTGCTTTTTGTTCCCGATCTTCGTCGCATAGACGAACAACCTCGGTCACCACTCCGAGAAACTCGGCCACCTCCACAGGCTTCAACAAATAGTGCACCACCTGGATTTGGATGGCTTGTTTGGCATATTCAAAATCCCCGTATGCGCTTACAATGATGATTTTTAATTTAGGCTGAAGCGCCTTGGCCTTCGCCGCCAGCTCCAATCCGTCCATAAACGGCATGCGGATATCGGTGAACAAAATATCGGTTTCATGGTTTTGTAAATATTCCAACGCTTTAAGGCCGTTCTCCGCTTCATCCGCTTCGAGACGCAGCCCCAGCTTATCGATTAAAAATTTCACGCCTTCCCGTTCAATCCTCTCATCGTCCACGATCAAAGCCTTATACATGATAAAATCACCTTCCGCTTCGGTTATGCTCATTCCTTAATTATCACTTTACTTTAGAGCACTCCTGCGGATAAAGTCAATTGAGCGGGTTCTCTTCGGCCCCCTGGAACGCAAAAAAAGCCACAAATGGCTTTAGAACGGGAAAGCGATCCATCCTGACCAAGGATTTTATCGGCAGGTAAGAGCCGACAATTATGACAAAGTCGCCTGGTTTATGGATAAAACAACATCTCCATAGCAATAATAGTGGGAAAACGTGAATTTTTCGCAAATCTTCAACTCTCAACTCGAAGAACGAAGGAGCCCTGGTCACAACTTGAACGAATCCCTAGAGATTATAATAAGAACGATCCTTGCCTATTTATGGCTATGGTTGTACACGAAGTTGATCGGCATGCGCCTGATTGCGCATAGCTCGTACCACTTGTTCGTGCTTACGATGATGATCGGGACGATCGGCGGTAATATGGCATTCAATATCAAGGTCAGTTTGCTGAATTTCATCTTGTCCTTGTTTGTCATCAGTGTAATCGGGTATGCGCTGATGAGAATATCGTTGTACAGCAAGAAGGCCGACGCCGCTATTTCCGGAGAGCCGATCGTGATTATTAAGGACGGCGTATTGTTGCAAGAGGAGATGAAGAATTACAAATACTCGATGGAAGCATTAAGGCAAGGCTTGAGAGGGAAGGGAATTTTCGAACTCGAGCAGGTCGAGTTCGCGGTACTGGAGCTGAACGGAACGCTGTCGGTACTCAAGAAACGGAAATACCGAAGCGTCACTTGGCAGGATCTTGAAAGCATCACGAGGCAGTAAAGTGTTCCTTAGATAGACGCTGAGTACCTTCGCCCCATAAAATGGGGATTTTTATTTTCAAGGCGTATATCCAGCGGCGCCAGAATGCTTCAAACTGACTTGTAATGTCCATATCGCTTGCGGCGTTTTCATTGCTTCCCACGCTGAACCGACTAAATGTATATGCTGAAAGCGCTCCCCCCTATTATAGCTCTAACACGTGAGCTCCGAACTCCTGTTCTAAACTGCCGAAAGTAGTTAAAGTAAAGTTGTTCGTAGCTGTCGCTTAAGTAAGCCGACTTGTTGCTATCCGGCACCCTGTACTTGTTCAATGCGGCAATCATTTCACTGCCGGATCTGATTCCGAGGCCGTGACCGTAATACTTGCCATTTTCTAATAAAATAACATTTTCTCCCCTCCACCAGGGAGTTTTGGGAGAGAAGTCGGGGTTCTCGAAATAAAGCACATCCCCGGCTTCGGCTTGCTGAACATTACTTCTTCTCAATATCCGTAAGTTGCTGTTATAATGCCAGTCAAATAATAGCAAATCCGCAAACAGCCTATCGAATTGTTCTGGATTGATGGAATCCAATACCGCCTTGTATAAAATGATCACTATAGCAGTTGCGCATTCGATTGCATACTTGCTTCCGTTCCGGAATATATCATTTATTGCATCACGGGGAGCAACTCCATCCTTGAGTTGAATTCCTCCGTACTCTGTAATTGTCCAGAACGCATCATTACATCTGGTATTTTTGAACCCGGCGAACTGGATTCCGCTTTTATTTAACAATCGGGCTGCTTCCACAACTCGGCCCCGCATATGCAGCTCGAACAAAAACTCATCCATGGAGTCGTACTGTTGTTCAAACGAGCTACCCATCTTTTTTTGGTAAATGATCCGCTCCAGCTCGGGAAGCATAGTATCATCAAAATTAGTCAGTTTGTTCCCGGCGATGACGATCATGGACTAACATCCCTTTCCATGTAGTTTTACTTAGTGTATGGGCCACATCGGAATATGTGACTGGTATCTCTTGACTCACATTTATATTTTGGCTTCCGCCGCGTATCGTGTTCCGACGTCCCCCCTCGTCGGGGGTTCTCATCAGCCTCCTGTAACGCAAAAAAAGCCACAAGTGGCTTTTAGACGTCCCAGGAGGGATACTCGCCTGCGGAGAGACTCCGCACAGCCATCCTTTATCGGATGGCGATCGTGCTCCGACGTCCCCCCTCGTCGGGGGTTCTCATCAGCCTCCTGTAATGCAAAAAAAGCCACAAGTGGCTTTTGTAGAACGTCCCAGGAGGGATACTCGCCTGCGGCGAGACTCCGCACAGCCATCCTTTATCGGATGGCGATCGTCCTCCGACGTCCCCCCTCGTCGGGGGTTCTCATCAGCCTCCTGTAACGCAAAAAAAGCCACAAGTGGCTTTTGGACGTCCCAGGAGGGATTCGAACCCCCGACCAACGGCTTAGAAGGCCGTTGCTCTATCCAGCTGAGCTACTGGAACATAAATGGAGCGGGTGATGGGAATCGAACCCACGCTACCAGCTTGGAAGGCTGGAGTTCTACCATTGAACTACACCCGCTTGCATATATTTTATAAAATGGTCGGGACGACACGATTTGAACATGCGACCCCCTGGTCCCAAACCAGGTGCTCTACCAAGCTGAGCTACGTCCCGAAGATTATGGTGCCGGTAGAGGGACTTGAACCCCCACGGTTTCCCTCACGATTTTGAGTCGCGCGCGTCTGCCAATTCCGCCATACCGGCCTATTTAATTGGAGCGGAAGACGGGAATCGAACCCGCGACCCTCGCCTTGGCAAGGCGATGCTCTACCGCTGAGCCACTTCCGCATAGCAGTCTTTCTTAAAGACACATGCTACATTTTACAATATATTAAGAAACAATGCAATAATTTTTTTTCAAACGGGACATTTCTGGAGCGGAAGACGGGAATCGAACCCGCGACCCTCGCCTTGGCAAGGCGATGCTCTACCGCTGAGCCACTTCCGCAAATTATGCGCGTAGAGGGACTTGAACCCCCACGGTCGCCCGCTAGATCCTAAGTCTAGTGCGTCTGCCAATTCCGCCATACGCGCATGAAAAAATGGTGAGACATGTAGGATTCGAACCTACGACACCCTGATTAAAAGTCAGGTGCTCTACCGGCTGAGCTAATGTCTCATAATAGAAAGCTGGGGATCTAGGATTCGAACCTAGGCATGACGGAGTCAAAGTCCGTTGCCTTACCGCTTGGCTAATCCCCAATAAAGAAAAAATGGGGCGATCGATGGGACTTGAACCCACGAATGCTGGAGCCACAATCCAGTGCGTTAACCCCTTCGCCACGACCGCCATATTAAGCTATAGAAAAGCTGAAATGGTGCCGTCGAGAGGACTCGAACCTCCAACCTACGGTTTACGATACCGTTGCTCTACCAATTGAGCTACAACGGCGAATCATTTACTTAAATGGCGGAGCCGACGGGATTCGAACCCGCGGTCTCCTGCGTGACAGGCAGGCATGTTAGGCCTCTACACCACGGCTCCACACATCTTCGAAGCTATTCACTTCGAGAAAATTGGTTGCGGGGGCAGGATTTGAACCTGCGGCCTTCGGGTTATGAGCCCGACGAGCTACCGGGCTGCTCCACCCCGCGTCAGTAATATTATGGTGGGCGCTGACGGGATCGAACCGCCGACCCTCTGCTTGTAAGGCAGATGCTCTCCCAGCTGAGCTAAGCGCCCAAATCTTAAATGGTGACCCGTAGGGGATACTGTCTACTTCGTAGCCAGACTGCGAAGCCGATGCTTTCGAAGCCTATGCTCCGACGAACCTCGGGGTTCTCATCCCTGTACTGGTATAAAT
>NZ_SMRT01000007.1 GCF_004354045.1 Paenibacillus piri | reverse complement strand
TTTTAATAGGAGATACTTGAACATGCGGATCGGATCGATCGCATTGCGACCGTTGTCTAAACAGTATTTATCTTTCAATTCATCGTATATGAAAGTAAAGTCCACCAGATCGTTGATTTGGCGCAACATATTGTCCTTTGGCACGACGATGTCATATAACCCTGCATATGGACTTAAAACCATTGATTGTTGTTGCCGAATCATTCGATCACCCGCTCTTCATGATGCTTTAATTATAAGCGAAAAGAGGCACAGCCTGCTCAATTTTCTTGAGGGACTGTACCTCTTATAGATGATGCAGACTTTTTCAGTGGCCTCGTTTTCTCCGGGCGGCTTTTTTATTGTTTAGGAAATGGCGCAGCATATTTCCGTGCATAATCGGGGGCTCCCCCAAAAGTAAGGTCTAGAAATATAAAGTTCATATTCTTAGATTTTTCAATTCACATACTCTAACACCGCTTGGTGAACAATAAGCTTGATTCATTAAATAGGCAAAAGGTTGGTTGGCAAAGGATGAGATTGTATTTAGGCAAGCTTGTGACCGTTTTATTGCTTGGAATCTTTATTGCGGCTGCGGGCCCTGTTCCCGTTGCTTCCGCATTGGCGCCGATTCCGCTCGAAGCCATTCGGGAAGAAGGCGTCTACATTGAAATTAACAAAAAGAGAAACTGGCTTACCGTTTTTGTCAACGGTCACCCCATGTACGGTTTTCCCGTTGCAACCGGACGAAGGAAAGAGCTGACGCCGAACGGGGAGTTTCATATCGTCACCAAAATTGAGAAACCCTGGTATGTCCGAAAACAAATTCCGGGCGGAGACCGGCGCAATCCGTTAGGCACCCGGTGGATGGGCATTAACGTTCCGGGAACAGGCGGATACACATACGGGCTTCATGGAACAAACCGTCCTTATTCGATCGGAAGTCATGCCTCGTCAGGCTGCGTCCGCATGCACAACCGTGATATTGAATGGCTGTACCGCCATATTCCGCTTGGCACGAAAGTCATCATTAAAGATAAATAAAAAGGGTTGTATGAAATCAAAGCATACGGACATACTACTAGAGCGGTGAAAAGAGAGGTGTGGTTCCGTTGAACGTTCCAACGAAACATTCCGGTAATATGGTGTTAGACTCCAGATAGAAGCGGAGGGATGTGCCAAAGACACGTTAGTGTAGTACCTGTACTGCAATAAAGTGACAAGGTTTCTGACCAAGCTTTTGGAAGGTGCTCGAGGCTTTACTACAAAATCAATTCACCGCGAAGAGGATCCCGAGAGGGGTCCTTTTTTGTGTTTGTTTTTTTAAACATAAAGGGGCCGGCAAATCCGACAAAAGAACTAGAAGCTCTTATTATTTCACACTTTTTTTACATTTAAATCATAGTTTCATCATGAATGTGCGCTAAGTTGATGTTATGCTTGAGCATCGGCAATCGAGTATCCATGATCCGCAGCATACGACAGATCAGATACTGGACTTACCCTTGTAGGGGGCGTTGGGAAGCGTTTTCCCGATCGGATAAGAATACATGGAGGTATGGGAATGATCAGGTGGATCCAGAATGTATCCAAAAAATGGGTGGTTGCCGCCATTGCCGTTATTGCGGTTATCGCAGTAGTCGGAGGTTCGTTTATGAACTGGGGGGGCGGAGGCAATACGGCGCAGCAGGGAGCCGGTCAAAGGCCCGGCGCCGGAGCTGCCAGACAATTTCCGGTCGAAACCCAGGTTGTTAAAAAGGCGGAGGTGGGCGGAGGCCAAGTGTTTACCGGCTCCATTACGCCGATCTATACATCGAACGTATCCTCCCGCGTGTCCGGCAGAGTAACCGAGATGATGGTGAAGCCGGGGGACCGGGTCACGGTCGGCCAGCCGCTGGCGAAGATCGACACGACCGCTCTGCAGCAGCAAATCGCCCAATCGGAGAGCGCGGTTGCGGTTAGCGCCGCCCAGCTGCAAAGAACGGCCAACGATCAGGCGAACAGCGCGGCTACCGCGGAAAAGCAGCTGGCCGTTCAGAAGGCCAATCTGGAGAAGGCGATCGTCGACCAGCAAAATGCAGTCGCTGCCGCCAAGCAGCAGGTTGCGCTGTCGCAAGCCAACTATAATAAAGCAATCAACGATCAGCAAAGCTCGATCGCGAACGCCAAGCAGCAGCTGGCGATTTCGCAGCAAAACTTTAATAATGCGATTACTACATACAATACGAACCTGGCGAATGCGCAAAATACGTTGAATTCCCAACAGGATACCATTCAAAACTCGCAGGTAAGCTCCAATAATTCGATAGATACTTTGCAGCTCCAGCTGGAGCAGGCCATCATGAATTTGAACAGCGTCAAGGCCAACAACGCCTCGAACAGCACCGCAATGGATACGGCTCTGCAAAAGGTGCAGTCCGCTCAGCTTGCTCTGGATCAAGCACAGCAGACGACGCCGAATGCGCTTACCTCGGCTTCGGCCGCGCTGTTAAAGGCGCAGAGCGACCTTGCGACGGCGCAAAATTCGCAAACGGTGCAAATCGCGCAGGAGCAGCTGAACCGGGATTCGATCTCGATGGCCAATGCGCAAAATTCGCTTGCGGCTATTATGGAAACGAACCAGCAAACGCTGCAGAAGGATCAGCTTTCATTAACGAATACGCAGGCATCCCAGGAGCTTGCCCTGAATGTGACGAAGGCACAAGTTGAGCAGACCGAGCAAGCGGTGGCGACGGCCAAATCGGTTGATGCGGTTGCCGTAAGCAACGCGCAGTTTCAACAGGCGCAGACGAACCTGAGAGTTCTGAACGAACAGCTGCAGGATGGGGTGCTGCTGTCGCCGGTCGACGGCGTTGTCAGCGCGATTAATACGCCGGTCGGACAAAATGCGGGCGGGACGTCCAACATTTTATCGATCGCCGCTCTGGACCCGACGCAGGCAACGGTGAATATTTCGGAAGCGAATATCGGAAAAATTAAGGTCGGCATGGAAATGAAAGTCAATGTGCCTACGCTAAACAAAACGTATGACGGCGTAGTGGCGGCTATACGTCCGACGATGGATTCAGTCACCAAATCCTACGGCGTCGATATTAAAGTGAACGACGAGAAGCACGAGCTGCTGCCAGGTATGTTCGCCACCTCCAGTCTGAAGAGCGAAGGACGGAGCGCGATCATGGTTCCGGCCGATGCGGTTCTCAGCCAGCCGAGCGGTAATGCCGCGTTTATCGTGCAGGACGGCCGGGCGAAGAAAGTATCGGTAAAAGTCGGCACGCTGACCAGCTCGATGTTTGAAATAACGAATGGATTGGCTGAGGGCGACGAACTGGTCGTGAAAGGACAGGAGCTGCTTTCCGACAAGGCGGCGGTCCAGGTGGTGAAGCCTGGCCAGGAAGGGCAAAAACCGCAGGGCGGTCAAGGCCAGCAGGGCGGTCAAGGCCAGCAGGGCGGCCGGGGCCAGCAAGGAGGCCAAGGACAACAGGGCAGCCAAGGCCAGCAAGGCGGTCAAGGCCAGCAGGGAAACCAGGGCCAGCAAGGAGGCCAAGGACAACAGGGCAGCCAAGGCCAGCAGGGCGGTCAAGGCCAGCAGGGAAGCCAGGGCCAGCAAGGAGGCCAAGGCCAGCAGGGAAGCCAAAGCCAGCAGAGCAGTCAAGGCCAGCCGGCTAATGCAAACGGCGGAGCCTCCGGTCAAGCCCCGAGAGCAGGTGGGGGTCAGTGAATTTAGCCAATTTCTCCGTCAACCGTCCCGTTACCATATTTATGATGATGATCGCGCTCGTTATTATCGGCTCGATCGCGGCACCGCTTTTGCCGGTTGACTTGTACCCGAACATGGAAATTCCGACAGCGAACGTAAGCGTGAACTGGCCGGGTGCCTCGCCGGGGCAGGTGGAGAGCCAGGTGACGAAACGGATCGAAGCTTCCATGGCGACGATAGCCAACGTGCAGTCCGTCTCATCAACGTCACGAACGGGCTCAAGCAACGTGACGGTGCAGTTTAATTTCGGCACGGATATAAGCGAGGCCACCTTGACGATGCGGGACCGCCTGGACAGAGTCAAGCGGCAGCTGCCGACGGATGCGGACGCACCGGTCGTTTCCCGCGCCGATCCGAACAGTCAGCCGATTCTCAACCTGGCGCTGTACAGCAACAGCGTGGACCTGATCACCCTCCGCGATTTGGCGGATAACGTCGTAAGCCCGGCGGTGCAGCGGGCCGATGGCGTAGCGTCGGTCGGCGTGACGGGCGGCCGGGTCCGGCAAATTCAGCTTTTGATCGACCAAAATAAGCTGAATCAATACGGGTTGACTTTTAATCAGGTCACCTCGGCTCTAAGCAACGACAACCAATCGACGGATGCCGGTCTCGTTTACAAGGGCGATCAACTGGTGCCGCTCACCATTAAGGGCGAGTTTAAATCGACCGCCGAGATTGAAAAGGTAAGGGTATCGCTGTCCCGCGGTCAATCGATACCGATCGGCGAGCTTGGCCAAGTCATTGACACGTACCAGGAGATTACGTTTGAATCGCGCCGCAACGGAGAGAAGAGCGTCGGCATCTCGGTACTGAAGCAATCCGACGGAAATACGGTATCGGTTGCCGACAATATCCGCAAGGCGATGGCCGATATTGAAAAAAACTTGCCTGAGGGCGTAAAGCTCGGCGTACTCAACGATTCGTCGAAATTTATTAAAAGCTCGATCAATACCGTCGTTGAGCATACGCTGCTCGGCGGAGTATTCTCCGTTATTATTTTGATGCTGTTTTTGAACAGCATCCGCGCTACGTTGATCATCGGCGTCGTTATTCCAATTTCGGTCATCAGCGCCTTCAGCATGATGTATTTTTCCGGGCAGACGATCAATACGATAACGTTAGGGGGTCTGGCGCTGGGTCTCGGCTCGCTCGTTGACTTTGCCGTTGTCGTGCTGGAAAGCATTTTCCGCAAACGCGAAGAAGGATTGACGCCTGTCGAAGCGGCCAAGCAGGGGACTGCGGAGGTCGGTACCGCGGTTCTCGCTTCGGCATTGGCCCAGATTGCCGTGTTTGCGCCGACCTTGTTTATAAACGGTTTGGTTAAAAACTTTTTCGTTCCGATGGCGCTCACGGTCAGCTTCTCGCATATTGCGGCCTTGTTTGCAGCGATCACGCTGGTTCCGATGCTTGCCGCCAAGCTGTTGAAGAAGCATAGTCATGACGAAACGCTGCCGGAGGGAAGATCGTACAACCCGGCCGTTTGGTTCGGACGCGGCATGAATAGGTTGACAAGGGGCTACAGCGGGTTGTTGAAATGGTCGCTCGGCCACCGTGCCATAATCGTTCTGGTTACGGTGGGCATGCTGGGCGGCAGCGTATTTTTGGCCAGATTCGTCGGTACCGAAATTACGCCGAAAACCGATGAAGGACAGCTGTTTGTCAATATTTCGTTGGCACAGGGCACGAAATTTGAGATTACCAATGCGCTGGCGACGAAAGTGGAAGACTTGATCAAGAATATTCCGGATATCGAGTCAATCTTCACAACAGTCGGCGGCGGAGGTGGAGGAGCATTCCAAAGCGCCTCGACGAACTCGGCCAACATCCAGGTGACGCTGAAGCCGCTTGCCGAACGCAAGCAAAAAACCGAGCAGATTGTGGAGCAAATCCGCAATTTGACGAGCGGCAACCCGGGCGCGCAAATTTCGGTAAACGCCCGTTCGTCCATCCGTCTGCCCGGATTGGGCGGCGGCGGCGGCGCGGACATCCAAGTCAACCTGAACGGACCGGATATGGCGGTGCTGAGCAAGCTGGGCGACATGGTTGCGGAAGAGCTGCGAGCCATTCCTACGCTGCGCAACGTTCAAAATACGCTGGATCGCAACATTCCCGAGTTCGATATGACGATTGACCGCGAAGCGGCGAGCTATTACGGGATATCGGTCAGGGAAGTGATGACGTCAATCCGTACCGCGTATCAAGGCTCGGTGGCGACAAACTTCAAGACAGGAGACTCGCAAATATCGGTGCTTGTCAAATATCCGTCGGAATTTACCAATAATTTGGAAAATTTAAACCAGGTCGTTCTTACTACCGCCTCCGGCGCGCAAATTCCGCTGAACGCCATTGCCAAGGTCGAGCCGGGCTCCGGACCTGCCCAGATCAGACATATTAACCAGCAGCGGCTTGCGACGATCCAAGGCGCGGTATTCAACGCCCCGATCGGCGACGTATCGAAGGAAGTACAGGCAAGACTGGATACGATCCAGCCTCCGGACGGCTATACCATTTCATTGGGCTCGCAGGCGGATTCGAACAATGCGTTTAAAAGCTTGTATATGATGCTCGGTTTATCGATCGTGCTCGTGTATATGGTAATGGCGAGCCAGTTCGAGTCGCTTTACGGTCCGTTTATTATTATGTTCTCGCTGCCTCCGACATTTATCGGGGCGATTCTGGGCTTGTATTTAACGCATCGGACGATAAATATGAACTCGGTCATGGGAATGATCATGCTCGTCGGGATTGTGGTCAACAATGCCATCGTACTGGTCGATTATACGAACCAGCTGCGCAAGCGGGGCATGACGCTGTACGATGCGCTGCTGGAAGCCGGCAGAATTCGGCTGCGGCCGATTCTCATGACGACGGCAACAACCGTGCTCGCAATGCTTCCGCTCGTCATCGGCTTCGGCGAAGGCGCGGAGGCGCAGGCATCGATGGCGACAGTAGTCGCCTTCGGCTTGACGCTGTCCACGATGATTACGCTGCTGCTGGTCCCTGTTGTGTACACGCTGATGGATGGGCTTAAAGATCGTTTGCAGCGCTACTGGAAAAAACAATCCCCTCCAGCCCTGCCGGCCGACCATTAATCGGAACGGTTTGAGAACTCGGGCGCTCATGAACGGAATGAACATGCGGGCTTCTCGATCCTGTACGAATCACACATCAGGTAAGCGGGGTTAGACTGAAATATCATAATGGAGGAGATACGTGCTATGGCTCGGAAACGCCGTAAACAGAACAATGGAAGGCTTGCGTTCGGTCTCGTTTTGGCGCTCGTGCTTCAGCTGCTGCTGGGCACAAGCATGGCTGCGGCGGCGGAAACGTCATCGCCATCCGACGGAAACGGCAGTGCCGCGGCAGAGGCGGTTGCCGGGAACGAAGCTTCGCCGTCCCCGGTCGTTCCCAATTTCAAATATACGCAGATTACCGGCGGTCTCAGTCATACGGTCGCATTGAAAAACGACGGCTCCGTTTGGACTTGGGGAGACAGTCTCCACGGAAAGCTTGGAACCGGAACCGATGTACAGCGCTATATCCCGACACAGGTGAAACCGCTGTTCGATATTATCGCAGTCGCTGCAGGGATGAATCATACATTGGCGCTGCGTAAGGACGGAACTGTATGGGCA
This sequence comes from Paenibacillus piri, assembly GCF_004354045.1. Lineage (GTDB taxonomy): Bacteria > Bacillota > Bacilli > Paenibacillales > NBRC-103111 > Paenibacillus_S > Paenibacillus_S piri. The sequence goes on along the minus strand of NZ_SMRT01000007.1, from coordinate 321,006 downwards.
TGGGGCCAAAACTCGAAGGGGCAGATTGGCGACGGAACGACCATCGACCGCCTTGAGCCATATCAGATCGAAGATTTAAGCGATGTAATTGCGATCGCCGCGGGAAATAATCATTCGCTTGCCCTGAAAAAAGACGGTACGATCGTAAGCTGGGGCGACAATGAGCGGGGACAGTTGGGTAATGGTCTCAATTATGACATCGGATTGAAGCCGAGTCAGCTGACGAATCTTTCGGGGATTAAGGCTATAGCGGCGGGGGGTAATCATTCGCTGGCAATTAACAAGGACGATTATGTCGTCGCCTGGGGAGACAATACTTACGGACAGCTCGGAGACGCCGAAACGAGTTCTCATACGAACAGGCCGACTATCGTGAATTTCACCTATACGACGAAGGCCATTGCCGCCGGAAGCAATTTTTCCGTAACCTTGAAAGAAGACGGCTCCATCTGGACATGGGGCTACAACATTTCCGGCCAGCTGGGCAGCGGTACGGATAAGACCCGCAATTTTGCGGCGGCGGTCGTCGGCATCAAAGACGCCGTTGCGATCTCCGCAGGGAATTCTCATACCCTTATTTTGCATAAAGACGGCTCGGTAAGCAGTTGGGGGTTGAATAATTACGGCCAGCTCGGCATCGGAAACAACGTGAACAGCGTTGTGGAAGTTTCCGTCATGAAAAATGTAGCGATTATCGGAACCGGCCATTTTCATTCGATGGCCATCAATCCCGACGGAACGCTGTGGACTTGGGGAAACAGCACATTAGGCCAGCTGGGCGACGGTTCTGCGACAAGCCGGGTAAACCCCGTTGCGGTCCCGCGCTTTTCGATGCTGACGCGTCCGCCCGATCCATCAGGCGCCAATTTCAGCAATGCGGCTGTCGTCCGGCCGCTTGCTGCCGGAGACAGCTTCAATCTTGTTTTGAAAAACAGCAAGCTGTGGGCATGGGGCGAAAATATTTACAGCCAGCTCGGTGCGGGGATCGGCCCGGCCAAAAATGCACCCGTTCAGGTTGAAGCCGGGGATCAGATCGAAGCCGTATCAGCCGGAACCGGCCATGCGCTTGTGCTGAAGAAGGACGGTACGGTGTGGAGCTGGGGGCTCAATATAAGCGGACAGCTGGCGGACCAAACCACCGGCAATAAGAATACGCCCGCTCCGTCCCCTCTATTAACCGATGTGACCGATATTGCCGGCGGCAACCAGTTTACGGTTGCCTTGAAAAAGGACGGCACCGTCTGGGCTGTAGGCGACAATACGTTCGGCCAACTGGCCAACGGCGGCACCAAGGCAAGCTTGACACCGGTTCAAATACCCGGACTGTTTAAAATCAAAGCGATCGCGGCCGGATACAACCACGCGCTCGCTTTGGCCAATGACGGCACCGTCTGGTCGTGGGGCGACAACAGCAACGGTCAGCTGGGCGACGGCACATTGTCGCTGCGCAGGAGCGTCGTCCAGCTGACGGATTTGACGAATGTAAAGGCGATAGCCGCCGGCAGGAATCATTCGTTGGCGCTTAAGGATGACGGTACGGTGTGGTCATGGGGCTACAACGCGTTCGGCCAGCTCGGGGAAGATTCGACGACGAACCAGTCTTCGCCGGTTTTGGTAAGAACGATGATGAATGTGACGGCGATAGCTGCCGGCAGCTATCATTCGCTCGCCGTCCAGTCCGACGGTACGGTATGGACATGGGGCTTCAACGGCTTCGGCCAACTGGGCGATAACAGTACGGCGAACCGGTCGCGGGCGGTTCAAGTGAAAGGCATCCGCGGCGCTGTGGCCGCCGCCGCAGGAAGCAATCATTCCGCCGCAATCTCGGCGGATGGAACGGTATGGACATGGGGGGCCAACATGTCCGGGCAGCTCGGCGACGGTACGTTCCAGAACCTTACCGTGCCTGCCGCAGTGACCGGCTTCACGGCGTCGTTCAGCGACGCGGCCGGTCACTGGGCTGCCGCCGCGATTGCCGCCGCAGCGGATAAAGGCTACGTGGACGGCTACCCGGACGGCACGTTTCAGCCGGAGCGGACCGTCCTGCGCGCCGAGTTCGCAAAGCTGACGGCAGCTGCGGTCAAGCTGCCGGTAAGCCCGCCTGCTGCAGGACAGGCGTGGTACGAGCCGTATGCGGAGGCGCTGTGGATGGCGGGCTATATCGGCCAGGACGACGTCGGGACCGATTGGGAGAAGCCGATTACGCGTGCGGAAATGGCTAAAATCACCGTGCGCGCCGCCAGCAAGGAGCTGCAGTCCGCCAACACGACGGTGACCGACCAGCTCGCCATGTTATCGGCTGTGCAAAAAGGGATTTTGCAAGGCTTGGACAATGGGAGCCTGGAGCCGCAGGCAACGACGAACCGGGCGCAGGCCGTTACCATCATCGAACGGCTGCTGACATTGCAGAGCGGCGGTACGCTGACCGTGGACGCCAAAGCTTTGCAAAATGCGCAGCAGCAGGCGAATCCGCAGTAAATCACTGCGCTAATAATAATTCAGCTGACAACGCAGCTTTAAAGAAACCTTTCATCTCCGCCAACAAACGGAGGCGAAAGGTTTTTTAACATAATGCCGGTTTGCCGCCGATTGTTATTTGCGGCATCCGGGATATATTTCATTCAATTAGGCGATTGCACATGCCGCCTGGCGTTTTGGCACATACGATATTATCGTCATAATCTATGTAGACGGGAGCCCGAACTTATGCATATTTCCTCTTCTGTCCTTATACTGGTTCTGTTTATTTTATTGGTCATCCTGTTGATGATCATGGTGTAGGAAGTGGCGACGCATGCGATCGTCCTCCCGCAGGGGGCCGGCTCAGTTGGGTTTGCGCAGTGAGTCAGCCCTCGGCAAAAAGCGGATTTTATTCGTTTGATACCATAAAATGAACCTGACGTTCCGCAAACGAAATTTGGATAACGGGAGAGACAGTTGGAGAAAATAACGGTTACCTGAGTCAATGACATCATTTTGCAGCGATTGAATGAAAGGAGGCCGGTTATGGCTACGAAAACGAAGCAAAAAATGACCTGGACCCAAATGGAGTACCAGGACCTGGCCAAAAAGAAAGAGCCGTCCAGACCGGTTGTGAAAAACTGTTTGCGCGCCTTTTTAGTGGGGGGCATCATTTGCATTCTAGGACAAGCCCTAATGGAGCTGTTCGTTAAAGGCTTCGGATTTACCCGGGAAACGGCCGGCAATCCGACGGTGGCTATTTTAATTTTGTTGTCGGTCATCTTGACATGTATGGGGGTTTACGACAAAATCGCGCAGTGGGCGGGTGCAGGCTCCGCGGTGCCTGTTACCGGATTTGCCAACTCCATGTGCTCCGCCGCGCTCGAATCGAAAAGCGAAGGCTACGTGCTTGGCGTCGGCAGCAACATGTTCAAGCTGGCCGGTTCGGTTATCGTATTCGGGACAGTGGCTGCATTTATCGTCGGAATCGTACATCTGATTGTCAATACGACACTTGGGAGGTGAACAAATGCTGCAGGGTCATCAAAGCTGGAAGTTTTTGAACCGTCCGGTCATTCAGTCGACCGCGACTGTCGTTGGCCCCGACGAAGGCAAAGGTCCGCTGGTCGACGATTTCGATATCGTTCACGGCGATCTGCAGCTGGGCCAGGACAGCTGGGAGAAAGCGGAGCGTTCGCTCATGGAGGAAGCCTCCAGCATTGCGGTGAAAAATGCCGGTTTGACAACCGGCGAGGTTCAGTTTTATATAGGCGGCGACTTGATGAATCAAATCATCAGCAACACGTTTGCGGCCAGGACGCTGACGATCCCGTATTTAGGCATTTTCGGTGCTTGCTCCACCTCTATGGAGGGACTTGCGCTTGCAGCGCAGCTGGTTGATTCGGGCGGCGCGAAGCATGCCATGGCGGGCACCTGCAGCCATAACTGCACATCCGAGAAGCAGTTCCGCTACCCGACCGAATACGGCTCCCAGAAGCCGCCAACCGCACAGTATACCGTGACGGGAGCGGGCGCCGCCGTATTGGCAAAATCGGGCGACGGTCCTGTCGTGACGGGAGCGACCATCGGCAGAGTGGTCGATATGGGGATCAAGGATCCTTTCAATATGGGTGCGGCGATGGCGCCCGCGGCCGTGGATACGCTGCAGGCGCATCTTCGCGATTTTAAACGCCAGCCGGGCTACTACGATCTGATTGTGACCGGCGATCTGGCCAAAGTCGGCTACGAGATTGCGCTTGAATTGATGGACAAGCACAAGCTGCCGATCGCGCAAACGACTTATAAAGATTGCGGCTTGATGATTTATGATATTGAAAATCAGGCTGTGAATGCGGGCGGCAGCGGCTGCGGCTGCTCTGCGGCCGTAACGTACGGTCATATTCTAAAGCAGCTGCGCAACGGCAGCCTCAAACGCGTGCTGGTAATCGCAACCGGAGCCTTGCTGTCCCCGCTCTCTTTTCAGCAGGGCGAAAGCATTCCGTGCATTGCCCATGCCGTATCGATTGAAAGCGGAGGTTGAACAGATGGAAACCTTTATGCATTTTGTATGGGCGTTCGTCATTGGCGGCGCAATCTGCGTAGTCGGACAATTGATGATGGATTTAGGCAAATTGTCGCCGGCACATACGATGAGCACCTTGGTCGTAGCCGGAGCGGTTGCCGACGGGGTCGGCTGGTACGATCCTTTCATCAAGTTTGCCGGCGCCGGCGCGACCGTCCCGATAACAAGCTTCGGCAACTCGCTGGTTCATGGCGCGCTGCAGGAATTGAACCAACATGGAGCGATAGGCATTATAACCGGCATTTTTGAAGTGACGAGCGCGGGTATTTCGGCCGCGATTATATTTTCTTTTCTCGCTGCGCTTGTGTTCAGGCCCCGGGGCTGACAAGGGCGCAGCCCAGGCAATAAGCATCAATGACATACGAACAATCGAAAGTCCCAAGACCTATAAAGCTTGGGGCTTTTTTTGTCGTTATCAATGAAGTTGCCTCAAAAAAAGGCGAAAAAGCGCAATAATGTGCAACTGTACAAACAAATTCAGCATTTTAGCATGTATACGGCGTTTTTTGAATCCTGTAGAATAGAAGATAAGTCACTTTACCCAAAACTTAGAAACCCAAGGAGGATCAGGAACATGGAGGCCATCGTCAAAGAAGACATACAAATACTGAAGCGCGTTCAAGCGAATTTGGAATCTTGTATCCTTGGTAAAACGGACGAAATCAAGCTGCTGCTGACAGCGATGCTGGCAGGCGGACACGTTCTGCTCGAGGATGTTCCGGGCACCGGGAAAACAGTGCTTATAAAATCGCTCGCCAAATCGATTCGCGGACAATTTCGCCGGATCCAATGCAATCCTGACTTGCTCCCTACAGATATTACAGGGGTTTCCATCTATCACCCGAAGGATGAAGTTTTCGTATTCAGACCGGGGCCGGTCATGACCCATATTTTATTGGCGGATGAAATCAACCGCGCAACGACGAAGACGCAATCCGCGCTGCTTGAGGCAATGGAGGAGGGCCACATTACGGTCGACGGAGAAACGCATACGCTGCCCAAGCCGTTTCTGCTGCTGGCCACGCAAAACCCGATAGATTTTGAAGGTACCTACATGCTGCCCGAAGCCCAACTGGACCGGTTTATGATGAAGTTCAGCCTTGGTTACCCCGACGAAGCAACCGAAACGAAAATGATTATTTCGCAAAGCGTTTCCCACCCGTTGGAGCATCTTCAGCCGGTGGCCGATGTCGAACATATCGGCGAAATTCAGCAGCGCGCGAAGCAGGTTCATCTGGATGATGCGGTTGCGGGCTATTTGGTGGCCGTCATCCGTAAAACCCGCGAGCATGCCGCCATTTTCTTAGGCGCAAGCCCGCGCGCGACCCTCGCTTTAGTGCAAGCCTCCAAAGCTTACGCTTTAATTCAGGAACGCGATTATGTCATCCCTGACGACATAAAATTTCTGGCTCCGTTCGTGCTGGGGCATCGTATTATTTTGCAGGCGGAGGCCCGCATGGACGGCGCTACCGTACAATCCGTACTGCAGTCCGTCTTTCAGCAGGTTAGAGTGCCCGTGCGATTGGAGAAGTGAGGATGATGAGGGAATCGATTGTGCAGAAACTGACAGAAATTCCCCGATTAAGCAAACAATTTTGGGCGGTGCTTATCAGCCTGTTCGGCAGCCTCGGATTTTTACTGTTTCAGGGCGGCAAGCTGGCGCTCATGCTTTTCGTTATTATTTTGATTTTAAGCATATATTTGCTGCTCGGGCAGTGGAGCGGCATCAAACGGACTCAAGGCGTGCGCCAGCTGCAAAACATGGAGCACTCCGGCTTGCTTGAGGCGGGCACCACGCTTGCCGTTTCCATCCGGCTGCAAATCCCCGGCTTTTGGCCGATGCCATACGTTTTCGTCAAAGACCGGTTGTTCCATAAAAACGGCAGAGAGCTGGTTTTCGAAACGACGATCGTTCCAGATTGGCGCCGCCGCGGCGACTTGGAATTCCGGACGCCGCCGTTGCGGCGCGGCGCCTATTCGTTCGGCGCGACGGAATGCGTGACCGAGGACATATTCGGCCTGTTCGAGCACAGCGGAATGCTGGAGCTCCCTCACAGCTTCGTCGTAGTGCCGCAAACGATTCCGATTCGCGATTGGCATCAGTTTCATCAGATGATGAAAGGAACGAATCACCACTCCTCAACGACGCGGGCTACGCGCGAAACGACGCAGATTAACGGTGTGCGCGAATATATGTACGGCGACCGGCTGTCAAGAATCCATTGGAATGCGACGGCGAAGACGGGGACGTGGAAATCGAAGGAATTCGAGCGGGAATCTTTGCCGAAAAGCTATCTGGTGCTGGATCGCCAAAGCAGCGCGTTTAAGGATGCCGAACAATTCGAGCTTGCGGTATCGATTGCCGCCTCGCTGTCCCAATACGGGATAAGCCGAAACCTGGCGCTCGGGCTGATCTCGACCGGTTCGGATGATGTGTACTTTGAGCCGAGGAACGGGCAAAATCAATTCAAGGCGGTACAGCAGCACTTCATTCATGTGGAAGCGGACGGCGTACATCCGTTGAGACAAGTATTGAGGGAAAAAGCGCAAAATATGGTGCCTGGCAGCTTTGTCGTATTAATTACGCCGCATTATGGCGAGCAGCTTTTGCCGATTTTCAGCTGGTTGAAGCAGCTGCAGCTGAACCCTTGCCACCTTTGGATCAGCACGGACCTTGAAGCGGACAAAGACATGTGGCTGCGTCAGCTGCATTCGCTCGGAATAACCGGCTATGCCGTCGGCTCGCTGCAAGAGCTTCCGGCCGCGTTGGGAGGTCGGAGCGGATGAACGAACCTAACGTATGGTGGCACCGTTTGTTATGGCAAAATTGGCCGCATCGGCTGAGCTCGCTGTTGGTCGGGCTGATCCTGCTGCAAGTCGTATTCTGGATTACGAAGGAACAGGGAACCTGGCTTCCCGAAACGGTTGTTATCGTCGAGCTTGCGCTGCTTGCGACCTTTGTGCTGGAGCATTTTCCGAAGCTGCATTGGCTTATTCGCGGACTTATTCAATTAGCTATACTTATATTCATTAATGTGCGGGTCCTGGTCAGCTATAATGTGATTGAAGAGATGTCGCTCGGCAGCTTCTTTTCATCCAAGCTATTTTTAAATTTATATCAGCTTACCCCTTATTTATGGTTCAGTCTCAGCGCTTGGGTTATTTATTTGACCTTAATATGGTGGGTCGAGGTCAAATGGCGGGTCTATCTGCTCATGATTGTCGGTATTTTGGCAATGTGTATCCGGGATTCGTTTTCGACCGTCTATTTATGGCCGCAGGTGGCCATGACGCTGGGCTGCGGTCTGTTCTTATTGATCCTGTGCCATTTTCAGCGGCTTCGCCGAAAAGATCCGGCCGCTTGGAGCTACTTGGCCGATTATCCGATGTCGATTGCGGTTCCGGTCATCTCTCTGGTCAGTTTGACCTTGGCGTTCGGGGCCATTATGCCGGAGGTGAGCCCGATTTTGACCGATCCGTATACCGCATGGCGCAATTTCCGCGGGCAGCCGGTCAATTTCACTACGGGCAAGGGCAATGAGGTGGCCGTCATGGCCGCAGCCGGCGATACGTCTTCCGGCTACAGCCGCAGCGATGCCGCGCTGGGGAGCGGCTTCGAATACGATTTTACCCCGGTGATGACCGTCGAGACTTCCCATCGCAGCTATTGGCGCGGCGAAACACGTTCATTTTACAGCGGCAAAGGATGGGAGGCTAGCGACGGCGACAAACGCGCTGCCGTGATCGGAGTAAGGGCGGACGCCGTGCTGCCGGGAGATCCCCGGGCAGCGGGCAGTCCGTTGAAATCGATTGAAGTGAAGCAGACGGTGACGCTGCTGTCCGAGGAAAAATATCCGGTGCTGTTCGGCGCGTACAATGTGCAAAAGCTTATCGATATCAATGGCGCCAAAACCGGCTTCGACCCGATTTACTGGGCGGCCGGCCAGTCGGAGCTCCGCTTTAACGAGCAGCGGCAGGCGCCGTACCCGAAAACGTATTCGCTCGTCTCGCAGATGCCGATTGTCGATGAGGAGGCGCTGCGCCAATCGCCGCTGGAACCGCCGAACCGGGCGGAGCTTGCGCCTTATCTGCAGCTGCCGGATAATGTGCCGGCCCGGGTCAAGCAGTTGGCCGCCGATATTACGAAGGATTCGGCGAATCCGTACGATAAGGCCAAAAAGATCGAGCAATATTTGCGCGAAAAGTATCCGTATACGAACAAGCCGGATGTCAGCAAAGGGCGCAGCCGCGATTTTGTCGACCGTTTTCTGTTCGAAATCAAGGAGGGCTATTGCGATTACTACTCCTCGGCAATGGCGGTTTTGTCCCGCAGCGTCGGTCTGCCTACCCGTTGGGTAAAGGGCTACGCTTCCGGAATTTCCGCCATGCAGGAAGAAATGATGTTTTCCATGGGCGACGAAAGCTTGATCGATCCGGATGCCGCCGGCGTTTATACCGTCCGGAATGCGGATGCACATTCCTGGGTGGAAGTGTATTTCAGCGGGCTGGGCTGGATTCCGTTCGAGCCGACCTCCGGATTTGCGCTGCCGCGCGCCGTACCGGAGCAGGAGCTGACCTTCGATCTGTCTATGCTGCCGGACGTTCCCGCTACACCGGAGGAGACGACCGTATTTGCCAATCCGGGCCAAGCGGCCGGAATCGGCGGAATCGCAGTGCTGCTTGCGGCGCTTGCCACCTTTCTCGCCTGGAAGCTGCAGATTGTCGAGCTGATCCGCGAGCGGCTGGAACGCCGGCGCGCTTCGCTTTTGAAGCAAAAGGTGATCGTCGAGTGCGAGAGGCTGCTGCGGATTTGCCGGCGCAACGGGTATACACGCTTGGAGCATGAGACTTTGCGGGAAGCGGTTCGCCGCTGGTCGAAGCAGAGCAAGTGGCTGAAGGCCGATTTGGAGCAGGTGCTGTCGATTTTCGAAAAAGCGAAATACAGCAAGGCGGAAATAACCGAGGAGGATTGGCAGAGCACGTCGCAGCTCGTTGAGAAGCTTCGCTCGCAATTTTAATAACGCTGCACAAGCTTGATCGGGTTGTTTAGCCCAGGTCAAGCTTTTTTTTGAACGGAAACCATAAGATGTTATACTTAGTTTTTGTACAATCTTGACAAATGCGCTCGTTCTCGAAGGACGGCGAAGCCGTTTATCCTTGCTTGAAAGGCGAGAAGGCATACACCTTTCGGATCACAAGAGAGGCCGCTGCTCTCGCGGAGCGGCTCCGAAAATATTTGATTCGGCATTTTGCAACAAAAAGGACATATATGGTATAGTTTGCGTATATAAGCATGTTCTTGAGGTGAATTCGTTGTTGAAAAAGCTTCTGCCCGGTTTACAGGTAAATACGATTTACGATCTGGATTTAAACGCATTATGGGAGCAAGGAATCCGCGGCATTATTACGGATCTTGATAATACATTGGTCGGCGCCAAGGCCCCGTTGGCCACGCCGGAGCTGTTGGATTGGCTGAAGGTCGTCGGACAGATCGGCTTTCAAGTCGTGATCGTATCAAACAATAACCGGCCGCGCGTCAGCAAGTTTGCCGAGCCGTTGTCGCTGCCTTTTATTTACCGGGCCAAGAAGCCCACAAGCGCCGCATTTCGTAAAGCTATGGGAATGATGGGGTTGACGCCGGAGCAGACGGCTGTTATCGGCGATCAGATGATGACGGATGTGCTTGGCGGAAACCGGCTCGGGCTTTATACGATACTGGTGCTGCCGATAGCCCGGGCGGATGAAGGCATTTTTACAAAAGTCATTAACCGTTCATTAGAGAAAGTCGCTTTAAGCTGGATGAAAAGGTAGGTAAACCATGACACAATTGCAATCCGAACAAACCGGCTGTGCCGGCTGCGGCGTCAAGCTGCAGACCGAAAGCCCCGATAAGCTCGGCTATGTGCCGCCGCAAGCGTTAAACCGCACGCCGGTAATATGCCAGCGCTGCTTCCGCATCAAAAACTATAACGAATCGTCGGGCATCACGTTGAATCACGACGATTTTTTAAAGCTGTTAAGCCATGTCGGACATACGAAAGCGCTCGTGGTCAACATTATCGATATTTTTGATTTCGAGGGCAGTCTGATCAGCGGGTTGCCGCGGTTTGTGGGCGACAATCCGGTCGTGCTCTGCGTCAACAAAATCGATCTGCTGCCGAAGGTGACCAATTTTAACAAAATCGTCAACTGGGTGCGCAAGCAGGCGAAAGAATTCGGTCTCAAAACCGTTGAAGTGGTGCTCTGCTCAGCTAAGCAAAATATGGGCTTTGACAGAGTCATTCAAGCGTTGGACGAGTACCGGAACGGTCATGATATTTATGTGGTCGGGGCGACCAATGTCGGCAAGTCGACGCTCATTAACCGTTTGATCCGCGATTACAGCGATCTTGACGCAGAGCTGACGACATCGCAATATCCGGGCACGACGCTGGATATTGTCAAAATTCCGATGGACGACGGCACTTTCATCATCGACACGCCGGGGATCGTGTATCCGCATCGGTTGACGGAGTTGGTCAATAAACGGGATTTGCAGAAGCTGATGCCGGACCGGCCGGTGAAGCCCATCGTTTTTCAACTGAACGAGCGCCAGACGATCTTTTTCGGCGGTCTCGTCCGGTTCGATTTTGTCCAGGGCGCGAGACAGTCGTTTACATTCTATGTATCGAATGCGCTTCAGGCGCACCGGACGAAGCTCGAACGGGCGGATGAGCTGTATGAGGAGCATAAGGGCGAGCTGCTCAGCCCGCCTTCGCGCGACGAACTGGAGCAGCTGCCCAAGCTGACCAAGCATCCGGTACGGATTCCAAAGGGCAAGGTGTACGATGTGTCCATTTCAGGCTTGGGTTGGGTGAAAGTCAACAGCGATATCGGAGCGGACTTGATGATTCATGTGCCCAAAGGCGTAAAAGTGGCGGTTAGAGAATCGCTTATTTAAGGGGATCAAGGCGGGAGGAAAAGAAATACAATGGGGACACGCAATTTGGACAGCTACACGATTATGTACGCGGTTTTCGGAGATCCGATCCGGCATTCCAAGTCGCCGATCATGCTGAACCGCGCATTCGAAGAGACGGGAATCAATGCGGCATACGCGGCTTTTCATATTTTACCCGGGCAGTTGAAGGATGCGGTAAACGGCATCCGGGCGATGCAGTTTCGCGGCGTTAACGTGACGATTCCGCATAAGCTGGAGGTCATGGATTACCTCGACGAAATCGACGAAGGCGCACGCATCATCGGCGCCGTCAACACGATCGTTAACGATAACGGCAGGCTGATCGGCTATAATACGGACGGAATCGGTTACGTGCGTTCCTTGAAGGAAGAAACCGGAATCGAGCTGAGCGGTAAAAAAGTGCTGATGATCGGCGCCGGCGGTGCCGCCCGAGGTGTCGGCTACGCGCTGGCGAAGGAAGGGGCCTCGCATATTTACATCGCGAACCGGACGCGCGGGAAAGCCGACGAGCTGGCGCGGAACATGTCCGAATTTACGTCGGCCAGCGGCCTCGGTCTGGACGAAATTGCCGGTGTGATCGGCGAGGTCAGTCTGATCGTTAACAATACGTCGCTCGGCATGCATCCGAATGAGGACGGCGTGCCGATGGACACATCGCTGATCGGGGATCGGCTGGTCGTCAGCGATCTCGTATACAATCCGATCATCACGCGATTTCTGCGTGAATCCGAGGCGCGGGGGGCGAAAATCCACAGCGGCTTGGGCATGTTTATTTATCAGGGAGCGTACGCGTTCGAATATTGGACCGGCGTACCGGCCCCTATCGCCGCCATGCGGCAGGTCGTTATCGACTCATTTTAGACACACCCTTGACAAACGCGCCCGTCCCCTAAAAGGACGGCGGAGCCGTTTATCCTGGAATTTCAACCGAATTGAGGCAAACACATGTTAACTGGCAAACAAAAAAGATATCTCCGCTCTTTGGCGCATCATCTGGACCCGATTTTTCAAGTGGGCAAAGGCGGCGTCAACGAGCATTTAATCCGGCACATCGAAGAAGCGCTGGAGGTGCGGGAGCTGATTAAAGTTACCGTATTGAACAACAGCGGAGAAGACCGCGACGAGGTCGGTCAGCAGCTGGCCGAAGGCGCGGGTGCGGAATTGGTTCAAGTGATCGGCAAAATTATTGTGCTGTACAAGGAATCCCGCGATCATAAAACGATCGAACTGCCGTAAAAAATAGTATAAGCAATAACCGTAAAAAGAGGTGCAAGGATGAAGGTTGGAATCATGGGGGGGACCTTTGATCCGATCCATATCGGCCACATGATAGCGGCGCAGTGCGCTTACGAGCAGGCGGGGCTGAGCGAGGTGTGGTTTATGCCGACCAACGTTCCGCCCCACAAACAGCAAGCAACCATGGCAAGCAGCGGACAAAGATGGGAAATGGTTTGCAGAGCGGTTGAGGGGCAGCCCCATTTCCGTCCGTTCGATTTCGAATTGAAAAAAGGCGGCATTTCCTACACGTTCGATACGATAAGCCTGCTGCTCAAGGAATATCCCGGCATTCATTTTTATTATATAATCGGGGCCGACATGGTTCAGTTTTTGCCCAAATGGTATAAGATCGGCGAGCTGGCGAAGCTCATCTCGTTTATCGGTCTGCAGCGTCCGGGATACACGCCCGGGATGGAGCAGCTGCCGGAATCGCTGCGCGATGCGGTCGAGCTTGCCACGATGCCTCTTATCGAGCTTTCGTCAACGTCGATCCGGCAGCGTAAATCCGAAGGCAGAACGATTCGGCATCTGGTGCCGGATCGCGTACACGAATATATCGAGGAGAGCGGATGCTATGGACCCTAAACATTTAATTGAAGCGGTGCAATCGCAGATGCCGGCTAAACGTTGGGAGCATACGCTGGGTGTAATGGAGACGTCAGTCCGATTGGCGAAGGCTTACGGCTGCGATCCGGATAAAGCTTATGTGGCCGCTATTCTGCACGATGTCGTCAAATATTGGCCGGTCCAGGCTCAAGGCGACGTTATCCGCAAAAACGGCCTGCAGCCCGATCTGCTTGACTACGATAAAGAAATTTGGCATGCGCATGCGGGAGCTTTCGTGGCCCGGAGGGATTACGGCATTGACGACGAAGAAGTGCTGGACGCGATCCGCTATCATACGACCGGACGCGAAAAGATGACAATGCTGGAAAAAGTGGTTTGTCTTGCCGATTATATCGAGCCGGGCCGTGATTTTCCGGGAGTGCATAATATTCGTGAAATCGCCGAACATAGTGTTGAGAAGGCGCTGCTTGCCGCTTTTGACGGAACGGTTCTATTTTTGGTGGAAAAGGGTAAAAAGGTTTATCCGTTGACGATATTGGCCCGAAACGGCTTAATTGAGGAAATCAAACAACAATCCCAAGGAGGAAATTGAATGAGTATAACCCCGGATAAATTGATGGCTCTGATCGTGGACGCGGCTGACGACAAAAAAGCGATGAACATCGTTACCTTGAATCTGCAAGGCATTTCCCTGATCGCCGATTATTTCATCATCTGCCACGGAAATTCCGAGACACAGGTGCAGGCGATCGCAGCTGAGGTACGTAAAAAAGCCGACGAGCAGGGCGTTCGAGTTCGCGGATTGGAAGGTATGGACACGGCGCGCTGGGTGCTTATCGACTTAGGCGACGTCGTCGTGCACGTATTCCACCGCGATGACCGGGAATATTACAATATTGAGCGCTTATGGTCCGATGCGAAAGTGGTTGAGAACGTATGAGGCTTGAAGCGGGCAAGCGGGTTGCGCTGCAAGTGGCAAAGGAGGTTTCGCCGAACGGCTACTTTGTGACGAATGGCGTTCAGGAAGTGCTGCTCCATTACAGCGAGGTAATCGGCGAAATTGAGGTAGGCGACCGGGTGGAAGTATTCCTGTACTACGATACGGAGGACCGGCTGGCGGCAACAATGCGCAAGCCGCTCATCGAGCTCGGAGAAGTCGCGCTGCTGGAGGTCGTCGATGTTCACCCGAGATTCGGCTGCTTTCTGGAGATGGGCCTGGGCCGCAACCTGCTGCTCCCGTTTAAAGAGCAGCCTGACCTTAAGGAGCTGCGGCCGCAGGTAGGCGACAAGGTATTCGTCGTGCTGAACCACGACCGTCAAGGCCGGCTGGTCGCCAAGACGGCCGGAGAAGCGGAGCTGAAGCCGCTTTGCTTCGATGCGCCGGCAAGCTGGAAAAACAAAAAGGTGCTTGCCCGCGTGTATAAGCCACTGCAAATGGGAACGTTCGTCGTGTGTGATGGAGGAATCGTCGGGTTCGGCGTCATCGGATTGATCCACGACGCCGATCGGACGCGGCTGCTCCGATTGGGCGAGGAAGTAGAGATACGGATTACGTTCATCCGTGAAGACGGCAACGTTAACGGCTCGATGAGGGCCGCGAAGCATATCGGCCGCGATGAAGATTCGGAGCGGATATTGGCGGTGCTGAGAGACAGGCCGAACGGCGCGATGCCTTATTCGGACGAAACGCCGGCGGATGTGGTCAGCCAACGGTTTCAGATCAGCAAAGCCGCATTTAAACGAGCGCTTGGCAAGCTGATGAAGGAAGGCTTGGTTTATCAAAAGGGCAGCTGGACGCACTTGAAGCAGGAGCAGGGAAGCTCCGAAGAGTGACGTGAAGCTCCGAAGAGTGACGTGAAGCTCCGAAGCGAATTCCGCTAACCCGTATCCACCGGGTTTCGTCAAGAGTGCAGGCAACTCTTGACCTTACTTTTGGGGGCGCCCCCAACTTAAGTCCCCCAAAAGCCGAACGGCCATAATCGGCAAGCAGATCAAAATCCGGAAGGTTGCTGAAAGCTTTGGCTTATGATGAATTCGCATTTTATTACGACCGGTTGATGGAGGATATGCCCTACGACGAATGGCTCGGATTTCTGCGACAATGCTGGGACAAGTACGGCCAGCCGCGATCGATTGCCGATTTGGGCTGCGGTACGGGCAGTATAGCCATCCCGCTGGCGGAGCAGGGCTTCGAGGTGTTCGGGATCGATCTGTCCGAGGACATGCTCGCCGTGGCGCGGGACAAGTCGGATGAAGCCGCGCGGCGGAGCGCTTTTCCCGGATCGGGGGGAGTGACCTGGCTGCAGCAGGATCTGCGCGATTGGGAGCTGCTGCGTCCAGTCGATGCGGCCGTTTCGCTATGCGATTGCATCAATTACTTGCTTGAGGAAGAAGATGTGGCGCAAGCATTCGCTCAAGCTTATGCGGGATTGAAGGACGGCGGCATTTTTGTATTCGACGTTCATACGCCGTATCAACTGGAAGCTTATGCCGCGGCGCAGCCTTTTTTTCTGAACGAGGAGGACATCGCTTATATTTGGACAAGTGAACTGAATGCGGGGCGCGGCGAAATCGAACATGCGCTGACGATTTTCGCCAAGGAGACGCCGGCCGTTCAGGGCAGCTCGGACGATACGGCGGCGGACCGGTTTCGCCGGATCGAAGAATATCACGTCCAGCGGGCTTACCCGATCGACTGGCTGAAAAAGCGGCTGCTTGCGACCGGTTTTCGGGAAGCGGAATGCTATGCGGACTTTTTGTGGAAGCCTGTGACGGAGACGACGCGGCGGGCGTTTTTTGTGGCGTTAAAGTAAACGATAAAATAGAAAGTTCTGCATCGGAACAATCCGGCGCCATTTAATGCGAAACGATCAGACGCACAATCCCAAGTATAATGCCCCATAAGGGCAGAGCCAGAGCGACGCCGTTTATGAAACCTGTCAATGTGAACACCTCTTCAACTTTCGGCTTGGTTGAACCGCTATAGCATCATCTTTTCCAGATTGGGTCGAAATTAATCCACAGCCGGAGGAAAGACGTACGGGCCTGCTTGCGGCCTAACGCTTCCATCGTGAGAGAAGGATACTTGACATGGTTGCCTGTTTTTACATATAATCGCTTTATATCATGACTAACGGCAGTGAAAAGAAGCAGTAGCTCTGTCCCCAATGTTCAGAGAGCCAGCGATTCGGTGCGAGCTGGTACTTGGCAGGAGTGAACTCGTCTTGGAGCCAGAGGGTGAAACGCTTTGCATCGCAGGCCATGTCCCGCAGGACGCAAAGCACAAGCCTGATCGAATCCCCCGCGTTAAGGGGAAGAGTGAACTCGGGCAAAGAATGCCTGCAGTTAACTAGGGTGGTACCACGGGAAGCATGCCTCTCGTCCCTAGCCGTTGCGCTAGCGATGAGAGGCTTTTTTATAATAATAGAAAGTATAAGTTTTCAGCGGAGCTGAAGCTTTCTATCATTGCAAGAAAACCTACATTTTAATCGCGGTCGCTCATCCTTGAAAGGCCTCGATAGAGGGTTTCTTATAATATCAGAAAGTATAAGTTTTCAGCGGAACTGAAGCTTTCTATCATTGCAAGAAAACCTACATTTAAATCGCGGTCGCTCATCTTGGATAGGCCTCGATAGAGGTTTTCTTAAATGCACAGGAAATATGTGCAAGCAGTTTCCTATGGATAGGGGGCTCTCCCGAAAGCAGCTGCGAACGGCAGCTTTTGATAGATTGTCGATGAACAAGGAGGCACAACCGAAAATGACACAGGATCAAAAAGAACAACAGGGCTATAACCCGCTTGTAATCGAGCCGAAATGGCAGACGTATTGGGAGCGGAACAAAACGTTTAAAGTGCTCGATGACGACAGCTTGCCGAAGTTTTACGCGCTGGATATGTTCCCTTACCCGTCCGGCGCAGGTCTGCATGTAGGCCATCCGGAAGGCTATACGGCAACGGACATCGTATCGCGTTTTAAAAGAATGCGCGGGTTCAATGTGCTTCATCCTATGGGCTGGGACGCGTTCGGACTGCCGGCTGAGCAGCATGCGCTCGATACGGGCCAGCATCCGCGCGATATTACGTTCAAAAATATCGATAATTTCCGCCGTCAAATCAAATCGCTCGGCTTCTCTTACGACTGGGACCGCGAAATAAGCACGACCGATCCGGATTATTACAAATGGACGCAGTGGATTTTTATCCAGCTGTATAACAAAGGCTTGGCTTATGTCGATGAAGTGCCGGTCAACTGGTGCCCTGCATTAGGGACTGTGCTCGCCAACGAAGAAGTCATCGACGGTTTGAGCGAGCGCGGTGGCCATCCGGTCATCCGCAAGCCGATGCGGCAATGGGTGCTGCGGATTACGGAATATGCCGAACGGCTGCTGGAAGATTTGGAGGAGCTCGACTGGTCGGAATCGATCAAAGATATGCAGCGCAACTGGATCGGCAAGTCGAAGGGAGCCGAAGTGACGTTCGGCATCGAAGGCGCCCAAGGCGAAGGGCTGAAAGTGTTTACGACGCGTCCGGATACGCTGTTCGGAGCGACGTACTGCGTCATTGCGCCCGAGCACGAGCTTGTCGACCGGATCACGACGCCGGAGCAGGCAGCGGCCGTGAAGGAATACCAGGAGAAAGCGGCGCGCAAGAGCGATTTGGAGCGTACCGATCTGGCGAAGGTGAAAACCGGCGTATTTATAGGCGCTTATGCGATCAATCCGGTGAATGGCGCCAGCACGCCGATCTGGGTTGCGGATTACGTGCTGGCCGGCTACGGCACCGGCGCTATTATGGCCGTTCCTGCGCATGATCAGCGGGACTGGGAGTTTGCCAAGCAGTTCGGCATCGACATCGTCGAGGTCGTACAGGGCGGGGACGTATCCAAGGAAGCGTATGCGGGCGACGGCGTGCATGTGAATTCGGGACTGCTGAACGGCATGAATAACGAGCAGGCGATTGCCGCGATAATCGAATGGCTGGAAGCGAACGGTAAAGGGCAGGGCAAAGTGACCTACCGGCTGCGCGACTGGCTGTTCAGCCGTCAACGGTATTGGGGAGAGCCGATCCCGATTTTGCATCTGGAAGACGGCATGATGAAGACAGTGCCTGTGGATCAATTGCCTCTGCTTCTGCCGGATGTCGATCAGATCGCACCGTCGGGCACCGGCGAATCGCCGCTTGCCAACGTTACCGAATGGGTCGAAACGGTCGACCCGGAAACCGGCATGAAAGCGCGCCGCGAAACGAATACGATGCCGCAATGGGCGGGCAGCTGCTGGTATTATTTGAGGTTTATCGATCCGAAGAACAACGACGAGCTGTGCTCGCAGGAGCTGCAAAAGAAATGGCTGCCGGTCGATCTTTATATCGGCGGCGCCGAGCATGCGGTGCTTCATCTGCTGTATGCGCGCTTCTGGCATAAGGTGTTATACGACCTGGGTGTAGTTTCGACGAAGGAGCCGTTCTACAAGCTGGTCAACCAGGGCATGATTTTGGGCGAAAACAACGAGAAAATGAGCAAGTCCCGCGGCAATGTCATTAATCCTGACGTTATCGTTAACGAATTCGGCGCGGATACTTTGCGCATGTACGAAATGTTCATGGGGCCGCTGGAAGCGACGAAGCCTTGGAATGTGAACGGAGTGGAAGGAACGTACCGCTTCCTGGCACGGGTTTGGCGGTTGTTTGTGGGCGAGGACGGCCAATTGAACGGCAAAATCAGCGACGACGAGTCGGCCGTTGGCGACAGCTTCAAGCGAACATGGCACCGCACGATCAAAAAAATTACGGAGGATATCGAAGCTCTTCGCTTCAATACGGCGATCAGCCAGCTGATGATTTTCGTGAACGAGGCGTACAAGACAGAAATTTTGCCGAAAGCGGCCATGGCCAACTTCGTCCAAATGCTGTCCCCGATCGCGCCGCATATCGCCGAGGAGCTGTGGGAGAAGCTGGGTCATAGCGAATCCGTTACTTATGCGGCATGGCCCGTTTATGAAGAGGCTTGGACGGTGGACAACGAGGTAGAGATCGTCGTGCAGGTCAACGGCAAAATCGTAGAGCGCGCGCTTGTATCCAAAGATGCCGATGAAGCGGCATTGCAGGAGCTGGCGTTGGGCCTGGACAAAGTTCAGGAAGCGATGTCGGGCAAAACCGTTCGGAAAGTAATCGCCGTAAAAGGCAAGCTGGTCAATATTGTTGCAGGATAATACGTCGGGATAAGCCAAAGTCGGCACAGCAAAATATAAACCCAAATTCTTTACAACAAAAACAACCGCCCTGCGGCGCTGCAGGGCGGGTTCATACGGAAAAGACGTAAAAGCATTGCGTTTTAGTCGACACTCGTGCCGAAAAACCGGCTTTCTACCTTTTCCAAATCTTCTTCGTATTTGGCATGAGTTGTGTGGATGAGTTGACTAAACAATCCGCACAGCTCTTTTTCCATTATGCGGAGCCCTTCGGCAGTAATTCCGCCCGGGACCGCTACTCTTTCCTGCAATGCTTCGGGCGTGAAGCCGCCTGCGGTTAACAGCTTCCCGGTCCCTAGCGCCATCTCGCAGGCAAGCCGGGTAGCGTCATCTTTGGAAATGCCGGTTTCCTGCACCGCCACTTCGATATATTTTTGAATAAAATAAGCTAAAAAAGCCGGGCCGCAGCTGGACAGGTCCGAGCAAATCCGGGTATGCCGTTCGTCGATGCGGATCGGTGCGCTAATTGGAGAAAGCAGCTTTTCAATCAGTTCGATATCGTCCTCACCCATTCGTTCGCCGTATACGCAAAGAGTAGCGCCGCTGAACACATAATTGGTGATACTCGGAATAACCTTTACTATTTTGCTGTTAAGCAGCCCCTCCAGCTGCTTGACCATCACCGGGCTCGTGATGGATACAACAATGCACTCCGGACCGGCTTCGCCTTTAATATCGTCGATGACCGTTTTGTATTCAGCCGGTTTAATGCACAAAAAGATGATGGAACAACTGCGTGCAACATCTATATTCGAATGGGCGATTTGCAATTTTGGATAAGCCGCGGCCAACCGTTCCGTTTTCTCGATGGTCCGATTCGTTGCCACGATTTGTTCCGGATTCAAAGCTCCGGATAGGATAAGTGCTTCGATAAGTATACTGCCCATGCTTCCAGTGCCAATGAATCCAACTTTCATGGCCATCCCTCCTGAATAAGTGAAACCTTCTTAATCCCTATGATGTGATCGGGGCGAATATAACCATATTCAATCAATTGGTAAATAATTACCATAATCTTTGGAATAAAGGAGGAATTTATCATGTTGTTTTTGCAACGTTGGGGAAACAAGACTGTGTTTGCCATAGTCGCGGCTGTCATAGCGCTGATCGGTTGGTTGGGCTATGAGTTGGTGCACCGTTCGTCACAGGCCGCCTCCGAATGGCGGTCCGCCGATGAGGAAATGACCCGGCTGCTCGCTCAGCAAGCTGATGCAAGGCATAACAAATCAGGGACCGCGCCCGGATTAGGAAAAGAAGGGCAGCAGGCGGGTCAGCAGACAAGGCAGCAGACCGGACAGCAGACCGGACAGCAGACCGGTAATGGAAGCATGCCGGTTGAGCAAATGGAACCCGAAAAAAAAGAACCCTCTGCTGCCGAGCAAGGAAAAAAACAGGAGGAAGCAGCGGACAAGCAGGAGAATGGCGCAGCGGTGCAGAGGGAAAATGGAGCGAAGCAGGAGGAGGCGTTATCCAAACAGGGGAGTGAGCCGGCAAAACAGGGAAACGAGACGGTCAAGCGGTCGAATGCGGCGCCGGACAGCAAGAGCGGAACCTCCTCCAACGTCGGATCCTTCGATCTGAACAAGGCGACGGCGCAGCAGCTGACCGCGCTTCCCGGTATTGGCGACAGCAAAGCGAAAGCCATCATTGTGTACCGGGAGCAGCTGGGAGGCCGATTTCGAACAGTCGATCAGCTCCTGAATGTAAAGGGAATCGGGGACAAGGTATTGGCCAAAATAAAACCGTATTTGTACATTGATTCGTGATCCGGTATGGCTCTTTTGTTTTTCTAATAAATATGAGAGAATGTAAGCGAATGTAAAGCATTATAATATCGATCATTAAAGGGAGGAACAGCTCAATGACTAACGAACGCAAGCTTGGCTTGGAAACTTTAGCCGTCCACGCCGGACAGGAAATCGACCCGACAACTATGTCGCGCGCGGTGCCTTTGTATCAAACGACCTCTTACGGCTTCCGCGATACGGAACATGCAGCCAATTTATTTGCTTTAAAGGAATTCGGCAATATTTATACGCGCCTGATGAATCCGACCACCGATGTATTCGAGAAGCGGGTCGCCGCACTCGAGGGGGGACCGGCCGCGCTGGCAACGGCTTCGGGACAAGCAGCCATTACATATGCCATATTGAACATTGCCGGAGCGGGCGATGAGATTGTTTCCGCAGCGAGCTTGTACGGAGGTACTTATAATTTATTTTCTACCACACTGTCGAAGCTCGGCATCAAGGTAACGTTCGTCGATCCGTCCGATCCGGAAAATTTCCGCAAGGCGATCACCGGGAAAACGAAAGCGCTGTATGCCGAAACGGTCGGCAATCCAAGAGGCGATGTGCTTGATATCGCCGCCGTTGCGGCGATTGCGCATGAGAACAAAATTCCGTTGATCGTTGACAACACGTTCCCAAGCCCTTACTTGTGCCGGCCGATCGATCACGGCGCGGATATCGTCGTTCATTCGGCAACCAAGTTTATCGGCGGCCACGGTACGTCGATCGGCGGCATCATTGTAGACGGAGGCCGGTTTGACTGGGCGGCCAGCGGCAAGTTCCCGGGCTTGACGGAGCCGGATCCGAGCTACCATGGAGTCGTATATACCGCAGCCGTAGGCCCTATCGCATACATAATCAAAGCGAGAGTCCAACTGCTTCGCGATATGGGCGCAGCGATCTCGCCTTTCAACTCTTTCCAGCTGCTGCAAGGTCTGGAGACGCTGCACTTGCGCATGGAGCGCCACAGCTCCAATGCGTTGAAAGTCGCACAATTTCTGGAGGCACACGAAGCGGTTGAACAAGTGAGCTATGCCGGGCTGCCGAGCCATCCGTCTTACAAGCTGGCGCAAACCTATATGCCGAAAGGTCAAGGAGCCATCATGACCTTTGACATCAAGGGCGGCATCGAAGCCGGCCGCAAGCTGATCAATAGCGTCAAGCTGTTCTCGCATTTGGCCAATGTGGGGGACTCCAAGTCGCTTATCATCCATCCTGCAAGCACAACGCATCAGCAGCTTAGCGAGCAGGAGCAGTCCGCGGCCGGCGTTTCGGCCGGCATGATCCGGTTGTCGATCGGCACCGAGTCGATTGACGACATTATCTATGATCTGGATCAGGCCATTCGAGCCAGCCAGAACTAATCGGAGACAATATGTCATGACCATCCGCAAAGATTGGGACACTTATTTTCTGGATATGGCTTATATGGCTTCAACCCGTTCGCGCTGCAGCCGCAGACATGTAGGAGCTGTGCTGGTGCAGGGGAAGAAGCTGCTCGGAGCCGCATATAACGGCGCGCCTATGGGCGTCCCCGATTGTTCGGAAGCCGGCTGCATGCTGGTTGAGGAAATTGAGCTTGCGGATAACGACGGGGCCGAACAGCTCGTCAAAAAGCAGCGCTGTATCCGAACTATTCATGCCGAGCAAAACCTGCTGCTGTTTACCGATCCGAAGGATCGCGAAGGCTCCGTGGTCTACGTAACGGATCAGCCATGCTGGACCTGCGCCAATATGCTTGCCAACAGCGGCATACTGGAAATCGTTTACCACAGGCCATATCCGAAGGACAGCGAAAAAGTAAAGACCTTAATGCAACAGAAAGGGATCACGTTTCGCCGGCTGGAAGCATACGAGCCTCCTTCAGGAACAATTTCGGAGGTACGGCATTAAGAGACGAACGGCTAAGTTGTGAATTGACGACATCAGGCTGCCGCTATATACAGCCAGGTTCCCGGGAAAGCCCTCTGACAAGCCTGGCACGTTCGTATACAATAGAAAAGCGAATGAACGGGGAAGAACCTCTTGACGCATTGATTTCGCGTCGGGAGGTTCTTTTTTGCTGTTAAAGAAAAGATATGCTGCCTTGAAGGAGGGGACGCAGATGTTGAAACATCGGCCCGCGGTTGCGGCGGCGCTGCTGTGGACAGCCGGCTATGCGCTTGCCTGTTGGACGCAATGGAGCTGGCTGTCCTTGTATACGAGCTTGTTTCTGGCCTTGGCTGCAGCTGCAGTGTGGCTGCTGAGGGCGCCGGGAAGATCCGTTGTTTGCGGTATCCTGCTGATCGGGATAGCGGCAGGATATTATGCGAATTATGACCGTGGCAACCAGACTGCGCTGCCGATTGCAACGCGTATGAGCGAACAGCAGGAAGCAATCGACTACGAAACCGCCGGCTTAATCGTATCGACGGTCGATGTCGATGGGGATAAGGCAGCGTTTACGATTCGCTCGGATCGGGAAGGCGAAGGCGGGGAGGCGATTGCCGTCACTGTCAGGCTGTTGACAAAGGAGGAGCAGGAACAGGCGCGCACGTGGCGGAGGGGAGACGCGGTGAGCCTATCGGGGCTTATTCAGCGGCCCGGTGAAGCGCGAAATTTTGACGGCTTCGATTATCGGGCTTACCTGAGATTAAAGCATATTCATTGGCAGTTGAATGTGAAGGGCGTGGAGCAGATACAAGTGGGCGGGAGCCGTTCCTGGAATTGGTATACCGTACTCAGGTGGAACGATCAATTCCGGGAAACGCTGGGCGGCGGGATTGAACGTATTTTTCCGGCCGATCAGGCGGGATTTATGAAAAGTATGCTGGTTGGTGTAAGGAGCGACATGGATCCGCTGCAGTTCCAACAGTTTTCACAGTTGGGCTTGTCGCATATATTGGCAGTGTCGGGGCTGCATGTCGGAATTTTTCTGGCCTGCCTGTTATGGCTCATGCGTCGGCTCGGTTTCACCAGAGAGGCTTATCTGCTCACGGCAATGGCCATGATGCCCATTTATATCGTCGTGACCGGTGCGGCGCCTTCCATCGTGAGAGCCGGCCTGATGGCGATGATTGCGTTATATGCGGCCTATCGCCATGCATTGAAGGACGGACTGAATACGGTGCTGATCGTCGGCTTCGGAATGCTGGTTTGGGATCCGTACTACATACACGATGTGAGCTTTCAGCTTTCTTTTTTAGTGACGATAGGGCTGATTATTGGCGTTCCGGCGGTCAACCGATTGCTGCCGATCCGATCGGCCGCTTGGAAAAATGCGGTTTCCATCGCATTGGTCGCCCAGCTGGTCTCATTTCCGGTATCGATTTACTATTTTAATCAGTTTTCGTTGCTGTCTCTCGCCGCCAACTTTTTCCTGGTGCCTGTATTCAGTTTGGTATCGATGCCGGGCGGGACCGCCTCCCTAATTCTCGGGCTCATATATGCTCCCGTCGGCAAGGCCGCCGCATGGCTAATTGCCAGGGTGAACGACTTGGTATTCGCGGTGGTTGATGTGTCCAGCCGTTGGGATGTTTTCCAGACGATTTGGCCGAGTCCCGGAATCGGTTGGATCGCCTCTTACTATGCAAGTCTGACTGCGGTGGGCTGGCTCCTGCTTGCGATAAAGGATCGACGGACGGAAAATGATAGACCTATGCTGACGCCGGCAGCTCGAAGCAACCCGATTTCCGGTTTGGCTTCTGGAGCGGCTGGACGTACGGCACCGGCCGTCGGGTTGACGCTTAGCATACTATCCCTGCTGGTGCTGCTGGGCTTTGCCTACAAGCCGGATTTGCTGCGGGATTTTGGCGGGGAAGTGGATTTTATCGATGTGGGGCAAGGCGACAGCATTCTGATTACGACACCGCTAAGCCGCAGCGTTATTCTGATCGACGGCGGCGGTACCGTTTCGTTCCGCAAGCCGGGCGACGAATGGAAGCAGCGAAAAGACCCGTATGAGGTTGGCCGCAAACTGCTTGTACCGCTGTTGAAAAAACGCGGCATTCAGCGAATCGACTATTTAATCGTAACGCATCAGGATACGGATCATATCGGCGGGCTGCAGGCCGTCATCGAACAAATTCCGGTCGGCCGCCTCTTGTTCAACGGAACCTTCAAGCCGGGCCCCGGTGCGGAAAAGCTGTTCCAAACCGCTCTGGACAAACAGGTCCGGTTGGTGAAGGCGCATGCGGGGGATACGCTTCAGCCGGACGGCGCAACTCTGCTGCACATATTGGCACCCGCTCCCCCGGAAGATCATGCCGGCTTGCGGCTGGAAAAAAATCAGAATGGGGAGTCGGTCGTAATTTACATGGAGATGTCAGGCACCCGATGGCTGTTCACCGGCGATATGGACCAGGCTTCCGAGAACGACGTTCTGACCCGATTGGAAGCGGTAAATGCCGCCGGTGGGACAACAACAACCTTGCCAACCATCGATGTGTTGAAGGTGGCGCATCACGGCAGCAAAACATCGACGGGCGTCTTGTGGCTGGACGCCTGGAAGCCTCGCATGGCAGTCATTAGCGCAGGCGTGCACAATAGCTACGGACACCCGAATCCGCTAGTGCTTGGACGTCTGGAGGAGCGGAATGTCAGCATTTTACGTACTGATAAGCACGGGGAGGTGCAGATGAAAGTAAAAGGGGGCAATATCCGGCTGCGGACAAAGCTCACAGACAGTACCGGAAGATGAATCGGATACATGAACATCCCTTACAACGGGCATGATTCATCTGATTTTAAGAGGTTCAGCGGCCGGGTCGAAACCGGACTGCCGCCGCTTGTGCACAGCACGTGGATTGTAGGCATCGATCATCGTACTGAGCCTGATGCCGCCGGCATTTGCGTCATTTACCGGGGATATTCATATCGGAAAATAAGAAGCCGCCCCCCGGGCTCCAGCCGCTGCGATCTGCAGGCAAGAGCTAAGCTCGGGCAGGGTAGATGGAGCTATCCCGCTTAAGCGGCATGATGGCTTCGACCACATGCTGCTTTGACATAAGCGTGGCTTAAATTTGCATAAGGTTTAACGCAAGTAAGGCGGTACCGACATGAGCATGCAAGCTTCATGGCTGTACCGCCTTTTATATTATGTTCGGTCGAAGCTGCTTCAATATAACGCTTTGTCAATAGGAAAGCTGTCGCCGCTCCATGCTTTTTGGGACGTCCAGGCAGCTTTACCTTGCCAGAACGGATCGTCTGCCGACAAACCGAGCGGCAAAAATACGGCCGAGCATAAATATAGGCTGCCTGTCGAAATATACGTTTCGCCGATTTCCGGCTGGTGACCGCAAAACCCGATCGTGAGCCAACCGTTCTCGTCGAACGTGCCTGGCGCCTCGATCATTCGCCGTATAACGGCGGTCAGCGCGCAGCGTACTTGTGCCGGCTCAAGCGATGCATCGAGGCGATGCTGCAGCGCCATCTGGCTCAGCAGCTGAAATGCGCCGAACCGGTAAGCGAGCGAACGGCCGACAGCGGGGAAGGTGCCCTCCGGCGAAATCAGGCGCTCCTGTTGGACGGCATGCCGCTGGGCGCGCTGGACCGCTTTCTCTTTCATGGCCGACCAAGCGGGATCTTCATGGCCAATCGTATCCAATATGTCGACGAGCATAGGTTGAATAACGAAGCTGTTGTAATAATCGGCGTGGAAATCCGGTCCGTCGCCATAGACGCCGTCGCCCTTGTACCACAGCTCATGCTGTCTGAGCGCGTAGTCAACCCGCATCCGGTCCCAGTCGGCGCCGGCACGGTATAAAACGGTTTCAATCATCGCGGCAAACAGCAGCCAATTGTTGAAGTGAGGCTTGCGAGTGCGCGTTGCTTTCAATGCTTCAATCACATTGCGCTGAACGCGCGGCCCCAGCTTGTCCCACAATTCATGGGGAGCACGGAGAATTGCGTGGGATAAGAAGGCGGCATCAACGATCGGCTGGTAGCCTTCCGAGAAATTCATAAAATCGGCCGAGGCCGGATCGGTTCCCGCATCCACTGCTTGACGCGCCCAATTGGCGTAATGCTCGCGCAGCCGTCCTTCTTCGCCGTCGCGGCTCCCTGCTTCAAGCCAGGGCGCCATGCCGGTAAGCAGCCGGCCCAGCGCTTCCAAATGCGTAAACAGATGTCGGTCATCCATTTTTTTTTCAATCGGCATCGTTTGCTTCAGGCTGCGGTTCGCGAGATGGTGGAGTACAGGCTGAGCAATTCGGCTTAAAGTATCAATCCAATAAATACGGTCCTCTGTAGCTTGCGGCATGCAAGTTTCCCTCCTGAGTAATTTCGACAATATTTTTCTTCTTTTGACCATTTTATAACAAAACGAGATAAGGGTCACTAGCGAACTTGACAATTATATTTGTGTAAAATGGCTTCCCGGGTGCGCTGTCGGGCTGGAAGTCCCCATTTTGCCAAAATGCTCCTCGTATGTACCTTCTATCAAAAATTTGATATCCTTGATAGTATCGGAATCTTTGCGTTCTTTTAACCCTGAATGCTTACGTAAGAAACTTGCACAAACATCGGTAGACTGGAAAAAAGATAGAGTTAAATAAAGAGTGCAACATTATGGAATCGAATTTCGTTTATAAGGTTGCAAGAGAGGGGGATCCCAGTGGTAGCGCCAGAACTTATAAAGGCTGCCCAATCGGGCGATCGCGACGCTCTAATTACCCTACTGCGTGAAATTGAAAATCATGTGTATCGAACTGCTTATTACATTCTGGGCAATGAGCAGGACGCTATGGATGCCGCACAGGAAGCGTTAATACGGATTTACAGTAAAATCAATTCCTATGAAGAAAAGGCTCAGTTTAAAACGTGGGTGCAGCGGATTGTAACCAATCTATGTATTGATAAATTCCGCCGGACCAAGCCCACCGTTTCGATAGAACAGCATGAGTTGAATTTTACTGCGAATAAGACAGTAGAAGATGAGGTTATGTCCGCGTATATTGCCCAAGATATTAGAGAGGCGATTGATAAGCTGCCGGAACATCATCGATCGGTCGTTGTGCTGCGCTATTTGCAGGACTTTTCCTACAGCGAGATTGCCGAATCGTTGGATTTGCCCATCAACACCGTCAAGTCTTATTTATTCAGGGCAAGGCAGCAGTTACAAACGTTATTGCACGATTACAAAAAGACCCGAAGCGACGTTATCCGCGGATAAACGGCGGGACTTGCGTTTAATCTGTACGCATGGAGCGGCTTTAGGGGATTCTTGTCACATGCTTCGTTATTGTAAAATATCAGTTGTGAATCGATCAGAAAGGTAGTGTGCGGGGATGAAGTGTCAAGAGGTGATCGAACTCATGCAGAGATACCTCGATCAGGATCTCGATGAAATGGAATATAATCGGATGCTTGGACATATGCAGCAATGCCCGGTTTGCACAGAGCTGTTTGAACGGCTCGTGGCGCTGTCTCATGAATTGGAACAGCTGCCGAAGGTCACTCCGGCCTATAGTATAGTGGATTCAATATTGCCCAAGCTGCAGCAGATCGACTTGGGGATGCCGACAGACACGGCTGTAGCTGTCACACCTGCCGCGGCTCCTCTCGTAACGGATGCGAAGAAGCTGGCGGATAGAGCAGCACGGGAAGACGGTGCATCGGCGGGCCGCCGCCGTCCGCGCGGTCTGGTCTCAACCCGAATCGTCGGCGGGGTCGTCGCAGCGGGACTCGTGCTTGGTTTTTTCATCTTTCAACAGCAGCAGCAGAACGGAATGAAAAATGCCGACGGGCTGATTGCTCCGCTCAGCGTATCTGCGCCGAACCCGAAGTCGGCTGACGGCAAGCAGACCGGAGGCGGAGCTCCGGCTGCGGATACCGGCGCCGTTCATAAAGATTCGGCTGCCGCCAAATCGGAATCGGTCCCTCACGCCAATGAGGCAGGCGCAGCGAAGTCTTCACAAAGCGTCAGCACTGCGTCTCCTGAGCCGACGAAAGATTCGGCCGTTTCGCCGCAAGCGTCGAAAGAGGGCAAGGAAGGCAGTGCGCCCAAGGCAGACGCACCCGCTGCGCAATCGGACAAACCTGATCCCGCGGCGTCCAAAAAAAGCATTGCAGCGGGCGATACCATTCCGCAGGCAGCGGGCAATCAGGGGTCTGCCGATCAAGATAAATCGGTTCCGCCACCTGGCGCGCCGTCGATGTATGGCGGCAGTTCAGTCGTACCCGAGGAGCCGTCTTCAGCCGAGAGGAAGAGCCCGCCGCAATCCGCTGCGCCGGATAAGTCATTGAAAATAGCGCCGACGCAGCAAGCCCCGGCCCTGGTCGCCCCGGATGCGAAGCAAAAAGCCGAGAGCATGGGGATCAGCAGCATCCAAAGCGCGGCTCCGCATGTACTGGCTTCCCCGGACGGAAGCTACAGCGCATCGGTGTCCAGCGACCTGCATGTGATCATTACCGACAAGCAGGGAGCGACTGTATTCACATCGGCGAATAAGGCGGCGAACGCGGATTCGATCGTGCTGGTAAAGTGGGAGTCCGACAACCAGTTCTCGTACGAGTTGAAAAACGGCTCCGAAACAACCGTTTATGTCATTCATGTAAAGGATAAAACCGAAGTAAAAAAATAGGTGTTATTTTACCGATAGCGAGTCACATTTGTTGCGGCATTCACGTATGATAAATTACGTTTCATCAACGAATTTCGTCGTATGACCGCGTGAGGGCGGGTTTCTAGAGCCCCTCCCCATGTGTTTATATAGATGGGGTATCGTACAAAGGGATTACGATAGAACCGCGAGGTTTTAGCGTAATCCTTTTGTTGTTGATCCCTGAATTGCCACTTCCGTGTTTTTGGTTTAACATAAAAGAAATGAACCGCGGATAGAACGCGGGGGTTGAAAGGTGAGTCAGGGGAAATGGACTATAAATCCGCTGTAAAGCAAATTTCCAAAGGGCAGTTTGCCCCGATTTACATATGTTACGGAACGGAATCTTATTTAATTCAGGAACTGATCCGCAAGCTGACGGACAAGCTCATCGATCCTGAACATAGGCCATTCGCGGTATCCAAGTACGATTTGTCGGAAACGCCGATCGACACAGTCATCGAAGAAGCGGAGACCCTGCCCTTCATGGTGCCGAAGAAGCTCGTCATCGCTGCGAACGCTGCGTTTTTGACGGGAGCCAAAGACAGCGGCAAAGTGGAGCACAAGCTGGAGCTGCTGACCGATTATATGAAATCCCCGGCTGAATTTACGGTACTGCTGCTGACCGTTAGTGCGGATAAGCTCGATGAACGGAAAAAAATCGTCAAAACGCTGAAGGAATCGGATTGCCTGGTGCCATGCGCGGCATTGTCGGCGGAAGAGCTGACCCAATGGGTCAGGCAGATGGCGGAGCGGGCGGATTTTTCGTTTGCCCCGGGCGTCGAAGAGAAGTTTATTATGTACACGGGCACCGGCCTGCAGGCACTTTCCAGCGAGCTGGAAAAATGCGCGTTATACGCGGGCCGCGGAGGCGTCATTACCGAGGAAGCGCTGGATCAGCTTGTAACCCGGAGCATCGAGCAAAATATTTTTGTCTTGATCGAGCATATTGTGCAGCTTCAGCTGGAGAAAGCTTTTACCATGCTGTCCGAGCTGCTGCGGCGCAAGGAAGAACCGATCAAAATTATGGCGCTGATCGCCCGGCAATTCCGCATCATGTTCCAAGTGAAAGATCTGCAGCAGCAGGGGTATTCCCAACAACAGATGGCATCGCAGCTTGGTCTTCATCCGTTTGCCGTCAAAGTCGCTTCCGGACAATCCAACCGGTTCGAACTGAAGCGGCTGGCCGATATATTAAGTCAGCTGGCCGATCTGGATTATGAAATGAAAAGCGGGAAAGTGGACAAGGTGCTGGGGCTTGAAATGTTTTTGCTGCGCCTGATCGCCTGATCGCTTGCGGTGACAGACGCAAGCGCCCAAAACGCAAAAAAACGACCGGTTCCTCGAGGGAGCCGGTCGTTTTCCGCGTTACGCCTGAGCAGAAACCTGGTTCAGCTTTTTCGCTAAACGGGATTTTTTGCGGGCAGCGGCATTTTTATGGATTAAACCTTTGGTCGCTGCTTTATCCAACTTTTGGCTGGCAGTGATTAAGGCTGCTTTTGCAGTTTCCACATTGCTGCTGGCTGCAGCAGTTTCAAAGCTTTTTACTGCAGTGCGGAGAGCGGATTTCTGAGATGCGTTGCGAAGACGGCGCTTCTCGCTTACTTTTACTCTTTTAATCGCGGATTTAATGTTCGGCATTGACGTTCACCTCCTACTACGACTTGCATGAAAACGACCATTTTTCTTTTTGTTGACAACTCTAGATATTCTAACATGACCCATATCAAAATGCAATAGAGTACCGAATCCGGTTGTGACAATAGTTTGCATAACGTTTGGCGCTTTATCACACAATAATCGGGCATGTTTAAAGGTGAAAGGAGATGGCACGATGGATTTGAGCGAATACTCCGTCAGGACCGATCTTGCCTTGGAGGCTCACGAGATGGCCTCTTCATCCGGGCAGTTGATTCCCGGCGTACATAGGACATCGGAAAATTTGGACGGCATCCGGATCAGCAAAATTGATATCACGTCCCAGGAGGGTGCCGCCGCGATCGGAAAGCTCCAGGGCCACTATGTCACATTCGAGGTGCCGGAGCTGCGGAATAAGGACAGCGAGCTGCAGGATCGGGTAGCGACGGTGTTTGCGCGTGAGTTTGAAGCTTTTTTGGCCAAGCTGAACTTTAACCCGATGGGCAAGGTGCTGGTGATCGGTCTTGGCAACTGGAATGTGACGCCCGATGCGCTGGGGCCGATTGTGGTCGAGAATATCATGGTAACCCGCCACTATTTCGAACTGATGCCCGGCGAGGTTAGTCCGGGCTATCGGCCGGTGAGCGCCGTTGCGCCGGGGGTGCTGGGGACGACCGGCATCGAGACGAGCGAAATTGTCCAAGGTATCGTCGAAAAGTCGAAGCCGGATCTTGTGATCGCTATCGATGCTTTGGCTTCCAGATCGCTCGATCGGGTCAACACGACGATCCAGATTGCCGACACAGGCATACATCCCGGATCGGGCATCGGCAACAAGCGAAAAGGATTGACGCTGGATTCGCTGGGAGTTCCGGTAATTGCGATCGGCGTTCCGACCGTAGTTTATGCGTCTACCATTGTTAACAGCACATTCGATATGATGCGCAACCATTTTCAGAAGCAAACGGACAATACGGCTCAAATACTCGGGCTGCTCGACAATATGGAAGAGCAGGAACGGCTGCAGCTTGTCAAGGAAGTGCTCAGTCCGATCGGCCATGACCTGTTGGTCACGCCGAAGGAAATCGACCAATTTATCGAGGATGTGGCGAATATTATCGCCAGCGGCTTGAATGCGGCGCTGCATGAATCGGTCAATTCAGACAATGTGTCTGCCTATACGCATTAGAATAATACTGCATTAGAATAGTTCTATAGAAGAAAAGCGATTCAGGGCTGCAGCGGAACAGCCCATGGATCGCTTTTTGTATGACCGGATTCGTTTTTTAAGGGTGAGAACTACGACATTGAATTGAAAGTTCTATATTCTATCATTCGCTCATAGATTTGATAATAGAGGCAGGTTGGACAACTATTCCGGTAGAGAGCTTCATAGAAAGTTTCGCACAGCTGAAACTGCAGACGCTTACGAAGTCAGTTTTTTTCTGGCGCAAAAACTTGAGCCCACGCTTACGAAGTCAGTTTTTGCTGACGCAAAAACTTGGAGGAGGAATACAAATGAAATGGACAGCGGTCACCATCAACGTAAACAAAAACCGGAAAGCTGGCTATGATTTCGGCCTTTATTTCCGGCTCATCACGGCGCTCGTTTCGGGCTGCCTGCTGTTTTTTATAGCGCTTGGCCTGCTCGGCTACGTCCAAACCAAAACGAACAATTCGGAGCCCGTTTCATCCATGAAAGGGCTGGCCGCATCGGTATCGA
Source organism: Paenibacillus piri (assembly GCF_004354045.1). Taxonomy (GTDB): domain Bacteria; phylum Bacillota; class Bacilli; order Paenibacillales; family NBRC-103111; genus Paenibacillus_S; species Paenibacillus_S piri. Next base: position 287,678 of record NZ_SMRT01000007.1, on the reverse strand, counting down.
GCCGGTTTTTTCTGGATATGATGGGAATGGAAGTGCCTCACATGCAAGCGAAGGGCCAACCGTATACGTTTTCTCAGTCGAATGTATCGGGCTTTTTATTTTCGCTGCTGACCGATTTAAATTGGAAGGAGCCCAAAACTTTTATTGCGAGAGAAATGCCGGGCCTGGCCCAGGACCGTTCAGTCGTACTGCGCAAAAGCACTGCGACCGGGGACGGGGGGCCGGAAGATTACTTGCCGCACGGGGATGCTATACCGAAAAACGGGGAAGGCGGAGAAGGCTCCATCACGGCGAATCCGACAGCGCCTCCGGAAGCGGGTGAAGCGGTACATGGCCTTGACCTTCCTTCGGCACAGCCGCCAAGAACGGCAGGCCGCAATGTTGCATTTATATATCAATCTCACAATCAAGAATCGTATTTGCCCGAGCTGAGCGGAGTGAAGGACCCGGACAAAGCGTTTGATCCGAAAATAAACGTTACGCTGGTCGGTTTAAGACTTGCGCAGCGGCTGGAAAAAGAAGGGATCGGCGCTGTCCATTCCGATAAAAATTACCCTGTGATCGAGAAAAATTTTAATTACGCCTTTTCCTATAAATATTCGCTCAAAACATTGCAGGAGGCTACGGCATCCCATCCCGACCTGAAGTTTTATTTCGACATTCACCGGGATTCGCAGCGTCGGGGCAAGACGACGGCCGAGCTGAACGGCAAAAGCTATGCACAAGTATATTTTGTAATCGGCGGCAAAAATCCGAACTGGAAAGACAATGAAAAGTTTGCATCGGACATTCATCATGCGCTTGAAAGCAAATACCCTGGCATCTCCAAGGGCACGTTTGCCAAGGCAGGCGAAGGCAACGGCGTGTACAACCAAAATTTTTCGACGGACAGCGTGCTGATCGAGGTGGGCGGCGTCGACAATACGTTGGAGGAATGCTACCGGACGGTGGATGCGCTGGCAGAAGCGATTTCGGAAGTCGTACTGAACGTGCAAAAGGTGGACGCAACGCCGGCGGACGCTGCGAACGGCAAGAAGCCGAATTAACCGTTCGTACCGGATGGCGAGCGGAGCAAATTCAGATCAGTTTATTTGGCGAAATTCCCGCCCGTTCAAGCGGGCGGTTATTCCCAATTCAAACGAATAGACGCGGGGGCTGGGACGATGGGCAAATTTTATATCAGGCTGCTGCTGGTCCTGTTGGGTATGGGGTTTTGCATATTTTTCGGAGTCGACCTGGCGACGCGCGGGCTCGAGCAAATTCAAGGGCCGATCGTCAAAGCGGCGCCCGATTCCATGGGGACGGTACGCATGTGGCCGCAGCCGGCGGATAAGAAGCAGGACGCCAAAGCCGTAGGGGAGCCGCAGGCTCATGACGTCAAATCGAACGGATCGGCGGCGAAAACGAAAAAGGAACAGGAAGATACGGAGCCTAAAGCGGAGGTTACCGAGACGGCCGGCATTGCCCGCATCGGCAATAAGGCGGGGGACCTGCTGCAAATTATCGCCTACCACGGAATCAAGCTGTTCATCTCGCTGTTCGATCTGATTACCGGCTAAACAAGGTAAATACCCGGATTGCTGCGCTCCCTCACAACTGTTATAATTAGAGGTATTGTAAATTTGTAGGTTAGTGAGGGTCAGCGCAAATGGATATTCAAGCCAGACAGAAAAAGATAAGAAACTTTTCGATTATTGCTCATATCGACCACGGAAAATCGACGCTGGCCGACCGCATATTGGAATATACGGGCGCGCTTTCTTCCCGCGAGATGCAGGAGCAGGTGCTCGACCAGATGGATCTCGAACGGGAGCGCGGCATTACGATCAAGCTGCAGGCGGTCCGGCTCAACTACCGCGCGGACGACGGTGAAGAATATATTTTGAATCTGATCGACACGCCGGGGCATGTCGACTTTACGTACGAGGTGTCCCGCAGCCTTGCGGCCTGCGAAGGAGCATTGCTTGTCGTGGACGCGGCGCAGGGCATCGAGGCGCAGACGCTGGCAAACGTGTATTTGGCGCTGGACAACAATCTCGAAATATTGCCGGTTATCAATAAAATCGATTTGCCGAGCGCAGACCCGGATCGGGTCAAGCAGGAGATCGAGGATGTGATCGGGCTTGACGCAAGCGAGGCGGTGTTGGCTTCCGCCAAGGCCGGAATCGGGATTAAAGATATTTTGGAGCAGGTCGTCAGCCGTGTTCCGGCGCCTGCCGGCGATCCGGACAAACCGCTGAAGGCGCTTATTTTCGATTCCCATTACGATCCGTATAAAGGCGTCATCGTATATGTGCGCGTCATTGACGGCTCGATCCGTCACGGCTCGAAAATCAAATTCATGGCGACGGACAAAGTGTTCGAGGTCATCGAGGTCGGCGCGTTCAAGCCGCGGATGTCGATCGTCGACTCGCTGGATATCGGGGATGTCGGCTTCATCGTGGCAGGAATTAAAAATGTCGGCGATACGCGGGTAGGGGATACGGTGACGGACGCGAAAAATCCGGCTCCCGAAGCGCTGCCCGGCTACCGTAAAATCAACCCGATGGTATTTTGCGGGCTGTATCCGATCGAAACGAGCGATTACAACGATTTGCGCGAGGCGTTGGAGAAGCTGCAGCTGAACGACGCGTCGCTCAGCTTCGAGCCTGAAACATCGACGGCGCTCGGGTTCGGCTTCCGCTGCGGCTTCCTCGGTCTGCTTCATATGGACGTCATTCAGGAACGGATCGAGCGCGAGTTCAACATCGATTTGATTACGACCGCGCCAAGCGTAGTATTCAAGGTTACGCAGACGAACGGCGAAGTTCTGAGTATCGAGAACCCTTCGCTGTTTCCGGAGGTCGGCAAAATCGAATATGTCGAGGAGCCTTACGTCAAGGCGGCCGTCATCGTCCCGAACGATTATGTCGGCGCGATCATGGAGCTGTGTCAGGGCAAGCGCGGCGAGTTTATAAACATGGAATACTTGGATACGACCCGCGTAACGTTAACTTACGATATTCCGCTGTCCGAAATCGTGTACGATTTTTTCGATCAGTTAAAGTCGAGCACGAAAGGCTATGCTTCCTTCGATTACGAGCTGTCAGGTTACAGAAAATCGAATCTGGTCAAAATGGATATTTTGCTCAACGGCGAGCAGGTCGACGCGCTGTCCTTCATTGTACACCGCGACCGCGCCTTCAACCGCGGACGGATCATTTGCGAGAAGCTGAAGGATCTGATCCCGCGGCAAATGTTCGAGGTGCCGATTCAGGCGGCCATCGGGCAAAAAATCATTTCCCGCGAAACCGTCAAGGCGATGCGCAAAAACGTATTGGCCAAATGCTACGGCGGCGATATTTCACGGAAACGGAAGCTGTTGGAGAAACAGAAGGAAGGCAAAAAGCGGATGAAGCAGGTCGGCAGCGTCGAGGTGCCGCAGGAAGCGTTCATGGCCGTGTTGAAAATAGACGAATAACTTATCATCAAACGGGCAAGAAGCAGGTGCGCATAGCTGACGCACCTGTTTTTCCGTCAAAGGAGCGTCAAAGTTTATATTTGGCAAACAGCTTAAATTATAGAAGAGAGGAGGCGGCAGGATGATTCAACGAGTAGAAACGCCGGGAGCGGTATATATCCACATTCCGTTTTGCACGAACAAATGCCATTACTGCGATTTTAACTCCTATGTACTGAAGGGACAGCCGGTGATGGATTACCTGGACGCGCTGGAGCGGGAAATGGAGCGGACCGTACGGCTCGTGCCGCCGCGGACAATCGAAACGATCTTTGTGGGCGGCGGGACGCCGACGGTGCTGCTGCCGGATCAAATGGCCAGCTTCTTGCAGCGGGTACGCGCTTACTTCCCGGACCGGTCGGCGCAGCTCGAATTTTCGATGGAAGCCAACCCCGGTACGACGGATAAAGAAAAGCTGCAGGCGATGAAGGAAGGCGGCGTGAACCGGATCAGCTTCGGCGTACAGTCGTTTGACAATGCCCTTCTCGAAGGGATCGGACGGATCCATAATACCGACGACGTATACCGCAGTATTGACAATGCACGAAGCGTCGGCTTTACGAATATGTCCATCGATCTCATGTTCGGTCTCCCCCGGCAGACGGTGGCGATCATGCACGATACGCTCGACAAAGCGCTGGAGCTCGGGCTTCCTCACTACTCGATCTACAGCTTGAAGGTGGAGGAGAATACGCTGTTTCATACGCTTTATCATAAAAATCAGCTCCCGCTGCCGGATGAGGAGGAGGAACTGGACATGTTTCTGCTCATTATGGAGCGCTTAAAGCAAGCGGGCTACCAGCAGTATGAGATCAGCAATTTTGCCAAGCCTGGCTATGAGAGCAGGCATAACAGCATGTATTGGCTGAACCGGAGCTACTATGGAATAGGGGCCGGAGCGCACGGTTATATGCATGGCAGACGGCATGTCAATATAAAAGGCGTGCAGCCTTACATCGATGCGACCCGCAGCGGGCTGCCGCAGCTTGAGCAGCATGAAATCAGCGAGCAAGAGGCGATGGAAGATTTCATGATGGTGGGACTGCGTTTGCTGCGCGGGGTAAACCGGGCCGATTTCAACAGGCAATTCGGGACGGAGCTTGAAGCGGTATTCGGTTCCGAAATCGACAGGCTGACAGCGCGCAAGCTGCTGGAGCCGACGTTGGAAGGCTACCGGCTGTCGGAGCGCGGAGTGCTGCTGGGCAATGAAGTGTTCGCCGAATTTTTAAGCGCCGAGACGGTATAATTTTATATTGAATTGTTTATACGTTTTGTTGTATATTTATTCATATCAATCGAACTACGACACGGAATGGTGGGTTTTCTATGACAGTTACATCAGTTAAATGCAGAAAAGCAACTGAACACGATATCGAGACGCTGTATGAAATTATACAAGGCTATGCCGAGCAGGGGATTATGCTCCCGAGGTCGCGCGAAACGTTGGCCGAGCAAATCGATACTTTCGTTGTGGCTGTTATAGAAGACCGTCTGGTCGGATGCGGTTCGTTGACCCGGCTTGGTCAAGATCTGGTCGAAATTCGCTCGCTCGGCGTCACGCACGGCCACAAAGGTCAGGGCATCGGCAATGCGCTCGTCGAATTTCTGGTCGAGGAAGCGCGCCGGCAGGGCATTCCGAAAGTAATGGCTTTAACGTATGCCGTCAACTTTTTTGAGCGGAACGGCTTTAATGTCGTGGAGAAGGAGATTTTCCCGGAGAAGGTGTGGCGGGACTGCGTTCATTGCAAAAAGCAGCATTGCTGCGATGAAATAGCCGTATTGAAGCGGGTGGATTAAGCTTGTTTGAACTTGACACAGACCTTCGGGTCTGTTATTTTTGTATTATGCATTAGCACTCGTTAGATTGGAGTGCTAACGATTTCGAATAAAGCGGAACGGGAATGGGGGCATGCACCATGTTGACTGAACGCCAACGTCATATATTAAGCGCCATCGTGGATGATTACATTCGGTCTGCGGAGCCCGTAGGATCGCGCAGCATATCGAAGCGCGGCAACGTGGGGTTTAGCCCGGCAACCATCCGCAACGAAATGTCCGACCTGGAGGAAATGGGCTACCTGGAGCAGCCTCATACCTCGGCGGGCCGTATCCCATCCCATAAAGGCTACCGTTATTACGTGGATCACCTCGTTACCTTCGGAGGTCTGAATCCGCGTGAGATTGACGTGCTTAAATTATTTTTTGCCGAAAAAATGCAAGAGATGGAGAAAGTCATCCACCAGGCTGCGATGATTTTGTCGAATCTCACCAACTATACATCGATTGTCATGGGACCGGAAATGTTCGGTACGACGCTTCGCCATTTGCAGCTTGTTCCGTTGAACGAACAGACGGCGGTCGCTATCGTCGTCACCAATACCGGACAGGTGGAGAATAAAACCGTTACGATTCCCGAAGGCGTACCGATTTCGGAAATCGAGAAGGTTGTCAACCTGCTGAACGCGCGGCTTAAAAACGTGCCGCTGCTGCAGTTTAAATCCAAGCTTTACACCGAAATCGGCGAGGAAATGCGAAGCTGCGTATCCGGGTACGAAGAAATTCTTGCCATGCTGAACAGCGTAATCGATCAAGGCGAAGAGGAGAAAATCATCCTCGGCGGTACGACGAATATGCTGACGCAGCCGGAATTTCAGGATATGGAAAAGGTTAAAAGCATTTTGGATCTTTTATCCGAGGCGCCGATGCTCGCCAAGCTGTTTACAGGATCGGCTGCGGGCATTCAAGTGCGGATCGGCAGCGAAAATCGGGTAGAGGCGATAAACGATTGCAGCCTGATCACAGCATCGTATACTTTTGAAGGCAAGCATCTCGGAACGATCGGTATCCTGGGTCCGACCCGTATGGATTACGGCAGAGTCATTCAACTGCTGGATCATTTGTCGAAGGATATGACGCTGGTGCTGGAGCGATGGTATAAATGAATGCGATAAAGCCGGCCTCGCAAGAAGGCGACGATACGTACGCAACGCTTCTGAATAATGCAGGCGCGATTCGCGCGATCTGCTCCGCTGTCGAAGGAACGCTTGGGCCCAAAGGCCTGGACACGATGCTTGTCGGGGGTCATGGCGAGGTTGTGATTACGAATGACGGCGTGACGATTTTGGAGAAAATGGACGTCACGCATCCTGCCGCCCGGCTGCTCATTCAAGTTGCCCGCTCGCAGCAGCAGCAGGTAGGCGACGGCACGACCACGGCCACGGTTTTGGCCGGGGCGATCGTCGCGGAAGGCGTTGCGCAGGTTACGAGGGGCGTTCCGGTTGCGAAGGTGGTGAAGGGCATACAAGAGGGAGTTGCGCAGGCGCTGTCGTCGCTGGCGAAACGCAGCCGCCGGATCGATGGGCTCAAGGACCCGCTGCTGTACCGGATCGGCTACATTGCCGGACGGGAGCATGCCGATTTGGCGGAGCTCATTCTCGAAGGAGCGAAGCGGCTTGGCGTTCATAAGCTGCAGGAGGAGAGCTTCCGCTTTGCGGATGTCGTCATCTCGCACAGCCGTGCGGTCAGCGAAGTGTGGCCGGGCCTTCTCATTCAGAAGAAGCCGGTCAACGCGCAGCTTGATTTCCCGCCCGATGCCGCCTCCGTGCTTGTGTTTCAGGATGCGTTCGAGCCGGAGACGATCGATGAGGAAGCGCTGATGACCGAGGCGGGCTTCCAGAAGCAGATGCAGCTGAAGGAACAATTCCGCCAGTCGCTGAACAAGCTTGTTGAGCTGCAGGTCGGACTGGTTATCGCCGATCGCGGGGTCAACCCGGAGGCGGAGCAGTTTTGCACCGACCATGGCATTATGGTTGTGCAGCGGGCGCCGCGCCACGACCTACGGCTCGTGTGCGAATATACCGGCGCGCGGCCGATCCGCCGCAGCGGGCTGCGCAAGCCTGCCTCGGAGCTGGCAGGCTATCTCGGCTTCGCCGGGCGCGTCTCCTACGACGAGCGGCTCGAATGCGTCCGCATGGCCGAAGGCAAGGGGCGGACGCAGGTGACGATCGTCGTAGGCGCCAGCACGAGCGAGGTCGTTGGCGAGCGGCTGCGCATCGCCAAGGACGCGGCATCCGCCGTGCAGGCGGCGCTGCGCGGCGGATGCTTGCCCGGCGGCGGCGCGGCCGAGATGGCCGCCGCCTATGATCTGGATCGTCACCGCGAGACGATCCAGGGGATGGAAGGCTTCGGCGTCGCAGCCGTCGCCCAGGCGCTGCGCAAGCCGCTTGCGCAGATCGTCGTCAACGCCGGCTACAATCCGCTCGAGAAGGTCGAGGAAGTGAAGGCGGCGCAAATCGCCTCGGGATCCGATGCGATAGGAATCGATTGCGATACCGGCGCTCTGGTCAACATGCTCGAGCACGGCGTAATCGATCCCGCTCAGGTCAAGCTGCACGCGCTGCAGGCGGCCGGAGAAGTAGCGGCGGCGGTGCTGCGGATTCATACGGTCATCAAGATGAAGCAGCCCCGCACGGAAGAATAGCAGAATAGCTGTTGCTGTTATGTATGGAATCCCCGGCCACGATTGGGCCCATGGGAAGTTGTACTATCCCTGGAAGCCGAAAAAGCGAGATGCTTACATCTCCCGCAGGCTGGTTAAAATATGGAGTATAGAGAGAACAGCGGATTCGGATCAAGGAGGTGACACAAATTGAGTGCTGAACAAAAAAATCAGACAGAAGTAAACGCAGAAGCTGAGCAGCAGGCCGAAGCTACATATGCCGGCAGCGAGGCGGGCGAGGAGAATTTGACGTCGGAAGCCGAGGAGGCCGCTCAAGAGCAAGGCTCTGTCGAGGCGCCTGAAATCGAGCAGCTCCGCAAGGAAGCCGATGATAACTATCAGCGTTTTTTGCGCACCCAGGCGGATTTTGACAACTTTAGAAGAAGAACGCGCCAGGAAAAAGAAGAATTTGCGAAATACGCTTCGTTGAAGCTGATCGAGCAGCTTTTGCCGGTGGTGGATAACTTTGAGCGCGCATTGAATGCCGGCAAAGAGGTCAGCGATACCGATGCTTTGCTGAAAGGCGTCGACATGATTTTCCGGCAGCTGAGCCAGGTGCTGGGCAATGAAGGATTGCAATCTATGGAAACGGTGGGGCAGCCGTTCAACCCCGAATTCCACCAAGCGATTATGCAGGTAGAGTCGGATGAATATGATGAGGGTATCGTCGTCGAGGAAGTACAGAAGGGCTATATGCTGAAAGATAAAGTATTGCGTCCCGCGATGGTGAAGGTAAGCTCCTAAGTGGAGCTTCTGCTTTTACGGACTCGTACTCTTTATAAGAAACCCCCTATCGAGGCCTTTCAAGATGAGCGACCGCGATTAAAATGTAGGTTTTCTTGCAATGATAGAAAGCTTCAGCTCCGCTGAAAACTTATACTTTCTATCATTATAAGAAACCCCCTATCGAGGCCTTTCAAGATGAGCGACCGCGATTAAAATGTAGCTTTTCTTGCAATATCACAATGGTTCAGCTCCGCTGAAAACTTATACATTCTGATATTATAAGAAAACTTTTCGGCTCTTCCATATAGATGATGACTATTTTTCGCTAATTAAAGGAGGATAACCTGACATGAGTAAAGTTATTGGTATTGACTTGGGAACGACCAACTCCTGCGTAGCCGTAATGGAAGGCGGAGAAGCTGTCGTTATTCCTAATGCGGAAGGCAACCGCACAACTCCATCCGTAGTCGGTTTTAAAAAAGACGGCGAGCGCATCGTCGGCGAAACGGCCAAGCGCCAAGCGATCACCAACCCTGACCGCACCGTCATTTCGATCAAACGGCACATGGGCACCAACCATAAGGAAACGATTGAAGGCACGGAATACACGCCGCAAGAAATTTCCGCAATGATCCTGCAAAAGCTGAAAGCCGACGCCGAGGCATACCTGGGCGCAACGGTAACGCAGGCCGTTATTACGGTTCCTGCCTACTTCAATGACAGCCAACGCCAAGCGACCAAGGATGCGGGTAAAATCGCAGGTCTTGAGGTGCTGCGGATCGTCAACGAGCCGACAGCTTCCGCTCTGGCCTATGGTATGGAAAAATCCGACGATCATACGATTCTCGTATACGACTTGGGCGGCGGTACATTCGACGTATCGATCCTTGAGCTGGGCGACGGCATCTTCGAAGTAAAAGCGACCAGCGGAGACAACCGTCTCGGCGGCGACGATTTTGACCAAGTCATCATCGATTATTTGGTAGCCGAATTCAAAAAAGAGCATGGCATCGATTTGAGCAAGGACAAAGCGGCGGTTCAGCGTTTGAAGGATGCTGCGGAAAAAGCGAAAAAAGAGCTTTCCGGCGTTTTAACGACAACGATCTCGCTTCCGTTTATTACGGTCGTTGACGGCGTACCTCAGCATATGGAAATTAACCTGTCCCGCGCCAAATTTGAAGAGCTTTCTTCCGCTCTCGTTGAGCGCACAATGGGACCAACGCGTCAAGCGTTGAGCGATGCCGGATTATCGCCGAACCAAATCGATAAAGTCGTTCTTGTCGGCGGTTCCACGCGGATTCCTGCCGTACAGGAAGCAGTGAAGAAGCTGATCGGCAAAGAGCCGCATAAAGGCGTAAATCCGGATGAGGTCGTAGCGTTGGGCGCCGCTGTTCAAGCAGGCGTGTTGACCGGCGACGTGAAGGATGTTGTATTGCTGGACGTAACGCCATTGTCGCTTGGCATCGAAACGGCGGGCGGCGTATTTACGAAAATGATCGAACGCAATACGACGATTCCGACAACTAAATCTCAGGTGTTCACGACTTATGCCGACAACCAGCCGAGCGTTGAAATCCATGTGCTGCAGGGTGAGCGCGCGATGTCCGCAGACAACAAGACGCTGGGACGCTTTATGCTGGGCGATATTCCTCCGGCGCCGCGCGGTATCCCGCAAATCGAAGTTACGTTTGACATTGACTCCAACGGGATCGTAAATGTTAACGCTACTGATAAAGGCACAGGCAAGAGCCATAAAATTACGATTACTTCCTCAAGCGGCTTGTCCGATGAAGAAATCGACCGCATGATGAAGGATGCCGAAGCAAACGCAGAGGAAGACCGCAAACGTAAAGAAATGGTTGAAGTGCGCAACAACGCGGATCAACTCGTTTATTCCGTAGATAAAACGATCAAGGATCTTGGCGACAAAGTCGATCAGGGGGAAATCGACAAGGCGAACGAAGCGAAGGAAAAAGTGAAAAAAGCGCTGGAAGGCGATAATTTGGATGAAATTAAGGCGGCGACCGACGCGTTGACCGAAGTCGTGCAGCAGCTGTCCGTGAAGCTGTATGAGCAGGCGGCTCAACAAGCCCAGGCCGGCGAAGCGGGCGCGGCAGGTTCGACAGGCGCGGAAGGCGCACCGAAAAAGGATAACGTCGTAGACGCCGATTTCGAAGTTGTCGATGAGAAGAAAAACAACTGATTAAAGTCAATAAGCATAGGTGGAATGAAAGGTCAAAGCCCGTTTTGCGGCTTTGACTTTCCCTTTGTCAATTAGGAAATGAAGCGGCGGGAATTTCCGCGCCCGTCATTGAGGACGGCGCAGCCGTTTATCCTTGGAATGGGAGTGGACTCATGAGTAAACGCGATTATTACGAGGTGCTGGGAGTAAGTAAGGAAGCATCTCAGGACGATATTAAAAAGGCTTACCGCCAAATGGCCCGCCAATACCATCCTGATGTAAACAAAGCCGCCGATGCGGAGACTAAGTTCAAGGAAGCCAAGGAAGCTTACGATGTGTTGAGCGACGACCAGAAAAAGGCTCAGTACGACAGGTTCGGCCATGTCGATCCGAATCAGGGCGTGGGCGGCTTCGGCGGCGGCGGAGCGGATTTCGGCGGCGGCTTCGGTGACCTGTTCGATATGTTTTTCGGCGGCGGCAATCAGCGCCGCAATCCGAATGCGCCGCAGCGGGGCAACGATCTTCAATATACGATGACAATCGAGTTCAAGGAGGCCGTTTTCGGCAAGGAAGCGGATATCCAGATCCCCCGCACCGAAACATGCGATACCTGCCATGGCAACGGGGCGAAACCGGGAACGAAGCCGGAGACCTGCAACGTCTGTCACGGCAGCGGGCAGCAGGAGGTCGTGCAAAATACGGCTTTCGGCCGAATCGTCAACCGCCGCGTCTGCTCGGCTTGTAACGGCCAGGGCGTCACGATCAAGGACAAATGCGGCACATGCCATGGAACGGGCAAAGTGAAAAAGCAGCGCAAGATTCATCTGAACATTCCTGCAGGCGTCGACGACGGGGCTCAGCTGCGCGTTACCGGCGAAGGGGAATCCGGTACGAAGGGCGGCCCTTCCGGTGATTTGTACGTGGTCATTCGCGTCAAGTCGCATGACTTCTTCGAACGCGAGGGTGACGACATTTATTGCGAAATTCCGCTCACGTTCGCGCAGGCGGCGTTAGGCGACGAAATTGAGATTCCTACGTTGACCGAAAAGGTGAAGCTGAAAATTCCCGCCGGGACGCAGACCGACACATACTTTCGCTTAAAGGGCAAAGGCGTTCCGCGCTTGCGCGGCTACGGACAGGGCGATCAGCATGTCAAAGTCGTTGTCGTGACACCGACCAGCATGAATGAGGATCAGAAGGAACTGCTTCGGGAATTTGCCCGTCAAAGCGGCGAGCATACCCACGAGCAGAACCAGACGATTTTTGAACGGATGAAAAAAGCGTTTTTGGGCGATTGATTTCGTATAAAAATATGTGGATTTATTGGACCTGAGGCGCAGCCTCGGGTTTTTTTGTGATTAGGAAATTATGCGCAGCATATTTCCGTGCATAATCGGGGGCTCCCCCAAAAGTAAGGTCAAGAGTTGTTTACACTCTTGACGAAACCCGGTGGACACGGGTTAGAGGAATTCGCTTCAGGGCTTCACTTCACTTGGGGGACTTTGTTTTTTCGGCTCGTTCGCGCAGCGGCGGGGCGAATAGAATTTGCTTTACTGCGGACAATACATAAAGCGTTCATTCTATATTCTATTCAAAGTGAGGGATCCGACCATGACAGACAACTCTATGAGGCAGCAGTTCAATGCGGAGCAGCAGGATGAGACTGACGGCAAATACGAGGATGTGCAATTTAACGCTGAATTGGCCGATGAGGATGATCTGGAGGCTGTAGCAAGAGCGAACGAAGCAGCTGCCAGACAAGAGCAATCCTGAAGCTGCACAACATGGGGAAACCGGTAAGCAGCGGAACAAAGAGAGGTAACGAATATGGCTGAAAAAGGAATACTTGCTTATTTCCGATCTCCGGCGGAGGCCGAAAGCATCGTTCCGAAGCTGAAAGCGCTGAGGGCCGTCGACGTGGCTGTCGACAAAATCGGGCAGTTTTCGGGAGACGGCGCCACCGAATCGATGAACCCGCTGACGGGGGGCTTTCCTGGCTTGTCCTTTTTAACGCTTGGAGCGGAAGGCATCGATCAAGATACGGCAGTGCTCGCGGCGGCGGACCCGGATGCGAGCGGACTCAGCTCGCCGCGAGCGGTTGACGGCTCGATCGAAAACTACGGCGGAATCGAAGGAAGGGATACGCTGCTGACAGTAGTCATAGACGAACGAAGCTATGAGCTGGCGCTGCGGGTCATTCAGGATGCCGGAGGAAAAGTGTAAACGGGATATGCGGGAAAGAAAGCATAATAAGAGAGCCTGGAGGAATGCTGCCAGGCTCTTTTTCATTGACGATGCGAACTGTGAAGGATGAGCTTGCCATTAAAGCCAACCTTGAGATTGAAGAAGCGATCGGCTCGATTCATTAATTCGTTCATCTTATATAGCTTTAACGAACAACAAGGGCTTTGGCAAAAGAATCGGCTTTTGTCAAAGCCTTTTTCCTACCTGCGCTCGTATGTATAGATTTACAAAACCTGGCCATCGGCCAGGTTTTTTGATTGTTTAGGAAATTATGCGCAGCAAATTTCTGTGGATAACCGGGGGCTCCCCCAAAAGTAATCGGAATTGGCTTCGGAGTTTCACGTCACTTTTGGGGGACTTTGTTCTTAAAGGACGCCCAACTGCTTCAGTATCCGTTTAGGCGCTGCGCGCCGGTATGCTTCCGCAATTAACGGCTCGACCTCATCCCATTGCATCTTCGCGACAGAGGCGACCGAAACCCAGCCGTGATGTCCGATGTAAGGCGTTTTGAAATAATCGTCCTGCTGCAGCAGCAGCTCCTGCATAAACGGATCGGCTTTGAACGACATCGTCGGGACGCCGTCCTTTTCACCCATAAATACGAATGGCTTGTCCGCGATACGCATCGTCGTATGCCCGAAGCCGTCGATTTTTTCGACGACCTCAGGCAGCGGCGCGCATATTTGTCTGACGCGTTTCAGCATGTTCAGTCCGGCCTGGGATTGTAACTGCCGTTGCATGTGGCTCATGTGGAATAATCCCCTCTCATTGTATTCATATCAATCGATAATCTCGCTTGTTCTTATAGTAACATATTTGCCGGCCGTGATCTTCTCCCGGAACTACACGACGCGTGCCAGACGTGCGCTCATTGCGGATGGGCTGCTGGCCGCGCAGCAGGCATGGACGAGCTTCAGCCCGCTGCATTTTGCCCGCCACCTTCAAGTATAGTATACTGGGAATCATGTGCATTTTTATGAGCTGAAAGCTTAGGGAGGATTTGACCATGCGTTGGCATGAAGTAACGGTACATACGACAGAAGAAGCGATTGAGATGATTTCGAATTTTATACATGAGCTGGGTGCCGGCGGCGTGTCCATCGAGGAATCCGGCACATTGAACAAGGAACGCGATACTTCGCTGGGGCAATGGTACGAGCTTCCTTTGAACGATATACCGGAGGGCAGGGCAGTCATTAAAGGCTACTTTGCCGATGGGTCCGACATGGAAGCGATAATGGATCAGCTGAAGCGATCGGTCGCCCAATTAACTGAATTCGACATCGATACAGGCAATCCGTCGTTTGAATTGCAGGACGTGGACGACGAGGATTGGGCGAACGCCTGGAAGCAGTACTTCAAGCCGCTTCGCATTTCCGAACGGCTGACAATCAAGCCGACCTGGGAGGAGTACACGGCCGGTCCGGATGAACTGATCATCGAGCTCGATCCGGGCATGGCGTTCGGCACCGGAACCCATGCGACAACCTCGCTCTGCCTGCGGACGCTGGAACAAGTGATCCGGCCCGGCGACGACGTCATCGACGTCGGGACCGGCTCAGGCGTGCTGGCCATCGCGGCGGCCAAATTAGGTGCCAGGCACGTGCTGGCGCTGGATCTCGATCCTGTAGCCGTCTCGAGCGCCAATGAGAACAGCCGGCTGAACGGACTGGAGAACGGCATCACGGTCAAACAGAGCGACCTGCTGCAGGTGCTGCGGGAAAACGCCTCCGAAACAGGAGAGCCGGCTTCCGCGCTTGGCGTGAATATTCCGGTGCAGGTAGTGGTCGCCAACATTTTGGCGGAGATCATTTTGCTGTTCGTTCAGGATGTGTACGATGTGCTGGCGCCGGGAGGCACCTATGTCGTATCGGGCGTCATCAAGAGCAAGCAGGACGATGTGGAGCAGGGGTTGGCGGCTGCAGGATTCCAGGTAACCGAACGCCATGAAGATCAAGATTGGGTTGTCATTATAGCCCGGAAGCCGTAGGTGATTGCTAATGGATTTAAGCTCGTTCTTGCCCTTTCCGTTAGAGCAGCTGCCGTTTGTATTCGTGGTGCTGCTCATATCGTTCGCCGTCCATGAATTTTCGCATGCGTATTTTGCCGACCGGTTCGGCGATCCGACGCCCCGTTCGATGGGGCGGCTGACGCTGAACCCGCGCGTCCATATCGATTGGCTCGGGATGATTTTTTTTCTGCTCATCGGGATCGGCTGGGCGAAGCCGGTGCTGGTAAACCGCGCCCGGTTCAAAAATCCGCGTTTGATGGGAATCATTGTCTCCTTTGCCGGACCTTTGAGCAATCTGGTTCTGTCTTTTATCAGTCTGCTCATTTTTTATACGCTGCTTAAGTTTCATATGCTGGACGGCATGTCCGAAGGCATAGTTAAAGCGATCAAGCTGTTTTTTAATCTGATGATCATTCAAAATATTTTCCTGTTCATCCTGAATCTGATTCCGTTCCCGCCGTTGGATGGCTACCGGATTTTGGAGGATGCGCTGCCGCGCTCCGCGGCAATGAAGCTGAAGTCCTACGAGCAATGGCTGTTTTACGCAATTTTGCTCATGTTCTTTATCCCGCCGATCCGCAGCGTGACGATTGGCCCCGTGATTGCCTTGCAGTGGCCGATTTTAGGCGGTCTTAACGCTGTGGCGGAGCTTATTTTCGGCGGTATGACGTAATGCGTTAATGCCGGAAGCGCACTTGGGGAATGCTGTAAACAATAGCTTTTTCAACAAAAACGTAGTATGATGTAGGTTGGTATTTTTCATTCCATTTCAGACAAGAAGGTAGATTAAGAGATGCAGCGTTATTTTATCGCGCCTGAATTATTCGCGGAAAGCACGGTAACGATTGCAGGCGACGATGCCCATCATTTAATCCGCGTCATGCGGGCGAAGGCCGGGGATCAAGTTATCGTCAGCGACGGCGTGAGCCGTGAAGCGCTCGTGACGATCACGGAAACGGGCAAGGATCAGGTGACCGCCGACATTGTGGAGCGGCTCAAGTTGGACCGCGAGCCCGCTGTCGAGGTATGGATTGCCCAGAGCCTGCCTAAGGGCGATAAGATGGAGCTGGTCATCCAGAAGGGGACGGAAATCGGCGCTGCCCGCTTTATTCCGTTTGTTTCGGAGCGGACCGTCGTTCAGCTGGATGCGAAAAAAGAAGGAAAGCGCGTGGAGCGCTGGCAAAAAATCGCCAAGGAAGCCGCGGAGCAAGCGCACCGCAACCGGGTTCCGGCTGTCGACGCCCCGCTTTCGTGGAAGCAGCTGCTGCAATGCGCCGCCGATGCCGATGCGGCATGGATTTGCTATGAAAAGCAAAACGGGTTACAGTTGAAGCAAGAGATACAAGCCGCTTTATCCGTAGTTTCGGATGAATCGGCTTCCATACATTCCGGCGCTGGTGCAGACCGGTCTCAGTCGGGCGGCCGACAACCGCGATTGATGCTGATCGTAGGGCCCGAAGGGGGATTCAGCGAGCAGGAGGTCGCAGCGGCGGAAGCCGCCGGCTGCCGGTCCGTCAGCCTGGGACGACGTATTTTGCGGACGGAAACGGCTGCTATGGTCGGCCTCACTTGCATATTGTACGAATCCGGAGAGATGGGAGGATAAACAGGAATGGCTACAGTGGCATTTCACACATTAGGCTGTAAAGTTAACTTTTACGATACGGAAGCGATCTGGCAGTTGTTCAAGCATGAAGGCTATGAACAGGTCGATTTCGAAGCGACAGCCGATATATATGTTATTAATACATGTACCGTAACGAATACCGGAGATAAAAAAAGCCGTCAAATGATTCGCCGCGCGGTTCGTCGCAATCCGGAAGCGATCGTTGCGGTTACCGGCTGCTATGCGCAAACCTCGCCTGCGGAAATTTTGGCGATTCCCGGCGTCGATCTGGTCATCGGCACGCAGGACCGGGATAAAATCATTCCTTATGTCCAGCAGCTGCAGCAGGAGCGCCAGCCGATTAACGCCGTGCGCAACATAATGAAGACGCGCCAGTTCGAGGAGCTGGACGTGCCCGATTTCGCCGATCGGACGCGCGCATTTCTGAAAATTCAAGAGGGTTGCAACAACTTCTGTACGTTCTGCATTATTCCCTGGTCCCGCGGGCTGATGCGCAGCCGTGAACCGGAGAGCGTCATCAGACAGGCGCGGATGCTTGTCGATGCGGGCTATCAGGAGATCGTCCTGACCGGAATTCATACCGGCGGCTACGGCGAAGATATTGAAAACTACAGCCTGGCGAAGCTGCTGTGGGATTTGGACAAGGTGGACGGGCTGAAGCGAATCCGCATCAGCTCGATCGAAGCGAGCCAGATTACCGAGGAGGTGCTGGAGGCGCTGCAAGGTTCAGATAAAATGTGCCGTCACCTTCATATTCCGCTGCAGGCCGGCGACGACCGTGTTTTGGCAAGAATGCGCCGGAAATATACGACTGCGGAATTTGGCGGAAAAATCGAACAAATTCATAAAATTATGCCGGGCGTTGCGATTACGACCGATGTGATCGTCGGTTTTCCCGGCGAAACCGAGGAGATGTTCCGCAACGGATACAAGTTTATGGAACAGATGCAGTTTTCGGAAATGCACGTATTCCCTTATTCGAAGCGAACCGGAACGCCTGCGGCGCGGATGGACGATCAAATCGACGAGGAATTGAAAAACGTCCGCGTCCATGAGCTGATCGATTTATCCGAACGGATGCAGCTGACGTACGCGCAGAAATATGTTGGCCAGGTGCTGGAAGTTATTCCGGAGCGCGCCTATAAAGGAGAGCCGGGCAGCGGGCTCATCATGGGTTATTCCGATAATTATTTGCAGCTTGTTTTTGAAGGCAGCGAAGATTGGGTCGGACATATATGCAAGGTGAAGGTAACGGAAGCGGGCGTTAATGAATGCCGCGGCCAACTGGTCCTTATTCCCGATTCGCCTCCCGTTAAAGCTTTGATTGTGTAGCTATAAGCAAGGATTTCATTCCGGCAATGGATGAAATCCTTATTCTTTCTCACAGGAAGGGTGGTTGCGATGAAAGAAATTTCTGCAGGCGGTGTCGTCTATCAAAAAAACGATCAAGGGCTGAAAATTCAAATGATTCAAGACCGATACGGCAAAATCACGCTGCCCAAAGGGAAGATGGAGCCTGGGGAAACGGTCGAACAGACGGCGCTGCGGGAAATTTTTGAGGAAACGGGCATTGTCGGGACGGTCGTGAAGCCGCTTGAAATGATTCGCTACCAATTTTCATTAACGGGAGTCGGCATGATCGATAAAGAAGTCCATTATTTTCTGATCGAGGCCAAGAGCGGCGAGCTGCAAGCCCAGGTCGAGGAAATACGCGGCGTGGAATGGCTGAAACCGATGGACGCATGGCATCAGCAGAAGCATTCCGGCTATGGCAACAATTATTCCGTATTGAAAAAAGCACTACATTACTTAGGTTATGAGGTGAATTGAATGAACGATTTATCGAAAATGTCGAATTTTGACCCGAAGCAGCTTCCCGCTTATATCGATCATACATTATTGAAAGCGGATGCCGGCGCGCAGGCCGTGCGGAAGCTGTGCGACGAAGCGATGCAATACGGCTTTTTCAGCGTCTGCGTTAACGGGGTTTGGGTTCCTTTTTGCCAAAATGCGCTGGCAGGCAGCGGAGTACGGATCAGTGTCGTATGCGGGTTTCCGCTCGGCGCAAACGAGAGTGCGGTCAAAGCTTACGAGGCTGCCAAAGCCGCGGAAGCCGGTGCGAACGAGATCGACATGGTGCTGCAGGTCGGACGGCTGATGGCCGGCGAGCATGACGCGGTGCGCGACGATATTCGGGCGGTCGTCGATGCCGTTAAGGGACAAGCGATTGTCAAAGTCATATTCGAAACGGGTTATTTAAACGAGGAGCAAAAAATTGCCGCCTGCCGTCTCTCCGGGGAAGCGGGCGCACATTACGTGAAAACGTCCACCGGCTTCGGTCCCGGCGGCGCAACGGTCGAAGATATCCGGCTGATGCGCGCTCATGCAGCCTCTTCCATCGGGGTGAAGGCTTCCGGCGGCGTGCGCGATCTGGAAACCGCCAAGGCGATGGTCGAAGCGGGCGCTACCCGTCTCGGTACCAGCTCGGGTGTTGCGATTATGAACGGCGCGAACGATCGGTCGGCCTACTAGTAAAGCCGGCAGATCCGGTATATATATTGTTACATAAGAAGGAGGGACGAGCTTGTCCGCGGTTTATTTGGATAAAAAACGTAAGAAACGGCTTGAAGCCGGGCATCCCTGGATTTACAAGTCTGAGCTGGAGCGTACCGAGGGCGAGCCTGTTCCGGGTCAGCTGGTGCCCGTTTACGCTCATTCAGGCCAATATTTGGCGACCGGCTACTGGAATCCGGCATCGCAAATAACGGTCAGAGTCGTCGCTTACGAACCGCTTGAAGAAATGACGCATGCTTTTTTTGCCGAGCGGTTTCGCCGCTGTCTGGAACAGCGCGAACGTTTTTTGCCGGATGCGCGTTCGTACCGGCTTGCTTATGGCGAAGCGGATTTTTTGCCGGGTCTCATCGTGGACCGGTTTGAAGATGTTCTTGTCGTCCAGCTGCTGACGCTCGGCATGGACAGGGTGCGCGAGGCGATTGTGTCCGCGTTGGTCGAGGTCGTCCAGCCTGCAGGCATCTACGAACGAAGCGATGTCGGCGTACGCGCGCTGGAAGGGCTGGAGCAGCGAACGGGTCTCCTGTACGGCGAATGTCCGCGTCATGTGCAAATTAAGGAAAACGGACTGCTGCTGGAAATCGATATTATGGAGGGCCAGAAAACCGGCTATTTCTTCGATCAACGCGAAAACCGCGCGGCGATCGCCCCATTGATGACCGGCTGGGGAAAACGGAGCGGGATCGGGCTCGCGGATATGCCGACCGACGACGGTTCCGGCGCAACGGTGAAGCTTCCGGTCAATGCGAACGGCAAAGTCGTAACGTTCCCGTTATGGGACGGTGCGACAGTGCTGGAATGCTTTTCCCATACGGGCAGCTTTACGTTGAACGCCTGCAAATACGGTGCGAAAAAGGTGACGTGTCTGGACATTTCCGAGCATGCGATCGAAAGCGCGCGAACCAATGTGTCGCTGAACGGCTTCGGGGATCGGGTGGAATTCGTCGTGGCCGACGCATTCGATTATTTGCGCGAGCAGGTCAAGGGCTTGGACCAGCGGCAGGAGAGAGGGCGAGCCGACGTTAAGAAGGTCGACACCTCCAAGCCTTTGGCGGCCAAGGGCCGTACCTGGGATGTCGTTATTTTGGACCCTCCCGCCTTTGCCAAAACGAAAAGCGCAGTCGAGGGAGCCTGCAGAGGCTACAAGGAAATCAATCTGCAAGGCATGAAGCTGGTTAACGAGGGCGGATATTTGGTGACCGCAAGCTGCTCCTACCATATGAAGCCGGACTTGTTTCTCGAAACGATTCATGCCGCGGCGGCGGATGCGGGAAAAGTGCTGCGGCTGATTGAGTTCCGCGGCGCCGGCAAAGACCATCCGCGCATATTGGGCGTCGATGAGGGACATTACTTGAAGTTCGCTATTTTTGAAGTGCGCAGCAAGTAATCCGCAGCGTTGAACGAAGCTGCAAAATCCGTATGGCGAGGCTGGTCCTGCGCGATTCAGCAGCGCCTGCACGGGTTTTGCATCCCTTTAATAAACTGTATCAATCGGGAAAACTTTCTCATTCAGGGTTGAAAAACGATTGGAACGCTTTTATACTTATGATTGAGAATCATTCTCATGTATATCGTGATTATGTCCAAAGGTGGGATATCGGTGAGCCAACAACATTCGGCGATGAGTGTGGAGGAAGCGATTCGCGGCCGGCGAAGCGTAGGTAAAGTCAAGCAGGACCCGTTGGACCGCAAGCAGATTGAAAGCTTGCTGGAAGCGGCTTCATGGGCGCCCAATCATCACGTGACGGAGCCTTGGCGATTTTTTGTTATGACAGGCGCGGGCCGGCAGGTACTGGCTGATGCTTATAGGGATATTGCAGCGGAATCTTGCCGGGATTTGCCGGCGGAAGAGGGTGAAGCGATGTGCCGGAAGCAGGCGGATAAAGCGTTCCGTGCGCCTGTCGTGATCGCCGCCGCCGTGTCGCCTTCCGCCGCGGCAGGCGTCGATCGGATGGAGGAATTCGCCGCCGTCCATGCAGCGGTTCAAAATATGCTGCTCGCAGCGTACAGCATGGGTCTTGGGGCGATCTGGCGCTCCGGAGCGCCGGCCTATCATCCGCGAATGAGGCAGGCGTTTGGTTTGAGCGAGGAGGAACATATCGTCGGCCTTGTTTACGTGGGTTATCCGGCGGCGCCTCGGCAGCCCGGCAAAAGACAGCCGGCCGCTTCGAAGACCGTTTGGATTACGGAATAGCTTCGCGCCTATATAAGCTCCGCCGGCTTCCCTTCTTGCCCGGGATGCGGCGGGCTTTTTTGGTCTTGGGCAGCGCACGGTTGAAATAAAACAAACATATGTTCCGGATGCATGGTATACTAATCCCATAATATCCCTTTCCCGCCGACCGCACTTATTTGGTAAAATAGTAGAAACGGAGAGAAAGTTATCCAATGTCGAACCTTCCAGGAGGATTACATATATGGCCATGCGATTTGTGCTGGGGAGAGCCGGCAGCGGCAAGAGCGACTATTGTCTGCGCAGCATCAAGGACAAGCTGCTGAAGGAGCCTAACGGCCGGCCGCTCATCCTGCTTGTCCCCGAGCAGGCTACGTCGCTTGCGGAATATGCGCTAGTTTCATCACCGGAGCTGGGCGGGACGCTGCGCGCGCAAGTATTGAGCTTCCGCAGACTGGCCTGGCGCGTTATGCAGGAGGTCGGAGGTACGGCCCGGCTGCCGATCGACGGTACCGGGAAAATACTGCTTTTACATAAAATTTTACATAAGCACCGCGATCATTTGAAATTATTTCATACTTCGATGGATCAAATGGGCTTTATCGAAAAAATCGAAGAGCTGTTCACCGAATTTAAAAGATACTGCATCTCATCCGATAGTCTGTCCGAGTTCGCCGCAAATGCATCCTTTAGTTCGATGCAGGCGGCGATGCTGCCGGATAAGCTGCACGATCTGCAGCTGTTGTACAGGGAGTTCGAGACGGAGCTGTCCCAAGCATATTTGGACGGTGAAGATTATTTAACGCTGCTGGCCGAGCAGCTGCCGCATTCCGGCTATATCCGCGACGCTGAATGCTGGATCGACGGCTTTCACGGATTCACGCCGCAGGAGCTCGCAATAATAGAAGGCTTGACAAGCCATTGCAATAGCGTCACGTTGACGCTCACCCTGGACCGGGAATACCGGATTGGCGAGAAGCTGCACGATCTGGATTTGTTCCACCCGCCGGCCCGTACGATGCTGCAATTAAAGGAAAGGCTCGACCGGCTGCAATTGTCCATAGAGGAGACGCTTATCCTGCCGTCGCAGCCGCCGGTCCGTTTTCAGGAGAGCCCGATGCTGGCTTATATGGAGACGACGTTCGAGCAGCGTTTGAAAAAGCCGTTTCCTGACGGAAACCTTGTCAGGACAAATGAAATAGGGATTCGTCTGTCCGCAGCCGTGAGCCGCAGAGCGGAGGTGGAGGGGACGGCCAGAGATATTTTACGGCTCGTCCGGGAAGGGCGGCTGCGATACCGGGAAATTGCCGTGACGGTTCGAAATGCCGAAGGCTACGGACCTTTGCTGGCGATGACGTTTGCCGATTTCGGCATCCCCCATTTTTTCGATCAGAAGCGTTCGGTTATGGATCACCCGCTTGTGGAGCTTATCCGTTCCGCCATGGATGTGATTCTTCACTATTGGAAGTACGATGCGGTGTTCCGCTGTGTAAAAACGGGTTTCTTTTTGCCGCTTCAGTCGGAAAATAATCCGGATCGGCTGGACCGCCATTCGATGGACCAACTGGAAAATTACGTGCTTGCATTCGGCATTCAAGGCGCGCGCTGGTTTGACGGCAAGCCGTGGACGTATTCGCTGCGTTCGAGTCTGGAACGGCCCGAAGCGGAGGTGAATGAAGCGGAAGCCGCTTTTATGCGTCTCATTCATGCCGGACGAAGACGGGTAGCCGAGCCGCTGCATCTTTTCCAGGAGGAGATGAAGCAATCGGGTCGGGTCGAACACCGTGTGGCGACGCTGTTCCGCCTGCTGACCGCGCTGCAGGTGCCCGACCGGCTGGAGAGCTGGAGCCAGGCCGCCGTTCAGGCCGGCGATACGGAAAAGGCGAGGGAGCATGCCCAGGTATGGGACCGCATCATCGATATGCTCGATCAGCTTGTTGAAATTATGGGCGGGGAAGAGGTATCGACCGAAGCGTTTGCACGGCTGCTCGAAACCGGGATGGAGAGCATAAAGCTCGGGCTCGTGCCTCCTTCCTTGGATCAGGTGCTGATCGGCAGCATGGACCGCACCCGCATGGGGAGCGTGAAGCATGTCTTTGTGCTGGGCGTGAACGATGGCGTCATTCCGGCCAAAATGAATGAGGAAAGCGTTTTGTCCGAACAGGAGCGGGAGACGCTGGCCGTCGGCGGTCTTCCGATGGCCGAGGACAGCAGGCGAAAGCTGCTGGACGAGCAATTTTTGATTTACAGCGCCTTTTGCGCGCCGTCGGCCTGCTTGTGGCTGAGCTATCCGCTGGCGGACGAGGAGGGAAAATCACTGCTGCCGTCCGATGTGATCCGGCATATGAAGCGGTTGTTTCCATTTGTTCGCGAGCGTCTGCTATTGAACGAGCCGGCTGCGCAAATGAGTATGACGGAGCAGCTCGATTATGTGGAGCATCCGGCCAAAGCGATGTCGTTCCTGATCGTGCAGCTGAAGCAATGGCTGCGGGGCGAGCAGATGTCCGACGTCTGGTGGGCGGTCTACAACTGGTTTATTCGTCAGCCGGGCTGGAGCAAACGGTTGAAGGCGCTGATGCAGTCTCTGCTCTACACGAATGAGGCGAAGCCGCTGAGCAGCCGGATGAGCCGCCTGTTATACGGGGATCATGTGCTGACGAGCGTATCCAGGATGGAGCGGTTTGTCGCCTGCCCATTCTCGCAATTTGCTTCCCATGGCTTAAGGCTTCAGGAAAGAAGAATTTACCGGCTGGAGGCGCCGGATATCGGTCAATTGTTTCATGCGGCGCTCAGCATGTTTGCCGCTCAGGTAGTAAGCCGGGGCGGACATTGGAGCCGGCTGACGCCGGAAGATTGCATGGCGATTGCCGGCGATGCGGTTGACCTGCTGGCGCCAAGGCTGCAGAGCGAAATTTTGTTCAGCTCCAAACGTCATCATTACATAACCCGCAAGCTGAAACAGGTGGTCGGGCGGGCGGCCATGATGCTGGGCGAGCATGCAAGACGGGGCCGATTCGAACCGATCGGCCTGGAGATCGGGTTCGGCGCGGATCAGCCGATACCGCCATTATCTTATATGCTGGAAAATGGCGTCCGCATGGACGTTAGAGGCCGCATTGACCGCGTAGACCGAGCGGATACGGAGCAGGGGACGCTGCTTCGCGTTATCGATTACAAATCGAGTCCGACGGCGCTGCATTTGGCCGAAGTTTTTTACGGCTTGTCGCTGCAGATGCTGACTTATCTGGACGTTATTTTAACTCACTCGAAGACATGGCTCGGTACGGAAGCGAAGCCTGCAGGCGTGCTCTATTTTCACGTTCATAATCCGCTGCTGCAGCTTAAAAACCGGATATCGGCGGAAAAAGCGGACGAGGAGCTGCGCAAGCGGTTCAAGATGAGAGGGCTTGTCCGCGCCGATGCGGAAACGGCGCAGCTGATGGACAGCGCGCTGTCAGAGTCGAGCGGCCATTCGCAGCTGATTCCGGTAGCCTTGAAGGCGGACGGCAGCTTCTATAAGTCCTCGTCGGTGGCGGACGACGGGCAGTGGAATTTGCTGCGCAATTATGTCCGCGGAACGATCAAGGGAATCGGCTCGGCCATGACCGGAGGCAGCGTAAACATCGAGCCGTACCGGATGGGGACGGAGGCGGCATGCACGTTTTGCTCCTTCAAGCCGGTCTGCCATTTCGATACGCAGTTCGAAGCGAATCAGTACAAGGTGCTGAAGCCGATGGGGAAAGACCGCGCTATGGAGCTGATGGCGTCCCGGTTGGAGCCCAAGACGATGCCGGCAGAACGGCCGGAGTCGCCCGGTACGGATAACGTGGTACAATTTCGCGCTTCCAAAGCGGAGGACGGGAATTCACAGGAGACGGGACGGGGCAATGGATTCAAGCCTGCGTCCAATCCGGCGAAAAAGGCGGGGGAATACGCTGCGGCGGACGATACGGTGCAAGCGGGGGCAGAAGCGAATACGGATAGTCCGGTTCATGCGGAAGCGGAGGTGAATAAGGGCCGTCCAGTGCAAGCTGAGACAGAAGCGAATGCCGATGGTCCGACGCCAGCGGGGGCAGAGGCAAATGCGGGCGGCACGGTGCATGCGGACGATGCGCCGGAGGGGAATCCGCTGTTGGGCGCACCGGAGTCAAATGAGGGCAGAGGCCCCGACATGAACGCAGGCGAGACTGGCGAGCTTGCATCCGAACAGCTTGAAGAAACCGAACAGCTGTTTATGGATTTTGGCGAATTGGACGGATTTGCAATAGAAAGCCATCCGAACAAAAAACGTGCAAGGGTCAGCAATAAGAATGCAGGTAACTCCAATGAAGACAGGCCGGCCGGCGATGCGCGCGGGAACGGAATCAGGCAGGATGATTGGCCGAAATCGGATCATCGCGATCTTGCCGGCGGTGCAGGGTTGGGCGAAGGAGGTGCGACCGATCGATGATCAATAAAATAAATAAGCCCGAAGGTACTTCCTGGACGGACGATCAATGGGACGCCATATCGATTCATGGCCACGATATGCTGGTGGCGGCCGCAGCCGGATCAGGAAAAACCGCCGTGCTCGTCGAGCGGATTATACGGCGCGTTTCCGACGAACAGCAGCCGGTCGATATCGACCGGCTGCTGGTTGCCACGTTTACGAAGGCGGCCGCAGCGGAGATGCGGCACCGGATCAGCGAAGCGCTGGAAAAAGCGCTGGAACGCCATCCCGGCTCGGATCATCTTCGCCGGCAGCTTGCGTTAATCGGACGGGCTCCGATTACGACGCTGCATTCCTTTTGTCTGGAAGTTATTCAAACGCATTACCAGCGAATCGGGCTCGATCCCGGATTTCGGATCGCCAACGAAACCGAAAGCGAGCTGATGCGTCAGGAGCTGATCGAAGAGCTGTTCGAGGAGCAGTACGGAGCGGCGGTTGAGAACGGCGAATTTTGGCAACTGGTCGATTGGTTCGGCGGAGAACGGAGCGACGATGCTTTATTCCGGCTTGTCCAGCGGCTGTACGACGAGTCGCGCAGCCATCCGCAGCCGTCGAAGTGGCTGAGAGATACGGCACTCATGTTCGAGCGCGATCCGGAGGTGCCGAATCCGTGGCTGCCGGGTCTGCTGGCGTCCGTCCGGCTGGAGCTCGAAGGCGTCATATCCATGCTGAAGGAAGCGGTGGAGCTGGCGGAGAAGCCGGGAGGGCCGGAGCCATACCTGCATAATTTGCGCGAGGATATCGAAGCCGTAGCCTATTTGCAGCAAGTGGCGGACTACTCCTGGGAGCATTTGACCGATTCGTTCCAGGGAGTCTCCTTCGGCAAGCTGAAGCCGTGCCGGGGAGATCATGTGGATAAATTGCTGCAGGAGCAGGTGAAGGATTTAAGAAATAAAGCGAAGGAACAGCTGACCGGCATGGCCGAGGAGCTGTTCTCGCGGACGCTGGAGCAGTACGACGATGAGCTGCGGGCGATGGCCCCGTTAATGGAAACGTTGGTCGAGCTTGTCATTGAGTTTGGACATCGGTACCAGCATGCGAAAAAAACGAAGGGGCTCGTCGATTTTGGCGACCTGGAGCATTTTTGCCTGCACATTTTGTATGACGAGGACCGGGAGTCGGGCGGGATGAAACCTTCGGAGGCGGCGCAAAGCTACCGGGAACGGTTTGTCGAGGTGCTGCTGGATGAATACCAGGATACGAACCGGGTTCAGGAAGCGATCGTCGCTTTAATTTCGCGGGAAGATCCGGGAAACCGCTTTATGGTGGGAGACGTGAAGCAGAGCATTTACCGGTTCCGGCTGGCCGAGCCCGGGTTATTTTTGGACAAGTACAGAAATTACCGAAGCGGCGAAAGCGAACCGGGACAAAGGATTGATCTGGCCAAAAATTTCCGCAGCCGTACACGTATCGTTGACGGGGTCAACTATATTTTTCATCAGCTGATGGGGGAGACGGTCGGAGAGATCGAATACGACGACCGGGCCGAGCTGGTTTACGGCGCAAGCTACTATCCCGAGTGGAATCGTATAGCCAACGGCAACGATGCTGTCGAATTGCTGCTGGTCGATCGCTCGGACGATGAGTTCGGCAGCGATGACAGGGATGGCGAAGCTGATCGATATGACGAGTCGGCCGATGAGGGTAACGGCGATGCTGCGGACGGCATCGATCCGGCCGGCGAGGCGCGCGAGCTGGAAACCGTCCAGCTGGAAGCGCGCATGATCGCGGCGCAAATCCGAAAACTGACGGGGAAGAGCGGGGACCGCATATTTCAGGTTCTTGATAAAACAAGCGGCGGGCAGAGGGATATCACATTCCGCGACATCGTTATTTTAATGCGGGCTACCCAGCAGTGGTCGCCCGTATTGATCGAAGAGCTGCGGCTGCAGGGCATTCCCGCTTATGCGGAGTTGAATACCGGCTATTTCTCGGCTACCGAGGTGGAAGTGCTGCTTTCGCTGTTAAAAATAATTGACAATCCGTTTCAGGATATCCCGCTGGCGTCCGTGCTCCGTTCCCCCATCGTGCAATGCACGACGGAGCAGCTGGCGCATATCCGGATTATGGGGCGCTACGGCAGCTTTTATGAAGCGGTGCATGCGTATGCGAAGCAAGAAACCGCCGATGAAACGGCTGCCGATCCGGATATTGCTGTCGGCGGGCCTGCCGCGGAAGGCGGATTATGGGAGCTGTCGGCTTCCGGCTTGCTGCTGCCTGCGGACCGGCATGTGAAGGGCGCCGGTCCTGAGACCGGAAGCGGCGAGGATTTGTCAGGGCTGGAGGTCGACGCCGCGCTGCAGATCAAGCTCCGCCGCTTTTTGAAGCAGCTCGAAGCCTGGAGGCTGGAGGCGCAGCAAGGCGCTTTGGCCGACTTGATTTGGAATATTTACCGGGCTACCGGGTTTTATGACTTTGTCGGGGGGCTGCCGGGAGGACAGCAGCGTCAGGCTAATCTGAGGGCGCTGTATGACCGCGCGCGTCAATATGAATCGACCTCATTCCGCGGTTTGTTCCGCTTTTTGCGGTTTGTGGAACGGATGAAGGACAGCGGAGGCGATCTGGGTACGGCAAGGGCGCTTGGCGAGCAGGAGGACGTCGTCAGGATCATGTCCATACATAAAAGCAAAGGCTTGGAGTTTCCCGTCGTGTTTGTCGCCGGTATGGCCAAACGGTTTAACCAACGCGATTTGGCCGATTCCTTCATGATGCATAAAGACTTGGGGTTCGGTCCGAAATTTTTCGAGGCGGAGGCGAGGATCAGCTACCCGACTTTACCGTGGCTCGCCATCCGGCGTAAAGTACGGATGGAGATGCTGGCCGAAGAAATGCGCGTCCTGTATGTCGCGTTGACCCGGGCGAGAGAAAAGCTGTATTTGCTGGCAACGGTAAAAGAAACGGACAAGCTGCTGCAAAATTGGTCGCGTTATTTGCGCCATCAAGACCGTCTGCCGGATGAGGCGCTGGCGAAGGCGCGCAGCTACCTGGATTGGATCGGTCCTGCGCTGATGCGCCATCCCGATGGAGCCGCGCTGCGCGAGCGGGCGGGGGCCGTACTGCCCGTTCCGGCACTGTTCGCCGATGAGCGTTCCCGCTGGTACGTGCAGCTGGTTCGTCCGGAGGTGTTCGCAGCGATCGCCGAAGCCGCAGCGGCCCATGAAGCGCCGCTCGCCTCTAGGCAAGCCGTATTGGCGCTGGAGCCGGTTCCGGAAGGCGGTTACTGGGAAACGCAAGTATGGGACAGGCTGTCATGGCGATACGAACACGAACGGGCTGCGACACTGCTGTCCAAGACGTCGGTAACCGAGCTGAAGCGGCTGTCCGAGCATCATAAGCTGTTGGAGCTGCTGACGGACGAACCTATGTATACGGGAGCCGAATCCGGCCCGTCGTACAGGCCCGCAATTGTGCGGCGCCCGCGGTTTATGGAGCAGGCGAAGCTGAGCGCCGCCGAGCGGGGGACCGTCTTTCACTCGGTCATGCAGCATATGCCGCTGAGCCGGGAATTGTCCGTGCAGGACGTCAAGGAAACGCTGGCCGATATGGTCCGCAGAGAGCTTTTGACGGAGGCGCAGAGCGATGTGGTGGAGCCGGAAGTGATTGCCGCTTTTTTCCGCAGCGAGCTCGGGCTCAGGCTGCTGCGGTCGCCGCAGGTTCACCGCGAAATGCCGTTCAGCTACGGGCTGCCGGCGCGTGAGGTTTACGGCGTCACGGATGAAGCGACCGCCGATGAGACGATAATGCTGCAGGGTGTGATCGATTGTATATTTGAAGAGTCGGATGGCCTCGTATTGCTTGATTACAAGACCGACCATTTAAAGGGCGGAGGGCCGGCGGCGCTGGATGCTATTCGCGAGCGATACCGGATGCAGCTTGACCTATATGCCAAAGCGGTGGAAAAAATTTGGAAACGGCCGGTGACGGGCAAATATATTTTCTTGTTCGACGGCACCCATATTTTGGAATTGTAGTCGATCGATTGTTGAATTGATTAAAATTACCAACTAATTGGAAAACGCTATTGGGGAGGGAGGCGGTTTCATGCGGATTTTGCATACGGCGGACTGGCATTTTGGCCGAACCTTGGAAGGCAGAAGCCGGCTGGCGGAACAGGAGGCGTTCGTGGATGAACTCGTTCGTCTCGTTCATGACCAGCAGATCGATCTCGTCCTGTTGGCGGGCGATGTATACGATTCCGTAAACCCGCCGGCTGCGGCGGAGCAGCTGTTTTACGACGCCTTGGCCCGGCTGGCCGATCACGGAACGCGGCCTGTTGCAGTCATCGCGGGCAATCATGACCATCCCGACCGTCTGGCCGCAGCCGCGCCGCTGGCTCAGAAGCTGGGCGTTATCCTGATGGGCCTGCCGGAGGACCGGCATGAGATGATTCCCATTTCCCGGACGGGAGAGCAAGCCTGTTTATTCGGACTGCCTTACCCATCGGAATCGAGGCTGAAGGAGCTTTTATCGGAAGGCGCGGAGGAGGAGCTGCTGCGCGCGGCTTATTCCGACCGGGTCAAGCATATTGCGCTGGGACAGGCGAAGCATTTTCGTACGGATACCGTTAATTTGATCATGAGCCATGTTTACGTATTGGGCGGAGCGGAAAGCGAGTCGGAGCGGCCTATTCAGGTCGGCGGCGCCTATACGGTAGATACGTCCGCACTGTCGGTTGGAGCGCAGTATGTGGCGCTCGGGCATTTGCACAGGCCGCAGACGATAAAAACAGCCTCGCTTATGCGGTATAGCGGATCTCCATTGGCTTACAGCTTTTCCGAGCACGGTCAAGCCAAGTCGGTGACGGTGCTGGATGTGAGGCCGGGGGAAGTCGCGAAGCCGGAAGAGCTGTTTTTGACGAGCGGCAGGCCTTTGACGCGCTGGAAAGCGGATATGGGCTTGGCCCAGGTGCATGGCTGGCTTCAGGAAGGACGCGACGCAAACGCCTGGATCGATCTCGAGATACGGATGACCGAAGCGATGTCGATGGAACAAATCCACGCGCTGCGCAAAGCAAGGGAAGGGATCGTCAACATTCGTCCGGTCTATCCCGAAATGGAAGCAGCGGCGGCGGGAGAAGCCGCCATGCGCAGCATGCCGATGGACGAGCTGTTCCGCCGCTTTTATGCGCGTCAAACAGGCGGCGCCGAGCCGGAGCCGGAGCTGGTACACTTGTTCATGGAGCTGCTGGAGGCGCCGCAGACTTTATCCTAGAAGATTGCGTTCAACATAATATTCGCACCGGAAGTCCGCGGATCCGGCTTATTCGACGGGCGGCGCCCGCTTGTTTGGATGGGCACTGCGCTATTCGTTCGAGGCCGCTGCATCGCTGCGCTAACGGACTTGAGATGCCGCTATTTAGCCCATTCACTTTCCTTTTGCAATGTGACGGACACGAGAAACGTTATATGACGCGCCGGTCGTTCATTTGCACCATTTTCCGCGAAATACGTTTCCTAGGAGACTGTCGATTAATAGGGATAAGGGCTTGGAGAATAGCTTCAGGGCGAGTTTTTTATTGCATGGATACCGAAAAGTGTAATCAAGTGAACTCGTTCAGCTTTGCTGAACATCGGGGAATCAGATGGGGACTCTACCCCACCTGATTCAAGGCCCACCCTAGAGGTGGGGGTCTTAACCCGACAAAGTCGAAATCGGATCAAGGCAATAAAACGTGTTTGAGCTTCGAAGTCATCTCCAAAGCCCGTTCCCGTCCTTTAATCGATAGTCTCCCTAGATCCGTTAGATTTGAAAAACCGCCTTTTTGCAGCAAATAAGGGCTCTGGAGTCCCGTACGCGAAATTCAATCGGCTTCATCGTTTATAGATTCAATGATTCGCATCAAACGGAGAGGAGCGAAATAAGGATGCGACCGATTCTTTTACAAATGGCCGGGCTGCAAAGCTACAGGGAGCTGCAGGAGATCGATTTCACGCAGCTGTGCGATGCCGGAGTATTTGGTATTTTCGGGCCAACGGGCAGCGGAAAATCAACGATATTGGATGCGATGACCTTGGCGCTGTTCGGTAAAGTAGAGCGGGCGGCCAACGGCACGCAGGGCATCATGAATCATGCGGAGCAATCGTTGTCCGTATCGTTTACATTCGAGCTGGGGCATGCAGGCGGAGCGCTGCGCTACCGCGTCGACCGGCAGTTCAAACGGGGCGGCGACGTCGCCGTCCATAATACGGTCAGTCGGCTCATCCGTTATCAGGATGAGGAAACTGTCGTGCTGGCGGATAAATCGGGCGACGTAAATCAGCAGGTGCAAGATATATTGGGCCTGTCGATGCAGGATTTTACCCGGGCGGTTGTGCTGCCGCAAGGAAAATTTGCGGAATTTCTCGCCTTGAAGGGAAGCGAGCGGCGGCAAATGCTGCAGCGGCTCTTTCATTTGGAGCCGTATGGCGACCAACTCAATGCCAAGGCGTCGGGCCGTTTTAAAGAGGCCGATGTCGCGGTCAAGGAGCTGCATGCCGAGCAGCAGGGCCTCGGCGACGCCTCGCAGCAGGCGCTGGACGCGGCCGCCGGGGAGCTGCGCGCCGCGGCGGAGGCTGCGCGGCAGCGGCGCGCGCAGCTCGCCGCTTGCGAGGCCCGCGCCGCCGAGCTGCGCCGCGTGCGCGAGCTGCAGCAGGCGCTCGCGCTGACGCGGCGGCAGCTCGCGGAGCACGCGACCCGCGCGCCGCAGGTGCTCGCGCTGCAGGAGCGGCTCGCGCGGGCCGGGCAGGCCGAGCGTGCGCAGCCGTACGCCCGCCAGCGCGGGCTCGCCGCAGCGCGGCTCGAACGCGAGCGCGACGCGGCCTCGCGGGCGGATCAGGCGCGGCAGCTCACGCAAGCGGCGCTTGAGCGCGCCGGCGAGGCGCACGCAGCCGCCCGCGAAGCGCTGGCGGCGCAGGAGACGCCGCTCTTGCTGCGGCTCGACAAGCTGCAGCAGGCGCGCGAGCTGGCTGCAGAGCTGGCGAAGCTGCGGGCCGCACTGAGCGGCCTCGCAGCTCAGGAGTCGCAGACGGCGGCCGCGCTGCAAGCGGCGCGGGGGCAGCAGCTGCGCGAGCAGGAGCTGCGCGACAAGGCGTTGAAGCGGCAGGCCGAGCTGAAGGAGGAGCTGCAGCAGGCGGAGGTGCGCAGCGAGGACCGCGAGCGGCTGCGCGAGGCGCTCCAGGAGAAGCGGGCGATCGAGCAGCGCATGCGTCAGCTGGAGGAGCAGCAGGCGGAGCTTGTCCAGCACCGGCAAGAGCTGGACGGCCTGCAGCGGCAGCTGGATGCCGCCGGGCAGCAGGAGGCGCAGTGGGGACGGCGGCTCGGGCAATGGCTGGCGGATGCGGCCGAGTCGTTTGCCGCTTCACTGCAGCAGGACGACAGGCTGCAGCGCATCGCGGAAGAGGCTGCCCGCCTGCAGAAGGAAAGCGCCAAGCTGAACCGGCAGGCGGAGCTGCATGCAATGGCCGCTGAATTGGCGGAGCAGCTTGCAGAGGGCGAGAGCTGCCCGGTCTGTGGCTCCGAGCGCCATCCGCGGCCATTTGCGCCGGAGCAGTCGGAAGCGGACGTTGCGCTTGCGGCTGACGCCGCCGCTGCGCTGGAGCTGGAACAGCTTCTGCTGCGGACGAAGGAACGGATGCTGGACAATAACCGGCTGCAGGTCATGCTGAACGGAATCATTCAGCAGTGGCAGCCGATGCTGCCCCGCCTGCAAGCGAACGAGCTGTTGGCCGAGGCGGCGGCGGCGCTGCATGCCTGGGGGCAAATGTGCGATGAAGCGCGCCTTAAACCGGCCGGCGCCGAATACAGCGAGTCTCTTAACATCGAAGAGCTGCAGACGGAGGAAGAGACATCAGCGCTTGTCTTGCGGCAGACGAAGCGGCAGGAACAACGGCTGCAGCAGGAGCTGCAAGCGCTTGTGCAGGAGCGCGGGCAGTTGGATCTGCTGATGGGAGACCCGAAAGCGAAGCAGCAATCGTTAAACCATCTTATACATACAACCGAGCAAAAGGCCGGGCAGCTTGCCCTTTCCGTACAGGAGCTAACCCGGGCTTGGAACAGCCGGTTCGCAACGTCGTTTGCTTACGAAACGGTAGAATCGGCAATGGAGCAGCAGCGGCTGCAGGAGCAGCGTGCTGAAGATTTGCGTCAGCGGCTCGATAAAAGCATAAGCTTTATCGAGGACAAGCAAACCGCGCTGGCCGGGCTTCAGGAGCAGGCGAATAGCCTGGACCGTACGCTGGTGCAGCTGCAAACCGAGCTGAAGCATACGCAGCGGCAGGAAGCGGAGAAGGCGGAGCGCGTGCGTGAATGGGCCGGCGAGCAGCCGGTTGAAGAACAGATCGCTGAGGCTCATGCGCAGCTGGAGCAGGTACGGAGCGCGACGGAGCAGGCGAAGCAATCGTTCGAACAGGCGCAGCAGGCAGCCCAGCAGGCAGCCCAGACTTACGCGGCAGCCGCCCAAGCTGCCGAAACGGCCGCTGAGCAGGCCGCGGCGGCCGAAGCGGAATGGAGGCAGCAGGCCGATATGCTCGGCTTCATGGATCCGCTTGACGTTCAAGCCGCCTTAATTACGGAGGAGCAAAAGCGGCTTTGGACGGCCGAAACCGAAGCGCATGGCAAGCTTGAGCATCAGCTGCAGTCGCAGGAAAGGCAGTGGATCGAACAGCTGGACGGACGCTCGGTATCCGAGGAAGTGTGGCAGGCAGCGGAAGCCGAGCTTACGGAGAGCAAGCGTCAGGATGAGGATGCGCTACAGGCGAAGGCGAAGGCGGAACGGGACTGGGAATCGCTGCAGGCCAAGCATGAGCGCTGGCTTGAACTGGAAATGAGGCGGGCCGCGAAGCAGGGGGAATTGACGCTGCTGGGCAAGCTGCAGAGCGTGCTTCGCGGCAACGCGTTTGTCGAATTTTTGGCCGAGGAACAATTGATGCAGGTTAGCCGTTCGGCATCGGAGCGTTTGGGCCAGCTGACCCGCCAAAGATACGCCATTGAAGTGGATTCGGCCGGCGGCTTTATCATTCGCGACGATGCCAACGGCGGCGTCAAACGGCCGGTTTCCACCTTGTCGGGAGGAGAAACCTTCTTGACCTCGCTCTCGCTGGCGCTTGCGTTATCAGCGCAAATTCAACTGAAGGGCCAGTACCCGCTCGAGTTTTTCTTTTTGGACGAAGGCTTCGGAACGCTCGATCAGGAGCTGCTGGAGACAGTCATAATCGCATTGGAGAAGCTGCATTTCGACCGATTGACCGTAGGCGTGATCAGCCACGTGCCCGAGCTGCGCGCCCGCCTGCCCCGCAGGCTTGTCGTCCAGCCTCCGGAGCCGGGCGGCCGCGGCAGCAGCGTCTTTTTAGAAACGCTGTAACGTGAGCGTTGAATACGGCTGAAGAAACCTTGCCATCTTTACAACGTATATATGGTAAACCGTACAAGCGCTTATCCGCTGCGTCCAGCTGTATTCATTGTCCGGCGGCATAAGCGTTTTATTTTTATTTGATGGGAGGGGATCGGGTATGGCGTTTCAGCATCTGCGCAAATCCCGCTTGTTCAAAAGGGCGGCAGCACTTGTATTGGCTGCAGGCTTGTTGGCGGGAGCAACAACGGTTCAGGCTGACCCGGTTTGGGATCGCTGGAAAGCGGCGGAGGCGGCGGTCGGCAGCGGAAAGCCGGAAGAGGCGGTGCCGCATTGGAAATACCTTGTCGAGCACTACGCTTCCACGGGAGATTGGCAGAACGCCGCGTTGTTTTGCGGAAAGCTGGATGAATATTATGATAAAATCCAGGATTACGAGAACGCGATTCATTACTATGAGCTTGAAAACGAATATTGGCTTAAATTCGGCAAAGACTGGGGGGCCGTCGATCTGCAGCGCGCCGAGCAAATCCGTACTATTTCGGATGTGTACATGTCCACCCGGGACGAGGAGCTGCTGAAGCGCCAGGCTGCTCCGTCCAACGGCAAGCTGGCCAAATTCGAACCCGAATACGGCATTTATATCGGCATGTACTCCGAGCAGGACCCGGCGATGCAAAATCAGTTCACCAAATCAACGGCCATTTACGGAAAGCAGCATGCATTATACTTGGCTTACTCTCCTTATGACAATGCGTTTCCAAAGCAGTATGCGGCGCGGGCCAAAGAAGCCGGAGCGGCGCTGCAGATTGCGTGGGAACCAAGCAAGGGCCTTGATTCGGTTAAGGACGATGCGCATTTGCGGGAATGGGCCAAAGCGGCCAAAGCATCCGGGATCCCGGTCTTTTTGCGCTATGCAAGCGAAATGAACGGCGATTGGGTGGTATGGCACGGCGATCCGCAAAAATATATCGAAAAATTCCGTCTCGTTCACGACGTCATGGCCGAGGAGGCGCCGAATGTGGCGATGGTATGGAGCCCCGGCGACGTGCCTGCCTATTCGATGGATGTTTATTACCCGGGGGACGACTATGTGGATTGGGTTGGCGTCAGCATGTACACGGAGCCTTACGAGAACGGCGATCCTGCGCAAAGCAACATGCAGGCGACGAGTCCGATCGAACGGCTCGATTATTTATACAAGACGTACTCCGACCGCAAGCCGCTGATGATCAGCGAAACCGCGGTTTCCCATTATGCGCATATCCCGCAGGAGTCGTTTACGGATTACGGTCTGCTCAATTTGCACAGGCTGTACGAGGTAATGCCGTTCAAATATCCGCGGTTGAAATCGATCACTTACTTTAATGTCGATTTAAAAAACCGCGAGTCCCGAAACAATTATTTGCTCGGAGCCAACGATGCGATGAAAGCTTTATATACGAAAATGATCGCGGCGCCTTATTATTTGTCCAAGGTCGAGCAGGGGGCGAAGCCAGCCGACCGGACCGGTTATATCAAGCTGTCCGGCGCCGCCGGCGATCCGGCCTTCGCCGAACGGACAAAGCTGATCCCATGGGTTAAAATACCCGATATTTATATCGGAAAAATCGACTACTCGATCAACGGGAAGCTGATTCAGACCCAATCGGGGCCGCCGTTCGGGATCGAGCTGGATGCGGACGATGTGCCGGACGGCTCGACTTTGAAGCTTGACGTGTATAACCGCGAGGGCAATAAAGCGGCGAGCCGGTCATTCCCGCTCTCCTCCCAGGTAAGCGTGAAAATAAACGGCAAGCTACAAAAATACGAGCAGCCGCCCGTTATTAAGGACGGCAGTACGCTGGCGCCGATGCGCGCGATTTTTGAATCGATGGGAGCGACGGTCAGTTGGGACGCGGCTACTCGAACCGCAACCGGAAGGAAAGGCGATACGACCGTATCGTTCAAGATTGGCGACCGTCAAGCGTCGGTAAACGGCAAGATCGTGGAGCTGGAGGCGGCGGCCCAGCTGATCAACGGCAGTACGCTGGCGCCGGCCCGGTTTATCGGGGAAGCTTTCGGCGGATCGCTGCAGTGGGACGGGAAGACGCGGACTGTGCTGATACAAACGGCGGGCGGCGTGGCGGTGAATCCGTTCGGCGCGAACGGCACGGTTGCCGATGCGCCATCGAAGCGGGCCGACTCTGCCGTGCCTTATTCACAAGACGCCGACGCGGCAGCTTCACCGCCCGGCTCCGCGCAGCTGCAGCTGAACGAGCAAAAACCCGATTCATCCGAATCGGGTTGGCTCCGGCGGCAGCTCGCCTCATCTTACCAACTGGCGTACAGAAGCTTTAAAGCTGTCGCTGCTCTCATTTACAGCCTCATTCCCCGCAACGCCTGAGCTTCATTGTCCCGGCCTGCCGATAGCTGCGCCCTGACCGGATTGCGGTCTGCGGACTTGAAGACATCTACACACCGACCTTCATATGCTCCATAATGGACTTCGCAACCTCGCGCGCGCTGGAGAACGCCCGCTCTGCCAATTCTCCCTTTCCGACACAGCCATCACCGCAAAAATAAAACGGAACATGATCCATGCGCGTCGGCAGCAGCTTGTTGGAGACGATGTTTTTAACGCTGGCCACCATCGCCTTTTTCGATACGCGCTTGACGGCCGTTTCTTCCCGCCATCCCGGATAATAATGGTCGAACAAAGCTTCCATTTGCTGCGTTTTGCTGTCCAGGTATGCTTTTCGCATTTCTTCGTCGTCGAACTTGTCGGTTAAGTAAGCTATCCCCTGCAGCAGCTGCCCGCCTTCCGGCACAAGAGTATGGTCGGTAGCGGAAACATCGCTGATAAAGAGCTTGTTATCCATATCGCTTATATAGCTGAAAGGTCGCGCGACGACGCGGTTCAAGCCGATATCGTAGACCATAACCTCGGTTGCGGTATTGTT
Organism: Paenibacillus piri; assembly: GCF_004354045.1. Lineage (GTDB taxonomy): Bacteria > Bacillota > Bacilli > Paenibacillales > NBRC-103111 > Paenibacillus_S > Paenibacillus_S piri. Next base: position 249,391 of record NZ_SMRT01000007.1, on the reverse strand, counting down.
TTCGTACGGAGCAAGGAACGGCTCCCAGGGCGAGCCTCTGAGCAGCTTGCCGATCTGCTGCACCGGCATGGCGAACACAACTTTATCAAAACCGAGCTCGCGGTTTTTCGTTTTGAGCATAAACTTGTGATCCGCATAGCTGACGGACTCGACGCCTTCCTTCAGCGCCATTTCCCATCTGCCGGAGACGCCGATTTTTTGTCTGAGCTGATTCGTAATGACAGCCCAGCTGCCGAGCACATAGTTGACCGGACGTCCGGATAAAAACAGGTTGTGATAATATTCGCTGATGACTTGCCCGGAAACATTGCGCGCTTCCTCCGGCGTAATGAAGAAATTGGAGCAGACCAGATGCTCCCAAAGCTCCTTGAGATCTTCGTCGGCATCCGACTGGGCCAAATAATCGCCGAGCGTGTCGTAATGCTTCAAATTGTGTATGTTGGCGATAATAGCTGTAATCTCTCCTACAAAACGAACCTTTTGCATCGGATTCAGCAGCTCCGTCCGCATGAGGTTCACAAAGTCGAGCGGTGCGGGCGTCAGCTGATCATGCTTCGCATACATGACCTTCCGCTTATCCACCTGTCTGGAGCTGAACGAAAGCCCGAGCTCGCGTTCCATCACAGTAAGCTCATGCCGGTCGATGCCATAAACCGCGTGAGCCCCGTAATTCAGCGTGAATCCCGCTTTTTCGTAGGTAAAGGCTCGGCCTCCCCATTGCGGACTGCGTTCGAACAGCACGCCTTCAATTCCCGGTTCCTCCGACAAATAAGCGGCCGCGGTCAAACCGGCTAAACCGCCACCGATAATGGCAACCTTCATTTTTCTCGTCTCCTTTTCCTTAAGTCCAAACCAAGCTGTCTCAGGCATAGTCTTTCCTGAATTATCGGATATTAGCTCCGCATTTTGCCCGGAACGCAAGCCGGACCAGGTCCACGCCAGGTTGCGCCGCAGCAGATCCGTCAAGTCATGATCGTTTTGCGAGCACCATGCCAATAAAGTTCCCCGGTATACCGAGAGCAGCAGCATCGCTTTATCCGGATGGGGCAGCCAGCGCAGCAGCCGGTCAAGCAGCAGCTGATACTGCTCCTCTTCGACGCCTTGCAAAGCTTCATTTTGTAAGGAAAGAGCGATTAAGCTGCGTACCAGCTTGGGATGCGCGTCAATATTAGAAGCCAGGTCTAATAACAGCCGGTTAATATGACCTTCCAGTGACAGCACTTGCCCCGGCGTCGTTTCCGACCATAGATGGATCGTTTTCATCTGCCGGTATGAAAATTCCCGCAGCAGCTCATCCTTGCCTTTGAAATAATGATAAAAAGTTCCTTTCGAAGTGTGGGTCGCAGCGATGATGTCATCGACCGATACTTGCTCGTATCCGCGTTCCATAAACAGCCGCAAAGCCACCTCAGTCATAAATTCGCGCTTTTTTCGCGTGGCGGCGCGCATGAACCGGTTCACAGGAACAATCACCTCATTTGGGAAAAATTTAGCATAGCTTTATTATATACAATATTAGACTGACAGTCTATAAACGTCTGCCGCATTTTGATTTGCTTCATTTTTCGGAGTCAAAGCGTCGGACTGGATTTTTTTTGCAGTATTCGTTATGATAAACGTATCGCATTTTCAAACATGCAGGATGGAAGAGGGGGGTCTGAATTGGATTGCATATTTTGTAAAATTGTAGAGGGGTCCGTCCCATCGAAAAAAGTGTACGAGAACGAGCATGTGCTGGCCTTCCATGATATTCAGCCTTCTGCGCCGGTACATATTTTAATTATCCCGAAGAAGCATATCCCTACGATGAATGATGTAGAGGCTGGCGATTGGGGCTTGATCGGGGAAGTTCATCGTGCCGCACAAGAAATTGCAAGGCAAGAAGGCGTCGCGGAAAGTGGTTACAGACTCATTAATAATTGCGGTTCAGACAGCGGTCAGGTCGTTTTCCATATCCATTATCACCTGCTTGCGGGGACGAAATTGGGCCCGCTCAACGCGATCTAATTTATATGGGTTCTGGGTTGACACCTACTTTATGTTTGCCATATAATGAAGTTTGATGAACTGCTTTTTTTCGTCTTGGACGGTCTGTTCGGAGGGAGGGAAAACTGGTGTCAGAAACTCGAGTTCGCAAAAATGAAACTATAGATGCTGCCCTTCGTCGCTTTAAGCGCTCCATCGCAAAAGATGGTGTACTAGCGGAGGTTAAGAAACGCAAGCATTATGAGAAGCCTAGCGTCAAGCGCAAGAAGAAGTCAGAGGCTGCTCGTAAAAGAAAGTTCTAGGAGGCTTAATCCATGAGCTTAAGCGAGAGATTAAACGAAGATATGAAGCTCGCGATGAAGAGCCAGGCCAAGTTTAAACTCTCCGTAATCCGTATGGTTCGTGCTGCTATCAAGAACATTGAAATAGATCAGCGGAAAACCTTAGATGACCAAGAAGTACTTGACGTGCTTAGTCGTGAGATCAAACAGCGTAAAGATTCCCTCCAAGAATTTGAAAAGGCCGGTCGCGACGACCTGGCTGAAACCGTTAAGGCTGAAATCGATATTCTGATGGAGTACTTGCCGCAGCAGTTGACTGAAGAAGAAGTAAAAGCCATTGTACAGCAGACCATCCAAGAAGTGGGTGCTTCTTCTAAAGCGGATATGGGAAAAGTTATGAGTGCATTGATGCCGAAGGTAAAAGGACGTGCGGATGGCAAGCTTGTCAATCAGGCCGTTCAACAATATTTAATTTAGCAATCAAGAGGAGCGCTCCTGCAAAAGGGGGCGCTCTTTTTTTTGGAAATTATGCGCAGCAAATTTCTGTGGATAACCGGGGGCTCCCCCAAAAGTAAGGTCAAGAGTTGCTTGCACTCTTGACGAAACCCGGTGGATACGGGTTAGCGGAATTGGCTTCAGAGCTTCACGTCACTTTTGGGGGACTTTGTTCTGCGCTGCCGTTTTCCGTGGATAACCGGGGTCTCCTTTGAAAATACTCGGAATAAGCTTCAGAGAAAGCTTCGCTTTCGGGGATTTGTTTTGAAAGTTTGAATCGAATCGGCTATCGTTGACGTAAGTATGGTAAGATGCTATCGAAGCAAGTTTTTAACTTACGTAAAAATGAAGGAAGGAGGGGATTACCGGATGGTCATCAAGAAATACGGCCGCCTGTGTCTGAGAGCTTGCTTTCTGGCTTTGTTGACGCTGCTTTTGCTGCTGCCGGGATTTACTGCATTTGCCGACGTCAATCCGCCCGCTCAGCCTGGTGCCTCGGCTCCTGCAGCGGCTCCGGTTGTCATCGTTCCTGTACACCAGAGCGTCGAAAACGGTCTGCACAAATTTTTGTCCCGGGCTTTGAAAGAAGCCGAGGAGATGCGGGCCATCCATGTTATTCTCGATATCAATACACTAGGCGGCAGAGTCGACTCGGCTGAAGCGATCGGGGAAATGGTACGCGGCAGCAAAATTCCGACGATTGCCTACGTTCATGGAAAAGCGGTCTCGGCAGGGAGCTATATCGCTTTGAACGCAGGGAAAATCGCGATGGAGCCCGGCAGCTCGATCGGAGCCGCAGCCGTCGTGGACGTTTCGGGCAACGAGGTGGACAATGCCAAGGTCGTAGCCCATTGGTCGAGCGAAATGCGTGCCGCGGCGGAATTAAGAGGCCGCAATCCGAAAATCGCAGAAGCGATGGTGGATAAAAACGCCGGAGTCGCCATGAATGAAATTGCCCGAACCGTACCTCAAGGCCAGCTCGTCTCTCTGACCGCCGAAGAAGCGGTAAAAGTAGGCTATGCGGAGCTTGTTGCGGGCAATGTGGATGAAGTTATCCGGTATATCGGCGGAGAGGGTCATCCTGTACTGCATATCGAGCCGACGCCGGCGGAAACTTTTTCACGGTTTATTACACAACCGCTGGTTTCCATGATTTTGTTGTTTCTCGGAATTGCGGGCATTGCGATCGAGCTGTTCGTGCCGGGCTTCGGCGTGCCGGGAATTATCGGTCTGCTTGGCTTCGGGCTTTACTTTTTCGGCAATTATATTAACGGCTTTGCGGGGGTGGAGGACATTGCGCTCTTTGTGATCGGCGTCGTACTGCTCATTATTGAAATTTTTGTATCCAGCTTCGGCATCTTGGGCTTTATCGGAATCGCCTGTTTGTTCACCAGCGTCATCATGGCGGCGAATAATACGAAGCAGGCGGCCTTGAATTTATCCGGCGCCTTTGTGCTTGCCGTCATTGTTGTAGCCATCTTCATCAAATACTTCAAGCATCGCGGCGTATGGAACCGTTTTATACTCCGGGAAAAGCTGACGACGGAGCAGGGGTTTACATCGACATCGATCCGATCCGATCTGCTTGGCAGGTCGGGTCAAGCGCTCACGCCGCTGCGCCCGGCAGGCACGATTATCGTGGACGATGAGCGGATCGATGCCGTTACCGGCGGTGAGTTCATTCCGGCCCGCCAACGGGTGGTCATCATCCGGGTGGAGGGCGCGAGGATTGTCGTACGCGCCGCCGATGAGAACGGGCCTGAATAAAATCGCAAACCATTTGTAAAATAAGTGGAACATGGTGCCCGTTTGCAGCTGACGAGCGGGCACCCCTAATTTATGTAACCGGGAGGGTATTTGAATGGATTCGATCGTGTATATTTTTTTGTTGGCAGCCGTGATCATTATTGCGCTGTCCGTGTTTCTCAGCTTTGTTCCGATTATGCTATGGATTTCGGCGCTTGCTTCAGGGGTGCGCATCGGCATCATTACTTTGGTTGCCATGCGGTTGCGCCGCGTTATTCCGAGCCGGATCGTCAACCCGATGATCAAGGCGACCAAGGCAGGGATCGATATTTCGATCAACCAGCTGGAAAGCCATTTTCTTGCCGGCGGTAACGTTGACCGTGTCGTGAATGCGCTGATCGCCGCTCACCGGGCGAATATTCTTCTTCCGTTCGAGCGCGCGGCAGCGATCGATTTGGCCGGGCGGGACGTACTGCAGGCCGTGCAAATGAGCGTTAACCCGCGCGTTATCGAGACGCCTACGGTTTCGGCGGTCGCGAAAAACGGGATTGAAGTGAAGGTCATCGCACGCGTCACCGTACGCGCGAATATCGAGCGTTTGGTCGGGGGCGCTGGGGAAGAAACGATCATCGCCCGGGTCGGCGAAGGAATAGTAACGACAGTGGGTTCGTCGGATTCCCATAAGGACGTGCTTGAAAATCCAGATTTGATATCCCGTACGGTACTGGGAAAAGGACTGGATGCGGGAACGGCTTTCGAAATTTTATCCATTGATATCGCCGATGTCGATGTAGGTAAAAATATCGGGGCTAATCTGCAAACCGAGCAGGCGGAAGCGGATAAACGGATCGCCCAGGCGAAGGCGGAGGAACGCCGCGCGATGGCCGTAGCGCAGGAGCAGGAAATGAAAGCGCGCGTTGTGGAAATGAAAGCGAAGGTAGTCGAATCCGAATCGCAGGTTCCGCTCGCGATGGCCGAGGCGCTGCGCAGCGGCCAACTAGGCGTCATGGATTACATGAATTTGAAAAATATCGATGCGGATACGCAAATGCGCTCCTCTTTGGGCAAAATGAATGAGAACGGCAAGCAGAATGGTCAGGATTAACGGGATTAACACCACGCAAAATGCTTTCCATCCCGATCCAAATAGTTCATTCTGCCGCGAGAGGAGGGTGACGGCATGAAGCTGATCGAGTTTATTTTGAATAACTGGTATTTGGCGGTGGTGGCGTTCTTTTTGCTCAGCGGTCTTATTAAGCGCTCTAAGGGCAGCCAGCCGCCAAAGAAGTCGATGCCGCCGTTTGGGGGCGGCCCCGGCGGATGGGGCGGCGGTACGACGCCGACGATCACGACAGCCAAGCGGCCCGGACAGGAAGAAGGCCGTGCAAGAGGCGAGGATGCCCAGCCGCGACCGCGTCCTGAACCTCGCCATGCGCCAGAATATAAACACGAATCATCGGAGGTCGATGTTTGGCAGCAGTCGGACATCGATATGAGGAAGGGCGAGATCTCGATGCCTAAACATACGGATAACGCATATGCGGCCGCAGAACCGCACGCATCCCGTTCATCTGTGTTTGATGCCGACAAGCTCGCGCAGGGCATCATGTGGGCGGAAATATTAGGGCCTCCCAGGGCCAAGAAGCCATATCGGAAAATAAAATAATCATTTTATTATTTGCAAAGCGCCGGTACCAGCCGCAGGTTGGTCGACCGGCGCTTTTTGCCGTGTTTTCATATTCCTGCATTTTGGCGCATATGGTGTAAATAGCCTATGTTTTTGGATGTATGTGAAATCCGGCAATGCCGATGCAAACACAGTACCGTTTACGAAGCAGTTTTTGCCCGCAAAAACGGAGTATCGCTTACGACGCTAACTTTCCTTGAGAAAGTTAAGCTTATGCTTACGTAGCAGTTTTTGCCCCGCAAAAACTAAGTATCGCTTACGACGCTAACTTTCTTTCAGAAAGTTTTTAGGAGGGAAAAAATGCGCAGTGTGCCACGAAGGTTCAACCAATTCACAACCAAGCTGCTGGACCTCCCCCAAGATGTTGCGATGGACTTGCCGCGGATGACGATGATCGGCAACGTGCAGCTGTATATCGAGAATCACCGCGGCGTGCTGCATTTTTCAAGCGACAGGCTGCTGCTTGCATTTCCGAAAGGAAGGCTGGAGGTGCACGGCAAGGAGCTCGTCATCCGGGCCATTTTAACCGAGGAAGTATTAGTCGAAGGGGTCATTGGAGAGATCAAATTTTATCCGTAAAGAGGGTGCCTGTTTTGAAGACATCGATCCTGTTAGCGCTGCGTGGCTATGTTTTGATTGAAGTGAGAGGCGAGCATCTGGAGCGGCTGATTAACCGGTCCACCGAGAAGCGGCTGTCGATTTGGGACATTCGGTTTCGCGGCGACTCCCATGCCGAGCTGTACATTACGATAAAAGATTTTTTCCGGCTTCGCCCGCTCTTAAAAGAGACAGGCTGCCGGTTTCATGTCCTGCGGCGGCACGGGTTTCCGTTCGTACTGGACAGACTGGAGAAGCGCAAGCTTTTTGTCGCGGGAATGATCGGTTTTGTTATCGGCATCTACCTTCTTTCCTCGATCGTATGGCAGGTCAATGTCGAAGGGAACGAGCATATCGATAAAAACGCCATTTTGCAGGCGGCCAAAGAGGAGGGCGTTTACAAGCTGCAATGGAAGTTCCGATTGAAAAGCGCCTCCGAGCTGTCCAAAAGCTTGCAGGACAAGCTGCCGGAAGCGGCATGGGTCGGAGTCGAGCTGCACGGCACGCATGTGACCATCAAAGTGGTCGAGGCCGTCATCCCCGATAAGCCGCCGCTGCTCAACCCGCGCCATCTGATCGCATCGAAGAGCGCTATGATCACCTCCATTTTTGCCGAAAAAGGGCGCCCCGTCGCCAAACCGAATATGTACGTGAAAAAAGGAGATATTTTGATTTCCGGTATTTTAGGCGAAGGGGCCTACCAGAAAAGCGTAGTCGCATCCGGCCAGGTGAAAGGCTTGGTCTGGTATGCGCCGAAAATCGAAGTGCCGCTCGTGCAGCAGTATAAAGTATACACGGGCGACGTGCGCAAACGGTTTTACCTCGTAATCGGCAGCCGTGCGCTGCAGCTCACCGGATACGGGAATATTCCGTACCAGCAATTCGAGGCGCAGTCGGAGCGTAAGACGCTGCAGTGGAGAGACTTTGTGCTGCCTGTAGGCTGGCTCCGCGAACGGGTGATGGAGGTGGGAGTCGTCGAGCAGCCTGTCGATCCTCAAGAGGCCAAGGCGCGCGGTTTGGAGCAGGCGAAGGGCGAAATTTTGGCAGCGGCTGGAAAAGATGCGAAGGTCGTGAGCGAAAAAATTTTGCATGAAAAGACGGAGAATGGTAAAGTTTATATGGAAGCACATTTGGAGGTCGAAGAATCGATCGCGCAAGAACTGCCCATAATGCCTGCACCCTAACACCTGCATAATTCGAAGGAGAAGAGGCCTGTTGATCGGAAAAGGTAATTATGTAAAAATCGCTTTGAAAAATACGGCGGAAGGACTCGCACTGTTCGGTCCCCAGGACAAATTTCTCCATTTGATCGAGCAGCACACCCACGCAAAAATTCAATCGCGCGAGGAAGACATCGTCATTCAGGGGGAACCCGGCGAACTGCAGTCGGTGCAGCAGCTGTTTGAAGTATTGCTGGAGCTGGTGCGCAATAATTATATATTAAACGAACGCGACGTATTGTATGCGCTGGAGCTGGCAAAGCAGATGAAAGCGGATCAATTGCTCGATTTATTCAAAGGGGACATAGCCGTTACCTATAAGGGCAAGCCCATCCGGGTCAAGACGATCGGACAAAAGCAGTATGTTTCGACCATAAAAAAGCTGGATATTGTGTTCGGTATCGGTCCCGCCGGTACGGGAAAAACATATATAGCGGTCGTGCTTGCGGTCGCCGCGCTCAAGGAAGGCAAGGTAAAGCGGATCGTGCTGACGCGGCCTGCGGTTGAAGCGGGAGAGAGCCTCGGCTTTTTGCCCGGCGATCTACAGGAAAAGGTTGACCCGTATCTGCGCCCATTGTATGATGCTCTTAACGACGTGCTGGGACCCGAACAGGTGCTCAAGTCGTTGGAGCGCGGCCTCATCGAGATCGCTCCGCTCGCCTACATGCGGGGAAGAACGCTGGACGACTCTTTTATTATTTTGGACGAAGCGCAAAATACAACACCCGAGCAGATGAAAATGTTTTTAACCCGTCTTGGCTTCGGCTCGAAGATGGTTATCACCGGAGACGTGACCCAGATCGACCTGCCGCGCGGCAAAAACTCGGGTCTCGTGGAAGCGCAGCGCATCTTGAAAAATATTGAAGAAATTGGGTTCATTGAGTTTTCCGACGCCGACGTTGTCAGACATTCCTTGGTACAAAAAATCATCGTTGCTTACCATATGGATCAAGAGAAATAGCTTGATGCTCTAATTGTGGAGGAGCAGAGAAAGGGCTGACCTTTCGCATGAAAAACCAGGTATCCATTCAAGGAAAATTTCAATACCGATTGGCAGGATGGAAATACAGCGCCCTTGTGCGCTTTCTTCTGTTTTTATTGCTTACCGCCGTGTTCTATTCGGCGTTAACGAGCAAAATTATTCCGCAAACGTACGATATCCAGAAAGGATCGCTGGCGGAGAAAGATATACTGGCGCCCCGGGCGATCGAAAATGCCGTCGCTACGGAGCAGTCCAAGGAGGATGCCGCACAGCGCGTCCAGCCCGTTTACAAAATCGTGTCGCTGAAAAACGACACGCTCGTGGAAACGATTTTTGAAAAGCTGCAGCAGATCAATGCGGACGCCGAGGTGACGCTTGGCGACAAGGTCAATATTTTTAAAACCGTGATTCCGAACATCGTTCAGGATCATACCGACAAGCTGCTCAAGTCATACTCCGGCAGCGGCCAGTATAACGAGGCGATGCTGGAGGAAATGAGGAAAAAAATCGCCGAGCAGCAGTACCGGATACCCGAGGAAACGTACTATAAAATGCCTCGTCTGCTCAAGGAAGATTTGACGGTCATGGAGCCGGTCGCCAAAGATATCGTCAATCGGCTGATGAACGATCAAATCATCGACGCCCAAGCCGTAAGGGCGAAAGTGGCGGAGCTGGTGAACAGCTCGACGCTGACCAAGAGCTCTTCCCGGGAAATGGTGCAGGAGCTCGTGCGGGCCGCGATTACGCCCAACAAGTTTTTCGATCAGAAGGGAACGGACGAAGCGAAGGGCCATGCGCGCGACAACGTGAAGCCGGTCATTATTAACAAAAACGAAGTACTGGTCAAAAAAGGCGAAACGATCACCGAAGAGCTGTATGCGCGATTAAACGCTCTGGAAATGCTGAAGGACGAATCGAGCAATTTGCCTAAAATCGGGCTTCTGCTGTTTGTATCGATGTTCTCTCTGGCGATTTATATGTTTGTGCGGCAAAGCGCGCTGCCGATCAAATCGAACAATACGCAGCTGTTGATGCTCGTTCTTATACTGCTTATTACCATTTTCGGCATGAAAATATTTGCGTTGGCGCAAAATCTGGATTATCCGCATATCGGCTTTTTGGCTCCCTCCGCGATGGGGGCAATGCTGATCACGATTCTTTTGGATACCAGCATATCGTTTATCGCAGCCGTCGTATTCGCGGTCATGTCGAGCGTTATTTTCAATACGGATCATTTGCAGCCGTTCGATTTCCGGTACGGGCTGTTAACGCTTGCCGCTTCGTTCGCCGCCATTTTTTCGATACAGCGCGCGAGTCAGCGTTCCTCGATTTTGAAAGCGGGGATGATCATTGCGCTGCTCGGCATGGTGCTGGTCGGCTCGCTGCTGCTGCTGGATGATCACGAAACGAAGCGCAGCATCCTGTTCGCCCTGGCGTTTACGGTGGGCGGCGGCCTGTTGACCGCGGTCATTGTGATCGGGCTGCTGCCCTTTTTCGAAGCCGCATTCGGCATTTTGTCGCCGCTCAAGCTGGTGGAGCTGTCGAACCCGAATCATCCGCTGCTGCGCAAGCTGCTGACGGAGACACCGGGGACGTATCATCACAGCATCATGGTCGGCAATTTGTCGGAGGCCGCCGCCGAGGCGATCGGCGCCAACGGCTTGCTGTGCCGCGTAGGCGCGTACTACCATGATATCGGCAAGACGAAGCGGCCGATTTATTTTATCGAGAACCAATCGAACATCGAAAATCCGCATGACAAGATGGATCCGAACTTAAGCAAGTCCATTATTGTGGCGCACGCTCGCGACGGTGTCGAGATGCAGAAGGAGCATCATATTCCGAAGCAGATCCGCGATATCGCGGAGCAGCACCACGGTACGACGCTGCTCCAGTTCTTTTATCATAAGGCGAAGAAAATGGCCGAGGCCGAAGGGCAGACGAAGCCGGTGGAGGAAGCCGATTTCCGCTATCCCGGCCCCAAGGCGCAGTCCAAGGAGGCCGCTATCGTCGGAATCGCCGACTGTGTGGAAGCGGCTGTCCGTTCCCTGCGCAACCCGACGCTGGAGCAGATCGATTCGATGGTGCGCAAAATTGTGAAGAACCGGCTCGATGACGGACAGTTTAACGAATGCGATCTGACGATTAAAGAGCTGGATCAAATCGCAAAAACGTTGAACGAAACATTGCTCGGGATTTTTCATTCAAGGATCGAATATCCTAACGATTTGCCGGGGCAGGCGGGAAACAACGAAGCGGGCAAAAAGGAGTTAAAGGCATGAGCTTACGTTTGGAATGGAATAATGAACAGCATGAATACGAAATGTCGCCGGCGTTTATCGCCAAGCTGGAGCAGCTGCTCCAGCTTGCCGGAGAAATGGAGCATGTGAACGAGGGCGAGGTGGCGCTAACCTTTGTGGACGATGCGGAAATTCACCGGCTGAACAAGGAGTACCGCGGCATCGACAGGCCGACGGACGTGCTTTCCTTTGCGATGCAGGAAGTCGGAGAAGACGAGTTGGAAATCGTGTACGCTGACCGCGATTTCGTTCAAGACGGCGATTTGCGCGACGGGGAACGGCTTGATGCCTACGGAGAGGATGTCGAAGGGACCGATGCGGAGGAGGGCATGGAAGCGATGTTCGACGAGCCGCTCGGTGACATTATTATTTCCGTGCCGCGCGCCATCGCGCAAAGCGAGGATTACGGACATTCCGTAGAGCGCGAGCTCGGATTTTTGTTCGTTCACGGCTTTCTTCATTTGATCGGTTACGACCATCAGGACGAGGAAGCGGAGAAAGAAATGTTCGCGAAGCAAGAGCTTATTTTGCAGCAGGCAGGTCTTTTCAGGTGAGACCGAAGGTAAAGTGGCACAGAAGCTTCCGGTTCGCTTATGAAGGAGTCAAATACGCCTTATTTACTCAGCGCAACATGAAGTTCCATTTTTTCGCCGCTTTTGTCGTGCTGCTGCTGGCATTATACTTGGGATTGCCGAAGCTGGAAATCTTGTTCATCTTGTTGGCCGTCACCTTGATGATCGTCACGGAGCTGATTAACACGGCCGTTGAAAAGGCTGTAGATCTGGCGATGCCGGAGCAGCATCCGCTCGCCAAAATAGCCAAGGACGTCGCCGCAGCCTCCGTATTGGTGTCTGCGGCTTTTGCCGCTATGGTCGGGATGATCGTATTTTACGAGCCGGTCGACCGGCTGTTCCGGCATGTCCGAGCGGCCGAAGGCCACACGTTTTCCGCGGGAATGGTCTGGGTGCTGCTGAGTCTTGTTATTTTGACGGTTATCGTGGTCGAGACACGGTTTTCAACAAAAGGCAACCGTACGCAGCCTAGCCTATTGGCGGCAGTCGCTTTTGCGATCGCAACGTTTATTACGAGCTATGTGACCGTCACGTTAATTGCGTTATTGGCCTACTTGCTGGCGCTGCTCGTGCTGCTCGTGCTGTATGATAAGCGCAACCGGTCCGCTCCTTCCCTGGTGGCGGGGGCTGTCATCGGCAGCTTTGTTGCCGTGCTGGCCTATTACCTGGTCCATTTATAGCTTTCTGAATTTCAAAGTGCAAGTCGGTTTCATTACATAAAAAGGGGTGACCGGCATGGAGCCGAAGCAGCTTGTCGCATGGGCGAGAGAAGCAAGAGAGAGGGCGTACGTTCCGTATTCGCAGTTTAAAGTGGGCAGCGCGCTGCTGGGGACCGACGGGCAGGTTCATCTGGGCTGCAATGTGGAAAATGCGGCCTACGGACCGACCAACTGCGCGGAACGAACCGCCCTGTTTCGGGCGATTGCCGACGGAGCGGCGCCGCGTTCATTTCAGGCGATCGCCGTCATCGGCGACACGCAGCAGCCGATCGCGCCCTGCGGCGTCTGCCGCCAAGTTCTGATTGAGCTGTGTGCGCCGGATATGCCGGTTTATATGGCCAACTTAAACGGGGACATTACGGTTACGACCGTTGCCGGGCTATTGCCGGGCGCTTTTACAAGCAACGATCTCAATGGAGGAATCGAATCATGACATCACCAGCCAAACAAGCATATAAATCAGGCTTTGTCGCCATTATCGGCCGCCCGAATGTGGGCAAATCGACGCTGATGAATCAAGTGATCGGGCAAAAAATCGCAATTATGTCGGACAAGCCGCAAACGACGCGCAATAAAATCCACGGCGTCTATACGACGAACGATGCGCAAATCGTCTTTCTGGATACGCCGGGCATCCATAAGCCTACGTCCAAGCTTGGCGAGCATATGATGAAAATTGCCGAAGGCTCGCTCAGCGAAGTCGATGCGATCTTGTTTTTGATCGACGTTGTGGAAGGTTTGGGCGGCGGCGACCGATTTATTATCGAAAATTTAAAAAAAGTAAAAACGCCGGTTATTTTGGTGATGAACAAAATCGATCAGGTACAGCCGGAAGCGCTTCTTCCAGTCATTACTACGTACAAGGACTTGTACGACTTTGCCGAAATCGTCCCGATCTCGGCGATTCAGGGCAACAATGTCACAACGCTGCTGGAGCAGGTTACGAAGTTTTTGCCCGAGGGCCCTCAGTATTATCCGGCCGATCAGGTGACCGACCATCCGGAGCAGTTCGTCTGCGCCGAGCTGATTCGGGAAAAGATTTTGCATCTGACCCGGGAGGAAATCCCGCATTCGATCGCCGTCTCGATCGAGGATATGAAGGCGGAGAAAAACGGCGTCGTCCATATTTCGGCCGTCATATATGTCGAACGCGATTCGCAAAAAGGCATCATCATCGGCAAAAAAGGCGCGCTCCTCAAAGAGGTCGGGCAAAAAGCGCGGCATGATATCGAGGCTCTGCTAGGCTCCAAAACGTTTCTCGAGCTATGGGTAAAAGTGAAAAAAGATTGGCGCAATCACGAGCGGGTGCTGCGGGATCTCGGCTTCCGCGACGAATAGTCCGTCCACCCCGTACCAGTTATTGTATCGCATACTTCCGCGTCTTTCGTACCATCCTAATCGTATCAACAGGCACCGTCTAGCTTCGAAGTTTTTTGCTTCGCAAGCTGTTAGGAGAGGGGAATGATACATCATGAGAGATTTTTCGTGGAAGTATTTTTCAATAACCGGTGATGTGGATGCTTATTTGCTTTATAAGGAAATAGCCGCACCAGCCGAGGAAGACGATCCGGAAGAGGAAGCGGAAGAGGATGATGTGATACAATAGCCTTATGATATATAGTCGGATTCTTAATTAAGGCTTGGGGGAAACGGGCGATGCAGTACCGTGTGCAAGGGATTGTCATCCGCAGCATGGACTATGGGGAAGGCAACAAAATCATTACATTGTTTACCCGCGAAATGGGTAAAGCGGCTGTCATCGTGCGCGGCGCCAAAAAAGTAAAGAGCCGTTTTTCCTCGGTTGCCCAGTTGTTTACCTGCGGCGACTATTTGTTTTTTAAATCGGGGCAGCTCGGAACGTTGAATCATGCGGAAATCGTGGAATCTCATCATCATATACGCGAGGATCTGCATATGGCGGCTTATGCTTCCTATATGGCTGAGCTGACCGACCGGATGCTGGGCGATCAGGAAGCTAGCGCATTTTTATACGAGCAGCTTGCTGCCGCCCTTCACGGGCTGGAGACCGGCAAGGATATGCAGATTATCAGTCATATATATGAAATGAAAATATGGATGCTGGCCGGCTACCAGCCGGAGCTGGAGGAATGCGTCTCCTGCCGCAATGCGGAGGGCGATATGAGCTTCAGCGCCGCGCTGGGCGGCATACTGTGCAGCCGCTGCCGCGCCAAGGATCAGCAAGCGCTCCCATTGTCGGCCGGACTGCTGAAGCTGCTGAGGCTGTTCGCGCAGATGGATATAAGGCGGCTCGGACAGATCGACGTCAAGCCGGAGACGAAGGAAAGCCTTAAGCGGCTAATGCGCGGATACTTTGACACGCATGTCGGTCTGGCGCTCAAATCAAGGCATTTTTTGGATCAGATGGACAAGTACGGCGTATAAAGTTGCGCGATTCGTCAAACTATCTTTGACATTTTTAAACCGCTTTGGTAATATGATATATTAACATAAAAAGACGATTTCTCGTCAAAAGTCTTATCGGGGCTTGGGGGCGGGATATTTTTTTTGGCGTTGCTTTCAAACTCAGAATTGTAGAAGCAGGGAGGGGTCGATCGTGGCAATGGGGAAAAATCCCGTGATCTTTATCGCCTCCGATTCGGCGGGCGAAACCGGGGAGGCGGTTGTGCGCGCAGCGGCGGTGCAGTTTTATCCGCAGCACGTGGATGTGCGGATCGTGCCGTTTCTGGAAGATCGCGCAGGCATCGACCGGCTGGTTCGAACCGCAAAGGAGCAGGACGGGATTATCGTATTTACGCTCGTCATTCCCGAGCTGAGAGATTATTTGGTCGAGCAGTCGATACGCCATCAGCTGCTGTACATTGACCTGCTCGGACCGATTCTCGGCTCGCTCGAAAAGAAGCTGGAGCAGGAATCGCGTCATCAGCCCGGCATGATTCATCCGCTGGACGAGGATTACTTTAAAAAGGTCGAGGCCGTCGAGTTCGCCGTCAAATATGACGACGGGCGTGATTTTACCGGCGTGCTGCAGGCCGACATCGTGCTGGTCGGCGTCTCGAGAACGTCGAAAACGCCGCTATCGATGTATTTGGCGCATAAAAAGTTCAAGGTCGCCAATGTGCCGCTTGTGCCGGAAATTCAGCCGCCGGAGCAGTTGTTCACCGTCTCCAATAAAAAAATCGTCGGGCTGCGCATTACGCCGGAGAAGCTCAATATTATACGTTCGGAACGGCTTAAAGCGTTGGGCTTGCCGAAGACGGCGATGTACGCTACGGTGGAGCGGATCAACAAGGAGCTGGAGTATGCCGATCAGATTATGAACCGGATCGGCTGCACGGTAATCGATGTTTCCAATAAAGCCGTCGAGGAGACCGCGAGCTTGATCATCGACTTGTACCGCGGCGGGTAGCTTCTTTTTCATCATGGAAAGGCTTCGATAGAGGTTTTCTTTCAGGACGCAAGCAGGATTTTTTGCTTCTTCATCGTATATAATATTACGGTAGTATTTATAAGGATTCCGGTGGAATGAGATGGCTTACAAAATTATTGTGGACGCCGACGCTTGTCCGGTTAAACCCGAAATCGTCAAGGCCGCGGCGCAGTTTCAAACCGAAGTGGTCATGGTCGCCTCTTTCGACCATCGTCTGGCGCCGATGGATGGCGTTCAGATCGTGCAGGTGGACCGCTCGGATCAATCGGCAGATTTGTATATAGCGAATCGAATTGCTCCAGGCGACGTATTAATAACACAGGACTTCGGATTAGCGGCGATCGCGCTGGGTAAAAAGGCAATTGCGCTGTCCAACCGGGGCCAGACTTACAGCGACCGGACGATCGATTTCCTGCTCGACCGGCGGCATGAGCAAGCCAAGCAGCGGCGCGGCGGCAAGCATTCGAAGGGCCCCAAGCCGTTTACGGAGGAGGATCGACAGTTTTTTCTACAAACTTTGACAAAAGTTTTGCGCCGCTTGCAGGATAATTCAACGCTGTAGCGAATACTATTACGTGTTAATTTGATCGAAGGTGGATAGGATGAGTAATGGACGTATTCCAGAGGAAGTCATCGAGGCTGTTCTCAAGCATCATGATATTGTCGATGTAGTAGGCCGTTACGTCCATCTAAGCAAGCAGGGTCACTACATGAAGGGACTTTGTCCCTTTCATTCGGAGAAAACGCCCTCCTTCACCGTTACACCGGAAAAGCAGATTTATCATTGCTTTGGATGCGGCGCCGGAGGCGGCGCGATTCAATTCGTGATGGCGATGGAAGGGTATTCTTTTGCGGAAGCCGTAAGCCGGCTAGCCAAGGAAGCGAATCTGGATATCGGGATCGATCCGACGCCGGGCGGACACTCGCGGCAAAACCCGGAAATCGCGAAGCTGCTTGAGGCTTACGAGTTGGCCGGCAAGCTGTATCAGTATATTTTGAAAAATACGGAGCAGGGCAAGCAGGCCATGCACTATTTGCGCTCCCGCGGCTTGAACGACAGGCTGATCGATACGTTCGGCATCGGTTACGCGCCCGCACCGTGGGACACGCTAACCCAGCTGCTGGAAAGACGGCAGTTCCCTTTGCCGTTGATGGAGAAAGGCGGACTTCTATCGGTCAGACAGGACGGACAAGGCTATTTCGACAAATTCAGGGACCGCATCATGTTCCCGATTCACGACTGGAAGGGACAGCTGATCGCGTTCGGAGGCCGGGCCATGGGAGATGCGCAGCCGAAATATTTGAACAGCCCGGAAACGATGCTGTTTCATAAAAGCCGCAGCTTGTACAACATGCATCTTGCGCGGCCGCAAATCCGCAAGCGGCGGCAGCTCGTATTGTTCGAAGGATATATGGATGTTATTAAAGCATGGGAAGCCGGGGTAACGGACGGGGTGGCCACAATGGGCACGGCGTTGACCGAGGAGCATGCCGATGTGATCCGCAAGCAGGCCGATCAAGTGACGGTTGCTTATGACGGAGACGCGGCCGGTCAAAATGCGGCTTATAAAAGCATTCCGATTCTAGAGAAAGCGGGCTGTCTCGTGAAGATCGCCGTACTCCCGAACTTGCAGGATCCGGACGAGTACATTACGGCCAACGGTTCTGAACGATTCGTACGGGAAGTGATTGAAGCTGCCGTACCGTCGATCAAATATAAACTTCTATATTTTCGTAAAAATTTCAAATTGCAGGAGGATGGGGAAAAGCTTCGCTACATTCAACAAGCGCTTCGAGTGATTGCGGAACTTCCTTCGCCGGTTGAGCGAGAACATTATGTGAAGGAATTGGCTGCCGAATTTCGTCTAACGTTTGAAGCGGCTTGGCAGGATCTGAATGAAATCAGGCTTCAATCGGAAAAAAACAACAAATTCGGGGATAATAAAGACAAACCGTGGAATAATGTTATGAATGGTGGGAGACCGCAGGAACGCGCGCCTTCCTTGCTTAAAGCATATCATAACGCGGAGCGTCAGCTGCTGGCCATTATGCTGCACGACCGCGATACGACGCAGTACGTGGAGCGTCAGCTGGGAGACCAATTTAATGTCGACGAGCATTCGGCCCTGGCAGCTTATTTATACGCTTATTATACGCAAGGGTTTGAGCCGAATACGGGCAGCTTTATCGCGATGCTTCAAAACGAAGAGCTGGAGAGTTTGGCCAGTTCCATTGCAATGATGGGTAATTCTCATGGGGTCAATAGTCAAGTGATTGATGATTACATCCGCGAAATAAAGAAATATCCTCAACAGCAGTTGATTGAACGAAAAAGAGAAGAAATGGTTCAGGCGGCAAACTCAGGCAATCTGATGCTGGCTGGGCAAATAGGCAATGAGATTATGTCCCTGGAGAAGCAGTTGAAATCATCTTGAGCAGCCATGGCGAAAGATGATGACCCCGGGGAGGAGGGAGTTGGCGAATGGCGAACGATCAACGTACTGAGATAGAGAATGAGTTGACGTTGGATCAAGTAAAGGAGCAGCTGATTGAGCAAGGCAAGAAGCGTTCCTCATTGACCTACAAAGATATTATGGAGAAACTGGCTCCTTTTGATCAGGATCCTGAGCAGATCGACGAGTTTTTCGAGCAGCTTTCGGAGATGGGGATTGATGTCGGAAACGAATCGGATGAAGATCACGATATGAATCCGATCGATCAGGAGCACGACGATTTTCATTTCGATGACGATTTGTCGCTTCCTCCTGGCATCAAAATCAACGATCCGGTGCGGATGTACCTGAAGGAAATCGGACGGGTTCCGCTGCTGTCCGCCGAGGATGAAGTCGGCTTGGCCAAAAGAATCGAGCTGGGCGACGAAGAGGCGAAGCGCCGTCTGGCCGAAGCCAATTTGCGTCTGGTCGTAAGCATTGCGAAGCGGTATGTAGGGCGCGGCATGCTGTTCCTGGATTTAATCCAAGAAGGCAATATGGGATTGATTAAAGCCGTTGAGAAATTTGACCAATCCAAAGGGTTTAAGTTCAGTACGTATGCGACATGGTGGATTCGTCAAGCCATCACCCGCGCCATTGCCGATCAAGCGAGAACCATCCGGATTCCGGTACATATGGTTGAGACGATCAACAAGCTGATCCGGGTTTCCCGCCAATTACTGCAGGAGCTTGGACGCGAACCGACGCCGGAAGAAATCGCAAAAGAGATGGATTTGAGCACCGACAAAGTGCGGGAAATTATGAAAATTGCGCAGGAGCCGGTTTCTTTGGAAACGCCGATCGGGGAAGAGGACGACTCGCACCTGGGTGATTTTATCGAGGACCAGGAAGCGTTGGCTCCAGCCGATGCCGCGGCTTACGAGCTGTTGAAGGAACAGCTGGAGGATGTGCTGGACACACTTACGGAGCGTGAGGAAAACGTGCTTCGGCTTCGCTTTGGCCTGGACGATGGCCGCACGCGTACGCTCGAGGAAGTCGGCAAAGTTTTTGGCGTGACCCGCGAGCGGATTCGCCAGATTGAAGCCAAGGCGCTGCGCAAGCTGAGACATCCGAGCCGCAGCAAGCGTTTAAAAGATTTTCTCGAATAAAAAGAATGTATGGAATGCGTTGTGACCTTGCTGCAGAACATGCGGTAAGGTCTAATTTTTTGTTTCGCCTCAACCGATAAAAAGTAATAATATATGTACGGGCAGAATCCATCGGATTTGTTCCGTTAAAGAGGTGAACCGTCGAGCGTATGGATGAAAAGCGTAAAACGATCGTCCGCGAAATTGAGCATTGGCGTAGAAGCAAGCTGCTGCCGGAGCAATATTGCGATTTTTTGCTGCGCATTTATATGGAGGATTCGCCGGCAGCTTCAACCTCCGAAAGCCGGATTCTGGGCGTTGCATCCTCTGCAATAAAAAACAGTAATTGGAAAATATGGATTGTCATTATCGCGGTCATCGGCTTTATTTCGTTTGCTGCTCTTCATTTTACAGCTTTTGAATTACCAATGCAAATTGGCATCGCTTCGGCCTTTTTATTCGCCTGTTATGCGATAGGGAGCGTCCTCAACCAAAAGGATCCGGTAAAGGCTCAAATCTTATTCGGGATGGCTTCTTTATTCCTGCTGTTTATCGGAATTTTTCTGTTGAGGCAGCATGGCATTCACGCTGCGGTGCCGGCTGTCGGTTATGTCGTATGCTGCAGTCTGGTGTGGATGCTGACCGGGCTGTTAGCCAGAAGAATACTGTTCCAGCTGAGCGGCTGGGTCGTTCTCGTATTTTGTTACGGTTGGCTGCTGCATAACCGGCTTGCCGACATTAACTGGGTTATGCTAGAGCTGAGCTGGGTACCGCTATCGCTGCTTTTCGGCTGGCTTGGGTGGATGATTCTGGATAAAAGCAAGCGGACCGGAACGGTATTTCTAATGCTTTGCTGCATCGTTTGGTTTATGCCGGAATTGTATGCTATGCTGTATGCCGAAGAGTATGGAGCGCAGACGGTGCAGCTTGCGTTTTTGGGCAAGCTGATTGTGGAAGCGGGCATCTTGTTTAGTTCGCGAAAAAAATGGACAGAGTGGGTTGCTTAAATGATACGATTGTCAAGACGGCTGGATAAAATCGCCAGTTTGGTTCCCCATGGCAGCAGACTGGCGGATATAGGCTCCGATCACGCGCTGCTGCCGTCGTATTTGGCGGAGCGGGGAAGGATCAGCTCGGCGGTCGCCGGCGAGGTGAATCCGGGTCCTTATCAAGCGGCTGCGAAGCAGGTGCGCGACGCGCTGCTGCATTCGCGGATCGATGTACGGCTGGGCGATGGCCTGGCTGTGATCGAGCCCGGTGAAGTCGACGTAATAACGATTGCCGGAATGGGAGGCGCTCTCATAGCCTCCATCCTGGAGGCGGGCCGTGATAAGCTGGCAGGCGTACGTACGCTGATTTTGCAGCCCAATGTGGGCGAGAGCTTCGTCCGGTTATGGCTGGCGGAGCATCGGTGGGTGCTGACGGCCGAACATATTTTGGAGGAAGATGGCAAGATTTACGAAATATTGACGGCAGAACCGGAAAGCTCGGCCCGGACGACGAACGAACAGGTATATAGGGATCGGGCGTTAGGCTGCGGCATAACGGTAAGCCGGGAGCTGCTGCTCAAGCTTGGGCCGTATTTGATACGGCAGGCTGAGCGGGTCTGGTTTGACAAATGGAAGCTGGAGCTGCAAAAGCTGGAGCGAATCCGGAGCCAATTAGAGCTTTCCGGGCTGCCGGAATCGCTGCGCAAGAAGCGGGAGCTTGAGACGGAAATCAACGAAATCAAGGAGGTATTGGCGTGCTTGCAAAAGGACAAACCGTCATCCAACTAATGGAGGAGCTGGCACCGAAGCATTACGCCGTGCCGGACGATAAAATCGGCCTGCAGCTCGGCACGCTGCAAAAGGAAATTAGCGGCGTGCTGGTTGCACTTGACGTAAACGAACCGGTCGTCGACGAAGCGATCCGTCTGGGCGCGAATTTGATCATTGCCCATCATGCGATCATTTACAGACCGCTTGCACATCTGCAAACCGATTCGCCGGCCGGTCGACTGTATGAAAAACTGATCAAGCACGATATTGCCGTTTATATTGCCCATACGAATCTGGATGTGGCAGAGGGCGGCGTTAACGATATGATGGCCGAAGCACTCGGCTTAACCGGCCTGTCGCCTTTGGAAGATATTCATACCGACAAGCTGAAGAAGCTGGTCGTGTTCGTGCCTGTGGACCATGTGGAGCGCGTCCGTCAGGCGCTGTTTCAGGCGGGGGCCGGCTGGATCGGACAATACAGTCACTGCAGCTTCAATATGGAAGGGACGGGGACGTTCGTACCGGAAGCGGGAAGTGAGCCGTTCATCGGCAACGAAGGCAGGCTGGAGCAGGTCAAGGAGATACGGCTTGAAACGATTGTGCCGCAAAGCGCGGAGCGAAGAGCCGTACAGGCGATGCTCAAGGCGCATCCGTACGAGGAGGTCGCCTACGACTTGTATCAGCTCGATCTGAAAGGCCGCTCGTTCGGCCTTGGGCGGGTCGGCAAGCTGGCGCAGCCTGTTACTCTGGACCGCCTTTGCGAGCGGGTTAAATCGGCATACGACGTGCCTGCGCTGAGAGTCGTCGGCGATTCGCAGCGGCAAGTATCGAAAATTGCCGTGCTCGGCGGATCCGGCAGCCGCTATGTCCGACATGCGCTGTTTGCGGGGGCGGATGTCCTGATCACAGGCGATATCGACTATCATACCGCTCAGGATGCCGAAGCGGCAGGGCTTGCGCTCATCGATCCGGGTCATAATGTCGAGAAAATCATGAAGCGGGGCGTCGCCGATTATTTGCTCGGCAAGCTGCAGCACAAAAAATATTCAACCCCTGTTCATGCTTCGCAAATCGATACGGAGCCGTTCCGGTTCGTTTAATGTGCTTAGGCGGATATAAGCTGAACTGGCAGCTATAGCCATAATAACAGCCAATAACGGCCATGGTAATAATGGCAAACAGCTTACAGTTGTTTTTTGTTGCGATTCGCTGTATACTAGCAGATGCACTCAGGAAAGCTTGACAGACAATCGCTGGTGAGAAATCACGAGAGGAAAGTCCGGGCTCCACAGGGCAATGATGCTGGATAACGTCCAGTCAGCGCGAGCTGAAGGCTAGTGCCACAGAAATGGACCGCCGATGGCGCGGGTTTGCCCGCGTACAGGTAAGGGTGGAACCGTGGTGTAAGAGACCACGAGGACCTATGGTGACATACGTCCTGGTAAACCCCATCTGGTGCAAGACCTAATGGAACGCAAGTCTCCTTCAAGGAGTCAGTCCCGGCCCGGGACGCGTTCGGGTTGGTCGCTTGAGCCAAGCAGCAATGCTTGGCCTAGATAGATGATTGTCGCTTCAATGGTGGGAGGGTGGTACCCGTTTCGACCACTGGAAGTACAGAACCCGGCTTATGCGCAAGCTTTCCTTAACCAAAGAAAAACCGCCTGTTGGCGGTTTTTGTGCTGTGTAAAGAAAATTTAAGTTTTTCTACTTTGCTTCATACAATCTTGACAAACGCGCTCGTGCTCGATGGACGGCGAAGCCGTTTATCCTGTATTTGGACAAATAATATTGCAGATTTGATCGGCTGCCGATCATCGGCCGGAAAGCAGATTCCACAGCCGCTGCGTCCATGAAACTGTATCAGACTCAGGCTGCGGCCGCTCCGAGGACTTCGTGGTCGGCTTATAGCCTTCGGCTCTTTTTAGCGCGGCGACCACATCGATCAGGCCGTAGCCAAAATAGTTGTCTTTTCCTTTAGGGCCAATATCCTGTGCCGTTTCGCGCATAATCTGCATCACTTCCGAATTTTTCAAGGAAGGATTGACGGAGCGGATCAACGCGGCAAGCGCGGTGACATGCGGGCTGGCCATGGAAGTGCCGGACAGAGCCGCATATTGATTGTTCGGATAGGTGCTTGCTATGCTGACGCCCGGAGCGGCCACGTCGATATAATTGCCGTAATTCGAGAAGGAGGCTTTGCCCTTTCTGGCATCCGTCGCCGCTACGGCGAATACTTCCGGATATGCGGCCGGATAGCCGGGACGATCGGTATTATCGTTGCCGCTGGCCGCGATCAGCACGACATCGTGGTCATAGGCGTAGCGAATCGCATCATGCAGAAAATTGGCTTCCGCGTAATTGCCCAGACTGAGGTTAATTACTTTGGCCCCGTGGTCCGTCGCCCAAATAATTCCTTGAGATACGGAATAGGTACTGCCCGCTCCTGATTGATCGAGCACCTTCACCGGCATGACGCGGTTATACCAGCTCATGCCCGCGACGCCCAGGTTGTTGTTGACGATTGCGCCGATCACGCCCGCTACATGCGTTCCATGGCCGACGTCGTCGAGCGGCGGCGCGCCGTCGTTGACCACGTTCGTTCCTGAGACGAGCTGATCTTTCAGGTCGGGATGGTTTATATCCACACCGGTATCGACGACGGCCACGGTCACATCCTGCGAGCCTTTGCTGACGTTCCAGCCCAACTCGGTCTCTATCTGCGGCAAGTTCCATTGATACCGATGGTAAAGTGAATCGTTGGGCGTAATAGCCCCGGCCGCATCGGTATTTGCTTCGCGTTGATTAACTTCCGGAGCGTTGAATGGAACCGCGGAATTCGTTAAATATAAGAAATGGGGTTCCGAATACGCTACATCCCATTTTTTGAAATAATTCATCAGCTCCTTCGCTTCCATATGCTCGGATTCGAATACATACGTATACCCAAGCTTATGATGAGGGCGCGTCGTACGAATATCCGATTGGATTTGGGCCAGCTCGGCCGCGCTCGGCTCTTTCTTAAAACGGACGACGACTTGATTGACGGTGTAATGGCTGGTGCCTTCATTTTGCTCGGGATGGTCCACCTGGACATCCTGCAGCGTTCGGGAATCGACGGATTCCACTTTGTATTTGCCTTCGCGCGGGTATGTGACAAGACGTAAATTTTTGAGCTGATGATCTTCGACATGCTTGACGATGCTTTGCTTCACAACGCCGACGAGACCGGAGCCTGCTTGCTCCGCAGGAACGCCGAGCACAAAATACGGTTCTCCCTTGCTTTGCAGCAATGCGGATTGATAGCTGTCGCCGCGGTCCACCGCCGCTTTCGCTTTTCTCAGTTCAGGCACGGCAAGTGTACGAATTTCATCCTGCAAGCCGCCGACGCTGATGCCGTTATCGACCGGCTGATCTGCGGTAACCCAGATGAGCTGCTCCATATGAGGGTGCTCCTTTTGCAGCTCCTGCAAGCCCTTCAGCTTGCCGTCTGCGGATTCCCGGCTTTTCTGCTGCAGCACGCGATGCAACTCAAGGCTGCATTGGCTGCGGCACAAATCGCCTGTCAGCTGCATGTCCTGCTGTAAGGTTTGCTGCTTCATCTGCATTTCGGCTGCGGGCGATAAGGCGAGACCTTCATAGTGCGGTTCATTTCCGCTGCGGGGAAACAGCATCGCGCCGAAGGCGAGCAGTAAAACGAATGACAACGCATATTTCCACATGGAATAAGCTCCTTTGCCTTAAAAATGATGAGGTTAGTGTCTCCGGTCCGAAAATTTCTTACTACCGGAAAACTTCGCCTATAGGCATGGTCATTTTCCTTATTACTTTTAAGAACGATTTGTGGTAGGATGGAAGAGAGTATGTTTACCTTAACAAAATAGGTATGGTTGAAAGAGGAGGTCTTTCAGATGGCGGTATTTAATGTGAAAAATGTATGTGAATCAACCAAAACCAAACTAAGCGAAGCAATTGTAAAAATGGAACAGTTTTTAAACGAAAACTCCTTGTCGAAGCTGAACACGGAAGTGGATGCAGCGATGGAGGATTTTTACAAAGGGTATTTATCGGATACGAGACACCTGCTTGTTTTTTCCGAGGTTGCTTACGAAAAGCTGGGCGTTTGCTTGCGTCGTCCGACTTTTAATGTGGAGTATGCGGAAAAGGTGCTCTATGAAGTTTATCATAGCTGTGTCAACAATTTCTTTTATCCGAAAAACGAGTGCTATTCCGAGGACGGACGCTATGCATATACCGGTCAGGATGCGATCCGCTTCCGGAAGAAACCGGTCCGTGCCGCGCGCGATTTGACGATTGAGCTTTCCAAAATTTTTGAAACGCTTCGTGAGGATCTGGCCTACTACGAAACGGATTATATTACTCAAAAACGGATGCAGGGCGAGCGGGTTTAGCTTTGTACATGCAAGAGATGCCGAGCGCATCTCTTTTTTTGTTGTTTAGGAAATTATGCGCAGCAAATTTCTGTGGATGACCGGGGGCTCCTCCAAAAGTAATAGGAATTGGCTTCGGAGCTTCACGTCCTTTTGGGGGACTTTGTTGTGTCCTCATTTCCCAGCGTTTGAGAAGAATACTCCCTTATCGAGCCGGGCAAATTGAGATAGGGGTGATGAAGATGCCAGACGTAAAATGCAGCGTAGCGAATTGTGAATATTGGGCTCAAGGCAATAATTGCTCCGCTAATTCGATCGCCATCGATATCGACCAGCACGCAAAAGCCGACTTAAGCGCCGAATTTGCGGAAGATCTAGGCGGTCATCAGGACCGGGCGTCCAGCGCGGCAAATACATGCTGCCACACGTTCAAAGCAAAAAAGTAGGAATCCGATTATTGGGAGGCTAAACCCGTGAATGAGCACAAAGACCGGCACACAGGGGAGCAGCATCCGCATCATTCGAATCAATTGTCCATGGACCAGCTGCGCAAGGAGACCGGCCAGGAAAACCGCGAAGAATATGCAGCCGAGCTTTCGCCTTATGGAGCGCCTGTTCAGGCCCCGATGGAATATAAACGATCCGTACAGCTATCGGAAGCTCAGGAAGAGCCTTTGGAAACAGGCAGCAAATGGGTAGGATATGCGGGACTGATTATCGGAATTTTATCCCTCTTCGCTTTGCCTGTTCTGTTCGGCGTGTCCGCCGCGCTGCTTGGCGTGATCAGTTATCTCCAAGGAAACCGTGCGTTGGGCGTCAGTTCCGTTATTCTCGGCATTATCTCTTTGGCAGGCTATTTTCTTCTTGTCCCGTTATACGCGTAATAGTTTCCGGTGTCCGAATCAAAAACCAAGCCATCAAGCCCGATATGGGCTTGGTTTTGTTAGAGTACTGCAGACTGATTGTTACGGTGATTTTTTGTCCGTTATTCATCGACAATCAGGCAGTCCGGAAATACAAGCGGAGCTGACCGGTAAAATCGTCCGATATTAAAAAAAACTGGATGGCGCGTCCGAAACAGTGTACAATAGTGAAGATACTGTTGGACGGGGAGTATATGTACATATGAACATTGATCCAAGAACGTTGAAGGAATTGCTCCAGCTGCAAATGCTGAATAAAATGGATTTTATTACTGGCGGCTCTGCGGCAGGCAGCGAATCTTCCGGCTCGGAATTTTCCCAACTGTTGAACAGCTTATTGGAGCAAGCTTCCGGAGGACAAGCCGCTGCGAATGGTTCGGTCAAAGCCGCATCTGCAGCGCTGAAACCGGAGCAGCAGCCGACAGCCATGACTTCTCCTTTCTTCGGAGTGTTCCCGTATCGCGAAAGCAATTTGCGCGGACCGGCGAAGGCAGCCGAGCTGGATCCGCTTATCAAGGATGCCAGTCGCCGCAACGGCGTGCAGCCAAGTCTGGTGAAAGCGGTAATCGACGCGGAATCCGCCTTTAATCCTTACGCCGTATCGAGAGCGGGAGCGAAGGGATTGATGCAGCTGATGGACGATACCGGGCAGGAGGTCGGCGTGACCAATCCGTTCGATCCGGTGCAAAACATTCACGGCGGCACCCGATATTTGTCCCGGCTGCTGAAGCAATTTAACGGCAATGAAGGGGTAGCTCTGGCCGCATATAACGCCGGATCAGGCAGGATAACCCGGTTGGGCATCACGAACGATCAAGAATTGCAGGAGAAGCTGCACTTGCTTCCGACGGAAACCCGGAATTACGTAAGCAAAGTGATGAGGCTTCAGCGTCAATACGAAGCTTAGATCTAATATAGACAAGACCTGCAACAAGCCCGCTCATTAACGCGCTTTTTGCCGGGTCTTGTTTTTTGTGAGGAGAGAGCGATGCTATATTTGGATTATGCCGCAACGACTCCGCCCTACGGTGAGGTCGTAGATACGATGGCCGAGGTTCTGAAGACGCATTTCGGCAATCCGTCCTCGCTGCATCGGATTGGGGTCGAAGCCGAGCAGCTTGTCAAGCAAGCAAGAACCGTTATTGCAGACAGTCTGGATGGCCGACCGGATGAAATTATTTTTACGTCGGGCGGCACGGAAAGCAATAATTTGGCAATTCAAGGCGCCGTTCGAAAGTTTCGGAGACGGGGCAACCATATCATTACGACGGCGGTCGAGCATGCTTCGGTATTCGAGACGATCCATATGCTGGAGGAGCAAGGCATGCGGATTACCGTCCTGCCTGTCAATGCGGCCGGCGTGACCGATTTGACCGCTCTGGAGGAGGCGCTGTCCGAGGAGACGATTCTGGTCAGCGTTATGGCGGTTAATAACGAGGTAGGCACCCTCCAGCCAATCGCACAAATCGGCGAGCTGCTGAAAAGCCGCAATTCCAGGGCTCTGTTTCATGTCGATGCGGTGCAGGCTTTTTGCAAGCTGCCGATTTCGCCGGCTCGCTGTGGAATCGATCTGATGTCCTGCTCCGCGCACAAGCTGCGCGGGCCCAAAGGGAACGGGTTGCTCTATTGCAGGCACGGCTTGGAGCTGGAGCCGCTTGTATGGGGCGGAGGTCAGGAAGGCGGAAGACGGCCAGGAACGGAAAACGTCGCGGGCATAGTCGGAATGGCCAAGGCCGTGCGGATGGCCGCCGAGCGGCAGCCGGATTTTGTCCGGCATACCGCCGCGATCAGGGAGCGCATCGTCGAGGGGATACGGCAAATTCCGGAACTCGTATTAAACGGGGCCGACGACGCTTCCATCATGGCACCGCATATCATCCATTTTTCATTCCCGGGTATGAAGTCGGAAGTGCTGGTTCATGCTTTAGAACAACAGGGCGTTTATGTATCCACACGCTCCGCCTGCTCCTCGGCCGCCGCTCAGCCGAGCAGAGTGCTGAAAGCGATGGGCTGCGACGATGCGGTAGCGACGAGCGGCATCCGGATCAGCTACTCGCTCGACCAATCGCTTGAGGACGCGGAATCGTTTTGCCGCATCCTGAGCCAGGCTGTGGAGCAATTAAAGCCAGCGATAACACCGCAGCGAAGACGGAGGTAAGAATGATACCCGATTTAATCGTGCTACGGTTAGGAGAACTTACGCTAAAAGGAAAAAACAGGCATCGCTTTGAAAAGGCGATAAACGAACAGGTGCGCAGAGTGCTGCGTCCGTTTCCGAAGCTGAACTTTATCCGCGAGTTCGGCAGAGTTTATATCGAGCTGAACGGCGAATCGTTTCCGCACATCGCGGAAAAGCTGAAAAAGGTGCTCGGACTCGGTTCGTTCAGTCCCGTGCTTACCGCTCCGCTGGAGCTTGAAGCCGTACGGCTGGCAGCGCAGGAGGCGATGCAGGCTGCGGTTACGGATTATCGGACAAAAGAGACGGAAATCAAGTTTAAAGTAACGGTGCGAAGGGTCAATAAAAGCTTCCCCTATGATTCGCAGCAGATGAACAAGCTTGTCGGCGGCTCTATTTTACGGGCGGTTCCCGGCTTGAAGGTCGATGTCAACAACCCGGATATCGAGTTGAAGATCGAGCTGCGCGACGAGCGGGCGCTGATCTTTTCTCAAGTAGTCGAAGGAACCGGCGGCTTCCCGCTTGGGACGAACGGCAAAGCGATGCTGATGCTGTCGGGAGGCATCGATAGCCCGGTTGCCGGTTTTTTGGCGCTCCGCCAAGGCTTGAAGCTGGAGGCCGTACATTTTCACAGCTATCCGTACACCAGCGAGAGATCGCAGCAAAAGGTGAAGGAACTGGTCGGCAAGCTGTCTGCTTATGCGGGGGATATCAAACTCCACATGGTTCCGTTTACGTCCGTGCAAACGAAAGTGCATCAGGCGTACAAGCAAAATTTACTCATTACGATTTTGCGGCGGGCGATGTTCCGGATTACGGAAAAGCTGGCCGACGGCAGCGGAGCTTCCGCCATAGTTACGGGGGAAAGCCTGGGTCAAGTCGCAAGCCAGACGCTTGCAAGCATGAATGCGATCGGACGAGCAGTCGGAATTCCGGTTATTCAACCGCTGATTTGCATGGAGAAGCAGCAAATTATCCGGATTGCCGAGATGATCGATACGTTCGATATTTCGATTCAGCCGCATGAGGACTGCTGTACGCTGTTTTTGCCGCCGTCGCCGAGCACGAATCCGAATCTCCGCGTCGTGGAAAGCATTGAAAGCAAGATGGAATGGCTCGAGGCGGAGCTGGATGAGGCGGTTAAGCAGACGGAAACGATCTGGATCCAGGAGGGCGGGCAGCGGCACTCGCATGCATCATTTTTCTAAAACAAATATATTAAAAACTTATTCGTCATAAGCTTGTATAAGAGAGTATGGCGTGGTGAGTCGAGCATAAGTGGAGGGTATTTACATGTGGGAATGGTTCCTGTTATTTTTGCAAATTATGCTGATTAATATCGTACTCAGCGGCGATAATGCGGTTGTCATTGCGCTCGCCAGCAAAAACCTGCCGCTCCATCAACGGAAAAAAGCGATTTGGTGGGGGGCCGTCGGTGCGATCGGCTTGCGGCTCATCCTGACGATTATAGCGGTTTATGTGCTGAGCGTCCCGTACATCCAGGCGGCAGGCTCGCTGCTTCTTATCTGGATCGCGGTAAAACTGCTCATCGACGACGACGGTCATTCCAATGTCAAGGAAGCGTCCACGCTGGGCAAAGCGGTCTGGACGATCATTATCGCCGATTTTGTCATGAGTCTCGACAACGTGCTGGCTATCGCGGCCAAAGCGGAAAACGATTTGACTGTTATCATATTGGGGATTGGCTTAAGCGTTCCGATTATTATATGGGGCAGTACGCTCGTCATGAATTTGCTGACCCGCTTTCCGGTACTTGTCTATATCGGAGCCGGTATATTGGGCTATACGGCCGGCGAAATGTTCGTGAAGGACGAGACGGTATCCCATATCGTATTGCAAAGCGTTCCGCATTGGGTCGTTCCGATCGTTTGTACAGTAGTCGTGATCGGGGCCGGATTGTTGAAAAAATTGGCAGGCGGACCGAAGCCGAAGCATTCTTAGGCAGGCCGACAGCGGAACGGAGACATAATCCGCGCTTCCCACTTTGTCAGTTCTTTGTCGGTTCTCCTTGCGTTTTGCAACAAATTCGCGTATACTATTTATAAATGTCAAGCGTCGGCGCTTATGTCCGACGCTTGTTTTATGAACGGACCCCGACCCTGCCTGCTCAGGGCAGCCGGAGAGTCTAATAAGGAGAGGTAAGGAAACCATATGCATGCAAGAGATAAAATTCGCAACATTGCCATTATAGCTCACGTCGATCACGGAAAAACGACTTTGGTGGACAAATTGCTGCAGCAATCGGGCACGTTCCGCGAGCATGAAGCGGTTCAAGAGCGGGCCATGGACTCCAACGATTTGGAACGGGAACGCGGCATTACGATTTTGGCCAAAAATACGGCCATCAAGTATAAGGATTATTTGATTAATATCGTGGATACGCCGGGCCACGCCGACTTCGGCGGCGAAGTGGAGCGGATCATGAAGATGGTTGACGGCGTTCTGCTGGTCGTGGACGCTTTTGAAGGTACGATGCCGCAAACCAAGTTCGTGCTGCGCAAAGCACTGGAACAAAATTTAACGCCAATCGTCGTCGTCAACAAAATCGACCGCCCGAACGCGCGTCCTGCCGAAGTCGTCGATGAAGTGCTGGATTTGTTTATCGAACTGGGCGCCAACGACGAGCAGCTGGATTTCCCTGTCGTCTATGCGTCCGCTTTAATGGGGACTTCAAGCATGGATGCCGATCCGGCAAAGCAGGATGCCAATATGCAGGCCATTTACGATACGGTTGTGGAGCATATTCCTTCGCCGTCGGAAAGCATCGAACAGCCGCTGCAATTTTTGGTTACGCTGATGGATTATAATGAATATTTGGGCCGCATCGCGATCGGACGCGTTAACCGCGGCGTCGTGAAACAGGGTCAGCCGATCGCTGTCATTAACCGCGAAGGGGTAACGAAGCAGGCGAGAATCGAGAAGCTGTTCGGCTTCCAAGGATTGAAGCGGATTGAAGTCGAAGAAGCCGGAGCCGGCGATATCGTAGCTATTTCGGGGATCAAGGATATCAACATCGGCGAAACGTTGGCCGACCCTGCGAACCCTGAAGCGCTGCCTGTGCTCAAAATCGACGAGCCGACGCTGCAGATGACGTTCCTGGTGAACAACAGTCCGTTTGCCGGACGCGAAGGCAAATGGGTCACATCGCGCAAGCTGCGCGAGCGCCTGTTCAAGGAGCTGGAAACCGACGTCAGCCTGCGGGTCGACGAAACCGACAGCCCGGATGCGTTTATCGTATCCGGCCGCGGAGAGCTGCACCTTGGCATATTGATCGAAAATATGCGCCGCGAAGGCTTTGAACTGCAGGCGTCGAAGCCGGAAGTTATTATCAAGTTGATCGACGGACAAAAGAGCGAGCCATTGGAACGGCTTATCATCGACATTCCCGAGGAAAGCATGGGAGCGGTGATGGAGAGCCTCGGAACGCGCAAAGCCGAAATGGTGAATATGATCAACAATGGCACAGGCAACGTGCGCCTGGAATTTCTGATTCCGGCCCGCGGCCTGATCGGTTACCGCACCTATTTTCTAACCTTGACCCGCGGCTACGGCATCATGAACCATGCGTTTGACAGCTACGGTCCTTATCTTGGTTCCGGTGTGGGCGGACGTCATGAAGGCGTACTTGTATCCAGCGAGACCGGCACTTCGACGTTGTACGGCATGCTTTCCGTCGAAGATCGCGGCATCTTGTTCCTGGAGCCGGGAACCGAGGTATATGAAGGGATGATCGTCGGCGAGCATACGCGCGATACCGATATTATTGTCAACATCTGCAAAGAAAAGCAGCTGACCAACATCCGTTCGGCAGGTAAAGACGATACGGTGAAAATGAAAACGCCGCGGCTGTACTCGCTGGAGCAGGCTCTGGAATATTTGAACGACGACGAATACTGCGAAATTACGCCGAAATCGATTCGTTTGCGCAAAAAAATTCTGAACAAAAGCGAACGCGAGCGTGCGGAAAAACACCGCAAAATGGCAGAAGCGAACGCATAAAGACGATTGCCGGAAAGCTCTGAGGATTCAGAGCTTTCTTTTTAAACATTATAGTATTTATAAGTTTCGGGGCTCCCCGCAAAGTACCTGAATCAGCTTCGAAGCAAGGCCCCGCTTTGTGGGGATATTTAACAAGCAGCGCTACAATAAAAGGAGGTTTTCGCCCATGACCGAATGGTTTCGTGCCCATCCTTACATTACTTACATAATCATTTTCGTGCTGATTACGTACGTGTATAATAAAGTGTTTAAAACACGCAGGCTGCCTATCCTGAAAGAAGCTGTTATTTATTTGCTGCTGGGTGTCGGGGCGCTCATGCTGCTGATGTTTCAACTGGGAGCGCTGCCGATTATTCCGAGTCTGGCTGTGGCGGTCGCGCTTATGCTGATGGTGAAAATCCGCTATTTTTTCCAGGAACGGCAAAACAGAAAGTCATAAGATGAGGTGAGCTGAATGAGCACACTGTGGCTGACCCCTGTATCGATCGATGAAACGGAACCATCCGTGACATTGCTGTGCGAACGGTTGGAGCTGGCGCCTGGTGCGGCTGCCGACCGTTTTTTGGCATTGATGAAATCTGTTCATCCGCGGCTGCTCGTGAGCTTTAAGGCGAATTTGCTGCTGAGCGAGGACTCCGAGGCATGCGGCATCGACGAGCTGCCGTTTGAGCTGGCTGGCGGCGGGCAGATCGTGTTTGGGGAAGGGGCGTTGGAGCTGTCGCATTGCGCGCAGGCTTATTGGGACCGGCTGCCGTCGGCGGCCGAGCTGGAGGGATGGCTTGGGGAAGCGGTACGGCTAGCTGAAAACAACCCCGATCCGGTTGTCGGGCAATGGGTGGCCGCAATGCAAAATTGGCATCGGCAAGGATTCGCAATCGCTCTGCTGAGAGGGGAGTAACGAAGATGAGGCTTGAGGATGCGCTGTTTAATTGGCTGCAGATCAAAATAGTCGCGGAAGCCAGACGGGACGATCAGGCGGCGGAAGAGACGCAGCGGTTTTTTGAGGAGATTTTGCGGGAGGACCACACATTAACGGAGTTTGAAGCAACCGAGGACGAAACGATGGTGCATATTCATTATGTCGTCGACGGCAAGCGCAAACGGCTGATGTTCGATAAAGAATCCGCCGGGCAGCTGCTGGAAGATATTAATTCGAATCCGAAGTACAACAATGAATGACATAACTAACGAGAATATCAATAAAATAAAATATAAAGCATGAAAGGGAGTGGCTGGCGTAGAAACCGTGTTCAGAATGGACATCCACAAGTGTCTGTGGTTGCCGATACATACCTGTGCTATAATATAGTCATCAACACAGCAACACACAAAGATAAAGACGCAGGAGGGGTAGCCATGGCAGAAACGATCACACTACTGCCGGAACCATTATTCGCAGCCATGCAAAAGGAATCGTTTGCACTTCTCAGCACAATCGATTATGAATCCGGCGGACCGAGCATGAATGCGATCTCCTGGCTGTTTGCCAAAGATCCGGGAACGGTTCGCTTTGCCGTGGACCAGCGTTCGCGAATTGTCAGCAACATCAAACAAAACCCGCAGGTGAATTTAACGTTCATCGGGGCGGGGTCGGTCCATGCGATCTATGGAAAATGCAGTATTGTAACGGAAGCGCTCGAAGGCGTGCCGTTCAAATTGGTTTGTTTCGATATCGACATCTCGGTCGTACGGGATGCGATGTTTTACGGAGCGCGTATTTCCACTGCGCCCGAATATGAAAAAACGTATGACAAGCGCGCAGCGGAGAAATTGGATAATCAAGTTTTTGATGCGATGAAAAAAGCCTAGAATGTTTTGGATTCTAGGCTTTTTCTCCATTTTCTAAATGAATCGACTTCACGCTTTACAGATTAGGGTTCTGCATTTGCGGTTCTTTGCTTTGCTCGGATGGAGGCGGTTCGACATCCCGCGGAAGCTGCGGAATAATGCGTCCGATAATTTCCGCCATTTCCTCGGCAAAACCTCTGACGGGTCTGCCGTTGCGGATATTATCTCTGATTTTACCGATTCTTGCAGCAAGATCCATATCCGCCGTTACGATAGCATCGACACCGTAAGGATCTTTTTTCAACGCTTCAGCAACCGAGAGCTTGATGGTACCCACTTTGGCCCGGTCCATCTCCGGCGGCACATTGATTCCGACTACCGCTGTGTTTCCAAAAACGACGCATTTGGCGTTTTCGACATACGGAACGCTGGTGGCAATTTGCTCCAAACGTGCGGAGACGGCCTGCGAATCGACAATTTCCTTTTTTTGAGGCGCCGTTTGTTGGGCCTTCACTTGCCGGTTTGCATCGTTGGCCGGAGCGGGGGAAGCTCCATTCTTTGGTGATTGGTTACATCCTACCAAAATGAACAGCAGCAGGATACAGTAGACAAATATTCTCATCATTGATCGTTCCTTTCTATCCCTTTAATAGCTTTGGTTAGTTTGTCCTTGACTGTGAATTCCTATGTATTGCGAACAGCCAAACACCAAACCTGGGAGGGACTCATATGAAAAAAATTTTTGTACTGGACACGAATGTGCTCTTGCAGGATCCGAATGCGATTTACGCTTTTGAGGATAATGAGGTTGTAATACCCGCCATCGTGCTGGAAGAAATTGATTCAAAAAAACGCAATGCCGATGAGCTGGGCCGAAATGCGAGACAAATCTCTCGCATGATGGACGGCATGCGGAATCAAGGCAGGCTGTATGAAGGCATCAAGCTGCCGAACGGCGGCAAGCTGAAGGTCGAATTAAACCACCGGAGCTTTGCGAAGCTGCAAGAAACGTTTGCCGAAGGCACAAGCGATAACCGTATTTTGGCGGTCGCGCTCAATTATCATATGGAAGAACAGGAAAAGCCCGACCCGAGACCGGTTATTATGGTGAGCAAAGATACGCTGGTCCGGATTAAAGCCGACGTGCTCGGCTTGACGGCGCAGGATTATTTGACAGACCGGGTCGTCAATGTGCCCGGGGATATGTACATGGGCTACTTGACGATACATGCGCATCCGGCTATTATCGACGAGTTTTATACGTACCGGCATTTAAGCGTCAATTCGTTGAATTTGACTTACCCGCTGCATCCTCATGAATTCGTCATTTTGAAGGACGAGATGGGTACGTCCAAATCGGCATTGCTGAAGGTGAATGCGGAAGGGAAAAGGCTGGAACCGCTGTTTTTGAGCAACGATCCGATCTGGGGTATCGGCGCCCGCAATGCGCAGCAGCGCATGGCGCTGGAGCTGCTGCTCAATGACGAGATCCCGCTTGTAACTTTGACGGGGAAAGCGGGTACGGGCAAAACGCTGCTCACGCTGGCATCCGGTCTGATGAAGGTCGAAGACGAGCGGAAATATAAAAAGCTGCTGATCGCCCGTCCCGTCGTTCCGATGGGTAAAGATATCGGGTATTTGCCGGGGGAAAAAGAAGAGAAGCTGCGTCCGTGGATGCAGCCGATCTACGATAACCTGGAGTTTCTGTTCGATACGAAAAAGCCCGGCGACATCGATAAAATATTGGCCGGACTCGGCAGCATCCAGGTTGAAGCACTCACCTATATTCGCGGCCGCTCCATTCCGGGCCAGTTCATCATTATCGACGAAGCCCAAAACTTGTCGAAGCACGAGATTAAAACGATTGTTTCGCGGGTCGGCGAAAACAGCAAGATCGTTCTGCTCGGCGATCCGGAGCAGATCGATCACCCCTATCTGGATGCTTCCAGCAACGGGTTGACTTATGTGGTCGAGCGGTTCAAGGACCAGAACATCAGCGGTCATATTACCCTCGAGCGGGGGGAAAGATCGCATCTGGCCCAGCTTGCGGCCGATCTGTTGTAATAATTGAAAAAAGCAGGGAGACGGTCTGCAATGACTGTCTCCCTGCTTTTTTTGCCGTTGCCCCGATTTCGCCTTTTTGGCGTTCTAAAGGACCGGATGGACCTTATCTGGTTCGCCGGACACGAACGAAATCAGTCGGCGATCAAGAAGTCAACGGCCTCGCAGCGGTAGGCGCGGGCTATTCGACGTGCAAGCTCGTCCGAAGGCGAGTCCGTCACATAGACGGCTTCTTCCCCCTGCACAAATGAGGCGAGCAAATGCTCTTCAAGCTGTTCAGCCGCCTGTGCGGGCTCGGCTCCCGCCTGACCGGCATGAAGCGTAAACAAATATACCTCGTCAGCATAAACGTAGCTATTGCCGGACCTGCTGACAAACCCATAATCCGTGTAGACGGGCCGGGGTTTGACGGAGTCGGGAAGCAGCAGCAGCGCCATAAGCTCGTAAGGAATACGGTACTGCTCCATAATGGGGTGAGCCGCCAGCCGCTCGTCCGCAGACGAGAAAATAAGCAGCTCCTTATCCCTGTCGAATAGGGGGGCTTTTGCGGCGAGCGCCTTGATCACCTGGGCATAAAAGCCAGGCAGCTTATGATCCGGCATATCCATAAGCAGACCGAATTTATGTGCGGTTGCCATCACGCGGCGCCTCCTTTCTAACGTACAATTATGATGATCGTAGCATGAAGGACCGGCGCGCCGCAAGCAACCGGAAAAAGGGAACGCTTGCCGCAGGGGCCGCAAGCGCAATAAAGCTGCTGCAGACTACAGCAAAGCTTTAAGCCGGCCTGAAACTTTTTGGGCAAGCCGTTCTGATAATCAGTATATAGCATACC
This sequence comes from Paenibacillus piri, assembly GCF_004354045.1. Lineage (GTDB taxonomy): Bacteria > Bacillota > Bacilli > Paenibacillales > NBRC-103111 > Paenibacillus_S > Paenibacillus_S piri. The sequence goes on along the minus strand of NZ_SMRT01000007.1, from coordinate 211,866 downwards.
CTGCTTTCAAGAAGCTGAATTCGTAATTTCTTCAACAGCTATTTTTTGCTTGGGATGATCGCTTTCAACTTATCGGGCAATTCGAACAGTCCGAGCCTTATTGTAGCGCTGTTGCCGCGATGAGGCTTTATATGCGCGCCGGAGCCGTATGGATGCTCCGCGCTCGCTTTTGCGCCAGGATGATAGTGGGCGACGAAATTGCCGATGACGGTGTTGGTATCGTCTTTTATTGTGCAGATCCGTTCGAATGTATTAGGGCCGGAAAGAGCGAAGGAATCGCCGACGTCGACGGTATAACCCTTATCTTCGATTAAGATGCCGAGCGTATGGATCCATAGCCTGAAACGGGTATCGCGCTCGAACACCGACAGCTTTTGATTATACATATGGGCAGTCAGCTCTCCGGCCGTCCGTCCTGGCGGCAGCGCGGTTATTTGCTGCAGCAAAATGGCTTGATTCCAGCCCATTCTGCGAGCCAGCTTCAGACAGGCCCCCAGATCCCCGGAGGAAGCGGCGTACGGCTGCAGCTGCAGCAGCACTTCCAGGCCCGTACTACCCCCTTGCGGGACATCGACCATCAGAAACTCAATCTGGATCGGCGTGTAATGAAGCAATAGCCGGGAAAAATCGGCGGCAAATTCAGGCTTGTTATAGGCGGCCAGGGTAGAGCTTTGCAGCAGCTGCTTGATCCGGTTCACAGGCACTTGATCGTTATGCATAGTCTGCAGCAGCTTCAGGCAAGATTCGTTAGCCGTAAAGCCGAGCAGCGTATCGCAGTCGATCTGAGTCAGAATGGCGTTGAGCTTATCCGGTCCCAGCACCTTGAGACACCGCTGATAAATCGCCATTTTTATTTGGCCGTGCTCAATCAATTCGAGCATTTTCGGCGCTTGGCGAACGGTTTTAATGATCTGCTTGGCGGTTTGGAAGCTTTGTCCGCCCAGCTCTAATGCAGGAATGGCTGCCGGGTCGTAATGGACCTCCTGGAAAAACGTCAAATATTCCTGTCTCCGTTTTTCATAGGCTGCGGGTCCTATGGACAAAATGACCTCCAGTTCCGCCTGCCGGGCTTGCTCGTCAATCTCGTCGATGTTGCTTTGCGACAGCTTTTGCTGCCTCTCATTCACGATCTTTTCAATCTCCGCTTTTTTAACGGATATGCCATGATCTTTTTTTTGTTTGCCGGTCAAACTGCCGAATGCCTGTTTGTAGCTGCTGTCCTGAACCGCTTGCTTCTTAATGCCGGTATGCTCACGAATTTGTTCCAGATGCTGTTCCCTGACGCGGTCCGCATGCTCGCTGGAGCCTGCCACCGCGGTCAAAGCAAACTCAATATCGTAATTGTACTCTCTCACCGTCTCGATATGTTGACGGGCTTCTTTCGGGGTTGGCGAACCGCTGACAATCGCCATTACCCGCCGCAATGCCGGATCGTTGCCGATCAGGTCTGGCCGGTACGTGTCAATGACATCATATTGGGCTACCGACAACGTGTGAACCGGCAATTCCAGCAGCCGGCGCAGCCAATCCAGATTTTCCTTCGTATCGCCCCGTTGAAGAACAAGCTGCTTCAACTCCTGCATCGGGATCGGCGAACGGTCCTCCCACTGATTCAGGAAGCTTCGCTGCAGCGGCGAGAGTCCGTCCGACAAGAGCTGCAAATCAAGGGTATCTTCGGTTTCCCGCACATAACGGATCACAAGATCCTCCAGCCGGTCCCAGCCTTTGTTCTGAGCCATCTCCAACAGCCGTATCGCCTCCGGCAGCATCCGGGCATCTGACAAGTCCCAGCCTTGAAACCGTTCAATCGCAACCGTTTCACTCTGACTCCGGGCGTATTCGATTCTTTCCTGCAGATCCTCCCAGCCTTGCCTGCGGGCCAGCTGCAGCAGCTGCTCTACCTCCTGGGCATGCTCCGTAAACAAGCTGTCTTCATCCCAAACCTCGAAATAAAGGATCGCTTCATTCTCGTTTTTAAATTTCGGCATCATCTGTATCAGCCGTTTGCCCTGTACGGCAGAGAGCTGCGGATGCTGCAGGCCGGCGGCCGAATTTCGCATGAGCTGGGCGACGGCCCGGTTTCCAATGGTTGCTTGCAGTCTCGTTATTTCGGCAATGCCGGCATTCCCCGCCCGCCTGGTCTGAAGGGCAAGGGGCCGGGCGGATCGATGTTGGGATGAAGCGGAATAAAGTCCGTTCGAGGACTTGTGAAATCCGTTTCCGGTTTTGGAAAATAAACGCGTCATCGGTTCCCCTTTCTTGAACGCATCGTTCACTTAAAGCTCTGCCAAGGGCAGTCCTTCGAACGTAAACGGCCCTCTTTCCCGGACAAATTCGAGATATGAGCTCTTCGGCTGTCTATAAAGCGAGCTTCAGCATCAGGCTCAGCCTGTTGGCCTCAAGCTTGACCCCGGTAACGACTAAAAAGGGAGCCAGCGATTGCGGATATATCCCGAGATCGAACTCCTTTTCCATCGCCTCGATCGTGGTGGAGGGAAGGTCGAATCCGTTGAACTGCAGCCGCTCGATCCGGAAACGGACGTAAGACTTGCCTTGTTGATCATCTTTGACCGCCAATTCATATTTTCCTTGAATAAATGCTTCCATGCCGTCCTGCGTGCCTGTGGCGACGACCCGCGAATCGCTGAACCGGAACGTCATATTCCGGAACAGCTCATTTTTGCCCCGGAGAAACTGGTTCAGCTCCTGATCGGTAATTTGAAACGTGTACTGCAGACCGTTAATAATAAGATGATTATTTTTACCATTGCTCGTATCGGAAATAATTTCAGGAAGCTGCTTCATCGCCTTGCCCATCGCTTGGAAATACATTTTAAACAACGGGATGCCCTTTTCCTGCCACTGTACGGTCAGATTCGCCATCTGCTGAATAATGGCCGCAGCTTCACTCTGCTTGGCCAAATCTTCATCCAGCTGCTTCTGGAGCTGAACGAGCTTTTCCTTTTGCACGATATAGCGTTCCTTCGTCTGCTGCAGCGCGGTTTTGGAGGAGATCAGCGACGCTGACAGCGTCTGCAGCTGCTTCTGATTATCCGAATACCGCTTCAAAGCGGTGTGGTCGTTACGGATGATCATCTGCAAATATTCGAACGTCGACAATGCGTCCTTGAAGGAGGAGATCGAGAAGAGCAGCATCCACAGCGATTCGCGATCGCCCATGTAATAGGCCCTCAGCACTTTGGCGGCATGCCGTTTCGCCTCGGCGGACAACGCCTGTTGGGCTGCGAGTTCCTGTTCGGTCGAAGCGAGCCGGCGGACCAGCTCGTTCTCCTGCTTTTCGATCCGGGCGATTTCCTGGTCGGCCTCGTAAACGGTCAACCCTTTTTGAAGCAGCTGCTTTGTTTCTTCCGTATTGGCCGCCGCGGCGGGCCGGCACAAGGACAGCGCGACAGCCAGGCAGAGGATGAGACAGGCGGCCTGATAAATTAGTCTCATCAGAGTGGGTCCTCCTCCAAACTTTCCGAAGGAAAGTTACTTCGAAAGCGTTGACTCCAAACCTTCAGCAGGAAAGTTTGGAGCAAGCGGGACAACTTAAGATTATCACAACTTTATGATCGGAAAGGAAAAAAAATACTTCTCCGCAGGAAGAAGCATAAGTTGATTCCAAAGTAAGCAAGCGGATGATGGCGAAAATTATTTTTTGGCAGCGGGCGCGGAAGCAGGCTTCGTAAGCTTTAGCAGCTCATCCAGCGACTTTTGCTTGGCGGGAATGTCCTTGGTGAAGGCCGGATTTTGATTGATATCGGTTAAAGATTGCTTCCAAACGAGATGATTTTCGTTCGTGCTGGCGCCTGATGTGAAAGCTACATCCCATTTTTGCTCGTGAATGTAGCCGTCTTTGTCAATAAGAATCGTGACGGAAGTGGGCGCACGGAACTTGATCTGCTTCAGCGCAGCCTGCCAGACATCCAGCGACGATCCGGAGGCGAGGCCGTTCGTTTTGAACAGCTCTATGAGCCCGGGAAGCGATTTGTCCCAGTTTTCGGATAGTGCCTGTTCATTTTTGCCGGTTATCGTCAGCGTAATTTGTTTGGCGCTTGTTCCGTCGGCCAGCGTGACAGGTTCTTTGGACGGCTGCAGCCAGTTTGGATCAATGCCGTCCAGCAGCTGCTGCTGGATAGCCGAGGATAGACGACCGGTATTTTTTAAAGGCTCCGTATTGCCGGAATCGGTCCCCGGCGTTTTAGGCTGCACGGGCAGCATCATATATTCATCGTCTTTATTTAAAGCTGGCATATGAAAAAACAATTTGCTATCTTTAATGAGGACGGGGATGTCAATCGCGCTGCCTCCGGAAGGCGTCACTTTCAGCGTCGTTTCCAATCGGGACGGCTCCATAGCGCTAATACCGTCGTATTCGATTTTACTGTCTTTGAGGATGGCAAAGAGTGCAGCCGCAAAAGGACTGGCTTGACCTAGCAGCGATGCGTCCGCTTTCAGTTCGATGGAGCCGGTGAAGCGATAGCTCTTGATTTCCTCCTGCTTATGAACTGCCTGCAGCAGATCGGTTTTCAGCTGTTTATTATCCGTACAGCCGGTTACGAGCAGCATGAGCGCGGCGGAGATCAGCACGGTTGCACGTGCGGTATGTTTTCTTTTTTTTACAGCCACAACGCGGATGGCTCCTTCCAGGTTACATTTTACGTCTAAATATAGCGGTATTTGTCTCGACGCTCCATCTATTATAGCGGTTACGCCTTGCTTTGTCTTTAGTGAAAAGGTTGCATCTGTAACGAAGCTGTGAAATCGATATGCGGCGTCTGGAAAGATAATGGGGGAAGGTGAAAAGTGTCTAATCAAAGCGATTTAATTGGATTGATTCGCCATCATATTGAGGAAAGTCCCGACCGGGCGATTTCTTTTGAAGCCTATATGGAGCTGTGCCTGTACCACCCGCTGTACGGATACTATATGAAGAATAAGGAGAAGGTCGGGACATCCGGCGATTTTTACACAAGCTCGGCGATCGGGGGCTTATTCGGCGAGGTATTGGCGCAATATATAGCCGGGCAAGCGAAGTTGATGGGGCTTGAGCAGCCGATAACGCTCATTGAGTGGGGAGGAGGCAGCGGTCAGCTGGCGCAGCAGCTGCTGGACGAGCTCAGACGAAGCTGGAATCCGGTTTACGAGCGGCTGACTTACATTTCGGTGGAAACGAGCTCCTATCATCGCGAGCTTCAAGCCGTACGGCTCGCTTCGCATGAGAAGCGGGTATCGTGGCGGACCGGGCGTCAGTGGCTGGAAGAAGGGCCGTGGAATCGCGTCATCGTCTTTTCCAACGAGCTGATCGATGCATTTCCTGTACATCGCGTTCAAATAAAAGACGGCCAGCCTTATGAAATATTTACGGAGTGGGATGAGGCGGGCGGACATTTCCGCGAAAAGCTGCTGCCGCTGAAAGACGGCTCGTTGGCGGCCGCACTGGAGGAGCTGCGCAGGCAACGGATCAAGCTGGCGGAAGGGCAGCGGCTGGAGCTGAATTTGGCGGCGTCGGCCTGGATCCGGCAGATCGCGGGCGCGATTCGCAGCGGTCAGCTGGTAACGATCGATTACGGCGACCGCGCGGAGGAATTGTACGCTCCGCATCGGATGCAAGGGACGCTCATGTGCTACCGCAATCATCTGGCGAACGATAACCCGTATGCCGATCCGGGCCATCAGGATATAACGTCCCATGTCGATTTCAGCGGATTGATTCGCGACGGTGGCGCTGCGGGCTTGCGGCTCGCCCATTACATGACGCAGAAGCAGTTCCTCGTCGAAAACGGGCTGCTGCAGAAGCTGCAGGATACTGCTTCCCAGGATCCGTTCAGTCCTGCGGCGCGCCGTAACCGGGCGGTTCGTCAGCTGCTGCTGAGCGATCAGATGAGCGAGCTGTTCAAGGTGCTGATCCAAAAAAAAGATGAACTGCCGTGAGGCAGTTCATCTTTTTTTGGGGAAGCTTGCTGCGGGCACAGGTTACACGGACATTTTGAAAAATGACCAGTAAGTGAAACCGGTGAACGAAAGAAGCATATACCCCCAAAAAATAAATATGTAGGCACGCTCGGACAATTTCAAATATCCTAACAGTACGAAAATTGCTGTCTGGGCGAAAAAGAGCATTGCCATCGGTACCATTTCCCCGGCTAATGCCGCGAGGCCTATAACAAGCGTCCAAAAGCCAAGAACGCGAAACATGCGATCCATTCCGAACCCCCCTCTCTGCCTGCACTACTTTACTATTGACCATTATAACCGTTGCATCATACAGTGTAAATGTCAAATCGGTGACGAAATTGCTACTTTTGCGGCTTTGCCGGCAGCAGCTGCAGAAGTAAACGACCGCAGATTTGCATGCTTTCAGCATAGCTTGCCCTTTTGCAGCCTATACCATGTATGAGTCCCTAAAAAAATGGCAATACAAAATAGTAGAAAACGATTCTATGAACTCTATTATGGGCATAGAGATTAATTAACTCAACTTTTCCATGCCTTGCTTTCAATAGATGGGTGAGGGCAACTGATTACAAGGGGTTAGGAGGACTGCTATTGTATGACAGCCATAAGACAGGACGCTTGGAGCGAAGAGGACGATTTAATATTGGCGGAGGTGACCCTGCGGCATATTAGGGACGGCAGCACACAGTTATCCGCATTTGAAGAGGTAGGCGAAAAAATAGGCAGAACATCGGCCGCATGCGGCTTCCGCTGGAATAGTTTTGTCAGGAAAAAATACGAGGCCGCCATTCAGATTGCCAAAGCGCAGCGTCAAAAACGAAACCAGCAAAAAAAGCATACCGCATTTGCCGCCGTATCGGGCAGCGTCTCGGTATTGGAGCATGGCGATCCGGTCAAATCGATCGATTCCTTTACGGAGGAGTCTATTTCCATCGACGCGGTAATACGTTTTCTTCGCCAATGGAAGGGCAATTATCATGAGATGGCCCGTCATATCCGTCATCTGGAAAAGGAATTGAACGAGAAGCAGGATGAGCTGGACCGTCTGCGCGGCGAAAACGACGTGCTGAATAAGCAGGTGAACGATGTGGAAACGGACTACCGCGTAGTCAACGATGATTATAAAGCGCTTATTCAAATTATGGACCGGGCCCGAAAGCTTGCGTTTCTCGTGGAAGAAGAGGATGAAAACAAGGCGCGGTTTAAAATGGACGCAAACGGCAATTTAGAAAGAATAGATTGAGAGAAGCCCTGCAGGCGCTGCGCTTGCAGGTTTTTTCTTTTTTTATGGCGATGGTAAAGCTTTTCAGACACAACCGGACGTTGCTATGATAGGAGCAGCAAATACAAGCTGCCTAGTACACTGGGATGGAAGGAAGGATTCGAATGAAACTCAGAGTGATCGGAGCCGGAGCGATGGGAATGCTGCTGACCGCAAAGCTGGCGATATCGGGAGCGGAGGCGGAGCTCGTAACGAGGACGAGCGAGCAGGCTCTGCTGATACGGGAGCAAGGCTTGCGGATGAACGCCTATGCCGCTCCCGGAAATTTCGCAGATGAAAGCGGTCGAGTCGCCGAAGCCGATATTCACGTTTATCCGGCCGCGCTGAGCTTTGATGAGGCAGCCGCCGCGGCTAGCGTCGCCAATCCGGCGGAGTTACCCGATGTAGTCCTGCTGATGGTGAAGCAGACGGCGATTACGGACGACATGCTCGCAGTATTGTCCAGGCAGCTGAAGCCCTCCGCCAGGCTGGTCTGCTTTCAGAACGGGATCGGCCATATGGAGAGGCTGCGGCGCCATATTCCGGCCGCCCGGCTGCTGACCGCCGTTACTACGGAAGGGGCGCGCAGGCTGTCGCCGCGGCATGTAGCCCATACCGGCGTGGGCATAACATGGCTTGGCGCTGAGGAAGCGATACATACGACGGAAAATGATCAAGCTTTAGTCAAAAAAATACAAAACATGTTGAGTCATGCAGGATTCAGTACTTCTGTGTCGAACGATATCACTAGCAAAGTTTGGAATAAATTAATGATCAATGCGGTTATTAATCCGCTCACTGCCGTGCTGCAGGTACCTAACGGGCTGCTTCTCGAGCTTCCCGCCGCGAAAGCGCTTATGCGTTCATTATACGAGGAAGGCCGCATGCTGGCCGAACGGCTGGGCATCGAGCTCGCTCCCGATCTATGGGAGCAGTTGGAGAATGTATGCAGACTTACGTCGGGCAATCATTCCTCGATGCTGCAGGACGTGCAGGCGCGAAGGCCGACGGAAGCCGGGGCCATCACCGGGGGGCTGCTGCATAAAGCCCGCGAAACGGGCGTCCCGATGCCGGTGCATGAGACGATGGAGCAATTGATCCGGTCCATCGAGCAGCAGTGGGAACTATAATATAATAAAGCAGGTGGTCTGCTTGAACGGACTCTTGGCTGTATTGCAAGCTATTTATACGTTTTTGGCATTAGTGCCGTTTGTTTCTTTTTTCGCGGTATGGGGAATTGCTTATTGGCTTACCCGGGATAAGAAGCGGTCTACGCATGCGGCGATCGACGTGACGACGATATTTTTAATCGGCTCGGTATCGGTCATGACGCGGCAATTGTTCGGCACCGGCTTCGGATTGTGGGCGGTGGTGCTGCTTTTTCTCATTGCGGGCGGTCTGATCGGCAACCTGCAAAACCGGACCAAGGGCAGAATCAATCTGTACAAAATCGTCAAATCGCTGTTGAGGCTGGGGTTTGTCGTATTATCCGCCAGTTATGTGCTGCTGCTTTTCATCGGCATCGGCAAATATATTGTCTCAAGCTGAGAAGGGGGCCAAGTGATGAACGTACATAATTTGATGGAAGATATCGTGAAAAGCTGCTTGAAAGATTTGATGCTGCATCAGCAGCAGGTTAGCGATTTGAACGAAAAGCTGCAGAGCGATATCATCGCGATTGCGCTCAACCATTTGCCGCCCAAGTACGTTTCGACGGACCAGGGCGAGGTTTTCGCCAAAACGCAGCTGCGTGCCCAGGTGGAGACGGACGTCTATAGAGAGCTGGCGAATGCCATCGAAAAGGTGTTGAAATTCAGCCGCAAATCCGAGTTGGGATGAAGGCGGATATGAATTATTTGCGAAGCAGGGGCCTGGTGCGCAGGCTCTTTTTGTAATGACGCCAGAAAGTATAAGTTTTCAGCGGAGCTGTAGCTTTCTGATATCGCAAGAAAAGCAACATCCAAAACACGTATGTGTCTTCATCGAAAGGGCTTCGATCAGAAGCTTTTCTTTCATTTTCGGGGCAATGCCGCGGTACCGCGGAAGGACCCGGCTCCGCTTTGACGATTTCATCCAACATGTGTACAATCAAGAAGAAAGTGATACTAGGGGAAAAGCGAGGCTGCTGCCGTGTTGAAAATAGAATCGATTCAATGGAAATCCAGCCAGCCTTTGACCGAGGATTATATACGCCGATACGACTTGGTTGAAGCCTTATTTGAGTATAATCCGCAGGACGTCACATCATGGGAGCGGCGCGCCGGTTGGTTGGACCGGGAACGCCGTTTGCAGGCGGATCGCGGACGGCTGGCGGAAGCGTTGCGCCAGTTTAATACGGAGATTGGCGGCGCGCCGCAGGCGCTGCAGGCCGTCGATCTGCTCGGCGACGAGCGGACGCTGTGCATCGTCGGAGGACAGCAGGCAGGCTTGTTTACCGGCCAGGCGCTGGTCATCTATAAAGCGGTTACGCTGATCCGGACGGCGCAGATCGCCTCCGCCAGGCTTGGCCGGCCGGTAGTGCCCGTATTCTGGATTGCCGGCGAGGATCATGATTTTGACGAAGTGAATCATATGTACTATATGTCTCAGGACGCGCAGGTGAATAAAATTAAGCTCGATCACCCGAGCGGTGTCCGCAGCTCCGTAAGCCGGCTGGCGATTTCGCCGGAGCAATGGGAGGAAGCTTTGGAGCAGCTGGACGCATCCTTGATGCCGACCGAGTTCAAGGCGGACTGGATGGGCTCGCTGCGTGCGATCGCCGAGGAGTCGCGCAGTCTGGTCGATTTTTTCGCGAGAATGATGGCCCGCTTGTTCGGCTCGCGCGGTTTGGTGCTGATGAACGCGGACGACCCGCGTCTGCGCAGCTTGGAATCCGCCATGTTCCACAGGCTGATCGAGGAGCATGGTCCCTTGCAAGCCGCCGTGTTGAAAGGAAAAGACAAGGTGGAATCGCTCGGCTACGCGTCGCAGGTCGAGATGCAGCAGCGCAACGCGAACCTGTTCGTCATCGACGGCGGGGAGCGCATCCTGCTTTATGCGGATGAAGCGTCGGACGGATTCACCGACCGCAAGCGCGAACGCAGCTACTCGAGGCAGCAGCTGCTCGACTGGGCGGATTCGGCTCCGGAGCGGTTAAGCAATAATGTCATGACCAGGCCGCTGATGCAGGATTATTTATTTCCGGTGCTGGGAACGGTGCTGGGCCCCGGCGAGATTGCCTACTGGGCACTGACGCGCGAGGCGTTTCACCGGCTCGGCATGCAGATGCCGATCGTTATACCGCGGATGGAATTTACGCTGCTCGAAGGCACTGTGCAAAAAAATATGGCCAAATACCATTTGTCTCTCGACGATGTGCTCTGCCGGCTGGAGGAGAAGCAGCAGGAATGGCTGCGCGAGCAGGACGCTTTAAACCTGGAAGACCGGTTCGGTCAGGTCAAGACGCAGTTCAAGGACATGTACCAGCCGCTTGTACAGCTGATCGCCGGCGTTAATCCGGGACTCGGCAAGCTGGGCGATACGAATATGACTAAAATTATCGAGCAGATCGAGTTTCTCGAGCATAAAGCGTCCGACGCGGTACGCACCCAATTCGATGCGTCGCTCCGGCAGTTCCAGCGCATCGGCGCGTCCGTGCTGCCACTAGGCAAACCTCAGGAGCGGGTGTATAATGTATTAGCGTATTTAAACAAATATGGAACCGTTTGGCTGGAAGAGCTGTTGGACAGCGAGCTGGAGCCAGACGGACGGCATAACATCGTTTATTTGTGATTTGGGCTTTTGGGCACGACCAATCCTTATCGAATATACCATGCAGGAGGATGTTCAAATGAACACAAAGGAACGCAGCATCATCAGAGATTTGTCGTTAGCGCCGGAAGGCCACTTGAAAATCGATTGGGTAAACGCCCATATGCCGGTTTTAAACCGGATTCGCGCGCAGTTCGAGAAAGAGCAGCCGTTTAAAGGGCTGAAAGTCGCAATCTCCCTCCATCTCGAGGCAAAGACGGCTTACTTGGCCAAGGTGGTACAAGCCGGCGGCGCCGAAGTGGCCATCTGCGGCAGCAATCCGCTGTCCACCCAGGACGACGTATGCGCGGCGCTGGTCGAGGACGGTATTACCGTATTCGCGAAATATAACCCGGACCCGCAGGAATATAAAGATTTGCTTATTAAAACTTTGGAAACCGAGCCGGATCTGATTATTGACGATGGCGGCGATCTTGTTTCGGCCCTGCATTCGGAACGCAAAGACTTGCTCCAAAAAGTGCGCGGCGGCGCCGAGGAAACGACAACCGGCATTTTGCGCCTGAAGGCGATGGAAAAAGACGGTTCGCTGCAGTTTCCGATGGTGGCCGTTAACGATGCGTTTTGCAAATATTTGTTCGACAACCGCTATGGTACTGGCCAATCCGTATGGGACGGCATCAACCGGACGACGAATCTGGTCGTTGCGGGCAAAACGGTCGTCGTCGTAGGCTACGGCTGGTGCGGCAAAGGCGTGGCGATGCGCGCCAAAGGTCTTGGCGCCAACGTCGTCGTAACCGAGGTTGACGCAATTAAAGGCGTTGAAGCGTACATGGACGGCTTCGCTGTCATGTCGATGACGGAAGCGGCAAAAGTGGGCGATTTCTTCGTCACCGTTACAGGCAACCGCGATTGTATCCGCGGCGAGCATTACGAAGTGATGAAAGACGGCGCGATTTTGTCCAATGCGGGTCATTTCGACGTGGAAGTGAACAAGCCGGAGCTCGAGGCTTTGTCCGTATCCAAGCGTACCGTTCGCCGCAACATTGAAGAATACCAGCTGAAGGACGGCCGTAAATTTTATTTGATCGCCGAAGGACGTCTCGTCAATCTGGCGGCAGGCGACGGTCATCCGGCGGAAATTATGGATATGACATTCGCCCTTCAGGCGATGTCTCTGAAATATGTGAACGACAATTACAAGCAGATCGGACAAAAGGTCGTGAACGTCCCTTACGAGCTGGACGAGCAAGTAGCGCGCTTTAAGCTCGCTTCATTGGGTATTTCCATCGATGCGTTGAGCGAGGAACAAAAAGCGTACCTGGACAGCTGGACCGAGCATTGATCCGCTAGCGGAAGGGCTATCCCCAAAGAGCAGCCCCCCCCAAAAAAAAATTGAATCCCGCCATTCATGCAAAGAACCTTAAAAACCACTGTGAGGTGGAGTTTAAGGTACTTTGCCGTTTTAATGCAGGTTTCCGCTTGGAATAATTTTCGCCGTATGCTAATAACTTGCAACAATCCTTCTTGCTGCGGCGTTTATTAAATAGTGTCGGCTGAATCGCGGCAGCGATGCCGCTTCAACTGTCACAGGTTTGATTTCAATAGGGGGAATCCGAATGAAACGAACGGGGGTATTGGGAAAAAATGCGCTTCTCAAAAAGAGAGAGAAGCGTACGCTGCGGGCGAATGCAAAGCGCTTGGCCGTGCTGGCGCTGCTGGCCGTAGTCTTGTCGGGCTGCGGAAGCGCGCAGCAGCACAAAGACGCCGCCGGGTCCACGAGCGGGATGGCGATGGAAAACCTGGCCGTCGCCGATCAAAAGAGCGTCGGCAGCGCCGCAGCGGCGGGCGGCTCCGCATCGCTTCAGTCGGCCGACACCGCAAGCACGGCCAAGCAAGAGTCGGGCACAGCCGCCGCCAAGCCGGCGGACAGCTTTAACGGCGGGGCGGTCCCGGACAGCGGCGTCAACCGCAAAATTATTTACAAAGCGAATGTGACGCTGCAGGTGGAGAAGTATGCCGAGGCGCAGGCGCGGATCGAAGAAGCGGTCAGTCGGTCCGGCGGCTACATTTTGCAATTTAGCGAAGGCGAGACCACTTATGAAAAGAGCGGTACTTTTGTCATTAAAGTGCCTGTCAACGGTTTCAGCTCGCTGCTTGGGGAATTGGAGAAAATGAGCCCGTCGGCGAAAAAGAGCATGCAGGGGCAGGACGTATCCGAGGAGTATGTCGACTTGACCTCGAGGCTGAAGGCGAAGCAGGTTGTGGAGAGCCGTTTGATCTCGTTTATGGAGAAGGCGGCGAAAACCGACGAGCTGTTGGCGTTTTCCAATGAATTAAGCAAGGTTCAGGAAGAAATAGAGCGGATTAAAGGCCGGATGAGGTACTTGGAGCAAAATGTGGCTTTCTCCACGATTGAAGTCCGAATGTCGCAGAAGCTCGGCTCCGCCGCCGTCATTCAAGCCCGGGACGGCGGACCGTTGTTTCAAAGGGCGGCAGCTGCGCTGAACGGGAGCGCGGCTATCCTGTCCCTGGCTTTCCAGTGGTTGATCGTTGCGATTGCCGCGGTTTTGCCGGTTGCGCTTGTTTTGGCCGTGATCGGGGTGCCGTTATGGCTATACAGGAGATCCAGGAAGAAGAAATTGGTCGAAATCCGCAAAAAACTGGCTGCGGAAAATAGCGAGGCATTGCCGGCCGTGTCGAAACATGAAGCTTCGTCGAACGAAACCGAATAAAAAAAATTGTGAAATCCTGCTTCCCGGCAGGATTTTTTTGTTTTGTGGAGAATTTATCCTATACAAGTGGTGGAAAGTGGGGTAAAGTGGTGGAAAGGGGTGAAGGTTCTTATGTTCATGGGCGAATACCAGCACAGCATCGACGATAAAGGACGTATGATTGTGCCGGCCAAGTTTCGTGAATCTCTGGGAACATCCTTCATCGTCACCCGCGGCTTAGACCAATGTTTGTTCGTTTATCCGATGGAGGAATGGGCGGTGCTTGAACAGAAGCTGAAGGCGCTGCCGCTTATGAAGTCGGATGCCCGCGCGTTCACCCGGTTTTTCTTCTCCGGAGCGACGGAGTGCGAGCTGGACAAACAGGGCAGGATGAATCTGCCGAACAATCTGATTGAGCATGCCAAGCTGGAAAAGGACTGCATTGTTATCGGTGTTTCTAATCGTGTTGAGATTTGGAGCAAGCAAATGTGGGAATCCTATTCCCAGCAATCGGAAGAATCGTTTAACGAAATCGCCGAAAAGCTTGTTGATTTCAATTTCGATCTCTAATGCCGCATAACACATACAGGAGGACTGCAGCATGTTTCATCACGTTACCGTATTAATGAACGAAGCTATAGAAGATTTGAATATAAAGCCTGACGGCGTCTATGTGGATTGTACTTTAGGAGGGGCCGGACACAGCTCGGTTATCGCATCGAAGCTAAGCGAGCACGGGCTGTTGATCGCATTCGATCAGGACGATGCCGCGCTTGCCAATGCCGAGGTTCGGCTGGCTCCTTACAAGGACCGGGTGAAGCTGGTCCGCAGCAATTTTCGCCATCTGGAAGAACAGCTCAGGCTGGAACCGAGGGCAATGATAAACGGACAGCCTCAAGTCGACGGCATCCTGTTCGATCTAGGTGTATCCTCTCCGCAGCTTGACGAGGCGGAACGCGGCTTCAGCTACAACCACGAGGCGGAGCTCGATATGCGGATGGACCGCACCGCCGGGCTGACTGCCAAAGATATCGTCAATCAATGGTCCGAGCAGGAAATCGCCAAAATACTTTTTGAATACGGCGAGGAGAAATTTGCCAGGCGGATTGCTGCGAATATTGCGGCCGCACGGGCAAAAGGGCCGATCGAGTCGACCGTCCAGCTCGTTGAATTGATCAAGGAAGGGATTCCTGCCGCAGCGCGGCGGAGCGGTCCGCATCCGGCCAAAAGAAGCTTTCAGGCGCTGCGCATTGCCGTCAATGATGAGCTGGGGGTTTTTGCGGAGGCGTTGGAGCAAACGATCCGTTGTTTGGCCCCCGGCGGCAGAGCGGCCGTTATTACATTCCATTCGCTGGAGGACCGAATTTGCAAGCAAACGTTCGCCAAATATGTGGAACGATGCACTTGTCCGCCCGATTTTCCGGTGTGCGTCTGCGGTAACAAGGGCGTAGTAAAGCTGGTGAACCGCAAGCCGATCGAAGCGAGCCCCGAGGAGCTGGAAGCGAATCCGAGAGCGCGGTCGGCCAAGCTGAGAATAGCCGAAAAACTGTAATTTGAATGATTTCAATCGTACGATAGAGGAGGATTAAAAGATGCCTGCATACATGCATGGGAATTTGGCGGTGGAGCAACGAACAGAGCAAAAGGCGGCAGTTAAAGAGACCAAAAAAGTCGTATACCGCAATAAATCGATTCCAGTTCAAGAAAAGCTGCTTTATTTGTTTACGGTGCTCGTTTGCGTTGCCGTGGCAAGCCTCATTATTTGGCGTTATGCTCAGATTTATGAGATGAACACGAAAATATTGAAGCTTGAAAACGATATCCAGCTGCTGCAGGCGGAAAACAGCGTGTTGAAGCATAAGGTGGAGTCGTTGTCGACTCCCGACCGTTTGCGTCAGGAAGCCCAGAAGCTCGGGATGGTACCGCCGGAAGACAAGCAAATCAGCAAGGTGCCGATCAAGTCGACAGCTAACGCCAAGGATAATGCAGCGACAGCCGCCAACCAGAAAAAAACCGAGACGTCTCCATAAAGGGCAAGCCGCGGACGAAATACTTCAAACCGAAACTTTTCTTACTGGGAGTGTGAGATCAGCATGAACAAGAAGGTGAAGTTGAGATCTTTGCTAATAGGGGGGGTATTTACCCTCCTTTTTGTTGCTCTAGTGGGCAGATTGTATTGGGTTCAAGTCGTGCAAGGGGCGGGGCTGCTGTCCGAGGCGCAGGAAAAGTGGGAAGCCGAGGAGGTGCTCCGCCCGGTTCGCGGCTCGATTGTGGACCGCAACGAAAAAATGATGGCGGAGGATGCGCCTGCTTTTACGGTAGCGCTTGTTCCGAAAACGATCAAAAGCAAAAACATCGAAACCCAGGTTGTAAAAGGGCTTGCGGACATTTTGAAAACTTCCGACGATCCGGCTGCGTTGGCGGCCTTGGAAGATAAAATCAGGGCGAGAATCAATAAAACCCGCGATGACGGGACATTGTTCCCGCAGGTGGAAATCCGCAACGAAGGATGGAAGGTCGACGCCGAAATCGCGGATCAAATACGCAAGCTTATCGAAGAATTAAAGGCTCAAACTAATCAGAAGTATGTAGGCATTAACCTGCAAAAGGAACAAAAGCGGTTTTATACCGGAGGGACGATGGCCTCTCATCTTCTTGGATACAGCGATAAAGAAGGCAAGCCGGTCATGGGACTCGAAGCGCTGCTTGATAAATATTTGAAAGGGACGCCGGGCAACCGGAGCTATGAGAAGGACCGCAACGGCGTAGAGCTGCCGGATGCGAAAGTGAATTACCAGCCGGCCATAGACGGCAGCAACGTAAAGCTGACGATTGACAAAAACGTCCAATTTTACATAGAGAGTGCGCTGGAGAAATATTACAATAAATATCGTCCCAAAAGCTTGATGGCCATTGCGGTCGATCCGAAAACGATGGAAATTTTGGGCATGTCGAACTTCCCGAATTTTAATCCGAACCGGTACTGGGAAACGACGAACCAATCGGACTTTATCAATCATACCGTCGCTTCGCAATATGAACCCGGCTCCACATTCAAATTGGTTACCTTGGCGGCCACGGTTGAGGAAGGCTTGTTTAATCCGACGGAAATGTATCAATCCGGTTCGATTCAAGTGCCGGGGCAGCGGCTGCATGACTGGAATATTTCCGGCTGGGGACCTATTTCGTATTTGGACGGCTTGAAGCGTTCGAGTAACGTTGCTTTCGTCAAGCTCGGCACCGAGAAGCTCGGACAAACCAAGCTCAGGGAATATATCGATAAATTCGGCTTCGGCGTCAAGACGGGCGTCGACCTTCCCGGCGAGGTTGCGGGAATCGTCAAGATGAAGTATCCGGCCGAGTATGCAACGGCAACTTACGGCCAGGGACTGACCGTAACGGCTATCCAGCAGACGGCTGCCTATGCGGCGATCGCCAACGGCGGGAAATTAATGTGGCCCCATATCGTCAAAGAAATTTACGATCCGAAAACGAAGCAGCCGATTCAGACGTTCGAGCCGAAGGTGGTGCGCCAGGTCGTATCGGAGAAAACCGCCCGTCAGGTCAGCGAATATTTGGAACAAGTAGTTAACGACAAGGCAATCGGTACAGGGAAAAACGCTTATATCGATGGCTATCGCGTCGCCGGTAAAACCGGCACGGCGAATAAGGTGGACCCGGGCGGCAAAGGGTATGCCAGCGGCAAGTGGGTTATTTCCTTTATCGGCTACGCGCCTGTGGAGGACCCGAAAATATTGGTTACGGTCATTGCGGACGAACCGGATCTCGGCGGGGACTTCCATGGCGGCAGCGAGGTCGCGCCTCCGATATTTAAAGAAATCGTATCCCAGACGCTTCGCTATATGGGAGTGCCGTCCTCGTCGCAGCAGATGAAAACGACCGATAAAGAGACGAAAACGACGGTGCCCGATCTTGCCGGCATGACGGTCGAACAGGCCAAAACGACAATGAATAAGTACGGGGTCATCGTTGAAACGGTCGGCAAAGGGAGTCAAATTATAGCCCAAACTCCGCTGGCAGGTACTGAAATAGGTTCGACGCAACGAATTTATGTATCGATGCAGGATTCCGGCGATGTGTCGATTCCGGATATGACCGGCAAATCGTTAAGAGACGCGCTGGAGGTCTGCTCCTTTATGAAGCTGAAATGCCAATCCGTCGGGGAAGGCTATGTCGCATCCCAGTCGTTGGCCAATGAAGGGGACAGCAAGCTGCTCACTTTGCAATTGAAGCCGTATCAGGAGCTGCTGCAAACGCCGGTATCCGACGGTACGCCGGCCAAGTCCGATAAATTGCCGGATAAGCAGACCGGCGGCAGCGATAAACCCGACCCGAAAGATTCGGCCAAACGAAACGAAACGGCCTCGGCCAAGCAGCCGGATGCGTCGAAATCCCAGGAGACGGCCAAGAAGGCGGTTCATCCGCCTAAACAGTAAGGAGAAGGGCATCCGGACAGCGTTTGACAGCCGCCGTCCGGTACAATTTATAGGACAGCTTGTTCTAACCCCTGGTTGTCCCGAATAATCTGGAATGAAACTATCTATAAGTCTGACCGGCAAATGCCTTTGCCGCAATGACTTCCAGACAACCATTCGGGAGGGGATAGAACGGTTATGAGGGCATCGAATGTTACAGTTCGCCGTCGACTATTCGCCGCATTGATTGTGGGAACGGTTCTGTTCTTCGCACTGATCGTGCGGCTTGGTTATGTTCAAATATGGATGGGACCGGAATTGGCAGCCAAGGCGGAGGATTCATGGAGGCGCAACATCCCGTTTGCGGCCAAACGGGGCGAGATTCTCGACCGGAACGGCGAGAAGCTTGCTTACAATATCAGCTCGCCAACCGTAATGGCGATTCCGGCGCAAATCAAGGAGCCGCAAGCGACTGCGGCTCAGCTCGCAGCCAGCCTTCAGGTTCCGGTTGAAAACGTGCTGAAGCAAATTACCCAAAGACAATTAATCGTCCGCATCCAGCCGGGAGGACGCAAAATAACGCAGGAAAAAGCGAACGAAATCCGTTCCATGAAGCTGCAGGGCATTGTCGTCGCCGAGGATAATAAACGCACATATCCGTTCGGCGGGCTGGCCGCTCACGTTCTCGGATTTACCGGCATTGATAATCAAGGTTTGACGGGCATAGAATTAAAATATGATAAGCTGCTGACCGGCGTTAACGGCAGCATTTCCTTCTTGTCGGATGCGGCGGGCAGACTCATGCCGAACTCGAACGACACATACTCCAAGCCGCTGGACGGAATGAACCTGCAGCTTACGATAGACGGCCATCTGCAATCGGTTTTGGAGCGGGAGCTCGATCAGACGATGCTTAAATACCAGGCCGATCATGCGATTGCCATTATGATGGACCCGAACAACGGGGAAATATTGGCGATGGGTGCAAGACCGGGCTACGATCCGGGCAATTTCAGAGAATTTCCGAAGGAAAGCTATGACCGCAATCTGCCGATCTGGATGACCTACGAGCCGGGTTCCACGTTTAAAATTATTACGTTGGCCGCAGCTCTCGAAGAGAAGAAGGTAAAGCTGACCGATCCGTTCTACGACCCGGGCTGGATCGAGGTTGCCGGAGCGCGTCTCCGCTGCTGGAAGCGTCAGGGACACGGCAGCGAAACGTTCCAGCAGGTCGTCGAAAATTCATGCAACCCCGGCTTTGTGGCGATGGGGCAAAAGCTGGGCAAAGAGAAGCTGTTCGAGTATATTTCAAATTTCGGCTTCGGCAAAAAGACGGGAATCGATCTGGGCGGCGAAGAGAACGGAATTATGTTCAAGCTGCCGAAGGTAGGACCGGTCGAGCTGGCGACGACTTCGTTCGGCCAAGGGGTATCGGTGACGCCGATCCAGCAGATTGCCGCGGTTTCGGCTGCAGTGAACGGCGGCAAGCTGTTCAAGCCGCATGTCGCCAGAGCCTGGTACCATCCGGTCACCGGCGAGCTGGTGGACTCGGTTAAACCGGAAATGGTGCGGCAGGTCATTTCGGAGCAGACGTCCAAGCAGGTTAGAGAAACGCTGGAAAGCGTCGTAGCCAATGGAACGGGACGCAATGCCTTCATCGACGGTTACCGGGTCGGGGGCAAAACGGGTACCGCGCAAAAGGTGGTAAACGGACGCTATTCCGCCGATCAGCATATCGTATCGTTCATCGGGTTCGCGCCTGCCGACGATCCGAAGGTAGTCGTCTATGCGGCTGTCGATAACCCGCAGGGCTTGCAGTTCGGCGGGCTGATTGCGGCGCCGCTTGTGAAGAACATCATGGAGGATGCGCTGCGCTATATGAATGTTCCGCAGCGCAAAGATCAAATGCCGCGCAAATACGTGTACGGAGACATTCCGCTTGTCGATGTACCGAATCTGGTAGGCATGAGCGTAGCGGATATTTATGAGGATTTGAATTCGAATTTCATGCTGGCCAAATCGGGTGTCGGCAATTATGTCGTCAACCAGGTGCCGAAAGCGGGGACACGGGTCGACCAAGGCTCCACCATTCGGGTGTATCTATCCGACAAGGATCCGGGGCCGCAAAACCCGCCGGCCAAGTCGCAATAGATGAAAAAAACGTTTTCGAAAATTTAGGCTTTTCATCGGCGCTTTTTTTGTCCATAATAGATACCATGTGTAAAAAACGGAGGAGAGCTCATGCAGCTTAAGGAACTGGCTTCCCTGCTTGCGGTAAGCCGTATTTCGGGAGACGGCGAAACGGTCTTTACCGGTATACAAACCGATTCCCGCAAAGTGCAGCCGGGCGATTTGTTTCTTTGCATTCCCGGTTTCGCCGCTGACGGACATATGTTCGCTGCGGCAGCTGTAGAGCGCGGAGCGGTCGCCTTGGTGGCGGAGCATGAAGTCGAAGCGGATGTGCCGAAGCTGATTGTGAAGGATTCGCGGTTTGCAATGGCCGTTATCGCCAACCATTTTTACGGTTATCCGAGCAAGGAATTGAAGGTCATTGGCATAACGGGAACGAACGGCAAGACGACAACGACCTATTTGCTGGAGCGAATTCTGAGCAGCAGCCGCTACTCGACGGGACTTATGGGCAATATCGAAATTAAAATCGGCTCCGAGCGCATTCCCAACCAGGCGACCAATACCCAGGAAGCCTCGGAGCTGCAGCGCCTGCTCCGGCGTATGGCGGATCAAGGTGTGGACTATTGCGTAATGGAGGTTTCCTCGCACGGACTGGATTTGGGCCGAGTGAAAGGCTGCAGCTTCCGGACGGGCGTTTTCACCAATTTGACGCAGGATCATCTGGATTATCACGGCTCGATGGAACGTTACCAGGCAGCCAAAGGGCTGCTGTTTGCCCGGCTCGGCAACGATTATTCGGGCAGCGCGGACGAACAACGTTATGCCGTGCTGAATGCGGATGATGCGGCTTCCGCGGAATTTGCCCGGATGACGGCAGCGCAGGTCATTACGTATGCCATCGACCGGGAGGCCGATGTGCGGGCTGACGGGATCCGGATGACGTCAAAGGGTACGGCGTTCCACTGCACGACGTTTCGCGGTACGGTCGACATTCAAACGAAGCTGATCGGCCGGTTTAATGTGTATAACTCGCTTGCAGCCATCGCCGCCGCTTTGGCGGAGGGCATTCCGCTCGAAGCCGTCAAGCAGGGACTGGAGTCGGTCGCTTCCGTCGACGGGCGGATGGAAGTGGTGGACGAAGGGCAAGATTTTCTTGTCCTTGTCGACTATGCGCATACCCCCGACGGCTTGGATAAGGCATTGTCCGCCATCAAGCAGTTTGCCGAAGGGCGCATTATTAGCGTATTCGGCTGCGGGGGCGACAGGGACCGTACGAAACGTCCGGTCATGGGCAGCGTGACGGCACGTTACAGCGATTATTTATATGTCACCTCCGACAATCCGCGCAATGAAGACCCGCAGCGCATCGTGGAGGATATCGAGCCGGGCATTAAGGAAGCCGGTCTATCGGGCGAAAGCTACGAGCTTATCGTCGACCGGAAAGAGGCGATTCATAAAGCGATTGCAGCCGCATCTTCCAAGGATGTAGTATTGATAGCGGGAAAAGGGCATGAAACGTACCAGGAAATCATGGGGAAAAAGCATGCTTTCGACGACCGCCTCGTGGCCAAGGAAGCGATAAGGGGGCGATATCGTGATTAAACGAACCTTGGCACAACTAGCCGCAATGGCGGGCGGCACAGCCGTCGGCGGCACCGACGATTTGCTTATTCGAGGCGTTTCCAATGACACGCGGACGCTGAGTCCCGGCAACCTGTATGTGCCGATTATCGGGGAAGTGTATGACGGCCATCTGTTTCTGGAGGATGCGGTTGCCAAAGGCGCCTCGGCTTCTTTATGGCAGAAGGACCGCGAGCTGCCGGCGCAGTCCGTACCGCTGATTCTTGTAGACGATACTGTCGCCGCGCTGCAGCGGCTCGCCAAGTCGTACCGCTCTCAGCTCGACGTCCGGGTAATCGGCATTACAGGCAGCAACGGCAAGACGACGACCAAGGATATGACGGCCTCCGTGCTGTCGACGGGCTTTAAAGTGCACAAGACGATCGGCAATTACAACAATCATATCGGACTGCCGCTAACCCTTCTGCAGCTTGAGGAAGATACGGAGATCGTCGTGCTGGAAATGGGCATGAGCGGGCGCGGCGAAATCCGGTTATTATCCGAGCTTGCGGAGCCGGAGGTTGCGGTTATAACCAATATCGGCGAAGCGCACTTGCTGCAGCTCGGCTCCCGGGAAGAGATCGCCCGGGCGAAGACCGAGATTTTGGCAGGGCTTCAGCAGGACGGCACGCTTATTTATTTGGGCGATGAGCCGCTAATCGGGCAGATGCTGCCCGAGCTGCGGATGAATCATGGGATGAAAGCAAGCCGTTATGACCGTGTAAGCTTCGGTTCCGGCCGTCATCATGCCTATTACCCGGTGGCGGTGAAAGCGGAGAAGACAGGAACCCGTTTCGGTCTGAACCGTTTTGCGGGCGTGGAATTTTATATTCCGCTGCTCGGGCTTCATAATGTGATTAACGCGCTGGCCGCCATAGCGGTAGGCGTTCATTTCGGAATACCCGCGGCGTCCATCGCGGAGGGACTCCGGGCGAGCGTTATGACAAGTATGCGCATCGAATTACTCAAAGCGTCTTCCGGCTTGACGATTCTTAACGATGCGTACAACGCCAGCCCCACTTCGATGCGGGCGGCCGTCAAGCTGCTGACCGAGCTGGAGGGTTATGGCCGAAAAATCGCCGTTTTGGGCGATATGCTTGAGCTGGGCGAGCAGGAGGCCGAGTTTCATCGCGAAATCGGACGCATGCTGGACCCGCAGCAGATCGAACGCGTGTATACGTTCGGTCCGCTCGCCAAGCAGCTTGCCGATGAAGCGGCGAAGTCGTTCGCGCCCGGCCGGGTGTATGCGTTCGACGACAAAAGCCGTCTGGCTCAGGCAGTGGCCTCTTTTGCCTCGCCTGACGACGTCGTGCTGGTCAAAGGCTCGAGGGGCATGAAGCTGGAGCAGGTCGTAGAGCTGCTCCGGCAAGTATAACGGCCTGCACGCGATAGCGAGGTCGGGGCGAAAATGATTGCGTAGTATAAGTTTTAGGGGGAAACAACAGTGGATTTTAATGTGGTCATGATCGCTCTGGGGGCGGCATTTTTGCTGACCGTCATCATGGGGCCTTTATTTATACCTCTTTTGAGAAGGCTGAAATTCGGCCAGCAAATCCGTACGGACGGACCGCAGGGACATTTGAAAAAAGCAGGCACGCCGACGATGGGCGGTACGATTATTTTGCTTGCGCTCGCTCTTGTTGTACTGAGATTTGCCGATAAGAGCATCGAAACGGTCATTCTGCTGGTCGCGTCGTTAGGTTACGGACTGGTCGGTTTTTTGGACGACTATATTAAAATTTTACTGAAACGTTCCCTGGGGCTGACGGCCAGACAAAAGCTGCTCGGTCAGCTGATCGTATCGGTCATCGTTTGTATATTGCTGGCGCAAATCGGTCACAGCACCGATTTGCGCATTCCGTTGATCGACTATACCATCCCGATGGGCTGGCTGTATTACCCGTTTGTTGCGCTCATGATGCTGGGGACTTCCAACGCCGTCAACTTTACCGACGGACTGGACGGCCTGCTGGCCGGAACGAGCGCAGTGGCGTTCGGCGCTTACGCGATCATTGCCTTGAACCTGACGCAGCACGACACCGCTATTTTCTCCGCTGCGATGGTCGGCGCGGTGCTCGGTTTTCTCGTATTTAACGCGCATCCGGCCAAAGTATTCATGGGCGATACCGGCTCGCTCGGCATTGGCGGGGGGTTGGCGCTCGTCGCGGTATTGACGAAATCGGAAGTGCTGCTCATTCTGATCGGCGGCGTGTTCGTCGTCGAGGTGCTGTCCGTCATTATTCAAGTCATTTCCTTTAAAACGAGAGGCAAGCGCGTATTTAAAATGAGCCCGATTCATCACCATTTTGAATTGGTGGGCTGGTCCGAATGGCGCGTCGTTATAACTTTTTGGGCGACAGGCATCGTGCTGGCGGGTATCGGACTTTATCTGAATGAGGTGTTATAGACAATGAAGCATCCCCGGACGTACAGAAACGAACATGTCGTCATTCTGGGATTGGCGCGCAGCGGCGTGGCTGTAGCGAAGCTGTTCCATGAATACGGCGCGAAAGTGACCGTCAACGATAAAAAAGAGCTGGACCAATGCCCTGAAGCCGAACCATTGACGGCTCTGGGTATTTCTGTTATTTGCGGCGGTCATCCGCCCGGCATCATACACGAGGATGTAAAGCTTGTCGTCAAAAATCCCGGCATCCCGTACACCGTGGAACCGGTGGAACGCGCGCGGCAATTAAACATCGAGGTTGTAACCGAGGTGGAGGTCGCTTATCACGTCTGCCGGGCTCCGATGATCTGCGTTACGGGCTCTAACGGCAAAACGACCACCACCACATGGATCGGCTTGATGCTGGATGCTGCGAACAAGCAGCCGATTGTAGCCGGCAATATCGGTCGTGCGCTGACGGAAGCGGCTTTGGAAGCCGGACCGGAGAATACGATGGTGGTTGAGCTCAGCAGCTTTCAATTGAAAGGCACGCGCGATTTCCGGCCCAAGGTGGCGTGCCTGCTGAATGTATATGAAACTCATCTGGACTACCATGGGACGATGGACGATTACATAGACTCCAAGGCGAAGCTGTTCGCCAGCCAAACGGCGGAGGATACAGCGGTGTTGAACTGGGATGCCCCCGTTTGCCGGCGGCTTGCCGGCGAAGTGAAGGCGTCGGTACTGCCTTTCTCGATTAAGGAGGAGCTGGCGTACGGTATGTTTGTGCAGCCTTCCATGAACGCTCCCGGCGTTTCTGCAGCCGATCGGCGAATTGTATACCGGGACAAACAAGGCGTCCTGCATCCTGTTCTGACAGTTGCAGAGCTGGGCATTCCTGGCAGCTTTAATATCGAGAACGCACTGGCGGCCGTCTGCGCGGCGTTTACGGCCGGCGTTTCGCTGGATGTCATTGCCGGAGTGCTCCGCGAATTCCGCGGGGTAGAGCACCGGCTGGAGTATGTCGCCACAAAGGACAGCGTACAGTTTTACAATAATTCGAAGGCGACCAACGCTACGGCGACGATCAAAACGATCGAATCGTTCGAGCGGCAGGGCATTATTCTCATTGCGGGAGGATTGGATCGGGGCTCGGATTATATGGAGCTGCTGCCGGTTTTCCAAGATCGCGTGAAAGGCCTAGTCGCCATCGGGGAAACGAAGCAGAAAATTACCCATGTCGCCGCTTTGGCAGGCATGAGTCTTGTGAAATCGGTCGATACTGCTAACAATGTGCAGGATACGGTCGATACGGCGGTTCGCGAAGCGATGGCTATGGCCGAAGCCGGAGATATTGTGCTCCTCTCGCCGGCATGCGCCAGCTGGGACATGTTTCCTTCCTACGAGGAAAGGGGAAGAATGTTTAGGCAGTCCGTGCATAACCTGTAAAAGGGGGGGATACAAGCCTGCCCCTACCATTTTTATAAGGTTGAGGTGGCATGTATGGGAAAAGCACGGTCTGCTCCGGATGCAACGATGTTGATATGCACGCTGATGCTGCTGGTCATCGGCGTCGTGATGGTGTACAGCGCCAGTGCGGTGCTCGCTTTTCATGAATTTGGCGATTACTATTACTATTTGAAAAGACAGCTTTTGTTTGCCGTTCTCGGCGTCGCAGCGATGATTTTCACGATGAACGTCGATTACTTAATATGGAAAAAATATGCCAAAATCGCCCTGATCGTCTGCTTCATTTTATTGGCTGCGGTACTCATTCCGGGCATCGGGGTTATTCGCGGCGGCGCGCGCAGCTGGCTCGGCATCGGCTCCTTCGGCGTACAGCCGTCCGAATTTATGAAGATCGGCATGATTTTATATTTGTCCAAGCTGTTGTCCGAACAGCAGAACAAAATCACATTATTTACCAAAGGGTTGCTGCCGCCGCTCGGCCTTGTTGCCTCTGCGTTCGGGCTGATCATGCTTCAGCCGGATTTGGGGACGGGAGTCGTGCTTGTCGGAGCGGCGCTGCTTATTATTTATACATCCGGCGCCCGTTTGCTTCATTTGTCTTATCTCGCCATGGTAGGGCTCGCCGGATTTGTCGGGCTTATTATCGCCGCGCCATACCGGTTAAAGCGGATTACCTCGTTTCTTGATCCGTGGCAGGATCCACTCGATACCGGCTATCAGATCATCCAGTCGCTTTATGCGATTGGACCAGGCGGCCTGGTCGGCCTAGGACTCGGCATGAGCCGTCAAAAGTACAACTACCTCCCCGAGCCGCAAACCGATTTCATATTCTCGATCATTGCAGAGGAGCTGGGGTTTATAGGCGGAACTTTCGTTCTTATCTTGTTTATGCTGCTCGTCTGGCGCGGGATACGCACGGCAATTACGGCGCCGGATACATTCGGAAGCCTGCTGGCCACAGGTATTGTCGGTATGATTGCCGTTCAGGTGGTTATAAATATCGGCGTAGTCATCGGGATGTTCCCGATTACCGGCATTACGCTGCCGCTTATTAGCGCGGGCGGTTCGTCTTTGACGCTTATGCTGACCTCGCTCGGCATTCTATTAAATATTTCCCGCTATTCAAGATGATTGTTTCTTGCTGCGCGGCTGGACGGAGGTGATAGATTTGAAGACCATCGTTTTTACGGGGGGCGGCTCGGCAGGTCATGTGACACCCAATTTGGCGCTCATTGCGAAGCTGCGTCGTCTCGGCTGGCACGTTCAATATATCGGTTCCAGGGACGGGATTGAGAACGATATTATCGGTCACACCGACATTCCTTTTTACCATATTTCTTCGGGCAAGCTGCGCCGGTATTTCGATTTGAAAAATGTGAAAGATCCGTTCAAGGTTGTGAAAGGAGTCGGTGAGGCGTATATGCTGCTGCGGAAGCTGAAGCCGGCGATCGTCTTTTCCAAGGGCGGCTTCGTATCCGTACCGGTCATTGTGGCCAGCTGGCTGAACCGGATTCCCGTGATCAGCCACGAGTCGGATATTACGCCCGGCTTGGCAAACAAAATTTCGCTTCCGTTTGTGACGCGCATTTGCGTCAATTTTCCCGAGTCGCTGAAGTATATCAAGGGCGGCAAGGGCGTCTGCACGGGACTGCCCATCCGCGAGCAGCTCATGCAGGGCAAAGCGCTTCGCGGTTACGATTTATGCGACTTTCATAAGCAGAAGCCGGTGCTTCTCGTCATGGGGGGCAGCTTGGGCGCGCAAAAAATAAACGGCGCCGTCCGCGAATCGCTAGATAGGTTGCTAGAAAAGTATCAGATCGTCCACATATGCGGCAAAGGGCAGACCGACGCGGCTTATGCCAAAAAACGCGGCTACAAGCAGTTCGAATATATCAATGAGGAGCTGCCCGACATATTGGCGATGACGGAGCTGGTCGTTTCCCGTGCGGGTGCGACGTCGATTTTCGAGTTTCTGGCGCTCCGCAAGCCGATGCTGCTTATTCCGCTGACGCGTCAGGCAAGCCGCGGCGATCAGCTGCTCAATGCCGACTCGTTTCAAAAGCAAGGATATGCGCAAGTCCTTTTCGAGGAAGAGCTGACGGGCGCATCCTTGACGGCAGGCATCGACGCGGTGTACGAACGTCGTGAGCAGATGGTGGAGCGGATCCGGACGACCGAACAGACCCATGCGTCGGATTTGATCATCCAATTGATTCAAGAGAGCAGCTTGTAAATAATTTGAACGGAACTAACGACGGCGAAGAAGCAGCGGAGAGGGCGGGTCCTTTGCCGGCGCGCATTGCCGGATTTACGATACATACGGCACTTTTTGCGAACCGTAAATAGGCTATTGTCACACTCTATCCGATTTTACATACACTACACTATAACCGTGACAGACACCCTGAGAAGCGGCAGGAGACGGATGCGGGGGGACGAAAGACAGCGGTTGACTCCGCGCTCCCGTGCCGGTATTTGCCCGAATCGGTTTCGGCCTCGCGCCGTTGCCGGAGCCTGAAGGTTCTGTGAAGGAGGTTTCCCATGCAACAGGTCATTTCACAATTGCAAAGCGGTTCATTCGGCGAATGTTTATTGAATGAGCCGTTAGCGCCTCATACGACTTGGAAGATCGGAGGGCCGGCCGATGTGCTGCTGACTCCCGAGTCCAAAGCTCAATTGGTCGATGCCGTCAAGCTTTTGTACCGGCATTCGGTTCCCTGGATCGTACTGGGGCGCGGTTCGAACACGCTGGTCGCCGACAAGGGGATCCGCGGCGTTGTCATCAAGCTCGGTTCCGCATTGGAAACGCTCCGGTTTGAAGGCGACACGGTCATTGCCGGAGGGGCTTATTCGTTTATTAAGCTATCCGTCATGGCCGGCAAGGAGGGATTGACCGGATTGGAGTTCGCCGGAGGCATACCGGGAACGGTGGGAGGCGCCATTTACATGAACGCCGGAGCTCACGGGTCAGATGTGTCACGCATACTCAAACGAGCAGAAGTGTTGCTCCCGACAGGTGAATTAGTGACCATGCAGCAAGCCGATTTTGAATATGCTTATAGACATTCCCTTTTGCAGCGGCAGCCCGGTATCGTTACGGAAGCGGTCTTTCAGCTGCAGTTCGGCGACCGTAAAGAAATTGCCGGAGCCATGGCATCGTACAAAGACAGGCGTTTGCGTACCCAGCCACTGCCATTGGCCTGCGCGGGAAGTGTATTCCGCAACCCGGAAGGACATTTCGCCGCAAAGCTGATTGAAGAGGCCGGTCTAAAAGGCTGCAGAGTCGGAGGTGCGGAGGTTTCGCCGCTGCATGCTAATTTCATTGTCAACACCGGGA
The DNA here is from genome assembly GCF_004354045.1 of Paenibacillus piri. GTDB lineage: Bacteria > Bacillota > Bacilli > Paenibacillales > NBRC-103111 > Paenibacillus_S > Paenibacillus_S piri. Next base: position 182,801 of record NZ_SMRT01000007.1, on the reverse strand, counting down.
AAGCGACAGCTCATGACGTGCTCACCCTCATCGCAAAAGTGCAGCGCACCATAGCTGAAACCTATGGCGTTACACTGGTAACGGAAGTATTGGTAGTAGGGGAGCGGTAAATCGGAGGTGGGACTTTGGAAAAGTTGGTTATCGAGGGCGGGAGACCTCTATCGGGAGCCATCAAGATTCACGGAGCGAAAAATGCGGCGCTGCCTATAATGGCGGCCGCAATGATGGCGGAAGGCACGGTCCACATTCAAAACGTGCCCAATCTGTCGGACATCCAGGTGATGCTGAACATTCTTCAGGCACTGGGCTGCCGCACCGGGCATGTTGGCGAAACGGTAACCGTCAATACGTCGACAGCGCACTCGCATCACATCCCGGAAGATCAGATGAGTCAGATGAGATCGTCGATCTTTTTGATGGGGCCGCTGCTGGCACGTTTCGGCAAGGTTCAAGTCTATCAGCCGGGCGGGTGCGCGATTGGCGAGAGAAAGATAGATTTGCATTTAAAAGGGCTATCGGCTCTGGGAGCGCACATCGAAGAGACCGGCAACATGATTGTATGCACGGCGCCGAAGCTGGTCGGAACCGAAATCGTCCTTGATTTTCCGAGTGTAGGCGCCACGGAAAATATTATGATGGCCGCTGCGATGGCGCAAGGCTTTACCACCATTTCTAATGCAGCCAGAGAGCCGGAAATACAAGACTTGCAAAATTTCCTGAATTCGATGGGAGCCAAAATAATAGGAGCGGGAACCGATACGATTACGATTAAAGGCGTGTCGACTCTAACTCCGTGTACTTACCGTATCATTCCCGACCGCATCGTGGCAGGTACGATGATGATCGCCGCAGCGGTTACGCGGGGCAATATTACGCTGGAGGATGTTTGTGCCAGCCATTTGACCTCCGCCATTCATGTTTTAAAGCGCGCGGGTGTTCAAATCGCAATTAACGGTGATATAATAAACGTAAGCTCACTATCAAGGGCCAAATCGGTCGACCGTATCGTAACTTCGCCTTACCCGTCGTTTCCGACGGACTTGCAATCGCAGGTGATGGTGCTGCTCTCCCTGGCGTATGGGGCCAGCATATTGAAGGAAACCGTGTTTGAAGGCAGGTTCAAGCATGTGGATGAGCTTACGCGCATGGGCGCTGACATTCGGGTTGATTTGAACTCGGCGTTTATTCGCGGGGTTCCGAGATTGTACGGAGCTACCGTGGAAGCTACCGATTTACGAGCCGGAGCCGCCCTGGTTATTGCAGGCCTGGCAGCTCAAGGGACGACGATTATTGAACAAATCCATCATATCGACCGCGGTTATGACCGCATCGAACAAATGCTTTCACATTTAGGCGCCAACATTCATCGCGTCACTCCGGTTACAACAGAATAAAGCCATTATACGTCCATACATTCAATCATTCCATTTGCCTCAGTAATGAGGCCGGCTATCGCCCAGCTCTATTCATCCTTATGACCACTGCCGCTGAAATATCCCTTTTCTTTTGCGGAAGGGGATGTTTAGCGGTTTACATAGTCCTCCTTGCGATAACGGCATGTCCTGTTTCAAATGTCGCTAATAAGTTTAATAAGTTTTTTAAGGCTAGAGCCAAGCATGCTGATACAGAAAACGCCCGGCAATTCCCTGCGGAGCAAGCTATATGGAAGATTCCGGTTTCGCCAATGCGGAACGCAAGCGGATGCTGCGAATTCAGTTTTTTACTGTCGCAAACTTAAGCGACTGTTACGAAGTCAGTTTTGCTAAATGCAAACTTAGCGGATGCTTACGAAGTAGGCTTTCCATGCGGAAAGCCAGGCGGATGCTTACGAAGTTAGTTTTTGCTATCGCAAAAACTTAAGCGACTGCTTACGAAGTAGGCTTTCCATGCGGAAAGCCAGGCGGATGCTTACGAAGTTAGTTTTTGCTATCGCAAAAACTTTTAGGAGGTACACCCTTGCAAGCGGAAGAAAGACTGCCCGTCATTCACAAGCCAAAGACCAAAAGCCGCAGCAACAAAAAGCTGCTTGTGTTTCTGATCCTTTTTTTCATAACGCTCTTGTGTGTGTTGTTCTTCCAGTCTTCTTTCAGCAAAATTACTTCGATTGAAGTTGACGGGCAGGAATTATTATCGCCTGAATCGATCGGACAAGCTTCCGGGGTCAAGGCCGGAGATCATTTTTTTTCCGTATCTTCTTCTTCGATTGAAAACAAGGTGAATGCACTGAAAATGGTCGAATCCGCAACCGTGACGAAGCATTTTCCCGGCGTCATTCACATTCAGGTAATGGAATATCCGAAAGTTGCCTATCAGTTCGGCGATAACAATCAGCCGCAGGCGATTTTGGCGGATGGCAGCATAGTGAGCGTATCGAGCGACATGAACTTTGTGCTGGACAAGCCGATTTTGTCGGGATGGGCCAACAACGAATCTTTGAAAATTAAACTGTGCCACATTCTGGAAAACATTCCAGCCTCCTTATTGACGGATGTTTCCGAAATCAAGCCGGAGCCGTCCGAATCTTACCCGGATAAAATTAAAATGTACACACGGTCCCAGTACGAAGTCGTAACGACGGTAGGTTATTTGCCGGAAAAGCTTAAGTACCTGGATTCGTATATCGCCAATCTAAAAGAAAACAAGATTAACACAGGCGTGTTAAGGCTGCTGGAAGCCGATACTCATGCTCCTTTCGAGCAGGATGCCAAATCATCCAAGGATGCCGCAGGCAAGGGCACAGCGGGCAAAGACAACGCGCAGGACAAGAAGTCTTCCTCGACAGGCGGCGCTGCGCAGGATCCAAAGAAGGATACGTCCAAAGATTCGTCCAAGGATACATCCAAATCTTCGTCAGCGAAAGAAAATAAGCCCTCCGGAAAAGAAAACTCGAGAAATTGATAGTGTTGACACTACTCAATCATGTAAATTAATGATAGAATTGGTTCTATGTATATTTTGTTCCCAAAAGATGAAAAATCTTTTCAAAAAAAGAGGGAAATTCCCAATCATGTTGAATATGTACAAAGGCTTTTATTTCTATTAAGCACTTTATCTATTTTAAAGTCACAGGAGGTGCCACGGGTTGAGCAGCAATGACATCATTGTTAGTTTGGACATCGGTACATCCAAGGTTCGTGCTATTATTGGGGAAGTCGTTAACGGCGCCATTAATATAATAGGAGTTGGATCGGCCGACTCGGAAGGTATTCGTAAAGGAGCTATTGTCGATATCGACCAGACGGTTCAGTCCATTCGCAGCGCGATCGATCATGCAGAACGGATGGTAGGTATTCAAATAGCAGAGGTTTACGTCGGAATTTCCGGAAATCACGTCGCTTTGCAATCCAGTCACGGTGTTGTGGCGGTATCGAACGGAGACCGCGAAATCGGGGACGAAGACATCGAACGTGTAATACAAGCCGCCAAGGTGATTCCTTTGGCTCCAGAACGCGAAATCATCGGCGTAGTGCCAAATCAGTACTTGGTTGACGGGTTGGATGAAATCCACGATCCCCGCAGCATGATCGGCGTACGCCTTGAAGTTCAGGCCACGATCATTACCGGAGCGAAAACGTCCATACATAATTTGCTTCGCGTAGTTGAAAAAGCGGGAGTGAAGGTTTCAGGCCTCATCCTGATGTCATTGGCTTCCGGTCATTTATGCTTGTCGAAAGATGAGAAAGCGATCGGGACCGTACTCGTTGATATCGGAGCGGGTCAAACGACGATTGCCGTATTCGAACAGAACAATCTGGTTGCAACCTCTACCTTGCCTATAGGCGGAGAATACATCACGAACGATATTTCCATCGGTCTCCGTACCCAGGTTGATATCGCCGAGAAAATCAAGCTGAAATTCGGCTGCGCCGTTATCGAGCATGCGGCGGCCGACCAGGTTTTTAAAGTAAATCGGATCGGCAGCAATGTGGACAAGGAGTTTTCACAGGTGGATTTGGCGAATATTGTCGAGCCACGCGTGCAGGAAATTTTTCATTTGATTCGTTTGGAAGTACAGCGTCTCGGTTACATGGAGCTTCCGGGCGGTTACGTATTAACGGGAGGTACGGTTTCGATGCCGGGCATGCTGGCTGTCGCGCAAGCGGAACTGGCAGCCTCCGTCAGAATTGCCGTCCCTGATTTCATTGGCGTACGCGACCCTTCTTATACAAGTGGAGTGGGCATTATTCAATATGCTTGCAAGTACCTGAAAGCTACCAGGCAAACGACCAGCAGCATAAAGAAGCCGTCAGCCGGCAAGAAGGTTGCGGCCTCCGGCAGCGATACGAAGCCTACAGCTATGGAACGGTTTAAAAATTGGTTGAGCGAATTTATTTAAGGGTACACCTAAGGCGTGAAGCTTAATGAGGGGGAAGAATAAGGCTATGTTTGAATTTGATATGGACATGGATCATTTAGCCAAAATAAAGGTTATCGGCTGTGGCGGAGGCGGCAGCAATGCGGTAAACCGTATGATTGAGAACGGAGTGAAGGGCGTAGAATTCATTACCGTGAATACGGACGCCCAAGCATTGCATTCCGCAAAAGCCGAACAAAAGCTGCAAATCGGCGATAAGCTGACTCGCGGTCTAGGCGCCGGTGCCAATCCGGAAGTGGGAAAAAAAGCAGCTGAAGAATCAAGAGAGCTGATTCTCAATACATTGAAAGGCGCGGACATGGTATTTGTCACTGCAGGTATGGGTGGAGGTACCGGTACGGGTGCAGCGCCGGTTATTGCCGAAATTGCCAAGGAATGCGGCGCCTTGACCGTCGGCGTCGTTACGCGTCCGTTCACGTTTGAAGGCCGCAAGCGCGCGACACAGGCTGAACAGGGAATCGCTGCCTTAAAGGAAAAGGTTGACACGCTGATTGTTATCCCTAACGATCGTTTGCTAGAAATCGTCGATAAGAAAACTCCGATGCTGGAAGCTTTCCGCGAAGCGGATAACGTTCTTCGTCAAGGGGTTCAAGGCATTTCCGATTTGATCGCCGTTCCGGGTTTAATCAACCTGGATTTTGCCGATGTAAAAACTATAATGACCGAGCGCGGCTCGGCATTGATGGGGATCGGAATAGCGACAGGCGAAAACCGTGCGGCAGAAGCCGCCAAAAAAGCTATTCAAAGCCCGCTGCTTGAAACGTCGATCGACGGGGCGCGGGGCGTTTTGATGAACATTACCGGAGGAGCGAACTTGTCTCTGTACGAGGTCAATGAAGCGGCGGACATCGTGGCTTCGGCTTCGGATCTCGAAGTAAATATGATTTTTGGTGCGGTAATTGACGAATCCTACAAGGACGAAATTATGGTTACCGTTATTGCAACGGGCTTTGAGTATAAAGCTGTCGTTCCTCCTGCGGCGCGCAAGCCGATTGGCAATCAATCGCAGCCCAATCAGAACCAGCAGACGGCTGAAAACAATGATCGTGCTAACAATTTACGCCCGTTCGGCGGTCAATCCTCGAACGATCAACTGGATATTCCGACTTTTCTCCGCAATCGCGGCAGGAACAATATGGATAAGTAAAGCTCATGAGGTTGAGTTTCCAAAATCCCCTTACCGGTTTAAGCCGGCAAGGGGATTTTTCATTAGAATGTATGAACGATATTATGAAAGGAGCATATTCATTTGGACAAAAAATACTCTATAGGTTTTCTGCTAACTGCAATTATTTCTTTATCGCTTGTTTTAGGGGTATATGCAGAAACGGATATAAAGCTACTTGTAAATAACAAAGAAGTTAATACCCCCATTGAGATCATTGATGGAAAAAGCTATATACCTTTACATGCAGTATCGGAGTATTTGGGTGCACAAGTGAATTGGAATGAAGCTGCCCGTACAATCAACGTAAGCAATTCCATTTCTAACAAGATTCATGTAAGTGAAGGTATTCAAACTGATGATGGAGGAAGTTATTTTCCAGTGGATGTACAGATTAACAGCGGTCCGATGATTATCAAAATATCGAAGATTACATTATCACCGAACTTCATATACGGCAAGAATAAGGAGGCATTGAAAGCTCTGATTTTAACTGTGGAAATAGAAAACACATCTGGTGATGAGGTTATTTGGAACTTAATTCATGGACAGATCGTTTTGAATACGAGGGAGCACATACCAACGGGTTCATCTTTTCTTTCCGATCAGGTAGACGGACAATTTTCCGGTAAACAAAAGAAACAAGGTAACATTGTTTTTGAATTGAAAGGCGCAATGGACAACATAACGAGCTTCACCTACATTATCGATAGTCCGCTTGGATTTCAAACCGACTATCCAGTTAGTTTAGGAATGGATGAGGCAATTCATTTTGTTTTGAGGAAATAATATTAATCGAGCCCCGATGATCCCGCTCTTTTCTCATCCGTGTGAGTGGAGGCGGTCGACGGAGTGGAATGGGGTGTGCCGGAGAGTTTACGTGTCTCCTTTGAAGCAGTGTTCCCTCCGCCATGTTCAATCAAGGAACACCGCTTCAACAGAGACCGCAGGCACACTTCATCCCGCAGGCGGCAGCAAACCCGCTCTACGCTATCCGCTACTCGCCTGCCCATAGATCGCTTCCAGCATTTTATCCCATTATTACTTCAGGGAGGGGGGCCGATGGAGTTGGTTGTTGAGGCTTGTTCATTGAGGGATCAAGCCTCGACGATCCAAATGTTTTCTACCTCCCTCACCCGTGTGAGTGGAGGCGGTCGACGGAGGGAATGGGGTGTGCCGGAGAGTTTACGTGTCTCCTTTGAAGCGGTGTTCCCTCCGCCATGTTCAATCAAGGAACACCGCTTCAACAGAGACCGCAGGCACACTTCATCCCGCAGGCGACCGTGCACCCACACAATCGTACCCACACAATCACCCGCATACAATCGCCCGCATACAATCGCCCGACCGCCTGCCCATAGACCGCCTCCACACACACGCCTTCCCTCGACAAAAATAGTTACATCCAATCGGCAAGTTTAGACAGACTTTGGAATATGATTACTATATACTTGTCTCATTCGCGTTTAACCCAGCAGTCCCGAGAGGCATGTGAAGCCATGTCTGCACGATGCGAAACTCTTAGGAGGTAATAGGGAAATGATTGTTTACATCGATATCATTTTCCTCGTCAATGTGCTGATCGATGGGGCGCTGCTATGGACAACGGCCAAAAGCCGGAAGCTGAGCTTTCGTTGGTGGAGACTTGCCGCTTCGGCATGCTTGGGCGGTGGCTATGTCGTGTTTATGTTTTTTCCGCCGCTATCGTTTTTGTTTACATTCGCTGTAAAGTTTCTCCTCTCGCTGCTCATGCTGCTAACAGCGTTCGGGTTTGGCGGACTCACGTTTTTTTTAAGAAATATCGGCGCCTTTTATGTAGTTAATTTTGCTGCGGCAGGTACGGTGCTGGGGGTCCATTACTTTTGGATGTCGTCAAGCGATGTGATGAACGGCATATTATTTACACGGTCCGGAGGCGTGGAGCATAAGCTCCAGCTCGGCCTGCTGTTTCTTCTGGCGATGCTGCTGGCTGCTGTCTGGTTGTACCGTACCGTTCACCAGGCTGCCAAACGGAAAGAGGAGCTGGCCTCATTCATGGCCAAGGTGGATGTACATATCGATGAGTTTGCTTCAAGCTGCACAGGTCTGATCGACACCGGCAACCAGCTTTACGACCCGTTGACGAAGACGCCGGTCATGGTCATGGAATTGTCGCAATGGAACGGAAAGTTTCCGGACGCTTGGAAGCAGAAAATTGAAAGCTCGGAAGTCGAACAAATACTAATGGCAATAGGGACAGAGGAGTTTGAATGGCAGGATCGTCTCAGGCTCGTCCCGTATCGGGGGGTTAACCGATCTACACAGTTTATGTTGGCGATCAAGCCGGATCGCGTCGTCATTACAATGGGCGATAAGCAGTATGAGACCTTGAAAGTGCTGATCGGATTGGATGGCGGCAAGCTGAGCAGCGACAATGCGTACCAGGCGATCATTCACCCGAACTTGCTGAACCTGTAGAACAACGTTGCATGCGATCAGGCATCCATGACAACAGCAAGAGAATTCAAACCGCAGTTCATGCTTACGGAGTAAGCAGCAGCTGCGTAAAACTCTAAGGAGGAACACAACTATGCTCGTGAAGTGGAAGCTGATTCTGCAAATCTATTATTTCCGTCTTTTGCTGTTGTTGGGACTGAAGGGGGAGGAAATCTACTATATCGGCGGAAGTGAAGCGCTGCCGCCTCCGCTCTCCCGCGAAGAGGAAGAATATTTGCTGGAAAAGCTGCCGTCAGGGGATGCCGCAATCCGGGCTATGCTCATTGAAAGAAATTTGCGGTTGGTTGTTTACATAGCGCGTAAATTCGAAAATACCGGAATTAACATCGAGGACCTTGTTTCGATCGGTGCGATCGGATTGATCAAAGCGGTCAACACTTTCGATCCCGAGAAAAAAATCAAGCTGGCGACCTACGCGTCGCGCTGCATCGAAAATGAAATTTTGATGTATCTCCGCCGCAACAGCAAGATTCGCACGGAGGTTTCGTTTGATGAGCCGTTGAACATTGACTGGGACGGAAACGAGCTGCTGTTGTCCGATGTGCTGGGGACGGAGAACGATACGATATACCGCAACATCGAGGAGCAGGTCGACCGGAAGCTGCTGCATAAAGCGTTGGATAAGCTGTCCGAACGCGAGCGGACGATCATGGAGCTCAGGTTTGGGCTGCAGGACGGGGAAGAGAAGACGCAGAAGGACGTAGCCGATATGCTGGGCATTTCCCAATCCTATATCTCCAGACTGGAAAAGCGCATTATTAAAAGACTTCGCAAGGAATTCAACAAAATGGTTTAAACTGGAAAAAACAATTTTCGAATCAAATTGTAAGCGAATCCGCGCTTGCTCCGATTGACTTTGAGCGATATTTGGCATCTCCAAACCGGTATCTGGGGCCGCAGCCATGCGCATAAAAATGAGTTCCAAGGAGATAATTAACAGTAATGTTTCTCTTTGGGAGGTAATCACAGTGACCCGAAACAAAGTCGAGATTTGTGGTGTGGATACTTCAAAGCTTCCTGTTCTGACCAACGCGGAAATGCGTGAATTATTCGTTCAGCTGCAAACCAACAATGAGCGGTCGGCAAGAGAGAAATTGGTAAATGGCAACCTGAGGCTGGTTCTGAGCGTCATTCAACGCTTTAACAACCGAGGCGAGTTTGTGGACGACCTGTTTCAGGTAGGATGTATTGGACTGATGAAGGCGATAGATAATTTTGATTTAAGCCAAAATGTGAAGTTCTCCACGTATGCCGTACCTATGATCATCGGCGAAATCCGCCGCTATTTGCGGGACAATAATCCGATTCGGGTATCCCGCTCACTGAGGGACATTGCCTATAAGGCGCTGCAGGTTCGCGACAGCTTGACCAATCAAAATTCGCGCGAGCCGACGATTTATGAAATTTCCGAAGCGCTCAATGTGCCGAAAGAAGATGTCGTATTTGCTTTGGATGCCATTCAGGACCCGGTTTCGTTGTTCGAACCGATCTATCATGATGGTGGAGATCCGATTTATGTGATGGATCAAATCAGCGATGACCGCAACAAGGACATTTCCTGGATCGAAGGAATAGCTCTTCGCGAGGCGATGCGCAAGCTGAACGACCGGGAGAAAATGATTTTATCGATGCGCTTTTTTGACGGCAAAACCCAGATGGAAGTCGCGGACGAAATCGGCATATCGCAAGCGCAGGTGTCGCGGCTGGAAAAATCGGCCATCTCGCAAATGCAAAAGCATGTCAAAAACTGACGACCCGACATACAAGACCATTCCGCTGCTTGAAGCGATAGGTCTTTTTTTCATGCGTAGGGACATTTTGCCCAAGTCGCACATACATATAATAGTAGCAGTTCGGATCACAATCCAAACGGGAATACGTGGTGGTTGCAACGTGAAAATATCGGATTTTCAAACCAAGGACGTAATCAATATCGTGGATGGAAAAAAGCTCGGTCAAGTGAGCGATCTGGAGCTGGATCTTCGGAACGGCCGGATTGAATCGATTGTCGTCCCGAACGGCAGCCGTTTTTTCGGGATGTTCGGCGGCTCGACGGATGTGGTTATTCCTTGGCGGAATATCGTAAAAATCGGGATGGACGTTGTGCTGGTCAAAATTGACGATGTCCGCAGTTTCCGCCAGCAGGAGGAAATCGACCCGTCAAGCGAGTACAATCGACAGTTTCGCGGTTAATCCGTTTAACGAAAGCCGGGGCTACAGCGCACAGACGATGGCAGGCCGCCTATAGCGGTCTTTGCATCGTTGTGTGCTGTTTGCCGTTGTATCGTGTATACTGATAGAGAACGAGTAGGAGCGGGTAATGCTTAGAGGGGAGCGAACACATGTGGAACCGTTTGTATGGCAGGAAGAGCGCAACGGCTGCGGACTGTTTTTCATAAAGGGATGGATGGAGAAAGATTCCGGTATAACGGCCGGCTTCACGTCGCGCCACGGAGGGATAAGCGGACAGCCGTTCGGCAGCTTGAACTGCGGCCTGCACGTGCAGGACATTCCGGGTCATGTGATCGGCAACCGGGAGCTGTTGGCTCATGCGCTCCATACGCAGCTGCGCGACTGCACGTATGCGGAGCAGGTGCACGGCAAAGAGGTAGAGGTCGTTACGGAGGCGCATGTAGGCGCCGGCATTTATTCGCGGGAAAGCGCAATTCAGGCGAAGGATGCATTCGTAACGAACAAGATGGGAATATTTATTCATGCACTGTTTGCCGATTGTGTGCCGCTGTTTTTCTATGATCCGGCTCACAGAGCGGTCGGCTTGGCTCATGCCGGCTGGAGAGGGACGGTGCTTCAGATTGCCAGGGAGACGATTGAAACGATGCGGCGGCAATTCGGCTCGCGGCCGGAGCAGCTGCTCGCGGCCATCGGACCGTCGATTCAAGGATGCTGTTACGAGGTCGATGAGAAAGTAATTTCCAAAGTCCGCGAGGTGCTGAATGAGTTGGGGGCGGATCGGTCCTCGAATTCGGCAAACGGCGGCGGCTCGGTTTACACGGACATAGGCAACGGCAAATTTAAGTTAAGCTTGCAACATTTAAACCGACAAATTATGATAAAAGCAGGAATTATGCAAGCACATATCGAAATAAGTAGTTTATGCACCAGCTGTCGTACCGACCTGTTTTTCTCGCATCGCAAGGAAGGCGGAAGGACCGGCAGAATGGCTGCTTGGATCGGGTTGTATGAATAGAGGTGACGGGCATTTTGCTGCTAACGCATAATATACAGCATGTTGAGGACAAAGTATCGGAGGCGTGTGTTCGGGCCGGCCGCAGCCGCAGTGAAGTACAGGTCATTGCGGTCACCAAATATGTGTCGTTGGAAACGACAGGACAGGTGCTGCAGCAAGGGCTGCGCCATATCGGCGAAAATCGCTGGCAGGATGCCCAGGCGAAATGGGAAGCGTTCAAGGATCGGGGCACTTGGCATTTTATCGGTCATTTACAGACGAATAAGGTTAAGGACGTTATCGGGAAATTCGCCTATATCCATTCCCTGGACCGGCTTTCGCTGGCTGCAGAAATTGAGAAAAAAGCAGCTGCTCTGAATATTCAAGCCGAATGCTTCGTACAGGTCAACATTTCGGGCGAGGAGAGCAAATACGGCATGCGGCCGGAAGAGGTGCCCGCTTTTATGGAAACACTTCGGACGTTCAGTCATCTCCGGATCGTCGGATTAATGACGATGGCGCCATACGAGGCCGAACCGGAATCGACAAGGCCGGTGTTCCGCGGGCTTCGCCAGCTTCGGGACGAGCTGAACCGCAATCCGCTCCTGGGATACGAGATACCGCATTTGTCGATGGGCATGTCCAACGATTTCGAAGTGGCGATTGAAGAGGGAGCGACCTGGGTACGATTGGGATCCATTTTAGTCGGCAAAGAGTAACGCTACGATACCGGTTTCGCTGAAGCGAAATTTAAGGAGGAGATTACATGGGAATGATGAATAAGTTCATGAATTTCATAGGTATCCAAGAGGAAGAAGAAGTGATTGAGCGTGAACGGGTCGTGGACCAATCGGAGGAGCATGAAACCAATCCGGCCGAGCTGCGTAAAAACAAGGGAAACATCGTAAGCATCCATTCGCAAAAAAATGTGAGGGTGGTGCTGAATGAGCCGAAGTCTTACGAGGATACGCAGGAAATTGCCGACCATCTGCGTTCGCGCAGACCGGTTGTCGTGAATCTGCATTTGGTCCGTTCGGATCAGGCAACCAGGATCGTTGACTTTTTAAGCGGTACCGTGTATGCGCTCAACGGCTCCATTTCCAAAATCGGCCCCAACATTTTTCTGTGTACGCCGGATACGGTTGAAATTCATGGGGCCATCTCGGAAATAATAAATCACGAGGGATAGACTACCACACATGAGATCGAGGTGAATAGCTTGGTTTTAGGCACGATTTACGGTTATATCAATACGCTCATCGAAATTTATACATACATGCTGATTGCATACGTGCTGTTGTCTTGGCTTCCAAGCGCCCGGGACAGCTTCATCGGCGAAATATTAGGCAAGCTGTGCGAGCCGTATTTGTCCATATTCCGCCGGTTTATCCCGCCTATTGGCGGCATGATCGACATTTCTCCGATCGTAGCGTTGATTGCGCTTCGTTTTATCGGAGAAGGCATTCGTGCGGTGTTGGCTTTTTTTGTATAGGTGAGCACGTTGAGTACGGACAATATTTACAGCCACTTTCACCCCGATGAGCACCGGTTTGTCGATAAGGCGACCGAGTGGGTGGAGCGTGCGGAACAGCATGCGACCAAGCTGACCGATTTTTTGGATCCGCGCCAAGCATTTATTTTAACAACGTTGGTCAACCGGAGTGCGGATGTGCATATCCGCTGGGAAGGCGGTCATGACGAGGCCGAGCGTAAACGCGCCTTAATTGCGCCCGATTACCGCAGCTTGGACGATGAGGATATGGGAATCGCGCTGATCGCGGTGACATCATTGGACGATAAGCTGAAGGAGCTCGATCATGGCGATTACATGGGGTCCATTCTGGCGTTAGGTATGAAGAGGGAAAAGATCGGCGATATTCACGTAACGCCCAACGGCTGTCATTTTCTGGTTGCATCGGAAGTCGCCGATTATATGAGGCTGAATTTGCAGCAGGTGCATCGTGTTCATGTCCAGACCGAACAGCTGCCTATAGAACGATTGCAGGTTGCGGCGACGAAGCTGGAGGAGATTAACCTGTCGGTCGCTTCGCTCCGTTTGGACGGCATTGCGAGCGATGTGTATCATTTGAGCCGCGCCAAAATTTTAATTCCGATCAAGGCCGGACGCTGCAAAGTAAATTGGAAGCAGGAAGAAGACCCGAGCAAGCCGCTCAGCGTCGGCGATGTCGTTTCTATGCAGAGCTTCGGTCGGTTTAAAGTTCTGGATATTGAAGGGCTTACAAAAAAAGGAAGATATCGTGTGAAAATCGGCAAATATGCGTAGCTGCCGATTTTTTTTGTTATGCAATGCAGGAAATTGGAAGGAACTGTCGAAGTATAGCAATACGCGATGAGAGCGCTAATTATTGAACTTAATCGATTGGTTTTATCATATTCAGGAGGTGCAGCAATGCCTTTAACACCGTTGGATATACATAATAAAGAATTTGGCCGTTCGTTCAGGGGCTATGACGAGGACCAGGTTAACGAGTTTTTGGATTTGGTCATCAAGGACTACGAGGCGCTGATCCGGGAAAATAAAGATTTGCAAAACCAATTGGCAGCCATTCAGGAGCGCCTTGATCATTTTGCCAATATTGAGGAGACATTAAGCAAAACTATCATCGTCGCGCAGGAGGCGGCTGATGAGGTTAAAAACAATTCGAAGAAGGAAGCGCAGTTGATTATAAAGGAAGCGGAGAAAAATGCGGATCGTATCATCAACGAATCTTTAACGAAATCGCGCAAAATTGCCGTGGAGATCGAAGAGCTGAAAAAGCAGGCGTCCATTTACCGCACCCGGTTCCGTACGCTGCTGGAGGCTCAGCTGGAGCTGCTCAGCAAAGAAGACTGGAGCTCGTTGGAGCGGATGGAAATCGAGCAGACTTAATCGGCCTTGTCGAATACGGGCTTTGCCGGTTAGTTGACGCAGGTCTTCATTTTCGCTATACTCCTGTATAAGTGAGTCGACCGGTCCGGCAGGGCATGGAACATGGCTGCACATCAATTCAAGTAATCATATGGAAAGCGATGACTGGGACGAGTAATTTACGTACGCAGTGTCAGCGAGTCGGGGATCGGTGGAAGCCCGGCCATTGCAGTAAATGAAAATCACCCATGAGCGTCTCTTGAATAGCAGTAAAGAAGATCGGCTGATCCCGTTATCGATCGATGAGCGAAGGCTATACGTCCGGCCCCGATGCGCGTTTGCATCCGGCCTGCCGGTTTGTTGCCTTAATCAGGGTGGTACCGCGAGACTTCTCGTCCCTTTGGGGATGGGAAGTTTTTCTTGTTGCTAAGGAAATTATGCGCAGCCGTTTCTGTGGATAACCTGGGGCTCCCCCAAAAGCAAGGTCAAGAGCAGCTAGCCTCTTGAAGAAACCCGGTGGATACGGGTTAGCGGAATTCGCTTCAGGGCTTCTAATCAATTTTGGGGGGGCTTTGTTGTTTCCGGGTAATGAATATTTGAGGAGATGAACCGAAGATGGATTATGGAAAAACATTGAATCTGCTGCAAACGGAATTTCCGATGCGAGGCAACCTGCCTCAGGCTGAGCCGAAGCTGCAGCAGCATTGGGATGAAATCGATATTTATGCGAAAGTGCAGGAAAGCCGCAAGGGCAAGCCCAAATTTATATTGCATGACGGGCCTCCTTATGCGAACGGCGATATTCATATCGGCCATGCGTTGAACAAGGTGCTGAAGGACATTATCGTCCGGTTTAAAACGATGCAAGGCTACGACGCTCCTTACGTACCGGGCTGGGATACGCACGGGCTGCCGATCGAGCAAGCTATAGCGAACAGCGGCAAAGTCGACCGCAAAAAGATGAGCGTACACGAATTCCGCAAATATTGCGAGGAGTATGCGCTCCAATGGGTCGAGAAGCAAAAGTCGCAGTTCAAGCGGTTGGCCATTCGCGGCGATTGGAACCATCCTTATATTACGCTGCAGCCGAAATATGAGGCGCAGCAAATTCGCGTGTTCGGCGCGATGGTCAATAAAGGGTATATTTATAAAGGCTTGAAGCCGGTCTATTGGTCCCCGTCGTCGGAGAGCGCGCTTGCAGAAGCGGAAATCGAATATAAGGATAAAACCTCTTCGTCCATCTATGTCGCTTTTCCGGTAAAAGACGGCAAAGGCAAGCTGCCGGACGATGCGTCGATCATCATCTGGACGACGACGCCTTGGACATTGCCGGCCAACCTCGGCATCAGCGTCCATCCGGAATTCGATTATGCCGTTGTGCAAACGGATGGCCGCAAATATGTCGTTGCGCAAGGGCTGCTGGACAGTGTCAAGAACGAAATCGGCTGGACCGATGTCCAGGTATTGTCGCAAGTGAAAGGCAGCGAGCTGGAGCACATCTTGTGCAAGCATCCGTTCTACGATCGTACCTCGCTGGTCATGACGGGCGAGCATGTCACATTGGATGCGGGAACCGGCTGCGTGCATACAGCTCCCGGGCATGGCGAGGACGACTTTGCCATCGGTCAAAAATATGAGCTGGGCGTGCTGTGCCCGGTTGATGACCAGGGTCATTTTACAGCGGAAGCGCCCGGCTTTGAAGGCGTCTTTTATGAAAAAGGCAATAAAATGATCATCGACATGCTTCAGGAATCGGGCCATTTGCTTCAGGTAAGCACGATTCAGCATCAATACCCGCATGACTGGCGGACGAAGAAGCCGGTTATATACCGGGCAACCGAGCAATGGTTCGCTTCCGTAGACAAGTTCCGTCAGGAAATGCTGGAAGAAATTAAAAGGATCGACTGGACGCCGAACTGGGGCGAGGTACGTCTGCACAATATGATCGCCGACCGCGGCGACTGGTGTATTTCCCGTCAGCGCGTGTGGGGCGTGCCGATTCCGATTGTCTACTGCCGCAGCTGCAACGAGCCGCTCGTTAATAATGAAACGATCGAGCATGTGGCGCAAATTTTTGAAAAAGAAGGCTCGAACGCCTGGTTCCAAAAAGACGAGAGCGAGCTGCTGCCTAAGAATGCGATATGCGCCAAGTGCGGGCATACGCATTTCCGCAAAGAAACCGACATTATGGATGTTTGGTTCGATTCGGGATCCAGCCATGTGGCTGTTTTGGAAACCCGCGACGAGCTGCAGTGGCCGGCCGATCTGTATTTGGAAGGCTCCGACCAGTACCGCGGCTGGTTCAACTCCTCGCTCATTACAGGCGTGGCCGCTAAAGGCCAGGCGCCGTATAAAGGTATTTTAAGCCATGGCTTTACGCTTGACGGCGAAGGACGTAAGATGTCCAAATCGCTCGGCAACACGATCGATCCGAACAAAGTGTGCGATAAGCTGGGAGCCGACATTTTAAGGCTGTGGGTGTCGTCCGTGGATTACCAGCAGGATCATCGGATTTCCGATAACATTTTGACGCAAACAACCGAGGTTTACCGGAAAATCCGCAATACGCTCCGCTTCCTGCTGGGTAATTTGTACGATTTTAATCCGGCGGCAGACCGCGTCGCATATGACAGCATGGATGAACTGAACCGTTTTGCGCTTGTGCGGTTGAACCGGATGACGGATCGGGTACTGAAGGCATACGACGCTTATGAGTTCCATGTCGTGTACCAGGCTGTCCATCATTATTGTGCGGTGGAGCTGAGCTCGTTTTATTTGGATATATTGAAAGACCGGTTATATGCCGACGCTGCGAACGATCCGGCGCGGAAGGCAGCCCAAACCGTATTATATGACGCTCTCACGGCAATAACTAAATTGATTGCTCCAGTACTGCCGCATACGGCCGATGAGGTGTGGAAGTATATTCCGGGCGTTGAGCCGGACAGCGTGCAGCTGAGTGAATTGCCGGCGGTCGACAGCTCCTTGTTCAATGATCAGGCCGAACGGAAATGGGAACAATTTATCGATGTGCGCGACGAAGTGTTAAAAGCATTGGAGCAAGCGCGTAAAGATAAAATGATCGGAAACTCGCTTGGCGCCGCGGTTCATTTGTATCCGGATGCCGAAACTGCGGAGCTGCTGCAGAGCTTCCCGGCCTTGGATCAGCTATTCATCGTTTCGGCGGTTCAGATTCATGCGCCGGGCGCCGCTGTTCCAGCCGAAGCATCGCAACATAAAGGCATCGCTATACAGGTTGCGATTGCGGAAGGCGAGAAATGCGAACGCTGCTGGATCGTCACTCCCGAGGTTGGACATGACCATGAGCATCCGACCTTGTGCAAACGTTGTGCCGGTGTAATTAAGCTCGGAACCGCAGCGACATCATAATGGAAATTCCGGCGTAAGATTCCGTATCTTAAGCCGGAATGCATTCATTGAACGGGTGGAGGGATAGCGTGAAGGAGCAAAAGGACTTGACGGATGACCGGAAGCTGTTGAACAGCATTCACGAGCAAATAACCAAGATGGCTGTTGAGATGGAAAGAACGCAGATTGCCGATTACGTCCAGCTGCTGAACCGGCCAAGAAGATTGATTTGGGTCAATCTGTTGACAGGGCTGTCCAGAGGCGTGGGCATCGCGATCGGATTTACGATTTTTGCGACGACGATTTTATATTTTTTAAAAGCGCTTGGAGCGTTGAATCTGCCCATTATCGGCGATTATATTGCGGACATTGTAAGGCATGTGCAATACCAGCTCGAAGGCAGAACGTATTAGATGTAGTCGGATTCTGCATCGGGGTCGGGCTCAAGCAGACCTTCCCCCTCGCCGTTGTGCATATATTCCCGGTACGCGCGGTTGCGTACGACGGTTACATGCTGACCGTACATGTCGGTAGCCAAAAAGCTTTCAAACGGTTCGACATATCCGACCTGCTCGTCCGCCTCGATTTCCATATCGTTATAGTTGTCCGAGACGTTGGGATTTTCGGCCATCGCAGGCGTATTGGATGTGCCCCAGCTCTCGACAATTTGCCAGGCATCCTCGCCGTCGAATTGATTTTGCTCGGGCAGCTCATCCAGGCTGGTCCGGCCGAACGGAGGAGCCATGAGCTGTTCTTCGACAGGCCTGCGATCGGATGAATGCGGGTCGGGCACATGCTCTTTGCAGTACAGCGTTGTAGGCACGGCTTGCAGCCGCTCGTAAGGAATCGGGGCTCCGCATGTATCGCACAAGCCGTAGCCGCCCTTTTCGATACGCTGCAAAGCAACCGTAACGTCGGTAAGATGACGTTCCCGGTTTTCATTCAGGGCGATATCTTTGCTGCGCTCGAACATTTCCGTAGCGAGATCGGCAGGATGGTTATCGTAGGCGGACAATTCCCCGGTCTGTGTTCGTAAAGATTCATTGAGTCCGAACCGGTCGTTAGCTTCCAGCTGCTCCTCCAGCCATTGCTTTTCACTTTGCAAAACGGCTTGCAATTGTTGAAGCTGCTCTGAATTTAATGAATTTGGCTGATTCGTCATGGGAGGCCTCCTTATATAGATCGCATTGCTCCTATTTTTTACGAAAGCTTTGTTTTTTAGCTAGGAAAATCCTTGTATCGGGGAAAAAGGATGCTTACGAAGAAAGTTTTGCTCATGCGAAACAAAGCGTATGCTTACGAAGTCAGTTTTGCTAAAGCAAAACTAAGCGAATGCTTACGAAGAAAGTTTTGCTTATGCAAAACAAAGTGTATGCTTACGAAGTCAGTTTTGCTAAAGCAAAACTAAGCGTATGCTTACGAAGTCAGCTTTGCTAAAGCAAAGCTTGGAGGAGATGAAACATTGAGATATTACATCTATGCGCTGATCGTACTGCTGCTGGATCAGGCGACCAAATGGGCCATTGTCAACAATTTGATGCTCGGGGAGTCCCGGCCGGTGATCGGCGAGTTTTTTCAAATTACTTCACATCGGAACCGCGGCGCCGCCTTCGGCATTTTACAGGAACAGCGATGGTTTTTTATTGTCATTACCGTAGTGGTCGTTACCGGAATCGTTTGGTATTTGCGTAAAACGGTGAAGGACGGCCGCAGATTGCTGCCTTTTGCTTTGAGCTTGCTGCTGGGCGGCGCTTTGGGCAATTTTATCGATCGCGCGCTGTTTGGCGAAGTCGTGGACTTTCTGCAATTCCGCTTTCAATTCAACTGGTTAGGCACTCCTGTCGATTATACATACCCTATTTTCAATGTGGCGGATTCGGCGATTGTTGTCGGGGTGGCGTTAATCTTCATCGATTCGTTAATCAGCTGGAGAAAAGAGAAAAGAGGCGCTTAAACGAATGTCAGTTTCGGAACAAGAAAGCATGGACAATATCAAGGAATGGGTAGCCGAAAGCGAAGACCGCGGAGAGCGGATCGATAAATTTATTACCGAGGCTTTGGAGGAAGACGTTTCGCGCACGCAGGTGCAGCAGTGGATTAAAGACGGCAGTCTGACCGTAAACGATGCAGCCGTCAAATCAAATTACATGCTGGTCGAAGGCGACCGGCTCGTTCTGACCATCCCGGAGCCGGAACAACTTGATGTAGTGCCGGAGCCGATGCCGCTCGACATCGTCTACGAAGACTCCGATGTAATCGTCGTGAACAAGCCGCGGGGGCTTGTCGTCCATCCTGCGCCCGGACATTACAGCGGCACGCTGGTCAATGCGCTGATGTACCATTGCAAAGATTTGTCCGGTATTAACGGTGTGATGAGACCGGGCATCGTGCACCGGATCGATAAAGATACGTCGGGACTGCTGATGGCCGCCAAAAACGATAAGGCTCACGCCTCATTGGCCGCGCAATTGAAAGAGCATTCGGTCAACCGCAAATATGTAGCGGTCGTCCACGGCAATGTCGCGCATGAGCACGGCACGATCGATGCGCCGATCGGGCGCGATCCGCATGACCGCAAGCTGTATACGGTGACGGAGCGCAACAGCAAGCAAGCGGTGACGCATTTCGTAGTGCTGGAGCGCTACGGCGATTATACGCTGCTCGAGCTCAAGCTTGAAACCGGAAGGACGCATCAAATTCGCGTCCATATGAAATTCATCGGTCACCCGCTTGCCGGCGACCCGGCTTACGGTCCGTCACGCAGCAAAAGCGTGACCATTGAAGGGCAGGCGCTTCACGCCGCCGTGCTTGGGTTCAACCATCCCCGGACAGGCGAGCTGCTTCAGTTCGAAGCGCCGCTGCCGGAAGACATGCTGCATTTGCTGCATGTACTAAAAAATCGATAAGGATGGATGCAGAGGATGGAACATTTAGTGAATCCCAGCCTGAAAAATATTCAAATTTCAGGTATTCGTAAAATTTCCAATCTGGTCGCCACATACAAGGATGCGCTGACATTGACGATCGGACAGCCGGATTTCCCGACGCCCGAGCATATTATGCAGGCCGCCTATGCGGCAATTGATGCGCATAAAACAACATATACGCCGAATCCCGGCCTACTGGAGCTGCGCCAAGCCGCCGCGGCTTTTGTCGAAAGCAAATACAGCCTTCAATACCGGCCGGAATCGGAAGTCATCGTAACCTCGGGGGCAAGCCAAGCGCTGGATATTACACTGCGTACCGTATTGCAGGAGGGCAGCGAAGTCATACTGCCGGGCCCGATCTATCCGGGCTATGAGCCGTTGGTCCGTTTATGCGGAGGCGTGCCGGTTTATGCGGATACCCGGGCGAACGGCTTTAAGCTGACGGCCGAGCTGCTAGAACCGCATATTACCGAAAATACGCGCTGCATTATTTTATGCTATCCGTCAAATCCGACAGGCCGCGTATTAAGCCGTGAAGAGCTGGCCGATATTGCCCGGCTGCTGGAAAACAAATCGATATTCGTCATCTCCGATGAAATATACAGCGAACTTATTTATGGACAGCATCATGTTTCCTTGGCTTCATTCCCGTCCATGCGCGATAAAACGATCGTCATCAACGGTTTGTCCAAATCGCATTCGATGACCGGATGGCGCATAGGTTTTACATTCGCCCCGGCCGCGATTACCCAGCATATGGTCAAAGTACACCAGTACAATGTGACCTGCGCCAGCTCGATCAGCCAATACGCCGCTTTGGAGGCGTTGACGAACGGGGTTGACGATGCGCTTCCGATGAAGGAGGCTTATATACAGCGCCGGGATTATGTGTATGACCGACTGCTGCGTATGGGTTTCGAGCTGGAAAAGCCGGAAGGGGCGTTCTATTTATTCCCGTCCATCGAAAAGTTTAAGCTGTCCTCGATGGATTTCACAATGAGGCTGCTGGAGGAGCAGCGGGTTGCGGTCGTGCCGGGGGATGCATTTTCCAGCTTTGGCGAGGGATACATTCGTATATCCTACGCTTATTCCATGGATGTGCTTGAACAGGCTTGCGACCGTCTGGAAGCTTTTGTACGCAAGCTGTAAAAGTTAAAGTAAACACAACATCATGCATCGCAGCACAAAACGCGCTGGCTATTCAATTTGCCGCAAGCCGGGACGGCTTTGCAGGAAGGAATAGAGCAGCGCTTTTTTAATGATTGATAATCTGGTATGTCGTAAAAATGTTCCATTTTTAGTATAGTTATAGAAGGGCAAGTCCAGAGGGAGGGGGCAATCATGTGGAGAAACCAAGGCTTTTCATCGGATCGGCGAGAGAATCGATCGCATTGGTTTCGGCCATTCAGCAGCAGCTAAGCTATTACGCGGAGGTCACGCCATGGTCGGCCGGCGCTTTCCGGGCGAACCGGTATCCCATGGAAGATTTGGAGGAGCAGCTGGAGAGCAACGATTTTGCCGTATTCGTTTTTTCCGCCGATGATATCGTTTACATGCGGGACCAGGTTTATTTATCGCCGCGGGATAATACCGTATTCGAAATGGGAATGTTTTGGGGGCGCTTAAAGCGGGAACGCGTTTTTTTTGTGGTTCCGAATCTCGTTCCTCTGCATAGAAATGGTATTAACATTCATGAATTTCATATCCCTTCCGATTTGAACGGGCTGACGCTGCTGAAATACGAAATGCGTACCGATAAAAATAACGCGGCGGCGGTCAATGTCGCTTGTGCGGAAATCATCAGCCGGATTGAGGAGCTCGGCGTGTACAAAGATCCGGTGAGGCAGCTTGAAGCGGTAAAAGCGGAAATGAACCGGAAACAGCAAATTTTGCACTTTTTCATTGAATTTATCGATATGAACGTATCGGGCAAACCCGGCTTGTTCGACAAGCTGTACGAAGCGTTCCGCAACGCATTCGATCCTTCGGCCCTGCGCGGCTTTAAAGTCCGTGGCGTTTCCGTCTGGCACGTGGAAGGGAATGACGGTCTCCGGCAGGTCGCCGGCAATGTGGGCAAAGGCCGGTTTTATACGTTGGGAGCGAATGACGGCAAGCAGGAGGGCGAGCAGCGAATCGGGGTGCTGGACGCGTACTTGAACAGCAAGGTGCAATTTTTTCTGTATCGGCAGCATGTTGCTTATGAGTATTTACTGTGTTATCCTGTAGACAAGAAACTTGTGTTGACGGTCCATCTGACGGGTCCCTCGGTCGTTGCCGAGGACGATCTAAACCGGGTGTACGAGGATAATCAGGATTTGATGGGCACGGTCAACTATTTGTTTGGAGGGGATTCCATATGAGCAAGCTGTACTCCGATAAGAACAAACCGGATGGCCGCGCTGCCGCTGCGAAATCCGGCGTAGTCATTGCTCCGTCGGTCGTAGGAGGAGCGGACAAAGAATATACGATCGTTTTCGAGAAAGAAGCCGCCTACAAAAAGCCGTCTTTCGCAAGATAATCGGATTTGAACCGGCATTTTGCAATTATAATCGAATATAGCTGCAAGTATAGCCTCCAATTGGTGCGAAGCGTGGATTGGAGGCTTTTGGCATGCGTTATTGACATCACGCTTCCGGAGGGAGAAACATGGGAAAATAGAAAAAAAGCGGGGAAAACGTGACTTAATTTTTTCCCCGCGACATAGCGACAGGCGAAGCCGGCAAACCGGATGAAAGGCACAGCCGACGTGCCCTCAGTAGCCGGCTCCGCAATTTGTGCGTCTGTTACATTTGGGATTTCCAGGTTATATAGCGGCTGATCATATTTATCGCCAAATCGATCGCTTGCTCGTCCGGTTCGATTTTGGCATGATGCAGGCCATACGGCGTATCGACGCCGAGCCAGAACATGAAGCCCGGAATATCGGCAAGGAAGTATCCGAAATCTTCCCCGGTCATCGCCTCGGTGCATTCGATCAGCTTCACCGTGCCGCTTTGCTCCACCCAATCCATAAATTCGCGGGTCGTTTCCAGATGATTGAACACTTGACGGTAATTTGCGCCGTAGTCGATATCGATTTTGCAATTGAACGAGGTTTCCATCCCCGCCGTCAGCGACTCGATCCGCGACTTGACCAGCTGCATCGTCTCGGCGGAGAGCGAACGGATCGTGCCTTCGAGCCGCGCTTTCTCGGCGATAATATTTTGCTTCGTGCCGCCTTCGATTTTGCCGATGGTGATGACGGCGGAATCGAGCGGGTTGACGTTGCGGGAAATAATCGTTTGCAGCTGCGAAACGAGCTGACACGCCGCAATCACCATATCGTTGGCCAAATGCGGGAAAGCGGCATGTCCGCCTTTTCCGGTCAGGTCGATGAACAGCTCCGAGGTGTTCGCAAACAAAATTCCCGGCTTCGTAGCGACGGTGCCTACCGGATATTCGGGAGCGATATGGAGCGCGATGATTTGATCCGGCATCCAATCCCGCAGCTCTTCGCATGTCAGCATCGGCAGCGCGCCGCCCGGACCTTCCTCAGCCGGCTGAAAAATAAAAGTGATGTCGTCATTGATCGGATGGTTGGCGAAATGGGTCAGAATGCCGAGCCCGATCGCCATATGAACGTCATGTCCGCACGCATGCATATAGCCCTGATGGGCGGAGCGAAATTCGTAGCTCGTATCCTCGGAGATCGGCAGCCCGTCCATATCGGCGCGGTAGCCGAAACGGCGCTTCGGCGAAACGCCTTTCACATTGACGAAGATGCCCGTACGCCACGTGCGCACCTCCAGCCGTTCCTGGGGTAGCGACTGTACATAAGTCAACAAATACTGCTGGGTCTTGAATTCGGCAAAGCCCGGTTCGGGAATTTGGTGCAGCTCCCGGCGAATGGCGACAAACGGGCTTAATGCTTCCGAGCTGCCGTTACGATTGGCTGTTGATGCCATGGTCTAGCTCCTCTCATCAGAAACGGTATCGACACCGCAAAACCTTCGTCAAAAAGGCCCGGCGACATACGCCGGGCCTGCTTGCGACCGGTCCGTTACAGGGTGCGGAGGTCCATCAAAATTTCGGTTTTCGACTTTGTCTTGGCGTCGACGTTTTTGATCACGCGTGCAGGCGCTCCGGCGACAACCGTATATTCCGGCACATCCTGGGTGACGATGGCTCCAGCCGCGACAACGGAACCTTTGCCTACGCGCACGCCTTCAAGTATAACGGCATTGGCGCCGACCAATACGTCATCCTCGATGATGACCGGTTGGGCGGACGGAGGCTCGATAACGCCGGCAACAACGGAGCCTGCGCCGATATGGCACATGCTGCCGATTTGGGCGCGTCCGCCGACGACCACATTCATGTCGATCATCGTGCCCGAGCCGATGGAAGCTCCGATATTGATGGAAGCGCCCATCATGATGATCGCATTGTCGCCGATGGACACTTTGTCGCGGATAATGGAGCCTGGCTCGATGCGGGCATTGATGTTTTTCAGGTCAAGCGTAGGGATGGCTGAGTTTCTGCGGTCGTTTTCGACGACATAGTCTTCGACGCGGCTTTGATTTTCGTCCAATACGCGCTTCACTTCCGTCCATTCGCCGAACAGTACGCCGCTTTTTCCCGAAATGAACGACTGGATGGCTGCTCCGAAATCGATCGCTTCCAGATCGCCTTTTACATATACTTTCACCGGCGTTTTCTTGGTGCTGGTTTTAATAAAATTAATAATTTCTTCCGTGTTCATTTCTGCCATGCTCAATTCCAACTCCTTATGTAAATTGCCGCGTTCGGTAACCCGGACACAGGCGAAGCATTCTTTATTCTTTATAGCATAAAAGACATGTTCTAGCAATGTTATTGACTGACAGGCCTCGACACTACTATTGACATCGGTTGTCGAACATGGGATAATACTGCTAATCGAATAGCACCTTTAAAAACAGTCCAGAGAGGCTGGCAAGGTGAACGAATAGCTGAGAAACGGATGTACGGCGCAGCGGGTCTAATAACGGCCCAGTTTGTCCATACTCGGATCTCTGGTTAAGTCCGCAAACCTTGCTGAAAAGCAAGGTTTTTTCAGTTACAAGGAAAGTATAAGCTTTTATACTTTGCTTCGCACAACCTTGACAAACGCGCACGTCCCCTAAGGACGGCGAAGCCGTTTATCCTGGTGCCAAACGGGAATTTCGCAAGCTGCGAAAAAGCGATATCCAACCTAATGAAGCAGGAGGTCGATGACCTTGGTGCAGGATGTGGAACAGCATGAGCATGTGCTCATGGACGGAACGGGGATGCGGCGCGCATTAACCCGGATCGCCCACGAAATATTGGAGAAGAACAAAGGCTTTGAAAATTGTATGCTGATCGGTATACGAACCCGGGGAATTTATCTCGCAAACCGAATCGCCGAGCTGATTCTCGATATCGAGAATGTGCCGGCGCCTGTCGGCGAAATCGACGTAACCCGATACCGGGACGACCTGTCGGGCAAACAGGAGCAAAACCTGGGCCTGTCAGACGAGTCGGCGGCCATGGACATCCATAATAAGAAGCTGATTTTGTTCGATGACGTGCTCTATACCGGCAGAACGGTGCGGGCCGCGATGGACGCCTTGATGGATCTCGGCAGACCGCAGATGATTCAATTGGCCGTGCTGGTTGACCGGGGACACCGGGAGCTGCCGATACGCCCGGACTTCGTAGGTAAAAACATACCGACATCGCGGTTGGAAACGATCGAGGTGCTGCTGAACGAAGTGGATGGCGTCGATCAAGTCATGATAACGCAACAGAGGAGGCAGAACGGATGACACAGCTGCACGTCGCATCGGAAAAACATTTGCTGGGCACCAAAGGAATGAGCGCGCAAGAAATAACTTCAATATTGGATCGGGCCGCGTATTGGGAACAATATCCCGTAAAGCTGTCGAATCACTTGCAGGGCCGGTTTGTGGCCAATATGTTTTTTGAAAACAGCACGAGAACGCGGTTTTCCTTCGAGGTCGCGGAGAAACGGCTCGGCGCGGAGGTGCTGAATTTCGCGGCGGCGGTATCGAGCGTGCAAAAGGGCGAATCGATCTACGATACGGTCAAAACGTTGGAGTCGATGGGGATCGACGCCGGCGTCATCCGGATGAAGCCGAACGGGCTGCTGCCCGAGCTTGCCGAGAAAATCAAGGTGCCGCTGATTAACGCCGGCGACGGCAACAACGAGCATCCGACCCAGGCGCTGCTCGATCTGTATACGATGCGCAAGCAGTTCGGCGAGCTCCGGGGACTGAACGTATCGATCATCGGCGATATCAAGCACAGCCGTGTGGCACGCTCGAATCTATGGGCTCTGCAGGCTGTAGGCGCCAGGGTGAGCTTCTGCGCACCGGCCGGCATGCAGGCGCCGGAGCTGGCGGCTCATGCGCCTTATATCTCAATGGACGAGGCGGTCAAAGCGGACGTCGTCATGATGCTGCGGGTGCAGCTGGAACGCCATGAGGAGAGCATGTTCAAATCGCCTGAGGAATACCGCGAGGCGTACGGGCTGACGGTGAAGCGGGAAGCGGCGATGGCGCCGCATGCGATCATCATGCACCCGGCACCGGTGAACCGCGACGTCGAAATCGACGATGTGCTCGTGGAATGCGGGCGATCCAAAATTTTCGAGCAAATGAGCCACGGCGTGCCGATTCGAATGGCAGTCATTGAGCGGGCATTAAGCTAGTACCGAACCTTTCATACATTATATATTGCGGGGAGGCTATTATGGGGATTTGGATTTTAAACGCGCAGACGGTTGCTGCAGGCAACGAGCTGGTGAAACGGCATATATTTATGGAAGGCCGCACGATTGGAAGCATAGTGGAAGCGGACGGCACGCTGCCCGATACGGCAGGACATACGGTGATTGACGCCGCAGGCAAGCTGGTCACTCCGGGTCTGATCGATATGCACGTGCATTTGCGCGAGCCGGGCTTCGAACATAAAGAAACGATTGCGAGCGGTACCCGCTCGGCGGCGCGCGGCGGTTTTACGACGATCGCCTGCATGCCGAACACGCGGCCGGTTATCGATACGGTCGATACGGTAAAATACGTGCTCGATAAAGCCGAAACGGAGGGCATCGTGAGGGTGCTGCCTTACGGCTGCATCACGAAGAACGAGCTGGGCCGCGAGCTGGCGGATTTTGATGCTTTGAAGCAGGCCGGCGCGATCGGCTTTACGGATGACGGCGTCGGCGTGCAAAGCGCGCAGATGATGAAGGACGCCATGGCCAAAGCGGCATCCGTCGGATTGCCGATAATCGCCCACTGCGAAGACAATACGCTGGTGGAAGGGGCTTGGGCGAGCGAAGGAGAGTTTGCCCGCAAGCACGGGTTGAAGGCAATTCCGAACGAGTCGGAGGCGATCCATGTCGGCCGCGACGTGCTGCTGGCGGAAGCGACGGGCGTACACTACCATGTGTGCCATGTCAGCACCGAGCAGTCGGTTCGTCTGATCCGCCATGCGAAGCAGTTCGGCATCAATGTGACCGCGGAAGTATGCCCGCATCACCTGCTGCTGTCGGACGAGGATATTCCGGGCATGGATGCCAACTGGAAAATGAACCCGCCGCTCAGGACCCCGAAAGATGTACAGGCTTGCATCGAAGGCTTGCTGGACGGCACCATCGACATCCTGGTAACCGACCATGCGCCGCACAGTGAAGAGGAAAAGGCAAAAGGCGTCGACCTTGCGCCATTCGGTATTGTCGGCTTCGAGACGGCATTCCCGCTGTTGTACACCAAATTCGTAGCAACCGGTCAATGGACGCTGCAATTTTTGGTAAATAAAATGACTTCGCTGCCGGCTCAAGTGTTCGGCTTGGAGCTGGGGACGCTCGAACCGGGC
This sequence comes from Paenibacillus piri, assembly GCF_004354045.1. Lineage (GTDB taxonomy): Bacteria > Bacillota > Bacilli > Paenibacillales > NBRC-103111 > Paenibacillus_S > Paenibacillus_S piri. The sequence goes on along the minus strand of NZ_SMRT01000007.1, from coordinate 154,535 downwards.
AAAGAGGCGGATATTACGATTATCGACCTGGAAACGGAAAAAACGGTCAACCCTGCGGAATTCGCATCCAAAGGACGCAATACGCCGTTTGCCGGATGGAGCTTGAAAGGCTGGCCGACACATACGATCGCAGGCGGCAAGCTGGTCTGGTCGGAAGCGTAGGCTGCAGACTTTACACATATGTAGAGACTGTCATCTCCCAATCCTGTTCCGACGCACATCGACAGTCTCATATATTTGGCTATATACTTAGCTGAACCAACATTTTTGGCAATGAATCGGTTCTTCATATTGATAAGGAGTTGAATGGCATGCAGGCAAGATTATTATTGGAAGACGGTACGTTGTTCACCGGAAAAGCGTTCGGAAGCGAAGGCGATTCGGTGGGCGAGGTCGTTTTTAATACAGGGATTACAGGCTATCAAGAGGTACTTTCGGATCCTTCCTACTGCGGGCAGATCGTAACGATGACTTACCCGCTGATCGGGAACTACGGCATCGCGCGTGACGACTTCGAGTCCATTCGCCCTTATATTCACGGTTTCGTCGTACGCCAGCACGAGGCTGTGCCGAGCAACTGGAGAGCGGAATACTCCCTCGATAATCTGCTGAAGGAGTACGGTATCATCGGCATCAGCGACATCGACACACGGATGCTAACCCGCCGCATTCGCCACCACGGCGTTATGAAAGGGCTCTTGACGACGTCCGACAAGCGCGTCGAGGAGCTGCTCGAGCAGTTGAACGGCAGTGCTCTTATGAGCGATCAGGTAGCCCGCGTATCGACGCGAAGCGTGTTCAGCTCGCCGGGCTCCAAAGAACGTGTCGTGCTTGTCGATTTCGGCGCCAAAAGCGGGATTTTGCGCGATCTGACCAAGCGCGGCTGCGATGTGGTCGTCGTACCGCAAGACGCAACGGCCGACCAAATCCGCCGCCTTGCGCCGGACGGCATATTGCTGTCCAACGGCCCCGGGGACCCGAAGGATGTTCCGCATGCGGCGAAGATGATTTCCGAGCTGCTGGGCGAGTACCCGATTTTCGGAATCTGTCTCGGGCACCAGCTGTTTGCGCTCGCTTGCGGAGCGGATACGGAAAAGCTGAAATTCGGTCACCGCGGCGGCAATCATCCGGTAAAAGACTTGAAAAGCAACCGCTGCTACATTACTTCGCAAAACCACGGCTACACTGTCAAGGAAGATTCCATTGCGGGCACGGAGCTTGAAGTGACGCACATCAATAACAATGACAGTACGATCGAGGGCTTGAAGCATAAAACGTATCCGGCGTTTTCGGTGCAGTATCATCCGGAAGCGGCTCCGGGGCCATTCGACTCCAGCTACTTGTTCGACGATTTTATCGAGATGATTCAACAGCATAAGCAAAATAACCCGCAGCCGCCGAAACAGGCGCAAATTGCCGCAGCCGCCAAGCTTGCGGGCCTTGCAGACGGCGCTGCCGCGCCTGCATCGAAAGGAGAACTGCAATATGCCAAAAAATAACAGTCTGAAAAAAATTCTCGTGATCGGCTCCGGTCCGATTGTCATCGGGCAAGCGGCCGAGTTCGACTATGCAGGTACGCAAGCATGTCAAGCGTTGAAAGAAGAGGGCATGGAGGTCGTGCTGATCAACAGCAACCCGGCAACGATCATGACCGACACCAACATGGCCGATAAAGTATATATCGAACCGATTACACTGGATTTTGTTACGCAAATTATTCGCCAGGAGCGTCCAGACGGACTGCTGCCGACATTGGGCGGCCAAACGGGCTTGAACATGGCGGTCGAGCTGGCACGAGCAGGCGTGCTCGAGCGCGAAAACGTGAAGCTGCTCGGCACCCAGCTGACAGCGATCGAGAAAGCGGAGGACCGCGACCTGTTCCGCGATTTGATGAGAGAGCTGGAGCAGCCGGTGCCGGAGAGCGTCATCGTCACTACGGTGCAGGAAGCGGTCGATTTCGCCAATGAAATCGGCTATCCGATCATCGTGCGTCCGGCATATACGCTGGGCGGTACGGGCGGCGGCATCTGCGCGAGCGAAGAAGAGCTGCTGGAGACGGTAGCTTCCGGTATCCGCTACAGCCCGATCGGTCAATGTCTGATCGAGCGGAGCATCGCCGGCATGAAGGAAGTCGAGTATGAAGTCATGCGCGACGCTAACGACAACTGTATCGTTGTATGCAACATGGAGAACTTCGATCCGGTCGGCGTACATACGGGCGACAGCATCGTCGTCGCGCCTAGCCAGACGCTGTCGGACCGCGAGTATCAAATGCTGCGCTCCGCATCGCTGAAAATTATTCGCGCCTTGAACATCGAAGGCGGATGTAACGTACAGTTTGCGCTGGATCCGTTCAGCTACCAGTACTATGTCATTGAAGTGAACCCGCGCGTAAGCCGTTCCTCTGCGCTCGCCTCCAAAGCAACCGGCTATCCGATTGCCAAAATGGCGGCGAAAATCGCGATCGGCTACACGCTTGACGAGATTGTCAACCCGGTTACGGGTCAAACCTATGCATGCTTCGAGCCGACGCTGGATTACATCGTATCCAAAATCCCGCGCTGGCCGTTCGATAAATTTACGGCTGCCAACCGCAAGCTCGGCACCCAGATGAAAGCAACCGGCGAAGTGATGGCGATCGGCCGTACATTCGAAGAATCGATCCATAAAGCGATCCGTTCGCTGGAGATCGGCGTTCACCGCCTGTTCTTGAAGGAAACGGACCTGCTTGATAAAGAATCGCTGGAAACGCGCCTTGAGAAGCCGGACGATGAGCGGATGTTCCTGATCGCCGAGGCGTTCCGCCGCGGCTACACGCTGCAGCAGGTTCAGGATTTAACGAAGATCGACTGGTGGTTCCTGAGCAAGCTGGAAGGTCTGATTCAGTTCGAGGAACAGCTGCAGCAGCCGGAAATATCGGAGCAGCTGCTTCGCGAAGCGAAACGCAAAGGCTTTACAGACCGCGCGATTGCGGAAATTCGCACTGCGGCGAACCAGGGACTGAGCTTGACGCAGGAAGCGGATATTCGCGCGCTTCGCTTGAGTCTCGGACTGAAGCCCGTATATAAAATGGTTGACACCTGCGCCGCCGAATTTGAGGCGACAACGCCTTACTATTACTCCACATACGAAACCGAGGATGAAGTCAAGGAGACGACGAAGCAAAAAGTTGTCGTATTAGGCTCCGGCCCGATCCGGATCGGACAAGGGATCGAATTCGACTATTCCACGGTGCATGCGGTGTGGGCTATCCAGGCGGCAGGCTATGAAGCCGTCATCATCAATAACAACCCGGAGACGGTATCGACCGATTTCAACACGTCCGACCGTCTGTACTTCGAGCCGCTGTTCTTCGAGGACGTGATGAACGTCATCGAGCGGGAGCAGCCGATCGGCGTCATCGTGCAGTTCGGCGGACAAACCGCGATCAACCTGGCGGCGCCGCTGGCCAAAGCGGGCGTACGCATTCTCGGCACCGATCTGGAAAACATCGATGCGGCCGAGGACCGTAAAAAGTTCGAAGCTCTGCTGCGCAGTCTGAGCATCGCTCAGCCTCCGGGCGGAACGGTGACTTCCGTCGATCAAGCGGTCGGCATGGCGGCTAACTTCGGTTATCCGGTGCTCGTACGTCCTTCGTACGTGTTGGGCGGACGCGCAATGGAAATCGTCTACTCCGACGAAGAGCTGCTTAGCTATATGGAATATGCGGTCAAAATCAATCCGGAGCATCCGGTGCTGATCGACCGTTACATGCTCGGCAAAGAAGTCGAGGTTGACGCCATCTGCGACAAGGAGACCGTGCTCATTCCGGGCATCATGGAGCATGTGGAAAGAGCGGGCGTTCACTCCGGGGACTCCATCGCCGTATATCCTCCGCAGACGATATCGGAAGAAATCAAGCGGCAAATTATCGATATTACGGTTAAAATCGCCAGAGGGCTGCAGGTTGTAGGCTTGGTCAACATCCAGTTCGTCATTTATCAAAATCAAGCTTACGTGATTGAAGTCAATCCGCGCTCTTCGAGAACGGTGCCTTTCCTGAGCAAAGTGACGAAAGTACCGATGGCGAATGCGGCAACCCGCGTCATTATGGGCGAAAAGCTGGCCGATATGGGCTACCAAACCGGATTGTGGCCGGAAGACGAGCATGTATCCGTCAAAGTGCCGGTGTTCTCCTTCGCGAAGCTGCGCCGCGTGGATACGACGCTCGGACCGGAAATGAAATCGACCGGCGAAGTGATGGGGCGCGACGAAACGTTTGCCAAAGCTCTCTACAAAGGCCTGATCGGCTCCGGCATGAAAATTCCGCCAACCGGCTCGATTATCGCCACTGTAGCGGACAAAGACAAAGAAGAAGCGATTGAAATTTTGAGCGGCTTTTACAAAATGGGCTACAAAATTGTCGCCACCGGCGGCACCGCTAAAGCGCTGGAGGAAGCCGGCCTGCGCGTAACGACCGTGAACAAGCTGAGCGAAGGCTCGCCGAATATTCTCGATCTGATCCGCAACGGGGAGGCGCACTTTGTGGTCAATACATTGACCAAAGGCAAGACGCCCGAGCGCGACGGCTTCCGGATTCGCCGCGAAGCCGTCGAAAACGGCATCGTCTGCATGACCTCGCTCGATACGGTAAGAGCGCTCTGGCATATGCTGGAAGCGATCAATTTCCAATCCAGACCGATGCCTGCGCATCATGTATAACCAATAAACGGCAAGTTTGCGGCCGATAAGAAAACCTCTATCGCGGCCTTTCAAGATGAGCGACCGCGATTTAAATGTAGGTTTTCTTGAAATGATAGAAAGCTTCAGCTCCGCTGAAAACTTATACTTTCTATCATTATAAGATAAAGGCTGCACGCCGTTAGCCTTCATGGATTAGCACAGCCGCCTGTAACGACAGGAACGCTGTGCTAATCCTCTGATTGGGCATATACTAACCAAAACGGGGGCGGGAAGTCATGACCATTCAATCGGGTATTGCAGAACGAATTATGGTTGCGCTGGATTATGCGGAAGCGGCGGACGCGCGCAAACTGGTGGAATCGCTGAAAGGCATTCCGTGCTACATGAAGGTCGGGATGCAGTTGTTTTACAGTGCGGGTCCGGGCTTCGTCGCGGAGCTGAAAGAAAAAGGCTACAAAGTGTTCCTTGATTTGAAAATGCACGATATTCCGAATACGGTCAAAGGCGGCTCGGAGAGCGTAACGCGACTTGGCGTCGATATGTTTAACGTCCATGCCGCCGGAGGCAGAGCGATGATGGAAGCGGCGCTCGAAGGCGTAGACAAGGCTCTTGCCGGAGGAAGCGGCGTCAAGCCGCTGGTTATCGGCGTGACCCAGCTGACGAGCACGAGCCGCATCGTCATGAACAATGAGATTGGCATCGCCGGAGCCGTAGAGGATGCCGTAATACGCTATGCGAAGCTGGCGCAGGCAGCCGGCCTGCACGGCGTCGTCGCCTCGCCGCTGGAAGTAACGCAACTTAAAGCCGCCTGCGGTCCGGGCTTTGTGACGGTCACGCCCGGCATTCGGCCTGCCGGCGCAGCCATCGGCGATCAGTCGCGCGTCATGACGCCGCCAGAAGCATTCGCCCAAGGCACCGATTATGTCGTGATCGGACGTCCGATCACGGCAGCCGCCGAGCCGCGTGCCGCATTGGAGCAAATTATCGAGTCGATACATTAATTGCCAAAGGAGAGTTGTTCATGAGTTCTCAGACGATAACGACCAACCCGCAGCTTGCGGAAAAAATAGCGGCGGCGCTGCTGCAGATTCAAGCCGTCGCCCTGCGGCCGCAGCAGCCGTTTACATGGACCTCCGGCTTGAAATCGCCGATCTACTGCGATAACCGGTTGACGATTTCGTATCCGGAAATCCGCGAACTGATAGCCGAAGGCTTCGTGGCATTGATCCGCGACAATTTCCCGGATACCGAGGTGATCGCCGGGGCGGCGACAGGCGGAATTCCTCACGCCTCATGGGTAGCGCAGAAGCTCAATTTGCCGATGGTCTATGTACGCGATAAAGCAAAGGGCCACGGCAAAGAAAATTTGATCGAGGGTACGATCCGTCCGGGACAAAAGACAGTCGTCATCGAGGATCTGATCTCAACCGGCGGCAGCTCGCTGAAGGTGGCTCAGGCGGTCAACGATGCGGGAGCCGAAGCGCTGTCCGTGTTCGGCATTTTTTCGTACCAGTTTGACAAGGCGGCTGCCGCCTTCGGCGAAGCCGGAATTCCGTTCGAGACATTGACCAATTACAGCGTCCTGCTCGAAGTGGCTTTAAATCAGGGCAGCATCCAGAAGCAGGATCTGGAAGCACTGAAAGCATGGCGCTTGAATCCAAGCGAATACGGGAAATAAAACGCAAAGTTATGATGTACTTATGAAGACCTTAGACCTTGAGCGTTCGGGCGGAACGCTTAAGGTCTTTATTGTTGTTTAAGAAATTATGTATCATTGTTAACGGAATCAAGAATGGAGGGGGAGAAAATAAAAACACAAAAAACTTCCAGGTTGCATTAGGAAGCCGGGGATGTTAAAATGATATTTGGAGTTTAGAATTTTCCGATAAAAAGGGTATAACTTTCTAATTTAATTTTAGCACAAGACACACCCCGTTGTCAATTCGAAAGACGGATTTTTTATCGTGAACAGTTACTTTTCGGAAAAGAGGCGATTGGAATGGGCGTAACCGAACAACAATGGCGCTTAGAGCAAGCGCGCGTAGATGAAGTAACGGATAAAATCGAACAGCGCATTCAAGCGCTGGAACTGGAGACAGGCTCCGTTAAAACCGAGGTCGTTTCGATCCGCAAACATTTTTGGGACGACGTGACGATTAATTTAAGCACGCATGAGGATAAGATTGAATCTTATTGGAGCCTGAGGCAGCAGGCCGAGCTTTTGTCTGAGCGCGAACGCAGCTACCGCCACGCCGCAGAAGCGCTGAGCAAAATGAAGCGGCTGGTTCGTTCGCCTTATTTTGGGAGAATCGATTTTCAAGAGGACGGGGACCGGCGGGAGGAACGCATTTATCTCGGAATTGCCACCTTTTTGGATGAGGAGCAGGGAAGCTATCTGGTCTACGACTGGCGGGCGCCCATATCGAGCCTTTACTATGACTATGGACCGGGTGCTGCGGCTTATGTGACGCCGGCCGGCGATATTCACGGAACCGTTACGTTAAAACGGCAGTACGTCATCAGGGACGGCCATATCCGGCTCATGTTCGATACGGGAGTGACCATTGGCGACGAGCTGCTGCAGCAGGTGCTGAGTCAAAGCTCCGACGCGCAAATGCGGAGCATCGTGGCGACGATTCAGAGGGAGCAGAACCGGATCATCCGCAATGATCACAGCCGGATGTTGATCGTACAGGGAGCGGCGGGGAGCGGGAAAACATCGGCAGCGCTGCAGCGCGCCGCGTATTTGCTGTATAAGCACCGGGAAACGCTGAAGGCGGATCAAATGGTGCTGTTTTCGCCGAATCCGATGTTCAACAGCTATGTGTCGACCGTTCTTCCCGAGCTGGGTGAAGAAAATATGGAGCAGACGACGTTCCAGCAGTATTTGGAGAAGCGGCTTGGCAGACAGTTTCAACTGGAGGATCCGTTCAGCCAGATGGAATACGTGCTATCGGGGCCGGAAGCTGCGGGACCGGGATACGCGGCCAGAATGGAAGCGGTCCGTTATAAAGCTTCTACCGCTTTTTTACACGCTATCCAGACTTACAAACAGGAGCTGGAGCAAGCAGGAATGCTCTTTAAACCGATCCGGTTTAGGGGGCGGGCTGTCGTTTCGCGTGAGAAGATGATGGAAAAGTTTTATGCATACGATTCGTCCGTCCGTCTGCCTAACCGGATTGTGCTGCTGCGCGACTGGCTGCTGAACGAAATCGACGCGCTGGAGAAAACGGAATGGAAGCAGGAGTGGGTTGAGGAGCAGGCTGAATTGCTCGAGCCCGAGGATTACATGCGCTCCTACAAGCAGCTGCGCAAAGGAATGAAAGGGAAGGACGATTCATTCGACGATTTCGACAGGGAAAAGGAGTTGATCTGCCGATCGATCGTCCGTGAGGAGCTGAAGCCGCTTCGCAGCAAAATCCGTAAACTTTTTTTCGTTGATGCGCGCAAGCTATACATGCAGCTGTTCAGCGACGAAAAGCTGTTCGAGCGGCTTGCAGGCAGCGATGCGGTTCCCGCGTATTGGGCTGAAATATGCCGTGAAACATTAGCGAAGCTTGAGCGAAAAGAGCTTGCCTACGAGGATGCGACACCTTATTTATATTTGCAGGAGCTGATGCTCGGCTTTCAAACCAACACGTCGGTTAAACATGTGATGGTCGATGAAATTCAGGATTATTCGCCGTTTCAGCTTGAGTTTTTGAAAAAGCTGTTTCCTCGCGCCAAGATGACCGCACTGGGCGATTTGAACCAGGCGATTTACGCGCATGCACCGGTGTTGGAGGATGTCGGTACGATCATCGAGCTGTACGGGGCGGATCAGACCGAGCTGATCCGTTTGACGCGCAGCTACCGCTCGACCCGGCAGATCGTCGAATTTACGCGGGGAATGGTGCCGGGCGGCGAGACGATTGAACCGTTCAACCGGGATGGCGCGAAACCGACCGTTACGGTAATGCCGGACCGCGAGGGGCTGCCTGCGGCTGTGGCCTCCCGCATAGCGTCGCTGCGGGCCGAAGGCTGCGATTCGATCGCCATTATTTGCAAAACGGCGGCGGAAAGCGCGCAGGTGTACGACGAATTCAAGGAGCAATTTGAATTAAGTCTGATCACGCAATATACGCCGGATTTTGAAAGAGGCACGATGGTGATTCCTGCCTATTTGGCCAAGGGGGTCGAATTCGACGCCGTCATTATATACGACGCCGGCAAGCTCCGTTATTCTCGCGAAAACGAGCGCAAGCTGTTCTACACTGCCTGCACGCGGGCGATGCATCGGCTGCATTTATACGCAGCGGGCGACGTCAGCCCATTTATCGCGGAACAGCATCCGGATACGTACGAGTTTACCGGCTAAGCTCGATCCAAAATCGGCGTACGATTCCGCCGTCCGCTTCCGTGTACTCGGATTCAAATACGCCTCCGTGCTTCAGGATGGTCCGTTCGGAGCCGATGTTGCCGCTGTCGCAGCAGAGGAGCGCTTTCGAGATGCCGAGCCGGGCCGCTTGCTGCAGCGCAAGGCCAAGCAGAGCGGTCGCGTAGCCTTTGCGTCTTTCCGACGGCCGGATGCCATAGCCGATATGACCACCGCTGTTGAGCAGCTTGGGGTTCAGCCGGTGGCGGATGTTGACGGCGCCGACCACTTGGTGTCCGGCGTCGATCAACCAGTAAGTGGAGGCAGGAACCCACCCGTCAGGCAGCAGTTCTTCATTGCGCTCATCGGCCAAATGCTGCAGCATCGTCTGAAACGGATACGGAGCTTTGCAGATCACGAACGGAACCATCTTTTCCTTGCTTTCCAACCATTCTTCATAAAATGAAACATAAGCCTCGCGGTATGCGTCCGAAGGCTCGACAAGATCGACTTGAGCGTTCAATAAATTCACTCTCCCGGTAAAAGGTAAATTTCACCCATCGTACCACAGCAAGCTCGATTGATCCACTCTTTAGTAGCAAAAAATCCCCCTCCGCGTTCATGGGATCCCGCCTCTGACAGCAGCATGTCCGTGATCGGAAAGGGGGATTTTTCAATAAGGCGCTATTTCTTCAGCAGCTCCATCCGGTACACATATTCGAACAGATATTCGAAAGCTTCGAGATGCCGCTTCGCTTCGAACGCGTTGGCTCCCCAGGCGTAAATTCCGTGATTGCGCAGCATAATGCCCGGTATCCGCGGGACAATGGCTTTTTCCACCAGCACGGCGATCCGCGGTATTTCCGCATAGTTGGGAAGAATCGGGATTTCAATCTGCGCATCCTCTTCCCAAATATTAAAGCCCTTAATCAGCTCCACGCCCTGTACGGGAATCGATTGACGCTCCCAGAACAGTTCGGAAACTATATTGTTAAACACGGTATGCACATGAAAAATCGCTCCGCAGCCCGTTGCACGATATATTTCGCAATGAATCAAGGTTTCGGCGGACGGCTTTAAGCCGGTCGTCTCGGTAGGCTTGCCCTGTGCGTCGACTAATAAAAAGTCGGAGGGGGTGTTGACGGATTTGTCTTTTCCGCTGGATGTGATTGCGAATGTAAATTGTTCGGGCGAGAAGTCGCCTACACGGATGGACAGATTGCCGCTCGTTGCCGGAAACCAGCCTCTTGCGGCCAAAGTTGTTTTAATTTCGGTCAGCTCGGCAAATGCCTGCTGCTTTTCTTCCAAACGAAGCGCTGAAATCATGATTCGTTTTCCTCCAGACGTCGAAGTACATCGTGAAAATTGTCGAAGGGGTAATAGTGCAATCCGAGATTTTGGCACAAGCCGATTAAATGGGAGCGTGCGAAAACCGTATCCGCCAGCTTGGCCCCTTCAAAATCGGTTACGCTGTCCCCGATCAAAATGCGTTCGTATTGCTCCTTCGGATAGCCGCGGATGATAGCCGTTTTGCACATCCCGCAATCGTTGCCGCAATGCTCGTCACAAGCGTGCGGCCATAAAATTTGAATGTGACTGCCGCTGAAATCGCTGCCGTTGCAATATATATGGCTGGCCGGTATCGGAAAGGCCGACAAGACGGGATAAACGAAAAAGTCGATCCCGCCGCTCGTCACGAGAAATGTGATATGCCGCGTTCGGCAATAGTCCAAAAGCTCGGCGAAGCCGTCCCGTATCGTCACATTTTGGATCGCATAATCGATCACTTCCTGCTTGCGTGAGGTCGGCAGCAGAGCGAACATTCGTCCGACTCCTTCACGGATCGAAATCGTCTTGGAAATGACCTGATCGACGAGACGGTCCCAGCCTTCGGGTTTAAAATGCTTCATAATGGCGACGATGTTGTCATTAACGGTAATGGTGCCGTCAAAGTCGCAGAAGATGATCCGTTCGCGCTTCATCCCTTGCTCCCCCATGCTTGAATGGCGGCCTGAAGCTCAGAATGGCCGTTCGCGGCGTAATCCTGCAAAGGAATGCCCGACTTGCTAGCATCGATGGCTTGCCGGAACGCTTGTCCGCCCGCTATCGTGCCCATCGGATGGCCATGAATGCCTCCGCCTGCGTTAACGACTGTCTGATCGCCGAAATCTTTCAAAATGAGCGGAACGAGGCCGGGATGGATGCCCGCGGACGGGACGGGAAAGCTTGTTTTGAGCGGCAGAACAGGCGCTGCGGCCGCGCTGCGGCCGGATGTGCCCGCCGGCGTCCCGACTGAATCCGACGCGACAGCTGACGTACCCGCCGGAGCACCGGTCTGAACGTTGTTCGCGCTGCTCGATCCGCTGTATACGTAGCTTTCAGCAGCTTCGGTTAACAGCACTTCTTTGATCGCCATGTTTTCTTCGCGCGGCATCACGACGGAGCCGTAGGGCGAAGGGAACAGCACGAGATCGGCGCCGGCCAGCCGCATCAGCTTGCCGAGCAGCACATTGGCGGCAATGCCATGGTAGGCCGATGGATAGAAGGCGCCCGCCAGGGCGGGATGGGCCATAATCGGCACCTTAATATCCGGATGGCGGCTTAGCTCGCTTAATACGTCAAATCCGTAGGCCAGCACATTGAACAGCAGCGCGTTGGCGCCGTGTGCGATCGCCTTGCGGGCATGATCCAGCAGACCGAAGGTCGGTCCCGTCAGGTTGACGGCGTACAGCAGCTCCTGTCCAGTTTCGCGCTTCGCCTGTTCGGCTGCCTGCAGGCAGGCTTCAACCCGCTTTTCGATCGGAGTCAGCGGGTTTTCGAATAAGATTTCGTCATCTTTGATCAGATCGACGCCGCCTGCGGCCTGCAAATAAAATTGCTCGCGCAGCGCGGCAAGATCGTGTCCGATGACCGATTTGAAAATACTCATCAGAAGCGGGCGGTCGTGAACGCCGAGAAGGTTGCGCACCCCGGCGATCCCGAATTTCGGTCCTGGAAAGCCGGAAATAAATTGCGGCGAAAACGACAGGTCGATCAGCTTGATACGCCCATCCATCGACAGCTTGCCGAAGACGGTGACGAGCAGCGCCGGAATATCGCGGCTGAAATTGGCGTCCGGGTAAGCGATCGTAATATCGGCGTAACGATCCGAGGCGGTTTTCTCCGGGCCTGAGGGCTCATGGACGGTGACCGAGAGAACCTTGCCCAGGTGGCGTTCCATCTCCGCTTTTTTCGCCTCGGGGAGGTCGGTCCAGCTGCCCACGGTCAAGCCGACGGCGATGCCGAGCGCCTTTTTATCAAAATCCGCTTTCTCATCGTAGCAGCGATAAGTTGCTGCACAGTAGGAATTCATCTCTGGGTTCACCTGCTCCTATTGGTTTGGTGCGTCTAGCGGTTTGCCGCCTGCGCGCTGATCGCCTGCCCGAGCTCGCCTGCCCGTTCGGCAGCCCGCAGAACGGCCTGGGTAACGCCGGCAGCAAAGTCGAAACGGTCCAGCGTCTCTAATGCGGCCTGTGTCGTACCGTTCGGCGACGTCACCTTGCGGCGCAGCTCGGCCGGCTCTTCACCGGTCAGCTCGACCATTTTGGCCGCGCCGAGCACGGTTTGCACCGTCAGCTGTCTGGCGGCTTCGGGCGTAAGACCGCCCCGGATGCCGCCCTCGATCATGGCCTCCATCATGTAATAGATGTAGGCCGGACCGCTGCCGGACACGCCGGTGACGATGTCCAACCGGGCTTCCTCGACGACGGCGGCAATGCCGGTCGAGGCAAACATCGCACTAGCCAGCTCCCGCTGGTCGGCCGATACGGCCGCGGTAAAGGCAATGCCGGTCGCGCCAAGACCGATCGAGCTCGAGGTATTCGGCATCGTACGCGCAATCGGCTGGTCGGACCGTCCGAGTATGTCCTCGATCGTTGCGGCGGACAGGCCGGCGATCACGGAGACCAGCAGTTGATTGCGCTTCAGTTGCGGGCTCAATGCTTTTAAGCCCTCGATCGCGTCTTTCGGCTTGAAGGCGACGATGACGACATCCGCCTGCGCAATCGCAAGGTTTCTGGCTTCGGCTTCAACCGCATAGCGGATGCCGTAGCGCTGCTGCAAATCATGCAGGCGGGCTGCGTCCTGGCGGTTCAGCATCGTAATACGTTCAGGATTTCCATCCTTCAGCGAGGTCAGACCGCGGACGATGGCTTCGGCCATCGAGCCGGCGCCGACAAACGTAAAGGCCGCGTTGGATAACGTGATGGACATGGCGGACTACCTCCTCTTAAAATATGGGTAATTTGCGCTTGCTTCGCACAGCCCTGACAAACGCGCTCGTCCCTCTTAAGGACGACGAAGTCGTTGATTTTTGCGATCATGGCGGTTGGCGAACGGTTGCGGCCTCAGCGGCACATTATCCCCGGATTTGTCCGTTTCCCCGGACGACGTATTTGGTCGATGTCAGGGCGGGAAGTCCCATCGGTCCGCGGGCATGCAGCTTCTGGGTGCTGATGCCGATTTCCGCGCCAAAGCCGAATTCGAAGCCGTCGGTGAAGCGGGTGGACACATTATGATAGACGGCTGCGGCATCGACCTCCTGCAGGAAACGGACGGCATTCGCCTCGTCCTCGGTCACGATGCATTCCGAATGGAGCGTGCTGTGATGGCGTATATGTTCCAGAGCTTCATCCAGTCCGCTGACGATCCGGATATTGAGAATGTAATCGTTGTACTCGGTATCCCAATCCTCGCCGGCTGCCGGCTTGATCGCAGGAACCAGCTTCTGCGCTTCAGCGCAGCCGCGCAGCTCGACGTTAAGCGCGGTGAACTGATCGGCGATCGCGGCCAGGTGGGCGGCGGCAAAGCGTTCATGAATAATGAGCGTCTCCATCGAGTTGCAGACGGACGGTCTTTGCACCTTGGCGTTGATTGCTATTTTCAACGCCATCTCGTAATCGGCGGATGCGTCCACATAAGTATGGCAGACGCCGGCTCCCGTTTCAATGACGGGAACTGTTGCGTTGTTGACGACATTTTGAATCAATGAGCGGCCGCCGCGCGGGATCAGCACGTCTAGCAGTCCGTTCAGCGTCAGCATCTCGTCGACGGAGGAGCGGCTCGGATCGGTCACTAGTTGAAGCGCGTCGGCCGGCACATCCGACTTCGCAAGCGCTGCGTGCAGCACCTCGATAATGCGTTCGTTGGACGAAAGGGCGGAGGAGCCTCCGCGCAAAACGACGGCATTGCCGGTTTTCAGGCATAGAGCCGCGGCATCGACGGTTACGTTCGGGCGGGCTTCATAGATGATGCCGATGACGCCGAGCGGAACGCGCAGCTTGCGGATGTGCAGACCGTTCGGACGGGTAATTTCCTCCAGCGTATCGCCGATCGGATCGGGCAGCTCGACGACCTGCCGCAGTCCTTCGGCCATGGCGGCAATCCGCTGCTCGTTCAGCGCGAGCCGATCCAGCAGCGACTGAGCGATGCCGGATTCTTGGCCGCGCTGCAAATCTTTCGCATTCGCCAGCATGATCGAGGGCGCTTCGGCGACCAGTGCATCTGCCATCAGAAGCAGCGCTTTATTTTTTTGCTCGCTCGTGAGCAGGCTGAGGCGCGGAGCCGCCTGTTTGGCCAGGGTCGACTTCAGCACAACCTCGCTTGAAGCGGCATTGGTTTGGTTGAGAGTATCCGTGTTCATTTTATATGCCTCCTTATTGCAACATAATTACTCGCTAAGCTGTTTGGCGGCGGTCAGCGTAATCCATTCATCGCGATGGATAACCTCGATCCGCTGCACCTCGATCCGCTTCTGCACTTCCTCGGTGCCGAGACCGGCGACAGCCTGCAGCTGCCAGGTCGAATAATTGACGACACCGCGGCCGATCGTCTGGTCGTCGCTGTTGACCACTTCAACGACATCGCCGGGGTGAAAGTCGCCGCTCACTGCCGTAACGCCTGCGGGCAGCAGGCTGCGCCCGCCCGCCACAAGCGCCGTCTCGGCGCCGTGATCGACTGTAACGCGGCCTACCGGGAACGAATGGAAGCCGAGCCACTGCTTTTTCATCGGAAGATTATGCTCGCTTGTAATAAAATAGGTGCCTTTTCCCGTATTGTTGACGGCCAGCTCAAGATCGCCGTCCTCGACGACCCGGCCGACGAAGACGGGCACGCCGCCGCGCATCGCGATGCGCGCGGCTTCGATTTTCGAGCGCATGCCGCCTGTGCCGACTGACGAGCCCGAACCGCCGGCAATGCGGTATATGTTCTCGTCGATCTCGGCGACGCGTTCAATACGCCGGGCTTCGGCGTTTTTGCGCGGGTCCTCGGTGTATAGACCGTCGGTATCGGTCAGGATCAGCAGACGCCGCGCGCGGACCAAATTGGCTACCAAGGCGGATAACATATCGTTATCTCCGAACTTCAGCTCATCGACCACGACCGTATCGTTTTCGTTAATGATCGGGATGATGCGGCGGCGCAGCAGCTCCTCGATCGTCATCGAAGCGTTATGAACCCGCTTGCGGTTGGAGAAATCCGAGCGGGTCAGCAATATTTGCGCGACGCCCAGCCGGTGGGCGGCAAAAGCTTCATGATAAGCCTGCATCAGCAGCGCTTGCCCGACGGAAGCGGCCGCCTGCTTCTCGTGCAGGCTTTTTGGCCGCAGGACGTAGCCCATTTCCCGGAACCCGGCGGCGACAGCGCCGGATGTAACGAGCAGCACTTGATAGCCTTGCTGATGAAGCCTGGACAGCTCGGATGCAAAAAATATGATTTTACTGCGGTTCAGCCCGCCCTCGTCCGAGGTTAAGGAGCTGCTCCCGATTTTGACAACTATCGTTTGCTGCATGATGAGCTTCACTTCTTTCCGACGATAAATATTTCTGCGAATCTGAGAAGAATTGCGGCTATGAAAATACAAAAAGCTCTCGTCCTCTAAGGACGAAAGCTTGAACTTCCGCGGTACCACCTTAATTGATGATCAGATCATCCATCTTCATAAGCCTTTGGTAACAGCAAGGCAGCCGTCCAGCTCTTCACTGGCCGTTCCGGGGCGGGTTCGGCAAGGCTTCACGGTAAATTCTTGCAGCCGGCGGAATTTACTCTCTGCGCGCGAAGGGTCTTCCTACTAGTCCCATCATAACGTTTGGTTTTTTCTAGCATAGCATGTTGTTGACCGTCTTGTAAAGACCGGGCAGCCTTAGCCCAGGTCCAAACCGACAATGCGTACGATGAGCGCATGGGGACAAGCTAGGTGAAAAAAATTTAAATATTTTGTAAAAAAAATATAAGGACTTCATGTAGGATTGCGTAAGATTTGGTAGGAGGGAGTTACAATAAAGCACATCGGATGTCATTAATCATTACACATATCTCCGACAGCCGCTAAAAGCCTATTACAAACGCTGGCCGGACAAGCTTTATCTGGTAGAGGGGGGGTTCTATGATTACGTTTGAGCAAGTGGAGAAGCATTACGGAGAGTTTCATGTGCTGAAAAATATTAGCCTGGAGATCGGCCAAGGCGAGGTGGTAGTCGTCATTGGCCCGTCAGGTTCGGGAAAAAGTACGCTGCTCCGCTGCATCAATCGCTTGGAAACAATAACGAGCGGGGATTTGACGGTTAACGAAGCGAAGGTAAGCGACAGCAAGACCGACATCAACAAGCTCCGCCGGAACATCGGCATGGTATTCCAGCATTTTAATCTGTATCCGCATATGAAGGTCATTGACAACATTACGCTGGCTCCGATGAAAGTGCTCGGCATCCCCAAGGCGGAGGCCGAGGAAACCGCCATGTATTACTTGAAAAAAGTAGGCATTGAAGATAAGGCGGATCGTTTCCCGTCCCAACTGTCGGGCGGTCAGCAGCAGCGCGTGGCGATCGCCAGAGGACTTGCCATGAAGCCGCAAATTATGCTGTTCGACGAGCCTACATCGGCCCTTGATCCGGAAATGGTCGGCGAAGTGCTGGACGTCATGAAGGCGCTGGCTCGGGAAGGGATGACGATGGTCGTCGTCACGCATGAAATGGGCTTTGCCAAGGAAGTGGCCGATCGCGTGGTCTTTATGGACAAGGGTCAAATCCTGGAAGTGTCGCCTCCGCTGCAGTTTTTCTCGAATCCTCGGGAAGAGCGGGCGCGCTTGTTTCTCAACCGTGTGCTGAACCATTAACCTGTGTTTTAAAAACTTGACGATATGAGGGGAGTTTGGAGTTATGAAAACGAATAAATGGTTGACGACGGGCATTTCGATTATCGCGTTATCCGCAATGATATTGTCCGCCTGCGGAACGAAGGATGGCGGCAGCGCAAACGGCGGCTCCGGCGGAGCGAAGCCGGCCGCATCGGCATCGGTGCTGGACGATATTAAAAGCCGCGGCAAGCTGGTCGTCGGCGTGAAGTACGATACGAAGCTGTTCGGCCTGAAGGACCCGGCAAGCGGCAAGGTGGAAGGCTTCGACGTCGATATCGCCAAGGCGCTCGCCAAGCAAATTGTCGGCGACGAGAACAAGCTGGAGCTGAAGGAAGTTACGTCCAAAACGCGCATTCCGATGCTCGATAACAAAGAAATCGATATGATTATCGCCACGATGACGGTAAACGAGGAACGAAAGAAGCAGGTCGATTTCTCCGACATTTACTTCAAAGCCGGACAATCGCTGCTCGTCAAAAAAGGCAGCCCGATCAAAAGCATCGCCGACGTGAAAAAAGGCACGAAGGTGCTTGCCGTCAAAGGCTCGACCTCGGTGGACAACGTCAAGAAGCAGGCGCCGGACGCAACGGTGCTCGAATTTGACAACTATCAGGACGCCTTTAGCGCGCTGAAGGCGGGCCAAGGCGATACCTTGACGACGGACAACGCGATATTGTACGGTATGGCCGCTCAAGACCCGGGCTTCGAAGTCGTAGGCGATCCGTTTACGGACGAGCCGTACGGCATCGCGATCAAGAAGGGCGAATCCGCGCTGCTGGAGAAAGTGAACGAAGCGCTTAAAACATTGCAGTCCAGCGGAGAATACAACAAAATTTACGAGAAATGGATCGGCAAAGCGCCGATCAAATAAGTTTAGGAAAAGAGAAGATGGGAGACCCTCCGTCGCCCATCTTCTCACGTTTAGAACAAAGGGGGATGAATGATGCCCAACATTGAGATATTTACCGATCATTTCGACATCTATATGAAGGGCTTTGGCAACACGATTTTGTCCAGCGCGATCGCGCTCCTGGGGAGCTTTCTGCTCGGCACGCTCATTGCCGTTTTCCGCATTACGCCTGTAAAGCCGCTGCAATGGTTCGGGACCGCGTATGTCGAGTTTATTCGCAACATCCCGCTGCTGCTGGTCGTCTTTATTTTCTTTTACGGCTTGCCGTCGGTCGGTGTGACCTTGAGCGGATTCGTGTGCGGAACCGTCGGACTGATGGTGTACACGGCCGCCTTTGTCGCGGAGGCGATTCGCGCGGGGATCATGGCCGTTCCCAAAGGGCAGACAGAGGCCGCCAGGGCTTCGGGTCTTAATTATACGCAGACGATGCGGCATGTCGTCCTGCCGCAAGCGGTCAAAATCGTAATTCCGCCGCTCAGCAACCAATTCATCAATCTGGTGAAAAACTCGTCCATCCTCGGCGCATTCGCCGGACTGGATCTAATGTATTACGGCGATCAGGTAGCCAGCAAGACGTACGCTACGTTCGATACGTATATTTTTGTCGCTGTGCTTTATTTGGTGCTGACCCTTCCTTTAAGCTACATGGCATTACATTTTGAACGCAAACTGGCGAAAGCCGGGTAGGAGGGGGAGCTATGGATATTGTCAACGCATTTTCGGGACATAACGTCGTTTTCATCCTGGAAGGTTTTCTCGTCACGCTGAAGGTGGCGTTTTTCGCCATCGTACTCAGCTTTATTATCGGCTGTATCGTCGGGACGCTCCGTTATACCCGGATGCCGGTCGTTTCGCCAGTTCTCGCCGTCCTCGTCGAGCTCATCCGCAACCTGCCGCTGCTGCTGATCATCTTTTTCACCCGGTTCGCTCTGCCGGATATCGGCATCAAGCTCGGCGTCGAAAACTCGGCGATCGTCGGGCTGGCCGTGTTCGAAGCGGCGATGATTTCCGAAATCGTCCGCAGCGGACTTGCGTCGATCGACAAGGGCCAGATTGAAGCCGCCCGGTCCTCGGGGCTCGGTTATACCCGGACGTTATGGCATATCGTGCTACCGCAAGGGCTGCGCCGGATGATGCCGCCGATGGTGAGCCAATTTATTTCGCTGCTGAAGGATACTTCGTTGGCCATCGTCATTTCGTTGCCAGATCTGATGCATAATGCGAAAATCGTCATCGGTCAAAGCTATAATTACACGATTCCGATTCTTGCGCTTGTGGCCCTGCTTTATTTTGCGGTCAATTATGCGCTATCGCTGGCGGCGAGACGAATGGAGAACAAGCTGACGTAAGCGAGCCCGCGAAAATCATTATTCCTGAACAAACAAGCTGACCCCATGGTAGTGCGGGGGTTGGCTTTTTCGCCAATGATCGGTCAAGTTCATATTTTTTGGAAAGTAAAGTAAAATAAAGGTGCCGGCTTATGAGACAATTGCCGGGTATGTGAGCTAAATTGCGCGCTGCAGGAGGTTAAGCGAT
Organism: Paenibacillus piri; assembly: GCF_004354045.1. Lineage (GTDB taxonomy): Bacteria > Bacillota > Bacilli > Paenibacillales > NBRC-103111 > Paenibacillus_S > Paenibacillus_S piri. The sequence continues at coordinate 134,879 of NZ_SMRT01000007.1, read as the reverse complement.
GGGATGGATGCAGAACCGTTTCAAGAGTCAGGGCGCGCAAATCATGATTATCGCGTTGTTTGTGGCCATTGCCGGAGAATTTAAAATTACGCCTTTCAGCGGCGAACTGTTTCGCATCGGGCTTGGCAGCAGTACGTTTTTGCTGCTGTTGCTGCTGATGCGGCAATTGCCCTATATCAAGACGGGAATTGCGGTCGGTATCGCCGTGCTGCTGTTCCGCACTTTGCTCGATACGGCTTCGTCGGATCACCTGATGCTGCTGGAGAGCATGCGCAAGCACTTCTCCGCCATGCTGTATTATATTGTGTTTGCGATCGGGATGAGCCTGATCCGGGAACGGCTGCACGAGTTCCATCCGCTTCTGCTGGGAGCATGCAGCTCGGTTGTCGATTTTATGTCGAACGAAATGGAGCTGATCGCCCGCAGCACGCTATTTCATCTGCCCTATTATCAACCGGCGCAGTGGCTGCTTATTTCGGTCACGGCGGTCGTTCGCTGTTATTTCACGGTCGGTTTGTACAGCAGCATTACGGTCAACCAGATGCGCATTGTACACGCCGAGCAGCAAAAACGGATGGAGCAGATGCTCATGATCAACAGCGGGCTGTACGGAGAGGTGTTCTACCTGAAAAAGTCGATGCGCGCCATCGAGCAAATTACCGTCCAAAGCTACGACCTGTACTGCAGGTTGAACATGCTGCCGGAATATAAGGATTACAGCCGGTCCATTCTGGAAATCACCCAGCAAATTCATGAGGTCAAGAAAGATTCCCAACGCATATTGGCGGGATTGCTAAAGCTTACCGACAAGGAAACCGCTTCCGAAATGATGCTTTCCGAAATCGTCCAGTTCGTTCTGAAATCGAATCAGGAGTACAGCCGGATGCTGCATAAGGATGTCCATATGGAGCAGGAGATGCGGGTCAATTATTCGACCGCTCATTCCATACCTCTCCTGACTGTGCTCAACAATCTGGTCTCCAATGCGGTGGAAGCCATAGAGCTTGAGGGCACGATCCGCATCCAGGTGTACGGGATGTTAAGCGAGACGGTGTTTATCGTAACCGATTCGGGGACGGGCATTTCGGAGCTTGATAAAGAGATGGTGTTCGAGCCCGGATTTACAACGAAGTTCAGCCAAGAAGGCATTGCGGCGACAGGCATCGGTCTCTCCCACGTACGGGACATCGTGCAGTCCTTCAAGGGTTCCATTCAATTGAAGGGCGGCAAGCTTGCCGGCGAGACGACTTTTGTAGTCGCACTTCCGACCAATGCTTTAAAAAAGGAGTAAGATGGACGATGCTTTCATATGCAATAGTTGACGACGATGCGGTGAGCAGGCGAATGCTGCAATCGATAATCGAAAATCGCGGACTCGGCGAGGTCGTGACGACGGCCGGAAGCGGAACCGAAGGCGTCAGAGTGGTGCTTGATGCCGCTCCCGACGTTGTGCTTATCGATCTTCTGATGCCGGATCAGGACGGTATTGAAACGATCGTTCAGCTAAAGCGTGACGGTTACAAGGGCAAGTACGTCATGATCTCGCAAATCGAAAATAAAGAGATGATAGGAAGAGCGTACCAGGCGGGAATTGAATTTTACATTCATAAACCGATCAACCGGGTCGAAGTGGAGGCGGTCCTGTCCAAAGTGGGCGAGCAGTGGAAAATCGGCCGCTATCTTCAGGAAATCAAACAATCGCTTGCCAAGCTGGATGTGCTGGGAGGGGATGCGGGAAGCAGCCGCAAAAAACCGAGCGCACGCGAAATCGTCCAGCCCATATTGATGGACATGGGTATTATCGGAGACAGCGGGAGCCGGGACATCATCGAGATCATCGAGTATTTGGCGCAATATCATAAGGTGGAGGCGCTGCCGCCCTTGAAAGATTTATACGAGGTCGCCGCAGCCCGGGCGCGCGAGTCGAAGCAGGATGGCGCAGATCTCGAGAAGGAAGGGAAGGCCGTGGAGCAACGGATTCGCCGTACTGTGATGTCCGCGCTCACTCATCTGGCCAGCATCGGTCTCACGGATTACGGGAACCCGAAGTTCGAGCATTATGCTACGCTGTATTTCGATTTCCAGGACATCCGTCTGAAAATGAAGGAGATTGACGAGAACCGGATGCAAGATAATAAGGGGAAAGTAAACATAAAGAAGTTTTTGCAGGTGCTGTATTTGCAGACGATGGATAAATTGCGGGATTAAGTTTCCGCGGAGCACATTCATCACAAAAAAATAACAGGCGGGCCTATCCCGGCTTTTGACAAGGATGGCCCGCACGTATTCCATGTATCCGTCTTGCAGCGCAGAGACAGCCTGCAGTGTGCAGAACGCCCCCGATCGCATTTTCCTTTCCGGCATCCAAACCGCCCGCAAGGCTTTGAACAGATCTTCGTTTCCCGGCCGTCTCTCGAACCATGCATATGCGACACCGCGCATGGTCGGGCGCCGCGGTCGGCGGAGGAGCCGCCGACCCGCATGCCGGTTCAGCGGCTTGCAAGCGCGTCATCAGCCGAACAGGCGCAGCTTGTCGATCCGCGCCACCGCTTCCTTCAGCCTTTCTTCCGGAGCGAGCAGGCCGAGCCGGACGTAGCCTTCGCCGCTTTCGCCGAACCCGATGCCCGGCGCGACGACGATTTTCGCTTCCTCCAGCAGCAGATCTGCGAGCGAGGCCGAGGTGTGTCCCTTCGGAACAGGCAGCCAGGTGAAAAACGAGCCCTGCGACTTTTTCGCCTTCCAGCCGATTTGGTCCAGCGACGTGTACAGCGCGTTGCGGCGATTTTCATACGTGGCAAGCAGCTGCGCGACGCAGTCCTGCGGGCCGGTCAGCGCCGCCGCTGCGGCCGCCTGAATGCCGCCGAACAGGCTGCAGTAGTAATGGTCCTGAATCAGGTTGATCAGCCGTACGACCTCTGCATTGCCCAGCGCGAAGCCGACGCGCCAGCCGGCCATATTATACGTCTTGGACATGGTATAAAACTCGATGCCGACCTCTTTGGCACCCGGCTGCTGCAGGAAGCTGACCGGCTTTTGGCCGTCGAACCCGAGCGCGCCGTAGGCGAAATCGCTTGCGACGACGATGCCGTGCTTTTCGGCAAAACGGACCGTATCCTCGTAAAAGGAAGCCGGAGCCGCAGCGCCTGTCGGATTGTTCGGATAATTGACGAACATCAGCTTCGCCTTGGCCAAATCGTCGGCGGACAGCGCGCTGTAGTCGGGCAGGAAAGCGTTCGACTCGCGGAGCGGCATAAACGCCATCCGCGCCCCGGCCAGCGCTACGCCGGACCAATAGTCGGGATAACCGGGATCCGGCACGAGGCATACGTCGCCCGGGTTCAACAGGCACTGGCTGATTTCAACCAGGCCGGTCTTACCGCCGAACAAAATCGCCACTTCCGTTTCCGGGTCCAGATCGACGCCGTAATCCTCTTTATAGCGCTGGGCGATAGCCTGCTTCAAAAATAGAAATCCGTTAAACGGAGCGTAGCGGTGGTATATAGGATTTTCGGCCGCTTCCTGCAGCGTTTTGACAATATGCGGGGGCGTAGGCTGATCCGGATTGCCTTGTCCCAGATTGATCACGTCGTGCCCGGCGGAGATTTGCTCCGTCGCCCTGCGAACCAGGGTGGCGAAAAATTGGGTCGGAAGCTCCTGCATCCGTTCCGCCGGCTTGACCTGGAAAGTCGATGGGCGGGAAGTAAAGGCTGAACTCATGTATCGTCACACTCCAAAATATAATGCATTATCGTTTTATTGTTTCAAATGACTAGAAATAATGTAACACGAATCGAAAAGACTGTATAGCGGATAGGGATAATTGCTTTTCAGACGGCTCGCCGCTTGCCTGATTTGCTGAATGAAAGCTCGGAAATTGCTCCGGAGCTTCTCGCCACTGAAAATGTCGGTTCGCCTAACGTTTTCACAGCTAACGGACTCCAGGAGACTGTCGATTAAAGGTCGGGAACAGGCTTTGGAGATGACTTCGAAGCTCAAACACGTTGCGCCTAAGGATTGAAGTTGCAGGCCGCATCGTCTATGATGGAACAAAGACCGATATAAAGAAGGGTGAAAGGGCATGTCGAATAAAAAATGGAATGTGGCTTTGCTGCAGATGGATATCGCGATCGGTGAGCCTGAATCGAATTTCTCGAAGCTGGAGACGATGCTGGAGCAGGCAGTAACAGGAGGGACCAAACCCGACGTGATCGTATTTCCGGAGATGTGGAATACCGGCTACGCGTTGGAGCGCATTCATGAGCTGGCCGATGCGGACGGACAGCGGACACGCGAGCTGCTGTCGGCATTCAGCCGCAAGCACGGCGTCAACCTGATCGGCGGCTCGATTGCCGAGAAGAAGGGCGGCGACATTTACAACACGATATATGCTTTCAACCGGGAAGGCCGCGAGGCTGCGGACTATTCCAAAATTCATTTATTCCGTCTGATGGACGAGGAGAAGTATTTAAAGGAAGGTACGACCGTCGGTCAGCTGAAGGTGGATGACGTACCGGCGGGCATGATGATTTGCTACGACATCCGGTTTCCTGAGCTGTCGCGCAAGCTTGCGCTTGGCGGAGCGCAAATTTTGTTCGTACCGGCCGAATGGCCGAATCCGCGGCTGCATCATTGGCGGACGCTGCTCATGGCGCGCGCGATCGAAAATCAAATGTTCGTCGTCTCCTGCAACCGGGTCGGCATCAGCGGGACAACGGAGTTTTTCGGGCATTCGATGATTATCGACCCGTGGGGCGAGGTGCTGGCGGAAGGCGGCGAAACGGAGCAAATTGTACGTGCGGAAATCGACATGGGGCTCGTAGCCGAAGTACGCAGCCGCATTCCGATTTTTGAGGACCGCAGGCCGGGCTTGTATTAGCGGCGGAAAAGTGCCGGCGTTGGCCCAGCCGTGCCCGGCATCGAACATAGCAGAAAGGCAGCCCTGCAAAGGAGCTGCCCTTCTGCTATACGTGAGGCGGCGGCCGATTCGGCAATTCGCCGCCGGTATCACCGTGAACGCGCCGGTGCCGTTCACTTCAAGTCAACCGCCTTCCACGACTTCGCGGAAGGTAGTCATAAACGCTTCTACCGCTTTGGACAAATACCGTCCTTTGCGGTAGGCGATGACAAGCGTGCGCGTCGGCCGGCCCGACAGCGGCAAGTAGCGGGGCGCAAGCCGGCTCCAGCCGCCGCGCGATACCATATGCGGCACGAAGGCGATGCCCATGCCGGCGGCGACGAGCGACTGCACCGTTTCGATGTTGCTGCTCTCGAACACGATGCCCGGTGTAAAGCCGGCTTTTTGGCACAGCTTCAGCGTAATTTGCCGGAACCCCTGTCCCTTTTTTAATGCGATAAACGGCTCATCCTTCAGCTCGCTCAAATCGACCGGAACCGGAGACTTCTCGGCGGTCTGGGCCAACCGGTGAAGCGGAGGGACGGCCAACAAAATTTCTTCTTCTATTAATGGTACGTACGTTAACGACTCTTCCTGAAGCGGCAGCGACAGCAGCGAAATGTCGATTTGGCCGCTGGCCGTCATATGCTCGAGATTCGCGGTCGTTTCTTCCATCAGCATGATTTCGATTTCCGGATAGCTTGCCTGGAATACTGGCAGGACGAGCGGCAGCACATGCGCGCCTGTTATCGGCAAACTGCCGACGACCAGCTTCCCTTTGCGCATTTGCGATATATCTTCCATCTCGCGCTTCAGCTGCTCGACCATATCGAGAATCGCTTGCGCTTTTTCCATGAACAGCTGCCCGGCATGCGTGACTTCAACCGAATTGGTCGTCCGTTGAAACAGCAGTACACCGATTTCCTTCTCCAGCTTCGAGAGCTGCTGGCTGAGTGAAGGCTGGGCGATATGCAGCTTCTCGGCGGCGCGGGAAAAGTTTTTTTCAAGCGCGATTTGCAGCGCGTACTGCAGTTGTCTCAGCTCCATGGGCGGACGGTCAACTCCTTTGCAGGCTGATGCGGCGCAGCGGATAAAAGCAATTTTATAGCTGCAGCCTATCAAGCTTGTTTATATTATATACGGAAAACGTATGGCTTACAGCTTGGGATATTTTTTAAGCTGCCAGTTATAAGCATGAATACTTGTTTTGCATAATTTTGATAATCGCGCTCGGACCTTTATGGACGGAAAACTTTTAACATCCTCGTTGGCGGCGGTTATTCGATCTGGACAGGCCAAATGGTTTTAATTATAGAAAAAAACTATCAATCTTATAGATATTATATCTTGGTTCAATGAATAAAGAAATGCTAGTATAATAGCAGAGATGAACTGATTCGCATTCATGATAATGAGGTGAAACTGATGGCAAAAACAATGTTCGAAAAAATTTGGGACAATCACGTGATTCATCAGGAAGCGGGCAAGCCGAGCATCATTTACATCGATCTGCACCTGGTTCACGAAGTAACGTCCCCGCAGGCGTTTGAAGGTCTTCGCTTGAGCGGCCGCAAGGTGCGCCGCCCGGAGCTGACTTATGCGACAATGGACCACAACGTGCCTACGAAGGACCGTTACAACATTACGGACCCTATTTCCAAGCAGCAGATCGACACTCTTTCGCAAAACTGCAAAGATTTCGGCGTCAAGCTGTTTGACCTCGACAACATCGATCAAGGCGTTGTTCACGTTATGGGACCTGAAATCGGTTTGACCCATCCGGGCAAAACGATCGTGTGCGGCGACAGCCATACGTCAACGCACGGCGCGTTCGGCGCATTGGCATTCGGTATCGGCACGAGCGAGGTTGAGCATGTATTGGCGACCCAATGCTTGCAGCAGTCCAAAGCCAAAACATTGGAAGTGCGCATCAACGGCAAGCTGAACCCTGGCGTAACCGCAAAGGACTTGATCCTCGGCGTTATTGCCCAATACGGCACCGATTTTGCAACCGGCTATGTCATTGAATATACGGGCGAAGCGATCCGCAACCTGTCCATGGAAGAGCGGATGACCGTTTGCAACATGTCGATTGAAGGCGGAGCAAGAGCGGGTCTGATCGCGCCGGACGAGAAAACGTTCGAATATTTGCGCGGCCGCGAATATGTGCCTCAAGGCGCAGCATTCGATCAAGCGGTAGCGGAATGGAAGAAGCTGACGACGGATGCCGGCGCGCAGTATGACCGTGTGGTTGAATTCGACGCAGACAGCTTGATCCCGCAAGTAACCTGGGGAACAAGCCCTGGTATGGGCGCGAACGTGACGTCGCTTGTTCCTGATCCGCAAAGCTTTGCAACCGAGAATGAAAGAAAAGCCGCTGAAAAAGCGATCGAATACATGGGCTTGACTCCTGGCACGCCTATGACGGAAGTTAAAATTGATTATGTCTTTATCGGTTCCTGTACGAACGGACGTATCGAGGATCTTCGCGCCGCGGCGGCAGTCGCTCAAGGCCATCAAGTATCCCCGAACGTAACGGCGATTGTCGTTCCGGGCTCCGGCCGCGTCAAAATTCAAGCGGAAAAAGAAGGCCTGGATCAAATTTTCATCGAAGCGGGCTTTGAATGGCGCGATGCCGGCTGCAGCATGTGTCTGGCGATGAATCCGGACGTATTGAAGCCGGGACAACGCTGCGCATCGACCTCCAACCGGAACTTCGAAGGCCGCCAAGGACGCGACGGACGTACTCACCTCGTATCCCCGGCTATGGCTGCAGCTGCTGCCATCGAAGGACATTTCGTTGATGTGCGCGACTGGAACTTCAAAGTAAAGCAGCAAGCGTAATCTAAATTACTTTACGTGCGGCTAGCGCTCCGGCATACCGGGGTGGGCTGTCACTTATGTGAGGAGACGAACGACATGGAAGCTTTTAAAAAGCATACCGGCCTTGTAGGACCGGTAGACCGCGTAAACGTAGATACCGATGCGATTATTCCGAAGCAATTTCTGAAACGGATCGAGCGTACCGGCTTTGGCCAGTTTTTGTTCTTTGAATGGCGCTTCGATAACCAGGGCAACGTCATTCCCGAGTTTTCGCTGAACCAGCCGCGCTATCAAGGCGCTTCCGTTCTGATTTCCCGTGCGAACTTCGGCTGCGGCTCTTCCCGCGAGCATGCGCCATGGGCGATTCAGGATTACGGCTTCAAAGTTGTTATCGCACCTTCTTATGCGGATATTTTCTACAACAACTGCTTCAAGAACGGCATTTTGCCGATCAAGCTGAGCGAGGAGCAGGTAGAGCAATTGTTCCAGCGTACGGCGAAGCAGGAAGGCTACAAGCTGACGGTCGATTTGGAAAACAACAAAATCACCGACGATCAAGGCTTGAGCATCGACTTTGAGCTGGATGAGCATCGCCGCCAGTTCCTTCTGCAAGGGTTGGACGATATCGGCTTGACGCTGCAGCACAACGATGCGATCGCGGCTTACGAAGAAGCTCATAAAGCGCGTTTGGCTTATAACTAAAATAAATTACATTGCTGTCCGAGTATTATACTCGGGCAGTTTTTTTAACTGCTTCTGCAATGAAGAAGAATGGAGCCGAAGTAGTCTGGGACTTCGATAGGATGGATGATGGAGACTCGGAAGTGCCCAAGCAATTCGCATGTGAAGCTTGCGGCGGAGCCATATACCCGGAATACGACAAAGGTGCGCATGGTTATGATTACCGGATCGAAGACCGGTTAGTAAAAAAAGAGGTAGCAGAAGACACAAGAGTAGAACAGTAAGAGGGTATGGATGTGGAGGTGGAAAGTTTACGGGCCGTCTTTGAAGTCGTGTTCCCCCTGCCTGGTCTAATCGAAGGAACACGACTTCAACAACGGCTGTAACCCCGCATCTATCCCTCCCAACGCTCAAACGTATATCCTACACCAAGGACGCCGCAAGGCGTTTTATTATGCCCCCATCCGATATTTTTCTACCCTGCTCCTTATGAAATTCCCCTTACTGAAAAGAATGGATACTTATAGAATGGGGATAGAAACGAAAGGGGAGAGTAATCAGTATGAAAAAAATAACGAAAGCAAGTTTAGCGATGGTAGCTGCTGCGACTATGCTTGCGGGCTGCGGAAGCGGCCAACAGGCCGATGATAAAGGAACGGCCGCAGGCGGCTCGAAAGATAAAGTGAAGCTTTCCGTATGGCATAACTGGACAGGCCAGGATGCGAAAGCGATTGCGATGAGAAAAATTTTGGACGACTTCCAGGCTGCCCATCCGGAAGTGACGCTTGAAGTCGAGGGTCTTCCGACGGACGGCTTGAAAACCCGGCTGCGCACCGTAGCCGCAGCCGATGAAATGCCGGACATGTTCGTCATGTGGCCGGACGCGATGACGAAGGAATTCGTAAACGGCAAGCTGCTTCAGCCGGTCGATGAATTTTTGAACAGCAAGCCGGAGTGGAAAAACAACTTTATTCCGAACGCGTTGGACGGCTTCACCGTGGACGGTAAAACATATTCCGTGCCAATGAATTTGGCGCCGACCTCGTTCATTTATTACAATCAGGCGATTTTCGATAAATACAACGTGAAAGTGCCGAAAACATGGGACGAGCTGAAAACGGCGATCGATACGTTCAACAAAAACAATGTTATCCCGGTTGCCCTCGGCAACAAAGCGAACTGGGTTGCGCAATCCACTATCTTCAGTACGATTGGCGATCGTGTTACCGGCACCGATTGGTTCTTGAAGGCTGCGGCGCAGGACGGGGCCAAATTCACGGATCCCGAGTTCGTCAAAGCGTTGACCGTGCTTCAGGATTTGGGCAAATCGAAAGCGTTCCAGGACGGCTTCAACAGCATTGACGAAAACCAGATGATACAGCTTTACACGCAAGGCAAAGCGGCCATGATTATCGATGGCGGCTGGGCGATGGCGAACCTGGTGAAAACCGCGCCTGAACAAATTCTCGGTACGACGCATATTTCCATACTGCCCCCGGTTGACGGAGGTAAAGGCGAGCCGCAAACGACTGCGGGTGTCGTAGGTACGGGAATGGGAATCAGCAAAAAAGTAGCCGGCGCGCAAAAAGATGCGGCGATGGAGCTGCTCTACGCATTGTCCGGTCCCGAAGGACAAAAAGCGACGCTCGACAGCAGCACATTGGTCAGCTATAAAATCGATATTGATAAGTCCAAAGCCCATCCGCTGTTCATTGAGCTGAACGAGCTGATGAAGAATGTGAAAATTACACCGGTATATGATTCCAAGCTGAGCTCGGCTGCAGTCGAAGTAGTCAACAACGGGCTGCAAGAGCTTCTGATGGGCGGCAACCCTGAAGCGATTGCCAAAAAAATTCAAGACGCACAGGCGGGTGCAATCGGTAAATAAACCGGGTCATCCCGATCCAGCCAGCCCTCCCTCCAAGGAGGGCTGATTAGTTGAAAAGGAAGTGAGATTATGATAAATACATTGAATGTGCGCCGGTTCGTTATCTTTGGCCTGCTTCCGGCTGTGGTGATCTATACCTTGTTCGTATTCGTGCCCGTCATCTGGTCCGCCTACTACGGTTTTTTTGATTGGAAGGGAATCGGCGAAGCGAAATTTATAGGCTTGAAAAACTATTTGGAGGTCATAAACGACCCGGTATTTTGGAGAGCATTGAAAAACAACGTTATTTTTGTCTTGGCTTCTGTGCTTGGACAAGTTCCGTTGGCCTTGGTGCTTGCTATCGTGCTGTATAAAAGCAATTGGCTCCAGCGGTTTTTGCGCTCCGCGATTTTTATGCCGATGGTGCTGTCCTCGGTCATTATCGGGATGATCTGGCAGTACATTTACCATCCGCAAATCGGTATTTTAAACTTTTTATTGGATGCTCTAGGTTTGGGAAGCTGGAAGCTGCAGTGGCTGTCGGACGATAAGATCGCGATCTTTTCGCTGATTCCTCCGCTCTTGTGGAGCTTTGTCGGCTTATATCTGATTATATTTATTTCGGCGCTTCAAAACATTCCGGGGGAAATTCACGATGCGGCATTGATCGACGGCGCCAGCGGCGCGAGAAAGCTCGTTTCGATTACATTGCCGATGATCTGGAGCACGGTGCAGGTTGCGATCATTTTATGTATATCGGGCAGTCTGAAATCATTTGACCTGGTGTACGTCATGACCAAGGGCGGTCCGGCACATTCGACCGAGCTGTTGGCAACGTATATGTACAACTCCACCTTTTCATCGTACCGTTACGGATACGGAAGCGCGATTTCGACGTCCATTATTTTGATCAGCCTGCTCTTTATCGGTACCAGCCAATGGCTGACAAGCCGCAAATCGAAACAGGAAGCAAAAGGAGGAGGGCACGCCTAATGAGCAGCGTAATGGTACAGAAAACATCGGTGTCCCCGTCTAAATCCGGGAGCGGAGCGGCAAAGAAATGGAAAAGCGCGATTTTTTGGACGCTGCTGACGGTTTACGGTCTGCTCACGTTATATCCGTTGTTCTGGCTTGTGGTCAGCGCATTTAAAACGAATCTCGAGTTTATGAACAGTCCGTTCGGTCTTCCGGAGGTTTGGCAGCTGGATAACTTTGTCCGGGCCTGGAAATCTTCGAAAATGGGAATTGCTTTCTCAAATTCCGTTATCGTGTCCATCGTATCTCTTGTTTTTACATTATTTATTTCGGCGTTGGCATCGTTTGTCATTGCGCGTTTGAGATTCAGGTTCAAGGGCTGGGTGCTGGGCTTCTTCGTTGTCGGAATGCTTATTCCCATTCATAGTACGCTGGTGCCGTTGTTTATTTTGATGAAGCAAATGTCCATACTGAATACGTACTGGGCATTGATTCTCCCTTATACGGCCTTTGCTTTGCCTACGGCGATTTTCGTGCTGACCGCCTATTTAACGTCGGTGCCGAAGGAGATTGAGGAGGCGGCGTTTATTGACGGGACCGGGCTTTGGGGCGTATTTTGGCGCATCATGCTTCCGATTTCGCTGCCTGCGCTGTCAACGGTCACCATATTGAGCTTTTTGCATTCATGGAATGATTTTTCGTTTGCCTTGGTGTTTATTAGCAAGTCGACCTTAAAAACGCTCCCGCTTGCCATCGCGACATTTGCGGACGGCTATCAGACGGATTACGGCTTGACATTGGCCGCTATGACGATTGCGGTTATTCCTACGATAGTCGTATATTTGGCTTTCCAGGAACAGGTAATGAAAGGGATGACCGCGGGAGCGGTGAAAGGGTAAAAAGACTTGCAAGCAATGGAGGATGGTTTTCGATGTGGCGATGGATGGGACTTTCCCTTGGACGGAAGCTGTCTTTCATCATGCTTGTAACTACGCTGATCCCCTTGGTATTCCTCGGGGGTTTTGCGTATAGGATCTCATCCAATCTGACGGAAGCGAAGATGGAGCAAGGGGGCATCGATACGCTGCGGCAAATGGATGCCAACCTCCGCTTTATCCTTCAGGACGTCGAAAATTTGTCGATCACATTGATCGGACATGGCGATATCCAACAGTACGTAAGCCGCGCGGATTCAAATGTGGCCGATCAGACACGGATCATAGCTCTTATGGCCAATTTGGTCAGCTCCAAGGACTATATTTCGAACGTTACGATTTACCCGGCGAATGACAATCCGGTATTATCGACGGCAACGATTTACAGCTCGAATCTGGACAACCTCGTCCGTATTCGCGATGTGAAGGCGAAGCTGTGGACCGAATTGTACACGGTGGATGCGTATAACGGGATGGCGAATGTGCTCTCTTTTATTCGTCCGCTTCGCAGCGTCAACAATTACCAAACGATGGGCTGGCTTTCCATCTCGGTGAATGAGCGTGCGATTTCCCGTTATTGGTCCCAGCCGAAGCTGGGAGACGGCCGGGGCGAGGTAGCCTTGCTGAACGAAAAGGGCAATGTCGTGTCGGCAACCGACAGCAAATGGCTCGGCCAATCGTTTGAAGCGTTGTATCCCGGCGCGTTGGCAAATATGACACGGAACGAATTCGGGACGACAACATACGGGACGAAAAGCGACGATAAAAAATCGATGCTATATTATAACGAACCGCTCGTCGGCTGGTCGCTCGTCGGGGTTATTCCATTCGAGCTGTACAGCGCGCAAAACCGGTATATTTTACAGCTCACAGCCATTGCTGTCCTGGTCTCGATCCTTGCGACAGTAGGGATTGTGTTTTTCGTCGTTTACCGGGTGACGAACCCGCTGCGCGCGCTGGCGCGGCTGTTGTCCAAGGTCGACCCGGAAAAGCCGCTGCCGCATTACTCGACCGGAACCTCCGACGAAATAGGGAAGCTGGCGGAAAGCTATAATATGCTCGGCTCGCATATCGAGAAGCTGAAGCAGCAGGTCATCCGCAACGAGGTCAGGAAGAAGGAGGCCGACATGCGGGCGCTGCAGGCGCAGATCAACCCCCATTTTTTGTACAACACGCTTTCTTCGATTCATTGGATCGCTTTGTTGACGGAAGAGAAGCGGATTGCCGATATGGTCGGGGCGTTAAGCGATTTTTTGCGGTTCAGCCTGAATAAAGGGAAAGAATTTTGCCCCGTACATCAGGAGCTGGCACATATTAAAAACTATGCTCAGGTCCAGTCGATCCGTTTTCCCGATAAATTCGACGTGGACATTGTCGTCGACCCGGAGCTGCACGATAAATTAATGTTGAAGCTGCTGCTCCAGCCGTTGGTGGAAAATGCGATGATTCACGGTGTTCAGAAAAAAGACGGCAAAGGTATGATTGCCGTGTACGTGGAGCCCAAAGGCGATCGGATGAGCTTCCTGGTGCTGGATGACGGCATTGGAATGTCGGAGGAACAGCTTGCCGCGATCAGAAACAGCTTGCAGGAGCGTGAGGACGAGCAGAGTTTCCCGGATACCGCCAGCTATGGATTAAGAAATGTCAATGAACGTCTAAAGCTGCACTATGGGCCCGACGCAGGCCTGGTGATTGATAGCAAGCCGCACGCCGGAACGCGTGTTTCCTTTACGATCCCGATGCTGGAAGGAGGAGGAAGCCATGAAAATCATGATCGTCGATGATGAAGTGATCATACGTACCGGTCTCGCCAAAGTGATCCGGTGGGAGGAACTGGGCCTCGAGCTGCTGGAGCCTGCCGAATCCGCTGAAAAAGCTTTGGAGCGGCTTGCGGCGGAGCGGCCGAACATTTTATTGACCGACATTCGGATGACCGGCAAAACGGGGCTCCAGCTTGCCGATGAAGCCAAACTGCTTATCCCCGAGCTGGAAGTGATCATATTGTCCGGCTACGACGACTTCTCTTACGCTCAACAGGCGATCCGCCAGGAGGTTAGCGATTATTTGCTTAAAACGAGCCGGCCGGAGGATATCGTCAAGGCGGTATTGAAGGCGAAACAGCGGGTGGAGGAGAAATGGGCGGCACGCAGCCAGGATCATTTCAGGCAGAAGGAAGCGGTCAACCGGATTTTTGAACGATGGGTGATCAACGGTGATACCGAAGCGGTCGATCCGGAGCTGCTCCCCGACTACTTTTCCAGGCTTCTATGGGATGGCGATAAGGATCATTACTTTCAAATTGTAATCGTAACGGCAGAAGGTTGGGACGATTCACCCGTTTCAGGGTCATTGCTCCATTTTGCGGTGGAAAATATGCTGCATGATCTGCTGAGCTGCGAGACGCTGCTGGAGAAAAGAAGAATCGTCGTGGCGCTGTCGTCAAGCCGCGGCGCGGAGGAGACCGTAAGCCAGCTGCGGTCGGTTTTCCAAAAAATCGAACGTTTACTGACTTGCAGCCTGTTCGCCGCTCTGGGCAAGCGCGTCAAGAACAAGGAGGAGCTGCACGACTCGTACGTGTCCGCGGATGCGGCTTTCGGGTATAAAGCGTTGATTTCGGACAGTCTGTGCGATTACGCGGACATCGTACAGCGCAAAGGCGGCAAAACGGTTTGCACGCATGAAGAAGAGCTGGAGCTGTCGTCGATTTTGCTGGAGGATGACCCGGTAGCGCTGAAAAGCTGGGTCGCCCGTCTCATTCAGGAGCAGTTGGATGATCCGCAGATGACCCGGGAATCGCTGGAAGCTTTGATTCATTCAGCCGCCGTAGCCGCACGCCGATGGTTGAACAGAGTGCTCGCGGCGACCGGACGGGGCCAGACCGTTGAGGAAAGCATCGAAACCGGACATTTGCAGCTCCATCCGATCGTTCTGCCGAAGGACGCATTGTTTCAAAGGCTGTACGCGATCATGAAGCTGTATCATAACCGGCTGGCCGAGAGCCGGGCGACGCATGCGCAAAAGGCGATGGCTTATATCGAAGAGCATCTCGGGCACGATGTCGGTCTCCAGCAGGTAGCCAAGCACGTTCATTTGCACCCGAACCATTTAAGCGAAGTATTCAAAAAGGAAACAGGCTTGAATTTCGGCGATTACGTGACGAGGCAAAAAATAAGGCGTGCGATGGAAATTTTGAAGGTATCTCCGGCGAAGGTCAGCGAGGTTGCTTCGAGCGTCGGTTACGAGGATGTCAAATATTTCAGCCAGCTGTTTAAAAAGTATACCGGAAAAACACCGAGCGAATATCGGGAGGATGCCGCTCAGGGTGCAGGACAATGATGAAATTTTAAATTTTGGGCGGGGAGCGGAAGCAGGATGGAACTGAAAAGCTTATGGAGAATCCAACATTTTGACGCAGGTCAGGTTAGGCCGCAGGAGCTGGCGTTTCCGGGATTGGACGACCGGTTCTGGATTACGGCGAAGGTGCCGGGGGATGTGCATTCCGCGTTAATCGAGAGGAACATTATCGAAAACCCGTATTTCGGGCATAACGATGCCAAATGCCGCTGGATCGAGCAAAAGGAGTGGTGGTACAGAACCTCGTTTGACTACGCGATACCGGAAGGCGGCGACGAGCGGCATGAGCTTGTTTTCGAAGGGCTCGATACGTTTGCCACCGTATATTTGAACGGGTTGGAGATCGGGAGTACGGATAATGCGTTAATGGCCCATTCTTTCGATGTGACCAAAGTGATTCGCCACGGGTGGAACAGCATTGCGGTCAAGTTCGATCCTCTCTATCTTCACAATAAAAATAAAGAGCAGTTTCAATGGTCTTCTTATACGAAGGAGCGGCCATGGCTCCGTAAAGCGGCGATGAACTTCGGCTGGGATTGGGGCCCGCGGATGGTGACGGTCGGCATCTGGGGCAAGGTTCGCGTCGAACGTTATCGATCGGCCAAGCTGGACAGCGTGTACGGCCGCACATTGACGGTTGGCTCCGACGAAGCTGCGGTCCGCGTGGAATTGGATGTCGTCTCTTACCGAAAAGGGCTCGCGAAACAATGCATCGTCAGGCTTCTCGACCGTGAAGGTCAAATTGCAGCGGAAGCCCGCCGGTCTGTCGACGGCAAAAACGCAGCAGTCGATCTGTCGGTAGCGTCGCCGAAGCTTTGGTGGACGCATGATTTGGGCGAGCCGTATTTGTACGAGCTTCAGGTCGAGCTGCTTGCGGATGGCAAGCAGGTGGACAGCTATGCGAAGCCGTTCGGCATCCGGACGATCGAGCTGCAGTTGAAGGATGCGGACGGGAACCATGCGTTTGCGTTTATATTAAACGGCGTCAAGCTGTTCGCCAAAGGCTCCAACTGGATTCCGGCGGATAACTTCATCGGCGCGATTACGGATGAGCGGTATAAAGATTTGATCGATTTATCCGTTGAGGCGAATATGAACATGCTTCGTATTTGGGCGGGCGGCATTTACGAAACGGACGTGTTTTATGATGAATGCGACCGCCGCGGCGTGCTGGTGTGGCAGGATTTCGCTTTTGCCAATGCGCTGTTTCCGGATTTTAACAAAAATTTTATGGACAACGTGCGCAAAGAAGTGGAGTACAACGTCAAACGGCTGCGCAATCACGCTTCGCTTGCGCTTTGGTGCGGCAACAACGAGATCGACTGGCTGTATGATATGAAATCTTCCGAGGGAAGCATCACAACGCCTTTTTATGGCGAAGCCATCTATCACGAGCTGATTCCCGGGGTGCTTGATGAGCTGGACGTAAGCCGTCCTTATTGGCCTTCCTCGCCGTTTGGCGGCAACGATGCCAATGATCCCGATATCGGCGACCGCCATAACTGGCAAGTATGGCATGGCTCCGTTTATCCGCGCAAATTCGGGGACAAGCCGATACTGGACTACAGCATTCAAGGCGTGACGTTCAAAAATTATAAAAAAGATTTCACGCTGTTCAGCTCCGAATTCGGCATGCATGCTTCCGCTAACCGGTATACGCTGGAAAAAAACATTCCGGACGGTCAGTTTTATTGGGGAAGCGTCGAAATGGCATACCGCAACAAAGATACGAATCATCAAAAAGGGATTTTGCTGATGGAAGGCTTTACCGGCATCCCGAACAATATCGAGGAATACATGAACTTTTCCATGCTGACGCAGGCCGAGGGCTTGAAATACGGAATCGAGCATTACCGCCGCAACAAGAAGCGGACGAGCGGCTCGCTTGTCTGGCAGCATAACGACAGCTGGCCGGGTACGAGCTGGTCGTTGATCGACTATGAGCTGCTGCCGAAGGCGTCGTACTATTATGCGAAAAAGTTTTATCATCCGCTGCTGCTGACAATCGATCATGAGCCGGGGCAGCCGCTGCAAGTATGGGTGGTGAATGATCGCACGGAAAGCTATGAGGGCGAGGTGAGCCTGTCCGTCTGCGACTTTGCCGGAAACGAGCTGTACCGCCGTACGTTCTCCGCGCCGGTTCCGGCGGGCGGAGCCATTCAATTGGGCAGCCTGCCGGAGGCGGACGTGCTGAACGGCCGGGCGCCGGAGGAGGTTTTCGTGAAGCTGACGGCGCAAGGCTTCGCAGCGCCGGATAACAGCTATTACCTGCGCGATCCCAAAGATTTGCGGATGCCGGCGGCTTCGCTCAAGGCCGAAGCGGACGAGAGCGCCCAAACCGTGACGATTACGGCAGAGGGCAGCCATGCCCGGCTTGTCAAAATCGATTTGCCGCAGGGCAATATCCGGTTCAGCGATAATTTCTTCGATCTGCAGCCGGGCGAGTCGGCCGTCGTGCACATCCGCGATCCGCGGGGAATTCCGGTATCGCTTGACGGTTTGAAAGTTTCGGCGATGAATATATAATAGGCGTGGATGAAAAAACCAGCTCCCTTGCATATAAGGCGAGCTGGTTTTTTGAGATTCAACCCGCAAAAAGCCCGCATCGATTCAACCTCAGACAAGCGAGTTGTCGACATGCTCCATGTCAATGTACGGCTGCCGCCGCACCCCGCCTTCCTGCCGCAGCCGGTACTGCTTGGGCGAAATGCCGTATTTGTCGCGGAACACGCGATGAAAATACGAATAGCTGGCGAAGCCGGACGTTTCGGCTATTTGCTCCAGGCTCATCCCGGTATAATTCATCCGCTCGATCGCAGTGGACAGCCGAATTTCCATCGCATATTGAATGATCGTCTTGCCGAAGCACTCCTTGAACAAATGAACCGAGCGGGAGACGCTTAATCCGACATGCCCGGCGACGTCCTCAACCTTGAGAGACAGGAAGGCGTGCTCCTCGATAAAGCTTTTCATCCGCGAAGCGAGAAACGAGCTGCCATGCAGAGTACGCGTCTCGGAAATGGCGCGGTCGATGTGCAGACAGAGGGCGCGGAGCAAATAATCCGACAGCTCTTTGTTCTCTTCTTCGAACCTCCGCTTTTCCAAAATAATTTGCCGCCACAAAGTTAGCAGTCGTTCATATGCGGCAATTCGGACCTTTTGCGGCTTTTTCCCTTTTTTCCACCAGGCGTCCAACCAATTCCCCATGCAAAAGATGTAATAATCGCCGCTCGAAACGAGCGTTTGGTTCAGCTTGTTCGTATGCGCGTCGACACGAAGCTCGTAAGGGTCTCCCGGCTGAATCAGCAGCAGGTCGCCCTGCTCGATGGTATGCGTAACGCCTCTGACCAGCACCTGCGAGCTTCCTTCGGTTTGCAGACGAAATAAATAGGAGGGAACGCCCTCTTTATGGATGTTTTGAAACGGCTGTGAATGATACGAGTAGCCGCAAGTTAAAATGGCGGACGACATATTCAACAGCTCCTTTTTGCAGCGTTGTCCGTCAAGCGGGATATTTTTCTAGCCAAATAGTTCATGTTTTGACCACATCGTTCATAGCTATTATAAGGCATGTCTGATTAAAATAGTATCAAATACATCATTTCGATGGAGGTACTGGATCAATGAGAAGAATGGGGATTGGTTTGCAGCTTTATACTGTGCGCGACGATATGGCCAAAGATTTTCGCGGGACGCTTCGGCGCGTGGCTGAAATGGGTTATGAGGGCGTAGAGTTTGCCGGTTACGGCGGCTTGTCGGCAGAAGAGCTGAAGGACCTGCTGCAGGAATTAAACCTGAAAGCGATCGGCGCTCATGTAAGCCTTGCCAATATGAAAGCTGATCTGAACAAAGAAATCGCCTATTTGCAGACGATTGGCGCGCCTTATTTGATCTGTCCTTACATCGCTGCGGAGGATCGCCAAGACGTGGAGGCTTGGAAAAGCCTGTTCGCTTATTTCGCTCAAGCCGGACAGCAGGTGAAGGATCAGGGGCTGCAATTCGCTTATCATAACCATGCCTTCGAATTCGAAATGAAAACGGACGGTCAATATATATTCGACGCCTTGTATGCCTCCGCATCTCCGGAAGCGCTCCAGGTCGAGCTGGACGCAGGTTGGGTTCAATACGCGGGGCTGGATACGCTGCAATATATCGCCAATTACAAAGGGCGTCTCCCGCTGCTGCATCTGAAAGATTTCAAAGGTACAGTCAACGGGCTCATCAATACGGTGGAGCTCGGACACGGCGAGATCGATCTGCCATCCGTTATCCAGGCGGGCTCCGATGCCGGCGTGGAATGGATCATCGTGGAGCAGGACCGCTGCGCCAATCCGCCGCTGGAAAGCGTCGCCACAAGCTACAACTGGCTGAAGGACAACTATTTGTCCAAATTTTAACACGCCAATCCATGCGCAGCACCAACCAACTATATGATTGAATAAGGAGTCGAACTAGAACATGAGTAAAATTAGAGTTGCCGTCATCGGCTGCGGGTCCATTTCCAAGCATCGCCACATTCCGGAATATGCGGCTAATCCCCATGTCGAACTGGTCGCCTTTTGCGATCTCGTAAAAGAGCGCGCGGATCATTATGCCGAGCTGCATGGCGGTAAGGCATTCACCGATTATGAAGAAATGCTGCGCACGGTCAAGCCGGATGCGGTCAGCGTCAATCTGCCTAACGTACTGCATGCTCCGGTATCGATAGACGTGGCCAACGCGGGCGCGCATGTGCTTGTCGAGAAGCCGATGGCTACGACTTACGAGGAAGGCTTGGCCATGATCGAAGCCGCCAAGAAAAACGGCGTTTTCCTGATGGTCGGTCATAATCAGCGCCTCATGCCGCCGCATGTGAAGGCGAAGGAAATATTGGAAACTGGCAAGCTGGGCAAAGTATTGACCTTCCGTACCTCCTTCGGACATCCGGGACCGGAAAATTGGAGCATCGACGGACGCGGCAGCTGGTTTTTCCGCAAAGAAGAAGCCATTATGGGCGCGATGGGCGATCTGGGCGTGCATAAATCCGACTTGATCCGCTGGCTGCTTGAAGACGAGGTGACCGAGGTTGCCGCATTTGTAGACACGCTGCATAAGGACGGCACGGAATGCGACGACAACTCGACCTGCTTGCTGCGTATGAAGAGCGGCGCCATCGGTACGCTCGTAGCAAGCTGGACCTATTATAAAGGCCAGGATAACAGCACCGTCCTGTGGTGTGAAAACGGGGCGATGCACATCGGTACGCATCCGGAAGATCAGGTCATCGTCGAGCTGCGCGACGGCACGGTGGAGAAATATAGAGTCGGCGCCATGGCTACCAACGAAAAGCAGACAACAAGCGGCGTCATTGACGCTTTCGTCCAATGTATCGTGACGAATACGCCGCCGACCATTTCCGGAGAAGAAGGCTTAAGATCGTTGAACGTCATTTTGGCGGCATTCGAATCGCAGGCGACGAAGCAAAATGTTTTGGTGAAATAATCGATTTTTTTAATACGTATGGGCCTGTTTGCCGCTTTGCGGCCGCAGGCCCATTCTTTTATGCCGATGAAGCCGTATGGTCGTTTGTCAACCGGGGGGCACAGCATTTGGAGCGGACCGGACGCGGGCTGCTCCGATTTGTCATATAGATGTCGGTGTCTATTCGAACCGGGGATGATGTATAATACATATATGGACAAGCATCCCGCTTTAGCGGCGAATGCTCGATGGGTCCAGGTAAAGGTGGCAGGGGGAGACTACAAGATGCAATTCAATAAAATCGGCGTCATCGGAGCCGGCACGATGGGACAGGGGATCGCCGAAATGCTGGCGGAGCAAGGCTTGGAAGTGCTGCTGCTGGAGCGTACGCCGGAGAAGCTGGAGCAGGCGTTCGAGCATATTGAGATGAGCCTGGATAAACGGATGGAGAAATGGGCGATAACGGCTTCGGAGAAGAAGCTGATTTTGTCCAAAATACATAAAGAAACCGATTTGCAAAAGCTGGCGAAATGCGATATGGTCATCGAATCGATCAGCGAAGATCTGGAACAGAAGAAGCAGCTGTTTCAGCAGTTGGATGCGATTTGCCCGCCTTCGGTCATACTTGCCAGCAATACGTCCACATTGAGCTTGACCGAAATCGCTGCTGTGACGACGCAGCCCGGGCGCGTGATTGGCGTTCATTTCCTGCCCCCGGTATCGAAGGTAAGTCTGGTGGAAATCGTGCGCGCGCTTAAAACTTCGGAACAAACGTTCGTGCAGACGAAGGTGTTTATTGAAACGACCATCCAGAAACGCGGCATCCAGGTGTACGAATCGCCCGGTTTCGTGACTACGCGGTTGATCTGCGTGCTCATTAACGAAGCGATGCACACGTTGTCGGAACGGGTGGCCACAGCCGAGGATATCGATTCGGCGATGCGGCTGGGCTATGATTTTCATTACGGGCCGCTGGAGATGGCCGACCGGTTTGGACTGGACTCCGTGCTTGATGCCATGGAAAGAATGTTCCGGGAATTCGGCGACGTCAAGTACCGGCCTTCCGTGCTGTTGAAGCAAATGGTACGGGCGGGCCAACTGGGGACGAAAACGGGACAAGGATTTTTCAGCTACGATAAGGAGGGCGACCGCCTGTGAACATATTGGTAATTAATGCGGGCAGCTCGTCATTAAAGTTTCAGCTGTACAATATGGATCATGAAGAGGTGCTGGCTAAAGGCAAAGTCGAACGGATCGGCATGGAATCGGCGATCTTGAGCTACGAGCCGGAAAGCGGGGCTGAAATCCGCGAGGTTGAGGAAATATTGGAGCATACGACGGCGATCCGCAAGGTGCTGGCGATACTCGTACATAAGGAGCATGGCGTTCTCTCCTCGATGGACGAGATCGATGCGGTCGGGCACCGGATTGTGCACGGCGGCGAATCGTTTTCCAGCTCCGTAATCGTCAATGAGGATGTAAAGCGCGAAATCAAGCGGTTGTTCGATCTGGCTCCGCTGCATAATCCGGCCCATATGCTCGGCATTCAAGCCGTCGAGACCAATATGCCGAACGTGCCGCAGGCGGTCGTATTCGATACGGCGTTTCATCAGACGATGCCGCCGAAGTCGTATTTATATCCGATTCCGATGGTGCTGTACAAAAAGCATAAAATCCGCAGATATGGCTTTCACGGCACTTCCCATGCTTATGTCAGCGAGCGTGCCGCCGCTTTTCTGCGATGGCCGCTGCATGAGCTGAAAATCGTTACATGCCACATCGGCAACGGGGCAAGCTGCGCTGCCGTGCTGAACGGGCGATCCGTTGATACGAGCATGGGCTTGACGCCGCTGGAAGGGCTTATGATGGGGACGCGCAGCGGCGATATCGACCCGGCGATCGTGCCGTTCGCGATGGGCAAGGAGGAGCTGACGTTAAATGAGGTTACCTCCATGCTGAACAAGCACAGCGGTCTGATGGCAGTATCCGGTCTCAGCAGCGATATGCGGGAAATCGTCGAGGCGATGGAAGCGGGCGACCGGAATGCGGCGCTTGCCTTCGACATGTACGAATACCGGCTGCGCAAATATATCGGGGCGTTCGCAGCGGCCATGAACGGGATGGATGTGCTGGTTTTTACAGCCGGCGTCGGAGAAAATTCGGCGGCGATGCGGAGAGCGGTATGCCGCAATCTGACGTTCCTCGGACTGGAGCTGGACGAACCGGCCAACGAACAGCCGAGTGCCGCGGAACGTGCGATCTCGACGACCGGCTCCAAAGTGCAGGTGCTGGTCATTCCGACAAATGAGGAGCTTGTGATCGCGCGCGATACGCACCGGTTAATTTTAGACAGCAAGGAAGATGTAGTATAATAAAGGGAGCCATGAAAGCAGAACAAGGAAGGATGTCGGTCCGATGAGTCGTAACTTATCCATGATCCGCGATGTGAATCAGCATATTAACGAAACCGTGACGATCGGCTGCTGGCTGCACAACAAGCGGTCGAGCGGCAAAATTCAATTTTTGCAGCTGCGCGACGGCTCCGGGTTTATTCAAGGCGTCGTCGTCAAGAGCGAAGTGCCGCCGGAAGTATGGGACGCCGCCGCCAAGCTGACTCAGGAAAGCTCGCTGTACGTGACCGGAACGGTTCGGGAAGACTCGCGAAGCAAGAGCGGCTTCGAGCTGAATGTTACCGGCGTCGAAATTATCCAGATTGCGAACGATTACCCGATTACGCCGAAGGAGCATGGGGTCGACTATTTGATGGATCATCGCCATTTGTGGATCCGTTCGCCGCGCCAGCGCGCGATCCTTGTTATTCGGGCGCAAATCATCCGGGCGGTCCAGCAGTTTTTTGACGAACGCGGATTCCAGCTTGTCGATCCGCCGATTTTAACGCCTTCCTCCTGCGAAGGAACGACGAATTTGTTCCATACCAAATATTTTGACGAGGACGCCTATTTGACGCAAAGCGGCCAGCTGTATATGGAAGCGGCGGCGATGGCGCTGGGCAAAGTGTACTCTTTCGGGCCGACCTTCCGTGCGGAGAAGTCGAAGACACGCCGGCATTTGATCGAATTTTGGATGATCGAGCCGGAGATGGCCTTTGTAACGCATGAGGAAAATTTGGAGGTGCAGGAGCAGTTTGTCTCCCACATTGTCGCCTCCGTACTGCAGCATTGCCACAAGGAGCTTGAGGTACTCGAGCGCGACACTGCCAAGCTTGAAAAAATTACAGCCCCGTTCCCGCGGATCACTTATGACGAGGCCGTCAAGTTTTTGAAGGCGAACGGACACGAATTCGAATGGGGCGAAGATTTCGGCGCGCCTCATGAAACCGCGCTTGCCGCAAGCTATGAGAAGCCGGTGTTTATTACGCATTGGCCGACGGATATTAAAGCCTTTTATATGAAGCCGGATCCGAGCCGCCCCGAGGTTGTGCTGTGCGCCGATATGATCGCGCCGGAAGGCTATGGCGAAATTATAGGCGGCAGCCAGCGGATCGACGACCCGGAGCTGATGGAGAAGCGGTTTGCCGAGCATGAATTGTCCAGGGAAGCGTACCAATGGTATATGGATTTGCGCAAATACGGCTCCGTACCGCATTCCGGCTTCGGGCTGGGCCTTGAACGAACGGTAGCCTGGATATGCGGTCTGGAGCATGTACGGGAGACGATTCCATTTCCAAGATTGCTGTACCGGCTGTATCCGTAGCATCGAAAAAAAGACTTATCGGCCTGTTAGTGAATATGGAAGGAATTGTTGAATAGGAAAGCATTGCTTAAAGAGGTGGACGGATGAAACGCAACGATAGCGAGCATGAACGGACTATGCTGCAGGCTGCTTTTGTGGCGGGCTGGAAGGCGGGAAGCGTTGAGCTCCCGTACCTGCTGCTGAAGCACTACAGCCAATTAAAGCTGAACGAAACCGAGGTCATGCTGATGATCCATGTGATGGCCTTGAAGGAAAAAGAACAAAAAGGCTTTCCGACCTTGGACGAGCTGCAGGGACGGATGTCCATTCCTCCTGAAAAAGTAATCGCGGCGCTGCAAAAGCTGCTCGTGCAGGGGCTGATGACGATTGACGAGCATATCAACCCGCAGAGCGGACTGCAGTCCGAAACCTATAATTTCAGTCCGCTGTTCGAACGGCTGGCGGGCTGCTGGTACGATGACATGATCGCTCAGCGGAACGAACGGGAACCGGCGGAGCCGGCAGTGCGCAACGATATTTTCAGCATTTTCGAAAAAGAGTTCGGGCGGCCGCTGACGCCGATGGAGCTGGAGTCCATTACAGGCTGGCTGGATAAGGATCAATATCCGGAGCAGCTGATTTTGGCCGGGTTGAAGGAGGCCGTGTTTGCAGGCAAAGTCCATTTCCGTTACATCGACCGGATTTTGCTCGAATGGAGCCGGAACCGGATTACGACGGTGGAGCAGGCGAAAGAGCATTCGCAGAAGTTTCGCTCGATCCGGTAAAGCCGCGGCTTTGGAGCCGATATGCAAAAAAACGCTGTGCCCATGCCGGGAACACAGCGTTTTTTTGCGTTAATCAGGCCGGATCAATGGCCTCCGGCCTGATCGTTCGGGCGCGCCAGCAGCCTTTCGAGCTGCGCGTCGCCAAGCTCGCGCGCCATCGAAAGCGGCGTCGCTCCGGCGTCGTTGGCCGCGTGCGCATCCGCGCCGTGCGCCAGCAGCAGCGCAGCCAGCTCGGCGTGCCGGTTATGCACGGCCGAGTGCAGCGGCGTCCAGCCGCTCTGCTGGCGCGCGTTAGCGTCGGCGCCATGCTCCAGCAGCGCATGCGCGATCGCGGCATGGCGCCCGGCCGCCGCCGAATGCAGCGGCGTCACGCGCATCTCGTTGCGCGAAGCCGCATGGACGTCGGCGCCGCGCTGCAGCAGCTCGGCCGCGATGTCCGCGTGGCCGAAAAAAGCGGCAAGGCCGAGCGGCGTGTAGCCGTCGTGCGAGAAGCTGTCCGCGAGCTCCGGCGATTCGCCGAGCAGGCTGAGCAGTGCGGCGGATTGCCCGACCGCGGCGGCTTCGTGCACGCTGAGCGGGACGCCGCGTGCCAGCAGCAGCCCGATGATATCGTGCGCCCCGTAATAACGGGCGAGCAGAATCGGGCTGTTGCCCTGCGCGTCGCGGGCGGACGCCAACTGCGGCTGCCGTTCCAGCAGCGCCTGTACGCGGTTCGTATCCTTCGCTTTGATGGCCTGCATGAGTTGCTCCGTTTCAATTAATCCATTGTCCATGACCGTTACCTCCCTTGGCATATAAAGCGATTCCATTCGCTTGCAGCGATAGCCGCATCACGATGTGCCGCCGCTGCGGCTATTCGCCCGCGCCGCGCTCGCGCAGCCATGCCGCCATAGCGGTCTTGCCCTGCTGCCGCGCGTAGGCGAGCGGCGTCTGCCCGTCTGCCTTGCGCGCGTCGAGCGGCGCGCCATGGACGAGCAGCAGCTCCGCGATGGCGATATTGCCGCGGCCCGCGGCCACATGCAGCGGCGTGAAGCCCGCCCGGATGCTGCCTTCGGCCGGCTGCCGGACATCGGCGCCGCGCGCCAGCAGCAGCTGCACGATTGCCGCATGCTGGCCGGCGCAGGCGGCCTGCAATGCGGTGTTGTTGAGCCGGCCGTCCCGGCCGAGCAGGCCGGGCTGCGCTCCCCGTTCGAGCAGGAACGACACGACCTCCGCATGGCCGAAATGACTGGCCAGCGCCAACGGGGTAAAGCCGTCCGGGCTGTGGCTGTCAAGAAGCCGCGGCGCCGCGGCAAGCTGCGCCTTGACCAGCTCCAGATCGCCGATTGCCGCCGCCTCATAAAGCGTCAGCTCGGCGCCCCGCTCGATCAGCAATTGTTTAATTTCCGCAGCGCGGTAGTAGGCCGACAGCAGCACAGCCGTTTCGCCCCGCTCATTCCGCGCGTTCGCCAGTCCCGCGTCAGCTTCGAGCAATTCCTGCACACGGGCGATATCGCGTTCCTTGACGGCCTCGAGCATGTCCCGGCGCAGCGAGCGAACATGCTCGGCCAAGCCTTTTGCCCGCAGCAGCAAGCTTTCGCTGGACGCAACGCCGCAGCGCACGAACTGCGTAGCCGCTTCAGAGCGGCTCTGGGCGAGGCCGGCTTCGACAAGCAGATCCATTGCCTGCAGCGTTAAATCGTCCACCCGGACGGAGATGACATGCTGTTTGGCGGGGGTTGTTTTTTTCGTTCTGGCCATCGCTTTCGATCATTCCTGACATTGTAATTATTATTACAAAAGTAATTATATACCAAAACAAACAAAACGTACATAAGTCGTCCAAATGATGTGAAATCGTGTAAAAGTTATATTTTGTTGATAATTTTTTGTAACTTTTTGCGCTTAAGCATCGTCTATAATGGGGAAACGGATTGAAGCTGATAGATCATAGAAGTCCTGTGAATTAGCGGCGCTGCGAACGGCATTATACATAAGATACGGAAGGCATCTTCCGTTATTTTCCAAATTTCGACCGCCGGGACGGCTCCCTGAGATCTCAGGGGCAACAGCGTCCGGCCATGATCCGTCCGCGCAGCGGGCATTTTTTCACCGGACTTAAAGAGCACATCAGGCAGGGGGATAGAGATGATAGGCTGGCTGCGATCAAAAAATAAAACCGCCGGATCAACGCAGGTTTCAGATTCGACAGGGGAGCGGCGGGAAGCTGTTTCGACATCAGACGCACAGCCGTCTGACGACGCCGGGTCGAGCCGGCAGGCCGTTCAGCAGCCGGAGGAGGAGAAATCGATCGGCAAAGGTCCGCTGTTTAAGCCCCGTGCTTGGGACGAGACGAAGCCGCTGCTCACCGTTTCCGGTGTGGAGCGTTCCTTTCCCGTAGGGGGCGGGCAGCTGCATGTGCTGAAGGGGATCGATATGGCGTTGTACCCGATGCAGCTTGTCATGTTAAAGGGACGCTCAGGCTCGGGGAAGACGACGCTGCTTAATATGATCGGCGGCCTGGATCAGCCCAATAAGGGCGAGATTGTATTTATGGGGCATGCTTTTCACCAAAGCGGTGACGATCAGCGCACGCAAATCAGACGCAAGGAAATCGGCTTCATTTTCCAATCGTTTGCGCTGATGCCGTTGCTGTCGGCTTGGGAAAATGTGGAGCTGGCGCTTCGTATGGCCGAGGTGCCGCGTTCCGAATGGAAACGGCGAACCGCTCACTGCCTGGAACTGGTCGGGCTGGGCAAGCGGATGCATCACCGTCCGTTCGAGCTGTCCGGCGGAGAACAGCAGCGTGTGGCCATTGCCAAGGCGATAGCTCACCGTCCATGTCTGCTGCTGGCCGACGAGCCGACTGCGGAGCTCGATTCGCAGATGGGGGCACAGGTGATGGCCGTTTTTCGCGATATTATTCAAACTGAGCAGGTTACGATTTGTATGACAACACATGATCCGACAATTATGGAGGTTGCCGACCATGTATTCGAAATGGTGGATGGAAAATTTATTAACGGCTAGAAATTCAGCCGGCAAGAAGCGGAGAGGCCGGAATCGTTCCGGAGAAGCGTCCGCGCTTGCCCTTTTAACCGGATTTTTACCGCTGCTGGAGCGGTTTCAATCCAATAATTCAGGAGACAACAGCGAACGGAACAATGAACCGCCTGCACAACGCGCATACATTCACCGGACTCCCGGAAGATCGGCGAGAATGCTGTTTATTATTTGCATGGCCTCCGTAATGGCCGTCAGCTCCGGATGCTCGATCCTTCCTAAGGAAGACGAAGAGGAGACGCTGCCTGCGATCACCCCTCCGAAGCTGTCCAAAAAACCGGAGTACGTCGTAAAGACCGATACGCTGGAAACGAAGGTGCGCGGCTCCGGCAGAATGATGGCGACCAAAGAGGAAGATTTGTATTTTACCGATGAAGCGAACCGGCGCATCAAAGCGATGAATGTAAAAACGGGGGACAAGGTCGAGCAGGGTCAGGTTATCGCCGAGCTGGATGTGACCGAGCAGGAGAGCAAGCTGAAGCAGCAAAGGCTGCAGACGCGCAAGGACGAGCTTGCGATGATCGAATCGCTGCGCAAGGCCGATGAAATGAGCGCGGAATCGCTGGAACAGGCCAAAATTGATTTTGAGCTGAAGCGCGAAGAATTGAACAAGCTCGAAGAGACGATTGCCAATGCGAAGCTGAAGGCGCCTTTTGCCGGCACGATTGTTACCCTTTATATGAAAAAGGGCGACTCGGCCCAGGCTTACGGCGTTGTCGCGACGATTGCCGACTTGGCGCAGCTGACGGTAGTGGCGACTTTAAACCAGGATGACTTGAAAAAAGTATCCGTCGGCATGGAGGCGGTCGTCGATATTAACGGAGCCGGTCAGCATAAGGGGAAGGTAACACAGCTTCCGGTTCCGAAGGAAGATGACGGCAATAACGGAAACCAGGGCAATCAGGGGGGAAACAACCAAGCGAAGCCGATCGACACGATCGACAACTACCTCGTCGTACAACTGGATGAAATGCCTCAAGGCTTAAACCGGGGAGCGCCGCTCAGCGTTTCGATTATTACTCAGCGAAAAGAGAAGGCCGTGTTGATTCCGCTTGCCGCGCTTCGTTCCTATTCCGGACGCAACTATGTGCAGGTCGTCGACGAGCAGGGGAACAAGAAGGAAGTGGACGTGGAAATCGGCCAGCAAACCGCTACCGACGTCGAAATCATTAAAGGCTTGACGCCGGGACAGAAAGTAGTGGGCCGCTGATGTCGATGCCGATGCTTCGTTTTTTATTCCGTAAAATGTGGAATACGCGCTGGCTGACCGTCAGCTCACTGCTTGGTTTGATTATGGCCGTAGCTTTTACGACAAGCATTCCGATGTATGCCGACGGCTCTTTGAAAAGAGTCGTTACGAAGTCGCTGCAGGAGAAAAACGGCGGCTTGCCGGCCGGTTCCGTGCTGATCCGCTTTCAGGCGGCGGGCAGCGATAAGGCGGAGCTCGATGCATTGGCCGATGCCGATCAATATATTCAGAACGAGCTTCCCAAAGAAATTGCTTTCCCGTATCAAACCTACGTCAAGAGCTATTCCATTCGCGCCGCCCAGCTTACGCCGGACGATCCGCAGAAGGTGGATCCGAGCAAGAAGCGGCAAATGACGTTGATGTCGCAAAACAGTCTGAAGGAGCATGCGGAGCTTGCCCAGGGTAACTGGTTCGCGGATGCGATGTCCGGAGGCGTTGTGGACGTGGTCATGATGGAAGAAGCGATGTACCGCAACGACATTCATGTCGGCGACGTATTTTCGTATCCGATCAGCGGCGGGCTGGGCATTGCGCCATTGAAATTAAGGGTGGCCGGCACCGTCAAGCCGAAGTCCGAAGACGATCCGTACTGGTTTCAGGGCCAGGAAGGACTTATCAATACATTTTTTGCGAGCGAGCCGGTTTTCCAAGATTACATATTGAAGCAAAAAAAAATACCGCTGAACCTTGCGAACTGGTATTATGCGTTCGATCTGCGGAATATTCAGACGAGTCAGCTGTCGCCTCTTGAAACGAAGCTGGAACGGCTGGACGTCATATTGTATCAAAAATTGAAAAATACGCGAGTCGATTTATCGTTTATTCCCATTTTGCAAGAGTTTAAAACGCAAAGCCTGCAGCTGCAAATCATGTTGTTTACATTGGCGGCGCCGATGATTGCCATGGTGTTCTATTATATAGTCATGAATGCCCGCCAATCACTTGACCGTCAGCGCAGCGTCATTGCGGTGCTGCGCAGCCGGGGAGGCAGTACGCGGCAAATTATCGGGATATACGTGCTCGAAGGACTGCTGCTAGGAATTACCGCCTTATTGATCGGTCCGCTGCTTGGCTGGTTCATGGCGAAGAGCATCGGCTCCTCAAGCGGATTTCTGACGTTCGTCGACCGCCAATCCGTACCGGTCGGCGTTTCGGCGGAGGCGTTGTTCTATGGCGCCGCCGCCGTGCTGATTGCGTTGATGGCGAGCGTCATTCCGGCTGTCGTCTTTGCCAGATCGTCCATCGTTGGCTATAAGCAAAAGCTGGCCCGTTCCGACAAGCCGCCGTTTTGGCAGAAGTGGTTTCTCGACGTCCTGCTGATCGGCGTAGTCGTCTACGGCTACTATTTATTTGATCAAAGACAGGTTTTGTCCGTGCAAACGGGCTTGACGACGGATCAGCTGCAGGTGCATCCGCTGCTGTTTTTCGTACCTGCCTTGTCGATTATCGCCTTAGGCTTGTTTTTTTTGCGGATATTTCCGTGGCTGCTGCGCCTTTGGAATTGGATTGGCAAAAGGTTTTTGCCGGTGCCGGTATATTTGACGCTGACGCAGCTGTCGCGTTCCGCCCAATCGTATTATCCGCTCATGCTTTTATTGATTTTGACGCTTGGACTGGGCGTATACAATTCATCGGCCGCCCGGACGATTGATTTGAATTCGACCGACCGCATTTTATACGCCTACGGGTCGGATGTCGTGCTGCAGCCCGTATGGGAAGGCGTCTCCGACGAGCTGCCACAGGATCAATCCGGCGGGCAGAACGGCGGCGCTGGCGGATCCGGTTCGGGCTCGGGGTCGGCCGGCGGTTCCGGAGGCGCGCAGGGAGGCGGCGGGCAGCAGGGAGGCGCTCCTGGCGGCGGCGGTCCCGGCATGGATGATCCGCCGCCCAAGCTGCGGTATGTGGAGCCTCCTTTTGAGGTTTACAGGCAAATGGAAGGCGTGGAGCATGCCGCCCGCGTTTTGCGGACCAAAGGAAATGTGGTCGTATCGGGCAAATCGCTGGGGCAGGGAATGCTGATGGGTATCGATAATGTCGATTTTGCCAAAGTGGCCTGGTTCCGCAGCGATTTGTTCAAGGCGCATCCTTTCCGGTATTTAAATCTGTTGGGGACGTATGAACAGGCGGCCATTGTGCCGACCTCATTTGCCGAGAAGCATCATATTAAAGCGGGCGATCTGATCAGCATCTCCGTCCAGCAGCAGCTGATCGAATTTGTTGTCGTCGCCACCGTTCCGTACTGGCCCAGCCAATATCCGGAGCAAATGCCGTTTTTCATCACGAATTTGGACTATATTTACGATCAGGCTCCAATGACGCCGTATGAGGTGTGGCTGAAGATGAAGGAGGGGGCGAAGACGACTCCGCTGATCGAAGCGTTGAATGAGAAGCAGATTCAGATTGCAAGCGTCAAGGATGTGCGCAACGAGCTGATTGCACAGAAAAAGCATCCCGCCCGCGGCGGCGTGTTCGGGATTTTGAGTCTCGGCTTTCTCGTATCCGTGCTCGTCTCGCTGATCGGCTATATCCTGTACTGGTTCTTCAATTTGTCGAGCCGGGTTGTCCAGTTCGGCGTGCTGCGGGCGATGGGACTGTCGCGCCGGCAATTGACCGGGATGCTGCTGCTTGAGCAGGGCTTTACGGCCGGACTTTCCATCGCTCTGGGGATTGGAATCGGCAAGCTGACCAGCTACCTGTTCCTGCCTTTCCTGCAAACTGCGGAAAACGTCAAGATGCAGGTGCCGCCGTTCCGGGTCGTATTCAATGCGCGGGATACGGATCAGCTTTACATCGTCGTAGCCTTCATGATGCTGACCGGCGCCTGCCTGTTATTCCTTCATATCCGCAGGCTGCGGGTGCATCAAGCGGTGAAGCTCGGGGAGGAGAAATAAGCGATGATTTCATGCGAGGAGCTCGTCAAAATTTACAAAACCGACGACATCGAGGTCGTCGCTCTAAAAGGGCTTAACATCAGCGTGGCCGACGGCGAAATGATGGCGATCATCGGCAACAGCGGCAGCGGCAAGTCGACGCTTCTGAATATATTGGGCGGCCTCGACCGTCCTTCGGCCGGCCAGGTTCAGGTCGGGGAATGGAACCTGCTAAAAATTACCGACGACGAGCTGGTCAAGTACAAACGTAAAACCGTCGGCTTCATTTGGCAAAACAACGCCCGCAATTTGGT
The DNA here is from genome assembly GCF_004354045.1 of Paenibacillus piri. GTDB lineage: Bacteria > Bacillota > Bacilli > Paenibacillales > NBRC-103111 > Paenibacillus_S > Paenibacillus_S piri. Next base: position 101,937 of record NZ_SMRT01000007.1, on the reverse strand, counting down.
GCCCTATTTAACCGCTCTGGAAAATGTGGAGATGCCGATGATGCTGAGCGGGCAGTATGACCGGACCTATGCGAAGCAGCTGCTTGAATGGGTAGGCCTTAAGGAGCGGATGGGCAACAAGCTGCAGCAGCTGTCCGGCGGCGAGCAGCAGCGCGTCGCGATTGCGATTTCGCTGGCCAACCGGCCTTCGCTGCTGCTGGCTGACGAACCGACCGGTTCGGTCGATACGCGAACATCCGACATGATCATGGATATTTTCCGCAAATTGAACCGCGAGCTGGGCGTCACCATCGTTATCGTCACCCATGATATGACGCTGGCTGGCAAGGTGGACCGTGTCGTTGCCATTCGCGACGGCATGACCAGCACGGAATTTATTAAGCGGAATCCGAATTTGGATCAGCTGGAAGCGGGCGGGCATTCGATTCAGGAAGCGCATGAGGAATACGTCGTGCTGGATCGGGCCGGCCGGCTGCAAATTCCGAAAACTTATCTGCAGGCACTGGGGATCGACAACAAGGCGTCAATGGAGTTTGACGGGGATAAAATCATTATCCGTCCCCCCAAATCGCTTACTTAACAAGGGTGTCACGAAAGAGAATATTAATCACATGGAGGAGTGCCTGAATGAAAACATGGGTGAAACGAACGATGCTGCTTACCGTTTCCACAAGTCTTATGGTGCCGATGCTTTCGGCATGCAGCAAGACCGGGAGCGGCAATACGAACACGGAGCGGGTGCTGCGGGTAGCAACGAGCTTCGGTTACGGGGATGACGAATATTTCCGCCAACAATTTACGGAAGTATTTGAGTTCGCCAACCCCAATATTAAGCTGGAAATGATTTCGACGGCGGATGAAAGCATGCGTTATGGAAGGTATGATCCGAACAAGAAGCCTGCCGATCCGATGGAAAAGCTGAAGGAAGTGATGCAGGGCGATAACCCGCCGGATGTCGTCATGGTCAACTACGAGCAGCTCGAAGATTTGATCGGCGGCAATTTGCTGATGCAGCTGGATCCGATGATCACCAAGGATAAGTTCGATACTTCGGACATGGTTCCCGCCGTCATCGACGGCTTGAAGAAGGTGGGAGACAACAAGCTGTATGCGTTGGCGCCGACCTTCAATTCTTCGGCTCTCATCTTTAACAAGCAAATGTTTGACGAAGCGGGCGTATCGTATCCGAAGGATAAAATGACTTGGGACGAAACGTTCGATCTAGGCAAACGGTTGACCAAGGGAGAAGGGGACAACCGGAAATACGGCTTCTCGTTCTCGACGCAATCGATGGGGGATATGTTTTATTCCATGCAGCAGGCTTATACGCTTCCGCTGCAGCTGAGCATGTTTGACGAGAAAGGCGAAAAGATGACCGTTGATACGGATCAATGGGAAAAAGTATGGAAACGGATGGTTCAGCTCTCCCAGGATAAAATAACGCCGCAGCAGCAGGAGCCCGCAGCGATGAAAAGCCGCGTCATGAATGCGAGCGGTGAAGATTTCAATCCGTTCCAATTCGATGATTTTTTATCCGGCCGTGTAGCCATGTCGATTATTAATTACGGGCAAATCAGCCAGATCAACAACGCCAACAAGAACGCGCAAAGCATTAAAGGCTTTACGCCGATCGACTGGGATGTCGTCACGATGCCTGTGCATCCGGAAGCGCCTGAAGTGGGCGGCCAGATCGGGATGAACGGAATTATGGGCATCAATACGAAAGCGCAAAATGTTGACGATGCATGGAAATTCATTAAATTTATTAACGGCGAGGATTGGGCCCGTCTGAAGTCAACCAGCTCTTATAATATCGTGACCCGCAAAAAATATATCAAGCCAAAGGACGGCGTCCAGTTCCATATGGAAGCCTTCACGACCTTGACGCCGGCACCTCAGGTTGACGGCAAAGTTTTCAGAAGTAATCCGAATATTTATCCGGCGCAGGATATCGGACGGCGTTTATTCAATGATGTCGTTCAAGGTAAAATGCAGGTTCGCGAAGCGCTCAAAAAATGGCAAACCGACGGCGATGCCATGCTGCAGCAAATTCAAAATAATCCGAATGGAATTCCGGGAGGAAGAGGGTAGAGACAACATGAAACGGAAAAAAAACTCGGCTTGCATATGGCTGTTGGCTGCCGCACTGACATGCGGCGGCGCCTCCCCGTCATGGGCCGCCGAAGGGACGACTGCGCCGCCCGCAAGCGGCGGCGCAGCCACTTTGACGATGGGTAACGCTCCGGCGCTTGGAACGGTTAAAATCGATGGCGGCAGCTTCTTTGAACTGAAAAATGTGATGATGCTAACCGAGCAAAAAGGAAGAACGGTCACCTTTACGGTTAGCGTTCATAACGAGAGCAGCACGGATTTATTATTTATCGATTATTGGGTGCGGCTGCGGACGAAAACCGGCGAGCAGATTTCGGTGCGCATCCTGCCGCAGGATAAGGAAAAGAACAAAATTTCGGCTAAAACCGTTCAGGATATTAACTTTTACGCATCCATCAACGAGACGACAGAGCTCAATCAGCTGGCGTTTGAGTTTATCAAATGGGATTTCAGCCAGCCCAACTTTGAACGCAAAGTCGGCGATGTCTCCGTACCTGACGATTATTCGACGTTGACGCCGGTTGGCGGCTCGCATGCGATTTCGATGTCGGGCACCGATGTGAAAACATCGATTAAAAAAGTGCTCATGACCAAAAATGAGAAAAACTATTCGCCGACTGTCGTCCTCAGGATGGAGAATATTGGCAACCGTACGGCTGTCGTTCCCGGCTATCAATATTTGCTGCGCACGAAGGAGGGGTTCATGTATCCTATGGACGCCAAGAAAAAGAAAGATTTGACGATCAATCCGCAGGTTGTCGAGGATGAAATCGAGCTTTCCGGCTCTGTGCCTATTGCCGTCAGCACGGACGGCTGGCAGCTCGTCATCGTGCAGGAGGCGGCAGATATCAAATTGAATTTGCCGATCGCTTACTTCCAAATGCCGGCCGTATCGGACACGGATGCGGTCGCTACGGGAATCGAGTACCATTTTACGAACAAGAAGGGCACTTATACGACCGTGCTGAACTCGTTCCAGCGTTTGCCGTGGGAGGATCAGGATATTTTGACGGCCAATATTTCGCTGATGAACAAGGGACCGGAGGCGCTGCCGATTCCCGAGCTGACCGGCTATTACATGCTGGACGACGCGGTGAAGGTGGAGGCGAAGCTGATAAGGACGGATAAGACGATCGGCTTGCCGAAGGGCGCCTCCGCGAACTTCCAGTTTATCGGGAAAATGCCGTACACGTACCCGTTTTCAACCGTCAAGCTGGTGCTGGAGGAGAAAACCGGCGAGAATGAGGCGGAGGAGCTGCTGGAGTTTGCGCAAACCTCCGAGCTGCTGAACGTCCCTTACCTCAATGTCGGCGAAACGCATAAAATGACCAATGTCGGCCGCAGCGCGAGCTACTCGGTGAAAAGCATCAGAACCTATGGAGGCGATACGGCTGATATTTTCACCGTACAGCTGGAGGCTACGAATCTGGAGAAACGGTTCACCGATGTGTCCAAGCTGGTCGCTCAGCTGAAGACGGCTGACGGTACGGTTTACCCGGCCGCCGTTTCGGACATTAAGAAAAAGGTAGCACCTGGTTCTTCCGCGCTGCTGTACCTGTCCGCTGCACTGCCCAAAGGCTTCCCGACCTCCAATATGCATGTAATGATCGGCGAGGCTGTGACCGAGGATAAATATACGGAAAAAGACGCCGTGCCGGATGCTTACGTCAATGCCGCCGCCTTCTGGCTGCCGGACGAAAACAAAACCGTCGCGGACGATTTGCTGAACGTCGATCTGATGCCGTACACATTCTCAATGAATCATATCAATACATGGCTGCTGCAAGGGCAGCTGAAACTGACCTTCAATTATGAGCTGACCAAAAACTTGCTGATGGAAGCAAATACGGAAGGCCGCAAGCTGGTGATCGGCTTGGAGGACGAGAACGGCAACAAGACGTTTACAAGAGAGTTCGATTTCAAAGATTTTGACACGAGCGATGCGGGAGCGGAAAGCTCGAGCGAGGATACGGCGATCACAAAGCTGAAAATCGGCAAGCATGACGGCGTTAAAATTATCGAGCGCGATCAGGACCTTATTTTTAAACTGGAAACGTTGAAAACATACAAGCTGAGCATTTACGATTCGTTCCAAGGGCAGAAGAAGCTGCTTGCGAGCAAAAAGATCGACTGGTTCTCAACAACCGATTAAATGACCATGATTTCATTGACAACCGACCGTCCTGTCAGAAGCTGCATGCAGCATGACGGGACGTTTTTTTTGTTGATTATTCCTTTTATGAATGTTTTGTTAATTTGTCAGAAAATGTATTGACAACTTTTTCAAAAGGAAATATGTTATTAACGTTAAGATTGTTCTTAACGACAACAACGTAAACAATTGAGGAGATTGCTATGAGATCAGCGCAACATTCGTATGCCGGCTTGAAGCAGCGTATCACCGACCATATGTCGCTCACGTTCGAGAATGAAGGATTCAGTCCGCTGGTCGGGCGGATTTTTGCGTATTTGCTGTTTTCTGTGGAGCCGGTCAGCCTGCAGGAGATGGCGGATCAGCTTGGCGTCACCAAAGCGGCGATCAGCGTACAGGTGAGAACGCTTGAGAAGCATTTGATGTGCCAGAAGCTGCCGACCGCAAGCGACCGCAAAGATTATTACTACATATCGGAAGATTTCAGCATGAAGGCCGTTCAGAACAGCATCGTCAAAATGAGAGGCGTTTTGCAGCAGATGGAATCGACGCTGGCGCAGTTTAACAGCTTGGAGCAAATCGAGCAGGAGGAGCGTCGTTCCTATGACATCTCCAGGCGAAGATTTGTCGAAATGAAGGAGCTGCATCAAATTTTTTTAGACCGTCTGGATGGGCTGGAGGAGGAGTGGGACGAGCGCAAGAAACAGCTTTTTCCTGCTAATGAATCCAATTTATGAAAAAAAATGAAGGGTTAACAGGCAATGCTACGTCTAAGTTGTCAGCAAATGTAATGGAGGAGTAGAGAGATGAATAAGTTGACTCAATTTTCAATGAAAAACATAACCGCCGTCATTATTATTGCCCTTCTTTTGCTGGGAGGCGGTATGTATACGGCGACCACTCTGAAGGTGGAAAGCTTCCCGGATATTTCCTTTCCGGTCGTCTTGATCAACACCCAGTATACGGCGCCTCCAAAGGATGTCCTTGAAGATATTACGAAGCCGTTGGAAAAGGCGGTCTCAAGTCTTGAAGGCACCAAAACGTTAAGTTCCACCTCCAGCGACAACTTTTCGTCCATCGTCATTGAGCTGGAAAATAACATTAAATCCGAGGACGCCAAACGGGATGTGGAGAGCTTGATCTCCAACGTAAAGCTGCCCCAAAGCGCGGAAAAGCCCAAGGTACAGACATTCGGATTCGCGTCCGAGCCGGTTTATTATTTGTCGGTGTACGGAAAGAACGGCATGAGTCAGCAGGATCTCGACAAAGTGTATAAGGACGTGATTTTGCCGGGCTTCGAATCCATCAAAGGCATCGACCATGTCGACTCCATCGGCAACCAGGAAGCGGTTTTAACGATGAAGCTGGATGCGAATGCGCTGACGAACTACAATTTAACGCCGGCACAGGTTTCAGGAAGCATTAAGTCGGCGCTTCTGAGCAGTCCCGCAGGCTCGGTCGATTTTAACGGCAACACCCAGATGGTTCGGGTCAAAAGCGATTTGAACTCGGTGTACAATCTTGAAAATATGAAAATAACGACGGTTGCAGGCGATACGCTGCTGCTGAGACAGATCGCCAAAGTGGAAGCGATCACGGAATCGACCTTCCGCTCCCGCTTGGACGGACAGCCGGCGATCGGCGTCCACTTGTTCAAAACCAAAAATGCCAACGCGGTTGAATTCGGCGACGAAGCCGATAAGCTGATGGCCGGCTGGAAAGAGCAGTATCCGAACATCGTGTTCCATACGATTTACAACAGCGCGGTGGACATCAAGCATTCGATTAACGGTATGGTGCAGGAAGGCTCGCTCGGAGCCATTTTGGCTTCGATCATGATTTTATTGTTTCTCCGGAATATCCGGATGACCATCATCGTACTCGTCTCGATCCCGCTCTCCATTCTGGTCACGCTGCTGGTTATGGGTCCGCTCGGCATTTCATTAAATATTATGACGCTCGGCGGTATGGCAATTGCGATCGGCCGGGTCGTCGACGATAGTATCGTCGTTATCGAGAATATTTACAGCGAATTGGAAAAAGCCCAGGAACGCAACGAATCGGTCATCCGCATGGCGACGGCGCAGGTCGCTTCGGCCATCACATCCTCGACCATTACAACGGTTGGGGTATTCGGACCGATCGCATTTGTCAGCGGGGTGTTGGGCGAGGTGTTCCGTCCCTTTGCCATTACGCTGGTTGTCGCGCTGCTGTCGTCACTGATCGTTGCATTAACCGTCATTCCGATGATGGCGAAGCTGATGGTGATGAAAGGCAAAATCAAAGCGCATCATGAAGAAGCATCGTTGGGAAAATTTTCGGCCGGCTACAAAAAGACGTTGATTTGGTCGCTTAATAACAGCAAAAAAACGATGCTTCTGGCCTTCATATTATTTATTGTAACGATTGTATCGACTGCGCCGTTCCTGTCCACATCGTTTATGCCGGAGAGCGAAGCGGATAAGCAAATGATGTTTTCGATCAAAATGCCCCGTGAAACCTCCATTGAAACGATGGATGCGAAGGTCAAGGAAATTGAAGGCGTGCTGCGCGAAGCGAAGGAGCCGAACGGACAGCCGACCTTCGATTACGTGGAGTCGCTCATCGGTTATAACAACGGTACGGACCGCATTCCGTACCGGACGATGTTTTTTGCAGCGGCGTCCAAGGATGCCCATGCCAAAGAGGTTGTGAAGCAGTACAAAGAGAAAATATTATTCACGCTGCCAAAAGGCTCCGAAGCGGAGGGGCAAGTACTCGCAGGCGGCGGGCCGGGCGGTTCCAATACAGACTTTTCCTATGCGCTGAAGGGCGATGATTTGAACAGCCTGAAGGCGGCTGCCGAGCTGGTTAAGGCCAAGATGAAGGAATTTCCCGAAATGATCGAAATTAAAGATTCGCTCAGCGAATCGAAAACCGAGGTTGAAATTAATGTCGATCAAAATAAAGCCCGGCTGTACGGCTTGTCGTCCGCTCAAATTACGGAAACGGTGCACAGCTGGCTGGCGGAAGAAAAAATCGGGGACTTGAAGTTCGACAATACGACCTTTAAAACAAAGGTCATGCTGGATTCTTCCTTTAAGGATTCCGTCGACAAGATCGGGCGTTTCCCGATTAAAACCGCCACCGGCGCGACAGTAAGCCTGAACGAGGTAGCCAAGGTCCGCCAGATCGACGCACCGGTTGCCATTACGCGCGAAGCGGAAGAGCAGATTGTGACGGTTAACGCCAAAATCGACAGCGTCGATAAGGGGGGCGTCAGCGCCAAGGTAAGCGCAGCGCTCAAAACCGTCGAGCTGCCGAGCGATGTACGGACGCAGGTCAAAGGGGTAACCGATGACATCCAAACGAGCTTCCAGCAAATGTTTATCGCGATGGGCGCTTCCATCTTTATCGTTTATCTTGTCATGGTGCTTGCTTTTGGAAACGGCAGCGCGCCATTCGCCATTTTGTTCTCGCTGCCGCTTGCGGCGATCGGCGGGTTGCTCGGGCTGTTCGTTACCAACGAGTCGGTAAATATTACGTCGCTTATCGGATTTTTGATGCTGATCGGCGTCGTCGTAACGAACGCGATCGTGTTGGTCGACCGGGTGCAGCAGCTTCGCGAAAGCGGGCACAGCGTACGCGAATCGTTGGTCGAGGCGGGAATGACCCGATTGAGACCGATCATTATGACGGCCGGCGCGACAATTATCGCTCTCATGCCGCTTGGATTGGGTCTGTCGAAAGGAACGCTCATTTCCAAAGGACTGGCGGTTGTCGTCATCGGCGGTTTAACGACCTCCACCCTGCTAACGCTTGTCATCGTGCCGATCGTTTATGAAATGATTGACCGATTTAAAGGCAGAGTGGCGAGATTGTTCAGAAAAAAAACTCAACCAGCCGACGTGCAGCCTAGCACGCCGACGGTTATTCATTAATAGAGAGACATGGAAAAGGAGAATCGGCAAATGAACTTAAACAAGATGAAATCGGTCAAACATAGCACGAAATGGATGGGGGCCGTCGTATTGAGCACAGCGCTGCTGACTGGCTGCACGGCACCTGCGGCCAAACCGCAGCCTAACGCTGCGGAGGCGGCATTGAAAACAGTCAAGGTCAGCCCTATCACGAAGAAATCGATTGGCGATCCGTTGGAACAGGTGGCGGATGTCGTATCGTCGGTAACGATGGACGTGGTGACGAAAGCAAACGGCGATGTGCTTGAAATTTATAAGAAGCGCGGAGAGCTGGTACAAAAAGGAGAGGTCATTGCGAGAATGGACCCAACCGACGTGGCGTTGCAAAAGCAAAAAGGCGTGCTGGGAGTTAAAAGCGCTGGTCAGCAGTTGACGAAGGCGAAGGAAGATTTGGCCAATTCGAAGGTCGATTTGCAAAACGCTGTAACCAAGTCGGAAACGGCAGTAAAAGACGCCGAAAAAAGCTATAGCAAAGGACGTAATGATTATGATTCCGGTCTTATTACGAAAAATCAGCTCGATCAGATGGAAACCCAGCTCAATAACTTGAAGCTGGATTTGGAAAGCGCGAAAAACAAGCTGAAAACGTTGGAGTCGACCAATTCGTTGTCACAGCTCGAAACGCAGCTGGAATCGTCGAATCTTTCGGTTCGCGAAGCGGACCGTACATTGGAAAATATGGAGCTGAAGGCGCCTGTCAGCGGCGTGCTCACGGAGCTTCCCATCGAGACAGGCATGAGCTTGTCTCCCGGATTTAAAGCGGCGCAGGTGCAGCAGCTTGATCCGGTCAAAATCAAAGCCGAACTGACGGAGGCGTCCGCTGCGCTTATTCGCGGCAAACAGGAACTAGGCTTCTATGTGCCGGGCAGCAAAGACAAGCTCAAAGGGCAAATCAGCTATTTGGCCGATGTCATGAGCGCTCAATCCAAATCGTATTCGTTGGAGCTGCAAGTGTCGAATGCCGAACGGAAGCTGAAGCCGGGCAGCAAGGTGCAAATATTGCTGACCGAAGAGAAGGATGAAGTGGTCATTACCGTACCGACGCTTAGCGTTGTGCGAGAAGGTGGCGATACATTCGTATTCGTTCTGGTGGGCGACGTCGCCGAGAAGCGCAAGGTCGAGCTGGGCCGCCTGAATGAGACGATCCAAGAGGTGCTCTCCGGCATCAAAGAAGGGGAACAATTAATCGTTTCCGGTCAAAACCAATTAAAAGACAAAGAAAAAGTACAGCTGGCCAAGTAAATAGCGGCCACAGGAGGAGATCATGTTGAAGATGAACTGGAAAAAAACGGTAACGACCGTTGTGATATCAACCTCGCTTATGACAACAAGCTTTACCGCTATCGCCGCACCGTCCGCAGACATGAATGCCGAATCGGCCGCGGCCGTTTCTTATCCGTTAAACGATACGTTAAGCGTGGAGCTTAAAACCGTATTGAACGAGCATGTTCTCGGAGGAACGAGGCTTGGCGTTGTCGTCAGAATGAATAATAACGGCGCAGCGGTTGCGCGCGTACCGGAATATGAGGTGCGCATGAAAACGAATGACGGTGTGGAATATACGCTGCAGGCGAGCGCGGCGAACCCGAAATCGATCCAGCCGAAGGCGAAAACGGAATTAAGCTATTTGGCCGTAGTCGATCGCACGGACACCGTAACATTGGCCGAGGTTAATTGGACGGATGTCGACTATTACGTTTACCCGAAAAAAGAAACGTTGATGGTCGCCGTTCCGATCAGCGATCAAGCCTGGAAGGGCGCGGATGCGCCGATTACGAATCCGGCGATGATCAAGAAATGGGGCGAAACGTTCACGATTCCGTCGCTGCTTTCGCCGCTGCAGTTTCAACCGCTAAGCATCGACAAGGAAGTGACCGAGAAGGGGACGGTGCAAGTCGTTCAACTGCTTGTAACGAATCCGACCGGCCAACGCGAAACGCTGCCCGAATTTCTCATCGACGGCAAATCGGATTCGCAGGTATATGCCGGTGAAAAAATCGCGCAGGGAGCCGCGGCTTCGGCCGTTCCGCCGGCTGCCGGGGAGGCTGCCGGCGGAACGGCGGCTGCGGGCAGCGCAGACACTTCCGGAGCGGCTCCGGCGGCGGCAAACGCTGCAGCAGCCGCTGTAGGCGCGACAGGATTGAAAAAGGCGGATTCCCAGTCCTATTCCGGCCAAAAGATGGAGCAGGGTGAAATCATCCTTGAGCCGAAAGAGAAAAAATATGTGCACTATGCGATAGCGACCGACAACGATACGGCATTGTCCAGCCTGACCGTGTTGACGCCGGAAAAATTCGCTCAGGCCGGAGGGCAGCAGACGTCTTATCTCGTCGGCAGATTGAAGGTGCTTTTGCCGGACAGCACCGCACGGACCGCCGCATCCTCTTATCAGATCGGGCAAACGATGAAATTCGATGCTTTAAGCGATCTGATTCACCCGAATTTGGATGTGTCGATCGTCGAATTCCATATGAATGATAATGAGGATGAAGGTTCCAAAAGCGTTACGGCCAAGTTCAAGCTGTTTAATAAAACGGATCAGCCGATGGCAGTACCCGTTTTCCAAACGGATCTGGTCAGCTCGGATGGCTATACATATACCGGCAGCCGTCAAAATATAGCGGCGCAGCGCATATTGCCCAATTCCGGCGTCGTCATCAATTATGCCTATACGCTCCCGGCTTCCGAAACCGGCAGCGGCCTGATCATACGGGTCAACGATACGCAAAAAGCGGCGCCGTATAAAACAACGATCGCCTCTTACGGAATCGGCCTGCAGCAGCCGGATACGAACGAATCGTTTGATGTGTATCCGTTTGAAGCGAAGGTCGGTTACTGGACGATCACTCCGATGTTTAATCGCAGAGGCGATATGACCTATTCTTATAAAGTAAGATTCGATCTGGAGCTGAAACGCGCCGAGCAAGTTCAGCTTGATCCTTCCTTCTCGAAGCTGCAGTTCGAAATCTACAACTCGACGAACAACCTGATCGGAGCGACGCCAGTCAGCTTCACGGGAGCCAACCGGCTCGTTTCGGGAGAAAACAATATTATGCTGAATGCCACCTCCGAACAATTGGAGCGACCATTGACCGTTAAGCTGTATGAAGTGTTCCAAACGCCGGCCGGCGAGTCCAAACGTTTAATCGGCGTATACACGCAATAAATCCCAGCTATTATTAGGATCATACGAAATGGCAAAACAAGCCGGCCCAAGAGCCGGCTTGTTTCCTGTATGTTCAGCAAGGTATGAACGATGAACGTCGGTTTCGACGGCAAGCTTCCTTCAATCGGCTGCCGCGGAGGCCGTTGTTGAAAGACCGGAGCTTTCGTCAATTTGATTCACACATCCAGCGCGTACCGGATTATTTATTCGTCAGCGGATAAGCGTGCATATGTTCCCATATGCCGTCCGCCGATCTCCTCAACAGCTCCAGTTTGTCTACCGTGCAGGCAATATCTACATCTCGCAGTCTCAGGCTGCCGTATAGATCGTGCAGCTCGTCATCGCCCAGATTTTGGGCCACGGTTAAATGAGGGGTGTAAGCGTAAGGCTTATCCGGCTCGGCCAGCATGCCGCCACCGCAAATCCGTTTGTATAACGATTGCATCGGCTCGGGGTCCGAGAGGGCCAAATAAATGACGTTATTGACCGGGAAAAAGGTGGAAAACCGGTTGAAATGCAGCCGAATCGGCTTGCATTGCGCCGCTGTACGCTCCAAAAGCTCATGGACGTCGCGAAGCTGATCATCCGTCCAGTCCTCGCTTGCGCGAAGCGTCAAGTGCGGATCGATAAATGCGAACTGCGGATCGTATCTTTGACGGAGCCGGTTCGCAGTATCCTGGATTTCTTTTGACGGAAAGACGGCTATGCCATATAACATATGGATCCCTCCTCGCAAAACTTCTTCAAAAGCATGGGCTGCACCTTTATTATACCTTTGATTGCTCCTTCGTTCCAAGTCGTATCGGCGGTATGGCAGCCATTAACAAGTATGAATATATTATGGATGTCAGAACCGATTGTTATGTTGATTGTTCATATTTTTTTGCATCAATAAGACGGCTCCATTTTGGTTATGCTATCCATGTATCCTTGAATCAATAAAACTTACATGAATAAGTGGAGTGAATGCCTTATGCATTGGGTATATTGGGTAAAATTATACGAAAGCAAATTTCAGGCAGGCTGCTTGGCCAAACGGATGGAGGAAGATTGGTGGATCTACGGCTACGAATGCCCTCAGGAGGTCGAAGTGTTTAAATCTAAAAGAGGGCGATTCGGGGTGCGATATTTAGTCTAAATTTTTCCTTGACTTTTCTTTTTTGTTTGTTGTACAATAGGTTTCGTCGCTATGACAGGCTAACCAACCATCGCGGGGTGGAGCAGCCCGGTAGCTCGTCGGGCTCATAACCCGAAGGCCGCAGGTTCAAATCCTGCCCCCGCAACCAATTCATCAAGGGCCCTTAGCTCAGTTGGTTAGAGCGGTCGGCTCATAACCGATTGGTCGGGGGTTCGAGTCCCTCAGGGCCCATAACCCCATTTTACTTGAAATGTTCATGTACGGTGGCTTAGTGGACTTATCCTTTATAAGCATGAAGCGTTCATCCGATCGGACGGATGAACGGTACGTGACTTGCCGAAGTGGCGGAATGGCAGACGCACAGGACTTAAAATCCTGCGGTAGGTGACTATCGTGCGGGTTCGAGTCCCGCCTTCGGCATCAATGGAATAATCGAATATGAATGACTGTAAATCCTGATCGGGTCGTTGAGCCCGGCTCGGGATTTATTTATTTTGAAGAAGCAAAGCTTCCTTGCATATAACCTCGAAGCGAACTTTTCAATCCGCCGTCAAACCGTTTATTCGCGATCTACGTTACCTGAGATGAATGGATGCATTCGATCTATATCATGAAATTGGGAGGTATAATTCGTATGAACAAACGCAAACGCAGTAAAGCGGCGGCGTGGCTGCTGGCCGTTGCATTTATGCTCGGGAGCGCAATTCCGGCGTGGGCGGCGGAACCGACGGCACCGGGCATCGTAAAGACCGACATGCAAATAGCGACCGACCTTGGCGTGCTGCAAGGGGACGGTAGCGGCGTCACCGCTGCTTACCTTGCGAAGACGACGACGAGAATGCAGGCGGCTATTTTATTTCTTCGGCTCAAAGGTTTGGAAGCGGTTGCGTCGGCCTTCGGCGGCACCGATAATTTCTCCGACGCGGGAACGGTCAGCGACGGCAATAAAGCGATACTCGCTTATTTAAAAGCGAATCCGCAATTGGGCTGGACCGGAACGGGAAGCGGCAAATTCGAACCTGCCGCACAGGTAACGGCGCAGCAGTATTACAAAGTACTGCTGGAGGCGCTGGGCTACAAGCAGGACGCAGATTTTACATACGATCAGACGCTTAACTATGCGCGCGGCTTGGGCTTGTCACAGGCGGCAGGCGCAGGCTCGCTGCGCAACGCACATGTCGCAGCGGCTACGGTCGAAGCGCTGAAGGCGAGAATGAAAAGCGGCGGCAAGACACTGCTCGATTCGCTCGCCGGGCAAAAGGTGATCGATGCCGCCAAGGCCGCCGCCGCCCAATACGCCTCGATCCGCATCGCAACGGACGCGGCGCTGGGCTCCTACCTGGTGGACGAAGCCGGTAAAACACTGTACATGTTCATGAAGGACACGCCCGGTATAAGTACTTGCAAGGATCAATGTGCCGTCAATTGGCCGGTCTATTATGCCGAGAACATTCAAATCCCGGCGGACTTGAATGCCGCCGATTTCAAGACGATCGTTCGCGATGACGGGAAAAAACAGACGACGTACCAAGGCTGGCCGTTATACTATTATGCCAAAGACGGGAAGGCCGGCGATACGTTGGGGCAAGGCGTCAATCAAGTATGGATGGTTATGAACCATTCCGGCGTCACGATCGCCAGTCTGGAAGGTCTGGGCAGCTATATTGCGGACTCCAAAGGGATGGCGCTCTACTTGTATACGAAAGACTCGGCCAATCTGAGCGTCTGCAAAGGGAACTGCGAGGTGAACTGGCCGATCTTTTATACTGAGCACCTGCCGGTAATGGGACAATTGAAATCAACCGATTTCGCGACGATTACACGTGAAGATGGAACCAAGCAAACGACGTATCAGGGCTGGCCGCTCTATTATTACGTAAAAGATACAAAGCCGGGAGAGGTAAAGGGCCAGGATGTGGGCAAGGTCTGGTATGTCATTGATCCGACCGCCGCTGCCAAGCCTGTAGTCAAAGCCGAGCCAAAAACGTACTCGATCGAAATCGCCAAGTTCGCTTTTTCCGTACAGGAATTGACGGTTGAAGCCGGCTCGACCATCACCTTTACCAATAACGATCCCGTCATGCATAATGCGGTCTCCGACTTGCTTAAGGAGGACGGCACGCCCTTCTTCGAAACGAAGCTGCTGGGCAAAGGAGAATCCGAATCGGTCACAATCGACAAACCCGGTGTGTATACTTATTACTGCCTTCCGCATAAGGCCAATATGAAGGCGACTATTATCGTCAAGTAAACAGCTCTAAAAAGCCCGATGAACCGGCATGTCCGGGACGTTGGGCTTTTCTTTATAATATCAGAATTTATAAGTTTTCAGCGAAGCTGAACAATTCTGATATTGCAAGAAAAGCTACATCTAAAACACGAATGTATCTTCATCGAAAGGGCTTCGGTCAGAAGCTTTTCTTATATAGCTTCGTCAAAAGGGCGTTCGATCAGAAGCTTTTCTTGTTCGGCACGCCTTACCCTATTGCAAAATATTTCTATATGTAAGAAGATAACACTAAACTGGAATGTCGTTATATCCGTTTCTTATATTGAGAGAGTCGTTTTGCGACTTGGGGAGCGCCGATCACGTGCAGCAATATTCAGATGAACAATTGATGCAGCAAATTAAGGAAAAGCAAAGCGCTGCGCTTCGTATTTTATACGATCGCTACGTGCGGCTTGTTTATTCATTTGTGCTCAAATCGGGAGCGGGCGGCGATCCGCAGTTTGTACAGGATATCGTGCAGCTCGTATTTACGCGCATCTGGACGACGGAGACCGGCTACGATCCGGGCAAAGGCCAATTCGTCAACTGGCTTATAACGGTTACAAGAAATATTACCATTGATCAGCTCAGGAAGCGGCGCAAGCAGGAGCGGCTTGTCCCGTTCGACAACGAATCGACGGAAGCGGAGCTGGCTGATTATTACAGGCAGGATATGCTGCAGGATGCCGTATCGCGCATGATGCTAAAACAGCAGATTGAGGCGGCCTATCGATTTTTGTCGAACAGCCAGGTACAATTAATCCGCGATTTTTATTGGGACGGCTATACATTAAATGAAATTGCCGAGCGAAACGGCGAGCCATTGGGAACCGTAAAAAGCAGGCTGCATCAGGCGTTGAAAACATTACGCAAGCAATTGAAGCCTGACGGAGAGGAGTGAGCTGCCATGACACAATCTAACAATACTTGCGAGCGAATGTTTGCCTTTTTTCTTAACGAACTGCCGGAGCAAGAGACGGAAGCGTTCAAGCTTCATTTGGCCGCGTGTCCGTCATGTCGGGACGAGTGGAACAATCTTCAGCGGGTCTGGCAGACGCTCCCCTTTGAAATGGATGAAACGGATATTCCCGATTCGTTAAAGGAACGAATGTTCGAACAAATTTCGAGAAATATTCAGCAGCCTCTTCATGCGGAAGAACAAGAGATAGCTGATGAGCCATTCGAATCGGAAAGCCCGCCGCTTCAGAAAGCGAAGCCGGCGGCGCCAATAAGCAAACGTTGGACCTATGCGGCGGCGGCTGTCGTTTTCGCGATGATCGGAGCGGCGGCAGGCTGGGGTATCAATGAATACGGACGAAGCCATTTGGCCGCAAGCGATAGATTAGCGGCGCCGGCCAAGGTGGTCGATCAGTACGCGCTGAAGGCATTCGACCCGGACATGCCGGCCGCAAGCGGTCATTGCTGGATCAAGGAGCAGGGCAAGTCCAAGCAGTTGGTCGTGCAGGTCAACGGGCTCGGCCGCAATGCCGGCGATGAGGCGTACCAGGTATGGATTGTGAAGGAAGGTACGAGGTTTAACGGCGGCACGTTTCAAGTGGACGATAAAGGCAGCGGTGTTCTGACGTATGATCTCAATTCGCAGGAAAGCGGGTTTGACCGGATTGGAATCACATTGGAGCCTGACGCGAAGGGCACAAAACCGCGCGGCAAAAAAGTGCTGGGTACATCGTAGAGCAGATCCAGGCCCCTTTTTCGATGGCACAACTCAAAACCGGCGTCCCGATTCCGCAAGTCTTGCGGTTTCGGGACGCCGGTTTTGCCGCATGAGTCGTCCATCATACGACGATCACCTTCACGCGCTTATACGTTTTCGTTGTTATATTCGACTTTGGAATCGACTTCAATAACACATTGCCGCGATCCGTCGTCGTATTCAATGACGGGACATGCTTTATCGTAGAGCCAGCTCTTTTGAACGGGCTGCCCCGGCTGCTCTATAAAATAAAACAGATTGAGCTCCATGAGGTTGTCGCGAAGGCATTGGACGGTATCCGGCTCCACATCGGCAATGACGAATTTCCAGCCGCCGCCGGAAGACGATAACAGCTCGAAGGCATTGCCACTGGCGGAGACGTCAAACAGCATCCGGCTTCCTACCGCGTGCTTGATATATAAATGCTTGGTTGCTCCGGCAGACATGTTCGTTCAGCTCCTTCCATCGGTTATGGCAAATCGATAAGCAGCAGCAATGATTCCTCAGATCCGTTATGAACCGTTAAAGCCGCAGTATCCGTAATTCGCGCGGCATCGCGGCGATTCAATCGGTTGTCCGCGTTTAACGCAGCGGTGCCTTCGATAAGATACACGTACATGCTGCGGCCGTCCTGCTGTTCGTAGGACAAGGACTGACCCGCCTCCAGCCTGCTCATATAAATCGTCAAATCCTGGTGAATATGGGCTACGCCGGGACCCGAATGATTGGAGACGACGGGAAGCCAGCGGTTAAGCAGCATGGCAGTGTCGTAGCTGGACGTTTCATACGACGGCTCCAGCTGCCGCTGGTTCGGCTCGAACCAGATTTGCAGCAGACTGACCGGCTCATCGCCCGGGTTTACTTCGGAATGAATGATTCCCGTGCCTGCGGACATCCGCTGCACGCCGCCGAAGCCGGTGACTGCCGTATGGCCGGTGCTGTCCTCGTGCTTCAGCTGACCCGATAAAACGATGGAGACAATCTCCATCTCGCGGTGCGGGTGCGCGCCAAAGCCGCGATGTCCGGCAATGACATCGTCGTTGAATACGCGCAGCGGTCCGAACTTCGTATTGTCGGGATCGTAATAATCGCCGAAGGAAAAGCTGAAATTGCTCTGAAGCCAGCCGTGATCGGCGGAATAGCGCGAAGCGGAAGGGTAAATGCGTATCATGCGATCGCTCCTTTTATTTAATGGCGTCGTGTCTGCCGTTCCTGATCTACCACTAACTATACCGAAGCAGCCAAATATATTCAAGCGAGATGCGGCTTCCCCCCAGAACCCCAAGTTGTGTCCGTGTCCAATTTCGGATAAGATGGAATATAACAATATTTGGGAGGTAAAAGTATGGCACGTCAAAAAATTGAACATGTCGGGATCATGGTTTCCGACTTGAACCGATCGATCCGCTTCT
Source organism: Paenibacillus piri (assembly GCF_004354045.1). Lineage (GTDB taxonomy): Bacteria > Bacillota > Bacilli > Paenibacillales > NBRC-103111 > Paenibacillus_S > Paenibacillus_S piri. The sequence continues at coordinate 84,015 of NZ_SMRT01000007.1, read as the reverse complement.
ACCGCGAAGTGGTCGGTCTCGTCTTAAAAGACACGCTTCTTCATTCCAACGGTGTGATCCAGCTTGCTTTTCTCGGCTTTGACCAGGCCGGCGAAACCGAGCTCGAGCTGATACAAGGGTATAGCGACAAGCTGCCGCAGGAAGGCAAGGTTCACCATATTGCGTTTACCGTCGATAACGTCGAGCATGAATTGGAGCGGATCAAGTTGCTGCAGCAGGTTCAACTGATCGATTCGGAAATTATTACACTGCCTAACGGGTCCCGGTATTTCTTCTTCCATGGACCTGACGGCGAGTGGATTGAATTTTTTCAATCGACCCGTTAACCGGAGGCGGATCTTGATCCGTTCGGTCAGGCATCGAGAGGAGCAGAACCAATGGCTAAGCGGGCCAAAATAGAAGAAATCCAATATTTGCGCGGCTTTGCATTTTTGGCCGTCGTCCTTCAGCATGCCATCGGGCACTATGCCTATTTGCCGGAGGCGGGCCTGCAGGACGGTGTCTTGCTGGGCATCCTGCTGATCGCGTCCAAATTTGCCGTACCCTTGTTTATTTTTATAACCGGACTGGTGCTGTTCTACAACTACCGGGACCCAGTGTCTTACGGTTCATTTCTCCGCAAACGGTGCAAAGATATTGTGCTGCCCTATGCGGTATGGACTGTCGTGTACGGTCTCCTCTTCGGAGGGGATCATGGAACGGCGTGGGCGTGGATAAAGCAGTTCGTGCTGGACCTGTTTACCGGAAAAGCCTCCTACCATCTATGGTATGTTGTAATGGTCATTCAGCTGTACATCGTATTCCCATGGCTGCAGCCTTTGTTATTGCGCATTCATAAAAGTTTGAAGTCATGGCAGCTGACGGCATGGTTTATCGTTTTGGCGGCATTTTATGTATGGCTGACGGGACAGGTTTCGGTGATCGGCAGCGCCGCGGAGAAGCTGCAGCTTCCCGTGCTGACCCCGTTTTTTACCGAATATGCCGATCGCAATGCGCTCTATTTTTACCTCTATTTCTTAATGGGAGCGGCGGCAGGACTCAATCTGGAGTCGTGGAAAACGAAAATCATGAGCTGGAAAGCATGCTGGCTCGGCTTGTTTACGATCGTTTCGGGCATACTGCTTTATCAAATGGCGGCAAGCTTCCGGACGGACGCCGGAATTGTGATTCAATTCAACAACACGCTGCTGGTGCAGCCCTTTATGGCGTTGTTTCTATCGCTTTCCGTTGTCGCCATGTGCATCGTCTCCGTCGTTTTCGAACGATCGGCGGGACCTCGGATGAAACGGATGCTGACCGTTCTCGGCCATTATTCCTACAGCGCGTATTTGGCTCACGCTCTTCTGCTTAACCCTGCAACGCTTGCCGCGGACTGGGCGCTTCCGGGCTGGAACGCAACGCTTAAAACGTTAGCTGCTTTTGCCGTCTGCACGCTGCTGTCGGTCGGATTGGCCGTCCTGCTCGGCAAATTTTCGCTCGGACGGTTATTAAGTGGTATTCCGGCTCCCCGCAAATCCGCGGCGTAAAGATCGTTCAGTAGCCAAATAGCTGCAAGTCACATAGTATACATCAACTAACGGGTTGAGGTGAACGTGATGAGCGGCAAAAAGGTGAAGAAGAAAACGGTAGCGCAAATCGTAGACAAAAACCGGTTTAACATGAAGGTCGTAACGTCCGATGTATGCGCCAAATGCAGGCAATGCCAGCGGGGACTCCGCTACCTGGAGAAAATGTCGCAGCCGGGCGCGGTCGGCAATGGCGTTCCTTGCATTTTGACGAGAGGCAAAGCTTACGTATAAGCGTAATGATTGAGCTTGGCGGTTCCGGTGCGGGCCGCTTTTTTATAATGATAGAAAGAATAAGTTTTCAGCGGAGCTGAAGCTTTCTATCATTGCAAGAAAACCTACATTTAAATCGCGGTCGCTCATCTTGGATAGGCTTCAATAGAGGTTTTCTTATAATGATAGAAACAATAAGATTTCAGCGGAGCTGAATAATGATTGACCGATTTATGCGGTGTGGGGTGGAGGTAACGAAGGCGGTATGTTAAAATTTGAATAACGAGCTTAAAATGACGAGGTGCGATTCCATGTTATTCTCAAATAGCCAGAAGCAGCTTATACTTGAAATTTTGATGAAGGAGCGCCGGCGCATCTTTTCGAAGCACAGGGGCGAGTTGTTGAACAAAACGATCGCCGATCTGCAGCAAATGGCGCGAAACGAATCGGTGAATGCTCCCAAAACTTCCGATAACTCGATCGATTGGAGCTCCAGAAGCAAGCGGAAATAACGACGTGTCCGAAAGCCAGGTACTTCCAGTATACGACCGGACAGGAAAGATGGAGAGGCCCATGACGAACAAAGAATTTGAATATGCCCGATTGCACGAAGCGCTCCGGCAGCTATTTGCCGATGCAGGCTACACGATACCGGAGCTGGAGCAAGCGCTTCGCGGGGTTGAACGGCAGGAAGCTGGGGATGAACGGTTAGCTGCGCTTGAAGCCGAGAACAACCGGCTGAAGCAGGAAGCGAAACGACTGCGGGAACTGTATTACGGGAAAACAGTCAACTCCATGTCGACGAAGCTGAAGGATGCATTGCGCGAGTAGTACAGGATGATGCATCTATTTTTGAGATTTTTTAGAAATGGTTATTGTCAAACATACCTGTAAGCGCTACAATGTTAATTAAGACACACTAAACCTTATATATTGTGTATTAATTTAATTCATTCTTAATTAAAGAAGGGAATTGATTAACGTGGCGCAATGGAATACTTATGCAGGATATAAGGAAAAACTCGAGGAGATGCAGGAGTTGGCCTTTGATTGCTACCGGACCGATCCTGAGTTGTTTAGTGTTATTGACAGCTTGGTACGGGCCTGCGAAATGATGACAGATTCATCGCGCGAGGACTTCGTGTACAGCCAGCTGGAAACCGCATGCAACGGCCTGCGCAAATATAGATCGGAACGAATGACTCATATGTAAAATAACGACAATCCCCTCGAACCGGAGCTGAGGGGATTTTTTCATGTCTTGGTAAGCTTCTTTCCCCGTGCTATGATGATGATAACTCGCGTTGTTAGGATGTGTGCAGATGCCCGACAAATGGAAGTTTCAGTTATTGATTTTATGGATCGGTTCTTTTTTCGTCAGCATGTCCTTTTCCATATCGATTCCTTTTTTGCCGATTTTTTTGCAGGAGCAGCTTCAGGTGCAGGAGCATCTGGAATTATGGTCGGGTGCGATATTTTCGGTAAGCTTCCTTGCGAGCGCATTCATTTCGCCGTTCTGGGGGTCGCTGGCGGATAAGTACGGACGCAAGCCGATGATGATCCGAGCCGCGGCCAGCCTATCCGTCGTTTATTTATTGTATTATTTCGTACATAATCCGTATGAGCTGTTCGCTATCCGATTGTTGGAGGGACTGCTGGCGGGCTATATCCCGTCTGCGGTTGCGCTGGTCGCCACCAGCACCCCCGAGAAGCATGTCGGATATTCGCTTAGCATCATGACGACGGCAACCGCAGCGGGAGGCATTATCGGGCCGTTGGTCGGAGGCTCGGTCAGCCATTGGATCGGCAACCGCGAAGCGTTCCTGCTGTCTAGCGGAATGGTATTCATCGCCTTGATCATTGCCTTGGTGTGGGTAAAGGAGGCGAATGTGAACAAAAAGACGGAGCGGTCGCATGTGCTGAACGATTTGAAAATAGCCGTTTCCAGCACGAGTTTGCTGCCGATCATTTTGATCACTTTCGTGGTCAGCGCATCCGTCATGATTATCGAGCCGCTGCTGACCATTTATGTGCTGCAGCTCGGTGCCAACAAAAGCGAAGCTTCATTAAGCTCAGGCATCATTTTCTCGGCGGTCGGGATCGCCACCTTGATCGCTGCGCCGCGCTGGGGGAAAATCGGCGCCAAAATCGGCTACGAAAAAGTGCTGTTCATCGGCCTTCTTGGCGGAGCTCTGGGCAATTTGCTGCAAATTGCATTCCACAGCCTGATCGGCTTTGGCGCTCTTCGCTTCGGTTACGGGTTGTTTTTCGCAGCGGTGTATCCGGCATTAAGCTCGTTGATCGTAAAAACGACGGATATCGGCTTCAGGGGCCGGGCGTTCGGGCTGAATCAATCCGCCATGCAGATGGGGACGATGGCCGGCCCGGTTATGGGCGGGCTGCTGGCGAGTCATATTTCGATCCCGATGGTGTTTTTGGTCAACAGCATTCTGCTTTTCGTGATTGCCTTTTTCGTCAAGAGCCGCAAGGTCGGTGCAACCAACGGCAGCAAAGCCGGCTCTGTCGAATCCGCTATGTAAAGGGCGGGGCGGCTGCCAAAGCAAATAGACCTGACCATTCGGCAAATGGTCAGGCACATGGAACGCACCGGTTATTGCAGCTGGCCCGAGGATTGGTTTTGTCCGCTTTGCTTATAAGCGTAATCCACTGTCCAGTCAATCATGCCGTTCATCATCGACAGCATCAAGTTAATGACATCTTCTTCGGTTAGCTGCTTGCCGGAAGCCTGGTTGGAAATATACGATTTCATTTTCTGCTCCAAGCCGCCGATCATCCCTTTCAGCTTCAAAAAATCGCCAGCGATTTGAAAAAGATCGTTCCCTTGATTGCCGCCGCTGCTTGTGTTTTGATTGCTGCTTCCGCTGTCTTGGCTCTGCTGGCCGCTCCCGTTGCTTTGATTTTGCTGATCGCCTTGGCTGCTTTGGGTGGATGGATCGCTTTGGCTGCTTTGGCTCTGATTTTGATTCTGATCCTGATCCTGTCCCTGTTTCCGATTCTGCTTCTGATTTTGCTTTTGATTCGAGCCCTGCTCCTGGTTCTGGTCCTGGTTTTGACCTTGTTGGCTTTGGCTTTGAATCAGTTCTTTAATTTCCTGCAGCTCTTGGGTCAAAAATTGGTTTTGTTCGGTTAGCTCATCAATTTGCCCCTTAATTTCACGGTTGCTAATCATAATTGCTCCTTTGGAAAATATAGAAGTTTAATGATTAGCGTATCCAAATATAAACAGAATATCCAGCTGGGCCGACATAATTTCGCGGAATTATTTCCAAAATAATGTAAAATGGATCTTTTTAGGAAGGAACAAGTCATTGTGTGTCGAATTGGTATAATGTCTTCTGCGGTACGATTCTTATTACACAAAAAGTGGTGGGAATGGGATGCAATTTAATTACGCATTAAATGAGTTTTTGCTAAATGTGTTCTTTATCATGTTCCCGTTAATATTTTACCAATTTGTCATCCAGGAGAAAATGAAGCGGCATTTTATCGCAAATACAATGCTGACGTACCTGTTATTCGGTCTGCCGATGGTTTTATGTATGTTTTTTCCGATTGTGAAGGAGGAAGAATTTTTATTCGACCTGCGCGTCATTCCTTTGCTGCTGGGGTGCTTTTACGGCAATTTGACCACGGCGCTGATGCTGTTCGTCACCTTGGTTGGTTCCCGGTTTATGCTTGGCGGTATGGGCGCGTATTTGAACCTGATTTCAAGTTCGATATCGTTTCTGATCTTCATCTCGTTCGCCAAAAGATTTCATTCGTTAAGGCTTGTGCATAAAATCGTCTTTGCCGCAGCGCTTTCCTTTATTTGCAAGCTGATCGGAATTTCCAGCAATCTTCTGTTCGATCCCGATTATCATATCCAATACGGCATTATGTTTTATTTGTTTCAAAGCGTGCTGATGGGATTGACCATTTATATCATCGAATCGATCGTCAGAAGCATTCAACTGCGGAAAGACCTGATGGATGCCGAAAAAATGAAGGTGGCCAGCGTCATATCCGCATCGGTGGCCCATGAAATCAGAAATCCGTTGACCGCGGTGCGAGGATTTATACAACTGCTCGGCGCGGCACAATTGGACTCCGATAAAAAGCAGCTGTACAGCCAAATCTGTCTGGAAGAGATCGACCGCGCCCAGCAGATCATTAACGATTATTTGTCTTTGGCCAAGCCGCATGACGGTAAGATCGAGAAGCTGGATCTGGGTGAAGAAATCCAGTATGTCAGCAATGTGCTGTCGTCTTATGCAAATCTGAAAAATGTTCAAGTGCATATCCATCATGAGTCGAACCTGTATGTGCTGGGCGACCGGCAAAAGTTCCGGCAAAGCATCATTAACATTTCCAAAAACGGCATCGAGGCGATGGGGGAGCGGGGCGGCATCCTGACGCTGAGCGTCATTGAACAAAAGGATATCGTAACCGTTCTGATCAGCGACACCGGTTCCGGCATGACGGAAGATCAAATTCGCCGTCTGGGAACGCCGTATTATTCGACAAAAGACAAAGGCACGGGTTTAGGCACGATGGTTGCGTTTCATATTATTCAGAGCATGATGGGCAAGGTTGACATTAAAAGCCAGGTCGGTCGGGGTACGGAATACAATATCGTATTTCCGAAGGCATGATGCAGACGTAATTGTAAGCGCTCTATTCGTGTTTTGTATACGGAAATACCGGATAAAGCATGGAATTATCTGCCTCCTTCGGCTTAATAACGATTTCGCCCGCAGGCACGTTAAGTGGGATTGACAACATTCCGCTTCCATCGTAATAAATCGGTTTTTGCGGTTGCTCGTTCATTTCGATCAGCTCCTTATTTTTGAGGAAATAGGTCTCTAGAAATAGTTTACAATATGCTCTAAAATAGTGATACCATGGAATATAGGAAGTTTTGTCGTAAAAAGGCGTCTGAAACAAATGCAGCTTCATTTCGTAAACATATATAAGAAACCTCTGATGATTAAGGTGGTGAAGACCATGTATTTGCTGGCGATTATACTGCCTCCCGTAGCCGTTCTTTTTTGCGGGAAACCGATTCAAGCCTTGCTGAATTTTATTTTAACCTGCTTCTTCTGGGTTCCCGGGATTATCCATGCGGTTCTGGTCGTGAATGAAGCTAAAAACAACAAACGGATGGAACAGCTGGCCAGAAACATGAGGCGCTGACAGGAATGCATAAATACAGTTGCAGATCGTTTGATGCGGGCTCAAAACCGCCTTGGGAAAAAATCCCGTACGTTCGATTCGTTTTGAATCGATCATATATCGTGCTTGGAAAGCTCAGTCTCCGCGGCTGAGTTTTTTTGGGAGTTGGCGGGATGCGGCGCATGAGGGTCGCTTCCTGATTCGGTTGAACTGGAAGTTTTATTTTAAATGGAGAAATGCTATAATAAAGTTAATTCAGGTTCGTAGCTCAATGGCAGAGCAACCGGCTCTTAACCGGTAGGTTGTGGGTTCGAGTCCCACCGGGCCTATTCTTCGTAAGCTGATAGCCCTCTTTCCTTCGGGATGGAGGGCTGATTTATTTTGCTTAGGAAGTGAAGTCACACCATTCGCCGTACGCATAGGTGCAAGTTGGAATTCCAGTATTGTTTGCCTTCTCGGAAAAGCAGATTTTCGATCAGAACGAATGAGTTTACAAGCAGATTCTTGTCATATATGCTAGAATTAAATACATCATAAAAAAGATAAAGGAGGTTGCGAGATTGGAGAACAATCAACTAAACCGTATGGAAGAAATGCTGGGAGCCCTCGTCAAAATGGTTGGAGAAAATAATAGCAGGCTGAAGACATTAGAGGAAGATATGCAAGAGGTAAAAGGCAGCGTTAAAGAATTGATGCAGGGTCAAGAAAGGCAGGATCGTATTCTTGAAATGCTCTCCGTTAAATCCATTGAAACGGACTCATACATTCGGGATTTTAAACGAAAAATGTAGTGAAGCTCACTCATCCAATAACGAGTGGGCTTTTATTTTTGACCGAAATAAGCATTCTTGACCAAATCTTGATCGATCACAAAGCCGATTTTATTGATATTTCGTATCCATAGCAATCCCTGAAAAAGCGAAAAAACCCTTGATTATCAAGGGTTTTTCTATATGACCTGTAGTGGGCTCGAACCACTGACCCCCACCCTGTCAAGATTAAAAAGGTTATTTCCTCTTTTTCCTGATAGTAATGATAGGACCCTATCATGAGAATGTAGGCTTAATTTAGATAATTGTCGTTAACCTGGGTTTCCTACGATTATTAGTAGTTAGTGACCAAAATGGTGACCACAATATTCTTTTTTCTTTAAAATGAAAGTATTGGTTATACTATTATTGTGGTACAATTTGGATATATAATCGGGAGGTGTAACTACTTTGATAAAAGAGTTTGAAATTAATAATTTCAAAAAATTTAAATTTTTGAATATTAAGGATTTAAATCGTATCAATATTTTCCTTGGTAATAATAATGTTGGTAAAACAACTTTGTTAGAGGCCATTTTTGCTTTAGCAAGTGGAAATAATCTTCCACCACTTTTAAATAATAGCATTATACGTTATAAAGACGAGATAAGCATCTATAACTATATAGAACAATTGCTTAAAGGATTTCATAACGACGAAACTGCTCCATTTAAATTTAAACTGTCTGCTAAATTTAATGGAAAAAGAGATCAATACTTTGAACATACATTATACCCCAATTCATTGTTCGCTGATATAAAGCCGAGTTTATCTTCTTCAATTGTTTCATTTAGCATAGATAGTAATACAATAGATGTTAATCAAAACCATGTTAGTAATAATTTTCCTGTTACAACTATTGGCAGGTGGGAAATCAAAGACAGAGAAAATTTAGTTACTAAAGTCAATATAAGTTTTCCTCTTATGAACGTAGAAAACAAGAACCCGTTAATTCTTGGTCGATTAGTAGACATTTTGGCTCATAGGAATCAAAAGGAGAATCTAAAACTTTACTCTTACATAAAACGTGATGGATTACTTGGAGAGTTTAATGAAGAGCTTTCCAAAACATTTCCTGACATTTTAAATGTAGATCTTATACCTTATCCAGACGGAAGTATCGCTCCAGTAAGTTTAAATATAAAAAATAGGGGATACTTGCCTCTTAATAATTTCGGTGATGGTATACAAAGATGGTTCCATATCTTGGGCGGGATGATTGCATATAAAAAAGGCATTCATTGTATTGAAGAAATAGATGCTACCTTTCACCCGAATGCACAAAAAGATTTAGCACATAATTTGTATAATTACTCAAAAAAATATGACAATCAATTATTTATAACTTGTCATAGTATTGAATTCGTTGATAATTTCTTAGAAGCATTATATGGACCCGATGTGGATGAAAACAATGAGGATATCGTTCGTATTATTACTCTGAAGAACATGAATAATGATGCAACATTATCAAAGGTTTTATCGGGAATAGAAGCTTTCAAAACAAGAGAAAAATATCAGATGGAGTTACGTTAATGAAAAGTATAATTTTATGTGAGGGTCCTACTGATGCAATATTAATTAGTTACTATTTAAATAGTACAAAAAAGTGGGAATACTACAAGGGGAAAAAAAGCCCTTTTAGTTTCCCAATTAGGGACAGTCAATGTGAAGAAGCAAACTGGTATACATTAGGGGATGATTGGTTAGGTATTTGGGGGATTGGAGGAAATACCAACTTTGAATTTGCAATTAGAGAAATACAGAATATTAATAGAAATTATGATAGTAGCGAATCTATCACTAAAATAGTATTAGTTACTGATAGAGACAAAACAACTTCGGACAAAGACATTACAGATACTTTTAATAAAATTTTCTTGAATGAAGCAATTAATATTGAAATAGAAAACAATAAATGGGTAAAGACACAATTTACTAATAAATTTAGTGAAACTGTAAATATAGAAATTGGATGTCTGATAATACCTTTTGATAGACAAGGCGCTTTGGAGACGTTTCTTTTAGATGCACTTTGTGAAGATAAAGACATTAAAGTACTTGTGGATGCAAGTAGAAACTTGCTTTCTTCTTTAGAATCTTTAGTTTATTTGCCAAGTGATCGATTAAAGCTTAAAGCTGAATTGGGAACAACTTTCGCCTTAATGTACCCTACAAGAGTTTTTAAGCCACTAAATCAAATACTTATTGGTGTTAACTGGGAAAAGTATAAAAGTATTCAAAGTGGGTTTAATCTTCTTGAAGTTATATAGCTTAACGTACTTTCTCCAAGTATTACCTATTTATATAGGAATATAACCTATCTATAACAATGTAAATTGCCAATTGCCATTCTATAAAAGAAGTGGCAATTTTTTTTATTCTAGATACTTAACGATTTTTCCAATTTTTGCGACGATTTTTATCTCTTCTTTTTTATATGTTTTTGGAATTAAACTAATATCTTCCTTTATAATTACAACCTTATCGTCAATAGGAATAAATCTCCCAATGGTGTGAATGCCTGTGTCCTCTTCAATTGCAAATACAATATCCCCACTCTTAATATCCGATATGTAAGAAAAATGTATATTGGAGCCTTGAGGAATAATAGGTGACATATCTCCTTCTTCGTATTTGAGTCCCACTCCATCCCCAAACAGTGCATTATCTTTAAGTTCAATAAAAAAATTAAATAACTCTGATGTTGATCCCAGCGAATGATTTATTATTTCATAATCAGACAATCCATCTTGCTGTTCTGCTAATAGTGGAATAATTTCCTCTGGATAAGAATCAGTTGTAACTTTCGAAAGAAAATCTCTAAAGAAATGTGCTACATTTCCTAGTAAATCTTTAATAAATTCAGGTGCTTTTTCCATAAAAGCTTCATATCGAAAGTTATCTATATCGGAGTTACATACAGTTGCAAGAGCTTTATTAACTTCATCTGATGCCGGAGATTGTCTTGTTGTTAGAATCTTACTTATATACGAGGGAGTAATCTTTACTCCATTTTCCTCACATTTTTGAGCTATTTCCTTAAGAGTAAAGCCACTCTTATCGACCATCTCATTTAAAGTTTCATAATACCCCATAATAAGTCACTCCCTTCCAATTAATCTTACCTATCGGTAACTCAAAAATCAACAAACTTATACTTACTGATAATTCATCAAATATTGACTTATTAGTTGAATCATAATATCATTATAACTAAGTAGTAATTTAAATATTACTTATTAGTATACACATAATGAGAGGTGATTATAATTGACTGATAAAAATTTTATTAAACTGCTCGACGAAGTATATTCATCACTAAGAAAATTGGCAAAAACCCGAGTAATACAAATATCTACTGAAAAGAAACTCCTAAATAATATTGAAGACCTTCGGCGTAGCTTGGAAAGCGCAGCCGATACCGGTAAGGAGCAGAGCGACGCAACGGCTTGGCCTTGATATGGAGGGGCAAGTCATGCAAGGCTGTTTTAGCGGACAGGCCACTCCGTGGCATGGCCGCAAAACCTGTCCTGCATGACTTGTAGAGGCTCCAAGTCAAGGCTGAGGCGATGGACGAGGCACATATGGTGCCACCCAGCAACCTTATAACATGCTGGGTGCAAATTACATACGAGGGAGGTACAAAGCCTTGATATTAAAGGGTTTTGACAGCATTGAATTTAGTTTATATTTTGAGAACTACGATGAATCATTCGATCCTTATCTTACGATGTTTGCGGAATACAAACGAAAAGCTCAAGAAACAAGCATAGAGCAAGAAATCGATCTGCATGGTGTCACAGTAAAAATCGGTAGAGCAGGTATTCGCTTCTATTCCTATACGTTAACGACGAATGATTTTATTGTTTGGTTTCGTGACAGTAGTAAAGGAGAATTTCCGCCTGTTAGAGTACGATTTCTCTCTGGATACTTATGGTCAATGGGATTAGCTGAATGTGTAAAAAGTTTTTATCACTGGTTTTCAAATTTCAATTTACAGATATCAGAAACCAAGCTTTCAAGGCTAGATATTTGTGCAGACACAGATGAAGCCCAGTTTATCGAAGCTGATCGGAAAGGAATCGTAACGAGGGCTAAAGGTATTGCCATCCATGGAGTAGATGACTCTACTTATTTTCAAGGAAAAAGGTTTAGTGGTTTTGTCGTGGGACGAAATCCCATACTTGCACGGATATACAATAAGTCACTTGAAATCAAGAAATCAGCAAAGGTATGGTTTAAGGATCTGTGGATTAAACACGGTTGGAATGAAAAGAAGGAAGTTTGGAGAGTTGAATTCCAGTTAAGGGGTGACGTTCTGAAGGAATTTGGCATTCGTACTCTAGATGATGTGTTACCTGTTGAAGCAAATCTCTGGTCTTCCTTAACTAAAGAATGGTTGACAATAAGAAGCCCAAAAGACGATAACGTGTCACGTTGGCCTCTTAAACGAAAATGGAAGGTTATACAGAGAGCTTTTTTAAATCAAGAAGCATCCCCCCTTGTACGTAAGAAGGTTATCGTTGGCGACTCCACAAGAACTCTGAACCAGATAGCAGGTCTGGTAATCTCACTTGCAGCACGGAATGAATTTGAAGACACACCAGAGGTACTTCACATAGTGGATAATTGGATTCATAGAAAGCTAGATCAAAAAAACTCAACATTTCAAGCTGAGACCACATTACGAAAATTAAGATTCATTCAAATTTAATTATAAGGAGCAATTTAAAATGAACAATGCATTAGACCATTACCCGCCAGTTATCGACGTAACTCATATTCAAGAAATATTGGGAATAGGAAGAAGACAAGCATACGAGCTAGTACATTCAAACAGTTTTAAAGTGGTACGTATCGGAAAGCGAATCAAGGTTGTAAAATCTATCTTCATTAAATGGTTGGAAGGCAACTAAAAGGATGTGTAAGTTATGCCTGGTTCGATAAAGAAAGACGGCAGTACGTGGTACTATATCTTGGAGTTAGGAAAAGACCCTAAATCGGGGAAAAGAAAGCAAAAGAAGAAGCGTGGTTTTAAAACGAAAAAAGAAGCTCAGGCTGCATTAGTCCAAGCGGAGAATGAAGTATTAAAAGGGACATTTGTTGAAACAGAAATACTGTATAAAGATTTTCTGGATAAATGGCTTGAAGATAAGAAAACAAAGGTCAAAGAATCTACTTTATCAACTTATACATGGTTAACTAATACATACATTAGCCCAACTCTTGGCATGTATGAACTCAGTAATCTTAAACCTTGGATCATTCAAGATTTTTATAATGAGCTTGTTAATCAAGGCAAGTTATCTAGAGAAAACGTACAGAAAGTGCATTCTCTCGTCCATGATTCATTAAAGCGTGCCGAACGTTGGGAGTTAATACAGCGGAATCCTGCAAGCCTTGTAGACCGTCCTAGAGCCTCTAAAAAGGAAATGAGCTTTTGGACACAAGAAGAAGTATTAACGTTCCTTAAGGAAGCCAAGGATGATCGTCTTTACGGCGCATTTTTGCTAGCAATCACAACTGGAATGAGACAGGCTGAAATATTAGGCTTAAGATGGAAAGATATCGATTTCAACGATGGATCACTGTGTATAGTCCAAACTCTAAGCCACGATGGAAAACGATTAATAACAGGTGCCAAAACAAATGCAAGTATTCGAAAGGTTGATTTACCCGAAGAAACTCTTAGAGCACTTAGGATTCATTATAAATTGATTCATTTTGAAAAGTGTGAGTTAGAAGACGGCTATCAAGATCATGATCTTGTAGTATGTACTCAGCTTGGAACACCTGTAATTCCAAGAAATTTAATGCGTTCCTTTTACCGTATCACCCGAAATGCTGGTGTCCCGAAAATTCGCTTCCACGATTTAAGACATACTCACGCTTCTATGCTGCTTAAGCAAGGCGTAAATCCCAAGATTGTAGCTGAAAGGCTTGGACATGCAAATATCCGTATTACCTTGGAAACATACAGCCATTTAATGCCGAGTATGCAAAAAGAAACTGCACAAAACTTTGGGAAGTTATTATTTGGTTAAAATGAAAGATTGTAGAGGAGAATTAAAAATGAACGATACATACAAAAAATTAGGACTTAATATCGACTATCCTGTTAAGATCGTTACTGAAATGGATTTTGACGGCAACGGTCGTACAATCATCCTACAAGAATATGGTAATAAAGCTGAGGACCAAACAATTCAAAGTAAATCTCTTAGAGCCGCTAATTCTCTGATTGAAAATTATTTTTCAACGAAAGATAATAAAACAACTCATGAAAAATTTATGCAGGTACTGCCTATTTTGAATAATATTGCACAAATCGTTAGGATTGATCTCGGGTACGAATACCCAAGATCGAATAAAGAACTATTTAAGGATTTAATTGATTGGAATGTAGATTGGAATGCAGACTGGATCGAGGAGGACGAAGATAACGATGATATTTAAACTCTCATTGTTGTGACCATTACGTGACCGAAAAGCTTATTTTTGAAGAAATTAAAACGAAGCTTTCTTTAAACATGCAAAAAACCCTTGATTATCAAGGGTTTTTCTATATGACCTGTAGTGGGCTCGAACCACTGACCCCCACCCTGTCAAGATGGTGCTCTCCCAGCTGAGCTAACAAGTCATGTTTGAGGGACATTTAATATAATACCAACGTGATGCTGACTTGTCAACAATTCGTTCAAAAAAAATTTACACGACAAGCGTTGAGCGCAAAAGGAACATCATTAAGTATCGTTTACTGTCTAATTAGGCCGCCGGAACTAAGCTTGTCTCGATGCCCGCCCATTTTCGATAAATAAGTCCACTGCACGGAGATACGCCTGTTATGGTATAATACAGGCATATTTCATAGTGTGGAAGAGGGTATAGTATGAGGGAATTTCAACAACCGCCGGGCCATCCGGCTGCAGATCAGTATGTTGAACAGCAGGGCGATTACGCGGAATCCGTCGATTGGGGGAGCCAGGAGTGGGGCACGCACCGTTATCATATACGCCAGCTGCTGGAGCATGCGATGGACCGGCTTCCGGTCAAAGAGAAGGTTGCCGTATTCGGCGCCGGGAATCACGGCGATGTAGATTTACCGGAGCTGGCAGGTCATTTCTCGCAAGTAACGGTGCTGGATACCGAGGCCAATTCGATCGAGGAGGTTTTGACTCAGAGCGGAGCGGGCGCTTCGGCCAGAGTGAAGTCATTGACGACAGTCGATTACACTTGTCTGGATCAAATACAATTTTATGAAACGTGGGAAGAGATGCTGCTGAATCGGACACCGGCCGCTGAGATGGCTTCCTATTTGAAGGACTGCGCTTTTGCCGTCCGTAAATACGAAGCGCTGCCCCATTTGAAGAAGAGCTTTCAGCTCGTCGTATCTTCTTCCGTACATACGCAATTATTTTACATTCACGCGCTGTCGCAGTTCGCCGGATATGCGGGCCAGTATGAAGAACAGGATGTACGTCTGATTATCGATGCGTTATCGTTTATGCGAAATAACCTGATACTGGATTACAATCGATTGCTGCTATCATTATTGAAGCCGGAAGGAAAACTGGTTATGTGGTCCGATATGATCCGCATGGACGAGGCTAACGAGGAGCTGCTGGAGCAGCTATACGGTTTGCAAAGCGAATCCGAGCGCATCGGTTATTTGTTCCGGGCATTCGGTCAATACGGCATCGAAGCGGCTGTTAACGGCCTCAAGGATTTGTACGAGCAGATGAAGCAGGAAGGATTGCTGTTCAAAAGCTGGGTGTGGATCCCCGGAAAAGAAAGAAAATATATCGTTGCCGGAATTTCCGGAAGTCCTGTTCAGTAGCGCAAGCAAGCGGATAAGCCGGGCCGTGCAGATGGAAGGTACGGTCCGTCCAGACCGGCGTTATGTCAACGGAATTTCAAGGAAGGAGGAGACAAGTGAAAAAGCTGTACAGCCAAATGTCGCGCGAAGAGCTGGAGGCGGAGATGCTGGATAGCTTAAAAGCGATGGAGCAGGCTGAATTTCCAAGCCAGAAAGAGCAGTTTGAACGAAAATATTATACCGCCAAGGCGTATACGTTGAATCCGGCGGATTACCCGCCCGGCGCCTACAAGGTCGAAGGTTATTCGGACGTCATTTTTCAACTCCGGTACATAAATGGAATCATGGGGTGGGGCGTTATGGGAGAAGACCTTGAAGCCAGCTTCCCCCTGTCCATGCTATCGCGTGTTTAAATGCGGCAAATATTTTTCGGACAATTTTCACATTGGCAAATGCTGCGCAAATGTTCGATATCCTGAATTACCATCAAACCGTTTTCCATCGTCAAAATATCCAGTTTTTTTAAATCGCTCAGCATCCGGTTGACGCTTTCGCGGGTGGCGCCAATCATATCGGCCAACTCGCTGTTGCTCAGCTTTTTCGTGATGACGATGCCGCTGCCGTTCGGCTTGCCGTAGGAGTTGGTTAACCGGATTAAGGTCGAGCACAGCGCTCCGGGCTTGCCGAACATCATCAGATCGCGGAATTTCGTCTGCGTCATCCGATGCATAAGCCCCATCCATTTCATAAACTCAACCGCCAAATCGCCATGCTGCCACAGCAGCACTTCCAGATCCTTCTGTTGAATAACGCCGATGACGCTGTCTTCCATCACTTCGCCGTTAAAGCTGTGTATCGACTGGTGAAACGGGTCCAGTTGACCGAACAGATCGTTTTTGCCGTACATATATAGAATAAAGCTTTTACCGTCATCGTTCGTCTTCGTAATCTGGATGCGTCCGCGTTTAATAAAATACAGCTTATCCGCCGTTTCGCCTTCCCAGAACAAATGGGATCCGGCTTCGGCCTTTTGCTCGTACATAATATCCATCAGCTTCCCGAAGTTTTCCTCCGAAAAGCACGCTGTGTTAAAGTTTCCGTCCACGTTTGAGTTTATATCTTTCATCTGGATTCCTCCTGATCAAAAAACGTCGTATTCCTACCATAATGGATTTACGTTCCGAAGGATGTGACTTATGTCACAAAGTAATAGCCTGATTTTAATTTCCTGTGATAAATATAACATGCAGACGCCGTCCTATCCGCTATATTTAGTTAAGAAAAAGAAAACTTTTGCGGAAAGGTCGTGTTTGCCCTATGCTGACGGGAGTTATATTGGCCGGTGGGGAGCATGATGTCGGCAGTGCGCTCCGCTTAATAAATGGCGAACCGCGGATTAGCCGGCAAATCGGCGAAATGCAAGCCGTATGTGAGGAAATCATTATAGTCGCCAATGAGCCGCGGAAGCTGCTGCCGGTCGTGCCGCGATCGGTTCGGATCATTACGGATTTTATTCCCGGATTCGGGGCGTTGAGCGGCATGCATGCGGCTTTTACTTTGGCGAAGCATTACGAAATTTGGGTGATTACCTGCCGGGAACGCTCGATTTCCTCGGCCGCTGCACAGCTGCTATGCGAACGAAGGCGGTCGTTCGATTATGAGGCGGCGCTTCCTATGTATCAGGAGCATCCGCTGCCGTTTCACGGCGTATACAGCCGAAGCTGTCTGGCGCCGATAACCGGCTTGCTGGAAATGAAGGAACGCGGGATTGACGAGCTGCTGAAACGAATATCGTGGGGTGCGGTGGATGAAGCCTTTTTTCATGATCGGCAGGTGGATACGGGCAATTTCGATCGGATGGAGCGTAAGCTGAATAAAAGTCGTGACAGATCGCCTCATGTATCGTATTCTGGTGAACAGAACGGTGCTGATAATTTTGGAAAATGAGGTGTGACAATGGAAAACGAACGAAGACAATCTTTTCGGGATGGCAGCTCCAACCCGCCAAGGATGGAAGTGCACCAATCATGGTGGGCGATGAACGGTGTCGGCAGCGGAGGCCGCGAATGGTCGATTGAAGAAAAGTTCGAAAAAATTGCGGAAGCCGGTTTTACCGGAATTATGGCGCATCTGCCTACCGGACAAGACGCCGGTCTGTGGCGTCGGCTGCTCGATGAGTACGGCTTCAGTCTCGGGATTCACTCATTTCCGCGCAAGCCCGAGGATATGACGGAGCTGCTCCGGGAAGCGAAGCAATTCGGCGTGCTGTATGTCAATTCACAGGTAATGGATTCTTTCGTGATCGGGCAGGCGGCTGTCGAATTGCTCCACGGACTCGTTGAGGAGGCGCGTAAAGCTCAAATCCCGTATATGATCGAAACGCATCGCGGACGGGTCACCCAGGATTTGCACCGCACAGTCGATTATGTCAAAGCGATTCCGGAGCTTAGACTTACGATTGATTTGTCTCATTATATAGTGGCCGGCGAGCTGACGGCTGCCGCTTCCAGAGAATTGGAAATGGCCGGCGAGCTGTTCGATGTGCTGCTGCAGCGTACGTCCGCAATTCATGCGCGAGTTTCGAACGGAGAGCAGGTGCAGGTCGATATCGGTCCGAATGGCGAGCACCCGATGGTTAAACCGTTCATGAAATGGTGGGAGCGGGGAATGAGCTGCTGGCTCAATGAAGCGAAGCCGGGCGATATATTGCCGTTTGTAACCGAGCTGGGGCCGCCCGATTATGCCATTACGGAAGCGACCTACAAGAGGGAAGACCGTACGGAAATTTCCGATCGTTGGCAGCAGGCGTTAGTTCTGAAGCGTCTGGGCGAGGAAGCGTGGGAGCATGCGCAGGCCAATCGCGGCCAGTAAGGCAGATGAGGCAGAGGGGCTGTCCGCCGTGAGGCAGCGTCAAACATACGTTCGGGCGGAGCCTGTACTAATGCCTGTGATCGATACGAACTGAATGGTGCCCGTCCGGGAGACGAGCACCTTTTTTATAATATCAAAATTTATATGTTTTCAGCGGAGCTGAAAAATTCTGATATTGCAAGAAAACCTACATTTAAATCGCGGTCGCTCATCCTTGAAAGGCCTCGATAGAGGTTTTCTTATGTTCTCAGGTAATCAAGCGCTGAAAAATCTAAAAATTGTACTGGTTGTTTAACCGGTTCATATGGTAGAATATTTCAGGCAACGTAAGTTGTCACGTAATGAAAGCGCATTCATTAAGTTTTTATGAACGAATTGATTGCTGACGGAGGGCGATGCTTGTGAGAAACTTGATGATCGGGCTTCTATGTATTTTATGTATGTTCGTTTCTGTACAAGCGCATGCTGAGGAGGGACAATCGGTCAGCTACACATCACCGGAGGGGATTCAATTTGTAAGCCACAGCCCGCTTTGGAATGAGCAGAAGCTGGAAGGCTTGTATCGCGTTTTGTTGAAATGCGAGCATGGTGAGGAGTTTGCCATGCTGAAGCAGGTCATTTTGAACCCGGATTCCGTCAAAGGGAGAAGCGGCTACAAGGTCGGCAACTATGACGAATCGTCACGCACGATCCGTTTGTTTGAAGTCGATTCGCTGCCGGTCGAGCGTACGCTGATCCATGAGTACGGGCATCACTTCTCTTACTATTGGCTCCGGAATAAGGAGGGCCTGGCTCCGCACCGCTTAACCGCCGGCGCAGCCTGGTCGCATATCCGGCAGCTGGACGGTTACCCGATCCGCTGGTGGGGCAGCTCGCTGCCATACAGCCACCAGTGGGATCCCGACGAAATTATGGCCGAGGATTACGTCGCTTTGTTCGGTGTCGAGGCCATGGAGATGCCTGAACAAGCGAAGGATGTCGTCCGGCACATTCGTCATGAGAATGAATATATACCGCCAGCCCAGTCGATACCGGCGCTTCGCAGCTACTGGGAAGAATTGGCCGGTTTAACGAAGCGGCAGCCGCTGAAGATGCCATTACTGCAAAATTGGGAGGCATCTTCATCCCCGAATACCGAAAGCGGGACGGAAACGGTGACTTTCCGGTTTACCTTCTCGCCCGCAGCTGTGGAGGACACCCAGCTCATCGATTATGGAATCAGCTTAACCGGCTTCGGCAGGCAAGCCGGTGTTCCGCTCCATTGGACGGCAGGTACGGCGGCAAAAGGGAAAGAATGGGTAGGAGCCAAGCTCGATGTGGAGCAGCCGCCGAACACCCGGTACGATTATTTTCACCTGCAGGTATGGGCATTGGACCGGCTGGGAGGTCAGCTGAACCAGACGCCATTGTATATGAACTGGTTCGAGTATGATCCGTCCACCCTTCTGCTGCAAAGCATTTCCCCGCCATTTTACAGGTCCGGATGGCAGGAAATACTCAAGAAGGAAGGAATGGAAAGATGGCCGCTGCTTCATATTTTTATCGACGGTTTGCCGGTGGATGCCATTAGCAGACCTGCGGAGGAAGATGAACCGTATGTACCTTGGCGTCTCTTCAATCCGGAATACGACAGCCGCATGTTAACGGCGGATTGGAATCGTCATTCCGTCGAGTTTCAATCGGATTACGAGCGGTTTACGGTGGACGATGTGCCGGCAAGGCTGAAGAAGCCGATGCGGTGGATCGATAACGAGCCTTACGTTTCGGCAGATGACCTGCCGCAAATGTTCGGGGTATCGTTGCATTACGACAATAAAGGCAGCAGCTTGTTCATTGAGCCCAATTAAAGCCCGCAGGCGAATAGAATTCAATCCAAATAAGGATTCTATAGTTGAGGTGATAACATGAACCGAGCTTTGTTGACATCGTTAGCTACCGTAGGCTTGGCGCAATTTATAAAAGCCCCTATTTCGCAAATGGAGACAGGGCAATGGAAGTGGTCGACCATGTTTAAAACCGGCGGGATGCCGAGTTCCCATTCGGCCGGGGTAACCGCGTTGACTACATATGTCGCCTTGAAGAGGGGGGTCTCCAGCATTCCGTTTGCCCTTGCGGGAATGTTCAGCCTGGTTGTGATGTACGATGCGATGGGCATCCGCAGACAGGCCGGCAACATTGCTACCGAAGTGAACGCGTTGGAGGAAACGGTCGATCAATTGGTCGAGCAGCATAAGCCGGCTGCCAGGGACAAAAAGGAAGAAAGAGCGCGTTTGGAGGAAAGTCTGGGTCATTTGCCGGTAGAAGTGCTCGGGGGCGTAATGCTCGGAATTGCAACGGGAGCATTAAGCTATTTACTGGAAAAGCCCGACCGTCCCAACAGGCTGTTACGCCTTTTTCGGTAACGGCGGCTTGTGCATTTCCATTCCCAATAATAACAGCAATGAACAACCCCTCTTTCTTTGCCGCGGCAAAGAAAGAGGGGTTGTCGGTTCACGAGACATACGGCTCGCTTGCGGCCATATCGCAGCCGGTACCTTCCGGTTGGGCAATTGGGACCGTAATAATAAATTTGGTCCCTTGACCGATGACGCTTTCAACTTCCATTGTGCCTTCATGATCTTGAACGATCTTATGGCATATCGACAGCCCCAGGCCTGTGCCCGATTCTTTCGTCGTATAGAAGGGAAGAAAAATTTTGTCCAGTTCTTCTTCCGGAATGCCGCTGCCGGTATCCGCGATTTCGATGACCGCACTGCCGTTGTCGACATACAGCCGGATATGAACGAAGCCTTGGTCGGGCATCGCTTCAAACGCGTTTTTAATCAGATTGAGCAGCATTTGCAGCATCTTGTCCTGATCCATTAACATATGAAGCGGCTGAGGCTCCGCGTCGAACAATATTTGATGTCCGAGACGGCCTGTCTCCGAGTCGAGCAGCGAGATGACGCGCTGAATGCAATGCTGGATCGGATGAATTTTAAACTGGGTCGCGTGAGGTCTGGAAAACTGCAAAAATTCCGCCGTCAGCATACTCATTCTCGTAATTTCATCCATAATTAAATCGTACCACGGGCCTATGTTGTAATTGTCCGCTTTGGATAGCTGCAGAAATCCTTTGATTGTAGTGAGCGGATTACGGATTTCATGCGCCATGCCGGAGGCCAGCTCGCCGACGACACGCAGCTTTTCCGAACGGAGCATATGCTCTTCGCGCTTCAGCCAAGACTCTCTTTTCATATTATACAAATTGCGCTCTGCGATAAAGATAAGATCGTCCTTGGAAACGCCGTCCTCGGGGTAAAAAGCCATGCCGTAATTGATTTCGATGCCGGTCAGCTTCGGGAATTCCAGTGCCAGCTGCTGGGAAATCATGTTCGTCGTCCGCTCGCTGTCCCGGGATTCGACCACGATGGCAAACTCGTCGCCGCCATACCTGCTTATAAACAGAGCGTCGGGAAACATAATGCGCAGCAGCTGCGCCGCCTGCTTCAGAATGCGATTGACGCCGTGGAAGCCATTCGTTGTATTGAGCGATTTAAGATCCTTACAATCGATCATAACGAGCGCGATTATTTTCTTGGCTTGTACCAGCTGGTCGAGCTGGCGGTGGCATTCCTCGAAATTGTACAGGCCGGTGAGCGAATCGTGCGTCGTGAGATGCTTTTTTTCATTGTCCAGCAGCTGGGTCTGGTCCTCTATCACATGAATGTAACGGTAAAACATAATGGCAAATATAAGGCAGCTGAAGGACGTGAACAGAATGGTGATCATTCCGTATAACGAGTAAGGCATATAAGTAAACGATATTAACGCATAGGTGATCGTGTAAAGCAGGCTGACCGCCGAAGCGGTATTGATTTTACGGATTTTATAAAACTGCTTGCCCATTTGGGCCAAGTAAAGCGGCAAACACCAGTCCATCTGGCTTAACCAATGGAAAACGATCAATAGGCTCATTTGAAGCACGGTGGCGGCCACGAGCCGCTTTTCCGCATAGTGGACGGCAATGTACAAGATTCCGATAACACTGAGCAATACAGGGCTTGAAGTTTGATCAAAAAGGATAGATGAGGCGCACACAACAATCGTATATATAAATAAGATCCAGTTATGGCTCATGCTTTCAAGCTCCTTATTCAATTTGGTTCCGAGCAAACGTACATGATAAATAAATTTCTCTGCAAAGCTTCTCAAATCCTGCTCGAATTGTCGGAAAAGTCAATAATTGTGAATAAAAAGTTTGTTTCGGCGCAAAATACAGTACATGAGTTCTGCCGGATTGCAGATCTCAAACCTTGATTCGGGAGGGATCGCTCATGGAACGTGAAAGTTTTGTGGCTGTGCAAAAAAACGGTGACGGAGATATAACCGCATTCAAAACCTCGAGTGGACGCGTTCTCCAGTACGATCAAGCCATTCAAGAAGTGCAGAACGGGACCATTCAAGGCGTAAACGTTTTCAAGGGAAGGGATGGGGACTCCTATATCCGCGGCAACGCAGACGGTGATCCAAGCAACAATCTCGACCAGCTTCCTGGTTTTTAAGGGAAAAACCTGACCTCATCCGAGGCCAGGTTTTTTACATATAGAATTTATAAGTTTCGGGGCTCCCCGCAAAGTACCTGAATCAGCTTTGAAGCAATGCCCCACTTTGTGGGGATATTTTACGGGAAGCTGTATAACTTATGCTGTTCGATAAAGGTCATGCTCCCGGTTTTACCGATGAAATCGCCGACATGATCGTCATAATGCATGAGAATGACTTTTTCCTGCATCGGCTCCGGCAGCGTGAGCAGCTCGCTGAGGCTGGCATGAACGACGCCCGGCGATTGGAACTGGCAATCATGCAAAAAATAGTCGCAGCGGCCTGATTCGTAAAGCTCCAGCAATAATGCTCTGTTGAATTTGGCGTCGGAGCTGTAAAACACTTTATCGTTCAAAATAATCGAATAGCTGGGTTTATCCGGAATATGCTGGGACGGAATCAATTGGATGTCCAAACCGGGGGCCACCGTCTTCCGAATTTGCTCCTCCAGCACGACGACTTCAAAGTAATCGTCCAACTTCGTCAAGTTTTCAGAGCTGTTTTCCAACCCGCCCCGCAGCGAGTGGTTCCATAATGGGTACAGCAGGGAAGAAGGGACAAACAGCTTCATCCTAAGGCTGTCGCAAGCATATTTGAGGCGAAATGCGAATTCTTCCATACCGCCTACGTGATCCGAATGAATGTGGGTAATCAGAATACCGTCGATATCCGTTAAAGGAATATTAAGTTCATGTAAAGCGCGGGGAGCCGTCGATCCGCAATCAATCAATAAAGTATAACCGTTGCAAAAAACCAATGCATTATTGTTATAAAATTTTTTGGAGAAGGCACTTCCAGTACCTATCATTTGGATTTGCAGGGTCACGTACGATCCTCCACTCATGAGTCCATAGCGCTTTCATTTTCTTTATCAAATCTATCATGGTTTAGACAAATAATTCAAGCAAAAATGTCAAATTTTATCGTTTTTTAGTCGATTTGTGAGTTATTTCACTTTATGGGGAAGCGGTCGATAACCGTTTATTGCAATGCATTTGCCGGGCGATGACAGCGCTCCTGGCGACGTTCGGGAAGTATTGCGGCAGCGAGTCGGCCAATCGGGAATTATGGATGATCTTGGCATATTTTGTAGCGAATCGCCTGAAGTTAACGTTCGGCCACAAGATGTAGATACATATGAAAATTATTTTTTATGATTTTTGAGGAAATGAGCGCAACTCTTACCAATCTGCGGAGTATAAGAGAATAGAATACAAGTTCAAGTCACGATGGAGGTTGCAGGATGAAAGTGCCACGATTGCTAACTATAGTGCTATCACTTTCGCTTTTCGGTGCGACGGGGGCATTTGCCAGCTCGATGTGGGGCGACTATGAAGGCTTTGCGAAAATCAAGATGCTCGTTAACGATGTCGAGAAACCATTTGCGGACAATGAGACGCCGGCTTTTATTATTAAAGGCAATTCGGTATTCCCGGTACGCATGTTGTCTGAATCGCTTCAAACGCTTGTTCGCTGGGATAACGGTTCAAAAACCATCTCCGTGTTCAAGCCTAATGTTCATATGTTTGTTGCCGAGAAAGTGAATGACGATTATTCGGTCAAGTCCCCCTTTGGAAAAGTGCCTAAGGGAAAGAAAATCGATTTCGCGGTATTTGCCCAGATCGACAGCCTCAAGACACCGTTCTACTCTTTCAAAATTTCGATTGATTCGCCAAGCGGCGAGCAGGTAGCCGCTCATGAGAAAGTGGTAAACGGGGAGAAGGAAAACTTCTGGTATCCGTGGCCGTTCAACGTTTCCTTCGGCGAGACCGGCGAGTATGTGATCAAATTTTCCGTGAAGCTGGATGAAGGCGGAGACTACACGGTCGTTTCCAAAAAAGTGATTGTATCCGAGTAATGTTTACAGATGCAAAAGGCGAATTATGATCGTTTGACCTGCAGGAAGGAACATGATACGATACGAGGGATAACTATTAATTGATGAAATGAGGTTTCCCCATGAGCGATCATATCCATGACGAATCCTGTGATCATGAACATGACGATGATATTTTCATAGTTACCGATAAAGACGGCGTGGAACACGAGATGGTGATGGTGTACACGTTTGAAGCGGAAAACCAGCCTTATGCAGTGCTGCTCGACCGCAATGATCCCGAAGCCGACGGCGTCATTTTCCGAATCGAGGAAGAGGATGAAGACGCCTATCTGGCCAGTATCGAAGACGAGGAAGAATGGGATCGCGTTGTGAAAATCTACAATCAGATTGTAGAGGAACAGGAATCGGAATAACAGACGGAACCCCCTTCTTGTCCGGACAGGAAGGGGGTTTTTGCGCGGAAATGGAGCGGGCCGGCTTGCGGTTTCGCATCAACCGGCATACCGCTGTCACGACTGCTGCTGCGGCCGTCTATTTGCGGGGATTGAAATACATGGTGCGGCCATTGAACAAATGCAGCTCGGCCTTCCACAGCTTGGCCAAGTACTTGCAAAATTCGTTGCCCTTCGACTTGTCGCCGTGCGTACAGTCGTCGGGAAGCACAACCTGCACGTAATGGCGGTCCGTTTCCCCGATCTGCTCGCTGCCGGTCCCCATGACAATATACTTGTACAGCGGATCTTTACCTTTAAGATAAAACCATTTGCCTTCCGATTCCGGCTTCGTTTCGATCGTATACGGAAATCCGGCGTCATCATATTCCCAACCGAGCTGTTTGCCGGTAAGATTCAGCTGCTCCTTATAATGAAGCAGTTGATCTTTTAATTCGTCCAAAGTGAGCGACGATAAAGAAGAGCCTTCCACAAACTTAATATAAGCGCTTTGAGCCATATTCACACCTGCCTGTAAATGATCTGGAAAGGTTTTCATCCGATGGATACATGAAACATCATAGCATTAAGCGGATGCAATTGACAATATGACAATAGAGGAGCAAGCGAGTATGGATACGAAACGTTTTCAAGGCATAATGCTGGTTACGGACATGGACGGAACGCTTCTCGACAGCGGCAAACGGATCAGCGGCGAAAATTTGCAGGCGATCGAGCGGTTTGTCGATCAGGGCGGGCTGTTTACGCTCGCGACCGGCCGTATTGCCTCGTCGGCGAAGCGGTATGCGGATCAGCTGCCGATCGGCGCGCCGGCTATTTTGTACAATGGTGCGGTTATTCATGATTTTGCAGCGGGAAGAAACGTCTGGGAGCGTACGCTGGGAGCAAACGTTAGGCCGGTGCTGAAGTGGTTAATGGAACGGTTTCCCGAGCTCGCTGTAGAAATCTATTGCGGGGAGGAGCCGTATTTTATTAGAGAAAACCGGATAACGGCTTACCACAGACAAACGGAAGGTTTTACAAGACCGATCGAGCAGGAAGGCTACGAGCGTCAAATTCAGGAGCCTTGGTACAAAGTATTGTTCGCATGGGAGCCGGAGCGGCTGGACGAGGTCGAAGCGTATGCGGCATCGTTGAAGGAGGAGGCGGAACCATTCACCTGGGTTCGGTCCGACGCCAAATATTTTGAGATTTTGCCGGCTGAAGCTTCGAAAGGACATGCGCTTGATCATCTGCTGGAAATGACGGGGATCGACCGGGCGAATTGCATCGCGATGGGCGATCATCTTAACGACCTGGAGATGCTGCGCAGAGCCGGTGTCGGAGTCGCGGTCGCGAACGCGCATGAATCGCTGGTCAGCGTCTCCAACCGCTCCTGCAACCATCATGACGAGCATGCTGTCGCCGACGTAATCCAATGGCTGGAAAGCCGCGGCTGAAGCTTGGCATGCATTCGCAGCAAGCCTCGGCTCTGCTGAAGGCTCTGCATATACGAAGGGAACAAACCGGCGCGGCTATGCGCGGATTGTTCCCTTTTTTGCTTGTATGGGCCAGCTGCGCATGACCATAAGCGCAGCGGCCGGAGAAGCGGCTTGCGGCGATCAGAAGATCGCGTTCGTTTCAACGATGACTTTCACATTGTCGATGCTGCGGTCTTCGGGGCCTTTGACCGGGAGGCCGACCTCGACATGCTCGGTAATATAGTCGATCAAGTCCTGGGAAATCACTTCGCCCGGCAGCAGGATCGGGATTCCCGGCGGATAGACATATATAAACTCCGCTATAATACGGTCAGCCGATTCCTTGAACGGAATAATTTCCGTATCGCCGTAGAAGGCGTCCCGCGGGGTAAGCGTCAGCTGCGGAATTTTCGGCACCTTGATGACGAGCTCCGAAGCCGGGCGAATATTGTAATTTTGACTGGACAGCTCGCGCAGCGCATTGAGCAGCGTATCGATATTTTCATGCGTATCGCCGGGTGTAACCAGGCAGAGGATATTGTACATATCGCTCAGCTCCACCTCGATATTGTAATGCTCGCGCAGCCAGTTTTCCGCATCGTATCCGGTGATCCCCAAATGTCGCACATGAATGTTCACCTTCGTCGGATCGTAGTCGAAGGTGGCCTCGGTGCCAAGTATATCTTCGCCGAAGCAGCTCAGGCCGGGAATTTCGTTGATCGCCTTGCGCGCATACTGGGCGAGCTCGATCGCGTATTCGGCCATCCGGGCGCCGTTCAACGCCAAATGGCGGCGCGACGTATCCAGTGACGCCAGCAATATATACGACGTCGACGTCGTCGTCAGCATGCTGATGATCGTCTTGACGCGGCGGGCATTTATGCGGCCTTCGCGAATATTCAGCACGGAGCTTTGCGTCATCGATCCGCCCAGCTTATGGACGCTGGTAGCGGCCATATCGGCGCCGGCCTCCATGGCCGATACCGGCAGCTTGCTGCTGAAGTGAATCAGCACGCCATGCGCTTCGTCAACCAGCACAGGCATATTGTAGCTGTGCACCAAATCGACGATCTCCTTCAGATTGGCGCAAACGCCGTAATAGGTCGGATTGATGACAAGCACCGCCTTGGCATCCGGATGTTTTTCCAGAGCGCGTTTTACGGAGCGCGATGTAATTCCGTGGTCGATACCGAGATTGGCATCGCGTACGGGCGAAATAAAAACCGGCTTCGCACCGGCGAAAATGATCGCCGCCATGACGGATTTATGAACGTTGCGGGGAACGATAATTTTATCGCCCTGCGAGCAAACGGTGAGAATCATAGTCATGATCGCGCCGCTCGTCCCTTGAACGGAGAAGAACGTATGGTCTGCGCCGAACGCATCGGCAGCCAACTGCTGCGCTTCTTCGATGACGCCGGTCGGTTGATGCAGATCATCCAGTGGTGCTATATTGATAAGGTCGATGGACAGCGCGTTATCGCCGATAAACCGGCGGTATTCGGGATCCATCCCGACTCCTTTTTTATGGCCCGGAATATGGAACTGAACCGGATTCCGCGCCGCATGTTCTTTTAAAGCCGTGAAGAGGGGCGTTTGCTGATGATCCACTGTCATCCTACCTTTCTGTGCAAAATGAAAACGATAAATCTAACTTATAGTAACGATAAAGCGTCGTTGTTGCAAGCGGTTTTTACAAAACTTTACGAATCGGGGTTTAAGCGGCTTTAACGAAGGGGCGGGTTTGTCCATTTTGTTAATCTTGCCCCGTTTTGTTTCATGATGAAAAAAGTTATGATACGATAGATATCGTATTTTACATAAACTTGGATATTATTTCATTCCGGGAGGTTTGGCATCATTTATGAAAAAACAGCTGACCATTATTATGGTGCTGCTTATGACAATATTTATCGGCTTCGGGATCATTATTCCGGTGCTGCCGGATGCGATTGCCGGCTCAGGCGCCAGCAGCTTTCACCTCGGCATGCTGCTGTCCGTATATTCGCTGGCCTCGTTTCTGATGTCGCCGGTATGGGGCGGCATCTCCGACCGGGTGGGCAGAAGGCCGCTCATTATGATTGGCGCGCTTGGCTTCAGCGTCAGCTTCTTCCTGTTCGGCATCGCGGGCAGCAGCTTGCTGCTCATGTATGTATCGCGAATACTCGGCGGCTTGTTCTCCGGCGCGGCGACGGCGTGTGCGGTAGCTTATGTGGCCGACATCACGACCGAGGAGAACCGTACAAAAGGAATGGGGCTTGTCGGGATGTCCATCGGCCTGGGCTTTATATTCGGGCCTGCGGTCGGGGGGATTTTGAGCCAATGGGGCTATCAGGTTCCGTTCTTTACGGCTGCCGTGCTCGCATTTGGAACGTTCGTATTTGCATTCATAATGCTGCCCGAATCATTGAGCGAGGAAAAGCGCCGCGCGCAAAAAGAGGAAAAGCCGTCGCGCTGGAGCGCTTTTGTCGGATCGGTTAAATATTTGTACGTGCTGTCGTTTTTCGTATCGTTTACACTGGCCGGTCTCGAAGCGACGTTGCTGCTGTTCGAAAAAGACCAGATCGGCGCCACCTCGCTGCAGTTGGGCATTATGTTCGCGGTTAGTGGAATTGTGGGCGCGCTGATTCAAGGCGGCGTCGTTCGCCGGTTTATTAAAAGAGGCGACGAGACGCGCGTGATCGGAATCGGCCTCGTGCTGTCCGCAGTCGGGTTCATTCTCATTTTATTTTCATCCAGTCTGCTGACCGCCTCTATTTATTTGTCCGTCTTTGCGGCCGGCAATGCGCTGATCCGGCCGTGCGTAACTTCATTGATTACGCAAAAAACAAAAGCGGGGCAAGGCGTAGCCTCGGGACTCAGCTCCTCGATGGACAGCCTGGGAAGAATTGCCGGCCCGCTGCTCGGTGCGGGAATTTATCAATACAGCCATCAGCTTCCGTTTTATATCGGGGCGGTCCTGTCACTGGCGGCGATCTATTTGCTCTACCGTTTTATGACTGCAGACAGGGACAGCCAAGTACTGGTTCGCCAAGCATAAGCCTTGGCAGCTTCGAAGCATCGCGGCACCGCCGTTCAATCATAGTCTCCTTACCGATCTTATTAGGAAAAGCCGCCGTGTCCGCAGGTGAACTGCAGCCCGGGGGTCGGACGCTTTGCTCAAGCGTCCGCGATCCCGGCCACAGTTCATGCCTTGCGACAGGCGGCTTTTCCATGTTCCATTTCAACAGCTGCATCCGGCATCAGGCATACCGGATCGTTTCGCAGCAGTCCTTTACGCAACGGGGTGAACCAGCCGGTAAATGACGGCAGCGGCTTCGGCCCGTGTCATATATTGGTCGGGGCGGAAGGTGCCGTCTTCGTAGCCGTCAAACAAATGGGCCTGTTGCAGGGCCCGGATCGCGTCGCCTGCCCAAAAGCCGGGCGGCACGTCGCTGAAGATGCTTTCGCCATCGGGCTTCAGCATTTCGCTTCTGGCGATTATAGCGGCGATTTCGGCGCGGGAAATATGATTTGCCGGGCGGAACGTTTGATCGGGATAACCGTTAATAAGCCCGTATTCGACCGCTGTAATGATATAGACTTTGTCTTCCTGGCTGCCGCTGACATCGGTGAACTCCGAAGCTGCCGTATTGGACAGAAACAGCTTTTTGGCTTTGACGAAATATCGGATGAATTCTGCGCGGGTAATAGATTGGTCGGGTTTAAATTCCGTTCTTCCGGTCTGCAGGTCGGTAAAGCCGTCAATATATTTTTGGTTCATCAGCTCGGCAATTTCTTTGCGGGCCCAATGGCGGTCGATATCGCTGAATCCGCTTGCGGTGCCGTTAAGCGACAAGACATAATCGGCGACCGCTTTATACTCATCCTCGCGCAACGAGCCGGGGGCATTTTGCGGCATATTGCGGGAAATATATTCATAGGCTTTGTCGTAAGTTCCCAGGTTCTTTTTCATGCGCTCGGACACTAACGACGGGTAGCTGCCCGCACCCCGGCCATCGGCGGCGTGGCAGGCAAGGCAATTTTTTTCATAAACCGCTTTGCCTTTGTCCGGGTCTTTGGTCGTGGCCGCAGCGCTGGGAGCGGAGGGCGCTTCCGGCGCTGCGGCAGCGCTGCTTTCCGGTTCGTCGACGAGCAGCAGCCCGCCGCAGCTGAACACTGCGGCTCCCAGCAGCAGTATACTCAAATGGTGTTTGGTCCGTTTACGTTTCATACAATCTGGAACCTCCTCGCAAACATCGAGCCTTTTCTCCATTATAATAGAAATTCATGACGAACGTGTGAAAATATTGTCCATGCATACGAAAAGCCGCCCTGAAACCGATCAGGGCGGCCGATGTTGCATTTGGCGTTAAATGGTCATGGTTTTGCCGGTTTTTGGGCGGAGCCGCCTCGCTTATGTTCGACCATTTTTTCAATCCACGGCGTCATTTCTTCCTTGATTTTGGCGATAAGCTGTTCTTTGCCGATTCCTTTCGATTGAGCGATCTCGGCTAATGATTTGCCTTCCATCAGCTGTGCATGGAGCTCATCCTCCGTCATGCCCAGCAGCGCGGACAGCTTATCGGGAGCGGGCATCATGCGATGCTTCATGTCGTGCTTGCCGTTAAACCTGGGACCTTTATGGTTAACCATGAAGGTCAAATGCTTCTCGAGGCCGGACTTGATTTTTTCGGCCTTTTCAGCCTTCAGCTTTCCGGCCTTTACGGCCTCATCGATTTGCTTGCTGCGGACGGCCTTCAGCTTCGCAATCAAATCCGCTTCCTTCATTCCTTTTTCCTTGGCGATCTCGACAAGCGTTTTGTCCTGCAGGGCCGCTTGCAGCGAAGCCTGGTCGATGCCGAGTATGGCTGCCGCTTCCTCAATTATCGGCATATGCTTGCCCCAATGTGCCTTATCGCTTCTGACATCGCTTTCGCTGCGGCTCGAAATCGGCTGCTTGCTTGTATCGTCGACCGCTTGCTGCCGAACGGCCAGGTTGTCGGCCGCCTCAGCCGCAGATGCCGGCTGCCGGCTGGCGTAAATGACGCTGCCGCTCAACATAAGAGCCAGCGTTAAGCCGGTGACGATCACCCTCCGGGGAGACAGACTTTTCATGGTCCGGTCCACCTTTCTGAAATAGGCTCGGTTACGTGTATACGTATCCAAGCCTAGCATATGCAGCCAAGCTTAAATTTACTTTAAAGGAACCTTAGGCTAACATAAAATATCCCTACAAAGTGGGGCCTTGCTTCGGGGCTGATTCAGGTACTTTGCGGGGAGCCCCGAAACTTATATATTTAATGTTAAAAAATTTAAGACGCCGCCGCTTCGCGCGCCATTTGGTACAACGGCATCAGTGTCGTTATCGTGTCGTTGACCAGCCTGACGAAGGCATCGCCGTCCGCCAGCACGGGATCGGTCGAGGCGAGATTCAGGCCGATCAGCAGCTCGGCTTTTTTGACATCGCGGAAACGCTGCAGCGCCTCGGTCAGCTCTTTCTTGCTTAACGCGCCGACGGAAACGGCGTCCTTCTTCATATGGTCGAAGGAAAGAACGTAATGCTGCGGGATCAGGCCGCGAACCTGATTCAGCTTGCTCAGAAACCGCTGCGCGATTTTCCGCTTGTTCGGCAGCTCGTAGATCAAAGCAAGCCAGACGAATACGCGGTCGTCGAATAACCCTACCTGGAAATGCGGGTGCTGCTTGTAGCCGCGTTTATTATCGCAGATTGCCATCCAAGTATCTACCGGCGCATTTACGGTACGGCGCGCGTGCTTGGCGATATGCAGAAACATTTCATCGCCGGCGAGCGTAGCCGTTTCCTTGCACAGTTCATCGCCGAGCGCTTTGAATTTCGGTTGGATATGCCCTTGAATGCCTTCCATCCGGGCGTTCAGTCCAGGTACGGAGAAGACGTTGAAATCGGTTTGGGTAAAGCCTGGAAATGTCACGGAAATTCGCTCCTTTGATCGGGGACCGGTTAAACGCGGCAACCATATCGTTCTATGTACATGTATCAGCATTACTATAGCATATTGGTATGCTTTTATGGAATGGCGGCGCACGTTGTCGAATCATGCGGAAACCTAAAAAAAACACAAGCGCGAAAGAAGGGATTCCATTGTTGGAATAGGAATTAGACGGTACGATAAGGCTAACCTGCAAAAATACAAACGACAAGAAATGAGGGAGGCCGTTTTATGGCTAGCAAAGTACAGGCGTCTGACCATGTAAGCTACAAGTCGATTACGAGCAAAGGCTTGTTAAACTTTATGTGGAAATATAGGGCGCTTTATTTGATCTCACTGCCGGGAATTATTTACTTTTTTATTTTTAAGTACGTCCCGCTGTTCGGATCGGTTATCGCATTTCAGGACTACAACATTTTCCAGGGCATCATGGGCAGCAAGTGGGTAGGGCTGGAGCATTTCCAACGCATGTTCGCACATTACGATTTTCTTAATATATTGAAAAACACGCTGTTGATCGGTCTGTACGACCTTGTTCTGGGCTTCCCGGCCCCGATCGTATTGGCCCTGCTTCTCAACGAGCTGAGAGTGGTGCTGTACAAGCGGGTTTTGCAAACGGTTGTTTACATGCCGCATTTTTTGTCCTGGGTTATCGTCAGCGGGATTGCAATCGGCATCCTGTCTCCTTCGACCGGGATCGTCAATCATCTGATCAGCTGGCTCGGTTACGATCCGATCTATTTCCTCGGCGAAGAGTCCTATATCCGCTCGGTACTGATCGGTTCGGGGATTTGGCGTGATTCCGGATACGGAACGATCATATACCTGGCGGCTTTGGCCGGCATTAATCCGGATTTGTATGAAGCGGCGGAAGTTGACGGCGCAAGCCGTTGGCGGCAAACGATTTCCATCACGCTGCCTTCCTTGATGCCGACGATCATGATTTTGTTCCTGCTTCATATCGGGAAATTCCTTGATTTCGGTTTTGAGCGCGTGTATGTATTTTTGAATCCGCTGAACATCAACAACGGCGAAATATTGGATACGTACATTTATAAAGCGGGCTTGCAGGGCCAACAATACAGCTATACGACGGCTATCGGCTTGTTCAAATCGGTCGTGGGCCTGATGCTGATCGTCATCGGTAACTTCCTGAGCAAAAAAACGACGGGCGAGAGCCTTTATTAATACGAACGGAGGTGTAAACAAGTATGAGGAAACTAAGCGCGGGGCAGCAAACGTTCAACGTGTTTAATATTACTTTTTTAACGGTTTTGGGCCTGATTATGTTTTTGCCGTTTTTGAATGTGCTGGCGCAATCGCTGAGCGATTCCGAAGCGGTTGTAACGGGTAAAGTATTTTTTCTTCCTGTCGATTTCACTTGGATCAATTATCAATATGTGTTCAGCGACGCTTCGATCTGGAGATCGTTCGGCGTTACGGTTTATATTACGGTCGTGGGAACGATCATCAATTTGATCGCAACGGCTTCGCTGGCCTATCCGGTCTCGCGGCAGGAATATGTAGGGCGTAAATATGTCGTATTTTTTGTACTGATTACGATGGTATTCAGCGCGCCGCTCATCCCTAACTTTATTTTGATGAAAAGCTTGAACTTGACCAACTCGCTATGGGCACTTCTTATTCCAGGGGCGATCAGCGCATTTAACTTTTTCGTCATGCGGGCTTTCTTCATGCAGATTCCTCCGGAAATTATCGACTCCGGCCGGATCGACGGCTGTACGGAGCTGAGAATGATTTGGAACATCGTGCTGCCGCTGTCCAAGCCGGTTATGGCGTCGCTCGGAATTTTTTATGCGGTCAACCATTGGAACACGTACATGGCCGCGCTTTACTACGTGAACAAGCCGACGCTGTGGCCGCTTCAGGTGAAGCTGCGCCAGCTGATTATGGCGGATGACATCAACATCGATCCTTCGGCATCGCAGTTCAGCTCGTTGATTCATTCCAACCCGGAAGGGATCAAAATGGCTACGATCATTATTGCGACTGTTCCGATCGTGCTGATTTATCCGTTTTTGCAAAAGCATTTCGTTAAAGGCATGATGATCGGTTCGGTAAAATCGTAATCGCCCGAAATCGTCTGATCTAAAAAAAATACAACCGCAGCCAAAGTCATTCCATTGTCCCTTAGCAAGACAGGCTATAAAATGTAACTATTGTGAAAGCGCTATTTCTTCATGATTACATCGCAAAAAGAAGAGGGGTAGTATCAAATGAAAAAATGGATCAAGGTAAGTATGGTATCCGCGCTTGCCGTCACCACGCTCGCCGCTTGCAGCAAACCGCAGGACGCTCCATCCGCACAAGGCTCCAAGCCTGGCGAAAAAGCGAAGTTTTCGATCTCGATGCGTACGCTTGCGTTCAACCACGTGGAGAAATCGCCGAATATTAACGAGGATAAATGGGTTAAGCTGCTTGAGCAAAAAACGAACACGGATCTGGACATCGTGCTTGTTCCTCATAAAGAATTCGAGCAAAAGATGGCGCAAATGTTCGCAACCAACGACATCCCGGATGTCGTGCAAGGCAGCGGCGGCGTATCCGGTAAAGAAATGGCCGGCTCCGTACAGGCAGGCGTGTTTATGCCGCTTGACGATCTGTTGCAAAAATACGGTCCGAATCTGTTGAAAAAAATTCCGAAGGAAGCATGGGCGAAAGAAACGTATCAAGGCAAAATTTATGCGATTCCCGAGTTTCTGTCCAACCCGTCCCGCCGCGCGACCGCAATCCGCAAAGACTTGCTGGACAAAGCCGGACTGCCGATTCCGAAAACGGTAGACGAATACTTGAACGTTATGCGCAAGTTCAAAGAAATGGGCGTTGAGAACCCGTATCAGGGACGTGAAAACTTCAAGTATGCCGACACGTTCTTCGGCGCTTACGACGCATTCCCGTACTTGTCGATGATGATGCAGCAGGGCGATCAAATCGTCCCTAAATTTTTCAACACCGATAATATGACGAAAGCACTGCAAACGTATAAGACGATGTTTGACGAAGGCTTGATCAATAAGGAATTCGCAACGATCAACCCGACAGTTTATAAAAACTCGATTTTGGCGGGTAAAGCCGGAATTTGGTCGATGAACGCGAACGAAGCGCTGCAATGGGAGCAGCAAATGAAAGCCAACGTGCCGACAGCCAAAATCGAACTGATTCCTTCCCCGGTCGGACCAGACGGCAAAGGCGGTTACTACTTGTACAACTCGGTAACCCGCGCTTGGTTCATCAATAAAAATGCGAAAAATCCGGAAGCGATCATTAAGTTCTACGACTGGATGCTGTCGGACGAAGCCGAGCAATTTTTCACCTTCGGCGTTGAAGGCGAAAATTACACGATGGATAACGGCAAAATCAATTACAAAACGCCGACAGATCCTGCCGGTATCGATGAAGAGCGTTATCGTCAGGCATTTCTGTGGATGGTTCAAGACACTACGTATAATAAAGGCACGCTTAGCTTGACGGAAGAAGGCAAGCAATTGATCGGCACTTATGACAATATGCTGGCTAAAGAAGGGCGTGACGGTATCCAATTTGAACCGCGGCTGGACGGCTATGTGAAAAATCCGGATATTGCGCCTGAATCCGATTATGGGGCGCCGCTCATTCTTCAACATATGGTCAAAATGGTATACGGCAAAGAGCCGATTTCCGATTGGCCGAAAGTCATTGAGGAATGGAAAGCCAAAGGCGGCAACGATGTCGTGAAAGAAGCGACCGAAAAATTCAACAAAAAAGATCCCAGCGTAACCATCAGCATGCCTCGCCGATAAAACGGGCGGCAACCACTTTAGCTCCTCACGTTGAACCGGCGTGGGGAGCGAGTTTTATTCGAACCGCTAAGTTGGTATATACTATACTTACCTGGACAACCAGCAATTTACGCCAAATAAGGGGTGTTCCTCATGTTTACCATTTTGATTGCAGACGACGAACCGATGATCCGCAAAGGGCTCCAGAAGCTGATACAGCAATCCGGACAGCCCGTCGCCAGCCTGCGGACGGCAGAAAACGGTGCGGATGCGCTGCAGCAAATTCGGGAGGAGCGCCCCGATTTTTTGTTTACCGATATCCGTATGCCGAAGATGGACGGCCTGGAGCTGTGCCGGCAAGTCGCCGAGCTCGAGCTCGATATTCATGTCGTTGTCGTATCCGGCTATAACGATTTTGAATATGCGCAAAAATGTTTGTCATATGGCGTCAAAGAGTATTTGTTGAAGCCGATCAGCAAAAAGACGGTCGATGCGGTCATGGTCAAGCTGGCCATTATGCACGCAAAGCGGCAGCCGCAAACTTTCGTCTCCGTACAGCGTCTCGAAACATGGGTCGCGAATGCGGAGGAAGCGATCTGGTCGCTGAAGCACGACGCGCTGCAGGAGCTTCTTAACCAGGCGCGCAGCGAAATAAACGGCTACCGGATGCGTCTGCATCAGCTGTCCGAACTGCTGGGCGAAATATCCGAGCTGCTGAACCGCCGGTTAAACATAAGAGACATCTTTTCGTTTACAAAGCGGCTGGAGCTGCAGGACGTAACGAATGAGGAAGAAGCATGGAGCCGGTTTGAAGCGAGTCTGCAGCTGTTGTTTCAGGAGCTGAAGCAAAGGCGGAAGGGCAAGCTGAAGGATCCGGTCGAGGAAGCGAAGCATTATATCGAAGATCATTTGGCGGAGGAAGTGTCGCTCGAGGAGGTCGCGGAACGGATCGGGCTGAACGCCTCTTATTTCAGCCAGCTGTTCAAGCAGGCCACGAAGGAGACGTTCGTCCAGTACCGGACGCGCCGGAGAATTGAGAAAGCGAAAAAATTGCTCGCCCAGCCTCATTACCGGATCACCGATATTTCAGGCGAGGTCGGCTATGCCGATCATCCGCATTTTACGAAAACGTTCAAGAAATATACGGGTGTCCTGCCTTCCGAATACCGCAGCCAGTTGGGTATCGAATGATGAAAATTCGCACGCTGTCGGGACAGGTTTATTTTTATTTTTCTATCGTAATCGTGCTGTCGCTCGCATCGGTCGGCATCGTAACCTATATTCAATCGTCCCGGGCGCTCGATCAGCAGGTCGAGCAATACCTGGATCAAATGATTGAAAACGCGGCTTATCAAACCGATATTTATTTGCAAACATATGAGCTGTTAAGCAACTCGTTTTCCTCGAATTCCGATGTGCGGGCGTTTTTCGAAATCGGCGTGGAGGATGTGTATGAATATTATTACTATTCGGATGCGATTAAAAGCTTTGCGTCCAAATCCGTACAGTCGATTGCGACCCTTTACAAGCAATTGAATGCGATTTATGTGGTCGGCCAGCAGGGCCGGGCGGTCGTATACGATAATCAAAATTTTTTGGCGCTCGATATGGGACTCATTCCGGAGAAGTATGCCTATTTGATGAGATCGCTGCCGGATAACAATAAAATTGTACTGCTCGATACGAGCATTCGTCCCGAGGATAAAGGCACGGTCATTACGATGGCCCGCAAAGTCCGCGGCGCTTCCTACGAGGGCACCAAAGGCATCGTGGCGATCGAGTTTAAGCTGCAGGAGCTGGCTAAAATATGGGATCGCGTCAATATCGGCAAGGACGGTTACTTTTTCATTATTGACGGGAACGGGAACCCGATCTATCATCCTTCGAATGTTCAGTCGTACGATCCGGTTTTCAAACAAGTGTCCGAGCATTTGGTTGACGGCGAGAACAAAGCGTTTACGACCGAATATCAAGGCCAGAAGCGGATGTTCGTGGCACGCAAATCCGACTACTCGAATTGGCGGCTGGTCGTATCGGTGCCGGTCGACGAATTGCGCAAGCCGATTTCGACGATCCGCACGGTGACGATAGTCGTCGGCCTGGTCACGTTGGCAGTGGCGTTGTGGATCGCCTCCCGCTTCGGCCGCTCCATGCTGGCTCCGATCCGCGAACTGAAAGAAGGGATGCGCGAAACGGAAAAAGGAAATTGGCAGCATATCCACGACCTGGGGCGAACCGATGAAATCGGCGGGCTGATCCACAGCTATAACCTGATGGTTACCCGGCTGTCCGAGATGATCGACAAGGTGTATGCCGCCGAGCTGCAGCAGCAGAAGGACGCGCTGCAAATTCAGGAAGCGGAGCTGGAGCGGCACCGGGCCGAATTTCAGACGCTGCAGCTGCAAATTAATCCGCATTTTTTGTACAACACCTTGGAAACCATTAACTGCTACGCGATTGTCCAGGATTCGCACGAAATAACGGAAATGGTCGAGGCGATGGCCTTTATGCTGCGGTATTCGATCCAGACGAATCTGGAAGAAATTACGGTAGCCAACGAATTGAACCATGTCCGCAATTATTTAATTATTTTGCAGCATCGCATCGACCGCGAATTTGAGATCGAGGTGATCATTCCGCCGTCGCTGCTGCTGGAAAAGATGGTTCGGCTTACGCTGCAGCCGGTCGTCGAAAACAGCTTTCAGCATGCGTTTCCGAACGGAATCGAGCCGCATCATACGATCAGCATCGACGCCCGCAAGGAAAACGGCATGTTCCAGGTTATTGTCGAGGACAACGGCGCAGGCATTCCGCCGGACCGGCTCAAGGAGCTGCAGGAGCAGCTGAAGCTGAACCGATTGGCCGAGGAGGAGACGCAGTCCGGTTACTTCCGCCGCGGCGGTATCGGGCTCATGAATGTGCACCGGCGTATCCAGATGGTGTTCGGCGAGCAGTACGGGTTAAGCATTGAAAGCGTCTGGGGCGAAGGAAGCCGGATCACTCTTTCCATGCCGGATAAGCCGAACAAATTATCGATAACCAAATAAAGGCTGGAGCGGCAGACGATGGAGGCCGCTTCATGCTGTCACCATAGGGGAGGAACCTGATGATGAACACACAGCTGCAAGGACAAATTGCGCTTGTAACCGGCTCCAATGCCGGAATCGGTCGAGCTGTCGCCAAATCCGATTTGGCGGCCTACTTGACGGGTGAAACGATAGAAATCAACAGGGGGATGTTCATGCGATGAGAATACGGGAGAAGCTGACCTCAACCGATTGGGCCGCCGAAACGCTGCAGACCTTGAAAGCGGAGCTGGATCGGCTGCAAGCTGCCGGCAGCCTGGAAATTCCGAAGGAGCCCGGCGGCTGGTGGCATCAGTATGTATGCCCGAACCATCACACGGAGCTCGAGTTTGATCCGGCCGAACGCGATGCCCGTACGTTCGCCTGCCCGCACGGCTGCCGTATCGAAGGGGAGGCGTACCGCGGCGCGTGGCTGGTGTTCAAGCACCAGTCCATCGCGCGGTGCGCGCTCCAGGCGGCAGCGGTTTATGCGGGAACGGGAGAGCAGACTTACGCGGATCTCGCGAAGCGGATCCTCGTCAGCTATGCGGAGCAGTTTCCTAACTATCCGGTCCATCCGGATGCGCAGCCGTGGATGCTGAAGGGCCGGGCGTTCCACCAGGCGCTGACGGAAGCGATCTGGGCGACGACGCTGCTGCGCGCCTATGTGCTGCTGCACGATGAAGGCGCAGCGCTCGGTTCGGCGGAACAGGCCGTACTGGACCGGTTTCTCTCCATGCTGGAGGAGAGCATGACGCAGTATCGGCATATTCTTATCCATGAACGCAGCAATGCCGAGAACAATTACACGGCGTGGTTGAACGCCGCCCTTTGCTGCGTCTATACGATCCGCGGCCAGCGTGAACAGCTGGAGGCGCTGATCGAAGACGAAGGCGGCTGGAAGCATCATTTGACGATCGGAGTCAAGCCGGATCAGCTCGAATTTGAAGGAAGCACGTATTATCATATTTTTGTGCTTCGGGCATATTTGATTGCGGCGGAGATGGCAGCCCGGTTCAGCATCGACCTGTACCATACCGAAGGCGGTCAAGGCCAATCAATGAAAGGCATGTTCGATGTGCTCGTCGGCCTGTCCGACGACCAGGGGGTGCTTCCCGCACTGCATGACGGTCCGTTAGCCCGCGTGCCGTTTGCCAGAGAAATCGCCGAAATTATGGAGATCGGCCTTGCCGTCTATGGCAATGAAGCGTATATTCCGATTTTGGGCGAGGCGTACCGGCAAATGGACGGCGAGCCCCGACGCATCTCGCTGGAGGCGCTTGTTTACGGCGAAGGCGATGCCGAGCTGAGCCGATCGATGCCGTCCCGGCCTTCGCTGCTGCTGGCCGATTCCGGATTTGTTGTCGGCCGGAGCTCGAATAACGGGGGGCTGTCGTTCCTCGCCGATTTCGGTCCGCACGGCGGCTCTCACGGGCATTACGACAAGCTTCATCTAAGCCTGCAGCATACCGGCGGAACCATTACGCCCGATTTGGGCATGGTACCGTACGGCTCCGAGCTGCGCAAAGAATGGTTTGCCGATACGGCCAGTCACAATACCGTATCGATCGACGGCAAATCGCAGGCGGCCCATGAAGGGCGCTGCAGGCAATTTACGGATAACGGCCGCACCGTATACGCTTGGCTGCAATCGGATGCAGCCTATGAAGGGGCCCGGTTGGACCGTCATCTGCTGCTGACGGACGAATGGCTGCTCGACTGGTA
This sequence comes from Paenibacillus piri, assembly GCF_004354045.1. Lineage (GTDB taxonomy): Bacteria > Bacillota > Bacilli > Paenibacillales > NBRC-103111 > Paenibacillus_S > Paenibacillus_S piri. The sequence goes on along the minus strand of NZ_SMRT01000007.1, from coordinate 42,710 downwards.
CGAGGTCAATCTTGACAGCGAGCGGACGATCGATTGGTGGATGCATGCGCTTATCGCGCCGGAAGCGGCTGGCGGCGGCTGCGGTTCGTTACGCGCGTTGGAAGCTGCGGAAGCCGTAACCGGTTATACCGAAAGCGGCTATAGCCATATACGGCTGCTGGATCGGTACGAAGCAGGCGGTGAAGCCGCTGCCTGCGATCCGGTATTAGCGAGGCTCCGCTACCGGCTGAACGATGCCGCGGCTGTCAAGGACTTGCTGCATACTGCGATTTTGTTCGAGGGAGATACGCTGTATCGCATTGAAACACCAGGGACCACCATCGATCCGAGCGAAAAGCTGACCGGCTTGCTGCACCGCAGGAAAGGCCGGAGCGCCAGATTTATTCATATTTATCAGCTTGGCTCCGAGCCGGCTTGCAATGTCCGCTGGCAGTCTTCGGACGGCTCTGTCGGAGCGTCTTCTTTGCCCGGCAGACTGATCATCGAAACGAGTCAGGGACGAGCCGTTTGCGAATTGGATTCAAATCAAGGATTGATCGTACAGGGGGAGGCAACATCATGAGTACTGCAAGCAAGCCGTTATACCAGCCGCAAAGCGGCGTTTTGACCGTACAATACGAACCGGACGAACAGTCCGTACTTATCGAAAATCCGCCGCGTTTTACATGGATTCCGGCGCAATTGGAGCATGACCGGTATACGCTGCAATTCTCGCGGTCTGCGCAGTTTGCCACGGACGATACGGTTACGGTGCAGGAGATTCCATATAATCTGTATACGCCGGAGCACGCATTGGAGCCGGGCCGTTATTATTGGCGGTATGCTTTGCTGCTGGAGCCGGAGGAAAGCGCATCGGACAGCCCCGCTTTGCAAAGCGAATGGAGCCGGGTTCGAAGCTTCAACGTGCCCGATGGCTTGCCGCTCACCCCGCTGGCCGGCCGGAAGACGCGGTATGCCAAGGCCGCTGAAGCCCATCCGCGCCTGTGGCTGCAGGCGGACGAGCTGCCGGAGTTTCGCCGCAAGGTCCGCGAAAACCCGGATGCCATTGGCTGGACCGCGTTCTACGAGCGTTCCGTTAAGCCGTGGGTCGAGCATGAGCTTATTGCCGAGCCAAAGCCGTACCCGAACAATAAGCGGGTCGCTTCGCTCTGGCGTCAAATGTACATCGACTGCCAGGAGGTTCTTTATGCGATTCGTCATTTAAGCGTGGCCGGCGTCGTCCTGGAGGACCCTCGACTGATCGGGCTTGCCAAAACATGGCTGCTTCATGCAGCCGCCTGGGATCCCAACGGCACGACGAGCCGCGATTATAACGATGAAGCATCGTTCCGCATTACCGGTGCCATAGCCTGGGGCTATGACTGGCTTTATGGCGAGCTGTCGCCGGAGGAACGCGGGCTGATTCGGGCAAACCTGCTGCAGCGGACCGGACAGATTGCTTTTCATGTCATCGAGCGCAGCAAAATTCATCATGTTCCGTTTGACAGCCATGCCGTCCGTTCCTTATCTTCGGTGCTCGTTCCGGGCTGCATTGCCATGTTCGGCGAAGAAGAAAAGGCGGAGCAGTGGCTGAATTACACGCTTGAATATTACGCCTGCCTATATACTCCGTGGGGCGGGGTGGACGGCGGCTGGGCCGAAGGACCGATGTACTGGACGACAGGAATGGCCTTCGTCACCGAGGCGTTGAACCTGCTGAAGAAATATACGGGCATCGACTTTTACGAACGTCCGTTTTTCCGAAAAACCGGCGACTTCCCGCTGTACTGCTTCAGTCCGGATACGCTGCGCGCCAGCTTTGGCGATCAATCGACGCTCGGCGATCCGGTCAGCCTGAAAACCGGCTTCAATATTCGCCAGTTCGCCGGCGTGACAGGCAGCGGTTTGTACCAATGGTATTTTGAACAGACGAAAGCGATCGACACCGATTCGGAGATGAAGTTTTACAACTACGGCTGGTGGGATTTCCGCTTTGACGAGATGGTCTATTTGCAGGATTACCCGTCCGTATCCGCTGAAAAGCCGACTGCGATCGAGTCGGTCAAATGGTTCCGCGATATCGGCTGGGTTGCCTTCCATTCAAATATGGACAAGCCGGAGGATCATATTATGCTGCTGACCAAAAGCAGCCCGTACGGCTCGATCAGCCACAGCCACGGCGACCAGAACGGATTTCTGCTGCACGCTTACGGGGAACCGCTGGCGATCGAGAGCGGCTATTATGTCGCGTTCAACAGCACCATGCATATGAACTGGCGCAAGCAGACGCGTTCCACGAACAACCTGCTGATCGACGGGCTTGGCCAATATGCCGGGACGAACAAGGCGCTGAACAAAGCCGCATACGGCGTTGTGGAAGATGTCCAACAGTATGCCGCGTACACGTATTCCCGCTGCAACGCTACGGCTGCCTACACAGAAAACGTCCCGTATTTGGAGCGATTCGTGCGTGAGCTCTACTTCTTCAACGAATCGTTTATCGTCGTCGTCGATCATGTCGATTTGGCGCAGCCGGGCAAGGTCGATTGGCTGTTCCACACGCTGTACGAAATGAAGCTGGACGGCCAGTCCTTCAAAGTAAAGGGACAAAAAGCCGATATGGACGGCCGTTTCGTGTACTGCTCGTCCGGCGACTTGCAGCTGTCGCAGCATAACGAATTTCCCGACGTCGACCCGGCGGAAATCGAAGGGCTGCCTTCGCAGTGGCACCTGACCGCCTCGACGCAAACGGCGCGCAGCCACCGGATCGCCGCTTTGCTCGTGCCAATCCGTAAAAATGAGTCTAAATACGTATCCTACTTTATGGATGATCAGGGACATGGCGTCGACTTGTACTTTACCGACGAGCAGGGCGCGACACATAAAATCGACGTTCCCAAACCTTATTAAACCGCACTAAGCCGTATAAAGCCGCATTACAGCGCATCGATCAGCAGGCAGCGGTCACAGGCATCATACAGCATCATACAGCATCATACAGCATCATACAGCAATGATACTAATCATACAGCCATTATAAATCTAATCCAGCCCCGTCTGCATCGGCAGCGGGGCTGTTTATCGTCGCCGGTCCAATAAAAATCCCCCGCCCTTCATTAAGAGGGGCGGGGGCGAATCGTTTTGCCGCTGTTTGATTATTTGCCTGCTTTTACTTCTTCCAGCAAGCTTAAATCGACGAACTTGCTCAAATCCAGCTGCTCTTTTTTCAAGTCTTTAATATAACCGGCGTCAATGGATACGCGCGCCATTTCTTCAATCGCGTCCTTGCTGACCTCGGTAGTCAAATTCAAGCGGGACAGTGCGGCTTTTATGAGGTTGATGTCCATGCCTTTACCGCTGAGCGCCTTCAGGCGGTTGTTGATCAGTTCATACGATTTGTCCGGATTTTTCTTAATGAAATCAATCGCGTCCGCATTAGCCTTGATCGCTTGCTTCACCATGTCGCGGTGCTCCTTCAAAAACTTGTCGCTTACGGCAAGCAGCGTAAGCGGATAGTTGCCGTTGTTCGGGGGGATTTTGTTCCAATCCACTATAATTTTACCGACGCCTTCCTGCTCCATTTGCGTGCCCCATGGCTCAGGCACAAGCGTCGCCTCGATTTCCTTTTGACGCATAGCGATCAGCGTATCGGCCGGAGCGCGGGCGATGATTTGCACCCCTGTTTTATCCGTCGTGACATTCAGGTTGTTTTCCTTGAGCAGCAGGCGCAGTGAAATTTCATTGGTGCTGCCCTTGGTCGGGATAGCGACCGTTTTGCCGAGCAAATCTTTCGCGCTGGCGATGCCGGAATCTTTGGCCGCCACAAGTACGGCGCCGCCGTTGTTGGAGCCGGAAACGATCCGGAAGTTTTTGCTTTTAATGAATTGATTCGTTGCCGGTCCCGGACCTACGAAGCCGATATCGATTTGCTCCGTCGCCATCGCGGTGGAAAAGTCGGAACCGTTGTCGAATGCGGTCACTTCGATTTTTACGCTGTCGCCCCAATATTTTTGGAACAAGCCTTCCTCGAGAGCGACATAGCCGGGAGCGTGGGTGACGTTTTTAAATATACCGAGCCTGACCGTCGACGCCGGCGCGGTTTTTGCGCCCGCAGCTCCGTCTTTGGCGGGCTCTTCTTTTTTGCCGCAAGCCGACAGCACCATGACGGCAGCTATTGCAAAAATTAACAGGATGGATATGTTCTTTCTCATTTCGTTTCTCTCCCTTTTTCATATCAATTTAATTAATTGTATTTCAAACCTGAGATCGGTCCGGTTATCATCGCCGTTTTTATTTTTTTTGCCCGGCTAAACCGTAGCGGATCAGGATTGTATCTTCCAGCCGCTTGAAGCAAAAATGGTCGGACAGCGTGCCGAGCACCGCGATAATGATGACGATACAGAGCATCAATGCGGTATCCGCCAAATTTCTGCCGTCCTGCAGCAGCTGGCCGAGGCCGACGCCTTTGGCGATCAGCTCGCCGGCGACGAGCGCCCGCCAGGCGAACGCCCAGGCGACGCGGACTCCCGTAATCATATGCGGGAATGCGGCCGGAATCATGATCTGGTAAAACATCCGGAAGCCGTTGCCCGTTCCCATCGTCTGCGCAGCCTTTAAGTAAATCGGCGGGATATTCATAATGCCGGTACGGCTTGACATGGCCATCGTCCAGGTCGCCCCGAGCGTCGTAATGAACACGACGGAGAAGTCGTTCATGCCGAACCAGATAATGGCGAAAGGCAGCCAGGCGATGCTCGGAATCGTTTGCAGCGCAACGACGAGGAAGCCGAGCGTATCGTCGAGCAGGCGGTATCTGGCGAACAGGAAGCCGAGCGTCGTACCGACAACGATCGAGATGACAAAGGAGGTCAGCAGCCTGCGAAGACTTTCATACGCAGCTTCCAGCAGCTGCCCGTGCACGATTCCGTCATAAAACGCCTGGAAGGTCTGGGTTACCGAAGGAAATTTCCAGCCCCAGTCGAAAATTCTAAATCCCGCCTCCCATGCTATCAGAAGCAGTACCAGAAAGAGTGTTCTTCTTAATGCTGTACTCATCGCCCATTTCCTCCTTTACCACTTTTTCCAGCTCGTCGGCAAGTGCCTCCATGATGCTGTTTTCCACGTGGTGGAGGACCGGATCGGCCAAATCCCGGGGACGGGCGGCGCGCACGGCGAATTCTTTCTTTATGGTACCGGGGCGGGTCGACATGACCAGCACACGATCGGACAAAATGACCGCTTCTCGGATATTATGTGTAATGAATAAAATCGTCTTGCGCGTCCGCATCCAAATTTCTTCCAATTCCTTATGCAAAATGAGCCGGGTTTGCTCATCCAGCGCGGCAAACGGTTCATCCATCAGCAATATTTCCGGGTCCATCGCCAATGCGCGGGCGATGGCCGCCCTCTGCTTCATGCCGCCTGACAGCTCATGCGGATACCGGTCCGCGAATTTGCTCAAGTGAACCGATTTGATCTGCTCCATGGCCAGCTCTTCGCGTTCTTTTTTGCCAACCCCTTTTTGCTTCAAGCCGAATGCAACGTTGTCCAATACAGTCAGCCAAGGAAATAACGCATGCTCCTGAAAAACGACGACGCGGTCCGGTCCCGGGGTGCTGCACGGTTTTCCGTTGACGGATATCACTCCTTGCTGCGCCTGCTCCAATCCGGCAACCAAGTTTAAAAGCGTCGACTTTCCGCATCCGGACGGCCCCAGCAGCGATACGAATTCCCCTCTTTGAATCGAAAGGGATACGTTGTCAATGGCTGTGAACGAACCGCCTGTACGCTGATGGAAAGTCTTGCTCACGTCTTTGATTTCGATCAACGTTGTTCACTCCTTCTAAAGTGCCTGCGGTATCGCTTTTCTTTAAGTAAGATCAAGACATACCGACTATATACCAACCTATTTTATCGGAATTATGGCTTTTGTCAATATAAACTTTTATGGAGGAAATTTGTCATGATATGGCGAATTGTAAGGAAAGACGGAAACATTTGGCAAGTTAAAAGCGTTCATCATGTAACCGGGTATTTCGGATGCCCTCTTATTTAACGAAAGGAATGGTTTGGAATGAGACAGTGGAAACGTGTAATTGCAATGGGAGTGCTGTTGAGCGGCACATTTACGGCCGGCGTGTATGCGAACGATGTGCTTCAGCGGGTGGAGGCATATTTGCGCCCCGATTTTAAAATCGTCCTGAACGGGAATCCCGTTCAGCTTAGCGGCCCGACCTTGATCTACGAGGGCTCCAGCTATTTGCCTTTGAAGGAGCTTGGCAATTTGATGGGCGCCAATATCATTTTCAAGGATATCAATAAAACGATTTATATCAACAGCCGCATAAATACCGAGCAGCCGGCCGAGGAGAAGGATTTGACGACGGATCAATTCAAATTCCGCAATCCGACCTCGATGATCGTCAAGTTTTTGGGAGCCGAGTATCCGCTGCTGCAGGCAAACGCCGAAGATTTGAGCAGCTCCCTCGTCTATTACCGGCTGTCGGACCTGAGGAGAATGGGGATCGACACCTCCGCTATGAAAAAGTCCAAGGAGAAGCTGACGGAGGAGCTGTATGTCACGGAAGCGGAGCTGAAGCGATTTGTGAAGCAGCTGCCGACTCAAACGTACAACAATACGTTCAAGGACCGATACGTGATCGGAGGGGAAGTCAATACGAAGAAGATTGAAGCGATTCAAGGCTATATTAAAACGTCCATGAACTCCCAGGACAAGGATAACCGGGATCGGGACCGGGATTTCCGCTACACATCGAGACCGATTATGGTAGACAAGACGGAGAACGAAAACGAGTACCAATATTTGTTTTATCAAACGACTTACTTTAACGGGACAACGTCCAACCGGTACATAACAACCAAGCTTACCTTGACCAAAATGGAGAGAGACAGCGACGCCTATACGATCAATCTTTCCGGATGGACCGATCTTAATGAGCAGCTGGATGTGCGGGAGCGCAGGAAGGAAGAGGAGGAGGCGAAAAAAATACTCGAGCCTGTTAAGCCGTAACGGGTTGAGCCTCCTTGCACAAAGAGATACGACGCATTTGAAACGACGCCGCGGGGCGTCGTTTTTCGCAGTCGTTTAACCTGGAAACCGCACCGGATACCGCGACGTACGGCTGCTGAAAAAACGGGGCGGCGGCAAATACACGGCGTAACGTATGGCTAAACTATATGTGAGTGAACCCGGCAGCTGCCGTCTTCCGAGGCGGCCCGAGGGCTCCCTTTTTAAAAAAATGGTTAAAAATTATAAGAAAAAAGTCAATAAACCAAGTTGCTAAATCATATGATTCATAATAAGATAGAAGTAAGTAACTGAATTATCAGAAAATTCTATCAAAATTTGAACGTTGTACCATTCAGGGAGGGGATTGCCGTGAGTAAGAGTCATGAAGTTGAATATTGCAACCTTGAGTTACGATTTGACCGTCGGCTAATCCGTAATTTTATCAAAGCGCTCATTCAGGAAGGATATTCATTATATTGGAATGAAAGCGAACAGCAATTCATCGTATCGATTCGCACCGGCCGCAAGCTGGTTAAGCTGAAATTCCAACGCATCGGGGAGCGCTACAAAATTGTCGGCAATTACTCCTTTAAGGATGAGAAGCTGGCTGAATTAATGGAAAAGATGATCGGCGATACCCGTGGGCATGCCGTAGTGAAGCGGTTCAAGGACCGCCAGATTTTAATCGAAAATATTATGTTCGGGGAAATTATACGGATGGTAGAAATATCGGGCGTTGAGCATAAGGTGCTGTTTCAGAAGGAGCCGGTTGTAACGGTCGAGGAAATGATGCAGGCGTTCCGCTCCAGACGTCCGGACGACCGCATTCCCGTACTGCGGCTGGAGCTTGATTACGAGCTGGCTACGCTGCACGATGCGATTGAGGCGGGAGACGGCAAGGCGGTCAAGGCCAGCAAGGAAAAGCTGATGGAATTAAGGCATGAAATGCTGCTTTTGGAAATGTAGCGTTTGATACGCTTTATGCAAGGCCTGTGCGAATGCGCGGGCTTTTTTCTTTGTAAACAATACTAGGTTCATGGAATGGCGGAGCTGGTTATCCTATCTATGTTGAACTAAGAACATCCGAGATAAACCTAATGAAATGGTTTTGGAATGCAATGGACACGCTTTATCGGTTCAACTTATATAGATGTTAAAATAAAAGCAAAACAAGTGCATCCAGCGCAAAAAATGATCGTTGTTAACGTGTGCAGCATTATGCTAATATAAAACGGAGGTGGTAGGGATTGAGCGTTACTATCAAAGACATTGCCAAGCTGGCCAACGTTTCGCACACGACCGTCTCCAGGGCGTTGAACGATAGCCCTCTGATCAACCAAGAGACGAAGGAGCGAATCCGGCAGCTTGCCGAAAGCTTGAATTATACACCCAATTACAACGCGAAAAGTCTGGTGCTTGACCGGTCATACAATTTGGGGTTGTTTTTTTCGACGCTGCATACGGGGACATCGGCCGGCTTTCTGTACGAGGCGGTCAAAGGGGTCAACGACGTCATCAAGGACAGTTATAACTTGATTGTCCGCGGGATTGACGACTATACGAGCTACGAGAAAGTGAACAGGAAAAGCTATGACGGCATTATCGTCATGAGCCAGAGCTCATCCGACCAGCCGTTCATTGAATATGCCTCCGCAAACGAGATTCCGTTGGTCGTACTGAACAGGGAAATCGATAACGTTCAAGTGATGAACTTAATCCCGGACGATCAGGGCGGCGCTTTTCGGGTTGTCCAATATTTGATTCGCCAAGGACACCGCGATATTGCTATTATAGAAGGGAAGCAAAATTTCAAATCGACCCAGGCCCGCCTGGACGGTTATAATGAAGCTATGATGCGGAACGGCGTGGCGATAAGAGACGAGTATAAAGTTCAAGGAAATTACGATTTGGAAAGCGGATATGCGGCGATGAACCGTCTGCTGGAGCTGGAGGCCATACCTACGGCTGTTTTTTGCTGCAACGACGATATGGCTCTCGGCGCGATAAAAGCGATTCACGAGAGGCGGCTTTCGGTTCCCGACGATATTTCGGTTGTCGGCTTTGACGATCATATTTTTTCGGGCTTTATGTCGCCGGCTTTGACGACCGTGCACAGACCGATCGAACAGATCAGCAGGGAAGGGGCGGCCAAGCTGCTCAACTTTATTGAAACGAAGCAAATCGAAAAGAAAACGATTTTGTTCCGCACGGAGCTGGTTATCCGGGATTCCGTTAAATCCATCTGGGAGGCTGAGACCTGATATGAGTATTTTAAGAAAAGTTTTGGAGGACATTCCCATTCCGCAAATGGTGAAAATCCGTCAAAAATTTGACGGGACCAAGCTTGACGATTTAGCCGGGGAGCTGGAGCGCGAGCTGCAAAAGCCGGGCACGATCGATCGGATCAAGCCGGGCCAGCAGGTAGCCGTAGCCGTCGGCAGCCGCGGCGTCGCCAATATCGATTTATTTACAAAAATTACGATTGATGCTATAAAAAAAGCCGGAGGTCATCCGTTCATCGTGCCGTGCATGGGCAGCCACGGGGGCGCGACCGCGGAAGGGCAAAAGGAAGTGCTGCATCATCTCGGCGTCACGGAGGAAGCAATGGGCGCGCCGATCCGTTCCTCGATGGAAGTGGTCAAGCTGGATCAGCTTCCAAACGGGCTGCCGGTCTATGTCGATCAGATTGCATCTACAGCCGACGCAATCGTTGTCATCAACCGCGTGAAGCCGCACACCGCATTCCGCGGCCGTATCGAGAGCGGCATCATGAAGATGATCGCAATCGGCCTCGGCAAGCAAAAGGGGGCGGAAGCCTGCCATCAGCTCGGCTTCAAGTATATGGCCGAGAACGTGCCGGCCATGGCCAATATTATGATCGACAAGCTGCCGATCGTTTTCGGCGTCGCGGTTGTCGAAAATGCGTACGACCAAACCTGCCGTATCGAGGCGCTTCCGGCCGAGCAAATTGAAGCCCGCGAAGAGGAGCTTCTGATTGAGGCCAAAGCGCGCCTGCCGAAAATTTTGTTCGATCAGATCGACGTCCTCGTCATCGATTATATCGGCAAAAACATAAGCGGCGACGGTATGGACCCGAACATTACGGGACGCTACCCTACGCCTTACGCGCATGGCGGTCCGGACGTGTCCAAGATGGCCGTGCTCGATTTGACGCCCGAGACGAAAGGGAATGCGAACGGGGTAGGTACAGCCGATTTTACGACTCAGAAGCTGGTCGATCAGATGGACCTGCACGCTACCGTCGTCAACGGACTGACGTCGACCGTATGCGCGCCGACGAAAATTGCGAGCACGCTGGACAACGACCTCTACGCGATCAAGGCGGCAGTCAAAACATGCAACATTTTGGATTACACGAAATGCAGGCTCGTCCGGATCAAGGATACGCTGCACCTGGGGGAAATTGAAATATCCGTAAATTTGCTGGAGGAAGCGAAGCAGCATCCCGACATTGAAGTTTTGAGCGAGCCGTATGATTTGCAATTTGATAGCGAAGGGAATCTTGCTAAATGAGTTCGTCGTTACAGAAGCCATATATTATCGCTGCCGATATCGGCACGACCAGCACGAAAACATTGGTCATCGACCGTGACGGTCGCGTGCTGGCTTCCCACTCGGTTGAATATCCGCTGCATACGCCAAGACCGGATATGGCGGAGCAGGACCCGGATGAAATTTTCCGGGCGGTGCTGACCGCGGTTCAGGCGGTTATCGCGAAAGCGCGGATTTTGCCGGGGCAAATTTTGTGCGTGTCGTTCAGTTCGGCGATGCACAGTCTGATTGCCGTTGACCGGGATTTGAATCTGCTGACCCAGTGCATCACATGGGCTGACAACCGGAGTGCGGATTATGCCCGCATTTTGAAGCAGGGGCAGGACGGGCACCAGATTTATTTGAACACCGGAACGCCGATTCATCCGATGTCCCCGCTGCTGAAGCTGATGTGGTTCCGGGATAACCGGAAAGACATTTTCGAGCAGGCGTATAAATTTATCGGCATCAAGGAATATGTGTTCGCCAAGCTGTTCGGCCAATTCGTGATCGATTACTCCATCGCCAGCGCGACGGGGCTGTTCAATCTGCGCAGCCTGCAGTGGGACCCGCAGGCGCTTGAAGCTTGTGGCGTCCGTCCCGAACAGCTGTCCGAACCGGTGTCGACGATCCATCATTTGGCCGGAATGAAGCAGGAGTACGCGCAGGCGATGGGGCTGAACGCGGATACGCCGTTTGTCGTGGGCGCTTCCGACGGCGTTCTGGCCAATCTGGGCGTAGGCGCGTTCGAGCAGGGCATCTATGCAGTAACCATCGGTACGAGCGGCGCGGTGCGCGGCGTCGTGCGCGAACCCGTTACCGATCCGAAGGGCCGATTGTTCTGCTATGCCTTGAAGGAGGATTTCTGGGTCGTCGGCGGCGCGATCAACAACGGCGGCATCATGTTCCGCTGGGTGCGCGACCAGCTGGCTACGGCGGAGGCGGAAGAAGGCCGCCGCAGAGGCATGGATCCCTACGATTATTTGACCTCAATTGCCCAGGAGGTTGCCACCGGCTCGGACGGGCTTATTTTCCTGCCGCTGCTTGCAGGCGAACGAGCGCCTTACTGGAACGCCAACGCGCGCGGCGTTTTCTTCGGTCTATCGCTCTACCACGAGAAGAAGCATATGATCCGCGCCGTTCTGGAAGGCGTCATGTACCGCATCCAGTCCGTATTGTCTGCTCTTGAGGAGCTGTCCGGTCCAACCAAGGAAATCCGTGCATCGGGCGGCTTTGCCCGCTCCAGCTTCTGGCTGCAGCTGATGGCCGACGTGACCGGAAGCAACGTTGCCGTGCCGAACTCCATTGAAAGCTCGGGCTTGGGCGCCGCTCAGCTGGGGCTGCTTGCCTTGGGCGAGATCAAAGATTTCACCGCCGTATACGAGTGGATGCAAATTCAGAACAGCCATAAGCCGGAGGTGGAAAATCACCGCATTTATGAGCAGCTGGCGGCGATTTACACCCGCGTCTATCATCAGCTGAAGGATGAATTCGACATGATCGCTTCGTTCCAGCAGCAGCATACGAAATAATCGGCGGTTCTGCTGTGCCGGACTTTCAAGACTCACTACACCATTACGAACATTTGAGGAGGAATACGATGAATTTATTTGATTTGACAGGCAAAACGGCGGTTATTATTGGCGGAAACAGCACATTGGGAGGGGCGATGGCTGTTGCTCTGGGCGGCCATGGAGCGAATGTGGCGGTTGTCGGACGCAACATGGAAAAGTCCGGCGATGTGAAAAAGCGGATCGAAGAAGCGGGCGGAAAAGCCGAAGTGTTCTCGGCGGACGCCACGAATGTGGAAGATTTGCAAAAAGTATTGGCCGATGTGCTGGCATGGACAGGCCGCGTCGACATTTTGATGAATTGTCCGGGTAAAAACAGCCCGACGCCATTCTTCGATATTCAAATGGAAGAATGGGATTCGATCATGGATGTCAATTTGAAAAGCGTTGTATTAGCTTGCCAAGTATTTGGGAAACATATGGTTGACAAAGGCGAAGGCGGCAGCATTATTAACATTTCGTCGGCTTCCTCGGAAATTCCGTTGTCCCGCGTGTTTACCTATTCCGCTTCCAAAGCGGCCGTAAACAATGTTACGAAGTTTTTGGCGCGTGAGTTCGCACCGGCGCGCGTTCGTGTCAATGCCATTATCCCGGGCTTCTTCCCTGCCGAGCAAAACCGTAAAATTTTGTCGCCGGAGCGTGTCGATTCGATCATGGGCCATACGCCGATGAAGCGTTTCGGCGATGCCGAGGAGCTGCAGGGAGCAGCCGTGTTCCTTGCCTCCGATAAAGCTTCCAGCTTTGTAACCGGTTCGCTGGTAACGGTAGACGGCGGATTCACGGCGATGACGATCTGACGGCAAGCTCGGAAAAGGGCCGGTTACAGCCGGCCGCTTCCGTCATTCTTATAAAAGTTTTCAGCGGCTCATCTTGGAAAAGCCCCGATATAGGTTTTCTAATAAACAAGAATGTTCAAAATGGCATTTAAATCGTATAATAGGCTAGATAGGAATTTTGAAGGAGAGGAAGTAGAACAATGTCGAAACAACAAGTAGGCGTGATCGGTCTTGCGGTCATGGGCAAAAACCTGGCATTAAACATCGAAAGCAGAGGGTTTACCGTATCGGTGTATAACCGTTCCCGCGAGAAAACGGATGCTTTGATGGAAGAAGCCAAAGGCAAAAATTTGGTAGGTACATACAGTGTCGAGGAGTTCGTGGCTTCCCTGGAGAAGCCGCGTAAAATATTGATCATGGTTCAAGCCGGCGCCGGTACGGACGCAACGATCGATTCGCTTATTCCGCATTTGGATCAAGGCGATATCATTATCGACGGGGGCAACGCATTCTTCCCTGATACGCAGCGCAGAAACAAACGTCTGGCCGAGCTTGGCTTCCGCTTTATCGGGACCGGCGTTTCCGGCGGCGAAGAGGGCGCTTTGAAAGGTCCTTCGATTATGCCGGGCGGTCAGAAGGACGCTTACGAATTGGTCGAGCCGATACTGACGTCGATTTCTGCGAAGGTAGGCGGCGACCCTTGCTGCACATACATCGGACCGGACGGCGCAGGCCATTATGTAAAAATGGTTCACAACGGCATTGAGTACGGCGACATGCAGTTGATTTGCGAAGCGTACCAGCTGCTTAAGGACGTTCTGAACGTAAGCACGGACGAGCTTCACGAAATTTTCGCCGAATGGAATAAAGGCGAACTGGACAGCTACCTGATCGAGATCACAACCGACATCTTTACGAAAAAAGATCCTGAAACCGGCAAAGCGATGGTCGACGTCATTCTCGACTCCGCCGGCCAAAAAGGTACAGGCAAATGGACAAGCCAAGATTCTTTGAACCTGGGCATCCCGTTGTCCATCATTACCGAATCCGTATTTTCCCGCTTCCTGTCCGCGATGAAAGCGGAGCGCGTTGCGGCAAGCAAAGTGCTTAACGGACCTAAGGCGGCTCCATTCGACGGCGACCGCAACGAATTCATCGAGGCGGTGCGCAAAGCGTTGTACGCAAGTAAAATTTGCTCCTATGCGCAAGGCTTCGCTCAAATGAGAGCCGCATCGGAAGAATACAAGTGGGATCTCGATTACGGCAGCATCGCAATGATTTTCCGCGGCGGCTGCATCATTCGCGCCCGTTTCCTGCAAAACATTAAAGATGCGTACGACCGTAACGGCGAGCTGAAAAACTTGCTGCTTGACGAGTACTTCAAAAATATCGTGGAAAACTACCAGGATGCCTGGAGAACGGTTATTGCTTCCGCGGTAACCCGCGGCGTACCGGTTCCTGCGTTCGCTTCGGCGTTGGCATACTACGACAGCTACCGCACCGAGCGTTTGCCAGCGAACTTGCTGCAAGCTCAAAGGGATTATTTTGGGGCGCATACGTTCCAACGGTTGGACAAGGAAGGTTCTTTCCACTTCAACTGGATGGAGAATTAATTATCGGGTTTCCCTGTCTCGAGGCTTGTCGGGGATTGGAGGATGGAAACCGTAGGCCGCCTCGGCGATCCATTGTTTCAACCGGTCCGCTTCTTGATCGAAGCCGTTGCGGCGGTGAATCAGCATTAACGAAATATCCGCGAAATACCTAAAGTTTTGCATCAGACGTGGCTGGGAGAGCTCCATCAACTGGGGGTCCTCCTCAGCCACCTTTTTTTTGATATATTCCAATATCCATACAACATCGTCTTTGCATAACGGATAGGCCGGGTCCAGAATTTGCTCCAGCTTGCGCTGTGCGAGATTCGTAGTGGCCGCTGCGTGGGGCTGCTGCATCATAGACCGCATGATAGAATCAACTCGCTTTCACCTGTATTGTGCTAGTATTAGGATGGCTGCCTGACTGGAATTTATTCACATTTCAAACATATGATTTCGGATAACTTTCTATTCATGCTGTTCATCGTATGATATGATAATAA
This sequence comes from Paenibacillus piri, assembly GCF_004354045.1. Lineage (GTDB taxonomy): Bacteria > Bacillota > Bacilli > Paenibacillales > NBRC-103111 > Paenibacillus_S > Paenibacillus_S piri. The sequence continues at coordinate 27,707 of NZ_SMRT01000007.1, read as the reverse complement.
GGTTCTGTAAAGAAGCGCTATAACATGTATATATGAGGCTACCAGAGGTGTGAGAGGATTGAATAAAGCGAATGTAGTTTTAATAGGCTTCGCCGGAACAGGCAAATCGACTGTCGGCAGAGCATTGGCGGAACGTTTAAACTGGCAGTTTACCGATACGGATCATCGCATCGAGGAACGATACGGTATCAGTATTGCGGAAATATTCAAATTGCACGGGGAGCCGGAATTCCGCTCCGCGGAGAGCAAAGCGATCGATGAGGCGCTGGCTGAGCGGGGGCAAGTCGTATCGACCGGCGGGGGTGCGGTATTGGCTGAACGCAACCGGACCCGGATGCGGGAAGGCGGCTTTGTTGTGGCGTTAACCGCGTCCAAACGAGCCATTATTGAACGGGTCAGCCAGGATCAAAGCCGTCCTCTGGTCCAGGGCAATGTCGAGGAAAAAGTAACGGCTCTAATGGAGAGCCGCAAGCATGCCTATGATTTTGCCGATTTGAAGATCGACACAAGCGAATTATCCATTGAAGCGATCGTCGACAGGATTCAGGCGGCGCTTTAAAGAGATTCCCATTCGAGCATGCCGCCGCTCATATTTTTTAAATTCGTATAGCCCTGCGCGGTTAAATATTCATAGGCTTTTCCGCTGCGGTTGCCGCTTCTGCAGACGAGAACGGTCTCTTTATCCTGCGGTATTTCGCGCATACGGTCAGGAATTTGCATAAGCGGAATCGAAATGGCGCCCGGTATCATGCCTTGAGCGATTTCATCCGGTTCGCGGACATCAATAATGTGCAGCTGCTCGCCGCTGTTCAAGCGCGCTTTTAATTGCTCGGGAGTAATGGTTGTCATCGATAGGGACCTCCTAAGGTCTTATTTAATGGATTGCATTCAAGCTTCATGATATCGGCATAACCCGGCAGGTGTCAAACGGCAAACTTCGGAGTTTCCAACACAGTACCTGTATGGTAAACTGGCTGTAACCAAAATTGTTGTAATTTGACGGATTAATTGCGGAACAGGAGAGATACATATTCATGAAGGCTATCGTAAAACCGACGAATCGACTGGAAGGAACCATTAACGCATTATCTTCAAAAAATTACACGACCCGTTATTTGCTGATCGGGGCGTTGGCCGAAGGGATAAGCACGATTTATTATCCGGCCCACAGCGAGGATAGCGACGCGATGCGCCGGTGTATTCGCGATCTGGGCGCCATCGTGGAAGAAGACGACGAGAAAATGACGATTCGCGGCTTTGGCACTCATCCGCTGCCTGTGAAGGAGCTGAATGTCGGCAATGCGGGAGCGGTGCTCCGGTTTCTGATGTCGATCGCGGCTTTTTGCCCGGATCTGACTTTCATTAATGCATATCCGCAATCGCTTGGAAAAAGACCGCATGACGATTTGATCGTCGCACTTCAGCAAATGGGTGTGGAAATTGAGCATAATCAGGGCAAGCTGCCGATTACGATTCGCGGCGGCCGTCCGCGCGGCGGCAAAATTCAAGTTTCAGGCAATGTGAGCTCCCAGTTTTTAAGCTCGCTGCTGTTTATGACGCCGCTGCTTGAGGAAGACAGCGAGATCGAAGTGCTGCACGATCTGAAGTCGAAGGTAATCGTCGGTCAAACATTGGAAGTAATAGAGCAGGCCGGTATTCGAATCGAGGCGTCGGCCGATCTGATGCATTATAAAGTGCCGGGCCGCCAAAGCTATCAGCCGCAGAAATATGTCGTACAAGGCGATTATCCCGGTTCCGCGGCTATTTTGGCCGCCGCGGCCGTTACGAATTCGGACGTTACCGTACTGCGGCTCGAAGAGAAAAGCAAGCAGGGGGAGAAGGCCGTCGTCGACGTGCTCCGTGCGATGGGCGTTCAGCTTACGCATGAGAACGGCGTTGTGCGGGTACAGGGCAATCAGCGGCTGAAAGCCGGAGAGTTTGACGGCGATCATTTTACCGACGGCGTATTGGCGATGGTAGCCGCCGCGGTGTTCGCCGAAGGAACCTCGCGCTATTATAACGTTGAAAATTTGCGCTATAAGGAATGCGACCGCATTACCGATTTTGTGACGGAACTGCGCAAAGCGGGGGCCGATGTGGAAGAAAGACAAAGCGAGATCATTATTCACGGACGTCCGCAAGGAGTGGCGGGCGGCGTGGAAATCAACGCCCATTTCGACCACCGCGTCATTATGGCTTTGACCATCGTCGGGCTTCGTTCGGGACAGGGTCTTGTCATTCGCGACGCTCATCATGTCGCCAAATCGTATCCGCATTATTTCGAGCATCTGCTGTCGTTGGGCGCGCAGATCGAGCTCGTTGAGGAGTGAACTCGTTCAGCTTTGCTGAACATCGGGGAATCAGATGGGGACTCTACCCCATCTGATTCAAGGCCTGCCTTAGAGGTGGGGGTCTTAACCCGATAAAGTCGATATCGGATAAACCGGACAAGCTTTTCTTCATAGATGTGATTATGCTAAAAGTGGGTTGAGATCAATGACGATCTTATGGAAAGGAATCCAGGTTACGTTCGCTTATATGCTCGTTGCGGGTCTCCTCTTCGCGAGCGGGGTATTTTCTGTCCTGCTGTATGCCAAAATAACGGGACATGGCTGGTTCGACGACCAGGCCCCCGTTGCTTATGCGGAAACGGCCGGAGCGAATCAGCCGATAGCGGCAACCGCTGCCGAAGTTAAACCGCCGGTGCCTCCTGCGCGTTCGGCGCTTCTCGACGCTCCTCTCGTCCGCCAGCTCCCTGAGCTTCCTTCCGGATGCGAGGTAACGAGTCTCGCAATGATGCTTCAATTTTTGGGCATCGCCAAGGACAAGATGGATCTGGTTCCCGAGATGAAGCGCGACACGACTCCTTTGCGGCGCGGCAAGGATGGCAAAATTGCTTATTGGGGGAATCCGAATACAGGCTTTGTAGGTGAGGTTACCGCCGCCGGCAAAGGATTCGGCATTTACCATGGGGCGCTGCACGAGCTCCAGAAGCAGTATGTTCCGACCGCGGTCGATTTGACCGGTCAGCCGTTCGAGACATTGGAGCAGAAGCTGCGGGAAGGCATTCCATCGATCGTTTGGACAACTATCGACTATCGGGTTCCCGAAAAGTGGACCGTCTGGGACACCCCGATCGGTCCGATCCAAACCACGTTTATGGAGCATGCCGTGCTGCTCGTCGGCTTTGACGACGATTATGTATATGTGAATGATCCATTGAACAGTCAGCCTAAAATTAAAATCGGCAAGACGCGGTTTTTGGAAACATGGGAAGCAATGGGAAAACAAGCTTTATCTTATGACCCAGCCAAGCCTTAGACAGACAGGCGGTCACATGCTCAAGCTTTATACTAATTCGAGGAGGTTGACCCTTATGCCATTCGAAAATCCTTCCAGAGAACATATCAAGGAGCTGCTGAAAGCGGCGCGCAACGTAGCTGTAGTCGGACTGTCGGACAAACCGGATCGGGTTTCCCATATGGTGGCGGAGGCGATGCAAAAGAAAGGCTATCGCATCATTCCGGTGAATCCGAATGCTGAATCGATTTTAGGCGAGACCTGCTATGCGACTTTGTCTGATATCCCTGAGCCGGTCGATATCGTTAACGTGTTCAGACGCAGCGAGCATGTGGTGCCGGTTGCGGAAGAAGCGGTGCGCATCAAGGCGAAGGTGTTTTGGCTGCAGCAGGGCATCTATAACGAGGAAGCGGCCGAGATTGCGAAAGCGGGGGGCTTGGACGTCATTATGGACCGCTGCATTAAGGTCGAAGATTCAATACTGCTGCCTGGAGGGAAATAAACGTTGTCTTACGACCGGATTGTACGCGATTTGCAGGTTTATTTAGTGATGGGTCTGGAAGATGCCGGCGGCCGGACTGCACTGGAAATAGCCGTGGAAGCAATTGCCGGCGGAGTTACGATGATCCAGCTGCGTGACAAGCAAGCACCGCTTCGGCAAGTGCTGGAGCAGGGGGCGAGACTGCGGGATTTGTGCCGCGGGCATGGCGTTGCGTTTATCGTTAACGATCGGGTTGACGTTGCGGTTCTTCTGGATGCGGACGGCGTTCATGTCGGACAGGATGACATTCCCGGAGCCGAAGCGCGGAGGCTGCTGGGAAGCGGGAAACTAGTCGGAATATCCGCAGGCACGATGGAGGAAGCGGAGTGGGCGATGGCGAACAGAGCCGATTATTTGGGCGTAGGCCCGGTTTACGCTACGGCTACGAAGCAGGATGCCGGCGAAGCGATCGGCACGGATCTGATCGGTGCGATTACCGATCGTTGGAAAATTCCGGTAGTAGGCATTGGCGGGATCGGAGCCGACAATGCAGCGCCCGTTATTAAAGCCGGCGCGGCGGGCGTTGCCGTTGTTTCTGCGATAACGAGGCAGGCCAATCCGATGCAAGCCGCGCGGCAGCTGGCCGATGTCGTACGGCAGGCGCTAAAGTAAAAAAATTAGTTTCATCCATGAGCTACCATAAATAAAATAAATCCTCCTTAGAGAAAATAAGAAAGGCTTCCGGGACAGGACGTGTTGTTATTCCGTTTGTCCCGAAGACTTCCCACAAACTCTAAGGAGGATTTTTCGCATGTATCAAAACTATCAGCAAAATCAACAAAGCGGGCTTCAAAATCAATGGAGCTCCGGCAATGCAACCTCTCAATACCGCGGCTTGAATCAACAATACAAGCCGATTGGGTTTGTGCAATCCCAATATAACCAGAACCAAAATCAAAATCAATATCAGTACCAAAACCAAAATCAGTACCAGAACCAAAATCAAAATCAATACCAGAACCAAAATCAAAACCAAGGCTTCGGCCAAATGCAAAGCTTTGCGCCGATTTCTTCGATTCAGTCTCAAAATCAATTTCAAAACCCTCAATCTTTCCACACTGCAAGCTACCGTGGAAATCAACAAGGCCATGACAATCAATGGAGAGCCGATTCGACGCAGCCCGCCAACATCCAGTCCATGTCCGGCTTTACGAACCGTGCTTCCACTTTTTCGAATATCGGGACGTCTATCGGTTCCCAGCAGCAGCAATTTGCACAGCAAAGCCCACAGTCGTTCCATACGGCCAGCTATCGCGGCAACCAGCCTGGACATGACAATCAATGGCGTTCGGATTCGACTCAGCCTTCCGGCTCGGCACAAGCTCAGTACACCAATTCTATGAACAATATGAATGCCAACCAGTTTACTGCCGCTTCCCAACCGCAAGGCTTTAGCCAAATGCAAAGCAGCGCCCAAAATCCTCAAGCTTTCCATACAAGCAGCTACCGCGGCAACCAGCAAGGACATGACGCTTATTTGAAATCCGATTCGTTTCAACCGGCACAAAGCCAATACAATAGCATGAACGCCAGCAGCCGTTTCCAATTTTAAGTAAAATCAGAGCAAAGCGGGCCGAACGGTTCGCTTTTCTTTTTATGAATGATATTGAGGAGGATAATGCGGATGACATCCAATTCCGGATCCACACCGACGACTGCAGACCGTAACATGCTAAGCGATAAAGAGCTCCATTATTTGAAAGATTTTATGTCGTGGGAGCTGCTGGCGATGAAAAAATGCCGCGAAACGGCGGATGCGTGCCAGGATGCCGAAATCAAGCAGCTTCTTGAGCAAACCGGGCAACAGCATTTGCAGCAGTATCAAACTATACTCAATTATTTGCAATAAACCGAAGGGAGATGAACCCATATGCCGACAATGGAAATCGCCAAACCGCAGACAGGCGAGCTGCCGAAAGTAAAATCGCCGGAAATGAACGACCGGGACCGGATCAACGATATTTTGATGCTGCAAAAATATTTGACGAACGGATATAACACCGGACTGTCCGAAATGCAAAATCCGAAGCTGCGCCAAACGGTCGCCGGTATTTTGCAATCGCAGCACGATCTGCAGTGGCAGCTGTTCAATAAAATGTTCGAAAAAGGCTGGTATAAGATGAAAGCCGCGGATCAGCAGGAAATTGCGCAGGCCCATCAGCAATTCAGCAGCTACGCCTCCCAATTCCCGAGCTTCTCATAGCCGTTTTGAACAGCCCCGGACAAAGCTTTTGTTTTGGGGCTGTTTGACAAAATGAGGCATTGGGCTTACCATCGAAATAGAAAGGAGGGTGCGGTTGGTTTGAACTGGATGGGTAACCTGCAGCAGTTGGGCCGGTCGTTAATGCTTCCGACGATCACGATCCCTGTTGCGGCTATTTTGCTGTGTCTGGGTAATTTGCCATGGGAACAGATTCATTTGTCCCGCATCGGCGACGTTTTGTTATTTAGCGGCAGTACGATTTTTACGTATTTGCCGATGATTTTCGCCGTAGGCGTCGCACTCGGCCTGACGGAAAGCTCCGGCATCGCCGGTATGTCCGCATTGATCGGTCATGTGATGTTTATTCAGGCAACACGCCATTATTTAGGCCAGGAGTTTCACATGGGCGTGCCCGGCGGCATTTTGATCGGTTTGATCGCTGCGGTGCTGTTTCATCGCTGCAAGCACATTCAACTGCCGGAATCCATTCAGTTTTTTGGCGGTCCGAGAATGGTCCCGTTGCTAATGGGCCTGGCGATCTTTGTACTGAGTCTGATTACGATCGAAGTCGGCCCGTATATGGAGTCCTTTATGCAAACGCTCTCCACGGCTATATTGGGATTGGGCGGCTTCGGCACTTTTTTGTACGGCATTATTCACCGTTTGCTTGTGCCTTCGGGACTGCATCACGTGTTCAACAACTTTTTCTGGTTTCAGCTCGGGGCTTATGAGAAGCCTACGGGCGAGATGATCTTCGGCGATTTGCCCCGCTACTTTTCGGGAGATCCGACCTCCGGGGTGTATATGGCCGGCTTGTACCCGATCATGATGTTTGCCCTGCCGGCGATCGCTTTGGCGATCATTCACGAGGCCAGGGAAGATTTGAAACCGAAAATACGCGCTACGTTTTTAACGGCGGCGCTTGCTTCTTTTTTAACCGGAGTTACGGAACCTATTGAATTTGCCTTCTTGTTCGTGGCGCCGTATTTATTTATCGGCCATGCCATATTATCGGGATTGTCGATGTGGATTGCATACTACCTGGACATCCACCATGGCTTCTCGTATTCGGCCGGAGCCATCGATTTTATTATTAATTATCATTTATCCCGCAACGGGTGGATGCTGCTGCCGATCGGACTCGGGTACGGGCTCCTGTATTACTTTTTGTTCCGTTGGGCGATCCGTACGTTTCGTATTCCTACGCCAGGCCGCGAGGAAGGCTCGCCGCTCGAGGAATGGGCGGGCGATATCCCTTACCGTTCGCCTTTAATTTTGCAGGCGCTGGGCGGCAAGGAGAACATCAAGAACATTGAAGCATGCATTACAAGACTCCGGTTGACCTTGGTCAACGACCGGCTGCTCGATATCGCGTCGCTCAAGCATTTGGGTGCGGCCGGCGTCATTCGTCTGGGCGGAGGCAATGTGCAGGTCGTATTCGGCACCTACTCGGAGCTGATCCGCGAAGAAATAAAAAAAGTGCTGCGCAAGGACATTCACCAGGTGCTTTTTAACGCCCCGATGCAGGGTCATATGATCCCTTTGGAGGAAGTGCCCGATAAAATCTTTGCAGGCAAGCTGGTCGGCAACGGGGTCGCTTTTATGCCGGACCGCGGCGAGCTGGTCGCACCGATTGCAGGTAAAATCATTATTTTATATCCGACGCTGCATGCCATAGGCATTCAAACCGAGGAAGGGCTAGAAGTTTTGCTGCACATCGGCATCGACACGGCGCAGCTTCAAGGCAAATGGTTCACCGCCTTCGTCAAGGAGGGAGATACGGTGGAAGCCGGGCAATTGCTGGTCCGCTTCAATCTGCAAAAAGTAAAGAAAAACTGCACGTCACTGGCCACCCCGATGATTATTACGAATGTGGACAAAGTGAAGTCATGGAGCTTTGCTCCGTACAAGTCAGTGAAAAAAGGGCAGGCGTCCGTCATGTCGGTCGTCCTGAAAACAGAAGTCGCAGGGGGAGGGAACGTTTTTGGTTGAGGGGATCGGAGCTTCATCCGGCATAGCGATGGGCAAAGCTTTCGTCATTCCAACTTGGGAATGGGACTTTCCTGACAAGCTGATCGATGTCACCGATTTGGCCTTTGAATTCGAGAGGCTTTATGACGGTATTCGCTGTTCCAAGGATGAAATCGTACACATGAAGCAGGAATTCGTGTCTGTGCTCGGGGAGGAGCAGACGTCGATTTTTGACGCCCATCTGGCCATTTTGGAAGATCCTATTTTTATGAGCGAAGTGCAGGGGATCATGCAGCGGCAGTACAAGGCGGCCGAGGTCGCCGTTAAGGAAGCGATTGAAAAATTCGTCAATATGTTCGATTTGCTGGACGACCAGTATATGAAAGAACGGGCGCTTGATATCAAGGATGTCGGCAACCGGCTTTTGAAGCATTTGCTGGGAGCGCTCGAGGAGACGCTGCCGCCCAAGGACCATCCCTATATCGTCGTCGCCAAAGAGCTGATTCCGTCGCAAATGGTTCATCTCGACATCAATCAGGCGTTAGGCCTGGTGACGATGCTGGGCGGCAAAACGTCCCATGTGGCTATTATGGCCCGGGCGATGGGAGTTCCTTATGTGCTGGGGCTGGAAGGCAAACTGAACACGGCGATCCAAAACGGGGATTTCCTCATTATCGACGGCGATGAAGGCCGCGTATTCGTCAATCCTTCCGAGGAAATCATCGAGCAGTACAAAATCCGCAAGACGATCTGGCAAAAAATGCGCGATAAGCTGCAGACGCTGGCAGGGGTGCCTACACAGACGAAGGATGGCGTCGCTTTCCAGCTCGCGGCCAACATCAGCTCGGTCAAGGAGCTCGATCAGGCTTTAAGAAACGGCGCGTCCGGAGTCGGTCTGTTCCGCACCGAATTTTTGTATATGGACCGCCACAGCCTCCCGCAGGAGGAAGAGCAGTTTGTCGTTTACAAGCAGGTGGCGGAGGAGCTTGGCGGCAAGCATGTCGTGATCCGGACGCTCGATATCGGCGGCGACAAATCGCTCGATTATTTTGCACTCCCCGAAGAGGACAACCCGTCCCTGGGTTACCGGGCGATTCGGATTACGTTGGACCGGACGGATTTGTTCAAGACGCAGCTCAGAGCGATATTGCGAGCGAGCCATTATGGTCATATTAAAATTTTGTATCCGATGATCTCCTCGATCGAGGAGCTGGATAAAGCCAATCAAGTATTGGAAGAGGCAAAGCAGGAGCTGCGCAACGAGCGGATACCGTTCCAGGCGGATATTGAGGTCGGCATCATGATTGAGGTGCCGGCGGCGGTCCTGATAGCCGATATATTGGCCCCGAAGGTCGATTTCTTCAGCATCGGTACGAACGATCTCGTACAGTATGTGCTGGCAGTTGACCGGATGAACGAGCAGGTCGCGCATTTGTACGATCCGTTCCACCCGGCGGTGCTGCGGATGCTGAAGCAGACGGTAGAGGCGGCCAAAGCGTGCAATGTCCCTGTGAGCGTCTGCGGGGAGATGGCCGGCGACATCCGCGCTCTGCCGATCTGGCTCGCTTTGGGAATCAGGGATTTGAGCATGTCCGTCATGTCCATACTGCGCGTCAAAAACAGTTTGCTGCAAAGCCAATACAGCGAAAGCGCCGCGATATGGAAAGAAGTATTGGGCTGCGGCAGCGGCAAGCAGGTCGTCGAAGTGCTGAATAAGCATTTGCATCAGGATGTTTTAACCAAATGACCGAAAGCGTTCAATAAATAAAAAAAACGGATGGAGGGCTTACTGTGGAGTTGAAGGGCTGTAAGGTGTTGGCTTTTGTCGATGAGGACTTCGAAGATCTGGAAATGTGGTATCCCGTGCTCCGACTGCGTGAGGCCGGGGCGGAGGTTCATGTGGCAGGAGATAAAGCGAATAAAGTATATCATGGAAAATATGGCGTTCCGATTACTTCGGAGTATGATTTCGCCGATGTGTCGTCATCCGATTACGCCGGGTTGTATGTCCCGGGCGGCTGGGCGCCGGACAAGCTGCGCCGCTATGCCGATGTATTAAAGCTGACCAAGCAATTTCATGAGGCTGAGAAGCCCATTGCACATATATGTCATGCCGGCTGGGTGCTCGCCTCCGCCAAAATTTGTGCAGGCTACACGATGACCTCGACGCCGGGGATCAAGGACGATTTGGAAAACGCAGGGGCGATATGGGTCGATCAGGAAGTCGTGGTAGACCGCCATATCGTGTCCGGGCGCAGACCTCCGGATTTGCCGGCCTTTATGAAGCAATTTATTCGCGTGTTGGCCGAGCACGAGGCTCGTTAAAACTAAAGCTACCGCACGAATGCATCTTCATTGAACGGGCTTCGGTCCGGATGTCGCCGATTTGCGCAATGATGCGATATGCGGCCGGGCGATGCTTTTCGCAGCCGTACTGCCTTTCGCAAACGATTTGAACGATAGTCGGGTGTTAAATATTACATGCCTCATCACAGCAGGAGTTTGTACTCCAAAGTAGAATTACAAAATTACAGTATTTAAACCGCTGTAGGGACCTGTTGTAGTGATGAAGGAGTGGTATCGGTTGCAAAAGCAGTGCAAATGCGGCAGTTCGATGAGCATACGGCTGCGGACTGTCATTTATCAAAACAAAGTAGAGATAGAAAATGTTCCCGTGTTTTCGTGTGAGGAGTGTCAGCGAAGCGAAGTGTTTGCCGAGGTGAAGCCGGATCTCACCGGAATCATAGGAAAGCTTGGAAACTTGCCGGAGAAAAAACAGCTTTATTTTAACGACATAAGCGAAATCGCTCACCTGCTGCTGAAAGTGACGGAGAAAGAGCACGCGTCCGACCCGGTTGAAAAAATTGTGGAGGATCGGATCAATGAGCTGCTCGATCTGCTGCTGCTGGCCCAGTCCCTCGGGGATGAGCCTTGGACCGTCGATATTCGGAAACGGTTGACGCAAATTTCCAAGCAGTCGCTTTCGGTAAACGATCTCAACTAATACTTATCCGGTATTTTTACAAAGCCATCTGCCCGTCAGTTGGCTTTTTTTGCTGTTTTTTGATACTATTAATGTAACAAGACGCCGAATTCATTGCACAAAGCCATATTTTGTCGTATGATTAAGGTTAATAGTACAAGATCGAATAGTAATCACACTTTATATATTGGAGAGAATGTCCGTGACAGTAACCATTTATGATGTAGCCAGAGAAGCAGGCGTTTCCATGGCAACCGTTTCGCGGGTTGTCAACAACAATCCGAACGTAAAGCCGCAAACCCGCAAGAAAGTATTTGAAGCGATCGAACGACTCGGTTACCGTCCGAATGCCGTCGCCAGAGGTTTGGCGAGCAAGAAGACAACCACGGTAGGCGTGGTAATCCCCGACATTTCCAACTCGATTTTTTCGGAGGTTGCGAGAGGGATCGAAGATATCGCGAACATGTACCATTACAATATCATTTTATGCAATGCCGACAAGAAGAAGGAAAAAGAAATCCGCGTAATCAACACGCTGCTGGAGAAGCAAGTGGACGGTCTGCTCTTTATGGGCGGTACTGTAACCGAGGAGCATTTGCAGGCATTCAACACTTCGTCGGTGCCTATCGTGCTCTGCGCAACGACTGACGAGCAAAATGCGGTTGCCTCGGTCGATATCGACCATGAGAAGGCCGCCTTCGACGCCGTCAATGTTTTGATCCAAAACGGACATCGCGACATCGCGATGATCTCCGGAACATTGCAGGATCCGGCGAACGGATACGCCCGCTATCAGGGCTACAAGAAAGCGCTGGAAGCGGCCGGCATGACGCTGCGCGAAGACTACGTGCGGATCGGCAATTACCGGTACGAATCGGGACTGGAAGTAACGAAGCATTTTCTGGAGCTGAAAGACCGGCCGACGGCTATTTTTGCCGCAACGGACGAGATGGCGATCGGCGCCATCCACACGCTGCAGGATAACGGCTTGAAGGTGCCTGAGGATGTTTCGGTTATTAGTGTGGATAACATCCGTATGGCTTCGATGGTGCGTCCTCAGCTTACGACGGTAGCAATGCCGATGTATGATATCGGCGCTGTATCTATGAGACTTTTGACCAAGCTGATGAACAAAGAGATGAAGGATGCTTCGGAGCTGATGCAGGTCATTTTGCCGCATGAGGTCATTCATAGAAATTCGGTGGCTCATCGTTCATGAGCCTCTTTCTTTTGTTAGGTGGAAAATTGGGCTTATGCCTTAACTAATTTATGGTTCGGTGGGAGGATATTCGCTTGTCTTACGAAAAAATCGGCGTGATTGGCGCGATGCAGGAAGAGATTGAATTGTTTCTTGAGCATATGGAGCAGGTTCAAGTGACGGAGAAGGCGCAAATCGCGTTTCGGGAAGGGCGGCTGCACGGACGTTCGGTCGTGCTCTGCAAATCCGGCGTCGGAAAAGTCAACGCCGCGGTAACGACCCAACTGCTGATCGATACGTTTGGAGTGGAAGCGGTTGTTTTTACAGGGGTGGCCGGGGCGGTTGATCCCGAATTGAACGTGGGCGATATCGTCATTTCATCGGAGAGCATGCAGCATGATATGGACGTAACAGCGCTCGGATTTCCGAGAGGAACGATCCCTTATGAGGAAACGTCATTGTTTCCCGCGGACGACAAGCTTCGGAAGCTGGCCGAAGAGGCGGGTACAGCATTGTCCGAGGGGCGCGTGAAGGTAGGGCGGGTTTTGTCCGGGGATCAATTTATAGCGAGCCGGGATACAGTTGCCAAGCTGTACGAAGAGCTGCAGGGCGCCTGTACCGAGATGGAAGGGGCGGCCGTTGCCCAAGTGTGCTCGATGAACCGAATCCCCCATGTCATTATCCGGTCGATGTCCGACAAAGCGGATGGCTCGGCGCATGTGAATTTCGCCGAATTTACGCTGCAAGCATCCCGCAATTCATATCGCATTGTCGATCATATGCTGAAGCAACTGTAGAATAGTGAAGGAGAGAACGATTTTATGACAGTTACAATGGATCAAGTAGTAGCGCTGGCGAAGCACCGCGGCTTTATTTTCCCGGGTTCCGAAATTTACGGGGGATTGGCGAATACGTGGGATTACGGCCCGCTCGGCGTCGAATTGAAAAATAATATTAAGCGTGCCTGGTGGAAAAAGTTTATCCAGCAATCGCCTTATAATGTCGGACTGGACGCGGCGATATTGATGAATCCTCAAGCCTGGGTCGCTTCCGGCCATGTCGGCAATTTTAACGATCCGATGATCGATTGCAAGCAATGCAAAGCCCGCCACCGCGCGGATAAAATTATCGAAAACGCCTTGAACGACAAAGGAATCGAAATGGTTGTGGACGGCCTCTCGTTCGATCAGATGATGGACCTGATCCGTGAGCATCATATTGTCTGTCCGGATTGCGGCGCTTTTGATTATACGGATATCCGGCAATTCAATCTGATGTTCAAAACGTTTCAGGGCGTAACCGAGTCCAGCGCCAACGTCGTCTATATGCGTCCGGAAACAGCGCAAGGCATTTTCGTCAACTTCAAAAACGTACAGCGGACAATGAGAAAAAAGCTGCCTTTCGGTATCGGCCAAATCGGCAAAAGCTTCCGCAACGAGATTACGCCGGGCAACTTTACGTTCCGTACCCGCGAGTTCGAGCAGATGGAGCTGGAATTTTTTTGCAAGCCTGGCGAAGATATGCAATGGTTCGAATATTGGAGAAGCTTTTGCTTTGAATGGCTGCTCAGCCTGAATTTGAAGGAAGCGAATATTCGCCTGCGCGACCATTCCGAGGACGAGCTCTCCCACTACAGCAACGCGACAACGGATGTCGAGTACAAGTTCCCGTTCGGCTGGGGCGAGCTGTGGGGCATTGCAGACCGGACCGACTATGACCTGAAGCAGCATATGACGCATTCCGGCGAAGATTTCAATTATATTGATCAGGAATCGAACGAGCGCTACATTCCTTACTGCATCGAGCCATCGTTGGGCGCCGACCGCGTTACGCTCGCATTCCTTATCGACGCTTTCGAGGAGCAGCAGCTGGAAGGCGACGACAGCCGCACCGTGCTTCGTTTTCACCCTGCATTGGCGCCGGTCAAGGCTGCGGTATTCCCGCTATCGAAGAAGCTCGCTGACGGCGCGCAACAGATTTTTGCCGACTTGTCCGCGCATTTCATGGTCGATTATGACGATGCCGGTTCGATCGGCAAACGATACCGCCGTCACGACGAGATCGGCACGCCGTTCTGTATTACTTACGATTTTGAGTCGGAACAGGACGGCCAAGTAACGGTTCGCGACCGCGACACGATGGAACAGACCCGGATGCCGATCAGCGAGCTGAAGTCGTTTATCGAAGCGAAAATTCAATTTTAAGCTGCATCATATTAGAGCCTGCCGACACTTGAAGGAAGTGTCGGCGGGCTTTTTCAAATATCCGGGCGCATCCGCACCATAATGAACGCAAAGGCTGTTTACGGCACGTAGAGGAGCGCGAGCTCCTTCGTCTGCCGGTTTTTGAGCGTGATTTCATCGCGCCGGGGTATCGGCTCGAGCGCGTCCGGGCCGTCAAGCCACGCGGACGGCAGCTCGAACGGGCTTAGGGGCTGCCACTGCGCCAGCCATGCCGGCGGCAGCCCCGGCGCCTGCTGCGGCTCATCCATACTGGCGGCCAGCGGATGGCCGCTCATTTCGAGCCACAGCAGGCTCCAGGCGCGCGGTACGACGCGCCAAATGTCGTAGCCGCCGCCGCCAAGCGCCACCCAACGCCCGCCGCAGTATTGGTGGGCGAGCCGGTGGATCAGCTGCGGCATGGCGCGGTAAATGCCCATGCTGCAGTGCACATGGGCCAACGGGTCGAAAGCATGGGCGTCGCAGCCATGCTGGGAGACGATCAGGTCCGGCTTGAAATGGGCCGCGACCCGGGGCAGTACCGCCTCGAGGCATTCCAGCCACGAGGCGTCCTCCGTGTACGGCTCGATCGGAATGTTGATCGAGGTACCGAATGCCGTGCCCTCGCCGCGCTCGTTTACGGCTCCTGTGCCGGGAAATAAATATTTCCCGGTCTCGTGAATCGATACCGTGCATACATCGGGATCCGAGTAAAAGCTCCACTGCACGCCGT
The DNA here is from genome assembly GCF_004354045.1 of Paenibacillus piri. Taxonomy (GTDB): domain Bacteria; phylum Bacillota; class Bacilli; order Paenibacillales; family NBRC-103111; genus Paenibacillus_S; species Paenibacillus_S piri. The sequence goes on along the minus strand of NZ_SMRT01000007.1, from coordinate 12,559 downwards.
CGCCATGATGGACATCCGTATCGATATAAAGCACGCGCAATCCGTAACGGCTTTTGGCGTGCTGAATTGCCGCGGATACGTCATTATAGACGGAGAAGCCGGAGCCTTTGCTCTGGAGGGCGTGGTGCAAACCTCCTCCCAGGTGAAGCGCATGCTCCGCTTCGCCGTTCATCACGGCGTCAATAGCGCGTACAGAGCCGCCGACAACCATCGAGGTGATGTCGTGCATCCGGTAAAAATAAGGCGTATCCTCCGTATCCAAACCATAACGTCCGGCCCGGCTTACCCATGAAGGGTCCGGCGACGACTCGCTGAGCGCCATGACGGCTTCTATATATTCGCCGCTGTGTACGGCCAGCAGCTGTTCCATGGCTGCAGGGCCGGGCGGAACGATGCAGTCGGCGGGCAGCGCATCCAGCTTGCGCAGCAAATCTACCGTCAGCTGCAGCCTTTTTTGATTGAACGGGTGTTCATCGTTGAAATGATATCCGGTCTCGGATTCGTCATAAATAAACATGGCATGTTTTTGGTTCGTCATAATTTCAACTCCCGAAGGACGATCTAAACGAATTGTACGGCGGCTCCTGCTTTATGAGCCCGTGGGGGTCGCCGGTTGTTAAAGCTTGATCCGAAGTATTGCAGTAATCCGTAAATGCCTATCAGCGGACATGCCGTCGGGACATGCCCGTCAGTACATGAATCTTTGCCTGAAGCGCACCCGGTCGAACTGTTCCACCGAGCTGAGGGGCACATCTTTGCCGATCCGGACCATCAGGCAGTTGGCCGGGTGCGAGCAAATTTCCGGGTCGTCGGTCGCAAACCAGACCATATCGACGGATTTCATCAGTTTCTCCATCATTTTCCGATATTCCCATAAATTTAGGCCGCTTTTATCCAAATCCCAATGCCAATAGTATTCGGTGGTGAAGGTGATCACGTTTTCCATTTGCCCGCCTTCAAAAGCAAGCCGGATCAGCTGTTTGCCGATTCCGTATCCGCGGAAATCATCCGCTACCTCAATAGCGCCGAGCTCGATCAAATCCTCCATGTTGCCGTAAGACCAGTGCTCCATTTCATCCGCGTAATGAAACGTCACGTAGCCGACAATTTCGGCTTCAAGCCTTGCCGCTATTATCCGGCCCTCGGGCAGCTCCGCAATTTCCACCAGCGCTTCGAATTGCTCCTTGGGCCTGCGAAACGCGTCCAGATCGGGATGCATCCGGTATTGCCTTAATTGTTCCGGAGGAACGGGGCCTTCGATGACAATCGATTTTGCGTCGCGATAAGGGATAAGTCGGGAATGATAACGTTTGATATGTTCCATAGCGCTGCAGCTCCCTTTTTAAAACATCCGGTCGGCGTCGGTCCTGCGATTTCAAACCATGGTATTCTTGGTACGTACTATAACAAAAATCAGACAACAATTAAAGCGTTAAGAAAACAAATAGTCGGAAAATCGAGGATATGGTATAATATGCGGTGTAAAAACTACATCATTTCCTGGGGCATGTTGTAAGCGTTTCATTGATATGCGGAAAATGATGAATCAGGAGGCATAAGTTGTATGGATCATACGAATGTTGAAAGCATTGAACCCGTTTCCACATCATCCAATATGAAAAATTATGAGCAGGAACGTGCAAGCTTCAGCTGGGAATCGGTTGAAAAGCAGTTCTCCTGGTCGACGACCGGCAAGGTGAACATGGCTTATGAGGCGATCGACCGCCATGCCGATGCCGCGAGACGGGATAAAATTGCGCTTTATTACAGCGACGACAAACGCGATGAGAAGTACACCTTCCACGAGATGAAGCTGAATTCCAACCGGTTCGGCAATGTGCTGCGCAAGCTTGGCATTGCCAAAGGCGACCGTATATTTATTTTTATGCCGAGAACGCCCGAGCTGTATTTTTCATTACTCGGTTCGATCAAAGTAGGCGCTATAGTAGGCCCGCTGTTCGAAGCGTTTATGGAAACGGCAGTCAAAGACCGCCTGCAGGACAGCGGAGCTGTCGCGGTCATTACAACGCCTGCGCTCGTGTCCCGCGTACCGGTGAACGAGCTGCCCGAGCTGAAGCATGTTATCGTAGTCGGCCAGGATATCGCCGCGGGCCAAGTCGATTTTTACAAGGAAATGGAGCAGGCGTCGGACGAACTTGACATCGAATGGGTCGACCGCGAGGACGGCTTGCTGATCCATTATACATCAGGCTCGACAGGAAAGCCGAAGGGCGTGTTTCATGCGCATAATGCGATGCTGCAGCATTATTATACCGGCCGCGTCGTACTCGATTTGCAGGAAAACGACGTGTACTGGTGTACGGCCGATCCCGGCTGGGTAACAGGCACCTCCTACGGTATTTTTGCCCCCTGGCTGAACGGCGCGACCAATGTGATCCGCGGCGGCCGATTTAGTCCGCAGGATTGGTACGGCACCTTGGTCAAATACGGCGTCACCGTATGGTACAGCGCGCCAACCGCGTTCCGCATGCTGATGGGAGCGGGCGACGATGTCGTTAAGCAATACGACTTGTCATCGCTTCGTCACGTTCTCAGCGTAGGCGAGCCGTTAAATCCGGAAGTTGTCCGCTGGGGCATGAAAGTATACAACCAGCGTATTCACGATACGTGGTGGATGACGGAAACCGGCGGTCAGCTGATCTGCAACTATCCGTGCATGACGATTCGTCCTGGCTCGATGGGGAAACCGCTTCCGGGCGTTGAAGCGGCGATTGTCGACGATGCAGGCAATATATTGCCGCCGTACCGGATGGGCAATTTGGCGATCAAGACGCCGTGGCCTTCCATGATGCGCAAAATATGGAACAATCCGGCCAAATACGAGGAATATTTCCGTATATCCGGCTGGTATATTTCCGGAGATTCTGCTTATAGCGATGAGGATGGTTACTTCTGGTTCCAGGGAAGAATCGACGATGTGATCAATACCGCAGGTGAGCGCGTCGGTCCGTTCGAGGTGGAAAGCAAGCTCGTTGAGCATCCCGCTGTTGCAGAGGCCGGTGTTATCGGAAAACCCGACCCAATGCGTGGCGAGATCATCAAGGCATTCATAGCGCTGCGCGAAGGATACACGCCTTCCGACGAGCTGAAGGCCGAAATATCCAAGTTTGTGAAGGAAGGCTTGTCCGCACATGCGGCGCCTCGTGAAATCGAGTTCAAGGATAAACTGCCGAAAACGCGGAGCGGTAAAATTATGCGCCGTGTTCTCAAAGCGTGGGAATTGAATTTGCCGACAGGCGACTTGTCCACGATCGAAGACTAATCCGATTCGAAAGTATCCGTCATTTGACGTCATGACCAACAAACACCCTGGAGCCGGGAAGCACTCTTGCGAGAGTGTCATCACGGTCCAGGGTGTTTGCTTTATGAGGTCATTTTTTGAAATGAATCGATGCGGTCGGTTTCGATTCGCCGATTTCGTTAACGGCCGTAATTTTGTAATAACCGTCGTAGGAGGTGGCGAAGTAACGGAATTCCGTACCTTTATTCACCGTGCCCAGCTTGGTGAAGTCTCCTTTTTCTTGTTGACTGAAATATACGACATACTCTTTGACTTTATCTTTTTCCGCGTTTTCCTTCCAGTTGAGCACAATGCCTGCGCCGTTGGCCTTGACCGCCAGGCCGGCCGGTACGGACGGAGCTTCCTTTGCCTTACCGGAGACCGGAGGGCCGCCTGTTTCCGAGCCGGTTCCGTTAGTGTCTTTTTTCGCATCGCCTTTACCGTTAGCCTCGCCGCCGGGCTGCTTGTTATCCGGATTGATCGCGCCATTCTCATCCGGTGTGAGGAACAGCGTGTCTAAGCTGCTACCGTCCGTAAACGAGGCTTTGCTCGGTACGGATTCTCTGCCCGCTACATCGACTGCCGTTACATAATAGCCGAAAACGCCGCTGCCGCTGGCTTGGTCGGTAAATTTCGTTTCGGCTCCGGCTTCCACCACTTTTCCGCTAACGACTTTAAAGCCGCTGTTGTTGGCGGAACGGTACAGCCTGTAGCCGACCGTATCCGGGCTGCCGCCGGCCTGGAACGTAATGACGCTCGTATCGCCCGAGCGGGTAGCGACGACGGTTGTAGGAGCGTTCGGCGCTTTTCCGTCGTCCACCCGCGGATCCGTCTCGGTTGGCGCATCGTCATCGTAATCGGCAGGGCGGTACCGGTCGATCGAACGGCGGCGATCCTCCGGCACCTTGCTCATAATTGCCGACAGCTCGCCAAGTATCGTATTAATCGATTTTTCCCTTTTGATTACCGTTTTTTGCTGAACGAAATCTTCCGGCGTGTTCGGCTGTGCGATGTAATTGATGCCGTTGTACGGGATGATCGACAGCTTCGTAAACACGTTGTCTTCTTCAGTCGGGATGTATTTTTTATTAAAAATATCGGTTGTCAGCTTGCCGGATTTCGTCGTTTCTTCGCTTGGCAGTTTGCCGGAGTATGCAGATACCGTCATTTCGACGATGCCATCCGGACGTTTGAATGTCTTCGTCGGGAAGTAATCCGGCTTCTTGTCGATCGCGGCGTCCATGACGAGCGCCCAAATATTTTTGGCCCGATTGGTCCCGCCGGTCGCTTTGCTCAGCTTGTTAATCGGTGAATCGTAACCGGCCCAGACACCCAATGTAATATCCGGCGTATAGCCCATATACCAGGCGTCCGCATCGTCCTGGGTCGAGCCGGTTTTACCGACGATCGGAATTTTTCCGTAGTGCTTGAAATTTTTCATCAGGTCCGTCGCAGTGCCGGACGTAACAACCGTACGCATCATATCCGTCATAATATATGCGGTTTGCTCGGAAAATACGGTCGTCGGCTGCAGCTCGTGATTATATACGGCCTTTCCGTTGGAATCCGTAATTTTGCTGATCATGAAAGGCTCGTTGTAGACCCCTTTGTTCGCGATCGAGGAGTAGGCGTTCGTGAATTCCTTGACCGATACTCCGTATTTCAGGCCGCCGATGACGCCGGTTTGCGCGTAATAGTCGTCCTTGCTGATCGACGAAATGCCGAGCTTTTTGGCAAAATCCCACGCCTGCTCGATGCCGACGACGTCCAGGAACAGCTTGATCGCCGGAATATTGTACGATTGGTTCAGCGCTTTGCGCGCCGTAACGAGTCCGTGAAATTGATTATCCCAGTTTTCCGGAATATGATAGCCCTTGGAGCCGTCCTTCAAAATGACCGGCACATCGTCGATGATGGACGCGGGAGATATCGCGCCTTTTTCAATAGCGGGTATGTATGCGGCAATCGGTTTCATTGTTGAACCCGGTTGACGGAATGCCTGGGTGGCGTGATTCAGCTGCTCTTGAAAAAAGTCGCGTCCCTCGATCATGCCGAGTATGGCGCCCGTCTTGCTGTTGATCATGACCGCTCCGATTTGTTCCACGCCTTTCTTCGGATCGTCGGGCGAGAAATTATTCGGATTTTCGGAGATTTCATGCATCGATTCATAAATATCTTTATCGATCGTAGTATAGATCTGATAACCGCCGCGGCTTAGCTGCTGTTGGGCGTTTTTCAACGCCTCGTTGTAGGCGTCCGCATTCGACGTTGGCGTCAGCTTCGGATTTTGCGCCTTGAGCAGCGCTTTGGCCGCTTCCTTCTCAACCTCGATCATCAAATACGGATAGGTTGAATACGCTTTTTTGACCCGTTTGGCCAATGAGCCCTGAATGTCGAAACTGAGCGCCTCCTGGTACTGCTGTTGATTGATTTTGCCTTCCTCCAGCATCCGCCGCAGAACGAGCTGCTGTCTTGTAATGGCCCGCTTCAATGCGGCTCCGTCGACCTCGCCTTTGCTCGTAAAGGCGGAGTAATTGCTTGGCTGCTGCGGCACGCCGGCCAAATAGGCCGCTTGCGCGATGTTAATGTCTTTCAAGTCGTCGATGTCGAAGATGCCTTTGGCCGCCGCCTTGATTCCATACAGATTATAGCCCGAAGAACCGTTTCCGTAGGGGATTTTATTCAAATAAGCGAGCAAAATTTCATCCTTGGACATCAGGCGTTCCATCCGCATGGCCAGAAAAATTTCTTTCGCTTTCCGGCTGTCCTCCCGGTCCAGCGTCAGGAAGACCCGTCTCGCGAGCTGCTGGGTGATGGTGCTTCCGCCGGTTTGGATGTCCTGCCTCATCAGTTTTTGGACCACGGCGCGAGCAAGTCCTTTAAAATCGATCCCGCTGTGCTCGTAAAAATGGTTATCCTCAATCGCAAAAACCGCATCGAGCACTTGCTGGGGAATTTCCTCGAGTTTGGCCATCCGGCGGTCTTCGTCGGAGCGGATTTGACCGAGAATAGACTGGTCATTGAAATAAACAAACCCGGTTATCGCATTTTCCTGCACTTGGGCTGTCATCGATTCTTTGCTGCGGATCGGGTCTTCCTTGACGAGTGCGGATACATAACCGAAAGCGGCGGCGCCGCCCAAAAATCCGAAAATGATTCCTGCTATCAAGAGCCATTTACAAGTAATGAGGGTATACTTGGCAATAGTCCAAATCACAGCAGCGGCTTTTTTTTCCTGTTTCTCTGTCTCCATACTGTTAAAAGTTCCTCCCGAATTATGAAACATACGTAGCCTATTATACCATACGGGTACTGCTGTGACACTAGCCCATCCTGTCAGATTGCTCACAATGGGGTTTGACACTTGTCCCGTCATATGTTATAAATCTTGTAATCGCATATAAGTCAAAATGCAATGATGGACCAGCACCGCTGCGGCAAGCAGCTGCAAGGTGCGACAGTAGAGGTAGGAGCCCAGCTGACAGAGAGCCGGTGGATGGTGCGAACCGGTGTTGACCTATTCTCGAAATACCGTCCTGAGCAGGGGAAGGGAACGCAAGCGAACGACTCATCATCGGGTCGGGCTCAGCTGCCATTAGCTTCCTGCCGGGTTAGCAGCCCGTTATCGAAATGAAGTGAAAGCAGGTCAGGAGCGTTCCGATATACGGAGCTGCCGGCATTGCTTTAATTAGGGTGGTACCGCGAGCAGCAGCCTTCTCGTCCCTTGTGGATCGAGAAGGCTTTTTTGGTTGTAAAAAAGTATAAATTTTGCACTTTGCTTCGCACAACCTTGATAAACGCGCTCGTCCGCCAGGGACGGCGAAGCCGGTTAACCCGGTATTTTTACGAAACACAGGAGGCCAAATCAATGAAGAAATGGGAAGAGCTTACAGCAGATCAACAGCAGGAGGTCAACCGTCAACTGGAATGGATTCGTCGCGGCGTGGTCGAAATCGTTCCGGAGGACGAGCTGAAACAAAAAATTATCGGTTCGGTCGTTTCGGGCAAGCCGCTTAACGTCAAGCTGGGATTGGATCCTTCGGCCCCCGACATTCATATCGGGCATACCGTCGTGCTGCACAAGCTTCGACAGTTCCAGGAGCTGGGGCATCAGGTGCAATTAATTATCGGCGACTTCACGGGACGAATCGGAGACCCGACCGGGAAGTCCGAAACCCGCAAACAGCTTACGGAAGAAGATGTTAAGCGCAATGCGCAAACGTATCAGCAGCAAATTTATAAAATTTTGGATCCGGACAAGACGAAGCTGTTTTACAATGCGGAATGGCTGAGCCCGCTCAATTTCGCCGAGGTGGTTCAACTGTCCGCCAAGGTTACCGTTGCGCGCATGATGGAGAGAGACGATTTTTCGAAACGGTATTCCTCAGGCCAGCCCATCCACATCCACGAGTTTTTCTATCCGCTTATGCAAGGGTACGACTCGGTCGCGCTGAAAAGCGACATCGAGCTTGGCGGAACCGACCAGAAGTTCAATCTGCTGATGGGCCGCACGCTGCAAAAGGAATACGGCGCCGATACGCAAATCGCGATCATGACGCCGCTGCTCGAAGGACTTGACGGAGCGAACAAAATGAGCAAAAGCCTCGGGAACTACATCGGGATTGACGAGGAGCCGAATCAAATTTACGGCAAAGCAATGTCCGTTCCGGATGAGCTTATGATCAAGTACTATGAGCTGGCCACTAATATTTCGAACGAAGCGCTGAAAAGCTTGCGCGACGGTCTGGCGGACGGCACCGTGCATCCGCGGGATGCCAAGATGCAGCTTGCGCAAACGTTCGTGCGGATGTACCACGGAGAGCAGGCGGCTCAAGATGCCCAGCAGCATTTCGTCACCGTATTCCAGCAGCGTGCGCTGCCGGATGACATTGAGGAAGTCGTGCTGCCGCAATCGGAGCTCGACGAAGGGAAAATCCGGATCGTGAAGCTGCTCGTGACGCTCGGTCTGCAGTCTTCGAGCAGCGAAGCCAGGAGAAGTGTGCAGCAGGGCGGCGTCCGTCTGAACGAAGTCAAGCTCGAAGACTTGAACGAGGATCTGGTTCCGCAGGATGGAGACATCGTTCAGGTAGGCAAACGCAAATTTGCGCGGATCAAGCTTGGACAATAACAATAAGAATGCTGCTGGCCAAAAGGCCGATCGGCCCAAGTATTCGATATTCCGCAGCTGTGCGCGAGCCGTACGGAGAACCGGACACGAAGAGACCGCAAAGCCCCGAAGGGGACAAGCGGTCTCTTTGCTTCAGCTCCGCTGAACAATTCTGATATTATAAAAAAAGCCTTGCCGGCCGGGGCCAGCAAGGCTGAGTCGTTATTAACGGCTGTAAAACTCGACGATTTGCTTCTCGTCAATTTCTTGAGGAAGCTCGGAACGTTCCGGAAGACGCGTATATCTGCCTTCCAAAGCTGCGTCGTTGAATTCCAGGTAAGCCGGCAAATAGTTGCGGTTGGCCAAGGCTTCTTTGACAGCGGACAGGTTGCGGCTTCTTTCGCGAAGACTGATTACATCGCCAGTGCTGACAATGTAAGAAGCGATGTCAACCTTTTTGCCGTTTACGGTTACGTGACCGTGGGAAACCAATTGACGCGCGCCGGCGCGGGAGTGGGACAGACCCAAACGGTATACGAGGTTGTCCAAACGGCTTTCCAGCAAAATCATGAAGTTTTCACCGGCAATACCTTGCTGCTTCGTCGCTTTGTCGAACAAGTTGCGGAATTGCTTCTCGTTCATGCCGTACATGTGGCGAAGTTTTTGCTTTTCTTGCAATTGAACGCCGTAGCCGCTCATTTTTTTGCGTTGACCCGGGCCGTGCTGGCCTGGAGGGAAAGGACGTTTCAATTCTTTTCCGGTGCCGCTCAGGGAAATGCCCAGACGACGGCTCAATTTAAATTTAGGACCTGTGTAGCGTGCCATGTATAATGAGCTCCTTTTTTTCCACAATAATGGGTTAGTGTTAGTTAATGATCTCGGGTGAAGCATGTGCCCGATTTTGTTTAAAGCGTTGGACGTATAAATGCCCCGTCCCGCACCTGCCAGGAATCTCAGCCGCTGTCCTGTCAGCAACAAAATCAGTGAGGGTGACACAAGCTTCCACCATAAACATGTCCCCGGGGGATATGTTTATTCTCGACTTCTAATTCTATAAGAATATATATAGCCGTGTCAAGTATGGCGGCCGGTTTTTGCAGCAGAAAATAGTCAATATTATGAAATGAAGGAAAGAAAGTGTTACAATAGGCTTGGAAGGGATGTGTTGTTCTTGGTCAAATGGAATGTCCACCACTTATCGGACATCCTGAATACATGGGGAGTCTGGGGACATCTGGCCGGCGCATTACTGGCTTTTGTGCAGACGCTCTTTCCGTTTGTACCTTTTGTCGTCGTTGCGGGAGCTAACGTGCTTATATTCGGTTTCTGGTGGGGGTTTATCGTCAATTACGCCGCCTCCGTGTTGGGAGCCGTCACCGCATTTTGGTTCGCACGGCGATTTGCCCGCAGCTGGGTGGAGAAAAAGCTGGAGAAATACGCGTATTTGAATAAATTGAACGACAAGCTTGAGCGCAGCGGGTTTATGTATATTTTCATCCTGCGGATCGTTCCCATCCTTCCTTCCTTCGTGATCAACATGGGAGCCGCGGTGATGAAGATCCGAAGCCGCGATTTTATATTGGGCACCGTTTGCGGCAAGCTCCCGATGATTTTGCTGGAGTCGTATATCGGTCATGATCTGCTCTACTTTCATCAAAATAAACGCAGACTGTTATTGCTGTCGGTCGTGTTCATCGGACTGATCCTCATCGGCAACAGCTTTAAAAACAAGTGGTTCGGCAGCAAAACAAAAACATAAACATAATCAAATCCAAAACAAAAGGAGACGATTGCCATGCGCGATCCGCGATTGCAGGTGTTGGCCCAAAATATTGTCGGTTATTCCCTGGATGTTCAGCCGGGTGAAAATGTGCTCGTCGAAATGATCGGCTCGGAAAGAGAGTTTGTCGTGTGTCTGGTTGAACAAATTTATGCGAAAGGCGGCAACCCTTACATACAGCTGACGGATCCGACCGTTCAAAGCGCACTGCTGCAGTCGGCCGGCAAGGCGCAGATCGAGCATATGGCCGAGCTGGACTTGAAAAGGATGCGGGATATGCAATGCTATATCGGAATTCGCGCCGGATCGAACGTCAGCGAAATGTCCGACGTGCCGGAAGCGCAAAAAAAATTGTACGACACCTATTTTCAAAAACCGGTTCATTTGGAGCAGCGGGTAAAGAAGACGCGTTGGGTCGTCATGCGCTATCCTAACGCTTCAATGGCCCAATTGGCCAATATGAGCACCTCGAAGTTCGAAGATTTTTACTTTAATGTATGCAACCTGGATTATGCCAAAATGTCGTCGGCGATGGACCCGCTGCAGCAATTGATGAACCGGACGGATCGGGTGCGCATTGTATCGCCGGGGACCGATCTCAGCTTCTCGATCAAGCAGATCGGCTCGGTGAAGTGCAGCGGCAGGCGCAACATCCCGGACGGCGAAGTATACACGGCGCCGGTTCGCGATTCCGTCAATGGGACGATTGCCTATAATACCCCTTCGGTGCATGCCGGAGTCACATTCGAAAATATCCGCTTCCGGTTTGAAAACGGCAGGATCGTCGAGGCGACAAGCAGCGATACGCAAAAAATTAACAAAATTTTGGATACGGACGAAGGCGCACGCTTTATCGGCGAATTCAGCATCGGCTTTAATCCGCATATTTTAACGCCGATGAAGGATACGTTATTCGATGAAAAGATTGACGGCAGCCTGCATTTTACACCCGGTCAAGCCTATGAGCAGGCCGATAACGGCAACCGGTCGGCCATTCACTGGGATCTGGTGCTGATCCAAAGGCCGGAATACGGAGGCGGGGACATTTATTTCGACGACGTGCTGATCCGCAAGGACGGGCGGTTTGTCATACCCGAGCTGGAAGGATTGAATCCCGAGCATTTGAAATGACGAGACCGCTGCCGCCAACTCGCAAATAGTCCGGCCTATTGAGCAAAAAATGGTTGCGTGTTATGGTTTTCCAAGGTAAAATCATAAAAAGAAAGCGATTTACAAATGAGTACAAGTAACATAACGCATGGAGGGATTCAATATGTCAAGTGCCAATAATGCAGCTATAGTAGAAATTTCCCAAACCGCCAACAAATTCAGATCATCCATTGTTTTGCAGTACGATAATAAGTACATTGACGTAAAAAGTATCCTTGGCTTGTTCACAACCTTAGTGACCAGCAGCAATTATGACCTCCATGTTCACGGTCCGGATGCGGAAGAAGCCAAGAAGGCGATGGCGGACGTATTTGCCAAGCATAACCTTCATATTAACAGTATTCTCGACTAATGCGGCATTTCAAAAAAGCATTTTCATCCTTAGGGGTGGAAATGCTTTTTATTTGTTCAGGAAATTTTGCACAGCAGGCTCTTGTAGATTGCCGTTAGCCCCCCCGAAGCAGTTGGAATATGCCCAAGAAAAACGGTTTCACTTTTGAGGGGGTTCTGTTTTGGCAGTTCCGGCTATGGATTCTCTTGTGTATTGCGCCGATTTCGACTAATATTAAGCTATGAACATGCAGGTACAAGGGGGAAGCTTGATGTCATCATCCGAATTGTTGCTTAGCCTATCGCAAAAAGCGCTTCATCTTCTTCAGGAAGATGCCGATAAAATTGAAAAACTCATCGAAGTGCAGATGGAAAATTTGACAACGCGCAAATGTCCGCTGTACGAAGAGGTGTTAGATACGCAAATGTACGGCTTGTCCAGAGAGATCGATTTCGCCATTCGCGCCGACCTGATTAACGAAGCTGCAGGCAAGCTCATCTTGGTGAAGCTGGAACGAAATCTGGCCGAGCTGTACGAGGCCTTAAATAAAAAAGAGTAGCCGCTTTTTACGGAGGCCACTGAAGAACTTACTGTTTTTCTTCTTCGGCGGCAAATTCATAATCAAAGAAGACATCTACCCAATTTTTTTGGGGAGATGTCTTCTTTTTTTTGATCCTATTCGGGGATATCAACCCTAAATTTCAATCCGTTAATTTCAATATTCGCTTGAGATTCACTGCAAATATGGCCATGGCTCCTTGCAATTGCATACCAAGCAAACCCGAGGATGTGGCTACATCGTACCCGTGTCCGTGTTTGAGTTCACTGTTTTTGGCTTCTATTTTGTAGCGTTCCTTGGCTTTTGCTTTG
>NZ_SMRT01000006.1 GCF_004354045.1 Paenibacillus piri | reverse complement strand
ATCCGCTCTTAGCTATCGTTTCCGATAGTTATCCCGGTCTTACAGGCAGGTTGCCTACGTGTTACTCACCCGTCCGCCGCTAACTGTCCCCGAAGGAACAGTCCGCTCGACTTGCATGTATTAGGCACGCCGCCAGCGTTCGTCCTGAGCCAGGATCAAACTCTCCACGATACCCCAAAAAGTGAAGCGAACCTCCGTAGAGAATTCCGATTACTTTTCGGGGGCCCCACATTACTGAGGGGATGTAAAAAAGCTTGTCTTAAGCTCAAAAGTAATGCTAGCGAGAATTTGCATTCTCTTTTTTTAACACTCACTCGTTGTTCAGTTTTCAAAGGGCAATTATTGCGTCCAAGCCGCATTGTTGCTGGCTTTTCACGCCACCTCACTTATGATACCTTGTTTAGCGGCGACCTTTATAATATACCACATTCGTCTATCGAATTGCAAGAACTTTTTTTCAAAAGCTGCTTTTCATTCTTCAATGCTTACCGCGCCCTTTTGGGCCGGAAGAACAATATAGCACGGATAAATTCGAATTGCAAGGTTTTCGCAAATGAATTTTTTCCCTTCCGCCCTGAGACCTTTTATACTATACCCGTTTTCATAAAAAATAACAACCTCCGCTCCAACTCTATTACAAGTCGGAGGCAGAGGCTGCAGAATAAAGCTATGCCGTTCATTTTATACCTGAATTGCAACTGCGGAGGCAGCGTCGAGCTCGCTCAGAAATTCTTTGTGAATATGCCCGTTGGATGCGGCGATATTGCGGACGCTTAATGTGTAAGGGTTGCCTTCCGTATCTGTCACCTTACCGCCGGATTCCTCTACAAGCAGAGCGCCGGCCGCAATATCCCAGGCGTTCAAGCCGATCTCCCAAAACCCGCTCAGCCGGCCCGCGGCAACATAAGCCAAATGAAGCGCTGCCGAACCGGCCACGCGAATATTCCGCACCTTGGGACACAAAGCATTCAAGCCTTGCAAATTAACCGGAAGCGCACCGTTGCGATCGGCAGGCAGCCCTGTTGCGATGAGACTATCGATAAGCTTGGCCTCTTTGGACACGTTCATCGGCTTGCCTTTGACATACGCGCCCTTGCCTTTCTCCGCTACGAAAAGCTCGTTAGACATCGGATTGTACACGACGCCGACGATGACCTCGCCTTTGTAGGCCAAAGCGATCGATACGCTGAAAAAAGGAAATCCGTGCACAAAATTCGTCGTACCGTCCAATGGATCGACGATCCACAAATACTCGGCATCCTTGATCGCCTCCAGAGCCTTGCTGGAAGCGGCCGGACCGGGCTCGACCCCTTCTTCGCCAAGAATCGAATGATGCGGAAAATGGGTCTGAATCAAATTGCGAATCATTTTTTCGGCGCCTTTATCGATTTCAGTTACAAGATCCTGAGACGAATACTTCGTATGTAAGCTGTTAAAATCCCCCAACTTACTCTGGATCCACTCGCCTGCTTTCGATGCCGTATTTATAGCTACTGCCGTGAAGCTTTTGCTGCCGACAGTAAAGGATGGATTGTTCTGGTTAGACACTGCAATCAGTCCTTTTTCCTTCAATAATATGAATCTTTTTAACTAACCTCAGTATATTGAATATACGTTTCAAAAGCTACAGCGTTTCACCCAAAAAAAATTAGGGTTTAATACAAAAGAAAAAACATCCACCCGTTAAACCCGGATGAATGTTATTCAGTGGTTCTAGACGCCTACAATATGATACCCGTTATCGACATAAATCACTTCACCGGTAATGCCCCTCGATAAATGGCTCATCAGGAACATCGCCGTATCGCCGACCTCAGCAACCTCCGTCGTGCGGCGAAGCGGCGCTTTCTCCTCGACCGTGCGCAAGATCGAATTAAAATCTTTGATCCCTTTGGCAGCCAGAGTACGGATCGGGCCTGCGGAAACCGCGTTGACACGCACATTAAACTGCCCCAGATCATTCGCCAAATAACGGACGCTTGCTTCCAGAGCTGCCTTGGCTACACCCATGACGTTGTAGTTTTTCATTGCGCGCTCTGCGCCGAGATAGGTCATCGTCATGATGCTTCCGCCTTCAGTCATCAGCGGGTATAGTCTTTGGGCCACGGCAACGAGGGAATAAGCGCTAATATCTTGAGCCAATGCAAAGCCGCCGCGTGAAGTATCGACGAACAGCCCCTCCAGCTCCTCGGTTTTGGCAAAAGCAATGCTATGTACAAGCCCGTGCAGCACGCCGAAATGCTCTCTAACCGCACCGGCGAGCGTTTCAATTTCTTCATCCACCGTCACATTGCACGGTAAAATGATTGAATTCGGAATTGTGTCGGCCAGCTTGCGGACCCGCTCCTCAACCCGTTCGTTTTCGAATGTAAAAGCAAGGCGCGCACCCTGTGCCGCCAAGGATTGAGCGATAGCCCATGCGATACTGCGATCGTTGGCAACGCCCATGACAAGTATATTTTTACCGGCTAACAATTGGCTCATGAAAAAATCCCCTTCCCAATATAAAAATGAGGCCAAGCCTTCCGCCCTTACTCAAAGTACCCCATTTTTCCGAAATTTTCAAGCCAAGAAAATATTGTCCTCAAAGCTCGAACGAAGCTTGTCCCAATAAGCGGACGCCCGCTTCGCCGCGGATATCGTCCATCAGCTTGAGCAGCGCTTCATCTTTCTTTTTCGCTTCGATCATAATGTCGAGTCTTGGCGTTATTGCCACAATATTTTTCAAAAACCGCAGCAGCTCGGTGGCGTCGATATAATCGGCGTGACTGCGCACCTCTTTATCGCTTTTCGGGCTCGACACGTGGATTTTCGGCGGCAACGCCTTATCCTTATCCTCCATACCCTGCTCATGCTGCCCTTCCCAAGTTCGCAAAATCCGCGGCCATAAGGCGGCCGCATTCTCCCCTGCCTCCGTATCCGGATGATTCACGTTATGATGATGAACGTCGAGCACCATGGGCGCTCCCACTTCTTCGCAAATGTGCAGTGTTTCCGATGCGTTGAACGTTTTGTCATCGTTCTCCAGCGTCAACCTGCTGCGCAGCCGCTCCGGCAAGGCCAGGAAACGCTCCACGAACCGTCGTCCGGCCGTCTGCTTGCTGCCGTAGGTGCCGCCGATGTGGATATTGCATTTGGCCGATTCATCGAGCCCCATCGCCTCCAGCATCGCGGTATGCCGCTCCAAATCGAGAATCGAATTGCGCAGCACCTCGTCCCGCGGCGTATTGAGCACGGTAAAATGATCGGGATGAAAGCTGAGCCGCATTCGATGCTCGCGGGCGTATCCGCCCAGCTCGGCGAAGCTCTCCTTCAGTGCGGGCATCGGGTCCCACCCGTTCAGCAGCTCATGTCCGAGCAGCGGGATGAGTCTTGAGGAGCAGCGGTACAGTTGAATGTCGTAAGCGCGATTATGCTTCAAGAGACGCAGCGTATTATGAACATTTTCGGCAGCGATCCGCTCCAGCTTGCGAACCGCTGCCTCCCGGTCTTCAAGCTTGGCGAAGCTCGTCGCCGTCATTGTTTTGGAAGGAGACGCATTGCTGACCAGCGTGGACATCGCCACATAACCAAGCCGCACAATCATCGATTCGGCTCACACTCCCTTATCCTTGATTTGACCATAGGTTGTCCAAAAAAAAGAAAACATCCTCCCCTGCTGCTGTACAAGGAAAGATGTCTTCTCGCTTGCTTTACTTACGGTTTACGGCAATGACCTAGGATCGCTTCAGACCGAAAAACATTTCATGCGCCAACGCCGTTTGAATGCGCGACTCCTCTTCCGTCAGCCTGCGCACCAGCTCCATCTCGACCTGGGTCACTTCTTCGCCCTGAAAATTGATTTCGGCGATCGATGCGACGATTTTGACGATGGCAATCGCTTTATTTTCCGGTGTGTAAGCAATGACCATTTCGCCCGTAGGGAATACGCGGAAGCCCTTTTTCACCATTTTGCCCCGGCCGTATTCCAGCAGCTCGTACAGCTCCTGCTCGGATTTGAACTTGCACACGGAATTAAATTCGGTTTGAAACCCCATAAAGAAGCCTCCTCTCTAACGACGCTGCGGTTATTTCCTATTAATTAAGCATACGTGATGCGGAACAAGTTCGCAAGCCGCCGCGTTCCGCCTATAAACGTCGGACCTTATGCATCGAAAGAGTACTGCAGCCGCTGCTTGTCGGCATGGCGCTTGATCGCAAGCGTGATCAGGCTATCCAACAGCTCGCGGTACGGCTTGCCGGTTTCTTTCCATAGTAAAGGATACATGCTGTAAGGCGTAAAGCCCGGCATCGTGTTGATTTCATTAATAAAAATTTTGCTGTCTTCCTTGCGCAAAAAGAAATCGACGCGGGACAAGCCGGAGCCGTCAATCGCCTGGAAAGCGCGGACCGCCATTTCGCGGATCTGATCGGACAGCTCCTGCGGAATTTCCGCCGGAATGATCATCGACGATTTGCCGTCGATATATTTCGCTTTATAATCGTAAAATTCATTGGAGGAAACGACTTCGCCCACGACGGAGGCTTCCGCCTCGTCATTGCCGAGCACCGCTACCTCCACCTCGCGCGCGTTAATATTTTCCTCAATTATAACTTTCCGGTCGTACTGGAACGCCGCTTGAATGGCTTCAATCAGTTCTTCCCGGTTTGCGGCTTTGCTGATACCTACGCTGGAGCCCAGATTAGCCGGCTTTACGAAGCACGGATAACCGATCGACACTTCGACCTCCATAAGAAAAAAAGCTTGATCCTTTTCCCACTGCGTCCGGGTGAAATGCCGGAACACGCATTGCGGCAAGCCTTCCTGAGCAAATATTTTTTTCATCATGACTTTGTCCATCCCGACGGAAGACGCCAAAACTCCCGCCCCCACGTAAGCGATATTGGCCATTTCCAGCAGCCCCTGAATGGTGCCGTCCTCGCCAAAGGTACCGTGCAGCAGCGGAAACACGACATCGATCTGCTCCGTATCCGAACCCGCAGCGGCCGGGTTGGGGGAATCTGCAAGCTGGAGTGAGTTGAAGAAAGGCTGCAGCGCGAACGATTCGTTCTGCTGCTCGCCCTCGAACATCAGCTCGACGACGTTGTCCACGGGCCCTTGCAGCTGCAGACCGGAGCGCCAATCGCCTTGCTTGGTAATATAGAAAGGTATGATTTCGTATTTGCTCAAGTCAAAAGCTTTGATTACAGCCTTAGCGGTTTGCAGCGAAACTTCGTGCTCCCCGGATTTCCCGCCATAAATTAAGCCGATGCGAATTTTGCGGTTCATTGAATGACCTCCGAAATTAATGTTATGCGTATAATAGCGGAATCCCGAATCCGTATCATGTTAAGAAATAATTAGAATGAAGCATAATCTGTGAGAATCGGAAGAATACTTGCATCGTGAGCCCCGGACTAGAGCACGTCGTGAATATGTAGAAACCGATATTGCGTCCGCTCCGTCCATGCATGCGAATCCTTGTAGCTCCAATAACGGTGCTGGCTGCTGATTGTATGCGCGTTGACAAGCGGCATACCGTTCGCATCCTTGGCCGTCACAACCGTGCTGTGCCCGAACCTGCCGCTGCCGTCCCAGTCGTAGCCGATGACATCGCCAAGCTCAAGCTGATCG
This sequence comes from Paenibacillus piri, assembly GCF_004354045.1. Lineage (GTDB taxonomy): Bacteria > Bacillota > Bacilli > Paenibacillales > NBRC-103111 > Paenibacillus_S > Paenibacillus_S piri. Next base: position 331,167 of record NZ_SMRT01000006.1, on the reverse strand, counting down.
GCTTGCTCTACAGCCTCGGCCTGCAGACCGAAGCGGCTGTTCATCATATGCGTTTGCAGACTATGCGCGACAGCCCAGCTGTAGCTCCACAACTCCTGTCCGTTATACTTGCCCTTGTACCACCAGCCGGAATTCCTTTTTCCAGTATAGTTCATTGGCGCCCCGCCTGCAAAGAGGCACTGGGATACATAGTTGCTGCAGTCCACTTCAAATTCAATGTAAGCCGGATTGGCACTATCCCACCAGGCTTCGGCGTATTCGACGGCTTTGACCCGGTCATAGCCGACTTTTCTTCCGGCGGTATCCAAATAGGGCAAAATCGTATAGTTCAGATAAGGAAGCGACGGGGAATGCGTCCCGTAGTCGGGGTAATAGGCATCCTCTCCCGCTGCAGCCGGCGGGTAAGCCGGGACGGCGGAGCTCCGCTCTGCGTCAAGCTGCCGGATTGAAGTGATCTGCCACTTGCCTCCGTTATTTTGCAGTTCAACCCGTTCGGACGACACACGCTGCTCCTCCAGCTCGGTATGGCCGATGACGCCGACCGTATACCGCTTAAGACGGATGTCTGCGGCAATTTGCCCGTTCGGCAAACCGGTCGCCTGCAATATGGAAAGTCTGGTTTCATTTTTTACCGGGGAATAACGGCGGTCCTGGTCCGAGTGTGCTGTACGGGCTAACCGTTTAATTTCGTTTTGCAAATACTGCGTATCCGTGACGAAAGGCAGCAATGGCTCGACGGAATAATCCATGTCCATCTGATTTTTGTGGTGTACATAATCATAGAGTGTCGGTTTCCATGACATGTGTGTTTCCTCCCCGTTTTGGGTGAATGGCATACGTATACGACCGGTTCTCCGGCCCTGTACAGCGTTCGACGATTAATCCAATATATGAAGTTTTGCGGGCAAAAATGATTGAATTTAACCTTTACGAAGCGTTCGGCAGGATGTATACTTAGTGTATGGTAATTTTGAAATCGCGTTTCACTCTGTGAAACAATACGCATTTCATAGTTAAATCCATTTTTTGAGGAGGAAAAAAAACGATGGCTAACAAAGATCAGTACTCCGTTCGCAAATCGCTGGACGTTAGCGGTAAAACGTACCACTATTACAGCTTGCCCGGACTGGAGACGCAGGGCCTCGGCAATATTTCGGCGCTGCCTTTTTCCATTAAAGTGCTCCTGGAGGCGGCTGTCCGTCAATTTGACGGCAGAGCGATCACTTCCGAGCATGTCAAACAACTGGCTAATTGGGCAAAAGAGCGCGACGACAAGGAGATTCCTTTTATCCCTGCACGTATCGTGCTGCAGGACTTCACAGGCGTGCCTGTCGTTGTCGACCTTGCTGCCATGAGAGATACAATGAAGCGCTCCGGCGGCGATCCGAAACGGATCAATCCGCTCGTACCGGTGGATCTCGTTATCGACCACTCGGTTATGGTCGACGCTTTCGGTTCCCCTGACGCATTGGCGACAAACATGAATTATGAATTTGAGCGCAACGAAGAGCGTTACCGTTTCCTCCGTTGGGCCCAAACGGCGTTCGACAATTTCCGTGCCGTACCACCCGCTACCGGTATCGTTCACCAGGTCAACCTGGAGTATTTGGCATCCGTTGCCGCTACAAAGGTTGTAGACGGCGACACGGTCGTTTATCCGGATTCTTTGGTCGGTACCGATTCCCATACTACGATGATCAACGGTCTTGGCGTCGTCGGCTGGGGAGTTGGCGGTATCGAGGCGGAAGCCGGCATGCTCGGTCAACCGCTCTATTTCGTAATGCCTGAAGTTATCGGCTTCAAGCTGACGGGTACGCTTCCTGAAGGCTCCACCGCTACCGACCTGGCGCTGACCGTTACTCAAATGCTTCGCAAAAAAGGCGTTGTCGGCAAGTTCGTCGAATTTTACGGTCCCGGCTTGAGCAACATCAGTCTGGCTGACCGTGCGACTGTGGCCAACATGGCTCCGGAATACGGCGCAACGATCGGCTTCTTCCCGGTTGACACGGAGTCGTTGAACTACCTGCGCGGCACAGGCCGCGATGAAGAGCAAATCGCGCTTGTCGAAGCTTACTATAAAGCGCAAGGCATGTTCCGTACGGACGCTACGCCGGATCCGGTATTCAGCGATGTGATCGAGCTTGACTTGTCCGCTGTCGTTCCTAGCTTGGCCGGTCCGAAGCGTCCGCAAGACCGCGTTGAGCTGACCTCCATGAAGGAGTCGTTCAATACGATCATCCGTACGCCAATCGAAAAAGGCGGCTATGGCTTAAGCGAAGACAAAATCGCCGAAACGGTCGAAGTGAAGCATCCGAACGGCGACGTGAGCAAAATGGGCACAGGCGCGGTTGTCATCGCGGCTATCACCAGCTGTACGAACACATCCAACCCAAGCGTTATGCTCGGCGCCGGCCTGGTCGCGAAAAAAGCGGTAGCCCGCGGCTTGAGAAAACCGGCCTATGTAAAAAGCAGCTTGACTCCGGGATCGCTGGTCGTTACGGACTACCTGAAAAACGCGAACCTGCTGGAATCGCTTGAAGCATTGGGCTTCCACGTCGCAGGTTACGGCTGCGCTACCTGTATCGGCAACTCCGGTCCGCTGCCTGATGAAATCGGTCAGGCGATTGCCGACAACGATATGACCGTTGCTGCCGTATTGTCCGGCAACCGGAACTTTGAAGGCCGCGTCCATGCTCAAGTTAAAGCCAACTACCTGGCTTCCCCGCCGCTTGTTGTCGCTTACGCTTTGGCAGGTACGGTTAACATCGATCTGGCTAACGATCCGATCGGCTACGATCAATCGAATCAGCCGGTTTACCTGAAAGACATCTGGCCTTCAAACGCGGAAATTCAAGAAGCGATCGCAACGGCGATGGGCCCTGAGATTTACCGCGCGAAATACGCTAACGTGTTCCGTGCCAACGAACGCTGGAATGCGATCGACGTGCCGGAAGGCGAGCTGTACGAGTGGGATGAAAAATCCACTTACATCGCCAACCCGCCGTTCTTTGAAAACCTTGGCGCAGGCGTTGCCGATATGGCCGACATCCGCGGTGCAAGAGCTTTGGCTCTGCTCGGCGATTCCGTAACAACCGACCATATTTCCCCTGCGGGCAATATTAAAGTCGACAGCCCTGCCGGCAAGTTCCTGATCGAGCACGGCGTGAAAAAAGAGGACTTTAACTCCTACGGTTCCCGCCGCGGCAACCATGATGTGATGATGCGCGGTACGTTCGCGAATATCCGCATCCGCAATCAAGTGGCTCCCGGCACGGAAGGCGGCGTAACGACTTACTTGCCTACGGGCGAAGTCGAGTCCATCTACGACGCATCCATGAAGTATCAAGCGCAAAACACGAACCTGATCGTTATCGCAGGCAAAGAGTACGGTACAGGAAGCTCCCGCGACTGGGCGGCAAAAGGCACGTTCCTGCTTGGCGTTAAAGCCGTTATCGCGGAAAGCTTCGAGCGGATTCACCGTTCCAACCTGGTCGGCATGGGCGTTCTGCCGCTTCAATTCGTGGACGGTACCGGCTGGAAAACGCTCGGCATTACCGGAACGGAAACATTCGATATTACCGGCTTGACGAACGATGTTCAACCGGGCCAAAGAGTGACCGTTACAGCTACCCGCGGAGACGGAAGCAGCTTCCAGTTCGAAGCGATCGTTCGTCTGGACAGCATGGTCGATGTGGATTACTACCGGAACGGCGGTATTCTGCAAACCGTATTGCGTCAAATTATGGCTTAATTTAGCCCCCCCGTTAAAATCTTTAAAGAAAAAAGCATGGCCGCATCCGTCGATAGTCAGGGTGCGGTCATGCTTTTTTGTTATTTCAGCAGCATCTTGCCCATGCGGCGGGCCGCCTCCATCAAGATCGGCGCATGCTCCTTCATCTTCTCCAACGTCAGCCGGTTGGAGGGGCCGCTTACGGCCAGCGCGGCGACCAGCCGGTGCGCGCCGTTCATGATCGGCACCGCTACGGCTGCGGCGCCGGGCTCCCGCTCCTCGACGCTCGTCGCGTAGCCGAGCGTCTTCGCCTCGGCGAGCTGCTGCAGAAATGCGCTGCGGTCCAGGCCCGTCGGCCAGTCCGGGCCCATAAGCGCTTCCTGCACCGCCTGCTCGGCGAAGGCGACCAGGATCTTGCTCGAAGCGCCGACATACAGCGGCATTCTCGCCCCGATCGGTGCAACGCGGCGGATCGCCTGGTTGCTCTGCACCGCCTGCACGCGGACGCGCTCCATACCGTCGCGCACATACAGGCTGATCGTCTCGTCGAGCTCGTCGCGCAGACGCTCCATATCCGGCAGTAAAATAAGCGCCGGGTCGTCATCATGGGTCAGATTGGCTGACAGCTCCCAAATACGGAAGCCAAGCCGGTACTTGTCGGACGCCGCATCCCGCAGGACGAACCCTTTCCCCTCCAGCGAAGCCAGCAGCCGGTGCACCGTGCTCTTATGCAGGGAAACCCGCGCCGCGATTTCGGTTAAGCTCAAATCCGAGGAATCGGTAAAACAAAGCAAAATATCTAAAGCGCGTTCGACCGCGCGCACAGTCAGCTTGCCATCTTCCATCGCTAATTCCTCCGGATTCAGTTTCACTTGATGAAACTCAGTTACATATAGTATAACTCATACGAATAGTACCGTAAAGTATATTATTTTACCCCCTTCATTAATTACAAGCGTCTGCATGGTCCGGCGAAAAAGCAACGAACCGTTTCCTGAATACCCAGCTTATGCCTATTTGAAACGTCTTCTGTTACAGGTTGATTACAGCCAGTTTACATTTTCCTCCGCCCGATTGACGCATCTCCCGTCCGCGCCGTACTATAGAAATATAAGAAGCTTTACCGTCATACCGTCGACAATTTTTTTAATAATCGCCCCAATCCGACATCATATGACATCTTAGAATTTAGGAGGGATCAAGATGGAAACCGAACCGCTCACTTCCGTCCCGCTCAATACTGCTCAAGCTCAAATTGAAAACGCTATCTCGCGGCCCTCCGTTGCCCGCCGCAGACTTCGACAGCTGCTGGTCATTTTACTGTCGGCTTTACTGCTCTTGTTCAGTCTGATTTTGGGCTTTCATGCCTATATTGCTTGGACGCTGGCCCGTCCGCACATCGATCCGCTCCGCTCCAATCCAGAGCTGTCGATCGGCGCGCCATATGAAAATATTCAGTTTCCCAGCTTGAACGGCGGCTCCAACTTGTCCGGCTGGTTCGTCCCCGCCGAACGGCTGCCCGAGACGAGCAAAACAGTCATATTTTCCCACGGCTATGGCGGCAACCGCGAAGAAATCTGGGTTCCTATTTACAGCCTGGCCAAAGAACTGCATAAGCAAAACTACAATGTTCTGATGTTCGATTACGGCTATGTTCAACCTAAGGAGAGCGTCACCGGCGGCATACGCGAATCGCAGGAGCTTCTGGGCGCCGTCCAATACGCCAGGCAAAAAGGTTCCGGCGGCGTTTTCATCTGGGGCTTCTCGATGGGAGCCGGAACTGCACTGCAGGCCGCGTTGCAAACGAAGGATATCGATGGCATGATATTGGACAGCACGTTTATTCTTGAGCCGGATACGCTGTACCATAATATGAAGCAGGTCGCCAATTTGCCGAAATTCCCGTCCCAGCCGCTCGTCCACCTGTTCTTCCCGCTAATCAACGGTGTGAGCTTGAATCAGATTCCGTACGACAAGGTGAAGGAAGCCAAGTACTCCGTGCCGATCTTTTTCATCCACAGCAAAAATGACGAGCGCGCCCCATTCGAAATGGCGCAGGATATATTCCGCAATCAGTCTGATAACTCCGGCTCCCAGCTATGGCTGCTGACCAAGGAGAAGCACGAGCTTATTTTTAAAGGCAACAAAAAAGATTACTTGACCATGACGATGGGCTTCCTGAACGGTTTGTCCGCCGGGATCACTTCCGGCCCGCCGCGGATGGCACCAACGAACTGAGCGACCTTAATTGGCACAGCAAGTGCCTCATAACCTTCCCGCCTGCCACAGGTCGGGGAGGTTATTTTAGTTGATGCTCCCCGCGCCAAGCTGCGAATATACCGATTGTGAGGTCGCAATGCAGCATAAAAAATAGCAAAAGGACATCTTCCTTTTCAAGAAAAATGCCCCTCTGCCGCCCAATAAAATTAGTTAATCCGTTTATCCGATTACGACTTTATCGGGTTAAGACCCCCGCCTCTAAGGTGGGCCTTGAATCAGGTGTGGTAGAGTCCCATCTGATTCCCCGATGTTCAGCAAAGCTGAACGAGTTCACTAATTAAGCGCATAAATCACTGAAACCCACGTGAACGGGTGCTTGCCACAGCCGCTGCTGATTCCTCCATGATGTGTGTAAATCCGTGAATCGTTGAGCCTGCTGGCGACGGGATATCGGCAGCGTGGTGTATAGTATCAACCTTTAACGAGCGACAAAAACTCGGATCGGGACGCCGCATCCGTTCGGAACAAGCCGCGTACGGCCGATGTAACGGTTTTGCTGCCCGGCTTTTTCACTCCGCGCGCGCACATGCACAAATGCTCGCCTTCAACGACGACCATGCAGCCGTGCGGAGTCAGCTCCTGCTCGATAATGTCCGCAAGCTCCGAAGTAATCCGTTCCTGCACCTGCAGCTTGCGGGTCACCGCTTCAACGAGCCGTGCAAACTTGCTGAGTCCGGCTATTTTGCCGCTCGGAATATAGCCGATATGAATCTTTCCGAAAAATGGAGCCATATGATGCTCACACTGGCTGTAGTAGACAATATCTTTGACGATTACAAGCTCTTCGTGCTTTTCATCGAACGCTACGCCCAGTATGTCTTTGTAGTCTGCTTCGTAGCCCGCAAAAATTTCTTCATACATCCGGGTCACTCTGGCCGGCGTATCCAACAAGCCTTCCCGGTCAACGTCCTCGCCGATCAGGCGTAAAATTTCGCGGACATGTCCTTCGATAAGTTTGCGATTTTCATCGACACGGGTATTTTTGTATTCTTTTGCTGGCATGGTTTTACCTCCTCCAAGTTTCGCCTTAGCGAAACTGACTTCGTAAGCGTACGCTGAACTTTCCGTTAGGAAAGTTAGCTTCGTAAGCATTTACTTAGTTTCGCCTTAGCGAAACTGACTTCGTAAGCGTACGCTGAACTTTCTGATAGGAAAGTTAGCTCGTAAACTTATACCGACGCTTCTCCGGAATGATTCCGCCCACTCCCCACTCCGTTCATATTCACCGGACTTCTCGGGAACGGAACGCCGGCATTACGGACGGAATTTTTGTTTCTTCATCATTTGCTGCGCTTTGTTCAACTGCTGCTTATTCATGTTGTAGCCCATTTTTTTGGCCATTTCCTGCAGCATGGCAGGATCGCTCTGCATGCGCTCAAGCTGCCTGCGCAAATAATACACGCCGGCAAAAAAACCGCCAACGGCACCGACAAGCAGCGTTACGATCGGAATCGCGTAGTTCCACCACATCGTATGCTATCCACCTCATCCCGTAAGTTATCATTACAACATCATAGCAAATCGCAAGTCTGCACACAAATGCAGACTTTTGCCAAAACCGGCGCTTGCGCCTATATAATCGCTAATAAGCTTATTCGATCAGGCCAGCACGCTATCGATAAACACGGTCGTCCGCTTGGCCAGATCGATCTCGGCCACTTCCAGATCGGTACCGGACTCCGCTTTGACGACCCTGACGACCGGCCGGCCCGGGAGCCCCTTGTGCTGTCCTACGACGACGCCGGTTTCCTTCGTCGACAAGCGAACCGACGCCCCGGTCGGATAGATCGATACGGTGCGCAGGAAATGGATTACAATCTCGCGGTCCAAATGCGTGTCCGCCAATGCGGTCATATGCTCGCAAGCTTCATGCGGCAGCATCCGCCGGCCCAGCGACTCGTCAAATAACAGATTGTCGTATGTGTTGGCGACGGCGGTAATTTTGGCGTACAGATGAATTTGCTCGCCCTGCATCTGTCTCGGCGTTCCGCTGCCGTCCACCCGCTCGTGATGCTGGAAGGCAACGTGGGCGATCAGCAGGCTGAGCTCGCGTTTATTTTTCAACACCTCAAACCCACGCCACGTATGATGCAGCTTGCTATCCCCCGCCTCATCGTCCGTAATTTTCTCTACTTTGCCGATATCGTGCAGCATCGCCCCTATCGCCAGCTCGCGCAGCTGGGTCGCGGGAAGATCCAGCTGAATGCCGATCATCACCGCCATCATGCTGACATTAAGGGCATGAACGTACATTTCATTATCCTTCGTCCGAATGTCGGACAGTTGAACCAATACGTCCTTATTGCGCATGATTTCATCCAGCAAATTGTCTATGCTGCCGTTGAACGCGCGGGTGTTGAAATCTTTTCCCGAGCGGATCGAATCGAACGTTTCCCCCATGCGCTGGATCACGGCGCGCTTCGTCTCCTCGGATACAATGTCAACGATTTCAATATCTTCGAATAAAGGATCCTTGATATAGACCATGGTGACGCCGATGCGCTTTAATGTCGTGATCATATAAACCGTTAACTGAACCCCTTCCGACAGCAATATGGCGCCGTTTCCGGAAAAGATCGTTTTCCCCAAATGCTGCCCTTGCTCGACATGATCAATATGTATGTATTTCATCGGAATTCTCTCCTCGCAAGTGTTCGTTCGAAGCTGCCGCTGCCCGAAGCGGCGAGAATGTTGTATATCCAGATTAATCGGTCTGTCGGGAGAAGAGCAAGTCTCTCAAGTCCTATTCCGTCATCAATGCGGCTTGCGCCGCTATGCATGGAGGCGTGTCTTCCGGACTAGCGGCATCCCGCTTAATCCGGAGACCATCCTTCCAGCCGCAGCAGCCGTGTTTTCACGTCCAGCCCGCCGCCATAGCCGACCAATGCGCCGCCGGCGCCGATAACCCGGTGGCAGGGGACGATAACCGGAATCGGATTGCGGTTGTTCGCTCCGCCAACGGCGCGTACGGCTTTGGCGGAGCCGATCGCTTCGCCGATATCCTTGTAGGAGCATACCGCGCCATAAGGAATCCGGCACAGCGCCTGCCATACCTTCTGCTGGAAGGCGGTTCCCCGCATATCGAGCGGCAGCTCGAAGCCGGTTCGCCGGCCGGCAAAGTAGTGCCTTAGCTGGTCAGCCGCTTCCGCTAACGCCCCGGTTTCCTCGGGCCGCCACAGCCCGGTCTGGAGCCAACGTTCCGACCACTTTTGCAGCTTCGGTGCCGCAGCGGCCCACGTTCCGAATTCAACCCGGCACAGCTTGCCGTCCGCCGCTCCAAGCACCAGAGGCCCGATGGGCGAGTCAATCTCCATGCAGCTCACATGCGTCATAAGCCTTCTTCATCTCCTTGCGTACGATTTCATCCTGCTCCGCCGTCAGCCCCCTGCTTAATACCTCCGCGGCTTGGCTGCCTCCGATTCTGCCAAGCGCCCAGGCCGACGCGGAGCGGATTTCCGGCCGCTCGTCCCGCTCCAGCAGCTCAATGAGTGCCGGCACCGCGCTTTGATCGCGGAAATGGCCGAGCGCCAGCACCGCATTGCGCTGAATCGGCTTCTTGCCGCGCCAGGCGGCGGCGCTCGTGCCGAACCGCTCCTTAAACTCGCGGTTGCTCATATGAAGCAGCGGCAGCAGCAGCGGCTTGGCCTGTTCGGGATCCGGCTGAAGCTCCTCATGATGCGTCCAATTTTTCCCTTTGTTTTTGGGGCATACAATTTGGCATGTGTCGCAGCCGTACAGCCTGTTGCCGATTTTTTGCTTCAATGAATCGTCCTCGATATGCCCCTTGGTTTGCGTAACGAACGAAATGCAGCGCTGAGCATTGAGCTGGCCGGGACCGACCAGCGCCCCTGTAGGACAAGCGTCGATACAAAGCGTGCAATCGCCGCAGCTTTCCGTAACGGGCGTATCGGGCGGCAGCGGGAGATTCGTAATCATCTCGCCCAAGTAGACCCACGACCCGAACTCGGGCGTAATCACGGAGCAGTTACTGCCGATCCAGCCGATGCCCGCACGTTCGGCCACCGCCCGGTCGGACAGCGAGCCGGTGTCGACCATGCTCTCCATACGCGCTTCCGGCAGCCGCTCGCGGATCCATGCCTCCAGCCGCTGGAGCCTATTCCTGAGCACATGATGGTAATCCATTCCCCACGCGGAACGCGATAAAATGCCCCTGTATGCGCCCTTCTCGGAGCGCGGTGCGTCGTTAAGCTTGGACGGATACGCGACGGCTATCGAGATGATCGATTTCGGCTCGGACAAGCTGAGCGCCGGATTCGTCCGTTTATCCAGATCAGGCTCCTCAAAGCCCGATTCATAGCCCAGCTCGCGGTGGCGAACCAATATTTGCTTCAGCTCGACAAAAGGCTCGGCGCTTGCGATCCCGATTTTATCTATCCCCAGCTCCGCGGCGGCGTTCTTCAGCTCTCCCTTCAACTGATACCAATCGATATCGTTCCAGTCTGTTGAAGTACATGGCATCGCATATCTCACCTCGTTTTACAGCCATCTTATTTTCTTTAAAGGCCACACGATCAAATCCGCCCTGCCTTCCACCTGATCGATGGAAATGGCGCCGAAGCTGCGGCTGTCATAGCTGGCATGACGGTGGCGGTTATCCCCCATGACGAACAGGCAATCCTGCTGTACGGTATAAGGATCGAAGCGGCCGTCCTCGATCGGCGAGTCGGTATATACCTCACGCACCTCATCCCCATTGACATACAGCTTGCCTTGCCGGATCGTCACCTCATCACCGGCTACCGCAACGACCCGCTTTACCAAGTAAGGATGATCCGAATCAATGCCTTCCGGCTCCTTAACCACGATGATATCCCCACGCTTAGGCGTCCCTGTAAACCGAATCGTTTTATTAATGAACAGCCATTCCCCTTCTTCCAGCGTAGGCTGCATGGACGCGCCTTTCACGGTAGAGAGATGGAACCCGTATTGATGAACGAGTACGACAATGAGCAGCGCGATCACAATGGATTTCATCCAGTCCCATACTTCCGCCAAAAAACCGGAGGCATTTTCTTCGGGCAATGCTTCCCCGGTCAATTGGACGTCCGGCTTCTTCGGAGAAAAGAAACTCATGCTATGCCTCCGTTCCTTGACCTTTCCACTTTTCCCATTCGCGGTAATAGCAGCGCACCTGATCGTCATGAAAGGGCGCCTGGCCTTTATCGATCCTTTTCAACAAATCCCGAAGCCCCTGCTTCACCTTGCTGTCCACGATCCCCGGATAATGGTAGCTTTGCTTGTGTCGTTCATATTCTTCCTGATCCACCACATGCACATCCCCGTCCGCTGTACGAATGACATCCAGATCGTAGTCGATATACGTCAAAACATTGCCGGTAATATAAGGAGGGGATGCGATATTGCAGTAATAACGCACGCCGGAATCCTCAAGCAGCGCAACAACATTAAACCATTGCTTCGGGATGAAAAAGGAGACGCCCGGAATGCGGCTGATCCATTCTTTCCCGTCCGCTTCGACAATTTTGGTCTGGGAGTTGATGAACACCCGCATGGCCTCCGACCGGTGCGATTCATGCAGCAGCGAATCGGGTACGAGCGCATTTTCCAGCCACATCCGATGCAAATGCCCGTCATGCTTAAAGCTTTTTATAATATAGGAAGAAAAAGTCGGCATACGGTCCAAACCCTTCTATTTTAACATGCGGCAGCCAGGACCCCACTCTGCTTAAGGCTCCAAAAAGAATTTTATCCTTATAGCATAAACTTATGTCGGGCGGCTTTCAAGAGCCGCCTATCCCCGGCAAATAGAACCGATTCCCCAAAGCTCCATTCACATTGGAAATGAATTTGCATCCATTCCTAACATAACAAAAAAAGCACAGCCTCTGCGCGTGCGAGCGGCTATGCTGGTTGAAGCAACCTATTGCGTATTGGCTTACGACAGCCGTTTAGCCGTTTACGATACTCAGGCGTTGGGCCGTACGCGAAAAATCGGTAGCTTGGTATCCAGCCGACTCGTAAACCGGTAAAATCATTTCGTTATGTACATCCACCCTTACCAAAATGCGGTGTACGTTTCTCTTTAGGAACCGCTGCTTCAACGATTCGATCAACGCTTTGCCGATCCCGCGGCGTTGAAATGGTTGAGTGACAGCAATGCGGTAGTAGTAACCATTGTGGTTATCGATCGTTCCTACGATAACGCCCACAATTTGTTCGTTTTCGACAGCGACAAGCACAAGCTCGCTATCCCAGGATAGTTGACGGGCAAAAGCCTCCATAGTTTCTTCGTAACAAGCCTCTGACAGTACATCGTTGAATAGCTCCGTAACGGAAACATAGTCGGATAGTTGGAAGGAACGAACAAGCATCTTCAGGATTCTCCCCGCGCTAAATTTTTGTGTTTAATGAATAAATTACGACAAAAATCGCAAAATTCCTGCTTATTTACCAAAAAAACTGTAATTTTCTTAACAAAAATTTTAAATGCTCATGAAAGCGCTGTATAGGAAGCGTTTTCATTCATTATTAAACAGAGGCTTTGCATAAAAATAACGCGGTTGTGATATTTTACTATAGATGGCTGGACAGCTCTACTATTTCCTAAGGAGGCGTTTAAACCGGGCGTCGAATCAACGTGAGAAAGACTGCACCAACGATAAGCCCACACTTTTTATACATAGATGTTGATTTTATATCGAAATTAGAGGATAATAATAATTGGCAATTACATATCCATTAGGAGGTATTTACGAATGGCACATCAATTACCAGCTCTGCCTTATGCAAACAACGCTTTGGAACCGCACATCGACGAAACAACGATGATGATCCACCACGATCGTCACCACAACACATATGTGACCAACTTGAATGCGGCTCTTGAAGGTCATGCGGATCTTCAATCCAAAAGCATCGAAGCTTTGATCGCAGATCTTAACAGCGTACCTGAAAGCATTCGTACGGCAGTTCGTAACAACGGTGGCGGACACGCTAACCACTCCTTGTTCTGGGAAGTCATCGGACCTAACGGCGGCGGCGCACCATCCGGCGCGTTGGCTGACGCTATCAATAACGAGCTTGGCGGCTTCGACAAGTTCAAAGAAGATTTCGCTAAAGCGGGCACTACCCGTTTCGGAAGCGGCTGGGCTTGGCTCTCCGTTACTCCGCAAGGCAAATTGGTTGTCAGCAGCATGCCCAACCAAGACAACCCGATCATGGAAGGCAACACGCCGATCCTTGGGATGGACGTATGGGAGCATGCTTACTATTTGAAATATCAAAACAAACGCCCTGATTACATTGCGGCGTTCTGGAACGTTGTGAACTGGGCTGAAGTCGGCAAGCGTTACAGCGCTGCTGCAGGCAAATAATCGATCGCTTACCAACAAGACTCCGGAATCAACCGATTCCGGAGCCTTTTTTTGGTTGATTTGCTTCGCACAACCTTGATAAACGCGCTCGTCCTCTAAGGACTGACGAAGCCGTTTACCCTTGGTTGAAAGTATAAGTTTTAGACTTTGCTTCGCACAACCTTGACAAACGCGCCTGTCCTTTAAGGACGGCGGAGCCGTTTATCCTTGCCTAAAACTTTATAAATTTGCCTATAATTTAATTTTTTTGCCGAAATCAGTCTCTTTTTCGCGATTTTTGTATCACAGCTCACAGAAAAAAAGTCCTGCATCGTGAGATAATGTTACCTATGCTTACACGACTAAAGACTCAGTTGTAAGGCATAATAACCAGTTATTTCAGAAGGTGGTTTGGTTCTATGAGACTAATTCCAATGTCCATGATACGGCCGGGCATGAAGCTCGGAAAGCCTATTATTTCGGATGAAGGCCATACGCTGCTTGGTTTTCAGGTAGAGCTGACGCAAGGACTTATAAACAAGTTAAAGCAAATGGGCTTCCAGCAGCTCTATATCGCGGATCAACGAACAGATGACATCTATATCGCCGATGCGCTTCGCGAGGAAACGAGAGCCGTTGTCCGCTCGCAGCTGATTCGTACGTTCCAGACGCTGCAAAATTCGAGAGCGCTGACGGCCGGCGATCGCCATACGTTATTCAAGACGGCCATGCAGTGCATCAGTCAGGTGAAGGACGATTTGCACCTGCACATTCGGCCTACGGACGACACCATCATGCTGATGCAGATGAACCGCAGCACCTTCTCGATCTTCGAGCATTTTTACCAAAATGCGCTTAACGTATGCGTCTATGCCACTCGAATCGGAATGATCGAAGGATACAGCCGCGAAGATTTGGAGGCGCTCAGCCTCGGCGCGATGTTCCACGACGTCGGCAATACGCAGGTGCCCCAGGAGCTGCTGCTCAAAGCGACGGCGCTGACGCCAATCGAATATGCGGAAATTCAAAAGCATACCGAATACGGCTTCCAGCTGCTCAAGGAAACGCCCGGTATTCCGCTGCTCGCAGCCCACTGTGCGCTGCAGCATCACGAGAAAATAGACGGCACCGGCTACCCGCACCGGCTGTCGGGAACCGGCGTTCATCCGTTCGCGCAATGGGTAGGATTGCTGGACGCTTACGACGCCATGACGAATCCGCGGCCTTACCGTCCTTCATTGCCGCCCGATCATGCGCTAGAGATTCTTTTCACGGGAGCCGGTACGTTGTATGATAAGAGTAAGGTGGAATTTTTCCGAAATAAGGTGGCGATTTATCCGGTTGGCCTCAGCGTTCGTCTCAGCACGGGCCAGTGCGGCATCGTATCCAAAATCAACCCTACACTCAAGCAGCGTCCCGTGGTTCGGATTTTGACCGATGAGCATGGCGAGGACCTCAAACATCCGGAGGAAATCGATTTATCCAAACACCTGCACATCATGATTTTCAGCATCGGGGAAGATGCACTGGTTCACTAAGTCCGGAAAAGAGATGAAGCTCCATGCGAAACATTGTACCACTGCTGCAAAATGTCCCGATTTTTCAAGATTTATCGGCAAGCGAGCTGGAAACCATTGCCCCGCTGTTTGTGGAACGCACTTACAAAAAAGGCACGATTTTATTTTTCGAGGCGGACCTGGGGGATGAGTTTTATTTGATTCAATCCGGCGTCGTCAAAATTTACCGGATCGATTACTCCAAGGAAATCATACTCGCGCTGTTCCGTGAAGGCGATTTTTTCGGGGAGATGTCGATGATTCAAAAAGGATTGACCCGCTCGGCCACCGCCGAAACGTTGGAAACGAGCACGATCTACACGCTGATGCGCTCCGAGTTTTACCAATTTCTGGAACGAACGCCAAAGCTGAGCTTGCGCCTGCTCGAAGTAACGATGGAACGGCTGCGCAAAGCGAACGAGCAGATTTACGATCTGACCTTTCTGGATGTCCGGATGCGAATCATCAAGGTTGTTCACCGGCTTGCCGTAGAGCACGGCGTAATGAAGCAGGGCCAGCTGATGATCAACATGAAGCTGACCCACCAGCAGCTGGCCAACCTGGCGGGAACCGTCCGGGAATCTGTAACCAAGGTGCTCCAAGAGCTGCAGGAGGATCAAATTATTTCGATTCATAAAAAAATGATTTACGTCCACAACATGGAAGCTTTGAGAAAGCTGTTCCCCACTCCTGCCTCCTAGCTATTACTTCTGAAAATAACGGTTCAGCAGCTTCAAAAACACGTTAGGAAATGCATACTGCCCCATCACCGAGGAATCGACCCATTCATAATGCGAAGGCATGAGCATGCCGGATGCCGCAGGCAATACCGATGGCTCAAGACTGCAAATCACGACCTCCATATCCCAATGAATATGGCTGAATGTGTGCTCGGTGCGCATAAACCTGCGTTCCGGGCGCACACCTATCGTTTCCTCCGCAAGCCGATCCGTCAGCAAGCTTATCGACGGCGGTATCGCTATGGATCCGTCTTTGCCATCGGCAGCCGCCGCGTAAGCGAACGGCACCTCGACATGCGGAAGCTCCCACATGCGGGCCAGCAGCCCTTCCTGCGGGCGCTGGCGGATCAGCACCTTGCCGGCGTGAACGCCGCTGCCTTCGACAATGGCCGCAATCCGGTATTCCGGGCGCGGCGGCTTCGCCTTTTTCTTCACGGGCAGCGCCTCTTCCATCCTGGCGTCTCTCGCCGAGCAGTGTTCCATCACCGGACAGGTCAGGCAGTGCGGCGAACGCGGCGTGCATACCATCGCTCCAAGCTCCATCAGCCCCTGGTTGAAATCGCCGGCCGCACCGCCGGGGATAAGCTCCTTGGCCAGCTTTTCCATCAAGCTTCGCGTCGCGGGCTTCATAATATCTTCCTCGATGAGAAAGTAGCGCGACAGCACGCGCATCACATTGCCGTCCACGGCGGGCTCGGGCTTGTTGTAAGCGATGCTGAGGATCGCTCCGGACGTATAGGGACCGACGCCTTTCAACGTGGAAATCTCCTCTTTCGTATCGGGCACCGTGCCGCCATAACGTTCCTGCACCTCGCGTACAGCCCCCTGCAGATTACGGGCCCGCGAATAGTAGCCGAGTCCTTCCCACAACTTCAGCACCTCCTCCTCCGGCGCCTCGGCTAACGATTGCATGGTTGGGAAACGCTCGATAAACCGGTGGAAATACGGAATGACCGTATCGACACGGGTTTGCTGCAGCATCACCTCGGATATCCATATGTAGTACGGATTGCGGCTGCGGCGCCACGGCAGGTCGCGGCGGTGCCGGCGGTACCAGGCTAGCAGCTGCTCGGAAAAAAATTGCTTTTGTGTCGTCGTCGTATTCATAACTTCTCCTCTTGAGCTATCATAATCCCTCTCCGGGTCGTTCAAACTTATTCGTGCCTATGATAAAATAAATGAACATTAACCTGCGAGGAGCGAGGCCCATGTTAACTCCAGGCGAGCTGGCGGCAAGATTGAACCGCTTGGTAATATCCATCCTGCTGGTCGGTCATCAAAAGTGCGATTCCGCGTGGCGTCAGCCCCCGAGAGCGATTAAACATCATTCGATCTGGCTTGTGATCAAAGGCAAGGGCACATTTACCTTGAACGGAACGCGCTATCCGGCCGAGCCCGGGAAGTTTTTCTGCTTCAGTCCGGGGATGGTCGTGGAGCGTGAGACCGATCCCGATCAGCCTCTCGAATATTACTTCCTCCGTTTTCATTATACGGAAACTTTCGAAGAGAAGGAACAGTGGGTTTACCGCAGCGCGGCGGAATCGCCGTTCCCGCTCGAAGGCATGTACACCATCACGAACACACCCCGGCTGATCTATTTGTTCGAGCAGCTGAATGTGCTGTGGAAGCGTAGAGGCCATATGACCGTGATGCGGCGCAAAATATTGCTGCTGGAATTTTTCATGACGCTGATTCAAGATTTCCGGGCGCAAAAAATTGCCGGCGATACGACGGCGGCGATCGAGTCGACGCAGGATTATATGATCGGCCACTACCAAGAGCCTCTGACCCTCGAAGGACTCGCCCAGCAAGCGGGACTGAGCGTGAGCCACTATTCCCGACTGTTCAAAAAATATATCGGCTACAGCCCGATTGACTACTTGACGCATCTGCGCGTAGACCGGGCCAAGGATCTGCTCGTCCTGTCGGATTACCGTTTGAAATCGATCGCAGGCAGCGTAGGTTACACGGATGAGTTTTATTTCAGCCGCATTTTCAAAAAGGTGACCGGCTTGTCCCCGCGCGATTATGCCAAGAAGCACCGGTTTGCGCCGGTGACGGATCGGCATTGACCGTGTCGAAGTTTGACTTCCCCCGCTTAAAAATGCTACGCTACCAAGTGACAAACGATGTGCGGTATTTTGGCGAACGAGGTGGTATCGGCATGAAAGCCGGGCAAGTATCAGGTCAAGAGCTTGTACAGCGACACGATCATATCGGTTGGGGTCTTCCTTACATTGTATTTCTTTATATATGGGGCACCCAGTGGGTGCTTTCTTCATGCATCGGCTTTTTCGGCCAATGGCAGGATGTCGGTCTTTGGCAGCAGCTGACGACCTGGATTGCCTGTGCAGCCAGCCTGGCCGCACTTGCCGGCAGCTTCCGCACGGGCCGCTGGCAGCGGCTCGCCGATCAGGGCGGTAAAGCGGCGCTGCCGCTGCTCATGATCGTCGGAGCCGTTAGCGTGCTCCAGTATGTACAGGCAGTGGACCCGTTCTTTGCGCCGCTGCTGCGCTCATACGTTTTGGCCGTCGCATACGCGCTGTTCGCCATGTGGCTCGGAAAGCCGCTTATTTATATGAGCTTATGGCTGTTTCTGCTCACTACCGTCGTTGCGGTATGGTACCTGGGCTTCGCGTCGCTATTGCTCGGCGGCTTCGGCGGCTTGAGCATGATCGCCCTCGCCTGGATGATCCGCAGATGGAACTCGAAGTCGGACGACCAAGGAGGTGTAGCGAAATGAATCACGGTAAAATCGTCACGCTGCTTGCCGCGGCGCTGCTTGCTGCAGCGTTGTCCGGCTGCGGTACGTCCAAGCCTAATGCCGGCGAGCCGTTCGGCGGCAAGAGCAACGGCGGGCAGACGGATGTGCTGGCCAGCGCTCCCGAGCAGGTGCAATCGTTGTACAAAAATAACTGCCTCTCCTGTCACGGCAGCGGCCTTGAAGGAAAGGTCGGGCCGAAGACCAACCTTCAGAAGGTCGGCGGTCAAATGACCCGAGAGCAGATCACGAAGCAGGTTACGGGCGGCGGCAACGGCATGCCCGGGTTCGGCGGCAAGCTGAAGCCCGAGGAAATCGACGCGTTGGCCGGATGGCTGGCGGAGAAGAAGTAGCCCTGCCCACGGAGTGAACTCGTTCAGCTTTGCTGAACATCGGGGAATCAGATGGGGACTCTACCCCACCTGATTCAAGGCCCACCTTAGAGGTAGGGGTCTTAACCCGATAAAGTCGTAATCGGATAAACGGCTTCGCCGAGGACAGGCATGTTTATCAAGATTGGCAAAGCAACGTATGGAACTTATGCTTTCTTTACAATTTTAAATAAGGAAGGATCGGGCTGCCGTCCCGATCCTTCTTATGTTTCAGCGATCCGCCATAAAGCAGGTCAAAGGGCGGTACCTTTCGATCGTTCCATGAATGCCAGCCATGCTTCAATCTCCTCATCTAGCATGGGCTTGCCGTAATAGTACCCCTGCATCACGGTACATCCCAAATTTTTCAAAAAGGTAATATGCTCGTAGCTTTCCACACCCTCGGCGATGACATCCAGCTTCAAGCTTTTCGCCATCATGACAATCGCGGCAATAATCGCCCTTTTGCTCGGCGTGTGCAAATCGTTCGTAAACATCCGGTCCAATTTGAGCGCATCGATAGGAATCCGGTCCAGCAAGCCTATCGAGGAATAGCCCGTTCCAAAATCATCCATCGAAACGCGCACACCCAGAGCCCGGATCGCCAAAAGCTGGCGAATCATATCGTTCACATCGTAAAGAACCATCGATTCCGTTATTTCAAGCTCCAGAAAACGCGGCTTGAGCTCCGCTGCGGCTAATGTCTTTTGCACCATCTCCTGCAAGCTGTCGCTTTTGAACAGGCGAATGGACAAGTTAACGGATACCGGCAAGTAAACGCCTTTTTTCTGCCATTGGGCGCATTGCAGACAAGCTTGCTCCAGCACCCATCTGGTCATGGGAACAATCAGCCCCGTCTCTTCTGCAATCGGAATGAATTCACCGGGGTAAACGACCCCCAGGCGTGGATGCCTCCAGCGCAGCAGCGCTTCAAAGCCAATGGGCCGTTCCGTCGTCACATTCCACTTAGGCTGGTACTCAATGAAAAATTCATTTTGCTCAAAAGCCCGGTTCAAATCTTTCTCCAATTCCATTCGTCTGACCTCTTGTACACCCATCTCCTCGCTATAGACGCAGTACTGGTTTTTGCCCAAATTTTTCGCCCGGTACATGGCCGTATCCGCCTGCTTCAGCAAAATCGAGCGGTCCTCGTTTTGAATCGAGCCTACGGCTATGCCGATGCTTCCGGTCACATAAAGCTCGTTGCCTCCGAGAAAATAGGGCTCTTTGATCTTCTGTAATATATGGCCCGCTTGCCGTTCTGCCGAGGCTTGCCGACAATCGGTGCAAATGATTAAAAATTCATCGCCACCTATTCGAAATACTTGCTGTTTGTCAGTGACGAAGCTTTGCAGACGGCCGCCGACCGCTTGTACGAGCAAATCGCCGATATGATGCCCCAACGTATCGTTAATCGCCTTGAATTGGTCCAGGTCGAGGAAAAGGACGGCGACGGTTTCTTTACCGTTATGCTTGTCAAAAAAACGTTTCATCTCATTGCGGTTGGGCAATCCGGTAATCGTATCCGTATATGCCATTTTTTCCAGCACGTGACGGTCAAAAAACATCGCCCCCCACGAGACAAGCAAAATAACAAATATCGTTGCCGTTACGCCATAAAATAAAAAAGGGTCGATAAGCGAAGCGTCGTCGGGAAGCTTCGGCGCGTGATGATGGTCTTTAAACAAGGCTGCCTTCATCCCCGTATAATGCATGCCGCAGATGGCGAATCCCATTACGACCGCCGATAGCCACTTTAACGGGCTGACGGCCGTATAATTCCGGAAGCGGAGAAATAGCAGCATAGCCGCATAAGACACCGCCAGTGCGATTACGGCGGATAATGCCCAATAAAACGGGTCGTATTCCAATTGAATGGGCATTCGCATCGCAGCCATCCCCGTGTAATGCATCGCAACGATGCCGCTGCCCATAAATAACACGCCTGCGGCCATCTTAGCAGCACTTGTTTCCGGGGACATCGTCATATAGAAGGCAATGAACGATGCCGCAATACTTGCCGCCATGGAAAGAAGCGTCAGCGTCATATCATAGCGCACATGCACCTGCAAATGGAACGAAAGCATCCCAACGAAATGCATCGACCATACGCCGCTCCCCATAACAAAAGAACCCGTAAACAGCCAGAAAAATTTAGATTTACCTCTGGCATACGATATTTTCGATGTAATATTCAAAGCGAGATAAGAGGCTAAAATGGCGATCAGAACCGAAAGGGCGACAATATAATAATTGTAGGTTCCTTCCACCGGCAATAGTTGTACAGCTCCTTTCCATGCAAGCTAAAGCCACAGACAGGCCGGGTCGAGATAACGATTTAAATCAGTATGCGTTCAATATGGCATGAGGATTGCTTGCTTAAGTCCAGAAATCCCGAATCCAGACTGACAAGGGGATGCAGCGGATCATGGGGATTCACCATAACGATGGTTCCTTTGCTTCCGTCCGTCAGCAAAACATCATTTCCAATGATCGACTGCATCATTTTATCCATAAACAACCGGATGATTTGAGGATCCAAAACGCCGAAAGCGTTGTCGTGCATCTGTTTCAACGTCTCATAGAAAGGCGCCGCGTTTTTATAGGCTCTTTGGGAAGTCATCGCGTGAAATACATCGGCTACTGCAACAATCCGGCTGAAAAACGAAATTTGATCGCCTTTGATCCCGAGCGGATATCCGCTTCCGTCCTGCCGCTCATGATGCTGATAGGCAACAAGTGCTTCTCTAAGATTGGTTCCTACCGTATTCTGGATCATTTCATAACCGAACCAAGTATGCTTCTTCATGAGCTCGAATTCCTCAGCGGTTAATTTTTCCGGTTTATTCAGCAATTCAAGCGGAATTTTCAGCTTGCCGACATCGTGAAGAGTGGCTGCAATCGTCAGTTGGGATAATTCGCTTTCTTTCAGTTCAAGCCACCTGCCGATCAAGGTTGCTATGACGCCTACCCCAATGTTGTGGCGAAACGTATAATCATCCTTGGATTGCAAGCAAGCAAACAGTGCGAACAGGTTAGGCTGTTCCGTAGTATGGTAAATCATCGGAAAGATTTGCTTGCGGATCGTCAATAATGGTATTTGTTTCGTATAGCGAATTTCTTGAAAAATATCCTCGATAATCAAGACGCTCTCGTCAATGAGCTGACTATGATCGGATGGTTCCGTTCTATCGCCGACATCATGCTCTTCCAATGAAATCCCGTGGCGGTTCAAAATTTGCAGCTGCTCCATGCCAACCAGCGCCATAGCGGGCACGACGAGAACGCCCGATTGGTTGAACATGTCCCGCTTCAATTGTTTGCCGTAAAATCGCTCATTCCCGGTATTCACTCGCCTACCCCTTCCTCGCTCTAAGCCAAATGCACACGATTTACGCATCAGTTCCCCATTATATAACACGGTTCTGAACAATTAATGAACAAGATGCACCGCAATCCTATTTAACGAAAACACAAAAAAACTCCGATTACGCTGCATGGCAGTATCGAAGGTTTTTTCGCGGGTCATTATCCCCCGCTGTTAGTCCACACTAGGAAGTCAATTGCGGTCATAGAATTGAATTCGAACGAGGCTCGGTCGGATTCGCTAAAACGGCACGCGTTCCGCTACGGAATAGGCCATAGCCAGCTCGGCCGTATGCGTGATGCTCAAGTGGATGACGATTTCTTCGGGCGGCTCCAATTGCAGGCGCCGGAGCGCCTCCTTGCTCACCCTGCAGACCGGCTTGCCCAGCGGTCCGGGAATCACCTCGATGTCCTTGAACGACACCTGCTTCCCGATACCGCAGCCCAACGCCTTGCTTACCGCTTCTTTGGCGGCAAATCGTCCGGCAACGAACTCGACGAGCCTCCCCTGCCGCTCGGCTGCCAGTCTCTGCTCGTCCTCCGTAAGAACACGCGCGATAAATCGGTCGCCCGCGCCGCTTTCAACAATGGTCTTCACTCTGGCGATATTCAGTAAATCGGTTCCGATCCCGATGATCATATTAACTATGCCCTCTTTTCTATTCATCCGGAAAAATATGATTCCATCGTATCGAATCCGGCATCGGAACGCAAGGCGGCCCCGTGGGGCCCTACCTTACATTATGCAATAATAAGGAAACCTTTATCGAGGCCATTCCAAGATGAGCGACCGCGATTTAATCGTAGGTTTTCTTGAAATGATAGAACGCTTCAGCTCCGCTGAAAACTTATTCTTTCTATCATTATAAGGAAAGCGCGGCGCCTTCCGAAATAACTTGTTCGGGAAGGTGCCGCGCTATTGGGTTTCTTGCAAGATTTGATAGTTACCCGCTTACCACAACGGTTCGGGAATCAGCTTCGTCATCGTTTCCGACCCGTCCGGATTCCGCGTGTATTCGTGGGTTACCGCGCTTTCCTGTACGTGGCCGAACGCCCAATGATCAGGAGTCATATCCGGGAATACAACCTCGACATTGTTCAGCGGTCCGCGGTACAGCAGGCGGTTAATCATGGTGACGGCTTCCGAACGTATCATATTGGCCTCCGGTTTGAATGATCCGTCCGGATAGCCTTCAATAATATGATGGCGGTAAATTTCTTCGATCGCATTTCGTCCCCAATGGCCGTTAATATCGGCGAAATGGGTTTGCAGCGGCGCGCGATCCTGCAGCTTCAAGTATCTTGCCAGTACCGTGCTCAGCTCGGCCCGGGTAATAGGCTGATCCGGCAGGAAGCTCTGATCTTCGTATCCTCCGAATAAACCTGCCCGCGTAGCCGCTTCGATATAACCGGCCGCCCAGAAGGAAGGCGTAACGTCCTGATAGAAGCTTATGCCTTTGACGGTCTGCTGCAAATCCATAATTCTGGCAAAAATCGCCGCTATTTCAGCGCGGGTGATCGACCGGTCGGCTTTAAACAGACCGTCCGGGTAGCCCGCGATGTATCGCTTGTGCTGCTGGGCGCCGAATCGGGACGAGAATAACAGCAGCTGCAGCGGAGATTGATCATCCTCCTTGAACACAAGCTCGTCGGCCGCTATAATTTGGGCCCGGTTCGTTATAAGCTGCTCTGCCGAGGACAAACCGTTTTCCTGAACTTGAACCTTGTAAACCAGCTTGCCCGATGCTCCGGGAGACAGGTCGCCCAAGCTCCAACGGATCGTTCCGTCAGTATCCGTCGTTCCGCCCGCCGCATCGACGAGTTTGGTATGCGCAGGAATTTGTGCCTGAACGGAGACGCCTTTTACCGTCACGTTCGATTTATTCAAATACTCGATCGTGAAAGTAATAATGCCGCCTTCCGGATATGTCGCCCTGTCCGACATAAGTGCTACGGCCAAATCGGCCTGTCCGTCGGCCTGATCCGGATTGCCGGCTTCCGGTGCTGTCGGAGTCGTTACCGCACCTCCTCCGCCTCCTCCGCCGGAGCCTTTGGAACCCGAACCTGTACTTTTGGGTATCGGCACCAGTTGAAGATCGTGTCTCACTATCTCTTGTTCAACGGAAAGAATCGGGCTTTTATACGTGTAGTACCCGGGCTTGGAAACGACCACATAGTAGTCGGTCGTTCTATAAACCATATAAGCGTATTCCCCGTTCGCATCCGTTTCCTGCGGGTTGCGGTTTTCGCTCGGCGGGAATCCTTCGAGTACAGGCAAGGAAACTAATTCTCCCGGATTCCGTCCGTTAGCCTTGTTTCTTGGCGTATCCGCATAGTATAGTTCCACGTGCGCATTCTCGATGACCTCGCCGGTCTTCGCATCCGTAACGGTTCCGTACGGATCTATCAGCTCTATAGTGATGTTCATTTCGCCGTTTTGCTGCAATTGAAGCTTCGATATGTTGCCATTTCTATCACGGTTAATAATTAATTCCTGACCCGGAGCGACTTCAACTGCTATAGCAAGCTGATAAGTTCCCGCATTCAAGTTTTGAGCGTTAAAGGAACCGTTCGTTCCGAACGTAACGGCTAGCCTTGATCCGTCCGGATTGGTAACATAGTTGCCGGATTCATCGATCAGATAGCCCTTCATTTTGCTGTACAAGCCTGCAGGGAACTGCCCGGTTTGTCCTCCGGACGTTTGTACCAGGAGCACACCGCTCGCCGTTTTTGTCGCAGGGTACACTTCATACCCAACCGGAGAGATCGTGCCGACAGCAGCTTTTTGCGGGAACGATATATCTTTCTTCTCGTTTCCGATTATGAACGGCTTCGTAATCGTCAGGTCATACTCCGTATTACCAACCGGAACGGCGATTAAGTAAGAGCCGTCCTCCTTCGTTACGGCACGGGCGATAAAGTCGTTGATGCCGTCTCCGTCCAAATCTTTGGTTACTTCAACTACAGCCCCGGCTACTACATGCGGTACTCCGTTCACCATTTCGGTTACGACACCGGCGATAGCCCCCGGATCAAGCGTAATGACGATGCGAGCGTCAGCGGACAATTGCCGCGACGGATCCTGGACGTTGGCCACAACTTCTGCCCGCTTCGATGCATTGCCCGAAACTGCATCCGAACGATAAGGCAGCTTCGCCTCTCCCCGCTCGTTGGTCACTGCCGTCGTTCCCGATGGGAACGAGCCGATGCCGCTTGGAGATGAGAAGTTCACTTGCGCTCCTGCCACAGGTTGTCCCCCGGCATCCGTAATCTTGACGGTAAGCTCGGTCTCCGATTTTCCATCGCCAAGAATGGTCGACGGATTCGCTTGCAATGTGATGGTATAAGGCGTAAGCACCGCATCGACGACAACTACAGAATCCGAGCCGCTCTGCGGCAATGCATAAAATTCCTTGACCGCTTCGGCATACGGCGATTTCTGCACAATTAGTCGATAGCCTCCGGGCTTCACATCCGGGAATGCATAATGGCCGCCTGCATCTGTAGTCGTTTCGGCCACCGGTTGTCCGGATGCCGGATGGTACAGTACCACTTTCGCTCCTGCGATCGGCTGGTTCGTAACCGCATCCTTGATTTGGCCTTGTACGGTTACCGATCCTTTGACAGCAAACGGGTTGTTCGCACCCGTCGTACTATTCTTATCGTCGATTTCCAACGGATTGCCCAGAGCGTCCAAGGCTACGAATTTCACTTCGTAATTTCCGGGCGATGCCGTCACCGGCAGTCTGGCTGTGCCGGACCATTGCTTGCTTCCCTTGGCGATATAGGTGTCTTTGTTTTGCACTTGGAGCTCGACAAGTCCGGTTTTATCGCCATGCGTATAGTAAGCTTTGAGAGCTGCTATATGAACCGCGCTGACTGCCCGGAAGAACAAGGAATCTCCACGTCCGTACGCAGGCATGATCCAACCGGCGCTCTCCTGGTCTCCGCTCCATCCGTCCAAAGCGGATCCTGCAATCTTCAAGTAATCCTGAACCGTACTGACGTTTCCGGTACGTTGGGCTTTTGCATTCAACGAATACACCTGTGCATTCGTGTTGTCATACGGCGTGTTCTCAGGAACATGAACAACCAGCTTGATATCCTTCATACCGCCGCCGTCTAACGTCACTGCCACATTACCGCCCGAATTATAAAGCGGATCAATGCTATCCCAAACCCACACTCCGTTCATGTTTTTGCCTGCAGCAATTTTCTGTCCGCCGGCATATAAATCCGTCGGATAAGCGCCTATCAAGCCAAGGATGAAAGTATCGTTCCCGGCGCCCGTATTGCGCAAAATATGATTAAACACCGCATCTTGACCGGCTGTGACGGAAAGTGTGCCCGAATTTTCAAGCATATGCTGTCCGCGTACTACAACGCCGACCTCATTCGTCACAAGTGGACCGTACTGTTTGCCTTTACCGCTTGGCAGCGAGAAATATTTGGCAAGCTCCGCTTCAAAATACACTTGCGAGGTGACGGTGGTCGAATTTTTCGAACCGGCAAGGAATGTCAGCTGACGCTGCTGTCCGGCGGGTATCGCCGCCATTTTCCATGTGAAATGCTGACTA
Organism: Paenibacillus piri; assembly: GCF_004354045.1. GTDB lineage: Bacteria > Bacillota > Bacilli > Paenibacillales > NBRC-103111 > Paenibacillus_S > Paenibacillus_S piri. The sequence continues at coordinate 304,452 of NZ_SMRT01000006.1, read as the reverse complement.
TCCGACGTTATGACGTCGCTTGCTTCCGTGCTCGGGCCTACACGCTGCAAATACACGCTGTTGGCTACCGTCATGTTCAGCTCCGCAGCATAAGCCGTGCTGAGCCCAAGCGTATTATCCACTTTTACTTGGAACGTTACCGGCTCGCCCGGAGTTAAAACCTGCTGCTTGTCAGCCATGATCGAAACCGCTACATTAGGCTCGATCACATCCTCCTGCAATTGAGCCGCGGTTGCCGATAGAGCCGTGCCTCCGCTAGCTGCGGTTTTGTACTCAACGGTCGGCTTGAATGCGGCATTGTACGGATTTTGTGCATTATTGGTATTCGTTTTGGCGCGCGCCACCACGATTACTTTTTTATGCCCTGCGGCCGTCCCCAACGGGTATCCGCCCTCCATAGGCGAGAACGAAACCGTTTGTCCATCCATCGTAACACTGACTATATCCTGCTCCAGCAAAACCGGCAGTTTCAAAACCGCCATAAATGCAGCGCTGCTGCCGGGCGGATTCAATAAAACCTCATAGGTCGTTTCATCCCCAGGGCGAATCTTGTCGAATGGCGCCGGGCCGAATGTATTGTCGGTAATCGCCGCCGTTATCGTAAGCGGAGCGATCGACAGATAGCTGGATGCCGGTGCGTTCGGCGTATACACTTTTGCTTGTTGTTCCGGCTGCGCTGCAGGCGTTGAAGCGTATTGCTTCAATACGGCTGCCACTTCCAGGTTGTTGCTGCCTGCGCCGATCTGCGCTGTAACCTGCAAGTTGAAAGTCAGCGTATGGCTGGCTCCCGAATTCAATTCCGCAATGTTCCAGACCACTTTATTCCCGTTGGCAAGCGTACCTCCGTTGGAAATGTTGGAAACCTGCAGCCCGGACGGAACTGCAACTTCCACTATGTTGTTATAGGCCTTGCTTGTACCGCTGTTGTTAATCGTGAAGCCGGCTGCAATCGTTGGATTCGAATCCTTAAATACCGGATCGGGAATCGGTTCGGCCGTGATGGTAACATTCGGCTGCAGGACATCAATGCTTGTTTGTACCTGATTTGTTTGCAAAGGCGTGCCGATTTCCGTCGACCATTTCGCGATGGCCCCTGTAGTGTAAGTAGCTTTTTGCACCGTAAAGGTTCCGCTTGTCGGACTGGTTCCATCCGGCTTCGCTCTAAGTCTTACGGTTTCAGTCAACGTCCTGGCCCCTGCAGTAGCGTCGATTGGCGAGCCAAAGTTTACAACTAGCTTGTTCCCGCCGCCGGGCCAGCTTCTGCCAACGGCATCCGTGTTCGTGCCGGCCGGCAGCGGCAGTATTTCAAAATTGCCGATGGATGCAAATGTGTCCTCGACTGTCAAACTATAAGCCTTCGTTCCGGCCGGCACTTGTACGGTCAGCTTATAGTCGACTGTATCGCCAGGCCTGATCTCCGTTTTGCTGCTTCCGTTGCTGGTCGCGGCAATTTCATTCAGTAATGTAACGCCGGGAATGCCTACAACGGTTTGCGCTTGAGTCTGCGAATATTTCTCGTCAGGACCTGCGGAACCGCCCGTAAACACTTCGTGCGAAACATAGTAATCCCCGGTCCGTCCGATAATCTGATAGCTCGAGCCGGACCCTTTCACTTCTATCAGCTTTGCTTTAAAAGGATAAATAAACTTATTCGCGGCTCCCGGTGCAAGATCCCGCTTGTCCAGCGTGATCGTATATCCGGTTTCCAGATCACCGGCAGGCACCTTGTCCGGATTCACAAATTCAAAGCCCGCGGGCAGTGTGATCGTTGGTACAAAATCGTACGCATCGCTTGTTCCGTTATTGGTGATGGTGAAGGTAATATCCTTCACCTCGCCCTTGTTCACTTCAGGCAAGGAGGCCGGGGACATATCGGCGCTTAGATTCGGTCTGTTTACGGTTACTTGGGCTAGCAAGGATTGGATTGTGTTTGACGTTCCGCCGACGTTTTCATCGGTCCATCCGAACTTGGCCAATTGTTTTTGAAGCTCCGAACTGCCTGTCAGCTTGTCGACTTTGGTCTTGATATAGTACGTGTAATATTTAAAGCCGCCAGCCGTGCGGCTGACATTAAGATTTGGCAGCGTAACTGTATAGCCGGCGGTCGCATCCCCGCCCAACTGGTATACGGATTGGGCTACCGAAGTGCCGGTATGGGTCGCAGGGTCCCACGTCGAGAATACGCCAAGCAGCGATTGCCGCACCGGTATAAAATCGGTTAAAGTCGCGTTATATGCAGTTTCCGTATCGGGCAGCTTCGCCTCCACCTCGTATACAACCCAGTCGCCGGCTCGGACATTCAAGTTCGGCGAGGATGTAGTGGAAGTTGTTGTATCCACTACCTTTTTCGTTATGGTCGGGCTCTGGGCCTGCATCGTCGTATGCAGCGGCTCCGTTGGTGTATAATGGTGCCGCGGCTCCCCGACAGGCCAAGTAGATGGCTGCCCGTAATAGTCCCACGAGGACTCCTGTTTAATTTGTTTCAAGGCTCCGATCTGATCAATTATTTTTGCCTCATATATCAGGTCAATTGAGGCTCCCGGCTCCAGCGGGCTTGTTAATGTAAAAAATAGCTTTGAATCGCCCGGTGCCGGCCCTGAAGCTGTTACTCTCGAATCGGTAAGAAATTGACTAAATGTCAATTCCGGCGGTAAAGTTTCTTGCAGGACAACATTATATGCCGGCAGCTTGCCGTTGTTCGTCAGAATGATCTTAACGGTTACGGTCTGATTTCCTTTGACCGTTACAATGCCTTTGCCCGGCGATACATCTGTTGTTTCAACAAACCGTTGATTCACTACATCCGGCCCTTCAAAATTCAGCTTGACCGTATCACGATCGCTTTGAGTGCGTCCGGCCGTATTTTTATAAGATAATACGACCAGATTTTCCGCGCCTTTGACAGCTTTTCTGTATTCGGCATCGTCTATCACTACAACCTGAATGTCCGTATAAAAGGGGGGCTTCAATTCGTCTATATCGCTGAAGCTCCAAATCAAAGCATGTAAACCAGTATTATAAACGGGCGTTACACCGTTCATCGCATAGTTCGCATAAGTTTCATCTACAAGCTTAGTGCCATATGGGAGAAAATCGAAAATTTCTACCCCATGCTGCTTGGCATTAACCCCGGTCGCATCGTATTTTACGTTAAACGTTACTTTATCGCCGACGGTTACGTCAGCGGCTTTATTATTAGGAGACGAGAGCGCGGTTGTGTTGACCGATTTAATCGTCTCGCTGATTTTCGGCACTGCGATCGGGACGGAAGTCGAGGCTGAATCGGAAACGGAACCCGATACCGTCGTCGTTCCGGTCACTGTTGCTTTATTGTCGATCGTATCGCCGGCGACCACCGGTCCTCCGGAGGGAGCTTTCCACGTATTCTCCACTTCCGTTGTATATTTAATCGTAACTACGGTTCCTTTATTTCTCGCAGCATCCGCTTTTAATGTATTGTCCGGAACCGTCCATCCGAGCTTCGTTGTGCCGTCCGCAGTATCTCTGGCGGGAGTCGCAAAGGTTGGAGCTGCCGAAACGCTCGTACCGTCCGGATACGCAATAGAGGCGCTTGTATAGCCGGTGAACTTCTGTCCGTCGCCGACCGTATCCGTGATCGTTACATTCGTTACGTCATAATATTCATTCGACCGGATCACTAGAGTATAAGTCAGAGCTTCGCCGTAACCCGTCGTTTCCTTATCTACCGATTTGGAAATAATTACGTCCTTCGGAATCGAATAATAGTTGATGCTGTCGGTTTCCGTGTGGGTTCCCGAAGAGATCTTATTCGTTACGCCGGTATATTGAATCGTATTCGTGACCCGCGTCGATCCGTCGTCCTTCAAATTCGGAGTTTCCAGAAACGCGGCGTTAAACTCAATTGTTTTTGTTTCGCCGCTCGTCAGTATTAAGCTGTTGTTCCAGTTCGCCACACGTTTATTTCCAGTAACAGTCTGTGCATTGGGGTTGATCGAATAGCCGTAGGCTTCCAACGCATCGTCGATCCGATTCTCGAACACCGTAAAATTCGTATTGGCGCGTTTATTATTGACGATTTCAATTTTATACTTATATGCGCCCCACTCGTCGCCTGCTGCCGGAGGCGCCGCATCAGGACCCGCGCCTTTCACCAGCTTCTGTTCAGGTTCAATCACCTTGACGGTAAACGGAACAATCTTGATTAACTTCACATCGGACTTTCCGCTCGGAGTATTCGGCGGCTCGTATAATTGCCGGGCATCATTGCTGGTATACACGCTAACTACGGCGTTTACCTGCTGGCCGAAATCAGTGTCAGCCCCGGTTTTCCGCAGCTTATCTATCGTAGTCAGCTTTATCGGAAACGTAAATTTTTCATTGGGAGCCAAATCTTTAATGTCTTTCCAATAAACCGTAAGCTCCCCTGTTGTTGAATTAGGGGTCTCGGAAGTACTTTTCAAACTGTTGCTGTCGGCCACCTTCAGCCCGTCCGTAAGCAGCAGCTCGATACCGGCATTATAAGCCCAGGTCCCTCCGTTCTGCAGCGTAACCTCAAGCGTAGTATCTCCGCCCAGCTCAACCTTCCCTGGGGTATCCAATGTAACGGTTACCACAGGACCTGCAGCCGCATCCGCTGCCGGAACGAACATCAGATTGGACACAAGCTGAAGCAGAAGCATACAAATTAATGTACAAGAAACTAACCTTTTTTTCATTTTTTTATCCTATCCTCCATACAAACAGTTTCGTTGCGCCGAAAATTGTCGGTTTTTTTCGAATTATGCCAATCATAATTACAACATAAAAAACTGAACAAAAAATGAACAAGAAGCGGTATAATGGTGGAATAGGCCCTTCGAACGATTTTCATAACAAAATTTAATTAATAATTAGTAATTCGACCTTGTTTTTGTGAAATAATTATCATTTTTGCGGCTGTAAAAGTTCGATATATTTACTACGCCTTCCTATAGGGGAGGGAAATCGGACTCTGATTCATGGGGGTGACAATATGAAAGCGATACTCGTTGACGATGAATCATTAGCACTTCGCGATCTGGAAAGACAAATTAAGAAAACAGGACAGCTGGATGTTATTGGAACATTCCAGGACGGCGAATCGGCATTGGCGGCAGCTTCCGAACATATACCTGATATTGCATTTCTGGATATTGATATGCCCGAGCTGAGCGGTATGGAGCTGGCGGAGCTGCTGCAAAACCGGCTGCCCTCCATTGATATTGTATTTGTTACCGGCTACGAGGAGTATGCGGTTAAAGCTTTCGAGCTTAATGCGCTCGACTACATTGTAAAGCCTGTGCTGCAGGAAAGGCTGCTGCGTACACTGACGCGGCTTGTGCACCGTCCTCCCCCGGCCGTAACCGCCTCGGAGGCAACGACGGGCATGATCAAATGCTTCCAATACTTGCATTTCGACATTGCCAAGCCCGGGACGATCCAATGGCGAACAACGAGGGCGCAGGAGCTGTTTGCTTATTTGGTTCACCGCCGGCTGCATCCTGTACGCAAAGACGTTTTAATCGAGCTGCTGTGGCCCGAAACGGATGCTCATAAAGGCTACACCCAATTGTATACGGCCATCTACCAAATTCGTAAAATGCTTCGCACAATCGGACTGCCGATTCGCATTGTCAGCTCGGACAACGGTTACCGGGTTGATCTGAACGGCATGAAGCTGGATATCGAAGAATGGGAGCGCGGGCTCCAGGATGCGCCTCCGGTTAGCCGGGATACAATTTCGCATCATATCACTTTGTCGGATCAGTATCAGGGAGATTATTTAATCGACCATGATTATTCATGGGCCGATGGAGAACGGGAGCGGCTGCGTACACTGTGGTATCATCATGCCGTCGCTTTGGGGAATGTATTGGTGGAGAATGAACGTCTTGCCGACGCCGTTTTGCTGTACAGCCGCGTTCAAAGCTTGTTCCCCAATGCTGAGGAGCTGTATTTCATTCTCATGAAGCTGTATGACCAATGCAAGGATTGGGTTTCAGTTGAAAAGCAATATGCCGCGTTGCATAAAATGATGAGCGAGGAGTTTGACGCGGAACCGCTGCCGCATATTTCGGCATGGCATCATGAATGGAAAAAATCGAGGAAGCAATATGGATCGGAGTATTTCGGAGACACTGCACCGGCGTTGGGCTAGGCCAAAATAGAAAAACGTTAATTTAGAGCGCGCTGTAGATGCTTACCGGCTATTTAGTAGTTGTGTCTGGCTTGAACCGGACGGTGTTAAACACTAAAAACAGACCGTGCCTCCGCACGGTCTGTCCGCTTAAATACCCGGAATCGGCTCACGCTTGTGCGCCGTTTTCAAGTACTGCTTCTCCAGCTTTTCCTGTTCCTTGGGATCGATCGTCTTGCCTTCCAAATAAGCGCTGTTCGCGTCATAGGTGATACCGAGCTCGTTCTCGTCCGTTTGGCCTTCCCATAGGCCCGCTGTCGGCGCTTTGTCCAGCACGCTTTGCGGCACTCCCAGCTTGGCGGCCAGCAGTCTGACTTGGCGCTTGTTCAGCGTGCTGAGCGGCGTAATGTCTACGGCACCGTCGCCATATTTGGTGAAGAAGCCCGTAATCGCCTCGGATGCATGATCGGTGCCGACAACAAGGAGGTTCAGCTCAAACGCCAGCGCATACTGCAGAACCATGCGCGTTCTCGCCTTGACGTTCCCTTTGCCGCCGCGGCTTAAATGGCGAGAATCGCCGATCGATTTCAAGCCGTATTCGGCCTCCAACGCGATTTCATTGACCGCTTCTTCAATATTCGTTTCAATCCGGTATTTAAGCTGGAACGCTTCGGCAACGGCATAGCTGTCCGCAATATCGACCTGCTCGCCATAAGGCTGGAACACACCGACGGTTTTGTATTCCTTGTCCTTTTCCTGTGTCAGCTCGTTGGTTGCTTGTACGCACAGCCCTGTTGCAACCGCGCTGTCGATCCCGCCGCTAATGGCGATAAGGAGCCCGTTTACTCCCGATTTCAATACGTATTGCTTTAAAAAATCGACTCTTTTGCGGATTTCCTCATCCACATTAATCTCCGGCATCACGCCCAGCTTTGCGATAATTTCCTGCTGCAGGCTCATCAACGACACCTCTCCCTCTTATTTCCTTTTAGTATAGTCCTGCTTAAAAAGATTGCAAGCGGCAGCCTCCAAATAATTAAGTAACTTTTCCACTAACGCCCTATGTACTTCGATATGTCACACGCGGGGGTTGTTGATACGAATAAATTTGAACCTTGTCAATGTTTAACGGAGCGAACCTTACGTATAAGGTTAAATAAAGCTCCCGCCCGCACAAAGGCAGACGGGAGCTATAATGTTAGCATCGCTGTTTATTTGCAATAATTTTCAAATGCGCCGATCAAATCCGCTGCGATCATCTCTGCAGAACGGTCCTCGATTTGGTGGCGTTGAATGAAATGAACGAGTTCTCCGTCCTTCATCAAGGCGATGGATGGAGAGGATGGCGGGTACGGAGCCAAGTATTCGCGAGCTTTGGCCGTCGCTTCCTTATCCTGACCGGCAAATACGGTAAACAGGTGATCCGGCTTCACCTCATTTTGCAGCGCTTTGGCAACGCCAGGTCTGCATTGACCGGCCGCACAGCCGCAAACGGAATTGATGACAAGCAGCGCAGTGCCCTTCGATCCCTCCAGCTTTTCAACGACTTCCTCCGGAGTACGCAATTCGGTTACGCCGATTCGGGTCAAATCATCGCGCATCGGCTGAACCATATCTTTCATGTATGACTCAAATGACATGGACATGTACTTTCACTCCTTTACCTACATATGGGTTTACAAACTTTCATATGTCTTCATTATACAACGGTAAGGGATGAAAGCAAAGTAGCTGTTTCCATAAACGGCGGGGACAGGCGTATATCGGAGCCCCTTTTCCGCCGCTACGGCTTGCCTGGTCCATTGTTTTGTTTCGTTTGATCCGCGCTGGCCTCGGCTGGGTCCGCATCGCCGGCGCTGCCGCCCGCCTCGTTGTTATATGCCGGGTAGGCGACGTCCTTGTCCGGGTGCATAAAGATGCCGCTGCGCGGGGGAACGCCCTCTTCGAATATATCGCGATTTTCAGCGGTATGGAAGCCGATATCTTTGAACGGGTGCACCCATTCGTCGCCGGCCATCACAGCGGGATCGGTCTCCGTGCTCCACTGCTCGAGCGGCGAATGCTTCGACTGATACATATGGTCCCCGATCACCACCCCTTGGGAATTGACAAAAGGGTCTCTAGGGCCTCTGCCTTCCATAAACTGCGGCAAAAAATTTATTTCGAACGGATCAAGATCGCTTTGATCGGAAGAGGCCGTCTGCTTTTGATCGGGATTATCGTCGGCCGGCTCGTTAGCGTTCTTTTTCTTTTCATTACGGTCCATCATAATCACTCCTTGTTCCAGCAGTCCGAATGATTCAAACCATCGGTTAAACCGAAGGCCGGTTCGGTCCGTCCAATTTTTTATCATAAGCGGCTTCGCCGGGTTGCCTGGAAGCTTGCTGTTTATTTTTGTGCGCCTGCTGTTCCTGTTCCTTGGAGGATTGATTCGCTGCCATCGTTTTCAGCTCCCTTCGCTTATTTTTACGCATAATTAGTATGCGTTTCAGTCAACGATTCAATCAAGGCTTCAAAAATTGGTATGTAAACGAGCTTTTGCTCAGCACATCGAACCGATAGCCTTGGTTTTTCAAATACGCAATGACAGTCGGCAGCGCCTCCACGGTCGTTGTCTTCAAATCCATGTCATGCATAAGCACAATTATATTCGGCTTGCCTGCGCTATTGGTTTTGACGGATTCGATTATCGATTGCTTGTCCTGTACCGGAGCGGCTGCATCGGTCGAGCTCACATTCCAGTCAAAGTATGGAATTCCATTTTTCGACATTTCCCGGGTAATAATTTTCATCACATTTCGACCTCCGGTCCGCCAGCTCAGCTGATTGTTCGACCCTCCCGGGTAACGCAAAACTTCAGGCTTTATACCTACCGTTTCCATTAGAAAGCGGTCCAACTTATCCACATCCGCCTTAAAACTGTCTGCCGATTTATAAATTTGTTTGTAGTCATGCGAAAACGTATGATTGCCCAGCGCATGGCCCTGCGCGACTATATTTCTCAGCTGCTGCTTGCTTTCTTCCGACGTTTTGCCAATGACGAAAAAGGTCGCTTTGACGCCGTGCTCGCGTAAAATGCTCAAAATGCGCGGCGTGCTCCGCGACGGACCGTCGTCAAAGGTTAAATACGCGACCTTGCCTTTGACCGGATAGGTCGAATCGGCCGGCGGTTTCGAGGCGCGGCTTGGGCTTGTCCCGTCCTGCGGCGTCGTCTCTCCGCCCGCAGCGGAATCGGCAGCCGGCCGCTTCGGGCCTATGAGCGGATCCGCCGGAGTCTGACCGGGCTGCTCTTCAACCGGACCGTAGCCGTAGGAGTCAGTCGCCACAGGCGGTCCTGCTTGGGGCTTCATTCGGCCGTTACCGCCTTCTTGAAGCTTCTCCGAACTCGGCCTTTGACGGCCGCCTTGCCCTTGCTGCTGCGGCTCGGCCTCCAGGCTCTGCGCACCTGTTGCTTCGGACGGACCGACGGAATGCTGCGATTTTTCCGGGTTTAGATCGGCCGGCGGCATCGCCAGCCATAGAAGCGCACAGACCACTGCCGCGCAGCCCGCAGCCAACGCTTTCCGTTTACTCATAGCCATCCTCCCCTAGCCAAAATCGTATCCTTATTATGGCTTCGGAAACGGCTGTAACGTCTGTATGATTATTGGTTGCGCTGGGAGAATCATGAAATGCCAGGCGAGTGGTCGCAGGTACCGTACGACATAACCGCATAGCACAACCCCAAAGTAGAATGAGTTCCGGCGCGGCTTTGAATTATGAAAAAATCATGCTATGATCAATAAAAATCAGCAAGTGTAGGGGCTGTATACATGGTTTACGATGTGATAGTAATAGGCGGCGGTTCAGCCGGCCTAATGGCAAGCATTGCCGCCAGCGAGCACGGCGCGAACGTTTTGCTGATCGATAAAGGAGACAAATTAGGAAGAAAACTCGGCATTTCCGGCGGCGGACGCTGTAATGTAACGAACAACAAGGATGTCGATGAAATGATTAAGCATATCCCCGGCAACGGCCGGTTTCTGTACAGCGCTTTTGCCCACTTCGGCAGCAGGGACATCATCGCGTTTTTTGAGCAATTGGGAATACGATTGAAAGAAGAGGATAACGGGAGGATGTTTCCCGTGTCGGATAAAGCCAAGTCGGTGGTCGATGCCCTCGTCAGCCAGGTACGGCGGCAGGGCGTCGAAATCCGGGTCAACAGCCCGGTCGATCAAGTCATGTATAACGAGGGACAAGTCTCCGGCGTCCGGCTCAAATCGGGCCCAACAATACATAGCAAATGCGTGATTATCGCATCCGGCGGCAAATCGGTTCCTCACACCGGTTCAACCGGCGACGGTTACGCCTGGGCGGAGGCTGCGGGACACTCTATCACGACGCTGTTTCCGACGGAGGTACCGCTCACTTCGAGCGAGCCTTACATTCGGAGCCGCGAGCTGCAAGGTCTCTCTCTCCGCGATGTCACGCTAACCGTTTGGAATGCAAAGGGAAAAAGAGTCGTCGCTCACCAAGGCGATCTGCTGTTTACCCATTTCGGATTATCGGGACCGATTGCGCTGCGATGCAGTCAATTTGTAGTAAAGGAATTGGCCAAAGACTCGACAGAGGTACGTCTGACGATCGATTTATGCCCTGATAAAAGCGCGGAGGAATTATACGAAGAAACGTTGAGCCTGTCCAGAAACGAGCCGAAAAAGGCGATTAAAAATAGTTTGAAGACGAAGTTCCAGGAACGGATGGTCGCCTTGCTGCTGGATAAGGCCCAATTGAACGAACAGCTGACTTACGACAACATTCCTAAACAAAACTGGCTGGAGCTGAGCCGGTTGATCAAAGCTTTCCCGGTCTCTGTAGATGGAACCTTATCGATCGAGGAAGCTTTTGTAACGGGCGGCGGTGTAAATTTGAAAGAAATCGATCCAAAAACGATGGAGTCGAAAATGATGCGCGGTTTGTATTTTTGCGGAGAAATATTGGATATTCACGGTTACACCGGAGGGTATAATATAACGGCCGCCTTCGCCACTGGCTACACAGCTGGAAAAAGCGCCGCCCTTAATTAAAGAAATCCGAACATGCGGAATTAGATTCAGACAAGAAGCGGCTGTTCCCTGGTCGAATACCGGGAAACAGCCGCATTTATTGGGATCCTTTCCCATGCCTGCGCGGTCATGAATAATATCGCTTGACGGTCTCCAATTGCGGCGTCAGGCTCTTGGACTGTATCACCGGTTGATGCCCTTATGGGACAGCCCTTTTTTCCATGCAGGTTCTATCGCATTCATTTGTTCCGCTGCTCGTAGCTGACGAGTGCCGCCGCGCCGTATAGTCCGACGTTTTCTCCAAGCGCAGCCATCGAAAACTGTACGTCGCGCATGCCCAAAAGAGAACGCTGTTGAGCCATCTCGATAGGCTGCTTCAAGAGGAAATCGCCCGCTTTGCTGACGCCTCCGCCAAAAACGATTTTTTGAGGATTGTATAAGTTAATCAGATTAATGAGTCCAATACCCAGATACATCCGGGTCTCCTCAATGATCTCCATAGCCAGAGCATCATAACGCATCGCTGCGGCAAATACGTCCTTTGCAGTCAATTCTTGCGTCCTGCATAATTGCAGACGACTGTAAGGCTGCGTTTCATCGCAGCGCTCCAGCTTTTGCTTCGTTCTTTCCACGATGCCCGTTCCCGAAGCGCAAGCTTCCCAGCATCCGCGATTGCCGCAGCTGCATAACGGGCCGTTCGGATCGATAATCATATGCCCGATCTCGCCCGCGCTTCCCTGCTCGCCAAGCAGCAGCTTGCCGTCGACGACGATCCCGGCCCCAATGCCGGTGCTTATGGTGACGTATAGCAAATTATTCGTATGCTGCCCGCTGCCGTACAACCATTCGCCCAAGGCGGCGGCATTCGCATCGTTATTTACATAGACGGGAACTCGAAATTCGTCGGTCATGATCGTTCGCAACGGGATATCTATCATTCCCGGTAGGGTTGATGGGGAAAGCACCACGCCCGTGAACGGGTTTAACGGTCCGGGGCTGCCGATGCCTATACCAGCGATGTTTCCGGAAATCGAGCCCTCCACATGACGGATTACTTCATAGATGCTTTCTTTCATCCTTCCGATAACCGCTTCCGCCCCCTCATTCGCAAGAGTCAGCGCTTCGGCTTTAACCAATAGCTTGCCTGCAGGATCGAACAGCCCCGCTCGGATCTGCGTTCCGCCAAGATCGACTCCGATCGTATACATGTTATCCGTCCTTTTCCATCTTATAATCAATAAGACTTACTGGTCTCTTCAGACGAATCGATTCGTAAGCGGCTAATGCGATCATGGTTGAATTGTATCCGTCCTCTCCGGTAATGGCCACCGGTCTATTTTCCCGGATGCACCGGATCAAATCGTTAATCAGCAGCTGATCCTTATTGTCCCCCCAGTAGCTCCACTCGGCATGCCCGGCTGCTTCGCTGTACACCTCATTGATTTGAGCGAAATAATCGATCGAAATAACGCCGTCCGTGCCGACGATCTCCATCGTCAAATCGCGTTTGTACGGAAAAGCGCGGGTACGCGACCAGCTCGCATCCAAGGCAACGATGACACCATTCTCGTATTTGACGTGGACCATTCCCGCATCATCGATATCGGCATCATGAAACAAGCTGCCCGACTCGGCGTACACCTCAACCGCCCGCGAGCGGAGAATCCAGTTCAGCAAATCCATGACATGCACCGTATGATCGATCAACGCGCCGCCGCCCGATAAAGAGCGGTCATTGAACCATCCGCCGATCATTTCTCCTTTGTTCGTTGCTTTGACGGCAATCACCCGGCCGATTTCGCCTTGGTCGATGGCCTGCTTGGCGGCGACAATCATCGGAATGTAGCGGTTAGGAAATGATGTCATCAACTGCACGCCGTTTTGTTTGCATGCATCGATCATGCGACGCATTTCTTCTTTGGCGATCCCCAGCGGTTTTTCGCAAAGCACATGCTTTTTATGCCGGGCCGCTTCAATCGTCATCTCGGCGTGCCTGGAATTTTCCGAGCTGATGATCACGACATCGGCGTCGCCGGCCAACAGCTTGCGGTAATCGGAAGTATAGGGTATTTGATACTGCCGGATGTATGGCTCTACGCGTTCCCGGTTTTCATCCGCAATCCCGACCAATTCCACCTCCGGGTGCCCGATCAGCGCCTGTAAGTAACTGACCGCATGAAGATGGGCGAAGCTGATCAGTCCCACTTTTATTTTACGCATGCTCCCCACCTCCGTTCGCTTCGCCATGAAATCCGGGTATGCCATTAACTCGGTCAACGCCAAGCTGCACCGGCTGACCGGTACGAATCGATTGTTGCGCCGCATGTACCACTTTCAGCGTTTCGCGGACATCTTCGACCGTCATCATCGGCTGTGAACCGTTTCTTAAGCAGCTTAACAAGTGAACGAGCTCATCAAGCTCGGGATGGCGGAAGGAAGGGCTGAACTGCGTATTATGCGGCCACGAAGCCGAATTTTCCGTTTTGTGTATTTGAAGCGCGTTTGTTTTGCGATTGTCATACCGTATAACGCCTTTGGAACCGGCATACTCTACTGCCGCCGTATAGCCGCCCGGATACCCCCGGTACGCTTCGATATTGGCAATGGAGCCTTGCCGGAATTTAAGCGTGACCAGGACATAATCCGACTCTCCGGATGCTGTATGCATCGCATACACGTTCGCCACTTCGCCGAGTGTCCAGCGCAGCAGATCGATATCGTGCAGAGCGAGGCCAAATAGTGCCCCGTCTTTCGGCTCACCGGCACAGCTATAGTTCCCGCCCATCCAATGAACGCCGCTCGCACCTGACTCATCCTGACGGAAGGCAGTGGGGCGCAGAGGAAGGTAACGTTTGACATTAATCGTGCCGATCCGGCCGATCGATCCGGCTTCGATGCGATGTTTCAAATCGATATTGTGGTAATAAAAACGCTCCGGGTGACTGAACAACAACCGGCCCCCATGCGCCTCGGCTGCTTCCAGCAGCGCTTGAACATCTTCGACGCTATCCGCAGCGGGCATTCTTGCAATTACCTGCCTGCCGCCTGCTAAAGCGCGGAACAGATACGGCATCTGGCTGTCCTCCGGCAGTCCTAAACAGTTGTATACCGTGTCCCGGGGCAAGGCGGCGTCCAGCGCTTCCATCGAAGGAAATGCAGGACAACCGCATCGTTGGGCTAATGCCGAAGCCGCTTCCAATTGCGTATCATACACGCCGGCAATCTCCGTTTGACCGGCGTTCAACAGGTGCTGCACATACCGTTTACCGGTTTCACCGGCGCCAATAACGGCTATTTTCATCATAACCATTCCCCTTATCGCTTCGCATATTGACGCAAAGCAGCCAGAATCATCATTCAAAATTAACCGCTTGCCCGGTTTCCGCTGAAACATAGATCGCTTCCAGTATTTCCTGTACGACCAGCGCCTGCTCGGGCTGAACAACCGGTTCCCGGTCGTTTAAAATCGCCTCGATCCACAACCGGGCTTCCAAATCGGCCGGGCTCTCTTTCCGTGTCTCGTAGAAGGGTACTCCTACATCCTCCAGATGGATGCGAGTCGTATACAGCTTGCCGTATTTTTCCCCATTGATCGTCAAGCCGTCCCACATGTCGGCACCGGCCGCCGTACCGCACAACGTCACTTTGCCCGTGCCTTCGTGTACGATGTTCAACGCCCAGCTCGCCTCCAGCGTCACCGTAGCTCCATTGTCCATCGTAATCATGGCCAAAGCCGAATCTTCTACGGTGAACCTGGAAGGGTCCCATGATCCGTAAGGATTGGCGGCATTCGGCTGCTTTCCCAATTGATGAAATGCCGTACCCAGCACGGTTTTCGGCTTATAGTTATCCATCATCCACAAGGCCAAATCCAGCGAGTGGGTCCCGATGTCGAGGAGCGGTCCGCCGCCCTGCTTCTCCTTGCTGAGAAACGCTCCCCAGGTCGGAACGCCCCTGCGCCGCAGCGCGTAGGCTTTGGCCCAATAAATATGCCCCAAATCTTGATTGCGGCACATCTGGTACAAGTACTGCGAGTCCGGCCGGTACCGGTTGTTATAACTGATCGTCAGCTTTTTACCGGATCGTTTCGCCGCCTCGACCATTCGTCTCGCTTCCGCTGTCGTTTTAGCCATCGGCTTTTCGCACATCACATGCTTGCCTGCGGCCAAAGCAGCTATAGCTATTTCCGCATGCGTATCGTTGCTGGTGCAAACATGGACAACGTCTATGGTCCGGTCCTCGAGCAATTCGCGGTAATCCGCATACACCTTCGCATCCGCCGAACCGAAGGATTGGGCCGCCAAGCGGGCTTTATCCGGTGTCCGGTTTGCGAACGCGGCCAGCTCCACTTGAGGCAGCTTGGCAAGACTCGGCATATGTTTGGCATTGGCAATGCCGCCGCAGCCGATAATGCCGACCCGCAATTGTTTTTCCATATGAGAATACCCCCCTCCGTCTAAGACCGCCTGCGCCTGGATTCAAATGCCGGCTTCATTCCAGCAAGGAGGCTGCTTGTTCATCCGCAATCACGTGCACCGACGGATGCAGGCGCAGCGCCGTAACCGGAACGTCCGGCGATACGTCCCCTTTCAACAATTGGTACAGCGCCTCCGCTTTTGCCGCTCCGCTGGCCAACAGCAGGATCGATCGCGCTTCCAGAATCGTGCCGATGCCCATTGTAATCGCTCGCTTCGGCACCAAACCGATATCTCCGAAGAAGCGGGCGTTATCCTCCATCGTTTCCCGCTTCAAAGCGACAATCCGGGTTCTTGACGTGAACGGCGTTCCCGGCTCATTGAAGCCGATATGACCGTTCCTTCCGACCCCCAGCACCTGAAGATCGATCCCTCCGGCGCTGCGGATCGCCGTCTCGTAACGCGTGCACTCCCGCTCCACGTCCTCCGCTTCCCCATTCGGAATATCATAGCTTAATGGCATTAACGGATCGTACACATGCCCTTTCATAAATTGAAAAAAGCTTTGCGGATGGCGCCGGGGCAGAGGATAGTATTCATCCAAATTAAACAGCGCTGCCTTGGACAGATCGGCTTTTCGCTCCTGCAGCTGGCGGTACAAGCCGACCGGAGTACCGCCGGTTGCAAGGCCCAGCACGCTGTCCGGGCGCTGGGCCAACTGAGCCAGCACCCTTTCGGCGGCCGCCTGCGACATGTCCTCATTATGTTTAACAACAGTCAGGTGCAGCCCCTGCACAGAGCTGCCGAGGCCGGCATCCTTGCTCCCGTCCGTTTCCATTGCAGCTTCCATCATGCTCCATCTGTTCTTTGCATGCACCGGATTCATCACGCCTTTACAAACACAGGAGAAATCCAGGCATACTGTCCGTTCCACTGCTTAATTTCCACATGATAAGCATCGCAGTCCGTTTCTTTCTCTTCGTCCGACCATTCGCCCTGAAAACGGTATTCATGCTCCGGAACAGCGCGATGGAAGAGCACCGCTTCGGAATTGTAAGGCTGCAGATGGGAAGAACGGCTGCCAGTAATCAGTTCGCCAATCGTATAAGCAAAGGTTTGGCCGTTTACTTCGACCGATAGCCGGCTGTCAACATCGCCGTCGATTTCAAAAATGAGGGCGGCGGTCTGCGGATGCAGCGTCGACGGGTTTTTAAAGGTGGTGCAGGTCCATTCGGCCCCGTCGGACGATGTGGAAATGAGCCTGTTATCCAGCGCATTGATATTCGGGTTTTCCCGCATCTCCGGCGATGGCGCCAGTACGCTTTGTCCACGGAAGCAGGTTTCTACGGATTTGACCTCGCCCCCGTCCAGACGAGCGCTTCCCTGCCACTTAAAGCCGTCTTTACTCTCGCCCCAGCCCATCTCTACGCGCACTTTATAAGTACCCCTCTGAGCCGGACGAACGGTTTTAAGACCGGCACCGCTAATGCCGTTCACGATATTCCATACGATACCGTTCTTGTATACCGTCACTTTTTCAATCCCGTCGCAAGCCGTTACATCCAGCAGAAGCTGCCTGCGCCCGGTATCATTTACTTCACTGCCGAAAATCGCTCCATTGACCGTAAAGTGACAGGCAATTTTATCGCCGGTCACCGCATAAGTGCGGCGTGCCAGCAATGCTTCCCAAATCGATTCGCGCGTTTTTTCCGCCGCCAATACGGCAACCCGGCCGTCCCCGAAAGAGCCCGGATATCCGGCATGATGGTCGGTCGATCCGGCAAAGCTGAATCTTTTTCCGCGTTGAATGGCCGAAACAATCGTATTGCGGGAATCTCTCGGTCCCATCGTATGCAGGTAGGTGTAGGGGCTTGAATCGGACATGCTGCTTCCGTGTTTGGAAAACACTTCGACGACCGGGCTTATGCTCTCGGAAAAGGCATCCCAGTTCGCGCCCCTGTAACCGGGGGTATAACCCACATGGTGGGGAACGGCGATCACGGACAGAGGGGCCAGACTCGATACAAGCTCAGCCGGAGAATTCGCTTGAATCAACGGCAGCTCGTCCGATGTCGACAGAATATGGTGATCGCCGAATTCGCTGGAATGAATTTCGTAGCCTTGGAACGTAACGAATTCATGAGGAACATTCCATGCTTTGACCGTATCGCGCACGCCTTCCCAGTTATTCCGCAGCTTCGCGAATCCTTTCAAATGGAAATCGACCAGAAACTCCAGCTCCTCCGTTCTTTCCGGCATATCCGGCCACATGGCGTGACCGATGATAGCGCAGAAATCGAGCTGTTCTTTGGCGGCCGCCAAAGCATTCTCCAGGCTGCCGAAACCATACGTAATGCCGCAATGATTGTGCAAGTCTCCCCAGTATAAATTCATACAATCTCTCACTCCCCGTGGTTGTCGTTGTCTCTAACTAAAATGCCGTCTACCAGCGCCATTAAGCCTTGCGGACACCAGTAACAATATCCGAGGCAGCGGACCTCCTCGACTTCAAGGTCCGCCTTCTCTTTGTTGACTCCATGGGAGCCTGCCGTTGCAGGGGCGCACTGTCCGGCGATGATTCCGGCCGCCGCTTTTCCGGCGCTCTCACCGGCGAACAAATCCAAATTGGTGCAGCACATTTTGATATCCATAGCGCACTCTCAGCCTCAATTCCCGGAATCCGCTTCCGCCTGGCTTAAGCCCAACCGCTGAAGCTGCTCCTGCGGTGCGGCGATATACGCGAGCCTGTCGCGTATTCCCTGCTTCAGCCGTTCCACAACATCAGGCCGATCGCTTGCCAAATCGTGCAGCTGTGCATGATCGTCGGCGATGCGGTACAGTTCGTCATGCGCCACCGAAGGTGACGACCTCAGGTCGCTCTCCTGACGGATCAGCCTTGGAGCGGCATGGCCCGGATGCGCATGCTCATACTGCGTCGGAAAACGCTCGCCGTCCCACTGCTTCAGCCGCTCCCGGCTGTCGGCATACAAATTTTGTTGGCCGAAATCCCAGTTGTTATAATGCGACCTTGTATACCAATAGAGCGGAGAGTTGCCGGGCAGCGGTTTCTTCACCAGCAGCCACTCCCCGTCCGTACAATACACAGGCCCGCCGAATACGCCAAAGATCAGCTCCCGGCGCGAGCGGATATCCCCTGCCGCCGGAACGACGGCAGCGGCCGATACGCTGCCCGCCTGAGGCGCGTCCTGCGAGCGTTCTCGTTCTTTCGATTTGTCCCCCGACTTTTCCTTCACACCGTCATGTAATTCGTTCGTTAGCATGCGTTGCGACACGTCCTGCGTTCGTTCCGTCCCGGACGAAGCGTCCTCCTCCTGCTCCCATAACGGAGCAAGGCTTTGTCCGTGCATATGCACAGGTGTTTGAACGCCCATGCTTTGCAGGATCGTCGGCGTCAAATCGGCCATCTGCACCAACTGCTCGTACACAGCGCCCGACTTGATTTTCGGATGATGAATCAACAGCGGCGTTCTCGCAATATCCTGGAACAATAATCTCGCATGCTTCCCGAGCCAGTTATGCTCCCCGAACAGGAAACCGTGATCGCTGGTCACAATGACCATCGTATTGTCGAGCAGTCCCAGTTGCTCCAGCTTGTCGTAAAATTTCCCGAACCAACGGTCGACAAAGCTGACTTCGCCGCAGTACAGAGCGTGAACCTGCTGCAGCTCTTCGGGCGTCAAGCGGTCGGCATCCCCGTACTTCGGCCAGATGACAGAATCCCCTGTATATCCCGGATTATATTTCTCCGCATATCCGGGCGGCGGATCAAACGGTTCGTGCGGGTCGAAACAATCGATCATCAGGAAAAAATCGGACAAGTTTTTGTTTTGATCGATCCAATCGATCGATTTCTGGAACACTTGTGCCGCAAAATAATCTTCTTCCTTGCGAAAATGCGCCGTGTTCCGTACATATTGCGGCCAATTGCGGTTCAGTTTCTCTCTATCCGCCGGATATTCGACCGGAATATCCGGGCTGGTGATCCAATTGTCCATTTCCTGACCGCGGATCATCTCCAGTCCGTTAAATGAAAAGTGATAATTGCCGGACCCGTACTGCCACAGATGATAATGGTCCGTGATCAGCATGGTGTTCTTCTTATGCTCGGTTAACAGCGTGATCATATCCGACCGGTCATGTTCCAAGGGAGACCAGCCTCGCCACAAGAAATTCAATTGCCCTGTCCACAAATCCTGGCGCGCGGGCATACACGGGTAAGAACCGATGTACGCATTGTTAAAAAGAGCGCTGTTTTCGGCAAACCGATCCAGGTTAGGGGTGTCAATCGTTGAATTTCCGTAGCAGCCCAAATGATCGCGCCGCAACGTATCTACCAAGATGCAAATGACGTTAATTGTTATACCCCTCCCAACTGAAATTCGATACAGAACGTATACGTTTTTTGCTCGCCCGGAGCGAGTATCGGC
This sequence comes from Paenibacillus piri, assembly GCF_004354045.1. Taxonomy (GTDB): domain Bacteria; phylum Bacillota; class Bacilli; order Paenibacillales; family NBRC-103111; genus Paenibacillus_S; species Paenibacillus_S piri. The sequence continues at coordinate 284,408 of NZ_SMRT01000006.1, read as the reverse complement.
AGCGTTCCCCGTTGACGGTGCACGGCACGGCCTTCGGTTGTCGCATTGCCGGGCTCGATGCCCAGCACATAGACGCCTTTTCCGGGATGCTTCCATTGGGTCAAATACGGGCTTGCCGTTTTATCATAGCCAAGCTTGACGGCGAGCTTGCTTTCTTGGCCGTTATGGATGACTGTATTGCTTATGCGTACCTGCACGCTCCCCTCATGAGCCTGCACATCTTCATGGACCATAACGGTAGGCCGCCCGTTCTCCACAGGGGCGGGGAATCCGTTCCAACCGTCGGTCGGGCCTTCTCCGTTGATCCATCGTTTCGGGCCGGGCGGAATATCGATCGCGCAGCTATCGCCAATAAGCGGAAACCCGAAGTTGAAATGATGCATCATCAAATGCTCAACCTGCCGGAACGATTCATTCGTCACCTTGTCGGTGATGTGAATCCTATTGTCGCCAAGCCGGGTAACGATCGTCCGCTCCATGGTCAGGTTTTCCCCGCCTACGCTGCTTTCCCGGACAAGCCCCCGGAATATAAGCTCGTATTGACCGTCGTTCCAGCGCCCTTCCGACTGCAGAAGCTCAGCCGGGGTTGACGAAATGCGCCCGTGCGGCCCGAAGGACCGGCCCTCGTCCACACTCGGCTTGCCCATCGTCGTCAAACCGCATGTCGCCAGCAGCCCGCCTTCAAAGCTACGGTTCCACTCGTCCTTTTCGTAAAAAAATGGAGAGACGGGCCCGTTCTGCGACAACCAGGCGACTGGAATGCCGTGAATCTCGCACATTCCGATATCGAAGGCACGGTCAACTGCGATTTGGAACTGCAGACCGGAGCCATTGCGGACTTGAATGATCTCGCTGCCTTTGCCCTTCCCCTGAACTAGCTGCATGCGTTGAAATCCGGCCAGCTGCCGAATATCCGCAACATGTTCAATCAGATCCCTTTTACCGCTCCGGCCGTATACATGAACCATCGTTTTGCTCCTTAGCCTGCGCTTTATTTTTTATTGCTGTCGATTAACGCTTGCAGTTCCTTCTCTGCGCCTTTCAATGCCACATCCGGCTTGATCGTTCCGGTCATAATGCCGGAGAGCACCGTATTCATCAAATCATGCTGCTTCAAGTAGTAGGGAACCAGCGGTTCGTCTCTGCCCACCTTAAGCGATTCCATGACCGTATCGTAAAACTCGCGAGGCTGCAGCGACGGATCCTGCAAAACAGAATACCGGATCGGCAATCCGCCCAGCTTCGCTTGGCGCATAGCCCCTTCTTTACTGGTCATGAACTCGACGAATTTAGCGGAGTCTTCTTTGTTTTTCGCGTTTTTGTTCATGATCAACGACCAGGAATGGTACAACGGAGTACGCAAAATTTTGCCGTCCGCCTGTTTGACGCCCGGAACGACAGCGATTTTGATTTTATCTTTGAACGGGCTGTCGCTTTTCTTAATTTCCGTGTAAGCCGCGCTCCACATCGGAGCCGCCATCGCAATCGTCCCTGTTTTCAATGCGTCGAAGACGTTGGAATAACCCCAGTTCGGCGTATCTTTCGGAAGAAGCCCGTCTTTCATCATCGACTGCCAAATTTCCCCTGCCTTAATCGCGCCTTCCGAGCCGATGCCCGCCTTACCGTCTTTGACAATTTCCCCGCCGTACGACCACATCATCGAGTAGAATACTTTCGGCTGTTCTGAGCCGGACAAAGCGGTCCAGGAAGCGCCGAATTGCGTCGGAGAGCTCGGATTTTTGGATTTCGTCCATTTTTTCGCTTCTTCCACAAATTCCTCCCACGTTTGCGGCGGATTCGGAATCAGGTCGGAACGGTAGTAAAACATATGAATGCTTAAGTTATAAGGCATGGCTATCGTTTTATCCTTATACTTGTATTGGAAAGCCACGTCCTTCCAGTCGAAGTTCGGATCAAACTTTTTCATATATTCGTCGAACGGCTCAATCGCTCCGGCTTCGGCAAGCGGGGCTACATATGTGTTGTTGGTAGTCGCCAAATCAAAAGCATCGGTTCCGCCGACCAATTGATTCGTTAAGTTGGTGAAATAGTTGCTCGCGCCTTGCTCCGTGAAATTTACCTTGACGCCGGTAAGTTTGGTGAATTCTTTAGCCTGCTCCTTCACATAATCGCTTGTATCCGGACCGGTACGGGTGAAAATTGTAATTTCCCGCGCTTTCTGCGCATCTCCGGCCGCTTTACCGCTATCGGCGCTGCCTTTGTCTGCCGGTTTGCCGCCGCCATCGGACGAGCAAGCGCTCATGATTGCCATCATGGTTACCAACGATAAAGCTAATGCTTTTCTGCCTCTTGCATATTTCATTTTCGAACCCCTCCATAAATTTGGTTTTGCTGCATCTATTTAACTGCACCTACGGTCAAGCCTTGTACGATATAACGCTGCAAGAACAACACCATGATAAATGCAGGCAACAAAATTAAGCTCCCGGAGCCGAATACCGGACCCCAGTTGATCGAATAACCGGTTATAAAATCGCCGGTGGCCACGGGCAGCGTTTTGCTTTTCTCGGAAAGCGCCAGCGTAAGCCCGAATAAGTATTCGTTCCATACGAACAGGAAGCAGAAAATGCTGGTCGTAATTAACCCCGAACGGGCAACCGGCAGCGAGATGCGCCAAAACGCTTCCAACCGCGTACATCCGTCAATCAGCGCCGCTTCTTCCATCTCCTCAGGCAGCTCGTCGAAAAACCCGCGCATCGTCCAGATGACAAATGGAATATTGAACGTAATGTTGGCAATGACCAGCGCCCATACGGTGTTAATCAGGCCGATGCTTTTAAACATGAGGAAAAAGGGAATAATGAGAATAGCAGGCGGCGCCATTTTCGTGAAAATGACCCAATTGGCAAACACGCTGCCGCCGGTCTTCCAACGGGCGATACTGTACGAGGCCAGCGTACCCGTCGTGACGCAAATAAAAGTAGCGCTTATTGCGACGATCAGACTGTTAACTAAATATTGGAAAAAATTTTGCGTTTCAAAAATAAATTTATAGTTGTCCAAGGTCGGTTTAAACCATACAACCAGCCTCGGTTCGATAATCGCCTGGGTTGATTTGAAGCTGCTTAAAATCATCCAAATAATAGGCACCGCCCAAATCAGGATAATAATTGCAATGACACAAGCAATAGCGAATTTTGCGGCAACCATTTTCAGCGATCGATCCATCGTTATGCCCCCCTCTTGGAAACCCATTTGCCGATACCGGAAAACACGAGGCTGACCATAATAATGAAAACAAGCACGATGATCGATAAAGCTGCGCCTTTACTGTAGTCCTGGCCTGTTAATCCGACGGAAAAAATATGAATGTTTAGCGTGCGCATCGTCACAGAATCGCCGAACAGCGCCCAGATCTGGTCATACACCTTCATCAGGTCGATGATCCGGATCAGAAATACAACGCCAATGACCGGCTTCAGCATCGGAAACGTAATATGCCAGAACGTTTTCCAGCTGTTGGCGCCATCCACCTTGGCCGCTTCGTAAGGCTCTCTCGGCAATGCGCTGAGCCCGGCCAAAAACATAAGATAAACAAATGGCGTCCACTGCCATATATTCACGATGATAGCGGATACAAATCCGATATTGGCGTTCAAATGGGTAACGAGGAAATCGCCGAGCACCGGGATATCGCTTACAAAAGGAAGCGGCTGATTCGTTAGCCACGGCACTTCGGGGATGCCGAAGCGTGCGAGCACCAGGTTGATAAAGCCGTTATAGCTGCTGTACATATATTTCCACAGCATGGCGATCACGATCGGACAAGTCATTACCGGAATAACGAGCACCGTCGAAACGAAGGAGCGTCCGCGAAATTCCCTCTGCAGCAGAAGCGCCAGACACATGCCGATAACAATTTGCAGGCCGAGCACAATCACCATGTATTCGACCGTGCGGATAATCGCTGCATAGAACAGTTTGTCTTTGGTGAAGAAATAAACGTAGTTGGCCAAACCGACGAACGACCAGTCTCCTTTGAAATTCAACAAGGACACGTTGAACACGCTAAGATACAGCAGGAACACGGCCGGAATCGACGTCACGCAAAACAGAATAATAAACCCTGGGACAATTAGCGTATATCGAATGTTTTTGTCTCCGAAGAAAAACAATGCCCACAAAAAGATAAACACGATCGTCATGCCGATGATACCGAATTTGGCCGCAGGATCGGCACCGCTCTTCAAAGTAAATACATTCGCCACAATCCCGAGCACAGACAGCCACAAGAACAAGTTGGCCGGCGTCCATTGCAGCAAGAAGCTGCTTTTTTTAGTTTCCACTTGCATGAATCAAGCCCCCCATAACCTTACGAGTTACTTCCAAATGATGCGATGATACGTATCGGAGAAAAAATGCTTGCTGATAACGGCTGCAGCGCCTCTAACCTGAAGCTTGTCGGAATCTTGGGAAAATCCGATTTTTACGCCTTTCGATACGGCCGAGAGCGCTCTTTTTTGGACGATTTCGATGATTTTCCGCTCCAGCTCCTGTCCGGCATTCGTGATTTCACCTTGTATGATCAATTGCTCCGGGTTGAACACATTCAAGATGTTGGCAATGCCTACGCCCAGCCAATAACCGGTATGGTTCAACAGCACATCGGCAACGACGGGATCGCCGTCATGGTACAGGCCCAAGATCGCTTCGAAGTCGAGCGAGGCATACTTGCTATCTCTGCGGGTCAGTTCTTCGCCCAGTGCGGTGATCGAAGCCAATGCATCCCAACAGCCGCGATTGCCGCAGCTGCATAACGGTCCGTCATGCGCAATGGTGGAGTGCGCGAAATTGACGGCTCCGTCGAACGCCCCCCGGTAAACCTCATTATGGATGACTACCCCGGTCCCTATGCCCAATCCTACGCTGACACAAACAAGCGCGTCCTTATATTCCCCGTTGCTGTGAAGCAGCTCCGCATAAGTGCCGGCGCGGGCGTCGTTCTCTATAAAAATCGGGATGCCCAGACATTCTTTCATGTAATCTCCGATCGGGGCGTCCGTCCATGGAATGGCCGCAGAATACCGCATAATCCCGTTTTTCGTGTCAACTAATCCGCGAATGGCGATACCGCAGGAGATGACAGGCTGTTTAAATCCTTGTTCACCGGCTTCCTGAATCAACTGGCGTATATCCTGCACGATGAGGTCAAGCGTCTGCCTGTAATCCTCGGCGATGATAATTTTCTTTTTCACATAAAACATCACTTTGCCAACCAGATTGGTTAGAGCGACCTCGTATCGCTTATTGTTGAAGGAAACCGCGACAATAAGCGCAGCGTCAGCCTGAAAATCGAGCAAAATCGGCCTCTTGCCGCCGGCTTCCGTCGAATCCCCTCTTCCGGTTTCGTACACCAGGCCCTCCCTGATCAGCTCATCGACAAGCGCGGATACCGCCGGCTTGCTTAAACCAAGCGCTGCGGAAATTTCCGCCCGGGAGCAAACCCCTTTTCGAACCGTTTTCAAAATACTCATCCGGTTCGATTCTTTCATGTCATTTTTACTTATCGTCTTCATCATGTTCATCTGTCATCCACTCCGCCTTCTTAATCACGAGGCTGTCGATTCATTGTGTATAGAAGCGAGGCAAGCCGTTCCAGGTAAAAGTTGCCTTCCTACGCTCAGACATCTTGTTTTAAATTCCTTGATTACAAGGGGTTAGCGGATGGATTGGAATTTAAAGCCAAAACTCGCGGAAAGCAATCTTTTCACTTTCCACTCCTATTTTCCACAGTTAATCGACAGTTTTTTTTAAACTTCAACGTAAGTTAGTTATCAAAACTAACAAACCTTATATAAGCTATTTTAGCCATCTGACCGAAGAAGTCAATACTTTTTTTCAGGACGTCTGCAAGGCAAAAAAAGACGGCCCGGAACTTTGAACGTTCCAAGCCGCCTTCTTTTCTTTGCGGAATCCGCTTATAGTTTAACGGGCTGCCCCGATCGGGATGATTCGTAGGCGGCCAGCGAAATGACTGCCGACCGCATCCCGTCCTCGCCTGTAATCGGCACAGGCCGGCCGGTTCTGATGCTCCGGACAAAGTCACCGACGATGAGACGGTTCAAATTGTCGCCCCAGTCGCTCCATTCCGCATGGCTTGCCGTATTGCTGTAAATTTCGTTGCTTAGCTTTCTGACATCGACAAGGATCGTTCCTTCCGTACCGATGATTTCCAGCGTCAAATCTCTTTTCATCGGAAACGATTTGATTCTGGACCAGCTTGTATCCAACACCCCGATAACTCCATTTTCATATTCAAAATGAATCATCCCCATATCGTCGATTGGAATGTCATGGAACAGAGTGCCGGATTCCGCATACACTTTCACGACTCTGGACTGCAATATCCAGTTGAATAAATCCATAACATGAACGGAATGATCCAGCATCGCTCCGCCGCCGGAAAGGCTGGGGTCCACGAACCAATCGCGCCGGGGCAACGCTCCCTTATTGGTCCCCTTCACCGCAATTACGGTGCCGATCTCCCCGCTTTCCACCGCTTGTTTGGCCTGGACCACCGCTTGAACATAGCGGTTATTGAACGCCGTCATTAGCTGTACGCCGTTTTGTTTGCATGCGGCGAGCATAGCCTCCATTTCCGTCACGGAGACGCCCAAAGGCTTTTCGCAAAAAATATGCTTCTTCGCATGGGCCGCATCGATTACCAGAGGCGCGTGGCGCACGTTCTCCGAACAAATAAACACCGCCTCTATATCGGCAGCCAGCAGCTCTCTATAATCCGCATAGTAAGCATACTGCTGATCGAACGGCTCGACATAGGCGCGGTTTTCATCCGCGACCCCGGCAATCTCCACATCCGGATGGTTGGCCAAGGCACGCAAAAAGCCTTCCGCATGCGTATGGGCGAACCCGATCATCCCTACTTTCAGTTTTTCCACGAGTATCCCTCCCAAGCTGCGGGCATGCCGGTTTCTGCAGAATGAAGGGCCGCTTCCGCAAGCTGCAGCGACTGATGAGCATCCTCAAGCGTAATCTCCGACGGTGTGCCGAACTTCAGACAACCGATAAAATGCTCCAATTGATCGTAGTACGGACTATGTACCATCGGACTATCGACGGTGACGGCATGGCCGGGGCCACGCTTCTTTTTCAGCTCGAAGCTGCCCGTATTTCGGCTGTCGTAGCGGATGACGCCGTTATTACCGGCCAGCTCCATTCTGCACCGGTAGGCGTCCGGATCGCCCCAATGGCCTGTTATATTGGCTATGGCCCCGGTCCTGAACCGCAAGGTGACCGATGCATATTCGGTCCCATGTACTACCCGGTTCATCGCATAAATCGTCTTCACGTCGCCTAACATCCAGCGCATCAAGAAGATGTCATGAATAAGCTGCTGCCAAATGACTCCTCCGCTTTTGGCCGAATCGTTATACCAATCTTCATATCCGACCGGGGAAGGGCCCGAATGCTGAATATGCACGACCCCCGGCTGCCCGATGGATCCTTTCGTCAGTTTATCTTTTATATTGTTAAGATAAGGCGCGAATTTCCCGGTATGACCTGCAAATAGCCGTACCCCCTTCGCTGCGGCTGCCGCCATAATGTGCTCCGCTTCAGCTGCCGTTGCGGCGAGGGGCGCTTCGCAGATCACATGCTTCCCCTGTTCAATAGCCATCATGATATACTGCTTTTGTATATATGTGGGCAGATATACGCAGACGACATCCGCTTCGGTCTTTGCCACCAAGTCCTCGTAACAAGTAAATGCTTCGGTCCGGCATAGCTCCGCCAGCCGCTCGGCCGCCTCGGCGCGAATATCGTAAACGCCCGTTACTTCTACACCGCGGATTCGTCGCAAGCTTTGCGCAGCCTGTTCCCCCAGATTGCCGCCCCCTACTAGTGCCACTTTCATCGTTCACGCTTCCCTCCCTCTCGTCAAACGAAATAAACCGCTTTGCCGGTATAGGCCGACTCGTACAACGCTTCCAGTATTTGCGACACGGCCAAAGCCTGCTCCGGTTTAACGACCGGCTCGCGATCCTGCAAGATGCTGTCGATCCACACCCTCATTTCCAGCTCGATCGATTTCCCCCTCACATTGTCGACCGCAGGATTGCCGGTCAGCCCCATCCGAATTTCTTTGTCGTACAGCTTTCCATGTTCTTCTCCGTTGATCCATAGACCGTCCCACATATCCGCGCCGCCCTTGGTGCCGCAAAGCGTAACCTTGGCCGCTCCCTCGTGGCGAATGTTCAGCGCCCAGCTCGATTCCAGCATGACGGTAGCCCCGTTCTCCATCACAATCATGCCGAACGCGGAATCCTCTACAGTGAAATCCGAAGGCTTCCATCCCCCGTTTATTGCCGTCTCCTCGATCTGCGACAGCTTGTGATAAGAGCTGCCGACGACCATTCTCGGCTTATAATTGTCCATCATCCACAAGGTTAAATCGAGCGCATGCGTACCGATATCGATCAAAGGGCCGCCTCCCTGCATTTCTTTATCCAGAAACACCCCACGGGCAGGGACGCCCCGACGGCGAACCGCATGAGCTTTCGCGTAATAAATATCGCCTAAATCGCCATTGCGGCATATCTTGTACAGTTGCTGGCTGTCTCCGCGGAAACGGTTGTTGTAACCGATCGTTAATTTTTTCCCTGTGCGTCTGGCCGTCTCCAGCATTCGTACGGCATCTGCGGCCAATTTTGCCATCGGCTTTTCGCACATTACATGCTTGCCCGCTTCCAATGCCTCAATCGTAATTTCGGCATGGCTGTCATTGCTCGTGCATACATGAACAACGTCAATGCCCGGGTTCGCCAGCAGCTGCTTGTAATCCATATATACAGCTGTATCCGCGGTTCCGTATTGCACCGCCGCCTGGCGGGCTTTATCCGCGAACGTATCGCTGAAAGCGGCCAACTCCACCTCGTTTATTTTGGACAAATACGGCAAATGCTTATTGAGCGCAATGCCTCCGCATCCGATCATTCCAATTTTCAGTTTATTCGACATAAACCGGTTCTCCCCTCCGTACGGTTTCCTCAATTTTTCTTATAACGTTCGATTGCGGCCCCGTATATGTTAAGCAGATCTTTCACGCCCATTTTGTTGATCGAATTCACGTACTGATCCCAGGCGTCGAATGACTGCGCTCCGGTAATAAACTTCAGCTGCTGCTCCTCGACAAAGGTTACAATATCGCTTTCGAGAGAGTTCAATTTATCCTGCTCCTCCTTGGTGAACAAGAAGCTGGGCCAAATCTTCTCCGGCGTGTCGGGCCCCAGCAGCTTAGCAGCCTCCAAAGAGCTCGGAAACGTATTCCCTGTCTTGTCAAACTTTTGCAGCACCATCTGCGGCACATTTCCGCCCGGCCACGTCGAGAATTGTCCCGCCGCCTGATCCAGCGACAATTTCGGATTGTTGCGGATATCGTCCTTGTACTCAATATCGCCGTTCGGCAGCTTTTCGTAAGTGATTCCTTCTACGCCCATCCGCAAAAACTTGCTGCCTTCCTCGCTGTAGAAATAATCGATCCAACGCATCGTAGCTTCAGGATGCTTATTCTTGTTCGTGATGGCGAACGCACCTTGATTTTGCGTAAACGGTACCACATAGGTGTACATATGATCGCCATGCGGTCCTTTAAGCGCGGGAACCGGTACATAGTCGTTCATTAACGCGCTTCCTGCCTGATTCACATTGCTCGCATGAAACGAGCCTACGAGACCCTGCGTCAATTTGGCGTTAAATTGAGGTACTTCCTGCGCAAAAACCTCCCGGTCCATCAAACCTTCCTTGAATAAAACGGCTAAATATTGGAGCATTTCTTTATACTTCGGATCCGTTGCGAAAAAACGAAGCTTCCCATTCGCGTCCTCGTCCACATACACATTTTTCCGGTAGCCGGTCGTTCCGAGCCCCCAAGATCCTCTTAAACCCGGAATCAAATCGAATGATTTATCCCCCGTCCATGGAATTTCATCGTTCTTTCCGTTTCCATTCATGTCGTTTTCTTTAAAAGCCTTGAGCGTCTTATAATATTCGTCAACGGTCGTAGGTACGGGTAGACCGAGCTTATCGAGCCATTTTTTATTGATCCACAGCTTTCTCGATATTCTCGGGGCCACCTGCTCGTTTAATTGCGGCAGCGAATAAATATTGCCGTCAGGCGCTATGATGCTTTTTTTCACATCGGGATGCTTTTCCAGAATCGCTTTAAAATTCGGCGCATATTTGTCAATTAAATCGTTAAGCGGGATTAATATGCCCTGGGACCCGTAGTTGACTTCATCGGCCGGGGTCAGCATCGCACGGTAAAAGGCTTCCGGATAATCGCCGCTTGCCAGCCTGACATTTCGTTTTTCCTTGTAGCCGGCTTCGGGCGTCGCTTCGAAAACAACCTTGACATTCGTCATCTTCCCGTACTCTTTAAAAATCAGCATGTCATTCCATTCCGCATGCAGCGGATGCTTGGCTCCCATCATTTGGATCGTGATCGGCTCTTTCACAATAGGAAATCCGGTCGCATTCACGCCGCTCTCCTTCGTGTCTTTAGCCTTCGCCGGGTTTGCCTCGTTCGCGGTCGAACAACCCGCCAAAACGGTTAACGTCATGGAGGCGGCCATGGAAGCGGTTACCCATCTTCGTGTCAATCTCATACTCATCCCTCTTTTCTCATGTTTAGAAGCCATTTTCCGCATTATCCCTTGATCGCGCCGATCATCATGCCTTTTTCAAAATACTTTTGCAGGAAAGGATACAAAATCAGCACCGGCAAGCTGGAAACGACAATGATGGCGTACTTGAGCCCCTCGGCCAAATTTTGCTGCTCCAGCATCGATTCCGACTCGCCGGACATCATCTGCTCCATCTGGTTCTGAATCAGCAGCTCCCGCAAAAACAGCTGCAGCGGATACTGCTGCCGGTTGGACAAATAAATCAATGCGTTAAAAAAGGCATTCCAGTGGCTGACCGCATAATACAAGATCAATACGGCAATAATGGGCATGGATAACGGCAGCACAATGCTGGCCAAAATCCGGATGTTCGAGCAGCCGTCCATAAATGCCGATTCTTGCAGCTCGATCGGAATCGTGTTTTGGAAAAAGGTCCGCATAATAATTAAATTGAATACCGAAACCGCGCCCGGCAATATCATGACCCAGAACGTATTTATCATGCCCAGGCTTTTAATGACCAAATATGTAGGGATAATGCCCCCGCTGAAAAACATCGTGAATACGAAGAAAGCCATAATCGCATTACGCCCGAAAAAATCTCTCCGCGATAACGGATAGGCGCCGGCGACCGTCATGACAATATTGACGCAAGTGCCTACGGCCGTGTATAAGATCGTATTTTTGTAGCCGACCATGATGTCCGCGTTTTGGAATACCCGTTTATAAGCCTCCAAAGACAACTCTTTGGGCCAAAGCCAAACTTCGCCTTGCAGCACCAGCAGCGGATTGCTGAGCGAAGCGCTGATGACATAAACGAGCGGATAGAGCACAATAATTAATACAAGCGACAGCAGGCACAAGTTGATGGCGTCAAACCACCTGTCTCCTGCGCTTTGCTTTGTTCCTAGCCCCATGAAGCCTACCTCCTACCACAGACTCGTTTGACTGATGCGCCTCGAGATACTGTTAACGACGATTAACAAGGTGAAATTGATGACCGAGTTGAACAACCCGATTGCCGACGAGAAGCTGTACTGGGAGCCGACGAGGCCATTTTTATACACGTAAGTTGATATGACTTCCGATGCCTCTATGTTTAAATTGTTCTGCATAAGGAACACCTTCTCGAAGCCGACGCTCATGACATGGCCAAAATTAAGGATCAGCAAAATAATGGCTGTGGGCATCAAACAAGGGATCGTAATATGGATGATCCTTTTAAATTTGCTCGCTCCGTCCATAACGGCCGCTTCGTACAGCTGGGGGTCGATTCCGGCTAATGCGGCCAAATAAATGATCGAGGCCCAGCCGACATTTTGCCACACATCGGAAAACACATAGACGGTTTTAAACCACCCCGCTTCGGTCATGAAGTAAACCGGCTCCCCTCCCAAAGCGGAGATCGCCAAATTAACCATCCCGTTCCTTGGGGACAGAAACACCAGGATCAATCCGACCATAACGACGGTGGACAGAAAATGCGGAGCGTATGTGACCGTTTGCAAAAACCTTTTAAACTTATGACTTCTTACTTCGTTAAGCAGCAGCGCAAACACGATCGGAACCGGAAACGATATTGCCAGCTGGTACAAGCTAATGCCGAGCGTATTGCGAATCAATCTCCAGGCATAGAAGGAATTAAAAAAACGTTCGAAATGCTTCAAGCCTACCCAAGGGCTTCCGTCAATGCCTTTCACTGCGATGAAATCTTTGAAGGCAATCTGCACACCATACATCGGCGCGTAATGAAAAATGAGAAAGTAAGCAATAACCGGGGCAATAAGCAAATACAAATCCCAGTTTTTTCGAATCGTTTTAAATCGATCGGATACCATTTTTATACGGATTCCCTCCTTTCAGAATAGGGTATGATTGAAGTTCAGCCATTACACGCCATCGTCATCTTGAAACTGGACGCGCAGCTCAGCCAATTCCGCTTTCAAATCGGCCACAATTCCGGAATAACCCGGATCACCGTAGACGCTATTCATTTCATACGGGTCATTCTGAAGGTCGAACAGCTCCCACTCCGGCGTCTTCGGCTCATCGATCGAATCGGTCGTGCCTAATGCTTCGCCGTAGTAGTAGATCAGCTTGTACCGTTCGGTACGGATGCCGTAATGGGAGTAAACGTAATGATGCGTCAGATGCATCCAGTAGCGGTAATACATCGATGTGCGCCAGCCTTCGGGCGTCCCGCCTCCCAGCATCGGTCTCAAGCTCGTCCCCTGCATATCATCAGGCACTGCCACTCCCGCATAATCCAGAAACGTCGGGGCGAAGTCGAGATTGAGCACCATCTGCGCGTTTGCGCCACCCGGCTTGATTTCGCGCGGATAACGGATCAGAAACGGCATGCGCAGCGACTCCTCATACATGAAGCGTTTGTCGTACCAGCCGTGATCGCCGAGGAAAAAGCCTTGATCGGACGTATAAATGACGATCGTATTGTCGGCTACGCTGTTCTCTTCCAGCCAATCAAGCATCCTCCCGACATTGTCGTCAATCGAAGCGACGCAGCGCAGATAATCTTTGATATAGCGCTGATATTTCCAGCTTTTCAATTGCTCAGCCGTCAACCCTTCCGGCGGGTCTATCTTCAAGTCCCGTTTCTTCAAGTCCCGCTCCACCCTCATTTGAGCGGCCGAGGCCGCCGAGGCCCGGTTCGAATAGTCGTCGTTGAACGTTTCCGGTTCGGGAATGTCGACGTCTTCGTACAGATGCGCATGCTTTTCATCCGGAATCCATGGGCGGTGCGGCGCTTTATGATGGAGCATCAGGAAAAACGGTTTATTGTTGTCGCGCCGGTTCAGCCATTCGATGGACAAATCGGTCGTAATATCGGTGACATACCCTGCGTATTCCTTTTCCTCCCCCATCTCGATGAACGTCGGATTGTGATAATCCCCCTGTCCCGGGAGTACGTTCCAATAATCGAAGCCGGTCGGATCGGCATCGCCTCCGTGTCCAAGATGCCATTTTCCTACGATCGCCGTTTGATAGCCGCTTTCCTGCAAAAGCTTGGGCATCGTTCGCTGCCGGCCGTCCAAATGATCGCCCAATGTTTTCACGCCATTCAAGTGATTGTATAAACCTGTAAGAATGACCGCCCGGCTCGGGGCGCAAATGGAATTGGTGCAAAAGCAGTTATCGAAGCGCATTCCCTCATCGGCAATGCGGTCGATCTGCGGCGTCGTATTGATCCTACTGCCATAGCAGCTTATTGCGTGCGCGGCATGATCATCGCTCATGATGAATAAAATATTAGGCTTATTCATGTTTCACCCCCTGCATAGTTGAGGACGCGAGATCAACTCGCCGTCTTCACGGTGAACTATAGTACAGCCATTTGCAAAAGTCTATCTGCAGGATATGTACCGATCTGCAATTTATTACATCCGCCTATACGAATGCCTATCCGGCGGCTTTCCATGCGTATTTACGAGCAAGGATACACAGCTTCGCCTTCCTTTGGGGAACGTACATTTATCAACCGAAAATCATATGGACTTTCGGTTCTGATGCTCGCCTGAATTCGTTTTCCGGTATTGCATCGGCGTAATGCCCTCAAGCTTTTTAAATTTTCGGATAAAATTCGTTTCATCCACGTAGCCGACCTGCTCGACGATTTGCTTAACCGTAAGTTCGCTTACGATCAGCAGCTTTTTCGCTTCATTCATGCGCAGCCTGTCGATATGCTGTTTTTGCGTATAGCCCGTCTGATCCTTGATAAACCGGGACAGGTAGGATGGCGACATGTCGAATTCCCTTGCAATCGAATCTTGGCTTAACATCGGGTCGCTGTAACGCTCTTCCAGAAAAGCAACAATTTTATCGCTAAGATCCACATTTTTGCTTTCTTTATTTTCGGCAATATATTGGCTCAGCTGCCTGCAAAATTCGATTACTTGGCATTTGGTATGTTCAAGCGTTTCGAATTCCTGATTAATTAACGACTCTAAATCTTTATGGAAATAACCGCGCAGCTTGTCATTCATCCCGTCTACCGTATGCAGGATCGCATTTATGAGGCCCGAGCACGCATGCTTCGCCGCCTCGAGTGAAGCATATTTGAAGATGCCGTCGAAAATTTCGGCGATAATAAGCTGCACTTCGTCGACCTTGCCCTGCTTGATCGTTCTCGTCAAATTTCCTTCCAGCTCCACCGGATAACGGTACGGATGCTGTTGCTCCTGTTCTATGTCTTCATAAAACAGCAGCTGATCGTTGCCTTTCATGAACCGGTGTGTGATCGCTTTGTTCGCTTCCGCATAGGAACTGCACAGCATCGACAAATCGTCGTACATGCCGCCAATCCCGACCGTTAAGGAAAATTTGTAATTTTGTTTGTAAAATTTTTTGATTTTTTCCGCCAGCGCGGTTATATACTCTCTGCTACCTCTGTCAGGCTTTACATTCAAAACGAGCGCAATGCCGCGATCATCGATCAAATCGACCCCGTACCCGTGTCCTGCTTCGCCGGACAACTCCTCAGCAATATTGATGATGCTGAATTTGAACAAATGCTGCATCGAGACACTGTTCTCCGACCGAAACCGGTTATAATCATCAATGAAAAAGACAAGCGCGATAAAAGAAGAATAAGAAAACGTCAGCGTTGACGCTTCCATCATATTGTTTAGGTGCTGGGGTGGAACATCCTGCTTGCCCTTCAACAAAGAAAGCAGCAGCCTCTCTTTCATCATCCCCCGTTTACTGCCTAATTGGCTCATCAGCCCCTCTTGCTTGGTCATGACCTCGTCGAAAGCCTGCGACAAATAGGAGATTTCATCCATATTGTCCGCCGTACCCTTTAGTACTTTTCGATCGACAATCATTTGCACAATCGTGCGCAGCGATCCGTAATTTCGATTCGCCAATATATAAGAAATCACAATGCCCAGAATAAAAATAACTGCCGCTGAGCAAATGAAGATGAACCGGCTTTTTTGAACCTTTTGCAAAATTTGATCGGTCGGAATCGCCGCCACATAGGACCAATCGTTGTAATCGGAGGAAACCTTAATCACGGAATAATTGCCGAACCGGTTGTGGATCTCAGCCCCCCGGGAGGTCAAAGACGCCCCGCCCAAGCTGCTTAAAAATTGCCTGGCCGTTTGCTCCAACGTCCCGGACTGAAAAGCGGCAATCGGCTGATGCTGATTATCCAGAATGTACATATAACCCGAGTATTTATTCACGATATGAATCAAATACGGACTCAGCATATTTTCTTCAATTAAAAACATAACCGCGCCGTATGGCTTTCCTTGATGAATGGGGAGGGGGCAAATAAACGTGATAAATTTCTTTTTCGTATCCACACCGTTAATATGTATGTTTTCCGCGGGCCTGATGACGGGGGAGGTCATTTCCTCCAGTTGTTTTAACAACTGTTCTTTCCCCCAATTTTCATACTGATACATGTAATCGAAAAACGATTCATAGCTGTATACGCCGCTTGCTGCATATAGTTTGCCCGTATCGCGGTTTGTATACATCAGCGCCATATCGTAGATTAAAAAGTTGCTCGATCGGTACTTCCCTAACTCCGCGATGGCGCGATAAGTTGGATACCCCTCGTCCGCTACACGAAACGACGTCATATCCGGGTTGGAAGCGATCTGCAGCGCGATTTTTTCCAGCTCTTTCATTCTCGCATCCACGGTATCGCGAATTTGTGTCAAGCCAGCCGTTGTCGAAGTTTCCACTTCCTCTTGGAAGGTTTGTATAATGTTGCTGAAAACGACAGCGCTTACAATTACGAGCATCACAACTAGCGGCAAAACATAAGACAAGAAATATTTATAAAAACGAACCGACCTTCTTCTATCCGTTTGCATAAATTGCATCATCCCCCCTGCTATATTTCATGTAAATTTTGCTCTTATTAGAATAAGAGCACCGACGAAAAATGGCAACGTCTGTAACTTCCTGTCTCCATATTACATCACAGGATCGTTACAGGAAAAGCGTGAACGTAAAATTCGCTCCCGCTTCTTAATCTCGGGAATCTCCTCCTCTGTAATTCGGCCCGTTTAGAGGTTCGATGAAAAAGCTTCAAGTTGAATTAAATTACACATCGTTGAATAGCTTATTTCATTACTTTTTACACGCCTTATTTCGATTTGTCCAAAATGAGCTGCGCATAAAAAAAGCACTGCACAATGGCAGCGCTCGTCGGATACAAGAAATAGTTGCAGATTGAGCATGGATTAAGGAACTTTGATCACAAAAGGGACCGTGAACACTTGATCGTTATGTTTGAATTGTCCCCATATTTTATATACGCCGCTCTTCGGGAACGTCGTCATGAATTTGGCATCCGGGCCCGATGATGTTTCGTCCATCGGATGCACATGTAAATATTGCTCCGCATCGTCCGTCAAAATAACGACATGGCCGATGGCTCCCAAATACGGCTGAAGATTCGTAATCGGCGCTTTCGTGCTTGCATCCTTGATTGTATACGTGAGCGTCAATTCCTCATTAGCCTTCAGCCGATCGAATGCAAGCGTCACCTGCTTGCCATCCACCGTTTGCGTCAAGCTTGCATCCGGCTGGATTGGCTTCGATTTGGCCGGAGCGCCTTCGATATGAACCCATTCCATCTTATTCATGGCGCTGCCTCCCGTCGGAACAAAATCGGCAATCAGCTTATAATCCCCGCCGGCCGGAAACCGGGTTGTAATCTCAAACACGCCGTTGCCCTTATATTCCGGATGGATGTGATGGAAATAAGACAAATCTTTGCTGACAATAATCAAATGCTGCTTCTGCTCATGATTGACGTCGAACTGTTCAATCGGCTTGCCGCCGTTTTGAATTTCGATCCGGATGGACGTGTCTTGATTGGCCTGCGGCTTCTTGCCTCCTGCCAGCGTCCATAGCGCCTTTACGGCATCCGACTTGATACCGCCGCTATTGTCTTGATTCCCGTGTCCTGCGGCGTGACCCCCTCCGGCCGGAGCATCCGTTTTATGACCATCATGGGACATTCCTGCAGCCCCCGAATGTCCTCCTGCCTGTTTCGCCGCGTTCGTTCCGCATGCGGTAAGCAATACCACGATTATTATCGATAAAAACAGCAGCTTCTTCATTTCAATCCTCCTAGTTTGTCCGAGACTCGATGTTCAGGCGCTGCAGCCGGAGCGCATTCAGCACTACCGATACGGAGCTGAGCGCCATCGCCGCACCCGCAACCCAAGGAGCCAATAATCCAAGCGCCGCAATCGGGATTCCCAACGTGTTGTAGCCAAGCGCCCAGAACAAGTTTTGCCGGATATTGCCCATCGTTTTGCGGCTCATATAGATCGCATCCGGAATGCTGTTCAAATCGCCGCGGATCAAGGTTACATCGGCCGCTTCCATCGCGACATCGGTCCCCGTTCCGATCGCCATTCCGATGTCCGCCATCGCCAGCGCCGGAGCGTCATTGATCCCGTCGCCGACCATCGCCACTTTTTTGCCTTGGGCCTGCAGCTTCTTCACTTCCTCCGCCTTGCCTTCCGGAAGCACTTCGGCCCGCACCTGGTCGATCCCGGCCTGCTTGGCGATTGCCAGTGCCGTCCGTTCGTTATCGCCCGTAATCATAATGACTTCGATCCCCATATGCTTCAACCGCTCGACGGCTTGCCTGGACGTTTCCTTGATCGTATCGGCAACCGCGACCAAGCCGGCATATTGGCGGTCAACAGCAATGAGCATTGCCGTCTTCCCTTCTTCCTCAAGCTTCGCCATGCGTTCGAACGCTTGCTCAGCCTGCACCTCATATTGCGCCATCAGCCTGCGCGTCCCGGCCAATATTTCCCGGCCTTCAACGACGGCGCGAATTCCAAAGCCCGGTATAGCCTCAAACTGTTCCGCCGCCGGAAGCTCGATGCCTTTGGCGGCAATGCCCGACACGATCGCTTCCGCAAGCGGATGCTCCGAACTCTTCTCCGCCGCGCCAACCATGCGCAGAAACGAGCGCTCGTCGATATGATCGACAACGATATCCGTCAATTCGGGTTTACCTTTTGTTACGGTACCGGTTTTATCGAGAATAATGGCATCGATCCGATGCGTCGATTCCAGATGCTCGCCGCCTTTAAACAGCACTCCCAGCTCCGCCGCGCGGCCCGAGCCCGCCATAATCGAGGTTGGCGTAGCCAATCCGAGCGCACAAGGGCACGCTATGACGAGAATCGCGATCGCTTTCTCCAGCGCGCTCGCAACATCTCCGGGGTTGACCCAGATGTACCAGACAAGAAAAGCTGCGGCGGCAATCCCGACTACGATCGGGACGAAGATGCCGGATATCACATCGGCTATCCGTTGAATCGGAGCCTTCGAGCCTTGCGCTTCCTCAACGACCTTGATGATTTGCGCCAACGCCGTTTCCTTGCCGACCTTGGTCGCCTTGACGGTCAATCTGCCATTTTTGTTAATCGTCGCGCCGATGACGGTATCGCCGCTCTTCTTTTCCACCGGGAGACTCTCGCCGGTCAGCATCGATTCGTCAACGGCCGAAGTTCCTTCAAGCACTTCACCATCGACCGGAATTTTCTCTCCCGGCTTAACCAGCACAATGTCGCCGGCCAGCACTTCTTCTACGGGAACCGTCATCTCCTGTCCGCCGCGGATGACCAGCGCCGTCTTGGCCTGCAATCCCATCAGCGTCTTGATCGCTTCGGAGGTGCGGCCTTTGGCGAGTGACTCGAACAGCTTGCCGAGAATGACCAGGGTGATGAGCACGGCGCTCGTTTCATAATACATCGCGGGCCCATGATGAACGCTCCCGCCCTGAGAAGCCCAGACGATCGTCAAATAAAGACTGTAGAAATAGGCGGCCGACGTGCCGAGCGACACAAGCACATCCATATTGGCGCTTTTATTGCGCAGTGACTTGTAAGCTCCGACATAAAACGGCATGCCGATATAAAATTGCACGGGGGTGGCAAGAGCCAGCTGGAACCACGGATTCATGAACAGCTCCGGCATCCAGATCCACGATAAGAAAGCGAAGTGACTGACCATGGCCCACAGCAGCGGCAGCGAGAGAACGGCGGAGATCAGCAGCTTGCGCTTTTGCCGCGCTATCGCCTGCTCCCGACGCTCGCCCGGATCGGTCTGTTCCTGCTTGGTGAAAGCTTGATAGCCCAGCTTCTCGATCCGCTTCTGCATATCGTCCACCGAGACTTCCAACGGGTTATACTCGACCCGTGCCGTTTCCATCGCGAAATTGACGGCAGCGTTCGTGACTCCCGGCATTTTGTTCAACGTTTTTTCTATCTTGACGGCGCAGGCTGCGCAAAACATCCCGGCCAGCTCCAGGTCGGCCGTTTCTTTTACCGTGCCGTACCCAAGCTTCTGAACGCTCTGCTCCATTTGCCCGACATTGATCACTTTCGGGTCATAGGTGACCGTCGCCCGCTCCATCGCAAAGTTTACATTCGCTTCCTTAACGCCGTCGAGCTTATTTAACCCTTTTTCGATCCGATTGGCGCAAGCGGCGCACGTCATACCTGTAATTTGCAAAGACGCTTGCTCCGTTCCCAGCTTGGCTGCTTCCATTACGCACACCCCGTTTTCGTTCGATTAATTACACAACATCGTAGCCTTGTCCTTCAATCGCTTCTTTAATAGCTTCGAGCGTCAGTTTATGTTCATCATAATCGACGGTAACCTTACCGCCTGCCAAATCAACGGATCCGCTTGCGCCCAAACCTTTCACAGCCTTTTCGACGGAATTGACACAGTGCGCGCACGACATGCCTTTAACTTGCAAAATTACGTTTTTCATCTTTCATTTCTCCTTTATAAAAAATAAAATTTTTGAATGGGGTATAGCGGTTCGCGTCCACAGTATCAGTATCGACCTTTTCAATTCGATTCACCCTTACGGCGGCAAAATGCCGGGTACTTTGGGAGGGAACTGCTATGTTTGTCGCCATTCATGTTTTTAGTATACCCCCCTATAGTATATAAGTCAAATGTTTTTTACCGTACCCCTCAACCCTATTTGAAAGGCCGCCAAAAGCAAGCCGCTTCGCCGTCCTTTAGGAGACGAACGTGTTTGCCAAGGTTATGCGAAGCAAGTGTTCAGACGAAAAAAGGATTCTCGCGAATCCTTCCCCCACCCAAATGACTTTACTTCATTAATTTATTGATGGTCGTCAGCAGCTCATCGATAACTTCGCTTTCACCGTCCTGAATCCGTTCGATTACGCAGCTTTTCATATGGTGCTCGAGAAGCAGCTTGCCTACGCCGTTCAAAGCGGACTGTACCGACGAAATCTGATTCAGCACGTCATCACAATACGTATCCTTCTCAATCAACCCTTTAATGCCGCGAATTTGTCCCTCGATCCGGTTGAGCCGGTTTATCAAATTGTTTTTGGTTTTTTCGGAATGATGGCTTTTTCGTTCATCGGTACCGCAGGCTTCATGTGTTTTCGATTCCGTGACGAGGTTCTCCATAAAATCATCCCTTTCGCTTTTCTTCTATTGTAGCATAGCCCCCCTACCTATACAAATAGTTCATTCGCAGTTGTAGCCGTAAAATTTACACCCAAGTTTAGCATTTTGCGGAAACAACTTTATGCCAGTATATCCGGCTTACGAGTTCATGATTCGAAATAGTTCCAACAGCAGCACGTTCATGCTCAGCCATACACCGCCGAATACATAACCGGCGAGCGCATCGCTCGGGTATTGCAGATTGAAATAAACATGGCTCAATCCAACCAGAAACGAACAAGCGAGTACGACGATAATCGAAACAGTTCTAACCCAGGCCACACCGGTATGCCGAATCAGCAAATAGGCGGCGAAGCCAAATATAACGATCGTAATCAATGTCTGCTCGCTTGGGAACGTATTCGCGATGTTTTCAGGTCCCATTCGATGAAAATAAAGCCTTAACCTTTCTTCCCACAGCTCACCGCCGATATATACGAACAACAAGAAGCTCCCTTCAAGCATACGGTCTCTTCCTTTATAAAGGACCCATAGAAGGGACAGCACGGTCAAAGCAAGCAAAACCGGGGAAGAGGCCAAATCTGCAAACCGATTCATCCAAGGCTTCCAATTGCCGTCAAACTGAGAATGAATAACATAAGAGGTTACCAGGTCAAAGTCGCCGAATTCATTGGCCAAAAAATCTTGGACCAAACCCACCATCAACATAAAGAGCGCCAAAAACAGTCCGAACGATGCGGTGATCAGAAATCGGGCCGGACCTAACGAACTAAACTTTTTAACTGCCTTACTCAACCAATATACAATACGGTCGTTGAGTTTGATTTTATATTTTCGAAACAAATAAAATGCCATCAGCAGCAAGGCCGCCAAAATGCCCGCCAATAATAAATATTTGGTAATGGAATGATGGAATTGCTCCCATTCGGGGCCGACAATTTTTCCGAGCGATATAAAGGTACCCGTCCAAATGAACGCGCCGGTATAAGCATAGAGCCTATAGGTACGAACCCGCAGTCTTGTAATTCCCGAGAAATAACCGGTAAAATGGCGAATTCCCGGGATAAAATATGCGATAATGATGACCTTATTTCCGTAACGTTCAAACCAGCGGGATGTCGCCGCCAGACGGTCGGGGCCCAAATGTATCCTGGAGCCGTATTTTTCAAAAAAAGGGATTCCTAATTTATAACCGATCCCGTATGAAACGGTCATGCCGATCGAAGCTCCAGTACCCGCTGTGAGGATGCTTAACGCCCAATTTAATTTTTGTTGGAAAACGAGCAGCCCCGTATAGGTCATAAGCACTTCACCCGGCAAAGGCAAAGCGAGCAGCTCAAGCATCAGGGCAGCACCCAAAACTAAATATCCGAATTGATCCATCAAATTTTGTATGAAATGGAGCACAATAATCCTCCGTGGTAGTCCAGTCCCTATTATGGTTATTCTCTGTTTGTTTCGCGAAAAAATACGTTCTATCCCCTCCGAGGTATGCTTGCTGTCATGAAAAAAAAGAACATCGATACCGAATATCGGCTCGATGTTCTTTTCATGACTCCCTTGAATCCTTTTAACGCGCTGCAATATATTCCGGTCTGGGCGTTTGTCCCGAGAACGGCTCCTGCAGCCGGTTGTCTACGCTGTTGTAGACGAGAAACACATTGCTGCGCGGCATCGGCGAAATATTGCTGTTCGAGCCGTGCATAATGTTGCAGTCGAACAGAACGATGGAGCCTGCCTTGCCGACGGGCGTATGAATGCCGTGCTTACGGACCAGCTCCGTAAGGCTGTCCTGATCCGGCACCCCGTACTGCTGGCGGCGCAGCGATTCCTGATAATGCCGCTCCGGCGTCTTGCCGACGCATGAAATATACGTCATATGGGAGCCGGGGACGACCATCAACGGGCCGTTAAACGGATAGTTGTCTTCCAGCGCGATCGAACAGCTCAATGCCCGCATCCGCGGCATTCCATCCTCGACATGCCATGTTTCGAAATCGGAATGCCAGTAAAATTCTTTGCCCGTAAAGCCCGGCTTGAAATTAATCCGCGATTGGTGGATGTACGTGGAGCTTCCCAGCAAGTAATCGGTCAGCCGTTTAAGCCGCGGATGCCCGGCTAAAGCTTTGAACACGTCGCTGCTGCTATGTACGGCAAAGATCGACCGCACCTCCTCGCTGTCTGGCTCGCGGATTACCTCATCGCGCTTCGAGTGCAGGCTTTCGTTCCACAGTCGATTCAATTCGTCTTTATAGGCGGCAATTTCCTCCGCAGAGAAAAACTGCTCGATAAACAAATAGCCGTTTTGCTTATAGAAATCCGATTGCTGCTCCGTAATAAACGTCTGCTGCGCCCAAGCGGAATAAACGACCGGATCTTTGCGCTGAATCCATTCCGGCTCGGCCTTTATACGGGAAGGGTATAAATCGGCAATTTCTTCGGTTTGTGTGGCATGGTTTATTCTCGGCATCGTCTCGATTCCTCCTTATTTCGGATCGGCTGTTTGCGCCGTCAGCAGTGGATAAGTACCGTTTTCGTCATGAACTTCCCCGCCCATCAGCGGCGGATTGAATACGCAAACGGTCCGCAGCTCGGTTTTGGCCCGCAGGAAATGCTTCTCATGTCCGTCCAGCGCATACAAGGTGCCCGGGTAGAGCGGGTATGTTTCCCCGCCGATCACTTCAATCTCCCCTTCGCCTTCGATGCAATAAACGGCCTCGACATGGTTTTGATACCAGATCAGCGTTTCCGTCCCGGCTTTGATTATCGTATCGTTCATGGAGAAGCCCATGCCGTCCTTTTGCAGCAGCAATCTTCTTGAATTCCAGGTTTCGGTGTCGATATCGTCATGGGTATGAATCACTTGGTTAATATGTTTTACGATCATTTAGCCCACTCCCTTGCCTTTAAATTTGAATGGCCGCTTTTCGGTCCGCAGCTTCACCAGCTCATCCAGACTTTCGGCAAGCAGCCGCAGTCCCTGCTCAAGTACAGCCGGTTCAATCGTTAACGGCGGCATCAGCTTGGCGACCTCGCTTCGCGGACCCGACGTTTCCATGATCAGCCCTTTTTTAAAGGCAATGGCGCATAGCTGTTCGGCCGCGCCGTCCTCGTCAAATGCGATGCCCTGGATCAAGCCTCTGCCCCTGATTTCCCCGCCAAGCTCGCCGTCCCGCTTCACCATTTGCTCCAATGCATGACGAATCGTCCTGCTTTTGACAGCCACCTCGGCTTGAAGCTCGCCGTTTTCCCAGTAACGGAGCGCTTGAGCGGCGGCGACGAAAGCGAGATTGTTGCCGCGGAACGTTCCATTATGCTCACCCGGACTCCATTGGTCGATCTCCGGCTTGAGCAGTGTGAGAGCCATCGGGAGCCCGTAGCCGCCAATCGACTTAGATAAGCAAATAATGTCCGGGTCAATTCCGGCCTCGTCAAAGCTGAAAAACGTCCCGGTCCGTCCGCAGCCCATCTGAATATCGTCGACGATCAACAAAATGTCTCTTTGTTTGCACAAAGCCGCGATTTTTTGCAGCCACCCGCGGCTTGCCGTATTGAGGCCTCCTTCGCCCTGGACCGTTTCCACAATGACAGCTGCCGGAAGCGGAATGCCGCTGCCCGGATCATCGAGCATTTTTTCAATATAAGCCGTCGTATCGACCGAACGTCCGAAGTATCCGTCATACGGCATAAAGGCGGCGTTTCCGAGATCAATGCCCGCACCGCTGCGTTTAAATTTGTTGCCGGTGACGGCCAAAGAACCGAGCGACATCCCGTGAAAAGCATTCGTAAAGCAGAGGATCGAGGAACGTCCCGTCACTTTACGGGCGATTTTCAGCGCGCTTTCCACCGCATTCGTCCCTGTCGGTCCGGGAAACATCACCTTATGCGTCATGCCGCGCGGCTTCAGGATTACATCGTGAAACCGGGCCAAAAAATGCTCCTTGGCGGTAGTCGCCATATCCAGGCCGTGGGTCACCCCGTCCTGAAGCAGGTATTCCACCAGCTTTTCCTTGATCGCTTCATTGTTGTGGCCGTAATTCAAGGCACCGGCGCCGGCAAAAAAATCAATATATTCATGGCCCCGCTTATCCCACAGCTTCGCGTTTTTCGCCGTGGCGAAAACCGTCGTGAAGCTGCGGCAGTAGCTGCGAACCTCGGATTCCAGTTGGTCAAACACGTGCAGGGAAGGTTTTTCCAATGTGTGCAGTTTCATCGATCTACCTCCTGTTATGAGTTATTGTTGTCGTTCTCATCGTTCGCCCATGACAGGCAAGGGGCCTAACCGGAACAGCAGCTCCTCCTCATGACGCGCCTCAACCGGAAACAACGCATCCGCATAACCGGCCGACAAATGACATTCCATCCTGTAATCTTTGGCCAACCGCAGAAGCAAGCCTCTGGACGCCAAATTGGACGGACTGACGGTCGCTTCGATATACACGACATCGCTGCAGCATTCCCTCGCCAACAGCTCCTTCAGCATCCGTCTCGCGATACCTCTCCGCTGCTTGGAGGGAGCCACCGCGATTTGCCAGACGAACAATGTGTCGTTTCGGGAAGGGGCGCGGAAGGCCGAAATAAAGCCGACAATCTTCTCCTCTTCCTCTGCGATCACGCAGGTGTCCCTCAAATAATCGCTCAGCAAAATATAACAGTAAGCAGAGTTCACATCCAAAGCTTCCGTCTGCTGAATAAGCTTCCAGATCGGCGTCCCGTCTTTCTTCTCCGGGCGCCGAAAACGTATCGCGGTTTCTTTCAATGTTTCCTTCGCATTTTCTTTCAAAATTTCTTTCAAGTTCCGTCCCCCCTTTCGCTAAGACGACCGGAACCGTTTCAAAAACGATTGCAGCCGCTCGCTTTGCGGGTCTTCGAATATCGCCTCCGGCGGCCCCTGCTCCACTATGGCGCCATCTGCGCCGAATATAACCCGATCGGCGATTTCCCGCGCGAAATCCATCTCATGCGTGATGAGCATCATCGCCATATTGCCTTCATCGGCGATCTCGCGGATGACCTCCAGCACCTCGCCGACCAGCTCGGGATCGAGCGCAGAGGTAACCTCGTCGAACACCATCACCTGCGGCCGCATGACGAGCGCTCTGGCAATGGCAACGCGCTGCTTCTGCCCGCCCGAAAGCTTGGACGGATATACATCCAATTTGTCCAGCAGCCCGACCTTCTCGAGCATCGACTCGGCCCGTTCCCGCGCCTCCTCCTTCGACAAGCCCAGCACCTTGCACGGCGCTTCGGTCACATTGCGCAGCACGTTCATATGGGGAAACAGATTGAAATGCTGGAACACCATGCCGACCTTTCCCCTGATGCGATGCAGATGCCGTTCATCGGCCCGGACCAGCCGGTCCTGCACCCGCTGATGCCACAGCAGCTCCCCGTCCACCTCGATCGTGCCCGAGCTCGGCTCCTCCAGCGTCATCAGCATGCGGCCAAGCGTTGTTTTGCCGGAGCCGCTCGGGCCGATCACGGCGAGCTTTTCCCCGGGCGCAATATCCAGATCGATCTCCTTTAGCACCTCAAGCTCGCCGTAGGTTTTACTTACTTTACTGTATTTCACTACCGTATCGTTCAAGCTCCCACCTCCTTTTTCGAAGCAGCCATGCTTTTTGAAACGGTTGTTCCCGAACCGGATGTCGGGGATGAATCTTTATACGAGGCGCCGGCTTGCAGGTTCAGCCGCTTTTCAAGCTTGGCAAAGGCAAGCGACGCCGGATAACTGATGACGAGAAACATCAGCCCGACTATCGTGTACGGCTCGAAAACGCGGTACGATTCGGAAACGGTATTTTTGGCCGTCAACAGCAGTTCAACCAGGGTAATGGCAGAAAGTACGGGGGTCTCTTTAAACATAACAAGCAAATAGTTCCCCATAATCGGAATGATAGGCGGTATGGCTTGAGGAAGAATAATCGTTATCCAGGTTTGTACTTTCGGAAAGTTTAAGGCCACTGCCGCCTCCCGTTGCCCCTTAGGGACCGCTTCAATGCCTGAGCGGTACACTTCGGACAAATAGGTGCTGTAATGAAGTCCCAGACCAATAATACCTACGGTAAACGCAGATAAAGAAATATTCATTATTTTGGGAAGTGTGTAGTATAAGAAAAACACCTGTACCAGCAGCGGCGTATTCCGGACAAAAGCGACAAGCCATTTGGCTAAAATGGAAAGCAGTTTCATGCGGGACGCCGACGCCAGCGCGAGCAGCAGCCCTCCTAAGCAAGCGGCCGCAAAGCCGCAGCACGTTACGATCACCGTCACCCACAAAGCCTTGACCAGTCCCGGTAAAATGTCGAGCGTATAATTCCAATCCCACATCGCGTCTACAGCCTCCCTGCCGCCATGCTACGTTCCGCTTTGCGTATCCCGAACGATACGAGCGACGTAATGGCAAAATACATCAGGAGCAGCAGCATCAAAATTTCCGGTGTCCAGTCGATATAGTTGTTTCTCAGCACTATGGCTTGGTAGGTCATATCGCTTAATGTAATAAAATAGACAAGACACGTTCCTTTGATGAGCTCGATGGCCAGATTGCCGAACGGCGGAAGCATACGAACACCTGCTTGCGGTAAAATGACATACAGCAGGCTCTGCCAGCGCCGCATATTGAGCGCGAGCGCCGCCTCCCACTGGCCTTTGGGCACGGCCAGAATCGAGCTGCGTACAACCTCGGACCCATAGGCTCCGTAATTCAAGCCGAACGCGAGTACCGCAGCCGTCAGCTTGGGAAGCTCGATGCCTGCGAACGGAAGCGCGAAGTACAGCCAAAACAGCTGGATCAACAGCGAACTGCCTCTAAAAAGCTCCACATAGACGGTAACGATGAACCGAATGAGCTTGTATTGGGACAAGCGGCACAAACCAGCCGCAAGCGATATCGCCAAAGCGAGGATAGAGGAAAGCGCGGCGACTTCCAAGGTGACCTTCGCACCCGCAAACAGCATAGGTACGATTTGTATCCAAGCGGACTCCATGCTACTCTTTAGCCAGAGCTTCAGCCGTTATATCGCCCGGAAGCTCCTGCTCCGTAAAGCCGAATTTTTTCAAAATGGACAGCAGTTCGCCCGACGTTTTCAGCTTCTCCAGCTCCGCATTGAACGCTTCCTGGAACTCCTTGTCGTCCTTGCGGAACGCCGTCGCGCCGTATCCTCTTACACTTTTGCCGTCAATGACCGGCTGCTCGAATTCGGCTACCCGTTCCAGCCCGCTGTCCTTCGCGGAGTCCAGCATCGCCTGCAGCGCCGGGCCTGTCATCGTCACAGTCTGAGCGCGGTTCGCCTGCAGCGCATTCAATGCGGACGCCTGGTCGGGCACAAGGACCATCTGCTCCTTCGGTACGCCGGATTTCTCCAAATAGCCGATTTCAATCGCGCCGGTCATGACGGCGACTTTAATCTCTTTATTATCAGCGATATCCTTATAGCTGTGCAGGTTATGCGGATTTCCCTGCTTCACGGCTATCGCTTCGCCAATGCTGTACTCCGGATTGGCGAACAGCACTGCCTTGCTCCGCTGCGGATTGATAAACATCCCCGCGGTAATCATGTCGAACCGCTTGGCCTGCAGCCCGCCGATCAGCGAACCGAACTCCGTCAATTCGCCTCTCACTTCTTTGACACCCAGTCGTTCCAGTATCACCTTTGCAATTTCTACGGCTTCTCCTGTCAATTGTCCGTCGGCCGTCTTGTAGGCATACGGCTTTTCATTGGCAAAGCCAATCGTCGCATAGCCCTGCTCCTTCACTTTGGCCAAGGTGCCGCTGCCCGCTCCGGCCGCCTGCTTATCCGGCGGCGAATTGGCGCCTTCGGTGCCGGCTTCCTTCACGCTGCCGCACCCGAACATCGCGGTGCTTAACAAGAGAACCATTATGACCGCCAAACCCCTTCTCAATCAGCATCTCTCCTCTGTTAAGAATTTGCTCGCGCGAACACTTATAATGCTAGCATAGTCCTTCTTGCCGTGTCACACGGGCTCACTCCATGTATTTCCAGATAATCCCTCCTCTCGTAGGATGAGCCGGGATTACCGGACCTATTCGGCTTATTCCTCCCCTATCGTTCCATATCGTAGCAAATAAGGCGGTTTCCCTCACGAGGCAAGTATGTTAATGAAACAGGAACATTCGTTCCCTTTTGGCACTCTTTGCGCTCCGGAAGCCTGATAAAAGGATGCCAAAGATGCTCTCTCTTGAGTGAAACTGCGCGTATTTCCCAGATTGCTAAGACAAGCTTCCCTTTGTACAATGCATGAAAGCGCCGAAACGTCCGTCACATACATCAGCGCTCCGGCTTCCCCGAGCCCCGTCAAATTCAGCCTCAAGCGGCGATTTTCTTTCCAAGAAACCATAACAAAAAAACGTCTCTGTTCGCATCGTCAGCGAATAGAAACGTTTTTGTTTTTCTTCGGAATCCTCGATGCAGCTGCCTGAGCCGTGTTCTCAAGGGATTGACAGCGCACCCCTTAATCGCGGGCGAACGAATGGTTTTCAAATCTAGCGGATCGAGGAGACGTTATACTGCAACAATTGGTTCAGATGAACGACTGGCGTGCCACATAAGGTTATTCCGGTCCGTTAAATTTGTCGAAAGCAAAAAATAGGTCAAATAACTCCTTCTCAAGAGACTATCGATTAAAGGACGGGAACGGGCAATGGATACGACTTCGAAGCTCAAACACGTTTTACTGCATTGATTTCATTATACTTTTCGGTAACAATGCAATAAAAAACTCGCCCTGAAGCCATTCTCCAAGCCCTTATCCCTATTAATCGACAGTCTCTCTCAGTCCGTTAGGCCTGCTCATAACTACTTGCTGCGTTCATTTCCCCTAATAAAGCCGGTCATTTTCAAAAGCGGCGTACAAAAAAATCCCAATCCTATTCGTCTTGCCGCTCCACCTGCCGCTCCGCTTCCGTATAAGGCTCGATATGCACATGGACGTTATCGACCTTATGCTTGCTGTGCATTCGCCGTTCGATTTCGTCGCTGATAAAGTGGCTCTGCTCGACGCTGAGCTCCGCGCTCACCTCGACGACGACGTCCAGCAGTATATTGCTGCCGTGCACACGGGCGCGAATATCGCGGATGCCTTTAACGCCCGGCGTATTGCGCACGGTATCCTGGAACACCTTCAGCTTCTCGTCATCAAAGCCGTCCGTCAGCGCGTGCGAAGCATCCGAGAATATGTCCCATGCCGTCTTGCAAATAACGACACCGACCAGCAGCGCTGCGATCGAATCGAGTACGGGGAGCCCTAGGCGGGCACCGAAAATACCTGCAGCCGCGCCGATGCTGACGAAAGCGTCCGAACGGTTGTCCAGGGCGGCCGCCATCAGCGACTTGTTGTTAATGCGCCGCGCCAGTCTGCTGTTATACATGTACACAAACCACATGCACACGGCCGAGAACAGCGCGATCCATGCGGCCAGCAGGCCGGGCGGCTGCAGGTCGCCCTCCATAAAGCTTCTGGCCGCCTGAATAATGACCTGAATGCCGGCGGCGAACATAATGAATGAGGCCACTAACGAAGCGATCGTTTCGGCCCGCATATGGCCGTACGGGTGATCCCGGTCCGGCGGCTTGCGGGAAATGCGAAGGCCGATCAGTACGGCAAGCGAAACGACGATATCCGTCGTATTGTTGACGCCATCTGCAGTTAATGCTTCGGAGCCCGTTATATAGCCCATGCTGATCTTGAACGCAGACAAAAGAATATAGGCTGCGATGCTAACCCATGCACCCTTTTCGCCTTGCTTCAAATTATCGTAGGTTTCCACGTACGGCTCTCCTCCAGCTCCATGTCGAACATGCTCGATTTATTTCGACCTCATCATAGCAAACGAAAGTCGTGTGGGTCTAGAGAAACAGTTTTCTCCTTACAACGAAAAATAGGCAGGACACAACTTTGTTTTCCGCGGCAAATCTTTTTATCCCCGGCAAAAAAAGCAAGCAGCGGTCCGCTTCACGCCGGACACGCTGCCGTTGGAAGCTTCCGGCGCTACAACCGGACTCCCGCATCAAAATGGCTGTAGTCATCATCGGACGGGTCGAACACCTTCGCGCCGTTGCCGGAATCCGATTCGCCTGCCGCTCCCGATACCGGATTGTCGGAATTGCCCGAATCATCCGAATCGCCGGCTGCAGCTCCGTCCGCCCCGCGGTCCGGCGCATACAAGCTGTCTGCGTTTTCGGCGTTCGTCGCGTAGAGCTCGCTCCAATCTTCGTTGACGACATGCGCCGGAATCGAAATATAACCGTCATCCGTATCGTACGCCTGCCTATAAGCGTCGTTCTCCGTTAAGCCCGACGTATGCTCAACCAGCCGTCCGCCATGAGCCTGCGCGATTTCGAGCGCAGATGACAGCACTGAATGCTCGACTTGAATATGCAGTGTCGGATGATTGAATTCGGAGTGGAGGCCAGCCGTATAACCTAGCTCCTCCAGAGTGCTTTGTGCCAGCAATGCGGACGCTTCGTTATCAAATTCGAAAAAAATCGCTTCGGCGTTCATTCGTTTGTCTTCCTCTCATTCTCATTTGGCAAAATAGTCTCGCTTATCGTCTCCCCGGACAGCCCAAATTATTCCTGCGATCAAGCTTTTTTCTTTCAAGCGTCAAGACATACTGTGGTTTTGCGGCGCATAGGATGTTACAAAACCATGTTCCGTCATGAAAAGCACCTCCAGCTTACAATTATAATGAAAAGAGGGTGACCGCTTTGTCTTCCCCGGAAGATCAACAAAACAGCGCCGGCTCGTCCGGACCGAATTTGACAGCCGATCCTGCCGACGTCAACGCCAACAAATGGATCGGCGTATTGGCGTACATTATTTTTTTCATTCCGCTGCTCGCCGCCAAAGATTCCCGGTTTGCCATGTATCATGCGAATCAGGGCCTTGTTCTGCTCATTCTCAGCATCGCCTGCAATATCGTGCTCGGCATGATTCCGGTGATCGGCTGGATCCTGCTGCCGCTGGCCAATTTGGCGACACTGGTGCTTGCGATTATCGGCATCATTCAGGCGGCCAACGGCCAAATAAAGCCGCTCCCCATTATCGGCTCAATCACGATTATTAAAACCCCGTAACCGCAGCTGCCGGCAAAGCCGGCTTTTTTTTATAATGATAGAAAGAATAAGTTGTCAGCGGAGCTGAAGCTTTTTATCATTGCAAGAAAACCTGCATTTAAATCGCGGTCGCTCATCCTTGAATGGCCTCGATAGAGGTTTTTTTATAATATCAGAATTTATATGTTTTCAGCGGAGCTGAACAATTCTGATATTGCAAGAAAAGCTACATCAAAAACACGAATGTATCTTCATCGAAAGGGCTTCGATCAGAAGCTTTTCTTATTGTTTAGGAGTTTAGGATATGATGCGCAGCACATTTCCATGGATATCGGGGGACTTTGTTATGCTTTCCTCTTTTTTCATAGATTGTTTCTCATTTGGCAACACTATGTTCCGGCCCCTTCTCTCGAGCAGGGTATTCGTCGTTTTCCAGCAAATCGGATCATTGTGTCACGAATCGATGAAATTTCACAAAAAACGGGCAATTTCTCGCCCCGAATTCGATGATTTTCGTTGACAAAACCACTGGCGGTATGTGATTATAGATTAAGCGATTTTAATTTACCACATGAAAGCACAAAAGCATAAAAGCACAAAAGCCGAAAAGCATTAAAGTGCGCCGAACATACTGGGCCGAAGCCGCCTGAACGAGCTGACGCCGCATAGCTGAAGGGAGTTTATTGAAGATGACGAAAGAATATAACCACAAAATTGTCGACTGCACCATTCGCGACGGGGGACTCGTCAACAACTGGGATTTTAGCGTGAAAATGGTACAAGATATGTACGCGGGCTTGAGCGAAGCCGGCGTTGAATATATGGAGATCGGCTATAAAAACTCCGCCAAATTGCTGAAAGGCGCGGAGGCGGGACCATGGCGCTTCTTGAACGAAGATTTCTTGAAGGAAGTTATCAAGACGAAGACCGACACCAAGCTGTCCGCTCTCGTAGATATCGGCCGCGTCGACGAGAACGACATTTTGCCGCGCGAGCAGAGCCATCTGGACTTGATCCGCGTCGCTACCTACATTAAAGATGTGGACAAGGCGTTGGAACTGGTTGAGAAATTCAACGGCTACGGCTACGAAACAAGCATCAATATTATGGCGCTGTCGCATGTTATGGAAAACGAGCTTACCGAAGCGCTTGAAGAAATCGGAAAAAGCAAGGTCGATGTCGTATATGTCGTCGATTCATACGGCAGCATGGATCATAAGGATATCGAATATATGGTTTCCAAATTCCAGCGCCTGCTTCCGAACAAGCAATTGGGCGTGCATATGCACAACAATATGCAGCTTGCTTTCGCCAACACGATTTTGGGCGCAAGCAAAGGCGTTCAATTCCTGGATGCTTCCGTGTACGGCATGGGCCGCGCTGCCGGCAACTGCCCTACCGAGCTGCTTGTGAGCTACTTGAAAAATACACGTTACGAGCTGCGTCCGGTGCTGGACCTGATCGAAAGACATTTGGCGCCAATCCGTCAAAAAGTCGAATGGGGCTATGTCATCCCTTACATGGTCGCAGGCGTGCTGAACGAGCATCCGCGATCCGGTATGGCGCTGCGTGCGAGCGAGGACAAAGACAAGTATGTCGATTTTTACGACAAGCTGACGTCGCCCGAGGTTATGCCGACGAACCACCATGCCGACTAATATGAATTAAAGGTTAACGAAAAAGTCTAAAAACTTTCAACTAAGAAGAGCCTGACGGAAAACTCGCCGTCGGGCTCTTTGTAATCTTACCCCAGACTTCGCACACGTAAATTCAGGAATTCCGCTTGAACCGCCGTTCCGCCGATTGGAAAATATACCTCTTTTGAAGTTATATTAGGTAATAGCCCCATTTTCATGGAAAAAGGAGGAGATTCGGGCATGTCTGAACAAAGCCGGAAGCCGATGTCGATCGTCCCTTATAATCCCGACTGGGCGCTTGAATACAAGCGGGAGCAAGAGCGGCTGCTGAACGCGCTATCCCCCCGCATCGCGACGATGGAGCATGTCGGCAGCACCTCGATCCCGAACCAGGCCGCCAAGCCCGTCATCGACATGTTTGCGGCCTTCCATACGCTGGAGGCTCCCTCCGTCTATTCCCGGCTGCTCAAAGATCTGGGCTATTCATACACGGATGCGGGCATGACGGGCCGCCACCTATTTGTGAAAAAATCGGGCGGGGCGCGTACTCATCACCTGCATATGCTTCCTTCGGAACATTTCTATGAAAGAAATGAGCTGCTGTTCCGCGATTATCTTCGCGCGCATCCGGAAAGCGTCAGCGCTTACGGGGAGCTCAAGCTTTCGCTGATGCGGCAGTTCAGCCTCGATCCCGAAGCGTACACACGCGCCAAAACCGACTTTATCCAACAGATCGTCGATCGGGCGCGCACGGAAAAGGGGCTGCCGCTGCAGTCCGTATGGGAAGACTAACTTCCCATGCTGACGGAGGATACGGCAGCGCTTCGCCTTCAGCTCTATCGAAACTGTATTTCGACAACTCCCCGGGAAGCCGCCGTTGTTCATAAGAAGCTGCAGCGCATCCTTTCCTGAGCTCAAACAAAAGACTGGGCTTCGCGTTTGATCTAACGCACCCAGTCTTTATGTTGTTTGCCTTATTAATCGCATCCGTTCTATTACGCTTTGCGGTAGTTACCGCATCAGGCGTATACGCAGCGGCCTCTCCGATCGCTACCCGCTGACGCCGGCATCCAACAGCCGATTACGCGGTAGCGTGTTCCATCTCATCTTCCTCATCCCGCTCGAATGCAGCCCTGTCGAATTCGCCCTCCGAATCGGCTACCAGAAGCGCGGTAACCGTTGTCCCGGTCGCATTGACCGCTGTACGTCCCATATCGATAAGCGCTTCGACGCCGAGCACCAAGCCCATACCTTCCAGCGGCAGGCCCATGGCCGTCAAAACAACTGTGGTCGAAATCGCGGCAGGCCCAGGCACGCCGGCAACCCCGATCGA
Source organism: Paenibacillus piri (assembly GCF_004354045.1). Lineage (GTDB taxonomy): Bacteria > Bacillota > Bacilli > Paenibacillales > NBRC-103111 > Paenibacillus_S > Paenibacillus_S piri. The sequence goes on along the minus strand of NZ_SMRT01000006.1, from coordinate 249,235 downwards.
CGAAATCACGCAAACCAATATAAGGAGAATATAATCCGTTACATCCAAGTGAATATTGTACACGCGTGCGACGAACACGGCGACAATCGCCGGCCACACACCGCCGCATCCGTTAAAGTTCATCGTAGCGCCGAGCGGCGCCACAAAGCTGGCAATCCGCGGCGAGACGCGGAGCCGCTTCGTGATGACTTCCAGGTTGATCGGCAGCGTAGCGTAACTGCTGCGTGTCGTAAAGGCAACGGCAACCGTCGGGTACGCTTTACGGAAAAATTTAATCGGATTCACCTTCGCAACCAGCGCGACTAACCCGCCGAACACGAGTACGAAATGTATGATCAGACCGATATACGAAGCGAAAATAACTTTCGCGAGCGGTGCCAGCGTCTCCAAGCCGTACTTGGCGGCCATAGCTCCGACCAGCGCATAAACGCCGTACGGTGTCAGGCGAATCACATACTTGACGACTTGATGCAGCACGTCGGTGGCCGATTTTAGAAACTGTTTCACCGGCTCCACGCTTTCCGGCTTGCGCGAATTGATATGCACGATCGCCACCGCAACGAATATGGCAAAGATCAATACAGGCACCACTTTACCCGCAGCCATATCGCTGATCGGATTGGACGGCACCAGATCGAGTATAACTTGAGAGAAGGTCGGAATTTCCCTTACTTTAAAATCTTTCGGCACTGCCGCTTTAATCCCGTTGCCCGGATCGACGGCCAATGCAACGAGCAGACCGATTAATGCGGCAACACCCGTTGTGGACAAAAACCACAAAATCGTCTTCACGCCCAGCTTGCGCAAATGAGCCAAATTCGTTAATGACGCGATACTGTTTATAACAAGAACAAAAACGAGCGGCATGACGAGCATTTTAATCAGATTGACATAGATAGTGCCGATCGTGCTGACGCTTTTATAATCCAGCTTGAACGAGTTGAACACGATACCTGCCAACAGCCCCAATCCGAGTGCAATAAATACGCGGGTACCGAAGCCGACACGTTTTTTCGCCAAAAAGACAAGAAAAACAATTACTGCTAATGAAACCAGCAAGCTGATCCAGTTCGTCTGAAAGGCAGCCAATAAATTATTATTCATTTCAAATTCCTCCAATTAATCTCATGATGTTACTCGGATTTGAATAGATTAAAACTTTTATTCCTCTTTGTCAATATATTTATTCCATCGTTTTTTACTTATGCCAGCTTCAAGCAAATTCGGCTGCCGTCTTTGCAACCAACCGCTTCAAATCGCGAACCCGATTCGGCGTCTCCGATGTCGAACCGTTCAGCATATCGCACAGGGCGATCAGATCTTCCAGCTTCGACAGCAGCTTCCAGTTGGCGGGCAAAACCCCGCCCGAGCGCACATAAGCGCTTGTCAAATGCCGTTCGAACCACGAGTCGTTCTCTTCGTAACGAAGTATATTCCCGATATCCGTAAGCCGGCTGCCGGAAAAAGCAAATTCCCAATCCAGAACCGCCGTTACTTCGCGGCCCGGAGCTTCTCCGATCAGCAAATTCAACCCGTTAAAATCCGAATGAACGAGCACCGGCGCCTCCTGATGCTCCGACAGCTGCGGCGCATACTTCAAGCAGAGCGCCCATAACGCCTGAACCAGCTCATCCCCGAGCCAATGTCCGCAACGTTTCGCAAACAAACTGTCCTCGATGAATGCGGTAAAGCTGCCTGCGTCCATCTTAAAAGGCTGTGCAACGCTCAATTCCGCGCCCAAAAAACCGGCTTCAGGAAACGTATAAGCGTGAATACGGGCAAGCGTACTGCCCACCGAAACGGCGGCAGCTGCTGTATCCCACTTCTCGCCCTGCCTCGATACATCCCGCAGCAGCGTCCCTTCCTTCCACTCCATAACGGCCCAAGGCTTTTCCCATTGCGTGCCGCTCCAGTCAGCCGCCACGATTCGCGGGACGGGCACGCTGTCTGCGATCAACTCGGATATCGCCAGTTCTTTGCCGGCTACCTCCGGCCCGCCACGATACAGCCGCAGCACGTATGGCTCCCGGCTGCCTTCAATACGCAGCTTATAATTGGAATTGCTGAAGCCTTCGCCCAACCGTTCGGCGGCTGTCACCCGTTTCCCGCCAAATACCGGTCCGACCAGTGCCTCGATCTGCGGCAGCTCCATCACTGCGGGCGCTTCCGTTCTTTCCCATTGGTCTTTCAATGTTGCGGCCTCCCCGCCTATTATTGTCTTTGTCTCATCATACGTGCTTCAACTAAAATATCCCCACAAAGTGAGGCCTTGCTTCGAAGCTGATACAGATACTTGCGGGGAGCCCCGAAATTTATACATTCTATACCATTCCTCTTCCATCATATACTAGCTGTCTTCCACTTCTATTGCACAAAGCTAAGTATATACACTTATATTTTTTATTCAACGAACAAAAGCGGCTTCATCCGTGTCCCCATGCAAGCTTCTCTATATTTCGTTATAATAGGGATAATCAGTTTCAGGCAATGAAGCCGAAAACAAGCACAGCCGGGGCCGCCTCATTCATGGAGGCGGCCCCGGCAAACAAATATATGGACGCCGCAGCGCTTATTGCTGTCCGGCGCGATCGGCATATGAAAGGAGTGTCGCTTGCATGCAGCCCATCCTCACCTATAAAACCCCCAAGCAGCTGCTGAACCCGGCCAGCGGTTATTTGACCGGCTACAGCCATACGCTGAATCCTTATGCCGGCTGCGCTTTCTCATGCTCGTATTGCTATGTCCGCGAAATGCCCGTCGCCAAATTCCGCCGCGAAGCATGGGGCACGTGGGTTGATGTGAAGGAAGGCGCCGCCGGCCTGCTGCGCAAAGAGCTGAGCAAAGCGAAGAACAAGGGGCCGGTCACGATCTTCATGTCCTCCGCAACGGACCCGTACCAGCCGGCCGAATACAGCGAACGGCTGACGCGTTCCCTGCTGGAGGCAATGGCGCTGGAGCAGCCGGACTTCCTGCTCGTCCAGACGCGCAGCCCGCTTGTCGCGCGCGATATCGACGTGCTGCTGCAGCTGAAAGACCGCGTCCGCATCAGCGTCACGGTCGAAACCGACCTGGAGCCGGTGCGCAAGGCGTTCAGCCCCGCCGCCCCGCCGGTGGCGGCCAGGCTGCGCACGCTGGAACGGCTCGCCACAGCTGGGCTCGACGTCCAGGCGGCGGTCTCGCCGGTGCTGCCCAGCTCCGCGCAGTTCGCCGCCCGCTTGGCGTCAGTCGTCCCCCGCGTATGCGTCGATGACTTTTTCATGGGCGACGGCAGTCTCGGCAAACGGACGGAGCGGCTCGGGATTCGCCGCATTTATGAGCAGCTCGGCATGACCGAATGGTATGACCGCAGCGCCTACATGCGCGTGCTGGATCAGCTGAAGGCGCATTTCGTCGAAGAGCGGATTTTCGTCAGTCAGGCCGGATTTTTGCCTTAATTACGCACATCCGATCGATTGTCGTCAACTGCGTTATCCTTTGACCGACCCCATTGTAATTCCTTTTATAAAATGCTTTTGCATAAAAATAAACAAGATCAAAATCGGCAAGGAAGAAACGATAATGGCTGCAAAACCGGCGTTGAAATCGGTACTGAACATGTCGAATAACCGGGCCATTTTGATCGTTAACGTCTTTAATTCATTTTTTTGCAGGAATAAGAGCGGCAGCAAGTAGTCGTTCCATATTTGCAGCGACATAATGATGGTCAGCGACGCGCCGACGGGCCGCAGCATCGGCAATATAATAATCCAAAATGTTTTAAATACCGAACACCCATCGATAGAAGCTGCCTCCTCCACTTCTTTCGGTACCGAATTCATAAATCCCGTCGTTACAAATACGCCGAACGGGAGATGTGTAGCGACAGAAAAGAAAATAACCCCTGTCAAGCTGTTCATAAATCCCATTCTTAAGCCAAGCAGAAAGATCGGCACGAATATAACTTGGTAAGGAATCAAAATTCCCGCAACAAATAAATAATAAGCGCCGCCAAAAAACTTGTTTCCTCCGCGCGAGATGGAGTAAGCTCCCATACAACTGAGGATGATAACGAGAATAACCGAGGTTGCCGTAATGATTACATTGTTCCCCAAGCTCTGCCAAAAGTTTAAAGCATCGAACGCCCGCTTGAAATTGCCCCAATCGAGCTGGCTTGGCAACGAGAACGGAGACGAGCTTGTCGATTCCTTGGAGGACTTAAACGCATAATTGATTACTATATAGGTAGGCACCAAATAAAGGATGCCGATAACGCTGATGAGAAGCTGCAGAAGAAACGTGCTCACATTAAACCGGGATTCCATCTACATCTGCACCTCTCTTTTTCTTAAAATAAGCAGTTGAGCCAGCGCAAATACAACCAAAATAATTAAAAACACAACCGACATGGCTGAAGCGTAGCTGGGCTGCTGCAAGCCAAAAGCCGTATTATAAATATGCATAATAATCGACTGCGAGGAATTTCCCGGCCCTCCGCCTGTAGAGGCGACGATCAACTCGAATACCTTTAAACTGCCTGTTGCAATTCCGATGGTGCAAATGGTTATAGAAGGCGCCAGCATGGGGATTGTAATATGGATAAACTTGCGGAATGCATTGCCGCCGTCTACCGTGCAGGCTTCGTAGAGATCTTTAGGAATACCTTGTAATCCGGCCAAGTAAATCAGCATCCAGTAGCCGATCCATTGCCAGTTATTTGCAATAACGAGCCCGCTTAAAACCGTATCGGGACTTGAAAACAGCTTGAAATTAAAATTGCTGCCCAGCAGCCCGTTTAGACTCGGCAAAATAACCCCGTACATTTTCGTCCAGATTTGTCCTACCAAAATAGGGCTCAGTAAAGCAGGAACAAAAATAATGGTCCGGTAAATTTTCTTCCCCTTAATGCTGCTGTCCATAACGACTGCAAGCAATAAAGCGCCGACATTTTGAATCAATGTATTAAAGATCATGAATAAAAACGTGAATTTGAAAGCGGAAGTAAAAATATCGTCGCTGAAAATAGCCGCATAGTTTTTAATTCCGACAAAGTTTTTATTTACACTCAGTCCATCCCAATCCGTAAACGAGTCGTACATCCCCATGAGGAGCGGAACGATCATACCCACGGTAAAAAAAATGAGGGGTGGAAGAAGTAAAAGTAAAAATTGCAGGCTTCTATAGTTGATCTTTCTTCCATATCGATTAGCAATCTTCATGTAACCGCCTCCATGCTACATACTAAAGGGGGACCTAAGTCCCCCTCCCGGAAAGATGAGCCTAATTTCGCTTCAAATTAAAATTTCACTTTGGACTTGAAATCATCGGCAGCTTTCAGCGCATTTTCTATTGTTTTTTGTCCGAATATCCATTCGGCAATATATTTTGAATATTCCACCTGGTATGCCCACGGGATTTGCACATTGCCGATATTAACATCGATAATGCCGTTTTTTCTATATTTTGCGATATCGTCGGCATATTGATTTTTAATTTCAGGCGACACATCCGTCAGCAAACTGAACGTTTTCAGCTTGTCCGCATAAAATTTGGCCAAGGTCTTGTCCGTCGCCAAAATTTCCAACACTTTTTTGACCTCTTCCGGATGTTTGGTTGTAGCGCTGCCGGAAAAGCTGTGGTCGGACTGGATGATGACTTTCGTATTTTTCTCATCCACAGCAGGAGTAGGGAAATAACCGATTTCAAGGTTCGGATTATTTTTCAGCACCTGTGTAGGCGCCCATGTTCCTGTAATAAACATAGCGGTTTTGCCATTGGCGAATATTTCCGCAGCGCCGGCAAGGTCGACGCCAAACGGATCTTCGTTGGTCAAAGGGTAAATTTGTTTGATATGCTCAAATACGGTTTTATATTCTGGCGATGTGGCAAACGATACTTTGCCGTTCTGCAGATCGACCCCCCATTGCGGGTTTTTCGAAAAGACGTCCAGCATTGCGAACTGCATCGTATTGTTGCCAACCTGAGTATCTTTAAAATGAGCGGTGAACGGAGTAATGCCTTTGCTTTTCAGCTTTTGGGCCACCTGCATCAGTTCATCCCACGATTTTGGAGGCTCGATGCTGTTTTCCTGGAATATTTTTTTATTATAGAACACGCCTTGAACATTGGATGTGTAAGGTACGGCATAGTCTTTATTATCCACTTTAAGATTATTGCGGACATCGTCGGTAAACTGTTTCATGAACTCCATAGAAGATAAATCCATCAGATGACCGGCTTTGGCATACAGCGGAATATCCGATGCTTTGAAATGAATAATATCGGGCAGCTCTCTCGCCGCGATTTTGGTTTGCAGAAGCGATTGGAAGTTCGCCCATACGATATTTTCGAATTCCAGTTTTACATGGGGCAGCGATTTGGCAACCGCTTTTTGCATTTCCGCATGAACCTCTTCAGGAAATTGCGTATTCCAATCCAAAAATTTCAATGTCACTTCCTTTTGCGTTCCCGAGCCGGAGGCGGATTTGTCCGATTGGGCTCCGCCGCACGCCGCTATAATTCCGACAAGACTCAACACTGCAGCGCAGCTGACCGATTTAATCAATGGAAATTTCATTTGTTAGACCCCTCTTCGATAATTTTAATTGTCATTATGTCCGACAATCAGTCTTTCGCCGCTTGAACCGGTAGCGTCGACTTCTCCCGACAACGCTGGCGGCACATAGCCGGCCGTCGATTTCGGAAAGCTGTAACGTCCTTGATCCGGCTGGGAGATATCGGACCATGTCCGGCCTTCACCGTTGAACTGCGGCATCCACGGAGCCAGCGCTTCAAACATTTCATCGCACATGTCCCATACTTGCTTGGTCGAGCAGACCGAAGCGGTTAATGGATCATGGAGCACCGCCAGCTTCACCAGCTCGCGATTGCCCGTCAACGCAGCCTGCACGGCCATCTCCTGAACGCTGATGCTGGTACGGCATGTTGCCGCGCACTGCAGCGGAAGATCGCCGACGAACGTCGGAGAGATGCCGTTGCCGTCCACATAACAAGGAATTTCAATCGTGCAGCCATCCGGCAAGTTCGTAATCAGGCCGCGGTTTTCAATATTGAAATGACCGCGGTACGTACGGCCGGTTTCAAGCGCTTCGATGATATAGGAGCCGTGCTCGTTAGAACGCTGGCCCAGCTTAATATATTCAGCCTCGCCGCTCAGCCATTTCGGGTACATTTCCTTGTATTCTTCCGTTTTCGCTCTGCAATGGTTTAAATAGCCTGCGGTCTGGCCGCCGATCCACACATCCGGATAAATCCATTGGTCGATTTCGTTCGGATTCTTTCTATACCACGGCAAATATTCGCTCAGATGGCCGTTCGATTCTGTGGAGTAATAACCGAATCTCCGCAGTACATCAATCCGGCAAGGCTCGCTTTTGGAAAGCTCGGGGTGGTTCTCGAACGCTTCCAGCAAATACGGAAGCATATCTTTCCCTTGATGCGTAACTTGCACATACCAGGTTTGATGATTAATGCCCGCACAAATAAAATCGACTTCCTCCTGCGGCAGGCCTAGCGCTGTCGCAATCTGCTTATGCCCGCCCTGCACGCCGTGACAAAGCCCGACTGCCTTGATGCCCCCCGCTCTGCGCAGCGCCCACGTATTCATCGCCATCGGATTGGAGTAATTCAATAACAGCGCATTCGGAGCAAGCTCCCGCATATCTTTGGCCAAATCGAGCAGCACAGGGATCGTCCGCATCGCAAAAAACACGCCTCCAGGTCCCAGCGTATCGCCTACGCATTGGTCGACGCCGTATTTAAGCGGAATTTCCACATCATGCTGAAACGCTTCCAAACCGCCGACACGCGCCATGCAAAATACGTAGTCCGCATCTTTTACCGCCTCGCGCTGACTGGTGGTAGGCGCTATTGTAGCGGCCAAACCGTTCGATTGGATCAGCTTCCGGCAAAGGTTGCTTACCATTTCCAAATTTTCTCCGTTGATGTCCATCAGCCGGAATTCCGTATCCCTCAGCTCGGGTACAGCCAAAATGTCCATCATCAGCCTTCTTGTAAAACCGACGCTGCCTGCGCCAATCATTGCGATTTTTAACAAAATCATCGACCTCCGTAAATTAACGTTTATAACTCGTACGTACTAAAATCGATTAATTAACAAAATAATAATATTTATACGTACAAATTTTATACGTTTTCATTATATACCAATTTCTAAAAATTTCAATATGAATTTGCAGGCTTCGGAAAAAATTCCGAATAAAAAAGCTTCTGACCGAAGCCCTTTCGATGAAGATACTTTCGTGCCTTAGAGGTAGCTTTTTTTGCAATATCAGAATTGTTCAGCTCCGCTGAAAACATATAAATTCTGATATTATCAAAAAGACCGTGCACAGGATAGCAGCCCATGCCGGTCTTGATTGGATTTCTTCTTTTATTGAATCAGGCGGGGTAGAGTCCCCATCTGATTCCCCGATGTTCAGCAAAGCTGAACGAGTTCACTTCGCCGGTCCTGTCGACGTACGGATAACGAGCTCCGGCTTGTACACGACGGACGACGCCGCGGAGCCCGTCTGCTTGCCCTCCACCAGTTCAACAATAATTTTTGCCGCATCTTCGCCCATTGCGCGCTTCGGGTGAACGACCGAAGTCAATTTGACCTCGGACATTTCGCTTAAATATGAATCGTCATAGCCTACGATGGAAACATCCTCTGGCACCTTCAGATTCATCTCCCTCAGCAGGTTAATGATTGCCAAAGCAATCGCGTCGTTATAGCAAAAAATCGCGGTGATCTCGTCTTTATACTGCTCCAGCAGCCGCTTGACTTCCGACTGGATTTTTTCCCTGTGATCCTCCGTGTTGTACGAAATGATGAGTCCGGGGGTAATCGGCACGCGGCGCTCCCGGTGGGCCCGGATAAAGCCGTTCATCCGATTGACGCCCTGCAGGTCGTCCGTCTTGAAGATTCCGACTATTTTTTTATGACCGAGGCCGATCAGATGGTCGGCTCCGACGAACCCGCCCTGTTCGTCGTCCACGATCAGACTTGGCGCCTGCAGCTGCGGGTACTGGGCATTAAACATCACGTAAGGGACCTGGTTCGTTTCCAGATTCAAATAGTAATTAATATTCGGATTAAACAAGGCGCTCTTGGTCGGCTCCACGATCAATGCATCGACATTTCTGGCCATGATGGATTCGATGCATTTTCTTTCCTTATCGATATTGTTATTGGTGCTGGCCAAAATGACGGTGTAGTCCTTGCTGCTCAAGTAAGACTCGATCCCTCTCATAATGGAGGAGAAAATATATTCCGATATATAGGTCGTAATGACGCCGATCGTTTTGTAATGACTTGATTTCGTTCGCTTGGAAGGATCGGCGCAAAACGTCCCCTTCCCCTGCCAACGGTAAATCCAGCCTTCGTTCTCCAAGTCGCCGATCGCCTGCCGGATCGTATGGCGGCTGACCCGAAACCGGTCCATCAGCTCGTTCTCCGTGCCGATTTTTTCATGAGGAAGCACGCTTCCCTGCATGATCCATGATTTGATTTCATCTTTTACCGTTTCATATTTGGATTTCATCATCTTCACCTGTTAATCATTTATACGGACAAGCTATTTTAACACACTTATCGATTTCGAATCCAGTAGCAAAATCGAAAGATTAACTTATACGGACAAGTAGACCGATTATTGATTTACTATAATTTCCATACGCCTATAGTCGAGTCGCAGGCGTTAGCAGCCAAAACCTGGACTTAAAATGCAAAGTACCCGCCGGTCCTGTACATCATTCGTACAGAATCTGCGGGTACATATCTTCAGCTAATCTCAGCCTCAAGCTTACCGGAAATCCGGCGGAATCCGCCGCGCGACTCCGGTACGGATAGCGGCTTCGATAACGGCGTGGCGCACACTGGTCACAACCTGCTCGTTAAAAATACTCGGTATGACATACGACTCGTTCAGCTCGGCGTCGGTAACTACGGAAGCGATTGCCCGGGCAACGGCCAGCTTCATCTCCTCGTTGATGTGGGCAGCGCGGCAGTCCAGCGCGCCGCGGAAAATACCCGGGAAGCAGAGCACGTTGTTGATCTGGTTGGGGAAGTCGCTGCGGCCGGTCGCCAACACCCGCACGTACGGCTGCGCAACTTCAGGATCGATCTCCGGTTGCGGATTGGCCAGCGCAAATACGATCGGATCTGCAGCCATCGACTGCACATACTCCACCTTCAGCAGACCGGCTCGCGATACGCCGATGAATACGTCTGCCCCCTGAATAACTTGATCCAAGGTTCCCGCTGTCGCTTCCACCTGCGGCTGCTCGGCGAGCCACTGCCACATGGGCTGCGCATACGATTCCCCGCGGACGATGGCGCCTTCGAGGTCAACCGGTACGAGCCGGGTGACGCCGGCAGCCAGCAGCATCTTGCAGACGGATACGCCGGCGGCCCCGATCCCGTTTACGACGACACGAATCGATTCGATCGGCTTTCCTACAACCTTCAGCGCGTTCAACAGGCCTGCGAGCATGACGACCGCCGTCCCGTGCTGATCATCGTGGAAAACCGGAATCTCGAGCTCCTCGGCCAGTCTGGATTCGATCTCGAAGCAGCGCGGCGAGCTGATATCCTCCAGATTGATCCCGCCGAAGATCGGGCTGATCGCTTTCACCGTACGGATGATTTCTTCCGTATCCGTCGTATCCAGGCATATGGGAAACGCATCCACGCCGGCCAGCTGTTTGAACAGCATCGCCTTCCCTTCCATGACGGGCGCGGCCGCCTGAGGACCGATGTCGCCCAAGCCGAGCACCGCCGTCCCGTCCGTAATGACGGCCACCGTATTTCTTTTGATCGTCAGCGAATAAGCCTTCTGCGGGTCTTCATGAATAGCCGTACACACACGGGCCACTCCCGGCGTATACACACGGGATAAATCGTCGCGGTTTTTGATCGGCATGCTCGGCTGCGTCGAGATTTTACCGCCTAGATGCGCCAGGAACGTCCGGTCGGACACGTTGATCAGTGTAATTCCTTTCAGCTGTTTAATCGCCGTCACGACTTCGGCCTCAGCCGAATCCTGAACATCCACCGTAATATCGCGCACCGAGGATTCTTTGCCGACACGGATAACGTCGATCGACGTCACATCTCCGCCGGCCCTGCTGATAACGGAAGCGACGTCCCCGAAAGATACTTGTTCATGAGCCAGCTCCACGCGTAAGATGATACTCGTATTTGCCATCAAAATTCCTCCCAGTGTGGTTCATTATTATGAACTTGGTTCGATATAGTGTATAATATTCTTATTTTATCATGTCTTTCTACGCGAGACAATCGGCATATCTTCCATTTTCAAATCGCCTGCGCCTCGTCTCCTCCAGCCGGACCTTTAATCTGGATTTCCTCTGCCTTAACGCACCGCCTTTCGCAGCGAATCTTCGTTCATCGGACCTTGTACTTTTTTGCGGATAATACCCTGCTCATCTATGATATAGGTTGCGGGATAAGCGGAAACGTTGTACGTTTTTCCGACCTCGCCAAGCGTGTCCAGCACGATCGGAAATGTAAGCTCCCAATGAGCGGCAAACGCTTTGACGACGACTTTGCTGGCCTCCGTCTGCGTTGCGTTCACCGATAAAATGACGACGTCGCGATCCTTGTATTCGCTGTAAAACCGCTCCATATGCGGCATTTCCACCTGACAGGGCGGGCACCATGTGGCCCAAAAATTAATCAGCACCTTTTGACCGCGGAAGTCGGACAGTTTTTTGATTGTGCCGCCCTCCAGGCTTTCCAATTCAAAATCGGGTGCGCGCTGCCCTATGCGAAGCCCCGTCGCTGCGTCGGCATATGCCGGATTCCCGCCGAATCCAGGCTTCTCCCATGTATTGGCCGCAACCGCACTGATCAGCGCATGTCCGAGCACATAAATGAGGAACAGCTGCTGCAGTGTTCTTCGTCCTTCCGGCGCTTGTCCTTTCAGACAATACAACAGCGTCGCCACACCCAATATGACAAGCAAGCCGTTGGTGGTAAAACTTACCTCTTCAAAAACAATTTCTAAAAGCCGATAAATAGTGTACCCTACCAATAGGGAGACGAGCCACGAATACTTATAATGGCCCCATTCAGGCGAACTATGGTCTCTTAGCCATACATAGCCTACTACGACGGCAGCTGCTATCCATGCCCCCTTTACACCCCCACTGAAATACAGTAAAGATATCGGGCTTTCCCAAACGCTTTGGAAGTCGGTCAGCAGCATGCTCAGCTTCCATACAAGCAGCCATATGAGCAATGCTTCGTATACCCGGTCGTAGCTCTTAGTTGTTGAATCCTGACCTCGCCTTACATATAGTTTCATTGCACCGAGGCCCGCTGCGACTGCGGCCGCTGTCATCCATACATTATTTTGCAAAACCAGGGGTCCCAGTATCCATGTGTCCATATGTTTTCCCTTCCTGAGAGCTGTCTGGTCGGAACGCCGCGCCCGCTGACGCCAAGCTTTCCCGAAAAGAACCGGCAGCATAATCTCTTAATTTCATTGTGGCTTGAGGACGGGAACATGTCAAATCAACGTTTTTAATTACCGTCCCATGTATTTTTTATAATGATAGAAAGCATAAGTTTTCAGCGGAGCTGAAGCTTTCTATCATTTCAAGAATACCTACATATAAATCGCGGTCGCTCATCTTGGATAGGCTTCGATAGAGGTTTTCTTATAATGATAGAAAGTATAAGTACCGGAAATTGCAACCAGGCAAGCCTTTGTTTGAAGGCCTCAATGGCCGCAAGCAGTTTACATAAAGGTTTGAATACATCACAGAACAACGGAGGTACAAAGCTTTTATGAAAAAATTTATTGCCGCACTGTTGATTGCCGCCACTGTCACTACAGGAGCCGGACTTATTTCTCCTCATTCAGCGCTCGCCGCATCGGAAGCTACAATTACGTATGGTGTCAATTTCAGAGTATCCCCGAGTACAGATTCCAAAGTGATCCGCACCTTGAAAAAGGGCGAAAAGATTCAAGTCATTTCACAGCCGAACAAATATTGGTATTACGTTCGAACGACGCAGGGCCAGCTTGGCTATATTTCAACAGACAGCAAGTACATATCCCTTAGCTCCAGCGGAGGGGGCAGCGCCGGCAGCGGAAGCGGCGGCTCAGGAAGCAATAGTGGAAGCGGAAGCTCCGGCAGCGGTAATGCCGGTAGCGGAAACTCCTCGAACAGCAGCACCGTTAACAAAATTATTGAAGCAGGTAAAAAATATCTCGGCACTCCTTATGAGTTCGGGTCCGACCGTTCCAATACCCGCACCTTCGATTGCTCCGACTTCGTTCGCCAAGCATTTCTCGACGGAGCAGGCATCAAGCTTCCAAGCGATTCAAGAGGACAAGGAAGCTATGTCAAAGATTTGGGCGGCACTAAAACTAACTGGCGCAACCTGAAAGCCGGCGATCTGATGTTTTTCATGGATTATAAAGGGACAAGCAAGTCGTCTTACCCTAGCAACATCGCCAATCAGCGCATCTCGCATGTCGGCATTTATTTAGGCAACGGTCAAATTTTGCATACGTACTCCAAAGCATCCGGCGGCGTACGCATCGACAGCATCGAAGGCAAGCACTGGGAATACCGCTTTATTTTCGGCGGAAGCGCGTTGAAGTAAACGTCAAACCCCCGAGATTCCGGTCCGCGACCGAAATTTTCGGGGGTTTTCTGCTGTAAACTGGGGCAATGGCGAAGCTTATGCTATAATCGATTCAACCCTAAAGTCCGGCGAAAAAGCAGCGGAGCAGACTGCGCTTCAATCAGCTGCATAACCCAGCCGCAAGAGGAAGCGTTCACGCCGGATCTCTATCCACCTACAATAAGACATGAATACGGAGGCAGCCATGCTCACATTTCAAGAAAAGCTTGCGATCATCGAATCATTTCCCGAGCTGAAACGGCATCAGGTTTCGCTTGGCCGGCTCAACTTTCATTATGAGGACAGCTGCTACGACAAGAAAAACGTGGTCTATCATTTGCATCCGAACGGCAACGGATATGTATACGCGGGGTATTTGACCGGCTATGATACCGATGACAAAGATATGGTCAATATCCGCGACTACTCGGCCGATGCGCTCCGCGACTTGATCCGTGCCTCGATCCGTTCTTTGTCGTCGGACCCTGCCGCAGAGAATGAGGCGGCGGAAGAGCATTCCCCTTCTTCTGGCGTACAGGAAGAACGCTGGATCGGCGGCGATAAACAAACGCTCACCCTCGTGTATGAGGATGAGCTGTGGCAATTATATTACGGCTCCCATCTGGAGTCCGCATTTGAGACGTATGAGGAAGCCGAGGCTTATTTGCTCGAAGAAGGCTTTACCCGCAAACAGCCGTAACTGAATAAAAATGTCTAGCCTTGTCCGACCCAACCCTTGCCCGCCTCCACCTCGTTCCAGCGGGAACGGATGGCTTGCATCTGCTGATCCGACAGCGCGCCTTTATCCGCCAGCAGCGCGTTCTGAACCCAACGGTCAGGGTTGGCCGTTCCGACGATCGCCGTGCATACTCCCGGCTGACTGAGCGTAAAGCGCAGCGCGGTTTCCACCGCTATCGCCGGGTCGCCGTTCAAGAAGTCGTATTTCAGCTGCCGCAGCCGTTCCCAATAAGTGAGATGGTAGGCGGAAGCCGGCTTCTCGGCGCCTGAACGCCATGCGACGTTGGCAATCGGCCGCTTGGCGATAACGCCTACCTGCCGGACTACAGCCTCGGGCAGCGTCAGCCGAACCGGCTGCTGGTCGGCAATGTTAACGGATGTTTGCAGCGAGTCGAATGCGCCGCACTGGATCGCATATAAAGCTGCGCTGCCGTCCCCGCTGTAGCCGATGTACCGTGTCTTCCCCGCCTCCTGGGCACGCTTCAGCACAGAGATGACTTCCCCGTCCCGTAGCATTTCTTCCTTACAGCTGTGAAGATGGATCAGATCGACATAGTCGGTTTTCAGCCGCTTCAGGCTTCGATCGATACTGTCCGCCAGCATCTTCGCGTCCCAATCCGGCGCATCGAATCCGGAAGCATGTCCGCATTTGGTGAACAAATAATAATCGCTCCGGCGGTGACCGACCGCCTGGCCGATCAGCTCTTCGCTCGTTTTATAGCATTCGGCCGTATCGATCACATTCAATCCCGCATCGAGCGCGCTGCCGAGCAGCCGCTCCACATCGGATAACGATGCGTTTTGAAAGCCTATTTCCGATCCTCCAAAGCCCAATACGCTTACATGCAAATCCGTTTTGCCCAGTCTTCTCTTTTCCATCGTTCTCAGCTCCTTTATTGGGATTTATCCTACATTCGAAACATTTCAGCCGCTTGCGCCGGCTATGCCTTGGCTGTGCCCTCGACAGGCTTTGTCCGGATCATGCGATACGCCAGCCATGCCGACAAGCAGCCTAACAACCCTACAATTACAAAGCCCTGCTGCAGCGTCAGCAGATCGCCCGCAACGCCCATGAACAGCGGTCCCAGAAACATCCCCAGCCCGTATATCGCCTGATAGAAGCCCATCGCGGTGGCCCGTTTGCCGGAGTCCATATGCTTGATGCTGAGCGCCATCAAAATCGGCGTCGCCAAGCCTCTGCCGAATCCGGCTATCGCCTGCGTAACAATGAGCACCCATAAATGCGATGTCATCGGAATGATGACGGTAAAAATACCGGTTAATATAAAGCCCCCTATCACTACATTTTTTTCGCCGAGCTTGGCGGATAAATGCCTTCCCCCTATCCATGCAGCCAAAGCGATCGGAAACGTGGAGAAAAACGTAAGCAGGCCCATATCGAGCTTTGTCGCCCCGAGCATCTGTGCATACACGGGAGTAAAGCCGAATACGGTAGCGAAAGTTAAAATCTGAAACAGGATCGCCAGGAACGATACGACAATCAGCATCCGGTCCCGGGCGACTTCGATAACGCCGTTCATTGTAATCTTTTGCGCATTTTCATCGAACTTCTCGACCAGGAAAAACGAGCCCGCGAGGCCAAGCGTTCCGACGATCGCTCCGATTAGAAAAGACCATTCCCAGCCATACAAATCCGCGAACCAGCCTCCGACCAAAATACCGAACATTTGACCGAGCGAGTTGTAGACGGTGATCGTCCCGATCGCTTTGGTCGTCTCCTCCTTGCGGTAGTAACTGGCAAACAAAATGGTAAAATCAACCCAGGTCGCTGCCGCCGCGCCGGCTAGCGCTCGCAGAATCAAGATCCATGTCACGCTCTGCGAAACCAGAATACCGGCCCCCGCCAGGGTGGTGAACAATAGGCCGAACACGATGAACATCCGTCTTTTATGAAACCTGTCCGACATAATGCCAACCGGAATTCGCAGCAGCATTTGGCTGAACCCGTACATGCCGACGATCAGTCCGGCCATTTTATGCGAGGCTCCTAAAAATTCCACATAAGCGGTCAGAATAGGCACGCATGTATACATGGAAAACCAGAATAACAAAGTCACGATGCAAAACAAAGGAATACGGTACTTAGGCGTTGCTTCAGTTGATGTCATACGATCTCCTTCCAACAGGCTGATGAGTTATAAATTGCAGCGCCAAACCGTTCACCGGTTGGAACCGTTACCATTCTACCTCGAATCATACCGCTTTATCGACGATATTGTAAGTGCTGAATTTTACTCCAGTTAGTATGCTTTTTTATATAAGTAACCTTAAAGTAAGCTAAATCGTAAAGTACCTCCCAATGCTCTTGAACATGCCAAAAAAGCCACACCGCTCTGCCGCCTTCTCAAGAAAGAGACATTCGTGTGACTCTTTTGCCCTGCCTGTTTGCTGCCGAAGCGAACCCGGCTACAAACCGAGTATCGCATCGATCATCGGTTTCGTGTCGCCGCCCGGATACAATATATATAACAAAATGTAGACAACGACGCCCGTCGGAGCCGTCAGCAGCCAAATGACCGCAGTCCAGCGGCCAATCCGTTTATGCTTCGCAAACCGCTTGTTAAATGCGTGCAGCAGCGTAATAATACCGAATACGGCGGCAGTCGTAGCCAGCGCAATATGAAAAAATAAAAACAGGTGATACGCCAGCTTCAAATGCTCCGGACCGCCGAACGATGTATTTCCCGCAAATATCGTACGCGACATATACACGAGAAAGAAGGCTAATGCGAAGCCGGCCCCCCACAGCATCAGCTTTTGATGCGTTTCACGGTTGCCTTTTACGATTTGAGCCCAACCGAAGGCTACAAAAACAGCGCTGATGACGATAAAAGATGTACTGATTGTAGGCAAAATGTGCATTTCGTTTTCCCACCTAATCTATCTGGATAAATATTTAAGCACGATTCATATTGGAATGAGGCTGAATAAAGTTTTCGGCCGCGGCCAAATCTTCCTCTTCCTCCTGCTTGCGCTCCAGCCGATACCAACGGAAGAATGTGTAGCCCAGTGCAATCGCATAGACAATTTCCTGTACGATCTTCATCACGACGCCGCCCAACTGTTGATCGTTGAGAACCGACATAAACAAAAACTGCTCGGAGACGTTTCGATACGATTGGTACAACGGCTCTTCCGCAAAAATAATTAACGCGCACGCGGGCGTAAGCAAAATCCCGTTGACAAAAATATACGCCATCCTGCGCAGATCGTTAATGCGGTTGTACTCCGGAAGCGGACAAAATACGGGAAACCACATTTGAAACGCCGCCAGCATAAATAAAATCGTATACAGATCGTGCATCAGCGGATCGGCCATCAAGAAATCCATAATTACCGGAATGTGGTATAACGAGAAAATCAGGTTGAATGTGAATAACGAAATTAACGGCGAGGCGAACACCTTCATGAACAGTTGCGCCACCCGGTAGCGCAGGAGCGGACGCAACAGCCATCCCGGCGTGCCAAGCAATAGAAACGGCGGCATCACCAGGTAAGAGATCGACTGCTGCAGCATGTGCGCGCTGAAGCTGTAATGGTGCCCGTAGTAGTACAGCGGACTGCCTTCTGCGATATAAAACAGCAGCAGCCCTATATAGAAAAAGACCTGCTGTTTGATGCCGGCACGCGAGCTGTCTTCAAAATGATGCCTCCAACGATTTACAGCCAACGCATACAACCAACCGACAATCAGCAATATAAGAATCAAGCCGGGGCTCCATAAAGCGGAAAATTGCGAAAAAGTGCCGCCGCCCGCATGTCCCATATGCCCCATCGGATCCGTATTCATGCCAACCTCTCCTTTCTGCTATGTCAACATCTTCATGGGTCTTGTAAAACATGGCTAATTTGTGAAAAATGGCGCAATGTTATTTAGCAAAAAAGAGGGGCTTTTATTGCTAAAAGCCTCCTCCTCCTGCCTACCACCACGTCCAATATACAGCCATGGCTACTCCTGTCAATGCGACGAAGAAGCCGAACATCAGACCGACGATTGGAAGCAGATGTCCTTTTTCTTTCATATGCATCCAGTAAGCCAGTTGAAATACAGATTGAACCAACGCCAAACCGACGAGAAAAATGATAATAAACGAACGGTCCAAGCCGCCGTAAAGCACTGCGGCAAATGCCAATATCGTCAACAAAATCGAAACGATGTAAGACAAGTAGTGATTTCTAGGTCCTTCCAGCTTATGCCGCTTTCCGGCATCCGATGTATGCTGATGGCTGCTCATTTATGGTCCCACCTTCCCCAACAAGTACACTACGGTGAAGATAAATACCCATACCACGTCAATAAAGTGCCAGTACAGGCCGGCTACATAATACTTAGGCGCCGTTACTACCGTGAGGCCTTTTTTCATGGATGAAACAATCAACAACGAAATCCACAGTACCCCGAACGCCACGTGCGCCCCGTGGAAGCCCACCAATGTATAGAACGAGGTGGCAAAAGCGCTCTTCGAGAAAACATGGCCTTCATGCACGTAGTGAACGAACTCATATATCTCCAAGCCCAGAAACGCTAAGCCAAGCACGACGGTAATGATCATCCAGAGGTTCAGCAATTTCAAATTGCCGCGGTGCAATGCCATAGTTCCAAATACGCTCGTTAAGGAGCTTGTTAACAAAATGAAGGTCGACAGGGCTACGATGCTTAATTGGAATATTTCCTGTCCTGTCGGACCGTCCGGCACCTGATTGCGCAATGCGATGAATGAGGCAAACAGCATACCGAACAATACGCACTCTCCGCCAAGGAAGAGCCAGAAGCCCAACACTTTATTTTTGCCTTCCATCGTTGCAGTTTCCGCATGAGGCGGCAGGGCGCCACCTACTTCATGATGTGCACTCATGCCTTAACCCCCTTATCTTCAAGCTCTTCCGGCTCGATATGATATCCCGGATCATCGTAAACCGATCTGAGGAACATGCTGCCCAGCATGATCACGCCGCCGATAGCGACCACAACATAGTTATGGTACATAAAGCCGAAGCCTGCAATGAAAAATCCGATCGAAAACGTTAGCGGCAAAATCGATGGCGAAGGCATATGAATCGAGCCGATCGGTTCGGCCGGCGTCATCTCTTTGTTGCCCGCCATTTTTTCCTTCCAGAAAGCGTCCAATCCGCGAACAAGCGGAGTTTGCTTGAAGTTATATTCAGGCGGAGGCGATGGAATCGACCACTCCAGGGAACGGCCATCCCACGGATCCGCAGGAGCATTCTTCGGCGAACGCGCCGCTGCAATGACGTTGATGATGAAAGCAATCGTACCGATACCCATCAGGAAAGCGCCGAAGGTACTGATCAGGTTGCCTTGCTCCAGGCCGACGCCCGGCTGATAAGTAAATACGCGGCGCGGCATACCCATCAAGCCCAGGAAATGCTGAGGGAAGAACGTCATATGGAAACCGATAAAGAACGTCCAGAAGTGAACCTTGCCCAGCTTCTCGTTCAGCATACGGCCGAACATTTTCGGCCACCAGTAGTACATGCCGGCGAACAAGCCGAGTACGAGGCCCCCTACGATAACGTAGTGGAAATGCGCTACGACGAAGTAGGTGTCATGGTACTGGAAGTCGGCTGGCGGAACCGCAAGCATGACCCCGGTCGTACCGCCCATAACGAACGTCGGAATAAATGCCGTTGCAAACGTGTTGGCCGTTGTGAACGTAATTTGACCGCCCCACAGCGTAAACAACCAGTTGAAAATTTTAACCCCGGTCGGAACCGCTATCGCCATCGTGGCAATCGCGAAGATCGCATTACCGACGGGTCCGATCCCTGTTGTGAACATATGGTGAACCCAAACCATGAAGCCCAAAAATCCGATCAACGCCGTAGCAAATACCATCGAGCTGTATCCGAACAAACGTTTTCTAGAGAAAGTACTTACAATATCAGAAATGATACCAAAGGCAGGCAGGATCAAAATGTATACCTCGGGATGACCGAAGATCCAGAAAATATGCTCCCAGAGCACCGGATTACCGCCCCTGCTGACTTCGAAAAAGGCTCCGTCGAACAAACGATCGAACATCAACTGAACCAATCCGACAGTAATCGCCGGGAAAGCGAACAAAATGAGCGCGGAAGTAATGAACGCCGTCCATGTAAAAAGCGGCATTCTCATGTAAGTCATCCCTGGAGCACGCATGTTAATGATCGTAACGAGGAAGTTAATCCCCCCGATTAACGTGCCCAGACCCGCTATTTGAAGACCGAGAACATAGAAGTCTACACCATGATATGTAATCGAGCTGTCAACAATAGTGGATAATGGCGCATAAGCCGTCCAGCCGGCGGCAGGCGCTCCGCCCAGAAACCAGCTGACGTTCAGCATGACACCACCGAAGAAAAATAACCATAAGCCAAGCGCATTCACGAACGGGAATGCAACGTCGCGCGCACCGATCTGAAGCGGAACGACCGCGTTCATAAAAGCAAAAATAATCGGCATGGCGGCAAAGAAAATCATCGTTGTGCCATGCATCGTTGTTAATGCGTTGAACGTATCGCCGATAAAAATCTTATTATCAGGATACATCAACTGAATCCGGATCAATACCGCCTCAATACCGCCAAGCAGGAAGAAAAATCCTCCGAATAGCAAGTACAAAATACCGATCTTTTTATGGTCAACGGTAGTGAGCCAGTCCATGAGTCCGGTGTAATGCTTTCTATCGTGAGAGTGAGCCAACGTATTTACCTCCTTTTTTCCAAGATGTTCATTATTGTAGAGCGTTCAAATATTTAATCAAATCCTTCACTTGCTGTTCTTCCAGATGCTTCGCACCCGTCGGACCGAACGCAGGCATTTTCGTGCCCGGCTTCACCGAATTCGGGTCGACAATCCAGTCGTGCAAGTTCTGATCGTTATTTTTACCGCGAGGCAGAACGCCGGCAATCATTTCACGTGATGCAAACCCGTTCAAGTTAGGACCGAATCCAAGCCCTTGCGCATTAACCGCGTGACAGGACAAGCAGTTATCTTTAAATACTTGCTCGCCGGCTTTCGCATCGGCAGGAATTGCGGCAGGCTTTTTCAATTTATCTACCCAGGCATTGAAATCCGCATCGCTCTTGGATATGACTTTGAAATCCATCAAGGCGTGCGAAGCTCCGCACAGCTCGGCGCATTTTCCTAAAAACACGGCGGCATCATCAGCTTCAAGATACATGATGTTGGTCATCCCTACGTTCGTATCCTGCTTGCCGCCCAGTGAAGGAACCCAAAAGGAGTGAACGACATCCGCAGACGTAATTTCCAAAGCGATCTTTTTATTTGTTGGAATTACGAGATCCTGAGCCGTTGCAATCCCCAGTTCCGGATAATCAAACTGCCACCAGAACTGATGCGCGGTTACCTTTACATGTACGGCATCTTTGTTCTCGATGTGGTTCTCCGAAAGCTTGACTGTGTAGCTGACCGTTGGGACTGCCAGGATGAGCAGCAAAATAATCGGAATAACCGTCCAGATGATTTCCAGCGTGTGACTGCCTTCCACCTGCTTCGGAACAATATCTTTATCGCCCTTTTTCTTCCGGAAGCGTACAAGCACATAAATGTAAATAACGAACACGACCAACACAACCAAGACCATGATCCCCAGGCTCAGCTTCATTAAGAACAGCTGATCTCTGGCTACTGGTCCTCTTGGCCTTAAGGCGGAAATCGTATCGCTTCCACACCCTGTCAACAGTAACATCATCAACCCGAAAAGAGGGATGAAACGCCACAGATTTTGCCATCGATTCATCTTATCAATCCCACCTCAAAGCTAATATTTTTCGAACAAAAGGTCATATATTGTCAATGAACCTAATCACCATAATTAACTATAAATACGTACCCCTTTTTTGTCAATGAATCTGGAGAAGTTCACAAATTGTTCTCAATCCTGCGCCCCCATTGGTTTTTTTAACTCTGCCTCTCGTATTTTATTTCCATAAACAATGACTTTTATGCACGAAAAAGACATTTGGACGGCGCGTATATTTACCCCGTTTTGATGAATCCTACACAGTAGAACTTCTCATCTGCCAACGGCCGATCCTCGGCTGAAAGCAGGCAGCGAAGCACATTCGGAGCGATCAGAGTAAGGAGGTTTTTTTATGCGGTATAAGCGGATAGGTCTTGCGCTTGTATGTGCAAGCTCGGCGGCCGCTCTAAGCGGATGCTTCAGCTGGTACGACTACAACAGCGCCAACAACTACGGCAGCCAGCGCGGCGCTCACCCGCAGGACAGCTCGAGAGCCTATCAAACGGCGCAGCAGTACACCATCGTGTCCCATAAGCATTCCAACCTCGATATGAGCCAGTTTTTGTCGGATCAAGTCGCCGCGATGAATGGCGTCAACAGCGCGATCGTGATGCTGGCGGATAATACGGCATACGTCGCGATCACGATCGACAATACGGCGGCCGGCACCAAAAGCTCCCCGCGGGAAACGAACAACGGGGGTACGGTTCGCGGCTTGTACAATGCGACCCAGCCTTTTAACGACAAGGCCGATCCCCGACAGCTCGCGACCGGCGTCAATTCCTATGAAACCGTTCAGCATCATGCCAACATTACGCATTTGTTCAAGCAGAAAATCGCCGAGAAAATCCGTTCCTTGCAGCCTACCGTATCCGATGTGTACATTTCGGCCAACCGCGATTACATTAACACGTTGAATACGATCGCGCAGGAAGCTTGGAAGGGCAACGATCTCAAGCCTTTTATCCCGGAATTCGATGCGATGTCCGAGCATATTTTCGGCACGCAGCCTACGCTGCCTACCCGTTCGGAGTAGATGCTGTCGATTTCATAAACATTCGCCTCCCGATGCAGCCAAGTCCGGCTCTGCCGCCCCTCTGTTTTCCTTCATATTATATATGAAGAAACGCAGAGGGTTTTCTTGTGGATCTGTTGGTTTCTTTTTCCTCCGGCTTCCTGTAGAATGCAGGTAGAACCACGCCGCTTCCCAGCGAAGCAGCCTGGAAATAGCACGTAAATTTTATTCATGCAATACATCGAATGGAATGAACGGAAGATAAGGAGAATACCATTATGAAAAATGCATTTGCCTCACTCGGTATCAGTCCGGAGCTTGCCGAGGCTTTGCACCGGCAAGGCTATTCGGAGCCGACTCCGATCCAGAAGGAAGCGATCCCTGTCGTGCTCTCCGGCGACGACGTCATCGCCCAGGCGCAGACGGGAACCGGGAAAACATTGGCATTCGTGCTGCCCATTCTGGAAACTATCGACGCCAAAAAAAATTACACGCAGGCGCTGATCGTGACGCCGACTCGTGAATTGGCAATCCAAATAACCGGCGAGATCAATCGATGGGCGCCGCTCAAAGACGTCAGCGTGCTGGCCGCTTACGGCGGCCAGGATGTGGAGCGTCAGCTTAAAAAGCTGGAGGGCGCCATCCATCTGATTATCGCCACGCCCGGCAGACTTCTCGATCACCTGCGGAGAGGTACGGTTCAGCTTCAGCGTTTGTCCACCCTCGTATTGGATGAAGCGGATCAAATGCTGCACATGGGCTTTTTAAATGAAGTCGAAGAAATTATCGTGCAAACCTCACCCAAACGGCAGACGCTGCTGTTCTCGGCGACGATGCCCGGACCTATCCGCAATTTGGCTAAAAGCTACATGCGGACGCCGCAGGAAATTAAAGTAAAAACAAAGCAGGTTACTTTGACGGAAATCGAGCAAATCGCCGTTAAAACGACCGACCGCGGCAAGCAGGAGGCGCTCGTCCGTTTGATCGACGAATACAAGCCGTATTTAGCGATGATATTTTGCCGTACGAAGCTGCGTGCAACCAAATTAAACCAGGCGCTGCAGGAAATGGGCTACGCATCGGATGAGCTGCACGGCGATTTGACGCAAGCCAAGCGCGAACAGGTGATGAAACGTTTCCGCGAAGCGAAAATCCAGCTGCTCGTTGCAACCGATATTGCAGCCCGGGGTCTGGATGTCGAAGGAATCACCCATGTGTTCAACTACGATATGCCGCAAGATGTGGAAGGCTACATTCACCGCATCGGGCGGACCGGCAGAGCCGGGCAGCGCGGAATGGCCGTCACAATGGTCGCCCAGCGCGACCAGGGGACGCTCGAGGCAATCGAGCGGGGCATTAACGCGGAGCTGCCGCGGCGGACGGTCAAAGCCGACGGCGAACTGAGCGAAGCCCGGACGAGCGGACGCAGAGCCGTGGCTGGGCGGCGGGCCGCAGAAAGCGACGACCCGATTGATTTGAGCACGCGCGGCGAGCATAGCGCAGCAGTACGCGGACGCCGCGGCGCGCAAGCAGGCGCTCGGCGCGGGCGCAACAGCGCGGCTGCCGACCGCGACGGCGGCTTCCCTGCCGGGCGGCGTTCCGACGCGGGCCAGCGCGGCGCCTCAGGCGCGCAAGCAGACGCTCGACGCGGGCGCAACGGCGCGGCTGCCGATCGCGACGCCGGCTTCCCGGCCGGGCGGCGCTCCGACGCGGGCCAGCGCGGCGCTTCCGGCGCCCAAGCAGGCGCTCGACGCGGGCGCAACAGCGCGGCAGCCGATCGTGACGCCGGCTTCCCGGCCGAGCGGCGCTCCGAAGCGGGCCAGCGCGGCGCCTCAGGCGCGCAAGCAGGCGCTCGCCGCGGGCGCAACGGCGCGACCGCCGATCGCGACGCCGGCTTCCCGGCCGGGCGGCGTTCCGACGCGGGCCAGCGCGGCGCCTCAGGCGCGCAAGCAGGCGCTCGCCGCGGGCGCAACGGCGCGACCGCCGATCGCGACGCCGGCTTCCCGGCCGGGCGGCGCTCCGACGCGGGCCAGCGCGGCGCTTCAGGCGCGCAAGCAGGCGCTCGCCGCGGGCGCAACGGCGCGGAAGCCGACCGCGACGCCGGCTTCTCGGCCGAGCGGCGCTCCGACGCAGGCCAGCGCGGCGCTTCAGGCGCGCAAGCAGGCGCTCGCCGCGGGCGCGACGGCGCGGAAGCCGACCGCGACGCCGGCTTCTCGGCCGAGCGGCGCTCCGACGCAGGCCAGCGCGGCGCTTCAGGCGCGCAAGCAGGCGCTCGCCGCGGGCGCGACGCAGGCGTGTGGACAACGAAGCGCGAAGCGCAGCGGATCGCGCGATCCGCTTCCGGCGAAGCCGGTCGCGGCGGCGGAGCAGCCGGCGGCGGGCGCGGCCGGAACGACGGGCGCAGCGCAGGCCCTGACACCGGCGGCAAGCCTCGCCCCGGCAAGGGCGGCGACGCCGGCCGGCGCGGTCGCCGCGGGCGGTAATTGCCGCCCGCACCGGCAGTTCCCCTCCTTCCGCTTCGTACGCTTTACGGCGTTCAGAGCTGCCGGTGCGAATATCGTGTAAAGTACCTTTACCTGCAGAACCAAAACAGGTAAAATGAAGTACACGCCGCTTATGTATCAACCTACCAAAACCAAGGAGGGGTATCCATGTACGAATTAAAAGAACATGACGTTATTTTTATTTTTACCGGTCCCAATGGAGCAGGCCGCAAAACGGTAGCCCAAATGTCAGGCGATACGCTTGGCATGAAACAGGTAATATCGTACACGACAAGAACACCCCGATCGGCGGAAGTAGACGGTCAGGACTATCACTTTGTAACGCGCGATGTTTTCGCCGAAGCACAAAAGAACAACGAATTTATCGAGGTTATCGAAATCGACGGCAATTATTACGGGGTTAAAGGACAGGACATCGCCAACACGCTGCACAAGCATGGCGCCGTTTATTTGATCCTTAACCGGTTTGGCGCCGAGGCCGTGAAGAAGCTGTATGACACGAATGCCGTACGCATTTTTATTTATGCCGACAAGAAAACGATCCTGAAGCGCGAAGAAGAACGAGGCGATTCGCCCGAGCTCATCGAACGCTATATGTCCCATTTTGAAGAAGAAATGGCTTATAAAGATCAGTGCGAGCATGTTTTTGAAAACCTCGATTTGGCGCATACCGTTTTTGATCTTACGAAAACATTGGACGACAATTACCTTCACCGCAATTTGGTTGATAAAGACTAGCCGCAACGTTTGTCGTTCCGGATATTTTTAAAAAATCTCTCTATATAATGGAGAGATTTTTTTGCCGTTCCGGCGCAAAGCCTGCTCGGCTAAACAAAAGAGGCTTGTTATGCGCTGCGGCGCTTCGTATGGTATGATCACGAAGAAACGGGTTATATCGGCCAAGGCTTTAAGGAGGATGCTATGGAAACGTCATACCGCAATCAAGTGCTGATCATTGAAGATGACGACCACATTAGACGTTTTGTGGCGATTAATTTGGACAGAAACGGCTTTAAAGTGTCTGAAGCCGCTTTAGGCAGGGAGGCATTGCGGCAGATCGCCTTCGAACGTCCTGACGTGATCGTGCTGGATCTTATGCTTCCGGATATGGACGGCTTTGACATTTGCCGCAGGCTCAGGGAAACCGATCCCGATATGGTCATTATTATGCTAACGGCGCGCGGCCAAGATCTGGACAAAATCAAAGGGCTAGAGCTCGGCGCCGACGATTATATTGTAAAGCCGTTTAACCCGCTGGAGCTGGTGGCCCGCATCCGTACGGTGCTGCGCCGCACGCAGTCTGTGGTGAAACGGCAAATGAATGTGCTCCGATCCGGTCCGATCCGGATTGATCTGGATGCGAACAAGCTGTTTAAGCATGATATATTAATTGAAGCGACACCGAAGGAATACCAGCTGGTCAAAATTTTTGTGCAAAATCCGAACAAGGCGCTAACCCGCAACGAGCTGATGAATCTTGTATGGGGAGAAGATTTTATCGGCGATACGAAAACAGTCGATGTTCATATCCGCAAGCTGCGGGAAAAGCTGGAAGACGATGATTCCAATCCGCAGCTGATTGAAACCGTCTGGGGGCTCGGATACCGCTGGAGAAAGGACGATTGAATTGCCCGGAATCCAAAAACGATTGGTCGGCAGCTATATTGTCGTTATTTTGATCACTGTGCTGATCCTGGAGCTTTTTCTTATTTTTTTCGTCAAGTATTATTACTATTCCAATATCGAACGAACCTTGATGAACCAGGCTGAGCTGTCCGCCACTTTTTTCAATCAATATTTTGCGGATGAAGACTTGGAGAAGCAGTCGGAACGGTTATTAAAAGGATTTTCGCAGCATTCGTCGGCTCAAGTGCAAATTATCGGCGCGGACGGCAGGCTGCTTCAGGATTCCGCAGGACTGCGTGCCGGCGTCAATGCGGCCGATTTTGAGGATGTGCGGGAAGCGTTCGGCGGGTTAGCGGGATCCTGGACCGGACATGATCCGCGCACGCATGAACCCGTTCTGGCCGTCGCCTACCCGCTGCGGGCCAACCAAACCGTTATTGGCGCTGTCCGCTTCGTAACCTCGCTCACCGGGACGAACGCTGCCATCGGCCAAATTTCCGTCATCTTTATCGCCGCCGGCCTTGGCGTTGTCGCCATCGTCGCCGTGCTCGGCGTCCTTGTTTCAAAAACAATAACCGGTCCGATTACCGAGCTGAAGCTGGCCGCCGTCAAAATGAGCGAAGGCGATTTTACAGTGACCGTAAAGAAAAGGTATCAGGACGAGTTGGGTACGCTGGCCGATATATTAACGATGATGGCAGCTAAAATACGGCGCAACGAACGTATGAAAAATGATTTTATTTCATCCGTCTCCCATGAACTGCGGACACCGCTAACGTCGATCAAAGGATGGGCGGTAACGTTGAAAGCCGATGCGGAACATGGCAAGAGCGACTTCGCCGAAGGGCTCGACATTATCGAAGCCGAAGCGGACAGGCTGACAGAGCTCGTCGATGAGCTGCTGGACTTTTCCAAATTGGTTAACGGGCGCATAACGTTGAACCTCGCCCCCCTTCAGCTCGGACCGCTGCTGCATCACATCGGCAAGCAGCTCGCTCCGAGAGCTGCGCGGCAGGGCATTGCCATGGAGGTGCGGGCGGAAGAGCCGCTCCCACTTCTTCATGCCGACGAAAACCGGTTGAAGCAGGTGCTCATTAATTTGATCGATAACGCGCTTAAATTTACCGAGCCCGGCGGGACGATCACGATGGATGCCCGTTCGACCCCGGAGCATGTTGTTCTGACCGTTGAGGACACAGGAGCAGGCATCGCGGAACAGGATTTGGAGCATGTATTCCAAAAGTTTTACAAAGGCGCCAGCCATACAGCGGGAAGCGGGCTGGGGCTCTCCATATCCGAGCAAATTATCAAGCTGCATGGCGGACAGTTGAAGCTGATCAGCCAGTCGGGAAAAGGAACAAAGGTCGAAATTGTGATCCCCGCGTGAGGCTGGGAACAATTTAACTTTTTCATAACCCTTTCCGTCTCTTAACCTTATAAAATAAATACAGGTTTGTGACAAGCGAGGCGAAACTTATGCTCAGCAGGCCGCTTAAGGCGGGAATTATCATATCAGTAATCTGGTTGACCGGCGGATGCGGAATGCCCGCGGCTCCCATCGATTTGATCAAGCCCCCCGTATCGCATGAAAGCGTCCCGAAGGACAGCTTCCATACCGCACTCCAAGCCTTGCTTCCTGAAGGAGCACGGCTGCTGATCCCGCGCCAAGGCGATAAGTTCCAAGCCGTTTCATTCGGTGACGTGGACGGCGATGGGGTTGACGAGGCTGTCGTTGTATATGAAGAAAGCTCCCGCCCTGAAAAAAGCTTGAGAGCCTCCGTGCTGAAACAGCATGATGCGGCATGGAGGATCGTTGGCGACGCGAAAGGAATCGGATACGGAATTGATTATGTCCGGGTGGCCGACGACAACGGAGACGGCATTTCCGAGATTATGCTCGGTTGGTCACTGGGCGCGGGAGGCACCGGAATGGACACCTATGAATGGAAAAACAACGTCTTGACCTTAACGGGTAAAAAAGGATACGGCAGCCCGCCCGACGGGGACGCCGTCCGAAATCAGTCAACTCAATGACGGGATTCGCCTACGGGCAGCAACCGGCGGCAAAGCGGCCTAAGCCATTCTGTGACGCTGCTTTTGGGAGGTGCTTCACAAGATGAACGGCAACAGGGGCCGCTTGGATTTTTTGCTGCTGATTATAACGGTTCTGCTTGTCGGCTTCGGTCTGATCATGATATTTAGCGCCAGCTCGCCCATGGCGGTCTACAAGCACAGCAGCGCTTCGTATTACGTCTATAAGCAAGGTCTGTTTGCTTTTATCGGATTAGGCTTGATGCTGTTGTTTACCGGGATACCGTACTCGTTTTGGCAAAAAACCGCGCCGTATTTATTGTTAGCGTCACTGCTTATGCTCATCCTCGTACTCATCGCCGGCGCCTCGGCCAACGGAGCGAGAAGATGGTTTATTGTAGGAGGAATCGCTCTCCAGCCGGCGGAATTCACCAAATTGTCGGTCATCGTCTACCTGGCCGCGCTCATCAGCAAAAAAGGCGATAAAACCCGCCTGT
Source organism: Paenibacillus piri (assembly GCF_004354045.1). Lineage (GTDB taxonomy): Bacteria > Bacillota > Bacilli > Paenibacillales > NBRC-103111 > Paenibacillus_S > Paenibacillus_S piri. The sequence goes on along the minus strand of NZ_SMRT01000006.1, from coordinate 219,377 downwards.
TTAAAAAAGGCTTGCTCCCCATCCTGATCGTAGTCGGGTTTATTTTCCTGCTCATTATGCTGCAGCCGGATTTCGGGACTGTGCTGATCCTGCTTTTTATAACGGCGACGATCATATCGATCGGCGGTTTTGATTGGCGCCACCTTTTCATGCTCAGCCTGGGGCTGATCCCGCTGTTTATCTATTTGGCCGTCAGCAAAAGCTACAGGCTGAAGCGGCTCATTTCGTTTTTAGATCCTTTCGAAAATCCGACCGAATCCGGGTATCAGCTGATTCAGTCTTTCTATGCATTAGGGCACGGAGGGCTTACCGGTGCGGGACTCGGCGGAAGCGTGCAAAAGTTTCTTTATTTGCCGGAAGCCCATACCGATTTTATTTTTGCCGTCATTGGCGAGGAATGGGGATTCATCGGGGGGACGTTGTTCATTCTCGTCTTTATTTTGTTTATATGGCGGGGCTGTTTGGCGGCCGCCCGGTGCCAGCAGCCGTTCGGAATGCTGCTCGGCATGGGCATCGTCGCGATGATTTCCATTCAGGCGCTGCTTAATCTCGGCGCCGTGACCGGCAGCCTGCCTATTACTGGCGTGCCTCTCCCGTTTGTCAGCTATGGCGGTTCTTCGTTGATTCTTTGTATGGTAAGCACCGGTATGTTATTAAGTATTTCCCGGGATCGTCAGCCGTGACTTTTGCCCGCATTCGACCGCTTGCTGCGATTGGATGAAGCGATGTCCATGATCATGCCCGGCTTGAAGGAGTACAGATTCATGCTAACCGAATTCGACTACAAACTGTTTCAATTTATTAATACAGCTGCGGGACAAGGCGGCTTCATGGACCTGCTGATGCGTTTTTTCGCGGAGCAAGCCGTTTACTTGTTCGTTCTTGCCCTGCTGATCTATGGATGTACCCGTTCGGAAAGAAACCGGCTGATGGTATTGGAGACGGCTATTGCCGCCTGCGCAGCGTTTGGCGTCAGTAAAATGTGGTCGCTCCTTTATTTCCGCGATCGTCCGTTTATCGGGCATGACGTTGTTCAACTGATTGCCCATAAAGCGACCTCATCGTTTCCGAGCAATCATGCAACCGGCGTTTTTGTCATTGCAGCAGTCATACTGTTGAATCGCAGACCGATCGGATGGGTGTTTTTCATGTTGGCCGTCTGCGTCGGGTTTTCCCGGGTATGGGTTGGGGTGCACTATCCATTGGATATAATCGGCGGTATGGTCAACGGCATGTTGTGCGCATTTATCATCCATTATGCAGCGACCAGATGGTCCCGGGTCAACCGGACACTGCTCTCCATCGTTCGTTTTTATGAACGGTTGGAGCAGCGGATACACACACGCATTCGTAAAAATCCTCGGCAGTTAACCAAATAAGACATGCATAATCATTCCGAAGGAATACCATTCTTATATATAGAAAAACAATCACGAGGGAGTCGAGCCGAATGATCTCCATCGACGAAATGAAACAGTTACTGGCGCAATCCGATCCAGCTTCCGTGATCGCTTTCGTCGAATCGTTTCAACCGTTTGATTTGGCCAATTGCGTAGAAAAACTCGATCCGGCGGAACAGCTCCAGCTGCTTGGTTTATTGCCCCCTGACATATCGGCCGAAATCGTCGAATATTTGGAGCCGGTGCTGCAGTATCGCATATTGAATCAACTGGAGGAAAAGCAGACCTCATTGGTGCTGAACGAGATGTCAAGTGATGTGGTTGCCGATATGATGCTGGCCATCCACCGCAATCAGGCGGAGAAGCTGCTGGCTCTGCTCCCGGAGGATTACCGGCGCAAGCTGCAAACCTTGATGACATTCCCCGAGCATACGGCAGGAAGCTTGGCGACGATCGATTATATCGCTGCCCGCAGCATGTGGACGATCGAGCGAACGCTGCAGCATATCCGAAAAATCGGGCATGAAGCCGAAATTACGTCCTATGTATATGTTACGGGCAACAAGGGCGAGCTTGTCGGCGTCGTTTCTTTAAAAAACATCATTTTAGCGGAGCCCAAAACTTTGTTATCCGACATTGTAAGCGGTGATGTCATTTCGGTGCCCGCGTCGATGGAGCAGGAGGAAGCGGCCGAGCTGCTGTCCCGCTACGATCTGGTTGCCCTCCCCGTCATCGATGCCAAAAACCGTTTAATCGGTGTCATTACAGTAGACGATTTAATTGATGTCATTCACGAGGAAGCGACGGAGGACATACAAAAGCTGGGCGGCAGTCAGCCGTTGACGGGTACGTATTTCAAATCATCGGTATTTCATTTCTATAGAAAACGTATTATTTGGCTGTTGATTTTATTTGTGGCGGAAACGTATACCGGAACCGTGCTCAGACATTACGAGGATACGCTGTCCGAGGTGATCGCGCTGTCGTTCTTCATTCCGCTGCTCATCGGTACCGGTGGAAATACGGGCACTCAAACCGTATCTACGCTTGTACGGGCGCTGGCCGTCGGCGAGGTGCAATTCCGCGACATTTTCAGGGTGATTCGAAAAGAAGTCACGACGGGACTCATGACAGGCGCCACGATCTCGCTGATCGCCTATATTCGGGCTCTCATTCTCGGGGTTGAATCGAACATCGGACTTGTCGTCGGTGTAACCGCGCTGGCCATCGTCATCTGGGCATCCTTCGTCGCTGCCGTACTGCCTTTGATTTTGCACAAGCTGAAAGCGGACCCCGCCGTCATCTCGGGACCTTTTATTACGACGCTGGTGGACGGCACCGGTCTTATTATATATTTCACGATCGCCAAAATATTGCTCGGCTTGTAGCGCTGCGCGCAAGCAGGACTTTTCGTTTCCGCTTGAAGGCCGAAGTATTAGTTCTACAGCGTTTGCTCCGTCTCCCTGCTTGCGCCGCGGGGAGTTTTTATTTGGGCCCTCGTCTTTTTCCAGAAATAACATCAATAGGAGCGGAGTTGAAAACGATGCTTAACAAGCTTAAACTACTGGATGTTCCGATCCTGTTCATACTAATCATCTTCTTATCTTTCAGCACGATTGTTATATACAGCGCTACCTTTCAAACGAGCTATGAAGGCTTGCATAAAACCAATTTGATTACCTTCGGCGTCTTGTTTATCCCCATGATCGGTTTAAGTTTATTGGATTACCGTGTCCTTATTAACTATTTCTCCTATATTTTATATGGCGTCGGCATCTTGCTGCTGCTGCTTGTCTCCTTCAAGGGCGTGAATCTGAACGGCTCCCAGCGTTGGATTTCATTGGGAGGCTTCGCATTTCAACCGTCGGAGCTGATGAAGCTGTTCCTTATTATGGCTTTGTCCAAATGGCTGAAGCCTCGCGGCGGACTGCCGATTCGCCTATGGCCTGAACTAATTCCCGCCGCTATACTGACCGCCATCCCTTTTTATCTGGTGCTGAAGCAGCCGGATTTAGGCACCTCGATCGTATTTTTATGTATTTTTATAGGCGTACTCTGGATTGGAAATTTGCAATGGAAGCATATTTTGATAGGTGTCACTGCCGTTGCTTCATTCATCACGGGGATGACGCTGCTCTATTTTTTTCAATTCGAGCTGTTTTCGGCCATCGTTAAACCTCATCAGCTGCAGCGCATTCAGACGTTTCTCGATCCTTTGGCCGACCCGGACCGGAGCTGGCATGTCGTCAATTCGATCCGCGCCATTGGAACCGGTCAGTTAAGCGGCGAAGGTTTTTTGAGCGGGGTGTTTATTCGCGGCGGATATATCCCGTACAGCTATGCGGATTCGATATTTGTCGTGATCGGAGAAGAATTCGGATTTCTTGGCTGTTCGCTGCTGCTGCTGTTGTACTTTTTTTTCCTTTACCGGATGGTGCGAATTTCCATGTATACCGAGGATGTCGAAGGAAGATATTTAATTATCGGCGTCATTTCGATGTTCACCCTGCAAATATTTGAAAACATCGCCATGCATGTCGGCCTTATGCCGTTGACGGGCATTGCGCTGCCTTTCGTCAGCTATGGGGGCAGCTCGCTGATGACGAACATGCTGGCGATGGGAATGGTGCTGAGCGTAAAGCTGCATTCCCGGCCATTTTCCTCCTGAATGGAAATATGATAAGCTAAATACGATTCCGTACTCTATTGACCGCCACTTTCGTGTGAATATTGTGTTGGAGGTTTCCTTATGAAGCTTATTTCTATAGAACCGACGCCGAGTCCCAACTCCATGAAGCTTACTGTCGACGAGATGCTCCCGCGGGGAGTCAGACAAACCTTCAAAGCGGACGAAACCGGCCGCGCACCGGAGCCGTTGAACGGCTTGCTGGCTATCGAAGGCGTGCGCAGCGTATTTCGCACGGCCGACTTTATCGCCCTGGATCGCAAGCCCGGTGCCGACTGGGCCGCGATTTTGGCTGCGGCCCGGCAGCTGCTCCAAGCCGATCGCGGCGCCGATCCGACGGCAGCGCAGGCTATAACCCCGGCGGCCGGCTTCGGCGAGGCGCAGGTGCTCGTCCAAATGTATCGGGGCATCCCGATACAGGTTCGTGTCCGCAGCGGCGATCAGGAAGTTCGCTTGGGCCTGCCCGCCGGCTTTACGAATGCCGTGCAAAGCGCCGCAGGATCGACTATGATCCGCGAGCGCAAGCTGGAGGAATTCGGGGTGCGCTACGGCGAGCCGGAGGAGATCGCCGCCGAGATCGTCAGCGAATTGGAGGCGTCTTATCCGCAGGAACGGCTCGATGAGCTGGTTAAGTCGGCTATCGAGCAAGGTGGCGCGCCGCAGGACGGGAAATCCCCTACGGCGAGGTCGATTCCGCTGTCCGCCAGCGAGGTTGAAGAACAGTTCGCTTCGCCCGACTGGAAAATCCGCTATGCCGCTCTGGAGAGTTGGGAGCCCGACCTGCAGGCGCTGCCGCTGCTGGCCAAAGCTCTTTCCGACAGCAATGTGTCCATCCGTCGGCTGGCAGTCGTTTACTTGGGTGACCTGAAGCATCCGGAGGCACTGCCTTATCTGTATGAAGCGCTGAAGGATTCGTCGCCGGCGGTTCGCCGTACATCCGGCGACACCTTATCCGACCTGGGCGATCCGGGAGCGATCGGCCCGATGATCGAAGCGCTGCGCGACAAGAACAAAATTGTTCGCTGGCGCGCCGCCCGGTTTTTGTATGAAGCGGGCGATGAAACTGCCGTAGATGCGCTGCGCGAGGCTGCGAGCGATCCTGAGTTTGAGGTTCAGCTGCAGGCGCAAATCGCGCTGGAGCGGATCGAACGCGGTGAGGAAGCGGCGGGATCGGTCTGGAAGCAAATGACCGAGGAACGAAACCGAAGTAAACAATAACGCGCTTCGCATCCGTCAAAAATCCCGAACCGCGCATAAGTGCGCGGCTCGGGATTTTGCAGCTTCGGTCAAGCTATGTCCCAAAAGCCTTTCTTGAATTTTCAGCCCGCCCACTATGATATGAATATGCATGTCAAAAGCCGCATCCATCCCCACTCACTGATATAGTGGTGCTGGAGGCGGCTTTGCATATTTGGGGGGACTGCCTCACCGGTTGATACCCTTATGGAACAGCCCCCTTTGCAGCTTCGGTAATGCGCAGTCCGGGCTAGAGGATCAAGGTTTCCCCCAGCAGCAGCACCTTCAGCTGCTCCCGATTCAATCCCCGCCGCCTCCACTCGGCTTGCAGCTTGGCCAAAGCTTCCTCCGGCGTATCGTCAGCCAGCTTGAACGTGCCGTAATGCATCGGTATAAAGGATGACGCCTTTAAATCCACATACGATTTTACCGCTTCCTCCGGCGACATATGCGCTGTTTTCATAATAGATACCGGCTCATAGGCGCCGATCGGCAGAAGCGCATAATCGATGGAGAATCTTTTTCCAATCAGCTCGAATCCTTTAAAATATCCGCTGTCCCCGGCAAAATAAATCGTTTCCCCGTTCGCCCCGTTCTGGATGATCCATCCGCCCCAGTGGGAAGTATTCGTATCGAACAGCGTCCGTCTTGTCCAATGCTGCGCCGGAACAAACGTGAACTCGACTCCGCCAATCCGCTTGCTGTCCCACCAGGACAGCTCCGTGGCATGATGGTAGCCTTTCCGTTTAAACAACCGCTTTAACCCCATGGGAAGCAAGTACTCGGCGTTGCGGCCTATTCGCTTCAAAGTGGCAAAATCAAGATGATCGTAATGAGCATGTGAAATGAGGACGATATCGATAGGCGGCAATTCGGTAATCGGGATACCCGGTTCGGTCAGCCTTTTGCGGATCCCCATCGTTTTGGCATAAACCGGGTCGGTTATAATGTTCAACTTCCCCACTTGAATCAAGAACGTTGAATGACCGATCCATGTGATCGTTGTTGCTGAACTGTTTTCCTTCAAAAAATGCTGCTTAATTTCGGAATGATGCTCGATGCAATAAGCGCGGGACATCTTTTTCTTCTTTTTCATCCATTTGTACACGTGCATAACCGACTGCTTGTTCGCGACGTTATCCAAATTAGTAAATCGCTGCTTCATATTCCCCTCCACTTTACCTGTTCCCTTGAATACCGCTCTATCTAAGTTTGCCCAACGCTCGTTTCTAATATCTATTGCCCCATTATTCAACAACTCAAACAATCGTCCTGCTCCAACCGGAACAAAAGTTGGTTTCTTCCCGCATAAACCTGCTATAATCAAATCACTTCATGCGCGTTCCGATCAGAGTTTGCCGCATATATTTATGAAAGGACGGTTGATCAAACATGGACGCCTCTTCCCGAATCGTCATTTTTTCCGGAGGCCGCCTTGGCGTCTGGGCGCTGCGGATGCTTAAGCCCGAAGACTTCTTAATCGGTGCCGATGCCGGAGCGCTTTTCCTCATTCGCCAAGGATTATCGCCGGATGTGGCATTGGGCGATTTCGATTCTGTAACGAGCGCCGAAGCGGCAGCAATTAAAGCCGCCAGCAAGCAATATATCGATTGCGATCCGGTAATGAAGGATTGGACGGACACGGAAATGGCTTTTCAATATGCGCTGGACCGCCGGCCTTCGGAAATTGTGATGTGCGGCGTCCTCGGCACACGCTGGGATCATTCGCTGGCCAATCTCCACCTGCTGCGCAAGGGCGTTGAGGCCGGCGTCCGCTGCACCATCGTGGACGAGCATAATGAAATTGCGGCGATCGACGGCTGGGCGCCATGGCGTCTTAAACGCGGCCGGTACCCGCATGTTTCGCTGCTGCCTCTCAGCCTTGAGGTGACTGGCATTACACTGGAAGGCTTCCAATATCCGTTAAAAGATGCTGCACTGTCGCTCGGGCAGTCGCTTGGTATCAGCAACGTGCTGCTGGAGCCCGAGGGCACGATCACGATTAGCGGCGGACTGCTGCTCGTAATCCAAAGCGGCGATGATCCGCCGCCGCAAAACTAAACGCGTAACCGCAAAAAACGTTCTACCCCTATATTATGCTGGGCGAACGTCATTTTGTCACAAGTTGGAACGCTTCCTAGCCAGATGCCTTGAAAGCCGCGCCGCAAAGCAACCTAACCCCCTGTCCACCACGCCATCGTCCAATGAACGAGAGGTACGGCTACTGCCGCTGCCGGCAGCGAAGGCAGCAGGTTAGCTACGTTAATTTTTCGCAGCTCTAATAAATTGATGCCGAGACCGATAATAAGAATGCCGCCGACCGCCGTGAGCTGGGAAATGATTTCACTCAGCAGCGACGGCTCGATCAGCCCGGTAATTCCCGATGCGGACAAGGCGATCGCGCCTTGATACAGAAAAACCGGAAGCGCCGAAAACAGCACGCCGACACCCAAAGCCGAAGCGAATATAATGGACAAAAATCCGTCCAACAGCGCCTTTGTATACAGAATGTCGTGCTGTCCGCGAAGTCCGCCGTCCAACGCGCCCAAAATCGCCATGGCGCCAACGCAAAAAATTAGCGTTGTATGGACGAAGCCCGTCGCAATCCGTCCCTGCTTGTTCCTTCCAATCCGCTGTCCGTCAGCCGGTTGTCCCTGCTCGTTCGGCGTTGTGCCCCGCTTATGCAGCAGCACGGACAAAGCTTGTACGGCCTGCTCCAGCCGGCCGCCAAGCCGCTCCAACCCGCGCTCCACCTGCAGCAGCTCGCCTGCAATTCCGCCTACGACCAAGCTCGCGGCGACCAGCAAAAAATTCGCCGACTTCAAAGCCATCGAGATGCCGAGCACCATAAGCGCAATGCCGATGCCTTGAACGACCGTCGTTCGTATCCCCTCGCGCATCCGATGCAGCATTAGCCCGAGCAGTCCCCCGGCAATGATCGCCGCCGCGTTTACGATCGTCCCCCATAATGCCATTTGCTTCAATTCCTCCATCTGCAGTTCATAGCTGCTTGTGAAAATCCGGTCAATCAAGCCTGCCGGGCTGCGCTCCTTAATCTTGGCGCGTCCCCGCTTCTTTGGCCGCTAATTCAACGGGCTTCCAAAATAAACGCCTATGATTCATATACTCGTTATCATACTTCACTTCATAGTTCCTTGAAAAGGAGGGCATACTATTTTCGTTAAAAAAGAAGGAGGTAGGGCATTCGATGGCAGAGGACAAACGTATGCAGCCGGTATCCGGTGAAGAAGTCGAAACAACCGGCGTTTATGAAAATGAATGGGGCCGCGAGGAGACGCTGAAGCGCGGCGACGAGTTTCCTTTCGATCCGACTAACGGACAGACGGAATGGAAGCTGGTCAGCCTGCCCTTGGAAAGCCAGGAGCAGGAGATTTATAAGGATACAACGGCCAATACGGAGCCCCGGCTGCATATTGACCGTCACGATAAATAAGCTAAGTGTGCCGCCAAAAAGCAGCGTCCCTCCCGTCGGCAACGGTTGTGGAGCTGCTTTTTCATCATTTAATGATTCGAAGTCGTACCGGTTATTCCGACCTTGTCCATGATGCGTTGACTTTCATGGTTCAACCCTGTAATCGTTACGGTTTTTCCTTGGGCTTCATACTTTTGCCTTACCTTGGAGATTGCCGTCACGCCTGAATGATCCCAAATATGCGAAGCGCTCAGGTCAATGACAACGTGGTCCGGGTCCGCCGAATAACGAAACAGCTCGATAAAATGCGCCATCGTACCGAAAAACAGCTGGCTGGAAATGCGGTAAATTTTGCGTCCCTGCTCGTCCGTTTCGTTATAGCAGTGAAGCTGCGCCATTTTCCACCCGAAGTTCAGCGCGCTCAGAATGACGCCCGCGACGACGCCGATGGCCAAATCGGATGTCGCAACCACGATCGCAACCGTCAGCACCATGACGACAGCGTCGCCACGCGGAATTTTGCCCAATATCCGCAAAGAGCTCCAATCGAACGTCCCGATCGACACCATGAACATAACGCCTACCAAAGCGGCCATCGGGATCTGCTTGACAATATTGCCGAGTACCATAATCAAAAACAGCAGAAACACCCCCGCCACCAGCGTTGACAGCCGGGTTCTGCCGCCCGATTTCACGTTGATCACGGTTTGGCCGATCATCGCGCAGCCAGCCATTCCGCCGAAAAAGCCGGTGATGATATTGGCGATGCCCTGACCGCGCACCTCGCGGTTTTTATTGCTTTTCGTCTCCGTCATCTCGTCGACGATGGTGGCGGTCAACAGCGATTCGGTCAAGCCGACGATCGCCAAGGCCAACGAATAGGGCAGCAAATGGATCAACGTCTCCCAAGTCCAGGCGATTTGCGGAATATGGAACAGCGGCAGCGCCTGCTTAATCTCTCCCATATCGCCTACGGTTCGCACATCGGCTCCGGTTGCCATCGCGATAATTGTGATCACGATAATCGCCGTTAGTGCGGAAGGAATAGCCCTCGTTACCAGCGGCAGCAGGTAAATAATCGCCAGCGTTCCCGCAACCATCGCATACATCGGCCACGACTGGCCAATAAAATTCGGCAGCTGCGCCATAAAAATAATAATGGCCAGCGCATTCACGAAGCCGACGATCACCGAATGCGGCACGAACGTAATAAACCGCCCGACCTTGAACACGCCTAAAATCCACTGCAGCACACCGGTCAATACGGTCGTCGCAAACAAATAATCGAGTCCGTACTTGGCGATGATCGGTCCCATCAAGGAAGCCATCGCACCGGTCGCCGCGGAGATCATCCCCGGCCGGCCGCCCACAATGGAGATGGTGATGGCGATGGTGAAGGAAGCGTACAGGCCTACCATCGGATCGACACCGGCCATAATCGAAAATGCGATAGCTTCGGGAATAAGCGCCAAAGCTACCGTAATGCCCGACAAGACATCGTTTCGGACATTGCCGAAGAAACCTTGCTTCATGTACTGAAAAAACAAGAAAAACCCTCTCCTATTCCGTTTTTATCTGTTGGCGCTCCACTCTCAGGATTGCCGGGGCCGATGCTCACTGACCTCGATTATAAACGGTTTGAGACGGTTTTTCTCGCCCTTTGACAGGGTTGTAAGCACAATAGGCTAAGACAAAGCCGGGATTTCTTCGTTTTCCTTGTGAATGCTCTGTTTCTCTTGCACGAATTTAGTCATAGTTAACTCGTTCAGCTTTGCTGAACATCGGGGAATCAGATAGGGACTCTCCCCCACCTGATTCAAGGCCCACCTTAGAGGTGGGGGTCTTAACCCGATAAAGTCGTAATCGGATCAAGATCCGGCTATTTTCTGCCGTAATCGGCTTTAATTTCACCCCATGCTTTCGTGTCCCACTTGATGATTTTATTGCTGTAGCTGTTCGCGTGCAGCCAAGCCAGCGCACGATCGACGAGCATCCATATTTCCTGCGTCGACGCATCGCGCGGCAGATTGGTGGCCACTTCCTTCTTGCGTACCCAACTGATAGCGGTGACCGAATCGCTGTAAATTGTTTTCGAACTGTCCTGCTTCTTCAAATAAGCCAGCCCATGAACGATCGCCAGAAACTCCCCCAGGTTGTTCGTTCCTTTCGCAATCGGCGGATGTTGAAAAATAACTTCGCCGGTTCGGGTGTCGACACCTTTGTATTCGACGATGCCCGGGTTGCCCTTGCTGCCCACATCGACAGAAATGCTGTCGAGCACAACCTGCGGCGGCAATACGCCGCTTGCTGCGGCTTTCGCCGCGGCTCCTTTAGCTTTGGCAGCCGTACCGGGAGCTGCGGACGCTTTGGCCGCGCCGGCGAAGGAAGCCTTCCAGCCCCGCGCCAGCGCGGCCTTCGCATCGGCCTCGCTCTCATACGCTTTGAACCGCGCCTGCGGATAGCCGTTCGTTTGCGCTTGGCATTCAGCCCACGAAGTGTAGATGCCGGGCTTTTTACCTTCCCATACGACGTAATATTTTTGCTTGGCCACGGCCTTGCGCACCTCTATCCGTTATAGTTTTTGAAAAACTCGATGAAATACGCGCCGTATTTGAAAAACTTCGCTTCTCCGACGCCTTTGATTTTGAGCATCGCCGCCGGATTGGTCGGCTTGACGCCGCACATTTCCCGCAGTGTGCTGTCGGGGAACACGATATACGGCGGAATGCCCTCGCGCTTCGCGATTTCCGAACGCAGCCTGCGCAACTCGTCGAACAAGTCCGCTTCGACCTCGCGTGCCGCCGGCTCCGGCCGGATGCGCAGCTTTTGCTCTACCCTCTCGCTGCCTGCGAGCACCGCCTGCGCTTTGGCCTGCAGCCGGAGCACCGGGTATTTGCCCTCGGTGATCAGCAGGTACCCTTCGGCGACGAGCAGCTGGATCAGATCGACGATTTCCTTCTCCGTCCGGTCCTTCAGCAGACCGTATGTGCTTAGCTCGTCGAAGCCCATTTCCAGCACCTTTTTGTTGCGGGAGCCCTTCAGCACCGAGGCGACGGTCGTAGCGCCGAACCGCTCGCGCATCCGCCGCACGCAGGAGAAAATTTTTTGCGCCTCGAGCGTAATGTCCGTCAGCTGCCGCTCGCTGCTGCAGCTGCTGCAGCGGCCGCAGTCCTCGCCGTCGTCGCCGAAATAGCGCACGATATAGCGCTGCAAGCACTGCGACGTATGGCAGTAATCGGCCATCTGCTGCAGGCGGCGGTATTCCTGGGCCTGCCGCTCAGGATCGCCGATCGACTGCTCAATCAGAAACTTCTGAATATGAATATCCTGCGGGCTGAACAGCAGCATGCACTCGCTTGGCTCCCCGTCACGCCCCGCGCGCCCCGCTTCCTGGTAGTAGGCTTCCATATTTTTCGGCATATTGTAGTGAATCACATAACGCACGTTGGACTTGTCGATCCCCATGCCGAAGGCGTTGCTGGCGACCATGACCCGCACTTCGTCGTACAGAAACTGCTCCTGCGCCACCGCCCGCTCCTTGTCAGTCAAGCCCGCATGGTATTTGCCGACCGGCACCTTCTGCTTGCGCAGCAGCTCGTACAAGTTGTCCACCTCTTTGCGGGTGGCCGCGTAGACGATACCGACCTCATCCTGATGCGAGCGAATATAGTCGAGCATCACGTCCCGCTTGTTCTCGCCTTTGATGACCGTGAAGGCGAGATTTTCACGCGCGAAGCCGGTGACGAACTGCTGTGGCTCCCGCAGCTGCAAATGCTTGACGACATCCTCGCGCACCTGGTCCGTCGCTGTCGCTGTGAACGCGGCGACGATCGGCCGCTGCGGCAGGCTGCTGACGAGCCGGCTGATCGCCAGGTAGCTCGGGCGGAAGTCATGGCCCCACTGCGAAACGCAGTGAGCCTCGTCGATCGCCACCATCGGCACGGCGAGATTGGCCAGCAGCTCGACGAACCGCTCCGACTCCAGCCGCTCGGGCGCGATGTAGAGCAGCTTGTATTCGCCCTGGCTCGCCTTGCGTATGCGCAGCTCGACCTGCGCATACGACAGCGAGCTGTTGATGTAGGTGGCCGGGACACCGATGCTGTCGAGTCCGTCCACCTGATCCTTCATCAGCGAAATCAGCGGCGAGACGACAATGGTCGTGCCGGCAAGCATCATCGCCGGCACCTGGTAGCAGATCGATTTTCCTCCGCCTGTCGGCATAATCCCGAGCGTATCGCGCCCGTCCAGCACGCTGGCAATGACTTTCTTTTGTCCGTCCCTGAATGTATCGTAGCCATAATATGTTTTAAGCAGCGTTTCCGCCTGCTCCATCGTACCTACCAAACTCATAAGCTCCCTCCCTGAAAAACATTGCAACCAACTCGTCCAAGCTAGCCGTGTTCCTCCGCCTGCTCGCGCATGAGCTTTAACGCAAGCCTCGAAACGACGGGCTCGCCGTCCCATACGATTTCCGTAGCCGCCTTGCGGCTGCTGACTTCCGGCTCCTCGAGCAGGACGAAAAAATTTTTCGTCGGCAGCTCGCCGAGCCGATGCTTGGCGGACAGCTTATCCAAATAAGGACGCATATCCTCGTGCTGTCCCGACATATTGCCCCCCTGCTGGGAAAATGCGTACAGAGCGCTTGCCACCGGAACACGCTTCACTCTGAAATGCTCAACCGATCGGAGGAAAAAATCCCAGTCCCAGTAATGGTACATTTCCGTGTCAAACGGACCGAGATGATCATGCAGCTCCCGCCGGTACAAGCAGCCGGAGGAAACGAAGGTGGAAAATTTGCGCATCGCCGCCACGTCATGTTCATAAGCGAAGACGAAACGATTCGTCGCCTGCCGCGTATTATTTTGTAGGATAAAGTCGAAAATTTCGACATCCGAATAAACGAGATCCGCATCGGCTAATTCATGCAGCATCCGTTCGATGTGCGTCGGCACGAGCAGGTCGTCATCGTCGCACAGCAGGATGCAGTCGCCCTGCACATACTGCAATCCCCGATTTCTGGCGTGGACATGCTTCCGGTTTCGTTCCATCTCGACGACCGTGATGTTCAGCTCGGGATACAGCTCCGTAAGCGCGTCGACCGGTTCGCCTGCGTCGTTCACGACAATGATCTGCAGACGGCGGTAAGTCTGTCTCCACAGCGATTCGATCAGCTCGGAAACGTACCCGAGCCTGTTATAGGTCGGAATGATGACCGACACTAAAGGTGCTTCCATCTTACATGCTCCTTTCGCTCTTTACCTGCTGCCGCACAAGCTGCTATTGACAAGATACCAAAAATTCGGCAAAAGGGAAACCGTCAACCTGGTCTTCCCGTCGCTGCACCCGATTTTTTGAACGAAGCCGGCAGTTGGCATATTTTGGACGATACCCGAAAGAAGGATTTCGGCTGCCGCTGTGGAATTGTTAATTTTGGCTTGTAAAGAGCATGGGAATGGTTAGGTGTTTGTCTTGTCTGCATGAGTAACCGGAGATCGATTGCCGTTCTTCGGCTGAATTGAATGGATTTAATCAGGAGGAGTGCCGACATGCTTAAATTAAACAAATTCCGTTTGTTATTTACAGGTTTGATGTTATGGTCTATGGCGATCACAGTGCTTCCTTCGCGCGCCGGCGCCGAGGAAGCATCATCCGTTCACATATATGTGCAGCAAGAGCTGCAGCAATGGGAACAGCAGCCTTTTATCAAAGACGGGTTTACGATGGTTCCGATGCGGGCCTTATTTGAAAAATTAGGCTTTCATGTAGCGTGGGATGCGGAGAAACAAATGGCTACGGCCGTCAAGGGCGGCTTGACGATCTCGCTTTCGATTAACCGCGGAACCGCTCTGGTCAACGATGTCATGTATTATTTGGACGTAACGCCATCGCTCGAGAACGGCAATACGTACATGCCTCTCCGGTTCGTCAGCGAAGCGGCGGGCGCCGAGGTGCTCTGGAACGATGCGGACCGCTCGATTCAAATTCAATTCGAGAACGACCCGCAAAAGCGAATTCGCCGGCTGATCGACAATGTCGTTCGCAGCGGAAGCTTTACCCAAGCCGCAATGTCGGTCACCGGCGGCGACGGCATCAAGCTGAACAGCATCAATGTCAAGGAAAATACGATCGCCGCATCCGGCAAAACGGCCAAAGTAAAATTCGACGCGGATATTACCGTATCCAAAGCGGTGAAAAACGATAAAGGCATTACGATATCGCCTGCGGAAACGGTCGTATACGAAGTTACGGCGGACATGTACAAGGATGCGTTCGACCAATGGCTGCTGCAAACCGTTCCTTCCAAAATGACGTATGTCCTGAAGGAAAAGACGCCCTTTATCAATAACGTGCGGTAACCATAAGGCTGAAAAGGCGCCCTGCCATGGAATTTCCATGCGGGACGCCTTTTTTTGTATCGTCGGCAATATTTAGCGTATGGGCCGCTACAGCGGCAGCAGACGTACCGGGCCGCGCGGCTTCAGCTCATCGACCATCTTGTACCATGCGTCCGGCTTGTTCGGCAGTACCGAGTAATACCGTTCCAGAAAGTCCGTAATGAGCTCGGCCGCAATCGATTCCGTTTCAAAAGCATCGTCGCCAAACGGCATAAAGCATAGATCCAGCTCCTGCACCGCAGCGCCGTCATTATGCCAGGACGGATGGACATACGGAAAATCCAGCTTCCGGTAACCGAGATGGGCAAGCACCTCCCTGCGTACATACGGGTTCATCGGCTTTACCCCGCCGAAGCTGTGATCCTGCGCCAAATACGGATTATAAATTTCGGCAAACATCCCGAGCGGTGCGCCGTTTCCGGCTGCCGCCAGCTGCTGTATTTCGTCCATCCGTTTTTTGGCCAAAAACGGTCCGATGCCCAGCCCCTCGCGCCCGATGATCGTAAAGTCGGTCATGGCGACCTGCATGTCTTCATAGTAGCGGTATTCGGTTGCGCCGACGACCTCTCCATCATGCACAGCGACGAATACGCGGATTCCCGGATCCTTCAACGGACCGGCCCAGAGGCTGAATTCAAGCACTTCCTCCGGCGGAAAAACGGCCTTCATCAGGTCGTGCATTTGCCGGAAATACGGATCATTAATGTCTGTTATGCGAATATAGTCCAAGTATGCTCCCCCATTCCAATTGTCCTTATGACTAGTATAGCAAGGGTCGGACGGGTTTTCCAAAATAAATTTGACGCACAAGGAAGCAGGTGGTATATTAATCACGGATAAATAGATTGTGCACAATTTAATTTTACAGCATTAATTATCAACCGCGCTAATCAAACATTTGGGAGGTATTACGATGTCCGTATATGATTACTCTGTGAAAACGATCGACTCCGCCGAAGCGTCCCTTTCCGATTACAAAGGAAACATTCTGCTTATTGTAAACACGGCCAGCGGCTGCGGCTTAACCCCGCAATATAAAGGGCTGCAGCAGCTGTACGAAGCTCATAAGGATGCGGGCTTTGCCGTACTGGGCTTTCCCTGTAACCAGTTTATGAATCAGGAGCCCGGCAGCAATGAAGAAATTAAAAGCTTCTGCGAGCTGAACTATCAGGTTTCGTTCCCTCTCTTCGCGAAAATCGACGTCAAAGGGGACACGGCCCATCCTCTGTTTCAATATCTCGTTCAGAACGTACCGGCCCCATATTATACGGGCGATATTGAATGGAACTTCGTCAAATTTCTGGTCGACCGGGAAGGCCGCGTCGTCAAGCAGTACCCCGCCAAAATGGAACCTGCGGAGATCGAGTCCGATATTCAAACATTGCTGGACGGCAAGCCGTTGGCATGAACCGGGAAGAGCTGCTCAAGCTAGATAACCAGCTTTGCTTCTCGATCTATGCGTGTTCCAGAGAAATTACGAATTTGTACCGTCCGTTTTTGAACGAATTAGGGATTACGTATCCTCAATATTTGGTTCTCATGGTTTTATGGGAACAGCAGACATGTACCGTTAAAGAAATCGGAGACCGGTTATATTTGGATTCGGGAACGCTAACGCCTATGCTCAAAAGAATGGAGGATGCCGGCTTACTAACGCGGCAGCGGTCCAAATCGGATGAACGCAGGGTCGAGATCCGGTTAACGGAGGCAGGCCGGGAGCTGAAAGAAAAAGCCGTGTGCATCCCGGAAACCTGCATTCCGCATTTCAGCCTCTCCAAAGAACAATATGAACAGCTTCTTCTGCAAATGAACCGGCTCATCCACAACCTGCAAGAGGCAGCCGGATCCATAAAGTGAACTACGCTGTCGCTGCAAATTGCATGTGAAAAGCCGCTTCCATCCCCATTGATATAATGGAGTTGGAAGCGGCTTTACATATTTTTTGGGATTGTCTCACCGATGGAAGTACATTTGCCGCTAATATCCTCGACCACGGAACGGCTACACTCTCCTGCGCTAAAATCGCAAGCCACAGCGGAAGCGTATATTTGCTCTCGGATTGCAGCAGAACGAGGGTTAATTGGCGCGTATGACTGCCGTTAACGGTAAGGCAAAAATAACGTAAAGGTGCTCCCCTCTCCGGCCGCGCTGCTTAGCTCTAAATACCCGCCGAGCAGCTCCGCCAATGCGCGGCTGATCGACAGCCCGAGCCCGGTTCCGCCGTACTTACGGCTAATAGAGCCGTCCGCCTGCTGGAATGCCTCGAAGATCGGCTCCTGCATAGGCTCCGCTATTCCGATTCCGGTATCGCGAACGGAGAAGGCAATCCAGCTGCCCGGATGCCCTGTTTGCTCCCGCTCCGGCTTCCACACATGCAGCTTGACGCTGCCGGTTGCCGTGAACTTGAATGCATTGGACAGCAAGTTGCGCAAAATTTGCTGCAGCCGCAGCGCATCCGTATAAATGAAAGCGGGCAGCTCCGGTTCGAGCTGTACCGTAAACTGAAGCCCCTTCTGTTCGGCCATATGGCGAAAGTGGTATTGCAGTACGTAGGTCACCTCGCTGATAATGACCTCTTCATTCAATATTTCCATCCGTCCGGCTTCGACCTTCGACAAATCGAGTATATCGTCGATCAACCGCAGCAGCTCTTGTCCGGAAGCGTGGATGATCGCCGCGTATTCGGACGTTTCCGACTG
Source organism: Paenibacillus piri (assembly GCF_004354045.1). Taxonomy (GTDB): domain Bacteria; phylum Bacillota; class Bacilli; order Paenibacillales; family NBRC-103111; genus Paenibacillus_S; species Paenibacillus_S piri. The sequence goes on along the minus strand of NZ_SMRT01000006.1, from coordinate 201,528 downwards.
CTCTCCCGTTGGCTTCTCCTGATCGCTAATAAACTGCGAAAGCGCGATAATGCTGTTGAGCGGTGTTCTGAGCTCATGCGACATATTGGCCAAAAACTCCGACTTGTACTGAGAGGAGAGCATTAATTGGCCGGCCTTCTCCTCCAATGCTTGACGCGCTTCCATCAGTTGATCGGTTTGCTTTTGCAGCGAATCGTGGGCGAATTGAAGCTCGGCCACCCGCAGCCGCTCGATCTGAAAATCTCTCAGCATAAAAACGAAAAAGCCGCTTAGAACAATGCTGATCGGCAAAATAATCGGCGCGATGTCCGTTACAAATAAATGAAAAGGAATCGTGCCGAGCATGGCGACATTCAAGCAATTCATCAAATTGACCGAGACAATGATGACCGTCATTTTTTCCCAAAAGCGCCAGCCGACCCGCTTCAGCACAATATTTAAAATCATGCAAAGCACACCGAGCAGCACCAGATTCCAACAGCCCGCCCAAGCGGCGCTCTGCAGCCCGAACGTCAGGCGAGCTGCGCCAATTCCGGCCCCGATCACGAGCAGCGTGAGCGGATTCGAATAAGCCAGCGTACAAATGATCAAAGGGACAAACCGCAGATCAAATTTAATATCCGGGCCGAGATTAAAACTGAAATACATCGTTAACCATCCGGCGCCTATGGCAAGCACAACCGAAAATACGTATTTCAAAAGGCCTGAAGCCTGCGACAGTACATATTTATGAACGAGCATCGCGGTATAGGTCAGCGTCGTCAAAATGCAAATATTCATGATAAATACTTTAGAGAATTCCAATGATCTCCCCCCTGCTGCAGTCACAAGCGATTGCCTCCATTATAACACAAGGATCATTATCGCGACTTTAACGTCAACAGGGGGGCGGCCGATACGCGGCGGGCGCAACATGCATAAATTCACATCCGTCAGCAGGCTGCTGACGAAGGCCTATAGGGGGCCTGGCCCAACCGGACCGCATTCAACGGCGATGCGCAAAAATTAAAGCAGCCGATGCAAGGTTGATTTCATGATGCTCATTTGGTACACTAAAAATACGAACATACATTCCCATCCATTAAAGGAGACCCCTTCTCATGTCTCTGAACAAACGCCCGGCCGTCCGGTACGAGCCGATGACAGCCAAAACGATTCTGAATTCTGTGAAAGCACCCTCTATGCCGTTCGACTGGTCCATTAATCCTTACCGCGGCTGTCAGCATGGCTGCAGTTTTTGTTATGCGCGCTCCACCCATTCGTTCCTCGGGGTGGATACGGACGATACGTTTCAACATCATATTTTTCTGAAACAGCAGGCTCCGGAGGTACTGCGCGCGCAGATCTTGAAGCGGCTCCGCGGCAGGAAGGGCATTTCCGACTTGGGGCAAGTTGCGATTGGCACCGCAACCGATCCTTACCAGCAGATCGAGGGCAAGGCCAGGCTTACGCGGGGATGTCTGGAGGTATTGGCGGAGTTTCAAATTCCGGTAACGATCACCACCCGTTCCCCGCTTATATTGCGGGATCTGGACATTCTCCAACGCTTGTCTTCCATTACGGTAAACGTAAGCATCAGCACGTTAAACCCGGTCATTTGGCGGCAGTTCGAGCCTTCGACTCCTTCTCCGGCCAAGCGCCTGGACATGGTCGAGCAGCTGCGGAATGCGGGTGTGGACGCCGGGGTATTCGCAGCTCCCATCCTGCCATATATCACGGACGATCAAGCGGCACTGGAGGATTTGATTCGGGCCGTATCGGCCGCGGGCGCCCAGTTCGTTATGCCATCCTATTTGCGGTTAAGCACTCAAGCCGTCAAAGTTTGGTTTTTTCAAACGCTGCAGCGCCATTATCCCCGGCTTATCGGGGATTACGCCAGGCTGTACCAGGCGTCTGGCTCCGCGCCGGCCGAATTCCGCGATCCCGTCATGCGGCGAATCGAGACTCTGCTTCACCGGCATGGCCTGCAGTCGAGGAAAGGTGCCGCCAGAGCCCCACAGATGACAATCGACAGCACTTCCGGCAAGGCCGATGCTAATGAAAAGCCGGTGCAGCTGACGCTGTTTTAACCGTCTGCCCCGACTCGCTTACGGGCGGCCGCCGCGCTATCCGCCAGGTTCTTTGACTGTTCCCGCCGAGGCTCATATTTATACTTGCCGCGCCTCCAGACGCCGCGCCACCAATGACAGGGAATAGTTGACGATAAAGTACATCACCGCAGCGAGCAATAATATCGGGATGACAAAATTTACATTTTGCCCGTTAATAATTTGCGCATTGTGCATGAGTTCTCCCAAGGAAATGACGACCGCCAAGGAAGTGTCCTTTAATAGCGAGATGAACTGGCTTACCATCGGCGGAACCATCCGCCGCAGCGCCTGCGGCAGTATAATATGCCAGAGCGTCTGCAGATAGGTGAGACCCGATGAGCGTGCAGCTTCAATCTGGCCCTTTTCAATCGACTTTAAGCCGCTTCTTACGATTTCCGATATCATGGCCGCCTCAAACACGGTTAGCGCAACGATCGCCGCGTTGACGACACTCAGCTTGATTCCAACCTCCGGCAGCGCAAAAAACGTAAAGAAAATGATCAGCAGCAGCGGCAGGTTCCGTATCGTTTCCACCGCAAGAGCCGTAAGCTGGGATAAAACCGGAATTTTCGTATAGCGGATCGTTCCGAGCAAGCAGCCTATAATAAAGCTGAACAAAATCGCGATAAGCGCAACCTTCAACGTCACTCCCAATCCTTGCAGCATAAACCACAAATGATCGCCGGTATATGCGCCTGCAAAATCCATCGTGCCACCTCCTCATCGAGTCGGGATACCGCGTCCGCAAGTAAAGTTTCCCGTTACGCATTCAATCGGTTGCTGCAGCTTCACCAACAGCCGAACCATACCGCTCTGCATACGGCTGTGTTAAGCCCGCGCCATCCGCTTCTCCAAATACGACAGCCCGATACTTAGCGGAATCGTAATAACCAAATAAAACATCGCCACAAAAATGTAGACGCTGAACGTCACGAACGACTTGGTCGAAATCAGATCGGCGTAATACATCAGATCGAGTCCGGCCACGACGCTCAGCACCGATGAATTTTTGACAAGATTCAAAAATTGATTGCCGATCGGCGGGATGACGATTTTGAGCGCCTGCGGCAGTACGACGAACCGCATCGCCTGGTTGTAGGTCAGCCCCGATGCGCGCGCCGCCTCGGTTTGTCCTTTCGGTACGGTTTGGATGCCCGCACGCACGGCCTCCGCTATGAAAGCCGCCGTATAAATGGTCAACCCCAGCGTCCCCGCGGTAAAGCCGCTCAACGGAACGCCCAGTACGGAAGGGCCCAGAAAAAAGAAAAAGACGATCAGAATCAGCGGTATGTTGCGAATAAACTCGACGAATGCGGTACCGAGCCAATTGAGCGGTCTTAGCGGCGCTATCCGCATAATGGCGATAAGCGTGCCGAGTATAAAGCTCCCCGCGAGCGCGATCAGGCTGACCTGCAATGTATTCCAGAAGCCTTCCAAGTACATATCCCCGTATTTAAATAAAATCTCGAACTTCAACTTATCCATATCGAAGCGGCACCTCCCTCGCTTAGGAAACGAGAGGAGCCGCGGCGAGGCGGCTCCTCTCGCATCTTTCGTGAATGCGCATTATTTGGTCGGCTTTTCCCCAATCCACTGCTCATACAGCTTCTCATACTGTCCGTTGGACTGGAGCGATTTCAAGAAATCATTCACGTAAGAGGCAAACGTCGTATCGCCTTTCTTGATCGCCATACCGTAGGGCTCATCGGTGAACGTTCCGCCGACTACCTCATAATTCGGATCCTGCTTCACCATTCCGTATAAAATGGCATTGTCCGTCGTCAGCGTATCGCCTTGCCCTGCCTTCAGAGCGGTAAAAGCCTCCTGATAGTTTTCAAACTCCAAAACGGTCGCTTCCGGAGATTTCGCCCGGATGTTGGTCGTCGAGGTCGAGCCTTTGACCGCCAGCACCTTAACGCCCTTTTTCACATCGGCAACGGATTTGATCGGACTTCCTTTTTTCACGAGAAGCGATTGCCCGGCTTTAAAATAAACGTCGGTAAATTCGACTTCCTTCTTGCGCTCCTCCGTAATCGTCATGGTAGCGATAATTATATCGATATCGCCGTTATTCAGCATCGGGATGCGCGTTTTCGAAGTGACCTCCTTCAGTTCGATCTTGGATTCGTCGCCCAATATTTGCTTGGCCAAAGCTTTGGCCAAATCGATATCGAAGCCTTCTACTTTACCCGACCCGGGGTCCTTCAAGCCGAACAGCTTCGTATCAAATTTCACGCCGGCGATCAGCTTTCCCCGTTTTTTGATTGCATCCAGCGTACTGGCCGCCGCTTGGCCGGATGAATCCGCCCCGCCGTTGGATTTGGAGGCGTCCGTTCCCGGTCCGGGGGCTGGCGCGGTACTGCCGCAGCCGGCCAATACGAGTACGATCATCATGATCGTCAGTGCGAACGATATGCCGATCCGCCTGTTCTTTTTCATCATTGCTCAAGCTCCTTCCGATTCCGATATATTTTTAATGCTGCAGCAAACGGCTGAGAAACAGTTTGGCCCGTTCTTCCTGCGGATTGTTAAAAAATTCGACAGGCGCCGCTTCCTCAACAATTTGCCCTTGATCCATAAACACCACGCGGTCCGCCACCTCGCGCGCAAACCCCATTTCATGCGTTACGACCACCATCGTCATGCCTTCATGCGCCAATGCTTTCATAACCTCGAGCACTTCGCCGATCATTTCCGGGTCGAGTGCGGAGGTCGGTTCATCGAACAGCATAATTTTCGGCTTCATGGCCAATCCTCTTGCAATCGCCACCCTCTGCTGCTGACCGCCTGACAATTCGGACGGATAAGCGCCCGCCTTTTCGGGAATGCCGACCTTTTCCAAATAATACATGGCGATTTGCACCGCTTCCTGCTTCTGCACCCCGCCCACTTTTATCGGCGCCAGCGTAATATTGTCCAACACCGACATGTGCGGATACAAATTAAAATGCTGAAACACCATCCCGATGTTGCGCCGCAGCTCGTTGAAGTTCGTTTTTTTGTTATGCAGCTCGACGCCATGCACCGTCAATTCGCCATCCGTGATCGTTTCCAGCCGGTTGATGCAGCGAAGCAGCGTGCTTTTACCGGAGCCGGACGGTCCCACAACAACAACAACCTCGCCCTGCCGGATGGTTAGATTAATTTGTTTAAGCACGTGAAACTGTCCGTAATGTTTGTTTACGTTGCGAAATTCAATCATAACTGTCTAACCTCCTCCATGCGATGTCAATTTTTATTCCGGCACGCTTATCTTTTTTTACCCACTCCTTACATGTTATTATCATAGATTCCGAAATACGACTCCTGTCTGCCGAACACTTTATGCATTTGCCAATATTAATAGGCTGTTTATTCTTAATGGGACGATCCGATTTGGACATACTTTGTTTGAAGGTCATAAGCCGGAGGTCCGATCACATCGGCGAATATGTGTTCTTCCGGGTCATGGGCTTGCTTCAATAATTCATTATTTATTCATTCGTTACGGGAGGTACAACCAAAAGTGGCCAAATTACTTTACATTACCGCTCATCCTCATGATGAAACCGCGTCATACAGCATGGCGGTCGGCAAAGCTTTTATCGACGCTTACCGCTCTTCTCATCCAGGCGATGAAATTACGACTTTGGATTTATACAGCCTGAATATTCCGCATATTGATGCCGATGTATTCAGCGGTTGGGGGAAGCTTCGGTCGGGTCAAAGCCTGGAGCAGCTTTCAAGCGAGGAAAAGGCGAAGGTGACGCAGATCGCCGAGCTGACCGATCAGTTTGTGGCGGGAGATAAATACGTATTCGTCACACCGATGTGGAATTTTTCGTATCCGCCGATTATGAAAGCTTATATCGATTCGATCTGCACCGCGGGCAAAACATTCAAATATACGGACACGGGGGCCGTCGGCTTGCTGACCGACAAAAAAGCGCTGCACATTCAAGCGCGCGGCGGCGTATATTCCGAAGGACCGACAGCCGAGATGGAGGTTGGGCATAGGCACTTGAGCATGATTATGAAATTTTTCGGGGTTCCGTCGTTCGAAGGGATTTTCGTTGAAGGACACAACCAGTATCCGGATCGTAAGGAGCAAATTAAGCAGGATGCGATTCGCAGAGCGCAGGATATAGCCGCCGCCTTTTAAAGTATGCAACGGCATAAAAACATAAAGGAGCTTGCTCCATTGGAGCAGGCTCCTTTATGTTTCAGTTTATTTATTCTTCGCCGGGAACATAATCGAACAGCTTGTCCTCACTAACCTGCAGCTGGTCCTCTAACAGCTTTTCGTTCGCTGCGTTGAACTTCGCCCGATTGCGGGCGGATTCGGACTGCTGCTCATCTGTCAAATTTTCGTTTTGATGCGTATTGTTTTCGTTTTCTTCCATGCTGCTCACTCCCTTGCCCATCCATTTACAAGTAATATGAGCCGCAGTACCTTTTTTTATGCTAAAAGCTTTCGTGAATGACTGATGCTCAAGCGGAAGTCTGTCGGTCGTTTAGCTTCCTCTGCTGGAAACAAGATTCAGCGGAGATTCGCTCAAAAACGCAAGCGATGCATAAAGAAGGCCGGCTTTTCACAAGGTAATACGGTTGGCCCAATGTACTGACCACGATACATAATTCAGGAGGTTTACGTCCATGTCGTCGATGAATACGTCGTACCAGCAGTTTCTTCAAGAGCAGCAAATGTACCAAAATCAGCAGGCTCAGATGGCGCAACAGGCTTTAACCGCCTCAGGTCTCAGCACCTTCACGCAAAATGTCCGCCAAGCTCAGCAGCAGCTGATGCAGGTGCAGCAGGATCTTCAGCAGGCGCAAGCGCAAATTGATATGCAGATGGATGCGCAAAAGCGCCGCCTTAGCGAAACGCAGCAGCGCATTGAGCAAGTGGTCCAACAAATGAACGGATTCGTTCAGCAATCGCAAGCACAGCCCATGCCGCGTCAGACCGCGAACTACTATCCGCAAAATTAAGGCGACCGATAGCACGGCTATAAACAAGCTTGCACGGTAGGGTAAGCTAACCACATCGTCTGCAAGCAGTGCAGTAGAGTACCATGACGCGAAAAGAGACGCCGTGTAAGCGTCTCTTTTCGTTATGCACAATAGTGCTGAATATGGTTAAATTATCCGCCTCGCTGCTGCACGACATGGGTCAGCTCGTGAGCCAGCAGCTCCTGACCTTGAGGGCTTGAAGGCTCGTATTTGCCGCTTGAAAAAAATACATCCTGCCCCTGTGTAAATGCTTGCGCTCCGATGTCCTGGTTAAGCTCATTCGATTCCGAATCGTTATGTATCGATACGTTGCTGAAGTCAGCTCCGAATGCTTGCTCCATTCCGGATCGTGTAGTCGAATCCATCTTGGCACCGCCACCGCTTTTCGCCTGAATACGCTGCTCGAAAGAGGATGTCACGTCAAACCCGCTGCCGTCGGACGGCTTCATCTGCAGCTGCTCTTCATCCGGATTCGACATCCGCTGAATCGTCTCCGCCATCGGCTTCATCTGCAGCTCTTCTTCCTCTACTTCCGGCTGTTCCATGCGCTGGATCGATCCCGCCGCCGGCTTCATCTGCAGCTCTTCTTCCTCTGCTTCCGGCTGCTCCATGCGCTGGATCGTCTCCGCCGCCGGCTTCATCTGCAGCTCTTTTTCCTCTGCTTCCGGCTGCTCCATGCGCTGGATCGTCTCCGCCGCCGGCTTCATCTGCAGCTCTTCTTCCTCTGCTTCMGGCTGTTCCATGCGCTGGATCGATTCCGACACCGGCTTCATCTGCAGCTCTTCCCCCTCTGCTTCCGGCTGCTCCATGCGCTGAATCGTCTCCGCAGTCGGCTTCATTTGCAGCTCTTCCTCCTCTGCTTCCGGCTGCTCCATGCGCTGGATCGATTCCGCCGTCGGCTTCATCTGCAGCTGCTGTACAACTTGGCTGGCGACTTTATCCGCTTCTTGCTCATACTGGTCGCCTACCGGTCCGACTGACATTTTCGCCTGAATCGGCAGACGCGTCTGTGAGCTTGCGATCATCCGCTGCACACTGCGGTTCCCTATCGATCCGTGCAGGTTCATAATACCGGCGGCCGTAACCTGATGAGGATGATTCGGCGCATGCGCTTGACCCGCCCCGGACCTCGTTGTCTCTGCCTTTCGCTGGATACGGGCCGCCGCGGACAATTTCCCGTTTTGTCTCGGTTGATGGATGGGCATGTTGCACCTCCTAAAGGTTTTGCTTTAGCAAAACTCGCTTCATATGCCTTCACTTTGCTTTCATGAAGACCAGCTTCGTAAATATCCGGATTGCCAGTAACTCCACTATAGCATATCGGCGGCATACAGAATATGCCATTTGACACTTTTTTCACACGATTTTGTCACTGATCCTGATGTTCAATCAGCAGCATCGCGATATCGTCCGATTGGACTGCACCCGCCGTAAACCGGTCGACATCCTGCAGTATTCGCTCCATCAGCTCCTGTATCGTCAACCGGTCTGTTCCGGCTGTCTCCCCCGACCCGTTCAGCACCTCGTGCAGCCTCGCGCTGCCGTACTGCATGAGCCCGGAATCTTCCGCTTCCGTAATCCCGTCCGTATAAAGCACGATGCGCTCGCCCGTTTCCAGCATAGCCGTGTTATCGGCATACTCCATATCCTCCATGACGCCAAGCGGCACCCCTTTCTTGCCCTTGAGCGGCTCGACGTCACCACTGCTGCGGATGATGTACGGCGTACAATGTCCGCCGTCGCTGAATTGGAGCTGGCCGGACTGCATGTCCAGCACGCCGCAAAAAATCGTCGCAAACATCGACGATTCCTCCTTGTACAGCTCGGCATTCACCTCGGTCAGCAGCTGACCCGGCGTCATGTCAGGCGTCATCTTTCCTTTGATCAGCGTCATCGTCACAGCCATGAAGAGCGCCGCCGGAATCCCTTTATCCGATACATCGCCCAAGGCGAAAAAAAGCTTCGAGCCGCCGAGCGTGAAGTAATCATAGAAATCACCGCCCACCTGCCGGGCTGGACGGATGATGGAGCGCACATTGGCCGGAATCGTCTGCTGCCCTGCTGCTGCGGGCGCCCAAACCGGTGCTTCCGCAGCAGCTTCGGCGTTTTCTCTGGAAAGTCGCTCAACAGCATCGCCATTCACTGTCCTGCCTTCGGACCCGAGCCGGCCGGATTCATCTATACCGTTCACAGGAGCATAAGTACCGGATGAAACCCCGCGGGGCAAAAAGCCCATCTGGATGTCACGCGCAATGCGCAGCTCGCTTTCCATCCGTTCCTTCGCCGCTACCGTATCGCTTAATGCCCTTAACGATTTTTCCAACGCATCGTACAGCATCGCATTTTCCAAGGAAACCGCAGTGGGAGAGGCAACGGACTGCAGCAGCCGCAAGTCTTTATCGCTGAAATGCTTGCCGTCCCGCTTGTTCAGCACCTGCAGTACGCCGATGATCGCTCCTTTGCTGATTACCGGAACGCACAGCAGGTTGCGCGTCGGATAATCGACCCGATTCGCTACCTTCGAGGACCAGCGCGAATCGCGGGCCGCATCGTCGATTTTCACCGATTCGCCCGTTTGCGCTACCCATCCGGCGATGCCTTCTCCCATGTTCAGACGGATCTCGCGGATTTCATCGCCCTTTTCTCCGAGCGCGACTTCAAAGAACAGATCCCCTTTTTCAGGGTCGACCAATATAATCGACGACGCTTCCGCATCGGTGACCAGGGAGGCTGTGTCCATGATCTTTTTCAACAGATCCTGCTTCAAAATCGTCGAGTTGATTTCCAGGCTGACTTCAAATAATTGATGCGTCCGCCGCAGCTCCAACACCGCTTCGCGCCGCCTCCACTCCGCACCGGCCAATACGAGCAGCAGCACGATAACCGCCAACAGCCATCCATAGGGAAAATCACTCATTTTCCGTCACCGCCTTTCGGCATCCTTTCTCCGACACTAACCGATCGCGCCAAGCGCCTCAGCCTCAGTTCCGTAAATCGTAAAAATGGCGCTGAATCCGGACATATCGAATACTTCCTTCACATTGTCTGTCATCTGTACGAGCGCCAGACTTCCCTTCAATGCTTTCAGCTTCTTGGCGGCCGTAAGCAGGATGCGCAGCCCCGCGCTGCTTACATAGTCAAGCCCGGCGAGGCCGAAGACGAACTTCGTATGTCCCTGTCCGATCAAATTCATAAACTGGGCTTCCAAGGTGCCGGAAGTATTGGCATCAAGCCTCCCTTGAATATCCAGTACCACCACATCGCCAACCGCACGCTCTGTTATCTTCATGCCGAACCCTCCGCCTCTGCGGGACGCTGCCCGTATTTTTTTAAACGAATCGTATTTTGATCCCCGGTCCGTTCGTACGTTACTTCATCCATCACTTCTCTGACAAAATGTATGCCGAGCCCGCCGATTTTCCGGTCATCGAGAGCCTCTTTCGTATCGGCTTCCGGTATCGATAACGGATCAAAAGCGATGCCGTCATCCGTAATCACCAGCTCAATCGCCTGTTCGCCAACCGTCAGACACACCCGGATTTGACGCTCCTCCGCCGTTTTATAGCCATACACGATGGTATTCGTGATCAGTTCATCGCAAACGAGATTCAAATGAAACAATGTTTTCGGATCGATGGATAATGGTCCGGCACACTCGCTGAACCATTCACGCAGACGAACGAGCTCGTTCAGATCGTTTTTCAATTCCACCATGACTTGCTTGCTCACAGCGACCCCCGCTTTCTTGTTCGCATTACCCCATCTTGGTCAGCATCGACTCCAGCAGGCGAACCCGGGCGCTTGATGCATGCAGCAGGCCGATGCCAATTTCCGGATACAGCCGCACCAGCCGTTCCAAGCTATCCCCGCGTACAGACAGCACCCTGATTTCGTCAAAAATAACTTGGGCCGTAACGGACGATTTCGCCTGATCCAACGCCGTCGTATCGCCGATCGCCTGCTTTGGCCCCAGCACGCCAAGCGTGCTCTCCAAGCCGCCGGAGGAGACGCTGCTCAGCTCCACCGTACCCTCTACAATCAAATACATGCTGGAATTGGTTTCCCCCTGCCGCAGCAAATACGTCTGGTCCGGGTACACCTCCTCCTGTGTTATGCCGGCGATCAGCCCCAGCTCATCAACCGAAACGTCGGTGAATAGCGATACCTGCTTGAGAAACATTACTTTATCGAGGATCGTCAACAATTTTTGCTCACTGGCCAATCCGTCCTGCTCCTCTCTTTTTATGGCATATACCGCGATTTCGCGCAGCCAATGATCCGACCAGCGCCGTGCATGCTCCAGGACGGCTTTCGGGTCGTCCTGCTCGCCGTCGCCCGCTTCGCTGCCTTCCTTCAGCATATCGAGCAGCGCATAAGCGATTCTCCGGTCGCCCAGCCCTTCCGCCAGCACCTCCAGACCGTTCTCGCGGATTTCTTCGTTATCGTCCTGCACCGTTTCCCGCACGCTTGCGACTACGCGCTCATCCGCCAGCTTCGATAAAACCGACCAGGCGGCGCTGCTGAGCGCCAGCCGTATTTCCTTGTAGCGCTGTGCGGCCAAATCGGCCAGCCCATCCATCCCGAGCCGGCGGATTGCGGCGGAGAGCGCCTTTTCCCGGCTCGAACCTTGCATCCGCTGCACGCACGCCTCAACCAGCGTATCGCGGATTTGCGAATCGGACAGCAGATCGGACAAGGCGGCGACACTGGCATCCCAGATGAACGGATGCGGATCCTGCAGCCCTTCCATAAGTGCAGGAACCGCCTTGTCTCCCATGGCGATCAAGCTTTGGACAATCGTCTTGCGCAGCTCCTGATCCGCCGCCGGATACATGAGCAGCAGAGAGCCGACCGCCTCCTCGACCTGCAGCCTCCCCAGGCAGTGGGCGGCAGCTACCTTGACGGCGGGACGATGATCGTCCAGCAGCGACAGTATCCAATCGGTATACGCGTACAGCTTCAGATCCGCAATGGTATGGCAGCCCTGCACGGCCCATTCGCCGCCCGTATCGAGCAGCTTCACGACCGCTTCGTCGCAGGCCGGGTAGCTTTCCTCGCTTTGCAGCGCATAGATCGCTTTAATCCCTTCCGCAATAACCTGCGGATGCGGGTCCAGCAGCTTCATGCGGATAAAATAATGCGCCTGGCTTTTCAAATGCTGCGCCTTTGCGATGAGCTTGACGCATTCCACCCGTACGCCGGGCTCCTCGTCCTCCAGCAGGGAAGCGACCTGCACGAGCTCCTGAAGCGCTGCTCCCTGCAAATTCATCGCGCGCAGCGCCGCAATCCGGATGCGCGGATTTTTGTCGCGGATAAGCTCGATCAGCTTGGGCAGAAACGAGGAATCTTTCGCCCGGCCGATCATCTCCAGCGCCACCTCGCGCACATCGTCCTTCGGATCGTCAAGGTATTCCAGCACGCCCTGCAGCGCCTTCGTGCTGCGCATCCCCCCGAGAAAAGAAGCGACCGTTTCCGAAAGATCGGAACGGAACGACTGGACGCTTTTGACCAGCTCCTTAATGTACAGATTGCGGCCGAACCAAGCGACAGCCACCAGCAGCACGGCAAAGCCGACTCCGGCGATAGCCTGGGGCCGAATGTCCAGCAGGCCCTGCGAATGAAGCAAAGACAGCAGCGCGCCTAACAAAATTCCACCGGATGCCGCGATCCCCTGCGCAACATAACGGACGCCGTCCCTTTGCGAAATGGGCAGCATTTTGAAAAACAGCTGGTAGCACGGCTCTGCGGTATAATACAGCAGAATGTAAATGACGGCATAAGCTCCCGATACGACGGCAAGCCCGAACGGCGTATCCGAAAAAAGCGCGGTAAGCCCGAAACCGCCCATAAATACAAGGGCTATGGCCAACAGCATGTTGCTCGCCCCAAGCCAGTTCATCAGCCGGCCGGCGAATGTTTGAAACACTAGCGCCATCGTAAACTGCAGCGTAATAATCATGCCGTAGTAGGCAGTCAAATCGCGCTCCTCATGAAAAATGCGCTGTGTCGTGCTGAAATACTGGTACTCCATCAAAAAGTAGAGCGCCGGCATCAGCGTCATAAGCGCCACCGCGCAAATCAGAAACGGATTGCGGAGCATCTGCCTGAAATGCGCTCCGGAGGTTTGTTCCGCAGCCACCCCCGCACCCGCTTCCGGGGCGCCAACTCTTGCATCGTCCCTGATCGCGAGCGGGGCCAAATATCGGGCGATCGCTTTGCGGAAATTCCATAACCCGAGCAGCAGGAAGAAGGGCGCCAGCAAATAAACGGCTTCTGTACCCCAATAGCGGGTCACCTGCTGCGCAATAAAGCCGGCCGTAATGCCGCCGACCATCGCCGAACCGACAAAGATCGGCATCAGCCGCTTGGCTTGCTGTGTCGGGCATAAGTCGAATGCCGTGCTCCACAGCAGCAGCGTAAGCTGACGTACAACGAAATTCGAGCATATAAACAAAATCGGATAATAAAACCTGTAATCGACTCCTCCCAGCTTGAACGCCAGCAGGATGAGCCCGTTCACCAGCAGCAGGCCGGTCATCATCAAATACAAGGTGCGCATCAGCTTCGCCTTGGGCAGTCTGTCGGCCAGTTTCGCCAACAACCAGCCTTCCAGCGGCATAATGACCGCTTCCGCGATATAAACGAACGGGATAAACTGCACCCCGAAGCGTTGATTGAATAGCGCCATAAAAGCCGTATAATTGAGCAGCTCGGCAATCCCGCCGCAATAAAACACCGGCAGCATCACCCACAGCTTACGTGAATCCTCCGCCCGCAGTCCGAGCCATCGAAACAGGGTCCCCATCCTTCATCAAGTCCTATCTATGTAAAATATCCCCCGAAGCATAACCGGCTGCAGCATCCTACAGCTTTTTCAGAAAGGCCATCCGGCCCTCCCCTTCATAATAATAGTCGGGATAACTGCCAATATGCTCAAATCCCCGCTCTTTGAAAATACGCCGGATGGTGCTGTACTCCTGCAAATCGCAAGTGTAAGTCAAAATATAGCGCCCGCGCCGCTCTTTCACGAAAGCGAGCATCGTCTCGTAAAGCCGCGTTGCAATGCCGAGCTTCCGGTAATCTTTGCGCACCACGATATAATCCCATAAGTAACCGCCGGTTCGATGCTCATTCTCGGTCACGCTGATTGCTCCGACAATTTCGCCTGTCGGAATAGCCGCATACCAATGCTGATGATTGTCCGATTTCAAGCTTTCCAATGGCTTGTTGTGAAAATGATCGATTTCTCCGGGCGTATGCCTTTGATCGTCGAACGATTGCTCCGACAAGAAAAATTCGCTCACCTTCCGCGCTTCTTCTTCCTTTTCCATAAGAACAACGTTAATACTTTCCATGGTTCTCCCCCGTTTTACCTCAAGCTATGAAACCGACAAGGTGCCGTTCCAATCTTCTGTGGTACCGTTCTGGAAATATTCATCGCATAAATAAAAATACAGCTTGGCGGCTTTATCCTGCCGGTTGATCTTGATGACCTGCACGAACGCTTCCCTGGCATCGTAAAAGCGGCCGACCTGGTAGAGCAGTACAGCCTGCTCGAATAACGCTTTGGTCTTTTCTTTCAACGCTCGGGTCGTGTCCGGCTCGCCGTGATATACGTCGAACAGCTGCAGCGGTTCCTCCTTCCCCTCCACCCGGATCATGCCGAGACTGCGGTATTGAAACAGCTCACGATCCTGAAGCGAACGGATAATAAAATCGGAAACAAGGATCGACGCGCCCAGCGGCTCGGTGAGCTTCTCCAATTCATTGGCCAGATTGACATCGTCGGAAATGACGTTGCCCTCAAGCCGCAGCTCCTCCCCGATAATGCCGAGCCGCAGAGGTCCTTTGTGGAGCCCGATACCGATATCGATAGGAAGGTATCCCGATCTGGCGCGGTGCACGTTATACAACTCCAGCTCCTTCCTCATCCCGAGGCAGGACAGCAGCGCTTGCTCCGCTTCATTCGGAAACAAAGCCATAAAGCCGGCACCGGCATATTTATTGATCAAACCGTCATGATTACGGACATAGGGGCCGAAGCGATTCAAAAACGAATTGATAAAATTAAAATTTTCTTCGGGTGTCAGCCTCTTGGACATGGAGTAAAACGAGCGGATATTTACGATTAAAATGCTCATTTCCTGCTCGACCTGATCGCCCAGCTGAACATCGAGAATGCTGTCCTTCTCCAAATATTGCAAAAATTGCTGCGGCACAAAGCGGTAATAGGCCTCGCTGACGCGGGTAACCTTCTCGATATAGCCCCGGATATGCTCCGCCATCACATTGAAGCTGTCTCCGAGGTCGGACACCTCGTCGCGGGTACGGATATCGACCACCGTATCCCAGTTTCCTTTGGAAATGGCGACAGCGCTGCTGCGCAGCTTACGAATCGACGACAGCATCACATAGGTCATCAGCATAAAAATACAAAGCAGAATGAGCGTAATGACCGCTATATTTTGAATAATGTTGTGGAGCAGCTCGCGCCTGTGCTGGAGAATGCCCTCCATATTTTTACTCGTTTCAAAAATCCCGACGATTTTCCCGGAGCTGTTATAAATCGGTCCGAGCGCATAAATCCAGAAGCCGGTTTCATCCTGCCATTGGTCCGTTACAATTTTGCCCTGCTGAACGACCTCCCGGTTTTTGTCCGTCGACGGGAACGGGTTAAACATGTTCACATCGTCCGCATCTTCGATTATCCGGTAAATGGAGCCGCCCTCAACCTTATATAGCGCCCTGTAGAAGCCTCTGCTCCCGGAGTCCTCGACTTCCTCGAAGACCGAGTCCATTTTTTCGCGAAACGTTTTATAGTCATTGGTCATGTAATCGAGCGGGGAATTCATCTTCTCCAGCTTGTTGCCGTCGATTAAATTGCGGCCGTTCCGCGCGAGCAATGAAAGCTCATGAATCGTTTCGTCCTCCAGCTTTTGCGAAAAGTTCGTGTAAATAAAGTAGGACAGCACTATCATGGAGCCTACAATAACCGGAACGAACACGATCATTTGCTTCAAAATAAGCGAGGCTCTTCGTTTCATGATGTTGAAATAGAGCAGCTTGACTGCAAAGGCAACAAGCAGCAGCGCAGCAGCCGCCATTGCCCATACGAACCATTTGTGCCGCATCGTCTGTGCGGAGTAGGTCCCGTTGGTCACGCTCCCGATCAATGATCCGTCGGAGCGCTGACGCAATATTTTCCCTTCCTGCACCACGGTCAGGCTGTTGTCGGCACCGATCGAGACCGCCGGCATGTTATCGGATGAAATTTGCATGTCATGCTGCTTTGCAGTCTCTTTCGTCAGCAGAGCCTCTACAATATAAGGATGGGCCGGGTCAATTCTGCTGATCGTTTCACCGTAATAGTCGATGTAAACCAGGCGACCCATACCGTCCAGCAAAAGCTTTTCCGGAAAGTTTCTGTTGGTGCGGTCAATCCCGGGCAACGGGTAAATCAGTTCCGGACGCCCGTCCTCCAGCATGCGGAAAATTTCGCCGCTCCGAGCGGTAACATAAATTTGTCCCAGCTTCGTGCCCGTCGCTCCCGCCACATACTTCCCTTCGGGCAGCTTGGCGGCAAATACCGGCGCGGGCTCCGTACCGCCGACAGCCATTTTATATAGCGTTACCTGGTTAAAGTCGTCCACAAAAAAGGACAGCATTCCGTCGCTCACCTTCAACGATTTCAAGCTGCCCAGCCTGTATCGTTTGCGCTCGGATTTATTCGCGTAATCTTTGCGGAAAAAGGATTGATCCTGCTCCCCCTCCGGGGTAAAGCGGATAATCTCCTCCGCCTTGACAGTGAGGCCATAAGAATCGAGAGTTGTTTTGACCGTGTACAAGTTACCCTCGTTATCAGCCGCCAGTTCATTGAACTGGTAAATTTCCCCTGCCCCGTCGCTCACCCCCACTGTATAGACGACATTGCCGTCGGGACCCAGCTTAACCAGCGTTTTCTTCGAGTTGTCGATCACGTACAGATTGTTTTCTTTATCGGTAAGCGCATTGGACATGCTCCCGAAGGGCAAATCCCGACGGAAGGGGGAGCTCGCGACGACGTCGCGGTTATCGTATACGTAATATCCTGCCGCCGTTGCCAATATCACCACGAGCAGCAAAGCCGCAATATACTTTTTCATCGGTTTCTTATCGCCTCGTTTTCGAAAGCTCTTTACATTGGATTAATGCGAGGAAATCAGTATGGTCTTGGCTGTCTCATTCCACTCCACCTGGAGTCCTATCGTCTCTGCTATAAACCGGAGCGGTACATAGGTCCTCCCCGCTATCAACGCGGGCAACGCATCCAGCGTTACTTCCTCCCCGTCCGCATAAGCGGCAGGGCTGTCGATCGTGCATACAACCGTCCCGCCTTCATGGCTGACCGTAACGGTCCGCGCCGCTTCGTCCCAGATAACCGCAGCGCCGAACGCTTCGGAAACCGGCCTTATCGGCAAAAACGCATTTCCGCCAATAAGCACGGGCGGCGCCTCGAATCGAATCGGCAGGTCCGGAGACAGCACCTGTTCAACCGGAATGATTTGCGCCGCAGCGCCGTAAGCCTGCTTGATCTCACTTGCGGCTTCAGCCAACTGCGCCTGCTGCTCCGGCGTATATTTCTCCAATTCCTTTTGCTTGAGCTGCTCCAGCAGCTGCCGGCTCTTGTCGGCTATCGCGCCGCTCACTCCTTCCGGCAGGCTCGCGCCATCCGACGCTGCATCGCCGAGCAATTGAGCGGGCAGCAGCTGCAGCGCATCCAGCTGCATAAACAGCTCTTGCTTCTGTACGGTCAGCACTGTATCGTCGAGAGCCGCGATCGAGTTCTGCAGCTGCGCAACCCGCTCGGCATCCTCCCGCTGCTGCGCCTCTGCAAGCGCAGCCTGCAGCTTGCCCTTCGCCTGCTGCAGCGCAGCGACGCTGTCGGCTGCGCCGCTCTGCTGCTGCGCGAGCCGCAGCGCCGCTTCGGCCAGCGGACCGGCTTGTGCCGCTGCTGCCGCGGCGTCGCCTGCAGCGAGCGCTTGCTGCAGCTTCGCCTGCAGCTCCTGCTGGCGCTGCTCGTACACGGCGGCGCTCACGCTGCCGCTCGCACTGCCTCCCGCTGCGCCGCCGCTTGCGCTGCCTCCTGCTGCGCCCGCTGCGCCGCCGTTTGCGCTGCCTCCTGCTGCGCCCGGTGCGCCGCCGCTTGCGCTGCCTCCTGCTGCGCCCGGTGCGCCGCCGCTCGTGCTGCCTCCTGCTGCGCCGCCGCTTGTGCTGCCTCCCGCTGCGCCGCCGCTTGTGCTGCCTCCCGCTCCGCCGGCTGAGCCAGCGGCTGCCTCAGCCTCTAGCTGCCGCACCAGCGCGTCAGGGTTATGCACCAGTGCGATCTGCTTCAGCGCCGCCTGCTGGTCTCCGCTCTGCAGCGCCTGCATTAGCGCCAGCTGCGCCTTCGCATCTTCCCATTCAACAGACAACCGGGCGATATCCGCGGCTTTATTCGCCGCTTCGGCCTCTTCCTTCGCCTGCTTCAACCGTTCCGCTTCTTTCGTCAATGCCTCAATTTCCTGCGTCAGCTGCGCCGCCGTCAGCAGCGGCGATATCGTTCCGGCCGGGTTGATCTCGACGGTCAGCTTCAGCGCCGCGATTTTGTCCGACGCTGCGGCCGCCGGACCGTTCGCGTCCTCCAACGCTTTCAGGTCCAGCACGCTGTCGGCGGAAATCCACGCGCCTCCGGATAATTCCGATTTATAAAAAACACCTTGCCCCGACGCTGTCATCGTTGCTTTGGCGGTATTGTACAATTCCGGCGTCAACGCCTCCAGCGGTATGCGGTACGTACCGATGATCAAGGTACCGCCCGCCCCGTTCTGCGGTGCAGACGAAGCCTGCGCCGCTGCCGCTTCCTTCACCGCAGGCATAGCGGCAAGCCCGCCCGACTTATCCAGCGTCGCGGTTCCGGACGTTCCGTAGCCTGACAGCGCCCCTTCCGCGACGATCTCGTTCTTCTTAAACAGCGCGATGTTTAAACTGTCCGGCTGACTGAACATGACGCTCAAATGCCGCAGCGGCTTATGGATCGGTTTCTTCCGACCGATCGGCTTGCCCTCGGCCGTAAACAATGCATAGTCGGTCGCCCCGAGCTTCTTATCCGCCTGCACCGAGAAATCGCTCAAAAGATCGCCGACGGACGGCTTCAGCTCCCATTTTAGGGAGGGCCCCTTCTTTTCCGGCTGCGGAGGCTTGATCTTGGCCAATCCGTCATCAATCTCGCGATACGGCAGCACGCCTTTTTTATAAGTCCGCTCCACCTCGCCGCCCGAATCGACATTCAGCTTGCCCAACGCCAGCTTATAGCCGAGCCAGCTTGCCGTAACGGCCTGCTCCGCTTTTTCCCGCACCTCGTTCAGCTTCTGCAGCTCATCCTGCTTCAATAGCCCCAGCTTTATTTTGTTAGAAGCCGCGGCCGCCTCGTCCACCGCCTTGTCGCGAGCCCGCAATGACTGGGCGTAAGCTTCTTCCGCCCCTTTGGCATCCAAATATGACTGGCGGATTTCCAAAATAACGTTTTGCCGGCTTTCTTTCTCCTTCAATATCGCTTTATTCCGGTCCATCATTGAAATCGGCAGCGACTGCCGCAAATCGTCGAAATAACGCAGCCCGTCATATTCCCCCTGAATCAGCGATTTTGGAACCGGGATAATGCCGAGCCATACCCAGCCTTCCCAATCCTCGCGGATCTTCTCCAACGTCTCGTCGTAGCTTGCCATAAACAGGTCGTAATCCATATCCTTCATCTGGTACATGCTCTCGATCACCCTCATCCGCGCATCGCCGAACTTGGCGCTGTACAGCTTTCGGTTCACGTTGAATTTCTCGTCCGCCAGCCGCCGTTCTTCGCGGTCCTGCAGCAAGCCGAGGTTCGTTTGTTCCGCACGGGAGGTGTACTTCTCCAGCATCGCTTGATTGAGATTGGCATAGTCCTGCTCATAGGAAAGCGTCACGCCCATTTCCAGATCGAGACCCGTCTTTTCCCCCAAAGCCAGCCGGACCGATTTATACGCCAGCTGCGACTTCTTCAGCTCTGAAGCCGCTTGCTCCACCGCCTTATCCGCCTGCTCCCGGGCCGCTTGATCGGCCAAGCCCAGCTTCTGCATCGTTCTGATGCCGTCGAGCGATCTCATGGCTCCGTCCAACTGCTTGCGCGCCGCCGCTTCGGCAAGCATGCTCTGCACAGCGCTCCAATACAGCTTCTCCATCTCAAACTGCACCGAAATCGTCTTGCTCCTCACCGTCTCTTCCGCAATGAGCAGCTGCTTGCGCGCCTCGGGAATTTTCATCCGGAGCTGCAGGTCCTGGCTCAAATTTCTCGGTTTGGCAAACAGGCCCGCATCTTTCGCTTCCGCGCTTTTTACCGCATACTGCGCCTGGACGAGCTCGGCCTTTTTCTTCGTCACTTCCGCTTTCGCGTCGCGAAGATCCTGACTGCTTTTGACGCCTAATCGGACCGCTTCTTGCTGCGGCAGCTCCTTGCCCTTATCGCCGGGCGCCGCGGATACCGGGACGACAAACAGCTGATTCAGCAGGAGCAGCAGCGCGAGGAAGCGTCCGACCCCTTTTGCGACATTCAAAATAGATCCCTCCGAAACCTGACTTTACATAGTTTAATAGTACAATACTTACAGGGATACCGCACCCTCTTTTTGGAAAATAACGACGAAAAAGAACGAATTTAGTCCTAAAAAGGATTTTATTGCCGCAAGGGGCATTTTTTAGTACTATTGAATTAACGTTTCAATTATATGTCCGTTTTTCAGCCAGCCAATTCAGCGTCCTCCTGCCCTTATAATGAAGTTGAAATATTTCCCCGAAGGCGGTGCATCCCGTGGGTATTCTCGTCTGTGGCGGCGCTTCGACCCAGTGCAGCTTTGGAGCGGCTCCCGGCACGTTAATGGTGCTTCCGGCAAACCGCGTCATGACCTCGATGCCGATCGCGAACATTATGGATAACAAGCCGATCATGAATATTACGCCGTTCGGCATGTGCAAATCGATGGCCAATCCGACTGTTGCGGCGGCGACGGCTGCCAACAAGGGCGTGCTGGTGCAAATGCCCTGCGTGCCGGTGATTGCAGCGCCGTGGGCGCCCGGCTCCCCGACCGTCCAGATCGCCAATATGCCGGCATTGAACAACAGTTCCAAGTGCATGTGCAATTGGGGCGGCGTCATCCAGATTGTTAATCCGGGACAAGCTACGATCCAGGTGCCGTAAGCTGCTGCTGCGGCTTTCTGTTTGTTCCATGAAGTGTCCCCTGTCCTGCCTCAGGCAGGCGATTTCGGTAGCGGGAGTGAATCGTTAATGAATGGCCTAGTGAAAAATCTTGAATCGGTTTT
This sequence comes from Paenibacillus piri, assembly GCF_004354045.1. Taxonomy (GTDB): domain Bacteria; phylum Bacillota; class Bacilli; order Paenibacillales; family NBRC-103111; genus Paenibacillus_S; species Paenibacillus_S piri. The sequence goes on along the minus strand of NZ_SMRT01000006.1, from coordinate 180,079 downwards.
CAAGCCGGTCGTAAACCCCATTATTACCAAGCTGCTCAAGCCGGTGCGCGAAGCGCAAAAGCTTCCCGGCATTCTCATCAAGAAGTTCCAGGAATTGCTGAAAGCGATACTCGGCACCCGGGAAACCTCGCTCCGTCATTATGTGCTGATTGGCCAATATTACGTTTCCAAACGACTGCTGTTGTTTATCTCCCTCGCTCTGCTCGTGCTCATCTATTTTATTTTTATTAGACCGCCCGCGACGCTAAATAAATGGCTCGGCCGTATACCCGTGCTTCAGGAAAACACGCCTAAAACGACGGCTTTCTCGGGAAAGGCAAAAATCGTCGACGAACAACGCAGCTCCCGATATGTCGGCGATTTGGCCGACGGGCTGTACACCGGACAAGGGAAGCTGTACGGCAGCCAGGGCGCCTTGCTGTATGAGGGCGAGTTCGACAAGGGGCAAAAAAACGGGAACGGCACGTTAAACGACGAGCAGGGACGGCTGCTGTACAAAGGCCAGTTCGTCGGCGATGCGTACAACGGTCAAGGCACTTTATATGCACCGGATCAAAAGGTAGCCTACATCGGCGAATTTCAAAACGGCCTGTTCGGCGGCGCAGGCAAACTGTTTTACCCGAACGGAGCGCTGCAATACGAGGGCGCCTTCAACGCAGGCCGCTACAGCGGGGCGGGCAAGCTGTTCGATGCGAAAGGTACGCTGCTGTACGAGGGAGAGTTTGCCGCTGGGGAGTACAACGGAACAGGGAAGCTGTTTACGAGCCAAGGGATACTTCTGTACGACGGCCAGTTTAAAAACGGCCGGTTTTCGGGCGAAGGATCCGAGTTTTACGACAACGGCTTATTGAAGTATAAAGGTTTTTTTGCGGCAGGAATGTACAATGGCGAAGGTACGGCCTTCAGCGCCAAAGGCACGTCATTATACAAAGGTTCCTTCCTGAACGGCGCTTATCAGGGAGCCGGGGAAGCGATGGATGAGACAGGCAAGCTCGTCTACAAGGGCGATTTCAAAAATGGCGCCTACGACGGTGTCGGCACATTGTTCGATGCCGACGGCGCTCCGCTGCTGAAGACGTTCTTCGCAGGCGGCACCGTTCATCTGCAGGGCTTTATCGGGCTATCCAGCAAAAAGCTGGAGGACCTGCTCGGCAAGCCCGGCGAGGTTACGATGCTGGGCCAACCCGATCCGCTTGGGCTGCCGGCTACGTCGGATGGTGCCGCCGCTGGCGGTGCAACCGGCTCAGCTGGCGGCGGCTCCGCTGCTGCAGGCGGCTTCGCCGCCGGGGCGGCAAACGCTGCTGCCGGAATTGGCGCAGCTGGCGCTGCCGGGACTGCCGCTGCCGGGGCGCCGACCGCCCAGCCTGCTGCGGGCGCTTCCGCAGCAGGCACGCCCGGAGCGTCGACGGCTCAGCCTGCATCCGGCGCGGACGCCTCCGCCTTGGCGGCCAATACGGAAACCGCCAAGCTGCTGCTGAGCTATCCGAACTATCAGATGTCGTTTAACGTGGAAACGACCCCGATGAATCCGAAGGAAGCCATCGTTACGACAGTTACGCTGTGGGGAAGCAAGCCGCTGTCGCTTATTCAGCCGGTTGTTGAGACGTTCGCCGATCCGGCCAAACCGAATGCTGCGGGATACCACATTCTCGAGCTTAAGCAGCCCTCGCTTGCCGGAGGCTATACAAACAGCTACTACAAGGACGACTTCCTGTTTACTCTCACCCATCGCAGCAATGGAAATGCGGTAACGCAGCTGGAAATCATTCCGATCAAGCCTTAATCTTATAGCTATCGGTAACATGCAGTTTTTTTAAGCGGGCGCAATGGTTCATCCGAAAGGGCACAAGGCTTTGCCGCCCCCAATCGAGAACGATCGCGTTTGGCAAGGCTGTGCAAAGCAGCAGCATATTTACATTTTCTTTACAGTAAACAACAGAACCTTCCGGCCTGCTGGCGGGAAGGTTCTGTTTATCCGATTACGACTTTATCGGGTTAAGACCCCCACCTCTAAGGTAGGCCTTGAAGCAGGTGGGGTAGAGTCCCCATCTGATTCCCCGATGTTCAGCAAAGCTGAACGAGTTCACTCTCATTTGAGGCCGGCACTCCGCCGCCTTATTTAATAAAGATGCCGCCGAATGGAATCACTTCTCTTAATATGCGCCGCATCATACTGTCGCTCTCCATGTGGGCATCCAATTGTCTGTCGGGCTTGCAGGGCTGAAGCAGCACCGTCCCGGAGCCTTTTATCTCCCAGTGATAATTCATATATTGGCTCGCCAAGGCATTTCCGTACACACAGGGGGTTAAACGGACATGCTGCGGATACGCGACAAGACAGCCGACATCGACATAAAGCGGCTGCTCGGGATCGAGTTCGACCGGATATATGGGGCCTGCCGTCAGCAGACCGAGCGTCCCCGGGCCTTGAAACCGCATTTTAATCAAATCGCGCGTCATGATGGCATTGCGAACGGTTTGCACATGCGTCCGGAAGCTCATGCCTTCCGTATAAAACAGGACGTGGCGGAATTCGAACAGCAGATCGTCCTCCGCTTGTATGTCAACCGTTCCCAAGCAATAGCCTTCCGGCAATCCCAGCATGAAGCGAGCCGGACCGCGGATGCGCGATTGGAGCATGCGCTTCTTCCTGTACATGCCCGACAGCTTCATCAGCGAATCTTCCCGCAGGGAGGGCTCGCCCTGGAAGGCGACAATCTGATTCGGATGCAGGACATGCACCGACTCCTCCGCACCCAAGGCCAGTACAGCCAGCCTTGTTATTTGTCCGGCCTGCTCGTAAGTAATTTCCATACGCTCCACGCTCCCTCTCTAATCTCCGGCTGCATGCTTATGGTATGGGTATGGTTTGGGAACTGGAGCTTACCGCCGCAGCTCGCGTTTGCGCCGCTTCCATACGGTAACCCGGATGAAACGGCCGGCTAAAAAGTACCCTGCCACCAAAATGACCGCCGTGACGGCGATCGTCGTCATTTTCCGCGTACTCGCGGCCTTGTCTGCAGCGGTTTGCTCCATGATCCGAAGTCTCAGCTGCAGCGCTTCGTTCTGCTGCTGCAGCTGTTGATTTTGGGCCAGCAGCCGCTCCTGCATTTGCGCGGACTGCCGGACCGCTTCGCTCAGCTTGTCCCTCTGCTCGTCCAATTGCTGCCTGGCCGCATCGTACTCCTTTTGCAGCGTGTTCATTTGCTCCGGCAGCTGATAAATATCCTGCATCCGATCCCACAGTCCGGCCTCTGCAGTGGAAGACGGCTGAAGCAGCGCCACCGCCAAAATAATCCCCAATAGAGCCTGTCCATAACGCGATCTCGTCCGTTTCCGGTTCAGCCTGCTCCCCTCCATCCGTTCTCCCCCCGCATTTCGACATTTATTTATATTTTACCTTGTAATTCGCCGGGAAGCTACAGCTTCGGTATACGGTTTATGCAGCCTTTATTTCAACGGCCTGGAACGGTCCGTCATCCGAAACAAAAGATGTAATTTTTTCCAGTATAAGCTATGATAGGTTTACCAGAAAAAAGATCATATACCTATTAATGAACGGAGATGATCGCAATGAACGGCTCCTATCCGACCTGCCCGGAACATGTTCTTGCTGCGTTAAAATATCGCTCCTCCAAAGCTGTATCGGAAGTGAAGAAAAATTATCCGCACGATATTCCAAGATCCCTATAATTCATGTAAAGGCGGGAGTAAAATGATCAGTAGAGCGAATGCGGAGCATTATACTTGGGGAACGCAATGCGACGGATGGCGGCTTGTCAACGATGAAAAGCAAAGTATTATCCATGAGCGAATGCCTCCCGGCACTAGCGAAGTCAGGCATTTTCATCATAAAGCCCGTCAATTCTTCTTTATTTTATCCGGAATTATGCACATGGAGATTGAAGGCGTTGAGCATATTCTTCAACAGCATGAAGGCATCGAAATCGCCCCCTTGCAGTTGCATCAAGTATTTAATAAAAGCAGTTTTGACCTCGAGTTTCTCGTTATTTCATTGCCCAATGCGAATAATGACCGGGTTGTTTTATGACAAGCACTCTAAATGTATGTCATCCGGCTCACAGTTAACCGTCAGCATGCCGTCATTGTATGGGCGAGTGCGTTTTGCGATCATAAATAGAGGAAAATAAAATACTCAAGCCTATTAACGGTACACAGGATTAATCGTTAACCCCGTGCAGCGCCGGTTTTGCTTAATTATAATGACGAGGTGAAGCATTCATGCCATTGCCAATGATTCATTTTCATGTAGCAGTAAACTATGTTGACGACGAAGACGTCCCGGCCTCATTTTTACTCGGAAGCATTGCGCCCGACGCCATTCATATGCGAAAAGGCACTACCCGGGAGCATAAAAAACAAACCCATCTCAGCATTGAAAGCAGTGGTAAGTCTTTCGAATCCGTACAGGAAATTTACAATGATCACATGTTGCGTAACGACACGGGCGAGTGGAAATGGTTTGTGCGCGGGTATTTTGCCCACCTGCTTACCGATTACTTTTGGCTTCATGACGTGTACAAACCATTTAAGGAGACGGCGGAGCGCGACGGGGTTCCGGAACAGGAAATCAGGCGGACTTATTATAAAGACACGGACCAGATCGACTTTACGCTTTATAAAACAAAGCTATGGACGCCTCGTGTATGGGAAAAGCTCATATCCACCCCTGTATTCGCGTTTGCTCCTTTTCTTTCTGCAGATGAGGTCAACTTCTGGCGGCTAAGGACGATCCATTGGTTCGACCTGCTGTGCGAGGAACCGCGCGTAGAACCCGCTTACATTACCAATGCTATCGCAGAATCGTTCATCCTTAAGACGGCGCCCCGCGTCAAAGAGCTGCTGGCCGACTGGGATCGTCGATGCCCGGCAGCCGGGCAGGACGACGATGGCAGAGGAATTCGGAACGCGCGGAAATGACGCTTCACCGTCCCTTCCGGTATATCGCAAGAACCCGGTTTTGCAAGCAGGTATCCCGTACATACATGACGCTCGCGCGATGTTGGGGAGGGAGTATGACAATGTTGTTATCTCGCTTGGAATTTCGGAAGCCATCCTCGAATGTTTTCGTAAAAGGCGCGAATCAATTCGAAAAAGAGAGGGCCTTCCCATGATCGGCATTTCTGCCAATGGAAAGCCCCTCTTCAGAATGGCTTATTATCTAGCTGCAGGCACATGAGAAGGTTTAGATCAATTCCGATTTTCGAAATTTCTATCGTTTGGCCTAACCATTTTCGAAAGCAGACTGCAAGCCGACGACAAAGTTATTCCTCCCTGCCGATGGCCGCCTCCAACACAGAATGCTCGACGCTCGCGCCGGCGTCTTCCGCTTCGGACGGCTTTTGGTACGCCCACCATCGAACCCGGATATTCGTCGCTTCCGTCGGCTGCTGCAGCCGCACCCCGATGCGGAAAGTTCCTTTGCGCGGGTACACGATCGTGCCGATTTTCACATCGGGCCCGTGCTGCTCATATTCACTGCCCTTAAACACGTCTGCGGCGCCGTAGTATACGCGCTCGCTGTTGCTGAGAATATCGGAAATGTAATCGTCGGATACTTCCTCGAGACCGGTTACGATATACGTATTCCCCGCGCCAAAGCCGTGCTCGATTTCGGCAGAGACATAGCTTTTGCCGCCTTTTCCGAATGGCGAGACGGCGAATTTATTGAAAGAAGAGACCGGGATATCGACAACGCCTGTCCTCAGCTCTTCGCCTGTCCGTACTTCCGGCAAACCGAGGTCGAACGAAAGCTCGTTGTCGTTCCGGTTGTAGGTCACCGTCAGTTCGGGCTCGCGATCGGCCGGGACGCTTCTTACCGTCGATTTCGTTACGATAGGACCGGCTGCCGAAGAGGATGTTCCTTCATGGAGTCCCAGCTTATGCAGGGCGGTAGCGTTGTACACATACTCTCCGAACGGAACCGGCTCCACCTTCTCGATAATATAGGTCGGACCCATCTGCAGCAGGTTGATTTTGGCCAAATAAATGCACGGCTCGGAAGGAGACTCCAGGGAATCCTCCAAGGAACGGTTAACATAATCGTCCAGCCACTGCTCCTGCACGGAGCCGCTGATGATGCTCAGTTCGTTCATGCTCGCCGCAGACAGACTGACCTGCTTGTCGCCGATGCGCAGCACCGCGGTATCCCGCCTGATGCCGACTCTGCTTTTGCCTTTGGACACACGCCCGGCCCGCAGCGGCACCTTGATTTCATATTCCGTTTCCTGCCGGTCCTGCGGCTCGCTGAACGTCACCGGCGAGCTGTCTTCCGGCTCCACCTGATCTCCGGCCGCCTCGCATTGCAAAACCACCTTAGGGGCCTGAAGCGTTTTTTCCACTTTCAGAATCATTTCGAACAATTGGCCCGGATTGACGTAGCGGGGCGTCGTTTGCAGCACGCGGACCTGCGAATCCTGATACAGTACGCTCGTCTGCTCCATCACGCTATCCAGCGCGAACAAGGACGGGTCGGGCGCTTCCTCGCGGATAAACAGCCGGTAGCTTTCAAGCACGCGGTTGTATTCGCTGATCTCATCGGAGCGGACGGCAGCGTTCGCTACGGAATGGACCGGTTCCTTGCCTTTTTCATCATAGGCGATACAAAGGTATACGTTTTTCGCGTATTCATTATTCGTAAAGCCGTCCATCATGGACAGCTTCAGGGTAACCGGCGAGGAAACGATAATTTCCCGCCCCAGCGCATCGATCGCCGCCCCCATCTCCACCGAAACCGATTTATCGTCGACGGCGATTACCTGCAGTCCCGTAATGACCCCTACGCCATGCAGCAGCCGGTTCATCATCCGACGCTTGTCGTTAAAATATTTTTGCTCCGACTCAAAATCGCGGACAGTCAGCAGCTTGCCGTAAAAATAACGGTTTCGTTCAAACGGATAATAGCGTGTTTTTTTCATCGAAATCCCTCGCCTTCCTTTACTTTGATTCATATTCTCCAACGTCGCGATTATTCTAGTTCCGAATCCAGCCCGAGCCGCGTATGAATATCCATCCGTTTATCCCGCTCGACATCGATCAGCACCGTATTGTATGGCATCGACGAGCGTTGGTCCAAAGTAAGCAGCGTCGGCTCCGACAAATACGTGTTGATTCCCAGATACGTATGCATATCCATGTACATCCACGGCTGCAGCAGCGTCAGCTTGCCGTCGGTAAACGCCGGCTTCTGATCGTTAATGATCGACTCGATAATCAACCGCTGTTTATCGGTTTGAATGCATTCCTGCGGCAGCATGACGCAAAAGACATACGGGTTGTCGCCATACAGATGGGAAAGCAGCTCTTTGAGCTCGGATCTTTCCTGCATTTGCTTCATTTGAAAATATTCGATGATATAAGGCTCCGAGCCGGTATAAAGACGGAGCATCCGCGACAAGCCTTGGCGGGTGCCGCGCAGCTTGTAAAGCTCCGGCGCTTGCTTGATCAATTGACGCAGCTTGGCTTCGCCCCACGATTCGTCCTCGGAGACGGCCAGCCACGTGCCGAGCCATTCCAGATAATGACCATGAACGGCATCGGGATCGAAATATCGGGAAATATGATCGATTTGCTCCTCCATATCCTGAAAGAACGTGCCGAACAACGATAAAAACCGTTCCAGAAACCGGCTATCGTCCTGCATCTCCTGGTATATGGGGGGCAAGTAGGCCAACAGCGATTGTCTCGGAAAATAAATTCGCAGCTTATGCAGCACCGGCGACTGCCGTTCGCTGCCCACTACGTCCAGCTTGAACCATAAATACCTGCCCCGTGCGTTCATCAGCAGCGCATCCCGGGGATTGACGATCGGCTCCGACCACAGCTCCCGGGTCGCTCCCAGCTTGTCTGCAAGCGGTATGCCGGGATCGGTCAAATATTGGCTGAAATCGACGTACTCCCCGTGAAGCAGCAGCTCCTTCCGGTCCGAAGCGTAATAGGAAATACGGACCTGCGTCTCCTCGGGAATTTGCGCGTCCAGCCGGAAACGATGCCATTCGGTCTCCGCAGCCGTCGTATCCAGCGCCGCCGATAAATAAATTCCCTCGGGCAGCCTGGTATGCTCCAGCTCCAGTGTTCGCTGCTGCAGCTCCAGCAGCGTAATTTCCGCCGTTTCGCCGTTCAATACGTACATCCGGTTTCTTGAATCCGTCAGAAGCTTATCGGTGCGCCCGCGATAGCCCGGCACTCTGGTCTCGATGCCGCCTTGCGACCCGAGCTTCAAAATAAACCGCTCGTCCTCTTCGTCCGCTCCGATATGCCGGCTGTCTCCGATATAAATATAATTATTCGTATCAATGGAAAGCCCGGCGTACGTCCCCTCCGGATCGATACCGAATTGGGCCGTAACCGCTCCTTCGCCGTCAAACGCGATATACCGCCTGCGCTCGGCATCGAACAAATGGACCCCGCCCTTTTCGGATACCGCTGTATAAAATCTCCTGCGCAGCTGCTCCGCATTCGCCCGTTCGTCGAGCCTGAATGAGTCGTGCTGGAATATGCGAACCGCTTCGCCCGACGCATCCCACTGCACAAGCCCGATCCTCCCTCCTTCCGGAACCTCTTCTTTTCCATTCATTCCAATAATTATATCCAGCGGAATGACCGTATACAGATGTTTGTGCGAGTCAGCCGCAACGGCCAACGGATACAACGGGCGATCTTTCCAGGCTTCCACCGCCCACAGCAGCTGGCTGTTCGAGACGGAGTAGGCCGCCACGCGACGCTCGCTGACCGGATCAGCTACAAACAGCGTATCACCTCTTGCGGCCAGCAGCCCATCCCCGGTAAACAACTGGTGGTTTCTGCCGAGCAGCAGCTCCGTGTGGCGATTTTCCGCATCGTAGGACCAGACGGCCGCTTCGCCATCCAATACGATCAGCTTGCCGCCCTGCCCGACCGTAAAATCCATCACCTCTTCGGGCCCGTTCATGTCCGCGGAACGAACTACCTTGTACACGGCGTATTTCTCGGTTTGATGAATGGCCATGCCTCCCTCCATTATCCGAAGATTATAGAGGCTTCCTTTGTCCCAGTCCAACCGTTTATTAAAGGAGAAAAATTGGAAAGGCTCCTGCACGGTGATCACCCCCTTATCCCTGCCGGCCTCCCGGCTCTATGGTTCATCACATTAAATATCCGTCTTGCTAATTAATTCAATTTCATGCTCGCCGGACATGACCAAGCCGTAAGGCGGGATCATAATGTCGCCGCTGGCGTCTTTACGGGCCTCGGCTCCCTCATAATCGATCCATAGATCCTGTACGTAGACGACGCCTTTGATCCGGCTGATCGCACCATAAATGTCGCCCTTATACACGGCGCGTCCGAACGCCCATCCTTGCGCTCCGTTCCCTTGATCGAGCGGATGCAGCAGCCTTTCAAGCTCGCGAACGATCCGCCTTGTCTCCCCCTTCATATGCGGCTCCATGACAACTACGGCGTGCACCGTAATTTTAATGTACTCCGCGGGAATGACATGCAGCTCCGTTGTCAGCAGCCGGTGAAGCTGGAGATGCTCGCGAACCGTCTGCAAAAAGCCATCGCTCGCCCTGGGCTGTGCCGCTTCGCTGTACGGGACGACCACGACCGTCATTTGGGCGGGCGCTTTGCTATGCGGCTCATCCTTCATCCCCGGACGGTAAAGGGGGATCGCCTTTACGCGGGCGACGCGAACTCCCGGCGTCGAGCGGGCAATCGCCTCATAATCTTCGCCGGTCACGGCGCGGTAAGGCGTATGCAGTTCTTTTCTTACGCGGAGCTTGGCCTCCTCCAGTGATTCCCGCTCGGCTCCTCCCGCAGCCGGAAACGGATTGGTCACCTGCGCGGCCAGCAGCTCCGGATCATTCGTCACGAGCTCGGATATAAGCCCGTCCTTCACATTGCCCCTGAGGCCTCCGCCCGTTTGCAGCGCAATGATCCGCACATTGTCGGTATCCGCCGCAAAAGGGACGAGCCCTTCTTCGTTATTGCCGAACCGGATGATACCGTTAGCGACATCCAGCACATAATGCCGTTCCTCGGAGCCTGAATGGTCGAAGTCATCGACTTTTGTCCAATCTTCCCATATGAGCTCCGCATTGCCGGGGACGGGCCGTCCGACCTGCAGCTGCAGCCCTTCGCTCAGACAGCTGCGCAAACGCTCTACCTCGAACTCCTGATTCGGCAGCCCGTTGCTGCGGCCGATCCAACGGTCCAGTTCAAATTCGGCTGCATGGGCAATCAACCTGACGCGCTGCTCGCCTGCTGCCGGAATTTGGCCGTGAATTCCGTCTCCGAATACAAGCGTGACGGTGTAGCTTGCCGAATCCCTATGCAGCTCGTAGCAGCGGTCCTGCGGGCCGCAGCTTGACAATCCCATAACCGGCACCCAATCGTGCCAATCGCCGTCATCGTTTCGAACTTGCACCGTCGTTAACCCATAAAACGGCAAGCTCGCCGCGATTTCCAACCGCATGCCGGCCTCTCCCGAGCTTGGGAAGACGAACGCTTCGCTCCAGGTTTCCCGCTGTACTGCGGTTACGGCGTTTATATGCAGCTGCTCGATTTTGGGAGACAGCTCGTAGCCTTCCCGCTCCAGCGTGCAGCAAATCCAATAGCGTCTCCGGTCATTCGCGGGATGAACGAGCATCGGCTGCATGGACGCGGGGATGCGAAACACGAGCCTTCCGCTCTGCGACAGCTGCACTGTTGTATCGCTGACGAGCTCCACCGGAAGCCAACTCTCTCCCTCCCCGGCGCCAAAATATTTCCAGGACACCTGTGCGGATGAAGTAAGCCGGGTCGTTCCGGTTGCCGCTCGTCCTACGCGGACCGGATAATCGTCGAACAGCTTGCAAGCCAACGAAATATCCGTATGCTGCGGAAGCGCCTGATCGAAGCCGATATACAGCTTGCTGCCGCTTTTCGCTTCGTTCCCGAACGCGTAGTAGGCAATGCCGGCGTTATGGTTCGAGGAGGTGTAATCGCTTGCCGCCGCATCGGTGCGGACGATGATCTTTTCCAGCCGGGCCGGAATCAGCTGTACCGTCTCCGCCGTTTCAAAAGGCTGGTCCATCGCCATCAGCTTCGTTCCTTTGGGCAGCGCCTTCTGCCGGGTAATGCCGGTAAAGGCGACCTCCGCTATAGCGGACTCCGCTTCCCGCAACCGGATGCCCAGCAGCTTGAGAAACTTGCGTTCATTTTTCTCCGTAATCCGGTTCAAATAATATTGCTGCACTTCAGTCATCCATGACATCAGCTCAACCAGCGTAATCCCGGGATCATGCGCGTTTTCATCGGTCCACTGGGGCATCAGCTTCGGTATCGCCTTGCGCGCTTCCTGGACAATCTGTTCAAAATAACGGTCGTCTAAATTCGGAACAGGCAGCATCGGACTTCACCTCCTTATCACACGTTTCGCCGATTTGCGGCTTTCCGGCCGAAGACAGCCGTCTGATTGCTTGGACAACCTTTTAGCTTGTGCCGTCCGCCGGCAATTGCGGGTATATGCTGTTTACCGTCTATATCGCATTGACGATCACCTTATGGCTGCCGCTGATGACGATGCCATGCAGCAGCGGCTCGAGGCGATTCACGTCAAGCTCGGTACGGACGCCATCCTCAACTTTCTCAACGGTCATATACAGCTTCTCGACATGGTTGATGGAACGAATCGATTTCAGCAGCGAGTAAAACATCGACATATGAATCTCCTGGCCAATTTGCCAGCCGGTTCCGTCGTAATTGCCGTTTAGCGGATCAAGAAACCTCTGCAGCTTCTCAATTGCCTCCAATTCCGTAGGAACAACAGCCTCCAGCCCCTGTACGGCGACATTCGCGATGACGGACACTTCGAGGAAGGCCGGCTGAATGACTTGAATGCGTTCCGGCAAAGCGACCAGATTGGATGCGCGCTGCAGGATGTATTTCTCCACCTGCTTTTTCAGCTCGGAGAAAGCGGCCAAGCCGCCGACGCCCTCCTGCGGCAAAATGACGAGTGTAATACAGCCGATATCCGGTTTAACAAGAGCATTGTAATTGGCGAGGCACTTCACACGTGCAATGTTCGGATACGCCTCACGCGCCAGCCACTCGAAATCCTCGGCGGTAACGGCGCGCCCCCGATGCTTCAGCTGCCACGGACCGCGGCGCAGGGCCGATTCTTGGTGCTCAGCATCGCATCCGCCGGCCGCTGCCTCCGGATTGGCCACTCCTTCCACAAAAGCGATCGTATTTTGCAATTGAACGATATGTCCGGCCTCTACGTTGCCCGCTCGGCCGCGTGTCACTTTATAATGGACTTTAATCTGTTCCAGACCGCCTTTGGGCGGAACCATACCATGAATGCCGTCGCCGAAGCCGATGCGCCCATACACACGGTCTATTGTGTAATGTCTATCTTTATCTCCGGAATCGGCCAAATGTCCGACAGGGAGCCATTTCACCCACAGTCGCTGAATGTGGCCTTCTGAGTCGCGGACGACATCCATATCCAGCGTTCCTTGTTCCGCATGCCGCAGCACTTCCTCCTCCGTCATCACACCCGTTTCATCCACCCAAACCGTTTCCGATACGACCGGCATACGACTCAACTGAAACTCGGAAACGATATCCCCGGGCCGCGGGTCCGGATATTCACCGACAACCGTTTCCTGCTGAAGCGCAGCAACCGTATTGATATACATACCGTTCACAACAGGCAGCGCATAGGCGCCGGTGCGGTCGTCATACTTGCCGTCTCGGTTCACGATGCGCACCCAATAGCCTTCCGTCCCGAATCGCCGCGCATGAGCAAAATCAGCCGGGCCGGCAAACTGAACCGTCCCGCTGCGCGTTAGCCCGTTCGTATCGTCAATAACTTTGAGAGGCGACCATTCAGCAGAACTGCCTCCGTGGCCGTAACCCGTTCTCAAATACTGCCATTCCAATAACGGAATATCGTCTTCGGTCAGCCGTTGCTGCTGCACGGACACGTACATGGAGATCGGCCCTTTGACGGGCGGAGCGTTAAAGCTTACATACAGGCTCGGACAATCGCTCTCCAAATGGGTAAAAGGCGCAAAGGCTTCGCCATGTCCGCGGCTTTGTGCGGTTCTGTCGACAAATGCGGTGTTGTTTAAGGTCAGACAGCGCCGAAGCGAATAGTTCCGATCGACATACCGATAGGTCAGCTTCACATCCTCCATCCATGGGGATAAATAGACCGGCTCTGCCGCATACATATTTTCGATATGCAGAATGCGAACCCGAATCCAGTAGCTCAATTGCGAATTGACGTATACCTCCTGCAAATTTTGCGGACAGCGGAAGGTAACCTCCATTCGCTTGAGCTCTTCTCCCGGATGATAAAACAGCCGCTCCGCTTCTTTACCGGTATTGAGCCGGGCCCATGTACTGCCGTTCCAATATTCCCACAGCACCTCGGCAACGGAAACAAGCGGTACGTCACGCTTGTCGAACTTGGACTTTTTCATAATCAATTTCCAGTCCACCGGCTGTACGGTCTCCGGTTGGAACCGGTTCGGAATGGCCTTCAGCCCGAAGGATAGGGTGATGAACCCGTCCAGCTTGCTTAACGCCTCACGGCTGGCTATATAAAATGTTCCGTATGGCGCGAACAAATCGCCGAACGGATAAAAGCCGTCCGGGTCCGCCTGCACATCGTTATAAAACATCACATCGGGTGAAATGCCGCCATGATCCAAGCTGTCCGCGTAATCGGTTTTTACCGCGATACGATCCAGCTCCAGCTGCTGGTCGGCCAATGTCGGAAGGCCGCTGTGCTGCGCGCCCCGCTTCATCCGGCATTGGATCCAGCGGCCCGCATGGCCGTCGACTTCGCTTTCCACCAGCTCGCCCGCCTGCGATTTCAGCAGCAGCAGCCGATCCCCCTTCAACTCCACGCGGTCAAACAGCTTCCATCCGTCAGCCGCAGCATACAGCCATTCCACCTGTCGCGAATCGGCCAGTTGGCGGCCAAGCGAAGTTTCATCATGCTTGCGCAGCGAGTGGCCGATCTCCAACTCGATGCTTGCCGTCTCCTGCAGCAGAAACAACTGCCCGTGCTCCAAAAACAACGCATGCTCCTGCAAATTATCCGCTTCACGCAGTTCGAACAGAGCGGTCGGGGAAGCCGTTCCCGCGTTGGATGCAGCAGTAAACGATTCCGGTATCCGCACGATCATGTCGTGTTTTTGACTCGATAAATAGGCTGCCGTAAGCATCGCCGGCGTTAACAGCAGCGCACGCTCGGTTTCAAACAGCACGTCGCCGTCAGCCGCTGCGGCCGACGCCCGCGTTCCGGCCGGAAGCATAATCGGATCGGCCATGCCCGCATTCAGCCGGAACGTCAAGAAAGCGCTGGCCGGACGGGCAGGAAGCAGAATAACGTCCAGCAAATTCATGAAGGCGATAAAATTTTTCATCGGCACCCGGTTGAGCCGCTTTACGTTCTCCTGGAACATTTCGGCAAACAGCAGAAACAGCGCCGTGCCCGGATCCGGGTCCTCCGGCGAGAAGCGCCATTCGGGCGTATAATATGGCGCCATTTCCTTCATCCGGGCAATCAGATCCTGAATCCCGTTTGAATCAATTTTGGGAGGCTGCATGCATCCACCCCCTCTCTGTCCGCATTGTCATGATCGTGCCTCGTCCCTTTTACGAAATAATGAAATTTTTTCACCGCATTACTATATAAGTTGAACCAATAAAGCGTGTCCATTGCATTCCAAAAGGGATAGTCTTGCAGCTTCAGGCATCTTGTTTTGAGTTTCCTTGATCTTATAGGCCTCCGGCTAGAAAAAACTCAAAGCCAAAACTCGCCTGCAAGACCATTCCCTTTTTCCATTTCATTAGGTTTATCTCGGATGTTCTTTGGTTCAACTTAAATAGTTCACCGGACTTTTAGGAGTCCGATGAATAACTGCCTGCTGCGCAGTCAAGATTATTCGCCTGACTTTTAGAGCTATCCCATTTAGTTCGAGCCTTCGTGAATATAGAACGGGTATACCTGATTGAACAAGTTATTCGTCGTCCGCACCAAATAACGGATTCCGATATTGACTCTGCCATGCTCCTGCCGGTCGGGGACAGCGGTGACATCGACCTCGTGCACCCGGGGCTCCCAGGCCCGGATCGCCTCTTTGATACTGCTTTCCAACAATCGAAGCGTTGTGTCGTCCGTCTGTCCGAACACAAACTCGTTCACCTCGCAGCCAAAATTCGGGCGCATTGCGCGTTCGCCATGGGAGGTGCCGAGAATGATTCGGATCGCCTCGGCGATATCCTCCTCATATTCCGACATGCGTATACGTCCCGTCGCCTTGTCGACTTGTATCGGAAATTTCCAGCCCCTTCCGAGAAAAGCTTCCGACATGCGTTGATCCCCCTCCGCCGTTTTCCCGGCATCAATTAATTTTGACCATGCTGCCCTTCATCGTTATGATTCCGTCCGACTTAATATCGAGCGAGGCGCCCGCCTTCAAGGCCATCGTCGCGGAGGCTTCGATCTGGACCTGCGTCGATTTTAACGTTATAGCCTTGGAGCTTTCGATGCTGACATCGCCCGTGGCGTTCAGCTTGATGACCGACGTACTGCTTTTGATCGTAATTTCATTGGCCGAAGCGCCTTTGATCTGTATTGCATTGTTGCCGCTCTGCTCATGAATATCGATCGTATCCTGCTTGTCCGAAAAAACAATCGTCTGGCCCTTCTTTGTCTTGATCGTAACCTTCGCGTCCGCATCGTCATCGTCAAATTCCAGCTCATGTCCGGCACGCGACTTGAATTTGCGAAGATTGTTTTTATCGTTGCCTTTGGGCGACGGCTGCGTCTTGCTCCAAAGCGTGCCGATCACGAATGGCTGGCGTATTTCGCCCAAATGGAAAGCGACCAGCACTTCATCCCCGACCTCCGGGATAAACAGACTGCCCCGGTCTTTGCCGGCCATTAAGGTAGCGATCCGCACCCAATCGGTCTCTGTTTCCGCCTCGCGCAGAGGCAGCTTCAGCTTGACCCGGGCAAGCCCTTCGGGATCTTTATTGTTCGTCACGACCGCGACCATGACACCGTCGATTTTCGGAAATACGGGCTCCGACATCCCTCGCAGCATATAATCAGGGTAATTCATCATACCGCATTGCCTCCCAGCTGGAATCGGGTCACATAACCGCCTTCGTCCAAAATATGGGTTACCGCTATAATATAGTAAGGCTGATTCAGCCGTTTGCCGACACCGTCCAGTTTCAAGTAGCGGCCGGAGCGGATTTCGGGAATGCCCACACTTTCCCCCTGACCGCTGATCAGCTTCATCGAACGTTTATTAAAAAGGGCCTCGGCATGCGATTTCGCCTCCGACACGGAGTCGATATTCGTATACACATGCTCGATATAATCGCCCTGAGCTTTCATAATGTCTTTGCCGGTCTTCGAATTCGAGCCCAGCTTCGTTACCGTAGTGGCTTTGCTTTCTATGACTTTCAATTCTTTATTGTCCCATCCCCGTACGGTCACTCCCGTAATCTGCTCGGCAATGTTCATATCGATCGATAGATTTCGCAGCGTAGTGCCCCAGTCCAGCGTAACGACCGGCGTCATCTCCGTCAGCGGCTTGCGGAAATGCAGCGTCTTGCCTACTAAAAAGAAATCGTAATTGACCAGATCGGCCAAATATTGAATAAAATGATAGTCGTCGATCTGATTTTGCGACACGGTTTCATATTGCATAGTTGTTGCGTCCACCTGCACTTTAAGTCCGTGCGCCTGAGCGATCTCGGTCACGATATCGCTATACTTTTTTTTTGCCCACGACTTGGACTTGGCGCCTTTCATCATTAAATAAGAAGCGTCCATTCCCCGAACGATCAGGCTGGGGGTGCCGTCCTCCGTAAACTCGGCGGTCACAGATGTAATGTATCCTTGAAACACCGGCGTCAGCTTGTCGACGTATCCGAGCTTAATGTCGATGGCTTTGCCCAAAGAAAAGATGTTATCCCATAAAAAATCGCGTTTGACGATATCGAACGCATTGGTCACCCGAAACGAGAACGAATCGGCGACGCCCTGCAAGCTGTTCTCGACGCGGATTTCGGAAATGGCGACGGCATCCGGGATTTTGCTCCCGTCAACCGCAATTTCAAAGCTCGGCGCAAAAAAGAGTTTGTATTTCGTTTCCAAATCGCCCATCGTAAACGAGGCGGAATCAAGCTTCAGCTCTGCCATACAATCACTCCAGCCTTGGCACGGTTATTCTGCGTCCTGACTGCAATTTCAGCGGGTTATCGATCCCGTTGGCATCGGCAATTTCCCGCCACAGCCCCGGGTCCTCGTATTCATGGGAGGCAATCATCCATAGCTGCTCCCCTTGCTTCAAGAGCTTCTGCTTCGTACGGTCGGCGGATTGACGGGGAATTTGCTGCAGCTGCTCCGTCTTGCTGTACCAAGAGAGAAACGTCACCTTCAAGGTCGCGCGCACCGGAATCCCCGAATCGAGAAACATCGTAAAGCGCTGGTTGACCTTCTGCACAACGCCTTTGAAATCAAGCGAACCCCATACAAACCGGCAAATCGGCGGGGCGTGCAAATCTTTATCCACATCGAGCAGCCCGGAAATTTTCCGGGTATACTCACGGACGTCCGTGCCTTTCTCATACGTATCGAAAAAAATGTCCATCGACAACGAAGTCGTACCGCCGCTGACAAATTGGCCGATCGGCATCGAAAGACCGGGAACGTTGTCCCAGGAATAGCTGTTGCTCGTATCGAGCGAGTATTCGTTCGGGTTAAACAGCACTTCGACCGTTTCTTTGCTGCTCCCTTTATCTACGATGATCATTGCTTTTTTGAGTGCCATCGGCGGTTCACCTCTCCTTCGCGATTTATCACACGGCGATGCCGCGGTAAGCAGCTTCTTCGTCCGCTGCAGTGTACACAGGATTCCCCTCTTGTTGAAATGCCGCTTGAAATATGGATGCTTCCCTGTGCAAAGCTTGTGGTGAAAAAGCTTGTACTCTCATCCCGGCGAAGCACAGCCTTCGCACGAACAGGCGATTATGCGGTACCTCATCCGTTCCCTCAGGCTTACATGCCCCGCCGCTGACGTTCGAACCGCATCCGCCGCTCCAGCTCACGGGCGACCTTATCGGCGATTTTGTTCACATCAAGCTGCGGAATTTGCTTGATCAGTTCCTTGATCTGCTCTTTGCTCAGCTCATTTGGCTGGATCGGCTGTTCCGTCATGGACTGAGGCTGTGCAAGACGTTCCTCGGGCGTCCGATGCGTCCTCAGCACGTCCATGCTCGGCGACAGCGTCTCGTCTTCGTAGCCGTCCCTGCCTGCTTCGGGCAGCAGTTTGTGCTCGAGCAGCGGCGACGGCTGAGCGGCCTGCCGTTGGAGCAAGCCGGGGCCCGGGTCCAACGGGCCCTCTGCCGGCTGCCGCGAGGCGCTGCCCGCGGCAAGGAGGCTCGCAGCGCGTTCCGCCGCTACGGGAGCGGCGCGGCCTGCCGTGCGGGCCGCGATGGTTGATCCGGCGGCAGGAGCCAGGCTCGCCGCCGTAAGCCGCAGCGGGGAGCCCGTGGCGCTCCGCTGCAGCGGCAAAGCGGGAGCCGCCGCTGCGCCGGCCGCGGACTGCCGCAGGCGGTCCATGCGTGCCTGCTCCGCCTGCCAGTGCAATGCCGCGCGCAAGCCTGTCCGGCCGCCTGGACCTGCTTCACCCGTCCCGGCAGCCTGCAGCACCATCGGCTTACGGGAAAGCGGCGTGGTACTGCCGGTCACCGAAGCCGTCAAAACCGGCATTGCGGCGATATGTCCCGGAGTTTTCGCAAGTCCGTCGTTTCTTCGCAGTGCAATGTTGCCCCCTCCGTACAGTGCCCGTCCCTTCTGCACGAGGGTACCTGCAAGCGGCGAATCCATCGGTGTCGAGGCTAACCGCTGCGTCCGCTGCAGTGCCGCAGATGATGCTGGCAACTGCTGTGCTTGCCTTGTAATTGATGGTGCTGCCGATTGTTCGGATCGCCGCAGCACCGATGACGGTGATGTCGGCTGCTGCGCTTGCCTTGCCATTGCCGATGGCGCCGCCGATTGGTTGGATCGCCGCAGTACCGATGACGGTGATGTCGGCTGCTGTGCTTGCCTTGCCATTGCCGCCGGCGCCGCCGATTGTTCGGATCGTCGCAACACCGATAATGGCGATGTCGGCTGCTGCGCTTGCCTTGCCATTGCCGCCGGCGCTGCCGATTGGTCGGATCGCCGCAACACCGATGACGGCGATGACTGCGGCTGCGCTTGCCTTGTCATTGCCGCCGGCGCCGATTGGCCGGATCGCCGCAACACCGATGACGGCGATGACTGCGGCTGCACTTGCCTTGTCATTGCCGCCGGCGCCGCCGATTGGTCGGATCGTCGCAATACCGATGACGGCGATGACTGCGGCTGCGCTTGCCTTGTCATTGCCGCCGGCGCCGCCGATTGGCCGGATCGCCGCAATACCGATGACGGCGATGTCGGCTGCTGCTGATGCGCTGCTGCCGTAGGCGTCGCCACTGGCAGCGCCTCGTTTCGATGCGCAATCGCCGGCGGCGATCGCAGCAGCCGCGCTCGCGGCGAAGCCCCGGTCAATGTTACCCCCAAGGCTCGCTGTGATACCTCTGGTAGTGCAGCCCGTGCAACCCGTGAGAGCGTCCGCAATGCGGCTCCATTCGAGCCCAACTGCTCGCGGGTCCAACCAAGCCGTTTCGGCAAAATAATAGCCGATGTGGGGACATTCAATCCGCCTATGTCATATCCAGCACGTGATGTCACGTTTGCCATCCGACCGCCGCCCCCGAAGGTTCCGGTTATCGGCGATTTTGATCCCGGACCGACCGATTGCCGCGCAGCCGATAATGCCGCTGCATCCCCCCCGGCGTCAGAGGCAGCTGACGCTCGCCGGCCGGATACGGACAATGGGCCGTTGGTCGTTCGTATTGCAGGCAAAGCCGCTGATCGGCTTATCAAGCTTCCAAGTCCATTGGCACTAAGCTCAACGGAGCGACTGACAGGACGGCCGCCTGTATCTCTCCATGTGGCCGATGTGGAGCCCGCAAACCGGCTCCCGGCGAACGATGGGCGGTTATCGGATAATGCCGCCCGATTAATCATTATCTGCGCCGCAGCGATACTTCCCGTCGGTTCAACGCCGGCTGACGCACGAGATGCTCCCGGACGATCGGCGAACCATACGTCGCGTTGCTGCGCCTGACTTCCTTCCATAAGGACGCTTGTCCGGAAGACAGAGCCCGTATACAGCGGGGCCGGCTGTCCGATAAACCGCTGTACAATTCGCGCCGCATTCCCGAACGACATCGGATACGGGGCCTTCTCGGAAATCGGTGACGTCCGTCCAGCCCAACCGAATGCGGTTAAGTTACTGCCTGCCATCGGGGACGTCGGCCTCTGCCGGCGTAATGGCTCGCTTGCATCTGCAGCTGTCTTTATCGACCGGGCCGACTGCCTGTTCCAATCACGCAGCGCGGAGGCCGGATTGAACGAAGCGCCATCGCCATGCAGGCCGTAACGACCCGCTTCGGCTGATGGGGCTGTGCGCCGCACAAGGCTGGCTGCACCCGCAGCGGGCCGCTCAAATCCGGCAGCCGAAGCGCTGCGTTGAACAGCCGGGCCGGCTCGATGCCCGGCCCGCTGCAGTGCCGTGCCGGCCGAAATCCGCTCCGCCGCAAAGCGCGAGCGCTCCATGGCCGGCAGTCCTGCCGGCAGGCGCCGCAGCAGCGCCTGTTCCGCCCGGGCAAGCGGCTGCGGTCGCTGTGCAGCCGCTTGCCGCTTGTGCAGCCCCTCGTCCCACCGGGGCTGCGTTTCCCGCCGTCCGGCCGCTTTACGCCGCCGGACGATGCCGTCTCCGGCAGCGTTTGCGCCGCTGCCGCCTTCATCCGGCCGCAGCATGCTCTGCGGCCGATTTGCCGATGCTGCATCATGCTGCCATGTCCGATGCAGCATCAGCGCCAAACCGGACCCTGCGGGAGCCACGCCTTCCTCCGACAGCAGGCGGAGGAGACCCGCTCCCGGACTCGTCCCGCCTCGCTTAGGCAGCCTCAGTACTGCCGCATCGTCTGCTAAGCGATACGCCGTTGGCGACCCGGCGCTTGAGCCGCTGCTTTCGCCAATAACGGCCATGTACAGCGCTCTTGTCGGATCGTTATCCGTCGGCCGCTCAGCGCCTGCTGCGTTCCGTTGAATCAAGCCGCTTCCTTCGGTGCCTTGCGGTATCCTCGGTCGCACAGCTTCTGCCGCTTGCGCTGCGCGCATCCCGGGGGCAGCCTTCATCCCAAAATAAGCTTGATTGCCGCGGAAGGTTGTCCGTCTCCGGGCTTCTGTCCGGCGTTCAATCCATAAGTCGCGATAAGTCCCGGATAAGAGCGGTTCGTGCCGCTTAGGTACGATGCCATCATTCGGATCCAACATCCCGGACCTGTTCTGCTCTTCCTTGGCGCCGCTACCGTTGTATGCGAGCCTCCGGGCTCTATTCCCCGGTTGTCCGGGTTCATTTCCGTGCTGCCGGCGAATTTGCCAATCCGCTCCGACGACCGCCGGCTTCCGCAAGCCCGTAAACATCGGCCTCTGTTCAAGAATAGCCGCTTGCCCGCCATAGGCGCCGTCTTTGGAACGGCGATTTGACAATGACCGCTTGCCCACGCGTCCATCCCGGTCCGGCAAGCGCGCAATCCCTAGTTTGCTATATGCAAGCCGGTTCGACGGGATCAACCCGTGTTGTCCTGAAAGCGGCCCGCCCCGGAAAGCGCGGCTTTCCTCCCATGGCTGCTGGTTGATCCCAACCTTTCCCGCACGATGCTGGTGCTTTATCAATGCCGTTGGCCTTCGTCCGACTGCTGACTGCCCGGAGTCATTTAACGCCTCTCCGGCGAGTTGAGACATTTCATCGCCATCGGCTGTGCGCCGACGCAATGCGGGAAGCCGGTTGTTGTTTGGGAAGGAAGAAGGTACAGGGCGCCAATTTATTCGTCCCGTTGCGAAACGAACGGATGTATCCTGCCCGCTATCGTCAACTCGGCTTGACTCCCATCGTAAAACGCCCGCTGCGATACCCCCGCGTGCCGACTTGATCCCTGCATGGACGAGCGCTGTCTCTGCGGTTGTTTGTCCGCCAGGACTCAATTGCCCGCTGCGATGCCGTACCATCGGTCGGCCGTCTTCCGGATTTAAGGGCCACCGCAATATTCCTTTAACCCGTTCATCGTTTACGTCCTTAACCTTTATTTCCTTTGCTTGCTCATTTACCGGAGCCTTGTCCGGCATCTGACTTTGCATGGGACGGCGATTGTTCTCCGCGCCCCGCGCTTGTTCGGACTCCCGCTTACGCCCTCGTCCCTGTTTTTGCCCTTGCTCTTGAGCTTGTGCCGGACTTCCTTGTTGATGATCGCGCTCATGATCCTGCACTCGCTTTTGTCTTGGAACCGATCCTTGATCCCGATCCAGGTTCTGATCTTGTTGATTCCGAATTTGAGCTTGTTCCTGACTCCAGGCCTGTCCTTGCTCCGGACCCCTAGCTTGCCTCTGCACCGGTTCTTCGCTTTGCGGCTGCTTCCTGGGCCGGCCTCGCCTTTTCTCCGGCTGCGGCTGTTCTGATGTCCGATCCTCGCCGTACCCCCGCTGCTTCTGCTGTGCAGGTTCTTGCATCGGGCCTTGCGGCTGCAGCTCTCCATGAATCGACCGCTGTTCATAGGCCCGCTCCGGTTCTTGATCCTGACTGAGAATGCGCCGCCCTTGCACAGGTTTTATCGTTTGTCCGGGCAGCACGCTATCCGCCGTAGTCTCGTTCAATTGCTTACGCTGCGCAAGCGTGCCATGACTGCCGGCTTCCATATAAGCGGCTTCGGCTCGATAGCGCGGACGCATCCGTTCCTCCGGCTCACCGCCATATTGGCGAATCCACCGCTCGAGCCGATGCACCGTCTCCCGATACGTGACGGTATGCTGCGCACCCGAGCGCTGCAGCTGATCCAACTGCTGCTGGAGCCGGGCGACGATCGAACGCCATTCGGTGTCTCGATTGCCCCGGACTCCCGCCCGAGCCGCTTCCCGCTCACGGAAGGTGAGCGACAAGCGCCCTAAATAGTCGCTCCGCGCAAAACCGTATTTACCGATTATCCCGTCCGCGAACCGCCGTCTGAGCAGCGCACCGCCGCCCGCATCCGGTCCGGCTGTTTTAACCGTGGAATTATTGTCCTCTTCGGCTTGAACTTTACTCTTTCGAGCTTCAGGTCGGGCAGAAGCATCCTTTGCTTTCCGGGCTTGTTTCCGGGGGTTATACGTTTGCCGTGATTTCATGAATGCCCCCCCTGCCCGATTATTTCTTGAAAATCGTCTTCAATCCGTTATGCACAATTTCGATCGTTTCAATGGCGACGCCCGTGCTGGCGGCATCCATTTTCGGACCGATCCATTTAACCGGGTACGACTCAAAAAAATTCCACCGGCAAATCTCTTTTCCCGCCGGGTTATTTAAAATGACGGAGCCGCTTTTCCGCTTTATTTTGCCGCCGATGACTCCTTCATACCAATCCCACAGCTCGCTTGCCTGAGTGATTCCCCGCTTCAGCACGATGCGCTGGTATTTGGTCTGCTTCGGCAAGTAATGAACGTAATCGTTCACGCCGCCCTCGCTGTATTCCATCACTTCCGTCTCTGCCTGAAGCCCGGTCACCTCCGAAAAGCCGCCGACCAACAACCCGTCCAGCTCCACCACAAATCGAAACGCAGCACTGACATCGTATGTTTTAGACGGAATGCTCATCTGCTTGCTCACCTCTTATTAAATACGTCAAACGGGTTATCTTTGGGCTTGTCCTCGTTCATGCTGCGGTTAATCCGCGAAATTTCCTCGCACCACTTCCGCCGCTCCCGGTGCTCCATCGACATGATTTCATCATGCGGCCAGTGAAAGTAATAAGCGATAAACCCGGCCTCCTCGTAAATCTTGTCAATGGGATAACCCGCTATGCCTCCTCCATCCCTGCGATAAAAGATACATCGACCTCGAATTCATGCTCGCACTTCGGACATGCGGTGTGAACCTTCGGCACTTCCATTTCGTTGATCTCCCGGTAAAAATTTTGCAAAAACGCCAAGTCCGCCGTAAACAATTTCTCGATGACACGGGTGTCGATCGCTCTCAATTCGCCAAGCGTCGTAATGACGCGGGTCAAAAGTATAATCGTCAAATAACCCGGATTTTGCTGTACCCGCTGATCGCGCATCGGTAAAATTTCGTCTGCCGCCGTCGCCAGCCGCATAATGCCCCTTTTGTGCAATGTGCCGTTATCGTCGACATAGCCTCTGGGAAGCTCAAATTCGTATTCCGTTTTAAAAGCCACTCGCGCACCCTCCTAAAATCTTTTTTTCGTTATGCCTCCACCGCATCCATGCGAAACGGCTTCGGCCTTCCATCTCGCCTGTATAAAGTCAACATCAGCTTGGCCCGAAAAGGATAGCCGACGGCCATTGTCAATCCTATCGCATAAGCAGGAAAACAAGAGATAAGAAGAGCGATGACCGCTTCATTCCTTCTCTTGTTCCCCGATGCAATTGTTACTTCGTGCGGGTCATGCCTTCATGCGCCAGCTCCAGGAATTCGATGGCCACTTCCGAGCCTGTTCCGTTAAAATTCGGAGCCGTGTATTTGGATGGCCACGCTTCGATAACCTGCCACGTCGCCACGTCGGCGCCTTCTTCGTCGATCGCGATGATCGTGACGGTTTTGCGCGCTATTTTTCCTTGAATCGATTCCTGCATCCAGTTGTACATATCCAATGAATCGGTAACGCCCCATTTCAAGGTAATGTTACCGTATTTCGCCAGCCCCGGCAGCTTGCGGGGCGTAATCGTTTCATTGCCTTCACGGTATTCAATCACGGCCAACGATGCGTCGAATCCGGACACCTCGCTGAAGCCCGCTTGTTGTATTCCTTCTACCTCAACCCTAAATCGAAAATTTCTGTATGGATCTTTACGCTCGCCAGGCATAATTTACCGCTTCCCCTTTCGTTCTGATCGTTACCCGTCTATGGCACGGACGACTAGAGAGGACCTATTCCTCTCTAGTTTTCTGAGTGATCCGGAAGATGACGAATTCTGCCGGTTTTACAGGCGCAACGCCGATAATACAAATCAGCCGGCCGTTATCGATATCGTCCTGCGTCATGGTGCTGCGGCCGATATTCACGTAGAATGCTTCGCCAGGGCTGCTGCCCATCAGCGCGCCGTCTCTCCACACGCGGGTCAGGAATGCTTCGATGGTACGTTGTACGCGGGCCCACAGCTGCTCGTCATTCGGCTCGAACACGACCCAGTTGGTGCCGTTCTTGATCGATTCCTCGATGAAAATGAACAGCCGTCTAACGTTGACGTATTTCCACAAACCGTTAGAGGAGCAAGTGCGCGCGCCCCATACGCGAATGCCCTGGCCTGCAAAATGACGGATCAGGTTAACGCCCTGCGGGTTCAAAATATCCTGCTCGCCCTTGTTGTACTGGCAGTCCAAGCCTACGCAGCCGCGGACGACTTCGTTGGCTGGCGCCTTTTGCACGCCGCGGGTTTGGTCGGAACGGGAGTAAATGCCTGCCATGGAGCCTGACGGCGGAATATAAATATTGCGTTTGTCGAGCGGATCGAACACTTGCAGCCAAGGGTTGTACATCGCCGCATAGTTGCTGTCAAAAATGTTGCGGTGCGTCATCACGTCGGCCACTTTCGTTTTCTCGCGCGGAATATCGAGAATCGCGAACCGGCTGCCGAGATTTTCGCAATGCGCCACCAGCGACAGCTGCACATTCGGGTCGGTCACGCCCGGGATAGCCATCAGGCTCACCACGTCGTTGTCGATAAACGACTGGATGCCGGTTCTTTTGCCGGGACCGCGGTCAACCCCCATAAAGTCGGAGGCGGATAAATTCGCGATGGAGCCGTCGCTGCCGTTAAACAGGGAAATCTGGAATTTGCCGGCTTCTTCCTTCTCGCCGGAAAGCGCCTCGAACGGAGGCACGGCGCCCAGATCGGTTTCCAGGCTCAAATCTTTGACGCTGATAATATTGGAGCGGTTTACGATCTTGTCCACGTGGTTGGCTGCGGAAACGTTAAGCGATAATCTCTCGAAAGTTTCCGCTTCATCCCCGTAAAATACGTGCATGGTGAATTCGCAGGTGGTGAGCACTTTTGCAGGCAATAGATTGGTGTCGATGACATCCGCTTCGCCTTCCAGCACGGATTCCAGTTCGATGATGTTGTCAAGCGAAGAGACTACACGGTTGTACTGCTTGCTGCCGCCGTTTTCGAAGGCGACGACGTCCCCGACGTTGAAGCCCGCATTGTTTTTGACGCGGTACTGCACCGATTCGCCCGGTGTTCCGACAATGTCGAGAATTTGCGTCTTGGCTTTGCTGGCCGGAACAAGCACGACCCGCACCTGGTTGCCCCATGTGCCCGGGTTTTTGGAAGCAATCTGCAGAAGAGCCGCTTCCTTGTTCGCGCTGCCTTGGTTCGAGGCCGGTTTGGCATCGGATGGCGCCACACGCATCACATATGCGCGCGAGCCCCCGTTCAGAAAGAAATGCTCTATCGCATAGGACAGAAAGCGATAGTCCCCGAACGCATTTTCGGATAAATAGCTGCCGAAATTGCGATGGAAATCGGCTACGCTTGTAATCAGCAGGGGAACGCCCTCGATCTCCCCTCTTTGTGCAAGACCGATGAAGCCTGCCGTGCTCGTACTTGCACCTTCCAGCGGTTGCGCGCCGCTGTCGAATTCTTCTACATAGACTCCCGGTGATAAATACTCAGCCATTGTTCCCCGGTTTCGTCCGTCCGCTTCCTTCCCGCGCTTGCGGGACAGGTTCAGGCTAACGACAAAACCAGTTCTCTCCTTTCTGCTTATGGTTTATAGAAGATGGATGAATCCGATCTACTAACAAAGTTATGTACTGCTCTGCCCTTCCCGGTCGGCAAGCTCGATAGGAGCTGTGCCCGTTATGTCGGATCATCGAAGCTAGAATTGCAATCTGCCCGCAGCTGTCGTACCGCCCTCCGCGACATTCACCTCCTTCGAAAGCGAACGGCCGCCGTGCACAATGTCAAGCTTCACGTTAAAGCTTCTCGCCCTGCAGTTGGAAAAAGCGACTACCGCCTCGCCCTGCTCGTCCGACTGCGTCTGCATCGCCGGGAGCAGCAGCGCCCCCCGCGTGTAGCTTCCGGCAAGCGGACGGTCCAGCTTCAGCCTCCGCCGGTGTTCCAGTACTTCAGCGATCCTGCAAAGCTCTTCCCCGGCTTCGGCGCCCCGGCCGCGAATCAAATAACGGTCTCCCGGGCTGATGACTCCGGTAACCGAGCCGACGACCAGCTCGTCCGCCCCCGGCTCCGCCCGGTCCTGCGCCAGCCTTGCCTTAGCCTCATCCTCCGTCTGTACAGAAGCATGCAGAAGAGCCTTGGCATACGGCTGGCCTTCTTCATTGCCGACGCTGACGCGCAATAAGGTATCCTTCTCTTTAAACGGATAAGACGGACGGGGCGACAGCGTAACATGAACCAGCGTATTCTCAAGGCCCACTTCTATAGGACGGCGCTCTTCGAAATAATGCTGCGCGTTCACGCGCAGCCCGTAAGCGCCTGCTTGCAGGTTTGTAAAGATATAAGTTCCTTTGGAAGTGACGATCGGCTTGGACAGCGACCCTTCGAGAACGACGGAGATGTTCGCGCCATGCGGATGATCCGAGGTAAAGGCATCCACCAAACAAACGACCAGCGAAACCTTCGTCCTCAGCCTCGCTATTCTGACATGCTCCAACTCGAATCCTCCTATCCTTGAATCCGAAAATCGCGTTCGGTTACCCGCTTCGTCGTTTTAATCCGCGTGGAGTCAATATTGACGGGGCCTGCCACATAACCGACGGAGAGCCGGTAAGGAACGTCTCCAAAATTCCACATGCGGGTCAGCGCCTCCCCCGACAGCGCATCCATGACGATGCGCACTTCCTCGCCTTGATCAGCCAACGTCCCGACAAGTGACGATCCGCGCAATATCGAGTTATCGTACAACACCTGGATCGCTCTGCCGAGTATCCGGTGTTCGTCCATGACGCGCGATTGCAGCTCCGCCGCCGAATATGCGGTCAGCAAATAATAAAGGTCCACGGTCTCGGGCGGATATTGAATCTCGCCGGTTCCCCGGGCTATCATGCGCGTCTGTCGGTTGTCTCCGCTTTCTTTAATGCTGTACAAATATAAGGAAAGGTAGAGATCGCCCTTGTCGGCAGGCGATGCGAGCCCGATCAACTCCGGCTGCGGGATGGGATCCGGCGTCATCTGCTCGCGCAGCAGCTTCAGCAGAGAAGCGCCGACATCGGCAATAACGGTATAATCGCCAATAGGTAATCCCTCCTAATGCCTTATTGTCGGCTATATTGACGAATCATGTTGACTTTGTGTTAACTATGTCGTAATTTCTTGAATCTTTTTCTATTATAGTTGTATTTTCACATGTTGACTACACTTTAATATAAGACTTACCTCCTATCTTGGACAAAATATTGCGTTTTGTGTAAAAGATCACAAAAATCCCGCTTCTATGTGCGCCTAATCGAAAAGGCGGCCCCTCCCTGCCGGGAATAGGCCGCCTTTTGAACAGCGAAACTGCGAATGAAATGCGGTTAGGTAACACGGAATTTAATCGTGAGGTTTTGCAAATCGAGCGAGATATTGGACAGCATGCCGGCGGAAGCCGTAATCTCCTGCGTGGAGGCCAGCTGCTCTTCCGACGTTGCGGCAACCGTCTGTGCCAGACCGGCGCTTTGCCGGGCAATGTCGCCCATGCTCGTCACCGTTGCGGCGACCTCCTCCGAGCTGGCCGACATTTGCTGCGCGCAGGCCGCAGCCTCCTGAATTTTGCGCATGACCTCCTCGGTCGACCTGACGATCAGGCCGAAAGCTTCCTCCGCATGCGCCACAGCCTTCAACCCGCCGCCGACTTCGGACAACCCTTCGTCCATTGTGGCCACTGCCTGCTGCGTGTTTTCCTGGATCCCGCCGATGACTTCATTAATTTCCTGAATCGAATTCGCCGTTTGCGTAGACAGCTTGCGGATTTCGCCGGCGACTACCGCAAAGCCGCTTCCGTGTTCTCCGGCGCGCGCCGCTTCGATCGCGGCGTTAAGCGATAACAGACTGGTCTGATTTGCGATCTCTCCGATAAGCTGGGAGATGCGCCCGATATTTTGCGAATGTTCTTCAAGCTTTCTAATAATGCCGCTTGCTTTTTCCACGGTCGAGCTGACGGATTGAATTTTGGAGGAAGCGTTCCTCATCACTTTGCTGCCTTCCTCCGCGCGCTTGGCCGCTTCATCGGACAGCTCCGCTACTTCCGACGTCGTTTCGGCGATCCGCTGAATCCCGATCGTCATCTCATCCATAGCTCTGCCGCATTCCAGCGCGCTCACCGCCTGATTTTCCGATCCGTTGGCAACTTCCATGACTGATTGCGCCACGTTTTCCGCCGCCTGCGCATTTTGCTCCGAGCTTACCGTCAGCTGCTGCGCGGAAGCCGCCACCTGATTGGAAGCTTCCTGCATGTGCAGGACGGATTCCTTCAACGAGCCGGCTACCCGGTTTACCGATGCGACCAGCTTTCCGATTTCATCTTTGGATGCCGTATGTATGGCTTTAACCGTCAAATTGCCGTGCGAGATCATTTCCAGCGCATCGGCAACCTTCAGAATCGGCCTGGAAACCACTCGTATAACCGCATAAGCGGTGAAGACCACGAACAGGATCGATACGATCAGCAGACCGATAAACTGGATCAAGCTGCTCCGATAGAGGGATTCACCGTTCTTTTCCGCTGCCGATGCGCCTTCATGATTGAATTTGACGATCACAGCGACATCATTCCTGACCTCCTGGAACGTCTTGGATACTTGTTCCGAGGTTTTCGCGTTTCCTTGCTGACCTTTGGACAATGCGTTGGCTTCTCTGAACGCTTTCCAGCTTTCGGTCAGCTTGGCCGCATTGCGTTCGTCCTCCGCATCGGCCAACGATTCCTTGTATTCCGCCAGCTTCGCGTCTATCGTATCGAACGTTTCTTCCATTTGCTTGGAAAATGCCGCTTTTTTCGCCGCATCCGGCTCCATGCCCATTTGATAAGTAAGAGCGAGGATATGCTCCAGCGAAAAATCGACCTGGCTTGCGATTTCAGTGCCCGTCAACCAGACGTGGGAAATTTCCGACGTATTTTTTTGCATCTGGTTCATGCTCTTTAAATTCAATATTCCGACCAGCGCCATAATAACCAAAATCGCCATGTAAGACATAAACAGCTTTTTGCCGACCGTCCACTTCATAACCGTTTCCCCCTCGCGCCGATGCGCATGCTATACTTATTGAAGCTGCGTTCTTTATAAAAGTTCGGTTCCAGCGGGCATGAATTCACCGTGCTCTTTAAATTATAGTAAGCATTCGTTAAATCTTTTCCGATATATATATTTAGTTTTGTTAAGATTCTCTAACAGTTCATAAACAATTGCGCCCGTGCCTTCTAACAAAATACCGAACTACGGGAGGTACCATATGACCAGCTCCTTGCGCATTAAATGGGTGCTGCTGCTCGTAGCCATTACGACAATCTGCTTAAGCGTTGTGGGGGCTGTGAACTATTCAATGGCAAAAGACAAAATGCGTTCGTACATCGAGCAGCAAAACCTTTCGGCCGTCCAGGACACGTCCAGCCGTCTGAGCGATTGGTTTGCCGTCCGCTACGCGGAAGCCAAGGTCATCAGCCGCACCCCCATTATCCGGACCGGCACGCTTGAAGAAAAGCTGACTTATTTGCGTCAGGAAACCGCATATGCCGGCACCGCCTATCTCTCTGCGGGCATCGCCGATCTGAGCGGAAACCTGACCTTAACGAACGGAAAAATGTTTAACGTATCGGATAACCCGGCTTTCCAAGCCGCTCTTGCCGGGCAAGGCCGCATCTCCGATCCTTTCTTCGGACAAAGAGACGGGGGTTATATCGTAACGTTGATTTTGCCGGTTTGGAATGACGACGGCACCGTATCATGCTTGCTGGAAATTGTGTACGATGCCCGAAATTTATTTGAAAGTCAGCTGAAAACGGACAATCCCGATTTAAAAGACCGCGTCATCCTGATACAATCCGACTCTACCGTCCTGTACAGCAAAAATATAGAAACGATCTTGAACCGCAATTATTTAAGAGATTTCCCCGATCTCCTGCCTGTGTACCAGCAAATGATCGAGAATGGCTCCGGTTTTCAAATGGTGCGCTTTCAAGGGGAACAACTGCTGCTGTTTTATGCCAAAGTGCCTAACACGCAATGGTATCTTTTGCTTTATATCCCGCAGGCAAGTATGGAAAAGCCGCTTAACTCGCTGCTCTACTCCACCGTCGGATTGATCGCCCTGATGGAGTTCGTATTGGCAAGCTTGATTTATTTCGTTTTCAACACGATGATCATTCGGCGCATTCACAAGCTGCTGGTTGTAACGAAAGCCGTAGCCGGAGGCAACCTGTCCGTGGCGGCCATAGAAACGAACAGCCGTGATGAACTCGGCTTGCTGTCCGTATCGGTTAACGATATGACGCAAAATTTGCGCGATTTGTTCGAGCCCTTCGAATCTTTTATCCATTCCAACCAGCTGGCGATGATCATAACCGATAGCGACTACCGGATCATCAAGTTTAGTCCGATGGCCGAAACCATGCTCGGCTACCGGGCACGGGATGTGATCCACACGGAAACCCCGCTGCTGTGGCATGATCCGGTGCAGCTAAGCGAGCGGGCAAGCGCCTACTCCGTCGATCTCGGCATTCCGGTCGAACCGGATTGCTCCGTGCTTGTAGCGAAACCTTTACGAAATATGGAAATGGATCAGGAATGGATTTATATCCGCGCGAACGGGACGCGCCTGCCGATTAATTTGAATGTCAGCCCGATGACGCGCTCCGACGGCTCGGTCAAAGGTTACGTCATGCTCGCCCGGGATATGAGCGTGTTTTTCCATGCGACGGAGACGAGCAACCGGCTCCTGCACATTTTGGACGCAGCCCAAGATTTTATCGCTTCATTCGACCTCAAGGGCAATATGTTCTACATCAATGCGGCGGGCAAAAGGCTGCTCGGCATCGATACGCTGGACAGCGAATCGCGCCGGCTCGGCAAATATTTGCGGGCCGATACGGCTATTCAGCTGGCGGAAGGACTTGCCATAGCCCAGCAATGCGGGCACTGGGAGGGCGAAACCGAATTTATGACCGACCGCGGGGGCATCGTGACCTCTCAGGTCATTGTCGCGCATAAGCCTTCGGACGGCGGAGATCCTTTCTTTTCCACCATTGTCCGGGACATTATGGAGCAGAAGCGGACGCAGACGGAATTGATGCAGGCCAAAGAAGACGCCGACAACGCCAGCTTGGCTAAAAGCATGTTTCTCGCCCGCATGAGCCACGAAATCAGAACGCCGCTTAACGGGATTACCGGTCTTTCTTATTTGATGCAGCAGACGAAGCTGACCGACATTCAGCGCGATTATCAGAGCAAGATTACAGGCTCGGCCCAAACGCTGCTTCAAGTCATTAACGATGTTTTGGATTTTTCCAAAATCGAAGCAAAGAAGCTGACTCTGGAGCGGGCCAACTTCCAGTTGGATGAATCCGTCCGCAAGCTGAGCAGCACGTTGAGCGTCCTGCTCGGCCACAAACCGATCGATATGGCGATCCGGATGGAGGGCGGCATCCCCGCCGTTTTGATCGGAGATCCGCTGCGGCTTGAGCAAATCTTGCTGAACCTGACCAGCAATGCGATCAAATTTACGGATCAAGGCGCGGTGACTTTGCTGATTCGGATCGTCGATCATAAGGACGGCATGGCGGCTGTCCGTTTTGCAGTGACGGATACGGGAATCGGCATGACGCCGGAGCAATTAAACCGGCTGTTTCAGCCGTTTATGCAGGCCGACGAGTCAACCAGCCGGAAATTCGGGGGGACGGGCCTCGGCTTGAACATTTCCAAAAGCATGATTGAAATGATGGGCGGCACATTAACGATCGAGAGCGAGCCGGGCCTCGGCAGCACTTTTTCGTTTACGGTCCGGTTTGAAAGCCCGGATCCTTCGCGCAAACGCGCGTTTCCT
The DNA here is from genome assembly GCF_004354045.1 of Paenibacillus piri. GTDB lineage: Bacteria > Bacillota > Bacilli > Paenibacillales > NBRC-103111 > Paenibacillus_S > Paenibacillus_S piri. The sequence goes on along the minus strand of NZ_SMRT01000006.1, from coordinate 146,880 downwards.
TTGACCAGAAGCCATGGCGATTTCCGGATTCTCGTTGTCGAGGATTCGCCGCTCGTGCGTTCAAATTTATCCATGATGATCAACAGCTTGTCCGTACAGACGGACGTGTCCCCAAGCTGGACGGACGCCCTGCGCCGTCTGGACGGCGTGGAGCGGCCGGTACATGCGCTGCTGCTGGATATGGAAGCCGAAGATATGTACGGTGAAGATATATGGCTGCAGATGAAGCAGGCGGCATACGGACGCGGAGCGCTCACCATCGCATATACGACGCTGGCCGGGCGCGACGCGCTGCAGCGGCTGCCTAAGGCTCACAGGCCGGATGCGATCCTCGTCAAGCCGGTCAGCCGATTGGAGATGTACCAGACAATAGCGGCACTGCAGGAACACAGTTTGAACGAACCAGCTTCCGCTGACAAACCATCCGGCCGGGGAACGAATGTTCGAAGTCTTGAAGGACATGTATTATTGGTGGAGGATCAAATGATTAATCAGACGGTAGCGACAGCTATGCTGGAAAAGCTGGGGCTTTCCGTAACCGGAGCCCGTCACGGCCTGGAGGCGCTGGAGCTGCTGCGCAACGAAACATTCGATCTTATTCTGATGGATATTCATATGCCGGAACTGGACGGTCTGGAAACGACGGCGGCAATTCGCCGGAATCCGCGGCTTCAGCAGCTCCCGATCATTGCGCTGACCGCCGATGCGACGTCAGTCCGGGACGACCAGTGCCGGCAGGCGGGGATGAACGATCTGTTAAGCAAGCCGCTGGAGCCCGAGCTGCTGCTCGCCGTCTTGTCGAAATGGCTGCCTCGCAGCGAGGCGGCGGCCGCCTCCGAAGCCGGCATTCCGTCGAAATTGAAGCCTCAGGCAGATGCATTTGCCTGGGCGGGCATTGATATGCAGGATGCGCTGCAGCGGTTGGACGGCAAAGTCGAGATCGTCTTCAGGCTCCTCCTGCTGTTTCGCAAGCAGCACGAACATACGGCGAAGGAGCTCAGACAGCTTGTAACGGCTCAGCAATTCGCCGAAGCAAGACGTCTTGCCCATTCGCTGCAAGGTGCGGCGGGCAACCTCGGCATGAAAAGCGTCTTTGAGGCGGCCTATGCGTTCGAGCTGGCGGTCGAGGAACAACGTTTGTCGGCTTGCGAACCGTTATCGCAAAGTCTGGAATCGGCCTTGGTGGAAGTATGTGCAACGATTGATACGGCGATTGTCGCTAACAAAATCCAAACATTCTAACACTCCCGCTTATAGACGTACGGAATTCGGCAAGATATAATAAAATTAGTCAAGCAAGTATGAAAATATTAGCAAAGTATTAGCTTTCAGACCATTAATAATTTAATATATCAATCATTGGGGTGTCTGAAATGCCGCGAGTATTAATTATCGAAGACGATACGATTATTGGAGAAATGCTGAAGCTTTATTTGAGTGAGGAAGATTTCGTCGTGCATCGGGTGGAGACGGGACATGACAGCTTTCATGCGCTGGACGCATTCAAACCGGATGTCATTCTGCTTGATCTGATCTTGCCCGACGTCGACGGTGCCGAGTTGTGCTCGCTGCTCCGCAACCGGACTCCCGTGCCGATCCTGATCGTTTCCATGAAAAACAAGGTGACCGATCGTATTCAGGCACTGTCTTCCGGTGCGGACGATTACTTAAGCAAGCCCTTCAGCATGCAGGAGCTGAAAGCCCGGATTATCGCCCAGCTTCGGCGTTCCCAGACGCGGCTGTCCCGGGAAAATTTGCCCGCGGACGCGGCAGAAGCCGCCAAGCCTGCAAGGGAAGCTGCGGCCCATCTCCCGGAGCCGTGGCTGGAGCTCGATATGGACCGCCGCACGCTGATTGTGCAAAACCAGCCGGTGGACATAACTTTCTCCGAGTTTGAGATCATGAAGCTGTTTTACAGCTATCCGGGCAAAGTGTTCAGCCGCGACGAGCTCATCAATGCCATCCGCGGCATCGATTCGTTCGTTAATGACCGCTCCATCGATGTTCATGTGACCAACCTGCGGAAAAAGATTGAGCTTAATCCGAAGCAGCCCAAGCATATTAAGACGGTATGGGGTGTCGGCTACAAGTTCGAGATTATGTAAAACGCTTCGTCTTAAGCCCGGCCTTAACTTCTCTCGCGATAAGCAGGGAAGCGGCCGGGCTTTTTTTGTTGAAAGCACAAGATTATATATTTTGCTTCGCACAACATTGATAAACGCGCTCGTCCCTAAGGACGGCGAAGCCGTTGATCCTTGTAAGATAGCGGAGGGGAACCGTCCCGTTCTTGTCCGGGTCTGGTATTTATGTGAAAATTTAACATCGCTTAAATGGTTACCGGGTAATTTTCCTCATACTCTTGATCCATAATGGAAGAAAGAAAAGACATCGAAGAGGAACGCTTCATATAAATCCGGGGGGCTGAAACCGTGTCTTGGCTGCAAATTGTTACCAGCTTTATACGCAATTTTACGGATATCGCCATTTTCATTGTGTTAATTAACCACTTGCGTCCACATGCCATGAAACTTTCCAAAAAACTGCAGGATATGATTTTGGGGGTGACGTTCGGAATCTCGAGTATTATATCGATGCAAATTCCGCTTGTCGTGGCAGACGGCGTCATCCTTGACTTGAGAAACGTCTCGGTGGCGGCGGCCGGTACTTACGGAGGGTGGCGCTCGGCCCTGCTTGCGGTCGTGTTCGCAGGGGGCTACCGGGTTCTGCTGGGCGGGGCCGGATGGGAGCCCGGCTTGGGCGGGATTGCAACCTGTGCGATCCTGGGCGTTGTTTACAAGGAATTGGAGAAGCGCGGAATCATCCCCACGACCCTCGGAACCGACCTGCTGTTCGGCGCCTCCATTGCGGTGGCGAGCTTCGCCTGGAGCCTCATGCTCCCAGTCCCCGTTACGGTATCCATCGCCAGTCATTTCCTTCTGCCGATGATGATCATATCGTCCCTCGCTACTGCAGGTTTCCGCCATTTCATCGTTGAATGGCACAACACCGGTTCGTACTTCCGGGATTTGGCCGCCCACCCATGGAATGCCAAAGCATCCGTCGAACGGCTGCAGCATTATCTGGACCACTCGGGAACGACGGATGCGGTCTGCATCGTTCATATCAGCAATGTTCAACTCGCTTATCCGTTCGCTGACGATCTGATGAAGAGCGTATACCAGCGATTGACAAGCCTGCTGCCCCGCGGCTTCGTCGCCCGAATCCGGGAGAATGAACTGATATGCAGTCTGACGGCCTCTCCCGACCCGGAGCGGCTGCTCTCGCAGGCGTCCCATATTCAACAAAAGCTGTCCGAGCCCGTTATCGTCCGAAATCGCCCCGTTCACATCAACGCTCTGTTAGGCATTGCCGCCTACAACGGACAGGAGACGGCGGAGATGCTGATCCAGCATGCGGATGCGGCCCTTCGCCATATGAAAGAGCAAGGTCACTCCCATACGATGATCTACCATGAAAAGCTGCTTCAGCAGCAGCTGTACCGGTTTAAGCTGGAACAGGGACTGCAGCAGGCTTTGGCCAACAATGAGCTAGAGCTCCATTTCCAGCCCCAATTCCAGATGCAGACAGGCCGGGTGCGCGGCTTTGAAGCGCTTCTCCGCTGGCGGCATCCGGAGTTGGGAGCCGTCCCGCCCGGCGAATTCATCCCGATCGCAGAGGAGAACGGTATGATTGTGCCCATCGGGTTGTGGGTGCTGCGGCGTGCCTGTGAGCTGCACGGCACCTTGTTTAAGGCTGCGTTCCCCGATGCGGTCATATGCGTCAACATTTCGGCCCTACAGCTCAACGAGACTCATTTCCCCGAGCTGGTCTCGCAGATTTTGTCGGAAACCGGCCTGCCTCCCCGGCTGCTCGAACTGGAAATTACGGAAAGCATGCTGATTGCATCGATCGATTCAGCCAACGACCGGCTGGAGGAGCTGAGCCGGCTCGGCATCCGCATTGCACTGGATGATTTCGGTACAGGCTACTCGTCGCTCCATTATTTGAGCCGGCTGCCGCTTCATCTCGTCAAGCTGGACAAATCGTTTATCCGCGATATTTGCAAAAATAACGAAGGACGCATTACCCAATCGATTATCCGGCTGCTTCAAGATCTCGACATTCACGTCGTCGCCGAAGGCGTCGAATCGTATGATCAGCTGCACCGGCTCGCTGCATGGAAATGCGATATCGTGCAGGGCTATTTGTTGAGCAAGCCGCTGTCGGAGGAGGCGGTTCCCGCCTTCGCCGCCAAGCAGCGGACGGATGCCGCGCTGGTCCGTTGATTGATCGCGGTCCTGCCCCGCTCCGCCATTAAAACACGGCCAGCTCTTCTTTGGTCAGCAGCCGCCCCGTTTTCATCAGCTCATGCTTGATCGCCTGCAGCAAATGCTGCATCCCGATAGGCGTGCCTGCATCGGCGGCCAAAAAGGCGGCGGATACGGCGATATTTTTAATACTGCCCCCCGCGATTGCGAATTTTCCGGCGATGAGCCGGAAATCGACATCCGCCGAGATCGGAGCCTCCTGCGGAAACATGGAGCGCCATATCATTTCGCGGTAATCGGCATCCGGAAACGGAAACTTGATAATATAATTGATGCGGCGAATGAACGCTTCGTCGATATTGCCGAGCAGATTGGTCGCAAGCACCGAAATGCCGTCGTATTCCTCCATCTTTTGCAGCAAATAGGCCGTTTCGATGTTGGCATACTTATCGTGAGAATCTTTAACCTCGGACCGTTTGCCGAACAGCGCGTCGGTCTCGTCGAAGAACAAAATCGCATTGCTGAGGCGGGCCTCTTGAAAAATTTCATGCAGGTTTTTTTCCGTTTCCCCGATATATTTGCTTATCACTTGCGATAAATCAATCTTGTACAGCTCCAGCTGCAGCTCGCGGGCGACAACCTGCGCCGACATCGTCTTGCCCGTCCCCGGAGGCCCGGCGAACAGCATGCTCAAGCCTTTGCCGTAAGCCAGCTTGCGTTCGAACCCCCACTGCCCGTACACGATGCCGCGGTATTTCATCTGATTGCAGGCCTGCCGCAGCTGCTCTTTTTGCTCGGCGGGCAGTATAATATCGTCCCAGGCGTACTTCGGCTGTATGCGCGTCGCCTTCTTCTCCAGCCTGTGCTGCACCTGCATGGCGCAGGCTTTGTACAGCGCCTGCTCGTCGACGCCGCCGGCGCTGCCGGCCTGCCCTCCGCCGCTCCATTCCGCAAAGCCCTGCGCCTGGGAAAAGGCCTGTCCGATCTGGCCCGGCGTGAACCGGAACTTGTCGGCGATCAGCCGCCAATCCGCCCCGGTTCCGTCGAGGCCGGCTTCGGAGCCGAGGGCCGACCACAGCGCTTCGCGCGCATCGCCTTCCGGCACCTTCAGCTCGATATCGACGACCCACCGGTCCTTCATCTCGGCGGCGAGCTTCAGCTGCTTATCGGCGAGCAAAAAGAGCAGCCCTCCGTAGCCGTTCAAGCCGCGAAAAAACACGCGTTGACGCTGACGCGCCGCCGCATCCGGCTCCTCCGGAAACAGCGCCTCCACATGCGTGAAGCAAAGCACGGCCTGCTGGAGAATCGCTTCGCGAAGCACGTCGGCGAGCAGCTCGGCGAACGGCTGCTCCTCCAGCAGCAGGCCGGCGGCATCGGCGAACAGCACCGGCTTGCCGAAGGAGCGGCAGCAGTGCTTCACCTGCAGCTTTTTGCCGGCGCCCGGCGGCCCCCAGAGCTGGAGGGCGAGCCGCTTGCGTGCGGCCTGCCGCTCCGGCGCATATACGCCGCCGACGAATGTCCGGAGCTGCCGCTGCAGCTCCAGATCGATGCGCAGCGGTTCCAGCCGCGCATCCATCCCGCAGCGCTGCGTTACGCGCGCTGCCGCTTCCGACGGCTCGGCGGCGTACCCGTCGAGCAGGAACTGCGCCATCCGCCGGTCCAGCCTGACCGGCCTGGACAGCAGCGAGCGGGCGGCATCCGCCTCGTCGCCGCTGAAAAAATAGGTCGCCAACGGCCCCGACGGCGACAATGCCGTCCGGGCGCGGCTCCATGCGGCCGCGTCCCGGCAGTGCAGCTGAAGCAGCAGGCCGACATTCGGCTGCTTGCAGGTCAAATCGTCGAGCAAATACCCGAATATCCGCTCGTATTTGCGATCCAGCTCGACCACCAAGGCGGCGACAAGCAGCTCGCGCTCCAGACTTTGCAGGCCGAACACACGGGCGGCCGTCAATAACGGCAGCTCCGTGCCGGCCCGCTCGCTAAGCGCCAGCCTGCGGGCTACCGCCGCCTCCAACCGCCCAAGCCGGACCCTCGCCTCCGGATCATCCGTCCAGCCGTCCGATGTCTCGTGGATAAGTCCGATAAATTCGTCCTCCGATACGAACATGCCCTGGTAAGGGTCATGCTGCCAAGCCTCCATCCGGCTCTTTCTGCTCTCATACAGCCGCTCCAGCCTGCAATCGAACAGGCGCAGCTCATCCGCATAATGCTCCCAGCTGCTGGCATAACCTTCCTGATCCCAACGCTGCTCGTCCTCCGCCCGGATCTGTCCATTCCCTCGTCCGCCGTACATCATTTGCCCCCCACCTGCATTTCATCTTGTCATGTTTGCCTCACTGTCGGAATCCTTTTATCCCATCTTACCAAACATTGTTACGGCAGAGAAGACAGCTCCCGCGGCGGTTTTCCAACATCTGCCTCTTTGCGCTATTTTACGGGCTGAATGGCGGCAGTGGAACCGGGAAACCATAATGATGCAGAACAGGAGGTTACTGCCTATGGATACGGAAGCTTCGCAACCATCGGAACCTATGACGAAAGGATCCGAAACCAACCGCTCCCTTTTGATTACAGGCTTGATTATCGCCATGCTGTTCGCCGCATTGGACGGCACCATCGTCGGCACGGCAATGCCTCGGATCGTCGGCGAACTGGGCGGCTTGAGCGTTATGGCCTGGCTGACGACCGCTTATATGCTCAGTTCCACGACTGTCGTCCCTATTGCCGGCAAGCTGGCCGATTTATTGGGGCGAAGAGCCATTTATGTTACAGGGCTTATCGTTTTCATGCTCGCCTCCGCTCTTTGCGGCATGTCGCAATCGATGACCCAGCTCATATGGTACCGTACGCTGCAGGGTATCGGCGGCGGCATTATGATGCCGATGGCGATGATTATTATTGGCGACTTGTTTACCGGCAAGCAGCGCGCCAAATGGCAGGGCGTCTTCGGTGCGATCTACGGTCTCGCCTCCGTCATCGGCCCTCAGGTAGGCGGTTGGATCGTCGACTCCCTGAATTGGCGCTGGGTGTTCTACATCAATCTGCCCGTAGGTTTGCTGGCCGTCATTTTCATCGCTCTCGGCTTAAAAAGCGTACGTTCGACCGGTCCCATTCGCTTCGACTACATTGGGATGATCACGATGATTATCGGGGTCGTACCTTTGCTGCTCGCGCTTACCTTCGGAGGCAAACAGTACGCTTGGGGCTCGTGGCAGGTGCTTGGCATGATCGGCGTCTCCCTCGTCTCGCTCGTAGCCTTTGTCTATATTGAATCCAGAGCGGACGAACCGATTTTGCCGATGCGGCTGTTCAAAAGCCGGACATTCTCGATCATTAACGGCATCGGCTTCCTCATGTCCGTCGGGATGTTTGGCGCGATCATGTTTGTTCCCCTGTTTATGCAGGGCATCGTCGGGATCAGCGCCTCCGCCTCCGGCACCGTGATGACGCCGATGATGGTCACGATGATTGTCGCCAGCGTCCTCGGCGGACAAATCGTGCAAAAAGTCGGCGTTCGTCTGCAAATGTCCGTCGGCATGATCATTATGGCGTCAGGCTTTTTATTGCTGGGCAATTTGAACATCGATACGTCCAAATTGACCGCCTCCATCTATATGATGGTGATCGGATTCGGCATCGGGTTAGTCATGCCCATACTGACGTTGGCGCTGCAGGAAAGCTTCCCCAAGTCGGAGCTCGGCGTCGTGACATCATCCAGCCAATTTTTCCGGCAAATCGGCGGCACCTTCGGCATGACCGTGCTCGGCGCCGTCATGAACTACCGTTCCGATCTCGAGCTGACCAACAAGCTGGTGCCGGTTCTGCAGCAGCTGCCTGCCCAAGCCGGCGGTTTCGCCGAACAGATGATTGCCAAAATCCATACCGATCCGCAAGGTTTATATTCCATGCTATTGAATCCCGAATCATTGGCCCAGCTGCCCGGGGCAATCGTGGGACAGATCGTCCCGATTCTGAAATTTTCTTTGGTCGATTCGCTGCACAGCGTATTTCGTATCGGTCTGGTGTTCGTCGTTTTGGGGGCGGTATTAACCCCGTTCCTGGGATGCATTCAACTGAGCGACCGCAAGAAAGAGGAGAAGCCGGCCGAGTGATCCGCGGCCGCTCCTTTACATCGGGATCGAGTTCGCGAAGCCGTCTGCATACCGATGTCCCCTGGCCGCACAAAGGTTCGGATGAATTTTCAAATGCTGCTAATTAATTGTGCTATTTTCTAAAATGTGGTATGGTTTGGTTAACACCTCCGAAATACGAATTTAGAGATTAGAAAGGGTTATCCTTCCGGATTTTTGGGCACTCTTTCTAATGTGTGAATTTGCTGTTCATACATAATCAAATGAAGACAATTATTGGAGGTTTTTAGGAAGATGGAAACAGGTACAGTCAAGTGGTTCAACGCGGAAAAAGGATTCGGATTCATTGAAGTCGAAGGCGGCAAAGATGTATTCGTTCATTTTAGCGCAATTACAGGGGAAGGCTACAAATCCCTTGATGAAGGACAACGCGTGCAATTTGACGTGGTCCAGGGCAATCGCGGACCCCAGGCTGAAAACGTTGTGAAACTGTAATTCAGTTTCATCCGAGGAAGAGAACTGCTCATCCGGGCAGTTCTTTTTCAGTAATTACAAACGTATATATAAAAGGCTACGCATCACGTCCAACACGGACATCCATTCAAGGACCGGGCCGATCGATTTCCGGCTCTTGACCATCGCCAACGTCCCCATATTGGAATTCGCACCGCACAAACCGAAGGAGGGTTCGTCTTGTACTTCTCTAAAAAAGCTACGGAACCGATTCAGGAAGAACAAACATCAGTTTGGATGTGCAGTAATGAAGGCTGTTCATGCTGGATGCGGGAAAACTTCTCCCTTGTGGAAAGCCCGCTCTGCCCGCTCTGCCAGTCCGAGATGGTTAAACATACGAAGATGCTGCCTTTGCTATTAAATCACCAAAAAGTAACCTGATCGCGCCGTTTGAGCGCGGTCTTCCCCAAACAGCGCCAACCTATCCGGTTGGCGCTGTTGTCGCCATTGCAGAAAATGTACACGTTTCTCCGGTACGGGTATATATCCGCACAATTCTGTGAATGCTGTTTTAATAGATTCATAGATTTGATGCCGGGGGTTGAATGCGATGAAGCGGTTGCTGGAATATGGTGTGGCGGTATGTCTTGCTGCCGGAATTGCCGGCGGCTTATGGGCAGTGCACGCCACAGCTGCAAATAACGATATCGAGCTGCTCCTGCCCTTGGCGGACCAGCTTCTCGCCGCCGACCGGAAGGTCATCATCAAGCATACCGGCAGCTACCGCAGCTATACGGATTCGTCCGATTTCGAGCGGATCGGCAAGCAGCTTCGCGCACAGCTGGAGCTGGACCGTTCCGGCAGCCGCCCGGCGGAAATATCTGCGGCTCAAGGACAGCTGCTGTATAAAGCTTCGGCCGTCCAAGCGGACGGAATCGGGACGACGCTTTTATGGATCGGGTTTGCCGATGGCACCACCGAGCTTGTCATAAGCGCGGAAGCCGCCGGCGGGCACAATACAGCCGGGATCGCGCAGGTTCAAAAACGGCTGAGCCGCGAGCTCGAGGCGATCGGTATAACCCCCTATTGGAATGTGATGATCCAGGGAACGCCGGCTACAGCTTACGAAGCTCCGGGATCGTGGCTGCAAGCCCCGCTCGCCCGGCAGCTGCATGTGCGGGAGATTGGACGTTATGAGGACGCCGGCAGTGTGAGCGTCTCCTATTATTCCCCGCAAATCCGCGAAACGGCCGGCCGCGGCGAACAAAAAATGAACCTCCAAACGGCGGTTCATCGGGATTCGAAAACGGAGCGGCCGCGGATGACGATCGGCACGCCTGCGATTTCGATTGAATATTAACTTCTTGTTTATATAGTCATGTATTTAACCGGGCGTTATGCTTTAAGGATCGCTTCAATGGCAGCCAGCTCGTCCGCGCTGAATTCCAATCCGTTCAGAGCGTTTACCGCATCTTCAATCTGGCTGATCCGGCTTGCGCCGATCAATGCAGAGGTTACCCCGCCGCCGCGCAGCACCCAGGCCAACGCCATCTGCGACAGCTTTTGCCCCCGTTTTTCCGCGACGACGGTCAGACTGCGAATTTTATTCATCACTTCATCGGTCAAATCCTCAGGCTTCAAAAACACGCTCTGTCCACCCGCGCGGGAATCTTTCGGAATGCCGTGCAGGTAACGGTCGGTGAGCATGCCTTTGGCCAGCGGCGAAAATGCAATGCTTCCTACGCCATCCTCTTCGAGCGCATCCAGCAATCCGTTTTCAACCCATCTGTCGAGCATGGAATATCGCGGCTGATGTATTAAGCAAGGGGTCCCCAGCTCTTTCAAGATGCGTACAGCAGCTTTCGTCTGCTCCGCATTATAATTGGAAAGCCCGACATAGAGCGCCTTACCTTGCCGAACGGCCAAATCGAGCGCGCCCATCGTCTCTTCCAGCGGCGTATCCGGATCCGGACGGTGATGGTAAAAAATATCGACGTAATCCAGCTTCATCCGCTTCAGGCTTTGATCCAGACTTGAAATTAAATATTTCTTCGATCCCCATTCGCCGTAAGGCCCCGGCCACATGTAGTAGCCGGCTTTTGACGAAATAATGATTTCATCGCGGTAAGGAGCGAAGTCGCTCTGAAGCACCTTGCCGAACATTTCCTCCGCGCTGCCGGGAGGCGGACCGTAATTGTTCGCCAAATCAAAATGCGTAATCCCGAGGTCGAAAGCTCGTCTCAGCATCGCCCGTCCATTTTCATACACGTCCACGCCGCCGAAATTATGCCACAGCCCGAGCGAAATCGCCGGAAGCTTCAGCCCGCTTCTGCCGCAGCGGCGGTACTTCATAGTCTCGTATCTTTGGTTGTTTGCCGTATAGACCATGGGTTATTTTCCTCCTAACGGAAAGTTACTTCGTAAGCGTATTGAGTTTTGCCTCGACTTACAGGTGCTGTTTAATTTTGCCGATCATTTCTTCGTATTCTTCATCCGTGAGCTGCTTGTTTTCCGCAGGGTTCATCTCGAACATTTTCCCCCAGGCCGCTCCGTCCTTGTATTTCGGCACGATATGGAAATGAACGTGAGGCATGGTATCGCCGAATGCGCCGTAGTTGATTTTGCCGGGATTAAACGCCTGCTCGATCGCTTTCGCCACCTGCGCTACATCGCGCATATAAGCGTCCTGCTTGTCCTGGGACAAATGGAAAAACTCCGTCTGATGCTCGTTCAACGCGACGATGCAGCGGCCTCTGTACGTCTGCTCGCGGAACAAAAACAACGTGGACACGCGAAGCTGGCCGATCTCAATCATCAGCTTTTCCTGTCTTTCATCTTTTGCACAGTAAATACAATCTTGGGACATGGATTCTCTCTCCTGACTGCGGTTTAAATTGGGGATGCCGTCATTTTCCGTAACGGCTTACAATTACCATACTAATGAACTGCCGGGGCTTTGTCTATAAGTTACCTTATCGTTAGCTATGGCCGGACAAATAAAAAACTGCCCTTAACCGATGTTAAGGGCAGTTCGTGTTTTGTTCCAAGTAATTACAGTTTTACAACGTTTTCGGCTTGAGGGCCGCGGTTGCCTTGAACCACGTTGAATTCAACGCGTTGGCCTTCTTCCAAAGTTTTGAAGCCTTCGCCTGTGATCGCGCTGAAGTGAACGAATACATCGTTGCCGCCTTCCACTTCGATAAAGCCAAAGCCTTTCTCTGCGTTAAACCATTTTACTGTTCCTGTTTGCATGTTACATACCTCCAAAATTAAATTTAACATGATCCTTTTATTGTCAAAATAAAAATTCACATATTGTAAAAGGTTCCATCAACTAATGATAACCCTTAACAATATGTGAATTCAGGTCTCACGTATTTGATTACACTCATCTTACCACGCCTCCATCCAAAAAGCAAACGTACCGTAATGGAATTTTTTACTATAATGAAATTGCCCCAAGCCATGTACCGCGCTCGGGGCATTCGTTCCCTTAAATGGCCATTCCTTCGTAAACTTTCTTTATTTTTTCGTATCTGGCAATATAAGCCTGGTACAAGCCGTCCGCATGCTCCCGGATCGTTCGCTGCGAATTGGTGTACACATTAATGCTTGTCGCATAATCGGTCTGCCCGATCCATTCCTTGGGGACGCTGTCCGCTCCGGTTAATGCGCCGGAAATGCCCGACGAAACCGCCGTGATGCAATCGACATCCCGGCCCATGTTGACTGCGGCTACCATGGCGTCTTTCAAATTGCCGCCGACCATCCGGAAAATGCAGACCGCCTTCGTTACGACTTCGTTCGCCGAGCTGAACGCGTAAGGGATCCCGCACCCGCTGTACACGCTGTCAAAAGCTGCGCGCAATTCGCGGAAATCTTGGCAGGACTGCGTTCTTTTCAGCTCCCTGTCAATTTCCTTGACCACTTGATCTTTATCGCAATAGTCGAATATCGAACCGAGAACCGTATCGACCGTCGCCTTCGGTTTGGCTGCCGCGGCAATGGCTACAGCTGTTACGCACGCCCATTTCAGACCGCGGCTGTTGGAGGTTTGGTATAACTGTCCGACTTCCATAACGTCGGCCACCGCCCCTTGCTCGTCACCCGCATTAATAAGGCCGATCGGATGGCATGAACGGGAGAAGCTGTTCAAGCCCGCGTAATCGCAATATTTGCCGAGATCTCTCGCCGGAATTCCGCTCTTGGCCATAGCCAGCAGCGTCGCCTCGAACGGCTCCGACACTTTTCCCGCGGAAATCGGTTTAATATCGCGAAGCCAAATTTGTCTGACATCCTCGGCGCCCACTCTGTCCTGCTTTTCAATAATGGCTGTAATCATCAGCTTCTGTCTTTCGATGCCGTCTTCCGTCGTGCCGGGCTCGCGAATCCAGCCGTTGTTGTAATGGTGATAAGGAAGCAGCTGCTCCAGCGTCCCGTACTTTTCTTCAATTTCCTGATAGCTCCAGCCTTCCACCGCAGCTCCCATCGCGGAACCCACATGGGCGCCGACCAGACACCCGTACATCTTTTCTCTCAAGCTTACTTTTGTCATGTTACTTCCTCCATCCTTTTTATCGTTATCCTTTTATGCCCCCGAAGGTAATCCCTTGGATAAAGGACCTCTGGACAAAAAAGTAAAACACGATGATCGGAACCGCGACCAATACGGAGGCGGCCATCAGTTGGCTCCATTCCGTATGGTAGGCCTGCTTGAATTGCTGCAAGCCGAGCTGAAGCGTATACAGTCTTTCATCGCTCAAATAAATGAGCGGGCCTACGAAGTCGTTCCACGAGTGCATGAACTGGAACAACGCAATCGTCAATATCGCCGGCTGGCATAAGGGCAGCATAACGCGCGTATAAATCCGGATTTCGGAGCATCCGTCGATTCTCGCCGCATCCTCCAGGCTTTTCGGCAGCTGCTTAAAAAACTGTCTCATAAGGAATATAAAGAACGGAGCCCCAAAGAAGCTGGGCAAAATCAACGGATAAAACGTCCCTACCAAATTAAGCTTTGAAAATATGATGAACAAGGACACCATCGTGACCTGGCTCGGCACCATCAATACGGCCAACGTGACGAGGAATAGCGTGTCCCGGCCTCTCCACTGCAATCTGGCAAAGCTGTACCCGGCCAACGGGCAGGAGATGACAACCCCTAAAGTAGCGCAGCAGGCGACGATGACCGTATTTTGCAAATAAGCGAAAAACGGTACGGTCGTCACTGCCTTATAATAATTCGACCATTCGAACGGCTCCGGCAGCCAAACAGGCGGATACACGAACAATTGGGTGCTCGGCTTCAAGGAGGTGGACACCATCCACAAGAAAGGGAGCAGGAACAGAAAGCCGGAAACGAGAAGCAGCGCATAAACAACCAGCGAAGGCACAGCTACAATCGACTTCTTCACAGCGTCGTCCCCTCCTTTTTCAATCGTCCCCTTGGTAATAAACCCATTTGCTGGATAGCTTGAACACCCACAAGGTGATAGCTATAATGATGACGAACATGATCCATGCCATCGCCGAAGCATAGCCCATCTTCATATATAAGAATGCGTTGTTGTACAGATACATGCTGTAGAACAGGAGCGAATCGGCCGGCTTCCCGGTTCCGTACGTGATCGCGTAGGGCAGCGTAAACACCTGCAAAGCGTTAATAATGCCCATCACCATGTTGAAAAAGATAACCGGCGTCAACAAAGGCAGCGTAATGTGCCGGGCTTTTTTCAACGCGCTGGCGCCGTCGATGTCCGCGGCTTCGTAATAATCTTTGGAAATATCCTGCAGCCCCGCCAAATAAATGATCACTGCATTGCCGATTCCCCATAAGGACATCAGAATGAGAGACGGCTTCGACCAGAGCGGGTCGCCCAACCAGCCCGGTCCTTTGATGCCGAGCAGGTCAAGCTTCGAATTGACGAGGCCGAACTGCGGATTCAGCAGCCATTCCCACACAATGGATGTAGCGACAATCGGGACCAGAGTAGGGAGGAAAAACACAGTCCTGAATAACCCGCGGCACCGAATAGGCACGTTCAGCAGAAGCGCAAGCAGCACACCGATGAGTACGCTCAGCGGCACTTCGATTGCAGCGTAAATCAAGGTGTTCTTGATGCCGGTCCAAAACAGATGATCTTTCAAAAGATCGCGATAGTTGGCGAGACCGACCCAGGTCGTTTCGCTGACGATATTATAGTTGGTGAAACTGTAATAGACGGAGCCGAGCAAGGGGTAAGCGTAAAATAACAGCAGCCCGACTACCCAGGGGGCAATGAACAGATACGCGTATTTAGCTCTGCTTCTTTCGATGTTTCCGCTCACCGCTGACTTTGGCGACATACCGCTTCATTCCTCCCGTTCGTCATTTCTGCTGAGCTTTTTTCTTATCGATTTCGTCATTGACCTTTTTCGTTATTTGATCGAGCACTTCTTTGGCTGTTCCCTTGCCGTTATTGACCAGGTCAGGCGCTTTGGCCAGCTCATCCCACATCATGTTGCCAGCCAGCACAACAGGGCGGTTTTTTCCGTTAGGCAGCACCTCCAAAAATTTATCCTGTCTCCGGTCATCGGCGTACATTTTTTTATTAATGGCCGGAATGGCGGCAAATTCGCCGGTAATTTTCTTCAAGCTTTGTCCTTCCTCGCTGGTGCACATCCATTTAATAAACTCCCATGCAGCATCCTGGTTTTTTACGCCCTTCGGAATAATCAGCACGCGGCCGCCCACGAACGTGTTGAAATCTTTGCCGGTTGGCGTCGGGATGTAGCTGATTCCGTAATTGAGCTTGGGGTTGTACTGGTCGATCTGGGAAATCATCCAGTTGCCGTTCACCATCATCGACAGCTGTCCGGTAATAAACGGATTGGTCGCATTCGTGCCGGCTGAGCTCGTGAAGCTTGTCACATCCTGAATGCCATACTGCTTGGCAAAATTCGTTTCCCACTCAAGCGCTTTTACAATATTGGGATCGTTCGCCGTCACTTTGCCGGCCTTCCCGTCCAGGAACGAGCCGCCGAACGCCCAGCCCCATGAATATACCCAGCCTTCCCCGTACCACGGAATCAACCCGAAGCGGGTAAACTTATTGCCTTCTTTTTTGGTCAATTTTTTGGCCGCTTCCTCCAATTCGGCAATCGTAGTCGGCGGTTTTTCCGGGTCCAGGCCCGCTTCCTTGAAGTGGTCTTTATTGTAAAAAAGCGCTCTCGCCGTTCCGTCATACGGAATGCCGAGCAGCTTCCCGTCGTAAATCGATTCGTCCCAGGCCCATTTGTAGAACATCGATTCCGTAATTTTGTCCTTTTCGGCCCGCTCGTTCAACAGGGTCACCGCATCCATATATTCCGCAACGCCGTAGCGGCTTGCCAGCATGACATCGGGCGGATTCCCTCCTGCAACGGCGGTCAGCAATTTGGAGGTAACCGAATCGCCGCCGTCGGTCGCTACATATACCGGCTTCACCTTGATGTTCGGATGAGACTTGTTGAACGCTTCGACCGATTTCGTTATGGAATCGCCGGACGGACCTGTGGACCAATTATGCCAAAACGTAATTTCGGCAACGCCGGACTTCGGGTCCTCGCCTTTGTTCCGTGAAGCGCTGTCTTTATTGGCTGGAAGCGAGCAAGCGGTTAAAGCGAATAAAGAAGTCAAGATAATGCATGTACGTTTGAATACTTTTGTATGCATTCGTAAACCTCCCTTATTATCTTGATAATGTGCTGCATAACGTGCCAGTTCTCCGCGGACCCTCCTCTATCCGCCCTTCGTCCGTTACGCAGACGTACTATAAGCACCAAGTTTGGCTTGGGTTATAATTGCTTACACTTTCTCCACACGAGTCGGGCCCAAAGTCCTGCATGGCGGATCATGGCGACCTCATCTCGACATTAATGGGAACGGTACCATTAAAATCGATAAATATAAACACGATTTATGTAATTTAAAGTCGATTATATGTAAATACAGCATTATAATAAAATATTAATTATTAAACATTGATGGGAACGGTACCAAGAAACCGATTACATTTCCGATTTTATAAATAATAAATTGCATTGTCAATACTATTTTTTCAAAAAAGTCGTGAAAGCCTGTTTGTAAAAAGCAATTGATTTGTCAATTCCACCCCTTTATAATTGACATATTGGGAACGGTTTCAAAACATAGGGGTGGTGAACTATTGAATCGAGTTACGATAATCGACGTCGCCAAATATGCGAACACAACCAAATCTACGGTTTCACGCGTCATTAACAATTCGCCCCTTGTCAGCCCAAAAACGAAAGATAAGGTGCTTGAAGCGATTCGGGTATTGGGGTATACCCCGAGCAATTCCGCCCGTTCCTTAAAATCCGGGAAAAGCCATATCCTCGGTCTGGTCGTATCTCAACAGCAAATCAGCGAAGTCATCATGAACCCGAACTATCCCGCTATCATTAAGGCGATTTCCGAAAAAGCGCAAAGCGAAGGCTATCACATCCTGCTGATCACCTCTGCCGGTGTCGAGTACAAATCGTACGATAATATTTTGATGCGGCATGCGGTGGACGGGTTTATTGTGCTCGGCGCTACGATTGACGACCCGCTGCACGAAGTGTTGGACAATGCCGGCATCCCATACGTGTTCAACATGAGATATTCCGAGAAACGCAGCGATTGTTATGTTACGTTCGACGATTTTGAAGGGGGCTACATCGCCGCCAAATATTTGCTCGACCTGGGCCACAGGCACATCAAGCTTGTTGTCGGGGACGTTAAAGGCAAGGTGCTTTCCTTCAATTTGCAGCGGATCAGCGGCTTCAAGAAAGCTCTCGAAGAATACCGGATTCCATTCGAGGAATCGATGGTATTGCGAACGCCCGGCGATATGGAGAACAGCTATAATTTTATTAACGATTTATTTTTACGCGAATCGCCAAGTGCGCTGCTGCTCTCCAACGAGGTTACGTCGATTGCCGCATTAAACGCTTTAACCGATAAAGGGATTCAAATACCTGACGACGTATCGCTAATTGCGTTCGGTTATCCGGATTTTTTCCGCAATACGCGGCCCAGCCTGACTACCGTCGGACAAGATACGATATGGCAGGGCAATACGCTCGTCAATATGCTGCTGCAGCGCATCAACGGCCGCGATAACGCCCCGACCGCGCTGATTCAGAAACCTGAGCTGATCATCAGAGGCAGCACGAAAAAAGCTTAAACGCGACAGCCGCTGTTCCTCCCCACATACTGCAAGCCTTTGAAGCGATACCGCTTGAAGGGCTGTTGCAGCGGCAGCCCAACCTCTCCTTGCGCCGCAAGGCAGAGTCGGGCTGTTTGCTGTGCATCATTTCGAAACAAAAAAAGAGGCAGCCCCAAGTCAATTTCATGACCCCGGGGCTGCCTCTTGATTGTTACGTTCAGCGATTAGGACAAGTTAGCCGGCAGGCTGCCTTTTACATATTTTTGCAGCAGCCGCACCGCGATTTGAGCCGCTTGCGCTCTCGTCATTTTATTTTTCGGATCGAAGTTGATCAGCGGCTTGTTCTGGGTAGGAATCGGCGAAATGACCGGGCTGCCTACCATAACCTTGGCGGAATTCATCGCATCGATCGACGGCAGCGCGTATACGTCCATTTTAGCGCTGTCCGCGAATGCTTTCTCAATCTTCGCCTTCAGCTTGTCGTCGTTCATCGGCAGCGTGAGGCTCATCGCCCGCGACAGCATAACCGCCGCCTGCTCGCGTGTCAACGGTCTGTCGGCGCCGAAGATTTGGCCGTCGAAGCCTTGAATAATTCCGGCGCGTGCCGCCGTTTCGATCTCCTCGTAACGCCACGCCGCCGAGTTGCTGCCCGGCAAAATATCGCCGAACGTGTTGTTATCGTCCGAGTTGATTCTCATACCGAGCGAACGAACGATGAGACCTGCAAACTCGCCGCGGGTTATATCGTCGTCAGCCCCAAACTCGTTTCCGGATAAAGCCGGCATATAGCCTTTGGATAGAAGCGCCTGTAAAATGTCGCGTGCCCATCCGTGATTGGAAATATCGTTATAGCCGTATTTCAGTTTGGCTACCATATAATAGCCGAATTCGTCGAACGGCACGGTGACGGTTTTGGCTTTGGCATCGACTTTACCGCCGATATTCTTCCATTCGCCTTTCGAATCGAGCAGGAACACGGTAACTTCCGCCGCGGCCGTCGTAACTACGCTGTCGTCGTACTTCAACGTAAGCACGCCGCGCTCGCTGGGAACTACTTTTCTCCGGTCGTCGTAACGCGTGAAGGTGCCTTCGGTGGAGTACGGCGCCAATCCGCCCGTCACTTCTTTATAGTCGGAAGCGCCGACTTTGGACGCCTCGCCCATCCCCGCCGATATCCAGTAATAATCGGATACGCGAATAAAATGTCTCGTCAGATCAGGGTCGAATTTGCTGGATAGCGAGCTGTCGATCGGTATTCGCGACTGTGTCGGCGTATTCGGCGTTCTCGAGTCGATATCCGTTCCGACGACCTGATTGTAATCGTTGACGAGCTCGGTGTTGCCGTTCTCGGGATCGGCGATGCCGAACAACAAATTGACCTTCGGCTCGATCTTGCCGTCAAACTTGCGGCGAAGCGCGTTGTTTTTCGGGAAAGTGAGCTGTATCGCTTTGTTGAATACGTTATGCTTGTCGCCCATCGGCTCCATAAACATCGTACCCTTATCCGGGTTGGACATATAGGTGACTGTGATCGTTTCCTTCACATCCGCGCTCGCACCCTTAATAACGACATTAATTTTATTATCCGTATCCGGTTTAAGCCCTGTTAACGTGTATACGAATCGGTCCGTAAAGTCGGTGCGCTTATTGGCCGAGTTCCCGTTAATTTGCACGTCCTTCGCACCGGCCGCTTCGATATCAAACAATACGAAGTTTTTGTTCACAATAATTTTGCTGCCCGTATTCGCAACCGGCGAAAGGATGCGGTACGGAACGTTCTGGCTTTGTACCGTTAAGGTCGCGGTAGCCGTCGCACCGTTCGTATTATTCGTAAACACGATCGTGTACGTGTGCGTACCGGCCGGAATCAGTACGTCGTCAAGACGAATCTTGAACCCGTTGCGGCTTCCGTCAAAATCGGCTCTGGAATAATAAGCGTTAGGCGCAGGCACGGTTGAGGACGGGTTCATTTTGAAAATCTCGGTCGCGCCCTCGCGGACCGTCACATCGTCAGCCCCCGAGCCTTCGATAAACAAGTCGAATTTATCAAGCGTCGTAACGTACGCGCCGTTGATCAGCTGCAGCTCCGGTGAAGGCGGCAAATAGTTGGCGCGAACCGGATCCGTCAGCGGCGCCCTTGTCGACTTCGGCGGTGTCAACGGCCTGATATCGATAACCGCCGGCAAATTTTTATCGACGATATAAAATTTGACTTCCTTCACATAATTCCGTAAAATCGTCGTCCCGCCATCGGTATAATTCACTGTGATCTTAATCCGGTTTTCGCCGATAAACAGCGGGCCGGACGGCGTGATGTTCAAATCCATCGAGTTGATATTGTACTCATTGGTGGTCGGGTCATAAGTTGCAAATGGCGATGGCGTTTTATTGACGTTATTGACGTACAAATTCTCGTCTTTAACCCTTGTATCGCTGCCGAAGCCGATATACCGGCCGCTCAATACGATCTTATTCGAGGTCACCGAAGAATCGATTTCAACGACCTGCCCGTCGTACAAGTTGTCAAGCTCCACGTACAGCTTCGATACATAAGTTACTCTCGCCGTATAGGAAGGCGGGTTCGCGCCGACCGAAAAGGCGATCGTTTGGGCGCCTTCCGGCACACCGGAAATTTTAAACACTTGTCCGTTATTGTTAGTCGTTCCAACCACTTTCCTGATCGCACTCGTGGCAGGATCAATGACCTCGCCTACGGTTATCGGCGCGCCTACAGGCTGCAAAGCCGCCTTAAGCTCTCCGGCCGCCAAATCCTGCGTCGCATCCACCACAATATAGAAGCTGTCCGTCTTCACTTCCGCTCCGTTTAACGGCATGCTTGGCGTATTATTGTCAATTGCGGAGACGCCGTCATAGCTCGGCAGCAGACGCGCGCCCCTGACCAGCTTTTGGCCGGCAGCGAGCTTGAACTCAAACTTGTCGATAACCGTCCATGGCGTACCGCCTGTCGACGGAGTAAAGTTGATCGCAATGTTCACCGGTTGGCCTGGCAAAAGCACCGACGACGAATCCTTTTGCAATGGATACGCCGTATCGGGAACGTTTACTTTAACCAATCTGTAGGCAGGAGCGCCGTACGAGTTGGTAATAACCGTTTCCGTAGCACCGGTAATCGAATACGGCGTACCGGCGTTGATGACGAGGCTCGCCCCGTTATACGACTTCGTATCGTAAGGAGCCAGAAATTCAAGATCCAGCGTCGCTATATCGGACGATCCCGTAAACGTAGGCACTGCGCCGATCAAGCTCTGTTTAACGCCATCCTGCGTGACCTCGACATTCGTAAAAGGGTGATCCTTATCGTAATAGTACGCTTGCCGCTTCACCGTAACCGAGTCGGTGTTGTTGGATAGCGTAATTTCGAATTTGTTCAAGCCGGCCTTCAGGTTCATCGCCGGTCCGTAAAATTGGCCGTTATCCAGAACGGAAGCTTTCTCCCCGTTGATCGTCAAATTCGTTGCATTTTCAAGGGTACCTTGAATATATGCCACGCTTCTCGTCAGTACCAGACTCGCGCCTTCATTCAAATCAAGCAGCTCGCCGTTGGAATTGATCTGCATCTTTTTAATCAATGGCGCCGAATCGTAGAGAACATAGAACACGTCTGTTTTCGTTGACGACCCCTGCGATCCCGTAAACGTCAGACGGTTGTAGCCCTGGAACAGCTCGACATCGCTGACCTGGAAGCGCAGATTGACCGCGCCGACTGTTGTGACGGAGCTTCTGTTAGGCTGTGCGACCCAAGCGTCACCAGTTCGGATGAGCTGCTCCACCTTCAGCGTAATCGTCGAGCCCGCTACCTGTTGAAACGTACCGCCGATCGATATTTTGCCGGAGTTCATAATTTTGGCGGTGCTGCGGCTTAGGTTATCAGCCGACTCGGGAGTTGAAATCTTCATATTGGCCGTTCCCTTTAATTCCCCGTCATCCGGGAAAAAATAGTTGGGCACCAGCGGAGGACAGCTGACAACGGAAGTGTCCGTATCCAAGCACGGCGGAGCCGGAGCTGCAGCGGCGTAGGGTGCCGGTATAAAGGAAAACAACAGCGCGAACAGCAGCATGTAATTTATTATTTTTTTCATTGGTGTCAATGGTATCGCTCCTTAATTCATCAATTTTCAACTTCATCCAGCGTTGCATCGAACCATCACTTAATTAAAATCACCGCCTATTCACACTTCCCCAAAACATGATCGTTTTTCTGCATTTCACCATAACGTTTATATCGGTATTGCAGCCAAAAAATTTTATCTTTATCGGGAAAATAATCGGATTGACCCGAAAAATGCATTTTTTTGACTGAAATGGCGGCCAGTTCCGGCAAGTTTTGCGTATCGTGTAAACATTTTTCGTCATTTGACCGATATAAAAAGGGAGATTGGAGGTTGTTGAGATGAGCAAGATTCGCAGCACGATCAAAAAAGGGGTCCTTGTTTTGTTGGCGGCAGTCTGGATGGTTCCGGGATCAGCGGCCCGCGCGGCCGTCACGTTCAGCGATGTGAACCCGCAAAAAGACAGCTGGTCGATCGGTTCCATTAATCTGATGGCGGAGAGGCAGATTTTGAGCGGCTATCCGGACGGGACTTTCCGGCCCGGCAATCCGATCAGCAAAGCGGAATGGACGAAAATGATGTACCAGCTGTTCGATACGTATCGGCCCAATTTGTATGCACAGGGTATTTCCAAAATAAACGGCTTTGCGGATGTGCCGCAGGACCATTGGGCGTATAAGCAAATCTCGGAGCTTTTTGACACTTCGTTCCAATGGGGCGTGTACGGATTAAGCTCGAACGGCCAGCTTACGTTCCGTCCCGACACGCAGTTGAACCGGCTGCAGCTGGCGAATATGCTGTATTCGTTTTTTGACACGCGGATGATCGACCGCCGGCTCTCGCCGAATGACGTATGCTCCGTCGTCTCAGGCTTCAAGGATATTCCCTATAAAATATTTAAAACCGACGACGAGTATAATAGCGCGGTTCATGCCGACGGCCGTCTCGATTCGGCCAATGCGCAAATTTCGACCAGCAACGGCGTCCTCCCATCGCTCTTTATGGGGACAGGGATAGCCGACTGCCAGTTCGGCACGGACGGCTTCTCCAACGCCCAGGCCAGCGTACTTGCCAGCCTGCATTCTTCCGGCATTATGACGGCAACCAATGAAGGCTACTTCCGTCCGTTGGATAAAGTGACGCGGGCGGAAGCCGTAACGATTTTGAACCGTATTTACAATTATTTGAAGAAAAACTTCTGGCTGGCCGATTATTCGACCATTGATCTGGATCAGGCCGCTATGGGAACCGGGGGATCGTCCGGGTCGGGAGGAGCGGGGACCGGCTCAAGCTGGGGTTCCGGAGGGTCGAACTGGGGCTCCGGAGGGTCAAACTGGAACTCCGGCAACGGACCCGAGGGCGGCTCTTCTGGATCGGGCTCAGGCTGGGGACAGAGCGCATCAAATGTCCGCGATTATTTTAAAACGCAGGGCACTGCCGCTAATGCGGGAACCATTACGAAAAATATCCGCAAAAGCGGGGAGATCGAAACTGCCGTCAAGCCAATGGATTATAACTTTTTGACCATCGAGCTGGTCAGCCAGGACAAAACCGATTTTGTCGACCTGTATGTCATCGAGGACGGCAACAGCACGTTGATGAAGCAGGAATCGTTCCCGATGACGTTGAATGTAAGCGGCCTGCAGGAGGTCGGACTGCGGACGCAGCTGCGCGACACGAATCCGTTGAAAAAAGGCGGTTCCGTCGTCTTGTCCGTCAGACTGAGCAAGGATAACCCTGCCCCGGCGAATTCCCCATTGCCCGCGGCAAATTAAAACTAAGTCCCCAAAAGTGAAGCAAAGCTCTGTAGCGACTTCCGCTTACCCGTACCCACCGGGTTTCGCCAAGAGTGCAAACAACTCCTGACCTCACTCTTGGGGGAGCCACCAATTATACACGGAAATATACTGACTTTCCTAAACACCCAAAAAACCGTCAATCCCGCTCGCCAGCGGAATCGGCGGTTTTCGCCAATTTTGGGGCAATATTCCAGACTTAAGGGCACTCGTCACGCCGGCGGGTAACATAATACAACCTTCAACGGCCCGGCACCCTTGCTGCTCCAAGCCAGCGCATCGGCTCCGGCAGGGATGAACACTTCGTCCGACTGGCCGATCTCCATCTCCCCGCCCGACCATGCAACGGTTCCCGACCCGGAAATGACAATTGCGATGCCGAAGCTGCCGCCAGCCTCCATAGGCAGCCGGCCCGTCACCTCAATGGTATGCATGCGGAACCGGTCCGTACTGTCTTTGCCGATCAGCTCGAACTGCTTGCCTCCCTCGCATTCCAGGAGCAGAACCGGCGTCTTCTGCCATCTGCCGCGGGCTTCTTCGATCGAATGCGTCCCGTAGTGGAAGCAGTCGAGCATCCGCTCGAAGCCGATGCCCTGATGGCAGGCCAAATCCGGCACCGCGTTGCCTTTAGGCGTCGTCCGCTCAACCCGCAGCGTAAGATCGGTCGGTTCCTGAATCTCGATCAAAAAGCAGCCGCTGCCGATCGCATGCGGAATACCGCCTTCAACCAGAAATACGTCCCCTTCCCGCACGGGAATGCGGTGAAGCGCATCGATCATTCCCGCGATATCCTGTCGGACGAACAGCTCCCGCCATCGTTCTTTCGTTACGCCCGATTTAAATCCGAACAGCACATACGGCTCCTCGCCATCGATCGCTCTTCCGCCCAACACATACCAGGCTTCGGTTTTGCCGAATTGCGATTGAAACACGTCCGCTGCGAACGCCCGATCCGGATGCACCTGAATGGTCAAGCGCTCGGACGCATCCAGCACCTTGACCAGCACCGCCGTCTGCGCACCGTACCGATCCGTGTGGGCTTTTCCCAGATAAGCTTCGGGATCGGATGCAATAAGATCGAGCAGCGGGGCGGTTTGTCCATTATCCAAAGCGACCAGGCTAAGCCCTTCCTGTATATGCTCCCTGCCGACGTTTTTGGCTATGACCGTGGAGGCGACCCACTCCTCCGGAAAACTGGTATCCTCCGCCTGCTGCGCTCCCTGCCATTGCTCCAGAAACTTGCCGCCGGAATATGTCCGCCAAACTCGGTTTTTCAGCAGTTTGAACGGCTTGCCGGATAAAGAGCGATCTGCTCGACTCATCACGCTTCACTCGCTTTCATATGATTTCAACGATCGGACCCAAGTCCTGTCGGTTAAAAGCCGGATTCGTTCAGCTATGCTGAAAATTATAACGGTTATCCGCAGCAAATAGCCAGAAAAAAAACTCCGCGGCGGGAGTGTTTTGTCACAGGTTATACAGCCGATTACGAGACGATAGCGTCCTGATCCGTCTGCGGCGAATGATAGCTCTTCTTATCGCTTATAAGATGGAGCGGATATTCATAGACTTGCGGGTCCCGCTCGCATATCCGAATCCAGGCGTCCACGCAGACCTCATCAAAATGCGTCCCTTTATGCCCGGCAAGAAACTGGATGGCATCGCGGTGCGTCCATGCTTTACGGTAGGACCGGGTTGACGTTAACGCGTCATATACGTCTGCGACGGCAACAATTCGGGCCAGCAGTGGGATCTGCTCTCCGCGAAGCCGGTCGGGATAACCGGTACCATCCCACTTCTCGTGATGGGAGCGGATAATGGCAAGCTCCTCCTTCATGAAGCCCAGCGACCTGCACATGTCATAGCCCTTGACCGGATGCTGCTCGATGATAAGCCGCTCTTCCGGCGTCAGCCGTCCCGGCTTGTTCAATACCGCATCGGGGATATCGATTTTCCCGACATCATGAATAATCGTTCCTTGCGACAGCGCCCGCAGCTGCTCCGGCGTCAGCTGCATTTCTTCCCCGAGCCTTAACGCATACAGCGTTACCCGCAAATTATGCCCGGCCGTATATGTATCCTTCGCTTCCGTGGCGAGTATTAACGCCTTCACCCCGGGGGAAAGGCAGTCGGTAATCCGCTCGATCGGATCATTCGTAAACAGCATTCGGACGGCCATGCTTAGCGAACGGGACGCCGCATATTGCTTGAATAAACCGGCCAGCATGACTACCATCGAGGCCAGCAGTAAAAAATGGTACGTCCACCAGCTAAGCTTCCAGGTTTCACCCAGCACCATAATGAACTGAGCGACAACCAGCCACCCGCAGCTGTAAAAAATTGACGATTGAAGCGGAAATCGCGAATACCGGTAAGATTGAAAATAGCGGAACATCGTCATTGCATTAAGGGTAACGATCAGGCCCGTAGCAACCCATTTCAGCGGATCGCGATCCAATGGAATGAGGTCGAGCATATGAGGGAACAGCAGCCCTGCGAGGCCGATCAGTCCGAGAGCGACGGTCCAGAATGGGATAAGGCCGCCCTTCCCGCGCGAAAACCACAAGGTTAACTGCGAATCGGACGATAAGGAGGACATCCACAGCCAAAAGCTGGCCAATAAAATGCTTAGCTGCGAAGCGACGCCCGGCAGATGGGACGCATGAATAAGAAAGTTGGGCGTCGACAGACCGTGAACCGCAAATACCTCGGCCAAAGAAATAAACGCCAACGACAAGAAGCTTACCTTGACGTTTCTGACGCGGCCCCCGGCTATGCCGACCGCAATCGCAATAACGGTCGATAAGAGCGCAACGGAGCTGACGATATAAAAGTGGCCGCTTGGCGCGACGAACAGTATGTCGATCCGAGGATGCGCTTTCAAATAAAAAAACAAAAGGAACGGGGCCATAATGGCTGCCGCCGGACCTGCGACACGGCCGAAACTCATGGGTACTGCCTCCTTTTATCCGACGAGACCTAAGAGCGACATGGGTCATTAGCCCCAATTGACTCCAGTGTACCACAAATGACGACCGCAGAAAACGAACGTATTTTTATTCATTTTGCAGCAAGCCGGCGAAAGCTTGATACCGGAATTAGGACTGGGCCGATTTCGCCGTCTTGAGCGGCAGCCGTCCGCGATCCCCCGTTTTCATCATACCCACCACGATGCCGAGCGTAGTCATGACGAATGCCGCAGCATGAATCCAACCGATCCTTTCGTTCAGAAACAATATGCCGCCAACCATACTGGCAAATGGCATTGCATTAATAAACATAGCCGTACGATTGGCGCCGAGACGCTTGATTCCGTGATTCCAGCCCAAAGTGCCGAGCGACGATGCGCCCCACGCGGACAGCAGCATAATGATCCAGGCCAAAGCCGTAACATGAACGTCCGTATAGGAGGAAGGTCCCATCATAACGATCGTTGCGGCATTCAGCATCACGCCTCCGATGATGGTCGAATACGCCGTTACGACAAGGGTAGGGATCGGAAAAGCGGATAGCTTCTTAATCAGCAGACCGCCGATGACATAAGCAAGCATCGACAGGAGCATAATCATATCGCCCCAGCCCGAAGCCACGACGGACGCTCCGGCCGATTTGGACGTTACGACCAGTACGACTCCCGCAAAACCGATCAAAATGCCGATCCCCAACTTCAAATTAAGCTTCTCTCCGACAAAAACGGACGCCAGCAAGGCGGTCGTCAGCGGGTTTAATCCGAGTATGAGGGAAGCATTCGTCGCCGAAGTAGTCACCACCCCGTATGCCAAAAACAATTGGTGAAAAAAAAATCGACATCGCCCCGATCAAGCCAAGCAGCAGCCATTCCTTCGCGTTTGGCTTGTACAAGCCGTATTTTTTAAAAACGAACGGAAGCAGCGCGATGCCGGCCAGCGGCATCCTTATGGCGGCCACCAGCATCGGCGGAATAAAGGCGGTCAAATATTTTACCATCACAATATTCAAGCCCCATGAAACGACAACCAAAGCTAGTATGATGTAAATGATTTTTTCTGACTTGACCACATGATGCACTCCCAGCCAACATGAACTTATGACGGATTATACTGCCGAGTCATACAAAAATTCATCATACCACGCCTTCCGGGAAAATAAAAGGAACCGGGCTTTACGACGCTGTTATATTTCGAGGAACAGCCGCTCCATTTCCAGTCGCAATGACCGCTTCTCCGACTCCTCCAGGAAAGCCGCCTCTACG
The DNA here is from genome assembly GCF_004354045.1 of Paenibacillus piri. Classification (GTDB taxonomy): domain Bacteria; phylum Bacillota; class Bacilli; order Paenibacillales; family NBRC-103111; genus Paenibacillus_S; species Paenibacillus_S piri. The sequence goes on along the minus strand of NZ_SMRT01000006.1, from coordinate 118,780 downwards.
CCGTTCATCACGAGCCTGACGAGCTCGGACAGCGTAAAGCCGAATTTTTCCGCGATGGCCATATACTCCGCAGTAATGGTTGTGCCGGATACCGTCGGATTGTCGGTATTGATCGTGAGCAGCAAGCCCTGGTCGAAATAGCGGCGGATCGGATACGACGGCCAATCCTGTACCGCCTTCGTCTGAATATTGCTGACCGGACAAAGCTCCAGCGGGATATTTCGCTGCCTGACCAGCTCCATAACGGAAGGATCCTCCTGCACTCTTACGCCATGACCGATACGAACGGCACCGAGCCGTGTGATCGCTTCATATACATTGTCGGGGCCCGCCGCTTCTCCGGCATGAATCGTAACGGGAACGCCCAGCTTTTGCGCCAGCGCAAACGTACCGCGGAAGCGCTCGGCCGGATACGACGCTTCATCGCCGGCGAGATCGACGGCAACAACTCCTTTGTCGCGGAATCGTGCCGCCGCTTCAATGACCTCCCGGTTGTCCGCCTCCGAATGATGCCTCATGCAAATCGCGATCAGCCGGGCTTTCACGCCGAACCGGCTTTCGCCTTCCTTCAAGCCTTCAAGCGCCCAATGTATCGCCTCATCCACGGTGAGCCCGCCTCTCCGGTGAAGCTGCGGAGCAAATCGGACCTCGATATAACGGCAATGATGCTCGGCCGATTGTTCCACAGCTTCGCGGGCAATCCGCCGCAGTGCGCCGGCCGTTTGCAGGAATCGAAGCGTAAAGTCAAACTTTTGCAAATAGTGGCGGAGGCTGTCGCAATGCGCGTCGACCTGCATGTACGACAGCAGCTTCTCCTTGCCGGAAGCCGGCAGCGTTATGCGCTGCTCTGACGCAAGCGCCACAATAGTTCCCGGCTTCACACATCCGTCCAAATGAAGGTGAAGATCGACCTTCGGCATTTTTCGCACAGCTGTCTCCAATTCCCGGGCGTTCATGAAATCCCCTCCTTCATAGTCGGCGGCTATCGCAGCCGCATCAATAAATCCCCGATCCTGCAGATGATAATTGGAATTCACTTTACACTCATGTTATGTGAATGTCAATATAAATGACAATGTAATATTGATTTTGAGCCCGATTATTGATTTTCTATACGTAAAGTTACATATATATTACATAAAAACGCGATTCTGGAATTACATTTCTCGACATAATGAGCAATATGCGCGGCCATCCATCGGTTATTCGACAATGTTCCGCCACTATTGGGAACATTTTCTCAGAGGAATTCAGGCTGTACTTGCCGAAATATAGTGATGCCGCCGAACGACTTGAACAAGGCGGCAGTCAAGGCTAGCCTAACTTATTCAAGGAGGAGATCGAAACATGAATCCGTCCCGAAAGCTGCGCGGCTATATGGCAGCACTTTCGCTGACGCTATTGATCTGGTGTGTCAGTCTCGCCTTTCCGGCGCAGCAGGCCAACGCGTTTTCATATAGCTATGAGGGTGTCCCCAAACAAACAGTCGGTGTTACGAAGCCGACGATTACGTTTTATTTCAAAAGCGATACTGCCGATATACCGACTTCCTATGCGATGTATGTGAACGGGGAAAGCGTACCGGCCGTATACGACAAAGCGAAAGGAACCTTCACTTATACTCCGACCCGAGATTTGGCTCCCGGCCTCAATCTTGTAAAAATTTCGTTGAAATTTCCGGGTTACCAGCCGTTGGAGAAATCGTGGAGCTTCACCGTAGCCCAGGATGCGATCAAGCAATATCCGTCCGTCGGTCCCGATCAACTGGACACGCTTGCCGCGATTAACGATTACCGCATCCTTCATGGGCTGCCTTCCGTCAAGCTGAATGAGCAGTTAAACGCCAGCGCGGCCGCCCATGCCCGTTACCTGGATATCAATAAAGTGAAGCAAAGCGATACGAGCACGGAAAGCCTTCATACCCAGGAGGCGGGAAAGAGTGGATTTGTCGGTGTAACACCGTTAGAGCGAGCCGCTTATTTCGGCTACACATCGGCCGTAGGAGAAGACGCCGCATATTTTTCCGGCACGAGCAGCGAGGCGATCGACGCTTTATTCGATGCGCCTTATCACCGGAACCCGTTTTTGAACCCGTATATTCAAGAAATCGGAATCGGCAAGGTCCGCGATTATACGATTCTGGAATTCGGCCTTCAACCCGACCCTGAGCCGCAGCTCGTCGTTTCGCCTGCCGCCGGCGACCGTCATGTGCCTACCGCCTTCAACGGCAACGAAACTCCCGACCCGCTGGGTATCCATGCAGACGGAAAATTCCCGGTCGGCTACCCGATTATGGCCCAATATTACGGCTCTTCCGTAGAGAAGATCAAATTGCTTGGGGCCGAACTGCTGGACGGCAAGGGGCGGCCCGTCGATACTTGGGTCAATTCGCCCGATAACGATCCCAATCTGTCCCACGCGGTCATCGTGATGTCGCGAAAGCCGCTGGAGGCGGATGCCAGCTATCATGTAAAGCTGAACCTGCAGGTGACCAAAAGCGACGGCAGCTCGACAACGGAGGTTAAAGAATGGGATTTCACGACGGAGCCCGCGCCGAAGGTCGGCACCTCCAAGCTGCATAAGGACTCTGCCGCTTACAAGAAGTATTTCGTTTCAACCGTGCCCATCCAGCGGACGGCCAGCTTCGGTCTTGACGACAGCAGCTACCAGATTGACGGGATCAGCTTTCCGATGAAGCGAACTCCCGTGATCGTTGACGGCTTCTCCTATTTATATATCCGCGATCTGGCCGCAGCTTTGGGCGCAACGGTCGAATGGGACGAAAAAGAGCGTGCCGCCCTCTATACGAAAGGCAGCTTGAAAGTTACGCTGTATACAACGAAAAATGAGGTTAACATCAACGGGGAGCTTCGGAAGACGGACACTCCCGCGAAGCTGATCGGGGAAAATACGATGGTGCCTGTCCGGCTGCTGGCCGAGGTGCTCGGCGCCAGGGTGGACTTTGTCGACGCTACCCGGACTGTAAAGATTACGTATTGAGACGACAGAAATAATAAAACAGCTATTCAACTTAAATAATCCGGGCGCGCCCCTTTAGAAACCAGCTGTAAAACCATTGAGAACATTGCAGCGTGACCGTGACGGAGATCAAACTAATCGACCAGTGCCAATGAATATATTCGACAAGGTCCGTATACTTTTCAATGATCATCTCCGCTCCGGTCAGGGAGCCTGCAAAGATGAAGATGTAGCCGACTCTCCAGGCCGGCTTTTTGCCGGAAGGATAATACAAATTATATATAGCGCTAACGACCGGCAGCGCAAAAAATTCGTATGTAAAGCTGGTGCCCGAGGCATACGCAAGAAACCGGCTCGGATATTGAAGAAGTCCGAGCTGAACGGCAACCAATCCCAGCACCCACGTAGGCACCTGAATAAACAAAAAGCTGATGCAGGCTTCCCTGTAATTGCTCCTAGGCACCAGCAGCACAATCAGCAGCGCGCCGAACACCCATACGGCAGCTTCCAGTATTTTATTCATATCCTCCATGTTCCGCACTCCTGACCGGATATTGTCTCTTGAACATCCAAATAACCAACCATCTGCAGAGCAGTAATGACACGGCAGCGAGAACAAATCGGCACAGAGGATTCCAATGATGATACTTCAAAATATGAGTGCTGGTCGACATCACATACTCCCAGCCGCTGGAAGCGGCCGCATAGGCCGCCGTATATATCCATTGCTTGAGTCGCCCTCCGCGCGGATAACATTGATCGTATAAAACAAATAAGCATGGGTAAATAAAATAAGCGGCAATAAAATTTTGCCGGGTTGCGTCCGGAAACACGCGCACGGGAAACTCTATCCAATGCAACTCCACGAGAGTAAGACCGACACCCCATGTAATCGTCTGCATCGCAAACAGACCGATCCAAATTCTGCGGGACCGGCGCCAATCGACGAAACGCCAAAACAGAATGATTATGACCAAACAGGATAAGCTGTACCAGACCCAATCCACCGTCACCAGAAATCACCTCGATTGGGATATAGGTTTTGCATACTTTGGTCCCAATATTCCCGTACCTATCCGGCAAGAAAAAAGACTTCCGTCCCTGCTCTAGACAAGGAACGGAAGTCTTTTTGCATGGCATTCGTCATCGCAGTAAATAGCCTTAACCAAGGCACAAGGCACGCAAGCCGTAAACGCTCTTCGGCCAAACCGGCTGTGCCGTGGCTGTTGCGACAACACGTCCCGGGCCGCCGGCATGATCCGGCCAACTCGCGGGAACGCCCGGCAACCGCTATTCCTCAGCGAGCGCTCTAAGCGCCAAGCCGCGCAGTACGGCATCGTCCATCGGCGGATTGTGCAGGCCGGCGCGGACATCGCGGTACATCCGCTCCAGAGGGAGCGTACGGGACAGGCTCGCGCCGCCGACGATGCGCATCGCCTGGTCGACGATGCCAATCGCATGGTTGGTCGCGATATATTTGGCCAAGCCGAGCTCAGGCTTCAGTCCGATGCGTCCTTCCGGACGGCTATCCCACCGATCGGCCACCGCGTACAGCAGCGTGCGCGCCGTAATCAGGTCGGCCTCCATTTGGCCGATTTTTTGCTGGATGTGCGGCAGCTCGGAAATCGGCCCCGGCAGGCTGTTCGGCCTGTATTGGCGGGCAAATCGGACCGCGAAATCGCGGGCCGCCCAGGCAATGCCGATATAGCAGGCAGGAATGTGCAGCAGCCATCCGCCGCCGTCGTCCGCCTTCCGCGGCGGAAAATCCGGTCCGGAACGGCTAATGAGCTCCCCGTCAGGCACGAAAACCCGCTCCAATATGAGATCATGGCTTCCAGTCGCCCGCATACCGATCGTGCTCCATGTCTCCTCCACTCTGACGCCCGGCCCTTTGCGAACGAAGAAGTCGCCGGTCTCGTCTCCTCCCGCTATCGCCGCCGATACGGTAAAGTGCTTAAGTATCGGGCTCAGCGTACTGAACGTTTTACGCCCGCTGATTAACCAGCCTCCGTCGGTCTTGACCGCGATCGTCTCCGGCCTGCCGCCCCGGCTCGGGCTTCCTGTCGCCCGCTCGCTTGCAAATGCGTTGATCATCGCCCCGTCGCGCACAACTTCCCGGCAAAACGAAGCATATAGCGCTTCCGGCCAAGGGTGCGTGTACCGGTATTGCAACATCAGTCCGATATGCCAGCCTACGGCGAGAGCCGTCGAGCCGTCTCCGCGGGCCAGCCTTTCCTGGGCAAGCACCAGCTCATACAGCGATGCCTCCTCGCCGCCATATCGCTTCGGTACGGTCAGCTTCAGATAGCCGTCCTGCCGCAAATCGGCAAAATTTTCAAACGGAAACGTTCCCTCTTCGTCATGCTTGGCCGCACGTTCGGCGAATACCGCAGCCAATCGTTCGGAACGGGACGCGATCTCCGCCTCCTTGTCGTTGCGGATAAACCGATCCGCCGCAATACTCGATGCCATCGGCAAATTCCCCTTTACTTAGGATAAACATTTTAGGATCGTCATGCAGGCACATTCGGACGGTCGGGCAACGAAATGCAGATCACCGTCCCCTGGTCGGGTCCGCCTTTTATTTTCAATTGCTTCATCATATCACCACAAGTATTATAGCATAGCCTCCGTTACCGGCAGCCTATATTTTCCTGCAACAAGGCGCTTTTATCCGCGGTAAAAACAAACCCAGACCGACCTCGCCGACCAAGCGGCGCCTGACGAAAAGCCGGCTTGGAGCGCAAAAAAACGCCGTTTCCAAGCTCCCGGAACGAGAGCCGAAACGACGGTATGCGATTTCATTACTCCAACGGCAGTCCTGAAGCTTTGCGTAGCTCGTTCGCCAGCCAGTGAAGATAATCTTTCTGCTCCTGATCTTCCGTCTTATACCACGAGGGGGAGATCCACGTATTGATAATCGTCTGCGCTACACCGGGATCCAGCATGATATCGTCACCTCCTCCGCTGCTCAAGCTCCACCAGCCTTCATTTCCGTACGATTCGTCCAGATCGATCAAAATCCCGTTGACACTGATGTTATTTTTATATTGATACAGGTTGGCTGCTGACGATTTCCGACCGCCGCTCCAAGCATAGGTCTGCCAGAAGCGTGAGCAGGCGCCGGCTGCGCTGACGGCCTCAATGACCGCATAGGAGCCGTAGACGCCCGTCAAATAATTCGGCGTCGCTTCGCTGGCCGCGCGGATATACTCGATGACCGTCGGCATCTGCCCTGGCGTCGCATTGAAATCGACGGCAAAATAAATGGCGCTGCCCGTCGGCTGTCCCAGCTGCACCGCCGTCTTCAGGGCGGTGGCCCCATCGGCAAGTCCGGCCGTGCGCCCGCCCAGAGCCCGGTCCGCGGTTGTTTCAAATACGGAGACAATATGGAGAAGAGCTTGGCTGATCGCAGCAGCCTCGTCGGACGTCAGACGCTTCGTTCCGCTAGGTACCAGGTAACGGCAGACGAATTCATATACGTCGGCGCGAAACTGCTTGGCCTTCTGCGGCGTTAGCGGCGTTGCACAATCAAAGCCTTTAGCCATCATCATTTCTCCTTTCCGTTTTCAAAATGGGAAAGGCCATCCATCCGGCTCATCCCTCAACACTCGCTTCCTGTTGCTGCTTTCATTGTATGAATTGGACCGCCATCCGCGTGTTTACCCGCCTAATTTTCCTTAAAACCCGCTATCGCCTATTTTCAGATCCTTGCCGATTAGAATCTGATGCAAGCGGTTTGACTCTGCACACCTTCGATAGCAGTTCTTCTTATCAAAATACTTTAATTTAATAGATTAATATAAGAAAATTAGCAGAATTATAGCGGAATTTGTTATATAATTTTGAATATTAGTACTTTTATCCTAATTTCAAAGGAGTCCATGTATGCCCATTCTGCAAACGGCGGCTCATCACCGGCTTTCCTCAGCCGGAAACAGCCGCATCATCCGGTTTTTTCCATTACTATTATGCATGTTGTTTTTGTCCTTTACATTGGCGCTGCTGCCTAGTGCGGCCTATGCCTACGGGACCAGCGGAAGCAATGCAGTCTATAAGGCCGTTTCCGCCAGCTACTCCCACACAGCAGCCGTAAGAAGCGACGGGACCTTGTGGACCTGGGGATCGAACAGTAACGGACAGCTTGGGTATGCGGTGACGGGCACCGACCAGCGATCGCCCAAGCCCGTTGAAGAACTCTCTGACATCGTCTCCGTTGCGACAGGCGGAAATCCGGATACCGGCTCTGCTTTTACGGTGGCCATCGATGCGAGCGGCCGCGTTTATGCCGCAGGAAGCAACGATAAAGGCCAGCTAGGCGACGGCACGACGATAGGCCGGGCGAGCTTTTACCCCGTCAAGGGAAACAATGGTTTGGATCTGATCGTGCCGAACGGCAAGTTGGCGGCTGGTTTTGATTTTGCCGGGGTATTGAACGAGGATGGAGCGGCATGGACTTGGGGAGACAATGAGTTCGGACAGCTTGGCAACCAGGACCCCACTGCAGCCAATCATTGGGCTGTGCTTGTCAAAACCGATGAGGCGAACGAGCTGAGAGGAATCACTCAGTTATCTCTCGGCGGCCAACACGGGCTGGCGCTTGTACAAGGCGGTGATACCGGAACCGTTTATTCGTGGGGACGGAATAATCGGGGCCAGTTGGGCACCGATGCGCCTCTGGATAACAACAGCATATATGCTGGTGCAATTGGAACCTCGTTTGCCGACAAGTCTGTCAGCATGATCGCTGCCGGCTCCTACCACAGTATCGCTTATTCGGCGTCGGAAGGAGAGCGGGTATGGTCATGGGGCGATAATACGCGAAACCAATTAGGCATCGGCATTGATTGGATTACCGTTGGCTACCCATGGTTTGAAGGAACGTATTCCCCTATTCCGCGGCCGGTGCAATTTAATTATGGACCCGGATACAGCTTGTTTAAAGCGCCTGCCGCCATAGCGGCCGGAGGCGAGCAAATCGTTATTCTGGACAACCTGGACGGAATTGCCGGACTCGAATACGTGGAGGGCAATAAAGGATGGCCCGTTCAAAGAGATTTGCCGGCCGGGATGGGCGAAGTCGTTGCCGTAGCCGCAGGTTATCAACAGACATTCGCTTTAACTGCCGATGGCAAGCTCTGGGGCAAAGGGACGAACGATCACGGGCAGCTCGGCTTGGGTGACAAAGGCCCCGCATTTGCTCCTGAATTTGTGCCAACCTTGTTCCCGCTCCTGTCTGAATTAAAGTCTTTGACGGCTGCGGAAGGGGCCTTGGAGCCCGCCTTCAAGCATTATGAGCATGAATACATATTGAATGTCGGCGGAGAGGCAGACCATGTAAATTTGTCGGCTAGCGCCTACTTCTCCAATGCCGTACAAATCAAGATCGGCGAAACGATCTATCCCGGCAATCAATTTTCAACTCCCGTACCGGTCCAATACGGCTCAAACATGATTACCGTTCAGGTTATCGGGTCTGATCACAGTACAACGGATTACATTCTGGTCATCAACCGGGCCGCACCCGATTCGACCGATCTGGACCAAATTATATCCGCAGCAAGCCTGACTTACGCCAACACCTCGGAAGGCATTTTGCCTTGGCAGTACCGACCCGGGTCAAGAGCGGCGCTGCAAACGGCCATCGTGGCTGCGCAAACTGTGCGTGACAACTCGGGCTCGACACAATCCGACCTCGATAAAGCGCGCGATGCACTGCTTCAAGCGATGACGGTATTTGCCGGCCAATTATCGCCGTCGCGCGGACCGATTGTTTCCCTGTTGGGCCAGGCGGAGGAACTGCGCGGCCATGCTGTCGAATGGCAATATGAGCCGGGTTCGATAACTGCGCTGCAGACCGCCATAGTAACGGCCATTGCCGTCCGCGACAACGAATTATCATCGCAGGCCGAGCTGGAAGCGGCCGCGGCGGCGCTGCAGACGGCAATCTTCGTTTTTAAAGCGAAGGAATTGCCCTCTATCCCTGTTATTTTTTTCGATTTTGAGTCCGGCGACGGCAGGTTTGCCGACATGGAGGCGAGCGGGGCGTGGACCCATGCCGCACTCGCTTCAGGCGACCTGCAGGCACATTCAGGCTCGAAAGCATGGGCGCTCAATTTATCGGGACAATTATCGGACGAGCGCAGCAGTACGCTCATAAGCGGACCGCTCGATTTGCGGTCGGATAATGTACAGGGCTTCAAGCTCAGCTGGTGGCAGTACAATGTGCCCGGGTTCGAATACACGAATGTTCCTTCGGTCAGCAAAGATGGCGGAAAAACCTGGGAGTTGATGCCGGTTAATTATGTCAAGGCCGGGGAATGGGCCAAGCGAAGCATAACGCTGGACCCCTCCTACGCCGTCAGCAATGTTAAATTCAAGATCGAGACGGCAACCAGCCGTCTCGTACCTGTAGCCATGCTAATCGACGATGTAAAGATAGAACGATATACGACCGATATCAACCAATTGATTGCCAGTGCGCAAAATCTTTATCAGGCTTCCGTCGAAGGAATGGAGCCCGGTCAATTCGTGAGCGGCTCCAAAGCGATGCTGCAGCAGGCGATTTCCGCAGCGATTATCGTTCGTGACAGCAGCCCGGGCATTGAAGCGGCGGATGCGGCCGTTACGGCATTGAAAAAGGCCTTGCAAGACTTCCTGACATACAAATACGCCCCGGGAGTTATTTACAGCAGTGACTTTGAAAGTTCGCCAGGCGGCTTTGAAACGAGCGGCAGTCCGAGCTGGCAGTACGGAACACCTGCGACGGGTCCGCAAGCGGCGCACTCGGGAAATAAGGTGTGGGGGACGAATTTGTACGGTCTCTACGCCGACAATCAGGACAGCTATCTGACTTCGCCGCCGATCGATTTAAGCAGCGCTGCCGGCGCTGCCGGCACTGACGGCACTGACGGCAAGCTGACCTTGTCCTGGTGGCAATGGGTCGATATAGAGCAAGGCTATGACTTTATCGAGGTTGCTGCCTCCAAAGACGGCGGGGCCAGCTGGAGCGAAGCGCTATTGAGCGAAAGCGGCGGCGAATCGAAGTGGGTTCTAAGAAAAATCATTCTGGACTCTTCCTATGCCGTCCCGGATTTCAGGTTCCAATTTCATTTCAGCAGCGACGATTCCGTAACGAAAACAGGAGTTTTTCTGGACGATGCCGCAATCAGCATATTGGACACCAGTTCGTTGGCCGATGAAATCGGGCAAGCCCAACAGCTGTTGGGCAGCAGTCAGGAAGGCAATGCCGCAGGCTACTACGAGGTCGGCGCCAAAGCCTCGTTGAACGCCGCCTTAATTATTGCGCAAAGCGAAATAGCCAAGCCTTTGCAATACCAAAAGAAATTGGACGATGCAATCGCAGCGATCCAACAAGCTATCGCACAATTCAAAACGAAGCTGAAGCAGCCAAACATGTTGTTCCATACCGATTTTGAAACGAATAACGGGGGCTTTACGACAACAGGAACCAACTCCAGCTGGGCCTATGGAACGCCAGGTTCGGGACCGGCGCAGGCCGCTTCGGGGACGAAGCTGTGGGCTACCAACTTGTCGGGTAATTTCAATTCCGGCGAAAACAGCGTTCTCGTTTCCCCTCCCATTCCGGCGGCGGCAGCCGATGCGTGGAAGCTTTCCGTCAGCTGGATGCAGTGGGTCGATATCCCGTCATGCTGCGGCTCCATCAAGGTGGAAGCGAGCAAGGACGGAGGCGCAAGTTGGCAAACCGTCTTTTCACACACGAGGGATGAAGTCACCGACCCCTTATCGGCGCCGATTATGAATTCCGTATGGCAGCCTATGCAGGTTGATCTGGATCCTTCTTATCTGGTTTCCGATTTGAGAGTCCGGTTTCATTTCCAATGGGGATACAGCAAAGCTCCGGGGTGGTATATCGACAATGTGGGGGTTGCGGCGTATCCCAAGGATCTCGGTTTTACCGTCATGCAGGCCGAATCGCTGCTCGCCCATTCGTCGGAAGGGACCGGAACAGCGACTTATCCGGCAGGCTCCAAAGCAGTCCTGCAGCAGCAGGTCGACTCCGCCAAAATCGTGCTGCTGCATGCCGGCGCCACACCGGATCAACTCCAGTCCGCACAATCGGTACTGAACGAGGCGATCGCTCAGTTTCGCAGCAAATTTATCACCGGTTCACTGCATCAAGTTGCCAAGGGCTCCTATGTAACGGCCGGCGGGAAAAAGTGGCTCGTATGGGAGCCCGGACAAAACGGACTTTTGTTAGGCATGGAGCACGTCCGCGAAATCGGCGATAAGGTTTGGTCATACGCGGCCGATACCAGTCCAGGCCTCCCGCCATCCACATACAATACGTACAATCCTGCCAAGGAGGGAACGCTGGCCAACTATTTGAACGGCGCCTTCTTCGACAGCCTGAATTCCCAGAAAGACTGGATTGTCAGCAAATCATGGAACGTCAGGGATGAGTCGAATACTGTCGTTTACGGAACCGGTTCGGTCGATGCGAAGGTCGGATTATTAACGGTCGCGCAATATAAAGCTTTATCGGATTACCCAGAATATGGGGGCGATCATACGCTGAACCATGAAGAATGGGGACGATATCCCTCCTATCCATGGTGGCTAATAACACCGAAGTCGGAAGAGGATGGTGGGCGGTACATCCACCTTGTCGACATTTCAGGATCGATTGACTATGATTCGGCTCAACATGAATACGCCGTCCGTCCAACGATTTACTTGAACGACTCCATAGGCGTAGTCGGCGGATCCGGTACGGCGGATGCCCCTTACCAGCTGGCCGATCTTTCCGGCAACAAAGATTTGACGAATCTGACCAGCAGCCACGGCACCGTCATGCCGACAGCCGAAGGAGGCTATCGCGTTGAGGTTCCGTCTGTCGTGAATTCGGTTTATTTAAACTGGAATATTTCACCGTTCGCCCGGATCGGCAGTGTAACGAACGCTGTATACGATCCTGCCGGTTGGTTCGTATCGCTGCCTAAGCCCGGGGATCAACGAGAGGTCACTGTGACTGTCATTGCTTCGAACCAAACCGAGACCCACTACAAGATTACTATCGTACGGGCAGCAGACGCCGGCGATCCGGCGAATACGTCCCTGACGCTTGTCTCCAATACCGGTCTTGTCGAAAATACGGGAGCAAACTCCTTTCAGATCAAGGTGCCTAACGAGACGACGACCGTACTGCTTACGCCAACCGTGCATCCTGCAGCTTTGGTCAGCCTTATAAACGGTTCGGTCACAGGAGCCGTATACAGCGGCGGCATCATTCAAGTGCCGCAATTGATGACCGGAAGCAACACCTTCGGCATCAAGGTGAGCACCCCGGTCACCGATTCGTTCTATGCCGTCAACATTATACGCGCCGCGCCGGACGGACAAGGCGGCAACGGAACGGATGTGACGAAGGTCATGTCCGGTGCGGTCGAAGCTTTGCGGTCGGGCAACCAGTTCAGCTTCCATTTTAATTCGGTGACGCAGTCCGTTTACTTCACGATTCAACCGGCTGAAGCGTCAGCGCAGTTCAAGTATGCAGGAGGCACCGTGACGGGAGCCACTTACCGCATGAAAGGCTCCAGCTTCGAGATTTATGCGCCGACGCTTCAAATCGGTACGAATCAGCTTCTATTTAAAGTGATTTCAGCGGATGGCACAAAAGAACAAGCCTATACGATTCTGGCTATTGTCGACGGGGCGTCCGGAGAAGCGCAGCTGGGTCAGCCCATACCTGTAAGCGCCAGTTATCCTGCGGTCAAGTTCAGGAACGGGGTTGCGGTCGATTTGACGGGAGTTGCGCTGGGACCCAACGCTATATTAGAGGCGAACGATTCCACCGATCCCTATGATACCAGCATCCTAAAAGCTGCAGGCCCTGTTATGGCATTTACCTTAAAAGGCGCTGCCGTCGATCGGAACCATCCCGTCAGATTGGAATTCCCTGTTATATCGGGAGCGGACAACAACCGCGTCGGCATATTCTACTACAACGATCAAGCGCATAAATGGGAATATCAGCCCACGGCGATAAGTGCGGACGGCAGAGCTTCAGCCTACGTTTCCCATTTCTCCACCTACGGCGTATTTCAGGCGAACCGCGTAGAGCCTGTCCAAGCTTCAGAAGTTCGGCTGCCTAACGGCGAATCCGTCATTACGCTGACGACCGCTACAACCGGAACGGATGTCAAAATCTACTATACGCTGGACAATTCGGCACCGACTGCAAGCAGTTTGATCTACAACCCGGCCGACAGACCGAAGCTGGCTGCCAATCGGACGCTGAAAGCATTCGCGGCAAAGCCCGGCATGCTGGACAGCATTCCGGTCTCGGTGACCGCAGGCCGCGACGATTCAGTGTTCGACATCAGTTATATTTTGAAGCAAATCGTAGAAAAAAGGGACAGCGACGGCTTGCCCGGCTTCACTCGCGCCGATGTGCTGTATTGGCTGAGCATGATTCAGCCGAAGATCGTCGTTCCGGTTTCGGCGAATCAACCGCAATAAGCGGACTCAAGCAGGATTTCCCCGTGAAATCCTGTTTTTTTTGACCCTATTTGCCGGGCTGCCGCATTTCAAGTTCAAAGTTTTGCATAGAAAAAATGTATTTTCAGTTCCATCGGATGGGCTGTGCGAATACCATGTATCGAAAAAACGTTAAGGGATGATAGCCCATGTTGACTTACGTTGTCCAACGAGGTGATACTCTTTATCTCATTGCCCAACGATTTGGAATTACGACAGATGCGTTAATGAAAGCAAACCATCTGACTACGTCAAACTTGTTTGTCGGCCAAAAATTGGCCATTCCGGTGACGGCGCCGCTCGTTCATACGGTCCAATCCGGCGATTCGCTCTATTCGCTTGCCCGGCGCTATGCTACGACCGCGGAGGCGATTATGGCGCTCAACCAGCTTCCGTCCACCGCTCTAAGCGTTGGCCAGCGGCTGACGATCCCCCTCTATACCGAGGTTGTCGTTACCGTTGACATTGCCAACGTCCGCAGCAGTCCGGGGACCGGCTACCCGATCGTCGCCCGCATGGAGCGCGGCGCCCGCCTTCCCGTAATCGGCATAAGCGGTGATTGGACGCAGGTTCGCTTGCACAACGGAACGACAGGCTGGATGTTCAACGATGTCGTCAATCTGGTTCCGCATAGCGGAGAGCAGCCGGTACAGGAAATTTTCAGTTATTACACGGAAAAAGAAGGCCCTACCCTGCCCAGCTCTTACGATGTTTTCGTCAAGCAGGTGAATCTGCAATCCAATACGGGCATGTTCCATTTCCGCATCAACCGGAACGATCCGACGCAAGTCGAGAAGTTCCCCGAGTTCGACGATGCCGTCATGCGGGATGTGATCGACATCGGCCACCGCCACAATGTCAAAATGCTGGCCGTTATTCATAATCTGCTGTATGTGCGCGGCAATCAGGCGGTTAATCAAGATGTCGTCCGTAGCATGATTACGAAACCGGACGTTCGCCGGGCGTTTATCGAAAATGTGATCAGTCTGCTGCAAAAGTATCATTTTGACGGGGTCAACATCGACTTCGAGGATGTTCATTATGAAGACAGAGATCTGCTCGCCGCGTTTTATCGGGAATTGGGCCAGGCGCTGAGAAATAACGGATTGTACTACTCCGTTGCTACCCCGTCGCGCACATCGGATGAGCCTACCAACCCCTTTTCCGCCCCGTTCAATTATTCGCTGCTGGGAGAAGTGACCGACGAACTGGTCGTGATGCTTTATAACGAGCACGGATGGCCCGGAAGCGGTCCCGGACCCGTCGTTTCCATCGGCTGGATGGAAAGTGTAATCAAGTACGCGCTGACGAAAATGCCCGGCCGGAAAATAACCGCCGCGGTGTCCGTATTCGGCTTCGACTTCAATTTGACGACCAAGCGGAACACCTACGTGACGTATGCGATGGCGATGGATTTGGCGAAGAAATACAATAAAACGGTCATTTTCGATCAAAAAACGCAGACCCCGATGTTCGCTTATCAGGATGAATCCGGCAACGACCACGAGGTCTGGTTCGAAAATGCGGAAAGCATTCGTTCCAAGCTGCAGCTGGCGCACCGGCTCGGGATCCGGGGAATCGCTCTCTGGCGCCTCGGGATGGAGGACCCGCAAATTTGGCCGATGATTTCGAATGATTTTGTCGTAGCGAAGAGCGTCATCTGACACCGTTCGCGCCGTCACCAGCAACCGCCGTTTCCGGATACGGAAACAGGCGGTTGCTGCTTGTTTGGAGAAACCCGGCATTCCATTCGCATCGATTTAGTATGTACGACGGAGCCGGAACGGTCTTTCCTCTCTGGTAAAATAGGGAAATATGGTGACGTAAACGGTAAAAAACAGCATCATTCCAGGCTTTTTATCTTACATTAGCTGTAAATTATTGTTGCGGGTTTCGTCGTGCTGTGTAAAAATATAATAGTCATCTTTCCCGGGCACCTCTGGCTTGGACCAAATAATTAACGAAGGCGGTAGAACAAGAGTGAACAATGTGCAGACTATGAATCAGGAAGAAATCGCTGCAAAAAATTATGTTCAAAACGTATATGACACTGTAGTCAAACGGAATCCGAATGAAACCGAATTTCACCAGGCGGTTAAAGAAATTCTCGATTCTTTGGTGCCTGTCATAGCGAAACATCCCAAATATAAGCAGCACGGCATTTTGGAACGGATGGTCGAGCCCGAACGTCTGATTTCATTCCGCGTGCCTTGGGTGGACGACCAGGGTGCAGTACAGGTGAATCGCGGCTTCCGCGTCCAATTCAACAGCGCTATCGGACCTTACAAAGGCGGATTGCGCTTCCACCCTTCCGTTAACGCCAGCATCATCAAATTTCTCGGGTTTGAACAAACGTTGAAAAACTCCTTGACCGGCCAACCGATCGGTGGCGGCAAAGGCGGTTCGGACTTCGATCCGAAGGGCAAATCCGAAGGCGAAGTGATGCGCTTCACGCAAAGCTTTATGACCGAGCTGTACAAATATATCGGATCCGACATTGACGTGCCGGCCGGCGATATCGGTGTGAGCGGCAGAGAAATCGGCTACATGTTCGGTCAATACAAAAGAATCCGCGGCGGCAACGAAGCCGGCGTGCTGACAGGCAAAAACATTTTGTTCGGGGGCAGTCTGGCGCGTACGGAAGCTACCGGCTACGGCGCGGTTTACTTTGTCAACGAAATGCTGCAATCGAAAGGGTTAAGCTTTGAAGACAGCACCGTCGTCATCTCCGGCTCCGGCAACGTATCGATTTACGCGATTCAGAAAGCGACCCAGTTGGGCGCCAAAGTCGTGGCCTGCAGCGACTCGAACGGCTACGTATACGATAAGGACGGAATCAAGTTCGAAACGGTCCAACGCTTGAAGGAAGTGGAGAGAAAACGGATCAGCGAGTATGTGAATGAGCATCCGAGCGCGGTTTATGTGGAAGGCTGCCAAAACATTTGGACCATCCCATGCGATATCGCCCTGCCATGCGCCACACAAAATGAAATTAACGAAGCGTCCGCCAGATTGCTCGTCGCCAACGGCGTTAAAGCAATCGGCGAAGGCGCGAACATGCCTTCTACGTTGGAAGCGATCGACGTATTTCTGCAAAACGACGTGCTGTTCGGGCCGGCCAAAGCTGCAAATGCGGGCGGCGTGGCGGTTTCTGCGCTCGAAATGGCGCAAAACAGCATGAGATATCAATGGCATTTCCACGAAGTGGACGATAAGCTGCATGAAATCATGAAAAATATTTACCGCAACTCGGTTGCCGCCGCCCAAGAATATGGCTATCCGGGCAACCTCGTCGTAGGCGCCAACATCGCCGGATTTATCAAAGTCGCCGATTCTATGATCGCCCAAGGCGTCATCTAATCGACGTTTGGATCGCCGTATAGGCGTATGCATGATGCTTCAAGCCTCTTTCAACTTAACGTTGAAGGAGGCTTTTTTAGTTGAAAGTATAACATCTTATACTTTGCTTCGCACAACCTTGACAAACGCGCTCGTCCCCTGAGGACGGCGAAGCCGTTTATCCTTGGTTGCCGCCCGCGGTTACATTAGCTTCTTAATTTCGTTCACTACGGGCTGCTCCGGCTGCTGCTCATTCTCATCGGCGATACCGCGGGCCGATTTGCGGAACTCACGGAACGTATCCCCGAGCGCCCTGCCCATTTGCGGCAGCTTCGACGGACCGAACACGATCAAGGCAATCGCCACGATAAGCAGCAGCCCTGAAATGCCAATATTGTTGAACATCTTGCCTCATCCTCCCTTCTGTTCCGTTAAAATCAGCCGTAAAAGTAACCGTTACAGGATTAATTTGAGTTATCGTTCCGTCTTTTATACAGGCCGGCATATTCGAAACAGGCCTCTGTATCGTCGAAAAGGCGGAAGATCAGCTTGCGAACCGGAATAAAATGTAAGCGCATTCCCTAACATGGAAACAACTCCCAGTCAAGATACTTTTCTATCATTTTCTTCATTTCCCTATTTACACCTGATCGGAGAATATGTCATAATTTGATAGAGTTATCCAACATCCTGCACATAAAATTTGGAGCTGAAGCGCACAACGTGTACCCATTCATTCTTAAATATAAGGATCGGGAGTTTATCTACATCATCCCTTTCGTGCTGATCTCCGTTCACGTGAGATTGCGGTATTTTTTTTACCTGCTCAGCTCTGATCGAGGACTTCCGCAATCGGAAGATTCGCAGTGGTACATCGACTATGCATACGCTTTAATGACGAATTTAAAGATAGGTCTGCATATGAACGACCTGATGTATATCGGTTATAATGTGCTGCTGACGCTGCTGCTTGCATTGTTCCATGACCCTGTTACCGTCGTTTTTATTCAGGCGGTAGCCGCCGGACTCGGCGTTATCCTTGTTTATCTCATCGCACGCATGCTGTTCAATCGAACCACCGCCATCCTGGCATCGTTTTTTTACTGCTATTATTCATGGGGCATTACATTATGGTCCATGTACATCCTTTCTGAAAGTTTTTTTATCAACCTTCTCCTGTTATGCGTGTTTTTCCTTCTCAAGTATTTGCAATCCAAAAAACGTCTTTACCAGGTTCTTTTCATCGTTTCATCGTTGTATATGCTCGTATTCAGGCCGACCGGCATCGTATCGCTGGCTTTTATCCTGATCTATGTCGTTATCAATCTGCACCGGGATATCATTTTCAATTTTGTCAAAAAACATCGTCTGTCCATCGGAGCCTGTTTCATTGCGATTGCTGCGGCTTGCATCTATATGTTTACGAGCGACACTTTCCGTCCCCTGGTCGATTCCATGCAGTTCAACGCCAAAAAGGTGCTGTACAATATTTACGCAAACGGCTGGATTTACGACAAAGCTACGCCGCACGATCATTATTTCAAACCGGACTATACGATTAACATCATGAACAGCCTGATCTTAAGCTTTTTAATTAATAATTGGGATCATGTGCTCATCTTATATGGAAAAAGGGCCATCGCCTTCCTCGGAAAATGGGTGTGGGAAACGAACGTCAGCAGTCTCCGGGGCATACTCGGACTTGCCGAGCACCTCGTTCCGACCATGCTGTTTGCAGTGGGAACTGTCGCCGCTATCGTAAACAAAATTTTTAGAAAGACATCCATCATTTGGCTGCTTGTGCTTGCCGTTTTTATATTCTGCATCGTTTTCTTTATTGACGCGCTATACCGGTACAAGGCTCCTGCCATTCCTTTTATCGGCATTGCGGTTGCTTACGGTGCGGACAGCATGCTGCGCGGATTGATGTTCATTGCCAAAAAATATGCGGGGAAGCTGCTATGGAAAAAGAAAAAATACTCATTGTGATTCCGGCGTTTAACGAGCAAAACAATATCTCGAAGGTCATCTGGGATGTCCGTCAGCATATTCCGAATTCGGATATATTGGTCATCAACGACTGCTCGCTCGATGCAACCTCCGTCAATGCGCGGATGTCCAACGGCGTCAAGGTCGTGGACCTCCCTTATAACCTTGGGATCGGCGGTGCCGTGCAAACAGGCTTCAAGTACGCCCATGCCCACGGCTATCCTTACATGGTACAGATTGACGGCGACGGCCAGCACATCCCCCAGGAGGTGGGGAAGCTGGTGAATGCGATGGCGCGTAGCGGTTGCGATATGGTGATCGGCTCCCGGTTTCTCGATATCCGGTCGTACCGGACCACCTGGTCGAGAAGACTCGGCATCAAGGTGTTCGACCTGCTGTTCCGGCTGCTCATTCAAACGAAGGTTACCGACAGTACGTCAGGCTTCCGCATCTATAACCGGAAAAGCATCCAATTGCTGAGCAAATATTATCCCGAGGATTACCCTGAGCCGGATGCGATTATATTGTTGAAAAAGCACGGCCTCCGCATCTCCGAGGTTGGGGTGGAGATGCGGCCGCGCGAGCATGGCTCCTCCTCCATCACACCGATCAAAAGCCCTTATTATATGGCGAAGGTCATCTTATCGATCTTCTTTTCGTATATCAGGACAAGGTGGTGACGGCAAATGGAGAACGGAACAAGCTACAGCGTTCAACTGATGGGCATAGCGTTCAGTCTGGTCATGATGATCTCCGTATTTATGATGGTCCGGGCCCGAATGATCCGCGAAAAATATTCGCTGGTATGGTTTCTGATCGGATTGTTTACTTTGTTCATGTCCATGTTTACCGATTTGATGGAGTGGTTCTCGCAGCTCATCGGGGTTTATTACGCGCCTTCGGCTTTTTTCGCCATCCTGATCGTATGCGCCTACCTGCTGCTCCTGCATATGAGCGTCAGCATCTCGAGTCTGAAAATGCATAACAAAGCTCTGACACAGGAGCTGGGATTAGCCAAGCTCAAGCTCGAGGAGCTTGAAAAGAAAGTGAACGGGGAGGAATTACAATAAAATACGTCATTCTTTTTAGCAGCGTCTTCATGACAGTGGCAGCCAGCACGCTGTTGAAAATCGGAAGCCGGTCGGTTAACTTCGACGGATCGTTTATAGCCATTGCGATCGGCTACTTGACTTCCCCCCTGATCGTAACCGGCTTTGCCGTGTATGCGTTAGCCGCTTTTTTATGGATTTACTGCCTGTCGGAGTTTGACTTGAGCTATGTAACATTTGTGTCCAGCATCCAGTACGTGCTGCTGATTGCAGTCTCGATTTGGGTATTTAACGAGCAGATCAGTCTCATGAAATGGACAGGCTGCGGCTTTATTATGATCGGCGTATTTTTTTGGCTGAAAGGATAACGATCGGATGTACAGATGCGTTGCTTACAACGAATTGATGAAGGATGCGTGGGACCGGCTTGCGTCGTCGAAGGGCACGGTATTTCATTCAACAGCGTTCCGGCATATATTGCTGAGCTCCTTCGGATACGAATGCCGATACCATGCCGTTGTCGACAACGAGGACCGCATATGCGCGCTTATCCCGCTTGCAGCCGGGCGCAATCTCGGGCTGACCCGGGCCGCGGTCGCGCTCCCGTTCGTTAACTATGCCGACATATGCGCCATCAGCGAAGAAGCGTTCCGGTTTGCGATCGGCGCCATTGAGCGGCTGCAAGCGGAGCTCCGTCTCGGTTATATCGAGCTGCGGCTCAAAGCTCAGCACATGGGCGGCAGCGGCTGGAGTGCGCAGCTTCAGCATCATACGTTTGTGCTGCCGTTGTCGGAGGATGAGCAACAGGTACTTGCGCTGTCCAGCAGCAGCAACCGGAATCATGTGCGCAAAGTATACAAGAACGATTGGTTTGCCGTTTCCTACGATCCCGGCCATTTGGAGAGCTTTTACCGTGTTTATGTCCTAAGGATGAAGCAGCTGGGCTCTCCGGCTCCGGATATCCGGTTTTTCAAACGATTTTTCGAATACATGCCTGAACATACAGTCCTGCTGACCGTCCTGGATAAACAATCGGGAAACATCGTCGGCGGCATGCTCCTGCTGGCCAGTCCCTCGAACGCAACGCTGTACTATCCTTACGGCGCCAATCTGGCGGAATATAACAACCGCTACGTGAACAATTTTATGTATTGGGAAGCGATTCGTTTCGGTATCCGCAACGGGTTCAGCTACTTGGACCTCGGCCGCTCGCAGACGGGGTCGGGGACCTACAAATACAAGGAGCAGTGGGGCGCGGCGGCCAAGCAGCTCCAATACATGGTCTATGGCGGCGAAGGCAACCAGTCCGGCGCCCCGGACAGACAGAAGCTCGGACTTTTGGTGGAGCTGTGGAAAATCGCTCCCCGCTTTATCACCGACTATGCCGGTAAAAAGTTAATTAAATATGTCATGCCCTGAGCGCATCGGAGGAAATCGAACCATGAGCCATGCCAATTGGAAGCAATATTTTGACCATAAGGCCGAAACGCACGGAGCGTCGGTCCAATCATCGGATTATTTCAATGAGGACAGCTTTTTTATGCAGAGGGACAACACCTTGCGCTGGCTGGGACCATGCAGCGGGCTGGAAATTTTGGATGCAGGCTGCGGCGTGGGCGCCTTCAGCGAGCCTTTGGTCCCGCATAATCACGTGTACGGAGTCGACTTCTCCGAGAAAAGTCTTGAATATGCCGCGGGCCGCGGGCTGCACACATCGGCTGACGATCTGACGGCCTTAAGCTTCGGGGACGGCAAGTTCGACGTCGTCGTGTGCATCGGCGTCATCCAGCTGATCGAGCAGTACAGGCCGGTTTTGAAAGAGCTGGCCCGGGTTACGAAGCCCGGCGGGACGCTGCTGATCGAGACGCTGCACAGCGGCTCGATCCAGCGAAAGATTCTCCGGCTGTTTGAGCAAAGCAAAAAGTTCGACCGGATGTATGCGATGGATGAATTGAAGCAGGTGTTCAGCCAGCACGGTTTCGAACGCATCGAGTTTTTGAAGATGTATCATCCGTTTAAATTTGTATCCAAAGGGAGCGAGCAAGGCATCGGGGACCCGTTCTGTACTTCGTTCGCGATAAAAGGAGTCAAAAAAGTTGATTAATCCGCAACCCGCCCAAGGCATCGCCAACATGCTGACCTTTGATATCGAAGAATGGTTTCACGCCAACTATGACGGGGTTCTCCCGGACCGAAGCAAAGGCTCCGGCTTTCGGACGCATATGGACACCCTGCTCCGGCTCTGCCGCGAAACCGGCTGCAAAGCGACTTTTTTCATATTGGGCTGCATCGGGGAGGATTATCCCGATGTCGTCAAGGCGATCGCGCGGGAGGGACATGACGTAGCCTCTCACGGCTACGGTCATGAGCTGGCCTACAAACAAACGATCGGGGAATTTAAAGCCGATGTGAAAAAGTCGATCGACATTCTCGAGGATCTTACCGGAACGAAGGTGCTCGGATATCGCGCACCTTCATGGTCGATCGTGGAGAGCAACCTGCACTATCTGGAGGTGCTTGTCGAGTTGGGCATGCGGTATGACGCCAGCATTTTTCCGGTCAAAACATTTCTGTACGGCATCCCCCATGCTCCTACCTGGATTCATAAGCCGGTCGTCAACGGGCGTGAGCTCGATCTGTACGAGATTCCGATGTCGGTCATGAGAATCGCCGGGCGAAATATCGGTTATTCTGGCGGCTTTTATTTCCGCTTTTTCCCGAAGTGGGTGATCAAGCGGGCTATTCACGCGGCCAACCGCCGGGGCAGCAGCTCGATCGTATACCTGCATCCGCGGGAGGTGGACGCTCGCGAGCACCGGTTGGATCTTCCTTTCAAAGAGAATTTTATCCATTATTACAATGTGCAAGGAACGCCGGCCAAGCTGGAGGATATTATGAGAAGCTTCCGGTTTACGTCGATCGCCGAGCATCTGAAGGACAATTTCGACGAAAATGCGAAGCTGACTCTGACTGCGGAGCTGGTACGATAATGCGTAGAAAGAAGGGGCTGTCCCAAAAAGGTATCAACCGATAATACAGTCCCAAAAAATAGGCAAAGCCGCCTCCAACACCAATGTATATGTGGGGATGGAGGCGGCTTTTTACATGCAAATTCATATCAGGGTAGGGTGGCTGAACATCCAAAAATGACCTTTGGGACAGCCTCTCTGCTGCAGGACAGGCCAGATGAAATTCACAGCCACCGTCTATCTCGAATGGCTTGATTACTCTTCTTTTCCGCCATCCAAAAACTCGAGAAACGCTTGCGGCAGCGCAAACTGCTGATTGTTAATGATGATCCGGTCGAGTTTCTCAGACTGCTCTTCTTTGATTTCCACGATCTCCTTATGCAGGCGTTCCATTTGCAGGTCCAAAGCAGCGGCAGAACTGGCTGCGTCCTTCAGCTCCCTCAGAAGCCGTTCCGGCACCGCCTGTTCCTCGCGGCTGTATTTGTAATAAATTTTATGCTCCAGACTTGCCCAGAAATCCATGGCGATCGTTCGGATCTGAACCTCGATGCAGACGTTTTCCTGCCGATCCGACATATAAACCGGCACTTCGATCAAAAGATGCAAGCTTTGATAGCCGTTCGCTTTCGGATGCTTGATGTAATCTTTTTCTTCGCAAATCGTAAGGTCTCTCTGGTTTCTGAGCATTTCGCTGATCAAATAAATGTCGGACAGAAACGAGCATGTAATGCGCAAACCGGCAATATCTTTAATATTTTCCCGGATACTCGTAAACGAAATATCGCAGCCTTTACGGAACAGCTTGTTCAGGATGCTTTCCGGCGATTTCAGCCGCGATTTGGTGTGCTCGATCGGGTTGTACTCATGAAGCATCTCAAACTCCTCCACGAGGATGCCGATCCGGGTTTCCATCTCATCCAAAGCAAATTTATACATCATCATAAAACGGATAATTTCGTCTTTAAATCGTTTTAACTGGGATACCGGAAGCTGGCTCATAATTGTTGTCCTTCCATTGGTTACTTTTCGGCCTCTCTATATAGTTTAATGCAATTGCACCGGTCGAGGCAAATCATGCCGCACCTCCAAGCGGCAGCAATTCCAAATATTGAATATTTACACCCCTTTTACTGCATAATGGTTACTGTAACCAGGAATACAGCACCCACCGGCCTCCTTCACTGAAATAGCTTAAATTTGACTCTTTACTAAGTATAATTCATCAAGTATAATTTTCAAATAAATCCTATACGTTAAATCGGATTTAAATTGGAAGCGTTAGAACGGAAAGGTTACGGTGTTCACGCAATGGCTACTCAACAGTTAATGATCAGCTCGCGAAAAGACATTATCGACTATGTCAATTCCAACCCCGTAAGCAAATCAGGCTCCAAAATCATTTTTTTGGCGCTGGCAGGTATATTTGTAGATGCTTACGACTTCACAAGTATTGGTATTGGTACCGCTCAGCTTCAGGAGCAGTTCCATCTGTCTCCAGTACAAATCGGCAGCCTTACGGCCATTATGGCGGTCGGTTCGCTGCTTGGAGCTGTTTTCGGCGGCTACTACACCGACAAGTTCGGGCGCAACAAAATGTTTCTGATCGATTTGTTCCTGATGGTGTTTGCAGCAATCGGCGCCGCGCTTTCACCCAATTTTGCCACGCTCGTATTTTTCCGTTTTTTAATGGGCGTAGGCGTAGGCTTGGACGTACCCGTTGCCCTGAGCTTTATTGCAGAATTCAGTAATCTGAAGAAAAAAGGCCGCTACGTCACCCTTTGGTGCCCATTATGGTTCACAGCCGCATCGGTTACCGGCTTAATCGCCCTGCCTTTCTATTTGCTGGACCAGCACGAGCATATTTGGAGATGGTCCGTAGGCTTTGGCGGCGTGCTTGCGTTGATTGTTTTATTTTTAAGATACTTTTATATGGATGAAAGTCCGATGTGGGCGGCGCACCATCTTCCGCTGGAGGAAGGGGCTCAAGTATTAAGAAAAACGTATAACATTAACGTCAAGGTGCAAGCGGTCAAAGAAGAAAAATCTACTGCAAAAAAGCTTTCCTATATGATGATATTCCGAGGCAAGTATAAATTGCGAACACTGCTCGCTTCGATAATTACGTTTACCCAAAGTATGGAGTATTTTGCCGTCGGCTTCTATATTCCTACCATCTCGACGATTATTTTTGGAAAAGGCGTTATTTACGCGATAATCGGAACGATCGTATTTAATTTATTCGGGGCGATTGGCGGCTTTAGCGGCTCCTATCTCACCGTCAAATACGGAATCCGCAAGCTGGTCATCATCGGTTATGTGGTAGCCGGATTGGGACTGCTGTTGATGGGAATGACAGGCAATCAATATATCGCCATTTCGACCATTTTGCTTGCCGCCTTTATTTTCGGACATGCCTTCGGACCAGGCTCCCAAGGGATGACGATGGCGACCTTGTCCTATCCGACAGAACTGCGCGGGCTTGGGACGGGTTGGGGTCAGGGCATTACCCGGGCCGGAAGCATCCTCGGCTTCTTCCTGTTCCCTGTTGTTCTCGCCCAAGTCGGTTTGTATACGACGCTGCTTCTGCTTGCGATCGTGCCGATTGTCGGCTTAATCGCAACCTTGCTCATCAAATGGGATCCATCCGGCAAAAATGTCGAAGATGACGAGCAGCTCTCCACTCAAGGAGTTTAATAGCTGCTGATAAACGTATCCTTCATCTAAAAGATCCGTTGAGTCCTTACCCGCGGAGCATGCGGATCAGAGTTCCGGGCGCTGGCGCTGCTCCGGAACGATTTCGGCTCTCCGCTTCTCATTTACCGGACGTCTCAAAAAGCTTTTCCATCCAGTGCGATTGTCTACAGGAAGATATCGCCAACGACCGCTTATGATAGCTGTATTTATACAAGCACCTTTTGGGCGAAACGGTAATACGATAAACTGTGCTGCCATGATATTAGCCCGAAAGGTGTGTCCGTGATGACAGGAACTATCGTCAACTTTTATGCGGGCGGAAATACCGCCCGCGGCTTTGCCAACCTATTCGAATCTTCATTGCAAGGATTGGATCTTATTTATATTTTAAAAGGAGGTCCGGGTACCGGAAAGTCGACGCTAATCCGGGAAATCGGCAACGATATCGTTAACCGTGGCTATGACATTCGCTTCATTCACTGCGCCTCGGACAACAACTCTTTGGATGGACTGATTATTCCGGAACTCAAGATCGGCATCGTCGACGGAACGGCTCCCCATGTGATCGAGCCCCAGCTGCCGGGAGCGGTCGAACAATATGTAAATTTGGGCGAAGCATGGGATGCGGCCCGGTTGAACGAGCAAAAGCCGCTGCTTGAAAGCTTGAACGGCCACATTAAAAAAGCGTATGAACGCGCTTACAACGGATTTGCGGAGGCACTCCGCATTCATGACGAGTGGGAAGCGATATACGTAAATAATATGGACTTCCAAGCAGCCGACGATCTGACTTCGCATTACATCGAACTGCTTTTCCGCAATTGGAAGCTGGAGCGGCAAAGCCGCGTCGATCACCGGTTTCTCGGTGCCGCCACGCCGCAAGGAGCGGTCGATTTTGTGCCGAACTTGACCGAGGGCCTGGATAAACGCTATCTCATCAAAGGCCGCCCCGGCTCGGGCAAATCTACCATGCTGAAAAAGCTGGCCGCCGCCGCTGTCGAACGCGGCTTCGACGTCGAAATATACCATTGCGGCTTCGACCCGAACAGCCTGGATATGATCATCGTGCGGGAACTCGGATTCGCTGTCTTTGACAGCACCGCGCCGCACGAATATAATCCTGAACGCGCCGGCGATGAAATCATCGATATGTATGCGCGCTGCATTGCGCCCGGAACGGACGAGGCGCATGCGGATGCCATAACCGGCATCAAGCAGCGGTACGCCGCTGCCATGAAAGCCGCCACACAGCATCTGGCCCAAGCCAAATCGCTGCGTGACGAGCTGGAGCAAATCTATGTGCAAGCGATGGATTTCCGCATCGTGGACCGAATCCGTGAAACGATCCGTCAAGCTATCATTGCGAGGATCAGTGAATAAACAGACTTAAAATCAAGACGATTGCTAATCCGACGACCGAGTTCGTTAACTCGAGCAACCTCCAGGTTTTGAATGTCTTCTCAACAGCCAGAAAGCCGCATCGTTGACATGCGTAATCGTTTTGCTTGCCGATGCCGTAGAGGGATTTTCTTATTCTTTTTCCAATAAAATGATTTTGAAGCATAAATAGGCCTCGTTATCGGAACCTTCTGCCGGTCCATATAACGAAGCCTTTGTTTTGCCCACAGCCCGATTCCCGCGTACAATGTCCTGGATCGGATAGGCGGGAATCGTCTGATAGTTGCAGGTCTTTATGCCATCAGCTTTTTTTCGGGATTCGGTACGATTTTGGCGTCTATTTGCTGAATAAAGCGCGCATGAAGCGCGTGGCGTCAACCGGATTGTATACTCGGCCATAATTTCTGCCGGTGTGATCCTGATCGGGATTTGGGGCAGCTGAGTCTGCTCAGGCTGTTTGAGATCGCTTGCTTATCTGATTGAATAGGTGCAAGCCGAAAGCTGTTTTGCAAAGCACCAGCACCCCTGATGCAAATGAAATCAGGAAGCAGCCGCATGCGACAAGCGGCAGTACGGACCATTCCAGTATATTTTGCCCGAGATACGTCTGCCAACCGATAGCTGTTAAGCCCGCTAGGTAGGTAATGCCTGTTGCATGAATGAACCTGCTGCGGGTTCGTTCTGTACACGAGGTGTATCCGGCCAACCAAGCGACAGCCGGCACAGCTTGAAGAGCATGGAAGCCAAGACCGTGAAGCCAAATAATGTTGCCATGAAGGCCGACAATTCGACCTCCATTAGCCGACATCCAAATGCCGGCCGCAAATGAGAGCAATACTGCAATCATCGCATAACGGATGCCGACCAATAATTCCGGATGGAGCCTATAAGCTTTACGACGGAAGTATTGAATCGCAAAGAACAGATAACACAAAACCAGCAGCAAAGCGACAAAAGCAAAAATGGAACCGACCGTAACATCGAATGGTATGCCTCCCTTTACGAACCGCGGGTTGACGCCTCGAAAGTTTTGTACGGTCTCTGCTAAGTAAGAATAAAGGGCAATCACGATAAAAGACCATCGAAAAAATGCTCTGCCTTTGCCGCCCAGCGCGGAAAAAGGGGTAATCGCCGCCGTCGATAGCAGAAAAATACCCAGCGCGGCATTAAAAGAAAATGCACTCGAAACGTTGCCGCCAGGAGCCACCGGTCCCCCGTACAGCATGACCCAAACTGCACATATCCCCGCAAGCAGGAAGCCGAGCAGCCCGGTTAGTACCAGCCACTTCTCTCCTTCGAAAAACTTGACGGACGGTTTTGCGCTTCCGACAGCCTGACTTCCAATTGCCCCATGACTCATCACATGGCTCATCATAATTCCTCCTTGGTTTATCGTTCATTATTAACTAGTTTAATTGTACATTTTGGTAATTTTTTCAAGAACCTGCCTGAGACCAGTCATACTCCCAGACTATAGTCGCAACAGTACTTAGACTAAAATCCGAATACAAACCCCGCCCCCCGCATCCTAATTAACAAAAAAAGCGCCGACATCTTCAAATGCGAATCTATTCGCAATTGATGACAGTGGCACTTTATATAGCGATTAACCCCTATTTCGCGCAGCTTTTAAAACAGCCGTACTTCTCTCTCCTTCAGGAAATCCAGCGCTTGTTCAACCAAATCATGCTCAAACCCAAAGGTGGTGCGCATCATATCCATCCAATCGTTTTTTTGAGTATATTCGTGTGATTCCACCCCACGATCGCTTTTAATAAACAGTTTGCGGTTCACTACGGAGTAGGCGGCATCCAGCCGGAATAAAGTTGCGACAATGCGTCGCATAAAGGGGTTCTCATCCTCGTCCCGCAGCGAATGTGCTATCACCTCGTCAAAGCTTTCAAGGCCAACCGGCTTCCACTCGATGCATTTGGTCACCAGGCTATGTCCATTGCTTCGCCGATCGATCATATAATGGTTATCGGGCAGCAGCCTCGAAATCTCAACTTCCTCCCCGAAGCGTGTAAAGCGCGGCTGTTCTTCCAAGTAGAGCGGATCGAACAACGGAGCCCCGTATCCAACATCCACATAGTAGGATTGGCCATCTACCGTGACCATGAGCCCCAGATGGGTGTTTCCTCCGGTGGCCCGGACGAAATTCGTTTGAAATCCGAGCCCTCGAAGCAAAGAACCGAAATGCACATTTAAAATATAGCAGTTGCCGCCCATTCCTTTGTTTACGAAATGATCCAGGTATGTTTCTATATCAGGAAGCCAATCCAATCCCGTCTTTCCCTGATGCAAGTAGTAATGAAACTTGCTCAAATTCTCGAACGGAAACCTCCGGAGATGAAGCTTGATAAGATTGCGTAAATAATCCATAGTGGGGGGGCGATGCTCCGTATCCAGACACATCAAATAACGTTGAATTACCGAATTGTCCATCAGTGCGGAACCTCCTTCTTATTGTGGTTTGAGTATCATCAAAGCGAAAATAAACAAGCTTAATACCGATGCCCACAAATGGAGATTCCGAACGCGCGTGTACATTGCAGCCGCTTGGTGAGGCAGCTCGGGAAGCGACTTCATATCCAGTGATGTTAACGAATCATAAAGCTTCTTCGCTGTCGGGTTCAAAAAAACGACAACAAGCACTTCAATGATGAGATACAAAAACAAAGTACCCACAATCCAGATCTGCAGCCAAGACCCGTACGTCCCGATCCAGAGCAGCAGGAGGCCGGAGAGCACCGCAATCGTCCCGAATAGCTTTGGAAATAGTTCCAGCCGCGCAACCGAATGAAGCGCCCGAACCATATCTTCAATCGATTCGGTCCTCCGCAGCAGGAAGGGGAACGCGAAGGCCGGACCCAAACCGATAATTGCCGTCAAAACATGAAGCAAAACAAACCATTTCATCGAATCACCGCCTTGTTGGAGTTGTTTTTACACCTCCAATTGTAGAGCGGTATCCGATTGGTTTGTATCGGTAGGAATACGTATTTTAACGGAAAGATCCGTTTGTATTATCTGTATGAAGTTCTTTTTCGACGACATAACGGGTTAAGGCGGCTCGCGAAGCTACCTGCAATTTCTGAAAAATACGTTCCATGTGGGTTGTAACCGTACGTTTGCTGATATAAAGCGCCTGGGCAATTTCTACATTCGTGTGACCTTTCGCCACGTAGATGGATACTTGCCGTTCCCTTGCGCTGAGCAAGGTATAAAACGGGTCTGTCGCTTTGGACCATTCCAACTGCGCCCTTTCAATTACTTGGCGGAACATTTGCCTGCGTTCCTGTTCGGGAACGGAGGCAATAGCAAAGATCGCTTCACCAAGCTTTCCGGAAAGCAGCATGAGATAACGTTCATCGAGGCGGTCGAAATCCG
Organism: Paenibacillus piri; assembly: GCF_004354045.1. Lineage (GTDB taxonomy): Bacteria > Bacillota > Bacilli > Paenibacillales > NBRC-103111 > Paenibacillus_S > Paenibacillus_S piri. The sequence continues at coordinate 88,452 of NZ_SMRT01000006.1, read as the reverse complement.
TGTCCCCTCCCGTCCCTTCACAGCAAACGACCCCGATCAAAGTACCGTAAGCCATAACAGGCATTCCCAGGAGGCTTCCTTGCAGCCCAGGCTTCACTTGCTTGCCTTCCGGGAGTTCCGATGATGAAGTAACGTCCCCCTCCGTACGAATGGTATGGATATACCTCAATTGCGAATGTATATTATACAGACGAACCATGCGTTGTTCCGCCTTAACCAAAGCGGCCATTCGTTTCATTGGTTCGAAAGCCGCCTCGTTCGTGCCCGCTCCGGGCACATCTCTGGAAGCGATAAGTCGCAAAGAACTCTCGCCCTCCTGCGCGATCCAATAGGTCGAACGGCTCCAGCCGCAGGTTTGGGCAAGAATATCCAATAAATCCCCATATAGTTCAGGTTCAGGCAGGAGATGAGAGGCTTCCTCCAAGCATTTGCGGGCGGACAGCACTTGAAAAAGCAAGACGGAACGCAGAGGAACGGAATCCGGTGCGCCAGCCATCCAATAGACTGCCTGAAGATCATGTTGGACTCTGGTATAGAGCGGGCCTTCTGCTTCGAAGCGGATATATCGCAATTCCAGCTCCCAATGCAGAAGATCATTCGGATCGGCCATCTTTAACATGGCCAGCGGGTTCTCGTTCAGGTTTATAAGCGTCTTGTTAAGAAATTGGTTTGCTATTGCAATATGTTCATTATCGACAGGCCATACTCGGGTCAGGTTGGCGATATTCGGTATGTCGTCCCTCGAAACGGTAACGATCGTGGACGGGAACATACCTTTGAAAGCACGCATGATTTCGGGAGGAAGCATACTAAATCCTCGGGCTCCTTTCTGAAACAAGGAATCCTGCTTGCGGACCGGGGGTTTGGGAATACACCTCCGCTGCCTTCAGACCTATGGCAAAACAATCGACTGGATTCACCGTGTGCAAAGAAGCCAGCTGAGGAAACGTTTGCAGGGTCAGTTCCCGCTGCTGTTCCAATAAACCATGATCCTCTTTTGCGAAAGGGCGGTATCCATCATATTGGCCTTTGACCTGATACGATTCATTATCGACACCGGAAGTCAGGAGAACAGCCAGCCAATGCTCGGGCTGCAAGGCTTCATGTAAACGAAGCCATTGGCTGCGCAAGATATAGATCCAAATCCGACTTTGTTCGTATTCCGCCCGGGCTGCATAACCACGGCAGCAAATCGGAGACTGGCCTTTTCTGACTGAGGCCAAATGAAGAAATTTGGGGACGGGGCGCTCTAAAAAACGGACAAATTCATCAGGATAAGCGTTCATAATAACCCCCCCTTTCACCCCAATTTTAGAATATTAGCCATAACATGTAAATCTAAATTCACCCCCTCGTCTGTTGAAGTATAGCTGTACAAGGGTTTGATGGGATCGCTATGCCAGGATGCGGCACGAAGAGCTCGCCATGCCCGCCTTGCAACGCAAAAAGAGCCCTGCCACCTCAGTTAGTGGCAACGCTCCCATTAAATAGCCTGATTAATGTCAGTGTTGAGTATGTAGGATGATGCTATAACAATTCTTTTCTAAGCTGTTCGTCCGATTTGGGGGACAAATATCCGAAGGGAATGTCGAATGCCGTTTTCGCTCCCGCAAAGCCTTCCTTCGCAAATCTGTGGATGGCCCTGGCATATGCTACCAATACACTGGCTGTAAATTCAGGGTTGCTGGCAAGCTTAAGTCCAAATTCTATAATCTGCTTGCTGTTGACCCCTGTTTTCCCGCTTCTAAGCACAAGTCCGCCATGAGGCATAAAAGAATGCTTCTCCAGCAATTCCTCAGCGCTAATAAAATTCACTTGCGTTTCATAATCGGCAAAATAATCGGGCATCGTTTTAATCTCATTTTCAATACGAGACAGGTCTTCCCCAGATGCGGCTACGACGAAGCATTCTCTCAGATGCTTATCTCTCGCAGACAATACCGGGTCCTTTCCGCTTCTTACCATGTTAACTGCATCTTCATTAGGGATGGTATACTGCACCGCGTTCTGCACGCCTTGAATTCTGCGAATCGCATCCGAATGCCCCTGACTCACTCCTTTGCCCCAAAACGTATATTCATTTCCTTCCGGCAATACCGCTTCCGCCAACAAACGGTTCAATGAAAACAGTCCCGGGTCCCACCCTGTTGAAATTACACTCGCATGTCCGTTTCTTCTTGCTGAAGCATCTACCAAATCGAAATATTCAGGGATTTTAGCGTGTCTGTCGAAGCTGTCGACGGTATGAAACATAGAGGCGATATGCGGGCCTTGCTCCGGTAAATCCGTCGCTGAGCCGCCGCATAATATCATGATATCGATTTTCCCGATGTAGCTTTCAATTTCAGAGATGTGTCTCACTTCTGAGTTTGCTGACACGCCCTCGGGTTGACGTCTTGTAAATATAGCTATGAGCTCCATATCTACATTTTGTCGAATGGCCATCTCTACGCCACGACCCAAATTCCCATAACCAACGATCCCAACTCTTATCTTGTGCAATGATATTACCTCCACCATTTTTTATATCACAGGCAACATTCCTTCAGACACAATGAATCAAATAAAACGCTTGAATCATTCGCAGTGAAATTAAGCTCGCCTGCACTCAGCTGCATAACGTATGATGTGACTGACTGTATAAAAAGTCATCGTGCCTGCAAGAGCTTGCAAGCACGACGTGATCTACACGGATGAGCGGGTAAAGCTAAGGTTTAACAACGGAGAGCAGAAACTCGTTATCTTCGGAAACAATCGTCACATCCGGCGAAAATTTCGCGTCCTTCACATGCAATGATTCTCCGAGGCTCATATCGCTAATGTCAAATTCAACCGCAGTCGGCAAATGCCTTGGCAATGCCTCTACCTCGATAAACGCACACTGGATTTGCACGACTCCGCCTTGCTTTGTGCCGATCGGTGTGCCCTTGAACTTGACTGGTATCTTCGTCCGCACAATTTCATTGGTCTGCACCTGTTGGAAATCGACATGCAGCAGCTCTCTCGTAACCGAGTCACGCTGGAAATCTTCCAGCAGTACGGTCAACGAACCTTTTCCTTCGACCTGCAGTTCGATAAATCCCGATGCGCCTTGCTTCAACCATTTCTGAAATTGTATCGTTGAAATATGAATCATCTCATTTTCCGCATTTCTGCCGAAAACAATGCCGGGCAAACGTCCGGATCTGCGCAGATTCCGAAGTCCGGATGGATTTAAACGTAAGCGCGGCTCCGCTTGAAAACATGTCGTCATGCTATGTTCGCTCCTCTTCATGGAATGATTTTTGTACACTTTTCTTAATCATCAAATCCTCCCCTGACGGGGCTATAAAGAGAAACATAGCATCACCACCTCCACGCCCATTCGAATTCCGTCGAATACATTTAATGTAAAATTCCCATAAATATACATGAAGGCACTCCACTCCGAAGAGTAGAATGCCTATGGGATACTGTTACCATACCACAGAAACACCGCATTGTCGAACCGTTCCGACAGAGTCGTCATTTTCAATGTTAAATCAAAAAGGCTGGATACAAGGCAATCTTTTCATATTGCCTTCTTAAAAGAGGGCGGTCGTCAAGTTCCCTTCGCTGTCAAATTCGATTGGGACGGGATCACCTGTTATGGCGATATCGTCGCGTCCCTTGATTAGATCCAGATACGTCTCCGAAATATAAATATGTTCCATTTCCAGCGTGTTTTTGATCCACACGATTTTGACCGTGGCCGGTGTAATCCGATTGCACGTTTTGACGGCTACGGCTAATGCCTCCTTGTCCGAGCGAAGCACAACCGGAATTTTCGCGCCCAGCAGAGCCGTCGATGTAATGCAGTTTGCGTACGTATAACCAAAGTCAATTTTGTTAAACACTTTCGTTGTAATAATGTCCGCGATCCCGATGCCGGCTGCATTTCCATGCGTTTTTTCGGTCAAATCGCGCACGACCATTTTTTGTATCGGTGGTGCCTGGAAGCCTTCCGTGAGGCCGGATCCCGTTCGTCCGACAATATTCGGGTCCATGCCCGAACCGCTAATGTTTTTCCCTATTTCCTCCAAGACCAGCACGTCGATCTCGTCGAGTAAAAATTTAGGCATTGCCGCTTTCGCTTTAACGAGCAAACCGGGCTCCACTTCACAGATGGCTTCCGAAGGAACGGCTACAATCTCGGCCGTCTCGTCTCTCGCGTTCTCAATAACGGCCACAGCCAAAGCGACGTTCGTCTTCTCTATAAGCAGCTTTCCCGCTTCGGGAATGACCGAATGGAACTGGTCAAAACCGAGACTATGGATAAATGTCGCTCCTTTATGCTTGCCCAGACCAATGACGATCATTTTCTGTATTCCGCTCTCGATCTCCCCTTTAAAATCGGTATGCGGCTTCACTCGGCAAACCACAACGACAGCATCGCTTTCATAAGCATGCTTGTCAAAGTACAGCGGTATCCCGTTCGGGAGCTGACCCGCCAGGACCGTTTCCATCGAGGCGCGAATCGGGCAGCCTACATGCTGCTCAACGATCCCATAGTCCGCCAAAACCTGAATCTGACCTTCTGCCGTCGCGCCCCCGTGACTGCCCATGGCCGGTACGATAAAAGGCTCGCCGCCAAGCCGTTTGATTTCCTTTACGACATGGGTCACAATTTCCTGCAGATTGTTAATCCCTCTACTTCCTACCGCGACGGCGACCTTCATGCCCGGTCTAATCTTCACTTGGACTTCGTTTTTCAAAAATTCATCATGCACGGTTTCGGAAATATCGTCCACTTTAGTTATTGCAAACTTCTGTTCGACGGGAATCATCCGCGGAAAAGGGATATCGAAGCCGCCTTCTACCTTCACCTGGATATGTTCAAACATTGAGCATGCCTCCTTTTCTAACCTTCGACACCGGACTTGCAGGCCGTTCCCGCTTCTGCATCGGTCGTTCGGGCAATCCGCAAACTATTATCCTTTCACCGCTCCAACCGTAATGCCGGAAACGACGTATCGTTGAAGAATCAGCGTGATGACTACGATCGGCAGCGTGATAATAACGGCAGCCGCCATCAGCCCGCCCCAGTTGATATCGGAGTAGGATAAGAAGCTGTACACGGCAATCGGCAGCGTTTTGGTTTTATCTCCGGAAAGAACCAGGGAAAACATGAAATTATTCCAGGAGAAAATAAACGCCATGATCGCAGCCGTGATGATCCCAGGCACTGACAAAGGCAGCAAAATTTTGACAAATGCGCTTTGTATCGTACAACCGTCAACACGCGCGGCTTCTTCCAATTCATAAGGGAGGTTTTCGTAAAACGAAATCATGATCCAAATGATAAACGGCAAGCCTACAAGCATGTGAGCCAAAACGAGTGAAATGTAAGAGTCGACAAGCTGCAGCTTGGTGAAAATGATAAACCACGGAATCATAAATGAAATGCCGGGAATGATCCGGGCGATCAAAATTAAAAAGGCGAACCCGTTTTGCTTATGCTTGGCTATCGCATACGCAGCCGGCAGCCCCAAGACAAGACCGAAAACCGTCGATGCCAATGCCACGATAAAGCTGTTGAAAATAAATTTGGTGTAATTATATTCCTCGAATACGGTAGCGTAATTTTCACCGGTCGGTTTAAACACAAACAGCGCGCCGGCAGATAAGATTTGCGACTGTGTTTTCAATGATGCGAGAAGCATCCAGATGAAAGGGAACAAAAACGCCAAAGTAACGATAATAACGATCAGATACAGAAATCGGTCCAGCCAAACATTTTTAGTTTTCATCGGAACACCTCCAAGCGTTTGCGCAGGACGATAATGATTGAGCTGATGCCGAGTACCAGGAAGAAGAACACCATTAATAAGGAGGAAGCGTAACCAAGCTGGAAATACTGGAAGCCTAAAGTAAATCCGAGAATATTTAAGGTTTCCGAAGCATATCCCGGCCCCCCTTGGGTCATTGCATAGATGATGTCATACGTTTTGATGGCATCGATAATACGCAACAAGGCTGCAGAGAAAACGGTCGGCATAAGCAGCGGCAACGTAATTTTCCAGAACATTTGCCATGAGCTGGCACCATCAATTTGAGCCGCCTCGTAGTTGTCATGCGGAATAGAGGTTAGTCCCGCCAATGCAATAAGTGTGATCATCGGTGTCCACTCCCAAATATCGACCAATGCCAGGGATGGGATGACCTGCGACGGAGAGGCAATCCAAAGCTGAGGGTTTATCCCAAGCAGCCCCAGCAGCTGATTGGCAACACCGATGGTCGGTTCGAAGATCAATAACCAAACCAAACCGATGGAAACCGGCGTTGCGACCATGGGAAGGAGAAACAACGTTTTGATCAAATTGATCCCTTTAAACTTGCGGTTAAATAAGACGGCAATCGCCACGCCCAATACAATTTCTAAGACGATCGCTAAAGACGTGAAATAAAAGGTACGTGCAAATGCCAGCCAAAATCGTTTATCCTGCATTAAATTTGTATAATTATCGACGAAAACCCATTGCGGAGGCTGTGTGCTGGACATACTCCACTCAAAAAAACTAATATAAGCCGTATATCCAATCGGAAACACAATCATAATGGCTACGAATAAAACAGACGGCAGTGTAAAGATGTACTTTATATTTCTTTCAATCCAGCGTTCGATTGTTACCACCCTTTCTTTCTAACGAACCATGGGAACAGGGATGGAATCGAACGCTCAATCCCATTCCCGCAAGCCCACATTGCCACTTTTTATTTCTTCTCTTTATTAATCAATTCCTGAAAAGCGCGGTTTGCTTCTTTAGCCGCTTTATCTACGTCGCCGCCGGAAATTGCAGTGACAATGACATCCCCGATAATATCGCGCGCAGGCCCTACATTGATCAGCAGCGGACGGTCATATCCCTTGCCAATTTCGTTGGATTTACTAATCACGTCAACCAGTTCAGCCGGGAAGTTTTTCTTGCCTTCCTCCGTATTCCAGACCGATTGACGAGGGCCCGGAATACCTGTTGCTTGCAATGCTGTTACATTTTGTTTATTGGTTGCCCATTTGATAAATTCCCATGCCGCTTCCTGCTGCTTGGATTTGGCGTTGATGGCCAAACCCCACGAAGTGACGTTGTAAGGACTTTGTCCCTTATCGCCGGAAGGGAATAAAGCAAATCCGACTTTATCGGCAACGGTCGATTTTTTAGGATCAATCAGGTTCGGATAAATGCTGTCCGCATCGGAATAGAACGCGACTTTGCCTTGACTAAAAATCCCGGATGCTTGCGGCCAGCTCATATTCAATACTCCTTGAGGGCCATAGTTTTTCAACATGTCGCCATAGTATTTGAACGCTTTAATCGCTTCCGGCGTGTCGATTGTCGCTTTACCGTCCGCCATGAAATCCCCGCCCATACCATAAAGGAAGCTGGAGAACTGGGTTACGGCAGGGGAACGCTGTCCACGCGATACAAAACCGTAGAAATCGTTTTTCGGATTATTCAGCTTTTCGGCAGCTTGCTTCAACTCATCCAGCGTCTTAGGCACCGAAATGTTGTTCTTCTCAAGGATGTCTTTCCGATAGTATAAAATTTCACGTTCGGTTACCGTCGGGATTCCATACAATTTGTTATTCTGGATTAAGGAACTGGTCGATGCCTTCGTAAAGTCATTGTAATCCCAATTCGTGTCGTTCGTTTTGGTTAATTCGGAAATCCAGCCGTTTTGGACGAACATCTTGGCTTCCTGCAGCGGACGAATCATAAAAGCGTCAATGCTGGAAGAACCTGAGGTGAATTCCACTGTAATTTTCTGGGTCAGCTGGTCTTCGAAATATTGCTCCAGATTCACCTTGATCCCGGTTTCTTTTTCAAATTCCGGAATTTTCGTCTTAATTCCTTCCGTCCATGGATGATTGGCGCCGACAATCCGGAGAGTCACACCCGCAAACGGCTTTTTGCTATCTCCAGTTGCAGCTTGTCCTTCGGCAGGAGCTTTGCCCCCGCCGCAAGCAGTCAGCATCGCACTCGATAGAAGCAGGCTTAACACAAGCAGTGAAACATGGTTTTTGGCTTTCAAAATAATACCCACCTTTTTTTATCATTTTATATTCATATGTCATCTCTAAAGCCCGGTTCCCGCCAATTCATCGACAGTCTCTGCTGCAACCTTGGCTAAATCAGGTATTCGGCAACTTTGCCTTTCAGAAAGACGACGGATTCCCGCAAGTCTCCCAGTCCGTTCACACCATCCTCAATCGAAATCCAATTGCGGTAATGGACGGAGCGCAAATGTCCGAATATTTGATCGTAGTCGTTCAGACCTTTGCCGATAACGCCATGAGCCAACGCCTCCGAATAGCCCTGCAAAGAATAATTTTTCAAATCTTCCAGCGTATAGCCTTCTTTTAAATAACGGTCGCTCGCATGCATCGTGATCAGCCGGTCCTTGACTGCAACCAGCAGCTTGAGCGGATCCTCACCGGCAAAAATGGCATTGGACGGATCGTAATTGACGCCAAACCAAGGAGAAGAAATTTGTTGAATAATGTCCAAAAATATATCCGTTGCCTGGGCGAACTCCGGATAAACCCAAAAACCGTCCTTATAATGGTTCTCCATCACAAGATGAACTTTCTTCTGCTCTGCATAAGGAAGCAGCAGATTAATGGATTCGACGGTCCAGCGAATTCCGTCTTCTCTGGATACATCAGGCCGCTTTTGCCCGGATAACACCCGGCAGCTGCGGAAGTCGGCCGGCCCAAGATAAGCCATGACATCGATCATTTGCTTCATCTTCCCGATTTCTTGTTCACGGAAAGCTGCGTCAGGATGTGTGAAGTCCGGAGACGCGCACATCATCGGAATAAGCAAGCCTTCCTTCTCCGCGGCTTCCTTCACCTTTTGCAAGTAGGCTTCGTTCATTTCCTTCAAAAAAGTCGGATACAATTCCAACCCGTCGGCTCCTAATGTTCCGGCCATTTCAATCCATTCAAAAAGGGTCATTCTTCCGTCCGTCAATTCTTCCATGTATCCTTTTGGGAAAACGGCGATCTTTGTTTCAGCGTTATTAGACATTTGCTATGCTCCTTTAGTCGTGCTGTTCTTTACTTTTGCCACAAGATCCTTCAATACATTCAACAACTCGTCTTTGTTCGTGCTGGGACGAAACTCTTGTTTATCGATGACTAATGGCGCTCCCACTACAACCAGCGGCGCTCCGTGCTTGGGCATTGCGGCAGCCTGCTCGATCGTAAGTCCGCCAACCGCCTGAACGGGTATGGAAACCGCTTTCACAACCTCGTGAAGATGGTCAAACGGATTGCGTTCCGGATCTTCCCCTCTTTCGTCAAATCCTGTATGAACAATGATGTAATCCACACCGTTCGCTTCAAGCATTTTGGCGCAAGCTACTTTGTCCGGGGAAGCCATAATATCGCCCATGACCTGAATATTGAAATCGCGGGCAGCTTTGACCACGGCGCGAATCGTAGCCGGATGTGCAACGCCCATCACGACAACATGGGTCGCCCCGGCCTTGGCCATCATCTCCGCTTCCAAGTACCCTCCGTCCATCGTCTTTAAATCGGCAATGATCGGATGATTGGGAAACGCCTTACGCAATGCCGCAACGGCATGCAATCCTTCGCCCAGCAGCAGAGGCGTTCCCGCTTCAATCCAGTCGACGCCGGCCTCCACTGCAACCTCAGCCATCTCCAAAGCTTCCTTAATATTCGTTAAATCCAGCGAAATTTGCACAATCGGCTCCATGGGAAATTCCTCCTATGTATTGGATAAATAAAAATAAATTTCGAAGCTGTTTCATGTTACCGGCAGATGACGGTTTCTCCCGTGAGATAATCCGCTTGGGAGCTTGCCAAAAACATAACGATCTTAGCCATATCATCGGGTTGAGCTACTTGTTGGAGGCGGGACAGCCCTTCCTGACTGGCAACCTCGCGGGTAGCCATGAACCGGCCTGTATACGTTGCCGCCGGAGCAATACAGTTGACGTTCACACTGTAAGGGCGAAGCTCTTCAGCCAGGCACAGCGTGTAATGAGAGATGCCCGCCTTGGCGGCCGCATAAACGATTCCGACAGTCGTAGCCATGTGGCCTGCCGATGAACCTACATTAATGATTTTGCCGGAACGGCGTTCTCTCATATGTTCCCCGACAAATTTGCACATGCACATCACATTGAGCAAATTAACGTTAAGGACAGCCTGGATGTCTTCCACTTTAATATCTATCGCATTGTTAGGATCCGGGCGGGGCGTATTGGCTCCTATATCTCCACCTGCGTTGTTTACCAATATATCGATATGCCCAAACTGATCAATGGCTTTGCGGACAAATGTCTCAACCTGCGCAGGATCCGTCAGATTGGCTGTAAGAAAAGCGGATCTCCGGCCCAACGCCCGGATTTCATCTGCCACGGCTTCTCCCGAAGCGGCCTCGCCGAACTGCGCAGCCGCGGCCGAGCTCACATCGTGAATAATGACATCCGCGCCGGCCCGTGCCAAATACAAAGCATAGTGACGTCCCAACCCGCGGCTTGATCCGGTCACCAGCGCTATTTTCCCCGATAAATTCATGTCTGTCATGGATATACACCTCTTTTTAGAGTTCTTAATTTTTTAATACCCAACTGAAATTTTTTATAATTTTCCAAAATGAAACGTTTCATAAAAATATTAAAAAAATTTTATAAGGATTCGACGACACTTGAAGATTCCCCGATGATTAATTCGGGCGTAAAAAAGATATGCGACACTTCCTCCTGATAGATGTTGTTCAGTCGCTGAAGAACGAGCTCCGCAGCTTTATGCCCAATCATTAACGGGGATTGACTCACGTAAGTCATCGAGGGCTTAATTAAATTCCAATTGTATTCCAATTCCCCGAAAGTGACTATCGATACATCCTGCGGGACACGGATGCCCTTGCTCCGGCATGCCGTTAAAATTCCCGCCGTCATATTGTTGTTGGCGGACAAAACGGCTGTGGGCCGCTCCGCTTGAGCGAAAAAGTGGTGAATCGCCCGAATGCCCCCGTCAAACGTAAAATTACCGTCAAACCGCAGCCCGGAAGAAAGCGTCAGTCCATACTGCTCGAACGCCTTTATAATGCCTTCATATCGAATGGACCCGTGCACGGTATTCAGATCTCCATGCACGACCCCGATCCGTCTATGGCCTAACTGGTGCAGATGCCCTACCAGCAGCTCCATGCCCAGCATATTATGATCGGCCACAATATCGACAGGCAGCGATAATACAGGGCGATCGACAAGCACAACCGGTATTTTCTGACTGATTAACGTGCGTATTTCGTCATTCACTTTTCCCGTCGTGCACACGATAATCCCTTCGACTCTTTTTTCATACAGCATTTTTAAATTCCGGCGTTCAATCTCAGGATTTTCCTTGGTCGAGCTTATAAGCAGCTGGTAATCATGCTCATACATCACTTCTTCGATCCCTTTAGCCAACGTCATCTGAAAAGGGTTCGTGATATCGGCCAAAAGAACCGCCAATGTATGCGTGTTAGAGGATTTCAAGCTCCGGGCCACTGCATTGGGGTGGTAGTTCAGCTCGCTGACCGAATCCCATACCTTCTTCTGCAATTCGGGCTTGACGTTCCCCTCCTTGTTGATCACCTTTGAAACTGTCCCTACGGAAACACCCGCTAATTTCGCTACATCTTTAATGGTCGGCTTCATGAATTCATAACAACCCCTATTTAATGCAAAACATAAAATGAAACGTTTCATATCGAATTATAGCTTTGTTTAATTTTGCTGTCAACCTGTCAATTTAATAATGTTTTTTATCCTCCTCACTTATGTAATAGGCCCGCGGGAAACGAAAAATACCGATGAGGATACCGCCCTGCACACAACGGCTAGTCTCCCCTTCCCTCAGATTCAATTGCAACTTTCACGGCTTTAATCGCGTTTTATTAATGATCAATTAAAAAGGAGTACTTTTATGAAACCTTCTGTCCTTTGTATGTTTGGGGTTGCGTGTCTGGGATTTGCCGTTGCTGGTAAAAATCTTTGGGAATCGGCTCCAACGTTTGGTTGGCTGCTTGCGCTGTTCTTTTTTTCAAGCGCCTTTTTTATTGCCCTTAAAAATCGGAAATCATGAACATTGAGGTGAGAAATGTCTAATACCGGATTTCTGTTTAGTGGCATGATTATTGTTGTATTTGTGTTGTCCGTTTTGCTTTTTTTATTACATATTGTTTTATGCGTTTGGGCTTATCGCGATTGTTTGCAAAGGGGCAAAAGCCAAGAGTTCGCACTGATTGTACTGGTTGGGATGTTGTTTTTTCCTGTGATGGGTCTCATCATCTATTTGATTATCCGGAACGATTGAAATCCGTCGCGCTCACGCCGCAGGAAGCACCAGGGTAGTAAAAACCTAAATCAATGCCGGCCGCTAAAGGCAGCGATGGCAAATGTGATATTAGACTTTGGCCTGACGAATGGGAATGCGGTTCCCCTTCTAAATTGCAGAAAGAGCACCTCCGGAGGTGCTCTCAACTGGTAATGCATATGCAGATAAACCGGGTTTGGCAAACCACATTTCGCCGCGCGTAAAGTACTTGCTCTAAACATGTTACCTTTTACCATTAGTTATACAATCACGTTTCTAAATCCTCTTCTTTTGGAAACGTCGCCTATTTCTATGGGTGATTCCTCAAACGACTTACTCCTATTACTTCTCATGATTATATTGATCTTCTTCGCTGCAAATTCATTTCCTGCCCTGCTTTCCGATGCCTATACTGTTTTTCCGGCTGTTGAATCGTTAACTTGGCTTGCTAATGAATCCCGCATATTCCGGTACCCTAATATTCCACTCCTTTTGAGTCGTTGGCGTCCACACAATTTGCTCATGAATGCAATAATATACCTGTAAGGTACATTTAAGAAAAACACGAGCATGCAATAAGTTGATCGTCTCGTTCTTTTTCAAAATATTATTTGCGTTGCAGTATGATTAAAAGTTGGAGTAGGTGATAGTTCTATGATCTATACAGCTCTTGGAGATTCCATTACATTTGGGGAAAACGCCTCCTCTTGGGCAAAAGCTTATCCCCAATTAACTGTGTCTGCATTAAATTCAAGCTCGCGTAAGGTTCGCGGGTATGTTTTGGCTCGGCCTAGTTGGAGCAGCGATGACCTATTGGATGCAGTGATATGGCAGGGGGCCTCCGTAATCGGTCATTCTGCTGTTGTTTCTGTATGGATCGGAGGAATAGATTTAGTTAATGCGGCACTCAGTTCACTTAAAACCAAGCAACCACTAGCTGCCAAAAGTGTGGCTGCCAAATATAAACGCAATTTAAGTGGCATTTTTACTCGAATAAAAAAAGGAAGCCGCGCCCGGATCGTTTGCTGTACGCAATACAATCCATTTCCGAACAGCCCTCTTGCCGTTGAATGGATAAACCAATTAAATCACACGATAAACGAGCTCTCTCAAAGTCATAATGTAACTGTAGCTCCCGCTCATATGTGGTTTGGAGGAAAACAGGCGGATCTTATTCATGGATATCGAAAAGGAAAGATTGAAGACGCGTTAAGCGGAAGTTTGCCCATCCACCCGAATGATCGAGGGCATCGGGTTATTGCAACGGGACTGGCCCCGTATCTGATCTCTCGCAAATAGTTCTTTCTATATATTTAGAAATGTTCGATCTCATAAGACCTTTTTCGACCAGCGGCGAGCCCGCGTTTTATGCATCAGCCCCCCGCTTTCGGCAGCAGGTCGCGTTCTTTTACTGCTGAATGGCCAAACCGATGACAGGTACAGCAAAAATCAGTATACAGAACAAGATAATCAGAATGATCTTCACTGGGCTTCTCCGAACACGGCCGATAACTCTTCCCGTCTTTCCGTTGACTATGTAACGGTATGGTAAAAAGCTGGAGCGGGGTATATATATCATCCATCTTTAGGAAAGGGCCAAGCTCCAAGGCATTTTCCGAGTATTTTTGAGGGAGCCTCCGGTTATCTATACAATTTACTGGCATCATTTCCTCTGCAACGGCAAAAGCCCTACCCTCGTTCGGGCAAGGCTTGATGCAGCACCCTATTTCATATCCGTTTATTTCACACCGGTATAGACAAAAGCGCGAATAATATGCCGCTGCGCAAAAAAGAACACAATCAAAATCGGCGTCACGAGAATCATATTTCCGGCCATCAGAACGTTCCAGTTCGCCACGCCTTCTTCCTCGCGAATTTTCGCAATGCCTAGGGGCAGCGTCCTTGCCGTTTCATCAGTTGTCATGACGAGCGGCCAGAAATAATCGTTCCAGTGGGCGATAAAGCTGAACAAGGCAAACGTAGCCAGCACGGGCTTGACCATAGGCACCATCAGCTTCAAAATAATTTGCCACTCCTTGGCGCTGTCCAATCTCGCCGCTTCGAGCAACTCCTCCTGTACCTGCTTGAACGCTTGCCTCAACAGGAAAATGCCGAAGGCGCTGGACGCGAACGGGAGAATGAGCGCCAGATGCGTGTTCAGCAGCTTCCAGGCGCTTAACTGCAAGTAAACAGGCAGGAAAATCAATTGCGACGGAATCATGAGCGTAACCATGACCACGCCGAACAATAATCCCGAGCCCCTAAACCGATAGCGCGCAAAAGCGTAGGCGGCCGGGATAATCGTCAGCATCTGCAGTGCGAGAATGCCGATGGAGATGATGATACTGTTCGTCATATAGTGCAGAAACGGCCCCGATCCCCAAGCCTTCGTGAAATTGTTCCAGACGAAATGCTTGGGAATCCATTCGGGCGGAAAAATCATCGTTTCCGGCAATGTTTTGAGCGAAGTGGAGAGCATCCAGGCGAAAGGCATGGCAAAAACGAGTACCAAGCCAAGCATACCCACAACGCTAACGGCCCGGATGACGAAATGCAGCGTTTTGGAAACGATCTCTTCTTTTCTATGAACATGAATCAAGGTGCGATCCGCATCGATCGTCTGTTCGGCTTTCAATGAATTCACCCCGTCCTATTGGTAATGAACGCGCTTGGACATCAGCTTAAAGTACACGATTGTCAGCAAGCCGACAATGAACAGCAGGATAACGCCCGCCGCGGAGGCGTACCCGATTTTGAAAAACCGGAAGCCATATTCGTAAATGTAATAGACCAGCGTATTGGTCGAGTTTACCGGTCCGCCCTGCGTCATGATCGCGATCGATTCGAACACTTGAAACGAACCGATCATGTTGATAATAACTAGGAAAAATATGGTGGGCGACAGCATGGGAAAAATCAGTCTGTAAAATGTCGTCCACGGCTTGGAATGGTCTAAGGCGGCCGCTTCGTAGATGTCTTTCGGAATACTTTGCAGACCCGCGATAAAGACAAGCGTATTATAGCCGAGCCCTTTCCATACGGCAACGATGACGAGGGAGATCAGCGAAGTGCTCGTAGAGGAAAGCCACGCCAATTTCCCGAAGCCGAACAAACCGATGAACCAGTTGAGCAAGCCGTACTGAGGGTCCATCACCCACGCCCAGATCATGGAAATTGATACCCAGGAAACGATATGCGGGCTGAAAATCGCCCCTTGCACAAAGCTGTGGAACATCCCCGCCCGGTTCAGCCATAGAGCCGCCAGCAAAGACAGCCCGATCAGGAACACGACGGTTAAAGCCGTATAAATGGTGGAGTTCACGATCACTTGGATAAACTGTTTTTCCTGCATGAGCTCGGTAAAATTTTGCGCGCCTACGAAGCTTTTCGTCGGGCTGATGAAATTCCAGTCATACATGCTTAAATAGATCATATACAAGATCGGATAAATGAAAAATAAGGTAAACACCGTGATTGCCGGAGCGACCATCGCGTACGGACGCAGCTTTATCCAGATTGCCATTTTATACACCGCCAATGTGAGCAAGAGTCTTGGTTTGCGCCGGCTGCACTCCGTGCAAGCGTCTGCCGTCCCGGTCGAAATAATACAGATGCTCATACGGAATCGTCACTTGGATGCGGTCGGCCGTCTCCAGCGGGGCAAGGAACGTTTTGGCGAAAAAGGGGCCCGCTTCCGACTTGATCTGATAAATATGTTCCGCACCGAGACTTTCCCGCGTCATGATTTCCCCGAGTATCCCCATTCCTGCGGACTCCTCTTTCAAGCCCATCCGCACATGCTCGGCCCGAAAACCGATATAACCGATCTCTGGAGATGTCTCAGTGTCCAAGCCCGGAACGGCATTGCAATCGAACACATTCATCGCCGGAGTGCCGATAAACTGGGCGGTAAACAGATTATCCGGATCATGATAGAGCTTCATAGGCGAATCCGCTTGTTGAATGTCCCCTTTGTTCATAACGACAATTTCATCGCCCATGGACATGGCCTCTACCTGGTCGTGGGTCACATAGACAAAAGTGGCGCCGAGCCTCCGGTGAAGCTGTATCAATTCCGTTCTCATCTGATTGCGCAGCTTCGCGTCCAAATTGGAGAGCGGCTCGTCCAAAATAAATACCTTCGGCTTTTTCACCATCGCCCGTGCCAGAGCTACCCTTTGGCGCTGTCCGCCGGACAGATTTTGCGGCTTCTTGTCCAGATGGGGCGTTAACCCCACGATTTCGCAAATATCGCGAATCAAGGCCTCCCTTTCCGGCTTGGGCACTTTCCGGTTTTTAAGACCGAACTCGATATTGTCGCGAACGGTCATCGTCGGATATAAAGCATAGTTCTGGAATACCATCGCAACATCCCGAAGGCTGGGCTGCAAATGGTTGACGCATTTGTCTCCGATCCATATTTCTCCGCCGCTTTCCTTCTCCAATCCTGCGATCATGCGCAATGTCGTCGACTTACCGCAGCCGGACGGACCTACGAGCACCGTGAACGATCCGTCCTTAATGGTCAGATTGAGATCGCGAATGACCGTATCGTCTTTATACGTCTTGGAAATGTTCTTCAAAACGATTTTCGCCATGCCCTCATCTCCTTTGCTTTACCGCCGCTGTTACTTCGCTAACAGCTTGTTGGCTTTTTCCGCAGCTTCGTTCATCGCGTCTTGAGGCTTCACATTTTTCTCGAATATGGCGCTCGTCATGGCGTCTACCATCGTTTTCGTAACTTCCGGATAGGCGTTTGCATTCGGACGCGGCACGGCATACTTCAATTGATCCGACGCCACTTTATACTGCGGGAACTGCTTATAATAGCTCTGCAGTTCTTCGCTTTGCAGGGCGGAAAGGCGGTTCGGCAAATATCCGACGTATTTGTGCTGGTAAATCGTATTTTCCTTGGAGGTCATAAATTTAATAAACTCCCAGGTCGCCTCTTTTTCCTGTTCGTTCAGCTTCGAAGTGATGACCAGATGACAGCCGCCTGTCGGAACGCCGTAAGATTTGTTGGCAGGCAGAAAGTCGGTCTGCATTTCAAAGTTGTTGCCCTTGGCAACTTCCATGCTTGCCGATACGCCGGCGGTCGAGCCGATTTTGAAAGCGGACATTTGGTTGGACCAGTCTTTATCGGCATCCGCTCCGGCTGTCTTGCCGACTACAAATTTGATGATTCCCTCGTCGGACAGTTTTTTCCAAAACTGTACCGGCGCGACCCCTTCCGGCGACTGAAATGTCGCTTTTTTGCCGTCATCGCTCAATACTTTGCCGCCGCTTTGCGCGACCAGCGCTTCATAGATCCAGACATCGACCCCCATCGTCAGCGGAGTCTTCCCCTTCGACTTCAGCACTTGCCCGTATTGCTCCAATTCCGTCCATGTTTTCGGACCGGCCGGGTCCAGACCGGCTTCCTTGAGCATCGACACATTTTTATAAAAGATCGGGGTGCTTCGCATAAAAGGAATGCCGTACAGCTTGCCGTCCACATAGGCGTTGCCCATGAGGCCGGGGTTCAAATCTTTCAGATCGAGCTCGGCGTCGTCCCGCTTGGCGAGAGACGTCAAATCGGTCAGCATCCCCGAACGCGAAAAAATCCCGGTAGACGCAATTTCGAGGTCGAAGACGGCAGGCGCGTTGCCGGCAGCGAAGGCAGCCTGCACTTTCGCATGAAGATCGTCGTAATTTCCTTGATTCGCTTGCTGCACCTCTATACGGCTCTGCGATTCGTTAAATTTTTTGACCAGGTTTTGTTTCGCTTCTTCAATTTTTCCGCCGTTCGCCGTCCAGTACTTAATGACGACTTTGCCGCTGCCCGAACCGGAATTACCGACGCTCCCCGCTCCGGTTACAGCGCCCGTACCGCAGGCCGACAGCATAAACACCGTGCCTAACGCAAGCATGGGGATTCCTTTTTTCCTCCACATCATTCATTCCTCCTGTTTTGTGAATATAAATTTAAAAAGTAAAGAAGCCTAATCGGCCGCCGACTTCCGTCAGCAGCTAATCAGGCTTCTCCTCTACTCCAACCAAACGCTATTTACTTGTCTGCCCCCATCATAACGGCCAAGTATTAAACGGGTGTTAGACGAGAGTTAAGATTTTGAAAATTTACTTGCTCCGCGGCAATCGTTTTACGCCATAAATCCGACTTGGAGGAGGAGACCGCCGTCGCTCCGTGCCTGAGACATTCCACCATGTGCTCTCGCTCGAACAGCAATCCGCCGGTAATGATCGGGATGGTTGTGAACTTCTTGATCTCCCCGATCATTTCCGGAATGCGCGCAGGCATCACCTCGATGATGTCAGGCTCGATTTGGGAGAGGCTCTTGGCTACGTTATCCAGCCCCTCGGTATCCACGAGAAAAAAACGTTGAATGGTAAACAGCCCCATTTTGATCGCCAGTTTGACAACATTGGTTTTCGTCGTAATGATCCCGGTCGGTTGAATCACTTTGGCCAAATAGTCAAGACCGTACGGGTCGGTACTCAAGCCGCCTATTTTCTCCAAATGAAGAAACACCGGTACCTGATGTTTATTGAACAGATCGACGTAGCCCTTGATGACCCCGATGTGTCCGGTTAGCAGGAATACGCCGCTTAATTGGTTTCTGAGCGACAAGGCAATCTCGATTTGCTTCGGCTCCTTGATGGAGGCTACCATCCTGTGAGTATTCAACTTTTCAAAAAACATCCCGTCTTTATCGTTCGTTAGCCGCTTCATCCGCCGGTACCTCCTGTTCAACCCGGATTTGTGCATCCTTCGAACCTATTTATGTTTCGCCGCCAGCCGCAAAGAGACTACGCACTCCCGATCCGCATCTTCTCCACGCGCATGAGGAGTATGTCTGAAGTGCTTCATATGGTTGTACAGCATCGCTACATGTTCGGTCAACGCCGTATCCGTCACATCAACAGCAGCAACTCGAATTTCTTCCTGCCCGATCTCCACGACCCGCAAAGCATGCTGATCCAGGCAGGCGGATAGTTGAACGAACGTCCAGTTGTTCTGCTTCACAATCGAGTCGATATGGGTATGGCCGTTGAAATAGATACCGACTCCTTCCTTCTGATTTAAAACCTTCCACATATCCACGTCAGGATGAATGGAGCCTTTATCTTTATCCGAATTGGTCGTCGTCTTGTAGACCGGATGGTGGGCAAAAATCAAAACCGGCTTGGTTCCAGAAGCCTTTAGGACCGTTTCCAGCCATTGAAGCTGTTCTTCGTCTACCCAGCCTCCCCAATCCTCGAAGTCCATCTCTTTGGCCGTGTCGAGAAATACAAGCACCGCCTGTTCGGTCGTTATAGCATGATAGCGAGGTTGTCCGGTTAGATCGAGAACCTCCCTTCTCGTTTGCGCATACAGATCATGATTTCCCAATGCGTGGTAGAACGTTTTTCCGTAACTTCGGATCGTCGCATAAACTCCCTGCAGCTCCGAGGCATAACCGTAATTGGTCAAATCCCCCAATGAAATATGGGCATCCGCTTCCACTTCCAAAAACCGCCCTAAAAACGATTGAAAGAACATATCCCGCGCCTCTAGCCATCCCGGAATCGTTTCATCCACCTCGTGATAGTGCAAATCTCCCATGACCGCCAGTTTCATAAGCTCTCTCCTTTTCATATGAATTTGGTAGAACACAATCATGTATGATGATAATTCACTAATATTAATTTTAATGGTGGATTTGATGGTTTATTTGTAAAGGATCCATATTATGGATTGGGAAATGGAGGAAGAAAAGGAACAGATCCTATTTCTCGAAGGTTTGGCTGGTGTGAAAAAAGGAACAAAGAAAGGCCGAAAAGGGGTTGGAGTTGGGCTTGAGTTGCAAAAAAGAGCACCGATAACGGCGCTCTCACGGGTAATACATATGGAGACGAACCGAGGATTGGCATTCTCAAATCGCCTCCCTTTGGCGCTATTAATTCAGAAGGACGCCCTCTAGCCCCCCGAGCAGTTCCGGCACTTTTCCGGAAACCGTAAACCTTCGCTCGTATAATACTCAGGATTCGTTTCATCAAATAAAAATAGGTCGTCACACTGCTGACATACCATTAGAATCGGATCGCGCGATCGGATGATTAACGTTTCAGCCCGTTCCCGTTCTAACCGTTCCCAAGCCGAATCATCCAATTCAACACGTCGTTTCAACGCTTCGATCACATTGCGAATCTCCACCCGAACTTTCTTGAACTCGATTCTCTCCCACAAAGTTAAATAAGGAACGTACTTCTTATTCCCGGAGCATAAAATCTTATAGAGAAACAAAAAAATCATGCCCCGATTCCGTTCTTTCAAATATTCCATGCTGATCGGAGATATATTATTCTCCAGCCAACGATTCCATTCTTCCAAAAACTCTTCAGCACGTCTTTCTCTTTCGACCGCCCATCCGCGCGTAGTGTACACAATCATGGGGAGCTTGCCGGATTTCTCGGTTTTTAGAAAATCAGTGCGAATCATATGGTCCACTTTCTCCATGATCTGTTCCAGAGAGAGGTCCTTGTAGAAACCATATGAAGGATTTCGATCCAACCCCAGCTCCAGCAGCTGTCGTTCTTTCGAACCTTTTAAAATTTTGGATAGCAGGGTTCGTCCGCCTTCGGCAATGATATCGTCGGCAGCTCTCAGAATAGCCCGCAATTCTGGATCCGGCAGTGGCATGTTCCTACGTATCATAGATTAACTTCACCCGTTCTTCTAAAATATCCTTTGCGAAAGTAATCTTCTTCAATCCCAAGCGATATAAGAATAACGCTTTGTCCTCAAAGGGTCGTTGCTGACCTTTTTCGTCGCTTCCTTTTAATCTTTCGATTACTGGTTTTTAACCGGTTTATCACGATTATATCACGTCTACGATAAAATTGAGAACTCCGGTTACAGAACCCTAGCCGAAAAAGCCCATACCTTCAGGAGTGGGATGAATCGGCTTAGGACAAGGGCTGTCCGCGAGACAGGTTAGTTGTCCTACATTTCTTTCATTTAAAGCGATCGCGGGAACGGCGCCCATAAGCATCGCTTTTTTCCCACCTCGCCTGCTCACGAATATGGTTCCGTTGCCGCTGCCAGCGCTAGAGCGGCAACGGAAGCCGCACAAAAAATTCATAGTACGGTCCGGTTCGCTGCATCCATATATTTCCTTCATGCAGCTGCACGATGCTTTGGGCAATCGACAGTCCAAGACCCGAGCCATGCGGCATCCGGTGATCATTCCTCGATTCGTCGGCTTTATAGAAACGGTCGAACAGCCTTTTCTCCTGCTCGGGCGTAATGCTTAACCCCGTGTTGGCGATAGACAAGACGGCCCACGAGTGCTCTGCATGCAATTTGATATCGATGCTGCCCGGCTTAACGCTGAATTTCAGCGCATTGGTTAACAAGTTATCGATAGCCCGGACGATTTTGTCTGCGTCGATAAACGCCTCCACTTTCCGGTCAGGCAGTGTACTGTTCACACTGACCTGGTGCTGCTCGGCCAGCGGAACAAGTTCCATGATGATCTGATTGAGCATCCCGACCAGATCGACCCGGCTCTTGTCCAAGGCCACCTGATTGCTGGTCAGCCGCGTGTATTCGAATAAATCGTCGATTAAATTTTTAAGCTGATTGGATTTGTTCAGCGCACTGGTAACGTAAGGCCTCAGTGCACCGTCTGTCGCCGGGTGCTCGATCAGGACGGTCAAATAGCCGATAATACTGGTCAAAGGCGTCCTCAAATCATGCGATATGTTTGTGATTAGCTCGCTCTTGGATTGCTCGGCCAGCCGCTCCTTGACAATCGTTTCCTCTAGCTGCCTCACCATCTCGTTGATGCTTTCGGTGAGCGTCCCGAGCTCATCCCTGCTTTTGACCGGCAGCCTTATGGACAATTTACCCCGGGCTATTTGCTGGACCCCTTTGCTCATGATTCGGATTTCTTTCATTTTGTTGTAAGTGAATAAATAGAACAGCAACAGGAATAACAGCAAAAACACAAACACGCTGTACAGGCGGGGATTCTCATACCTATACCCTTGTTCGGCGATGAGCGGACCCGATACGACAAGAAATAGCTTCCGATCCTGATATTGAACAGGTGTAATTGCCGTAAACGTTTTGCCGGGCTCAGGCCGATTTTCCGTCTCCTTCTGCTCATAAACGATTTGGTACAAATCGATCTTATCCTCTGTAACCGATGGGGAACGATAGACGATAATCCCTTGCATATCGGCCAGCAGAATGCGCAGCCGGGTTGCCTCGCTCTCGCGCTTCAGCAGCGAATCAATCTGCTCCGAACCGGCGAGTGCGGGCAGCTGCTGTTCGATCTCGCTTAACTGCTGTGTGACGTTCTGTTTGCTTGTTTCATAGCTGGTATAATAAACCTTGCGCAATTCCCGTGTCGCATAGTCGAAAAGCAGGTTCAACATCGTCGTGAGCACGAGTGTCGCGCCGAATGCCAGCACCAGCTTTACCCGCAAGCTTCGGCTCCAATCCGTTCCTTTAAGTTTAATCAATTTTATAACCTACTCCCCAGACGGTTTTAATATATTTGGGCTCCCGGGGATTATCCTTGAGTTTATCGCGAAGATTTCGGATATGCACCATCACTGTCTTATCAGATTGCATCGCGGGGTCCTTCCAGATCGTTTCGTAAATTTTGTCCACGCTGAACACCTGCCCCCGATGGGTCGCAAGCAGCTCTAAAATATCGAACTCCAACGGCGTAAGAAATATTTCCTTGCCCTGGATCGTCACCTGGTGACGGGGTATATTCAGTACCAAATCACCAATACTAAGCTCAAGCCGCTCATGCTTATCCTGCGTCTCGCTCATGCGGATTCGCCGCAGCTGCGATTTGACCCGGGCGACAAGCTCCAAAGGGTTAAACGGCTTGGATAAATAGTCGTCCGCGCCGCTCGTTAAGCCTAATATTTTGTCTATGTCTTCATTCTTGGCGGAAAGTATAATTATCGGGATATTCCGGGTTTGCCGAATTTGAATGCAGGCCTGAATCCCGTCGAGCTTGGGCATCATCACATCCAGAATGACCAGATCGAACTCCACCTTCCGGAGCAGCTCCAAGCCCGCCGCCCCGTCTTCGGCTTCCATGACCTCGTACCCTTCATTTTTAAGAAAAATCTGCACAATGTCGCGGATCTCCGGCTCATCGTCAATGACCAGTACGGAGGCCCCTTTCTCGCTTTTCATTCCGGACACACCTTCTTCTTCTTACGAATCGTTTGGAGAATAACCGCACCGATTATGAAAATAACGGCCGTAGTCAGGGCAAAATAACCATATCTATACACATTATTCCCTATTAGCTCGATATTGTCTCCAAAAAAATAACCGATTGTAAAATAAATCGTCGTCCACAGCAATCCGGTCGAGTAGGAAATCATTGAATATTTATAGAACGGCATTTTATTGACTCCCACCAAGTAAGGAAGAACGTGGCGAACCACCGGCAAAAAATAGCTGATCACCAGCGCGTACGCCCCGTATTTCTCGAGCAGCCAGTCGGACTTTTGAATGTAGGGCTCGATCTTTTGCTTCTTGCGCAAACGATCGATGACGAGCGGTCCCATCACCCTACCTAAAATATAACCTAAAGATAACCCCGACACCACTCCCAGGTAGGTCGTAATGTATGCGGGAACGGTCTGAAGCAAGTGCAGCGAACCGACCATTCCGCCGGTCATGACAACAACCTCATCCGGTATCGGCATCCCGACAATGCCGAGCCATAACGATAAAAAGAGCGCGAAATAACCGAAGTGATGTATGGCATCGAATATGGAATGCATGCTCATGATCAGTCCTCCAATTCATAATGTGCAAAAAAAGAGGTGCCTATTTGCATATATAGACAAAGGCCGGCGGCATGTTCCACGGAACAAATGTAATGCTAACCTCGTTGAACGCATGCTGCAGCATTGATTTCATCTGCAGCGAATATTGAAAGGTAATGAACATCCCGCCTGCGCTTAACGTCTTGCGAACCTGCCTGATTATCTTCTCGCGATCCGTTTGCGAAAAGTTGGCGAAAGGCAGCCCTGAGACGATGCAATCCGCTCGGGTGACCCCGATGCTGCTCAAGCTGATCTCAAGCTCCAGCGCATTGGGGAATATATGAAATCCGCCAAACTCACGCTTAAGCGACTCCCGCATCTCCTCTTCCTTCTCGAAGACGGCAACCTGACAATCCGGACGAACCAGCTCGCAGATCGACTGGGTGAATACCCCTGTTCCCGCTCCCAGCTCGACCAATGTACGTACATGATTCCAAGGTATAGGCTCCAGCATTTTTTGCGTCAAATTGTGCGAACTGGGGATGATGCTTCCGACGTCGCGGGGATTTTGGATGAATTTTTTAAGGAACAACCATTTATCGGTGATCTTGGATTTCGTAAAGGCGTTAGCCAGCATCGGTTATTTCAGCTCCTTCTTGTACGCTATCGTTTATTTGACTTATGTTATCGAAAAGTTGTTAGCATTTAGGTCGGGAAAAAGTAAAGATTTTCTTAAGATCCATCTTAAAAAGACATGCCCCTACTCTAAAGGAAATTTCCCGAACCGAGAACATTCCGAATGGATGTCGAAATCCGCTGCTTGCTTGGAATATTTATGTTACACAATTTGACGCTATTAGGTATAATTTACTAGTGCGTGTGTATGCAAAGAAGGAGTTGTCATTCGGAAAATGGATGCTGGCAGGACTATAACTAAGCTTTTTCCAAAATTAGACGCAGATCGGGAAGAATATTTGAAGGTGATGCTGCTATTTAGCTACTTATTTTGTGTGGTGTCGGCTTCAACCATAGGAAAGACCGCGGCGGACACATTATTTTTAAGCCGGTTTGATAACTCTTCGCTATCTTTCATGTATTTGCCCCAAGCCGTTGTCATGATTATTTCCGGTGTCATGTTTCAACGCTATTCGCCCCGAATCCGGTTGGAGCGTCTTATTACGGTACTGATCCCTATTATCGTGCTGTTGGTTCTCTTTTCAAGAATTGGAGTAGGGCTGGACATCCGTTGGGTTTTCCCTACGATCTACATAGGCTTCGATGTGTTCAACTTTTTAATGGTTGTCTGTTTTTGGCAGTTTGCCACATCCGTGATGGATCAAAGAAAAGCTAAACGGATGATCGGAATTGTCGGTAGCGGCGGCATAGCCGGAGGTATAGTAAGCGGATTTGGTTTAAAAGGCTTCGTCCCATTATTAGGTACGGCAAATTTGATTTACGTATATGCGGGGCTTCAATTGATAGGGCTTGCAGTCGTGCTTCTAATCATACATATGTTTCCCCAGCATGCAGAAGTAAGACCGCCCAAACTTCAAGCAAAGAAAGGGTCCGAGAGAAAATCAGGCCTTTTTAAACATGTCCCCCATCTCAAATATGTGGCGCTGCTGGCGGCGGCACTCGTATTTTCGCTAACATTGATCGATTATCAATTTAAGGTTATTTTGAGAGGAAGCTTGCAGAATGAAGCTTTAGCCGGATTTATGGGCAGCTTTTACGGATTTTCAGGAATTATCGCATTGCTCGTTCAGCTGCTGGTGTCCGGTTGGGTTATCACGCGGTTTGGCGTCATGACGGCTTTGCTTATTTTCCCCGTCGCTTTATTTGCGGGAAGCCTGGGCATTCTCATCCTGCCTGTCCTTGCCATGGCCGTAGTCGTTAAAGGGAGCGACAAAGTACTCGGAGATACCGTATATTCCTCAGTCAGCCAACTCATCATGTTCCCCATCCCTCCTGAATGGCGCGGTAAAGCCAAAAGTTTTTTGGACGGTATTGTAAGAAACGGCGCAAAGGGACTAGCAGCTGTATGCTTGCTCGTCGCCTCGCATCTTCTCGCTCCCGAACAGCTCAGCTACATTATACTTGTGCTCATTGGCATCGGTATCGTTGCCGCGGTCAAGCTTAAGAAAGCCTATTTGCAGACGCTCGTGTCGACGCTGCAAACGGGCAACCATGATCTGCAAAGAGCAGAGCTGAATGTCATGGATCCTGCCAGCAGACGATTATTGACGGACGCTCTATTAAGCCGGGACGGGCAGCAGGCTTTATATGCTCTCCGAATTTTGCGCGGAATAGAAACTTTCGATTTCATACCTTATTTAAAACCGCTTCTCCATCATCCTGATCCAAAGGTTTGTATGGAGGCGTTGTCGTATATAGAAAAGACGATACCGGCCGAATTTGAGGAGATTGTGCGATCCTTCCTAACGTCAGTCCATATTCAGGTAAAAGCTAAAGTGATCCTTGCTTTGGCAGCCTACGCAAAAGAAGAATACCTGGATGAGATCACCGCTTTTCTTGAGGCGCGGGAGGCGGAGATTCAGGCGGCAGCTATTGCGGGATTAGTTAAATATTACGGCATTGAAGGCATGTTCAGATCGGTAGCAAAGCTGAAGCAGTTAATTGAAAGTGCTCAGGAAGAAAACCGGATTGCGGTTGCCTCTTTGTTTGGGCAAATCGGGGTGAAAAGCTTCTATAAGCCTTTAGCCGCCTTACTGCAAGACAGCTCCTTTCCGGTAAGAATCCATGCGTTAGAATCGGCGGCCGCACTTTGTGTGCCCGCACTGATTCCGCATATTCTCCCATGCTTGCAGGACTTTGAGACCCGACGGCATGCGGTTGAAGCACTTTCTTCCTACGAGGAGACGGAAATAATTCCGCTGCTTAAAGACTCCATGGACGGGACCGGCATTTCCTTGCACATGCCCGCTGTATTTGAAAAAATCGGTACGCAGTCCTCATTTGACACGCTGCTATCCTGTTACAGCGCGGCCGCTTTTGACTTGCGCGATAAAATTTTGGAGTCGCTCACACGTATGCGTAAAAAGTCGCTTTTGGCAAGTCAAAAGGATATCGAAATCCTTATTGCTGCGGAAGCCCGATTATTCCATCAATTTGCCGAGCATGGGGCACCGTTCGTTGGAAATCCGGCTTATTCCGAGATTGTGATCATCATTGAGCAAATTCGCTCGTCCATTTGTCGGCGCGTATTTCAGCTATTGGCTCTCCTATATGATGCAAATACGATGCAGGCTGTTTTCAACAATTGGCTGGAAGGCGACGCCAGGCAGCAGGCCAACGCTGCCGAGGTTATCGACCAAACCTTGCAGGGCTCCCTGAGGATTCAACTGGCCGCATTGATGTCCGCCCCCCGGAATATTGCGGAAAGCTCCTCTAATCAAGATCATATGGACACACATTTCAATTGGCTTTCTATGAATGGAGATGAATGGCTGGAGGAAGTCATAGGTTTTGTTATCAATCAACAAGGGAACAGCACTGCCGTCAACAATGATACCTTCGAACAGCTCGAGCGTGTAAGCTTGCTGAAAAACGTACCGGTTTTACAAGGTTTGACCAGCAAACAATTATCCGGCATTGCAAAACGATTGCAGAAAATCGTCTTAAGGTCCGGCCATATCGTGATTCACGAAGGTGAGCCGGGAGATTGCATGTATATTGTGGGCAGCGGCAGCGCCGGTGCTTATCGGGACGGCCGGAAGCTCGGAGATTTGCAAAAAGCGGATTGCTTTGGGGAAATGGCGTTATTTAGCCAAGGCTTGAGAACTGCTACCATTCGGGCGGAAGAGGAGCTTATATTGTGGCGCCTCGACTCTTCCACTTTCTATGATATTTTGTTTAATCATACCAGCATAGCTTTCGAGATGATGAAGCTGCTGTCTCGCAGGCTAAGATCATTGTTAGAGCAAGGAGGCAGCGAGAGGAAGACGGAAGCCTTGGCTTTATCCGAAATGGCCGCCGCTTCCGCCAGCGGCGACCGTCAGCTTGCGGATGTGCGCGGCATGGGCATATCCAACCATGAGGTCATTTTGCGTCGAATTTTGACGCTGCAAAATATTGAATTGTTCGCCCATCTTACACAAGACGATTTCATTTGGCTTGCCCAGTCAATTGAAGAGGTGGAGTATTCGTCCGGACAACGGATTTGCCGAGCAGGGGATTTCGGAGAGACGATGTATGCCATTGTTAGCGGGAATGTACGTGTGCATAGAGGAGCAGAAGAGATTGCCCAACTGAACGATGGAGAATATTTTGGCGAAATGGCCGTCATTGACAGCGGTCCCCGTTCTGCAGACTGCACAGCGGTTGACGATGTGATTGTACTGGAACTGCATAGAGATCTGGTGCTAGCTTTCAGTTTTCAAAATATGAATGTGCTTAAAAGTATACTGCGGGTTCTTGCAGACCGGCTCAAAGGGTTATGACTTTCGCAGACGGAGGTCCACCCAAAGGTCTTGTCATTTACAGTCTTTAGAAAGTGCTGTAAGCTTACAACTATCGAGAGGTGGCAGCTATTCTTGCATTTCATAAGAACCCTACTGTGCCTTTTGATCCCCCAAAGGATTCCGCGCGGCATTTTTTTCTTCATTCTCATAGAAAGCACTTATGCGGCGGATATCGTCTAATGGACAAGTACCCGTAAATTCAACAATCTTTGGAGCATACATTTCAGAAGACAATCAAATGACACCTGGAAGTCAGAAAGGAGACACACGATGACAACGCACTGCCGAAGCTGTGTGAGCGATGACGACTTCGCCAAGGCCAGCTTGTTTTTGTTAGCCCATAAGCGTGACCTGCACCCTTCTTATACCACGCTGGAAATGGTAACCCTCATTTATTCTTACGTGACTCAGGGCCGCCTGATTTGCTGTATCGCAGATGACGATCAACGCATAGCCGGAGTTGCGGCGTATTACCAAGGAACACCGGAGCAGGAATTTAAGGACCGGGACGTTGCCTCGCTAGATGCGGCCATTATGGCGAAAGCTTACAGAGGCTCGCGCTTATTTGTCCAGGGACTCCAATATATGTTGAATACGATCATCGAGAACCACCCGGAGGTTCGGGAGCTTAAGTTGGCGGCCTTGGCCGAGA
Source organism: Paenibacillus piri (assembly GCF_004354045.1). GTDB lineage: Bacteria > Bacillota > Bacilli > Paenibacillales > NBRC-103111 > Paenibacillus_S > Paenibacillus_S piri. Next base: position 59,180 of record NZ_SMRT01000006.1, on the reverse strand, counting down.
ACGACTATTTATGCCGGCTCTATTCCAAATTTGCACCCCCACAGTCCGTCCGCGAAGGCACCCATGGAAAAGAAATAGTTTTTTGTGAGAAAATTAACACTGTCAGGGATACCCTAAAAAAATTTACTAGAGTATAATTAAGAATAATACTATACAGGAGGCGATCCATTATGTATCCGTCAACCCCTAATATTAAACAAATCGTTAAAGGAAGCGGTTTCCAAAAAATCATCAAGATTAACGATACTCTTCGAGTGCAACCGCAGTAATGTCTTTCGAATTCCGAATAAGCGAATTTGAAATGGATCATGAAGCCTACATGGACTTCCTGCTCCGCCATCACGACGAACTGAATTTGCCTTATCCTTTCGCCATGAAGCTCAGCTTCATCAGCAGTCCGCTCTTTCTGGGCAAAGCGATGCTCGTCATCAGCGAGGAGTCCTATCAAATGGTAGGCGCGGCCGGCTTTGGTTACGGTACCGGTCCCGGCGATTACGAGGATCGTCATATTTGTCAGATCGAGGTAGCCTTTGTAGAGGAAGGGCTGCGGCGCACATCATTGTTTGTAAAGGGACTACACGCACTGGTCAATGCCATCAAAGCAGGCAATCCCGATGTCCGGCAAGTTCAGTTCTGGGCTTCCGCGGCTGAGGAGAGACTGGAACGGCTGTTTGCCAGATTCCTCGCTCTCCCCGGCTCCACCAAATCGATCGTGAACAACTTGGCGCTTTTTACGGTGCCGTTCCACGAACTGGAAGCCTATTGTAACCGTTTGAGGCGATCGACATCAGCCAGATATAATGAAAGAGCCTAACGCAGGGATTTAGCGGCAGGCTTTTTGCTGTATGGAAGTGAGGCAACGAGTGGCTGCTTGTGCAGATCGATCACACCGGGATCCTTTTGCCAGTTTGAAAGTCTAAAATGAATAACATGTTTCAATCACGCCGATTTTGCCGTATTTTCTTGAAGATAATGCCACATAAGCTTCTACGGGTGTAGCTACGGCTTGATGTCACCCTAGAGGCGCCCCGTAACCGGCTCCCCTTCAGGTCAGCTTGATTGTCTTCTTACGGCAGACCCCAGGCGGAGAACTATCGGCGTCCCACTAAGGTTGAGCCCTATTACTGGCTTAGGCTTATTCATGATACTCAAACTCGTGACGTTTTCCGGTTGCATCGTAAATGATTTCGAATTTATTTCCTTCAGCATCTTCACGGACTCGTTTGTTATTCTTTATATAATAAATGGATGCACCTGATTCTCTCGCTTGCCTGCGTGCATGTTGATTTGCTTTTTTCAAAATTTCTTGGAGCTGTTCTCGATTTGCAAACATCTTGAATTCCCCTCCAGTTTATTTAATTATGCTTATTATAACATAAAATGAAAAGCCACCAACCAGAGCAACTGGCTGATGACTTTTGGCACTTTAATGGAGACGAATCGCGGCTTGGCAAATCCACAATTCGCCGCGACGTGATGCTACGTTCTACGGTTGGTTGGGGAGGTTGCATAATACAATCTACATCAAATCAACACCTGTGTATCCCATCAGTTTATATCCTTTTACTCTCTTCCTAAACATACTCATGAGCACCGGAACTTGCAGATCAATGTAGTCATACACCTGAACATCTATCTTATTAATATGAGAACGATGGAGACGACCTGCATATTGTTGCAAAGTACCCTTCCAAGATATTGGATGGACCAAAAATAACGTGTCTAAACGTGCATCATCGAAACCTTCACCAATTAATTTTCCTGTAGCAATAAGCACACGCTCCTCCTTGTCCCCAATGGCTGCAATTTTCTCTCTAAGGGACGCGCGCTGCTTTTTTCCCATGCCACCACGCAAGACAATTACATTCTTAGCGAAATTTTGAAGCCTCTTTTCGAAATATTCAACGTGAGCAGTACGCTCTGCCAGAAGAATCGGTGATCTGCCCTGTTCTAAACACCTCAATAAATCATCAAAAATCATTTCGTTTCTTTCTTCATCATTTATAAGAGCTCGATATACGTCCTGTATACCTGGGTTCGATAATTGATTTGGCATACGAAATGGAGTGTATCTCGGTATAACCTTAAGCTGCATATTACGCGTCAGGGCTTGTGATTTTGCATCGACACGTATCCTTATAGGCCCACACTGCATAAGTACAATGGGCTGATGCCCATCTTGTCTTGTAGGTGTTGCTGTCAAACCAAAAACATGCTTCGCCGTTGCTTTCTTTAATATCTGCTCAAAACTAAAAGCAGAAACATGGTGGCATTCGTCTACAACGATTTGACCGTATTCGTTAATATATTCTTTAATTATTCCTTTTTGATTTAAACTCTGAATAACAGCAATATCGATCTGACCCGTTCGTTTTTCTTTTCCTCCACCGATAACCCCAATACTCTTCTTATCTACATTGAGAAAGGTACTAAGCCGTTCTTTCCATTGGTCCATTAGTTCACGTCGATTAACTAGTATCAAGGTATTTATCTTTCTTTTAGCGATTATTGACGCGGCTACAACCGTCTTTCCAAACGCAGTAGTTGCCGAAAGAATTCCTGTCTCATGAGCCAAAATAGACCTTGCAGCTGTATCCTGTAGCATTGTAAGAGTTCCATTGAAATCTACGTCGATATGAATTCCTTGGAAGCGTTCATCCGCAATAACCGGTTCGATTGAATGTATCTTAAGAAAGTCCAGTAAACCTTGTAGACAACCTCTGGGGAGTGCAATGTGTTTGGGAAAATCTTCAGCACAGCTTATTACTCGCGGTTTTCCAAAAGTAGAAAGTCGCATAGCTTGGGTCTTATAAAAGTCGGGATTTTGAAACGCTGCTAAACGAAAAATTCTATTTATCATAACCGGAGGGAGATCATTTTTCTCAATATATATCATATTTGACAGGACAATCTTCACTTTTGAAGGCAGCGGTTCTTCAATATGCCTTTCTTCAAGTATCTCATTCGCTTGTTCCCATGGCTTTTCAGCATCAGTATCCGGGTCTCTGTAACCTACATTTAGAACAGACGAGTTACTAACAGCATCTTGAACAATTCCCTGCACATGTTCTCGGCTCATTTTCTTTAATTGAGACAAGAAGAGCCATTGATCTGGATAAGGCTGAAAAGTTTCATCGACAAAAACACTGTTGCCACTCTTTCTTGGGATCCCCTGCAGGGGAAGAGCGATTAAATTGCCAAACCCTCCTTTGGGAAGCGTATCCTGGTTCGGGAATAGTCGGTCATAGGAGTCTAGGCCGATCTGGTTTCTTTTATCCATGGTTTTGGTTAGGATCGCGCAACCAAGTTTCCTGGCTAAATTAGCATCAATAGCCTCGTCAAAAAAGATCCAAATATGACCTCCTTGACCTGAGCGTGATCTTTCCAAAGCTGCGGGAACGTTTAATTCCTTACAAACGGTCATTACTGAAAGTGCATCTTCTTTCCAGTTACGCTTATCAAAATCAACAGCAAGAAACCAGCAGGTTTCATCAGGTAGCATGGCGTAAACACCGATTGTCTGGTTGGTTTTTGCGTCCAAATGCTTATTAATCACTGCGTCAGCTACAGGTAAAAAATCTTTATGTGGACATTCAGAACATTTCACTTGTGGTTTCTTACAAACAATCGTCCATTCATTTCCACAAGCAGGAGAATACCCTGATCTCCCCGCTTTGTTTTCCCAACGCATTGGGAAGACATCTTCACGACCCTTAAAGAGGGAACGAAAAAGTGCAATTTTCTCAGAAGGTGACGAAAAATGATGAACGTCTTCTATTTTAAACTCTTGCAGTTCCCTCGAACCATTGACTTTAGATTGAGAAGAATCGGCAGCTTCAGCTGAAGATGAACTTGTATACTTGGATAATTCTCTCTTTAGGTGTTCGTTTTCCTGCCTTAATCGCTGAATTTCCAATAAAGCATTCTTAAGCATGTTTTTAAAGTCATTCATACTTCCTCCAAGCATAACTTTCGATTGATTCTTCTTATAAACAAAATTGTATCACAGATGGGATTTCGGTAAAAATGATAACCTATGTTTTGTTAACCTACATTTAACATTATATAAAAGCGAAAGTGCCGTAAAATATGTTAACAAGACGCAACCGACGGTACTTTCATAAATAGTGAGACTTTGTTGGATATGAGAACTCATCTTTCTTCAGAATGTTCATTCAAAATATGAGCGATAGTCTCCAACGAATGCAAACCTTTTGCAATATCTACTATAAACTCTACTGCATATTCCCGTTCCATTCGTAGATGATATCCATTCAGCATCAAGAAAGATTTGGTAACCAGATAGGCTGTCCGCTTATTACCATTATGAAAGCAATGATTTTTCACCAGAGATTCCAGCAAGGCTGCGGCCTTATCAAACAAAGTTGGATAAGCGTCTTCTCCAAAAATACTTTGCTGGGGCCTATGTACCGCAGATTCCAGCAGACCATGATCTTTCACTCCTGCTTGCTCTGCGTCATTCATTTTTTTCATCATAAAATAGTGTGCTGAAATAACCTCTTCTTTGGTAAGAAAGTTTGTCATTTCTTTCATCGATCTCTTAAGTCTTCAAGAATGCCCTTATCTTCTTCAAATACATCAAAGAACGCTTCAAGAACTTCAGACCGGACATTATTAGGCAATTGGCCTTGTCGAGCTTTTTTCAACACCACTTCACCGCGATCATTTTCTATAAATTCAATTTCATCCCCTTGCGAAACATTCAACTTTGCAGCTAAGCTTTTAGGCAAGCTTACTCCCAAGCTATTGCCCATTCGTCCTATTTTGCGGGAATAACGAGTCACATTCCGTTTATCAATCGTCACTTTGACCACACCTTTCATGTTCATTCTCTTTTTCTATAGTATAACAGCACTCAATAAATTATACCTTATAACAGTAATAACTTTTATAACATTTGTACATTTTATCTTCTCATAAAGCACCATCCTCAATGCGGATAGTGTTCATAATGGTGAAGGCGTGGGGAGAGTCGAACCCCTATCCGAAGATAAGTCACGTAGACCCTACGGGTGTAGCCACGGTTTTGATGTCACCCTAGAGGCCCTGCAAAAACTTACTTAGTAAGTTACTTTTTCGAATTAAAGTATTCTTTATCTACGTGAAGCTGCTGCTTCAGAATCCTGTTAAATAATCCCTTGCTGATTTCGCCAGTCCCTTTCGAAACTGCAGTCCTTAACACTTCCCCATTAGGCAGAGTCTTTTCAAAAATCTTATCCCTTCCATTTTGCCTTATCAGAACCCATCCATCTCGCCGTAAGAAACTCTCCAAGTCGCTCCAACTAGGCATGGAACATACGTACTACTGAATCAAAGTCGTCTTCTAATAGGACACGTAGTACATATGGAGCATGTTTATGTCGATTAGGGGTATTGTAATAGCGGGAATAATTGTTTTCGTAATCAATTGCGTATTCGATCAGCTGTCTCGTCAGCTCATATTTAAGTTCTTCAACCGTCCCTGCATCGGCAACAATATCTTCGATCTGCTCAATGGATCCTGCATACACGCCATCTTCGTCTTGCTCATATTCAAACGTTAATTCATATACAGAGAGCAATTCTTTCATCTGCTGTTTGGAAAAAGCCATGATAATATCTCTATTGCGTTTAATTGCCTGAGGCTTCTCCCGTACGATTGTATCAATGAATCCACCAAAATTTGCCCGAACATCTGTAGCATTGAGTATTTTTTGCATAAGCACCCCTCCTCACCTCCATTATACAGATATCGTCACATTACGTACATAGTGTACACAATGTACTTGTGATATATTATTCATCTCCAAACGATTCGATACTTATTCATCTACAAAAGCAAAAGAGCATCTCCTTGTTGCTACCTGTGATTTGTAGAAATAGCAAAGGAATGCAAAAAGACACCCATATGAGTGTCTTTTGATACTATGGAAATAGACATACCGTGGATTGGCAACTCTACAATTCGCCGCTGTGTGATGCTGAGACTTTTTGGGAAGGTGGCGTAGTGGTACACATTATTTTGTAGTTGAATAGGCCCGCATACTCACCGTATCAATAATCAAACACGACGTCCGGATAAAATCAAAACCAATGATCCCATCCATATCCAAGCCGTTACTTTCGATTTCAACTTGAAAATTATCTATACAAACACCCTCGAAGTGAATAGCATCAAAATTCTTCGTATATACGGACTCAATTCCACCCACACCTTGAATGGAATCCACTACATCCTCAGATTCTGGAACAACCCCGATTGTTCCAACAACATCTGCTTTAAAAATGGTTCCCGCGGAACCTGTATCCAATAAAACTTTCTCCAGCATCAATTGCTGTCCTCGGAATTGGATGGTGACTGAAACAAAGGGTAAACCGAATTTCACATTAAGATTCATCTAGGCCCCCGCACCCCGGCGTACCTTTCACGGGCAACTAAAGTAGGACGGGACGTATGAAAAAAGCAATATTCTCGATGAGGGTCTTGCTTGTGCAGCTCGCTGTACCGGCGCATCGCTGACGTAGAATCGTCAAACCTATCAACGACAACCACTTCCTCAATGTAGCGGTTACCATCAGAGGAATGTGCTTTAGTCGCCTCAAGAACCACCCATTCATTTGGAAAACGTTCCTGCACTTCTTTCCAACGCATCCCATCACCCCTGCCAATTGCATTGATGATTATTATAACATAAACAAATCTCGACCTGGCAATAGTCCAAATCGAGTTAATATATTGTTTATTTCAAATAGAGGCTTCCGCCATTTTCTGAAATAATGAATGCAGAATGATCTTCTATTGATTCTGTCCTGTTTATAACCATCTGGGAATTACCCCCAATTCCCGTAGCCAATAAAGAATAGTCATTTCTGATAAAATACTGCAAAAGGTTAAACATTGAGTAGTAGTAATAATGATGTGCATGGAGTTTCAATATTGAAATAACATTGATGATTTCACAAATATTTAATTCAATATTAGTAGGTGGCCATTTTACTCCTGGACGGTCTTTAAGTTGATCTTCCCTATAATTTCTCCAACTTAATAGCTTCGGTTCAGAAAAGTGATGGACATAATTTCTAGAGTACTGACATTGTTTCAAAATATCATTCAATTCTTCATTTGTACTCAATTCTATTAATTTTAGCTTTTCCTTTTTCTTTTCGTACTCTTTTCTAAACCTTAAATATGATGCACCGGTCAAATCCCCAAAATCATTTAATAACACACTCTGATTTACGGCCATTCTTTCTTCATAATCTTTAAATTCATCATATCTCAAATTCACTTCTTTACTTACTTTCTGAACCAGTTTATTATAAGTCGGTTTCTGCAATTCATTTAATAGTTTATTCTCATCCCCTTCTATAATTGAGTCCATTTCAACCATAGCTTTGAGTAGTTTACGTTTTGTGACTAAAACAAAATGTTCATCGAAATCCTTCAATATTTTCTGGTATCTCAAAAAATACTTTAACGCATGTTCTGCAACAAGATATAATCCTTTAACAAAATCCTCTTTAGAATTAAATGGGTATGCCTTTTCTTTTTTCAACAAAGCCCCTCCGCATATCAATTCAATTTATAAAGGCAAATGCATTTTAAAACTCGTCAATAATTCACTTCATCGTTTCTTGTTTCTCTCTGTCGAATAACCTCATTCTACCATACTTGGTTAATTGCTCTCACTCCATTTTAGATAGCCTGCTGACAAGCTAAGACCCTCAACCCTTTGACACAACTAACTTCAGTACCCTGCATTCGTTCAGACTACTCAAACCAAAGCGAATAACATAGAAGACCTGGAAGTTGCCCACATTAATTAAGTACCCGCCATCCGGATGTTCTCTTGGTGAGACTGCGCGGCGTAAAAATTCGAATTCATGAAAATATTTACCTTGTGCTCCATCGCCGATGCCCTTTTTGCAGTCTGCTCCAATTGCGTTGAACAACAAAAGTACCATCAAAAGACTGTTTACAAAGTTCTTGTACGATTCCAATGTTACCAAAAGAGTTTTCTTTTATTTTAAAAACTATTTCATCTGAAATTTTGACATTTAAAATATCAGCACCTCTTGAAATAACCGAATCAAAATCACGGTCTCTATCAACTAAATCACCATTGAATTGATTTAATTATTTCGCTCTCTCCAAATACCAAGAATGACAAACCTTACTCCTATCTCCTGAAAAGACCGAAGATCGAAGGCAAGTTTTTTCTGAACCACACCGCCTAAATAATGGGAGTCCTCTAAAACAATAAATTTTTCACTTCCTGTTGCTGTTATTGCTTCGCCTACATCTTGTGCTAAATCAAGGTTTATCTCAATGGACCTATAATTAATGGTTCTTTCAGTAAGGCCTCCAGATTTACCCCCAAGTTACATCGGCACTAAATATTGTTCCGGCCGATCCGGTATCGAGCAATACATTCCTTAGAAGAAGTTCTTCGCCACGGTAACAAATGATAACTTCTATAAACGGCAGCCCATCATCTGGGTCCACGTACCCCTACCCACTTCTCTCGAAGCTTTAGTGTTTCACGGGATGTGTGGAAGAATCCATATTCCCGATACGGGTGCTCCCGGTGTAACTCATAATAACGTTTCATGGCAATAGAGGAATCCTCAAAACAATCGATGACTGCTACCTCGTCAATTAGCCAGTACCCGTCCTCTGAACGGGACTTTAATGCTTCACAAACGATCCACTCATTCGGAAACTGTTCACGAACTTCTTCCCATCGCATCCTTGCCACCTCCGAAAATCCATTTTTTAATTGCTTTCGCTATACCACAAAAACCCCATCGGAAGATGATTTTGGTTGGGCTTGGAACTTTGAAGAACCCCTTATCCAACATTACTGTTGTAATTTTACATGGACAAGGGTTCATTTTTCCGAACCGTGGCTTGGCAAATCCACAATTCACCGCCGCGTGATGCGTTGAACTAACGTACCCGTCCCTCATCGTTTCACAGACGCTAAACACTTTCATTATTTATATCCCCCCGAGGCTTTAATGATCCATTGGCATCCAACGTGGCGGTGGCGGTGGAGGTGACGGCAGCTCCCATCCCCGGATTTAACCAATTCAAATCAGATTGATTAAAATTTCGATGGGCATACGATCTCAATCTCGCTCGTTTTTTAGCTAAATAGTTCATGTCTTAAGCAAAATATGCATTCTCACTATAGTTGATGAATCTTTATAATGTAGGAAATAGAACAAAGTTATAGATCTCAAGTCTCAAAGCCTATCTCGCCACCCCAATGACCTACTAGCCACTTCCGCAAGCTTCGGGACATGGGTTACCGCCACCTGCAACTCCAGTATATTGACTCAAACTGTCCCTCTAGAATACACGGCGGAGGCCCTGTAGGAGACATTGGGCTTACATGCGTTGCAACTCAAGACGGCTTCATAGAGGTACGGGAAAACGTAGACCACCAATGAACTGATGGAAAGGAATATCTGTTCCCGGTAGGCCAAGGGAGAATTAACCGACCACCTATTTCCAAGCCTGCCATCAAACAGGGATGAAATGGAGGCTGTCGCAGCTTTAAAGGTCACTCGTCTGTTATTCAGTAAATCGAAGGCTTTATGGCTTGAAGATATGAAAGCGATTTACCCCGTACGACTTTTTTAACGATACAGAAGTAAAGTGCGCATAGTCAATTATTTATTGAGATAACAATTAACTCTAAGATGAAGACGGGTGTTGCTCATGAGTTTATTTGTGCGAGAGGCGTCATTCTACAAAAAATTTTTTACACTGACACTTATAATCGGTTTACAAAACATCATTACTTTCGGGGTCAACTTATCCGACAATTTAATGATCGGAGGTTACAGCGAATCGGCATTATCTGGTATCGCTATAGCCAATCAAATTCAGTTTGTATTGCAAATGCTCGTCATGGGAGTAGCTGAAGGGCTGGTCATCATGGCGTCAAGATACTGGGGGGCAAATGACGTCGGATCGATTAAGAGGATTGCCAGCATAGGAATGCGCCTTTCGATTCTTGTTAGCTTGGTGATGTGGGCTGTCGTCTTTTTCTTCCCTCAAGGCTTACTATCTTTATTTGCAAATGATCAAAGTGTTATTGCTGAGGGGACCAAATTTGTGAAGATCATCTGCTTCTCTTATCTATTTTTTTCTATTACCAGTATACTGCTTGCGACTTTGAGGAGTGTGGAGACGGTAAAAATCGGATTTATTTTGTCCTCGACCACACTCATCATCAACGTGTGCCTGAATTATGTTTTGATCTATGGACATTTTGGTTTTCCGAGCCTGGGAGTGCAGGGCTCAGCCATAGCAACCTTGTCGGCAAGAATTATTGAACTGATCATTGTCTGCATCTTCGTGAAGCGTTTTGACCGAAAAATCTATTTGAAACTACGTGATTTCATTACAATCGAGATGGGATTGTTTAAACAATATGTCAAGCTGGGTTCACCTATTCTTATGTCCAATTTTGTCTGGGGGATCGCCATGGCAACACAGACATCCATACTGGGGCATATGGGGGCGGCTGCGATCGCGGCAAACAGCATTGCGACAACTATCTTCCAGATTGTATCCGTCGTTGTCTTTGCCTCAGCAAGCGCTACTACCATTGTAATTGGTAAAACGATCGGCGAAGGGAATATGGATAAAATCACATCATACGCCAAGACTCTGCAGATGTTATATCTCGTCATTGGATTATGTACTGGTGCTGCTCTGTTTGTTACAAAGGATTATGTCCTCGGCTTATATACCATTTCCGGAGAGGCAAAAGACCTTGCCCTGCAGTTCATGACAGTATTATCCATTACCGTGTGCGGAACTGCCTATCAGATGCCGTCATTAACAGGGATCGTACGCAGTGGAGGGGATACCAAATTTGTTTTATACAATGATACCATTTTCATGTGGCTCATTGTTCTTCCGGCTTCGGCGCTTTGTAGTTTCGTGTTTAATCTTTCACCATTGGTTACATTTATTTGCCTGAAATCGGACCAAATCCTGAAATGCTTCGTAGCTATTATAAAAGTAAATCGATTCAAATGGATCCGGACGTTCGATTCTTATTCGTCAGATTCGAAAGAAACGGTAGTTTAGTGAAGAAAACGTACGGAGGCAACTTAAACGCGGCTGCAGCAATGAGTTTTAATTAATGAGGTCACGATAGCATAATCGGAATCACTCTCTTAAAAACGCGTATTGAACGGAACTGAGGCAGATAGTACCTACAGGCGAAAAAAAGTGTTTATCCTATTCCGTCGGTTGAAAAATTTTCACGAAGTGAAAAAATACAACAAGAAACATTATCATATTTATCGACAGCGCAACAACACTTCATCAACAAAACGAGATTAATTGTGTAGACATGTTGATGAACCCATTATACCCTAATTTTGAAGACAGCTACCCAAAGAAACCAAGGAGCAGCTGCCGCGGCAATCTGCTCCCTGATTATTCCACTATCGTTTCCCAGTCTCAGTAGAATCCCGGTGGAGTTACACTAGTCTCTGTTTTAGTTAATATTCCTTCATCAATTTCCATCTTCGTAGATACCACTGCGCACGCTTCAATTATTATCCTTGAGCCAAGAGCTTATCCAGCAGTCGAACGATGATTGCAACCGACTCCTCACGCGAAGACGGGGCAGCGGGTTCGAACTTGCCTTCGCCTTTCCCCGACACAATCCCGGCCGCAGCGAATGCGCCAATCGCATCCGCCGCCCAGTTGGACTCGACGTCTGAGAACGGAGAAGTAGTCGAAGGTACATAATTCGTCAGACGAGCAAGCATGACTACGATTTCGGCTCGAGTAATTTGTAGATTCGGTCGGAACGTACCATCGTCATAACCCAATAGGATTCCCAGAGCGTTTAGGGTCGCAATCGCATCCGCCGCCCAATGCCCTTGCGTATCTTTGCGCCACCACCGGAGGCCAGCCCGAACGCCCGGACCATCATCGTTGCAAACTCCGCGCGCGTTACATTCCCTTCCAGCTTAACAGCACCATCCCCAAAGCCCGACACAATGCCCATTCGAGCCGAGCGTTCGATCACTGAGGCACTCCATGACGATGGGGAAACGTCGGTGAAGCTAACGGCAGGAGCGTTATTCCCGCGCTCAACTATAGAACGAACAGCAGCAGGATCAACTTTATCGTTGAAAACAAATTGAGCTGGCGGGCGTTGGCTGAGCCGTTAGGGGCGGCTGTGTCGGATTACTAGGCTCTGACGGTTTCGTAGTGGAGCCGCTGCTTGAACCATTCCCGCCGGTTCCATCAGTTCCATCAGTTCCATCGCTGCCATTGCTGGACGTAACAGTAATTTGAACTATGTAGTTTTTATTCGTAATGCCGTCTTTCGCGGTGACCTGAATCGTTATCGTGTTGTCCCCAACGTCCAGTGCCGTTGCTTTCGCTTGCCCGCTCGCGACGGCCGAACCGTTCACCGTCATCGTAGCTTCGGCATCCGCCGCCGTCGGTGTGACGTCGACGCTCGTCAGATTGCTGCCGACACTTGCCGTGTAGTTCGTTGTCTCCGCGCTGAATGCTGGCGACAACGTACCTGCGCTGAGCGTCAGTCCGCTCAAGTCGGCGCTAGCGTATGTCGCCCGCGTTACCGTGACGCCCGTTTACGTCCTTAGCGATCATCAGACCAATCCTATTCGGCTTTGCCTTTTTGTTACAACAAATGAAGCAAAAAGTCACTATCAATTCTTCTTCGATTATCCGAGATCCGCATCTTTCGCATCGTATTCTGCCACGCCGAGCGCTTTGTTTTGCCATAAAATTGTTTTGATTCGCTCGTCATTCTCTGCATGGCATCGGACCATCATGACAACTTCGGTTGCTTTTTCCTGCCGAACAGATCCAATGATGGCAATTTCTTAATCGCGATCCATTTGATGAGGAACCCGAGAACACCACCTCCGACAAGACCGAACAGCGCCCAAAGAACCGGTCCTAGCTTTAGGACGAAACCGTAAATACCGCCCACAAGCATAAATGCTGAGCCCAGAATAGTCGCAAGATCGACGAAGCTGACGCCGTCGGCATAATGAGCACTATCAAAGATCCGCTTTTTTTCGTTGCGGACTTGAAGCGGCAACGCGAATAGATCTGATTTCGGAATTCCGATCTTTTCAAGTTCAGTCAAGGCTAATTCTACTGCGACCGAATGCTCGAATGAAGCTACGATGTACATAGAGGGTTTCCTTTCCGCTGGTGGCAGTGGCAGTATAAAATGGGGACTCTGATACTCAGAACTCAGAAATTGCGATTGGGATATCTTATACTGAATATTGTTAATGACAGATTGTGAATAAGCAAAATAAATGTATCCGCCATAGACCGACGGTATAAATAAGAACCACTGCGGATCCATTACATCTTTTGCTTTGTCAAAATTACCGATACATGTGTAGTACACGCCGACGAAAAAACGGGATTTGCCAATGGTAACTGCCCATGAAATCACACTGAAAAAGAATGAGTACAAGTGATTCAAGTACAATGCGCCTAACCCAGGCATCACGATTTCCCAGTAGGTGGCGGTCATAGGGCTGACCTTGTTGAGTGTATTGACGGTTCCTGATGAGCCCTTGGTCGTTTTGGTGTAAGTGGTCGTCCGATACGACAAAACGTAATTATTGTTCATATCAACGCACCGGCGGTACGAATCGAACATCGTAAAGATGTAAACACCGATATACAAATAGAAAAAGCGATGACTTGATTTACACCCTTGAAGTCACCAATCATGGAGTTAAAAATGGCTTGGTTGACCTTCGCAAGATTATTGACGATAAATTCGAAGGTGATGAGTGAGAATCCGATCAAGGGACTGTTGATCATGCAATGACCATACCCAGGAAACGCCGCTGACCACCCATATCAAATGATGGTTTAGCTTTCCCCGCTTCAATTTCACTCAAAGTACCCTGCTGCCGCAGCGAACACAACGAGGACAACCTTAGCGGTACATATCCATGTCGTGCTCCCTCCGCTATCGCTTCGGTCTGCGCGGTCTGAACCCCTTCCATGGGCTTCGCCTCCCAGCTTACGTCTCCATACATAGCAAAAGGCACCCTATCGGGTGCCTCAAGTTGCTATGTATGGAGACGAGGGGGTATGGACATGTTTGATTTAACCTGCTGCCGAAGCGAACTCGACGATGACAATCATAGCGGTACATGTCCATGCCGTGCTCTCTCCGCTTCGCTACGTTGCGCGCGGTCTGAACCACTTGAGGGGCTTCGCCTCCCGCCTCGCGTCCCCAAAGAAAAAAGCATCGACCGGATAAGGTCGATGCTTTTTTACTTTATGGAGACGAACCGCGGCTTGACAAATCCACAATTTGGCGCCTCGTGATAGTTTTTGCATCAGCCAAAACGATTGCAAAACTGTTCATAATCGTGAAACGAAGTCGAATAGACGTTGAATTTGCAGGGACCGGATTTGAAAGAATGATGTTTGGCCGTGAACTTTTGATACAGACGATTGGTGTATGCATTCTCTGCCACCGTTGGGATTCTTACTTCTTTCACATCGGGATTCGCATCACGGATTTGCGCAGCTAATTCTTGCAATCCACGTATAAACATCCGTGTATTCCTATACTCTTCTGCAAAGCAGCTGTTACCGAGCACCGCGATGTCTTTTTGCTGAAAATTTGCTTCCGGCAATCCGAGAACGAAGCTTCCTATGCCAACCACCACATCCCGTTCATTCACGATGATGGCACCTCTACCTTCATTCATATAATTGACAACGTCTCTAAGCACAAAGCTCAGAGGATATCCTGGGATAATGGAAGCCCGGTGTTCGATATAAAAATCTGTGAATCGGCTCCATAGCCGTGTAGTAGAGCATAGTTCGAAACGGAACAAAGCGCTCACCTCCAATTGTGAATTAATTAACATTATTAAATTGACAATTGATTCCTGATATTCCATGATGTATCTTTAAATCAACTATAACAGGAGGTGAAAAATATGGGGGATCCAGGAAGCCAAAACGCCGATTGGACTTATGTTAAAACAGCTAATGAAAGAAAGTAAGTAAACAAGGCCGGCAGCGATGCCGGTTTTTTTCATCATCTGTAAACGCGCACGTTCTAAGATCAGCTAAGACGTTAATCCTGCGTCCTCCGCGAGGTGTACCGGATGACATACTGACTCAGTCTCTCAGGTGTCGTGACGTATAAGCTTAGCATGCCGCACGGAAACTTCTCTGTGCGGCAGAATGTTGCAAATTTCCCAAAAAGCCGTTGATGGCCGTCAGTCGGCGTGCAGTACATCTCAATCTTGCCGATCGGCTCTTGCAGCTCGAGTTCACGCTCGACCAAGGCCGCCATAGCATCTAATAATGTCCCCCCGCCACGAAATCCAGCCTCGAGGTATATAAGCTGCACTTCGATTCGGGTTCGATCTTCGCTGCCGTCTTCCCCGTAGCAGTACACGTATGAGAGAACACCCCGTACCTGACCGGAGCCATCCAAGCCAACCATATACCCTTTGTCATAGATAGAGTTATTGACACATTGGAGGACGGTACTCCACTGGTATGGAAGGCCGAGATCTTCAGCATAGCGGCATAAAAATCGGACACCATCCTCTATTTCCTGTTCTGTTCCGGCGACAATCCACTGCAGCATCATGCCTCACTCCTTTACACTCTCATTTTTAATGTGGCCTCAAGCGCTTCTCGAATAGATGAATAACTCATCATCAGCGGATGGAAATGGTCGCGCGACAGGGACAACAGCAAGCATGGCATTAACGTAACGACGCTGGCTGTTCTTGGAATATTCTGCATAAGTGCAATCTCTCCAAAATGATCGCCATCTGCCAGCACCGCTACCCTACTTCTTATACCCGAATCTGTGGTCTTGATAATCTCAACCTTTCCTCTTGCAATTAAATAGAAGGTTTCCCCCGGATCGTCCTGCTCGAAAATCGTTATTCCCGCTTCGAATTTCTCGGCAATAAAAAGCTGGGATATTTGCTCCAGTGCTCCTTGTTCAATTCCTTGGAAAAAAGGAAGACTGCGCAAACGCTCCGCTTGCACCCGGGCGCTACCGCCTCCTCTGGACAGCACGAATCCTTGCTGTTTTTCCCACATTCGATGGTACAATCCATGCTGCTCCAGCAATTGTTCATGCGGTCCTGATTCGGTTACCTTTCCTTTATCAAGAACTATGATACGATCGGACATCGCCGCATATGCCAATCGATGTGTCACGGAAACAATCGTCATACTGCGGCTGAGCGACAGAATCGTTTTATTGACGGACTGCTCGGTATCCGGATCAAGCGCAGAAGTCGCCTCGTCCAGAAACAAAATATGGGGTCTACGAAGAAGTGCACGGGCGAGCGCAATCCTCTGCCGCTGACCGCCTGACAAATTATCGCCATGATTGCGGACAAGCGTCTGATAGCCCTCCTGAAATGCTTCGATGGTTTCGTGAATCTCGGCCGCCCGCGCGGCTTCCTCAACCTCTTCGTCCGTCGCATCCGGCTTACCTATCACAATATTCTCACGGATCGAGCCGAGGAAAAGAATCGAATCCTGAAAGACGATCCCCACCTGACTCAGTAGTGAAGCATATTGGACTTCCCTGATATTTTGACCGTCATACATGACAGCTCCGTCTTCCGGATCGGCGAATCGAAGCAGTAGCTGGAGCACCGTACTTTTACCCGAGCCGCTTGGACCTACAATCGATGTATATCCGCTTAAAGGAATGCTCAAATCCAAATGCTGAAGTACAAGCTCGCCTGGCACATAGGCAAAGGTGACATCGCACAGTTCAATCTGGGAATGGACGGCGGGTAGATCCTTGGCTCCCTGCTCCGTCACATCAGGCTTCCACTCCATCACCTCATGCAAGCGCTGAAGGTTTGTTTTCGCCGACAGAACGTAGGGAAGGATAGCCGCAATGCCGTACATGGAATTGCCGACGGTAGCAAAAACAAAATTATAGGCAATAAATTCGCCTACGGAAAGCCTTCCGTCGAAGGTCAAATAGCTGCCGTACGCAAGTATAATGGCCGTCAAAATTGAAATACCAAGCAAAGGCAGCCGATTCAAATTGGCATCGACAAAAGATCTTTTGACGCCGACAGAAGCCATTGTACGAAGAGTGCCTTCCACTTTCGCCAGCATGCTATGGCGCATATCAAATACCCGGATAACCCGATACGCTTTCATATTCTCATCAATTAATCCATTAAATTGATCAAGGTGCGTATAGTATGTATCAGCCAAGGCAAGTGATCGGGACTTCAACATCCGGTAAGGCAAGAATAGTAATATTGAACCGATGAGCGCCAGCAAAGTAAGCTTCCACTCCATCGTAAACAGGATGCCTAGCCCAATAGCCACGCTGGTGATGGAAAGCAGTCCCCCGCCAAACACTTGAAGCACGGCATGCTGAATTCCCGGGATATCGTCGAAATATCTAGCCAGAAGGTCGCCGAATTGGAACCGCTCATAAAATCGATGAGTCTGGGCCTGCATATGTCGAAACAGAGCGCTTCGATAGCCCATCAACAATTGGGCATCCAGTCGTGCTTTGGCGTAATCACTGGTAACTCCAGTAATAACATTCAACAACCCCATGGCAACCAGTACTCCGATAACGATTGCCAGTGCCTCCAAATCACGAGGTAGCAGCGCTTTATCAATTAGATATTTATAACTGAGAGAGGAAAGATAGCGGAATACAAGGTCAATTAACACTCCAAATACGATAACGGATATAAAAAAAGGTGACGAACGAACGGAAGCAACTATAGTTTTCCATAACATTTCAGCTATTCTCCTTTAAATATCAGCACATCGAGGCCACATGAGGTGCCCCTTATAACATTGGGAACACCCTGGATTAATCCGATTCATTATAGAGAATGCACTTCAATTTGCAATAGGTTCTTTCTTGCCTTTCTTGGAACTATTATCGCTTGGTAACAATCAAAGCTACGTAGTTTTCTGCGTCCCAACCTACTTTAGCACCTATTGTCTCGCTTATAAATCTTAACGGTATGTGATTGATGGTTGGACTGCTTGGGCTAATGCTGATTGTCCTCCTAAGATCGTGGAGAGAGCTGACGATTACTGATGTTTTCTTTAGTTTGGTTCTACCTTTGTACGTCGCTGTCACTTGGGAGCCTCCGACACTATTAGGATCAAATACTAGATTAATCTTAACTAGAAACCATCTGAGTAGCAATATTTTCTTTATTCTCCATAGCTACAAGTCCGTTTAGATCCGCAACGACAAAAAGGGATGCCCTCAGCGGACATCCCTTCTGATATACCTTATGGAGACGAAGGGAGGATGGACATGTCTGATTAGCCTGCTGCCGAAGCAAGCTCGACGAGGACAACCTTAGCGGTACATTTCCATTCCGTGCTCCCTCCGCTATCGCTTCGGTCTGCGCGGTCTGAACCCCTTGTTGGGCTTCGCCTCCCAGCTTATGGCTCCATACATAGCAAAAGGCACCCTATCGGGTGCCTCAAGTTGCTTTGTATGGAGACGAGGGGAGTATGGACATGTTTAATTTAACCTGCTGCCGAAGCAAGCTCGACGAGGACAACCTTAGCGGTACATATCCATGCCGTGCTCTCTCCGCTTCGCTCCGTTGCGCGCGGTCTGAACCCCTTGAGGGGATTCGCCTCCCGCCTCGCGTCCCCATAAAGAAAGAGCACCGACCTTTTTTCGGTCGGTGCTCTCTTTACTTTATGGAGACGAGGGGAGTCGAACCCCTGTCCGAAGATAACGCCACATAGGCTTCTACGGGTGTAGCCACGGTTTTGATGTCACCCTAGAAGCGCCCCGTAACCGGCTCTTCTTCAGGTCAGCCTGATTGTCTTCTTCCGTCCGACCCCAGGCGGAGACCGAACGGCGTATCCCACTAAGGTTGGGCCCCTATCCTAGCACATGGGCGATGCTAAGCAGAAGCACGCTCACAGGTTATTAAGCTGCGAAAGCGTAGTTTTGTTGTTGTTTGCCATTTAATAGGCTTTAGCGTTGATGAAGTGGACGCGTCCCCACTACCCGCTACCCATGCCCGAACTATCCCCGTCGAATCCAAGAACGTCCCCGCATAAGGAGCCTTCGCAATGGAAGGCTCAAAAAAAATCTTTCGAAAAAGGTTATGATAAAAATCTATCTAAGCTCTTCCCAGGCATAGTCGCAAACCATGCAAAGGAACTTACTTTGAAAGCTGACAGTAAAGCTGATCTCGATGCCCAATTAGTATATCACACTTTACGCAAAAATGCAGAAAGTGTTGATGGCAGCGGAGGAATAACAGCCCAAGACTGGCTGCGCTTACCTGGCAACCTTTTGCTTTTCGCGCAAAGCGCGCTGAATATCGCGCTGCGCATCGCGTTTGGCGGCGGTATCGCGCTTGTCGTACTGCTTCTTCCCTTTGCCCAGCCCCAGCAAAAGCTTGGCGAACCCGTTGCGCACATAAATTTTAAGCGGCACTAGCGTATAGCCCTCCTGCTTGGCCAAGCCGAGCAGCTTGCGAATCTCGACCTTTTTGAGCAGCAGCTTGCGGGTTCGGGTCGGATCTGTAGGGTTGAACCGGTTGCCCTGCTCGAACGGGCTGATATGAACGTTATGAATAAAGGCTTCGCCGTTGCGGATCGTCGCGAAGGCGTCGCCGATATTGGCCCGGCCCAAACGCAAAGACTTGATCTCCGTGCCGGACAATACCATGCCGCATTCATACGTGTCTTCAATAAAATAATCATGGGACGCTTTTTTGTTCTGCGCGAGAACTTTGTTATCGGCTTTTTTGCTCATGAACCCTTCACTCCTTCCCCGCAGCTTGCCAACGGTATGTTCACAAAAAGGGATTGGAGTTTATTTTACCAACTCCAATCCTCGGAAGCAAGCGAAAGTATTACTTTTTCGCTACCTTTTTCTTGCGCCGCCGCGGCCCCGTGCGCCCGCCTTCGCCGCCTGCCTTGCCGCCGACGGTTTCCAGCGCCCGCGACTTCGCGGCGTCGACGCCCGTGCCACGCGTGGCGCCGGCTGCGCCAGCCGCTGCCGCGGCGCTGGAGCCGCCCTTGCGCGGCCGGCCGCTTTTACCGGCGGCTGCAGCAGCGCCGGTACCGCCCTTGCTGCGCCGCCCGCTGCGGGCGCCTTCGGCTGCGCCGCGCTCGCGGTCGCCGCCGCGCGCATTGCGGCCGCCGCCAGCCGCTGCCGGTGCGCCGCCACGACCGCCGCGGCCGCGCTGCTTATCGCGGCGCACGGAATTCAGTGCGTCGACCAGGCTTACCTTCTGCTTGCGCGGCTTCATGTCGACAAGCTCGAAGTCAATGGTGTGCTCCTCCGTGCTGACACGGGCGACGCGCACCTTCACCTCATCGCCGAGCCGGTAAATTCTCGACGTGCGTTCGCCGATCAGCGCATGCTGCGCTTCATGATAATGATAATAATCGTCATGCATATCGCTTAGACGGATCAAGCCTTCCACTGTGTTGTCGAGCTCGAC
The DNA here is from genome assembly GCF_004354045.1 of Paenibacillus piri. Lineage (GTDB taxonomy): Bacteria > Bacillota > Bacilli > Paenibacillales > NBRC-103111 > Paenibacillus_S > Paenibacillus_S piri. The sequence goes on along the minus strand of NZ_SMRT01000006.1, from coordinate 38,663 downwards.
AAAAATCCCGAAACCCGTGACGCTGCTGATCAAGCCCTCGAATTCCTCGCCGACTTTATCGAGCATGAACTCGGCCTTTTTCAACGCCTCCGTCTCCCGCTCCGCATCCACCGCTACACGCTCGCGCTCCGACGACTGCTTCGCAATATCGTCCATCCGGGCCGACAAATATTCATGCCGTTTGTCATCCATGTTGCCCTGCTCGAGCACTTCGCGAATGACGCGATGAATAATAAGGTCCGGATACCGCCGAATCGGCGACGTGAAGTGCGAGTAAAACTCGGCCGCCAAGCCGAAATGTCCCGTACTGTGAGCATCATACTTCGCCTGCTTCATCGAACGCAGCATGACGGTGCTAATAACCGTTTCTTCCTTCGTACCTTTTATCTCCTCCAGCAGCGACTGCAGCGCCCGAGGATGAACCGTATTGCCTTTGCCGCGAACGACATAACCAAAATTGGTGATGAACTCCATAAAATGCGTCAGCTTTTCGGAGTCCGGATCTTCATGAATCCGATACAGGAACGGTACTTTCAACCAATGGAAATGCTCGGCAACCGTCTCGTTGGCCGCCAGCATGAATTCTTCGATAATCTGCTCGGCGATCGTCCGGTCCCTCTTGATAATATCGGTCGGCTTGCCATTCTCGTCCACCAAAATCTTCGATTCCTGGAAATCGAAATCAATCGCGCCGCGCTTCATCCTCCTATTGCGCAGCTTGCCGGCCAGTTCTTCCATCAACCGGAAATCGTCCATCAGATACGCATACTTTTCGGCAACGTCCGGTTCCGCCTCATCGGTCAGCAGCTTCCGTACATTCGTATAGGTCATGCGCTCGCTCGTTTTAATGACGCTTGTAAAAATATCGTGTCGTACGACATTAGCGCCGGCATCGAACTCCATCTCACAGGACATCGTCAAACGGTCCACCTGCGGATTCAGCGAGCAAATGCCATTCGACAGCCGGTGCGGCAGCATTGGAATGACCCGGTCGACAAGATACACGCTGCAGCCCCGATTATAAGCTTCACGGTCCAGCGGAGATCCTTCCGTTACATAATAGCTTACGTCGGCAATGTGCACGCCCAGCACGTAATTACCGTTCTCAAGCCGTTCCACATTGACCGCGTCATCGAGGTCTTTTGCATCTTCCCCGTCGATGGTTACGATCCGTTTATGCCTTAAATCCCGCCGTCCGGCCAGATCCGGTTCCGCGATCGTCTCAGGAACCGCCGTCGCTTCTTCAAGCACCTCGTCGGGAAACGATTCCGGCAGCTGATGCTTGCGAATAATCGAAATAATATCGACGCCCGGATCATTTTTATGCCCCAATATTTCAATAACTTCACCTTCGGCCGCCGCGCGTCCTTCCGGATACGTCACAAGCCGCACGACGACTTTATGGCCGTCCATCGCCCCGTTGAACGCTTCCTTCGGAATGAAAATATCGCGAACAACCCGTTTATCGTCCGGCAAGACGAAAGCGTAGCCCTCGTTCATCTGGAACAAGCCGACGATTTGCGTGATCGCGCGGCTTACCACCCGCACCACTTCGCCTTCCAGCTTGCCGCCAGCCGCGCTTTTAGCTGTAATCCGAACAAGTATCGTATCCCCGTTCATCGCTCCGCCCATGTCGTTGGCATGTATGTACACGTCCGGATGATCGCGGTCCTCGGGAATGAGAAAACCGAACCCTTTGGCATGGGCCTGCAGCTTGCCGCGCAGCAAATTCATTCGTTCCGGTACGCCATACCGCTCCGTACGCGTCCGTAACACCAGTCCTTCATTCTCCAGCTCGTTCAGCAGCTTCAAGAAATCTTTAAATTCCTGGGCGCTGTTAATTTCAAAATGCTTTTCCAACTCCTGATAGGTCATCGGTTTATAAGCTGTTTCTCTCATAAATTCCAATATATCATTGCGTTGTATCAAAATTTTTCACCTTCCTCCATCCTGCTTATATCTATAGCTTTACCCGAATCATGGTTATGAAAACACCGTCGCGGCGGTTTGGCAAAAAATCTGTTTTTCCGAGCTTTAAAAACAGTTTACGCAACCGAGCCGCTCATGGAGCAGGCGTTTGACGTCACTAGCGCGTTTTACGCAAAATTTTGTACGTCTTAGCCTTTGCTTGAACAAAAAAACAGCAGGAGTATCATTCCCCTGCTGTTTGGCTTTTGTAATTACACAGTTTTGACAAAGTAAGCAACGATGAGGGTCAATAGAAAGAAAACGACCGCCAATCCCATCGTCAAACGATTCAAAAACAGCTCCAAGCCGCGCGCCTTTTGCTTACCGAACAGATGCTCCGCACCCCCGGAGATGGCACCGGATAAACCTGCGCTTTTTCCTGGCTGCAGCAGTACGGCTGCAATCAGACCAAGTGACGCGATCACCAGTATAATTTTCAAAGCTAATTCCATGTTTCCACCTCCTGCAGACATCAATCGTAACAGCGTTAAGGCCGCAACAGCCAACCGATCTAGATTAAGAAAATAGACACTATTCGGATTATAGCATAAAGTTGTCCTACTGGCAAACCGTGGAGCTTGGCTGTCCGCATAAAATGTCATAAAGCGCGTCGTATTCGCCCGCTTCTTACATCCCCCGGCATGCCGCCGACAAAGCATAACATCGTAAAACCGCACTCATTGAGGACATTAGTCTTGTACAACGCCTGTCTCCAAGCCATACCCGAATCCTCATCATCTATTCATAGTTCGGATACTGCTGTCTCGTCGGCCGCGGGCCCGATCTTCTCCCGCCCAGAAAAGCCTGGATCGCGCTCTTGGCGCACCACAACGCAAACAGTGTAAACAAGACGGACCAGCCGATTGCAGGGATAGCCGTGATCCGGCTTAAATTGGTCGCATCGCCGGCCGCCGCCGGATTTTCCAACGAATAAATGATTAACGAAATCGGACCGAGCACCGATTCCTCCAGCGTCAAGAACGCCAGCAGCAAATAGTAAAAATCGCTCAACCAGCGCGGCATCAACGCCAGCATAACAATCGTCAGGGCGATAAAACCGACCAGCCACATGATGCCGAATTCATTGCGCACGAATAGAACCAGCGAGATAATCGCTAACAGCGTAATCACCTGCAAACCGAACCGCTGCTTGCCCTTGGCCCGCATTTTGAACAAAAATACGGCGAATAGCGAAGCCGTCATATAGCCCGCGAGCGAGATCGGAATTTGGCTCCAGTTGTTCATCACTCTCGAATAGGTGACACCGCTATGGTTGGCAAACAGCTCGATATACATCACTTGGCCCGATAAAGCCAACGTCACGACCGCATGCCCGAATTCATGAATCATCGTGTCCAGGTTGCGGAAAAACGACGAAAAAGGGATCAAGCGAGTGAGAAAGGCCGACCCTATTAGAAAAAATACAGTCTTTAACCAGTTGCTCATCGGTGATCCCTCCGGGGATTATGTGAAAGATGGCCCAAAAATCATCACGGACCCTGCTATTCGTCTGCGGGTTACCACATCACCTGCGGCGGCTGTTGAAATCATGTTCTTTTTGACTATACCTTGCGGGTATAACACGATTTCAAAGGCCGCACGTAAACTCTCCGGTGATGTGCAACCCTCCGCCCCCGGCGTCCGGCAGATCTCAGATCCATCTTTCACATATGTATTTTATTAAAGTGCGAAGACGGCAGCTAAGTGAACGCCGCTTGAGTATATAAAGCATTGTCGGCCAAACAGGCCGGCAATATACACAATGCTTAAGACGCGGCATGACCCGTCGCCTTAAGCATTGTTAATGCAGAGCGCGGGATGCGCTCTTTTATATTATTTGAAGTTCTTCAGGTTGTAGAACGCTTTTTTGCCTGCATATTGGGAAGATTCGCGCAGTTGGTCTTCGATGCGAAGCAACTGGTTGTACTTCGCTACGCGGTCCGTACGGGACGGAGCGCCGGTTTTGATTTGACCGGCATTCGTCGCTACGGCGATGTCGGCAATCGTGCTGTCTTCGCTTTCGCCCGAACGGTGGGAAATAACGGCGGTGTAGCCTGCGCGTTTGGCCATTTCGATCGCGTCGAACGTTTCCGTCAGCGTACCGATTTGGTTGACTTTAACCAGGATGGAGTTGGCGATGTCGCCTTCGATGCCTTGGGACAAGCGAACGGTGTTGGTTACGAACAGGTCGTCGCCGACCAACTGAACTTTGCCGCCCAGTTTGTCCGTCAACAGCTTCCAGCCTTCCCAATCGTCCTCGGAGCAGCCATCTTCGATCGTGATGATCGGATACTTGTCCACCCAAGCAGCAAGGAAATCTACGAACTCGGCGGATGTAAACGATTTGCCTTCGCCTTCGAGGTGATATTTGCCGTCTTTGTAGAACTCGGTCGACGCTACGTCCATACCGAGGAATACGTCGACGCCCGGCTTGTAGCCTGCGCGCTCGATCGCTTCCAGAATGGAAGTGATCGCTTCTTCGTTGGAAGCAAAGTTAGGAGCAAAGCCGCCTTCGTCGCCGACTGCCGTGTTCAAGCCTTTTGCCTTCAATACGGATTTCAGGCTGTGGAAAATTTCCGCGCCTGTGCGAAGCGCTTCTTTGAACGAAGGAGCTCCTACCGGCAATACCATAAATTCTTGCACGTCTACGTTGTTGTCCGCATGCGCTCCGCCGTTGATGATGTTCATCATCGGAACCGGAAGCTGCTTCGCGTTGAATCCGCCCAAGTATACATACAGCGGAATGTCCAAAGCTTCGGAAGCGGCGCGGGCTACAGCCATCGATACGGCCAGGATCGCGTTAGCGCCCAGCTTCGCTTTGTTCGGCGTGCCGTCCAATTCGATCATTTTGTTGTCGATGCCGACTTGATCCAAAGCGTCGTAACCGATCAGCTCGGGAGCGATGATGTCGTTCACGTTCTCAACGGCCTTCAGAACCCCTTTGCCCAGGTAGCGGGACTTGTCTCCGTCGCGAAGCTCAACAGCCTCGTAAGCGCCTGTAGATGCGCCTGAAGGCACGATAGCGCGGCCTCTGGCACCGGACTCCAGAAACACTTCCACTTCCACGGTCGGGTTACCGCGGGAATCCAATACTTCACGAGCGTACACATTACTGATCGTTGTCATGATTTCGAAACACTCCTTATTAGACATTTTATGTTGTATCAGGGCGCGAAACCCTGGTGACACTCTATTGCGCGGCGCAGCGCGCCGTTAAGCTAGATTAATGCAGCGCCCGTCATTTCTGCCGGCTGCTTCACTTCCAGCAGTTTCAGCACGGTCGGAGCAATATCTGCCAAAATTCCGTCGTTTCTTAGTGTAACATGTTTGGAGGTGACAATAAAAGGGACCGGATTCGTCGTATGCGCCGTATTTCGCGTACCGTCGGGATTCGTGACCAGATCCGCATTGCCATGGTCAGCCGTAATCAACGCTACGCCGCCTTTGGCCAATATCGCTTCCACCACTTTACCGAGGCATTCATCCGTTGCTTCGACCGCTTTGACGGTCGGCTCCAGCAGGCCGGAATGTCCGACCATATCGGGATTGGCGAAGTTCAAAATAATGACGTCCTGACGCTCCGCTTCAATCTCCGCCACCGCGGCCGCGGCGACTTCGTAGGCGCTCATTTCCGGCTGCAGGTCGTAGGTGGCAACCTTCGGCGATGGAATCAGAATGCGGGTCTCGCCAGGCAGCTCTTTGTCCCGTCCGCCGCTGAAAAAGAACGTGACATGCGGATATTTCTCGGTTTCGGCAATCCGCAGCTGCTTCAGTCCGTTTTGCGTCACAACCTCGCCAAGCGTATTGTCCAGGTTTTTCGGCTTATAAGCGACAAACCCGTCGACCGATTCGCTGAATAGCGTCAAGCAGACGAAATACAGGCTTTGCGGGCATTTCTCACCGCGGTCAAAGCCTTGGAAATCGCTGTTCGTAAACACCTGCGACAGCTGAATGGCGCGGTCCGGGCGGAAGTTGAAGAAGATGACCGAATCGCCTGATTCAACGAGCCCTACCGGACTTCCGTCCGCTTTAACGATCACCGTCGGCATGACGAATTCGTCGAACACCGATTTTTCGTATGATTCCAAAATCGCCTTCATCGGATCGCCGTACTGCGGGCCTTCACCGTATACCATCGCGCGGTACGATTTTTCCGTACGCTCCCACCGCTTGTCGCGGTCCATCGCGAAATAACGGCCTTGAACGGTCGCAATCCGGCCGACGCCGATTTCTTCGATCTTGGCGAGCAGCTGGCTCATGTACTGCTTCGCGCTGTCCGGCGCCACGTCGCGGCCGTCCAGAAACGCATGAATGTACACGTCTTTGAACTGCTCTTTTTTGCACGCTTCCAGCAGCGCGAACAAATGTGCGATATGGCTGTGTACGCCGCCGTCCGACAGCAGGCCGTACAGATGCAGCTTTTTACCGTTATCCCTCGCATGGCGAATCGCCGCAAGAATCGTTTCATTATCGAAAAATTCGCCTTCGCGAATCGATTTGGAAATACGGGTCAAATCCTGATACACGATGCGCCCCGCTCCGATGTTCAAATGGCCCACCTCGGAGTTGCCCATCTGTCCTTCGGGCAGTCCTACCGCTTCCCCGCACGCCGTCAATGTCGTATGCGGATATTCGTTCCAATACCGGTCGTAGTTCGGCTTGTTGGCCTGAGCGACCGCATTTCCCGTGACTTCGCCGCGAAGGCCGAAGCCGTCCAATATAATGAGCGCTACCGGTTTGGGTCTGGACATTTTACTTGGCCCCCTCAACCAGCGCTATGTACGATGCCGGCTCCAGGCTGGCGCCGCCTACAAGCGCTCCGTCGATATCCGATTCCTGCATATATTCCTTAATGTTGTTCGGCTTCACGCTGCCGCCATACTGGATACGGACCGCATCCGCCACCTGCCGGCTGTACAAACCTGCAATCAGCTCGCGAATGTAGCCGATAACTTCGTTCGCATCCGCAGCCGTTGACGATTTGCCGGTTCCGATCGCCCAGATCGGCTCGTACGCTACAACAACCTGTGCAGCCTGCTCTGCGCTCAAGCCGGCAAAAGCGCCTTCCGTCTGCACTTTGCATACCTGCTTCGTTTGGCCCGCTTCGCGTTCTTCGAGCTTCTCGCCGACGCAAACAATCGGTGTCAGGCCATGCTTGAACGCCGCCTGCACTTTCTTGTTCACGATCTCGTCGGTTTCCGCAAAATAGGCGCGGCGCTCGGAGTGGCCGATAATGACGTAGTCGACGCCCAGATCCTTCAGCATCGCACCGCTGATTTCGCCCGTATAGGCGCCGCTGTCTTCGAAGTGCACATTTTGAGCGCCCACCTTCAAGGAAGTGCCCTTAACCGCCTCGACTAGCGCAGGAAGATTGGTAAACGGAGCGCAGATCACGCTTTCCACGCCGTCCACTTCCGCCTTGCCTTTCACTTCGCTGACAAACGCCGTCGCTTCGCTTACCGTTTTGAACATTTTCCAGTTGCCGGCAATGATAGGTTTACGCATGCTTGGTCAACTCCTTTATTTTAACTGTGCGCGCCGATCCCGGGCTTCTGTCCCGTTCCTGACGGCCCATATTCAAATGCATATTACTTGTCGTTCAATGCAACAACGCCCGGCAATTGCTTGCCTTCCATGAACTCCAGCGATGCTCCGCCGCCTGTGGAGATATGATCCATTTTGTCGCCAAGATGGAATTTCTCGACCGCCGCCGCAGAATCTCCGCCGCCGATTACGGTATAACCCGCTGTAACCGCGCATGCTTGAGCGACCGCTTCCGTACCGTTTTTGAATGGCTCCAGCTCGAACACGCCCATCGGTCCGTTCCATACGACAAGCTTCGAATTTTTGATCGTGTCCGCATAAATTTCGCGCGTTTTCGGTCCGATGTCGAACGCTTCCCAATCCGCAGGAATCTCGTTGATCGGCACAATTTTCGTATTGGCCGAAGCGCTGAAATCGTCGCCGACCACGACATCGACCGGCAGCAGGAAGTTGACGCCTTTTTCCTTCGCCTTGCGTTCGAACTCCTGCACCAGCTCCAGGCGGTCGTTATCGACCAGCGATTTGCCGATTTCATAACCTTTGGCCTTGAAGAAGGTGTAGGACAAGCCGCCGCCGATGATGATGTTATCCGCCAGTTCGATCAGCTTTTCGATGACTGCAATTTTATCCTTCACCTTTGCCCCGCCGACGATCGCCGTAAACGGACGCTCCGGATTGTTCAACGCTTTACCCAGTACATCCAGCTCTTTCTCCATCAGCAGACCGGAAACCGCAGGCAAATGGTGAGCGATGCCTTCAGTCGAAGCATGCGCACGGTGAGCCGCGCCGAATGCGTCGTTCACATACAAATCCGCCAACTCGGCAAAAGCTTGCGCGAGCGCCGGATCGTTCTTCTCTTCGCCTTCGTAGAAGCGGACGTTTTCGAGCAGCAGCACGTCGCCGTCCTTCAATGAAGCCACCTGTGCTTTTACGGCGTCGCCGATCGCTTCGTCCGCTTTGGCTACCGGCTTGCCCAGCAGCTCGGACAACTTAACAGCCGCAGGGGTCAAACGAAGCTCCTCGACCACTTGGCCTTTAGGACGGCCCAAATGACTTGCCAAAATAACCTTGGCGCCGCGTTCCGTCAAATATTGAATCGTCGGTACCGTTTCGCGAATGCGCGTATCGTCGGTAATGCGGCCATTTTCCAAAGGAACGTTAAAATCTACCCGTACAAACACTCTTTTGCCGCCGACTTCTACGTCGCGCACACTTTTTTTGTTCATCCCGCACAGCCTCCCGTTTTTTTCTATTTACACACAAAAATTGTGGATATGCCGCTTTTGATTGAAAAGGTTCTTCGCGATAATAAGCAAAAGGGAGTGTACCGAAGCGCGTCACCGAGTATCCTTTGAAGTTTTATCCCAATAAAACCAAAACTCCACTCAAGGAATATAACTTCAACAGCTACTGCAGGTACACTCCCTTTGCTTAAAAGAACGGAGCGTTTTTCATCAAACTTGCGTCATAACCACAATTTCAACTTACAGACCTTTTTTCGCGACAAATGCAGCCAAATCTACAACGCGGTTGGAATAGCCCCACTCGTTGTCGTACCAGGAAACGACTTTCACCAGGTTGTCGCCAACGACCATTGTGGACAAAGCGTCAATTGTGGAAGAAGCAGGATCTCCATTGTAATCGCTCGATACAAGCGGTTCAGCGGAATAGTTCAAAATGCCTTTCAAAGGACCGTTAGCCGCTTCTTGCAAAGCTGCGTTCACTTGGTCGACCGTTACGTTTACTTTCAGCTCGGCAACCAGATCGGTTACGGAAACGTTAGGCGTAGGCACGCGGAAAGACATACCGTTCAATTTGCCTTTCAGCTCAGGCAATACCAGGGATACCGCTTTGGCGGCGCCGGTTGTGGACGGAATGATGTTTTCAGCCGCTGCGCGGGCACGGCGCAAATCTTTGTGCGGAAGATCCAGCACGGATTGGTCGTTCGTGTAAGAGTGAATCGTCGTCATCATGCCTTTGACGATGCCGAATTTTTCGTTCAATACTTTGGCGAATGGAGCCAGGCAGTTCGTTGTGCAGGATGCGTTGGAAATGATCGTATGCGCCGCAGGATCGTATTTGTCTTCGTTTACGCCCAATACGATCGTGATATCTTCGTCGGTTGCAGGTGCGGAGATGATGACTTTTTTAGCGCCGCCTTTCAAGTGCATGGAGGCTTTTTCTTTCGCTGTGAAAATACCTGTCGATTCAACGACGATTTCGACGCCGTTAGCTCCCCAAGGCAAGTTTTCAGGGTTGCGCTCTGCAAATACTTTTACCGCCTTGCCATTAACGATCAGCGCGCCTTCCGTTGCTTCAACCGTTGCGTTCAATTTGCCGTGAGTCGTATCATATTTCAACAAATGCGCCAGCGTGTTAACGTCTGTCAAATCGTTGATAGCTACAATTTCAACCTCAGAATTGTTCAATGCCGCACGAAATACGTTACGACCGATACGTCCAAAACCGTTAATACCTACTTTAACCATGTGAAAGTCCTCCTAAAAATTTATAGTTTTATGTCAAGACAGGCGGGGGCCCGTCAAGATGTCAGCATTCTCACGACTTCCACGGCAGCTGCCTCATCGGTGACAAGAATATCTTCCCGTCCGAATTGGAGCACGGAAGCAATCGCCACGCCCTTGCTTTTTCCGCCGGCAACGCCGATCACACAATCCATTTCCTGAATGTCTTCGATGCGCAAGCCCACGGTAGGCATTTTATGTAAAATTTTACCCCCGCGGTCAAAATAATAACCGAACGCTTCGGCCAACGCCCCGTCGTTTTGCAAACTGGCCGTCGTGGCTTCATCAACCTTGCGGCGCCGCGCCATCACCATAGCTTCTCCTATGCCGTGAATGACGATTCGGGCCTTGCGGATGAACTCGATAATCTCCAAAATCGTGCCGTCCTGCATGAGCGACTGATAAGCCTCCTCGCCCAAATGGTCGGGCACATGCAGCAGCCGGTAGCTGGCTCCGGTCTTCTTGGCCATCGTCGATGCAATCGTGTTGGCCTGAAAGTCGACGCTTTCTCCGAGTCCGCCGCGCGCCGGCACAAACCAGCAGCCTTTCAGCGAAGTGGACGAGGTCAAGTGATAGGCCACCTCCGCCATCGTTGAGCCTCCGGTTACGGCTATGACTTCGTTCTTGGACACGTACTTGCGGAGCACGGCAGCGCCTGCACGGCCCAGCTCCTTCTTCGTATGCGGCGAGGTGTCCGAGTCGCCCGGTACGACAACAACCTGCTTCAAGCCGTAATAGGAGCGGATTCGTTCCTCCAGCTCGTTCAGGCCGAACAGCTCCTTCACCATCGGCTCGATGCTTTCGAGCAGCTGCCGCCCGGCAACGCTAATCCGCATGCCGGAAGTCTCGATTTCGATCAAGCCCTGCGCCTTCAGGAAATCGACCTCGCTGCGCAAAATACGCTCTGTCGTGTTCAGCGATAACGCCAGTGTGCGCCGGCCGACCATACCCGAAACCATGATGTGGTGAAGTATCGTATACCGTTCCTTCATCGTGTCCAACAAATCCGGCAGAAGCTGTTTTTGAATATCGAGGATTTCTCTCACAGAACAACACTCCTGACCGTGATGTGGACGTTTTTCGTCCCAGTACTACATTTTAAGTCCCACAACTTCCAAAAAAAGTACTAAGCTTTCACTTAGCTATACTCATTATATAGAATCCGTTTTGCTTTTTCAACTAAAAATCACAATTTCGACAAAAATCCGCGTTTCAAGCTTCACCGGACTTTATGCCTGAAAAAATTACAGAGCTGAGGGTTGCTTTTTCGTTCGCTATATCATATAATAACTTTTGCTCGTCAAATTTTCCTTCATATATACGCGCTCGTGGTCCAATGGATATGACGTAGGCCTCCGGAGCCTGAGATCAAGGTTCGATTCCTTGCGAGCGCGCCATTATCAAATTCAACCTTTCAACCTCTTCATTCTGTGGCTGTCCATAAAGGCAGCTTCGGGGCGGGAGGTTTTTTTAAAGCATTCGTTTGACCTTTCTTGACCTTTGTTTGTTTTTCCGCTATGATGGTTATAGTGTTACCAATAACATCCGTGCAGCGGCCGCTTCGAATATATACAGCCGGCTGTCACGATGATTTTAAGGAGGCTGCAACCTATGAGTTTTATTCCAATGGTAGTTGAACCCGATGCAAGAGGGGAACGCGCATACGATATTTACTCCCGTTTGCTGAAAGACCGGATTATATTTCTTGGAACGCCGGTTAACGATGTTGTAGCGAACTCCATCATTGCTCAGCTGCTGTTTCTGGCCGCTCAAGATCCGGATAAAGACATCAGCCTGTATATTAACAGCCCTGGCGGATCGATCACTTCCGGCATGGCTATTTACGATACGATGCAGTTTATCAAGCCGGACGTCTCTACGATTTGTGTCGGCTTGGCCGCCTCGATGGGCGCTTTCCTGCTCGCTGCCGGTGCGAAAGGCAAGCGGTTCGCGCTGCCGAACAGCGAAGTGATGATCCACCAGCCGCTCGGCGGCGCGGAGGGCCAGGCAAGCGATATCGAGATTCGCGCGAAGCGGATTCTTAAAATGCGCGACAAGCTTAACACGATATTGGCCGAACGTACCGGCCAAACCTTCGAACAGATCGAGAAGGATACCGATCGCGATAACTTCATGTATGCCGAAGAAGCCCGCGCATACGGCCTGATCGATAAAGTCATCGAGCGCATTTAACGGGCAGCGACGGGTGTCCCGCCCGATTCGCCGCTGTCTATCGTACAAAAAAAACGTTCCGCAGCCCTGCAATGAGCAGGCGCAGCGGAACGTTTTTTTCGTTTATCGATAAATCCGGCCTATCTGTCGTCCAATGGATAGAAAATCAAATCAATCGGGAACGCGGAGCCCGCCGGCGGAGTAAATTCAATATCGAGCGAGTCTTCCTTGCCGGTCGTTTTGGCCAATATTTGCATGCCGTCGAACGCGGTAATGACCCCGGATTCAGGGACCAGCCGGATTTCTCCGTTGATCTTGAACGGCCCTTTAAACACGCCGCCGTAAGCCAAGAGCATAACCGCCATCCGCCGCGGCTTGTCGGCGTGAATTTTATAGACGACGCCATAGTTGCCCTCGTTTAATACATTTTGCTTGCGCAGCGGGTCATACCCCGGCTGGAACGGATCGGTTTTCCCGTCGCCCAATATTAGCCTCGACGGTGTTGTGAAGCTGCTTGCATCGATATTCCAGTTCACTTGCGACACCTGGAACGAGCCTCTTACATGTCCTGTGAACGGAAGTAGCGGAAGCTGGTTCAGCGTGTTCTGGTTAATCTGATCGGTGGCCACGAACGAAAATTGAATTTCGCCGTCCGTCTCCACATCGTAGAACAGGTTGACGCCTTGTCCCGGATAAAACTCTGGCATTTGCGAGTAAATAAACGTTTGTTTCGGCGGTACGACCATCGAATCGTTCAGCGGGTCGTTTATCAAAAAGTCTACGGACGCCTCGTTTCCGATCAAATTGGCATAGACTGACGGCCATACTTCGCCTTTGCTGGTCGTTTTGATCGTTACCGGCTTATCGGTATTGTTCTTCGCCATAATCGCCAGCGTAACCTTTTCCCTCGTTCCGTTAATATGGTCGGCGTACAAACGTCCTTTGCCTTTTACCGTATCCTGGTACAAGATGCCTTTTTCCGTAAATTCCTCGGGACTGTCGCTGACCAGCAGCTTTCTCGATTCGTCAACCGTTACCTGCTTTGGCAGCTGCGGCAAGCTCCAGAAATTGCCCCACAGCATACTCCAGTCGGTCTTGATAAATCCGCCGACCGGCTTCGTGTAGATCGGGTATTCAATCGCGCTCAAATACGTTTTATCTTCAATCGTAATGTTTCGCGTATATTTTTCGCTTTTACTTCCGTGTCCGTCCCACACAGTTAACGAAATCGGAAATGTGCCGGCCGTGAAGAAAGCTTCTTCCTTCCCCGTCCATTCATACTTGACGATGCCTTCCGCATCCGGATCGTAGCTTAAATCGACATATTTCACAGGTTCGCCGATTTTATATACTTGCTTGGCGAACGTAAATTTGGCCACAGGCTTCGAATTGCCCGTATCCGGTATATAAATGCCGCTCGGCGTCCGGGAATGAATGATTTCTACACGGCGCAGCTCGTCGTTATAGGTGTAGCGTGCGCCCATATAGTCGGCCAGCCAAGTCAGTTTAATTAAAAGCCGGCCTTCCTTGCTGATCGAAGCCGCAGAGTCGAAAGGTTGCATCATCCCGTTAATCCATACCGATTTGTTATCGCTGTCGAGCACAATATTAAAACCGGGCGTCGTCATTTCGACCTGGCGGGTCTTTTCATTCCATTCCACCTTCATGCCCAATGCATCGCCTAAAAATTTGGCGGGCACGAACATTTTATCTTTAATGATCGTAGCCGGCGAATCGAGCGTGACTTGTTTGCCATTTAAAAAAGCTTCGTTTTTGTCAACGTAAAGCAATATGTAAGTAGAGCCTGTTGACATTGACTGCGCCGCTGATGCAAACGCGGTGGAAAATACGGCGAACAATAAAGTAATAACGGCGATTAACGATAGCTCTTTCCTCATCTGTTTCATCTCATCCCTGGGCTCCTTTAAAATAAAAAAATACAAAAACAAGCAAAAAACCTTTTCCAACGAAGATACGTCATAATAGACGCTCTTACTAAGAAAAGGTTGCGCTTTTCTTTGTATCCCATACGAATCATTATATGGAAATGTGTCCATTCCGTGCAGACCGCCGCGCGAAAAAGCTTTCATTCAGCAAGCCCGCTGCGGCCGGTTATTGGTTCTCCAATTCTTCCTTGCTGACCAAAGTGACTAAAGCGTTTACAGCCTGTTCTGCGTCCGAACCTTCCGCACTAATATAAACTTCCGTACCTGTGCTGATCGCCAGGCTCATGATCCCCATAATACTTTTGGCGTTTACTTTCTTCTCATCCTTCTCCACGAAGATTTCGGAAGAAAATTTGTTCGCCTCTTGAACGAAGAGTGCCGCCGGTCTGGCATGAAGGCCTGTTTTCAACTTCACAACTACTGGGCGTTTCGACATTCCAACCAATACCCCCTACAATCTTAAATTGCAAATGACCATTCTCATAAATGACCATGAAAAAGCGATTTTTCAAATATTATATCATTTTTCAATACGATACACTAGGAATATTGCAAATTTACACAAAAAATCTATATTTACCGTTATGTTTTTCGGATTTTTTCCGCCAATTCATCGATTTTGCGAAGCCGGTGGTTCACACCGGATTTGCTGACGCTTCCTTTTAACAGGTCGCCGACTTCCTTCAGGTTCATATCCGGATGCTTCATCCGGATTTCTGCAACCTCTCGCAATTTCTCGGGTAAATTTTCCAAACCGATCTCTTTTTGCAGCAGCCGGATGTTGTCGATCTGCCGAACCGCCGCACCGATCGTCTTATTCAGGTTGGCCGTCTCGCAGTTAACCAGGCGGTTCACGGAGTTGCGCATATCCTTCATAATCCGGACGTCCTCAAACCTCAGCAGCGCCTGGTGAGCGCCGATCAAGCTCAGGAACTCGATAATCTTCTCGCCTTCCTTGATATAGAGCACAAATCCTTTTTTGCGTTCGATACAACGCGCATTCAAATCAAATTCATTGGCCAATTCGCATAAAGCCTGACAATGCTCCTCATACATCGAGGATATTTCCAAATGATACGAGGAACCTTCGGGGTTGTTCACCGAGCCTCCGGCCAGAAAAGCCCCCCGCAAATAAGCCCGCTTGCAGCAGCTGTCGTGAATAATGTCTTCCTCGATGCCCGCTGTGAACATAAACCCTTCGGACACGATCTGCAGCCGGGCCAAAATTTCCTGTACCTGCTGCGGTACCCGTACGATGTACACATTGTTTTTTTTCAAACGCATCTTTTTACGAACCAGCAGCTCGGTATGCACTTGAAATTTCTTTTTCAGCAAAGAATAAATCCGGCGCGCGATAGCCGCATTCTCCGTGGAGATATCGAGCACGATCCGTTGGTTCGTCAGCTGAACGGAACCGTTCATCCGGATTAAGGCCGACAGCTCCGCCGTCTCACAGCAATCATCCGATTGAATCATCGTTAATTCTTTTTTCGTTTGTGAGGCGAACGACATGAAAAATCACCTCTTCTTTGTCATCCAGCTTTCCACCAACTGATAGATATGCTGGCTCAGCTTTTCAGCGTCGTGGCGAAGGTATGTGCGAAACAGCACCAATTGGTCGGCAATGACCTTATAGCCCTTCTTCGTAACCTCGTCCAGATCGAGATGAACGACCTTGGCGCCTTTCTCCGCGTACCTGCTCTGCACCTGGGGCGGAATTTCCCCATTGTTTACAATCACATAATCGAACAAGTTTTGCCCCACATGCTCATGAACCGCCCGCAAATGGTCGCTCACCGAATAGTTGTCCGTTTCCCCCGGCTGCGTCATAACGTTGCATATGAATATTTTGAGCGCATTCGACTCGACAATCGTCCGGCTAATTTCAGGCACAAGCAAATTCGGTAAAATACTTGTGTACAAGCTTCCCGGTCCGATCAGGATCGCATCCGCTTTGCGCAGAGCGTCGATCGCTTCCGGCAGGGGCGACACTTCGGCAGGCTCGATAAATACGCGCTTGATGATTTTACCGGCTTTCGGAATTTTGGATTCGCCTTCCACAATCGTGCCGTCGGCCATCTCCGCCTTCAACACGATCGCATGGTTCGCCGCCGGCAGCACCCGACCGCGAACGGCAAAAACACGGCTCAGTTCCCTTACGCCCGTCACAAAATCACCGGTAATATCTCGCATCGCTGCCAGTATTAGATTGCCCAAACTGTGGCCCGCTAATCCCTGTCCTTTTTGAAAACGGTACTCCAGCATTTTGCCGAGCAGAGGCTCTACGTCGGCAAGCGCCGTCAGAACGTTGCGGATGTCTCCCGGCGGCACCATCTCCAGTTCGGAGCGTAGTATACCCGAGCTGCCCCCGTCATCGGCGACCGTAACGATTGCGGTAATATCCATCGGTTTCTCCTTCAAGCCTCGAAGCATGACGGATAAACCTGTACCGCCGCCGATAACTACGATCCGGGGCTGATCACTTATTTCGTGATCCTGAATCATTTTTTCACCTCAACCCGATCCCGCTCCGAGTCGCGATGACTGACCCGTACGATTTCCGTTTCACTGTTATCCATCATTTTACCCAAGTATTCGGCAATCGCTACGGAACGGTGCTTGCCGCCCGTACAGCCAATCCCGACGACAACCTGACTCTTGCCCTCTTTCTTATACTGCGGTACCAGAAAGTGGAGCATATCGAGCAGCTTGGCTAAAAACTCCTGTGTTTCGCTCCATTTCATGACGTACTCGTACACATCCGGGTCTTGGCCGGTATTTGGCCGAAGCGCATCCACATAATGCGGATTCGGCAAAAACCGCACATCGAAAATCAAGTCGGCGTCAATCGGAATCCCGTACTTGAACCCGAACGAGATGACATTGATGGAAATGCCGCCCAGCTCCAGATTCGTAAACCGGGACACGATTTTCTCCTTCAGCTGCGCAGGCTTCAGATTGCTCGTATCGATCACCTGGGTGGCTACGCCCTTCAGCTCCTCCAGCAGCTTGCGCTCCTGTTGGATGCCTTCCAGCGGAGCTCCTGTGGGCGCCAGTGGATGCTTGCGCCGGCTTTCTTTATAGCGCTGCACCAGAATGGCGTCGGTTGCGTCCAAAAACAAAATCTCGTGAGTCAACGTATGATTTTCCTTCACGAACCGAAGCGATTCCGAGATCGAGGTGAAGAACTCCCGGCCGCGCAAATCAATGACGAGCGCCACCTTGCCGATGCGGCCCTTCGACTGCTCGATCAGTTCGGCAAATTTCGGAATTAAAACAGGGGGAAGATTATCCACGCAGAAAAAACCGAGATCCTCCAAGCTTTGCACCGCGATCGTCTTACCTGCTCCTGACATACCGGTAATAATGACCAGCTTGCCCAAGGTATGCATTTCTTCCATGGGTAACTCCTCCTCCACCGGGCTCGGAGTTCCATCGGGATGGCTGCTGCCGCAGGGAAAGTGCCTCCGGCCCCATTCAAACATGTTCCTTCCTATGAAACTTACAGTGGGAACACGGTTTGAAAAGATCGCTAAAACTGTCCACTATCTTTTTGCCGCTCTTGCCTCCAATGGAATCCTCGCTTATCTATATAGCAGCGCGCATAAATTGAAGCGCACTTGTTGAACATGTTCATCAAGCTGTAAACTTCATTAGGAATGCAAGTTCAAGCCTGCGGCACCGACAACTCCGGCATCGTTGCCCAATGTCGCCGGGACGATATCCACGCCCTCGCTCGCCGCTTGCTGGGCGCATTCATGAAAATGATGACGGATCGCATCGAACAAAATGTCGCCGGCTTTCGAAACGCCGCCGCCGATAATATAACGCTGAGGGTTCAGCACAACCGATACCATCGCCATCGATTTGCCCAAATAAAGCGCAGCGCGGTTAATGATGCGATGAGCAACTTCATCCCCCGACTTGGCCGCGTCGAACACATCTTTGGCCATAATGTTCTCAACCAATGCCAATGACGTGCACTCCCCGCGTTCAACCGCTTCTTTCCCCATCCGGATTATGCCGGTCGCCGAGGAAACGGTTTCCAGACAGCCTTTCATTCCGCAGCCACATTGAATCGCTTCTAAATCGGGCACTAATATCATATGGCCCAGTTCGCCGGCCATTCCATTAAATCCTTGAAATATTTTGCCGCGGATAATGATTCCTCCGCCCACGCCGGTTCCAAGCGTGTAGCATACTACATTCGGAATGCCTGCGCCGGCTCCGCTCCATGCTTCGCCAAGTGCGGCAACATTCGCATCATTGTCGATTTTTACGGTTTTCCCCAGCTTTTGTTCCAGGATTTTTTTAACAGGTACGTTGCGCCATCCCAAGTTCGGCGACAGCTTGATGAAACCTTCGGGAATATCCATAAATCCGGCGATGCCAGCGCCAATTCCGGCTACCTGCTCCCAATCGTAGGACGTATCCGATACAAGCTTGCGCACATATTGAGCGATGTTCTCCAATACGACATCCGCTCCGTGCTCTGTTCCGGTAGGCCCTTCATAAGTATGCAGAAGCTTTCCGTTAATGTCGCACAGCCCCACCTTAATGGTAGTTCCTCCCAAATCGACTCCAACGTATACCTTTTCTCCCATGCTTTGGTCACCTCATAAACTATAATCAACATAATGCTCCAACCTCAACTATAAGCCACTCCTACTTGCAGGTCAAGACAAGGCTCATGACAAATCATTCATCTACAACCAATGAGTCGGAACCGTTCGGACAAGCGATCCGTACACAGGGTATGCATGTCCTTCTCCGATGCGAAAAAACGTGGAGCTTCAAGCTCCACGTTTCCCATAATTTTACAACGATTGGCTCCATTCATGAACGGCATGGCCTTCCAAAAACTTTTCGCAATCCAACGCGGCCATACAACCGCTGCCTGCCGCCGTAATGGCTTGGCGGTATTTGCTGTCCTGCACGTCGCCGCAGGCGAATACGCCTTCGATATTCGTATGGGACGTGCCCGGCTGAACCAATATATAACCGGTTTCGTCCGTCTTGATTTGTCCGGCCAGAAAATCCGTATTCGGCCTGTGGCCGATCGCAACGAAAACACCGTCCGTCTCAATAACTTCTTCCTCGCCGGATTCGTTGTTTTTAACCTTCAAGCCGGTTACCCCTTTATCTCCGGAAATAACCGCCAGAGGCGTCTTATTCAGTTCCCATTTGATTTTCTCATTGCCGCGGGCGCGATCCTGCATGATTTTGGAAGCGCGCAGCTCGCTGCGGCGGTGAACCAGCTTCACTTCCGTTGCGAACCGCGTCAGAAAGTTCGCCTCTTCCATGGCGGAATCTCCGCCGCCGACTACGATTATCTTTTTGCCGCGGAAAAAAAATCCGTCGCAGGTCGCACAGGTGCTGACACCGCGGCCGATGCTTTCCTTCTCATTGTCTATGCCCAGCAGCTTGGCCGTTGCGCCCGTTGAAATAATCAGGCTCTCGGCTTCGATTTCGCCCATGCCTTCCACGGAAAGCTTGAACGGACGCTTGGACATATCGACTGAGTTGACCCAGCCGGTTTTGAACTCTGCGCCGAACCGTTCCGCCTGCTGGCGCATGTTCGTCATCAGCTCCGGTCCCATGATGCCTTCCGGGAAACCGGGGAAGTTCTCGACTTCCGTCGTAGTCGTAAGCTGGCCGCCCGGCTCCGGCCCTTCGATCACCAAAGGGTTAAGGTTGGCGCGAGCCAAATAAATAGCAGCGGTAAGCCCTGCAGGACCTGTACCGATAACGATTGTTTTGTACAATGTGATTCCTCCTAAGAGTTTTGCTGAGAAGCAAAACTGACATCGTAAGCATAAGCCTGAGATTTGCTGAGAAGCAAAACTGACATCGTAAGCATAAGCTGAGTTTTGCTGGGAGCAAAACTGCATCGCAAGCATAAGCTAGATATGCCCTTATTTTATCTTATGATCGAAGCTTGTAAACTTGGGAAAGATGGCTTCCATCTTTTCTCTAAGTCCGCACGCTTCATCAATGATTTTCACGTTTTTACTGATCGTTGCGACGGATACGTTATACCGGTGCGCCAGTTCGTGATACGAAATGGCACGTCGGTGCATTTTCGCCGTCAAGTATTCAAGCGCAGCCGCCCAGCCCTCTACCTTGGCTATTTTGGGCGTATGCGTCGGATAAACCCGCGATAAATATTCGACCCACAACGTCTGCAGATCATACTGCTGCACCATATCATAGCGGCGGTCCATTTCTTGAATCGCCAAATCCATTATTTGCTGCCACTTCGGTTCCCAAACCGGTAAATTCGGCGAAAACGGAGACGCCGGTACGGTTAATTTGCGCCCGTCGAGAACAGCGGTAACCGGATCGTGCAGGCCGATACTGCGGAGCACGAAGATCGCTACCTTTTTCAAATAATCGTCCTCGCCCGGCTCCTGAATGAATTCAAGCAGCGCTTCCCTCACTTCGTTGTCGGCGATCAGACCGAACGCCTGAATAACCTGCAGCTTCGTTTCGGTATCCCCATGGCGCAGCGCCCAGAAGAACGAGGAGCGAACCAGCGGGTCGCGCCGCAAATGATCGGGCAAGCCTTCCGTCGATTTTTCCAGACCGCGGAACTGCTCCTCGAACGGCAGATGGTAATGGTAGCTGACCGGCGGCTTGACCTGCTCGTCGCGCGATTTGCGCAGCAAATTCAAGTAAAAGCCCGGGATATCAGATCCGGGATCGAACTTCTCCGCCTGACGCCATTGGCGTTCGGCTTCGTCGTAACGCTTCGTATTGTAAGCGGCGACGGCTGTATAATGAAACAAGCACGGATCCAGCCCGGCTTCACCGGTTTTCAGCAAACGCTTGAACAACCGGTACGCCGTTTCATGCTCGCTTAATATTCCCATCGTGGTAGCCAATTTAAACACATGGTCCTGATGGAACGGATACGTTTTGCGCAGCACGTCCATTAGCTCGACCAGCTTTTCCTTGTCGCCGAAATGCTGATAAAAAATAGCCAAATTGCACAGCGCATGCAAGTTGCCGTGATCGAGCTCCAGCACCTGCTTGATCATATCGATCGACTTGTCGAAATGACCCATATAATAATAAGCTAACGCCAAATTATTACGGGCCGCCATAAAGTCGGGATGTTTTTTTATAATTTTCTCCAAAATCCGAACCGCTTCGGCAAATTTCCCTTCCTCCAGCATAGCCCGCGCACGGTCGTGCTCGAACATGCCTTCACGGCTCTTAATCGAGGTCAGTTTAGTCGGACGGTCCAGCTCATAGCTGAGCAGCTCGATCATTTCCTCGGATTCTTCGAGAAACTGGCCGGTCGGATCATTCTCCAAGTAATGAATGATCGCTTTCTCAGCCGATTCGTAATTTTCCATATTCGCGAAATTGTTCGCCATATAGAAATAGCATTCGGTCATGGTCGGATCAATCTGATCCAGCACCTGCTGAAGGATATGATTCGATTCCTCGTAATTCCCCATCTCCGAAAGAAGCCCGGCCAAATTGCAATGATTCACCGGGTTGTCAGGCTCGAACTCGGCGGCGCGACGAAAATACTTTAATGCCTTATCGTAATGATATCGGTCCAAGGATTGGACAGCTCGTTCGAAAAAGAACGTGGCATCCATTTTCATCGAGATCACTTTGGCGGGTTGGGTTGGGTTAGCACGCTTTTTCTTCTCCATTAAAATAAGGCACCTCCGGTTCCGTCTGGAATTGGCAAGAAACCAGCGTTAATCTTATTGAAAAGTATAGCACATTCCTAGAGAAATACATAAAATAGTTTCAATTTCCTACACGCCGCCATATTTGAACAACGAACTGATCGAGCCGCCCTCTTTAATAATCCGGATCGCATTGGACAAAAGCGGTGCTACCGAAAGTACGGTGAAGCGGGTCGAATGGTCATCCGGAATCGAGATCGAGTCGGTAATGACGACTTCTTTAATATTCGGGTGGTCCAGCCGCTGAAGAGCAGGTCCGGAAAATACGGGATGGGTGGCACAAATATAAACGTCGTTGGCGCCGCGTTCCTTTAGGCCCTCAACCACGTTGACAATCGTCGTGCCGGTATCGATCAAATCCTCGATGATGACGGGTGTCTTGCCCTCTACATCGCCGATGACATGAGTAACTACAGATTCGTTATGCGCATGGCGCTTTTTAAACATCATCGCGATAGGCGCTTCCAATACGTTGGCCAAATTTTCGGCTCTCGTTACGCCGCCCGCATCCGGAGATACGACGATGAGATCTTTGATCTTCTTGTTTTTAATATGATTGCTCAACAGATCGAGTCCTGTCAAATGATCGACCGGAATGTTAAAGAAGCCTTGTATCGCCGGCGCGTGCAAATCAATCGTAATGACGCGGTCGGCTCCGGCCGTATTCAACAGGTCGGCAACCAATTTCGCGGTAATCGGCTCACGCGGCGCCGCTTTACGCTCCTGGCGGGAATAACCATAGTAAGGGACGACAAGGTTGATCGTTCTGGCCGATGCACGTTTCGCTGCATCCATCATGACTAAAAGCTCCATAAAATTCTCATTGATCGGATGGGAGAACGTCTGCACTAAAAACACATCGCAATTTCGAATGGATTCTTCGAAGAGACAGTAAATTTCTCCGCATTTAAACCGGGAGAGCTTGATTTGGCCGAGTGGGACGCCCAATTCCTTACAAATCCTTTCAGCAAGCCTGGGATTGGAAGATCCCGAAAAGATTTTTAATTTGTCGCTGTACATGGTTACCTCCGTTATGGATTGTTTACGTTTACGGCTCAATTTAGCAGCCTCGTAAGATGTAATACGCGGCAAGCCGCATTCCGATGCAGTATTTCTACCAATTAAGACATGTTTATAATAACCAGAGCTTTAAGGTCCATGTTCGGACGGCTCCGCGGCATACGTTTATTATACATGAAAAGAAACGATTAAGAAAAAGGCATTTCCGTGAAAAAATAACGCTTTCCCAGTATTTTTCAGCTCCGGCGAAGTTCGGATGAACCACAGCGGAAGCCGCTATAATGCAAGCATGATTCGTTTCCGCTGATTGAACGTAGCCAGCTCCGTAAAGCCGATTTCCTTCAAAAGCGCAGCCGCCTGATCCAGGTATTGCGCCAATCTGTCCGGCTGATGGGCATCGGACCCGATCGTCAGTGGAATCCCCCACTCATGGCAAAGCTCCAGCATGCGTCGGCTCGGGAACATTTCGTTAGCCGGCATCCGCAAACCCGATGCATTCAGCTCGATCGCCATGCCTGCCGCTTTGACTGCCTTGAGCGCCTCGTTTTCCAGATGCTCCACACCCCGCTCCGGCTTAAAACCGAACCGCTTGATCACATCGATATGACCGATATAGTCGTAGAAGCCGGTTCGGGCCGCCTTTTGCACCGCGTCATAATATTGGGAGTACACCTCGTAAGCGTCGCGGTTTTTCCATTCGTCCAGCTGCCTGAAGTCGGATATATCCCATTCGCCCAAAAAATGCACGGAGCCGATTACATAATCCCACGGATAAGCTTGAATGATGCGCTCGATTTCGGCCTCCCAACCTTCGATATAGTCGCCCTCCAGCCCGACGCGGATATCGATCTGTTCCTTATACTTTTGCCGCAGCCGGAAAGCTTCCTCGACATAGCGCGGAAGCTCCTCCATCGGCATCGCCATACCCGGCAAATAAGCGGCCGGGTCTACATGCAGCAAGGGCATATGATCGGACAAACCCAATTGGGTCAACCCGAGCTCAATGCCCTTTTGCACGTATTCCTCCAGCTCTCCCGAGGCATGCCCGCAGCGGACATGATGGGTATGATAATCAATGAGCATAGGAATCTCCCCTGTTATTTTTTGGAATTATGGCGGCGGTCCAGCTCGCGCATCACATCGTCAAGCGGCAGCTTCGCTTCGCGCAGCAGCACCATCAGATGGAAAATCAGATCGCTCGATTCGTAGCGCAGCTCGTCGTTGTCGCGATTTTTTGCCGCAATGATGACTTCGGCAGTTTCTTCGCCGACTTTTTTCAATATTTTATCGATCCCTTTTTCAAACAGGTACGTCGTATAAGCGCCTTCCGGACGCTCGGCGTCTCGCTGAGCAATGACCGACTCCAGTCTCGACAGCATCGCAAAACGGTCTACGCCCGCCGCCGCGACTTCCGCAGCTTGACCGCCTTGCACCGGCACCTCGTTAAAGAAACAGCTGTATTGGCCGGTATGACAGGCAGGTCCCGTTTGATCGACCATCACGAGCAGGGTATCGCCGTCGCAATCGTACTTTAGCGACTTCACCTTTTGAATATGGCCGGAGGTTGCGCCTTTATGCCACAGCTCCTGGCGCGAACGGCTCCAGAACCAGGTCTCACCCGACTCGAGCGTCAACCTCAACGAATCCCGGTTCATATAAGCCATCATCAGCACGTCTTTGCTTGCCGCATCCTGCACGATTGCCGGTACGAGTCCGCCCGCATCCCATTGAATCGCTGCATTCAGCTGTTCCAACGTCAGCGGCGTCTTTGCTGCGCCGGCCTGTTCGTTCTGCTCGTTGCTCATCGAATCTCCACTCCCTTTTGTCTGAGATCGCCTTTAACCTCTTCGATCGTCAGCTCTTTATAATGAAATATCGTCGCGGCCAGTCCCGCATCCGCTTTGCCTTCTTCAAACACGTCGTAAAAATGCTCCTTCAGTCCCGCTCCGCCGGAGGCAATGACCGGGATGCCAACACTTTCGGAAACGGCCTTCGTCAAAGCAAGATCGAAGCCGTCCTTCGTGCCGTCCGCATCCATGCTCGTCAGCAAAATTTCGCCCGCTCCGAGCTCCTCCGCCCGCTTTGCCCATTCCAGCGCCTTAACGCCGGTTTCATTGCGTCCGCCGTGGGTGAATACTTCCCATTCGCCCCACGCCTCGTTATAACGGGCGTCGATCGCGACGACGATGCATTGCGAGCCGAAGCGCCGCGCGCCGTCGGAAATGAGCTGCGGGTTTTTGACTGCAGCCGTATTGATTCCGATTTTATCCGCGCCGGCTCGAAGCAGCCGCTTCATGTCGTCCACGCTCGAAATGCCGCCACCGACGGTGAACGGAATCGTGATTTCGCCGGCGGTTTTTTTGACGACCTCGACCATCGTCGCCCGGCCTTCCACCGAAGCGGAAATATCGAGAAAAACAAGTTCGTCCGCACCCTCACGGTCATAGATCGCGGCCAATTCCACCGGGTCTCCGGCATCGCGCAAATTGACGAAATTGACGCCTTTCACGACGCGGCCGTCTTTCACATCCAAACACGGAATGATCCGTTTTGCCAGCATGTTGTTCCCCTCCTCAAGGATAAACGGCCCTGTCACGGCCTGTTATCATCACCATCATCATCGCTAACGGACCGAGAGAGACTGTCGATTAAAGGACGGGAACGGGCAATGGGTACGACTTCGAAGCTCAAACACGTTTTATTGCATTGATTTCATTATACTTTTCGGTAACAATGCAATAAAAAACTCGCCCTGAAGCCATTCTCCAAGCCCTTATCCCTATTAATCGACAGTCTCCGAGAGGACGTTATTTGCCCCGATTTCGCTACTTCAGAATTGTAACGGACCGGAACGCCGTTATTTGGTACGCCAACCGCCAAACAGCGCCATTTCAAGCGAAATAATGGCTCCTCGGTTCGTTTGAAAAATGACGCGTTTGGGCATAAATAACGGCTCCGGGGTCCGATAGCTACCACCGCAATGCAACGTTGTTACCCAGCTCAGGGCAGACCCTCATGCCGTAAAGGCGGCATCGCTGATTTAATGAGCACATGCCCCTGCAGCTGCCCGCTAGAGGGCTGTTGCCAGGATAGACCCTTAACCCGCATCACAGTACCGTCAAATGATGAGCATTTGCCCCTGCAACTGCCGCAAGCGGCTCGCTTTCACAATAGTGACGTAATGTTCCACGCCTTTTTCCCTATTCACCGACTGCCGAACTTCACGCCTTGGCCCCTGCAGCCGGATGATCGCCTGCGCGATCCCTTGTGCACAAGGCCAGAAAGTTGCCAAGCAGCCGCATTCCGGTACTGCCGCTTTTCTCGGGATGGAACTGCATGCCGTACACGTTGCCGCGTCCGACAATCGCCGTTACCTGCTGGTAATAATCCGTTACGGCCAGCAGGTCGGATGGCTGCTCCGGCCGTGCGTGATACGAGTGCACGAAGTACACATGCCCTTCCTCGATGCCGGCGAACAGCGGGCTTTGCTGTCTATATTCCAGCCGGTTCCAGCCCATATGCGGCACCTTGTAGCTGCCTTGAAAGCGCACGACGTCGCCCGGCAGCAAATTCAACCCTTCGTGGGTGCCGTGCTCCTCGCTGCGCGTGAACAACAGCTGCATCCCGAGGCAGATGCCGAGCAGCGGCTTGCCGGTTTGCGCATAGCGCGCGACCGTCCCGTCCAGACCCGAGGCGCGCAGCTGCTCCATCGCGTCGCCGAAGGCGCCGACGCCCGGCAAAATCGCGCCTCCCGCAGCCATAATCTTGCGCTCGTCCGACGTGACGACCGCTTCATAGCCGAGCCGCTCCACCGCCTTGCTGACGCTGTGCAGATTGCCCATGCCATAGTCGATGATGGCGATCATGCTACAGCACTCCCTTCGTCGACGGCACGCCTTTCACGCGCGGGTCGATGCTCGTCGCTTCGTCAACGGCGCGTCCAAGCGCCTTGAACACGGCTTCGATCATATGATGCGTGTTTTGCCCGTAGTGAACGATGACATGCAGCGTAATCCGCGCCTCCAAAGCGAACTTCCAAAGAAATTCATGCACCATCTCGGTCGAAAAGCTGCCAACCTGCGCGGACGGATACTGAGCCCGGTATTCAAAATGCGGCCGGTTGCTGACGTCGATGACGACTTGCGCCAGCGCTTCGTCCATCGGGATGAACACGTTCGCATAGCGCTTGATGCCTTTCTTGTCGCCAAGCGCTTCGCGCAGCGTCTGTCCGAGGCAGATGCCGATATCCTCGACCGTGTGGTGGTCGTCGATATCGATGTCGCCATTGGCCTTTACCTGCAAATCAAAATGGCCGTGCTTCGTAAACAGGTCTAGCATATGATTTAAAAATGGCACATCCGTTTCGAACTCCGATATACCGGTTCCGTCTACGTTAAAAGCGAGCTGAATATCGGTTTCATTCGTCTTGCGCGCAATTTGTGCCGAGCGTGCGGCCTGCTGCTGGTCAGCCACGGGCATTCCCTTCTTTCTGCAATCGTATTTGAATCGCTCTCGCGTGTGCTTCCAATCCTTCATGCTGCGCCAAAGCGATGATTTGCTCCCCGTTTTGCAGCAGCGCTTCCTTGCTGTAGTAAATGACGCTCGATTTTTTCATAAAATGATCCACGTTCAGTGGCGAGGAGAACCGCGCCGTGCCGTTCGTCGGCAGCACATGGTTCGGGCCGGCGAAATAATCGCCTACCGGCTCGGAGCTGTAGGGCCCGAGGAAGATCGCGCCTGCGTTCTCGATGGCGCTCAAATATTGGAACGGGTCCGCGACGAGAATCTCGAGATGTTCGGGCGCGAGCTGGTTGACGACGCGCACGCCCTCCTCGAGGCTCGCGACCGTCAGAATCGCGCCGTTGTCGCGGATCGACTGCGCCGCGATGTCCCGCTTCGGCAGCGATTCCAGCTGGCGGGCGACCTCGGCCGCCACCGCCTGCGCCAGTTGTTGCGACGGCGTGACGAGAATCGCCGACGCCATCTCGTCATGCTCGGCCTGCGACAGCAGGTCGGCCGCCACATAGGCGGCATCGGCCGTATCGTCGGCGAGCACGACAATTTCGCTCGGGCCGGCGATGCTGTCGATGTCCACGACGCCGAACACGTAGCGCTTGGCCAGGGCGACATAGATGTTGCCCGGCCCTACGATCTTATCCGCCGCAGGGATCGACTCCGTGCCGTAGGCAAGCGCAGCTACCGCCTGCGCGCCGCCGACACGGTATATTTCGCGAACGCCTGCTTCCGCAGCCGCCACAAGGATATGCGGGTCGATGCCTTCGACCCCGGCCGTCGCCGGCGGCGTGACCATTACAATCTCCGGCACGCCGGCGACCTGTGCCGGAATGGCATTCATCAGGACGGACGACGGATACGCCGCCTTCCCGCCCGGAACGTACAGGCCGACCCGCTTGAGCGGCCGCATCACTTGACCCAGGATGCTGCCGTCAGGCTGCAGATCCATCCATGACGTGCGCTTCTGCTTCTCGTGGAAGCGCCGAATATTCGCCGCAGCCCCGCGGATGGCGGCGAGGAAGCTCTCGTCCACCTGCGCGTAGGCGGCCTCGATCTCGGCTTCACTCACGCGCAGTTCGCCGACGGCGACGCCGTCGAACTGCTGAGCGAAGCGCCGGAGCGCGGCGTCGCCCTCAAGGCGCACGCTCTCGATAATGCTCTTCACGCTCCGGTTCTGCTCCTCAGAGCCGTACTCCACCTGCCGCTGAAGTGAAAATTCGCTGGCCGGCATCATTCTCATCCTGAATCCCCCCGATTTCCTGGCTTACCTATCGCAAATTTCTGCCTGCTTCTGCTCCTGATTCGCTCCGCGACAACGCTATTCTCGAACATTCCCGCTTCTGCCCGGCTCCATCTTGCTCCAACCGGATAAGCCTGGCTGCGATTCGGACATTTTGCGGCCTATCGCTATATATTACTGTCCACACATTTCCCTACTCTGCTCTCCTGCCTCTAAGCTTTCTCCGATGCCGCTGCGGAAATCATATGCTGCAGTTTGTCGCACAACGCTTGAATCCGTTCGTTTTTCATCCGGTAGCTGACCCGGTTCGCAATTAGACGGCTGGTGATGGCGAAGATCTGCTCCTGCTCTACCAGTCCGTTTTCCTTCAACGTTTGTCCGGTTTCCACCATATCGACGATCCGGTCGGCCAAGCCGATCAACGGAGCCAGCTCGATCGAGCCGTTCAGCTTAATCACTTCCACCTGCTGGCCTCTTTCCCGGAAATATTGGGACGCCACATTAGGATATTTCGTTGCAACCCGCGGATTCAGTACCGGTTCCCAATCGGGAAGGCCGATAACCGACATACGGCAGCGCGCAATGCCCAAATCGAGCAGCTCATAGACGTTGCGGTTTTCCTCCATCAGCACATCCTTGCCGACAACGCCGATATCGGCGACGCCATACTCCACATATGTCGGCACGTCGACCGGCTTCGCCATAATAAACTCCATCCCCGCTTCCGGCACGGCAATGATCAGCTTGCGGGAATCGTCGATATCGTCCGGAATGACCAGGCCCGCTTCCCTGAACAGCTTGGAAGCTTGCTTATAAATACGCCCTTTGGGCATCGCAACTTTCAATACATCCTGCATGCTCATTTGCTCCTTTACCCGAACTCGATCACGTCGTGGTATACGATCCCGCCCACACTATAAGTTTCATTGTCAAGCTTCGTCATGACCAGCCGTCCCGTTGCCTGACCTATGCTTTCATCGGCAATTAAACGCGTCTCCACAACCGCGTTCTCCTGTTCGCGCAGTCGCTTCGCTTGAAGAAACGCTTCGACCCGCGACGACGCTGTATAAGCGATCAGCACCCTCTTAGGCTCTTCAACCGGACGCTTGCTTACAACCTCCAATATGCGGTTCGTTTTCAACGCGAAGCCGGTAGCGGGAGCAGGTCGGCCGAAATGCATAAGCAGATTGTCGTACCGGCCGCCGCTGCAGACAGGGAAGCCCAGATCGGCCGCGTAGCCTTCGAACGTCATCCCGGTATAGTAGGAAATATCTCCGATCATCGTCAAATCGATCATCACGTGCTCGCTAACCCCGTACGCTTTCAGCACATCCCATATTTCGCATAGATGAGCGATCGATTGCTGCGCCGTCGGATCTGCCGTAAGCTGTTTGGCCTGCGAGCAAATTTCTTGTCCGCCCCGCAATCTCAGGATACCTTCCAGCTCCTGCTGTACACCGGTCGGCAAGCCCAGCGATTTGATCGTCTCGCGATAGCCGACATAGTCGCGGTTGAGCAAGCATTCCTTCAAGCTGCGCTGCGCATCCTGATGCTCCCGCAGTGTTTCTTTGAACAATCCGTTCAGGAATCCGACATGCCCGAGCGCGATTTTAAACTGCTCTACCCCGGCAGCCTGCAGGCTGGCGATCGCGAGGGCGACCACCTCCGCATCGGACTCCGAAGAAGCATCTCCCACAAGCTCAACGCCCGTCTGAAAAAATTCCGCGTCGCGCCCCGCTTCGGACTCAAATGCGCGAAATACATTGGCGTGGTACGATAAACGGATCGGAAACGGCTGTTCCTTTAATAAGGAGGCTACGACGCGCGCAATCGGCGCCGTCACGTCCGAGCGCATGACAAGCGTCGTTCCGTTGCGGTCCAGAAGCTTAAACAGCTTGCGGTCCTCCGTCGAGCTGGCCACCCCGACCGTATCATAAAACTCCAACGTCGGCGTTATAATTTCCCGGTAGCCCCAACGATCCATACATTGGAGCACATTATTCTCGATCGCGCGGAGCTTTACTACCGCCTCCGGCAAATAATCTTTGACCCCGGTCGGTTTTTCAAACACTTTCGGTTTCGACACCTGTGCCACCTGCCTATATCAAGCTTTATCAACATGTGTATTAGAACGCTTTAGTACGATAACATGCTACCATACTACCAAAATAAAGAATGTAATCGTAAGTTTATCACCGAAACGCATCGCCGTCAACGATAAAATATCGGGTTCCGGCTCTCCATCATTCGGATTCAGACTGCCTATTTCATTGATAGCTTCCATTATTCATCCCGTTCATCATCCGGCTGATCATTCCGTACATCATCTCGGAGGACCCGCAGCGGATTGCCCGCCACAAAGCTGTATGGCGCCACATCCTTATGTACGACCGAACCGGCTCCGATAATCGCGTGGTCGCCGATCGTAACCCCGGGCAAAATCGTCGTATTCGCCCCGATCATGACATGAGAGCCGATTCGGACATTGCCCAGCCGATATTCTTTGATTAAATACTCATGCGTTAAAATCGTCGAGTTATACCCGATAATCGTGTTGTTCCCCACCTCGATCCGCTCCGGAAAAAACACGTCCACCATCACCATCAACGCAAAGGAGGCATGCTCTCCCACCTTCATGCCAAGCACATGGCGGTAAATCCAGCGCTTGAGGGGCAAGGAGGGGGCATACCGTGAAATTTGAATGAATATAAAATTGCGGATCGCCTTCCACCTGCTGACCGTCCGGTATACTTGCCACAGCGAATTCGGCCCTTCTACCGGATACTTGTCCGTCCTTCTCAATCTACATCTCCCCGACGCCAACAATAGGGAGCAGCTCCCGAATGTCGTTAATAATATACGTTGGATTGTAACTGTTCAAATACTCCATCCCTTTCAACGACCAGGCTACGGCAGCGCACGGTATGCCTGCATTGTGAGCCGCCTCAATATCGTAGTGGCTGTCCCCGACCATCATGGCGCCTTCGATGTCCGAGCCCAGCAGTTGAAGCGCTTTGCGGATGCCTTCCGGGTCCGGCTTCGGATTATTCACATCCTGCACCGTGATGATCGTTCCGAAATAATCGTACAGACCGCACAGCCGCAAACCCATTTCGGTCGTAATGCGCACCTTGCTCGTTACAACCCCCAGCTTGATTCCTGCGGTGTGCAGCTTCGCCAGTGTCTCCTTGACGCCGGGAAATTCCGTCACCAGCTCGTCATGCTTATCGAGATTGTAGGCGCGGTATTTTTGAACGAGGTCCTCCACTTCTTCTCTTCCGGAAAAAAACTTCATCTGATCCACAAGCGACCGGCCCATATTCGGAATAATATGCTCCCGCGTTATCGGCTCCGGCGTTATGCCTTCAAATGTATGCAAAAACGATTGAATGATCAGCTCGTTCGTATCCACAATGGTACCGTCCAAATCAAATAACACCGTCTGTATCATGCTGTTTCGACTCCTTTTCCCATGCTGTCCGTATTTTATTTATGCTCCGCATCCTTCAACCCGGAACTGTCTTCCGATTGCGGATCCGCCGGTATCTTATCATCCGCTGCCGCCTCTGCAGCCGTCGGGTCGGATGCTGTCGATGGTTGCGTCTCGGCGGGCGTTTCTTCCGCTCCCGCTTTACCGCTAACAGGGACAATCGGATCGGCATAGCGCTCAACGGCGGCACCGGTTTTTCTGCGCATGATCATTACGACGAAGGCAGCCAGTACAATCAGCACCGCCAGCAGCTGCGATATCCGCACGTTGCCTCCATACGTCATATAGCCCGATTCAAAGCCGAACCAGCGCATCGGAGCCCACAACCCGTTCATTAAGGCAGCCAGCCATGTAGGGCCGGTAAAATCCAGACTGTCGGTCCGCAATCCTTCGATAAAGAAGCGTCCGATGGAATACCATACGAAATAGCTCATGAACAGTTCGCCGGCCCGTAGAAAAGGCCTTCTCCGCAGCCATAACAAAACGAGTAAGCCGACCAAGTTCCAAAGCGACTCATATAAAAATGTCGGATGATAGTATTGTCCCTCGATCAGCATCTGATTCACGATAAAATCGGGCAAATGCAGCGAGTTTCGCAAAAAAGCTTCGGTTGCCGGACCGCCGTGCGCCTCCTGATTTATAAAATTGCCCCAACGGCCAATGGCTTGTCCTATGATCAGTCCCGGTGCACAAACGTCGGCAATTCGCCAAAACGAGTACCCTTTTCTACGGACATAAAAAAACGCGGCGATAATAGCGCCAATCAACGCCCCATAGATCGCAATCCCGCCATGCCATACCATAAACACTTCGGCTAAATTGTTTTTATAATCTTCCCATTTGAACGCCACATAATAGATCCGCGCGCCGATAATAGCCGAGGGAACGCCGAGCAAGACCAAATCCATATAAAAGTCCGGATTCATCCCGAACCGTTTGCCTTCCTGGATGGCCAGCAGCAGCCCCACCAACGCGGCCGTACCCAATATAATGCCGTACCAATGGACGGACAACGGTCCCAAACTAAACGCAATCGGATTTATCGCTAAATACATGCTGCTTCCCCTTTCGAATCCCTTAAGTCATCTCAGAATCCTTACATCCCCAAATTCTTGCCCAGGGACTTCAATCTTTGGCCGTCTATTCCATATCGTCCATATCTTCAGCCAACGATTCGGTCAGCTTATTGGTAAATTGCAGGGCCGCATTGTAGCCCATCCGCTTTAACCGGAAGTTCATCGCCGCCACCTCAATGATAACCGCCAAGTTCCGACCGGGGCGGACAGGAATCGTTACGAGCGGGATTTCCGTCTCAATAATTTGCGTCATCTCTTCATCCAACCCCAGACGGTCATACTGCTTATCCTGCTGCCATGTCTCCAGCTTTACCACAACGGAAATTTTCTTAACATTGCGGACGGCTCCCGCGCCGAACAAGGTCATCACATTGATTATGCCGACCCCCCGAATCTCCAGCAGGTGCCGGATTAATTCAGGCGCATTGCCGATCAGTACATGGTCTGCCGTTTGCCGGATTTCGACGGCATCGTCAGCGATCAGCCGGTGCCCTCGTTTGACCAGCTCCAGCGCCGTTTCGCTTTTACCGATTCCACTCGTCCCTGATATCAGCATGCCGATCCCGTATACATCGACAAGTACGCCGTGAATGGTAGTTGTAGGGGCCAGCTTGTTTTCAAGAAACCCGGTAATCCGGCTGGCAAATAT
Source organism: Paenibacillus piri (assembly GCF_004354045.1). Taxonomy (GTDB): domain Bacteria; phylum Bacillota; class Bacilli; order Paenibacillales; family NBRC-103111; genus Paenibacillus_S; species Paenibacillus_S piri. The sequence goes on along the minus strand of NZ_SMRT01000006.1, from coordinate 4,809 downwards.
CGTCGTCGCCGTCTTCGTACGGAGAACGGGCAGCTGCTGGGCATTAGCCGCGGCAATCAGCTCCTCAGGCACGTCATAGCCACGGCTGATCAATATACAGGGCGTATCGGCAGGCGCGCATAGCCGGGTCATTCTGTCAATTTTGTCATTCTGGGATAGACCATCAAAAAAAGTAAGCTCGGTTTTCCCCAAAATCTGTACGCGCTCCGTCGGGTGGAATTCATAATAGCCCGCCATTTCCAATCCCGGACGGTATAAGTCGGCGGTTGTAATCGGGCGCTTCAATCCTCCTTCGCCGCAAATCACTTCCAGGTGAAATTCAGCAACTAAGTCGGATACCTTTACTTTTTTTGACATCGCAGTTCCGTCTCCTTCGTTTTTCCAATACACCCATCGTATAAAAAATACCGGGATAAATCAACCTTACTTACGCACAAAGGACCAGTCCTAGGACTGGTCCTTCATAATTTTATATAGAATTAGCTGTTGAAGATCGACAGCGTAGTCTCTTGATCGAAGAAGTGAACTTTGTTCATATCGATAGCCAGCTTCACGTTCATGCTTTCTTTGAAGCCGGAACGTCCGTCAACACGCGCAACGACACTGTTTTTGCCGATGCCTGTCAAGTACAAGAACATTTCATGACCCAGGTTCTCAGCAACCTCGATGTGTGCGTTCACGACCGTGTTAGGCGATGCTTCCAGGAAAACAGGCTCTTCATGGAAATCTTCAGGACGAATTCCCAAAATGACTTCCTTGCCTACATATCCTTTTTCGCGAAGAATCTTAGCTTTGCCTTCCGGTACTTCTACGTTCAAGCCGTTTGCTTTGAAGTAGACGCTGCCGCCTTGATCTGTAAACCCGCCTGTAACGAAGTTCATGGACGGAGATCCGATAAAGCCCGCAACGAACATATTTACAGGGAAGTTGTAAATTTCTTCAGGCGTAGCCGCTTGTTGAATAATACCTTTATCCATAACAACGATACGGTCACCCATCGTCATCGCCTCGGTTTGGTCATGCGTTACATAGATAACGGTTGTTTCCAAACGTTTAGCCAGCTTACTGATTTCAGCGCGCATCTGTACGCGGAGTTTAGCGTCCAAGTTGGAAAGCGGTTCATCCATCAAGAATACTTGCGGTTCACGGACAATCGCACGGCCCAGCGCAACCCGTTGACGCTGACCACCGGAAAGAGCTTTCGGCTTGCGATCCAGCAAGTGAGTAATATCAAGAATTTTAGCCGCTTCACGAACGCGTGCATCGATATCGGCTTTTTTAAATTTACGAAGTTTCAAACCGAAAGCCATGTTTTGGTACACGCTCATATGCGGATACAAAGCGTAAGATTGGAATACCATCGCGATATCGCGATCTTTCGGCGCTACGTCGTTTACCAAACGGTCGCCGATGTAAAGTTCGCCCTCAGTGATTTCCTCCAACCCTGCAATCATACGAAGAGTAGTGGACTTACCGCAACCGGATGCGCCTACAAGAACCAAAAACTCTTTGTCCGCAACATCAAGATGAAAATCTTTCACTGTCGCTTCTTCAGCACCTGCGTATTTTTTAACGATGTGGTTTAAACGTACACCTGCCATGGTATTATTCCCCCTACGAGTTAATATCGAAAAAAATTATATATTCATCTTACCCTACCTTCCCCATCATGACTATGCACAATCTTCACAAAAAAATCACTTTCTTTTCGTTACTTTGTACAATAGCAGAGCTATCTTCACCAATACCGCGTCATTGAACGTTCTGACGTCTAATCCGGTCTCCTGCTTGAACTTGTCCAGCCGGTATAACAGCGTGTTGCGGTGAATATAAAGCTTCTTGGCCGTCTCGCTGACATTGCAGTCCAGTTGGAAAAAGTGCTCCAGCGTCGTCATCGTCTCCGAGTCCAGCGCTACATCGAGCCGTTTCAGCACCCGCTCAAGAAAGTTGGTCTTCTCCGCCTCCGGAATCAGGTTGATCAGCTTCTCCAGCTGCAGCATCCAGGGCAGATGCATATTGCTCCCCAGGTGATAGGTTCGCCCGAGCATCATCGTCTCTCTGAGCTGCAGCACGGTCGAGTACAGCGATTTGGCAGGCATCATCGGATAATGAATCGCCAGATGGCATTCTCCGACCCATTCGTTTTCAAGCATTTCGTGCAAGCCGAAGCCGATCGCCCCTAATGTATCCTCCAGGCTGTCCTCCTCTCCGTAATCCCGTTCGTCAGCTGCATCCATCGACAGCATTTTTTCGGATCCGAGAATCAGCCATTCTTTATCCATTAACGGAATCAGTATCATTTCCGCGTCAAAGAACGATTCCAGCAGCTTTTTCAGTTCCTGATAGCTTACCCGCCGCGACTGCGAATAGTCGCCGTACAGCAGCAAGGGAATTTTGGTCGAATACAGCGACATCTGCGAAACGAGGTTATCCGGCATTTCAGCGTTCACCAGACCGAGATCCTGCTGCTGCTTAAACCAATCGCGCACCGCGCCCGCCTGGCGCTCTTCCTCGCTGATCGACACGGGAAGCTTCGCTTCCTGCGCCCGCCTCGCTTCCAGCATCAGCTCCACCAGCTGCCGTTCGGCAGGCGTAACTCGTTCCGCATCGATCTGCAGCACCTGCACTTCATGCCCTTCCCGATTTACAAAAAAGAAGCAATGGCCGGCCTGCTTCAAGCTTTTGGGTACAGTTCCTTTATCCTTTGATTCCGCTTCCGCATGACGCTGCCATTGATCCCATGTCCATTTCGACAACGTTACATGTCCCTTCAAAATCTGCTCCAGCTGCTGCCTCAACGGTTCCCAGTCCATACCCGAAACTCCCAACTGTAATAAATTTATTTTAGTATGTACTTCATCATAGCAAAAAACGGTTCCGCATAAAACCAAAAACTCCCTGAAAACGAACAGCGCTAAAATGTACCTCCGTTTCCAGCAAAATATTTAAGCTCAACAAGCGGCCGGTTTGATGAACCGGTTCCGTAAAGCTACAATAAGAGATGTACTTATTACAAATTCCAGACAGTTAAGGAGCGTTAGCATGGCTATTGTTGAATTGACCATTATTCCGATCGGAACCGCGTCCACCAGCTTAAGTCAGTATGTGGCCGACATTCAGCAAGTTCTGGAGCAGGCTGCCGAGCCTGTCCATTTTCAGATGACCGCAATGAGCACGATCATTGAGGGGGATTTGAAGCACCTGTTTGCCGTCATCCAAAGGCTCCATGAGGTTCCTTTTCATCACGGCGCCGTGCGGGTGTCGACCTCGATCAAAATCGATGACAGGCGCGATAAACCGAGCTCCATCGAGCAGAAAATGAAGTCCGTCCGGCAAAAATTGCATGACAGTTAGCAGCATCGCCGAAAGGTCCGCTGCTTTCTTTTTCTAAGAGCTAAATTTGAAACAAAAAATAAGCTCCCAACTACGTTAATCGTAATTGAAAGCTTATTTGAGCGATGAGACATGTAGGATTCGAACCTACGACACCCTGATTAAAAGTCAGGTGCTCTACCGGCTGAGCTAATGTCTCGAATTTGAAATGGTGGAGGCTGATGGATTCGAACCACCGAACTCGTCAGAGAACAGATTTACAGTCTGCTGCGTTTGGCCACTTCGCTAAGCCTCCATAAAGATGGCTGTTCTGCTGCTGTCACAGCTTAGCCAATGGTGGCTCGGGACGGAATCGAACCGCCGACACGAGGATTTTCAGTCCTCTGCTCTACCGACTGAGCTACCGAGCCATATGTATTTAGCTTGTCCTAATCAAGAAAAAAACGTGTTATTCATGGCGGAGCCGACGGGATTCGAACCCGCGGTCTCCTGCGTGACAGGCAGGCATGTTAGGCCTCTACACCACGGCTCCGCGATGGTATAACTGGTGCCGTCGAGAGGACTTGAACCCCCAACCTACTGATTACAAGTCAGTTGCTCTACCAATTGAGCTACAACGGCATATTCATTGTGATGATCTCTTAAAGTATCTGTTGTTCGTATTTCAGCTATACTTCGCTCTAAGAGTTAAATGGTGGAGGCTGACGGGATCGAACCGCCGACCCTCTGCTTGTAAGGCAGATGCTCTCCCAGCTGAGCTAAGCCTCCATGAGCAATGGCACAAGTGGAATCATATCACATTTTACAAAAAAAAATCAACTGCAAAATAAAATTGGTAGCGGCGGAGGGGATCGAACCCCCGACCTTACGGGTATGAACCGTACGCTCTAGCCAGCTGAGCTACACCGCCATATAAATAAACCGTTGCGGAGAGAGATCTGGTTCTCATCTCTTTCCATTTGTTGGTAACTACGGAGAGAGAGGGATTCGAACCCTCGCACCACTTACGCAGTCTAACCCCTTAGCAGAGGGTCCCCTTATAGCCACTTGGGTATCTCTCCACGAGAAAGAACAACTGTGGATTGTTCCTTGAAAACTGGGTCCGAAACCGGCAAGCATTGTTCGTTCTTCTTTTCTTAGAGGCCCCGTGAAAGGAATCGGACTGCGCTACAGCGCCTTCGTCCCTTTCTTGGGTAGTTAGTTAAGCCCTCGACCGATTAGTATTCGTCAGCTCCACACGTTGCCGCGCTTCCACCCCGAACCTATCTACCTCGTCGTCTTCAAGGGGTCTTACGTACTGGGAAATCTCATCTTGAGGGGGGCTTCACGCTTAGATGCTTTCAGCGCTTATCCCTTCCGTACGTAGCTATCCAGCCGTGCTCCTGGCGGAACAACTGGTACACCAGCGGTACGTCCATCCCGGTCCTCTCGTACTAAGGACAGCTCCTCTCAAATTTCCTACGCCCGCGACAGATA
>NZ_SMRT01000059.1 GCF_004354045.1 Paenibacillus piri | reverse complement strand
TTTTCACCTTTCCCTCACGGTACTGCTTCACTATCGGTCGCTAGGGAGTATTTAGCCTTGGCAGATGGTCCTGCCTGCTTCCCACGAGGTTTCACGTGTCTCGCGGTACTCGGGATCCGTCTAGCGATACGTTGGTTTTGAGCTACGGGATTGTTACCCTCTCTGATGAGCCTTTCCAGACTGCTTCGCCTAACCAACTTTTCGCACATTGACGTCCCACAACCCCAAGGGGCAAGCCCCTTGGTTTGGGCTGTTCCGCTTTCGCTCGCCGCTACTGACGGAATCACKTTTGTTTTCTTCTCCTGAGGGTACTTAGATGTTTCAGTTCCCCTCGTATGCCTCCTCAGCAGCTATGTATTCACTGCTGGGTACGTGAGCATTACCTCACGTGGGTTCCCCCATTCGGACATCCCCGGATCGAAGCCTGCTTACGGCTCCCCGAGGCATTTCGTCGTTCGCCACGTCCTTCGTCGGCTCCTAGCGCCTAGGCATCCTCCGTGTGCTCTTATTAGCTTAACTTTTCCGCTAATAATGCTCTATTCAAATGAATAGAGTCTGGATTRTTGCTCTATGCTTGTTGTTGACAACTGCGATGGTTTCACGCATCGAACAGTTGCAACGGTTTCGGTATCCAGTTTTCAAGGAACAATCCTGCAACAGCTACACTCAAGTTGAGCGTGCCTGCTGTCAGTTGTGTTTGAGAGTTGCCCTCTCAAAACTGAGCAACGAGTGAATGTTGTTGCAACTTAAAGTTGCTTTATGTCCGTTACCCTACAAGTAACATGGACTCCATAGAAAGGAGGTGATCCAGCCGCACCTTCCGATACGGCTACCTTGTTACGACTTCACCCCAATCATCTACCCCACCTTCGGCGGCTGGCTCCCTTGCGGGTTACCCCACCGACTTCGGGTGTTGTAAACTCTCGTGGTGTGACGGGCGGTGTGTACAAGACCCGGGAACGTATTCACCGCGGCATGCTGATCCGCGATTACTAGCAATTCCGACTTCATGCAGGCGAGTTGCAGCCTGCAATCCGAACTGAGACCGGCTTCTAAGGATTCGCTCCATCTCGCGA
>NZ_SMRT01000058.1 GCF_004354045.1 Paenibacillus piri | reverse complement strand
CTTCGAGAAAATTGGTTGCGGGGGCAGGATTTGAACCTGCGGCCTTCGGGTTATGAGCCCGACGAGCTACCGGGCTGCTCCACCCCGCGTCAGTAATATTATGGTGGGCGCTGACGGGATCGAACCGCCGACCCTCTGCTTGTAAGGCAGATGCTCTCCCAGCTGAGCTAAGCGCCCAAATCTTAAATGGTGACCCGTAGGGGATACTGTCTACTTCGTAGCCAGACTGCGAAGCCGATGCTTTCGAAGCCTATGCTCCGACGAACCTCGGGGTTCTCATCCCTGTACTGGTATAAATGATGACCCGTAGGGGATTCGAACCCCTGTTACCTCCGTGAAAGGGAGGTGTCTTAACCCCTTGACCAACGGGCCTTATGTATGGCGGAGAGAGAGGGATTCGAACCCTCGAGACGCTTGTGACGCCTACACGATTTCCAATCGTGCTCCTTCGGCCAGCTCGGACACCTCTCCGTTTAGAACATGCTGCTCTACCGAACAGACCTATTTATTATCCTATTATGCCTAAAAGGCCACGCTTGGCGACGTCCTACTCTCCCAAGACCCTGCGGTCTAAGTACCATTGGCGCTGGAGGGCTTAACGGTCGTGTTCGAGATGGGAACGCGTGGTTCCCCTCCGCCATCATCACCAAACGTGGTTTAAGGTTGATGTTCCCGCCAAGGAACATCCGCTCTTCTGTTCAAGACGGCTTGCGCCTTGAAAACTGGATCCGAAACCGGCAAGCATTGTTCGTTCTTCTTTTCTTAGAGGCCCCGTGAAAGGAATCGGACTGCGCTACAGCGCCTTTCGTCCCTTTCTTGGGTAGTTAGTTAAGCCCTCGACCGATTAGTATTCGTCAGCTCCACACGTTGCCGCGCTTCCACCCCGAACCTATCTACCTCGTCGTCTTCAAGGGGTCTTACTTACTGGGAAATCTCATCTTGAGGGGGGCTTCACGCTTAGATGCTTTCAGCGCTTATCCCTTCCGTACGTAGCTATCCAGCCGTGCTCCTGGCGGAACAACTGGTACACCAGCGGTACGTCCATCCCGGTCCTCTCGTACTAAGGACAGCTCCTCTCAAATTTCCTACGCCCGCG
>NZ_SMRT01000057.1 GCF_004354045.1 Paenibacillus piri | reverse complement strand
AGCGTGAAGGCAAAAATCTTTTCGACGTTGAGCATTCTGATATACGTGGGTTGGTTACACACATTTTATCTCTCCGTCTGAGGAGTCTCCAACGAACTTGGTAGCGCGCGTTCCGTGCTCGCACTTTAGCGCAAAGAAAAGACGTGGATTTCTCCCTTGCGTTTTGCTTTTGCCTCCAGCTCAACCTTCAAGCGCATTTAGGGGTTGTTGCGTAACTTGAAATACAGTTATTATTTAGGATTCTTGTAAGGTTACCTCTGTTCTTCGCGCCACTGCCCAAATAAACCCAGCTAACTCTCTTGCAATGGCTGCTGTTGTTTTGCCTCCTGGTTTTCCTCGGCCGTTCATTTTCATGTATTTGTTGTGTAGACGGTGCTGTGCCTTCCAAGATGTTGCTTGAATATCTCCRGGTTGCCCTTGTTGTCGATTCTTTAGGGCTCCTTTCACCGCGGGCTTATATCGATAACACCAGGCTGCTTCAACGAGTACCCGGCGTACGTGGGGGTTTCCAGTCCTTGTTACCGCGCCTTGYCTTCTTGTTAACCCTGTAGATCGCTCACTTGGAACCAAACCTGTGTAACCCATAAAATCCCTTGCTTTAGCAAATCGGACAAAGCTTCCAATCTCTATCACAAGGGTAACTGCCGTGAGCTCGGCGATTCCGCGGAAACACTGTAATGCCTGAATGACTGGGGCTTTGGAGCTAGCTTCAGCCTGACGATGGATTTCCGATTCGAAACGCTTCATTCTCTCATCCAATTCATCAAGTTGATGGAGATATTCCTGAAATACAATTCTCAATGCCGGTGATGAGAAACTTAACCCATTCAGCCATGTGCGATGCTTTGTTCCCCATTTCTTCCCTTTCTCGGAAAATACCAAATTGTATCGAAGCAAAAATTTTGTAATCCGATGACGGGTTCGCTGGCGGTCTTCCTTTATGGCCTCCCGAGCTCGAACTAAATCACGCAATGCTTCATCCTCTTCTGTAGGTACATAAATACCGGTTAACTCTCCTGCACGAAATAATTGGGCTAGCTTTATGGCGTCCCTACGGTCTGTTTTTACTTTTTCACCAGGCTTTTGTGGAATTAAGGACGGGGCAATTACCGT
>NZ_SMRT01000056.1 GCF_004354045.1 Paenibacillus piri | reverse complement strand
AGCCCAGCGGTGATATGTCAAGGGGATGATCGATAAGAATTGGAAAAAACATTGCCTAAAGCGTACCCAGAGCTRAAAAAAGACATCACTAAACTAACCCCACCATTTAGTCTRAATTTTCAGACTATTTACAGGCATGGGCAACATGTAAAAAGAGTAGAAATCTGGAAATCCTATGGATTCCTCCTCTCGGGTGGTGTGTACATTTTGTTGGTCTTCAGTAGCATGAATACCAACCGTACCAATTTTCGTGMAGATAGGACGAGGGCTCTTTTGTGCTTATGCTTCGGGACTTCATCATACTTCTTTTGGTAAAAGTCTCTGTACTCGGCATCGTGTTTTCGCACCGAATCAGCAGCTTGAACCAGATAGTAGCGCAAGTATTTGTTACCGGTGCGCATACGGGATGTTTCCTCGGCTTCAAATTCACCGGACTGGTTCTGGTTCCAGACAAGGCCGGCATACTTKGCCAAGTCGCTATGGTCATGGAAGCGGTCGATGCCGCCGATCTCAGCAAGGATGCCCGCCGCGAAAACAGGGCCAATTCCTTTGACCGATGTCAAGGTCTGAGGGATGCCCTTCATAATCTTGGCGATCTCTTTATCCAGCTTCAATACTTCGGACTCCAGATGGTTAATTACACTGAGTGTCGTAGCTAGCGAGATGTTCACGGGATCTTGCATGGTCTTATCCAGACGGTAAGAGGAGCGAGCAAGCTTTTGAAGATAAGTAGCAATCTCCTCTGKGTTCTTAAAGCGGTTCTTTCCTTTATCGTTAAGAAACTCAACCAGTTCTTGTATCGACATGTTAGCAACTTGCTCGGGCTCTAACTCTTGAATCACCGCAAGGCTTGTACTGCCGAATGTATTGGAAAATGGATTATCCTGGCGCATGCCGCTGAACTTCAAAAAGACCTGATTTAAGAAATAGGTCTTGTCCCTTTTAATGTTCTTCATTAAATAAAATCGAGTACGGGTAAGGCGCTGCAAAGCTTCAAATTGGATGATGTCTTTCATCTCATGGGGCAGTCGTCCAAATCGCAGATGGTCTGCAATAACCCAGGCATCGATGCGGTCGTTCTTGGGAAGCGAGTCGTATCCCTTCTTGAAACGAGCCACCTTTCTTGCATTTAAGACGAAC
>NZ_SMRT01000055.1 GCF_004354045.1 Paenibacillus piri | reverse complement strand
AGCCGGTCTCAGTTCGGATTGCAGGCTGCAACTCGCCTGCATGAAGTCGGAATTGCTAGTAATCGCGGATCAGCATGCCGCGGTGAATACGTTCCCGGGTCTTGTACACACCGCCCGTCACACCACGAGAGTTTACAACACCCGAAGTCGGTGGGGTAACCCGCAAGGGAGCCAGCCGCCGAAGGTGGGGTAGATGATTGGGGTGAAGTCGTAACAAGGTAGCCGTATCGGAAGGTGCGGCTGGATCACCTCCTTTCTATGGAGTCCATGTTACCTGTAGGGTAACGGACATAAAGCAATCTTCAGATTGCAAAACATCGTTGACAACGAACATTGGCGAAGCTGATGTAATCGTTGCAACAGCATTCACTCGTTGCTCAGTTTTGAGAGGGTAAACCGAAGCCTTTTCCGGGGAGTCCCGAAAACCGTCTCGATGTTATTCGTTTGGTGATGATGGCGGAGGGGAACCACGCGTTCCCATCTCGAACACGACCGTTAAGCCCTCCAGCGCCAATGGTACTTAGACCGCAGGGTCTTGGGAGAGTAGGACGTCGCCAAGCGAACCCTTTTTACAGGGTAGAGGAAGCAAGCCGCTTCCCTTTATAAGTAAGGGCCCTTAGCTCAGCTGGTTAGAGCGCACCCCTGATAAGGGTGAGGTCGGTGGTTCGAGTCCACTAGGGCCCACCAATTGAATACCCCGGAAGATGTGTATGGGGTCGCCGAAAAAGTAATCGGGAATAAACGCCAGAGCATATCGTTACTTTGTGGGGTAAAAATTTGGGGCCATAGCTCAGCTGGGAGAGCGCCTGCCTTGCAAGCAGGAGGTCAGCGGTTCGATCCCGCTTGGCTCCACCATTCAAACTGACAGCAGACACGTTGGACTTGGGCGTAACTGTTGCAGGATTGTTCCTTGAAAACTGGATACCGAAACCGTTGCAACTGTTCGATGCGTGAAACCATCGCAGTTGTCAACAACAAGCATAGAGCAACAATCCAGACTCTATTCATTTGAATAGAGCATTATTAGCGGAAAAGTTAAGCTAATAAGAGCACACGGAGGATGCCTAGGCGCTAGGAGCCGACGAAGGACGTGGCGAACGACGAAATGCCTCGGGGAGCCGTAAGCAGGCTTCGATCCGGGGATGTCCGAATGGGGGAACCCACGTGAGGTAATGCTCACGTACCCAG
>NZ_SMRT01000054.1 GCF_004354045.1 Paenibacillus piri | reverse complement strand
ATCGGATAGGAGGCTACCCATTAGTTGAGTAGCCGACCTTCCACACCACCGTGCATACCGTTCGGTACACGGCGGTTCAACCGCTTGAGTGCAACTGACGTAGACGCTCGTATTGGGCAGGGAAGTCATAGTACCCTGCCTGTGCGAGCTTTTCGTTTGTAACAGAGCGATTCAATACTGCGCTTCCGGCTATTCGCCAGTAACCTAGCCTTGTGTTCCCCCATTGGTAGGCCTGCCACTCCGGCACTCCCAGCTTTCGCAGGTTTTGCACCTTCGTCCCCGGCTTCTTCCACTGTTTCCAGATGTACATCCGCATCCGTCTTCGTAGCCATTCATTCCAGCTTTGCAAGATTCGTCTCATGTCGGCTATGTAGAAATAGCCGATCCAACCACGAATGTAGACTTTCACGTCCTCCATAACCTGCCGGGCATTCCTGCCCTGGCTTCGACTCGTTAGTTCTTTCAGCTTCTTCTTTGCCTTGGCAAGGGACTGGCGGTGCACGCGCACATATACGCCTTTTCCGTTCTTTCCTAGCGCAAATCCGAGGAATTTGAAGTGTTTCTGCGCCACGACGCTGACTACCTTGCTCTTCTGCGTGTTCATTTGGAGCTTTAGCTTCTGCTCCAGATACGTCCGGCTGGATTCCAGCAGCCTCATCGCTGCTCGCTTGCTCTTCGCCAGCACCACGATGTCATCCGCATAGCGGATGACCGTCACGCCACGGCTTTTCATCTCCTGGTCGAATTCGTTCAGGTAGATGTTGGCTAACAGCGGGGACAACGGGCCGCCCTGAGGCGAGCCTTCTTCCGTTGCCCGGCGTACTCCGTTCTCCATGACTCCGCTTTTCAGATACTTTTTGATCAGGTCGATGATTCGTTTATCCTGGATTTGTTTGCGTAACAGATTCARAAGAAGCTCATGGTTCAACGTGTCAAAGTATTTCGACAGATCGATTTCGACCGCATGTCCATATCCCTGCTCCGCGTACGCTTTTACTTTTCCAATGGCTTGCTGCGCACTTCGTCCCGGGCGGTAGCCATAGCTTCCGTCCGAGAAGAGCGGCTCGAACAACGGTTGCAGTTGCTGGGCAATCGCTTGCTGGATTACCCGGTCTATAACGGTCGGGATGCCCAGCTTTCGCACACCACTTCCATCTGGTTTGGGGATTTYCTTGCGCCGTACCGGGCTGGGTTTGTATGTTCCCCCCC
>NZ_SMRT01000053.1 GCF_004354045.1 Paenibacillus piri | reverse complement strand
TGGACTTCTGTCAATAGATTGGACACATAGAATCGAGAGAATTACGCAGCAAGGCGGTACATACGTTCGTACTGATTGGGTGTAAAATACCCAATGGAGGAATGGATTCGCTTTCCATTGTAGAAGCATGTAATATACTCAAAAATCCGTTCTCTAGCTTCTTTGCGGGTCTTGAACTTCGCTAAATATACGAGCTCTTTCTTCAACACGCTGTGGAATGACTCTATACAAGCGTTATCATAGCAATTCCCTTTGCGGCTCATGCTGCCTTTCATCTTATATGTTTTAAGCCGCTCCTGATACTCTAAAGAAGCATACTGACTGCCTCGATCAGAGTGGTGGAGAACTTCACCGCGTGGCTTTTGAAGCAGATAGGCTTGATCTAGTGCCCTTATCACAAGTGACTTGGTCATTCGCTCATCCATATGAAACCCGACGATTTTACGGCTGTATAAGTCCATGACGCTCGCTAAATATAGCCATCCCTCATCGGTTGGGATGTACGTGATGTCCGTCATCCAGACCTGATTGGGCACACTCGCTTGAAACTGCTGATTAAGCACATTCGCGGCTACTGGCAAGTTATGCTTCGAATTCGTTGTTGCTTTATATTTCCTGACTGTTCGGGATTTCAAGCCAAGCTCTTTCATGATTCGAGCAACGGTTTTCTCAGCTACCTGAACGCCTTGTTTCTTCAGGACTTCCCAGATTTTCTTGCTTCCATAAAGAAGCCTATGGTCAAAAAAGATACGGCGAATCTGCTTTTTAAGCCGCTCATGGCGTTTGCTTCGCCGGCTTTCTTTCCGCCGGGTCCAATCATAGTAACCGCTTCGGGAGATTCCAAATACGGCGCACATCTTCGCGACACGGAGCTTGAAGCGGTGATCGTGGATGAATTTATAGATCAGCGCCGGTCTTTTGCGAAGTAGTGCATCGCCTTTTTTAGGATTTCGTTCTCCTCTTCCAGATCACGAATCCGCTTCTGAAGATCACGGATGGCCTTGTCTTCTGGGTTTAGTTGTCCACTACCGGGAAACGCTTGACTGCCGTCCTGTTTGAACTCGGCGATCCAGCGGTAGATCGTATTCTCATGCAGACCCATCTCACGGGCTACCTGCGCCACCGACTTCCCATCTTCTTGAACGAGTCGAACGGTTTGAAGTTTGAATTCTTTGTCGTACTTTTTTGTCATGTCGGACACCTCGATTATGAATGCTTTTATTTTCGCACTCTCGGTTCTCCGTGTCCAATATTGAGTCTAGCACCA
>NZ_SMRT01000052.1 GCF_004354045.1 Paenibacillus piri | reverse complement strand
TCAGTTCCCCTCGTATGCCTCCTCAGCAGCTATGTATTCACTGCTGGGTACGTGAGCATTACCTCACGTGGGTTCCCCCATTCGGACATCCCCGGATCGAAGCCTGCTTACGGCTCCCCGAGGCATTTCGTCGTTCGCCACGTCCTTCGTCGGCTCCTAGCGCCTAGGCATCCTCCGTGTGCTCTTATTAGCTTAACTTTTCCGCTAATAATGCTCTATTCAAATGAATAGAGTCTGGATTGTTGCTCTATGCTTGTTGTTGACAACCGCGATGGTTTCACGCATCGAACAGTTGCAACTTGTTGACAACTGCGATGTTGTTACACATCGAACAGTTGCAACGGTTTCGGTATCCAGTTTTCAAGGAACAATCCTGCAACAGCTACGTCCAAGTTGGGCGTGTCTGCTGTCAGTTGTGCAACGACTCATGCAAGTCAGACTTGCTTCAACTGTCTCAAGGACAGGAAGTACATCTTATCACATCGAATAGCCGTCTGCAACATCCAACTTTTGGTGGAGCCAAGCGGGATCGAACCGCTGACCTCCTGCTTGCAAGGCAGGCGCTCTCCCAGCTGAGCTATGGCCCCAAATTTTTACCCCACAAAGTAACGATATGCTCTGGCGTTTATTCCCGATTACTTTTCGGGAACCCCATACATATCTTCCGGGATATTCAATTGGTGGGCCCTAGTGGACTCGAACCACCGACCTCACCCTTATCAGGGGTGCGCTCTAACCAGCTGAGCTAAGGGCCCTCTTTAAAACCTTGTATTCAAAACAAAAACCCACCTAGGTGGGTTCGCTTGGCGACGTCCTACTCTCCCAAGACCCTGCGGTCTAAGTACCATTGGCGCTGGAGGGCTTAACGGTCGTGTTCGAGATGGGAACGCGTGGTTCCCCTCCGCCATCATCACCAAACGAATAACATCGAGACGGTTTTCGGGACTCCCCGGAAAAGGCTTCGGCATACGCTTCAGCGCATCCCTTCACTTTTCGCGGATCCTTACCCTCTCAAAACTGAGCAACGAGTGAATGTTGATGTGCAACTTAAAGTTGCTTTATGTCCGTTACCCTACAGGTAACATGGACTCCATAGAAAGGAGGTGATCCAGCCGCACCTTCCGATACGGCTACCTTGTTACGACTTCACCCCAATCATCTACCCCACCTTCGGCGGCTGGCTCCCTTGCGGGTTACCCCACCGACTTCGGGTGTTGTAAACTCTCGTGGTGTGACGGGCGGTGTGTACAAGACCCGGGAACGTATTCACCGCGGCATGCTGATCCGCGATTACTAGCAATT
>NZ_SMRT01000051.1 GCF_004354045.1 Paenibacillus piri | reverse complement strand
TTTATAATATCAGACTTTCATGCCGCTGCGCGGCACCACTGATGGATGAAAATGTTGTCCATACTGTTACTACGGCTGGCGAAGGTAGGTCGTCCATTCTTGGTGTCTCGAGCCCGCATATCAGACGGACCACAACGACCCGGTGCATCGCAGATTGTTGCTCCTTCGGGAAGCACGCAGGGCAGAATAACCCTTTTGGTAGTTGCACCAGCCTTAAACACAACCAGTCGTAAGGAGAAGCAGATATGGAAGTACTGATCGAACGTTGCTGCGGGCTAGATGTTCATAAAAAGAGCATCACAGCCTGTATCATCACCCCCCAAGGAAAGGAGATTCAAACCTTTGCTACAATGACCCGAAACCTGATCGAACTGGTGGACTGGGTCAAACAAAACCGATGCACCCATGTTGCGATGGAGAGCACGGGAGACTACTGGAAACCAATTTACAACTTGCTGGAACTCGAAGATCTAAAGCCTATAGTGGTGAATGCTCAGCACATCAAATCGGTGCCTGGGCGCAAAACAGATGTTAAAGACGCGGAATGGATCGCCAAGTTACTGCGACATGGTCTGGTACAAGGAAGCTATATCCCGAACCGAGAACAAAGAGAACTGCGAGAAATCATTCGGTACCGGCGAAGTATCATCGAAGAACGAACGCGCGAAGCGAATCGGCTTCAAAAAGTACTGGAGGGTGGCAACATCAAGCTAGCTTCGGTCGCATCCAATGTACTCGGGGTATCCGGACGAAACATGCTGGAAGCCATGATTAACGGCGAAACCGACCCATCCGTCTTGGCTGACTTTGCGCAAAAGAAACTAAAGCTAAAGAAAGAGCAATTGAAGCTGTCCTTGGAAGGGCGACTCGGTGCGCATCAATTGCTCATGATCGAGAAACAGCTGGCTCATATCGATTACCTGAACGAACTGGTAACAGAATTGGATGCAGAGATCGATGAGCGTATGGCCCCTTTTGCGGATGACCTGAAGTTGTTGGATTCCATCCCCGGTGTCGGTAAACGAACTGCTGAACAAATCCTGGCAGAGATCGGTACGGACATGTCGCGGTTTCCTACTCCCGGCCATTTATGTTCCTGGGCGGGAATGACTCCAGGTCACGATGAAAGCGCGGGGAAGAAGAGGTCAGCTAAGGCACGAAAAGGAAATAAAAAACTGCGAAGTGCCCTCGTAGAAGCGGCACGGGCAGTAACACGGAAAAAGAATTCGTATTTGGCAGCTCAGTATCATCGCATTGCCGCACGACGCGGAAAGAATAGAGCCGCAGTAGCTGTAGGACATACCATTTTAACCATCGTACATGTCTTGTTAACGCGAAAACAAGAGTACGAAGAGCTTGGCTTTGATTACTTTGACAAGCGAAAGCGCGACACCTTGATAACCAATTCGGTCAAGAGATTAGAATCCCTTGGTCTTACGGTTACCATTCAAGAACAAGGCGTGTAAGTCATTTTTTAAAATTTTAAAAAAGCAATTACTGGGGTCTAGTTTCCTATTGCCAAAAACGGCTCTAATGGTACGCCGGTTCGGCGTTCTAACGATACAACGACGTATTAATTTTCAGGGCAGAATTTATATG
>NZ_SMRT01000050.1 GCF_004354045.1 Paenibacillus piri | reverse complement strand
GTCCTACTCTCCCAAGACCCTGCGGTCTAAGTACCATTGGCGCTGGAGGGCTTAACGGTCGTGTTCGAGATGGGAACGCGTGGTTCCCCTCCGCCATCATCACCAAACGTGGTTTAAGTTTGATGTTCCCGCCAAGGAACATCCGTTCTTCATGCCAATTGCTCTCGGGGCTCCCCGCAAAGTAATCGGCATTATCATCGGAGCTTCCCTTCACTTTGTGGGGTGAAGTTATTGCGCCTTGAAAACTGGATCCGAAACCGGCAAGCATAGCTGTATTGCTTTTTTATCAGGGGTCCCGCAAAGTACCCGGAATACGCTTCGTCAGCCTACTCTTCACTTTGTGGGATATCTTAGTTAAGCCCTCGACCGATTAGTATTCGTCAGCTCCACACGTTGCCGCGCTTTTCCTACGCCCGCGACAGATAGGGACCGAACTGTCTCACGACGTTCTGAACCCAGCTCGCGTACCGCTTTAATGGGCGAACAGCCCAACCCTTGGGACCTACTTCAGCCCCAGGATGCGATGAGCCGACATCGAGGTGCCAAACCTCCCCGTCGATGTGGACTCTTGGGGGAGATAAGCCTGTTATCCCCAGGGTAGCTTTTATCCGTTGAGCGATGGCCCTTCCATTCGGTACCACCGGATCACTAAGCCCGACTTTCGTCCCTGCTCGACCTGTTTGTCTCGCAGTCAAGCTCCCTTCTGCCTTTGCACTCTTCGAATGATTTCCAACCATTCTGAGGGAACCTTGGGGCGCCTCCGTTACGCTTTAGGAGGCGACCGCCCCAGTCAAACTGCCCACCTGACACTGTCCCCACACCCGATTTAGGGTGCCAGGTTAGAACTCCGATACGATCAGGGTGGTATCCCAACGTCGCCTCCACACAAGCTGGCGCTCATGCTTCTCAGGCTCCCACCTATCCTGTACAGATCGTACCAAAGTCCAATATCAAGCTGCAGTAAAGCTCCATGGGGTCTTTCCGTCTTGTCGCGGGTAACCTGCATCTTCACAGGTATTAAAATTTCACCGGATCTCTCGTTGAGACAGCGCCCAAGTCGTTACGCCATTCGTGCGGGTCAGAATTTACCTGACAAGGAATTTCGCTACCTTAGGACCGTTATAGTTACGGCCGCCGTTTACTGGGGCTTCGGTTCACAGCTTCGGGTTGCCCCTTACCGCTCCCCTTAACCTTCCAGCACCGGGCAGGCGTCAGCCCGTATACTTCGCCTTGCGGCTTCGCACAGACCTGTGTTTTTGCTAAACAGTCGCTTGGGCCTTTTCACTGCGGCCCCCTCGGGCTATTCACCCTACCGAGGCACCCCTTCTCCCGAAGTTACGGGGTCATTTTGCCGAGTTCCTTAACGAGAGTTCTTCCGCGCGCCTTAGCATGCTCTGCTCGCCTACCTGTGTCGGTTTCCGGTACGGGCACCTTCTCCCTGGCTAGAGGCTTTTCTTGGCAGCTTGAACTCATGACCTTCGCTACTGCGATTTTCACTCCCCATCACAGACCAGCCTTWAYGATGTGCGGATTTGCCTGCACACCAGCCTCTCTGCTTGGACGGACATCCATCAGTCCGCGTCACTATCCTTCTGCGTCACCCCATTGCTCATAACGGTTCACGGTGGTACAGGAATTTCAACCTGTTGTCCTTCGACTACGCCTTTCGGCCTCGCCTTAGGTCCCGACTTACCCTGAGTGGACGAGCCTTCCTCAGGAACCCTTAGGCTTTCGGCGGACAAGATTCTCACTTGTCTTTTCGTTACTCATACCGGCATTCTCACTTGTATGCTGTCCAGCGCTC
>NZ_SMRT01000005.1:167500-361723 GCF_004354045.1 Paenibacillus piri | reverse complement strand
CGTACTATGGCCTCTGCTGACTTCTCACAGCGAGCTTTACTCCGTCTTTCGGATTTTTTTTTTTTTCCTACTTCACGTCTGTGAGACCTCCCCGGGTAAGAGCGATAACTTTCCCCTCATCTATCTGCCACATCTACATGATGAGATTCGGGCAGTATTGGACTTTGCTTTGTATGGCAAGCTCGTCCGTCTCACCATGCCTTGTATGTGATTTCTGTTCGTCAGACCGAGGGTTTGCCTCCGGCTTCCTTCAGATTCCGCCTCGCGACGGACACCCTTGCCTTCGGCTAACAGTTCCTACTGCCAAGCCTGTAGCGGACTTTCACCGCCTAGTTATCGCCCATGCCGGGCGCACCATATAAAAAGCCGCTTCCATCCCCACTTATATAGTGGTGTTGGAGGCGGCTTTGCATATTTTGGGGGACTATATCACCGATTGATACCCTTATTGGACAGCCCCTGGCTTTAACTTAGCTAAATACATTTATGCAAGGACTTCGACGGTAAAACCGCCCGGCGCTTTCACATAGAAGGTCCATCCATGCGATCTTTGCGGCGGCGCGACATTGAATCCATCGTCTTTCAACCGTTGATGGATCTCATTCACCTTCTCTTCGCTTTCCTGGGCGAACCCGATATGAAACGTTTTGGGATAACTGACTTGGGCTCCTTTCATCAATGTGAGTACCAATCGATCATCGTCAAACAATGCGGCGAATGAATCGCCGCGCGCGTCTTCGCTCGTATCGATGCTTTTGAGTCCGAAATATTTCTCCAGAAATTGTCGAGCGGCGGGAACGTCCGTGACCGTAAGATTGACATGATTCAGCTTCATGAGATTACACATCCTTTGTTTAAGAGATTGATTTCATATAGATCGTATCACATTCAAGCAAGTGATCATCTTTTGGCTTTAGCATTGTTGATTTGCGCGTTAAAACCCGTCACGTTAGTTTAACCTTCCGAAGGTTATCGATGAAAACAGTCCGCCGGAACAGATGGAACTTTTTGTCCATTACTCCCAATAAACGGGTTGCTTCGACCTGAAATCCCGACTCTTCTTTTATTTCTTTCACTGCGACCTCTTTTGACGACAGACCGAGATCATTAGCCTTTAATCATTAAATATCCTCATCGCTTAACTTCGATGCAATAATTACTGCCTCTCTGGGAGTTACAAGTATTTCGGTTGCAGCAAGCTGCGGATGGTTCAACCAATAATGTCTAACTCGATCCGGCTTCCCCTTCCAATCTTCCGGCCAATACGGTTCCGGAGTAAAATCATCCATTACCAGCATACCACCAGCCTCCAAGGCTCCAAATAACTTGTCCGGGTTATCCCTCTTGGCGTCTGCAGCATCCGCAAAAATAAAGCAGAAAGGGCCTCTCTCCAACACTTCTTTCCAATCCCCGCAATAAAACTCTACTCGATCCCTTTCAATGTTTGCTTGACCCTGCTCACTTGGGATTCGTCGCAATCTACGGTAATCAGGCTCGCTTCTTTTGTCATTGCCGAAATAATCCATGATGTACTTACTCCAAAGCCTGTCCCAACCTCCAAAATTTTACCGCTGACTTGCCCCACTAACGCATTCAATAATCTACCGAATGGATCTGTGCATGATTTTGTAAACCCAGCTTCTTCAGCCAGCTTCTTGCATTCATTGACCAGTTGAGGTATATAGGTTGTAGAGCGATACAATGAACTCATCGTTGTCCTCCTCTATGCATGGAATGGATCGGCCTTCATTGTCAAATAGAAACGGAGCATCGGTCGCAATAATATGTATCGATATGCTGATTACATGGTTTTTATCATGGTCACACTATCACCTTCCAGGTTGCTTTTCCTGTAGCCTTGACTCGTATAGAAGCCGACAGCATCGGACCAATGAATGATTGTTTTCAGCATGATGCTCTTGTATCCTTTTTCTTTCGCGATCTGTTCCAACGCTCTTATGATGATGCCGGCAAAACCATTTCTCCTAAATGTTTTCTTTACAGACATTCTTACAATTCTTCCTGAATTATCATTGACCGAGATGAGCGCCCCGCTGCAAACTACTTCACCTTGGACTAATCCTACTAAAAAAACATTTCCATTCTTTATATAATGGTCGACAATATTGTTTAAATCGGGGTTAAGAGACGTATCCAGGAACCCGAAATGCTCTTCCAAACCATCAAGTATTAATTGCTTGGCCTGTATTTGTGTCTCGTCGTTAACGAACTCGATTGTCAGAACATCTGACTCTTGACCCACAAAAATACCTCCACCTCGTTTTTACAATCAACAAGCTACCGTAATATGTATCGTGAAATATTCAAAGCTTCCTGGACTTGATTATAAACATTGCCGGATACAATTCGGCTTTCCTGCTGTTGTACCACGTTTCCGGATGATTCATTTTACTATTAGGGGTAACTCCACAACATCTAGTTATCTTCGACCATCGTCATCCGATGATTAAATACCGTCCTCTATTTCAAAGATCAGGTCGAGCTGGATTAAAAAATGTTCCGCATGCTCCAGTTGTCGATTTGCAAATGCTAAATCCCCATGACCTTCCAGAGCAAAGTCCAAATTACCCAGCACAGACATTAGCGTACGTGCGGTCATAGCAAATCCGAAAGCTTGTGGATCAGCCGCAATGCCGGTATGGCCGAGCATGTATTTAAAAGTCGGCTCCTGAAATCCGCCGAACAAGGCGAGATTACAAACAAATGAAGCCAAGTCCCAGTAAGCAGGCATTAAGGATACATCCTCAAAGTCCATCCAGATCCAGCCCTCGGGGCCGGGTATTAAATTTCGCGCATGGGCATCGCCGTGACACGGTACTAACGAGTCCGGTTCCGATCGCATCCGTTCATCTGCCTTATGGAAGATTTGAAGCAATGCTTGTATACGCGGATCGGATTGCCGCTTCAATCTTGCGGCGGACCGGCAAGTCCGCTCCCAAACTCCCAGCACAGGAAGCTCATCATCGAAGTCTTTCATTGCTATGGAAAGCCTGTTTACCAGATCAACGGCTTCGCTCGGCGAAGGAGGCTGCAGGGGTGTTGGTGGCACATAATTCCATAACGTCATCCATGTCCCATCGACATCGTACGGCCCTGCATCAATCAGGTCGCAAGGCAGCAGCACTTGAACACCCTTCGCATCGAGGTGATGCGCTGCCCGCAGCTCCCGATCGAGCACTGTATGAGCATGTTTTGAATCTTCCTCTGAAAGAGCCGCGGCCAATCGAGCAACAACCGGATAGGGAGTCAAATGAATATTCAAATTCCCTCCATCACTAAGCACAATAGGTGTAACATTAGTTAGACCCATGGTTTCCGCTGTCGATAACATTTTTGAAACAAGCTTATCTTTACTCAATACTGCATCAGCTCCAATTCTATAGATATAATAACCCGCGGCGGGAACACGATGTTTAGACGATGACGTAGCTTTTATAGCATCAGGAATATTTTACCATGGCCTTTTCAACATTCATACTCTGACAATAACACGCATACAATAGCATGCGAAAAACCGCCGTTTCAATGAAACGACGGTTTGTCAGATCGCACGTACGGCAACCGTGCGAGGTATCGACCAATCAGCCCTTCAAACCGCTGGTGCTGATCCCTTCGACGATATATTTTTGAAAAATAAAGAATATGACGACGATCGGTACGAGAGACAGCGTCGACATGGCGAACATCCCGCCCCAGTTGTTGAGCGAATCCCCGTCCAGGAACAGCTTCAGCGCCAGCGATACCGGGTAGAGCGTCGGCTTGTTCAAATAGAGCAGCGGGTTGATGAAATCATCCCATCTCCAATAAAAGGAGAAAATCGTCGCGGTCACGAGCGCCGGTACGATCAGCGGCACAATAATCCGGAAAAAGATCGTATATTTGCTGCAGCCGTCCATTTTCGCCGCCTCGTCCATTTCCTGCGGAATCGTCCGGATAAACTGCATGATCAGAAATATAAAGAACGGCATTCCGAAAAAGCTCGGGACGATGATCGGCTTGAACGAGGACAGCCAGCCCAGCTTGGCGAACATGACATACTGCGGAATGACAGTCACGTCATGCGGCAGCATCAGCGTCATCATGACGCAGGCAAACCAGAACGACTTGCCTTTGAACGGAATGCGGGCCAGCCCGTAAGCGACGAGAGAAGAAGAAAGCACGGCGCCGATGGTGGCGAAAATAACGATAATAAACGAATTTTTGAAAAAGGTGCCGAACGTATTGCCGGCGAAGCCTTTCCAACCGGTAACGTAGTTATTAAATTCCAGACGGCTCGGAATCAGGCTGTACGCCGTGGAAAATATTTCGCTGTTCGGCTTCAGGGAACTGGCGGCGAGCCAAATGATCGGGTACAGCATGATGAAAGCCAATGCACCGACGATGAGATGATAAATCCACGCGTTATTTTTACGCAACGGCATGCTACTTCTCTCCTTTCGTCTCGTAATGGACCCAGTACACGGATGATTTGAATATAGCCAGCGTGATCAGACCGATAATGATCAGCATCACCCAGGCCATGGCCGAAGCATAGCCCATCTCGAAGAAAACGAAAGCCCTCCGGTACAAGTAGAGCGAATAAAGCAGCGTATTGTCGAGCGGTCCGCCTTCACCCCTGGAAATAATGTAAGCGGGCGTAAAGGTCATAAACGCGGATATCGTCTGCATGATCAGATTGAACAAAATAATCGGACTGAGCAGCGGCAGCGTTATTTTGAAAAAGCGGTGGAACGCGTTGGCTCCGTCTACGCCGGCCGCTTCGTAATACGAAACCGGTATATTTTTAAGCCCGGCCAGAAATATAAGCATGGACGAGCCGAACTGCCATACGGACAACGCGATCAGCGTCCATAAGGCCGTTCCCGGACTGCCGATCCAGGAGGTGTCGCTGTGAATGCCGACTGCGCCCAGCAATGAATTCAGAAGCCCCTTGTCGCCGAAAATTTGCACCCACATGATCGATACGGCCACGCTGCCGCCTATGAGCGAAGGCAAATAATAGGCCGACCGGTAAATCCCGATCCCGCTGATCGCCCTGTTGAGCAGCATCGCTACAATGAGCGCGAACGCAAGCCGGAGCGGTACGCTGGCGAACACATACGTAAACGTAACTTGAAACGACTTCCATATTTTTTCATCGTCAAAAAACATTTTGTCGTAGTTATCAAAGCCGATCCATCTTGGCGCTTCCATCAAATTATACTCGGTAAACGAATAGTAGAGTGAAGACAGGATCGGATACAATGTAAAGATCAGGAATCCGAGTATGAATGGAGCGGTAAACACGTACCCGACCACATTGTCGTTTTCACGCAGCTTCATAATTTCAACCCCTTATGCCAGTATTGAATAGGTTTGTCCCAATTTTATCCGTCATTGATGTAAGCTCCCGGGGTTAAGAAGGCAGAAACTGTCCGACCTAGTTAAAAACAGATTCGCCCCTGCTTGCGGCAGCGGAATTGCAGAAAGGGTCAGAAGGCAGCACCCAAGATGCCGTTCTGACCCCCTAATCGCTTACTTTTTGTTTTTCGCTAGGATCGCATTAGCCTCTTTACGGAATTTGGCCGCGCCGTCTTCGACGGAAATTTTCTTATAAAGAATTTGTTCTGTCACATCCTGCAGTACTTTGAGAACTTCGACCGAGCCGACCGGATACGGAGGATCGTTCGGACTGCTGTTCGCTTCCGCCCAAGCCACATAGTCGAAAACTTTCACTTCTTCAAGTTTTAACAAAGGTTTCAACGCTTCTTGAATTTTAGAGTTGATCGGAACGCCGCGTTCACCTTTCATAATTTTATGCGCTTCAATGTCATTTATGAAGAAATTCACAAATTTGATAGCTTCCTCTTTGTTTTTCGAGTTTTTGGTCACCGATAAGCCTTGGCTCGATTTAAGGAACAAGCCTTTTTTGCCATTCGGCCCCGGAGGCGGCAGCATCTCGGTCGGACGTTTCGCAGCCGCATTAAAGGCAATGTATTGATTGGACCAGGCGAAGGTTCCGAAAGCGTTGCCTAACACCATCTCGTCATCTTCCGGCGTAAACTTCTTCGTCGCCAATTTATCTAAAGGAAGCACATACCCTGCGTCATACCATTTTTGATAGCGCTTGAAATAATCGATAAACGGCTTGTCGTCACTATAGCCTAAAGCCGTGCCGTCTGCGTTGTAGAGTCTTTGATCCTGGGTACGCAAGTAGTAAGCGAAGAACGTTTTTTGATCAATCCGGTCACCCAGCAGCTTGCCCGATGCTTTAAGCTTTTGCGCGGCTGCCTCCATATCGTCCCAAGTCCAGTCCTTTGCGGGTAAGGAACCGCCAGCCTTCTTCAGCATCTCGGCATCCACTGTCGCTCCGAGCGCATTAACGCCCAGCGTGATCTGATACTGCTTGCCGTCGTATTCCCCGATCTTCAGAAATCCGGGGGCGATATTGCTCTTATCCAGCTTGCCGCTTTCCATGTAAGGCCGCAAATCTTCAAGCTGGCCTCTTCCTCCGAACTGGCTGATATAAGCGTCATCCATTTGGATAATATCCGGAAGATCGTTAGCCGCCGCTTGCGGAGCGAGTTTTTTCCAGTAGTCGTCAAAAGCGGCATACTCGGCCTCAAACTTGACGTTCGGATTTTTTTGCTGATACAGCTCGATAATTTTCAGTGTATAGTCATGTCTTGCCTGTCCCCCCCACCACGCGATGCGCAGCTTGACGGGTTCTTTCTTGTCAGAGGCGGCTGCTTCAGGCTTCTTGGCCGCATCCCCTCCCGCCGCCGGTGTCCCGGTTGGAGTGGTCGTACCGCCGCCGCAGCCTGCGGCAGTCAGAAGCAGAGATAGCGAAACCAATGTTGTTAGCGCTTTCTTCATATTTATTTCCTCCCCCTTGATTGAGTACATTACTCATTATCCTATTTCGGCGGAGAAATAAGAATTAAAAATTCCGGTATCCTTGTTTAAAAAACAGAGACTTTTTTTCCCAAGATTAACCGGCGCTGCCTTTCTTAACGGACGTCCGCGTGTGTCAAGGCAGCGTGCGATTTTGGGCGAGAATCGCGTTCGCCTCCTTGCGGAACTTGACCGCGGCATCCTCGACTGCAATTTTTTTGTATAAAATTTGTTCGCTTATATCCTTCAACAGCTTCTCCACCTCGACGGAGCCGATCGGATTTGGAGGATCGCCCGGGCTGCTGTTCGCTTCCGCCCAAGCCACATAATCGAAAACTTTGGACTCCTCCGGCTTCAGCACCGGCTTCAGCGCTTCCTTCACCTTGGAGGAAATCGGCACGCCGCGCTCGCCTTTAATGATTCGGTTCGCTTCGATATCATTGACGAAAAAGCTGATGAACTTCGCAGCTTCTTCTTTTTGCTTCGAATTTTTTGTGATGGAAAAGCCCATGCTTGCCTTCAGGTACAAGCCCTTGTTGCCGTTCGGGCCGGGGATCGGGATGAGCTCGGTCGGGCGTTTGGCCGCGGAGTTCCAGGCGACATACTGATTCGACCAGGCGAATGAGCCGAACGAATTGCCCAGTACCATCTCATCGTCCTCCGGCGTAAACTTTTTCTGCGCCAGCTTGTCGAGCGGCAGCAAATAACCGGCATCGTACCATCGTTGATAGCGCTTGTAGTAGTCGATAAACGGCTTATCGTCCGCATAGCCGAGCGATGCGCCATCCGCCGCGTACATCTTTTGATCCACCGTACGCAAATAGTATGGGAAGTAGACGTCATAACGCATATAGTCCATCAACAATTTGCCGTTAGCCTTCAGCTGCTTGCCAAGCGCTTCCATATCGTCCCAGGTCCAATCCTTGTCAGGCACCGATGCGCCGGCTTTTTTCGCCAGTTCAGGGTCCACCGTTGCGCCGAGCGCGTTAATCCCAAGCGTAATTTGATACAATTTTCCGTTATATTCGCCGCTGGCCAACGTATTGGGCGAAACTGCGCTGACGTCGATCTTATTGTTTTTGGTGTAGGCGCGAAGCTCCTCCAACAAGCCTCGTCCGCCGTATTGGCTCAAATAAGAAAGGTCCATCTGAATCATGTCCGGCAAATCGTTCGCAGCCGCTTGCGGAGCCAGCTTCTTCCAATAATCGTCAAATGAGGCGTATTCGGGCTCGATCTTCACGTTCGGGTATTTTTGCTGATACATGTCAATAACCTTCAACGTGTAATCATGCCTCGCCTGGCCGCCCCACCATGCGATACGCAGCTTTACCGGAGCTTTGCTCGCATTTGCATCTGCAGGCGCCGCCGGGTTGGCTTTAGAGTCCGCAGCCGGCGGCGAACCGCTTTCCGGGCTGCCGACGGTACTGCCCGCACCGCCGCCGCAGCCCGCAGCGCTCAGCAGCAATGAGGCGAAAAGCGTCATCGTCAACGCTTTCTTCATGTTCGCACCCTCCTTTGGATAACGGCTATCTACAATGCCATTATCCGCTTAAAGGGTTTGGAATAACATGTGATATACCGTCTTGGTTGTTTAAAAAACAGAGGAGATCAAATGGTTTTCATATAGTCGGTGGGCGTGGTGCCCGTATACTTTTTAAACACCTGGCTGAAATATTGCGGATTATCGCCGAAGCCGAGCTGCTCCGCCAGCTCGAATATTTTAATATCCAGCTTTTGATCGATAAGCTCCGTAGCCTTCGTAATTCTTGCCTTCATGACGTAGTTGGAAAATTTTTCGCCGGTTTCCTTTTTGAATAGTTTGCCCAAATAATCTGGATTCATATAGAGCATCTCATTGGCGACTCCGTTCAAGGACAGCTCGGGATTGCCCAGATGCGAGTCGATGATCTTCAGCATTTTTTCTACGATATCGCAATGCTTGTTCTTCGTCCGCTCATAATGGCTCATTGTAATCTGCCGGGCAATATCTTTGAAAAAAGCCTGAATCGCCTGCAGCGTCTCCAAATCCATCAGCGCGACCAGCTTATCCCGGTAATGATGGATCGCATCGGAGCCGCCTTGGCGAATGATCGACATGAACAGCTGGATGACATACGACTTGGCCGTCGGTATGCCGGACCGCAAGCCCGCCACCTGCCGGAAAAAAATGTCGATTTCATGACAGGCCTCCTCCCAGCAGCCGGTTTTAATTTGCAGCATCAGGTTGTCTTCGTCGAACATAAGCTCACTATAATCGCAAGGCTCGGCTCCGACGATGTCGCGCTTGGTGATCAAGCTGCCCGCGCCAACGTAAAAGCGGTGATTCAAACATTCCAGCGTCTGCTTATACAGCTTCCGCGCCTGGGTAATATCGCTCGCTTCGCTTAAGGCAACCGTCAGATCGATTTTATAGTAGCGAAGAAACGTTTCGCGAATTCGCTTGATGCAATCGTGCAGCTCGTTCAACGGCACCGCATCCTCGACGACGACAAGCACCTGCTCGCCGACCGTCGAGCTGAGTACGGTTTTGCTCAGCAGCTCCTCGGCGATATTTTTGACCGCAAACATGTGCTCGAATTCAAATGAGTCCTCCAGCTGAAACAAAATCAACCGCACGTCGCTGCTCCCGAGATCGAGCCGGAACAAGCTGCGGTAATATTCCCAGTCATGGTTGCCGTACGTTTTGTTGGTGACGAATTCCTTCAGAAACTGTTCTTTGACATGGGGAAGCACCTTTTCCAGCCCGTAGCGGATGCTGCTGACGAACTGCTCGCGCTGTTCTTCCTTATTCAGCTCGGCCACGAGCTCCTGCAGCACATCGGCGATTTTATTTTCGTTGCACGGCTTCAGCAAATATTGCTTGACCCCGTAGCGCAGCGCCGAGCGCGCATATTCGAAATCGCTGAAGCCCGACAGCAGCACCAGCTTGATGCGCGGGTACGCTTCGGACAGCTTGGCCGCAAGCTGCAGCCCGTCCATGCCCGGCATTTTAATATCGCTGATTACAATATCCGGCGGGTTCCGCCTTACCTTCTCGAATGCCTCGATCCCGTTTCTCGCCGTTCCGGCAAGCTCCGTACCGGCCGACGCCCAGTCGACCACTTTGGAAATGCCGTCCAAAATAAGGCGTTCATCGTCGACAAGCAAAACTTTATACATGTTGACCCCCCGTTTCATCCGGAATGATGACCGAAACCTTGGTCCCGCGTCCTTCTTCGCTGTCCACCTCAATGCCGTAGCGCTCACCGAACGCCAGAACGATCCGTTCCTCGATGTTTTTCAATCCTATGCCGCTGCCGCGGGTGTCGGCTTCTCCCTTTCTTACAAGCTCGAGCAGCCGTTCATCCATGCCGGGGCCGTCGTCCTCCACGACAATAATATAGCTCCCGGGCGCGCGCTTCGCGCTGATCCGGATATGGCATGGTACGAGCATGGTTTCAAGACCGTAGTGAATCGAATTTTCCAGCAAAGGCTGCAGCGTCAGCTTGGGCAGCGTCAGAGACATCGCCTCCTGCGGAATGTCCAGTTCAAAGACGAGCCGTTCCTCGAAGCGGAACCGTTGAATCGTAATATAATTCATCACGATATCCAGCTCTTCGGCAACCGTAATCAGCGTGTCTTTCAGGCTAATCGAGCTGCGCAGCAAAAAACCGAGCGATTCGACCATTTTGGAAATTTGCGGCTGCCCGTTCGTCTTGGAGAGCCAGTTGATCGAATCCAGCGTGTTGTATAAAAAATGCGGATTGATTTGCGCCTGCAGCGCTTTGAATTGCGTTTCCTTGATCGTAAGCTGCTTGGCATAGTTTTCGGTAATCAGCTCGTTGATTTGCCTTATCATGATGCGGAACGTCCGCTGCAGCTGGCCGACCTCGTCCATTTGCAGATTCGACCATCCGGTCGCTTCCTGCTCCGCCAGTTGAAAATCGCCCTTCTGCACCTGCTTCATTTGACCGATCAGCTCTTCAATCGGCCGCGTCAGGCTTCTGGAGAAATTAATCGCCAACAGCATCGTCAATACAAGGCTGATAATAAATCCTGCGAGCAAAATATTTTTCATCAGAACGATTTTCGTAAAAATTTGATTGAAAGGAATTAAGCTGTGATAAGTCCAGCCTAAATAATCGGATTGAATTTGCGTGTAAAAATATGGCTCTCCGTTCAGCTCCTTGATCGCGTACCCTTTCTTCCATTCGTCGTTGGCGGGATACACCGGCGGAAGGGCATTTTCCCGGTTGATCGGAAAAATCGTATGATTGCCGGATGTAACGCGGATATCCCCTTTTTTCAGCTCCGTATTCCACACAACGTCCTCAACAATTTTATCGAAACGGATGCGCATCGTAAGTGTGCCTAGCCGGTTGAGTTCCAAATTTTGGTAAGAACGAATTTCCCGGGCGGCGATCAAATAAACATCCTGATCATCCGGCATAATCCAGCGCGTCTCCCCTTCGCCTAGAGCTATCTCATCCAGGATAAGCTGCTTTTTGACCGGGGACGAATAAATCGTCTGGCCCGCACGCGCCTGGCCCTCGAGCAAATCCGTCACTTCCAGGGAATAAATATATTTCTCGTATCCGGCGTACTGCACAAGCTTATCCGTAATGAAGGAGCGAAGGCGGAACGTCTCGAATTCGGACAGCGTTCCTTGATTGATCGCCGGCAGCAGACTTTGAATCTGGGCGTCCGTCACGATATTGAACGCAAGACGGTCCATTTTTCTCAGCTCGTTTTCGATTCCGCCGGAGGAAACGTTCAGCAGCTGCGACGATCTGGAGTACAATTGCTCGTCATAGATCGAATAAGCGTACTGCAGCGAGAAATACGTGATGAGAAAGCAAAAGGCCATAATGAGAGAGATCAGTGCAAACACGCGATGCTTGATTCTCATGTTCGTGTAAGCCGATTTGACAGAATACGATACGCGTTTCATGCCTGCCCCCTTAATGAAAGCGATTTCGTTATAGCCATATCGTACAATAACGGAACGTCTATTCCAATAGTCAGGTTATGGTTATTTATTTCCCGTACCAGATGGCCATAGGAAGTCCGCAGTCGTCCGGCACCGGCGGATCGGGGACGGGAACGAGCCTGCCTTTGCCGGCAGCTGCGCTGACGGCCAGCACGAGCGCGTCTACGAGATCATCCCTCGATACATCCTTGCGGGGATAGCTTAGCAAGCCGTTTCGGATCGCATCGTCCGCCCCGGGATATAAGGTGCGGAGCAGCTCCATCCGCTCGAGATAGCCCGCGTCCGTCTTTTTATTGTGCCGCATCGGTGCGCCGGCCAGCGCGGCAAAGCATACTTCCGGATGCGCTTCCCTGAAACGGCTGCGGGCGTCTTCCTCGCCCGCAACAGAATGTCGAGCTCGCAGATTTTCGGCACGAGATGCCATGATTGCTTGGACAGGCCGCGTCCTGCCAGCCGCCGGTTGATGGCGCCCGCTTCCTCGTACGTGGCTGCGGTCAGCACGGCGCGCACCGGCACCGGGAAAATCGACGACATTCGATGCGGCCTGAGCCTTTGCCGGGCAAGCCGGTCGCACAGCCGTTCCTCCGTCCCTGCCGATATTAGGCCGATCGGCATGTCGATCAGCAGCAGCTTCGACTGCCGTCGGCTCTCCCATAGCGATTCGATCGACGGGTGGACAGATAATTGCGCGCTGTCCGCAGCATCCGTTAACGTAACGGCAATCCATCCCGCACGGCATCCGTCGATACCGGTACAAATGAACGGCTGCCGGACGTCCGCCACCGCTGCTGCTTGCGGCAGCAGCGGCATGACAGGCTCATCTCTCATTCGGCCGGCACCTCTATCGCAAGCTTGCTTGGACTACTTGGCATCGCGGCCTTCCCATTCCTCATAAAACTGATCCAAATAGCGCTCCATAAACGAATGCCGGCTCTCGGCGATCCGCCTGCCGCTATCCGTGTTCATCAAATTTTTCAGCTTCAGCAGCTTCTCGTAAAAATGATTGACCGCCGTCGATTTGCCATGCCTGTAAGATTCGCGGGTCATCTCCGTCCGCGGCGGCAGCCCGGGATCGTACATCAAATCGCCCTTCCAGCCCGCATATGCAAACGTTCGCGCTATGCCCATGGCGCCGATCGCGTCCAGCCGGTCCGCATCCTGCACGACCTGCGCCTCCTTCGTCGCGACCGGCGGGTTATGTCCGCCTTTAAACGAAATGGTGCTTATTATCTGCATGACATGCGCGGCGGCATCGGCTTGGACGCGGTGCAGCTCCAGCCAATCCCGCACCTTCCGCAGTCCCGCTTCCATGGACGGATTCAGCTTCTCGTCCGCGATATCATGCAGCAGCGCGGCCAGCTCGCATACGAAGACATCCGCGCCTTCCTCCATGGCGATGCGCCGGGCCAAGCGGGTCACCCGCTCGATGTGCCACCAGTCGTGACCGCTGGAATCGGTTTCCAGCTGCTTTTTAACATAAGCTCTCGCTTCATTCAACAGCCATTGTTCGTCCATGTTCATTTTCCTTTCAGGTGCCTAGTCTCGTATTCCTAAGTATAAGTGGAATGAGCGGCCGGAACAATGCCGATGCTCTGCGAGCGGACTTATGCATAGCCCCCGAATTGCCTCCTACCGGTACATCCGCACAAACATCAGGACTAAAGACTACATAGTTTAAAAAACAGGTGCTTGCGTCTAATGCAAATTTTATCAGAAATGGAAGTGACCGTTATGGCACAAGGTGTCGTGGACGTATATATCTCAAACGAGCTGAAGGATAAATCGCTGATGCTCATATCCAATTGCGAGGGAGGGCCGGCGAACGACCTCCATGTCATCCCAGACGGAACCGAGCTTTCGCTGATTCTCGGCGAAACGGCGCAAAA
This sequence comes from Paenibacillus piri, assembly GCF_004354045.1. Taxonomy (GTDB): domain Bacteria; phylum Bacillota; class Bacilli; order Paenibacillales; family NBRC-103111; genus Paenibacillus_S; species Paenibacillus_S piri. The sequence continues at coordinate 347,974 of NZ_SMRT01000005.1, read as the reverse complement.
CGTCGTCGTCACCCACAGTCAAAGCACGGAGTGTTCGTTCAATTATATCGAAATCGACGAGCAAACCGCGAAGACGTTCGGATTGCAGGATGGCAGCCGGGTTATGCTGACCTATAATGCCGGCAGAAACGAGCTGCGGCTGCAGCGGTTGACGAAGAACACGGCAACCGGACTGATTCTGGCCAATCCCCGCAAACAGGCCGCACACTCCATCATCATCGGCTACAGGCTGCTCAGCAAGCTGGGGATTCCTGGCCAGCCGGGCATGCATGTAACGCTGCGCAAAGGACCGCTCAGCAAAAGGCTGAAGCTCATCGTACCCGAAAATGCTTACTCCGGCCATATTCGTCTTCACCCGGGCAATCTGCGCCGCTTCGGTCTCAATGCAGGCAAATCGACGCCGCTTGAATACGACCAATCCTCCCGCACGCTGCGGATCGCCACAGCTGCTCCCACGGCCGTTAAACGGCGGTCTCGTCCGCCACAGTCCGCGGCGCCGGTATTGCCGCACCGTTCGGGAGCAGTCCCGGGGGCGTCCATCCCAGGCGGCAAACCGACTGCCAAGCGGAGCCGGACTGAAACGGCGTCATCCGGCGGCAGCTCAAGCGGCACCGCAGCAGCCGGCTCGAGGCGGCCGAATAAAAAGCCGGGCGACGCAAGGCGCAGCGCCGGTACTGCAGCAAGGCCGCGCAAATCCGGCTCCGCGCACGGCTTAGCGGCGAAGCCGGCCCGACCGCGGCAGCCGGGAATGGCGGTTGTCCGTCGCCGTCTGGTCGCCGTCAAGCCTGCGGGCGCCTCGGGAGCTTTGCTTGTCTGGGACAAAGTAAAGCCGTAAGGCCGGTCGGTCGAGCCGTAGTGATGAGCATGAGACCTTGAATCCGGAGGCTGTCCGCACTCAAAATATACGATCAAAGCCTGACGGCTGATGATCCAGCAGAAAAATTGGATGCGCACGATCGATGCCCTCGGTCAGCTCCGGCTGCCTATTTTCGGAATCGTTCGAATGAGGAACCCTCATACGTTAAGCCCTTCATTTCCGGCCATCGTATGGATTCGGTGCCATTCCACGCTATCCCGGATGGTGTCTTCAAAAGGTCTAAACGAAATTTGCAGCTCCTTGAGAGCCTTTGCGCTGCTCGTGCGCTTCATTTCCGTCATGACCCGCAGTTCCCCGACAGACAGGTCGGTTTCCTTTTGCCTGAGCGACGCTATCCTTTCGTTCAACCATGTCGACATATACACCATCGGGAGCGGGTATTTCCGGGTGGGGCTTTTCACGCCGGACACTTGCTCCATGATCCGGAACAGCTCTTCCAGGCTTTTGTGATACGCGGACACGATGTACCGCTCTCCGCCCGGCGCCGTTTCGGCTGCGCCGATCATTGCCGACGCCACATCGCGCGCATCGACGACGTCAATGCCGGAAGGAAAATAGCCCGGCAGCTTGCGGTTAAGAAAATTCAGCACCAGCTGGCCGCTCCCCGTCGGCGCGGCATCGCCCGGCCCGAACATCCATGCGGGCATTATCGTAACGACCGAAATGCGATGCTTCCGCGCCAATGCTTCGATTGCCAAATCCCCGATCGCTTTGCTTTTCCCGTACAAATTGAGCGTTTCGTGCGGATTCAGCAGGTCGCTCTCATCGCTGATCCGCCCGTCCTCGCGCTTGCGAATGGTTGCATTCGTGCTTGTGTGGATGATTTTCCCGATTCCATGAAGCTTCGCGAGCTCGAACAGACGAACGGTCCGGATCACATTTACTTTTTCCAGGTTCGTCCAATGGTCCCCGTTGCGGAACGTTTCCCGAAAATAGGCGGCCGTATGAAAAAGTACGTCGCAGCCGCTCAGCCGGTTCGCCCATGAATCCACATCCATCATATCCCCCTCAACCAGCTCCACATCCAGACTGCGCAGCAGCCTGTCCGCTTTGGAAAGCGACCGCGCCAATGCCTTGACCTGCCATCCCTTCTCCGTCAATGCCCGTACCAAATTATTGCCCAACAATCCCGTTCCTCCAGTTACAAAAGCGCGCATCCATTCCATCTCCTTTTAATTATTTATTGATAAATAAATTGACTTCCAAAAAAAGCACCGTTTCAATCCTTGAGCTCATTTCTCGGGCTCACGCTTGAAAAGGTACATTTCCGGCATATCCAAAACCTCGATCACGACGAGAAATTGCCCTGTCGCCATGAATTTCGCCGCTTCCTCCTCGGCATGGTGCACGTCCGCTTCCCGGAATCGAGCTTCGATCGTTCGGTGAATGCTCCGATAAATGTCTTTGACGTGCTCGCGAATCGGGGGTTCCGCAATGGTGTAAGCCTGCATGACCATCAGCACTTCGTCGCGATGCGCGGCCATAATCGCCTGAAAGGAATGCCCCATATTTTTGACGATGCGGTCGGCGGAGCCTTCGACATGGGAGAATGCTTCTTCGATCCTGGCCGCCGCCCGATCGAGCACCGCTTTAAACAACTCCTCCTTATTTTTGAAAAAATGAAAAATGTAAGGCTGGGTCACACCCGCCGCTTTGGCAACTTGCGCCGTCGTAGTTTTGTAATACCCCAGCTCCCCGAAAATTTTGACAGCTTCCTCGACGATTATCGTTTTCTTATCTGCGCGTACGATACAACCACCCTCGCAATCATTTATTTATTGTTAAATAAATAATAAAAAAGCCCGCACGCATTGTCAAGCTAAAATGCAAAACCGCCTCGAACACCACTATATGAGCGGGGATGGAAGCGGCATTTTTATGTAAATTCATAATCAGAGCGGGTGGCTGGAAATTCGACGGTCTGCTAGCTCTCGTCGGCGCTGGGACCGTAAATAGCCGGGACCGGAACCTCGAGCAGACGAAGATAAACTGTCAGCTGCCCCCGATGATGGTACCAATGATTGAGCATTAATGTACGCACCATTTCGATTCGTGGCACTTCCAAGATCGGGATGCCTTCACGGGTGAGCTTCCATGCCTCCATGAGACCGGCTTCTCCCCATGTGAGAAGCTTCTTTTCGGCCAATTGCATGTATTTATCATGTGCCGACAAGATCTCGTCCAGCGATGCCGCTTCAGGCAGAGGGACTACCGGGACTTCTCGAATCGATTCGTCCAAAAACTCGGCCAAGCCTCCGGGCACGCCCGCGACATGCAAAGCCAGCTGGCCTAGTGACATCGACTTTTCATGCGGCTTCCAGGAAAGCTTGTCCGACGGCACCCGTTCGAGCACCCTCCGGGTCGATTCCGCTTCCCGTTTTAACTCTGCGATCAACCAATCCGAATAATTCATAAGGCTCCTCCTCAATATGCTTGACTACGCTAACCATACCATAAAACAACAAAAGAAGTTTCTTTTTAATTGCTGATTACCCTTTATCGATTACAGGCGATCGCCGGCTTCTGCCAAATGCGATTTTTCACCTTTCGCTTTCCTGTTTCCACACCGGTCCAGGTTCCTCTTGTTTCGGATTCATGTATAGTCAAACCGCTGCCCATGGCTGGACAGCCGTCGTAACAGCCTCGCCGGTCACGATGGACCGCTCGATCATCAGTCCGATATAATGATCCTGCGATGCGTCCGGCAGTCCGTAGAAATCGGGGCCTCCCGCCGCATAGTCCGCCATCTTCGCCAATACCGTCGCAACGGCGATTTCATCGTCATACAGCCGGCATGGGGCGAACGGATTCGTGTACACCCACTGATCGCCGGCCATGATGCCTTTCAAATAATGCCCTTCCAGGTTGCCGTTTTCTCCCTTGTTGATCCGCTTGAAGTCCATATGCAGCGGTGTCGCGTAATCGGCCAGCACATTGACGCGCCGGTCGGCGATTTCGCCGCGGTCGCCGCGGACCGACACATAGCTGGAGCGCACCCATGAAAAATATTGCTCGCCGGTAAAATCGTACACACCGAGCTTGCCGCCAAAATCGATCCACGCCATATCCCGCTTTGCCGTCACGGTCGTTTCCATCGTCGGCGGTCCGCTGCGGTTGGGGCCCCCTATGAGCGGAGCCTCATGACGCATCGCCCGGATCGTGGCTTCGCCATGCCCGAAGCCGAGCAGCTTGCGCAGCAGGTTGACGCCGTGATAGCCGTGCGCGGCGGATACGTACGCTTCGGACACCGTGCCCAGCCGGCCGGATGCCGCCAACGCCAGCCGCGCGGCATGCAGCGGCTGGAAGTGATACTGCTCGGCCACCTGAATGCGCGCGCCGCGGCGCGTCAGCTCGTACAGCGCGAGCAGCCCTTCCAGATCGGCGGCCGGCGGCGTCTCCGCCAGCGCCGGAATGCCGCGTTCGGCCAGCGCGAACAAGTAGCCGGGACAATCCGCCCGCGCAACCGAAACGACGACGAAATCCGGCTGCTCCTGCGCCAGCAGCTCCTCAAGGCTGCGATAGACGGACACGCCCCATTTTTCCCCGAACAGCCGTCCTTTTTGCTCATTCCTTACGACAACGCCCGATACATGGAATAATTCCGGCAGTTCTCTGGCGGCGCGCAAAAAAAACTCGGAGCGGAAGCCGCCCCCGATTATGCTAAACGATGTCTTCCCGGCCAAGTCGCAACCATCCTTTCTGTTTCCTCCGTTTAATTTTCATGCTGATTCGATTATACAATATCGTCCGGTTGAACTCATCCCCGTATCCCGGCGGCCGCTGCGTCCAAAAACCAAAAAGCCTGTTCCCTCCGTAATAGACCGTTAAAGGGAACAGGGTTTTATTGTTTTTTCAAGTTTTTATCCTTGTCGTCGCCGTGCTCGTCCTCGTCTTCCTTTTCTTCCTTCTGCTCCTGAACCTGCACGCTCGTTTGCCCCATGATGTAATCAAACGGCTGATACCGGCTGTCCGGAATATTTTTCTTAATAACCGCTTTCGTCATAATATAAATGATCAATATAAACACTGGGCCGATTAATGCCAGCAATATGATCGACGTAATATCCACAGCTATCAATCCCTTTTTTGCTGTAGTATACCATATGCGCACTCACGGCATAACATTTTCCGAAAAGCCACCCGGTCCAAAAAACGGCATTACGCGAAAATTCGCACATGGGCCGCCTTATTATAGACGATAACGATTGGACTAAAGCTTGCGCAAACGAACGAGCAGGCTCTGGAAATCGCCATGCAGCTCGACCGGGATGCCGAATCCCGCATACAGCAGCTCGTCCCCGCCGTACACCTCATCCGTACCGACCGCTCGGTAGGCGGCGTCCGGGTCCAAGCCTTTGAGCTTCAGCCGCTTCAACGGTTCGTTCGGCTCGCACAGCACTTTAAAGTAGCAGACGAGGCAGTCGCGTCCATCTTCCGAAACAAACATCCAGGCAGCTTCGCTGCCTTCGAAAGGGCTGAGCAGCCGATAAAACGTGCCGAATTGGACGAAGGTCCGAAGCTCTTTGTACAGCTCCACCTGCCGTTTCGCAAGTCCGCGCTCCTCCGGAGTGAACCTCGTCAAATCGAGCTCATAGCCGAAATTGCCGGACATCGCCACATCGCCGCGCATCATAAGCGACGTCGTACGGTGAACCTGATGGTTCGGCACCGCGGATACATGGGCGCCCATCGAGCTGATCGGGTAGACGATGCTCGTGCCGTACTGGATTTTCAGGCGGGAAACCGCATCCGTATTGTCGCTCGTCCATGTCTGCGGCATGTAGTGAAGAATGCCCGGATCGAACCGCCCGCCGCCGCCCGAGCAGCTTTCGAACAGCACGTTCGGAAACGCCGCGGTGATCCGCTCCATCACATCGTATAGCCCGAGCATATACCGGTGCGCCGTCTCTCTTTGCCTTTCCGGCGGCAGGGAAGCGGAGCCGATCTCGGTCATATGCCGGTTCATATCCCATTTGACATACGTAATCGGCGCGCTGTTCAGCACAGCGGATACCGTCCCCACGATGAAATCGCAAACGTCCCGGCGCGACAAGTCCAGAATCAGCTGGTTGCGCCCTTCCGAACGCGTACGTCCCGGAACATGCAGGCACCAGTCCGGATGCGCGCGGTACAGCTCGCTTTCGGCGGAAATCATCTCAGGCTCGAACCAGAGCCCGAACTGCATGTCCAGCTTCGTAATCCGCTCCGCCAAATCGTTCAGGCCGCCGGGCAGCTTGTTCACATCGACGAACCAGTCGCCTAGCGACGTTTTGTCGTCGTTGCGCTTGCCGAACCAGCCGTCGTCCAGCACGAACAGCTCGATACCCAGCTGCTTGCCGGCTTGGGCGATCTGTTCGATCTTGTCCGCGTCAAAGTCAAAGTACGTCGCTTCCCAGTTGTTGATCAGCACCGGCCTCGGCTCGTCGCGGAACTTCCCGCGGCACAGCCGCGTCCGGTACAGCCCGTGATATGTCTGCGACATGCCGTTTAAGCCGTCCGGCGAATATACCATCACCGCCTCCGGCGTCTGAAAAGCTTCGCCCGGCGCAAGCAGCCAGCTGAAGTCGAACGGATTGATGCCCATGCCGACGCGAGCCGTATCGAATTGATCGACCTCGACAGAGGCTGTGAAATTTCCGCTGTACACAAGGCTGAACCCGTATACATCCCCATGATCCTCGGTTGCGCCATTGGCAAGCAGGGCAATGAACGGATTATGCTGGTGGCTGCTGGCTCCGCGCCGGCTTTCTACCGATTGGGTGCCCGGAACGAGCGCTCTTTTTTGCACATGCCTTTCCCTCGACCAAGCTCCCGACAGCTGCAGCAGCCCGTAGTCGCGATGCGGGAAATCGACGCTCATGCTCAGTGCGCGCAGCACCTTCAGCGGCGTTTCCCCGTCATTGGTCAACCGGACCGAACGGGTCAATACATTTCGCTGCTCGTAAACGGTGTAGCTAAGCGCCGCCCGCAGACCGCTTAAGGCATCCTTGAGGACAATCTCCAGCGTTTCGGCTTCCGTATCCTGTTCGACATAAGTTGCGGGAAGCCCGTTCAACCCCGGTTTGCCACGGCGGATCGTATGCGATTCATATTGCAAATCCGAAACGGTCGAGCCGTTGTCAAGCTGAACCTGCACCGCCGGCTGGCGGTAATCCGTACTGCCGTACGATGGATATTCCTGCGGCAGCCAATCGAGCGAAAAGCTTCTGTCCGGAGGATGCGGATTCGGCGAAAACGCCCGGTCGATGCCGGTGCGCAGCAAGCGACCGCCCTGCAGCCTGCTCAGCTTGCGCCCCCAATACAGATGGGCCAAATAGCCCGAATCGAAAATTTGCAGCCCGTAGCTCATTTCTCCGGCCCGGAGGTGAAAAATGCGCTGCTGCTCATCATAAACAATGCTCATCCGTTAACCCACTCCTCAACGAAATAAACTCTCATACGCCTACTTTGCATACTACCTGTTCCGAAGCGCCGAATCCATGGATGAACCGAGTGTCATATGGACAAATGTAGGTGAAAATGGAATAGGACAATTCGGCGTGCGCATATGCATAAAGATAACACATGACGACGAGGTGAGCCTGATGACAAAAAAATCATCAATGACGCTTGGACAATTCATGGACAGACCGCAAAAAAGCCGCCGCCACCGTTCCGTGCTGTTCATGCGAATTCCCGGGGGAATTAGAAGCACCGCCAAAATTTTCCGTTATATTTTCAGCTGAAGTCCAAATACGACTCTGGCCTGGCCGCCGTACCCAGAATAAGCGCACGTGCAAAAAAGCTTGAGGCTGTTACGCCCCAAGCTTTTTGCTTTCGTTTCGCTATTGATAATGGTCAACCATATTTCATCCTTATTTGCGGCCCAAAACGTGGATCGGATGGCCCAGCGCCACTTCCGCGGCGTCCATCGTAATCTCGCCTAATGTCGGATGCGCATGAATGGTCAGCGCAATATCTTCCACGGTAGCGCCCAATTCAATCGCCAGCGCCATCTCGGCAATCAGGTTCGAAGCTTCCGCCCCTACGACCTGTGCGCCAAGCAGCAATCCGCTGTCTTTATCGCCGATCAGCTTCACGAAGCCTTCGGATGCGTTCATCGTCATTGCGCGGCCATTGACGCCATACGGGAACTTGCCGACCGAGAGGTTGATCCCTTTCTCCTTGGCTTCCGTTTCGTTCAAGCCGACGCTCGCGATTTCCGGATCGGAGAATACGACCGCCGGAATACATTTGTAATCGACTACGCTCGGCAAACCGGCAATCGCTTCAGCCGCGATCTTGCCTTCGTAAGTCGCTTTGTGGGCAAGCGCCAGACCGGGAACGATATCGCCGATGGCATAAATATGCGGCACATTCGTCTGGCATTGCTCGTTGACCTTGATAAAGCCGCGCTCGCCGATTTCGACACCCGCCAGCTCCAGCGACAAGTCTCCGTCCGTATTCGGACGGCGTCCGACCGTAACGAGCACATACTGAGCCGTCACCTTTTGCTCTTCGCCTTTGACCGTGAACGTAACGGTAACGTCTTTATCGGTTTGCTCGCAGCCTTGAGCCAGCGCCTCGGTGAATACTTCGACGCCGCCTTTTTTCAAATTGCGCGCAACCAGGGAGGACATTTCCTTCTCAAAGCCGGGCAGTACGGAATCCGAGCCTTCCAGCACGGTAACTTTCGCTCCCAGCTTCGCGTAAGTTTGACCCAGCTCGATGCCGATATATCCGCCGCCGATGACAACCAGGCTTTCCGGCACTTCGGGCAGATCCAACGCTTCTGTGGACGACAAAATGCGGCCGCCGAACGGGAACGTCTTCAGCTCGATCGGACGGGAGCCGGTTGCGATAATGCAGTGATTGAACCGGTAGCGCGCCGTTTCGTTATCGTTGAACAGACGGGCCTCGTGATCGTTGATGAACAGCGCCTCGCCGTTAAATATTTGTACTTTATTGCCTTTTAGCAGTTGGCCGACACCGCCGGTCATTTTCTTCACGATGCCGGATTTCCATTCCTGCACTTTGCCGAAATTGACCTTAACGTTTTCGGCGGTAATGCCGATCGCGTCGTTATGCGCTGCCGCCTCGTACTGATGCGCCGCATTGATCAATGCTTTGGACGGGATGCAGCCGCGGTTCAGGCAAACGCCGCCCACCTCGGACTTATCGACAACCAATACGCTTTTGCCCAGCTGGGCGGCGCGAATGGCCGCCACATATCCGCCGGGACCGGCGCCGATGACTAGAACGTCAATTTCAACGGAAGCGTCTCCTACTACCATTTGTTACACCTCCATAATAAGAAGCTCTGGATCAGCCAACAGCTGCTTGATATAGTTCAAGAAGTTTTGAGCTGTCGCGCCGTCGATAATACGGTGGTCGAAGCTTAACGACAATGCCATGACCGGAGCGATGACGATTTCGCCGTTTTTCACGACCGGCTTCTCGGCGATGCGTCCCGTACCGAGAATCGCCACTTCCGGGAAGTTGATGATCGGTGTGAAGAACATCCCGCCTGCCGAGCCGATGTTCGTGATCGACAGCGTGCTGCCTTTCATTTCGTTCGGAGCCAGCTTGCCTTCGCGGCCGCGGGCTGCCAAATCTTTGATCGAGTCGGCGATAGCCCAAATATTTTTGCGATCCGCATCGTGGATGACCGGAACGATCAAGCCGTTGTCGGTATCGGTAGCGATGCCGATATTGTAGTACTTTTTGTAGACGATCTCGTTTTTCTCTTCGTCGATCATCGCATTCAGCGCCGGGTATTGACGAGCCGCTGCGATCAACGCCTTGACGATAAACGGCAAATAAGTGAGCTTGACGCCTTTCTTCTCTGCCGCGGCTTTCGCTCTGCCGCGCAGGGCGACGAGCTGGGTGACGTCGACTTCGTCCATCAGCGTCACATGCGGAGCCGTGTACGCGGATTTGACCATCGCATTCGCAATCGCTTTGCGAATGCCTTTGAGCGGAACGCGTTCCTCGACGCGTTCGCCAGGCGCCGCCGCTGCCGATGCTGCAGCGGCCGGAGCCGCTTGCGCCGCGGAAGCTTCGCTTGCGGCGGCAGGGGCTGCCGCAGGCGCGCCGCCTGCGGCGAAGGCGAGAACATCTTCCTTCGTCACGCGGCCGTTCGGCCCGCTCGGCGGGACTTGCCCGATGTTCAAGCCTTTTTCGCGAGCGAGCTTGCGCACGCTCGGCGTTGCCAGCACCGCGCCGCCGGCAGGCGCGCCGGGAGCGGGCGCCGCTGCGCTGGCCAGCGGCGTGTCGAGCTTCGAGCTCGCGACGTTGGCCGCGACCGCGCCGCCTACAGCGCACTCGGCTTCCGGTTCGGCCGCCGGAGCTGGAGCCGCCGCCGGTGCAGCAGGCGCACCGGCTTCATGCCCGTGGCTCGCCTGCTGAGGCACCGCGCCTTCCACTTCGATCGTCGCGATCAAATCGCCGATCGTACAGACCGTACCTTCGGCGACCTTGATGTCGACGATTTTACCTTCTACGGGGGACGGAACTTCTACGGTCGATTTATCGTTCTGCACTTCCATGATGATCGTCTCGTCATTGACTACATCGCCCGGCTTGACAAGCCATTTCACGATTTCGCCTTCGTGAATTCCTTCGCCGAGCTCCGGAAATTTATATTCGAATACCGCCACTTGAGCAACCTCCTAAGGGTGGCGTACGCGGGAATTGTTGAGGTTTGAGTGTAAAAAGAAATTATTGCGTTCACTCTGGCCGTTTCCGGAACCGTGCCGACTGCCTCCGGCCGCTGTTGAAAACAGGTTTCCTTATTAGACGGATTTTCGATGAAGAAACCTGTTTTCAAAGGCGGCACGTAAACTCTCCGTCAGTCACACGGTCCTCCAACTCTTCGTGATCGAATTCTTTTTAAACTCCAAAACCGGCAATCCCGCTACGCTTGGGATATATAGGGCAGGCTTGCGAGTACCGGCAAGCCTATTGGTATGAATTACATGTACACAGCGTTTGGTACACCGCGTTTTTCACTACTTGCCAAGCACTCCTAGAAGTGTGGTGAATAAGTCGCCGGAGAGTCGGTATGGAGTCGGAACAGCGAGTAGAGACCCATACCGACCGCAGGCGACTTGTTTTTCACCACATCTCTAGAAATCCAATACTTTATTTAAACCGGCTACGATGCGGGCAAGGTTAGGAAGCCATTGGTCCTCGACTTGCGCGAAAGGATACACGGTATCCGGAGGAGTAACGCGCAGTACCGGAGCTTCCAGATGAAGAATCGCTTTTTCGTTGATTTGTGCGATCACTTCGGCCGCAACGCCGGAAGATTTTTGCGCTTCCTGCACGACGATCGCGCGATTCGTTTTCTTGACGGATTCAACGATCGTTTCGATATCAAGCGGCATCAATGTGCGCAGGTCGATAACCTCGACTTTCGCACCGCGTGCTTTTTCGATTTCCTCGGCAGCCTTCAGCGACGTGTGCACCATAGCGCCGTAGGTGATAATGGTGACATCCGAGCCTTCGCGGACGACATTCGCTTTACCGATTGGCACCGTATAATCGCCCTCAGGCACTTCCGCGCGGAACGAGCGGTATAAGTTCAGATGCTCCATGAAAAACACCGGATCGTTGTCGCGAATCGCGGAGATGAGCAGCCCTTTTGCATCATAGGGATTGGAAGGAACGACAACCTTGATGCCCGGCGTTTGAGTCAGCAAGCCCTCCAACGGGTCGGTATGCAGCTCGGCCGCTTTGACGCCGCCGCCAAAAGGCGTTCTGAACGTAATCGGCGCATTATAGCGGCCGCCGGAACGGTAGCGCATCCGTGCCGCCTGAACGGCGATTTGGTCCAAAGCTTCGTAAATAAATCCGACAAACTGAATTTCGGCAATCGGCCGGAAGCCTTGAATCCCCATGCCTACAGCCAAGCCGCCGATCGCGGATTCAGCCAGCGGCGTATCGAATACGCGCTCTTCCCCGAATTCCGCCTGAAGTCCTTCCGTAGCACGGAATACACCGCCGACTTTACCTACATCTTCCCCGAATATTACAACGTTAGGATCGCGCTGCAGCTCGACGCGCATTGCATCCTTGATCGCTTGAATCATTGTCATTTGTGCCATGGTCTGCTTTTCCTCCCCTTTTACCCGATATAATCCGCTTTTTGCTCTTCCAAATGATGCGGCGTCGTTTCAAACATGCTGTCGATCAAGCCGGGAACGGTCATTTTTTCCGTTTGCTCCGCTTTTTTGATCTCCTCGGCTACTGTATTTTTCGCATCCTCGACCACTTGGTTTTCCTCTTCTTCGGACCAGAGTCCTTTGGCCGTCAAGTAGATGCGGAAACGGTTCAGCGGATCTCTCGTCGCTTCCCATTCCGCCGTTTCTTCTTTCGTCCGGTATTTGGACGGATCGTCGCCGGACATCGAGTGAGGCAGGAAGCGGTAGGTGATTGCTTCGATCAGCGTCGCGCCTTCGCCGTTGCGGCCGCGCTCCGCCGCGTCCTGAACCGCTTTGACTACGGCCAGTATGTCCATGCCGTCGACCTGTACGCCTTTGATTCCGGCAGCAACCGCTTTATGGGCAACCGACATCGCGGCGGTTTGTTTGGCGAAAGGAGTCGTAATTGCATATCCGTTATTTTGAACGACAAAAATCGTTGGCAGCTTAAACGCGCCGGCAAAGTTCAATCCTTCATAGAAATCGCCCTCGGAGGAGCCTCCGTCACCGGTATACGTAATCGCCACGCGCTTTTCGCCGCGTTTTTTAAATGCCATGGAGACGCCCATCGCATGCAAAATTTGCGCTCCGATAATAATTTGCGGCATCAATACATGAACATCGGCCGGAATTTGTCCGCCGTGCTGATGGCCGCGGGAATATAGGAACGCTTGATACATCGGCAAACCGTGCCACACGATTTGCGGCATATCCCGGTAGCCCGGACAGATGAAATCGTCTTTATTCAAAGCGAACTCGCTGCCGATCATAGTTGCTTCCTGTCCGGAAACCGGAGCATAGAAGCCGAGACGGCCTTGGCGGGTCAAGTTGACGGCCCGTTGATCCCAGGTGCGTGTAAACACCATGCGTCTCATCAGTTCTTTCAATTGATCGTCAGTCAATTTCGGCATTTCATTTTCGTTCACCACGGTACCATCAGGCGCTAAAACGGACAAAGGCTGCACCTCGGACACAGCCACTTCATACGGCTTACTCATGTACATTCACCTCAACGATAGATTTTGATGCCATCCTACTGTACTTTCTGTTATAGTATCATTATAAACCTGTTTTTTAAATTAACACAACTACTCTCTTGAATTATATGATTTTTTTAGAAATAACGCTATATAACAGATTCAATATACATATAATACAGAAGAAGAAATTTTACAAAACTATTATAATACAACAGGAGGCACGTCAAATGGACGACCCGATATATTACAAGCGCACCATGATCAAGGAGCTTGTCCCGTCCAGCTTTTTAGGGGAGCCGCGAACGGTACGTGTATTATTACCCCCAGGGTACCAGGAATTAATCTCCTACCCCGTCATATACTGCCAGGATGGAGAGCAGTTCATTAATTTCGGGCGGATAGCGACTCATATGAACCGGTTGATTTACGATGAAGGCGTTGATCCGGCGATTATTGTATGTATTGATACGGTGACTGCGGTTCGGACGCAGGAATACGCCCCCGAAGGCGCGCGTTTCGCGAATTACTGCCGGTTTTTCACACAGGAGCTGCTGCCGTTTATCGAGCAAAAATATAACGTGCGCACAGCGGCCGACGAACGCATACTGGCGGGCGATTCGCTCGGCGGCACGGTATCGCTGCACCTCGCCTTAGATTATCGTAGCCTATTTGGCAAAGTTATATCCTTATCAGGAGCATTTTTGCAGCAAACCCGGGAACGGATTGCCGCGGAAGCGGACTTGTCGTGGCTGCAGCTGTATATGCTGATCGGGCTGGAGGAACAAGAGGTGACGACGGAACGCGGCAAGTTCGATTTTTTGGAGGCGAACCGGGAGGCTTTGATGCTGCTGGAGGCAAGAAGCTGCCGGCTGACCTATCTGGAGAAGCCGGGCAAGCATTTGTGGGGCTTTTGGCAGCATGAGCTGCCCGCCGCGATGAAGCTTATGCTGAAATGAGCGGCGGCCCATTTTGTTCAGATTGCGGAATGTCCTGCAGTCGATGCCGTACGATTTTTCAGTCGGGCTCGAAGCTGTTCGTCAATTCGCGAATAAAGGTTTGGATCGAGGCGCACATATATGTTTCCTTCCGGTACACGATGCCGGCCGTCCGCTGCGGCACCGGATTGACAATTGGAATGATATGTATGCCCGAACAGTCGGCGGTTTTCAAAAAAGAGCCGGGCAAAACTGCAGCGCCTATGTTGCTTCGCGCCATTTGCAGCAGGGCGTCCAGGGTGGACAGCTCAACAATCGGTTTTAGCGTGAAGCCGCTTTGCGTGCAATAAGCATCCATCATTTGCCGTACGAGAAACTTGTGCTGGAGCATGATTACAGGGTGCCGCTGCAGCTCCTCCAATCGGATGGATGGAGTGCCGGCCAGGCCGCTGTGTACGGATACGGCCAGCTGCAGCCGCTCGTGAAATAACGGGGCGCTGTGCAGCAGCTCGTCCTCTAACGGTAAAAAAACGACGCCGAGATCAAGCCGGTTCGTTAACAAGCCTTCTTTCGTTTCATCCGTCGCCAGCTCCATAACGGAGAGCTCAACGCCTGGGTGCAGCCGGTGAAAAGCGATAATGGCGGAGGTCAGCAGATGATTGCCCGAAGCGCCGATGCGCAGTCGCCCGCGCTGCAAACTGCTCAGCTCATTAATCGCCGCAGCGGCCTGCTCCAGCTCATGAAACATATTGCGGCTGTGCTTGAGCAAAATTTGCCCCGCCTCCGATACATACGTTTTTTTGCCTATCCGTACAAAGAGCGGCGCGCCGACCCGGTGCTCCAGCAGCTGAATTTGATGACTGAGCGTAGACTGGTTGATGCCAAGCTTTTCAGCCGCTCTCGTAAAGTGCAGCTCCTCGCAAACCGCTATAAAATATTGCAGCAGCCTGTGCTCCATATCGTAGTTCCCCCCGCTTTCAAAATGTCCGGTCGTCCGGCGAATCAATGCCGAGGCGCAAGCGGACCGTTCTTTCAACCGCTGTTGCCGGACGTTTCTTGCCTGGGACCCGCTTGACAGTTGAATCCGGAAACACAGGCTTAGCGCTGGCGCTTTTCCGGAACGATTTCGTCCTTTCCGCTTCCCATCGCCGGATCAATCATCGATTGTATCAATAATAATAAGGTTTATTTTGTAATTGATCAATGATACCGAGACATTTTATAGTGGGAAGTAGCAAAACTATTTATTTCCAAATTGGAGAGGCGGAACCCGATCATGAATCCGATACGGATGGAAAAGGTACAACAAAGCATAAATATTTATCCATGCCCGACAGCCAAGCCCAAGCCAGGCCAACAATCGCTTGGCTTCGGCGTGCATTTTACCGATCGCATGTTTTTAATGGATTATTCCGCAGAGCAAGGCTGGCATGACCCGCGCATTGTTCCTTACGAGCCGCTGCAGCTCGATCCTGCATCGATGGTTTTTCATTACGGCCAGTCCGTGTTCGAAGGATTGAAGGCTTACCGGACCGACGATAACAAGGTCTTCTTGTTTCGGCCCGACAAAAATGCGGAGAGAATGAATCGCTCCTGCGACCGATTGAACATTCCCCGCATCGACGAATCGCTGTTCGTGGAAGCTGTGCAGACTATTGTCCGGCTGGAGGCGAACTGGATTCCCGTAGGCAACGGCGCCTCGCTGTATATTCGTCCGTTTATTATCGCTACGGAAGCCGCCCTGGGCGTGCGCGCCTCGAACCGTTACCTGTTCGCGATCATTCTTTCCCCTGCGGGAGCTTATTTCGGGGAGGGGCTGAAGCCGGTGCGCATCTTTGTCGACGATCACTATGTCAGAGCGGTGCGGGGAGGAACCGGACATGCCAAGACACCCGGTAATTACGCGGCGACCTTGAAGGCGCAAACCGAGGCCAAAGAACGGCAGCATTGTTCCCAGGTGTTGTGGCTTGACGGAATCGAGAGAACATATATCGAAGAAGTCGGCAGCATGAACGTTTTTTTCAAAATAAACGGCGAAGTCCTTACACCCGAATTGAACGGCAGCATTCTCGAAGGAATTACACGCAACAGCGTCATCCGCTTGCTCAAGCAATGGGGTATTCCCGTTACGGAACGAAAAATTGCGATCGACGAAATCGTCCGTGCGGCCGAGAACGGCGGTTTGGAGGAATCGTTCGGCACAGGAACGGCTGCGGTCATTTCGCCGATCGGCGGATTGTTTTGGAACGGGAACGACATCCCGGTCAACCAGGGGAACGTCGGGTCCTGCTCGCAAAAGCTGTACGATACGTTGACGGGAATACAATACGGGAGATTGCAGGACGAATGGGGATGGACCGTGGAATGTTAGGCTGCCGACAGGGGCATTTTTACAAGAAGCGAAGCCGGTACCGGACCCGCTTCGCTTTTTGAACGGCCGTGAGCGCATCAAGCATTCCTATGCAACTCGTTTATGATCGCATCTGCTTCCCATCCGTTAACCAGGTAGGGGATCGCGACGCCATACATGTTCTATCACGTTAACAGCTGCAGTATCAAAGCGTAAGCCTCGTGCCGGTTTGGGCCGCCAGCCGCACATGATCCAATAATTTGTGCACGTCGACGGCCGTACGAAAGTCAGGCGCGTTGTACGTACTGTCCAGCAGATCGTTGTAAATTTGCGTATACAAGCCGGCAACGTTGAATACCGGACCTGCCTGTATACCCGCAGGCAGCAGATTGTATTGCGGCGGAACAGGCAGCCATTCAATCGTTTTGCCGTCGGCGTGCGCTCCTTTTACGACAAACGAGTCCATTTGAAACATATAATTTTCTTCGGACTGCAGCAGCAAATCTCCCTCCGTTCCGTTGATTTCAATCGAAAGTCCTCCCCGATGCGTGTTCCGGATCTGGGTGCTTACAATCGTCCCGCCTGCCAGCTTTCCGTTTACGACGACATGGTCCGGCGCGGTCGCTTGCACGACTTCCCCTGTTTCCGCGACTTTGACTTGTTTGATCTGGGTTTCCAGGATCGCCGAGATTTCGGAAAACGAGCCGAACATATACGTGATGCCGTCCAGCAAATGTCCGGCGGTAATCGTCAGCTGGTTGGCGCCATTGGCCTCCTCCAGCAAATACGCGCGGGATTGGTTGATCTGTTTGGACCGTGTCGGAAACACCGGCATGGCATAGCTGCAGTGCACAGCCAGCACGTCTCCGACATAACCGTCGGCGATCAGATCTTTGACATAATGAAAAGCAGGGTTGGCGCGGGCCTGCAATCCTGTAAAGTGGCGAACTCCCTTAGCCTCCGCAGCTTGCAATAGACCTGACGCTTCCTCCGTCGTCCGCCCGAGCGGAAATTCACTGAACACATGTTTCCCCGCCTGCAGAGCGGCGCGGATCAGCTTGTCGTGGTCGGGAACTTTAACCGCAATCGTCACCAGGTCAACGTCGGGATGCATCGCCAGCTCATACGGGTCCGTAAAAGCGTTGGGAATGCTGAAGCGCTCTGCCGTTGCCTCGGCGCTTGTTTGCCGGGTCGTGCTGACCGCAGTCGCCCGGAATTGAGGCAATGCCAGCAGCGCCGGAAGATGCGCGACACCTCCCCATGTTCCGCCCAGACTGGCACCGATCACGCCGACACCGATCGGGTTTCCGTTTTTGAATGCTGTCATAAGAACATCGCTCCTTTTTAAGTGGCTGTAGACATACATTAATACATATACTAAAATTAAGTAAGTAGGCACTTTATAGTGCGCAGCGAACATTATGGTGCATTGGAGGAATATTATGACCCCACCATCGGCAGTCAAACCCGATATTTCGGTAACGGAATGCGCTTATCGGCGGGTGCTCGAAATCATTTCCAACAAGTGGACGGTGCTCGTCATTTTTGCTTTGGAAAGCGGGACCAACAGGTATGGCGAAATTAGAAGACGCATTGCCGATATCTCCCAAAAAATGCTGACCCAGACGCTCCGGCAGTTGGAACGGGACGGATTCGTCAAGCGCAATGTCCACCCGTCGATCCCTCCGGCCGTCGAATATGAGCTGACCCCGCTAGGGGAAACGCTCATCCCGCATATGCGGCAAATGAAGCAATGGACGACAGACTATTATTCGCAGGTGGAGCAGGCAAGGAGAAGCTATGACGAAGCGCACGCTCCCGGTCAGACGAAATAAGCTCCGCGTCGTGCATGACCCCCGTCATGAAAGGAATTGCCCGTATCGGCGGAGCCGGGCCGCACAGGAACAAAGTCCCCCAAAAGTGACGTGAAGCTCCGAAGCCAATTCCGATTACTTTTGGGGGAGCCCCCGGTTATCCACAGAAATTTGCTGCGCATAATTTCCTAAAAAGCAAAAAAGCGCCGACGGCTAAGCCATGCCATGGCGCTCTTTCTGGGGTAAGCTATACGGGAAAAAAATGCGCCGCGCTGCACGGCACGCCTTCGGGCCAACGGTCTGTGAGAAGCCGGGAAAGGAGCTTACATGGAAAAATACAGCACATTAATCGGCGTCGTTCTTGAAAAACTCGGTCAAACCTACAAAGAATTGACCTTTAATTACAACGGCCTCGACGCGATTCTGAAAGAACATTCCGCCGAGGAAGCGGCCAATACGCCGGAGCTGATCACAATCCGCGATCTGCGCGATACGTACGGAGAGCTGATCGCTCAATTGGAGCAGCGTTGGCCCGGCATTAAAGACTAATATCGGACTTATCAAGCCGGTAAATGCCGCTGCAAGAAATCAGCCGATCCCGTAGCGCGCCTTTAGTATGGCGACCGTCTCGGCAATTTGCCGCTCTTCCGGCAGCTGCAGGGGACCGTCCTGGACCGCTGCCGGAAGCTTGTGCGCGCGCACCGTCTGCTTCACGGAGCTGACGAACCGCTGCTCGTCCGCAAGTCCGATCAGCTCTTCCAGGCTTGCCATACTGCGCTCCTCTACCTCGGGAAAGGAGCCTGCCGCCGCACCCGCCGCCGCGATCCGGTAAAACTCGCGCACCAGCGCGGCTTTGCCGTCACCGTCCCCGCGTACGACCACGAACGCCTGCACGACAATCGCATGCGCTTGCCGCCGCTGCGCGATTCCGCAAAACTTGCGTCCGCCAATGCTTAAATCATAATCACCGGGGCAATAAGAGCCTGTGATTTCGCCTTTTTCAACATCCGGCGACAGCGTGCGCAGCGCTTCCTTGATAAGCCGATACATCGTTTCGAAATCTTGCCGGAAATCGATCTGCCCTTGCGCCTTCGGCAGGACGAGCGAAATATTGACGACGCCCGAATCAAGCGGAACCGCGGAGCCGCCCGAATTGCGCACAGCCACCGAGCAGCCCTGCGCTTCCAGCCATCGCTTCGCCTCCGCCGCATGCGGCAGACGGCTGTCCCGCAAGCCCATGACGAAGGCGCAGGGATGCCGCCAAAGATGGACGATCGGCATCCCTCCCGCTCCCGTCTGCCGGCAGAGCAGCTCGTCCAAGGCAAAAGGCACAAGCACCTCATCGTGCCCGACCGATTGCGTTCGATCCCATATCAGCATATTTCCGGGCAATGACCACGATTCCGCTTCCATCTCGTTCGCCTCCTCTTTCCGCTTGATTCCATCGTCCCGACATATTTCACATTGGTTGAAACCCGGCTATATCGTCGATCATCACGCTGACGCTTCTTTAAAATAAGTCTGCCCGTTTCCGCTCGTTATTTGCAGCAGATGATTAAGCGGCCGCCTTCTGGGACGAAGGTTTATCCAGCATATAAGCAATGCCCGTCGTAGCAAGCAGCATCAAGCCGGTGACCCAGAATACGCTGTGAATCGAAAAGACCCCGCTGATCACGCCGCCGACCAGCGGGCCCAGCATCCCGCCCAATTGATTGGCCGTCTGACTCAGCCCGAACGCGCGCCCGCGGAATTCGGCGGCCGTCGCCCGGACAATCAGTGCGTTCAGAGCCGGAAACACCGCACAAAAAAAAGCGCCGTACACAAACCGGACAATCGAGAAGCCCCAAATTTCGTGCATCGGGATTTGCGCCAGATTGCCCAGCCCGCCAACCAGCAGGCCGACGATTAATATTTTGCGGAAGCCGATTTTATCGCCCAGCTTCCCCCACCGCGGCGCAAACAAGATGCTCGCTACACCGACCAGGGAGAATACGATGCCCGCCAACAGCGATGCATCTTTGACCGAGCCGCCGAGCTGTATGATATATAAGGGCAGTATCGGCTCGATCGTCATAACGGAAAGCTGAGTCAATAAAATCAAACAAAGCACCATCAAAAACGGGCGGTTTTGCGTAATATCCCCAATCGGTCCGAAAATCGGCGTTTTTTGCTTAGGGGCGGCGAATTTCTCCTCCTTCACCCAGAACAGAATCAACAGCGTCGCCAACAGGACGAAAACGCCTGCGCTTGCAAATGCGACCCGGTTTTCGAACAGCTTGGAAATAACGCCGCCGAGCAGCGGTCCCATAATGCCGCCGGTAGCGGTCGCCGTGGACATCATCGACAAAGCGTAGCCGACCTTATCCTCAGGCGTATTCGTTCCGACAAGCGCGATCGATCCCGGAATAAATCCGGTCAACAGCCCCTGCAGCACCCTCAGCGCCAAAAGCTCGTACGGATTCGTCACAAATGCGGTCAGTACATAAATAATAAAAATGACGAAGCCGGCGCGCACAATCATCGGTTTCCGTCCGTATTTATCGCCCATCGCTCCCCAGAAGGGCGCCGAAATCGCACCCGCCAAAAAGGCGGAGCTGTATAACAAGCCCGCCCACATTTCGAGATGCTCGCTGACGCCGATATGGATAAGAAACAAAGGCAGGAACGGGACGACCATTGTAAAGCTTGCCGATGTGACGAAGCACCCTACCCATAATAGCCATAAATTTCGCTTCCAAGTTTCCATCCGAGCCTGAATCCTCCTTGCTGCTGCATCTGGTTGAAAAAAAATTCCACCGGAACAACGCTAATACACGTTATCGTATCACCAGGAAATTATTCTGTAAACCTTCGCCTGCCCCGGTCATCCGTCGTTGCAAGCCAGGATACACGGCTTCGTCGTCCTTAAGAGACGTGCGCGTTTTATCAGGGGCGGCAAGGCAGCGTATAAAACAACCAAAAAAGACGGTCGAGGATTTCATCTCCTCAACCGTCCGGGCTCAATATTCCATACCGACAATTTTCGCTTGCCCCCAAGGGGCGACCTTTACGGCGACGATCATATTCCGGGCTTTATCCTCGAGCTGACGTCCCGTTCCTTCCGGAACGTAATACTGCTCCAGTCCGTACTGCACGCGGATCGACTCGCCCCAAGCGGAACGCACCTTGCCTTTGAGCACAACTTCCCCCGGCCCGGCTGCAGGTTTGGCGTCGTAGATTCCGGCCGCCTCATACAATCCGTTCGCCGGCTTCAGCAGAACATAGACGCGGCTGTCCTGCGCCGGCCGCTCTCCCGTTCCTTTCCACAAGCGCGCCTCCGGCTGGCTGATTTCGTAGCCCAGCGTCACGTAATCGCCATACAGCAAATCGCGAGGATCGACCGGCGCCGTTTTCAGCTTGATTTCTTGGCCGAACCAGCCCACCGCATAGTATGAGCCGGCAATTCCGCCCAAAAACAGTATCTGCAGCAGCACGACCGCAATCAGCAGCCTGGTGCGGTTTTTGCCCGTTAATACCCCGGAATGTCCGCTCATGAGGATCCCCCTCCTTTAACCTCGTCAAAAAATTGCTTTTTCCTGCGGTTCAGAAACCAGCTTAACAACAGCAGCAGCAACCCGCCCAATATGAAAAACAGCGATTTATCCATGAATGCCCATGTTAATTTGCCGTACGCCACCATTGTTGCGCAAATAAAAAGCACGGTGCCGAAATTTATTTTAAACCGCCATTCCTCGATATATCCTCTCCAAAGCACATAGAGCGCGAAGAAAAATAGCGCCAGCAAGTAAAGGACCGCAGCACCGGACGGCAAGTAGGCGAACGGTACGACCAAAATCCATTCGAACGCGCTGGAAGCACGCTTATGGATCAGCTTGCCATACACCGAGACAGCGAACAGCAGCAGCATAATGAGTATAAAATTAGTCGCTCCCGGCAGCAGCTCCCTCAGCCGAATCACGCCTGTATCGTCGTAGAACAGAACGGCAATCACGTCAAAGACGAAAGCGGCGATTAGCGGCACCGACTGCACGGCGTATCCCGGGCTGCGGTCCTTCAAATAATCGCCTGCCGTGTACAAAGCCATAACCGGAACGAAGAACCATAAAGCTTTCCAGTCCTTGCTTGCAACCAGAATGAGCGATTGGATGACAAAGCTCAAGCTGAAGCACCAGGTCAGCAGCGCGTTCTGACGTTTCCAGCCGTAGTAGCCGAGTCCGACGATCATGATTGCGAAAGCGATGCCGCTGAAATGATGCATTTCCAGAGAACTGTAAATTTGAGCCGACGTGAAAATCAGCAGGCTGAGCAAATACAGGAAACGGCTGCGGTATATATAGGTGAGCACCGTTCCGGCGATTCCCCAGACGATGAACGACGTGATGTCGTAAGCAACCAAATGGAACATTTGGCCCGTTAAAATAATCCCGCTCCCAAAAGCGGTCAAACCGAGCGCAACCATGGCTATCCCGAGCTTGTCGTGGCCTTTTCTCAGCAGCATTTCTCCTCCGGTATAAAAGGCCGCCATAACCGTCGCGATCAGAATGAGCCGCGCCAGCTGCGGAATATCCTGCCAATTGGCGGCGACAAAGCTTAAGATGCCGAGTCCGACCAATATTGCGCCCAGCAGCGGGAGGATGCCGATTGCATGCTTTTTATCTTCATATAAGCCGACGATTTGCTCGTACTGCTCGCGGGTTACGATTCCGCGTTCCACCCACCTCAGCCCTTCATGTTCAACCCATTTTTTGCTCATCGCACATGCACCTTCTTTCAAAAGCTTGCCTTTTAATTTAAGTATAGCCAAAGCCGCGAAATTATTAAGTACTATCTTTCTCTAGTACCCGGACATGAGCCCGGCTGAAGCGACAAGAAATTAACACACAACTATGCAACAAAAAAAATGGCCGCCATCCCGAAAAGATGAAAGCCATCCAATATACCGACATGCCGCTATTCCTTGCGATTACTGCCCGCCCGACCAGATATATGATACGGTTTGCGGATCCAATTCAATATCGGCCGCACCCACGCTGTCAAGCACATGCTCCTTATGTTTGCAGCCGACTACCGGATATACGGGAAATGGCTGCGCCAGCAGGCATGCCAGAGCAATCTGGTTTGGCGTCGCATGACGTTTTCTCGCGATCCGCTCCACCCGTTCCAGCCGTGCAAAATTCGTTTCGTTGGCGTACTTGCGGAACACGCTTGTCTTTGCCAATTCGGGCGTTACCGTCTGATCCCTGCGGTATTTGCCGCTGAAAAAACCGTTCGCCTGCGAGCTGTACGGAATGAGCGGCATCCCCGTTTCGGCATGCCAAACGATCAGCTCCCGGTCCGTCGCCACCATGGACGGATCTTGAATGGCGCCGGGACTAACGTCGCCTAAATTCCACAGATTGCTTGCGGCCGCAAAACCGGTATAACCTTGCTTCGCCGCATACTGCCTAGCTTGCTCCATACGGTCCAGCGACCAGTTGGAGCAGGCATAGTGGCGGATATTTCCTTTTCTGACCTGTTCCTCCAGCAGTTCGACGATCAGCTCGACCGGACGGTTCGGATCGTCGCGGTGCAAATAATAAAGATCGATATAGTCCGTTTGCAGACGCTGCAAGCTTCCTTCGATATCGTCGCGAATTTCACTGTCGGACAGCCTCGAGACCGCAGGCGTTTCGAGCCGCGGATGTCCGCCCTTTGTCGCCAGCACCATCCGGCTGCGGCTTCCTCTTTCCTTCATCCACTTGCCGATAAACCGTTCGCTGCTGTTCGGTTCGACAGGCAGCCAGTTCGCATACACTTCGGCCGTATCGAGGAAATTGCCGCCACAATCCGCATAAGCATCAACGATCCCGGACGATTCCCGTTCCCCGATCGGGGTGCCGAGGTTCGAGGTGCCCAGGCAGATGATCGATGCGTTCAAATCGGTATTCGGAATTATTCGATATTTCACCGTAAGTCTCCTCTCCGTATCAAAATCTCCTTCATTGTTATCATAATGCATATTAGGAGCGATTTCATTAACGAAGAGACGGATCAAAAAACAATCTAATTTGCCCCAACGCCCGATATCCAGACCGATAATCCGGTATAAGCGGGAGTCGAAGCCACCGTTGTTTCAGCGCCTGTCCGCGAGCTGCGATTTCCCGCGCGATTATTCGTTTGCTTCCGCTGCGGATACAGTTCCGCAAGCCCCCCGTTTCATGCCGAAATATGTTGTGAACCCGCGGCCCGCAAGGTATAATTAATCCAGTTACAATCAGCTTTACGCAGCATTTTACAGAGTGGGTGATAACGCATTTATGAACCGGAGAAGTTTTGTCAAAAAATTATTAATGTCCCTCGCCTTTTTATCGGCCGGAGCGTCCGCTTCGATCCCCTTTGTCCGGCGTTGGATGGTGGCCGCAGAGACCGAGTTTGAAGCGGGTAAGGCTGTACCCGGTCCGGCTCTCCCTGTCGAGGAGGCGGCCAAAGAGCCTCTCTTGTCCTTCTTTCTGCTGAGCGACCTTCACATCTCGGTCGGGGAATCGTCCATGACGGATAAGCTCCACATGGCGCTGAAGGACATTGCCGAATGGGAAACGCCGCTTGATACCGTTGTGCTCGGCGGCGATCTGACCGATTTCGGAAGAGCAAGCGATTACAAGCTGCTGAAGACGATTTTGAACGACTACAAGCTTCCGCAGCTTTACGCCAATATGGGCAACCATGATTATTATGACATATGGCTAACTTCGAAAGGAGCCTTTTCTACCGAAACGATGCCGAATGGCAAAACCGACAAGATGGCCCGCGACCGATTTATTACGTTCATGGCCTACTACAACAAAAAAGCTTACATCGATGCATGGATCAATGGCGTTCATCTGATTATGATGTCGCAGGAATGCTATGTGCAGGAAAAACCGGAGGTCGGCGAAGGCGCCTGGTATTCGGATGAACAGCTTGAATGGCTGCAGCAAATAATGAAAGTCCATGAAGACGGCCGGCCCGCAATCATCTTTATTCATCAGCCGCTGCCTGCGCCGGGTACGGACGGTCAATCCCACCGCTTGATCCGGGCCAAGCAATTCAGAGCGATTCTCGAGCCTTACCGCAATGTGTTTGTACTCTCCGGTCATAGCCACCGCAATTTTGTCGGCGAGGAGCATTATAACGCGGAAAATTCGTTTCATTGGATCAACAATGCTTCCGTTGGCCGGACACGCTCCGTTCCGGGCAGCTCGTCCAATCCGGCGCAAGGGTTGTATGTACAGGTTTACCCGCATCAGGTCGTGCTGCGCGGCCGCGAATTCAGCGATCGTTCCTGGATTGAATCCGCCGAGTGGCGCATTCCGCTTACGAAGATTTAGATCATCATACACGAATCAGAACCTTTTTACCCAGGAACATTTTCATGAGGTAGAAAGGTTTTTTGTTGGATTAAGTAGGAAATTGAAAAATTGTGTCGAATACGGATGTAAGAATTAGACACGTCCGAAGTTTTTACATTGTTGACAATAAGGTGGTCCTACTGTCTTGAACATTTTGCGGCATTTGCTTTTAAACATGTTGATTATCATTATGCCGGTCATGCTGTACCATGTGTTTTGGATAGACCGCGTCCATAAATTTCAACAGATCGTCAACCGGCAGATTATAACGATACTGTGCACTATCGCGTCGCTGCTGTGCATTGCGATGGGCCTGGAGCTGTCTCCCGGGCACGTGTACGATTTGCGGGGCGTTCCACTGGTCATCCTCATCCTGTATGCCGGTCGGAAATCCGCATGGTTTGCGGCTGCTGCGATACTGGCATTCCGTTTCTATTTGGGCGGGAGCTTGGCTGCTTGCCTGATGTCTGTCGTCTGCATCGTCGCAACCATGATCTTCATATCGCTATGCAAGCCGTTCATCACCGGTCAGAGCAAGCTCCGCAACGTTCTGTTTGCCGCCGCCGCCGGCTTTATCAGCGGCATCATCGTTTCCATTCCGGCTTTCCTCACTTTGCTGTGGGAAAACATCCCGATCACCTGGAGCACAATAGCTTTTTTCGGATTGTTCAGCTGCATTCACAGTGTTACACTCAGCTTGGCTATCTGGATCATCGAACAGTTTAAAACGAACCTCAGCCTCCGCAGGCAGTATCAGCAAAGTGAAAAAATGGACGCGCTAAGCGGGCTGGCCGCATCGTTCGCCCATGAAATCCGCAATCCGATGACCGTTGCCCGCGGCTTTATGCAAATGCTGAAGCAGCCCGGCAT
Source organism: Paenibacillus piri (assembly GCF_004354045.1). Lineage (GTDB taxonomy): Bacteria > Bacillota > Bacilli > Paenibacillales > NBRC-103111 > Paenibacillus_S > Paenibacillus_S piri. The sequence goes on along the minus strand of NZ_SMRT01000005.1, from coordinate 321,598 downwards.
CAATGAGGAAAAACGGCAAATTTACACGCAAATGGTCATAGAAGAAATAGACAAAGCGCAGGCGATGATTACCAATTATTTGGCATTTGCCAAGCCTCATCTGGAGTCAATCGAGCTGTTAGACGCCAAACCGTTGATTCAGCAGGCGATCCAGTCGATTCTCTCCTATGCTTCCTTGAGCAAGGTTGAAGTAGTGGCGGAGATGGACGAGCGGCTGTTTATTAGCGTCAATAAAGAAAAATTTGTCCAGTGCATCGTCCAGCTGTGTAAAAACGGCATCGAAGCTATGCCCGGAGGCGGCAAACTGAAAATAAATGCCGCCGTACAGGCTGACTATGTGTGCATCGACATTATCGATCACGGCGTCGGAATGACGCCGGAGGAAATCCGCAGGCTGGGAACGCCCTTTTATTCCACACGCAATAAAGGCACCGGGCTTGGCATGATGGTTACATACAAAGCGATTCAAACTTTTCAGGGGAAAATCGACGTGACCAGCGAAGTCGGCAAAGGCACCTGCTTTTCGCTAATGCTCCCTTCGCTGTCTCCCGCATCCTTTCATTGAACGGCGGACGACGCCAATATATCCATCACTTCCTTGAACAACGGCAGCGATTTATTCGCTGCCGTTTCCGGCATGCCTCCGACCATAACAGCCGCCGCATACGCCGGATGCTCCGTCGGGCCGTAGCCGATGAACCATTGATTGACGCGGGGGCTGCCGCTTTTATCCGTCACCTGCGCCGTGCCGGATTTCCCTGCGAGCGACCACTTGGCGGATTGCAGCGATTTCCCGGTTCCATGATCCACCACATCGTCCATCCAGGACAGCAGCGTCTTCGCTGTTCCCGCCGAAATACCGCCCGGCAAGCCGCCGACCCGCTTCTCGGCGAACGCTTCCATCAGCCTGCCGTTTTGGAATCGGACCTCCTTCACGATCCGCGGCGACAGCACCTTTCCTTGCCGGAGCAGCGTCACAACCATGTTGGCGGCCTCCAGCGGAGTGATCATGACATCGCGCTGGCCGATCGCCGACTGCGCCTTTACCCCTCCATCCTCCTTCGGAGTCGATCCGGCAAATACTTGCCCGCCTTCCTCCGCATCCAGTTCCCGGAAGTCCGACGCCTGCATGAAATCTCCCTGCCAGCCAACCGGAACCGTTAAGCCGAGCTTGCGGGCGTACTCTTCCATCGTCGCTCCCTTCAGCTTTTCGGCTATTTTCGCAAACACAATATTGCAGGATTGCGCATATCCTTCCCGGAAGCTGATCCGGCCGTGGCCTTGTTTATTCCAGCAGGTTAGCCCGTATTTGCCCAACTCGCCGGTGCATTCGAACATGTCGTCAGGCTTGACCGCGCGCTCCTCCAAAGCGGCGGCCGCAGTCACGGTTTTAAAAATTGACCCGGGCGCCGCCGATTTCAACGCCCGGTTGCGCCATGCGCCCTGCTGCAGATCGACGTGCTGCGGGTTAAAATCGGGACGGCTGGCCATCGCGACGATATCCGCGTTGGCTGCATCCAGAACGACGACGGCGCCATCGCGAATTTGCAAAGCGTCCATCGCCTGCTCGATCTTGCGCTGGACCGCCGTATCCAGTGTCGTGACCACCTTCACCGGATAGTAGCCGTTCTGCGGCGTTACGATGCGCGCATCGAGACCTGGAAGCGGGTGCTTGGCCGCATCCGTAAACAGCGACACCGAAGTCGCCCCGATTCCCTGCAGCCACGGCTCGAACGTTTTCTCCAGCCCGGCCCCGCCAATTTTGCTCGTCAGCTGAAGCTCCCCGCGATGGATCTGGTCCGTATACTGCCGGGTAATCCGGTTCGGATCTTGTCCGATGAAGCCGATCACTTGGCTCGCGAGCTGCGAATCCGCATAACGCTGCTTCAAGCGGGTAACGGCCAGCTGGGGCAGCCCCAGTTCCGATATTTGTGCGATTTGCCGTTCGTTTAAAGCGACCTCCGCTCCATCGACGCTCCACACCCGAGGAGACTTCAACGGCCCGACAAACTGTATCCATACGGACTCCGGCACATGCAAAATATCCGCGATCCGCCTGTTTAACTCCTTACCGGCCTTTCCTTTATCCTGATGTACCGGAAACACGGTCAGAACTGGAATTTCCCGGCCGGTCAGAGGCTGCCCGCTGCGGTCATAGAAATCGCCGCGGCCGCTGTCCAGCACAATCCCTTGTTCCCGTTGAATAACCGAATTTTCCACCAGGTCGATCCCCCTGCTCGTCCAACTGCGGCTTGCCGCCACTTGAATCCAAAACAGCCGGATGTTTAAAACGACCAGCAGCGAAACGATTATAAGCAAAATATAAAATAAACGATGCTTTTTAAGCGGCTTCTCATGGTTCATACCGGGCACCCTTTCGCTTTTTCCGTTACAGTATCATTATGATCGGCTGCCGGACCGCTCAAACAATAAGCCGCCCGGTTTTTATAAGCTTTTTGCGGCGAGGCGCATCGGAAAACAATTGCGGCGTCCTTCATGTATAAGCTTCGTTTGTGCATGAAGAGGGAATCGGCAAATAAAAAACAATCTTTTTCACGGCAAGTACGCCATGAAAAAGATTGTTTCGTTCGAATAGTATAGTAACCGGAATATCACTCCGAGCCGCGTCCCTTTTAAACCTCGAATTTGGAGAGCGAGTCTTTCAACGAATTGGACAGCTGATCCAGCTTGTCCGACAAGCGGACGAGCCCGTCGCTAATATTCATCTGCTCGGAGCTGAGCGAAGCGACTTCCTGTGAAGTAGCCGAAGACTCCTCCGCCACGGCGCTCACGTTGGACATCGCATCGGACAAAACAAGCTGCGCCGCATCCAGATTGCTGATCGATTCCGTCACCTCGGACAGCTGGCCGATAAAGCCGCCCATGTGAGTCTGCACCTGCTTGAAGATCGAATCCGCCTCTTTAACGGATGCAATCTGCTCCTGGAAAATCGGATACGCTGTCGACAGAACGTTGACGGTTTCGTCAATTTCTCTTTGAATCGTTTCGGTAATGGTACCTACGATTTCGATCGATTGACGAGACTGGTCCGCGAGCTTGCGAATTTCGTCCGCAACCACCATGAATCCTTTGCCGGCCGCGCCTGCGCGGGCCGCTTCAATCGTCGCATTGAGCGACAAAATATTGGTCTGCTTCGAAACGTTGCTCAGCACTTCAAGAATTTTGCGAATCGAGCGCGTGCTTTCTTTCAAATTATCTACTTTCTCCACCATGTTGCGGGTCATCGCTTCCGTTGCATTCGTCTTGTTGATCAGCTCGGACATGTACTGTATCCCCTGCTCACTGGACTTCTGCACATCGGATGCGGCGGTTCCCATGACGACGTTGGCCTCGACAACGGCTTTCATTTGCACGCCGATGTTGTGAGTCAGCTCATTGCCGCGCTCCGACTCGACAGCCAGGCTGGATGCGCCGCCGGCGATTTCTTCGGTCGCAACGGCAATTTCCTTCGCAGACGTAGCCGTCTTCTTGGAGGCGTCCGACAGCTCTGTAGCGGTATAGAGCACTTCCTGCGCGGAAACGTTTGTCTGCTGCACCAGCGCCGTAATCTTTTGCATCATTTCGTTGAAGCTGTTGCCCAGCTGGCCGATTTCGTCCTGGGATTTCACTGTCATCCGGACCGTCAGGTTCCCCTGCTCGCCATCCTTCATCAGATTGCGAAGCGTAATAATCGGTCGTCCTATCATATTGGCGACAATGATCCCGATGACGACGGCTATGACAGCCGCGATCAACGCCATCACCCATGTTATGTATGATATGATTTTGGCATCCTTGATCAGCTCTTCGACCGGCATGGCGCCCATTAAATGCCATCCCGTTTTACCGGATTTGAAATATACGAGCTGCAAATCTTTTTTCACATTCATAATGTTGTGGTTTTCGCCTTCCAAAGAATCGGCTGCAACGTCGATTTTTGTTTTTTGTCCCAACGATGCCGCATCCTGGGAATAAACCACATTCATATCCGGTGAAAGAATCAGCGTCTGGCCGCCTTCTCCCATTTGGATTTCAGTCAGCTCTTTGCTCAGCACGTCCGTACTGATCTCGATCAACAGCACATTTTGCTGACTGCTGTTCGTCGTATTTTTAAGTACGCGCCCGATAGCGAATGTCGGTGTGGCGCCTGCGGTTTCGAAATAGCCTTTCGGTTTCGTTTCCAGCCATGCCGCCTTGCCGCCCTCGTCGACGATTTTTTTAAACCACGCCTCTTTATCGACATTTTCCTTCGGGGCCGCCGAGCCGCCCGCGGAGCTGACCGGCTCCCCGTTCATCGCAAACAAATGAAGCGCCTTGATCGATTTGTTGGCATAGGCGTAAACGTTCAGCTTTTCTCCTATTTTTTGCCGTGTTTGCAAGTAATCGAAAGAGTTTTTCTCCAAGCCGATGATCGCTGCCAGCAATTTCTTCATTTCTTCATCCAGCAGCAGCTGCATCGTTAAATCCTCATAATTGCCATATAGCAGATCAAGCTTTTGCCCCGCCTGTATAATAGTCTGCTCCGAGGCGTCCGCAACCTTTTTCTGAATAACGCCTTTGGAAATATTGTAGGAAGTAAAACCTACCGTAAGTACAAAAAATAATATGCTGACCAAAAAAATTAAAAATAATTTCATCCCTACGGATTTTATCGGATTTTCCAGCCGCATCCCTTTCAATGATCCGGGCACCCGTTCTGACGCTCCGTTGTTTCCCCCGCCGCTTGCCGCAGCTTGTCCTGCCGTGAACCGTTTACTGATCTTGGCTGTCCATTCCTTAAGTATAGACAGTATTCCTTTCAAAGGAACCACCACCTTAGCTGAAGTAATTGCTATGCTTGGAAAATATTACTTGTCCTGTCATGTTATTCGACAGATAAAGCCGTTTTCCTCCAAATAAATCGCTTTCACCACAAAAATAATAGTTCCACCGCCTTAATTTGAGCTCTTTTGACAATGTATAAGATTTCCTTTTCGACACTGTAGGATGATATTCCTTTTTGGCAAATTTGTCCATGGGTCCATTGTCCCATCATGAAATTTACAGCATAAATACTACCAAAGGTGGATTTATTTATATTAAATTTACTCCGATTATTTTCGGTTCTTGGCACGCCAACCACGTAAGTAAAACGCCTTGCGGCGTCCTTGGTGTAGGATATACGTTTGAGCGTGGGGAGGGATGGATGTGGGGTTACAGCCGTTGTTGAAGTCGTGTTCCTTCGATTAGACTGGACAGGGGGAACACGACTTCAAAGACGGCCCGTAAACTTTCCACCCCACATCCATACCCTCTTACTGTTCTACTCTTGTGTCTCCTGCTACCTCTTTTTTAACTAGCCGGTCTTCGATCCGGTATTTTCATAACCATGCACACCTTTGTCGTATCCCGGGTACATGGCTCCGCCGCAAGCTTCACATGCGAATTGCGGGGGCACTTCCGGGTCTCCATCATCCATCCTATCGAAGTCCCGGACCATACTAAGCGGTATTTGTTTCCCATGCTTCTTCACAATATTTTCCCAATGGTTATGTTCATCAAAAAATATTTGTCGTAAAATATTGGTCTCCATAACTCTACTTACCAAAAAACTTAAAAAGGGGAACACCTTGGTTCCCGGATTTTATACTTTCTATTATGTTTAAGAAAACCGTCAGGGAAGTTCGCCCTGACGGTCCTTGGTTCTAACCATACGTTGGTGCTTTGGGAGGGAAATGGGTATGGGGTTCCAATCGCTGTTGAAATCGTGTCCCATTGAATGTATGTAGCGGTATTGACACGATTTCAAAGGCGACCGCTATCGCTTTTCCACCCTATACCCATTTCCTTTCTGTTCTACCTTCTGCTTTACTTCTACCTCTTTCTTTACTGCACGGTTGTCGTACGTTTTCCACTCCCCGTTCTTCTTCATGCCTCCCATGGTAACCAACATATGAACATGGGGATTGAAGTTCAAGCGAGATCCGAATGTATGTAAGCCTGCAATGATTCCAGGCACTGCTTTTAATTTCTTCTCAAAATACGTTTTAACCAGCCGTACGGCCTCATCCATGTAATCCTTTAGCAATTTTCGGTGCGCAAAAAGACATCCCATAGCCCCTCATCGATCGTAAATACAACATGTCGATGATTCACTTGGACTACGTCTTCGCACATCAATCGGCTCCATTCCTCGGTTTCACCGCAAGAGCAAGTCGTGCAGAACCGACCTTTACACCGATAGGGCACCCATTTTATGTCATGGCAACCCTCGCAGACAAATACCTTAAATCCGTTCCTTGGGTCGCCGCATTTCCTGTACTTTTCTACCTCTTTTATAACAACGAAACGAATCTTCTTCTTATGCTTTGCCGAAAATGCATTCCAATTTCCATTTTCGTCAAATAGGATCTGTTTTAGAATATGCTGTCCATTCTCTTAAAGTAGCACAATCCCTTGCCTGAAGCCACTTTTTTTAGGAATCAATATTTATAAATTCTTATATTTTAAAAAAGCCCTCTCCTTAGGAAGAGGACTTTATCCGATTGCGACTTTATCGGGTTAAGACCCCCACCTCTAAGGCGGGGCTTGAATCAGGTGGGGTAGAGTCCCCATCTGATTCCCCGATGTTCAGCAAAGCTGAACGAGTTCACTGAACGGCTGTTGAATCAGGCTTTGCCCATCTTTTTACGCATCATATCGTAAGGCTTGACCGGCTGCTCCACCTTCAATTGAATCAGCAGCAGCGGATGACGGGCCGCATCGAGCGGTTGACCCGATTCGTCGTGAATCGGCGGCACCTGCTGTTTGAACAAGGTGCCATGCGGGCCGAAAAACTCAATCTCCTGCCCGGGCTTAAAATGATTGCGCTGCTGAATCGTCGCGATCCCGCTCGCTTCGTCATAAGCCATTACGACTCCGACGAAATCGTAAGGCGCCGCTTTATCCTCCGGTTCGAAAATATGATCCTCGTGATCCGGGTGGTCGTAGAAGAAACCGGTATTAAGCGGCCGATTCGCCGCCTTAAAAATTTCGTACCGCCACTCCGGCTTCAGCTCATAATGCTCCGGGTCGGCAAAATACGCGTCAATCGCCTGACGGTACGCATTGACGACCGTTGCGACATAATGAACGCTCTTCATCCGTCCCTCGATTTTGAAGCTGTCAACGCCGGACATCACAAGCTCCGGAATATGCTCGATCATGCACAAGTCTTTGGAGCTCATCGAAAAAGCGTCGTCGTTCTCGTTGAATAGCGGCAGCTCCTTGATGCCGACCGACTGCTGCCGGTCCTCTTCCGTCGTAAAGAGGTCGTACTTCCAGCGGCATGATTGCGAGCAGCCGCCGCGGTTCGAGTCGCGGTCCGTGAAATGGTTCGACAGCACGCAGCGGCCGGAATACGAGCTGCACATCGCTCCGTGCACGAACACTTCGATTTCGAGATCGACATTCCGCTTGATCTCGACAATTTCCTGCATGCTGGCCTCGCGGGCCAACACGACACGGTCAACGCCCTCCTCCTTCCAAAACTGCACCGCCTGCCAGTTCATCGTCGACTGCTGCGTGCTCAAATGGATTTCAAGCTTGGGCGCGACCCGTTTGCAGGTTTCGATAATGACCGGATCGGCTACAATGATCGCGGCGACGCCGGTATCCTGAATGGAGCGCAAATAATGTTCGATGCCTTCAATATCTTCATTATGGGCAAAAATGTTGGTCGCCACAAATACTTTGGCCCCGTACTTGTCGGCGAATTCGACCCCCTCGCGCATTTCCTCGAACGTAAAATTGTCCGCATTGGAACGCAGCCCGTACTGCTGCCCTCCGATATAAACCGCATCCGCCCCGTAATGGACGGCAAATTTCAGCTTCTCCAGGCTGCCTGCGGGCGCGAGCAGCTCCGGCTTCTCGAGCCGGACGCGCTTGCCCAGCAGCTGTTGGTTAACCAAGGTCATTGTTTCCACCCCTTTTCGATTTTGTATAAACGCTGAAGCTTAATATACCTGCTCTTTGTAGAAAAAGCCGTAAGACAATTCGCGCCGCGGGTCCTGCAGCTCCCGAATTGCATCGAGCCATTGCTCCTGGAACTCGTAATGCTCCGGATCGCGGATATAGGCGTCAATCGCCTGGCGGTAGCTGCGAACGACGGTTTCATTATATTCGACCGATTTGAGCAGAGCTTCGATTTTCAGACTGTCCACCTGTCCCTCGATCAGCTCATGCAAATTTTCAACCATACACATGTCGTCAGAGCTCATAATATGCGTTCCGTTCTCGTCTTCGTAGACCGGATAACGCTCATCCTTGCGCTCCTGCTCGATCAGAAATAGGCCCTGGTCAAGCCCCTTGTCCAGCTTCTGCGCGGCTCGGCCCTGATGGGCTTCGTAGTTCGTCACCAGGCTGCGCTTGGAGTGATATATATTCGTAACGCCATGCACTTGAACCTGGACTTCCATCGAGGTCAGCTTCCGTTTAATATCCAGCGTCTCGTCCATATTCAGCTCGCGGGCCAGCACGACGCGGACCGCTCCTTTGGAACCCCAATAGCCGGCCGTCTCGTAATTGGTCGACGTCATCTCTGCGTTCCAATGCAGCTTCATACCCGGCGCCGCATGGCGGACGGCTATCAATACGGCCGGATCGCCGAATACGAGCGCGTCGGCGCCCAGCTGCTGCACGTTCCGCAAATAGTCCGGCAGTGCAGGCAACAGCTCGTTGTCCATAATTTTATTTACGATTACATAGACCTTTGCGCCGCGTTCATGCGCCCAAGGAATCAGGCCGCCCAGTTCCTCCAGGGAGATGCTCCCCGGCAGCCGCATGCCGAAGCGATGCTCTCCGACGGATACCGCATCGGCTCCCGCTTCAATATACCGCTTCGCTTCGGAAACCGTGCCGGCCGATATATTCAGCTCCGGTGTGTTCATTCGGTTGTTCCTCTTTTCTCCATTTTGCTTGCTACTCCATTTTGCTTGTTACTCCATTTTGCTTGAATCGCCTAAGGACTATTTTTTTTGCTCTCTGCAATATTATGCTGATGCTGTTCGTACGTTTCGGCGAACAGATGCGCTTTGCTGCCGTCCTTTTTGGTAACGTAAAACATATATTTCGTATCCGCGGGATAAATCGCCGCTTTAATCGAGGCCAGGCTCGGACTCGCAATCGGCCCGGGCGGCAAGCCGGCATGAAGATAAGAATTATAAGGGCTTTCGACTTGCAAATCTTTTTCCAGCAAACGTTCTTTCGGCTTATCGAACATGTATTGAACGGTCGCGTCGATCTGCAGCGGCATTTTTTTGTTCAACCGGTTTTGGATGACTCCGCTCACCAGCGCCCGTTCGTCCTCGACGACCACTTCCCGTTCAATTAGCGAGGCGACCGTCATCATCTGGTGAAAGCTTTGGCCGCGCGCGGCGAGCGTCTGCTGCCAATTGTCGGGAAGCGAAGCCAGCTTTTTGTCAAGCTCCAGCATCATCATGTCGATCATTTCCTCGACCTTGATATCTTTTTTCCACTCATACGTCTCGGGAAATAAATACCCTTCAAGCCGGCTGCGAAGCTGCGGATCGGCGGGGATTTGCCCGAACGCCTTGGCCGTGAATCCGCTGAACTGCTGGGCGGCCTGCATGAACGACGCGGGATCGAGCCCGAACTGCTGGCCGACTTTATCGGCGATCTGCCTGACGGTAAACCCTTCGGGCACCGTAAGCTTGATTCCCTGCTCCTTGACCGTCAAGCCTTTATTCAACGTATCGATAATGGCGTCGTTCGTTATGCCGGGAGCCAGCTCGTATTCTCCTGCCTGAAATTTACCGCCCTGCTGCTTAACCTTCAAATAATATGAAAACACGCCCGCATCCCGTATCAAGCCTTGACGCTCGAGCGTTTGCGCAATTTGCGCGGAGCCTATGCCCGGGACAATCTGCACGCGCACAGCCTGTTCCGAGGCCGGCATCGGCTGCAGCAGCTGCCAAACGTACAGCCCTATTCCGGTTAATCCGGCGGCTCCCAGGATCAAGACCGTCACAACGATCCGGGTTACAATCGATATTCGTTTTCCGGCAACCACTTAAACTCCTTTCGACTACGTAAGCATATACAACGAAAAAGAGCGGATCGTCTCCGCTCGGCCGTTTTCAAACAAGTTGTAGTCTACTTTACATCATTTTCGGGAAATGTCATTTCGTCGTACAGCTCGGAAACATTTTCCCATTCGTCATCGTCTTCTATCGTTTCCAATTCCGGCTCGCCGTCTGCTGCGAAGGTTACCCGGTATATTTCGGGCTCCGCCTCCTTGGCCCGCTCCTGTCGGAGCACCGCATACATTTGGTCGCCCAGTTGAAATTCGGAAAGAAGCTTATACACAACGGATTGATCGCGGTCATCATACAAAATAATATCATCTCCGTAGGCGCTCTGCAACCTGTCCGTTCGTTTCATATCCTTTAACTGGTACAAAAAGGCTCCTCCTGACGGTGATTACTTGGAATCTTCCTCATCCTCTTCGTCCGCAAACTCATCCATCAATGTATTGAAGGTTTCCTCCACGATATTCCACTCTTCTTCATCGTCGATCGTATACAGCTGCAGGTCATCCCCGTCCTCTTCATAACGGAACGCGTACACCTCGTCGGATTCCTCTTCCGCATCTACCGGAACAACCATCATATACTTCTTGTCCGATCCGTCCACTTCGAATTTCATAATGACTTCGAACTCTTCTTCATTGCCTTCATCATCCGGAATAAAAATAATTTCCGGCTCATCCTGCAGTTGATCCTCATTTGACATGCCAATCACCTCACTGTTTTGGAATCCATATAATTTTGCAAAATGAGCGCTGCCGCCATCTTATCGATAACCTGCTTGCGTTTTTTGCGACTGACGTCGGCCTCGATCAATGTGCGCTGAGCAGAAACGGTGGTCAGCCTCTCATCCCACATATGAACGGGCATTTCAAGCGTTTCCTGCAAATACCGGGCAAATTCCATACATTTTTCGCCCCGCGGACCGATGGTGTTGTTCATATTTTTAGGCAATCCAACGACCAGTTCCTCCACCTTGTACTGCGCGATAATGTCCCGGAGTCTGCCCAAATCCCGCTCAGCGGTCGTCCGCCGGATCACCTCGAGTCCTTGAGCCGTCCAGCCCAGCTCGTCGCTCAACGCAATGCCGATCGTCTTATCGCCATAATCCAGTCCCATTAATCGTTTCATCCGGTATACTCCCAAGGGACGGAAGTTCCGCCGCCCCCTATTGCTTATTATTTATGCTGCTGCAGGTATGAGCGAACTAGCTCTTCAATCAGCTCATCCCGTTCCCGTTTGCGAATCATGCTTCTGGCATTGTTGTGACGGGGAATATAGGCCGGATCACCGGAGAGCAGATAGCCGACAATCTGATTGATCGGATTGTAGCCCTTCTCCTGGAGCGCATTGTATACAGCCAGTATGACATCTTTGGGTGATGTTTCGATCTCTTCCGCTTTTACATTAAATTTCATCGTCTTATCCATCGAACTCATCCCGACACCCCCTAACACATAAGTGGTAAATACGTATATGAATCGCCGATACCTCTTTATATTCGCGATTTGTCGAAAAATTCCTGTAGACAAACCAAAAATTATTTTACCTTGACCTGCTCCGCAACCCAGGCTTCGGCCCGCTTCAACGCATCCTGCAGCTTGCCCGCATCCTTGCCTCCGGCCTGGGCCATATCCGGACGTCCGCCGCCGCTGCCGCCGACGACCGCCGCCGCTTCCTTAATGAGCTTGCCGGCGTGGTACCCTTTGGCCGTCAGATCCGGGGTGACCGCCGCAACCAGATTCACCTTGTCGTCGGCGACCGCGCCAAGCACGATTACCGCAGAGCCCAGCTTCGCCTTCATCTGATCGACGATGCCGCGCAGCGATTCCATGTCGCCGGCGCTTACCTGAGCGGCCAGCACAGGCACGCCCTCGACGTGCTTCAGCTGATCGGACAAGGAGCCCGCTTCGATGGCGCCAAGCTTCGCTTTGAGCGACTCGTTCTCGCGCCCCTGCTCCTTCATCTGGCCGAACAACGATTCGATCCGCTTCGGCACGTCCTGAATGTTGGATTTCAGCAGGCCGGCCGCGTCGTGAAGCAGCTGCAGCTGCTGATCCAGATACAGGTAGGCATTGCGGCCCGTTACCGCCTCGATGCGGCGGACGCCGGAGCCGATGCCCGACTCGCTGACCAGCTTGAACAGTCCGATCTGGCTCGTATTGCCGACGTGACAGCCGCCGCACAGCTCAAGGCTGTAATCGCCAACCTGCACGACACGGACAACGTCGCCATATTTTTCGCCGAACAGCGCCATCGCCCCCATCGCTTTCGCTTCGGCAATCGGCTTGAGCGAAATGTTCAGCGGCGTGCTCTTCCATATTTGCCGGTTGACCCGCTGCTCGATATCGCGAAGCTCCTCCGGGCTGATGCTGCCGAAATGCGAGAAGTCGAACCGGAGCCGCTCCGGAGCAACGAGCGAGCCCGCCTGATTGACATGCTCCCCGAGCACTTCCTTCAACGCTTTATGCAGCAGATGAGTCGCCGTATGGTTTTTGATGATATCGTCGCGCATCGCTTCGTTGACGGCTGCCTGCACCGTGTCGCCTTTGCGCAGCACGCCGGACTCGACAACAACCGTATGCACATGCTGTCCGTGCGGCGCTTTGCCGACATCCTCGACCTTGAGGCGCAGATTTTCCGCGGTCATATAGCCGTGGTCGCTCACTTGACCGCCGCTTTCCGCATAGAAAGGCGTACGGTCGAGCACGACCTGACATGTTTCGCCAATACCGACCAGATCAACAAACTGGTTCTCATGAACGAGCGCGATCACTTTAGCAGTTGATACCAATTCATTATATCCAACAAACTCGCTTTTAACCGTCAAATCGGCAAGCGGGCCGCCTTGAACCTTCATGCTATCGGCGTCCTGGCGGGCCGCTCTTGCGCGGTCGCGCTGCTCCTGCATGGCGCGGTCGAAGCCTTCGCGGTCGACGGTCATCCCTTGCTCGGCGGCGAAGTCCTCCGTCAAGTCAAACGGGAAGCCGTACGTATCGTACAGCTTGAACGCATCCGGACCGCTGATGGCCGTTTGGCCTGCCTTGCGGGCTTTTTCGGTCATTTCGGCCAAAATGGCCAAGCCGTCGGACAGCGTCTCATGGAAACGCTCCTCTTCCGTGCGGATCACTCTTTCGATGAATTCACGCTTTTCGACGACTTCCGGATAATAGACGCCCATGATGTCGCCGACGATCGGGGTCAGCGTGTACAGAAACGGCTTATCCATGCCGATCACTTTGCCGTAGCGGACAGCGCGGCGCAGCAAGCGGCGGATGACGTAGCCGCGGCCTTCGTTGGAAGGCAGCACGCCGTCGCCCACGGAGAAAGCTACCGTACGGATATGGTCGGCGATCACCTTCAGCGCAACGTCATGATCTTCATTGACATGATATTTGACCCCGGCCAGCTCGCATGTTTTTAGAATAATCGGCTGGAACAGATCGGTATCGAAGTTCGAATCGACATTTTGCAAAATCGAAGCAAATCGCTCCAAGCCTGCGCCGGTATCGATGTTTTTGTTCGGAAGCGGCGTATAGCTGCCGTCCTTATTATGATTAAACTGCGAGAACACGAGGTTCCACACCTCGAGGAAGCGCTCGTTCTCGCCGCCCGGCCAACATTCCGGATCGTTCAGGTCGCCGTAAGCTTCGCCGCGGTCGTAGAAAATTTCCGTACACGGTCCGCACGGACCTTCGCCGATGTCCCAAAAGTTTTCCTCCAGCTTGTAAATGCGCTCGGCGGGCAGACCGATTTTTTTGTTCCAGTACTCAAACGCCTCCGTATCTTCCGGATAGACGGTTACCGACAAACGTTCCGGATCAAAACCGATCCATTGCGGGCTCGTCAAAAACTCCCATGCCCACGTAATGACTTCCTCTTTAAAGTAGTCCCCGATCGAGAAGTTGCCCAGCATCTCAAAAAAAGTATGGTGGCGGCGCGTTTTGCCGACGTTCTCAATATCGTTTGTCCGGATGCATTTCTGCGAATTGGCGATCCGCGGGTTGTCCGGTATAACGCGGCCGTCAAAATAAGGCTTGAGCGGCGCCATCCCTGCGTTGATCCACAATAACGACGGATCGTTATGCGGCACCAGCGGAGCGCTTGGCTCGATTTTGTGCCCTTTTTGCTCAAAAAATGCTAACCATTTGGAACGTATTTCACTTGCTTTCATCGTCCTGGCCTCCTTATTAGTCCCCTTAAAATGACGCAAAGCTCCGCAGCTTATTCCGCTAACCCGTATCCGCCGGGTTTCGTCAAGAATGTAAGCAACTCTTGACCTTGCTTTCGGGGATAAAAAAAACGCCCCTCCAAAACAGGGACGAATTGCTCGCGGTACCACCCTGGTTACTGCACAGCTGCGCCAATTGCGGCATTAAACCGGCTGTACAATCTCCTTCACTCAGACGATAACGAGTCCAACCGGCGGATTTGTTCCGCACTCCGGAATGAGCTTTCAGCCATCCTTCATGCAAGGTTCTCACAGCTAGCCCGCTTGGGACGGGTCTAAAACCTTATCTCTGGATCATGGACTATGGCCTACTGGATTCCTTCAACGTTTTACAAATTATACTTAAGCAAAAGTATATACGTTACCCATGAGTGCTGTCAACTGAGGCGAAAGCCCGGCAAGGGGGCGGTCCGGATCTTATCTTGCGGCTTTCCGCTCCGGTTAATTCGTCGCAGCAGGCGGGAATTGCGATAGCGATTCTCGGTCCGGCCCGCCATTCCATGAGCCTGCTGCGTCCGCTGAGGCTGTTTGCCGAGCTGTCGTTTCGGCAAGCTTGCAGCCTGCTCCTAATTTAACGTGCGCGTCCTATATAAAGTATTGCCGTTTGGGAACTCTTCCAATCACCGGCGGCGCGCAAAATGCGATAAATACGCACGTTTTACTTACAAATACCGTAAATATATGTAGACATTCGCAATAATGATGGACAAAACCATGAGCGGAAAAGCAATCTTTAAATAAGATACGAACGATATCGGATGTCCTTCTCTGGCCGACAGTCCGGCGACAATCAGATTCGCGCTTGCGCCGATCAGCGTCCCGTTTCCGCCTAAGCACGCCCCCAAAGCGAGACTCCACCATAGCGGCTCCAGGTTGTCGACGCCCATCGCGCCCATCTCCTGAATCATCGGGATCATCGTGGCTACGAACGGGATATTGTCCAAAAACGCTGAAGCCATTGCGCTTAACCATAAAATGAGTACCGACGATTTCGCTACGTCTCCCCCCGTAAGGTTCATCGTATGCTCAGCCAGCGCAGCGATTACCCCGGTCTCCACAAGTCCGGAAACAAGCACGAACAAGCCTACGAAGAAAAAGATGGTCGTCCATTCCACCCGGTGAAAAGCTTCCTCCAAGTAGCGCTCCCCGGTCAGCAGCAGCATCAAAAACGCGCCGGCCAATGCGACCGTTGCGGATTCAAGATGAACCGCCTGATGGATAAAAAACCCGACGATCGTCAAACCAAGCACAGCCAAACATTTTTTCATTAAAGCCGGATTCGTAATTTCCGCCTTCTCATCGAGCTTCATCATATTTTGCCGCAGCTCCTCCGTCGTCCGGATCTGCTTGCGGTACAGCAGCACGAATACGGGCAGGATCACGAGCAAAATGAAAAACGAGATCAAGGTAAGGTTATTGATAAACGCCATAAAGGTCAGCTCTTTCACCGCGCTGCCGATCATAATATTCGGCGGGTCGCCGATCAGCGTAGCCGTTCCACCGATATTCGAAGCCATAATTTGAGAAATCAGAAAAGGTATCGGCGTCACGCGCAGCTGCCGGGTAATGCTGAACGTCACCGGAACCATAAGCAGCACCGTTGTGACGTTATCGAGAAATGCCGAGCCTACCGCCGTTACAACGCTCAACACGATTAAAATGCGAACCGGATGCCCCCCGGCTTTTTTCGCCGACCAGAGCGCCACAAATTTGAACACTCCCGTCTCCGCCGTAATGCCGACGATGATCATCATCCCGACCAGCAGTCCGAGCGTATTGAAATCAATATGATGCAGCGCCTCTTCCTGGCTCACGATTCCCGCGACCACCATCAGAATGCCGCCGATCATCGCTACGATCGTACGGTGAATTTTTTCCGAAATGATAATTCCGTAAATAATTAAAAAAATGCCGATTGCTATCCATGCCTGCTGTTCCATAGCTTCCTCCCTCTGTCTGTCCGCAGCTCAACCCCAAAAAACGCAAAAAAGAGCCCTTGGTGACAGGCTCCTCCCAATACTGCATGCGTTATGTACTTTTTTCCGCTCCTCGGCTTCCCGGTTGAACATACCATCCATAATACGCTTCACTGCCTTAAAAGTTTCGATACGAAATATAGGCATGCGAAAAAAATTCAGGTAGCTCTGCGGTGAACGTAGTACATAAACACATGCTGCAGGATGACCTTCATCACTGCAAAAAACGGCACCGCCAAAATCAATCCGACCACACCGGCAAACTCCCCGCCGACCAGCAGCGCAAAAATAATAATAAGCGGGTGCATGTTCAGAGACCGGCCGACAACCTGCGGCGAAATAACGTTACCTTCCAAAATTTGGCATATTGTATTGACGGCCGCGACCATCAGCACCATTTTCAAAGAAATCGTTGCCGCCAATACGATCGCAGGCGCGGCTCCGAAAAACGGGCCCAGGTACGGGATAATATTAAATATGGCTACAATACAAGCCAGAAGTAACGCATATGGCATGCCGGTCGCCCAATAGCCGACATAAGCGAGTCCGCCGACGATCATGCATACGAGCAGTTGGCCCCGGATATAGTTGCCGAGCGCCGTATCGATATCGACCAACAAAGTGATAACCTGCTTGCGTTTCGCTTTTGGAACGATCGTCAGCACCGTTTTTTCAATCAGCTGAAAATCTTTCAATATGTAAAAAGCGAGGAACGGAATAATAAAAGCAATGAAAACCATATCAATCATGCCGCCGATGCCGTCGATATAATCGGATACCATTCCCGAAATGCCGCTCTCCAGCTTGGCCAGCGACCGGTTAACGCCCGTACGAACGCTGTCCGGCAAAAACTGCAGACTGTTCAGCTTGTCGACGAAGCTCTGCGCCTTCGATGCCAGCTGAGGAATATGCTCGTTAAACTCCGTCAGCTGTCGGATAAAAACCGGAATCAGGTTCATCAGCACAACTGTCACGACGACGATAAAGACGGCGTAAATGAGCAGAACCGCTACGGTTCTCGGCATTTTACGGGCATTCAGCAGCGATACGATCGGATTAAGCACATACGAGATGACCATCGCAATAACGAACGGCGCCAATATATCCATCAAAAATCGGTAAAGACCGTAGAGCATCGGACGTATTTGCAGCAGCATAAACAAAATCAACAGACAGATTAACACATAGACAAGCGTCGTAAAAAACTGATTTTTATAAAAACGGTCCATTCTGCTGGTTCACCTGCCTAATACACATTTGCCAGCTTTGACAATTCCGGCATAGCATGAGCTTGCTTTCACTCTCCTACAGTATGTGTACCAGCGCTCCATCTTAATCTTTCCCGTCCGGACAATCAAAAAAAGCAACCTCTCCAAGCTTGCCCGCGGCAAGGAACGGAGAAGGCTGCTATTTCGCATTTGGATGCGTTTGTCAGTTGGCGTGAACCTGCGGAATTTCCTCTTCAAAAAACAAATCATCGAGGGAACTGAGCGTTCCGTCTTCTTCCACTTGAAATACGGACATTTTTTCCCCGTTTACCGTAAGCTCAATAAAGCATCCCCAGCAGTAAAACTGGTGAGAGCCGATCTTTCCAATGTCTTTGGAGTTGCAATTTGGACAACGTAACATAAGTATCACCCTATTCTTCTTTGGATACGAAGATTTCTTCTAACGATTCATTACAATGAACGGGTACAATGATCGCGTCCTCACCCACAGTTACGGAATCCGGTAAAGGCAGCCACTTCCGCCCTTCCTTCAAATCAGAAATGAAACCCTCGGTCAATTCATAGCCTATTACATTTTTACCCAAATTCGGGTCCAAATAAACATCGTCGATGACGCCCAGCTGCTGGCCGTTCACCGTCAATACAGGCATTCCTTTTACTTTGCGTTCGCCATCGACGACGGAGGCGTACGTCAGGCAATCCTCCAGCCGGCTAATGGCTTCTTCGGTCTCGATGGTGATCGCGTCCTCGCCAAGGGCGATGACGTCTTCCCATCTGATACAGCTTGCTGCCGAAAACCATTGCTTCGTATCCAGCAGCAGCGCTATAATGTGCCATTCTTCTCCAAGCAACAAATCTTTCACAGTACCCACTTGTTTCCCGTTCTGCACGCAAATAACGGGCAAACCGATGACGTCTCGCGCTTTTCTCAATGAACAGTTCCTCCAGAAGCAGCTATTCATTAATGATTAGCTTACTAATAATTACGGATTCGCCCCATGATGGTTGCAATTTTTTGTGCGGCGATGTTAACTTCTTCCGTAGTTGTGCCGGATCCAAAGCTAAAGCGCACCGCGGACCTCATGATCTCGTCAGGCAGCTGCATCGCCTTCAGTACATGCGACACTTCAAGCGAGCCTGAAGTACAGGCAGAACCGCTGGCCGCGGCAATTCCTTCGAGATCCAGATTCATCAGCATCGTTTCGGTGGATACTCCGGGAAAACTCACATTCAAAATGTGCGGAGCCCGTTCGGCCGGAGCCTTCGGACCGTTGACAACAAACCGGTCTTGTCCCAACAGCTGCTCAAGGCCCGTCACCATCTCTAAACGTAGCTTTTCCATCTTTTGTTGCATTTCATACATATTTCGTTCTATGATTTGTACGGCTTTGGAAAAGCCTGCAATGGATGCGATATTTTCGGTTCCCGCCCGCCGTTTGCGCTCCTGGTTGCCGCCGTACAGCAGCGGCTCCAGCTTTGTATGCTTGGCCGCATATAAAGCTCCTATGCCTTTGGGGCCGTTCAGCTTATGCGCGGAAAAACTCATCATGTCAACCGGCAGCCGGCTCAAATCGATCGGGAGATGGCCGAGCGCTTGGACGGCATCCACATGAAACAAAATCCCGTTCGCTCGCGCAAGCTCGCCGATTTGCTCGATCGGTTGAATAGCGCCGACCTCATTATTAACATACATGATGCTGATCAAAATGGTGTCGGCTCGTACGGCCTGCCGCACATCCTCTAGCCGGACACGGCCGGTCGGATCAACCGGCAGGCAGGTCACTTCAAAACCGCGCTTCTCCAACTGCTCGCAAGCATGGAGGACGGCGTGGTGTTCGGTTTGCGACGTAATAATATGCTTCCCGTCGGATTCGCGCGCCGCGGCAGCGCCAAACAATGCCATGTTGTCGCTCTCGGTTCCGCCGCTTGTAAATATAAGCTGCGAAGGCGCGCAGCCGACAAAAGAGGCGATCGTATCCCTCGCGTGATGAAGGGCGGCACGAGCCTCTCTTCCTGCACTATGTATACTGGAGGCGTTCCCGTACATTTGAGTCAAGTAGGGAAGCATGGCATCCGCAACTTCCGGCAAAACCGGCGTCGTGGCCGCATAATCAAAGTAAATCATGGTCATTCTGACTCCGTTTGCCTATAGTTTACATCAAATATAGAACATGTAATTATCGTTCATGCCCTCGTCTTTATAATTGATCAGATCGTCCAAGGTCGTGGAATCAAGCACAGCTGCGATGCTGTCTCTGATACGTACCCATAAATCCCGTTTCGCCGGATCGTCTTCCTCTGTGAAATCGACCGGACTAATCGGTCCTTCCAATACACGGATAACGTCGCCTGCGGAAATTTGGTCAACCGTTTTCGATAATATATACCCACCGTAAGCACCGCGGATACTTTTGACCAAGCCGGCATTTCGCAAGGGAGCCACCAATTGCTCCAAATAATGTTCGGAAAGCTGATGCTTCTCAGCAATGCTCTTTAAGGAGGTGGGGCCTTCACCGTATCGGGTTGCCAATTCCATCATGATCGTGAGTCCGTATCGGCCTTTGGTAGAAATTTTCAAATCGAGCACCTCGTTTACATTTCATACATTTTTGTATCTTTTCTATGGTATCACAAATCCCCGTAATTTGGGAGAAAAACCGTGACATATTGATGAAATATTTTCATAGTGATTTTCTAATTGACGCAAACCTATGTATAATAAAAGAAAGAAGGAGGTTATCCGTTTATGAATAAAAATACGCGTGTCGTGCTCGGCATGTCCGGCGGAGTGGACTCCTCCGTTTCCGCATTGCTGCTGAAGGAACAGGGCTACGAGGTTATCGGCGTTTTCATGAAAAATTGGGATGATACCGACGAGTTCGGAAACTGCACTGCCGAGGCGGATGCCGAGGATGTACGCAGGGTTTGCGATCAAATCGGTATTCCCTATTATACGGTAAATTTTGAAAAACAATACATGGACAAGGTATTCCAGTACTTTCTCGACGAATACCGCAAAGGCCGGACGCCGAACCCGGACGTCATGTGCAACCGCGAAATCAAGTTCGGGGAATTTTTGAATAAAGCGCTCGAGCTGGGGGCTGACTATATAGCAACGGGTCATTATGCCCAGGTCGATCAGGTCGACGGGAAATTCCGTTTGCGCCGCGGTGCGGATACGAACAAGGATCAGACTTACTTTTTGCATGCGCTCAATCAGTACCAGCTGTCCAAGGCGATGTTTCCGATCGGCCATCTGCCGAAGCCGCAGGTGCGCGCTTTGGCTGAGGCGGCCGGGCTCGCGACGGCCAAGAAAAAGGACAGCACCGGCGTATGCTTCATCGGCGAACGCAACTTCAAGGAATTTTTGAGCGGCTACCTGCCGGCCAAGTCCGGCGAGATGCGCACATTGGACGGGGAGCTGAAGGGCCGTCACGACGGCCTGATGTATTACACGCTCGGCCAGCGCCAAGGTCTCGGAATCGGCGGCTCCGGCAGCGGGGAACCGTGGTTCGTGGCAGGCAAAGATTTGGAAAACAATATCCTCTACGTCGTTCAAGGGGAAAAAGATCCGCATCTTTACTCCGAAGGATTGCAGGCAACCGATCTTAACTGGATCAGCGGCGAGCCGCCGCAAGGTCCGCTGCGCTGTACGGCCAAGTTCCGTTACCGGCAGCCCGATCAAGGGGTTACGCTCGTCTGCCGTCCCGAAGACGGAACCTGCGAGGTTATCTACGATCAACCGCAAAAAGCGGTAACGCCCGGCCAATCGGTCGTATTCTACGATGGAGAAGTTTGTCTTGGGGGCGCTACGATCGACAAGGTCCTATCTTCTTCACCGCTGACGCCGACTGCACATGCATAATATCGGCTTTGAATCATAGAAACAGAAAAAACCATCCGGCGGCGCCAAAGCGTCAAAGGATGGTTTTTCGTTTAAGATTTTTTATCCTTGTCGCAGGTTAAGTCCGATGAGCTGTCCGGTTACACGCTTATGGGCTCAGGGTCCAAATCCGATTGTTTGTCTTCCCTGCGTTTTTTGACCAAAATACGGGAAATGCGAAGCTGGTCCGTTTCGTCTATGATAAATTCATAAGAATCATTATAGTCAATCTGCTGGTTTCTCTTAGGCGGCATTTCCACTTGGGAATATACCCAACCGCCAATCGTATCGTAATCGTCCGATTCAATCTCCACTCCGAAGAAGCTGTTCACTTCCTCGATCAGCATACGCCCGTCAATGGAGTGCGTAAGTTCGTCTTTCTTCTCAATTTGCGGACGTTCTTCGTCAAATTCGTCTTGAACCTCGCCAACAATCTCTTCAATAATATCTTCAAACGTAACAAGCCCCGAGGTGCCGCCGTATTCATCGATCAGCAGCGCCATTTGCGTCTTCTTTTTTTGCATCAGTTTCAGCAGTGCGCTGATCTGCATCGATTCCGGAACCTTGGTGATCGGCCGGATGATGCTTTTAATATTTTCCACGCCGCGGTCCGATTTCAGCAAATCTTTAATATGAACGAAGCCGATGATGTTATCCTTATCCGGGTCGCATACCGGGTAGCGCGTATGCATTTCGGTAACCGCAATCAGGCGGTTTTCCTCGTAAGTCAAGTTGGCGTACAAGCACACCATGTCGGTTCTCGGAATCATAATCTCGCGCGCATTGGTCTCGGCAAAATCGAATATATTGTCCACAAGCGTCAATTCCGTATTATCAATGAGTCCGCTCTTGTTGCTTTCTTTCATTAAAACGCGAATTTCTTCCTCCGTATGCGCCGAATCATGTTCGTCCGCCGGTTCGATGCCCGCTTTGCGCAGCATCCAGTTGGATATGCCGTTCAGGAACCAAATAAACGGGTACATCAGCTTGTAGGTGAATAATAAAGGACCTGCCGATAATAATGTGACTTTTTCCGACATACGGATGGCGTATGTTTTCGGAAATTGCTCGCCTAACGTAATGTGAAAGGCCGTAATAATTGTAAAAGCGATCACGAACGAGATGGTATGAACAATCGCTTCAGGGAATTGTAGCGGCAGCAGCACCGGCTTGAGCAGATCAGCAATTGCGGGTTCGCCAATCCAGCCTAACGCAAGGGAAGCCAACGTAATCCCCAGCTGGCAGGCCGATAAATAAGCATTTAAATTGCTCATTACTTTCTTGGCGAATTTGGCGTTCCGGTTTCCTTCCTGCGCCAGCATATCGATCCTGCTGTTGCGGACTTTGACCATAGCAAACTCGGCTGCTACGAAAAAACCGTTAATAAACACCAAAAGCAATACTAAACATAAATTCAAGATTATCGGTAACGGGTCACTATCCAATGAATTTCCTACCCGCCTCAGCTGAAACGGATAGGTACACCTCCCTTAAGTTCACAATTTTCGGACGACTTTTTATGCGGTCTGCATCATGTCGGTATAATTAGAGCATCCTAATTAAATTATATATACTATTAAACTATACAGTCAAACCGCGTGCTATGCTCAAAAACTCCGTAATCGGGCCAAAAATACCGTACCACTTTCAAATTACGGGCGAAAAACGCCTTAAATAGGCGAAAAATGAATCAGCCTGACCTATTATGGCTGTTTATGCGCTCCCTGCTGCCTTCTTCGCTGCTGGTTCAAGGCGATTTTCTCCTCCATCCCCTGCCGGGTCGCTTCATAAAAATGTTGACCTTGCAGCTTCTCCGGCACGTAATTTTGCTCCACGAAGTGGCCCGGATAGTTATGCGGATATTTATATCCGACATGGCCCAGCTTCTCCGCCCCCTTGTAATGCGCGTCGCGCAAATGCAGCGGCACCTCTGCGGCTCCGAGCGCATCGAATGCATCCATTACTTTGGCGATCGCCATCGGGATCGCATTCGATTTGGGACTCTCGACGGCAAAAAGAATCGCTTGCGCAATGACATACTTCGATTCCGGCCAGCCGATTTTATGATACGCATCCATCGCCGTCACGGCCTGAATCATCGCCTGCGGGTTCGCCAGGCCGATATCTTCACTGCTGGCGACGATCAGACGCCGCAGGAAGGTCATGGGATCCATGCCGAGCTTCTCGACGGCATAGAGGAACCAGAACAGCGCGGCGTCGCTCGAGCCGCGCACGCTTTTGTGAAAGGCCGACAAGACGTCGTACTGCGTCGACTCGTCGGCTTTCACCGTCGGTCGCCGGATCGATTCCTCGGCGACCTCGACCGTGACGCTGACGACCCCGTCGGCTCCGGGCGGGGTCGTCAGCGCAGCAAGCTCGAGCGCATTGAGCGCGCGGCGGATATCTCCGCCGGCCATGCGCGCAATATGCGCCAGCGCCTCGTCCGCGGCCTGAAGCGGCAGCGATCCGAGGCCGCGCTGGCGGTCGGCCAGCGCGCGGCGCAGCGCCGCAAGCGAATGCTCGTGCGTCAGCGCGTGCAGCTCGAACAACGTCGAGCGCGACAGCAGCGCCCCGTTCACATGGTGGAACGGGTTTTCGGTCGTCGCGCCGATGAAGATGATGATGCCCTGCTCCACCGCAGGGAGCAGCGCATCCTGCCGCGACGTGTTAAAGCGGTGCACCTCGTCGAGAAACAGGATCGTCTTGCGCCCGTAAAGCGCTTTATTGTTTTTCGCCTGGTCAATGACGTCGCGCACTTCCTTGACCGTCGCATCGACGGCATTCAGTTTGACGAAAGAGCCCTGCGTTGCGTGGGATATAATGTTGGCGAGCGTTGTTTTGCCCGTTCCGGGCGGTCCGTACAGCAGAATCGACGAAACCTGGTCCGCCTCGATCGCGCGGCGCAGCAGCTTGCCCGGTCCGACAATATGCTCCTGCCCGATATATTCATCCAGCGTAACCGGTCTCATCCGGTCCGCCAGCAGCTTGCCGAGCGGACTTTCCTCCGCCGCCAGCGAAAACAAATCCATGATGTGCTCACAACCTTGTTTATTAAAATAGTAGCAGTTCTATCATTCTATTATAAATGACGCGGCCGAACAAGGTTAAACGGCCTCACCGCCATCATGAAAGGCACGTTGCCCCATGCTGTCCCCTGTTGCCCCTCGTTGACCCCGAATCCATGAATCCGGACTTCCCGTTCCCGATTATTTTTACCATCAACAAACGAACAACCGCGCTTCCGTTCGCATGCGAAAGGGGCTGTCCTATAAGGGTATCAACTGATGAACTGATGATACAGTCCCAACAAATAGGCAAAGCCGCCTCCAACACCACTATATAAGCGGGGATGGAAGCGGCATTCACATGTAAATTCATAGTCAGAACGGGGGGCTGAAAATCAAAAAATGACTTTTGAGACAGCACCAATGGTTGACGACAGGCTGAGCATGCTGCGCTAAGCCTGCATGCCCGCCTTATCCAGTAAATCCTTCACGACCACGCTGACGGCGATCAGCCCCGCCACCGGCGGGACGAACGCATTGCTTGCCGGCGGCTGCTGCGCCTTGCGGATTTCGGGAGCATTCTCCGGCACGATACGCTGGGTGACATCCTCACGCGGCTTCAGCGGCTGTTCGGTTGAGAATACGACCTTCACGCCTTTCCTGATGCCTTCCTTGCGCAGCTTATGCCGGATCACCCTTGCCAACGGGTCCATTGTCGTCTTGGAAATATCGGCCACCTGAAATTTGGACGGGTCCATTTTATTCGCCGCGCCCATGCTGGATATGACCGGAATGTTCCGTTCCAGGCATTGCTTGATCAGGTGAATTTTATAGCTGATCGTGTCCGATGCGTCAATGACGTAATCAAGCGGATAGGCGAACAGCTGTTCATATGTTTCTTCGGTATAAAACATGCGCAGCGAGGTGACGTCGCACTCCGGGTTAATCTGCAAAATCCGGTCGCGCATTAAATCCGCCTTCGGCTGGCCGATCGTCGACATCAGCGCATGAACCTGACGGTTGATGTTCGTAATGTCCACGACATCCTTATCGATCAATATAAGCCGGCCGACGCCCGTGCGGGCCAGCGCTTCTGCGGCAATCGAGCCGACGCCGCCGATCCCGAGAACCGCTACGCAGCTGCCGCGCATAACGTCCAGACCTTCGGGGCCGATGGCGAGCTCGGTTCGCGAAAACTGATGCAGCATAGGGCTATTCTCCTCCTTATCGGATTTAAGCCTTGGAAGCGGCTTGCTTGAGCGCCAGCCTTATCGACAGTTGCTCCAGCTGCTTGTCGTCCACCGTGCCCGGCGCATCCGTCAGCAGATCGGTCGCGCTCGCCGTTTTCGGGAAAGCTATCGTCTCCCGCAGGTTGCTGCGCTTCGTGATCAGCATCACGAGCCGGTCGAAGCCGAAAGCGATGCCGCCGTGCGGAGGCGTTCCGTACTCAAAAGCTTCCAGCAGGAAGCCGAATTTCTCCTGCGCTTCTTCTTTGGAGAAGCCGAGCGCGCCGAACATTTTCTCCTGCACTTCACGCTTGTAAATCCGCATGGAGCCGCCGCCGACTTCGTAGCCGTTCAGCACGAGGTCGTACGCCTGCGCGCGAATTTGACCCGGGTCGGTGTCAAAGTATTGCAGGTCTTCTTCCTTCGGACGGGTGAACGGATGATGCTCGGCCACATAGCGCTTCGCCTCGTCGTCATAGCTCAGCAGCGGGAAGTCGACAACCCATGCGAATTTGAACTCGTTCTCGTCGATCAGACCGAGGTCGCGGCCGATTTTCAACCGCAGGTTGCCCAGTACGTCCGCCACCACTTTTTTCGTATCGGCGGAGAACAGCAGCAGGTCTCCTTCTTCCGCGCCAAGGCGTTCCTTCAACGCTTCCAGCTCCTGCTCCGTGAAAAACTTGACGATCGGCCCTTTCATCTCGCCTTCCTTCAGGACGACCCATGCCAATCCTTTGGCGCCGTAGCGCGAAGCGAATACGCCGAGATCGTCGATCTCCTTGCGGCTCCAGCTTCCGCAGCCTTTTGCGTTCAACGCCTTGACCTGGCCGCCTTTTTCCACGATGCTTGCGAACACCTTAACGCCCGAGCCGGCAACGATGTCCGAAACGTCCTGCAGCTCCAGACCGAAACGCAGGTCCGGCTTGTCGGAGCCGTATTTGCCCATCGCATCGGCGTAGCTGATCCGTTGGAACGGACGCGGAATATCGGCTCCCGTCGTTTCTTTAAACAGCTTGACCGTAAGCTCCTCCATCATGTCCAGCAGCTGATCCTGCGACAGGAAGGAAGTCTCGATATCGACCTGCGTAAACTCAGGCTGGCGGTCGGCGCGCAAATCCTCGTCGCGGAAGCAGCGGGCGATTTGATAATAGCGCTCCAGTCCGCTGACCATCAGCAGCTGTTTGAAAATTTGCGGCGATTGCGGCAAGGCGAAAAATTCGCCCGGATGCACACGGCTTGGCACCAGGTAATCGCGCGCGCCTTCCGGCGTGCTTTTGGTCAAAATCGGCGTTTCAACTTCGAGGAAGCCGTTCTCGTCCAGGAAATCGCGGAATATTTTGGCCGCCTTGGAACGAATCATAAGCGTGCGCTGCATTTCCGGGCGGCGCAGGTCGAGATAGCGGTATTTCAACCGCAGCGACTCGTCAATTTCAATGCCGTCCTCGATAAAGAACGGCGGGTTTTTGGCCGGGTTCATAATCTCGATCTCGGTTACTTGAATTTCGATTTCGCCTGTAGCCAGGTTCGGGTTGATCGTAGCGGCATCGCGCTCCACCACTTTCCCGCTGACGGCCAGCACGAATTCGTTGCGCGCGCGATCCGCCACATTCAGCGCATCGCCGGAAAAATCGGGATTAAATACGATTTGCACGATTCCGCTCCGGTCGCGCAGATCAATAAACAATACGCCGCCCAAGTCGCGTCTTCTCTGCACCCAGCCGTTCAAAACGACCGTTTCGCCTACATTGGCTTTCGTCAGCGCCCCGCAATGATGTGTCTTCAACAACATAATAGAATCTACCTCCAAATAGTAATAATAATTAGTCTGCCAACTTTTTGAACGGACGCATATTAGCGGTTAATATCCATAGACTTGGCTTCCCGCACCGTTTCGGCCAACCGGTCCAGGCGGACGGTCCGCTGTTCTCCTGTTTCCATCGTTTTTACCGTAATCTCGCCCTTGGCCAGCTCGTCGTCTCCAAGTATAGCCACATACGAGGCTTGGAACCGGTCTGCGGATTTCATTTGCGCCTTGATTTTACGACCCAAATAATCTTTCTCCGCCTTGAGTCCCGCCAACCGAAGCTGCTGCAGCAGCTTCGTCACTTCATCCCCGGCCGCGTCGCCCAAACCGATCAAATATACGTCCAGCGGTTTCGCTGCCGGCAGCTGCGCCTCCTGCGCCTGCAGGACGAGCAGCGTACGCTCCAGCCCGATGCCGAGACCGACGCCCGGCTGATCGCTGCCGCCGATCTGCCCCACCAGGCCGTTATACCGTCCGCCGCCGCCGATCGTATCGATGGCGCCGATTCCGGCAGCCTTGTATTCGAACGCCGTATGCGTGTAATAATCGAGACCCCGGACCAGACGCGGGTTAATGCGGTAAGGAATGTTCATCGCGGACAAGTGCTCCTGCACCTTGGCAAAATGCACCGTACATTCCTCATCCAAATATTCCAGTATGGTCGGCGCGCCTTCGCCGTACTTCTGGTCGATTTTACAATCGAGAATCCGCATCGGATTGCGGTCGTAACGGGATTGGCAATCTTTGCACAGCTTATCCTTGACCGGCGCAAAAAACTGCTGCAGCTTCTCGCGGTATACGGTACGGCAGGACGGATTGCCGACGGAGTTGATTTCCACGGTTACATCCTTGATGCCGACCTCGCTGTAAAATGTATACCCCAGCGCAATCACCTCTGCATCGAGGCTCGGATCGACGGAGCCGAACGCCTCGATCCCGAATTGGTGCAGCTGGCGGTAACGTCCGGCTTGGGGCTGCTCGTAGCGGAACATCGGGCCGATGTAGTACAGCTTGCTGACATCCGGCTCGCCGTACAGCTTGTTTTCCACATAAGCGCGGACAACGCCCGCCGTCCCTTCCGGTCTCAGCGAGATGCTGCGATCGCCTTTATCGAGGAAGGTGTACATCTCCTTCTCCACGATATCGGTCGTTTCACCGACGCCGCGTTGAAACAGCTCCGTATGCTCAAAAATCGGGGTGCGGATTTCACGGTAATTGAATCTTTGACACAGCTCGCGCGCTTTTGCTTCGATATACTGCCATTTCTCGATTTCTCCGGGCAGCAAATCCTGCGTGCCTTTCGGCTTTTGAATACTCATTTAAGTTCAGGCTCCTTTCTATTTCTAAAATGAAAAAAATCTCCCGCCCCCGACAGTTAAGTCAG
The DNA here is from genome assembly GCF_004354045.1 of Paenibacillus piri. Classification (GTDB taxonomy): domain Bacteria; phylum Bacillota; class Bacilli; order Paenibacillales; family NBRC-103111; genus Paenibacillus_S; species Paenibacillus_S piri. Next base: position 292,796 of record NZ_SMRT01000005.1, on the reverse strand, counting down.
GGACGAGAGATCGATCATTTATTAGTCTCCCGCGGTACCACCCACGATTTGCGCCTTATGCCGGTTTCAGCCAAACGGCTGTCGGAAACGGCAATAAAGTGCACGCTCAAGCGAATAACGTCCGCGATACGCAATACGGCTACTGCACATCATTCCGTGATAGAATAATGTGGTTCCCCGCATGTCCTCCGGGATGTCGGTTCGTCCGGTTCGCATAAGGAAGCTTTCAGCTGATGCCGCTGACACACATGATTAAACCGTGTCATTTGCAGCAAGGCTTCCCTCTCTGGTTATGCAAAATTCGAAGTACTTGTTCCCTTCAACAGGATCCATGTTCAATTGAATAAGCCTTATTGTAATCTTGAAAAATGCCAAAGTCAAGCAATTTACATCGTCATTCGACGACAATAGGCGCATTCTACCGAAGGCGAAGCATTCTTAGATGCTTATTTCGAATGCTTTCTGGTGAGCCTCCGGTTATCCGCAGGAAATTGCCTTCTCGGAATTTCCTACGCATCGATAAAACTCCGCGTTCCCGGCCAGGTACCTCACGACGCTTCAATGGCGATCATTCGCGAGGCCAGGTCGGCTTCCCCACTTATTTTGCCGACTTCAGCTGCTTATATACGTCGTTAATAATCATGTAGGTATCCCCATTGCTGAGCTCCTGCTTATTCGCAATCGAATCCAGGGCCGCTTTGCTCAGAATGCCTTTGGCCAGCAGCTCGTCGGCCGCCTTGCCTTGTGTCACGCTTATCTTCAATATCGACGCTGTCATTTGCGCCGCCGTTTCCAGAGACAGCGGCAGCTTGTTCGCCTCTTTCACACCGGCGATAACGGTCGCGGCGCTGCCGGCAAGCACAGACGGCTTGAACTTGCGCATGCCTTCCAGCATATTGACCATCCGCTGCTGATTTGACGGCTTGTCCAGATCAAATTCGTTTTTGTACCCGCCGGTGGACAGTCCCAGACTGACCGCCGTTTTCAGGCCCTCGTACGATTTATGCTCCATAAACGGGGCCGGCTTTATGTTGAACGGCTTCAAATCCATCCCTTGCTTGATAAGCTGCGCCTGCAACTGGGCGATTGCATCCTTGGACGCCGACAGCTGCCGGAACGTCATGTTTTGCTCGATCGCAAATCGGGCTGCGGCTCCGGCCGCTTCGCCCTCGGCCATCCCGACGGGAACGACCCGTGCGCTTCCGTGCGGCAGCGTATCGTAGCTTGCCGCTTTGCCGACAACCAACAGCCCGTCCACCTTGAGCGGCACCAGACTGCGGAACGGGATGGCGTACTTATCCGGATCAATAACAACGGCACCGTTATCCAGCGGACTCGTCCGCTGGATGTCGACCGGGTAACCGCCGAAAGCGATTCGGTCCCATTGATCCCGATTTTCGAGCAAATCGATGATGCTCAGACGATATTCACCCTGGATATGCCGCGATTCGCGCACATAAAGCTCCGGGGCGATCCCATCCAGCTCGACGCCTTCGAACTCGGGATACATCTTTTTCAAGTATGCCAGCACATGGGGCAGCTCGTCCTTGGCGATCGTCTGCGCTTCTTCCCTTGATTTCGGATCGAACGGATCGACATTGAAAATTTGCAGCGCGTTGACCAGCATCGTGTTATCGTTGAGCAGCCCGCCGTTCAGTCCGCGCATCCGTACGCGCTCCTTGTTTACCGCTTCATAATTTTGCATCTTGATTAAGCCCCACAGGCTTCGTTCGTTCACGCCATAAGCGCCCTGCCCCTTGTCTTCGGCGGCAACCACTTTGGCGAACTGCTTCCACCGCTCCGGCGTAATATTGTTCAACCGGAACACGGCTGTAACGGCCATCCGGCTCTTCGGGTCGGCCAGGTCCTCTCGGCCGACGGTGTAGGGAACTCCGGCCGCCGCGGCAATATCGCCGTCCTGCGTCGCGTCGATGACCGCCTTCGCCTGTACGGGCATGACGCCCCCATCCGTTTTGGTGATGGCGATCCCTTTCATTTTTTTCATGCCCCCGGCGTCTTCCGTAATCGGTTCCACCGCTTTGGCATGCATATACAAGTCGATATTTTTCTCTTTTGCAACCATATCGTAAAACGCGTTGGCGGCCGTTGTCACATCAAAAGAATCGCCTTCGATTTTACCGTACCACTCGCTGAAAATGCCCTTATTCATAATCTCGTGCTTGGACATCAGGTTTTTGGCCGGCTCGTAGTTCATGTCGATGCTGTTCAACCAGCCTTCGGTAAATAACCCGCCAAGCACATCGCGTTTGCGCGAGTCGACCAGCAGCGTCTTCATCCCGTTCCGCGCTGCGGATACCGCCGCCGCAATTCCTTCCGGGTCGGTTCCAACCACGATGACATCGTAGCTGTTCCTGATCTCCTTAACCGATCTTACTTCTGTTACCGCCTGCGGGTGCCCGCCCGCTCCTCCTCTTTTTACGGCAAGCAAATAGACCGCGGCCCCCGCAGCAGCCACTAACAGGCATGCGACGATAACGAGCAGCCATCCCCTTTGATTTCCGGTCGAGTAACCTGCTTTTCCCATTTTCCACCTCGTAAGCTAGTATTTTAATCCCGCAGAACCTGTTCCTATCAAGCTTCAGCTTGCTCCTCTCAAAAAAAACTAGGTATAGTTTAACACAGGCCGAACCCAGATGAAAACGCAGTGCTCCGGTAGCCCGGCAATACCACGTCCGTTGTTCTGGTATCAAGGCTTTCGTCGTTGCTATTCACCGGTCCTCTATGATATACGGTACTTCTCTGCGACTCGTTTCAACAAAAAAAGACCCGCCGTGTCGGCAGGCCGTCCGGAGGTCTACTGTGCTGCAGCCGATTATCGATACGTTTTGCGCGGCAGCTGCTTCATTTGCTCGCTTACGGAGGAATAATCGGCATCGAGCTCATTTCCGCTAAGCCCGGCGGCGATCATCCCGGTACAATCGGCCACACTGCAGTGCAGCAATTGCTGCTCGGGGAGCGTAACTATTTTTTCTTTGCCGGATTGATGCATGATTCAATAAGCTCCTTTATCCTGTTGGATTCGATAAGCTTAGCTTGTCCAATTCCGGCACAGCTTAATCCGTTCGGCAGATCCGTCTGCAGCTCGTCAACGGTTACCGAGTATCGATAATGAGCGTCACCGGTCCGTCGTTGATCAGAGAGACGTCCATCATTGCGCCGAATACCCCGGTTTCAACCTGCAACCCTTGATCGCTCAGCAGCTCGTTCAACCGCATGTACAACGGCTCCGCCAGCTCCGGACGAGCCGCGGCCATAAAGTTCGGCCGTTTCCCTTTACGGCAATCGCCGTACAGCGTAAATTGCGATACGGAAAGAATTTGTCCTCCCGTTTCCTTGACGGATAAATTCATTTTGCCGCTGTCGTCCTCGAAAATGCGAAGTCCCGCTATTTTTTCCGCGGCATACCGGGCATCCTGTTCCGTATCCTCGTGGGTCACGCCAACCAGCAGAACAAGACCATGGTCGATCGCACCGACAACAGCCCCTTCAACGGTAACTTGCGCCTGCTTGCTGCGCTGTATGACAATTCTCATGCAACCTTCATCCTCAGCTTTAAGTAATCAGTTATGTCCAATCGCGACGGTACAGATCAGGTCTGCATAATCCGCTGCACCGAATAGACGTCCTTGACCCGTTTAATTTTTTCGACAACCGCATGCAAATGCTCGATATTCCGAATCAGAATGGTCATATGGATGACGGCCATCTTGTTTTTGTCGGAACGGCCGGATACGGCCGAAATCACGGTCTTGCTCTCCGAAACGGCCTGCAAAACCTCATTTAATAGGGCACGGCGGTCATGGCCGGTAATTTCGATCTCCACATTGTAGTTCGCTTCCACGGAATCGGCCCATTCGACCTCGATCATGCGGTTCGCTTCGTCATCATTCTCCGGAGCCGGAATATTCGTACAGTCCGACCGATGGACGGATACGCCCCGGCCCCGGGTGATATAGCCGATTATGGAATCGCCGGGTACCGGATTGCAGCAGCGCGCAAATCGGACGAGCAGATTGTCGACGCCTTTCACGCGCACCCCGTGGGTCGGACGCCCTTTGCGCTCGACGGGAGCTTTCACTTCCTTGATCTCACTGGAAAGCTGCATCGCATTGAGCTGCGCTTCCTCCGCCTCTTTACGCATTTTTTCGGTCAACCGGGTCACGATCTGAGCCGCCGTTATACCTCCGAATCCGATGGCCGAGTACATGTCTTCAATTTCGTGGAAATTGAATTTTTTGGCGACTTCGTTCAGCTCTTCATCCTTCATCAAGGTGTACGGCTCGATACCGAGCCGTTTCAGCTCGCGCTCGACGGCGTCTTTGCCCTTCTCGACGTTTTCTTCGCGCCTTTCCTTCTTGAACCATTGCCTGATTTTGCTTCTCGCATGCGACGACTGCGCCAGCTTGATCCAGTCCTGGCTCGGTCCGTACGAATGCTTGGAGGTCAAAATTTCGATAATGTCCCCTGTCTTCAGTCTATGGTCAAGCGGTACGATGCGGCCGTTTACTTTGGCCCCGATCGTCCGGTTTCCGACCTCCGTATGAATCCGGTACGCGAAATCAAGCGGTACCGAGCCCGCGGGCAGCTCAATAACTTCGCCTTTCGGCGTAAAGACAAACACCAGATCGGAGAAGAAATCCATTTTCAGCGATTCCACGAATTCCGAAGCGTCCTCGGCATCCTGCTGCAGCTCCAAAATTTCGCGGAACCAGCCCACTTTATCCTCGAACGTTCCCGACGCCGCGGTACCGCCTTCTTTATACGCCCAGTGAGCGGCTACGCCGTACTCCGACGTTTTGTGCATCTCATAGGTGCGGATTTGCACCTCGAGCGGCTCCCCCTTCGGCCCGATAACCGTCGTATGCAGCGACTGGTACATATTCGGCTTCGGCATGGCGATATAATCTTTAAACCGTCCGGGCATCGGCTTCCACAGCGTATGGATGATGCCCAGCGTAGCATAGCAATCTTTTATATTTTCGACAATGATGCGGAGGGCGAGCAAATCGTAAATTTCGTTGAACTGCTTGTTGCGCGCGGTCATTTTCTTGTAAATGCTGTAAATATGTTTGGGGCGTCCGGAAATATCCGCATCGGTCCCCATTTCGGACAGCTTCCCTCGTACCGTATTAATGACGTTATCGATGTATTGCTCGCGCTCGGTCCGCTTTTTTTGCATCAGATTGACGATCCGGTAATACTGCTGCGGATTCAAATAACGGAGGGCAATATCCTCCATCTCCCACTTGATCGCCGAAATCCCGAGCCGGTGCGCAATCGGACAAAAAATTTCCAGCGTTTCATCCGCAATCCGCCGTTGGGCTTCCTCGGATTGATGCTTTAAAGTACGCATATTATGAAGGCGATCCGCCAATTTGATTAAAATGACACGGATGTCCTGAGCCATCGCAACGAACATTTTCCGGTAATTTTCGTTCTGCTGCTCTTCCTTGCTCTTGAATTTAATTTTCTCCAGCTTGGTCAAACCGTCAACCAGCATGGCGCATGTTTTCCCGAATTTCTCGTTAACGGATTCGAGCGACACCGTCGTGTCTTCAACAACATCATGAAGCAGCGCGGCGATGATTGAGGTTGTATCCATCTGCATGTTCACCAAAATTTCGGCAACAGCCAGCGGATGCAAAATATAAGGCTCGCCTGACTTGCGAACTTGGCCGGAATGCGCCTGTTCAGCAAATTCGTAGGCTTCTCTTATACGCTTCAGATCATTTTCTTTTATATAGCCGGACGCTTTCTCAAGAAGCTGCTCTATCCCCATTTTCGTTTATCCATTCCCTTAATTCGATTTTAATTTATTATGCCTTTGAAATAGGGTGGACGTCAACTTGTTTGCGCTATTTCGACAAATTTTGACACTGCCTTTCAAGGATAAACGGCTTCGCCGTCCTTCGGGACGAGCGCGTTCAACGGACAAAATCCGTATCATTCCCGAACGATTGCTATGATTATAAATCTTGAAGCGCTGCTTTCACCCGTTTTCTCCGTTCTTTTATATACGCTCGAATGACCGCGGGCTCACCGTCAAACTCCGCTCTGGACCATTTCCGATTGCCATCCTTGTGGATGTAAGTTGCGATATTGCCTGTCATTCTCCTGACGAGAGGATCGAGTTGACGAACTGTGAAATGCCGGTTCAATAGTTGAACGAGCAGTTTTTTATACTGTTTGCGGATCGCCGGGTAAGCCAGAAGCTTTCTCGTCAGCACATTGTAGCCGGTCACTTTGACCAGGTCGCTTTCAACTTTTTTGCCGTAGCAGTTTCGTCCCCATGTGCCTTCATAATCCCAAGGAATCATCCGGTACGTTAGTTTCGTTTTATGCCGGTACACCGCGTAGTTTTGATCGAAGCCGTCATAATTCCCCGTAAGCACAGCGCCGGCAAGCCAGTGCAAATAATTGGCGATATCGAGCTTCAGCTTCAAATATTGAAGCAGCTGCCGGCCGCTCAACGAGTTCAGCTTTAAAATAAACGATTTCCACTGTTCGACTTCCTTCTTACCGCCTATAATCCGTTCGTATCCGCTGAATAAAGATTTTTTTCTTATTTGTGTACCGGGCTTCGTCAGACTGAAATTCGCATAATCATTTCCCGCATAAAATAACGATCGAACCGCAATGCCGCGCTTTTGAAAAAACAGTTTGTCGACACCTTCGATTTCCAGGTACACCCCCAGGCTTTGTCCGTTCAATGTTAAAAGGCAATGCTTCGTTTTGGGACTGGGAACGCCGATATTACGGAAAAAGCGGAACGATAACGCATTGCGAATCATGGAAGGATCATCCGCTTCCGCGTTATAATGATATATTTTTCCCTTGCGTACGATTTCGTATGATTTTTGCGGGTATTCTCTCGTATGTCCGCCTCGGTAACGCAGCCGGACCGGTTGTTTTTTTCCATGAACGAGCATGTAAGCTCGCACATAATCTTCGCTCCATACGTTCTTCTCCAACTGCTCGAGCTGTTTCCGACCGATGACGATATTCCGTGTGATCAAGGGCATTAGTCTTGCAGCACCGCCTTTCTCGGAAAAATAAAAGCCTATCGATGATGATAGACTTTTTACGGTACTACAATTTATTCAATTGTCTCCGCTGCTGACACGGCTTTTACTCTTCATTCTCTTCTCCGACGCCGCTTGTCCGATTGCCGACAGTTCGATGACCGATGGTCCGGTTGCCAAAGCTTCGGCAGTGGCCAGGCATGCTCCAGAACGGTATCGTGCCGCATATGCGTCTTCCCGGGCTTCTCATTCCGATTGAGCGGCCTATCGAGCGACTCTCGCTTGGACGATTGCCAAACGAACGGCTTCCGAACGAACGGTTGCCCATCGATCGGTTTTCGAACGAATGGTTTCCAAACGAACGGATATGGTCGAAACGCTCGCATGAACGACAGCCTGTCATCCCTGCGCTTAAATTGGGATGACCTCCCGAACGGTGGCCGGAAGAGCGGTTATTGCTTGTCCGATTAAGATTATTGAGAGAGACGCTGTAACCGGTACGGTATTGTTTTCGTTTCATTGATCGTATACCTCCTTTCGCTTGAGATATACTAATTTATGTAAATGGAAGAATAGATGCTATAGACAACTCTATCAATTTTCAAACTTGCTTGTAAAAATGATATAAATAGAGTGATTTGAAATGAGATAATATGTGAGAATTATTCATAAAATAGATTTACAACTAGTACATCTTTTGGCACGAAACATATATTACTATATGAACTTGGTACAAAGCGCTTTATCAAAAAATGTACCAAAGTCAGGAGAGGGAACGTTATCGAATTGTGCCCGTTTCCGGTCAGCGATCAATTCCCTCTCCGATAGTCACATTAGCGTACCGCGTATGATTTACGCAAGTAATTCGCGACCCACATTTTTTTGATTTTAGGCAAGCCCGGGCTTTTACGCTTTTTGCTCCAAAACGACCATTTTTTGAACGATCTGCCTTTCCCCGGATGAGCACTGGATGCATTCACGTTGTTGAAGCCGGCGATTTTCACAGTCTTTCTCTGTACCGTACCAACCTTGGCCTTTGGCTTCCATCGTGGTGTCGTACGTTTGGCTGACGCTATAAGCGCCGTCCGCTTCAGAGTTCCGCGTAGTCGATCTACCCGCTTGCGAGACGACTGTTTGCGGCATACCCGTTTACGAGTTACCTTTTTTCGGGATGCCCGCTTACGGGATACGTGTTTACGACATACCCGGTTGCGAGAAAAGGACCCTCTTTTCGCTTTTTTGACTGTTCTCTTTTTCCGTCTTTTCGTTGTTTTTACGGCTGAGGAAGAGCGATAGTCTGGAACTTTATTGGCAACGGGGGCTGAACCCGGATTAAGCGGTGCAGCTCCGGGATCTGCGGGATCTGCGGGATCTGCGGGATCTGCGGGATCTACGGGATCTTCAGGGTCATGAGCCAGCGTGTACGAAGCACCTCGGTCAATCCGAGTATTAGCGGCATTGTTATTGCCATCTCCCGCCGACGTCGAGGAAACGGTACCGGTGCCATCCGCTGCCCCTGAGCCGGCACCATTATTCGATCCTGTACCACTGCTCGATCCTGCACCATTGTTTGATCCTGAGTTTGAATTGGCACCTGACTCGGCGTTCTGGTTGCGAAGATTCAAGCTGACGCTGCGGATATGAGACGCCACGGCCCTTATGACTTCATGTCCTTGCACGATAACGAGATGGCTCGGAAGCACACGGCACAATATACCATTGTAGCTTTCCGGACCGCTCTGATTGATCTGAATTTTACGGAAGAGCATTTTGTTAAAAAGGTCGCTGAAGTTTGCCACATCCAAAAATTTGCGCTGCTCAAGCAAAGGATCCGGGTTGGACGGCTCATCGCTGCTATCGATGGTCAAGCTTTTAATATGCTGGGTTTGATAATAATAGAAATGTCCTTCGGATAGCAGAATCAAGTGATCCTCTTTAACGGCAATAAGCCTTCCGGGCTTCGAATCGGGGCCGCTGCTGTTAATTCGAACCATTTTACCGACCATCCACAAAAGACTGCTCATAGCTACGGGCTGCATGTCATTTCTCCTTTCCACCATTAATAGAATGGTAAATGTATCTCATGTAATACACTAACGATGCTCGTGCATAGCGGTGGTACCATTGATTAATAAAAATAGCCGCTGAGTGGTCGGCTATTTAAACCCTTATATACTAGGATTATTTGCTCCCTTCTTTGGCTTCCTGCTTGTTGCCATCTTTCTTGTTCTGGTCATTCTTGTTCTGGTCATTCTTGTTCTGATCATTCTTCTTTGCCAGCCCGAAGCTGACATTGCGGACGTGAAACGGCAGTATGTGGATAACCTCGTTGCCCACAACCATCTTTACTTCGTCGGACGATGCTTCGATCAACACACCTTCGATTTTCTCAGGACCTCCGCGGTTGATTTGAACCCAACGATAGACCATGTTTTCCATGACTGCATTAAATTGCTCGACATCGATGAACCTTGGAATAATCGGTGTCGGTTCTTCCTCCGTTACCGGCGGAGGAACATCGGTAAGATCCGAAACATCACGGGCATCCAATGTCAAGCTTTTAATGTGGGCCATCTGGTAGTAAAGCGTTCCCTCGTTTTCGGTGGAAAGTACGAGATGGTCTACTTTGGCGGACAGTAGTTTTCCTGTTTTTGATTCGGGTCCTCCTCTGTCGATACGAACAGTACGACCCACTAATAAGCTTAAACTTTCAATATCCATAGAACTCAATCCCTCTTTTCTTCGATAATTGGGTTACACCAACATTTATATTAAAGGCACGATAATTGTGACTGGTGCATATACCTAGTTCCCTCATTTTTCCGCTAATGTCTACTAGAAACCCGGCTACTTCCATATCAAAACAATAGGCTCTCCCCTTTACGATATGGTACCGGGGAAAGCCTTTTTAGCTATTATTTAATAAAGAAGCGATTTGGGGTTTACCCTCTGCCTCTCGAGCCTTTGGAACCTTTGGAGCCTTTAGAGCCTTTAGAGCCTTTAGACCCTTTAGAGCTTTTAGAGCCTTTGGAGCCTTTAGTGCCTTTAGTGCCTTTAGAGCCTTTAGAGCCTTTAGAGCCTTTAGAGCCTTTCGAGCCTTTCGAGCCTTTCGAGCCTTTCGAGCCTTTCGAGCCTTTCGAGCCTTTGGAGCCTTTGGAGCCTTTGGAGCCTTTAGAGCCTTTAGAGCCTTTCGAGCCTTTCGAGCCTTTAGAGCCTTTAGGACCCAACGGACCTTTTGGCCCCTTCGATCCTCTCGAACCTCTCGAACCTCTTGAGCCTTCCGATCCCTTGGAACCTCTTGAGCCTCCCGAGCCTTTGCCTTTCGAGCCTCTCGAGCCTTTGCCTCCCGAACCTCCGGAGCCTTTGCCTTTCGAGCCTTTGGAGCCTTTGCCTCCCGAACCTCCGGAGCCTTTGCCTTTCGAGCCTCTCGAGCCTTTGCCTTTCGAGCCTCTCGAGCCTTTGCCTCCCGAGCCTCTGGAGCCTTTGCCTTTCGAGCCTCTCGAGCCTTTGCCTCCCGAGCCTCTGGAGCCTTTGCCTTTCGAGCCTCTGGAGCCTTTGCCTTTCGAGCCTCTGGAGCCTTTGCCTTTCGAGCCTCTGGAGCCTTTGCCTTTCGAGCCTCTCGAGCCTCCCGAGCCCTTGGAGCTCCTGCCTTTCGAGCCTCCCGAACCTCTGGAGCCTCTGGAACCGCCGGAGCTTTTGCGCGCTTCCGGCCCTTTTGGATTTTGATCCAAATATTTCTCCAGCTCCGTACCTATTGAGTCTTCAACAAGTTCTTTAATCTCCACCTCAGTCAAGGCAACCAACAAACTCACCTCACCCATATTAATCCCTCACAACGAGAGTAGAATATTTTATGCGAGTGAAATAGCGTTGCTCTAGGCAATATCACGAAAAAATGAACCTTCGCATATGATAATGGAAAAAAAGGCAGATGGTATCATGGAGCTACCGCAGCAGGTTGCTACGTATCAAATTTTCGTGAACAACCAGGATTATAAAACGCTGCAAAATCATGTTTGGGATGATATTCCTGTTCCCGCCAAATTTACGGTTAACCAAAAGTCGTACAGGATCGGCATCCAATATCGCGGCTATCATATCCGTAAGATGAGAAAAAAATCGTTTCAACTGCTCTTCCGGTCCCCGTCCATGTTTTCAGGTGTGCGGGAGCTTCATCTAAACGCCGAATACAGGGATCCGTCGATGATTCGCAGCAAGCTCTCCTTTGATTTTTTTAAAGAAATAGGAAATTTGGCGCCTTCCGCCGACCCTGTCTTTTTAAAGCTGAACGGCTCCAACGCCGGGCTTTATTGGCAGCTGGAATCCGTGGATGATCTGTTTCTGAAGAAAAGGGGTCTTGCGGACGGAACGATCTTTTATGCCAGCAATGACGACGCCAATTTCTCCTTAATTGCACCTGATAAGAAAGCCAAATCTTCCCTCGAATCGGGCTACACGCTAAAGATCGGGAACAAAGAGGATATCGGCCTCATACGGGAGCTTGTTTACAAAATCAATACTCTTCATCCTTCCGATTTCAAAGCCGAAATTGCCAAATGGATTGACCTTCCTATGTATTTCCTTTGGCTGGCCGGCGTTGTATGCACTCAAAACTATGACGGCTTCATCCAAAACTACGCCCTGTACCGCAGCGGTCAATCCGGGCTGTTCGAGGTTATTCCATGGGATTATGACGCTACGTGGGGGAGAGATATTCACGGCGAAATAATGGAGTACGACTATGTTCCCATTCAAGGTTTCAACACACTCACGTCCCGCCTGCTGGATATACCGGAATATCGACTCGTCTACAAATCGCTGCTTGAAAGCATTCTTGAGACCCGGTTTACCGTCGCTTATTTGGAGCCTTATATCGTGAACCTGCAAAAGCTTATTCGTCCCTATGTCCTTCTCGATCCGTACAAAAAACAGGATATCGAAACATTCGATCGCGAGGCGAATTTTATATTGACTTATATCCGCAAGAGGAGGTCTTACCTGCTGGATAAGCTCATTCAACTGCAATAAAGTAAGGAACTGATGGACAGGATAAACGGCTTCGCCGTCCTCCGGGAACGAGCGCGTTTATCAAGTTTGTGCGAAGCAAAGTATATTCAAATATAAAAAGCCCAGCACATATGCCGGGAGGCTGACAAACGACATCCGTTATCGTCAGCCTTCCCGCATAGTGCAGGGCTTTATTGTATTGTTTAGAGCTTTGCGGTTTTTAATAGGTAACCAATGAAATAATATCGATATTGCCCAGCTTCTCTCTTCCGTTTAATTCGGCCAGCTCGATCAGAAAAGCCGCGCCGGCAACCGTCCCGCCCAACTGCTTCACCAGATTGATGGACGTGGCGATGGTTCCCCCCGTCGCCAGCAGGTCGTCGGCGATCAGCACCCTTTGTCCCGGAGCGATCGCGTCCTTGTGCATGGCAAGCTTATCTTTGCCATATTCGAGCGCGTAATCCGCCTCGATCGTTTCTCCCGGCAGCTTGCCGCTCTTGCGAATCGGCACAAAGCCAACCCCGAGCGCAACAGCGAGCGGCGCGCCGATTACGAAGCCTCTGGCTTCGGGACCTGCGACACAGTCAATCTCCACATCCTTCAGTCTGCGGGCCAGGTCGTTGATCACTTCTTTGTAAACCGGACCGTTCTGCAGCAGCGTCGTAATATCTTTAAAGCTGATGCCCGGCTGCGGGAAATTTTCGATGACACGAATGTATTCCTTGAAATTCATATGATATCCTCCAATAACGGTTTAGTGAGACCTCGTTGTTCCAAAAACCACTCCTGCAGCTGCAGCGCGCTGGAATAAAGCAGTGTTTGCTCGGCTTCCATCCATTTTTGGCGCTGCTGATATTTTATGGACAGGCTCAGTTCCTTTTTCCCCGTCGTCTCCGCCGGCATATAGCCGGCTTCCGTATGCCGAATGAGTCCGAGCTCCATAAACACATCCAGCATAAATGTGATCAGCGATTCGGAAAAGCCTGAGCGCTTGGACAATACCTGAATAAAAGCGGCATCAGGCAAACACCGGTTGTTCTGCTGATGAACGGAGGCATATACGGTTTTGAACATATCTCTCGTAGGCAGCGTTCCGTGAGCAGAAGCTCCGCTCTCAAATACAGCATAAAACCGTTGAGCGCAGTCGGCCCTTCCCACGGTATCGGACAGTACCGACAAATTGGCGGGAAGGTCGTACAGCACCAGATCGGGGGACGCTTCAAGCGGCTGATTGCGCGCCAGCTCGTTAAGCGCCAGGCAGCGGCCGCCGGCGTTAGAATCATAGCCCCATACGGGGAAGCTGTCTCCCCATTTCAGCACAAGCTCTTTATTTGCAGACTGGAACGTGATCAGCGCCGCTTGCTTTTTATCGGCACCGGCATGATCGGATGCCAGCCGCTCGGACAGCTCCCGCAGCCGAATCTCGAGTCTCGATGCGCCGCGCCAGTCGAACAGCTGGATATGCGGTACCCGCAAGTCCTGAATCATCATTTGCGGCTTGCGAATTCCGTTCCATTCGTTTATCGATAGCTCGCCGATGATATCAAGAGACGCCGTTGACGAAATCCACGGCATGACGGAGCTTTTGTTGAAGCCTACCGCATCCAATGCGGATGCCGACTCCGCCCTGCTCTGCTGCAGCGTCAGTTTAATATGCTGCTGTTCCTTTCCGATCGTGCGCAGCTCTTGACAGCATACGTTCGAGACGACGAATTTCGGCACCGGATTTCCCATACCGAACGGCCCCAGCTGCTCCAGCTGCTGGATCGTCTTAATCCCGATATCGTCAAGCGAGCATGCTATGTCGGCATGAAGCAGCGGCATGAAATCGTCGGGTGTGAGCCATTCCTCCGCCATTCCATTCAACCGGCGCTCCAGCTCGGGCAAATGCTCGCTGCTCAAGGTCATACCTGCCGCAGCCTGGTGACCGCCGAAATGCTCCATCAGATCGTGGCAGTGCGTCAAAGCCCGATATACATCAAACCCGGCAATGGAACGGGCGGAGCCTTTGGCCATGCCCGATTGTTTGTCGATGCCAAAGATAATAGCCGGACGGTAATATTTATCGACCATTTTGGAGGCGACAATGCCAATTACGCCCACATTCCAATCTTCGTGAGCGAGCACGATCACGTTGTTCGACAAACCGGCAGCCGATTTTTGCTCCATCATCGCTACGGCCTGCTTCGCCATTTCATCAACCAGGCGCTGCCTCTCCTTGTTCAACTGATCCAGCTCGAATGCCAGCTGCTCCGCTTCCATCTCCTGCTCCGCAATCAACAGCCGGACGGCGTCATCCGCATTGTTCAGTCTTCCGCTCGCATTGATCCGGGGCGCCAGCGCAAAGCCGATATGGGTCGCATTCACATCTTTCGGCTGAATGCCCGCTACCTGAAGCAGAGCGCGGATGCCCCGGTTCGCCGTAGACTGCATCCGCTTAACGCCTTGTTTGACGATAATCCGGTTCTCGTCCTGCAGCGGCATCAAGTCGGCAATCGTACCGATTGCCGCAAACTCCAGCAGTTCCTCCGGCCAACGACCGAGCAGCGCCTGCGCAAGCTTTAGCGCAACGCCGACACCGGCCAGCTGCTTAAACGGATACGGACAGCCGGGCTTCTTCGGATTGATTAGCACGTAAGCGGCTTCCGGCAAAAACTCCGGAGGCTCGTGATGGTCGGTTACGATCACATCCATTCCGAGCTCGGCCGCAAACGCGATTTCTTCAACAGCGCTGATGCCTGTATCGACGGTTATGATCAGGCCGATTTCTTGCTCATGGGCCGCCATGATGGCATTTTTATTCAAGCCGTAGCCTTCATGCACCCGATGGGGTATGTAATAGTCGAATACGGCATTCAATTGTCGAAGCAGATGCACCATCAATGTGGTGCTGCTTACTCCGTCCGCATCGTAATCGCCGTATATGCGAATCTTCTCGCCGCGCTCCAAAGCCCGCCGGATACGGCTGGCCGCTTTGTCCATTCCATCTAAAAGGAACGGATCGTGGGTAAGATCCGTTCCTCCATGTAAAAAGACCGAGGCATGCTCTATGTCCGCCATTCCCCGGACAATCAGCAGCCGGGCAATCAGCGGTTCGATCTCAAGCGCTTTCGCCAACCGCTCGACCTGCTCGTCATCCGCTTCGTTGGTGTTCCATCTTGCTCTTGCATGAAGCATGCTGTTACCTCCTAACAACTTTTCTCTACGGAAAAGTTTGCATCATAAGCATGAAGCACCGTTTTTTCCCAACAATGGCCTCGTAAGTTCTGCCCTTTCCCTACATCAGCGTCCGCCCGGCAACCCGGTTTGCTGCGGAATGCAGTTCAATGCAATAACGACGGGTGATCGTCATGTTCGGGATCGACATTATTTTTATAAGGATAGCCTGGATCGTACGGATGAACTTGAATGAACACGTCCGAAACATGCGTAAACCGTTTCATCAAAATTTGTTTTACATATCTGGCAACGTCATGCCCTTCCAGCACGCTGATCCGCGGGTTCACGCTTATTTTCACATCGATGATGACATAATGGCCATGCTCGCGGGCTTTTAATTCGTCGACGGCAATAACGCCTTTGACCGTTTGCACCGTCCGAAGCAGCTCGGCGGCGTCCTCATCCCGAAGCGCGGTATCGGCCGCATGCGGGAGCACGTCTCTCAACAGCACGTAGCCCATTCGAATAAGAACTGCTGCAATAAACAGCCCTGCTAACGGATCCAAGTAATATAAATAAATATTTCCCAGGTAATGACCTGCCCATGCGCCGCCGACACCCACCAGCACGGCAATCGAACAGCAAGCATCGAATCTGCGTTCCTGCGGATTTGAAAACAGCGCCTGCCTGGAGAACCCGCCTAATCGGTACTTACTCCAGAATATCATTTCTTTGACAATAATTGAAATGATAACGGCGACAAATGCGAAAGCTGCAGGCGGCGCGTCGATTCCGGCATAGATCGCTTTCAAATTATACATTCCGCATTCCAAACCAAGCAGAAGCAATAATATAGAA
The DNA here is from genome assembly GCF_004354045.1 of Paenibacillus piri. GTDB lineage: Bacteria > Bacillota > Bacilli > Paenibacillales > NBRC-103111 > Paenibacillus_S > Paenibacillus_S piri. The sequence goes on along the minus strand of NZ_SMRT01000005.1, from coordinate 276,729 downwards.
ACAGTAATAGCAGCAATCGCTTTTGTTCTGCTATGCCCATCGGGCAATGGATGCTTGGCGGCGCGTCCTCTGATCCAAGAGGCTGACAAGCCGGCTGCATTCGCGGCCGAATGCAATGCGTCGGCAACAAGCACTTTACTTCCGGATAAAAAACCGACAAGCCCCTCCATGACCGCCAAAGCAATGTTGCAAACAACACCAACCCAGACGCCAAGCCCCGCCTTGTTGAAACGTTCGTCTGTCATGAGGTCACTCCTCCAAGCAATAAATGGTTTTATCGTTGTGCGTATTATTATTCGCAATGAAGGTTTTCTAGAGAAAAGCCGCCGAAACTCACCATTTCGCGCGGCCGTTATATTGTTGTTTTACGCTGGAACCTTCTTTTTAGAACCGATAGCTTTATTTTTGAAATAGTAGTATAAAGGTCCCGCAATACAGATTGAAGAATAAGCCCCGCTCGAAAGACCGATAATTTTGGCCAGGGCGAACAGTTTGATGGACTCGCTGCCGAAAATAAGCAAACAGACTGCTGCGACCAGAACCGTCAATACCGTATTAATATTCCGGGACATTGTCTGCCAAATACTGTCATTCAACAAATGCGATAAATCGTCGGACGTTTTCAGCTTGGTAAAACGGAGATTTTCCCGCACCCGGTCAAAAATAACGATTTTATCGTTGATCGAATAACCGATTGTCGTCAGCACGGCTGCCATAAACGGCAAATTCACCTCAAGACGGAATATCGCAAAAAATGAGATAACCACAAAAGCATCGTGCAAAATCGCGATAATCGAAGCAATCGCAAACCGCCATTCAAACCGGATCGTCACATAAATGCAAATGGCCACACTCGCGATGGCGATCGCGATCAGCGCTTTGTTTCTCAATTCAACGGCCATATCCGGCGATACGGTGTTGATCTCCTGGGACACTTTGTCTCCGAACGCGGCGACAAACGTATCCTTCACCTTTTTCGTCGTTGCATCCGGCAAAATATTATCGAAGCGAGCGGAAATCCGGTCTGAATTCCCCCCGATCGTCACTACCGACGGCTCGACTCCGGCATCCTTGAACACTTGGTCCGCCTTGGCGCGATCTATCGCTTGTCCCACGTTGATATCCATGGACGTTCCGGCACGGAAATCTACGCCGTAATTCAACCCGCTGACGACCAGCATTATCAATCCCAGCACGGTGACGGCTAGAGAGAAAATATAAAACTTTTTGCGATTCTTTATAAAATCGATTTTATAATCCACGGATTTCCGACTCCTTCACACCAAAGTAACCGGGCTTCTTGAACACATTGCCGCGAATCAGCAAATGGATTAATAAGCGGGAAAAGAACACGTTCGTAATAATACTTAAAACCGTACTCAGGATCGTGATCAAAGCAAATCCCCGTATCGCGCCGTTCCCGATGTAATAAAGAACTACGCTGGCAATAATGTTCGTGATGTTCGCATCCATAATGGTTCGGAACGAATGCTTGGACCCGGCACGCAGCGAGGACAAGATGCTTTTGCCGCTGCGGATTTCTTCTTTAATACGTTCGTACGTGATGATGTTCGCATCCACCGCGATCCCGATCCCGAGAATAAAAGCGGCGATTCCCGGCAAGGTCAAGGTCGCATTAAGCAGATCGAACACAAACAGAAGCAGCCATGCATAAGTAATGATCGTGATAGCCGCCACAACACCGGGAATGCGGTACATGGTCAGCATGAAAATCAGAATCAGGATGGAGCCGATAATTCCGGCTTCAACCGTTTGATGCAAGGACTGCTGTCCCAGCGTTGCGCCGACGCTTTGCGTATACTTTTCAGTCAGCTTCAGCGGAAGCGCGCCCAAATTAATCGTATCCGCCAATTTCTTGGCTTCATCGTATGTATAGTTACCGGAAATCGTCGCTCTGCCATCCCCCAGCACTTGTTGGACAACCGGATCGGACAGCTTTGTTTCATTCAAATAAATGGCAAGAGGTTGGCCGATCAGCTTCTCGGTCACCTTTCTAAACTTTTCTTTGTCTTTTACCTGGATCGCGATGTTGGGACGATTGGTCTGGTCAAATTCGACCTTAGCCGCTCCCTCCACAAAGTCGCTGCCAAGCATTTCTTTCGTACCGTCCGGCCCCCGGAATGTCAGCTCTGCAGGTTCTTTCATAATTTTGCGGACTTCTTCTTCATTGGATACACCCGCCAACTTGACGCGGATACGGTCGCTGCCCTCGGTTGTAATTTCCGGTTCCGCAATACCGAGATCGTCCGCACGTTTCTCCAGACTTGCCGCGGTTTGCGTAAGCGAATCTCTCGTTACGGGCTTTCCCGCCTCGATGGGCTCTGCCACATACAGTATTTCAAAGCCACCTTTGAGATCCAGCCCGAGCTTGATTTTACCTAAAAGCTGCGGACTTGTAAGCGCGACCGATGTAAAAATAATTACAACGATGGCTAAAAAAGCGATGATTCTTTTGACGTCCATAACGATCTCCTTCCATACTCAATATTCCTATTATACCCACCTGCGAAAATCGAGTCAATTTGACGATTTATGTTGTTAGCTTTCCCCAGTCCGCGATATTTAGAAAGCGAAGCGCAAAAAAATAACCCTTCCGTTATTATTGGAAAGGGTTCTCCTTGTACATGCTCATTGTCATCCAGTGCATAAACCGCGTCGCTTTAAGCGATAAAATATCATTAACCACCTGATGCAGCAGGGGAACCCCCGTCTTCCTGTACTTGTCGTTAACGCATTCCCACACTTCTTTGCCGGTTACATGCTCGTAGCCCAGCAGATGAAACTCCTCGGCCTTGCTGTTGCAGATCGATTCAATGACCACGTTAAGTTCCGCTTCCGTCAGCTTTTCCGTCGCCGCTTCGGCTTCTTCCTCATCCTCGGGGCGGTCCCGGCTTGATGCCGGCTCCTCCGCTCCGGGCGGCACCGCCTCGGTATGCGCATCGTACGCCGGGGCGTCCAAAGCGGCCGCCGATTGTTCTATATAATGACCGGATACCGCTTCATCTTCGTCTACATCCGCACGCTCCGCGAACTCCGGGCCGTGTTCATGCTTAGCAGCATCATTATCGGTATGTTCCGCGGAAGCCGGGGCGCGGCTTTGTTCAGCGTCTTCTGTCGCGTCCTTCTTGCGATTGTCGTAGTCCATCTGCTCTTCCTCCTGAGCGTTTTTGCGGCGCAAAAACTTGCTTCGTAAGCGTTGAACCCGCACTTGCTTTACTTATTTAAATGGCAAACATATATTGTTTCGCTGCTGCCTGTACAATATCCTTCCTCCGGCGTACGGGTCATGCATAAAAATTGTGCATGGATCGGGACAGGTTCCGCATATTCATAAGAATAAGCCAAGCCTATGCTCTCAATGCAATATGCTTTCGATGCAAGCTTTCCTTGCAGGAAAGCTTAGCTTATGCTTTCGATGCAAGCTTTCCTTACAGGAAAGCTTTAAGGAGGAAAAAAGCCTTGACGAAACAGTCGTTCATCAAAGGAACGCTCATTTTGCTCGCAGCCGGAGTCATCAACCGCATCCTTGGCTTTATTCCCCGTATGGCGCTGCCCCGCATCATCGGACCCGAAGGAGTCGGTCTCTATCAAATGGGGTATCCGTTCATGATCGTCATATTGACACTGATTACGGGAGGTATTCCCATAGCGGTGGCCAAGCTGGTGGCCGCGGCGGATGCCGAAGGCAACGAAGCGAGAGCGCGGCGCATCTTCCGGTTGGCTCTGTCATTCGCTTTCATGCTCAGCTTGCTGTTTACTATGATCAGCCTGCTCGCTTCCCGTTGGATCAGCACTCATCTGCTCACGGACTCAAGAGTTTTTTTCACCTTCGTCTGCATGACCCCGATCATTCTTTTCGCCGGTGTCGGCTCCGTTATCCGAGGCTACTTCCAAGGCAAGCATAATATGATTCCAACCGCGCTGTCACAGGTGACGGAAACGCTGGTGCGAATTGTAGCCGTCCTGACATTCTCCTACCTTATGCTGCCCTACGGAGTCGAATATGCCGCTGCAGGAGCCATGACCGGAGTCATGATCGGAGAATTGGGCGCCCTGCTTGTTCTGTATGCCCACTATCGCCGCGACCGCAAGGAATCGCCGCGTCCTCCGAAAGCTCATATCGGTTCGAAAGCCAATTGGGGCCGCCGCGCACAATTTAAACAATTGCTGCAGCTGGCCGCACCTATTACCGGCAGCAAGCTGGTCGGCTCTTTATCGTACTTTCTCGAATCGATTCTCATTATCCAGAGCTTGGCTGCGGCTGGGGTCGCGACCGCTCTGGCTACGGCGCAATACGGGGCTCTGCAGGGCATGATTATGCCGATATTGCTGCTGCCGAGCGCGCTGACCTACTCCTTGTCTGTATCCTTGGTGCCTTCTTTATCGGACGCTGCGGCGCGAGGCGATATGAAGACGATTCATATGCGGCTCCACCAATCGTTAAAGCTTGCCCTGGTGACGGGCGCCCCGTTCGCCATGATCATGCTCGTGCTTGCCGAGCCGCTGTGCCATTATTTATACGGGCAAAGCCAGATCGCATCAATGCTGAAGATGATGGCGCCGGTCGCGCTGTTCATCTATTTTCAAGCTCCGCTGCAAGCGACGCTGCAGGCTTTGGAGCGGCCGGGCAGCGCATTGATCAATACCTTCATCGGCTCAGCCGTCAAGCTAACCCTCATCTATTTGCTCGCCAGCAAGCCGCAATTCGGCATCCTGGGAGCCATAATCGCCATAAATCTGAACATTGTGCTCGTCACACTGCTGCATTGGCGCAGCGTCGTAAAACTGCTTCAATTCCGCATGCACATGCTGGACTTTGCCAAGGTTGCGCTGGCCATGGGCATAGCTGGGTTAATAAGCTACGCCGTTATGTACACGGGCTGGATACCCGAACAATTGATCCGCTTTGTCAGCTCCTGCGCCTTGGGGCTTGTGGTTTACTTATTGATGTCGATGCTGATGGGGCTCGTTGACCGCAACGACCTTCTTCGGGTTATTTGGATAGGACGAAAAATCGTCAAATGAGCTACCTTTTAAGGTCAATAAACCATTTGCCGCGGTGATCGTAAGAGCAATAAAATACGTCCTTAAAATCTTTAATGCCTTTGGCCTGGAGCTCGTTTTTCAACCAAAAACGAGTCTTATCCAGCTTGCGCAAGCTTTCTTCCTGAACCTTTCCGTCCATAATGAGCGCTACAGGAAGCCCTTCATAGCGGATCGATGACTTCTGCGGCTCATCGGAAGCTGCGTTCGGTTGATCCGGGATAGATTCTTTGTCCTTTGTCTCTTTCTCTATCACCGTGAGTTTGCCGGAAGGCTCCAAAATCGCGAATTCAACGTCGGCGACATCCATCACTTTGCTCTGCCGCAGCTGCAGCAGCAGATCGTCAAGATTGTAGCGGTGGTTTTTCATCTCTTCCCGATCCAGCTTCCCGTTTTTGACAATATAGGTCGGCTCGCCTTCGAAAATACGGCGGAGCTTTTCGCTTTTCAGCGAAATAAAAGCAATCAGTATTTGAATCCCGACTAAGGTCACCATAGGCAAGATGCCGTCAAGCAGCGGTTTTTGCAAATCTTCCAGCACAAAAACGGCGATCTCCGCAATCATGATGGAGATAACCAGATCGAATACGGACAGCTTGCCGATTTCCCGTTTTCCCATGATGCGCATCGTCAAAAAAACAACAATGTAAATCAACACGGTACGTAAAAAAAGAGTCCACATCTCCATGGCTATCCCTCCTGAGACCTTTGCTTTGCCCATCTTCGGCATTCATGTGAGCCGGCTTCGGCCCGCGGCAAGACGTTCGTTCGCTGGAACGGCAGGCTTGCCCCGCAAGCTGTTTCCATCGGTATTTTGGCCTCAACCTATACATGTCATGCAATTTGCTCGTCTACGAATTGTTGGCAATAAGACGGCACCTCTTTTTCATTTAGCCGATTGCACAATGAAACGGCTCCAAATTAGTCCGGCCTGCGCCTGACCAACCTGTACTATTTTGTGGTACGTGCCCATACAATGTGATAAGAGAACCAGAGGCAGGACCTTAGGTTGATTGGAGGAATACCAGGTATGAAACAATCCCCTCTTTTTTCCGGCTTATTGTATTCGATGATCTTCATGCTGCTGGGCACCTTGATGACATCTTTGCTTATGCTTGCGACCAATTTGCAGGAAACATCCCTGTTCAGCTATACCATGAGCATTCATGGCGTAGCCATGTTTGTGGGAGGCATTGTCTCCGGGAAAAAAAGCTTCAGCAAAGGCTGGTATCATGGAAGTATGCTCGGTCTGGTGTATACGCTCATTGTTTGGATGATCGGATTTCTGGCATACGATGCCGGACTTTCCGGACAAACCCTGTACTTGTTGGGCCTATCCTGTTTGGCGGGCGGTCTGGGCGGCATGATCGGCGTCAATCTGAAAAAGTAAGCTGCATAAATCCCCCAAAGTGAACAATTTTCCTGAAGCTAATGCCGATTGTATCGGGGGCCCCAGGTTATTCGCAGGAAATGGCCGCGCGAGCATCGTACCCGGGCACTAAAACAGCCTCCATCGCATGTAGCGAATGGAGGCTGTTTTGTGATCGGACTACTTTTTTTCTTCCGCAGCGGCTGCGGAAGCCGAAATGGCGTTAACCGCAGAACGCTCGAACGTCAGCTTGGTTACATCGTTAACACGAAGAACAACGGTGTCGTCCGTTATTTCCAAAATCGTTCCGTGCAAACCACCGATGGTGACGACCTTGTCCCCTTTTTTCAAGTTGTTAAGCATCATGCTGCGCGTCTTTTGACGCTTTTGCTGAGGACGGATTAATAAGAAATACAAAACGACAAACATTAACACCAACGGACCGTATGTAACTAAATACCCTTCCAATCCCGGAGCAGCAGCAGCTTCTTGAGCAACTAACGGCATCGATAACCCCCCTTTCCTTATACTATACGTTTAAAAACCTTTTCCGTTTTCATCCAATCCGTATTTTTCAAAAAAATGATCGCGGAAGTCGAGCAAAGCGTCATTTCGAATCGCTTGACGGACCTGACGCATCAGCTCAAGCAAAAAATGCAGGTTGTGGTACGTCGTCAACCGAATACCGAATGTTTCATCCGCTTTGATCAAATGCCGGATATATGCGCGGGAATAGTTTTTGCACGTGTAGCACGAGCATTCCGGATCGAGCGGGCCGAAATCATCGGCATATTTGGCGTTGCGGACGACGAGCCTGCCGGAGCTGGTCATGACCGTACCGTTGCGGGCTATCCGTGTAGGCAGGACGCAGTCGAACATATCGATCCCGCGAATCGCCCCTTCCACCAACGCATCGGGAGAGCCGACACCCATTAAATAGCGCGGTTTATGAGCCGGCAGCATAGGTACCGTATAATCGAGCACTTCATACATAAGCGGCTTCGGTTCGCCTACGCTTAATCCTCCAATAGCATACCCCGGGAAATCCATGGAAGTCAACTGGGCAGCGCTTTGTTTCCGCAAATCTTCGTACATGCCGCCCTGTACGATCGCGAACAGCGCCTGATCGTCCGGGCGGCTGTGGCTTTGCAGGCAGCGTTCCGCCCAGCGCGTCGTACGCTCGAGCGATTGCTTGGCATAGCTGTGCTCGGCCGGAAATGGCGGGCATTCATCGAAGGCCATGATAATATCGGCACCGAGCGCATTTTGTATTTCGATCGATTTCTCCGGTGAAATAAACAGCTTGTCCCCGTTCAGATGGGAGCGAAAGGCAACCCCCTCCTCGGTAATTTTACGCATCTCGCTGAGAGAAAATACTTGAAACCCTCCGCTGTCGGTCAAAATCGGACGGTCCCAGTTCATAAATTTATGCAGTCCGCCGGCTTGCCGTACAATGTCGTGGCCCGGGCGCAAAAACAGATGATACGTGTTGCTCAAAATAATATGCGCATCCATCTGCTTCAATTCTTCCGGACTCATCGTTTTTACCGTCGCCTGAGTGCCGACCGGCATAAAAGCCGGCGTCTCGATAACGCCGTGCGGGGTATGGACCCGGCCCAGACGCGCGCCCGACTGCTTGCATGTTTTGATGGGTTCATAAGTTACTGCTGGTGCCAAAATTTCATCACTTCTTTCCTGCGTTAGCTAATAAATAAACATGGCATCGCCGAAGCTGAAAAAGCGGTATCGCCGCTCCACGGCCTCGCGGTATGCCGCCAAAACTTGCTCTCTTCCGGCCAAAGCGCTGATGAGCATCAGCAAAGTCGATTTGGGAAGATGGAAATTGGTCAACAATGCGTCGACGATCTGGAACGTATAGCCCGGATAAATAAAAATCCCCGTCCATCCGCTGCATGCTTGAATGCGTCCTTGAACGCCGCTTTCGCGGGCTGCAGTTTCCAGCGTTCGCGCCGAAGTCGTCCCGACGGCAATCACCTTGCGGCCGTTCGTTTTGGCCGTATTAATCCGTTCGGCCGTCTCTTCGCCGACTTCATAATACTCTTCATGCATTTCGTGCGTCTCCACCTCATCCACGGAAACCGGACGGAACGTGCCCAAGCCGACATGCAGCGTAACATAAGCTAATTGTATTCCTTTTTGCTCCAGTTTATCCAAATAGGCTTCGCTGAAATGAAGCCCGGCCGTCGGCGCCGCCGCGGAGCCTTCATGCTTGGCGTATACGGTCTGGTACCGTTCGCGTTCGGGAAGCTGCTCCTTGATATACGGAGGCAGCGGCATATGACCGAGCCGATCGAGCAGCTCGTTGAATATGCCTTCATAGGCGAAGCGAAGTACGCGGTTGCCCATCTCGCCTGCTTCCTCGACTGTCGCGGTGAGCAGCGGCTTCTCCGTGCCGTCCTCGGCCGTGCCGCCGCCGAATGCGATAACCGCGCCCGTCTTCAACCGTTTGCCGGGACGGACAAGCGCTTCCCATCGGTCCCCATCAAGCTGCTTAAGCAGAAGCACCTCCGCTTTGGCACCTGTATCCGCCTTCACGCCAAAAAGCCGGGCTGGCAGTACCCGTGTATCGTTTAACACGAGTACATCCCCGGCTTCCAAATAATCGATCAAATCTTCAAACTGCCGATGCCCGACGCTGCCGTCCGCCTTGCTCAATGTCATCAGCCTGGAGGACGTCCGGTCCTTGAGCGGGGTTTGCGCAATCAGCGATTCCGGCAATTCATAATCAAACCATTCTAACTGCATATTGTCGTCATTCCTTGATTATCGAGACTCCATCATAATAGGTCTGCAATATTTTTTTGTAATCGTAGCCAAGCTCGGCATAGCCTTTGGCTCCCCATTGGGACATTCCCAGGCCATGACCCGAACCGTTTCCTTTGAAAATGAAGCGCGTCGAACGATCCTTCATGCTCACCCGGTTGCTGCCGCCCATGATGAAAAGCTGCGGTCCCGCCGCTTCCTTAGCCGGTCCGCTGCCCGATGCGATCACAACGTTGGGAGAAGCAGCCGACTGCTTGCGCACGTTGTTATTCGCTCCTAATATAGTATAACTGCCCGTTTCCTCAATTTCAAACCGGGTGCTGGGCAGACCGTTGAAAACGGTGCGCAGCGCATCCGGGTTGGCGGGCTTCAATGCTTGCCCGTTCGCTTTCATTTCCGTAACGCGGCCTGAAGTGCCGCGAGCGGATATTTCCAATCGTTCCAATGCGCCTGTGATCGGCTGCGCCAGCACCGTATTGACTTTCTCCTTCAGCTTGTCCCCTTCGAACGGGCCCCGCAGCCATGAATAGGCGTTCGACTCGACGGCCTGGTCGAAGACGACGAACCGGTCCCCGATGTCCACTTTGAACAAGGCCGGATTCGTTGCATTATCGACAAATGGCGCTGTGCGGACGCTGACGCCGGTCGCATTCGATTCGTAGTAGGGAAGGTCTGCGGCGTTTTTTTGCCCCGTATCTTTCGCGTAAGAAGAATGAATATAGCCGGCGTTCCCATTGGGCAGCACGATCCGGTACCAGACGGCCTTCCCTTTTTCCGCCCCTTCATCAGGCGTCTCCACACTTTTTAAATAACTGACCTTATTCCCCCATATTTCCGTCGATTCGGCCGTCTTCCCACCCGCATTGGAGCTGAACAGTGGGTCGATCAACCCGGACGCATTCGCAAGCACTTCGCCCTGAGTCGCCGAAACGGCGGTTTGAGCCTCGGCGAATTCGGCTCCGGCCCCTTTATAAACCTGATCTATCGTACTGTCGGACACATGTGCGATCTGGTATTTCAAGCCTTGCCTGAGCATATAAGTCCTGGCTGCGACCGCCTGGGCTTTCAACGCTTCCAACGGCCACTCCTTGTTAAGCTCCGAGCCGACGACCGAGGCCAAATATTGGTCGACAGGCAGCTCGTTGACTACCGCAAGCTTGCCGTTCAGGCGCGATAGCTCAAGGCCGCCGCGGTAGGCTCGCTCCGCGCGCTCGAGCACATTGACCGTTTCGGCCGGCTTGGGCGAAACAGCCACCTTTATGCCCATGCCGCCCAGCAGCAAACGCTGCAACGCTCCGGCCGCCTGACTGTCCGGCGAAGCGTCCAGCTCGGCACGCTTCAGCACGTACGACGCCGCCGGATCGACAGGCTGCAGCGCCAGCCCCGGAAAAGCAGCGCTCAGCTGCTGCTTCGCCGTATTCAGCTCGGCGGCGTCGGCTGCCGCCGCGACCAGCACCGCGTACGCGGGTGCACCCGCCGCGACGTCAAGGACGGCCACATCCGCATCAAAGCCGGCCTGCGCAATGGCGGACGCCTGCTGCTGCGCCTGCGCCTCAGCCGCATACACGCCGGCATTCCAATGCAGCGGGCCGGTAACGGATGCGAAGCCTTTGACTGCGCTGCCGACTTCGGGCAGCGCGAGCAGCTTCGTCAGCGCTGCCGCAGCGGCTTCCTTCGAAGCGTACGGTCCAACGCTGACCTGGTAAGCCGCTTTCCCCTGCTTCATGCGCTGCAGGACGGCCGCTTCCGTGTTGGCGTCGCCGAGCTTTTGCGCGAGCGCTTTCGCCTGCGCCGCATCGGATGTTTCCCACAGCAGCACGCGATGCGCGTCTAAAGAAGCTCTGACGTTCGACTTATCGACGGAAGCCAAAACGGTCCCGTCTCCTCCGTTCCCCGCTCCGTTTGCGCCGGTACCGGCTGCGGCTTTCGAGAAGCCGATATCCAGGCCTTTACCGGAAAACAAAGTGACTGCCGGCGTATTCGCGCTGTACTTGCCCGTATCCATAAACAGACCGACCCGAACCATGTCCAGCTTTGGCACAGCCGCCGCATAAACCGCATGCGCAGGTCCCAGAGCCGCAGCTGCGATACCGACGCCCGCACCCAAGGCAGTCAAGCATGCGGCAGTCAGCCACTTGCTGACGATACGTTTCATATTTGTCCCGTTATGCAAGCGGCTTGAAGAATATGTATCTCCCCTGTTCAGCAATGTCAGCAATCCCCTTTCTCATGATGATGTGCGCCGTCTTGTTGAATGCTCAACAAAGCAGCGCCGCACGGTTTGCCGATCATCCCGTACCGATCCCATTTAACCGATAGACTTACCGGTCATTCCTATCGATAACCATCCCGATCATCTTATTGCTAACCTATGTATTAGCGGTTCTCCGGAATCGGCAGCCCGAGATGCCGGTATGCCGAATGCGTGGCCATCCGCCCTCTCGGCGTTCGCTGCAGAAAGCCGATCTGCAGCAGGTAAGGCTCGTATACATCCTCTATCGTCTGGCTTTCTTCCCCGATCGTAGCCGCGATCGTATCCAGCCCGACGGGGCCGCCCTGAAAGCTTTGAATAATGGCTCGCAGCATTTTATGATCGATTTCATCGAGGCCAAGGCTGTCTACCTGAATGCTGATCAATGCCGCTTGGGCAATCCCCAGCGTAATGATGCCGTCTCCCTTAACCTGTGCAAAATCGCGTACACGCTTCAGCAGCCGGTTGGCGATCCGCGGCGTTCCGCGGGACCGCATCCCCACTTCGCGCGCAGCTTCCCCGACGATCTGGACGTCCAATATATCGGCAGTCCGGCTTACGATATACGTCAGCTCGTCAACGTTATAATATTCGAGCCTGCTGATGACGCCGAACCGGTCGCGCAGCGGAGCGGATAACAGTCCCGCGCGCGTCGTCGCTCCAACGAGCGTAAATTTCGGCAGATCGAGGCGGACCGAGCGGGCGCTTGGCCCTTTGCCGATAATGATGTCGAGCGCGAAATCCTCCATCGCCGGGTACAGCACTTCCTCCACCGTACGGTGGAGGCGGTGGATTTCGTCGATGAACAGCACATCGCCTTCCTGCAGATTGGTCAAAATCGCGGCCAAGTCGCCCGGACGCTCAATCGCCGGGCCCGAGGTCGTGCGCATGTTGACACCCAGCTCGTTCGCAATAATGTTGGACAGCGTCGTTTTTCCGAGTCCCGGAGGACCGTACAACAGCACATGGTCGAGCGCTTCCTTGCGCATCTTGGCCGCTTCGATATATATTTTCAAATTTTCTTTGGCTTGCGATTGACCGATATATTCAGCCAAATAGCGCGGACGCAGGCTGAACTCCATCGCCTGCTCCTCCATCATCAGATGGGCGGATATGATCCGGTCTTCCATGATGTCCGTTCCCCTCCCCGCGCATTAGCGCGCCGATTGCTGATACAGCGCCTGCAGCGCCAGCTTCATCACCGCGTCGACGGCTTCGTCTCCCTGCAGCTTCGGCTTGATTGCGTGGCCGGCACTGTCGGCCTCCGCCTCCGTATAACCGAGCGCCTGCAGCGCCGCCCTCGCCTCGCTCCAGGCGTCCCCGCCCTGCAAGGCCGTATAAGCGTCCGCTCCGCCCGTCACAACGGACAAAGAACCCTTATCCGACGGAATGGCGCCGAGCTTATCCTTCAAATCGAGAATCATCCGCTGCGCCGTCTTGCGGCCGATGCCCGGCAGCTTGACCAGAAAGTTGATATTCTCCTGCTGAATTGCAGCCGCAATCACTTCCGGCCGGCCGCCCGCCAGCACGCCGATTGCCACCTTGGGCCCGATCCCGTTCACCTCCAGCAGCAGCCGGAACAGCGACTGTTCCTCTCGCGTCGTGAAACCGAACAGCAGGTGGGCGTCCTCCCGTACCTGATAATGAATGTACAGCGTCGTCTCTTCCCCGTCTTTGCCAGGAACCGCGAACGGATTCGCGCAAAAAACGCGATAGCCCACCCCGCGCACATCGAGCACGACATATTCGGTTTCCCTATGTGCCACGATACCTCTTAAAAAATCAATCATCGTTTATGTACCTCGTTTATTTTTTGCTGCATCGCGCTGGAATGGGCATGGCAGATCGCAACTGCGAGCGCATCGGCAACATCGTCCGGCTTCGGTACTGCGGACAAGCGCAAAAACATGCGCACCATTTCCTGAACCTGCTTCTTCTCGGCTTTGCCATAGCCGACGATCGCCTGCTTCACCTGCAAAGGCGTATATTCGCCGAGCTCCAGTCCTTTCTGTACCGCCGCCAGCAAGAGAACGCCCCTGGCTTGCGACACCGACATCGCGGTCGTCACATTGCGGTTAAAAAACAGCTTCTCTATCGCCACCGCATCGGGCTTGTATGTATCGATCAGCTGCACCATCGAATCGTATACCATCTTCAGCCGAAGCGCGCTGTCCGTATGAGCCTCCGTCTGGATGCAGCCGTATTGAACCGGCACCAGCCGGCTGCCTTGTTTATCTATCAATCCGAAACCGACGATTGCGATTCCGGGGTCGATCCCCATAATCCGCACTGCTGGCACTCTCCCATCGTTCCAAAAGCGAACATATGTGTTCACCTGCCCATTATATCAGAAATTACCACTCCTGAACACGTCCAAAAAGGCACAAAATACCTGCCTCCAAGGTGAAGCCGTTTCTCAGAAGCTTATTCCGATCCCTTTCGGAAGAACCCCGGTTATCCGCAGAAATTTGCCGCGCATAATTTCCTAAATCAAAAAAAGCCCGCCGTTTATACCGGCGGACTGCTTACGGGAGCTTTATTGTAATATTTTTTTCGATTCCTCCACCGCAAAATCGGCAAAGGTGGATAGCACGCTGTTGTATTCATCCAGATTGCTGACCGGGATTCCCCGGTACAGCTGCTTCACCGTCTCGCGGGGCAAACTGCTCTCGAGAAATTCGATATTGAGCTGGAAAAACGTGCGGATTACCTGCTTGTCTCCCGGCATGCCTTCGAACAAAGATAAATTACCGTTAGCATCCATTCCGAAATAGGCGTTGGTTTTACATTGCGGCGACAAATCCTCGACCTGCTCGTTAAAAATGACGCCGCCTGCTGAATTTATTTTGACAGTCAACAAAGGATGGTCTTTATGATATTGCAAAATTTGCTGCGCGGTCATGAGGCCAAGCCGCTGTACTTCTTCGCCGCATACATATGATTTTTGAGCATACGCCTCGCGCTGCCCTTCAATTTGTTTAATCATCGCCTGAATTTCTTCCTCCGGCTGTGCCTGATCGATTTGTCGGGTAAACACTTCCTCCGCCGACGTCCATTTCAAATCCGTAGCTTGAGTCTTGTCCCGCAGCAGCACGACGGCCAGGCTGCCGATTCCGGCCAGCAGTAATACGGCCGCCAAAGTCAGCCATCGACGCTTCCAACGCAGCTTTTTTTTCAATTTGCCAAGCAAGCTGAAAAGCATCTTCCGTATCCCCTTTTTATATACCGAATAGTTCTTACTATTTTTGCCATGAATACGGATATTTATACAGATGGCAGCTGCACAGGTAACGGTCGGACGAGATATAGCGCGGCGGTTCCATATGGCATTCAAGAACGGATCGTTATAGCGCCGAGGCAACAAAAAACGGAAGCATTCCGCTTCCGGCAATAGTCTGGCTATCGTTTTATCCGATTACGACTTTATCGGGTTAAGACCCCCACCTCTAAGGTGGGTCTTAAATCAGGTGGGGTAGAGTCCCCATCTGATTCCCCGATGTTCAGTAAAGCTGAACGAGTTCACTTTATACGTTGATCCATGGACTTCTGCGCTCATTCACTTTGGAGGAACCGGTTCTGCGGCGTTTTTTTTGGGCAAGCTTCCGAAGCGTCGCTTCGAAATTATTGGATCTTCTGCGCGAGCTTTTCGTATTCTTCACTTTGACTTTCTCCGTTTTACGGGTACTTTTTGCCGGCGCCTGAGACGATCCGCTCGTTTGCGCAATTTGCGCAGTTTGCGTAGCTTGCGCAGCTTGCGCCTGTTCGCCAGTCCTGTCATGACAGCCACAGTTGCAGCCTTTGTGACCAACCGCATACGGGCTTCCATAAAAGGGGAAAGCAGGCATCGGGTAGCCCATATTCGGATATGCGCTCGTCATGGCCAGATTGTCGTAAGGCATCGGCGAGTAAGGAATATCCATGCAGTACATACCGTAAGCGAAAGGCTCGGCTTGAAACGGATGCGGGTACTGGTAGGCCGGCAGGACAGCGGAAGGCTGCTCCGCAGCCGGATATTCCATATTCGGCGCATGCGGGTACTGGTAGGCCGGCAGGACAGCGGTAGGCTGCTCCGCTGCCGGATATTCCATATTCGGCGCATACGGATAAGGAATTCCTTGCTCATACGCAGGGAAGGCAGGTCCGCCGCAGCCGCAGTCGTGATAAACGGGATGCTGCGGATACGACGGGTAAGCAGGCAGCGGCATGGCTGCTTGGTACGGCTCGAAGGGAACGTTTCCCATAGAAGGCATTTCCGCCATAGGGGCATACTGGGGCGCTTTCCCGTACGAGGCTACCTCGGTTGCAGGCATTTGAAACTGCATAAACGGATTCATGTCATGCGCTTGTTCAGCCCCGTAATGAACGTTAT
Source organism: Paenibacillus piri (assembly GCF_004354045.1). Taxonomy (GTDB): domain Bacteria; phylum Bacillota; class Bacilli; order Paenibacillales; family NBRC-103111; genus Paenibacillus_S; species Paenibacillus_S piri. Next base: position 260,892 of record NZ_SMRT01000005.1, on the reverse strand, counting down.
TCTCATAAGCCGGGAATTGTTGGGCGGATTCATAAGGCGCTCCATACATTTCGTTGGCTCCATGCTCGGCCGCAGGCGAGATTGGCATCGTTGGCATGTAGTTCTCAGCCGTTTGGATCGGAAGTACCGGATACTCGGGCATTTTGTTCTCAACCGTATGAATTGGAAGAACGGGCATCGCTGGTATATAGTTCTCTGCCGTTTGGATCGGAAGTACCGGATACTCGGGCATTTTGTTCTCTACCGTATGGATCGGAAGAACGGGCATCTCGGGCATTTTGTTCTCTACCGTATGGATCGGAAGAACGGGCATCTCAGGCATTTTGTTCTCTACYGTATGGATCGGAAGAACGGGCATCTCGGGCATTTTGTTCTCTACYGTATGGATCGGAAGAACGGGCATCTCGGGCATTTTGTTCTCTACCGTTTGGATCGGAAGAACGGGCATCTCAGGCATTTTGTTCTCTACCGTTTGGATCGGAAGAACGGGCATCTCAGGCATTTTGTTCTCTACCGCATGGATCGGAAGAACGGGCACATTCTCATTTTCCTGAGCAGGCGCGATATACGAGGTATTCTTTTTATGATGCGGGTAATTCTCCGGATGCTGGGCTGTAGGCTGCTTCATTTTGGGGATAAAGACAATTTCGCCAGTCATCAGCACATTCGGGTTTTTCAACTGCGGGTTCGCTTCGATCATGTTTTGCAATGGGACGTTCCATGCCTTACCCAGCTTCCACAGCGTATCGCCCTGTACCACAACATGCTTGTAAAGATAGTCGCCCGGCGGAGTGGCAGGCTTCGTCCCGGTCGGGATTTTCACCTTCATGCCGACTTCAATCACGTTAGGATCAGCGATTTGCGGATTAAACGCGATTAACTTATCCAGCTCTACGTTGTACTTATTGGCTATGTCGTAGAGCGTGTCGCCTTTCTTTACCATATGAATCTTCACTGCACAAACCTCCTTGGGTTTTTCGTGAGATGCTTTCCTGTCCCTTATTTCCAAGGATCCCCAGAAAGGACTCTCCACTAACGTACACTTCGTTTGCACTGCAATTCACAATGGCGGTATTCCCCGCATGAAAAAAACATTTGAACCACATTCATGCACCTAAACAAAATGACATTACAGTCTATGCAGAAAGGTGGGCAATTGACCATCATTTCCAGAAAAAAATACGCATAAGCCGTTGCAAAAAAAGCCTCCGGCAAATACGGAAGCCGGTTCATGCGGATCACCGGACCGTTCCAGTCCCGCCAAGCGGCAGCGGGAAGAATTTAAGTTGACTCTGCCAAAGCGGAGGATTCATGGAGGCGCAACATCCCGTTTGCGGCCAAACGGGGGCGCCTTTCGTTGAAGGGATGGCTGCCCGGGCGGATCGCTTAAGAAACAAAAAAAGAACCGCAACGCACCAGCTTTCGCCCGATGCGCGGGTTCTTCGTTTATTGATTTCGCAGAATGATTTATTCGATTACGACTTTATCGGGTTAAGACCCCCACCTCTAAGGTGGGCCTTGAATCAGGTGGGGTAAAGTCCCCATCTGATTCCCCGATGTTCAGCATAGCTGAACGAGTTCACTCGTATACTTTGACGCCGTCGATTTCAACCAGCTTGCGGAATTCCTTAAGCAATTGCGTCGTAATCGGACCCGCCTTGCCTTCGCCGATCGTTCTCGCATCCACCTCGCGAACCGCAATAACTTCCGCGGCCGTTCCGGTGAAAAACACTTCATCTGCGACATACACGTCATGCAGCGTAAACGGCTCTTCCTTGAGCGTATAGCCGAGCTTCTGGCTGATTTCGATAATCGCCGCACGGGTTATGCCCTCCAGCGCACCGCAGTAGCATGGAGGCGTATATATAACCCCCCGTTTCACGATGAAAATGTTATCGGACGAGCCCTCCGCCACATAGCCCTGTGAATTCAGCATGATCGCTTCGCCCACGCCGGCCAGGTTGGCTTGAATTTTAACCAAAATATTGTTCAGGTAGTTCAACGATTTGATCTTCGGATTCAAGGCGTCGGGCACATTGCGGCGGGTCGATACGGATACGGTCTTCAGCCCGTTGATGTATGCTTCCTCCGGATAAATCGACAGCTGCTCGACAATGATGATGACGTTCGCTTTGGGCGAACGGCGCGGATCAAGCCCGAGGTCTCCGGGGCCGCGGGATACGACCAGACGGATGTAACCGTCGCGCAGCTCGTTGCGGCGGATCGTCTCGCTCAACACTTCCTGCATTTCCGTCTGCTTCAATGGAATGTCGAGCATGATCGACTTGGCCGAATCGTACAGTCTGTCCAAATGCTCCCTGGATTTGAAGATGTTGCCGTTGTAAATCCGGATGCCTTCGAATATACCGTCGCCATACAAAAAACCATGGTCATAGACGGAAACCTGCGCATCCTCCTTGCTCACATACTTGCCGTTTAAGTAAATAACTTGCGCCATTTCTCTTACACCTCCGCGTGTAAAGGATCATAAGTATAAGTGGGATAACAGCCCAATATGCGAACCTGACAGCCGATGGCTTCAATCTCTTGAAGCGCTGCAGGAAGCAAAACGGAATCCATCGAAGCCTCGATATCGATAAAGAAATAATAAGTGCCAAGTTTCTTTTTGGTCGGCCTTGATTCGATCTTCGACAAGTTGATGCGCCGCCATGCAAACGCCGAGAGCATCTGATGCAGCGCTCCCGGATAATCCTCGGGCAATGTGACGAGAATGGTCGTTTTGGTCGAGCTCGGCTCCGCCGCCAGCCGAATCGGCTCGTTGCCGACCAGCACGAACCGGGTATAGTTGTTATGGTGGTCCTGCATATCCCGGGCCCAAGTGTCCAAGCCATACAGAAGCCCCGCCGAAAACGGCGCCAGCGCCGCCACGTCCGGACGGCCCAATTCCTTCACCTGCCTGGCCGCTTCGCCGTTGCTGCCTACCTGCTCCAGCTCGGCGTGGGGCAAATAGCGCTGCAAAAACTGCCGGCACTGCGTCAAGGTGACGCCGTGTGAAATGATCTTGGTCAGGCTGCGGCAGTCGGCCTCCAGCGATTCTCCGACGGGCCGCACGCCATGCAGGCTGATTGAAATCGGATACACCCATTCCGCCTGCATCGGCAGATCGACTTCATTCGCCAGCCAATCCAGATGAAGCCGGACGGAACCGTCGAATGTGTTTTCGATCGGAATGACGCTGTAGTCGCTCGCTCCGTTAACCGTTGACATAAAAACATCGTCTATCAGCTTGCAGTTGACGTATTGGAACGCTTTATTGCCTAAAAAATGATGCGCCGATTCTTCGGTGTACGTACCTGGTCCTAAAAGCGCGATTCGCTTCATGCGCGGACCTCTCCTTTGATGTTTTCGAATAATGTACACCTTTCATCAAAGTGTGTCAACACCTGTACGCCGCTCTTGTCGGGCTTTAGCCACAGCAGCGTCGCCTCGATCTGCTCGCCGCGCAGCGTATCGAGCAGAAACCGCTCCAGCTCCGCCTTGCGGGAGCTGTCCCGCTCCACGAGCGCGAGCATCGTCGGCCCCGCGCCGCTCAAGGCCACGCCGAGCGCGCCGTGCTCCGTCGCCTCGGCGAGAATATGCCCGAGCCCCGGCACGAGCGGGGCGCGATAAGGCTGATGCAGCGCGTCTTTCATCGCGCGCGGAATCATGTCGAGCCGCCCGGTGCAGAGGGCGGCGACGAGCACGGACGAATGCCCGACGTTGAAGACGGCATTCGCCAGGCTTTGCTCGCGCGGCAGCACATGCCGCGCCTTCTCGGTCTGCAGCTGGAAGTGCGGGATGGCCACCAGCACTTCCAGCCTGTCGTCGGGCTCGATGCGGATATGCTCCGCCCGCTCCCCGTCCCAGAAAGCGACGACCAAGCCGCCGAAGAGCGAAGCCCCGACATTGTCGGGGTGCTGCTCCAGCTCCGTCGCCATCTGAAACAGCGTATCATCGGACAGCGGGCTGCCGATGAGCGCATTGGCGGCGGCAAGGCCGCCGACGATCGCCGAGGCGCTGCTGCCCAAGCCCCGCGCCAGCGGAATGTCGCTGTACATCGATATTTCCAGCTCCGGATGGCTGACGCCCGCTTTCGCGAACACCATCTGGGCCACCTCGTAAAGCAGATTCGACTTGTCCGTCGGTATCCCGTTCATCTGCTCGCCGATCAAATGGATGATCGTTTGATCGGCGATGCTCATTTCGATCCATGCGTATACGTTAAGCGCCATCCCGAGCGTATCGAAGCCCGGCCCCAAATTCGCCGTGCTGCCCGGTACCTTGACGCGTACTTTCCGGCTGCCGTTCTCCATCATAAAACTCCTTTAATTTTCCAGCTTTTGAATCGCGTCCATAACCGCTTCTTCCGAATCTTTTACGACCATCGGATCGCCGTTCACGCTCTTGATCGCGATATTAGGATCCTTCAAGCCGTGTCCGGTCAATACGCAGACGACGGATTGGCCTTTCTCGAAGTAGCCTTCCTGCTTCAGCTTCATCACGCCGGCGATCGATGCCGCCGATGCCGGCTCGGCGAAGATGCCTTCGCGCGCGGCGATCGTCTTGTACGCATGCAGGATTTGCTCGTCGGTCACATAGTTGATCTGACCGCCGGAATCTTTCGCGGCGGCAACGGCGCCCTGCCATGTAGCCGGATTGCCGATGCGGATCGCCGTCGCGACGGTTTCCGGGTTCGGAATCGGTTCGCCACGCACGATCGCGGCGGAGCCTTCGGCTTCAAAGCCGATCATTTTCGGCAGCGACGCCGATTTGCCTGCGGCATGGAATTCCTTGAAGCCTTTCCAGTAGGCGGTAATATTGCCGGCATTGCCAACCGGAATCGCCAAGTAATCCGGCGCTTTGCCAAGCTGCTCAACGACCTCGAAGGCCGCCGTTTTTTGCCCTTCGATCCGGAACGGATTAACCGAGTTGACCAGGGTGATCGGATGCTTCGCCGTAATCTCGCGCACGATCTCAAGCGCGCGGTCGAAGTTGCCTTCGATCGCGATGACCTTTGCGCCGTAAATGATCGCCTGCGCCAATTTGCCGAGCGCGATGTTGTTGTTAGGGATCAGCACGATGCAATTCAAGCCGCCGCGTGCCGCATAGGCCGCCGCCGCTGCCGAGGTGTTGCCGGTCGAAGCACACATGATCGTACGGCTGCCTTCCTCCATCGCTTTGGCTACAGCCATCACCATGCCGCGGTCCTTGAAGGAACCGGTCGGATTCAAGCCCTCGTATTTGAAGTAAATATCGAGATCCAGTTCATTGGACAGGTTTTCCGCATGAATGAGCGGTGTATTGCCTTCCTGCAAAGTAAGCATCGGCGTTTTGTCGGTAACAGGCAAGTACGACTTGTAGGTTTGCAGTAGTCCCATGTATCTCATTTGAATATTAACCCTCCACTCGGTATACGCTCTTGATGGCGTGGACAACGTCCATCGCTTCGAACTGCTTCAACACTTTTTTCATTGCCGCCTGGTTGGCGTCATGGGTAATAATGATAATTTCCGCTTTCGGATTCAGCGCGTTCGGATGCTGCAGCACCGATTCCAGACTTACTTCATGCTCGGCAAACACCTGCGTAATTTGCGCCAGAACCCCTGCTTTATCTTCCACATGCAGCAAAATAAAGTTTTTCGAGGCGATCTGCTCGTCGGTCTTCAGCTTCTTCTCCTTATAGGGCGAAAATCCGCGCTGGCCGTTAATGCCCAGCTTCAAATTGCGCACCACGGCGACCAAATCCGCGACGATCGAAGTAGCCGTAGGCATTTCGCCAGCGCCCGGACCGTAAAACATCGTCTCGCCCACCGCTTCGCCGTATACGTACACGGCATTGTACACGCCGTTCACGGAGGCCAGCGGATGCGACATCTTCACCATGGTCGGCTGCACGCTGATGCTGATGCGATCGTCGTTGCGCTCGGCGATGCCAAGCAGCTTCACTTCGTAGCCCAGCCGTTTGCCGTAGGCGATGTCTTCCTTGCTAACCTGACTGATCCCGCGCACTGAAACGTCGCTGAGCGCAACGTTGGAATGGAAGCCGAGCGTTCCGAGAATGGTCATTTTGCGGGCGGCGTCAAAGCCTTCCACATCGGATGTCGGATCGGCCTCGGCGTAGCCGAGCTGCTGGGCTTCCTTCAGCACGGCCTCGTAAGCTGCGCCCTCCTGGCTCATTTTGGACAAAATGTAATTCGTCGTCCCGTTGACAATGCCCATAATTTTCGTAATGCGGTCGGACGAAAAGCCTTCGATCAGCGTACGGATAATCGGAATACCGCCCGCCACGCTGGCCTCATAGTACACATCGCAGCCCTTTTCGGCGGCTTTGGCCAAAATTTCCGGACCATGCAGCGCCATCAAATCTTTGTTCGCCGTGACGATATGCTTCCCCCTCTCCAGCGATTCGATAATGTATTGCTTGGCCAGGTCGATGCCGCCCATCACTTCCACGATGATATCGATCTCCGGATCTTCGATCACATCCCACGGACTTTCGGTCAGCTTGTCGGCTGGTACGGCTACCGCCCTTGTCTTGCTCTTATCCTGCACCAAAACTTTCGCAACCTCGATGGCCGCGCCGGTTTGGCTCAACAAGTCATGCTGATGTCCTTCCACGATGCGAACCACGCCGGTACCGACAGTACCGAGTCCCAGCAACCCCACTTTGATTGGCTTCATATAGGTTCCTCCTCCAAGTTATCACTCATCGTCTCTATCTGTATGGATCAGTCTGACAGCCTTGGGCAATAAGCCCGCCGCAATCGGCTCCCTGCTAGCCTTGGCCGATCAACGCGGCCCGGCTGACGCCGTCCTGATCCCGCAGCCGTTCCAGCAAAAACGCGACATTCTCACTCATCTGCGACGTTTCCACCGAAATGACCACATTAGCCACACCCTGCAGCGGAATCGTCTGATGGATCGTCAGCACATTTCCTTCGAGTCCTGCAATCATCGCCAGCACCCTGGACAAAATGCCCGAACGATGCTCCAAATCCATCGAAATGGTCACGATCCGCTCCCGCTCCAGCTTGCTTAGTGGAAAAATTCCGTCCTTGTACTTGTAAAAGGCACTGCGGCTCAGCTCCACCTGCTCAACCGCTTCGTGAATCGTCTTTACTTCCCCCCGGGCCAGCAGTTCCTTCGCCTGGACGGTTTTAACCAACGCTTCAGGCAAAATATCTTCCCTGACCAAATAGTAACGCTCATGCTCATGGCCGATTGGTTTGATCTCTGCCGTTTTTTTATCCAGCACGGTAACAGTCCTCTCTAAAAAGACGAATGTTTCTACATAGTGGACATTATATCGAAAACAGCGCTATCCGGCAATAGGCATTTTTCAAGTTCAGGCAGGTGTCATCAAATTTCCACAACTGTACTCTAGGAAGCGGTACCGATCCATGATACAGTGGGTAGGAATTCACGGTACAGGCAGGCTAAAAACCGTACAACCGCTCTATGTAAAGGGGAGGATTCGTTTGTTCCGTACACGTATGATAGCTACCGCTATGCTGTTTAACGGCAACGACCTGTTAATGATGAAACGGTCGCCCCAGCGCACATTGAATCCCGGCATGTGGGCCGCTGTCGGCGGTCATTTGGAGCCGGAGGAGCTGAACGATCCGCGCGCCGCCTGCTTGCGGGAAATCTATGAGGAAACCGGGCTGCGCGAAGACGAAATCATCGATTTGCGGCTTCGATACATCCTCATACGCGCCAATCGGCAGGAATTGCGCCAGCAGTTCGTCTATTCCGGATACACCGCCCGCAGAGATACGATCCAAACCGATGAAGGCGTGCTTCATTGGATTCCGCGGACAGAGGCGCTGCAGCGTGAAATCCCATTTATTTTTCACCGCTTGCTCGAACATTATTTACAAAACGGACCCGCTCCCCATATATGGGTCGGGACGGCCGGATTTACCGATACGGCACAGCCGACCGTTCATTGGACCGCATTATGCGATCCCGGCGCCGTATAGGCAAGAGCAGTCATCATTACTCGTTTCCGAAAGACAATGAACGAACGGTCAAACTGGCACCAACCGTCATTTTTCTTATATTTCCAGATTCGCGTCGGCTGATCAGACGTAAACGCAGAAAGACCTCCGTGCCCACCATCATGGCGCTCCCGGAGGTCTATTCGCTTTTTTTCCGGCATCGAAGCCGATTCCGTAAACCCATATCCGCCGGGTTTCGTCAAGAGTGCAAGCAACTCTCGGCCTTCCGTTCGGGGAGCCCCCGCGGCCTCCGGCCAAATGGAATTGAAATCGAAACTCGCCCTGAAACCATTCTCCAGTCTTATCCCGACTCATCGACATTCTCTTTCGTACGCTAATCGTATGATCCTGCCGCTATCAATTCGCCTGCCGCTGGCGCTGTCCGCTTTTGCGGCTGAGCTCCCGCCATTTGTCGAGCATTTTTTGCGCTTCCTTCCGCTGCAGCAGTGAACGGGCCAGCTGGAAGCCTTCCTCATACGAGCCCACCTTGTCGAACCAATACAGACGCAGGCCCGTATTAAAAATGACATGCTCCCGTTCATTACGCACCTCGTCCGCATCGTCCCCCGCGATAACCCGGGTTAACAGACGCAGCTGTTCTTCCTTCGTGCTTTTTTCCAGCGGCCCGCCGCGAAACCCGAACGTCGTCGGATCGATCGTGTTCGATTCATCGCCCCACGCCGTCACTTTGCGGATGACGCTTGTTTTGGATAAGGGCACATCTTCGGAGCCCTCGATCCCTTGAATCATATAAGCCGTATCGAAGCCCGATTGCCTGAGCAAATGAATCATCTGGTCCATGGCGGTTTTCGGGCTGACGCCGATCAGCATATTTTGCGAGTGCACCGGGTTGATGACTTTCTCGACCGTATTCAGAAAAGTTCTAAGCCCCATCTGCTCCCGCACTGCGCGAACGCGTCCGAATGGCGGACATAAAGCATCTGTCCAAATAAATCCGATATGAATGGTTAAAAAAATATGTTCCCAATCCCGCGGATCGAGCTCCACCTGAACGCCCAGCTCTTCGAGCAGCTCCTTTAAAGACGAGCCGCGCTTGGGAGGCAGCGCATCGCTGCCATGCAGTACCTGCGGGAAGCCGACAGACGCAATGAGCAGACTGACTGGCAGCGTGACCGGAAAATAATGCCTTCCGCCATACGGGCCTGCACAGCTAAGCGAATCCGAAAACGAACGGTACGGCTGCGAATATTTGCGAAACACATCGATAAAACCCATCATCTCGTCGTCCGCTTCGCCTTTCATCCGCATTGCCATTAAAAACGCGGCCGTCTGGGCATCCGTCGACTCGCCGCGAGCGATGGCATGGGCAGCGGCCACCGCTTCATCATAGGATAAATCTCTCGAACCTATCCTGCCCGACCCTATCGCCTTGATCCATTGCTTCATGCTGTCCACCCCGTTTCAAGTCATCATAAGTTAACCACGGCGAAGCTTTCATCCGTACATCGTTAAAACGTCTATCAATATGAATCGGAACCGTAAAGTAACGGTCGCCGGTGTTGGTCATCGAAATATTATAACTAACACGAAAATGGATATTTCCTGACAAACTATTTCAATTATAGTCCATAATAAGGAAAAAATAATCATTTCACTTCTCATCACTCCTCTAAATCATGCATATTCCAGCGAATTAAATCGTAATGACGTTAGGTTTTATTACATAAATATACTATACAATCGAAATCGGAAAAGTTCAATGCCTCTTCAGTTCCATCCCATCATAAACGGCTTCACTGCCTCGGAGGACGGGCGCGTCTATCAAGATTGTGCGAAGCAAAGTATAGAATCTTATACTTTCTATTCAGTTAAAAAAGAGCGCCAGCCGTATCATATCGATACAAGGCCGACGCTCTTCATTTTCCGTTTAGGAGATTGCGCTATTCTCTTTCCACAAACTCGAATTCAAAATCGCCGATCCGCACGGTCTGCCCGTCCTGGGCGCCACGCTCGCGCAGCGCTTGATCGATCCCCTTCTTGCGCAAAATGCGCGCAAAACGGGTGACGGACTCCTGCGTGCTGAAGTTCGTACGCTTGATCAGCTTCTCAATGCTCGGACTGTCGATCACGAACGTTTCGTTTTCTCTGCGGATGACATAATCTTCCTCGTCCTTCGCTTCAAGCTTGTAAACCTTGCGCTCGGACAAGTCGACCAAATCTTCGACCAGCGGCATTTCCGGAATTGTGGCGAGCAGGTCAGCCGCTTTATACAGCAGCTCCTGCACGCCGCTCTTCGTAACCGCCGAAATCGGCACAATCCGCGTTTCCGGATGGGTCTCGGCCAACCGTCTTGAAAATTCGGCCAAATTCGCTTCCGCCTCCGGCATATCCATCTTGTTGGCGGCTACAATTTGCGGCCGCTCCTCCAATTTGGCGCTGTACAGCTTCAGCTCCTCGTTGATTTTGAGCCAGTCGTCAAACGGGTCGCGCCCTTCCGTACCTGCCATATCGATTACGTGAATAATGACGCGGGTACGCTCCACATGACGCAAAAACTCATGCCCGAGCCCGACGCCCTGATGCGCCCCTTCAATCAGGCCGGGCAGGTCGGCCATGACGAAGCTGCGCCCGTCGCCAACGTCGACGACGCCCAGATTCGGCGTCAGCGTCGTAAAATGATAAGCCCCGATTTTCGGCTGCGCCGCCGAAACGACGGACAGGAGCGTCGATTTGCCGACGCTGGGAAATCCGACTAGGCCGACGTCCGCCATCACCTTCAGCTCCATTACGAGCCAGCGCTCCTCGCCTTCCTCGCCGTTTTCAGCGATTTCCGGCGCCGGGTTGTTCGGCGTTGCAAATCGCGTATTGCCGCGTCCGCCGCGTCCGCCGCGGGCAACAATCACCTGCTGGCCGTGGCGCGTCAAATCAGCCAATATTTCCTGCGTGTCATCGTCAATCACAACCGTGCCGGGCGGCACCTTGACGATCATGTCGTCGGCGCCCGCCCCGTGCTGGCTCTTATTGCGCCCTTTTTCGCCCCGCGCCGCCTTGAAGTGCTTCTGGTAGCGGAAATCGATCAGCGTCCGCAAGCCTTCGTCCACACGGAATATAACATCGCCGCCATTGCCTCCGTCGCCGCCGGCGGGGCCGCCTTCGGGCACATATTTTTCCCTGCGGAACGCAACGAGCCCGTCGCCTCCGTCGCCGCCCTTCACATAAATTTTCGCTTTATCGAGAAACATGGTTCCACCTCTTTTCGTACAGCCGTACCTTTTTGCAAGCAAAGCCGGTTCGTTGGTTTATGTAGAATAAGGAATTTCGATATGGACTTCCGCACGGTGCTCGTCCAGCAGCCGTTTGTCCCATCTCACTTTCAGCGCAGACGCTGAAACCGCCCGCTCCAGCTCTTCGGACAGCAGCTCGCGTTTGATCGTTCCCTGGTAGCGCATGTGGATTTCCAGCCGCCCGTTCTTATCCGCCAGCTCGACGGTCAGCCGGTGCTCGCCGTCGCCGTGATGCAAGGAGTTGCTTTTGAACGCTTCGATGGCGGCTTTAAGCAGCCCGAACATTCCGTCGCCGTCAAGCGGCAGCTCGTTAATGTGTATTTCCCGCTCCATTTCAATTTCCAGCAGCATATCTTTCACTTCCGCCTGGAAAGACAGGAGATATACGATCAAGTCGGCATGTCCCAATTTGGAAAGGCAGCTTTCCTGCAGAACCCTGCCTTTTATTTTCTCCATAAGGTCTTCTAATTTATCATACTTTTTTAATTTGACATAGCCGAACAGCAGCTGTATGTCATTCATCCAATCGTGACGATAATGGTTGAATATGCGAATCAACCTGAGATTGGAATTCAGATCCCCGGCCTCGCCGGGCAAAGCATGCTCGTGCGCTTTCGCGCTTCCGTCCGTTTGTTCGCAATTGATCCGTTCAGACTTCATGCATACATCTCCGATCCGTTGTACCAAATTCTCAACCTATACAGTATATCACTGTGCAGGGAAAAATTCACTTTCCGTTTCTTCCCTTTAATTCCCGATATATGCAAAAACCCCGGCGATGCGTAATCGCCGGGGTTATCGTCGATGATCGTATTACACTTCTACTGCCGCAGCTACCGGAGCTACGTCAACTGGGTAGACGCTAACCTTTTTGCGATCGCGACCCAAACGTTCAAACTTTACTACGCCTTCGATCTTGGCGAACAAAGTATCATCGGAACCGATGCCTACGTTGTTGCCCGGATGAATTTTCGTGCCGCGTTGACGCACCAAAATGCTGCCGGCCGTTACTTGCTGACCGTCCGCACGCTTCACGCCAAGACGCTTCGCGATGCTGTCACGACCGTTCTTCGTGGAACCTACACCCTTCTTGGATGCAAACAGCTGAAGATTTAATTGTAGCATGGAAGTCTACCTCCTTCATTTAATTTGTTCCTGCATGGCTATATATGCACCGTACGATTGTTCAATCGATTGCAGCATGACGACCATCGATTCCAGCAGCAGCTGCACTTTCGTTTCCAATGCTTCATCGAGGTTGTCGGCCACTTCCGCATAGAGCAAGCCATGCTTGGTTTCGACTTGAAGCTCTAGTCCCAATAGAGCCTCGACCGCATTCACCGTGCCGACCGTAACCGCCGAAACGCCGGCGCAAACGATGTCTTTGCCGGACTGATCATACAATGCATGACCTTTAACCTGAAATGACCGGATACCGCCATTCGGCTTGCGCCTGATCGTAATTCTAATCATGCCTTATCCTTAAGCGTTGATTTTTTCAATCACGACTTTAGTGTAAGGCTGACGGTGACCATGCTTGCGACGGTAGTTCTTCTTAGCTTTGTATTTGTAAACGATGATTTTCTCACCTTTACCGTGCTTTTCCACTTTCGCGGATACCGCAGCGCCGGATACCAACGGAGCTCCCAGCACCAGGCCGGACTCTTTGGATACAGCCAATACTTTGTCGAAAGTTACGGCATCGCCTTCACCAACGTTCAGCTTCTCGATGTAAAGCACATCGCCTTCCTGAACTTTGTATTGTTTACCACCCGTTTCAATAATAGCGTACATAGTTACAGCACCTCCTCATGTCTCAGACTCGCCTAAAGCCAGGTGGCCCGCCTTTTATTCAAGACGCGCGCTTAAACCCGCTTCGCGCGGTTACAGCATGTCAAAAGCAACACACCCAAATATTTTACCATAGATGATATACCAATGCAACGCCTATTTGCTCCATACCCAGCCTGTGCCATCGCACGCCTTGCAGCGCGACGCATACAGCCTTTGCTTGCCGTCCTTGACTTTCTTCCGCGTCAATTCGACAAGTCCGAGCTTCGTCCAGCCGGCTATCGCATTTTTGGTACGGTCCTTTTTCGTTTCCTCGATCAGCTTTTCAAGCACCTGCTTACGGTTCGCCTCCGATTCCATATCGATAAAATCGATCACGATCAGTCCGCCGATATCACGCAGCCTCAGCAGTCTGGCGATATCTTTGGCCGCAATAAGATTCGTGTCGCAGGCCGTCTGCTCCAGGTTAATGCTGCCCGTATACTTGCCCGTATTCACGTCGAACACCGTCAAAGCTTCCGTGTAATCCACGATCAGGTAGCCGCCGTTATCAAGCCATATTTTTCGCTTGAAGCCGCTCTGCAGCTGCTCGTCCACCTGGTACACGGAAAAAAGCGATCCGCCCCTCGTATCGAATTGCCGGACCCTGTCCTGCAGCAGCGGCGCGGACCAGCCGACCATCGTGGCGATCGAAGCGTACGCTTCCTTGTCGTCGACCCACAGCTCGTTAACATCCTCGCGGAAGCCGTCCCGGATGTAACGCGTAAGCAGTCCGAAATCCGTATACACTTTGCGCGGCACCTTTCCCGGCTGCTTGACGACTTCCTGAACGCCGGTCCAACGCTGTCTCAGCTCCTCCAAATCCACCGCCAGCAGCTCATTGTCCACGCCTTCCGCGGCCGTCCTGGCGATAAAGCCCTCGCCTGGCTGCAAACGGCTTTCCGCGGCCTGTTTCAGGCGCGAACGTTCGGATTCGTTCTCGATTTTGCGGGAGACGCCTATATAATCGGCCTCCGGCATATAGACGCCCCATCTTCCCGGAATGGAATGGTGGGTCGTTACGCGCGCGCCTTTCGTACCTACAGGCTCTTTTACGACCTGCACCAGCAGCGTTTGTCCCACCTGCAGCAGGTCTGTGATCGCCGGCTTCTGCTTGGGCTGCTTTTCCAGATGCGCCGGCAAAATATCATCGATATATAAAAAAGCGTTTTTATCCAGCCCGATATCCAAAAATGCCGCCTGCATCCCTTGCAGTACGGTCATGACACGACCCAGGTACATGTTTCCGGCTAATTGCTCGGTTCCGCGCAGCTCGCTGTCATACTCGACCAGCTTGCCGTCTTCCAGTACAGCCACTTCGATCTGCTCTTGTCCGCATTGAACCAGGATTCGCTTCATCTTCTCCACCTCGGACTTCATTTTACATGAAAAGCTCGGAAATCGCACATCCCCGCTTGGATTCATTAAAATAGGACTGCAGCAGGGGTTGTTCGGGCAGCACGGCACATATGGCTCCGCGCTCGTCCATGACATAAATGAGATGGTATTTTTCCCGAATAAATAAGCGGACAATATCCGTAACTTTTAGACGTCCGTTTACTACAATAGGTTGCGCCAATGTACCCTGATTCATAAGTCGCGAAAGGACAAATTCCCGGTTGATCAAAAAACGCATAAAATGGTAAGACAAACCTTTGTAGGCATACCAGTTCGAATAAAGCAGAAACAGGCCGATGATCAGCAAATTCATTTGGATGCCTCCGCGAAGCGCATGCAATAGCGAAATCGCGACAAGCACCGAGCTGAACGCGAGACTGATGAGACAGCTGAATACAATAACCCGATGATAAGGCAGCCATAGGCTCAAGCATGATTGCATCATTTTACCGCCGTCCAACGGAAGGATCGGCAGCAAATTGAACAAAGCAATAAATACGTTAGCCTGAATGAAATACGCCGCCCAATCCCCCGAAATCAGGCCGCACCACTGCAAGCCCGCGGCTGCGGCGATCATCCAGACGTTCTGCAGCGGTCCCCAGAGCGCGACGACGATTTCCTGCCAGGCCGGTACGCTCCCTTGTTCCTCCACGACGACTACGCCGCCAAAAGGCAGCAGCTGCACTTCCTTGACCCGCCAGCCGAAGCTTTTGGCAGCCAGCACATGACCGAGCTCGTGCACGAACACAATCGCAAATAATGTGGCCGTTTCTATAAAGTAACCCGCCAGCACGGACAGCAGGATCACGATTGAAAATAAAGGGTGAAATCGGTATATGGTGCCGAACCACCGGTTCCAATTAGTCAAAGCTGACCACATCCGCGGGGTTTATATATTTATTGTCTTTTGAAATGGCAAAATAAAGATAGCCCGATGGCCTGGAGCTGTTTTTCGATACGGTTCCGATCGTTTCCCCTCCTTTGATCCAATCGTTCAATTCAACCTTGCCCTGCTCAATCCAACCGTAGACCGTTTGCATCCCGTTCGTATGCCGAATGATGATCGTATAGCCCGTATCTTCCCTGTTTCCGGCAAACACAACCAATCCTTTGTCCACAGCCGCTACCGTGGCATCCGTCTTCGTCTCCAACGTGATCCCCTGACGTCCCGGCTCGAAGGGGGCAATCACTTTGCCTTTCACCGGCGCAAAATAATGACTGGCATCGGCCGACACTTTTTGCGCTTCTTCATGCTTCACCGGATTGAGCGCGGGCAGCAGCGTCGGCGTACCGCCAAACTGCCGCTCGTACCATAAGGCCACCTTTTGAAAATCATACGGTTCATTCAAGGCCGCGGTAATGAACGCCTTGCCTTTATTGGCCCATGGATGGTTCACATGGAAAATGCCCCAAACCGCCGCGAATAACATGCAGCTGATGACCAGCTTTGCGCGCAGGCCCCGGCGCGAAGGAACGAACCGGTTGCCGCCGTCATCGCGGAAATCGCCGTTCCTGTACGTTCCTGATATGTTGCGGTCGCGCTCCATTTTTTGCTTCCATACATATTCCGGATCGTTCCACCGATCCAGGTCTTTCCGGTAACCGGCGGCATAAGGATTTTCCCTTCCGCCGATTCTCGGTACGCGCTCGAGGGAGGATTGCTCCGGCCTTGCCGGGCCCGCATATTCCGAAGGGCTATAGTAAGCGGACCGGTCGGCTTCCTGCAGCTGCCGGATCCGCTCCATCCGCCTTTGACGCACCTTATCCCTTGTTTCCATAACCAGACCCTCCTTCAATTTAAAGCCTGTCCCCGATGTTATACAGCCGATGCGAGCGGCACACGCGAAACCGAAGAGACAGGCAGGGGCTTGTATACTTCATCCTATGAGCCTGTACATCCGAATATAACAGCGGGCGGCTCCCATTGGCGGGAATAATTGTTATGTAGCCGGTGCCGTTCTTGCCTGACCTTGGCTGAACTCGGGATCAGCCTTTAGCATAAAAAAAAGCACCCCGAAGGGTGCTTAATGGTGGAAATTGCTCTTTGGATTGGCGGATCAGAACCTCGGTTCCTTTTCCTGATGCACGCGGATGCTCATGACCAGGCCGATGCTCATCATATTGATAAGAAGCGACGTGCCGCCGTAGCTTATAAAAGGCAGCGTAATCCCGGTCAGCGGCATAATGCCGATCAACATCCCGACGTTTTCGAATATTTGAAAGACGAACATCGAAACGACCCCTATGATGATGTACGAGCCCGTTTTATCGGTACATTGGATTGAAATGAGTATCATCCGGTAAATGAGCACGAAATAGAGCAGCAGCAGCACCGACGAGCCGACAAAGCCGAACTCCTCGGCCAGCACGACGAAGATCGAATCGGAATATGCATAAGGAATAAAATTGCGGTGCACCGACGTTCCCTTTAAATAATTTTCGCCGGTCAAGCCGCCCGAGCCGATCGCTTTAATGGAATTGTCGACCTGGAACTTCTGGTCCTTGGTCGCGTTTTCGGGACTGATAAACGTGTCGATACGGGCTACCCAGTGCGCCTTTCCCTTTTCCGTAAAATACGTTTTGATCGGATCGTGATAATGCGTAAACAAGTACATGAACAAAGCCAATGCCGCCACTGCAAGCAGCACGCCGATCAAAAAATGCAAATACTTGATATTGCCGATCCACAGCATGCCGACCAATATCACGAGAAAAATAATCGCGTTCCCCAAGTCCGGTTGAATGAGCACGAGAACAAAGGGTACCAGCACGATTGTGCTTACCGGAATGACATCCGTCAAAAACGAAAGCGGCTCGCCTTGTCTTCTTGCCATATAGGCAGCCAATCCGATGATAAGGACGAGCTTCACAAACTCGGCCGGCTGAAATTCCAGCCCTCCCGGCAGTGAGAACCAGCTCCTGGCGCCGTTCTTTTCCAGCCCGAATTTATATACCGCAACAAGCAATACAACACCTGCCGTATAAAAATAGGGCGATAATTTGAGCATGACCCGATAGTCGACAAAAGTCACTCCGGCCAGCGCTATAATCGAAATGATGTAAATCGTCAGCGTCTTTTTCAAGTCAAAATCAATGTACGGATCATCCAGCGTTGCGCTATACACGAGCAGCGTGCTAATGACCATAAAAATTAACAGGATGCCTACGATGAGAAAGTCGACGTTCTTATATTTGTGCAGCAAGACGCGCTCATCCTATCCCGATAAACTTCTTCAATTTGCGGAATACGCCCGGTTTATCTTCCATCGGCATCAGCGGCACATTATCGCCCAGCATGCGCCGCGCAATATTGCGGTAAGCGATCGCCGCACGCGAGTTCGGATTCATCACCGTCGGCTCGCCGCTATTGGCCGCTTTGATGACGTATTCGTCATCCGGTACGATACCGAGCAAATCGATGGCCAGCACCGAGCAAATTTCATCGATATCGAGCATATCGCCCTTCTTCACCATATTGGCGCGGATTCGGTTGATAATCAGCTTCGGCGAATGCACCTTTGCGCCTTCCAGTAGCCCGATGATCCGGTCGGCGTCGCGCACTGCGGCGTTTTCCGGCGTCGTGACCACGATCGCTTTATCCGCCCCGGCTACCGCGTTTTTAAATCCTTGCTCAATCCCGGCAGGACAATCGATGATGACAAATTCGAAATCTTTTTTCAATTCGAGAATTATATCGCGGACCGCGTCCGGAGATATCGCGTCTTTGTCCTTCGTTTGCGCGGCCGGCAGCATGTACAGCTCTTCGAAACGCTTGTCCTTGACCAGCGCCTGCTGCAGCCTGCAGCGCCCTTCGGCTACATCGATCAGATCGTAGATGATCCGGTTTTCCAGACCCATGACGACATCCAGATTTCTCAGACCGATATCCGTATCCACCATACAAACCTTTTTTCCCTGAAGCGCCAATGCTGTCCCGATATTCGCTGAAGTGGTCGTTTTTCCTACGCCGCCTTTACCCGAAGTGATGACAATTGCCTCTCCCACTATGCTCAACTCCTTCGCATTACTGCATCAAGTCTAATTTATGCAAATGATGAATCTTATCGATTTCCATTTTACCGTCTTTAATATAGGCAAACTCCATATACGCCTCGTTGATGCCCCATTCATCCGGCGGCCGGCTAATAATAGCGGCGATCCGCAGCTGCGTCGGCCTTAAATGCGAGGCAGCGATGATCGCCGATTCGTCGCCGTCAATGCCTGCATGCGCCATCCCGCGCAGAGAGCCCATGATGTAAATGCTGCCGGAGCTCTTGATCTCGCCGCCCGGGTTGACATCGCCGAGAAATAAAATATTGCCTTCCTTGACCAACGTCTGTCCGGAGCGGACCATTCCTCGGACCAGCCGGACATCCGCCATATCGGCCAAAAGCGCTGCGGGGGACTCCTCTATCGATTCGATCGACTGGATCAGCAGATTGCCTTTTTGTCCGATAATCTCACGAATCTGCTCCTTTTCTTCATCCGAAGCTTGACGGGAGCCCAGCTTCACATGGACGTGAATGATCGGCCCCGTTAATATTTTCTGATGCGTTTTTTCCAATTTATGCTTCAGCTCTTGAACGACCTCGGCAAATTCGCAAGTATCGTCCAATAAAAAGATAAGGCCGTCCTTGAACCCTTTTATCGTTACATGGTGCTTCAACGCAGTCATACACGTTCCAACCCCCCAGCCTATACAATTCGGCTTTTTCACGCCCGTTTCCTGCTTGACCGATTAAATTTATTCCTCTGTTAACGGCTTGCCGCTCTGAATGCTTTCGAACAGCCTCCTGACCGGCACATAGACGACCAGCGCAAACAGAAGATTAATCAGCATACTTGGAAGCATTTGGTGGAAAAATACCCACTGAAGGTCTAAATGCGTAATTTGGAACAGCCGGTACAGCCCGAAAATGATGCTTTCAAAAAGCAAATTGCCGAGCGCAATCACCAGCATGCTGACGACGATGTTCGAATAGAGACGGCGGTTCGTCAGACCGGCCAAATAACCGGACAGCCCCATCGCAAACGAGATCGGTCCGAGCATGGGAGAATAGTAAATAATATCTTGAAGAATCCCGAATATCAGTCCGTAGACCAGAGCGGTATGACGGTTTACATACAGCCCGATATAAAGCACGATCACCAAAATAAAATGGGGCGCCACATACACCTTCGATTGCCAGACGCTCGGTATAATCCACTGAAGCAGCGTGCCCTCCAATATAAACAGAACGGTAAGTATCAACCACAGCCAATTGCGCTTCACGGCTTCACCCCTGCTCCGGAACGATAACGACAAATACTTCGCGCAGGTGGTCGAACGAAGCGAACGGCTCGATGACCGCCTCGTGGGATATGCCGAAGTTGCCGGGCTCCCTGGAGATGACTTTGCCGACTTCAATTCCTCTCGGAAAAACCTGGCCCAGGCCGGAAGTAATGACGACATCGCCGACCGCCAATTTATCGTTAGGATCGATCTTGGTCATAATCAGCTTTTGCTTTTCCCGGTCGTAGCTTTCGATCATGCCGAACGACTCGTTCTCCTTGCCCTTAATCGTTACCGAGATCGCTTTGGATTCGTTCGCTGCGTCGTCAATGCCTTTCAGCAGCTGTACATTGGAATAAAAGGAAGACACCTGAACGACCCGACCGACCAGTCCTTCGACGGACATAACCGCCATATTCGGCTTAATGCCGTCTTTCTCGCCCAGGTTGATGCGGACCGTGTTATTCAGCAAATCCGGATTCAAGGCGACGACCTCGGCAATCCGGAATGTGTACAGTCCCGCCTGCTTTTGACGCTCCGTGAAGCCGAGCGCTTCCTTCAACCGTTTGTTCTGCTGCTCCAGATCGTTCAGCTTGGTCGTATCTCTCGCATATTTGGTCAGCGTCTGCTTGAGCACTTTATTTTCCTCGAAAATGGTGTTCAAATGTTTGATGTCCTCAAATAAACCCGCTATGTAGCCAGCGGGCTTATAAAATAGTCCTTGCGTCCAGGAGACGGTATCGGTAATAAATTTCTCGGGCCATGTCATCCGTTCCCGCTTTCCGAGGGTCAAGCCCATCAGAGCGATGAAACAAATGAAGCCGAGCAGCAAAATAAGCAGCCTCTTGTTCCCCAATAATTTCAAAGCAACCACCTTCTAACCTTTACCGCATTTATGTGTTTTAACGCTTGGATTTGGATGCAGGACCCGATTTCATTTTGAATAGATGAATATTTTCCAGTGCGCGGCCTGTGCCGATCGCTACGCAATCCAGCGGGTTTTCGGCAACAAGCACCGGCATGCCCGTTTCGCGGGAAAGCAGCTTGTCCAGATTGCGCAGCAGGGCTCCGCCTCCGGTCAGCACGATACCGCGGTCCATAATATCGGCCGCAAGCTCCGGAGGGCATTTCTCCAGCGTCACTTTCACAGCTTCAACGATGCTGTTGACAGTATCGGCCAAAGCTTCCGTAATTTCATCGGACGTAATCGACATCGTTTTCGGCAAGCCGCTTACCAAATCGCGGCCGCGAATTTCGTAGCGAACCGGCGATTCCATCTGCAGGGCGGACCCGATCTCCATCTTGATCGATTCGGATGTGCGTTCGCCGATCATCAAGTTGTATGTACGTTTAATATACTGGGTGATCGCTTCATCCATCTCATCTCCGGCGACGCGGATCGAACGGCTCGTCACGATGCCGCCCAATGAAATGACCGCGACTTCCGTCGTGCCTCCGCCAATGTCGACGACCATGCTGCCTGTCGGCTCCCATACCGGCAAATCCGCGCCGATCGCCGCCGCAAACGGCTCCTCGATCGTAAAGGCATCACGCGCTCCTGCCTGCCGCGTGGCGTCTTCAACCGCGCGCTTCTCGACGGCGGTAATGCCGGAGGGCACGCAAACCATGACGCTCGGATGGCGCTGAAACAGCCAGCGGTCCTTTTGCGCCTGACGGAGAAAATATTTGATCATCGTCGAAGTTGTGTCAAAATCCGCAATTACGCCGTCTTTCATAGGACGTATGGCACGGATGTTGCCCGGAGTCCGGCCGATCATTTTTTTTGCGGCGTCTCCAACCGCTTCTATCGATTTGGTATCGGTACGCAGCGCCACAACGGACGGTTCTCTGACGACGATACCTCTTCCTTTAACGTATACGAGCGTGTTTGCTGTCCCCAGGTCAATGCCCAGGTCTTTGGTAAATCCACCTAACATGATTGGTACTCCCTTCCTTTATAGCTCTGCCTATTCATCTTTTTGTCGGTAAATTGTCATGTGTGTGGAATAAGGAAGATCATGCGTACCTATTTGTCGAAAATTGAACCAGCTTCCTTATTTTCTATTATATTACATCAATCCTTGCTCCTTCAAACTGACGAACTTGCGATCGCCGATCACGATGTGATCGAGCACGTCAATACCGACAATATCGCCAGCCTCTACAAGGCGCTGCGTCAATTGAATATCTTCGGGGCTAGGGGTCGGGTCGCCGCTGGGATGGTTATGCACGCAAATGAGCGAAGCGCTGCTCCGCTTGATCGCCGCCCGAAACACTTCCCTCGGGTGCACGATCGACGCATTTAAGCTGCCCATCGACAGCGTTTCCTGACCGATGACGTGATTTTTCGTATTTAAAAACAAGCAAACAAAATGTTCCTTCTGCAAATACCGCAGCTCTTCCATTAACAGATCGGCCGCATCCTTGGGCGTTCGAACCGTCACCGGATCGGTCATCGTAACTCGGGCCAAACGGCGCCCCAGCTCGATGCCAGCTTGAACTTGCAAGCCTTTGGCTGCGCCAATGCCTTTAATTTCGGTGAGCTGCTCCAGACTCATGTCAACGAGACTTCGCAGGCCTCCGGACTGGCTTAGTATTCGCTGGGCCAAATGAACCGCCGATTCCTGGTACGTTCCGGTCCGCAGCAATATCGCCAGCAGCTCCGCGTTGCTTAATGCTTGAGCCCCATACTGCATCATGCGTTCTCTTGGGCGTTCTTCGTTTGGGACATCGCGCAATGTCAAATTGCTCGATTCCATTCATTCCCCTCTTTCATTTTTGAGTGTAGGTGTGAACTCACATTATAGCATGATACCGGACTAAAGAACAGTTATACCCAACCGCTCCAGCAATTCGCTCAATAACGATATCGGCAGTCCGACGACATTGAAATAATCCCCTTCAATCCGCTCCACAATGGTCGCGCCAAGCCCTTGAATAGCGTATGAGCCGGCCTTATCCATCGGCTCTCCCGTACGAATATAGCGTTCGATTTGACCACCCGTCAGCGGCTTCATATAGACGGCCGTTACCTGATGATCGACCAACGTTTGACCGGTCGCCACATCCAGCAGGGCAACGCCGCTGTACACGTGATGCGCTCTGCCCTGCAGCGCGCTCAGCATGCCGAAGGCGTCCCGTTCGTCCCGCGGTTTGCCCAATACGCGGCCCTCCAACACGACAACCGTGTCCGAACCGATAATAATCCCGTTCTCAGGAAGCTCACTTTTATACATTTCGCAGACGGCTGCGGCTTTACGACCGGACAGCTGTTCGACAATTTCCGCCGGCGCCAAGCCGGGCCCGGTATCCTCATTCACGTCGCTGACCCGGATTTCATAAGGCAGCCGCAGGGTGCGGATCAGCTCCTGCCGGCGCGGAGACGATGAGGCGAGAATCAACTTTTTCCGATCCTTTATCGACATATACTGACTCCTTGTCCCGAATAGTTTTGCAAATACGGTTTAATGGTTGCCGCTCCAGCAATCGGGTGGCTAAAGCTTCCGGTAAATCCAAAAAGCAGCCGCCAGCCCGATCAGGCTGAGCAAATTCGGCTTTAGCCAGAAATGCAGCTCGAATTTGAACACAAGCAAGTCCGCTTTCGGTTCCCAGGAAAGATCTACCGTCCTGGTCAAAAAAGCGAGTGCCGGCACCTGAACCAGCAGCTGGCCTACAAGCGTCCCCGCTACTAATCCTATGATGAGCAATAAAATGAAAGTAAATGTATTTTTTTTCAAGTCGCTTTCCCATTCCTTTTCCGGGAGATATGTAGGTGGGGACTGTAATTCATGAAAGGTCGTAAACAAGCTATATTATAGCACACCAATTGCCGAATGTTACCTGCTTACACAGGAATATGGAACTTGTAAAATAAACAGTAAACGCGCCTATGCTTACTGTGGTTGGAGCGGGCTGCGGAACCGGTGTGAACTCGTTCAGCTTTGCTGAACATCGGGGAATCAGATGGGGACTCTACCCCACCTGATTCAAGGCCCGCCTTAGAGGCGGGGGTCTTAACCCGATAAAGTCGTAATCGGATAAACGGTCCTGCCTTCCATAGGGACGAGCGTGTTTGTCAAGGTTGTGGGAAGCAAAGTAAAGATACATATACTTTCGTTCAACCAAAAAAAAGCGAAGCTTGCGGAGCTTTTTTAGGAGGGAACTGCTTATGCGTCGGCCTTATGCCGTCATGATGCTGATACTGACTTGTTTGATTATTTTTCCATCTTCTTCATGGGCTATGAAAATTGTCGTCGATCCCGGACACGGCGGTTCGGATCCGGGCGCCGTCGGCGTTAACGGCCTAAATGAAAAAACTATCAATCTCGATATCGCGCTAAAGCTTCGGGATTTACTCATCCAAAAAGGCTACGACGTATTCATGACGCGCGACAATGATACGTATGTGTCCCTGAAGGATCGCATGGACATGACAAACGGGCAGAACGCCGACTTGTTCATTTCCATTCATGCCAACTCTTACACGCCCGAAAGTCGCGGTGCGATGGTGCTATATTATGACGATAATTACGCCCAGGATAAATATCCGGCCAGCAAGGAAATGGCGGTGCTAACGCAGGACAGCAAAAATTTCGCCCAACGGGTGCTGGACAGGTTTGTCGAATCGCTGGACATGGACAATCTCGGGATCGTGCCGAGCTCCGTCTATGTTGTACGGATGGGCACGATTCCGAGCATTTTGGTGGAAACGGCATTTTTGTCCAATACGAAGGATGCGGCGCTGCTGGCCAGCGACAATGTCCGCACGAAGATGGCGAAAGCGATCGGCGAAGGCATCGAAGCATATATGCCTGCGGCCGCTCAGCCGGACGGCTTCTCCGATACGCGGGGACATTGGGCCCGGGAAGCGATTATGCGCATGAGCAAGCAAGGCGTGGTTGAAGGTGTGGGCAGGCAGTTTCAGCCGGACCGCCCTATGACGCGGGCGGAATGGGTGACAATGCTAAACCGGGTGTTCGACTTGTCGAAGGTCCAGCCTGCAGCTGGCGCAGCCGGCGGCTGCGCGCCCGGAAGCGGCGGCGAAACCGTCGCCGGAGCCGTCTACACCGGCGGCGCGTGCGCCAAGTCCGCCGCCGCGGCTAATTCGTTCAAGGACGTGGCGGCAGGCCATTGGGCCGCCGCGACCTTGAACGAAGCCGTCCGCGCCGGTGTGCTGGACGGGTACGAGGACGGGACGCTCCGTCCCGATCAGCCCGTCACACGGGCGGAAGTAGCCGCGACGTTCGCGCGGCTGGCGCTGCCGCAGGCAGCTGCGGCGCCGGCCGGGCAGCAGCCGGCGTTCAAGGATGTGCCGACCGCCGCATGGTCGGCCAAGGCGGTCTACAGCCTGCAGCATGCAGGCTGGATCGAAGGCGTGGCGGCGGACCGCTTCGCGCCCGACCGCCGCATGACCCGGGCCGAGGCAGCCGTGCTGCTCGACCGGTATGTGCAGAGCGCGAAAAAATCGCGCTAACTACGTACAGCAACAAATAACGGAAGCCTCCTGATCCGCAGCGGCTATGCGGTTCGGGAGGCTTCTGTTAATAATTTCACCGCCGTTACTGGGCGGCGACAGCTTTGCGGAGCTCCTTTTGTGCCAGCACGTACTGCATCAAAGCGTTTTGCGTCTGCCACATATAGGATACGGAAGGATTCTTTTTATACTCTTCCATGGTCGAAACAGCGGTATTCATCGCGGTACCCATCTTTTGCACCGCGGCGCGCGCATCGTCGGCCAATCCTTCATTGACGCCGGCCGTTAATGCGGTCCAGGATTGATGAGACGTTTTTACCGATTGCAGCGACGCAGCGTCCAAAGCGGTAGGCTGCGATTCGGTCAAATGCGCAAGTGTGACAGGCGCTATCGCCTGCAGCAGCTTGTCGCCCTGCGCGAGGTACGAAGCAAGATTGTCCGAAGGCTTTGCGCTCCATTTGATTTTGCTCAGCGCCGGCAGCTCGATATTTTTGACGATGACGTCGGTTTTCTTTTGCTGGAACTGCTGCGCCAAGCCGAGCGCTTCATCCCGAGTCAAGGTTATGCCTACATAAACCGGATATTTATCGCCGGCATCGCTAACCGCCGCCAAACCTTTCTTCTTCAGCTCGGTCTGGGCCGCATCCGCCGCTTGGGACGTGCTGAACACGCCGCTTTGCAAAAAGCTTACCGTCTTGCCGGGGATGTTGACGGCGGTTACAACGGCAGACGCTCCGCCGGAAACGGAAGCCGACGCGGGAGCGGCCGCCTGCCCGTTAGGCTGCACGCCATTGATTTGCGGCGCCTTCGCCGCTTCCGCCCCATTGGCCGCTCCGGTGACGGTTGCGGCTGCGTTCGAGCCGGCTGCCGGAAGGCCGGCACTTCCTTTGCTGTCCTGTGAGTCGCCGGAAAACATCGACAATACAAAGAAGCCGAAGGCAATCCCGGTCACGACAGCCCCAGCGACGGAAGCCGCTACTTTGAGCCAAGAATAATTCGAAGAACGGGACACATACGCGGTCGTATCCTCGGGCACGTACCAGTGGTGATCGCGAATCGGCTCCAGCGGCTCCTCGTACGGTTGATAGGAGCCGCTTCCGTCAGGCCGGTCGTGGTAGCCGGTTTCAAGGTTCCGGGTTTCCTTCGACGATTCCCGGATCAGCTTTTCAATCCGCTGGGTTTCCGTATCGAAGGAGCTCTGCCACCCGCCGAAATCATGCGTATACTGATTCAACGGCTGAGCGTCAATAAACGTGCCCGGCTCGGGCTGCTTCGGATCTTTAAATCTCTGCACCGTCGTGAAATAGCGGGTCTCTTCTTCCGCCAGTCGAGGCTTCGCGTCTTCGCTTTTTATTACCTTGTATTCCCCGTTATGCAGCGGAATCACCTTATCTTCTTTGACAATACGCTCGGAGCCTTTGTTTTTCCCATGGTCAAATCGAAAGGTCATCTTGGCATTGTTCATTTCTACGTCTCTCCTCTTGTCCAATTTTCGTATTACTAGACTATGAGAGAGAGCCAAAAAATAGAACAACCGGACATGTCCAATTGTTCTGTTCATGCTTTGAGAAAATCGTATATTGACCTGCTGGCGGGCAGTTCAGCGGCCGCTTCTCAGGGGGCCGGCGGCGTAAATACCCGTTGGGAAAACTCGGCGTCGAGCATAAAAAACGCATTGCTGTCCTTGTCGATCCGTTTGAGCTTATTTATGATCGTATCAAACATCGCTTCTTCTTCAACCTGCTCGTCGATAAACCATTTCAAAAATTGAATCGTCGCATGCTCGCGTTCGTTCAGCGCGAGGTCGGACAGTCCGTATATACGCTGCGTCACGATCCGTTCATGCTCAAAGGCGTGCTCGAACACATCCAGCATGGAGCTGTAATCATTTTTCGGATCGCCCATCCCCTGAATGTAGGCCCGTCTTCCCCTATCGTTCAAAAATTTATATATTTTCATCGCGTGGAACCGTTCTTCCTCCGCCTGCACGATATAAAAGTTGGCGAAGCCGTCCAGACTTTCCGCCGAGCAGTACGCAGCCATAGCCAAATAAACGTGGGCGGAGTAAAACTCAAAGTTCAATTGGTCGTTCAGCGCTTTGCTTAAATTATCATTCAGCAATCGGACACACACCCTCCAGGTTTATTTTCGAAAAATTCCCAGACGTATAAAACGCCTGATACGATTAGCATTCCTAAAATCGGAGAGAGAATCCATAAAGCGCCCAAGCTCATGCCCGACATCCTTTCGAATGCGCCGGGTTCATCCGATTCTTTGCTGCAATCCAACGATAAGCTGGTCGGGCGACGACTGCGGCAAATCCCGCTAAGCACCGCATATGCTATTGGGTCCGGCGTTGGAACCGCGCTTACGGGCCGTCATCGGAATCGTCATCTGGAAAGAGGCGTTGAACGCATATATTCCGCCTCCGGTATTGCGCTAATTATCACCGGGGTTGTCCTTCGTACGCATCGACAAAAAATCCCGGTGAACTCCTTTCATGGAGTTTCCCGGGATTTCATCATTTCCTTCAGCGGCAGTCCGTCAACCGCCAATGCTTAAAAGCTTGGCAAGCTTACTTTGAGGCAGCACGCTGCTGCAAGGAGCGGGACAAGCCGTCCGCCGCCTTCCAAATATCGCCCGCTCCCATCGTCAGCACCAGATCGCCGCTTTTCACATGATCGAGCAAATACGCCTGTACATCCTCTTTGTTCGGGATATACCGCACATTAGAATTGCTGTTGGAGCGGATCAATTCGACCAGCTTTGCGGATGTAATTCCTTCAATCTGCTTCTCGCCCGCCGGCGAATAAATATCGGTTATAATCACTTCGTCCGCATCGGGAAACGCACGGCTAAACTGCTCGAATAAAAAGTACGTCCGCGTGTACCGCTGCGGCTGGAATACCGCAATAATTTTTTTACCCGTTACCTTGGCCGCGCCGATCGTTGCCTCGATCTCCGTCGGGTGATGGGCATAATCGTCGATGACGAGGATGTCGTCAACCTCCCCAAGCACCTGAAACCGCCGCTTGGCGCCGCGGAAATCGGTAATCGCGCCGGCGACCTGCCGGAATGACAATCCTGCCTCCATGCATGAGATAAGCGTCGCCAGCGCGTTGTACACATTATGTTTGCCCGGCACCGACAGTTGAATGGTTCCCATAACACTGCCCCGGTGCTCCACATCGAAGCGCACCTTGCGGTCGCCCAGCTCTATGTTACGGGCTATATAATCGGCATCGTTATCGATGCCGTAAGTAATGACATCGCTCTTAATCTGCGGAATCATTTCCCGCAAATACGCATCGTCGTTGCAGACGACCGCCTTGCCGTCCTCTTTCACTTGACTTAGGAACTGCGCGTACGCTTTTTTCAAATTTTCAAAGTCGCCGTTATAGTTTTCCAAATGATCGGCTTCAATGTTGTTAACCAACGCAATCAATGGATGATACTGCAGGAAAGAGCCGTCGCTCTCATCCGCTTCCGCCACAACCCAATCTCCTTTACCGGCTTTGGCATTGCTGCCCACATTCATAATTTCGCCGCCAATAATATAGGTCGGGTCCTGGCTGCACTCCTCAAGCACCAGAGCAATCATGGATGACGTTGTCGTCTTTCCGTGCGCGCCTGCGACCGCAATGCCTTTCTTGGCGTTCATAAGCCGCGCCAGCATCTGCGACCGGTGCAGGATCGGAATTTTTAATTGTTCGGCCGCCGCCATTTCCACGTTATCTTTGGGCAGAGCCGTCGAATAAACGACCATATCCGCGCCGTTAACATGATGAGCCTCGTGTCCGATGAACACTTGCGCTCCTTTGGCAGCCAGCTTTTCCGTTAACTCCTGCCACGCTAAATCAGACCCCGAAACTTGGTAGCCCATTTCCAGCATGACTTTGGCAATAGCACTCATACCATAGCCGCCAATGCCGATAAAATGGATGTGCTCAGATGTATTCACGCCGCTCTCACCAGCCTTTTTCAGAATCGGATTGATGTAGGATCCAGGAACGAACATCCCCTATCAAATATAAAGTGCCGGATACGACAGCCAAATCGTCCTGCCCGGTTATGCTTTGCAACCGCTCAAGCGCTGTCTTCCAGCCAGGTTCAACGATCACATCCACGTCGGAACGGCCGAGTTCATTTAATATGGATTTGGACAAATCGGCAAGACGCGAGGCATCTTCCTTTTTATGCCAATCGGGTTCTGTCAGGATGAGAGTATTCACCAATGGTAGTATATGCCGCAAATAACCGGAATGATTCTTTGTTGCCAGCATTCCCATCATAAAATGTAGCTTATCGTATCGGTACGTTTCCCGTAGTGTGCGGGCCAGCGCGGCCCCCCCTTCGGGGTTGTGGGCGCCATCAATCAAAATACGCGGCTGTCCACTGATCATTTCCAGCCTTCCCGCCCATTTCGTAGCCTTCATTGCCTGCATCAGCACGTCGTCTTCCACGATCAGCGCATAATACTGGCGGAGCAGCTCGATCGCCATGAGCGCCACAGCCGCATTTTCCAGCTGGTGGCTGCCGTTCATCGTAATGCCAACATCGCGGATATTCCGGTACGGACCGGAGAAATGGAAAGTTTGATCGTTTTCCATTGAAGCTACAGACTCAATACGAAACTGCCGGTTCATCAAATAAAGCGTGCTGTGCTGCTCTGCCGCCCTGCGCTCGACGGTTTCGATTACTTCCGGCTGCGCCACTGCGCTGACGACGGGTACGCCCGATTTAATGATGGCCGCTTTTTCACCGGCAACCTTCGCCAGCGTATCGCCCAGCACATCCATATGGTCGTGGCCTACGTTAGTGATAACCGTCAAAATCGGGGAAACGATGTTCGTAGAATCCAGCCTTCCCCCTAACCCGGTTTCCCAAACGACGAAGTCCGGATAAGCGACGCGGGCGTAATATTCAATCGCCGCCGCTGTCGACACCTCGAACATCGTAGGCTGCCCCAGCTCGGACGACGCAATCTGATCGACAAGCGGCTTTATTTTGTTCACGACGCGCAGCAGATCGTCATCGGCAATGTTTTGTCCGTTATAACGTATGCGGTCCGTATATTTCTCAATATACGGGGATGTGAACGTGCCTACGTCATATCCGCTCTGTGTGAGCACCTCGGTCAAATAGGCGCAAACCGACCCTTTGCCGTTCGTACCGGCCACGTGTATGAATTTCAGGCGCCGCTCGGGGTTGCCGAGCAGCTCCATCAGCTTTTCCATCCTTTTCAAACCCGGTCTCATTCCGAATTTCACGAGATTAACGATCCAATCGACCGCTTGCTCCGCACTTTGAAAGCTGCCGTCCGGCAGCTCGTTCGCAACATTCGTTACGCTCACTTCACTCACCCTCTCAGTTCCGCGAGACGCGCGATCACTTTATCCCGTTTGTCCGCATAGTCCGCCAGCTTCGCCTTTTCTTCGTCGATGACTTTGGCCGGCGCTTTGGCGACAAAGCCTTGATTGGCAAGCTTCTTCTCGATCCGTTCGACTTCGCCGTGCAGCGTCTGCAGCTCCTTCTCCAGCCGGGCCAGCTCCTGCGAAATATCGATCAGCCCCGCAAGCGGCAAGTACAGCTCCGCTCCGGTCACAATACCCGTCATCGCTTTATCCGGCGTCATCAAATCAAGGCTGATTTCCAGCGTCGAGGTGTTGCTGAAACGGCGAATATATTCTTCGTTCCGTTTCAAAATAGCGAGCGTTTCTTCACCGGAAGGCTTCACCAACAGCTCGACCTTTTTGCTCATCGGCACATTCACTTCAGCGCGGATATTGCGAACCGAACGGATGATATCCATCAGCATTTCCATCTCCCGAACCGCATCGGCAGCTTCAAAGCGGCTTGCGTATACCGGCCATTGCGCCAACGTAATCGTTTCGCCCTCATGCGGCAGATGCTGCCATATTTCCTCGGAAATAAACGGCATGAACGGATGAATCAGCCGCTGCGTCCGGTCGAGGACGTACGCAAGAACCGATTGGGTCGTCCGCTTCGCCTGTTCGTCGGTTCCGTACAGCGACAGCTTGCTGAACTCGATGTACCAATCGCAGAGATCGTCCCAAATGAAATTGTACAGGAGCCGTCCGGTTTCGCCGAACTCATACGCATCCATCAAGCGTGTCACGTCGCGAACCGTCTCGTTCAACCGGTGCAAAATCCAGCGGTCCGCCGTGTTTAAGGCTCCGCTCAAATCGATA
Organism: Paenibacillus piri; assembly: GCF_004354045.1. Classification (GTDB taxonomy): domain Bacteria; phylum Bacillota; class Bacilli; order Paenibacillales; family NBRC-103111; genus Paenibacillus_S; species Paenibacillus_S piri. The sequence goes on along the minus strand of NZ_SMRT01000005.1, from coordinate 229,462 downwards.
TCCTGAACCTTGAAATCGCCCAGGTTCATTAACGCAAACCGCGAGGCGTTCCAAATTTTATTGGCAAAATTGCGCGCCTGCTCTACCTTCTCCCAGCGGAAGCGCAAATCCTGCCCCGGCGTCGAGCTGGTCGACAGCATGAAGCGCATCGCATCGACGCCGTACTTTTCGATGACCTCAAGCGGATCGACGCCGTTGCCTAACGATTTGGACATTTTGCGGCCCTCCGCATCACGGACCAAACCGTGCAGCAGCACGTTCTTAAACGGAATTTCGCCTGTGAATTCCAATGCGGTAAAGATCATCCGGGCCACCCAGAAATAAATGATGTCATACCCGGTAACAAGCAGATCCGTCGGATAAAACCGTTTCAAATCGTCCGTCCGTTCGGGCCAGCCCAGCGTGGAAAACGGCCATAAGCCGGAGCTGAACCAAGTATCCAGCACATCCTCGTCCTGGCGCAGGCTGGCGCTGCCGCAATGAGAGCATGTCTCAACCGCCTCGTGCGCCACATGAAGCTCGTTACACGAGTTGCAGTACCAGGCCGGAATGCGATGTCCCCACCACAGCTGCCGGGAAATGCACCAATCGCGTACATTTTCAATCCATTGCAAATAAATTTTTTCAAACCGGTCAGGTACAAAGTTCGTACCGTCCCCCGTTTTTTGCGCCGCGATCGCACGTTCGGCCAACGGCTTCATCTTCACGAACCATTGCGTCGACAAATACGGCTCGACAACCGCTCCGCTCCGCTCGCTATGGCCGACCTGGTGAACATGCTCCTCGATTTTGACGAGCACGCCCGACTCCTTCATATCGGCTACGATCTGCTTGCGGCATTCAAAACGGTCCATTCTGTTGTATTTGCCGGCATTTTCATTCATTTTCCCGCCTTCGTCCATAACCAGCACCTGCGGGAGGTCATGCCGTTTGCCTACCTCAAAGTCGTTCGGGTCATGCGCCGGCGTAATTTTAACCGCTCCGCTCCCGAATTCTTTCTCGACATATTCATCGCCTACGATCGGAATTTCACGACCGATAATCGGCAGCACCAGCACTTTTCCGATCAGGTGCTTATAGCGCTCATCCTCCGGATGAACCGCTACCGCCGTATCGCCCAGCATCGTTTCAGGACGCGTTGTGGCGACAATTATAAACTCGCTGCTGTCTTTCACCGGATATTTGAGATGGTACAGGCTGCCCTGCACCTCCTTGTATTCCACTTCAATGTCGGATAATGCCGTGCGAGCCGCCGGGTCCCAGTTTATGATGTAGCTGCCGCGGTAAATAAGACCTTTTTCATACAGCTTGACGAATACTTCGCGAACCGCCTTGGACAAGCCTTCATCCAAAGTAAAACGTTCGCGCGAGTAATCGAGGGAGAAGCCCATTTTCGCCCACTGCTCATGGATCGATTCCAGATACTGCTCCTTCCATTCCCATACTTTTTCCAGAAATTTCTCGCGGCCCAAATCGTAACGGCTTACACCCGATTCACGCAGCTTTTGCTCGACTCTCGTTTGCGTTGCGATGCCCGCATGGTCGGAGCCGGGAAGCCACAGCGTGTCGAAGCCCTGCATCCTTTTGGTACGGATCATAATGTCCTGCAGGGTGCAGTCCAGCGCATGACCGATATGGAGCATACCCGTCACGTTCGGCGGCGGAATGACAATGGTATAGGTTTCGGCGCCGGGACGCTGACCCGCTTTAAAATATTGGCCTTTCAACCAATAGTCATACCATTTCTCTTCCGCTTCCTTCGGATCGTAGGTTGTCGGCATTTGCGTCGTTTTTAGTTCTTCCATGTCTGAACTACCTCCATTAATTCTACTTATGTCCAGAAGTGTGGTGATGCGAGTTCACCGTTCTTCCTAAGAACAGAACAAAGTCCCCCAAAAGTGAAATGAAGCTCTGAAGCGAATTCCGCTAACCCGTGTCCACCGGGTTTCGTCAAGAGTGCAACCAACTCTTGACCTTACTTTTGGGGGAGCCCCCGATTATGCACGGAAATATGCTGCGCATAATTTCCTAAACAACAAAAAAACCTTCCGCCGCAAAGGACGAAAGGAGCTGCTTCCGTGGTACCACCTTTATTCCGCAATGCGCAGCGTTCCGCAACTGACCCTTCATCGGGCTTCGTCGTACATACGGGGAACCGGTCTGCCATGCGGCACTTCAACAGATAACGGCTGTGACCGGCAGCGCCTGACGCTCAAGAACCAGCGGTACGGACTTTATTCAAGCTTTCCGTAGACGTTAGAACCCGATGCATGTCAGCACTGCAACTCCAGGGCGACTTCGGCCAGTTACATCCTGCGGAACCTCTCAGCGTAACAATTCCGCTCTCTGAAGGGTTGGCTGCCTATTATTCCCTATCCAAGTTGATACAGTATAATTATTCCTATGATAAACAACATTAAGCAAGGAGTCAATACAGTGGCTGCCTATTCATGATGCTATGAAGTCTATTCAAAGATGAGCGACCGCGGCTTAGCTCTTGAAATGACAGAATCCTTCAGCTCCGCTGGAAACTTATAGATTCCATCATTATAACCAAAAAACACCCCGATCAAACCCGGTTAAGGGATGATGGGGTGCCGATCCTGCAATTTTGCGGCTGAGCTTATTTGGGAATATATACAATCTGGCCTTCCGTAAGCTCGCTTTCGCCCAGACGGTTAAACAGCGCAATTTCCCGCGGGTTCAGCTCATACCGCTTGGCGATCGTTTCGAGCGTTTCTTCCTTCTGCACGATGCACAGCCGTACGCGCCTGAACTCCTGCCGCTCGCTCATCGAATTGAGCAGCAGCTTTTTCCATTCCAGCTTGCCGCCTTGGTTCGAGGAAACTGTCTGCATTTCCTGCTCTGGTTCCTCCTGGCTTTTTCCATCGATCTTGCCGGTAGGGCTGCCAAGCAGCGAAGCCAGTCCGTTCGACGATACCGGCTTGGATTCTTCCGGCCTTTTACCGGAAAACGCGACTTTCAATTCCTTCTTTTCATCCGGCGGGGCAGAGTCCAACGCCGCCATCACAGGCTCGGCCTGTTCGTCATATTCGGCCGCCTGGGCGGCAACATGCTCCGCTTCCGCGTCCACGGAATTCGACGTATGCACGGCTGCACTGACCGCGTGCGCTTCCTCGGCCGGAAAATCGACGCGCAGCGCCTGTGCGTTAAGTCCGGATTTAACCGGTAGCGTCGAACTATTCTCGAAATGGGCGTTCTCTTCGGACGGCTGCTGTTCTTCGTCCCGGTCAATGTCCTGGTCTAACTGCGACGGCGATTCGTGGACGAATACAACCTCTTCCTCCGCCTCTCCCCAGCTTTCGCCGGGCGACTCGGAAACCGACTCAAGCCCGTTTAGCGACAACACGCCGGTAATGTTCAAGCTCCTCGTCGACAGCAAATCCACATCAAAGTTGTCGATTTCGACCGAAATGTCCTCCACCCTCTGCACCCGGTTCATCGGGAGCGTAATTTCAACGGGTATCAAATGCTCCAACGTCCGGTTTACGGCATCGTACTCGTCCATATAGGTACCGGTCAAAAGCAAATTCCCTTTTAACAGCGCCTGCTCCCCCTGCGGCAAAACCTGAATGTGAGGAACGAGCTCCACTTCTTCCAGCTCCTTGATTCCCGCCACCCCTTCAGTCAAATGCACCCGCTCATAAATATCGAATCTCAATCCGCCTTGATGCTGGGTCAATGTTATGTCCTCCTTCCGGAAACTAACTCGCAACGATTTTGGATAGTTAATTTCACTTGTCTATTAATTTATATGGGTTTTGGAGGAGGAGCATGACTATATTTTTTGCAAATGCGAATATAGCCGCCGAAAATCGTCCGGCCATGGAGCGGAAGCTTCGAGCGGTTCGCCTGTCAGCGGATGTTCGAAGGCGAGAGTTTCCCCGTGCAGCGCCTGCCGCGATATGATTCCGGCTGCTCCGCCGTACAACATATCCCCGCAAATCGGATGCCCGATATGGCTCAGGTGAACCCGAATTTGATGCGTTCTGCCGGTGTCCAGCTTCAAACGGACCAATGCGGCGCCTGTCAATTTTTCCAGCACTTCGTAGTGCGTCACCGCACGGTCGCCCGTCGGAGATACCCGTCTGCGGGCGGCGTGGTGGCGGTCCTTGCCGATCGGCGCATCGATCGTGCCGCTCGCAGCGGTCGGACATCCTTGCACAAGCGCCACATAACTGCGGCCGATCCGCTTCTCTCTCATGGCTCTGTCCATCGCAAGCTGCGCCCACTCGTGCTTCGCGTACAGCACGGGCCCCGTCGTATCTTCATCGAGTCTATGAATATGCCGCACTTTGCATCTCTGGCCGGTAGATTCATAATGAAAAGCAACCGCATCCGCAAGCGTCGTCCGGCCGCTTCCTTGCGTCGAGCCGTCGCCGTGCACCTTGAGGCCTGCCGGCTTGTTGACAACCAGGCAAAAATCATCCTCATACAACACGTCTATCGGCATCCATTCAGGCATATAATTTATGGATTCATTCGGAAATATCCGAATTCGAACACGTCCGCCCTTGACCGAAAGCTCCCCTCTGTTCAGCAGCTTCCTGATAAACGCATCCGAGGCCTGGATGTAGTTCGCAATTTCATAAGGATCTGCAAGCGGCTGCGGCAGCAGCAGCTCCAGCCACTCCCCTTTTTTTTGCCACGGCACCATATACACCCGCTCCTTTTTCCATAAAATCTAACTAAGTTTGGTCATGATTTATTTCGATAAAATAAGCCGTAAGCCACGATTCCCGCAAAAAGGACAAAAAAGCCAAACATTACCATGATCATTTCAAGCGTAATTCCATAAAAGCTGTATTTGTGCATGCCGTCCGCTCCAATTCGTTAGGGATGCCATAAATTATAGCATTAATGCGCCGCCCGCCCAAGGATAAACGGTTACACCGTCTTTCGAGAACGAGCGCATTTGTCAAGGTGTGCGAAGCGAAGCATATAATCAATCCTAATCTACTCAAAAACCGGCACATTCCGACGGCTTCGAAATCGGCTGTCTATCAAACCGGTCGAAAATATGATAAAATAAGCGAGATATGCATGTTTTTTACTAGAATTGGCAGGGCGCTTCAACTTTTTTCCTAATCGAAAACAGGAGTGAACTTAATTTGAGTACCGCCATACAACTTTTGAAATCGACAAGAAAGCAGCTGCGCGACTGGAGCTGGCTCAAGCGAATGCTTCTGATTATCGCCGTGCTCGCATTTCTAGCCTCAAGCTTTTTGTTTTTGACCGGCCCCGGCACGAGTTTGCGCATTTGGATGGCCGAGACTGTCATTATTACGCAGCATCGCGAGTGGGCCTGGATCTTCGTCGGTGCGGAGCAGCGCGACGAAATGGTCCGCAAAATGCATCAATTCATCGAGAAAAATGCTGAGGAAAAGCAGAATATGGGCCTTATTCAGCACAAAACGTATAAAAAGAACCGGACGATCGACGAATTGATCAAGGTTGAGGATATTTCCGGACGCTTGTGGAAAGGCAAGAAAATGTACGTTTTCGATCCGAAGTCGATCCGGGTGATGACGCCCGTAAAATCCGGCGAAGGCGAAAGAATCACCTCCATGGTCAAACGGACCGGCGCGGTGGCCGGCGTAAACGGAGGAGGTTTCGATGATCCGGAAGGTCTCGGCAACGGCTTTGCCGCACTGGGCGCGATCATTTCCGGCGGCGATATCGTTTTTACCGACCAGGACGGATCGATTCCGCAGCATATCGTCGGATTTACAAAAGACGGGACTTTGGTCATAGGCAAATATAATATGTTTGAGCTTAGAGATATGGGCATTTCGGAAGCGGCTTCGTTTTATCCGCGCGTTATCGCCAACGGCAAGCCGCTTCCGATCAGCGATGGCAGCCGCGCACCGAGGACGGCGGTCGGGCAAAAAGAGGACGGAACCGTCATCTTTATCGTAGTCGACGGCCGACAGGCGCACAGCGTAGGCGCTACCTTGAAGGAAATCCAGGATATTTTCCTCGAGGACGGCGTCGTCAATGCGGGCTTCCTGGACGGAGGCGCATCGTCGGAGATGGTAGTCGACGGGGAGCTGATTACGAAGCCTTCCAGCCGTTATGGCGAGCGTCGTCTGCCTTCGGCCTTTCTGGTGTACGACCATCCGGAGGATGTCGTTGCCAATCGGGTTTGGGACGGCATCGACAAGATCGATCCGGGCGGTTCTTACGATCATCCGGACTTTTTAAAGGAGCAGGCCGAACTTAAGGCGAAGCAAAAAAATAATCCGGCTCCGCCGCCGGCGTCCAAAACCGAGCCTGAAAAAACGGAGCCAACAAAAGCTTCAGATACCGGTTCAAGCACGACGAAACCGGCCGATACCAAAAAAACGCCAACCGATACCAAAGAAACCGACGGCGCGAAAACGCAAACGCCGGCAGCGGGTACCGGGGCGGGTACCGGCAGCAAAGATAAGGAGCCGACCACAGGCAAGACGGCTCCGGGCAGTACCACGCAGCAACAAAACGGAGGCGCTGCGCAGCCGCATAACAACGGTACCGGCACGCCGCCGGCAAGCGGCAGCGGCGGGGCAAGCGGCAGTACCGCGCCGAACCGCCCGGCCGATACGACACAGCATGGGAACGGCGCAGCGCAGCAAGGCGATGTCCCGGCGGGCTCGGGCTCAGGCGCACTGCCGCCTAACGAAACCAATGGCGGCAAGTCGTCTGCTCCGGGAGGCACCGCCCCGGGCGGCGCTGCACAGACACCGGGGACAACAGCTCCGGCGACGACGTCACCGACTCCGGGAACCGGCGTACCGCCGGCCAAGGAGTCCGTTCCGAAATCGGCGGATCCGGCTCATACGGGCTCATCCACTCCGGCGAATAGCAACCAAGCCGGCGGCAGTCCGACGACATCGCAGCCGGTACCTTCCACGCAGGAAACGCCGGCCGCGCCAACGGTACCAACGGCAAACAAAACCAACTAGTACAATGACAGCAAAGCAGGAAGAACGCCTTTTCGTACTTCCTGTTTTTTTTCCCTGTTATCGCATTATGCCCTTCACTTCGATACACGCGTCATTCGCCCTTCGTATGTCAGCTCCGGATATGCGCACAAAAAACCTCCGCCGCGCATTTTAAGCGGTCGGAGGTTCACTCGATTATGCTTTTAATGCATGATAATGCGCTTGAATCGTCGCTTCGATATCCTCATCGGTATGCGCGGTCGATACAAACATCCCTTCGTATTGCGAAGGCGCGATACTGATGCCGTAATCGAGCAGCGCAGCGAAATAGCGGTTGAATTTTTGCAAATCGGACGTTTTGGCCGTTTCATAATCCGTAACCTGACGGTCGGTGAAAAACGGGCAAATCATCGAGCCTACGCGATTGATCGTGCTGGGTATGCCGAGCTCGCGGGCATTCGCCAGGAAACCGGCCTCCAGTCGGGCGGATTTCCGCTCCAGCTCCTCATATACGCCCGGCTCGCCGAGCAGCTTCAGCGTCGTATATCCGGCTGCCATTGCTAGCGGATTGCCGGAAAGCGTGCCCGCTTGATAGATCGGCCCGCTGGGCGCCATCTGTTCCATAATTTCGCGTTTGCCGCCATAAGCGCCGACAGGCAGACCGCCGCCGATCACTTTGCCGAGACAGGTAAGATCCGGCGTAATGCCGTATAAGCCTTGGGCGCAGTTCAAACCAACGCGGAAGCCTGTCATGACCTCGTCGAAAATAAGCAGGCTGCCGTATTGCGAGGTTAAGCTGCGCAGTTCCTGCAAGAAGCCGGCCTGCGGCGGGACGACGCCCATATTGCCGGCAATCGGCTCCACGATGACCGCCGCGATCTCTTCGCCGAACCGTTCAAAAGCTGTGCGGATCGAATCGATATCGTTATACGGAACCGTGATTGTATTGACAGCCACATTCTCCGGAACCCCAGGGCTGTCCGGCAGTCCAAGCGTCGCTACGCCCGAGCCTGCTTTAATGAGCAGGGAATCGGCATGTCCGTGATAGCATCCTTCAAACTTCACGATTTTGGACCGCTTCGTATAGCCGCGCGCCAAGCGCAGCGCACTCATCGTCGCTTCCGTACCGGAGTTGACCATTCGGACCTGCTCCATCGAAGGTACTCTGTCAATAACGAGCCGGGCCATAGCCGTTTCCAGCTCGGTCGGCGCCCCGAAGCTCGTCCCCAATTCGGCCGTTTTCTTGATCGCCTCCACCACCTCAGGGTGGGAATGGCCGACAATGAGCGGTCCCCAGGAGCCGATATAATCGATGAACTCGTTGCCGTCAATATCATACACACGGGAGCCTAATCCCCGCTCCATGAACAGCGGCGTCAAACCGACCGATTTGAACGCGCGCACCGGGCTGTTCACGCCGCCGGGAATAATCTGCTTCGCCTCTTCAAAAGCTTTCGTCGACCGCGAATCTTTTCTTTTGTTTCCGTTTGTCATTTTTACCCCTCCTAAGAGCCTTGCTTGCAGCAAAGCTAACTTCCTAAGCATATGCTAAGCTTTGCTAAAGCAAAGCTGACTTCGTTATGTACTCCCGGCCTTAAGTCCCGCTTTTGCCATAAATTTACTTGAAAAGCCTACTAAACCGATATATAATTATTCGGACTATGGAACCACATCCATTGAAACGGGGAGAAGCGATGATCGATTTCCTAAGAAATGTTCCTTTATTTTCCAATTTAAACGATAATCAATTGACATCGATTTCAAACATTTGTACGAAAAAAGCGTTTCGATCCGGAACCGTCCTGTTTCAAGAAAAAGAACCCGGCTCCGTCTTCTACATTGTGTTCAGCGGCTCAGTCAAAATATACAACACGGCGGTTACCGGTGAAGAAAAAATTCTTTCACTGTTCAAAAAGGGCGACAGCTTCGGCGAGCTGTCATTAATCGACGGCAAGCCCCGTTCCGCCTCCGCGCAAACGCTGGAAGACAGCATGCTGATTTCGCTGGATGCCCATAACTTTCTGGGGCTGCTTCAACAAAATTTCGATATATCGCTGTGCATTATGCGCGAGCTGTGCAATCGATTGCGGGATACGAACCAGCATGTGTACGATTTAACCTTCCTTGATGCGAGAACCCGCGTCATCAAAAGCTTGATCAAGCTTGCCAATAAAAACGGCGTCCGCAGCGGCAATGTCATCACGATAAAGATGATGCTGAACTACGACGAGGTGTCCCAGATGGCCGGCGTTCAGAAGCCGATCCTGATGCAGGTTATCAGGGATTTCCAGGAAAAGGAAATCATCCGATTCGATGGCCCGGAATTAAAGCTCGACCTTGCCAAGCTGCGCGGCTAAGGCCGGAAGCTCCCTTCTCCGCAATCCTCATGCGTAAGGGCAACCGGCTTCGCCGTCACATGGACGATCGCATTTGTCAATGTTGTATGAGGCGAAGTATGAGTCTCTATTGGTTCTGTTCAACTAGGACAAGCCCGACGCTTAATCGGGCTTATTGGCTTGAACCGGCAGCCGTCAGCTGCGCTGCGAGCGCCAATGCCGTTTCCTTCCCCTGACGGACGCAGTCGGGAAGCCCTACGCCGTGGAAAGCGGCGCCGGTTACGTGTACGCCCGGCATTTGCTTCGCCAAGCCGCTGCGCACACGCTGGACCAGCTGCAGATGGCCGACCGGATACTGCGGCATGGAACGCGGCATTTTCGTAATTTCCGTAAACATCGGCTCGGCCGTAATACCCATCAACTCCTGCAAATCATGCCGAACCGCCCGAACGATTTCCGGCTCGGACATCCCCATCCAGCGCTCATCGCCGGAACGGCCGACATAGCAGCGCAGCAGCACCTTTCCTTCAGGCGCGGTATGAAGCCATTTCGAGGACGTCCAGGTACAGGCGGTAATGAATCTGCCCTCGCTGCGCGGAACGAGCAATCCGCTGCCATCCAGCTCGCGTACCATATCCTGTTCGCGAAAAGCGAGAATGACGTTCGCCACCGAAGCATAATCGATGTCCATCAATTCATGCGCAGCCGGCACCTCCTGCAGCAGCGGCGCGATGGCGTAGGCGGGCAGCGCGATGACGGCGCCGTCGATGCTTTCCGTTTGACCGCTGCCATAGGTCAGTTCGTAGGGCCGCCCCTCCCCCGCTCCATCAGCCTTCCGAATGGAACGAACCTCCGCTTCCTTGATGAAGCGGACGCCGTCGCGAACCAACGCTTCGGTCAAGCCCTCCACAATTGTTTGCAAGCCCTGCTTGAACGTCAAAAATACGGTATTTTTCGCCACCTCGGGCATTGTTCTGCTTTCCTCGCCGCCCTGTTTGCGGTTGCGGGTCATCCCGATGATTAAACTGCGGTGCTTTTGCTCCAGCGAATGAAACTGCGGGAACGTCGCTTTGACGCTCAGCGCATACGTATTCCCCGCATAAATGCCGGCCAGCAGCGGCTCGGCAATCTGCGACAATACTTCCTTTCCGAGTCTCCGCTCCAAAAATGCCCCGAGCGACTCGTCGTCCTCACTGCTCCGCTTGGGCAACAGCAAATCCAGGGCGGCGCGCGCCTTGCCTGCGATCGACAGCAGCCCCGTTTTCATAAACGGTCCGAGCTCCGTCGGGATCCCCAAAACAAGTCCGGGCGGCATACGGTGAAACCGGTTTTTATGAATGATGTACGTTTTTTTAGCGTTCGGATTCGTGCCCGTCAGCTGATCCTCCAGCCCAAGCTCTCTGGTCAATTCGATCATTGCCGGCTTGCGCGCCAAAAAAGAATCCGGCCCTTTTTCAATAACGAAGCCTTCTTTTCTTAAGGTATGAATACGGCCCCCGAACGAACTGCCTTTTTCGATCAAGGTTATCCGGACAGCCGCGCCCCGCTCCGCCATCGCCTTTTTCAAATAATAGGCTGCGCTTAAGCCGGTAAGGCCGCCGCCGATAATGGCCACATGCTTCGGTTCATTCCCCATCCCGCATCAATTCCTCTCGCATAGCGCATAAACGACATCGCTTAACGTACCCATATACAACGGATCCGTATTGAGAGAAGGAGTACGCTCCAGATGAACGCCCAGCTCGCTTGCCGTCTGCTGCGCTTCAATATCGAGGTCGTACAAAACCTCCAGATGATCGGATACGAAGCCGATCGGACAAACCAGCACATGCCGTATCCTTTCCTTGGCGCTGACGGTATGCAGCACATCCAGTATATCCGGCCCGAGCCATGGGGTTCCGGTCTGCCCGGCGCTCTGCCAGCCGAATTGCCAGTTGGAAACGCCGGTCCGGGCGGCAATCGCCCTTGAGGTTTCCAGCAGCTGCTCCGGGTACGGGTCTTTCATTTCCAATATTTTCTCAGGCAGGCTGTGTGCCGTAAACACAACTCTGATTTCATCTTTCGGCACATCGCCGAACCGCAAGAGCGTATCCGTCACGCGACTCGACAAAGCTTCGATCAGCTGCGGGTGCAGATGATAGCTTTTGACAAACCGGATATCCAGCCCTTGCTCGGCCGCTTTGTCCTGCGCCCGCTTGATGTACCCTCCGACGCTCATCACCGAATAATGCGGCGCCAGCACGACGCCGACCGCCTGCCGGATCCCGTCCTTGACCATCCGCTCCACACCGTCCTCAATGTACGGCGCCGCATGCTTCAATCCCTGGTAGCACGTAAACGACAGTTCCGGATGATCGGCATTCAACCGGTCCTCCAAAGCCTGCACCTGCTTGTTCGTATTTTCGCGCAGCGGGAAAAACCCGCCGACAATCGCCTCGTATCGATCCGTCAAGTCTTTGAGCTGCTCGGGCGTAGGCGGGTGCCCGCGACGTATATGCGTGTAATAGGCTTCCACCTGGTCCAGGCTCTCCGGAGTACCGTATGACATAACCAAAACGCCGATTCGCTGTTTAGACATTTACACACCGCTTCCTTGTTTCGATTTGGCCAGAGCTTCCTTCGAGTAAGCATGTATGAATTCGGTCAGCTCGCGCAGCTTGTCGAGCGAAGCTTCCGGAAACAGGCCGTGACCCAAATTAAAAATAAACCCCGGCCGCTCAACACCCTGATCGATGATCGCTTTTGCCTGCTCTTGAATGACCGGCATCGGAGCCGTCAGCACATAGGGGTCGAGGTTGCCTTGTACGGCGTACCGCGATCCGACCCGCCTGCGGCCTTCTGCGATCGAAACGCGCCAATCAAGCCCAATGACATCGGCCTCAATCTGTCCCAGAAGCGGCAGCAGCTCGCCGGAGCTCACGCCGGGGAAATAAATTTTCGGCTGCTCCAAATGGCGAAGCTCCGCGAATATTCTTGTAATGGTGGGCAGTACGTATTGTTTGAAATCATTCGGCGAAAGTGCGCCCACCCAGCTGTCGAACAGCTGTACCGCCTTCGCTCCGGCAGCGATTTGCGCTTTCAAATAGGTAATAACCATATCGCCCAGCTTATCCATCAGCTGAAACCAGACAGCCGGCTCGCTGTACATGAGCTGCTTGGTCCGGATATAGCTCTTGGTCGGTCTGCCTTCAATCAGGTAGCTTGCAATCGTAAACGGAGCGCCCGCAAACGTAATGAGCGGTACCTGGAGCTCCGCCGCCAAAATTTCAATGGTTTTCATAATATGAGATAAGTCCTTTTCCACCTGAATCGGACGAAGCCTCTCCACATCGGCCGTGGAACGGATCGGGTTATGAATGACCGGACCGACGTCTTTGACAATGTCGAAGTCGATGCCGATGGAGGCAACCGGATTCATAATATCCGAATATAAAATCGCCGCATCCACGCCCAGCTTGCGCACCGGCATCATCGTCACTTCTGCGGCCAGCTCCGGCTGCCTGCAAATTTCGAGCAGGCTGTACTTTTCCTTCACTTTGCGGTATTCCGGGTCATAGCGTCCCGCCTGCCGCATATACCACACCGGAAGCGTATCCACCGTCTGCTTTTTACAGGCTCTGATCAACGTATCGTTATAACTCATCGCTCTACCTCGTTTCCGTATACCCCCAAAGCACATTCCCCAAGCAAAATCCGCTTCGCAAGCATAATTTGTTCTAATCATTATTATGCCCTATTTGGCAGCCTGTAACAACAGAATGGGTCCCGAGATTCCGACAAAAGTATGACAAGAACCGCGCCCGGACAGCCGTTTCGCCGGATCTCAAACTCAACGTCCTATGAATGTGAAAAAGCTTCTCCCGCACAGCCGCAAAATGCGAGCCGCATGGGAAAAGCTATAAAATTCATAATTCGGTTATATGGATTCGCGTACCCAGCGGGCCACATCTTTAGCGAAGTAGGTAATAATCAGATCCGCACCCGCCCGCTTGAAGCCGGTCATCGTTTCCATCACGATCGCACGCTCGTCGACCCAGCCCTGCAGCGAGGCCGCTTTAATCATTGAATATTCACCGCTCACATTGTAGCATACAAGCGGCAGGTCGAATTGGTCGCGCAGCGTCCGTATAATGTCCATATAAGCCATTGCAGGCTTGACCATCAAAAAGTCCGCACCCTCGACGACATCCGACTCAGCCTCGCGCAGCGCTTCGCGGGCATTGGCCGGATCCATCTGATACGTCTTCCGGTCGCCGAATTGGGGAGCGGAATGCGCCGCCTCGCGGAAAGGCCCGTAATAGGAAGACGCGTATTTTACCGCGTAAGACATGATCGGAATATGATCGTAGCCCGCTTCGTCCAGTCCTTGACGAATCGCATAGACGAAGCCGTCCATCATATTCGACGGGGCGATGATGTCGGCGCCCGCTTCGGCTTGGGCAACGGCGGTTTTCACGAGCAGCTCCAGCGAACGGTCATTATGCACTTCGGCGAGCTGCGTCTTCTCATCGACATGCACGTAGCCGCAATGGCCATGATCGGTGAACTGGCACAAGCAGGTATCCGCTGCGATGAGCAATTCCGGGTGCTGCTTTTTGATACGGCGGGTTGCCTGCTGCACAATGCCGTTATGGTCGAATGCCGAGCTGCCCTCGGCATCCTTATGCTCGGGAACGCCGAACAGCATGATCATTTTAATGCCTAGCGAAACGACCTCCTGAATCTCCTCTTCGAGACGGTCCAGCGAAAAATGATATACGCCCGGCATCGACGAAATTTCATCCTTGATTTGCGTGCCATGCGTTACAAAAATCGGATAAATCAGATCATTCACCGAAACCGCGTTCTCTCTGACCAAACTGCGAATCGCGCTCGAGCTGCGCAGTCTCCGGTTGCGAACGATTGGAAATCCCATTGCTTTTCCCCTCCTGAGATTACATGTTAATTGAGACTGTCGATTAAGTGCGGCCCTATAGCAATTCTCAATGCCTTTTCCATATTCATCGACAGTCTCTGCTTATATGTTAAAAGCTTATTACAGAACGATACCGCTTTATCCGCCTCATATTCGCCCGACTTCTAACGTTTGCAAGGCAAGCGCTACGGTTGATATAGCCCGGCCACAAGCGATTCGACGGTCGCTTCCTCCGCCAAATAATCGACGCCGAGCCCGGCTTCTTCTGCGGTTTGCGCCGTCATCGGTCCGATACAGGCTATCCGGCAAGGGGCCAGCAGCTCCAACGGATCGGAAACCCCAAGCTCCTGCAGAGCACGCAGCAAATTCGTAACGGTGGACGAGCTTGTAAAAGTAATAATATGAATGGCCTGCTGCCGCAGCAGCTCGATCAGTTCCGCACCGCCGCTCGTCTCCAATACGGTCTCATATACATCCACCTCGGTCACTTGAAGTCCCAGTTCGCGAAGCTTTGCCGGAATGTAAGCCTTGGCAATATCGGCCGTCGGCAGCAGCACCTGCTGCCCCGGCTTCAGCTCGGCTTCCAGGCTGGCCAGCAGCTCGTCGCCTTGAAACTTGGGGGGCAGCATGTCCGCCAGCAGGCCGCGATTCAACAGCGCATCGGCCGTTTTCGGGCCGACGGCGGCGATTCGCGCCTTGCTCATGCCGCGCACATCGATACGCCTGTCCCGAAGCTCCTCGAAAAAGCGTTCTACCCCGTTCACGCTCGTAAACAAAACCCAGTCGAAATCCGGCAGCCGCTGCAGGGCCAAGCCTAACGCCTGCTGTGCGGCGGCCTTCGTCGGAGGCTGTATGCGGATCACCGGAAACTCGACCGCCTCGCCGCCCAGCTCCTCGATCTGACTCACCAGATCGCTTGCTTGACTGCGGGCGCGCGTGACGAGAATGCGGCGGCCGAACAGCGGCTTTTTCTCAAACCAAGCGAGCTTGTCGCGCAGCTTGACGACCTCGCCGACGATAATAACAGCGGGCGATTGAAAATTCGCCGCCTTCACCTTGTCGAAAATATCGGTGAGCGTGCCTGTGAGCGTCGCCTGCTCCATCCAGGTTCCCCAGCGGATCAGCGCGACCGGCGTGGCGGCCGATTTACCGCCTTCGATCAATTGACTGCATATAAATTCCAGGTTCGCCACGCCCATCAAAAAAATGAGCGTGCCCGAAGCCTGGGCCAAATTTCCCCAATTCACGCTGCTGTATGTCTTGTTCGGATACTCATGTCCGGTTACGATCGAAAATGAGGACGTAAAATCACGATGTGTGACCGGAATGCCGGCATAAGCGGGAACCGCGATCGCCGATGTGATGCCCGGCACGATTTCGAACCGGATTCCATGGTCGGCCAACAGCTCCGCTTCCTCGCCGACCCGGCCGAACACGCTCGGATCGCCGCCCTTCAGCCGGGTAACGATTTTGCCTTGGAGCGCCAAATCGACCAGCAGCCGATTAATTTCGCTCTGCTTCATCATATGCTTGTCCGGCAGCTTGCCGACAAATATTTTTTCCGCGCCTGGCTTCATATGCCTGAGCAGCCTTGGACTTGCCAAGCGGTCGTATACAACGACATCGGCGCGCTGTATGGCCTCCAGTCCCCGAACCGTTATCAGCTTCGGATCGCCCGGCCCTGCTCCAACGAGATATACGACTCCCTTACTCACCCGTCTCAGCTCCTCACCATCGCCAATAATTCAGCGGCACCCCTGGCAATCAAAGCATCCGCCAACTCATGCCCCAGCTTGTCCGGATCGGTTCCGGTCATGGTCTCTTTAAGCATGCTGTCCCCATCCGGCGAGCCTACCATCCCGGTCATCGCGATGCCGCCGTCGGCGGCGATTGTCGCATATGCGCCGATCGGCACCTGGCAGCCGCCGTTCAGCTTGCCGAGAAAGCTCCGTTCCGCCGCCACCGCAAGGGCGGTCGGCGCATCATTATAGTGCTTGAGCAGGTCAAGCACGAATCCGTCGCCGCCCCTGCATTCGATGCAGAGCGCTCCCTGGCCTACGGCAGGGATGCATACCTCGGGCGGCAAATAAGCGCTGATGCGATCCTCCCAGCCGATCCGCCGCAAGCCGGCGGCCGCCAGCAGTATCCCATCGAAGCCTTCCGATTCGAGCTTCTTCAGCCTCGAATCGATGTTGCCCCGGATCGACTCGATCCGCAGATCCGGGCGGTAATGCTGCAGCTGGCACGCACGGCGCAGGCTGCTCGTGCCGACCTTCGCTCCCTGTGGCAGCTCGTCGAGGCCGGCGGCTCCGCGCGTGATCAGGCAGTCGCGCGGGTCTTCGCGCAGCGGTACGGCGCCGACGACAAGCCCTTCGGGAAGCTCCCAGGGCATGTCCTTCATACTGTGCACTGCCATATCGATCTCGCCGTCCATCAGCGCCTGCTCGATTTCTTTGACGAACAGCCCTTTTCCGCCAACTTTGGATAACGTTACGTCCAAAATCCGGTCGCCCTTGGTGACGATTTTTTTCACTTCAAATTCGCATTCGATGCCATGCTCCCGGCACAGCGCCCGCAGATGCTTCACCACCTGCCCGGTCTGCGTCAGAGCCAGCGCGCTCTGCCTCGTACCGACGATAATTTTGCGCATACTCTCATCTCCTCTGCTTCTGAGTCCCCCAATAATGACGTAATGCTCCGAAGCTAACTCCGATAACTTTTTGGGTGAGCCCCCGATATTTTTTTAATCGAGCCGGCGAATCCATTCGTCCAGCTGCCGGATTCCGGCTTCCGTCGGATCAGCGGCGATCCGTAATGCCAGCTCCCTCCCGGCCTGCTCGTCAAAGCGTCCGGAGCGAATCCACGCAAGCAGCTCCAAGTCCAATATCGCCCGGAATATCGCCTGCCTTTCCGCCGTATCGCCGACGATCGACTGAACCAGCACGCGCAGCTGCTGCAGCAGCTCCAGGTACGTCTCGTACTCGTCGCCGAACATTTGCTCCAGTTCCCGTTTAACCTTTCTGGCCGTGCCGGGACTTGCGCCTTCGGTCGAAACCGCGATGACCAGCTTGCCCCGCCGCACGACCGCCGGAACGATAAAACCGCTGCCTGCCGCGTCATTGGCTACAGTAACCAGCTTGCCCAACGATTCCGCTTCCAAACGCACCGCCGAATTGATCTCCGTTACATCCGTCGCCGCAAAAACAAGAAACGCTTCGCCCAGCTCCGGCATGCCCGGACGGTATCGTTCGCGGATCAGCCTTGGCGGCATTTCGCCCGACAGGGCCCGCTGCTCCAGCTGTGCCGTAAAAGACGGACTGATCAGCGTAACCTCCGCACCCGCTTCGAGCAGCGCCTCAGCCTTGCGCTGCGCTACCGTTCCGCCTCCGACAATGACGCAGTTTTTCCCCTTCATGTCGAGCATTAATGGGTAATACCTTTTACCCTCCGGTTGTTTCACCGCATCCACCCGTCTTTCGGTTATGACCATTGATGGAAGGCCGAATAAAAGTTGGCAAACACCACATTCAGCGCCATAATGCAAAAAGCGGCCAAATTCCAAAGCGCCAGTCTGTCCCCGGGTATTTTCATCACAATACGCTGAAATAAATAAAACGTATAGGCCAGCATCACAAACCAGGAATTAATCACCTTCGGATCAAAGAGCAGCCTGATATCTCCTTCAAGCACAATCCATACCACGCCGAGCGAAAGACCGAGCAATAGCAGTGGAGCGCCGATAATAACGGACACATATGCATAATGATCGGTTTTATCCAGGCTTGGCAGCCGCTGCATCAGCTTCGACCATTTTTTCTCCTTCAATTGCCGGTGCAAAAACCAGTACATCCCCGAAAAAACGCCCGCTATCGCGAAAGCTCCGTAGCTGCCGATCGACAGGCTGATATGTATAAAAAGCAGCTCATCGCTTATTTTCCATGAGGCCAGCGTCGGCGATACTTTCGGATTGCTGAAAAAATTCAAAGCCAACACGGCGAACCCGATCACATTAACCGAAAATACGAATAGCTCGATTCGAAAAAAGCGGCTTATGATCAGCGATACCGCAACGAGCAGCCAGGACAGCATAAACAGCGCTTCAAACATCGAGTAGGCAGCCGCCCGGTTATGCTCGATCAAACTGAATACCAGATAGACCGTTTGCAAAACCCATACAAAAGAAAGCAACCCTGCACCCATCCGTTTCGCACTTCGATTCGAACCGACGAAGTCCGAGAAGTAAAACAGCAGGCTCAGGGCATATATATAGATGATCGCATCATATAACCAGCTTTTCGTAACCATTGACCAAGGCACCTCTCCCGATTACGATTTAGCCAAGGCATCGGCGGGCGTCATTGGAACCGCAGTGACTTGCTCTTCCTTCCAACGGTCATGGGCACCTTCCGCGGCCGACTTCCGTGCGGCCTCCTCCTCCTGCTCCAGTTGTGCCATCTGCTCCTCGAGCGCGAATATTTTCGTAAAATAGTCCAGCGCCTCATCACCGTGTCGTTCGGCCGCCATTTCCTTGATGCGGTTGACAGGGTCACGCAGCATTTGATTGACGATGCTTTTCGTCAGCTTGCGAATGACTTTAAGCTCCCGTTCGTCCAAATCGGGCAGCTTCTTCATCAGGCTGTCCATCGTTTCCTCATGGATCATGCCCGCCTTCGTCTGCAGAGCCTGAATAACGGGGCTTACCCCCAATGTCTTGGTCCATTGCTCGAATGCCCGCATTTCTCCGACTATCATCTCCTCGATCACAACAGCCGCCTTATGGCGCTCCTGCAAATGATTGTTGACAATCGTCTGCAAATTGTCGATGTCGTACAAGAACACGTTCGGCAGCTCTCCGATGGCCGGGTCCAAATCGCGCGGAACCGCGATATCGATCATGAACAGCGGTCTGGAGCGGCGTTTTTGCAAAACTGCGGCAACCTGCTCCCGCGTGAGCACCAAATCCGCTGCGCCGGTCGAGCTGATGACGATATCGACTTCCTCCAAATATTGAAGCAAACGGTCCATCGAACAGGCGACGCCTTGAAACTTGTCCGCAAGCTCTTGCGCCCGGCTCAAGGTACGGTTGACGACAATCACCTTGTCCGCCCCGTTGGCATATAGATGCTTCACCGTCAGCTCGCTCATTTTGCCTGCGCCTACGATCATCACCTTCTTATGATCGTAGCTGCCGAAAATCCGTTTGCCGAGCTCGACAGCCGCATAGCTGACGGATACCGGGTTTTCGCCGATCCCGGTTTCGGTATGCGCGCGCTTCGCCATCGTGACCGCTTGCTTGAACAGCGTGTTCAGCATCACGCCTGTCGTTTTTTCCTGCTGAGCCAGCTGAAGCGCATCCTTCACCTGACCCAATATTTGCGTTTCCCCGATTACCATCGAATCAAGGCCGCTGGCTACGTGGAACAGGTGGTCGATCGCTTTATCACTCTCATAAATATATAAATGCTTATTGAACTGTTCGCGGGGAACGCCGAACCATTTTTCGATAAAGCCGCGCAAATAATGTCCGCACAAGTGCTCCCGCTCGACAACCACGTATAATTCCGTCCGGTTGCAGGTGCCGACAATGACACATTCCATGACGCTCTTCGTTTGCTTGAGCTCCTTCAGCGCCCGGGTCAGCTCTACCTCGGAAAATGTAAATTTTTCGCGGATCGCCACCGGCGCCGTCCGGTAATTTAAGCCCGCTACAACGATATGCACAGTCGTCACCTGCCTCCCCCTTTGTTTTCTGAAAACATTATAGCATATATAGCCGGGCTGCTCCGACAAATTTTTTGTATAATATGTGAAAGCGGCGCTTATCACTTATATATTTTCAGCCTAATTTGTCCGCTTTATACCGGAACTGGATTCGTTTCGGCCGCGCCGGCTATTGCAGCAGCTTTTTTCGCAGCAGCTCCGTCATCGCCTTATCCGCTTTCATCAATTTATCGTTTTGCGCGGATACGATCGAATAGCTCGGCGACATAAGCTTCCCGTAAGCGTCGAACATGTCGGCATACTGCTTGCGGATCTGCTCGAGCGTCTGCGCTTCGTCCGCCTTCAGCGGCCGCTGCCCGCCGATCTGGAGCCTCACGACATACTGCATCAGCTGAGTAAGGCCGTTCAGCGGCGTCAGCCGATCCTCGCCGAATGCCAGCACGAGATGCTCATGCGTGAAATTCGCCGTGTACACGGCCTGACGCAGCAGGTCCAGTCCGCCGGTCCCCTGCATTTGATTCACATCGTTCAGAAAGCTGCCGAGCAGCTCCATCTGAAACATGGAAACCTGGTACAGCAGCTTCCCGGCGTTTTGCTTCTCCGCATGGCCGCCTAACATCCCGACAATTTGATAAACCGGCCAAACCACCAAAAACAGCAGCAGCACATAAATATACAGCTTTTTTTTCCGTTTCACCGGAGTCCCCTCCCCAGCTTGCATTTTGTCCCATTTGAACGATAAGATATTTACAAATTTTCAGCGGAGCTGAACAATTCTGTTATTGCAAGAAAAGCTACATCAAAAACACGAATGTATCTTCGTCGAAAGGGCTTCGGTCAGAAGCTTTTCTTAATATTGTATGGGAGGGGGGGTATGGAAATTCATAAGGGTCGTTCAAATAAAAATAACCACGGACCCGAATCGATCCATGGCTATTGTTCCCTTATACGGGCGATTATTTTATTTAATTAACTGCGCCTGTTTAATAACCGGCGTTTCCACAACAAGCTCGCCCATACCGCGAACCAGCTTTTTCGCATGTACCGTCTCAGGCTTCAGCACGGAAACCATATAGTCGATTGCCAACTGAGGATCAACCGTTTCACCGCATGTGTAACAATCGAGAGCGGCGAAACCTTTCTCAGGATACGTATGAATGGAGAGATGACTTTCCGACAATAAAACTAGCACTGTTGCACCTTGCGGCTCAAACTGCTTGGATTGAACCGACATGACCGTCGCTCCGCATGCCTCGGCAGCCTCTACCATTTGTGCTTGTAACCATTCTGCATTGTTGAGAAGATCAAAATCGACTCCCCAAGTATCAACAGCAACGTGTCTTCCGAAAGTTGAATATTCCATCCTTCGGTTCCCCCTTCCTAGGAATAAAATGTTTGAAAAAATTTCATCCGCTAGGACCTACGTCATTCACTTCCCGAGGGAATAATCTCTCGCAACATTCAATGTCCTGAGTGAATCCTGGTTCCTATTTTGTTTTCAACGAAAATAAAAATAACATCTATTGAACAGAAATGCAACACTTTTTTTTACCAATTGTCATTTTACTAGTTGGGCAGCAAACAATTACTGTCTAACATATGTCAAAAAACTAGGTCTGGTGCACGCTTTTCAAGGAAAATCCGAACAATATTCAAATAATTGCGCGAATGGTTGCGGCCGCTTTTTTTCGGCTGTAACAAGAAAAACTCCCCCGATATCGCTAGGCGATCCGGAAGAGTTATATAGGCTTTTTTATAATATCAGAATTTACATGTTTTCAGCGGAGCTGAACAATTCTGATATTGCAAGAAAAGCTACATCTAAAACACGAATGTATCTTCATCGAAAGGGCTTCGGTCAGAAGCTTTTCTTATAATATCAGAATTTACATGTTTTCAGCGGTGCTGAACAATTCTGATATTGCAAGAAAAGCTACATCTAAAACACGAATGTATCTTCATCGAAAGGGCTTCGGTCAGAAGCTTTTCTTATAATATCAGAATTTACATGTTTTCAGCGGAGCTGAACAATTCTGATATTGCAAGAAAAGCAACCGCTAAAGCACGAATGTATCTTCGTCGAAAGGGCTTCGGTCAGAAGCTTTTCTTATAGAAGTGGCCCCTTGCCTTAAGCTTCAAGTACGAACAGCTCGTGTGTCAGCTTCTGCAAACGGTCGTCAATATGTTCGCGAACGGCTTCATCCTGGAGGTCGTTCCTTAAATCAAGCAGCTGATTAATCGTCAGCTTGATTCGTGAAATTTCCCGTTCGACCGCATCGTTCTGGAATAGCTGCTCCAATTGGCCGACGGTATCTTTATATTCATAAATGACTTTTTCGTTGCCGTTCTTGCTTTCCATAATTTTGACTACCGTTCCGCGCTCGTATTCATATATCATGGTGTAAGCTGCATAAATACGGTGCACGACGGCGCTCCCTTTGAAGGAGGAAACCGCTTTTCGCATCAAATCAACCAATTTTCGATTCGTAATCCGGCAGGAACCTTGGCATATATAGAAGCCAAGCTTTCGTTCGAACGAAAGGACTATTTCTTGCCCCGCATCGTCCGGCAGTACGACTTCCTGATTCCCGTTCTCAAGCACTCTTACCTGAAGAGACGCCTGATGGTTGACAAACATTTGAATAAACATGGCCATTTCGGCTTCCGTCAGTTGCAGGCAGGTTTTGACGTATTCGGTCGCTAACCTTATTGCCATAAAAATCCCTCGATTCTTTAATTTCGAACCTTGAAGACTTGCTGTTACAATCTTTCGCTATATACATTATACTACATAAATATTTAATATTCCTGCCGGCAATTCATTGAATTTCGTTGTATTTTAGAAAAAACCGCTTTTTCGTTGGAAGATTTCAATATATCATTTAAATCCCTCTGTTTCACGCGCCAAGTTCTGCAAATCCCTGCCAGAGGCAAAAGATCGCACCCCTTCGATTCGGCGGTCGCCGCATATGATTTTATTCCGGATACGGGTGGTGTATCTTTATGCTGAATCATGAATGAACGAACGCCCGGCCGCGGTATATGCGGCTTGTCGAAGGACGCTTCAGCCCGGCTGAACGTTTTCCTGCCCGGCCTCCCGGCCAATCGCGCGCTCGATCGTTTGCCACAGCTCATCTTTGCCGACTCCCAGCTCGGATGAAAAAAGCACCAATGGTTCTTCCTTCCCCATTCCAAGCGTTTCCCTGACGATTTTGACATGCTTCTGCCATTGGCCCTTTGTAATCTTATCCGCTTTCGTCGTCACGACGCACATCGGCACGCCGTTATGCTTGAGCCAATCGTACATGGCCTGATCGTCCTTCGAAGGAGGATGCCTCAAATCGATTATAAGCAGCACAAGCTGCAAATATTCACGGTGCAATAAATATTCTTCGATAAATTTGCCCCAAATTTCCCGCTTTGATTTGGACACCTGCGCATACCCGTAACCCGGCAGATCGACGAAAAATAAGTCCGAATTGATTTTATAATAATTGAGCTGCTGGGTCTTCCCGGGCTTGGAGCTCGTTCTGGCCAGATTTTTGCGCTGGATCATCCGATTGATCAATGACGACTTCCCGACATTCGAACGCCCTGCCAGAGCAATTTCCGGCAAGGCGTCGGGAGGGTATTGACTCGGACCAACCGCGCTGATTATAAATTCAGCTTGATTGACCTTCATCGTGCTTCACTCATTTCTTTGGGTAGTTAGACTTGGACCGGCTTGACCAGCGCGTGCTCCAGCACCTCATCCATATGCATCACCGGAATAAAGGTCAGTTCGCGACGGACGCTTTCCGGAATTTCTTCGATATCCTTCACATTGTCGTTAGGAATAATCACTTTGCGGATGCCTGCGCGGTGAGCGGCCAAGCTTTTCTCCTTCAAGCCGCCGATCGGCAGCACGCGGCCGCGCAGCGTGATCTCGCCGGTCATCGCAACCTCGCGGGATACCGGAATATTCGTCAGCGCCGAGATCAGCGCGGTTCCCATCGTAATTCCCGCCGACGGGCCGTCCTTAGGAATGGCGCCCTCCGGAATATGAATGTGAATATCCACCTTCTCGTGGAAGTCCGGAGGAATGCGAAGCTGATCGACCCGCGACCGGGTATAACTGAAAGCGGCCTGCGCCGACTCCTTCATGACATCCCCTAGCTTGCCTGTCAGCGTCAGCTTGCCGTTGCCCGGCATTACCGTCACCTCGATGACCAGCGTATCGCCGCCGACCTCCGTCCAGGCCAGGCCGGTAACAGCCCCGATCTGATCGTATTCCTCCGCCATGCCGTAGCGAAATTTAGGCGGTCCGAGAAAATCTTTCACATTGTCCGGACGTACCGTTACCGAATCCACTTGACCGGAAACGAGCAGCTTCGCCGCCTTGCGGCATACGGCCGAAATTTGCTGCTCCAGATTGCGCACGCCGGATTCCCGCGTATATTCCCTGACGATTTTCATCAGCGCCGGCTCTTCTACAATAAGCTGCTCGTTGTGCAGCCCATGATCTTTTTGCTGCTTTGGCAGCAAGTAGTTGCGGCCGATATTGAGCTTCTCGATCTCGGTGTATCCGGGGATGTACAACACCTCCATCCGGTCGAGCAGCGGACGCGGAATATTATGCACCGCGTTGGCTGTCGTGACGAACATCACATTCGACAGGTCGAACGGCACCTCGATATAATGGTCGCTAAACGTGTTGTTCTGCTCCGGATCAAGCACCTCAAGCAGCGCGGCGGCCGGATCTCCGCGGAAATCCATCGCCATCTTGTCGATCTCATCGAGCAGGAAGACCGGGTTCGTCGTTCCGGCCGTTTTCATCCCCTGGATGATCCGGCCCGGCATTGCCCCCACATACGTGCGGCGGTGGCCGCGTATTTCCGCCTCGTCCCGAACGCCGCCCAGCGAGATTCGAATAAACTGGCGGCCGAGCGATCGGGCGATGGAACGGGCGATCGACGTTTTACCGACGCCCGGAGGGCCGACAAGGCAAAGTATCGGACCCTTGAGCTTTTTCACGAGCTGCTGGACGGCCAAATATTCGAGCACGCGCTCCTTCGGCTTTTCCAGTCCGTAATGATCCTCGTTCAAAATTTCTTCGGCTCTGGCAATGTCCAGATCGTCCTCGGTAAATTTGTTCCATGGAATGCCCAACAGCCAATCGATATAATTGCGGATGACGCCGCCCTCGGCCGAGGTAGCCGGCATTTTTTCGAGCCGGTCGATCTCCTTCTCGATCTTTTCCTTGACCTTTTCCGGCACGTCCGTTTCCGCAAGCTGCGCGCGCAGCTCCTCGACTTCCCCGGCACGGCCTTCCTTGTCGCCCAGCTCCTTCTGTATCGCCTTCATTTGCTCGCGAAGGTAATACTCCTTCTGGGTCTTCTCCATCTGCTTCTTCACGCGCTGGCTGATCTTCCGTTCCAGCTCCAGCACTTCGCGCTCGTTATTTAAAATGCCCAGCAGCTTTTCGAGCCGCTCCTTTACATCGACGGTTTCCAATATTTCCTGCTTATCTTTAATTTTCAACGACAAATGACTGCAAATGACGTCGGCAAGCCGGCCCGGCTCATCGATGTCGGAAACGGCTGCAAGCGTTTCGGGCGTTACCTTTTTGGATAAATTGATGTAGTGCTCAAACTGGTTCAGTACGGTCCGCATCAGCGCATCGATCTCCGGATCCGTCGTTTCCTGCTCCGGCAGCTCCTTGACCTGTACCTCGTAATATTCGTCATTCGTTAAAAACTCGCTGATTTCGGCACGGACGACCCCTTCGACCAGCACGCGAATCGTACCGTTAGGCAGCTTCAGCATTTGCCTTACTTTGGCGATCGTGCCAATCCGGTATATGTCCTCTGTTGTAGGCTCTTCAATATTCACTTCCGACTGTGAGCATAGCAGGATCATGCTGTCGTCCACCATGGACTTCTCCAGTGCTTTTACCGACTTCTCCCTGCCCACATCCAGATGCAGCACCATGCTCGGGTAAACGAGCAGCCCGCGCAATGGAAGTAAGGGCAATCGCCGTACCTTTGTCTTGTTCGGTCCCATCCTGGAGCACCCCCTAAGAACTTTGCCTGAAGCAAAGTTTTCTTCGTAAGCGATCGGCTTAACTTTGGCTTGACGCAAAGTCATTGTTCAAGCTTCCGCTGCGCTGAGCGCTGCCTGAAAAACAGCGACTCGACGCGCTGTGGCGCGGCATCGCGGAAAACAATCCCAATCGTTGATCATTTACATTTTATCAAAATTGATTTCAAAACACCAATCGGTACAACCGCCCGAACCGGCCTCCGCGTCCTTAACCGACAAAGCCCCCCCAAAAGGGAAGCAAACCGCGATGGCGTACTTCGGCTCTTTTGGGAGGCTTTGATCAAAGGAGCGCCGCCGGGCCGATTACTCCAGCCCGTCGGCGTGCAGGACGGTAATTGAAGCCGGCTGCATCATCTCAGGCTGCACCGCCGGCGTTTCGGAAACCGTAAATTCGATACCCAGCGCATGAAACAGCACTTCTTCCACGGATTCGACCGGAATGACCTCGAGACCGTTCAAGCCGTTGAATATTTCCTGCCAGTTTTCCTTCGGGATAATGACCTTTGTCGCCCCGGCCTGAAAAGCCGCCTCCACCTTGGCGACAACGCCGCCGACCGGCTTCACTTTACCGTGGATGCCCACTTCGCCGGTCATTGCAATGTGATTGTCGACCGGAATTTGCTGGATCGCCGAGGCGATCGCCGTTGCCATCGACACGCCGGCCGACGGTCCGTCAATCGGCGTTCCGCCAGGAAAATTGATGTGCAGGTCATAGTTATACGGATTAATGCCCAGCCGCCGCAGTACGGTCAGCACATTTTCCACAGAGCCTCTGGCCATGCTTTTTCTGCGGATCGTTCGGGAGCCCCCGCCCATCTCTTCCTCGTCAACCACACCGGTAATCGTAAATTTGCCCGCTCCGGCTTGTACGGCAGGGATCGCCGTTACTTCGATTTCCAGCATCGTTCCCAGATTCGGTCCGTAAACGGCTAACCCGTTGACAAATCCGACCTCCGGCTTCGAGCCGATCTTGCGGTCGGGCCGCGGCGGAATTTGCGAGCTGTTGACTACCCACTCGACATCGGCGGCCAATATTTCATGACGTCCGTCCGTCAAAGCCATTCCCGCGGCCAATTGAATAATATTGACGGCTTCGCGGCCGTTGGTGGCATGCCGTTTGACGACCTCGACG
Source organism: Paenibacillus piri (assembly GCF_004354045.1). Lineage (GTDB taxonomy): Bacteria > Bacillota > Bacilli > Paenibacillales > NBRC-103111 > Paenibacillus_S > Paenibacillus_S piri. The sequence goes on along the minus strand of NZ_SMRT01000005.1, from coordinate 202,333 downwards.
GCTGCCGGATTGTCGGGCAGTCCAATTTTTTTCAATGCATTCAACGCGATTTTACCGATTTCTTCAGGCAGCAGCGGGCGGAAAAAAATTTCCATGCAGCGGGAGCGGATCGCCGGCGGCAGCTCGCTCGGATTGCGCGTCGTGGCGCCGACCAGCCGGAAATCAGCGGGCAGTCCGTTTTGGAATATATCATGAATGTACCCCGGAATGTTCGTATCCTCCGAGTTGTAATAGGCGCTTTCCAGGTACACTTTGCGATCCTCCAACACCTTTAATAATTTATTCATTTGATGCGGATGCAATTCACCGATTTCGTCGATAAATAAAATCCCACCGTGCGCTTTCGTCACGGCTCCGGCTTTCGGCTGCGGAATGCCGGCGACGCCCATAGCTCCCGCGCCTTGGTAAATAGGATCGTGCACCGAGCCGATCAGCGGATCGGCAATCCCGCGTTCGTCAAAGCGTGCCGTCGTCGCATCCACCTCGGTAAATTTGGCGTCCTGTCTGAACGGCGAGTCCGTATTTTTCTTGGCCTCCTCCAGCACGACACGGGCTGCGGCCGTCTTCCCGACGCCGGGAGGGCCGTAAATGATGACATGCTGCGGGTTCGAGCCGCAAAGCGAAGCTTTAAGGGCGCGCAGCCCTTCCTTTTGCCCGACGATATCGGTCATCGCGGTAGGTCTCGTCTTTTCAGCCAATGGCTTATTTAAAGAAATGGAGCGAAGCTTTCTAAGCTTTTCCAGCTCCTTTTTCGATTCTTTATCAACGGCCGTTCGATTGGACTGCTGATTGCGCAGTAAATTCCAAAAATACAACCCGATTACAATGGCGAAAAACAACTGGATAATCATCAGAATCACACTGATATTCATAAGGGGACCTCCTAAACATTTTTGCAAGAAAACGATTTTCCCAAGCTGGAATTGAAGCAATGTAGAACAAACCATGGCCGACAATTCCAAATAGTCGCCTCTTGGTAGTATTCCCCTCTTATGGCTGGATTAATCCCCTGATGAGAAAGTTTTCAAGCATGAATGAGATCAAGGCAAGGGAGAACGATATTACAGTAAACCATTTTGATCGGAGGAATATGCTCATGCGCCGAATGACGAAGTTCATGCTGTCGATCGTATTGATCGGTTCGTTGCTCTTTTATCCCGTTCCTCATACGGCAACCGCCAAAAAGACGGACGCATCTTATCCGTTTATCAAAAATCCTATCGTATCCGATATCGACGTCCTTATCGATGTCGGCCACGGCGGCGTTGACAGCGGCACATTGCACGGCAATATTCTGGAAAAGGATATCAATCTGAAAATGGCTCAGATAACTTATAAGCTGTTGAAGGAAAAAGGTTTGACGGCGATGGTCAACCGATTGGATGATTACGCGCTCAGCGAGGAAAACCGATGGCTTCGAATCCGCTCGCGCCATCTTAAAGACTTGGCCCAGCGGAGCCATCTCGCCAACGAGATTCGCCCAAAGGCGATGATCAGCCTGCACGTCAACTGGTCCGGCAAAAGCTCAAAGCGCGGTCCGCTCGTGCTGTTTCAAAATACGGACTCCAGCAAGCAGCTTGCCGAGCACATCCAACGTTCGTTAAACGAACTGTACGGCACGTCGACCGAGGCGGTGTACGGCAAGCCTTATTACTTGCTTAAACATGTCAAAGTTCCGGCCGTCATTGTGGAGATGGGTTTCATTTCCAATCAGGCCGACCGGGATCAAATGATGCAGCCGGAAAAACAAAAGCAATTGGCCGAGGCGATTGTAAAAGGGGTATCCGCCTATCTGGAAAGCACCGGCTCCATGAAAAAAAAGGAAAGCTCAGGGAGCTATTTCAGATACTTTAACAAATTGCGCAAGCTGTTTTAACGCCGGAATCGATTCCTTCAGCACGGCTGACGTATGCTTGCCCGGAGGACCGACGTGGCCGATGACAACAGTCGCGTCGTTTTCTTTTACATGCTTCTGCACTCTGGCCGCCTGCTTGGCAATATGTCCGCGGGTATAAACATCGTCCATGAAAATGTCGTTTTCCACCAATTTGACGCCCATCTCCTTCGCCAGCGGCTTGACCACGCTTTTGTGCGTCGTCTTGCTGTCTAGATAGATCAGGTTTTTCTCCTTGCATACCTGGAGCACGATCCGCATCGCCCGTTTATCCGCCGTTACTTTGGAGCCCATATGGTTATTCATGCCGATTGCATATGGCACCTCGTCGATCGCGGCCAACACCCGTTTCCGAATTTCATCATCGGACAAATCGGTGGTGAGGGCGCCCGGGCCAAGCCAGCTTTTCTTGCCGTGCACCGGCTCCATCGGCATATGAACGATAACGTCATGCCCCATTTTATGGGCCCATTCGGCATCACGCCGCGTCGTCGGCAAAAAAGGCATGACGGCGACTGTAATCGGGACAGGCAGCTCCAGCATATCTTTCGTGCCGAGCATGTCGTTGCCGAAATCGTCAATAACGATCGCGAGTTTTTTGGCGGGCAGTTGTGCACCCTCCTCCGCCCATGCCGTCCAGCAGGCTGCGGCGATCAAGCTCATGGACATCATTACCAATGCCCATCTTTTTGCATAACGTTTCATGTTGTAGCCTCCTGATTGTTTTCAATGAGAAGCTCGGCGGAACGGTTCCGCCTTCGCCGCTTGCAGTTCACCCGACTTTGAGAAATTTGTTAAATAAGCTTCTAGCGGTGCATTGAGCAAAGCGGGTATCTTTGTTATTAGTCTCCAGTCATGGAAAAGCTATGCATGAACCATCCCTGATTTCGCAGAAATTGGCTGTGAATCATTTCCTGGCAATAAGAAAAGCTTCTGACCGAAGCCCTTTCGATGAAGATACATTCGTGTTTTTGATGTAGCTTTTCTTGCAATATCAGAATTTTTCAGCTCCGCTGAAAACATATAAATAGACTAGGCAGGGGGAACACGACTTCAAAGACGGCCCATAAACTTTCCACCCCACATCCATGCCCTCTTACTGTTCTACTTTTGTGTCTTCTGCTACCTCTCTTTTTATCAGCCGGTCTTCGATTGCATGTAAAAAGCCGCTTCCATCCCCACTTCTATAGTGGTTTTGGAGGCGGCTTGCATATTCCTTTTGGGATAGCCCCTGCTTATTGATTTACAGCTTTAAGCCTGCGGCGCATGCTGCTTGCGGCCGGGTATTTCCCCGGTGCGGGCATAATGCTCCACGATCACGTCAATTTCTTTTTTCAGCTCGGCCAACAATTCGGCCTCCGGCACTTTGCGGATCATTTCTCCGTACCGGAACAGCATGCCTTCGCCGCGCGCGCCGGCAATCCCGATATCGGCTTCCCTCGCTTCACCCGGCCCGTTCACGGCACATCCCAGAACGGAAACTTTAATCGGCACCTTGATTTTGGAGATGTACGCCTCCACCTCGTTGGCGATCGAAAACAAGTCGATATCCAGACGTCCGCATGTCGGGCAGGACACCAATGTGGCGGCGTTCGTAATAAGGCCGAACGTTTTTAACAGCTCGCGTGCGACCTTGATCTCCTCGACCGGGTCTGCGCTTAACGAGATGCGAACCGTTGAACCCAGTCCCATGCTGAGCAGAGCGCCGATGCCGGCCGAGCTTTTCACCGAGCCCGAGAACAGCGTGCCGGCCTCGGTTATGCCCAAATGGAGCGGGTAACGGAACGACTGCGCGGCCTTCGTATAAGCGGCGATGGCCATAGGAACATCGGATGCTTTGAGAGAGACGATAATATCACGGAAATCGAGCTCCTCCAATATCCCGATATGGTACAGGGCGCTTTCGACCATCGCGTCCGGAGTTGGATAACCGTATTTTTCCAACAAATGATTTTCCAGCGAGCCCGCGTTCACTCCGATGCGGATCGGGATGCCGCGCTCTTTGCACGCCTTAACGACGGCCTCGACTTTTTCGCGGCGTCCGATATTGCCCGGATTAATCCGCACCTTGTCGATGCCGTTCTCAATCGCCAGCAGCGCCAATCTGTAATCGAAATGAATGTCCGCGACAAGCGGGATGTTAATCTGCTTCTTGATCTCTTTAATCGCTTCGGCCGCTTCCTTGTTATTGACGGTCACACGGACGATTTGACAGCCCGCTTCCTCCAAACGGCGTATTTCCGCAACGGTCGCTTTTACATCGGCCGTTTTCGTTGTGCACATGCTCTGCATGATGACCTCGTTGCTGCCGCCGATCGTCAAATTCCCGACTTTCACGGGAATAGTTTCCGTTCTGTGAAACATAGGTTCAATCTCTCCCATGATACCAAACATCCTCCGCTCCGATATAAAGCCGCATGGACTTTACATCGGATTGGAGGCTGCTCTGGTTTAATGAATGCTGGAGCTTAGGCGCTCTCTTCTTTTTTCTTCACCGCTTTTTCGTCTTTCGCCGTAATTTCGGGAGCGATCTTGGCTTGAACCGCCTCCTTGGTTACGACGCAGGTGGACACTTCGGTCCGGGACGGCGCTTCGTACATCACTTCGAGCATAATGCTTTCAATGATCGCGCGCAAGCCGCGGGCGCCGGTATTGCGCTTGATCGCCTCGCGGGCAATTTCATCCAGTGCTTCCTGGTTGAATTCAAGCGTAACGTTATCCATTTCAAGCATTTTCTGGTACTGCTTTACAAGAGCGTTTTTAGGCTCCGTCAAGATGCGTACCAAAGCTGCTTCGTCCAATGGCTCGAGGGTGGAAATGACCGGAAGACGTCCGACGAACTCCGGAATTAAGCCGAATTTAAGCAAATCTTCGGGAAGCACCATGGTCAAGTATTCGCCCGGCTTCAGATCGGCCTTCAAGCCGTCCGTGCCGAAGCCGATCACTTTTTTGCCGATTCTGCGCTTGATGATTTGCTCCAGGCCGTCAAAGGCGCCGCCGCAAATGAACAAGATATTAGTCGTATCGATTTGGATGAATTCCTGATGCGGATGCTTGCGCCCGCCTTGCGGCGGCACGGATGCAACCGTTCCTTCCAAAATTTTCAGCAGCGCCTGCTGCACGCCTTCGCCGGAAACGTCGCGCGTAATGGACGGGTTTTCGGATTTGCGGGCTACCTTATCGATTTCGTCGATATAAATAATTCCGCGCTCCGCTTTTTCCACATCATAATCGGCGGCCTGGATCAGCTTCAGCAAAATGTTTTCCACATCTTCGCCTACGTAGCCTGCTTCGGTCAATGAAGTGGCGTCTGCAATCGCGAACGGAACGTTCAAAATTTTGGCCAACGTTTGAGCCAGCAGCGTTTTACCGCTGCCCGTAGGGCCCAGGAGCACGATGTTGCTCTTTTGAAGCTCAACGTCCTCCATCTTGGCTTGCTGGGAGTTAATCCGTTTATAGTGATTATAAACCGCTACGGATAGCGATTTTTTCGCTTGATCCTGACCAATGACGTACTGATCCAAAATATTGCGGATTTCTTTCGGCTTCGGAACGTCCTTGAGATCGAGTTCTTCCTCGTGACCCAACTCTTCCTCGACGATTTCCGTACATAGCTCTATGCATTCATCGCAAATATAAACACCCGGTCCGGCAACCAGCTTGCGGACTTGTTCCTGCGATTTTCCGCAAAAGGAGCATTTGAGCTGACCTTTTTCATCGTTAAATTTAAACATGGGATCACTCCTTATACATTCAGTTCATTACGAGTGATAACTGCATCAATAAGCCCATATTGTTTGGCTTCATCTGCGCTCATAAAGTTGTCGCGGTCCGTGTCGCGCTCAATTTTCTCAAGCGGCTGACCGGTACGCTCCACGTAAATCTGATTTAGTTTTTGCTTTGTTTTCAAAATCCAGTCGGCATGAATTTTAATATCTGATGCCTGGCCTCTGACGCCGCCCAACGGTTGATGAATCATCACTTCGCTGTTCGGCAGGGCGAACCGCTTGCCCTTGGCCCCGGCAGTCAGAAGCAGGGAGCCCATGCTTGCAGCCATTCCGACGCAGATCGTCGAAACGTCCGGTTTGATGAACTGCATTGTATCGTATATTCCCATTCCGGCCGTTACGGAACCGCCCGGAGAATTGATGTACAGATGTATATCCTTCTCTGCGTCCTGCGCAGATAAAAAGAGCAGCTGCGCTATAACGAGGTTGGCAACATCATCGTCAATGCCCGAACCGATAAATATTATTCTGTCCTTCAAGAGGCGGGAATAAATATCGTACGAACGCTCCCCGCGTCCTTCCTGCTCAACTACCATAGGTATCAGACCCATTGTTCCAACCCCTTTGCTCCAAAATGTACTTCAACTCATATTGTATCACTTTTCAGTTGTTTTCGCGAATAGGCGGATCATCCCCCTTGTACCCCTTCTCCAAAGGGGAATCAGGAGGCTGTGCCCCTTAAACCCGCTATCCGTAATGAACCTTATGTGCCGAGAATCCCGCCCGTCATGCCCTACTTGCAGCCGCGGCCATGACGTGCATTATGTTTATATACGGGTCCAATCCCGTGCTTATGTACTTCGACGATACTATGTAATGATCGGGGCCGCAGCACTTATTACGATTTCCATTCTATTGAAACCGTAACGTGCGTCTGACACTGTTGGTTCCCATCTTCGGGAAGTCGCGTCATCAAAAACGGATACCTGCGCCCAAAAGCGAATCTTGCCGATTATGTATTTTTCTTTGTCCAAGGGTCAAATTCCATATGGATGGATACATCCTGTAGCTACAGAGAAGGGCACGTAGAATCACGTGCCCTTTCATTATTACTTGCTGTTAGCAAGCAGGAAGTCAACTGTTTTCTTCGCAACAAGATCATGCGTCAAGTCGCCCAAGTTGCCGTTAGCGCTCAAGATCGTACGAAGCTCGTCGGCCGGACGTTGGTACATTTTGGACATGTTTTCCAGCTCGGCGTTAATATCTTCCTCGGACGCTTCAATGCCTTCGGCTTTCGCGATCGCTTCAAGCACCAGGTTGTTGCGTACGCGCTTCTCGGCATCGCCGCGCATTTGCTCTTTCAAAGCATCTTCGGATTGGCCTGTGAATTGGAAATACATTTCCAGGTTCATGCCTTGCGAACGCAGCCGGTTTTCGAATTCGCGAACCATTTGCGCCGATTCATTTTCGACCATGACCGGAGGGATATCGATTTGCGCAGCCTCGGAAGCTTTTTCCACCACTTCGGTTTCTTTGTTGCGTTGAACCTCGGAATCTTTGCGCTCCTGCAATTTTTGGCTCAAGTCGCTTTTGAACTCTTCCAGCGTTTCGAATTCGCTGACGTCTTTGGCGAACTCGTCGTCAAGTGCCGGAAGGTTTTTGCGCTTGATATCATGCAGATGGACTTTGAAAACCGCTTCTTTGCCTTTCAGCTCTTCGGAATGGTAATTTTCAGGGAAGTTGACGGTAATGTCCTTGTCTTCGCCTTTATTCAGTCCGACCAGCTGCTCTTCGAATCCGGGGATAAAGCTGCCGGATCCGATTTCGAGGGAGTATTTTTCGGCTTGGCCGCCTTCAAATGCAACCCCGTCGACAAACCCTTCAAAGTCGATCGATACGGTATCTCCGTTTTCAACGGCGCCGTCTTCAACCGGTACCAGCTCAGCGTGACGGCCTTGCAATCTTTCCAGCTCCTGGCTGATTTCTTCTTCGGTTACAGCAGATTCTTTCGCTTCAAGAACGATGCCCTTGTACTCGCCCAGCTCAACTTCAGGCTTTACGATAACTTTCGCTTTGAATTTCAATACTTGACCTTTGCCGAATTGCTCTACGTCCACCTCGGGACGGTCTACCGGTTGAATGCCGGTTTCGCCGACAGCTTCGACGTAAGCTTCCGGAACAACGATATCAAGAGCTTCTTGATATAAGCTTTCCACGCCAAATTTGGATTCGAATATGGAACGGGGCACCTTTCCTTTACGGAATCCTGGAACGTTAACTTTTTGCACGACTTTTTTAAATGCTTTGTCCAAAGCGGCGGCAACCTGCTCCGCTTCAACCTCGATGTCAAGAACGCCAACGTTCTTCTCTATTTTTTCCCAGCTTGCTTTCATTTTATGCTTTCCCCTCCAAAAATTATCCATCACTTTTTCACGTCCTGACGTATTGGGAGGCATAGATTGTCCCAAGCCGCCAATATAACCATTCTATTATAACATAACCTTTTCCGTTTTCAAGTAACGTTCGTCGATTAATCATCAGCCGCCGCGGCTGCGCGAAAACGTCAAATCGGCAAACAGCTGAATCATCCGATAGGCCTGCTCCCATTGGAACATCAGATCGCTTGTTATGCCGTAGAGGTCGAGGATTTCTTCCTTGTCCCCGTTTTGAAATATATTCTCCAAAAGGACCAAATGGAATGCAGCCGCCCAAACGTCGGCGCATGCCTGATCCTGGCGCAATATTTGCCGGTAGAGCGCGGTTCCGTAAATAAACGCCAAAAATTCGTTCCATGTTTCCTGCGCAAAATAAGCGAGCGCCGGTTGGGTCAATTCGCTTATATCCTGAACCCGATCGATAATTTCTGTGACAGGCGCGGGAAAGTCGGCAAAAGAAACCGGCGTGTCCTCCACATCGACGACAAACGTTTCACCGTGCTTCGTCATTTGCAGCGGTCCCGTTACGCCGCGGTTTTTGAGCGTTTGCAGCACTTTGAATTGAATGGACGGGTGCTGCTCACGGGCGGTTATCCATTTGCCGAGTCTGCCGTTGATGGCGGCATGCTCCAAAAAAGCCAGCTGGTCAAGCGCCAGCATCATATTTTCTACCGATTGCGGCTGGTCCAGCATATCCAGCAGCTTCAAGGCATAGCCTTCGTCATCGCGCTCCTTGGCCGATAGATGGTTCCTGAGCAGCTCGGCTTCCGTCAGCTCTTCCTCCTCGTGTTCCGCCTGGGATAACAGCTCCTCCGGAAACATCGTCTTCAGCCAGTCGAGCAGCGCGAGCCATTCCTCGCGGACCCGCTCGTCCTGATGTTGAAACGAAAGCAAATGCTGCAGCAGCCGGATGGCTTCGCCGTACCGTTCGGTCTCCAGCATCCGGGTCAGCTCGAACTGGTAGTATTCGACGGTCTTGGGAAAAAGGATGACGTTGTCGCTCGGCCTTCCGGTCATGGGTATCACCTCCTCCAAGTTTTGCTTTAGCAAAACTGACTTCGTAAGCGTGTGCTTTGTTTTGCTTTAGCAAAACTGACTTCGTAAGCCTGTGCTTTGTTTTGCTTTAGCAAAACTGACTTCGTAAGCGTGTGCATAGATTTACTGCCAGTAAAACATAACTTCTTAAGCATTCGATTTGGCCCGCGCAAATGGAAAAGCTTGCCTTCCGGACGCGTCGGCTATTTTAATGCAGTGTACCCGATTCGGAGCCGGAAAGCAAAGGCTTCGGTCATGATTCCTTTTGCCCATCGCCCTTTTGCTCATTGCCTTTTTGTTCTTTGCCATTGTGTTCATTGCCCTTGTGTTCATTGTCCTTGTACATGCGATACGTATATTTGCCGGCCGAAGTAAGGTTGACCTTCACATCCACCTTGCCCAAGGAATCCCGCTGCAAAATAAATTGATCCTGATCCTTGTCGTACTGACGAAACTTTTTCACATGCCGGCTATACAAGCGGTTTTGCAGACCGAGCAGGTCGACCTTCTTTTTCAGTCCGGCTTCGAACGTTTCGCGCAGCTCCTTCTCGATCACTTTCTGAACCTGTTTCTCGAGCTCCTGCTCGGACACCTGCTCGTTCATTTCTGAAATGACGGCGTTCACTTTAACCTTCAGATCGAATACCAGCTTGCCGTCAACCTCCTTGAACTTGATCGAATGCCGAGGCTTTCTCAGCCGCAGCGAGGCCAACGCCTTCGTACCATCCATAATAGATACCGAGGCCCGCGTCGTTGAATTTTGGACCCAGCGGATTCCGTCTATTTTATCCATCGATATGAAACCATTGCTCTGCTGATGGGTGAATGGATAAACGCCCGAGTATTTGAGCGTGTCCAACGATTCGCTGCTTTTACGCCAAACGTCGTTGCTGACTGTCATGGCAGGTAAAATCAACGTTTGGGCAGGCTCGTAATATCCGGCCATAAAATCGTTAAGGTGAAGAGGCGCGATATAAGAACGCTGCTTGTAATTTTCAAGCGGAGAATGGATCAGCATTTTCAAGCGGGACCGTTCAAAATTCGGAGTCGCCTCGAACACGCGGCTCAAGTCGCTGCGCGATCCGAACACCCACATCGTATAACGAAGCTCATGGAAACGGAAAAATGCCTGCAGCACATCGGTAATCTCACCTTTTTCCAGCAGCCCCTCTCCCAGCACCAACGCCGTCACATGCCCCCAGAACAAACGTTTTTGCGACTCCAGCGTAATTTTTCCTATAGCCTCCACATAGCTTTTTCCTTTGCCAACGCCAATCCAAGCCGGCATTTCCCCTTCCAGCTTTTCGCTCTCCGTTTTGGCGACCTTCTGGATACTGAGCAGCTGCAAATATACGGTGTATTCCTTGTTATCCTTCGAGTAATCGATGCCGATCGCATTGACGTACTCCAAATTGTCGATTTCCGAAGCGTTCCAGCACCCACTCAGCAGCAGCGTGACAGAGGCCAAAATCAATACCGCCCGCGCGACCTTCGTCATTGCTCCGAGCTCCCTCTGCGTCCCGTCATATCCGCTTGCTTATGCAGCAGCTCCGGATTCGACTTGTTGCGGCCTCTCGGCAATCTGAACATCACATACCAAAGATCTTTCCAATTGATCGGCGACATCGGAGACATGAAGGAAACGCCGAACGATCTCATATTCGCCAAATAGAGCAGCACATAGAAAGCGCCGGTAAAAAAACCGAACAAGCCGAAAAAGGATGCCAGCACAAAAATAAACAGCCGAAGCAGGCCGATGCCCAGGCCCAAGTGCCCGCCGACAAGCGTAAACTGCGCAGTGACCGATACCGCGGCAATGACGAGCGTCGCCGGAGAAGTCAAGCCCGCCTTGATGATGGCATCGCCGATAATCAATCCTCCTACGACCGAGATCGATGGCCCTAACGCTGACGGGAGCCTGCTGCCCGCCTCCAGAAAAAACTGAAACAACAGCAGCATCAGCAAAATTTCCAACGGCCCCGTAAGCGGAGTGCCCGAGGTCGCTACGGCAATGGTAGCCAGCAGCGGATAAGGGATTTGATCCTGGTGATAAGATGTAAGGGCCACCCAGAAGCCCGGGAGCAGAAGGGTAATGAACAAGCCTGCCCTCCGCATCCAAATCTGGATGAACAGCATCGATACCGGCGTATGGTTATCCTCGGCCACCGTAATCAAATAAGAAATATTGACAGGAGCCAGCATCACCGTCGGCAATCCGTCCATCATAATGGCAAACCGGCCCTTTACGAGACTTTTAGTCACATAATCCGGACGCGTCGTGAAATTCATATGCGGGAAAAAGCTGAAATTCTCGTCGACCAACAATATTTTCAGCTCTTCCTGGCTCAGTACGGAATCGATGTCGATGCTTTGCAGCTTGTCGCTAATATGGCGGGCAACCGTTTTATCCAATGCATCGCTTATATAAAGAAGCGCCACCCGCGTTCTGCTGCGTCTGCCCAACGTATATTTTTCCACGCACAAGGTGTTCGTGCGAAGCCTTTTGCGGATCAGCGCAATATTGACTCCCAGATCCTCTATAAAGGCGTCACGCGGACCGTTGACCGTCATTTCGGTGCTCGATTCCTCCGGCTGCCTTTCGGGCCGGTTCGACGTTTGCATATACAGGAGCCTGCCGCTGCCGGGCTTGAGGACGATCAGGTTGCCGTTGAACAGCTCGTCCATAACATCCTGCTCCGTCGCGTCCTCGGGGAACCATGCAGAAAACATTGCATCCCAATCCATAGCTCCGGGCTCTACCGACACGGTTCCCATTTCGAGTCCTTCATGCAGTTTGGGCAAAATCAGCTCCTGAATGATGCGCATGTCGCATAAATTCTCGCAATAAACGAGCAGCATTCCCTCCTGTTCCTTATCGTCAGGCTTGACTGTCTTCACTTCATGAAATTGCACATCGGCGCATCGTTTGAATAAAATGCGAAGCTGTTCTTCATTCCATGTTTTCACGCAAGTACGCTCCTTTTTTGGCAAATAATGCAATCGTACACAAGCACAAGGTCAGAACAACATAAGCGATCAACGCCGATGGCATATAAACATATTTAAGCCAGTCGTAAAATTGAATGTCGCTGACCGGCAGCAATATGACAACCGGCATCAGCAGCGCCAATACGATCAGGGAGACGGTTTTGCTCCTCTTTCCCTTGAACGGGCTCAGCTCGCACAAAATATACATCGACATGGAGATACGTACGAACGCGCCCGCGAACCATTGATAAATAGAGAAAAAGTCGACGCGCTCAATCGATTGTTGAATCTTGACCAGCTTCCACTGCTCAAATGCCGGGTAGCGGTGTTTCGCGGATTCCACCGGTCCGAATTCGGCGATCGAGCCTGTGATCGGTCCAATCGTCAACCCGGCGATAATGATCCCGAGCAAGGCCAGATGCCACCATTTAATGCGCGTAACGATATGCTCCTGCATAAGCAGCAGCAATATCAGCTCGCCATAACCTGCGCCGACGTAGTACATGCCTTGAAGCAGAGGACTTAAGCCGTACTCCATAACGGGCAGCAATCTGCTGTAATCTTTATTGATAATATTTGCCGACATAACAAAATAACCCAAAATGACAATAACCGGAAACAAGATCCCGCTCATTACCGATATGCAAAGAATGCCTGACTGCGCCGCAAAATAACAGATGCTCACAAGCAGCAGCGCCAATGCGATTGCCGGCGTTTCGGGCAAATAGGAGGCAATAGCCCAAGTAATCGTATCCTTCAAGGTGATTAATGCAACCAGCAGCACGATGACGCCGAACACAAGCTTCAATACCGCGGCGACGGCTTTGCCGGAGACGGATTCAACCCATTGGAACAGCGGCTGTTGCCCGCTCCGTTTGACAATCCAGTACAGCAGACCAGTCCACAGCAAATACGGAACCAGGGTCAGCAAAGCGGAAAACCAGGCATCCCGCTCGGCGATATCAAGCAATATCGGGATAAGGATCACATGGTTCATCAGCCCCACGGAGGTGAGCAAAATCATAGAGGCCTGCAATATATTAATCCGAATCGTCACATTGTTCACCCTGTTTGCGAAAATTTTGCGAAAGAATACGCATTCTGCCAAATAGAGTGCCCTAAATCGGAAGAGAAAAACCAGAAAAACCGTCACAAAAGGCGACGGCCGGCGGGCACAAAAAAACAACGGAAAAGGCGATCCTCTCCGCTGTTCGGAAACGTTGCTCGATTTAATTGATTTTCATTGCCGCTTGAATCAGCTTGGCTTTAACTTCCGGGTCCTGATCGATAAAAGCATACATTCTGTCGACCGCTTCTTTGTTCTGCAGGTAGTCCTTTTCACTTTGAATCGCTTCATGCGACCATTGCAGCAGCGACTTTTCGGCGGCACCCAGCTTGTTCAGCGCATCGTGCAGGCCGGTCTGATCGATCAGCTCCTCCAGCTTCTCCTGGGTGACGACGCCGAGCAGCTTAACGGTCGTCAGCTTATTTTGAAAAGCCTCGTTCGCTTTTTCGAAGCGCTCTTTGGCCTCTTTGTATTCAGTCTGTTCTTTGACTAACTTCGTTTTTTTCATACGTATGACCACCTCTTCAACTTGATTGGTTCTTGATCCGGCTAGAAGAACAGCGTGTCGGTACATTTGATGACCGGGGTTCTATTCCTTGAGCCGTTTGGTTGCTTCCCTCCCGAACGTCTTACGGTTAGAGTGGGATATTCGGTCTTGTTCTATTCATCGGATATGGCTCGGCCTTGAACCGTTACCGCATAGTGTAAACGTTAAACGTCATTTTGTCTATCTTTTCCTGTTGATCGGACAGACATTTTCTGTTTCGTCAAAGCATAACCTTTATCATCATGCTTTCTTGTCGAACGGCTTGGCTTTTGTCGACAAGACACGCTAGGAAGGGATGAAAACTATGTGCGGCATAACCGGATGGATCGATTGGCACAAAGATTTAACCCAATATCCGTCTATTCTGGAAAATATGACGGTTACGTTATCAGATCGCGGTCCGGACGCTTCCGGCACCTGGATCACTCCGCATTGCGCGCTTGGACATAGACGTTTGAGCGTTATGGACCCGGCCAACGGCGCACAGCCGATGATCCGGAAATATGGCGAAAATACGTTTACCATCGTTTACAATGGAGAATTATATAATGCCCCAGAATTAAAAAAACAATTGGAGCTGCGCGGACATTCGTTCTCGACGACTTGCGACACCGAAGTGCTGCTCGTTTCCTTTATCGAATGGGGCCGCTCCTGCGTAGACCGGTTGAACGGCATTTTCGCCTTTGCCGTCTGGAACTCGCTTGACCAATCCTTGTTCCTTGTCCGTGACCGGCTCGGCGTCAAGCCGCTGTTCTATTCCTACGATAACGGGCGGCTGCTGTTCGGCTCGGAGCCGAAAGCGATATTGGCGCATCCCGATTTCCCCGCCCAAATCAGCGGCGAAGGGCTGGCCGAAATTTTTGCCATCGGCCCTGCACGGACACCGGGGCACGGCGTCTACCGCAACATGTCCGAGCTAAAGCCGGGACATTGCATGACGATGGACCGCAACGGTCTTCATGTCCGGGCTTACTGGAAGCTGGAGAGCAAGCCGCATGAGGACGACATCGATACGACGGCCGGGCGAATTCACGATATATTGCAGGACACCGTCATCCGCCAGCTGGCGTCCGACGTGCCGATCTGCACGCTGCTGTCGGGCGGACTCGACTCCAGCGCGCTGACGACATTTGCCTCCAACTATTACAATTCCAGCGACATGGGTATCATTCATACTTATTCCATCGATTATGTGGACAATGACAAGCATTTCAAAGCAAATACATTTCAGCCTAATTCCGACGCTCCATGGATCAAACGGATGACTGAGTTTCTCGGCAGCGAGCATCATTATCTGGAATTCGACACACCCGAGCTGGTCAGTGCGCTCAAAACGGCCGTTTACGCCCGCGATTTGCCGGGCATGGCCGATGTCGACGGCTCGCTTTATTTATTTTGCCGGGAAATCAAAAAGGACGCCACGGTTGCCGTTTCCGGAGAAGCGGCCGATGAAATATTCGGCGGTTATCCCTGGTTTCATCGCGAGGAAGCGCTGAACGCAGATACGTTCCCCTGGTCGCTCGCCACCAAGGACCGGGTTGATCTGTTAGCGCCCGATTTCATCCAATGGGTGAAGCCGGAGTCGTACGTCAAGGAGCGTTACCGCCAAGCGCTTTCCGAGGTGCCGCGGCTGGCCGGCGAAAACCGGCAGCAAAACCGGATGAGGGAAATGTCCTATCTCAATATTACCCGCTTCATGCCAACGCTGCTCGACCGTAAGGACCGAATGAGCATGGCCGTCGGGCTTGAGGTCCGCGTACCTTTTTGCGATCACAGGCTTGTCGAATATGTATGGAACATCCCCTGGGAAATCAAGACGGCCGGCGACCGGGAAAAAGGAATTTTGCGCCGCGCGCTGCGGGGCGTCCTTCCGGAGGATGTGCTGACCCGCAAAAAAAGCCCGTATCCGAAAACGCATAACCCAAGCTATTTAAATGCGGTCAGGGCATGGGTTCTCGACATATTGAACGACTCATCCTCGCCGCTGCTGCCGTTTATCGATACGGCGAAAATCCGGAAATTGGCGGAGGGCGATGCGAGCCAATTCAATCTGCCCTGGTTCGGGCAGCTGATGACCGGCCCGCAAATGTTCGCGTACCTGGCTCAGGTGGATACGTGGTTGAGACACTATAAAGTTTCGATCCGTTAACCCGATTAATGAGGGTAGACCGGGACGGGCGATGCAGGCTTAAGCTGCGTACCCCGTCTTTATTTATGTGCTACGCATCCAGCGCCTGCCACAGCTTCCGGATCGCCTGCCCCCGGTGGCTGATCTTGTTTTTTTGCTCGATATCAAGCTCTGCCATCGTTTGGCCAAACTCCGGCAAGTAGAACAACGGGTCGTAGCCGAAGCCGTTCGCCCCGCGCGGCTCGGCTATAATCCCGCCCGGGCAGTCGGCCTCGACTTCAACGATCGGCCTCCCTTCCCCGTCGGCCAAGCAGATCGCGCAAACAAAACGCGCGCCGCTCAACGACGCCGGGGCGCCTGCCCCGCCGGCATCTCCATAAGCCAGCGGCGGCGTCCCCAACCGGCTGAGCCGCTCCAGCAGCTTGGAGTTGTTTTGCTCGTCAGATGCATGCTCCCCGGCATAGCGGGCGGAGAAGACGCCGGGCTCGCCGTCAAGCTTGTCCACGCACAGGCCCGAATCGTCCGCCACGACCGGGATGCCCAGCCGCAGCGCGATGGTGCGGGCTTTAATCCGCGCATTTTCGGCGAATGTCTGCCCGTCCTCCACGATATCCGGCATATCGCCAAAATCGAGCAAGCTTTTTACAGTCATCCCTTTTTCCATAAACAATGGCGCGAATTCTTTTACCTTGCCGGCGTTGCGCGTAGCGATGACGATGTCAGACCCGGATCGAAGCATGCGAAGTCCCCCTAATCCTGGAGGCAATGTCCGCTCCCAGCGCCGCTTCCTGCTCGCGTATCATCGCCTGTATGCCGGTCTCGGCCAGTGCCAGCAGCGCGTCCAGCTCGGCGCGCGAAAAGGGCGCGTCCTCCCCCGTTCCCTGCACCTCGACGAATTTCCCCTGCCCCGTCATCACAACGTTCATATCGACCTTGGCCCGGGAATCTTCTTCGTAATTCAGATCGAGACAAGGCTGCTCGTTGATGACGCCGACGCTGATCGAGCCGAGAAAATCGGTAATCGGATACTTGTTCAGCTTTTTTTCCTTAACCAGCGTATCAATGGCGAACGCCATCGCGACAAAAGCTCCGGTGATGGATGTCGTTCGCGTCCCCCCGTCCGCTTGAATGACGTCGCAATCGAGCGTAATCGAACGTTCGCCCAATGCTTCCAGGTTGACGACGGAGCGCAGCGCCCGGCCGATCAGCCGCTGGATTTCCATCGTCCGTCCGCCCAGCTTGCCTTTGGCCGATTCCCGCTGGTTGCGCACCTGCGTCGCCCGCGGCAGCATCGAGTATTCGGCTGTCACCCAGCCCTTGCCCTGCCCTTTCATAAAGGGTGGCACCCGCTCTTCAACGGTAGCCGTGCAAATCACTTTCGTATCGCCCACCTCGATCAATACCGAGCCCTCGGCGTGCTTGTTATAATGGGTCGTTATTGAAACGGGACGCGTCTGATCGCTTTGTCTTCCGTCTTTTCTCATTTTGATTCTCCTCCTCAGAGTTTTCCGTAGGAAAACTTTCTTCGTAAGCATGGACTCTGTTTTTGCTTCAGCAAAAACTTTCTTTGTAAGCATAGGCTGAGTTTTCCCTAGGAAAACTTTCTTCGTAAGCATGAACTGAGTTTTCCCCAGGAAAACTTCCTTCATAAGCTGCCCGTAAACAGCGGTTGATATCGTATGTACCCTTCAGCCTTCCTATTGTACCAAAGTGAGCTAATGAGTTCCAATAAGAAAACCTCTATCGAAGCCATACCAAGATGAGCGACCGCGATTTAAATGTAGGTTTGCTTGAAATGATAGAAAGCTTCAGCTCCGCTGAAAACTTATACTTTCTATCATTATAAGAAAACCTCTATCGAAGCCATACCAAGATGAGCGACCGCGATTTAAATGTAGGTTTTCTTGAAATCATAGAAAGCTTCAGCTCCGCTGAAAACGTATACTTTCTATCATTATAAGAAAACCTCTATCGAAGCCATACCAAGATGAGCGACCGCGATTTAAATGTAGGTTTTCTTGAAATCATAGAAAGCTTCAGCTCCGCTGAAAACGTATACTTTCTATCATTATAAAAGGGGAGCCGCGGCTCCCCCTTCGTCATTCATATAAATTTCGCGGTTAAACCCGTTTCGGATGTACGGTGCTTACAGTTTGATCTGGTTAATATTGGAAGGCCGGCTAACCGGCTTGCTGTAGCTTTGGTTTTCCGTTGTCGTCACCTTGGCTTCACCGTTTACGGTAATCTGTACCTTCGTTGCGGCGCCTGCATTTTCGGTGAGCGACAGCACCACAGCGTTCAAAGCTTCGGCCGGTGCCTTTTTGTCGGGACCCAGCATTTTATCCGAGAAGTCGACTGTAATCAGATCGTCCGCTTTTTTCACCTGCTTCAGCTCCGCACCCGGCGTCATGACCGCAGCCAGCCCTTTCTTCTGATCGGGACCGGAGATCAGCTGCTCGATGACAGCTTGAGCGATGTCGTTCGTACGCTTCACCATGCGGGTAACAGGCACGTAATATTTGTAGTTGTCCTGATTTTGCCCCAGGAAATACAGCGTAACCGGCGTCGATTGCCCATACTCCACGCCTTCCGGCTTTTCCAGATTGATCCCCATCATTCTCGTCAGCGGCTCGTCCAGCGGAGTGGCCCCATGGGGCATTTCGGTCATCGCCTTGCCTTCCACGCGCAGCTGAACCTTATCCACGCTCGGGAAGCCTGTCATCGTCCATGTAATTGCTTCCAAAATTTTACGCTCATCCTGTACGTTGTAATCCGTAAACTGCTTGGAAAAATCGACGATCGCAAGCTTATCCTTCGTAATGTTGATTCCTTTTATCGTCGTTCCTTTAGGAATCATTGCGGTAAAGCCGGCCGGCAGCTGCGTCGACGCCGCGCTGCCATCCACCATCGCTTCCAGCGCCTTCTTCGCTTTATCGACCGCTTTCTCGACATTGATGCCGACCGGAGCTACAAAGCCGTTGTTATCCTTGGCATAAATCGTAACCGGCGAAGGATTTTGAATGACAGTGCCGCTAACCGCCTTCACTTTGTCGGCAGCGGCATCCGCGCCGGTCGGCGGAGGATCGATCGATTGCGAATTTTCCTTCGTACCTAATGCGGAGCAGCCCGAAGTCAGCAGCACCACAATGCCCGTCACAGCCGCCCAACGAGTCCATCTGTACCGTTTCATGGATGATTCCTCCTTGATATTTAAGGGATTGTTTGTCCTTCTCTTAATCCCACTATACGAGGGGGAGACAAGTTTTATGACAACCATTTTGTGAAATTCCAAACGATTGCGGCACATTTGATTGCTTTTGGATTCCGCTTATTTTTATAATAAGATCATGGGAAAAAGGACATGCCTGCGCCGCGCGCCTGGAACGATCCTGTCACACCAATCAAAGAGGTGGAAAGCGATGGGGAACGACGCCGTTCAAGATAGTTTTTTTCGCCAATTGATCGAGCGAAGCGGTGATTTCATTCTTCGTCTCGATCTTGAGGGAGCCATTACATATTGCTCTCCCGCTTTTCTGCGGCTGATGGGGGATTGCTCGGGGACATTGCTGGGCAAGCCATGCTTCGATCTGATCTTTGATCAGGATACGGATCGCTTCCGGCATCAGTTCCGCTTGCTTACCGGGGGGCGCAAGCCATTCTTTCTGGAATACCGCTATGATACGAAGGACGGCGTTCCCCTCTGGGTCGAAGGGACCGCCTATTTATTCAATAATGAAAGCGTCCCTGAGGTAGCGCTCATCTCGCGCGATATAAGCCGCTATAAAAATGTGGAAGAGCGTTTGACCCAAATGGCCTATTACGATGCCTTGACCGGACTGCCGAATCGCCGATTGTTTCAGGATCGCTATAAGCAGGCGATTTTGCTGGCCAAAAGATACGAGCGCAGACTGGCGCTGTTTTATTTGGATTTGGACGATTTTAAGCAAATTAACGATCGTTACGGTCATGCCGTAGGCGATGAATTGTTGAAAAAGGTTGCGTCGCGGCTGCTCCATTGCGTGCGGGATCCTGATACGGTGTGCCGGCTGGGCGGAGACGAGTTCGTCATTTTGCTTCAACAAGTCGATCATTCCGAGGATATCCATAAAGTGGCGCAGCGCGTTATGAGCGCTCTGAATAAACGGTTTGTGATCGGACGCCACGACATTACGGTCGCATGCAGTATGGGAGCGGCCCTCTATCCGCAGGACGGCAGCGAGGAACAGTTGATCCAGTCGGCGGACAAAGCGATGTATCAGTCGAAAAAGCACGGTAAACACTATTCGGAGTTTCATTAATCAGGAGGGTGCAGGATGACTTATAACTTGAACTCGAAAAAAGTCAAAGACGCCGCCGACAGCTGGTTG
The DNA here is from genome assembly GCF_004354045.1 of Paenibacillus piri. Classification (GTDB taxonomy): domain Bacteria; phylum Bacillota; class Bacilli; order Paenibacillales; family NBRC-103111; genus Paenibacillus_S; species Paenibacillus_S piri. The sequence continues at coordinate 182,145 of NZ_SMRT01000005.1, read as the reverse complement.
AAGCAGCGCGGTGTGACGATACAGGATATTGCGGAGCTGACATTCTTTTTGCAAAAAGATTATTATCCGAGCCTGACCATGGAGGACGCAATCATCAGCGTCGAGTCCGTCGTGCAAAAGCGCGAGGTGCAGAATGCGATATTGACCGGGATTCAGTTGGACATACTCGCCGAAGAAGGCAAGCTGCTCTCTCCCCTGCAGGAAATGATCGAAAACGACGAAGGCCTTTACGGCTGCGACGAGGTGCTCGCCCTTTCCATTGTCAATGTGTACGGGAGCATCGGATTCACCAACTTCGGGTATATCGACAAGCTGAAGCCGGGCATCCTGAAAATGCTGAACGATAAGCACGGCAAGCACAAGCATACGTTCCTCGACGATATCGTGGGAGCGATCGCGGCGGCGGCCAGCAGCAGGATTGCCCACCGCAAGCAGGCCGAGAAAGAAGAACAGCAACAGGAAGGATAGCGTGCTTTTCAAAAGCCAACCAAATTAGCCTCCCTCTCTACGCATCGCCGCGTGAAAGGGAGGCTTTTCATTGTTTGCTCTGCAGGCTCTCGATCGCTGTCCAAGTTAGTTCCTAGTTGTTCGCCGTTCAGCCGTTCCGGTGGTCTTCATCCAGGCTGTGAAGAAACAGCGTGGCATTCATATATCTCCTGGCCAGTGAATGGAAGTAAGCGGTTTGAACGGACACCATGGCGATAAACAGCAAATTGCGCACCGCCTTTTTTTGCTGCGGGTTCAAATGGTTCAAATGATGCACGTATTGATCGGCTTTTTGCCTGATTGTGGACTCGGTCAGCGCGTCGTAGTTATGCTTGCCCGCCCCATGCCCCTGCACGTCGAGCAGCTGGTCGTTATTGGCGTCCATTTCCTCAAAAAGCATGCTGTAGGCCGCATATAAATCGACGGGTCCGAGCAGATCGTCGGATTCGTCGTCCGGCTGCTGGAACGCGATTTCGAACAGCTTGCGCAGCGACTCGAAATCGAGACAGTTTTTCAAATCGTCGATGATGAACAGCATGGCTGCTTGATCGACCGAATATTTTTTTCCTATTTTGGGCGCCCCTAAAAACTCCTTGAAATCCCTTTTCACCCAATTTTGCATCGAAGTGATCGAAACGTTTGTATATTCTATTTGATTCCCGAGCGATACTATATCTTGTAATGAAAAACCTTCAACATGGTTGCTTTTGATCATCTTTTCCAATATGGGGGGCAGATGCGTGGACAGGAATGCGGACAATGACGTCCCATATTCCATCCCGGCCGAATGGTTTTTCTTCCAGGCTTCCTGCAAAACGGTTAACGGTGCTCTCGTTGCTCTTCCTTTCATGGAGAGGAGCATGATGGCCATATCTTTACGGGTCAATGTGAAAGTTTCCAATCGGGCTCCTCCTTTCGACGGTCAGCGCCGCTCAACAGATTTCGAGTTCATTTGAACTCATCATAAATCGAATCCAAACCGTTTGTCAAAGGAGATAATAGCCGATTTCATCAGCAAGCGACCGGTTACTTCAAAAAAATGATCGTAAATTGAACATCCCGGTTCATCATCGCATTTTCATATTCTTATGACTTACTTTATAATGGGTTCATAAGAACTTATAAATAAACGGTTCTTAAGTTTCACAAAATTTTCTTCACTAAGGAAGGTAAAAATGGGCTTAAATTTGTTTCTCGTCGCAGTTCTTATCCTACTTACCGCATTTTTCGTCGCTACGGAGTTTGCCATCATTCGATTACGCTCCAGCCGGGTGGATCAGCTCGTTCTGGAAGGCCGCAAAAACGCAGTCGCCGTACAAAAGGTAACCAGTAATCTGGACGGCTATTTGTCTGCCTGCCAGCTGGGCATTACGATCACTGCGCTAGGTTTGGGTTGGCTCGGCGAACCGACCGTGGAAAAAATACTGCACCCGCTGTTTCATTCATTGAACATGGGTAGTGAGTTGAGCGGTCTGCTGTCATTTTTGATCGCCTTCATTGTTATTACGTTCCTGCATGTCGTATTGGGCGAGCTGGCGCCGAAATCATTGGCGATTCAGAAGGCGGAGCAGATCAGCCTGTTGACCGCGAAGCCTATAATGATGTTCTATAAAATCATGTACCCCTTTATTTGGGTGTTAAACGGCTCGGCCAACCAGCTCATCAAATTGTTCGGGCTACAGCCGGCCAAAGAGCATGAAGAAGCGCATTCCGAGCAGGAAATCCAGATCATCGTCACGGAAAGCTACCAAAGCGGTAAAATCAACAAATCCGAGTACGGCTATGTGAACCGGATTTTCGCCTTTGACGATATGCTGGCCAGAGAAATTATGGTGCCGCGGACCGATATGGTATGCTTGTATACGAACAATACGATGGAACAAAATCTGGAGATCATCCGCCGCGAGCAGTACACTCGCTTCCCGATCGCCAAGGAGAGCAAGGATCATATCATCGGCATTATGAACACGAAGCAATTTTTCTTGAATTACGACAACAATCCGGACTTCGATTTTCGCAAGCTCGTACATTCGGTCCTTACGGTTCCCGAGCATATGCCGGTCAACGCCCTGCTGAAAAAGATGCAGCTGGAGCGGGTGCACATTGCGATTCTCGTCGATGAATACGGCGGTACGTCCGGACTCATCACCATGGAGGATATTCTTGAGGAAATCGTTGGCGAAATCCGCGACGAATTCGATGAGGACGAGGTTAAAGAAATTGAAAAGATCAATGACAACACCTACATTTTCGACGGAAAGGTACTGCTGAACGAGGTGAACGATCTGCTTGGCTCGAGTCTGGAAAACGATGCTGTGGACACGATAGGCGGTTGGGTATATACGAAGGCGCCCGAGATCGCGACCGGCAAACAATGGCAGTATGACGGCCTGACGTTTACGGTATTGAAAAAGGACAGCCACCGCATCCGCAAAATCGAAATCAGCAAACTTGCACCTGAACTGGCTGCAACCGTCCCATTGGAAAAGAGCCCTTTGTCATCTTAATCCGAAGCCGGAATTTTCCGGCTTTCTTTTGCGGGGAGAACATGCGAATGCCGACTAAAACGATTGTATTTATTATAGTCTCGATTGTGCTGCTGTACGGCCTGTTTACGGTCGGCTTCCCATTCTTGCTGGCGCTGGTTACGGCAATATTGATGGAGCCGCTTGTAAAGTGGATGATCCGTTATTTGCGGTTCAGCCGACTGATCAGCGCATCGGTTGCCTGCAGCCTGCTGATCGCGGTCATCGCAGGCTTATTTTTTCTGCTCGGCAGAAAAGTTTATTTGGAGTTCGTCGAGTTTATAGGCAAGCTGCCCGTTCTATTGAATGAAGCCGATCATTTCGTCCGGGAAGCGCTGACCGGCAAAGGCATTTTGTACCGCTCGTTTCCGGAGGAATGGGCCGGATATATTCAGAGCGGCCTCATTCAAGGAATGGATGCGATCACGGACGGTCTGAACAGGATACTCACCTCCGCTTACGGAATCGGGCTGAATGTCGCCAAAACGCTGCCGAACTTCTTCATCCTTATTGTTGTGTTCATCATCGCGCTGTACCTGATCAGCATCGGCCTGGAGCAAATCAAGAACAGCTTTCTGGCCTTGTTTTCCGAGGAATCGCGCGGAAAAATCAATGTCGTACTGGATCATCTCCGTGTGGCGATCATCGGTTTTTTGAAAGCTCAGTTGATTCTCAGCCTTCTTACATACGCCATAACGCTGGTCGGGCTCATTATTATCGGCGCGCAGTACCCGCTGGCCGTCGCACTGCTCGTCATTATCGTCGACCTGCTGCCGATTCTCGGCACCGGGTCGGTGCTTGTCCCTTGGGCGGTATACAGCTTTATCCAGGGGGACGTATTCATGGCCGTCGGTCTTGTCGTGCTGTTTCTTGTCATCACGGTATTCCGCCGCATCGCCGAGCCGAAAATCGTCGGCGATGCGGTTGGCATCGGGGCGCTGTCCGTATTGGCGAGCCTGTATATCGGGTTCAAGCTGATCGGCGTCACCGGCTTGTTCCTCGGTCCGATTGTCGTCATCTTCTTTCATGCTTTAAAGAAGGCGGGGGTCCTCAAGCTCAACATTCAAGTATAAGAGCGGCTAACCGCGCCGGGCTCACGAAGACATATGCACCCGCACCTCGATCGAGGCGCGGGTCAACGCCGTGCGCCACCGCTCGCCGGTCCAAGCGCCGCGGTACAACGAGCGCACCGTTTGGCCGATATCGAGCGGGTCCGCTCCTTGCAGCTGCAGGCTGCGCAGGAGGACGCTCATCCTTTGCGCCATGCTGTCGGCGGCGGCAGGCCCACGCAGCGCCTGCGGAGCGCCGGGTCCCGCGGTGACGGTAACCGACGCGTTGATTACCGGCGCCCGCAAATCCCCGTTGCTGCTCCATGCCGTCCGGCAGCTCATGCCTTCCAACGCCTGCCCGTCGAGGCAGGCCAACAGCTCCAGCTCCTGCCCGTTCAGCAGGAGCGCCGGTTCCCGGCCGCGAAGCACGGCGGCCTGCACTTGGACGCCGGCTGCTCCGCCGGCCCGGCTTAGGTAAGGCATGACGGCGTCGCGCTTCATCCCGTCACGCCGCTGCCGGAAGCCTGCCAATTCTTCGGCCAGCCGCTCCAGCTCCGGCAGCCATTCCGCGGCAGGCGCCCGGTTCATCAACAGATCGGCCTGTCCGTCGACCATCGCGATGACAGGCCGCGTTCCCGCAGGAGATTGCGGCAGCTGCCGCGGCAGCCCATAAGCCGGAACCGTGCCGTGCCGCCGGACAAAGCCGCTGCCCAGCAGCACGACGAGCGGCGTTCCGGCATCGGAAAGCGCCGTGATTCCGCGGTTCGGCAAGCTGGTCAGCTTCATGGTCCCTTCCTCGGACACATCCAGCGCTATGACCTGCGAGGAAGCGTGCGCAGCCGCTTCCGGCCTGACGGCAGCTTCATGGGACGGGCTTTCCTTGGAACAGCCCGTCAAACCTGCAGCCATTGCGATTATAAGCAGCAGCTGTCTGCTTATCGTCATTCTCATCCATTATGCACCCTTTCCTGTCAAAAACCAGATGCTCTCATTGTTCCCAATTTTCACCAAACTAATGTAAAGTTGTCGCAACCTCGCTTAAATATTGTTATAACCGTGCGAATCCGTATATCCTGCCCTGCTGCGCGATGTCTTCGGGAACTCCAAAGCCTGCGGAGTGGAGCCGAGAATAGAACAGCAGAAGCCCCTCCGCACGCGCACACCGGGGGGCTTCTGCTGTTCTATGAGCAACCGCCTGCTGCGGAGCAGAGGCGGCAGCGATGCTGCGAAATCATTGGATTCCATCCTTTGAAATAGCCATAGCCATTAGCGCGCTTGGTATACGATCAGCCCATCCTGCTCCCGCTCCCGGATCGTTCCTGCCTCCCGCATATAGATGAGATGAGCCAGCGTCTCAGACAGCGCGAACCGCAGCTGATGAAGCGTCAGCTTATGGCCGAATGTATTCCTGCATACGTGGTAAGCCGTAAGCGGCTGTTCGACCAGCATGGCGCGCATCAGCTCCAGCCGGGACTCATGATGCGCGATCAGCTCCTGCGTCCTATGGGCAAATGACGTGAACGGCTCGCGGTGACCCGGGTAAGCCCATGCAACGTCATACCGGCCGATAGCTTCCAGACTCCGCAAAAAACTGCCCAACGGGTTATCGTCAATTCCTCCCGGCAAATAACTGACGTTCGGCGATATTTGCGGAATCACATGATCGCCGCACAGCATCACCTTCGTCTCGGCCCGGTAAAAGCATACGTGGCCGGACGCATGACCCGGCGTATGCACCGTTTCATATTCGTGATCGCCCAGCCTCAACGGATCGCCGATACGAATCGGAGTTATTTCCGGCTGTGGCGATACAAGAGGGACGAAGCCGGCCATATGATCCTCCATCGACAGCAGCATTTCCTCGGGCATCCCGTTGCTGCTGAACAAGCGCAGCAGCGCAGCCGCCATCGGCTGCCCATCCCCCCACAGCAGGCGGACCTGATGATGGCCAGCCTCCGACATGAGGACGGGAGCTCCCGACCGCTCCTGAAAAAAACCGGCCAATCCGTAATGATCCGGATGATGGTGAGTCAGCACGATCTGTTCGATATCGCGGAAGCCGATGCCGAGTTCGTCCATAGCCTGCACCCAATGCTGCTCGGCGGCTTCCGTATGCAATCCGGGATCGATCAGCGTAAATCCGGACGCTCCGCGGATCAGGTAGCTGTTCACCCAGCGCAGCGGAAACGGCAGCGGCACTTTAATTTGACAGACATTATCGTTATGCAATGTATGTAAGCTGCTGCTCATAAAGCGTTAAAGTCCTTTCCGGCGACCGACGAAAATCATACGTTTCGACTCCGCTTGATTGTAGGAAGACGCATCGTACCCGCCGTAAACATGCAGCGTTTCGAGCCCCGCCCTGTCCAGCATGCTTATAAAGGCTTCCCGGCTGAACAGCTTCACCTGCTCCGAGTACGTACGGTCCGGCAGCTCCGCTTCGCGGATTACGATCGTTTTGCGCACAAAGCCGTCTTCTATCTTACGCGATTCCTCGATCGTACAGCCGCCCTCGACCCGGCTGGAAAAAGGAACCAGATGGGCCGCAACCTGCCCGGGATTAAGGAAGTCGATAATAAACTGGCCTTGCTCCGGCGTCAGCAGCCGGCTTACTTCCCGCAGCACCCGCTCATTCTCTTCATCTTCGTCAAAATAACCGAATGACGTAAACAAATTGACGACCGCATCGTAGGTACCATCAAGCGGCACCTGGCGCATATCCCCCTGCAGCCAGCGCACCTTGCCCTCGGTGTCCAGCCGCTTGGCTTCGCGCAGCAAAACGTCCGACAAGTCGACCCCCGTTACCTTATACCCGAAATCCGTCAGCGCCATCGAATGTCTGCCCATCCCGCAGCATAAGTCGAGCACCTCCGCGCCGGCGGGCAGACGAAGCCATTCGATCATCTTCTTGACCTCGTTGTAAGCCCCCTCCATATTCCGGTGTCTATATACCAGCAAGTAATCATCGCCAAAGCTTTTTTTATACCATTCCGACATGCCCATCTTTCTCCTCCCGAAATAACTGCCGCCTTGAAACCGACCGTGAATTTCGGCAGCGTATAAGTTAGCAACATACAGCAATCTTATCTTAACAAATTATATGAGGAAGTCACAATGGATTGGCGGCGAAACTTGCCGGGACCGCAATCGTGAAACGTCTTGAACCGTATGGTTAAGCGTTGGCAACTCGTGTATAATGGTACATTAAAAGGAAGCCCTAAAAGTCCGGAGAAACAAGCGGAAAGGGCAAGCGTCACGGGAAGCTTCATGTACCCGGGTAACGTTAACACGGCATTAGTGGAGGAATCGCATGCAGGTAGTATCGATACAAGAGCGGATCGGCAGCCGTAAGCATAAGGATATTTACGAACGGATTCGCCGGCAGGGAACCGTATCTAAAATAGAATTGTTGGAGCAGAGTGAAATGACCGGCAGTACGCTGACCCGAACGCTGGAAGAGTTAACGGCTCAGGGCTGGCTGATCGAAGCCGGATTGGGGGAGTCGACCGGCGGAAGACGGCCGATTCTGTACCAGACGAACCCTGATGCCGGCTATGTGTTCGGTCTCGAAATTTCCCGGCTGAGCACGAAGCTGATATTATGCGATCTGCATCTGAATAAGCTGGCATCGCAAAGCTGGCAAATGGACAGCACCATGACGCCGGCGAAACTGCTGCCCGTTATTGCCGATTCGGCAATCGCCATGTTGCAATCCCGCAATATTGAAGCCGGACAAGTGCTCGGGATGGGAGTCGGAGCGGTCGGGCCGCTCGATCGCTTTACCGGCACGATCCTGGAGCCGCTTTATTTTCCGGCGGCCGGATGGCGGAACGTACATGTTTCCGGTTTTTTGGAGGAGCGGCTCGGCATCCCCGTCAAGCTAGACAACGGGGCCAATACGGCGCTTATCGGCGAATCCTGGTCGGATCGCAATCGCGACTACCGCCATCTGCTTTATATTCATGCCGGTGTAGGCATTCGCTCCGCCATGATGTCCAACGGCAAGGTCGTTTATGGAGCCGTCGATATGGAAGGCTCCATCGGGCAAATGATTATCCAGACGGACGGACCGAGACTCGGAGACCACGGCAACTACGGCAGTCTGGAAACATTCGCATCGATTCACGCTTTGGAGCAGCAGGCCCAGGCCAGGCTGAAGCAAGGACGGGAAAGCTCGCTGCGCTACAAGACGACCGATCCCGGCGAAATCAACTTCGCCCACCTTATGCAAGCGCTTCAGGAGAGCGATCCGTTGACGGTTGAAATTTTTTCGCAGGCGGCCACCTATTTCGGGATAGGCTTGTCCAACCTGCTGAACATTTTACACCCGGAAAAAGTCATACTCGGCGGTTCGCTGATCAGTACCCACCCCAGTTTTTTTCAAATCGCGACACGAGTGGCGATCCGCAATACGTACCACTATCCGAACTACCAGGTCGTATTCAGCCAGGGCCATCTGGGAGAGGAAGCGCTGGTGGCCGGCGCTGCGATTATGATCATTAATCAACTTACCGAATTATAGGGGGAATATCGAATGAACGAACAAGTAAAACCGTCCTGCTGCGGCTCAACAAGCAGATCGGCGGCGCAAAACGAAAAAACGGCCCATATGGACGGCCGCCGGGAAGCTCCCGCGAGCCCGCCATCGGTTTCTTATGCGGCCGACCGGATGATTTATTTGGCCGGAGGCGAGTTTTTGATGGGAACCGACGATCGGGAAGGTTTTCCTCAGGATGGCGAGGGTCCGGTTCGCGCGGTGACCGTCAGCCCCTTTTATATCGATCCTTATACGGTCAGCAATGCCGATTTCCGCGAGTTCGTCATGGCTACCGGCTATAAAACCGAGGCGGAGGCGTTCGGCTGGTCGTTCGTTTTTCATTTGTTCATATCCCCGGAAACCGCAGCCCGTGTCAAGCATGTCGTACAAGGATCACCGTGGTGGTGGAATGTGGAGGGAGCCGATTGGGCTCATCCGGAAGGGCCGGATTCGTCCATTGAGGAACGGCTTGATCATCCGGTCATCCATATTTCCTGGAACGACGCTAATGCCTACTGCCGTTGGGCGGGCAAGCGGCTGCCGACGGAGGCGGAATGGGAATTTGCGGCACGCGGGGGTCTGGTGCAGAAGCGGTATCCGTGGGGAGATCTGCTGAAGCCGGGCACCGACCATCTGTGCAATATTTGGCAGGGCAAATTTCCCGAAAAAAACAATAGCAGCGACGGCTACGCCGGAACCGCTCCCGTCCATTCGTTCCCGCCCAACGGCTTCGGCTTGTACAACATGTCCGGCAATGTGTGGGAATGGTGCGCCGACTGGTTCAGCCCGACCTGGCACCAAACCGCTCCCCGTTTCAACCCGAAAGGTCCCGGACAGGGACAAGCCCGCGTCATGCGCGGAGGCTCTTATTTATGTCATAAATCGTACTGCAACCGGTACCGTGTCGCCGCCCGCAGCTCCAATACGCCGGACAGCTCGTCAGGCAATATGGGCTTTCGCTGTGTGGCTGATGCATGACGAATGACGCTGGCGGGCGGTGCCGGTAGACGATACCCTGCGGATGATAACGGTGGACGGCGCTGTATACTTACGGGCAGCACGGATGAGTCATTCTCACGGGTGACGTTGATGAATTATGCTGATGGAATTTACTTGCCTACGGTAACTTCTTTTCCGGTACGCGCCGACTCGTAAATGGCGAGAATTAAATCAACCGACTTCCTGCCCTCTTCACCCGAGATGAGCGGGTCGCGGTTTTCGCGGATCGCCCGGATCAAGTCGTCGACCAGCAGGTAATGACCGTCATTGGCAATTTGCAGCGGATCGTTTTTGGCGCTTACCCGGGGAGCTACCTTCGGCGCCTCCTCGTCGCTGTCGGCAAACTTCCATTGCTTAAAGCCCGAGTCGTCAAAAATGATCGTTCCTTTTTCCCCGTGCAGCTCGAAGCGCGTATCCTGCCCCGGATAAACGGAAGTCGTCCCTTGCAGGACGCCGAAAGCGCCGTTCTTGTACTTGACGACGGCGACGGCCGTATCCTCCACCTCGATTTCGCGCACGAGCGCGGAACAGTAGGCGAAGACCGAGTGAACGTCGCCCATCAGCCATTGAATCAGGTCGATCCCGTGGACACCCTGATTCATCAATGCCCCGCCGCCGTCAATGGCCCAAGTGCCGCGCCAGCCGGCGCTTTGGTAATATTGCGGGCTGCGGTAGCTTTTCTGGTACGCGTCGCCGAGCACCAGCCGGCCGAGCTTGCCGTCGTCGACCGCCTTTTTGGCGACGATCGACGCCTCGGTCAACCGGCGCTGAAAGACGCAGCCGAGCTTTACGCCCGCTTTGCGGCAGGCCGCGATCATTCGCGTCATGCTGTCGGATGTAATATCGATCGGCTTTTCGCACAGCACATGCTTGCCCGCCTCTGCGGCCGCAATGACGACCTCCGCGTGGTAGCCGCTCGGCACCGCTACGGTAACGGCGTCGATATCATCGCGCTTCAGCAGCTCCTCATAATCCGAATATACGTGCGGGACGCCGTATTCGGCCGCCAATTTGTCCGCTTTCTCTACGGCAACATCGGCGATGGCTGTCAGCTCCGCCTGGGTGTTTCCGGTTATCGCCTTCGCATGCGAGGGCGCGATAACCCCTCCTCCGATAATGCCGAACCGCATTATGTCGTTCATTTCCATTCCCTCCTTTATCCTGTTCATCTCACCAGACCGCAATATGACCGTCCGTTCGCGGCTCCGTGCCGCCGATCAATACTCCGGACGATGCATCCCTCCATATGATTTGTCCGCGTCCGAACGACAAGGAAGACGGGTTGCGGACAATGTGATGTCCACGGCGCTGCAACGCTAGTGCAGCCGCATCCGGAAACCCCGGCTCGAGCTCTACCGTCATCCCTTCCTTCCACTGCCAGCGAGGCGCATCGAGCGCAGCCTGCGGGTTCAAATGAAAGTCGATCATATTCGTCACGACCTGCACATGCCCCTGCGGCTGCATAAAGCCGCCTATTACGCCGAACGGGCCGACCGCCTCTTTCCCTTTCGTCATAAATCCGGGGATGATCGTATGGAACGGTTTTTTGCCGGGTTGCAGCGCATTGGCCTGTGCCGGGTCGAGCGAGAAATCCGCTCCGCGGTTTTGCAGCGCGATGCCGGTCTCCGGTACGACAATGCCTGAGCCGAAGCCGGTGTAATTGCTCTGGATAAACGAGACCATGTTCCCTTCGCCGTCGGCGGCAGCCAAATAGACGGTGCCTCCCCTGGGCGGCTTGCCCGGCTTCGGCGCCGCCGCCCGAGCGCCGATCAGCTGCGCGCGCTCCCGCCCGTAAGCGTCGGACAGCATGCCGGCTAACGAAGCCTTCATAGCCGACGCATCCGCCACATGCTCGAAGCCATCGGCAAACGCGAGCTTCAGCGCCTCGATCTGCCGATGGTACGTATCGACGCCATCCCGGGCGGCAGGGTGGAAATCGAACCGCTTCAGCATATTCAGCGTCATCAACGCGACAATGCCTTGCCCGTTCGGCGGTATTTCCCATATATCATAGCCCCGGTAATTCACTTGGATCGGCTCGACCCATTGCGGTTTATACGCAGCCAAATCCTCTTTGCTCAAAAATCCGCCATGCTCCTTGACGCAGCTGTCGATTCGTTCGGCCAGCTCGCCGCGGTAAAACGACTCCGCCTCCGTCCGGGCGATGGACCTCAGTGTGGCCGCATGATGCGGATACGTCACACGATCACCCGGCTGCGGAATGCGGCCGCCGGGAGCGAACGTCCGGTACAGCGCAGCGAACGCGTCGCTTTTATCCAGCTTGTCGAATTTATTGAATTCGTAAGCGAGCAATGCGCCAAGCGTAGCCGAAACCGGAAACCCCCGCTCCGCGTACACGATGGCAGGCTCCAGCAGCTCCGCAAACGGCAGCTTGCCGAAGCGCCGTGACAGCTCGGTCCATGCGGCCGGCGCTCCTGGCACCGTTAAAGGCACGATGCCGTATAGCGGCATCGTCGCAAAGCCGCGCTCCCTGAGCGCATCGATCGTCAGACGCTGCGGCGCCGGCCCGCTGGCGTTCAAGCCGTGCAGCTTGCCGCCTGTCCACACGAGCGCGAAGGCGTCGCCGCCGATCCCGTTGGACGTAGGCTCCAGCACGGTCAAGCTCGCCGCCGTCGCAATCGCGGCATCGATTGCATTGCCGCCCCGCTTCAGCATGTCCAGCCCGGCCTGAGCTGCCAATGGCTGAGATGCGGCGACCATGCCGTTACCTGCGTAAACGGCCGTCCTCCTGGAGGCATATGGATAATACTGCGGATCGAAATCGAACATGGCTCTCACTCCTTTGCCATCGTTTCAAGAGCGGCGATGAACTTGTCTCACTTGAAACATATACATATTCGGGCTCGGAAATGCTATTTTCACGCAAAAAAACCATCCCGCTCCGCTTCACCCAATGTGAGCAGAGCCGGGATGGCCTGTTGCTTGAAAATTATTTTGAATGGACGATAACCGTCCATAATGTTCCACCTTATGCCGTCGAAGCTTCGTCCGCTTCGTCTCCGACAGGGTCACCGTGCAGCTCTTGAAACAGCTGTACGAGCTTGCCGTGCTTGCGCAGCGACTTTTCATGAATGAGGTTCAACTTGCCGTTGTCCAACGTTCCGAAACGCTCAACCAGTTGTTCATTCTCCTGCGACCAATCGAAGCCCTCGAATATACTAAGGCAGGAGGTCCAATTTTTCGAATACTTCCCATCCTTGTACAAATGTCCGTTGGCATATAAAGCGATGCTTTCCTGCATGGCCCTGTTGGCCGAGTTGAACTGCGGAAGTCCCGGCTGTTCCGGCATTAACGGCAGCAAGGTGCTGTAAAACTGATGCAGGATTTCGATATAGATCGACGGGTCTTGGCGTATTTTGCGCGCCAGCTCGTAGGAAGGCTGCATTTTTCCGGTAAACAGCATCGTTGCGGTCGAATACATCCAGCTGAACGACGTAAAGTTTTTGTTATACGAAGTCAGATTCGCACGCCGCTCGACTCCGGCTCCTTTAAGGAACACGTTGTGATCGACAACTTGCTGAATGACCAAATTCAACGGATCGATGCTGTCGAACGAATGTCCCAGCTCCTTGCTGACCAGCTGCACCTTCGAGTTAATGTCGCCGAACAGCTGCTTCTCTTCCTCTTCGCTAAGCCCGATATAAATTTGCACGGCCAGCTCGCTTTCCATCAGCTCAAGGCGGCGGCGCTCAATTTGCTCGACAAGGCCCTGCATCTGCTCAAGCTCCTGCTTGATCTCCTCGTTTTCCGGGGAGCGGCGCTGCTTGATCGTCAATGCGGCGACTTTTTTCTCGTGGCTGCGCACTTCCTTCAGCATTTGCTCGTTTACGTAGCCGAGTGCGAGAATCCGGTGCTGCCCATCCAGAATGCTGAGCTTCGAGCCGGGACGCAAGTACAGGCCCTTGTCCATTTTGGCGAGCGAGCTCACCTCGCGCAGCGACAAGGTAACAGGTCCGAAAAAGACGCGGTCCAGTTCGCGCTCCTGCAAATAATTCGAAATTTTACGGCGCTGACCGCCGCTCAACTTACGCTGTACCATCGGATCGATGGAAGTGTAGTTCAACAAATCCTGCACTTGTACAGCCACTGTAGCCAACCCGAATTTTTCGCAAAACGGGTGAATCGTCATATTCAGGCAAAGTCCATCCATTAACCAGCGTCCTCCTTGTCACGGATCAGAAACAGGTGATGCTCCTGATAAAAGTCTTTTATATATTGATAAGCTTTGACGATACGAGAGCGTCTCGGCAGCCGGTCCTTCTCATCGCCCACGTAAATGCCGTTCCAATCGATATGAGGCAAAATTTTCATCGCGTACTCCAGCGCATAACGGTTAAACGTACCGGTTTTGGACACTTCGTCGTGGAAAAACATCGCCAAAGCGATTTGGATATTTTCCGTCCAGCACAACTCGCCCTTCGCAGGCTCCGGCAAATAACGCAGCAGCGTATCGAAGTACAAGGAAGCCAGCTTCTGATGCTCCTCCACTTCCTTATCCTCAAAATAATAGCCGTTGTTGCGCGCCGCCGATTTTAACCGGCCCTCGAACAGACCGACCAAAATTTCAACCAGCAAATGATACGAAAATAAAAACTCGGGCCCTTTTCCGCGCTCCGTATACATATCGACGGAAATTTGTTTCATCGCCGGGTCCTGCTCCGCCATTTGGGTGGCCAGCACATGGTAAAATCTGCGCTGCTCCCTTAGCACGGCAAGGTTGCCGCCGATTTTACGCGGAAGCTTGTTAATGTCCGAGAACAGCTGGCGCTCTTGACGGGCATTGATATCCAAATAAATCATGGTCGACATCGGGAACGAATACAGCTTGCTCAGCTTCGCCGTAATTTCTTCCATGCGATCGTACTCCCTGCGGTCTTTCGCCCGCGCCATATTGCTTTGCAGCGTTTCCATCAGGCGGCGGAATGCGGCCAGACGGTGCTGTCCATCGACGACATACAGCTTTTCAATCGCTTGTAAGCGGTATACCTTTTGCTCAGGATCGTATTCTCCCGCGCCTCTTGCCGACAA
>NZ_SMRT01000005.1:0-162500 GCF_004354045.1 Paenibacillus piri | reverse complement strand
TGCATAAAACGGACCGGCTTGCCCGCCGGCTGAAGCGGCGATAACGGATAAAACGTGTTGCCCTCGCATTCGTCGCAAGTGGTTTTGTGGCACTCGGACTGCTCCTCAAGCACGGAACCGCACTGGGTGCACCGTTTTGAAGCATACAATTCAAAGGGATTCATCGGTTCAACGGCCAACGCTAACACTCCTTTGACAGCGTTCTCTGTTACTGTAACAGTCATCAATTTCTTCCCTTATTATATAACAGAACGGTCAATTAATGCGAGCGCTTTCAATAAAAAAATAAAAACTTTTTTGCGTGTACAAAATAAAAGACCGTCCCCTTTCCGGATCGGTCAATCGGTGGTGCCGCCGCTGCCGAGCGACTGCGTGCCGGACGGCAAAGCCTCATGGCTTTCTTTACATACGCTGCTGCAAAAAACGGAGCGACGCTTCGATCGCTGCCTCCAGCTGCGGCGTCGTGCCTGCAAAAGGATGGATCGCGCCGAAGGTGTGGTTGGCGTCCTTAACGATAACGTAGCTATGTTCCGGCGCAGCCTGCCGAAGCGCCTCGAAGCCCTGCGCGAGCCGGGGCGAATCGTGATCGGCTTGAACGGCCAGCATCGGGATCTGAAGCTGCACCCAATGGCGCGTAATATCGAAGCGCTCCCGGTTCGCCTGAAGATCTTCATAAAATGCAGCAGCAATGGGCATATCCTGCTGCGTCCGCGCATTCCGCGTGTACGCCACCCCGCTGCGGGCTATTTCTTCCTTGAATGCATCGTCGAATAAATCCGCATCGGCGATGCCGTTCCACGTCACGACCGCCCGAACCTCGGCGTGCGCTGCAGCGAACAGCACGCTGTTGCCTCCGCCCCGGCTGTGACCGAGCAGCGCGATCCGGCTTAAATCCGCCTGCTCCGCATGAGGCAGCTCTCCCTGCAGCAGACGCTGCAGCAGCAGCTCCAAATCCGCCTGCTCCCGGGAAAACGTATTGACCGCGAATTTGTACAGCTCGTCAAAGTCGGTCACTTTCACCCCGTTGTGGGAGAAGTTGAAATGAATCACGTAGAATCCGCTTTTCGCAAACCGCTTCGTTATATATGGAAAGAAACCCCAATCCTTGAAGCTTTTAAAGCCGTGGCATACGATCAGCACCGGCTTCCTCCCGCCGGCTTCCACAACCTGCACGTGCCCCCGTATGACGGCATCTTCTCCGGCGGCCAAGCTGAACGTCGAATTGACGACGGCTCCTTCATTCATTCGGCTCACTCCTCGTCCGCCGAAGCGGTTATTCACCCATTCGGCAGTGTAATTTTAATGTTTGTCCCTTTTTTCGGCTTGCTCCTGATCTGCATCGTGCCATTATGCGATTCGATAATCCGGTGGCAGATCATAAGTCCGAGACCCGTACCCGTTTCCTTCGTTGTAAAAAAGGGCTCGCCAAGCCTCGATAGCATCTCCTTGGGGATGCCGACCCCATGATCGGTAAAATCGATCTCGATTCTGTCGATTTCGCAGGCCATTGCAATCTCGATGAAACCTCCGCTCGGCATCGCCTCGATCGCGTTTTTCAAAATATTCATAAAAACCTGCTTTAACTGGTCCTCATTGCACAGGCAGCAAACATGCTCCTGCAGACTGTACTTGAACTCCACGTTGTTCATGATGGCCTGCATTTCCATAAAATGAATGACATCGACAATGATTCTATGAAGATCATGCCGTTTGAGCTCCACATCTTTCGGCTTGGCGATGACCATGAATTCACTGACGATCTGGTTGATTCTTTCCAGCTCCACCTGCATCAGATCGATGTAGCCATCGCTTATTTTTCCAGCCTTGATCAATTGGGTGAACCCTTTTAAGGTCGTGAGCGGATTGCGTATTTCATGAGCGACGCCTGCCGCCAGCTGGCCGACAATCGACAGCTTTTCGGAGCGTATCATCATTTCTTCCGTTCGTTTGCGTTCGGTAATATCTCTGAAGACGGTTTGAAACAGCGGCACATTCAGATGCTTGTAGACGTAAATCGAGCTGCCCTCGACTTCCACAACCTCGTTGCGCAGCGTAATGACCTTGGCCGACCCAAGCGTTAACTGCTCGTCGGTTGCTTTCACAAGACGCATTTTTTGCCGAAAGCCTTCATGAAAGTCTTCATGCAAAAAGTTAAACACCGACTTTCCTATTAATTGCTCGCGGGAGTCGGCGCCGACCAATTTGACGGCAGCGTCATTCGCATAGACGAGCATATCCTCGTCATGGGCAATCACCGGCTCGGGCGACAGCTTCAACAGCATCTGGTATCTCCGGTCGCTTTCGCGGATCGTTTCTTCCTCAATTTTCCTGTTTGTAATATCGATGCACAAAAACTGCACCGCCTTTTGACCCGCATACAAAATTGGCACGCCCCGGGCTTCCAGATCGGTAACTTTACCGCTCCGCCCGATCCATTTTTTTTCAAAAGTATAGAAAGGGCTGTTCTTCACAAACAAATGCTCCAATGCCGCTGCAAGCACGTTGGCGGAATCCGGATCCACGTACGTCATAAACGGTTGGCCGATCAGCTCGCAGGCCGAAGCCGCTCCCAGCAGCTTGACAGCCGCATCGTTAACAAACAGCAGCGTACAGCTGCGGTCGCAAACGATGATCGGTTCCGGCGACATTTCAACCAGCTGTCTGTACTGCTGCTCGCTTTCCTGAAGGGTGAGCTCCATGCGCTTGCGGTCCGTTATATCGATGCAGGAGCCGACAACTTCGACAACCGTTCCGTTCCGTACGATCGGCCTAAGCGTAGCTATGTAAGTAATTCCGTTGCTCGATCCTTCAAAATACACATTTTCCTTGCCGTTCATGGCATCGTAAAAATGATTGATTAAATAGGCGCTTTCCTGCGGAATGAGCTCCAACAAATTTTGTCCGACGATGCGATCCGGAGTCATGCCGAACCTGTGCAGCAGCTCCCCGTCGCAAAGCGTCAACATGATTTGACCGTCAATCTGTTTATATTTAAAAATAAGTCCCTGCTGTTCGCGAATCATCGTCGCCAACTCTTCCCGGGCGAGGCGCAGCTTTTCTTCCGATTTCCGGAGCTTGTAGATGCTTCTTAATTTGGACGGGCCGATTCCTTTTCCTCTTATCCTCATAATATGTCTATCACCTATACAGTTTATTTGACAGCTTGACCTCTTCTACTACAATACGTTCATGATGTTGTTTTCTCAAGCTTTTCTAACAAAAATTAGAAAAATAACCGTTTGATGACAACTAGCAGTGTTAAATGCAGCGGATAAAATGACAACCATAGCCAGCGCGGAACGGGTCGGCCGCTGAACCGGACATTCGGGCCGGCAGCCAACCAGACGGTGGACAATATGCTGAAATGCTGAATTTGCGCGCCCTGGCTCAATCCATAATATGTATTTAACAAGCAGTGGAACACGATCGCAGCATGCGCTTGGGCGTACCGGTAAATCAGTATAAGCACAGCCGCATAAAACCCGTAATCTGCCGGAACCCACGCCAAGCATGCAATTGCGGCGCCGGCTATCAGCAGCTTGCCGATCAGGAAACGGATGCGATCCATGACAAACAGGGTCGTCAGACAGATGAACAACGTACCGAGCGCATTGATCTCCCATACGCCGAACGCCAGCACATAAGGCAGCTCGGAAATAACTGCCAGCAGGGCAATACGCTTCATATAAGCTTTCACATTGCCGGATAGCAAATAACCTTGAACGATACCGAACGCATAGAACGGAAAAGACAGCCTTCCGACGATCCGGAGCTCCGGCTGTTCAGGAAACAGGACGGCGCCGATATGGTCGATCAGCATCGTCAGCATGGCCGCTATTTGAAGAAGCTCTCGCTGCAAGCCTAACGGTCTGATCCTGCCGAGACGTCTGTCCGCATAACCGGCGGTTTCGCTCATAGCTATCTGCCCCTCCTGGTTCGGATTCCTTCTTCATCATACAACAAAAGTCCGTTTCGGAGAAGATACTGCTCCAATCAGCTTGGCGGCGTTATGAACCGGCTGTCGATTTGTGCGTCGGCCCCTCCGGATCGCCGTAAAATGCAAACAACCTTCTTCTTGCGTATCCGTAAGATACGTAGAAAGAAGGCTGGGCATGGCGGGTATAAAAAAGTGTCAGTCAGATTTGTAACTCCCCAAGCTTTATCAGCTCGACAACTGCTTGTGAACGACCTTTTACATTTAGTTTTTGCATGACGTTGGATATATGATTGCGCACCGTCTTCTCGCTGATAAACAGCTGCTGTGCGATATCCTTGGTTGTTTTGTCCTGCACCAACAATTCGAAAACCTCGCGTTCACGATTGGTAAGCAAAAATTTACTTTTTTGGTCGCTGCCCTTCAAGTGTCACCCCTCCTTGCCCGGGTTTTTGTATCATTACAAGGTGTAGGGATACAGTCAAGGTTATTTTATGAAGAGCAGCAATCAATGGTGCAGTTACGTGGAAAAATGGGCTTTTTCTTTAAAGCTCCTTGATGTGCTCACAGCCACAGCAGCGGCTGGCGTATCGCCATATTGCGGCGCACCTCCAAACCCGCAGGATCGGGGTCAAGCCGTTTCCACAGCTGAACGCAATCCTCCTTGCCCAACGCCAGACCGGCAAATAGCAATGACGAAACCTTGGCCGGCCAGCCTTCAAAATGCTCGACATCCGGCGGGTAAGGCCATGCCGCTTTATCCAGCATATAAGGGAGCAAATAATCGAATCCTTTGCGTATGCCGCGTCCGTCCGGCAGCTCGAAGCTCCACAGATTGTCCTCCGTTGTCGACAGGACCTGGCACAGCGTCGCCATATTGTCCAGTACAAATATCGCATAGCCGTATGGCTTGGTCCGCGCCAGCTCGCGGGGAAAGCTGCCATCCGACGCCATCTGATCCGGCAGCAGCGATTCCTTGTAACGCTGTCTGCAAAAGCGCAGCATGTTCTCGTTGCCGGTAAACCGCGCAAAGGTCGCAGCCTGCACAAACCAGCATACGCCGTGGTTATTGTCCGCGTTCATTTCTTCGATGCCATTTTCATGCGTGCTCATCCAGGTCAAGTAGGAGCTGAACCATTGCCGCAGCCCCTGATACAGCTCATCGGTCATCGATGGCGACGGCCGTAGCGCTTCAATGGCGAACGGAATATCGATCAGATGCAGCGTATCGATAATGCCGATGCCTCTGCCGGCGCAAATGCCGGGTATCGCCTGCGCGTAGAGCAAATGCGGATTCATCCGCGTCGCCTCATCCAGGAAAAACACACTCAACAGACCCGCCGCCTTCGCCGCATAAGATTCCTCTCCGCTGACTTTGTAGGCCGCGGCCAAGTTCGCCACATGGGTTCTCATGCTGCGCAGCAGCAGCCGGTGGCTGTCGAAATTGCCGGGGTTGCTTTCCCCGTCGCGCCGTACATAGGGAAGGCCGTCCGCCGTATCGGGATTCGGCCACCAGTAATCGCCGTTGGAGTAGTAATCATGGGGACCGCCTTCGCTCATGTTGGCGACGGCAGCCGTAATATGGATCGGACCCGCCTTGAGCGACGCGTCGGCGTGCTTGCGAATCCATGCTGTATCAAATAATGAGAGCGTGTCCATCGTTATCGTTCCTTTCTTATGCAATGTCTTTTCAGGAATAACGCCCCCAAATTATAAAGGAATCGCAGCCTGCCGGAAATAGATGATTCTCGGATGTTTTTAGCTTATCCTCGCTTTTACCAAACGACTGACAGCCTTAGCTTAAGCGCCATGCTAGCGAAAAAAAGCGGACACAGCCTGTCTCATCGCGATGGACAGCGTGCACCCGCTATACATGTGACTCTATTATGATGCGGCAGACTTGGCCGCTTACTTGTCTTATTCGCATTTTCCATTTAATTGGTAAGTTGTTTTTTATCAACGGAAGGCTCTAGTCGGGCGGTGCAATATTTACAGCGTACAGCTCTTTCGGGAATTTCCGACAGGCATTCGGGGCATTCCACCGTATCCTTTTTCGGCTCCGGCTTGTCGTCCTGCTTTCTGCGGAACCGGTTAACCTGCTTGACGGCAATAAAAATAACGAACGATACGATTAAAAAATCGAGCAGCGTATTAATAAAAAGTCCGTAATTCAGCGTCGGCGCTCCAGCCGCTTTGGCCTCGGCGATACTGGAATAGCTCGTTCCGTTCAAGCTGACAAACAGGTCCGAGAAATTGACGCGGCCCAGCAGTAAGCCGATCGGCGGCATGACGACATCGTTGACGATGGAGGTGACGACCTTGCCGAATGCGCCGCCGATGATCACTCCGATGGCGAGCTCGATCATATTTCCTTTCATGGCGAATTCTTTGAATTCTTTTAATATTTTGGACGGCATACAGTACTTCCTTTCCTCTGTTTCTCTATTTTTACATCTATGATAACTGATTTTTACGAGGAGGTCGATGTGCCCGGGGCGCTATATTTCACATGGGAGGGATAGGCGGCTCGCCGTTACAACAAAAATAAACCATCCCGCAGCCTTGATGCTGACCAGGATGGTATCGCGTTTTGGTATCGAATCTACTTACGAATAAATTGTTGAGTGAACATTTTGCCGCATGAGCCCCCATCCGCAATGCCTACGCCGATTTCAGTAAAATCTTTGCTTAAAATATTCGCTCTTTGGCTGGATGAATTCATCAATGCGAGCTGTGCCGCCATAACTGTCTGATTGCAGGCAATATTTTCCTCCGCCGACGCGTAGCTGATTCCGAACTTCTTAATCAACTCGAGGGGCGAACCGTAAGTCGGGGATTGATGCGAAAAATAATTATGGTCGGCCATATCCCGGCTCTTCATCCGAGCGGTTTTGGATAGCTCCGCATTGACGATCAGCGGCGCCAGCCCGGCGTCTTTACGGGCTTGGTTGATCAATTCGACCATTTGCCGCTCCTCGGACGACAGCTCGCCGGGGATCAGCGGAATCGGAGCGGGTTCGGGGGCTGGCGTCGGAGCAGGTGTCGGGCCGGTCTGAGGGCCCGGCTTGGATGGCGCCGGAGCCGGCGTCGGTCCGGCTTGCGGACCCGGCTTGTGTGGCGCCGGAGCCGGCGTCGGGCTGGTCTGCGGACCCGGCGGCTTGGATGGCGCCGGAGCTGGTATCGGTCCGGCTTGCGGGCCCGGTTTGGACGGCGCCGGAGCGGGTGTCGGGCCGGCTTGCGGGCCCGGCTTGGATGGCGCCGGAGCTGGCGTCGGGCCGGCTTGCGGGCCCGGCTTGGATGGCGCCGGAGCTGGCGTCGGGCCGGTCTGAGGGCCCGGCTTGGACGGCGCCGGAGCCGGCGTCGGGCCGGTCTGCGGGCCCGGCTTAGGCGCGGGCTTTGGGGGCAGCTTGGCATTCCCGTAAGCCCATAAAAGCGATTCCAGCGTTTTATCGTCCATCACGCCGGTTACCGGCAACCCGTACGCTTTTTGAAACAGCTTGACGCCGAGTACCGTAGCCGGTCCGTAATAGCCGGAAATGCTGCCGTTAAAATAACCAAGCGATTTCAGCATGCCCTGCACCGCATACACATCCGGTCCTTTGGCTCCTTTTCCAAAGGCGAACGCCGTTGTATGCGCGGACAGGAACAAAAGCAGGCAAAGCAATATAGTTACGTACATTCTCCGCGTTTTGAAATTGCTGATCATGCTTCAAGAAACCTCCATGGTTCAATATTGTTCTTATTCCAAGCATCCCCAATAAGCCGGACTTCTTATGCAAAAAAAACCAACCTTCCAATCAAGCGTCACTTGATCTGGAAGGTTGGTAATAGTAGGTGCACTATGGCGAACCGTCGTTTTGGCCGCTCAGCGTCCCTTGTGTTTGGAAACGGCGATGAAAATCGATACAATACCCAACAACAGCGCCGCAATGGACAAATACAGCGGAGCTTGCGATTGTGCCGGGGCGGCTGCAGGCGGCTGCTGCGCTCCCGCTGCCGGGACGGCGGCGGATGTGTTGCCATGGCTGTCGGCGGCTGCGCCTGCAGGCTTCGGCTTCACCTTCGTCACCGAGGCCGGTTTATCGGAGCCTTCGGCGCCTACCCATTCAACGACGCTGCCGTCCTTATACGTTTGGTAAGATTTCCAGCTGATGGCCGTAGCATTGTCGGCTACCTTGCCCTGCATATAAAATTCACCGAATTCCGTAGCCGACAAACCGTCTCCTGTAGCCGTCCAGGTGACGCCGGTTATTTTGCCCGAAGCATCCTTGCTCAGCTCGTATTTCCAGCCCGGTTTCGGCTCGAAACGGGATATGGACACGGCATCCGTCGGAAATTTGATTTCAATTTTTACAGTAGGTATGTCTTTCTCGGTCGGTACGCGAACTGCGAACTTCTCGTACGATCCCTGCACCGCTTCACTCGGCTGCACCGTTACGTGAGCGCTGGCGGCGCCGCCTCCTATCAATGCCAACAACAGGCATAATCCGATAATGCGACTTGTTAATTTCATGGTTGACCCGTCCCTTCAAGCAATCATATTTACCTATCTTATCCTACTTTAAACGGATCGCGGTGAATATGACCCCTTCGGGCTATCTTTGGTCGTTTTTATGGCTAAACGGTGTCAAGCCGTGACGGATCGCATACGCAGTCAGTTGAACCCGATTGTCCAAAGACAGCTTGGCTAAAATATTTTTGATATGATTTTTAACGGTATTTTCGGTAATAATCAGCTGCTCGGCAATTTGCCGGTTGCTTAGTCCCCCGGCTACGCACATCAATATTTCGCCCTCCCGGTGTGAAAGCACATTCGGCTTCGATTCCGGCGCTCCCTGCAGTTGGTTTTGGCCGGAACGGAACAGCTGGAACAACCGGTCCGCCATTCCCCGGGAGATGTCGCTGTTGTCGTCCAACAGCCCTTTCAGGTAAACGATCCATTCATCGGGGTCCATGTTTTTAAGCAAATAGCCCTGCGCCCCGTTCTGGATAGCCGTAAACAAATCGCCGACATCGTCGGAAACGGTCAGCATCACAATTTTGATGCGGGGATTCAGCTGTTTGATTTTACGCGTTGCCTCCAACCCGTTCATGATCGGCATCTGAATATCCATCAACACGAGATCGGGGAGCAGCTCGCCGCAAATCCGCACGGCCTGCTCGCCGTTCTCCGCTTCTCCGGCAATTTCAAAATCCGGCTCTCCCTCAAGCAAAGCGCGTACGGCTCTGCGGGCCAGCGGATGATCGTCACTTATTAATACGCGGTATTTCATTAGTTTCATATCCCACCTTTTGCGTCCGGCCCGGGTCCGTTGACGAGGATTGCGGTCCCCCCTTGGGCCAACGTTTCTACCGTCATCACTGCCTGCAGCTGCGCCGCATGCTTGCGCATAAGCGATAAGCCGTAACGGTTCTCGTCCGCTTGCTCGCCCCTGACAAGCCCGACGCCGTTGTCGCGGATTTCCAGCCGCCATGGGCCTTCCTCTTGCGCCGTTACAAGCTCGATGTAAGCATGGTCCGCCTGCGAGTGCTTGCGTATATTCGTAAAAGCTTCCCGAATAATGGCAAACAGCTGTACCTCCGCCGACAGCGGCACTTGGTGGGCAGGGAGCTCGATTTGCCGCTCCAGTGCAATGCCTGTCGTCCGGGACCATTCATCGAGCCATGCACATAATCTGACCGAGAATGCGGCGCCTTCCTCCGGCGGTGTCCGGAGATTGAAGATTGCCTGCCGCAGCTGCTCGTCAATTTCCGAGACGGCGGATCGCGCTTCCTGCAGTTCTCCTTTTTTCAATTGAACGTTCAGAAAAAACAATATTTGCGCAATATTGTCGTGCAGCTCCTGCGCCAGCCGTTCCCGCTCCTCATAAACGGCGCGGCGTGCCTGCTCGGCCGCCAGCTTCTCATTGCTCCGAGCTATACTGCGGAACATCCAGGAAGCATACAAATACGATAATAGCAAGGTGATCAACGTAATGTAGAAATTGCCCGCCTCCATGGACAGATGCTCCAGCAAATAATCATGGCGAATATACTCAAAGCCTCCGATAATGAGCGGCGGCAGCAAGATGGTCAGCAGCTTCAGTTTACCAAGCGTCATTAGCCTCAACTCGATTCAATATAAAAATTTGCCGTCCTCGCCAACATGCGTTGTAACAGGCGGCCTGCAGCTCTATTCCTTTCGAACGCTGCTTGTATATTCCGTCCATGCATTTTTCACGGTTATTATACAGCTTGCCGACTCCGTATGTCCATTCGGCCATACGGCAGTAAACTGAAACGTATATGCCTGATCCGGCAAGCTTTCAAAATCATCCCGCTGCAGCTGGGTCTTCCACGCTCTCCGATTGGCGGAAGTCAGCTCGCTGCTCAGCTCCGTGTAGGACATCCGGGCGCTCACTTTGGCGGCGGGCTCATTCGTTATCGCTTCAAGTACGAACGCCTCCCCTGACCAGAACATCGATACCGGCCGCGGGCGCTCCGGATCACCTGATTTTTGCATGTTGTAAGACTTCCGGTTTTCCTCCCACTGCTGTGTGTGCCGGACAAAGCCTTCAATAGCCAGATCGCCGACCCGAACGATTTTAGTTATCGTATCCGACGCTCCATGAATATCGGTTGCTTTTAATGTTACCGTATAATCGCCGGGATGGAAATCCGTCACGGCAGCCGGAATCGCCGCATCAACCGATGTATGGGCCGCGCTGTAGGCGGGACCGGTAATAATCCACTCGTAGAAAAGGGGATCTCCGTCAGGGTCGCTTGACCGGTTCAGCAATCTTACTTCATCCCCTTCGAAAGCCGGCTTCGGCGTCCAATCGAAATCGGCATGCGGCGGCCGGTTGATCAAGAACCATGTTTGTGGCGACCAATTGGATTCGGCCCCGTATTCGTCCCATACCTTGACGCGTACCCGCATTTTTTGGCCTGTCGGCAGGTCGATCGGCACCGTCCAGCTTCCAGACGTCGATGTCGTGCCCTGCCATACTTTGCCGCTATCCAGAATCGTGACGTTGTTCGCCTCGTTCGTAATTTGAATCTGGAAGTAATGGAATACGGCTCCCGGATCCGGATCGGTTTGGCTCCAAGTCAACAGCGGTCGCAGCGTGTTGATAATGTTCGGCGCAGCCTGAGTGCCGTATGGGAACGTCATGTACGCGGATGGCGGGCTGTTCGTGGCCATCCAGCCGATATTGCTCCATGCCGACCACGATTCGCCGTCACTGACGCGGACTTGGGCAGAATATTTACGCCCCATCTGCAGCAGATTATCCATCGTCCACGCCCAACTGTTGGCCCTCGTATCCATCACGATGTTCCGGATGCACTCGACGCAGCCGCCCCATTCGTCCTTAATATCGAGATCAAATGTGGAAAAGATCGTGCCCGGGTCCGGATCGTACTGGTTCCAAGTAATCGTCGGCTGCAGGCTGACATAGCTTGGCGCGGCCTGCGTCCCGTTCGGGAACGTCAGCGCAACGGTCGGCGGGTTGTTCGGCGCAACCGGGTTGGCTATGTCTATCGTTTGCTCGTACCAATCGCTCCATGCGTTGTACTCGTCGGCTACGGCCATCGCGACCGTATACATGCCGGCTTCACGCGGCTTCACCAGCTTGGCGTCGACCCGATCGCCGCTTGGCGTAATGTAATAGAACTTTTTCTTCAAAATGCCGTGCGTCGTTTCATAGCCGCTTTGGCAGCTGCCCACGTTGTAGCAGCGATCCGGATCGTAGCTGTAGTCGGTCCAGGTGACGGAGCCGCCCCCATCCAATCCGAGCGTAAAGTTGGCAATCGGCCTGCGGTGAACGATCAAATATTGCGTGTACCAGTCCGAATATTTCGAGTATGCGGCGAACATGCCATCGCCCCACGCCAGCCGGTGATCCGGATGCGGATCGTCCGCTACGCGGTAATCGATTTTATAGACGCCCACTTTGTCAAAGGTCAAAATCGGACTTGTGACGGTTCTGCCGTGATGACCGGAGAGTCCGGATTTGCCGTCCCTGGCATCCAAAAACTTCGTCGTGTCGACATGCGCGTACTGCCATTGCGTCGAGCTGTCGAGCTTCGGATCGTGTTCCGGATCGGAGTAATTCACATCGTAGGCGACATCCGTATCGACGATCGCGACCCCCGGCGTTGCAAAGCTTAAGTCGGCATCATTCCATGTATACGTGATGCCTTTAAACGCCGCATTGTCCGAAACGGAGTATGGCCCCATCGTGCCTTGCGTGAACGTCCCGTCATTCAGTTCCATGATCAGCCCCCCGCCCTCATACACGCGGATGCGGCTGCCGGTCAGCTTCACGCTGTAGCTGATCCACTGGTCGGACAAAACGATGCGGTTCACTTGATGCAGCACGGTTTTTCGGCCGTTCACGATTTTGACCAGCCGGAGCAGATTATAATGCGACTCCAGCCTGTACATGTTCCGGTAATCCTGAATCCGGAAGCTCATGCCCGCATGAATATTGGAAGTTGTCAAACCATGCTGCAGCACGCTCCAGGCGACCGTCCCGTTCACAACGCGCTGCGAGGCCGGATTGATTAGTTGGCCGAACGTAAACGCTTCATTGCTGTACAGCGATTGACCGGTGAACGGAACGTACGTATAGAGCGGAAGCATCTTTCCGACCGGTCTGCCGATATACTGGGTATCACTCATAAAGGCATTGAATGTTCCTGCAGAACCGGTGGCGGAGCTGTCCGTAATGTTTGTGCTCTCGCTCATCATGACGCCTGAACCTCGGTCGATCAGCGCCGCGTTGTTTGGGTTAGAACCGGTGTACGTATCGCCAAAGCCGTTTTGGTACGTGTTGATCCAGTTGTTCAGCTGTGGCAAATAGTCGGTATAATCCCATGGCTTCGATGTCGTGTCGGCGCCGTTGGACGTGTTGATATAGTGGTCGGAATACACGTAATCGTAAATATCGTAATCGTAAACGCCTGAAACGAGATAGACGTATTTGCCATCTCCCGACACGCCTTTCAACGTAATCAAATCGGTCGTGCGCTTCAATTCCGTAGGCATTCCCGTATTGCCATCCCAGCGAACCAGATACCGATTCGTCATGTCCGACATAATCACGACCGAATAGTAATTGCCCTTGGCGTCCGAGACGCCTTTCGGCTGCGATTTATCTGTCGTGTCCTGCATCGGATATAAGATTTCGTCCAGCTGGCCTAAGGTTCGGTACGGCCACAGGGTTGATCGTTTTGGCGTCAAGGCCGGTAGGCTCGTATACGTATCGGTCTTATAAGCGGTCGCGCTGCCGTACTTAAAGGATGAAATGGTTCGGGTGGTCAAGTTGATCATTTTGTAATCCGAGTTAAACTTGAGCCTCGAAAAACCGCCGACCCGCCCGCTGTATCCCCCTTCATAATTGCCGATCATCCGCTCGCCATTGCTGAATGTTGCGGGTGTTCCTGAACTGGCGTAGCCCGCAGTTAAACTTTCATTGGCAATGAAATTCGAATTGCCTTGGGATGAAATGACCCCATTGCTTAGATCGCTCAGTTTGTAACGCGTCCAATAGTTAGAATGCCGCATCACACCGCTTAACGAACCGTCATTGATATAGGCAATAATCACTTCGTCCAATTCTTTTCGGATGGCCATATCGGTGCACATATTGTTCGTACCGCAGGTGAGGAGGACAGGCGATTGGCTTACTCCGGTTAAATAATACCGACCCGACGCTCCTTGACCGGTTACAGTGTTTCGAACAATCATCCGGCCGTTTCCGAGCGGATAAGCTTGACTAAACGGTTCATTATAATCATTAACGGACAGAACGATATCCTGCTTGGATAATCCGTAATTGGCCGTACCCAAAGGCAGCGAAAAACGGCTTATGAAATCAAATGAGCTGTTGCTGCCGGTCGTGCGTCCAAAAATGCTTTCCCGACGCGGGCTGATCAGCAGGCCGTCACTGTTGGCCGACCACCCGTTGATCATCGATGACGTATCGAGGCTGCTGGTTGGCCATCCGGCCAAGTTGGTTGCCTTATACGGCGTCACGTTGACCGGCAGCGGCTCGGTTGACGTTCCGGTTGCGGTAAATTCCGCGGTTGGACCATCGTTGATAACGTTCACCATATAATCCTTGAACGCATCTTTCCCACCTGCTCCCTCGACAACGGCCTCTTTTGCATAGACGCGGAAGCAGTAGTTGCCGACCCGATCCGGACGGAACGCAAAATAGTTGTTGTTGTTGGAAAGTGTTGCTTCCAACGGGTTACAAGCTCCATTATTATACCAGTCGTATCCGTAGGTAACCCGGTACTGTTCAATTGGATCTCCGTCCGGACTGTAGGACGTATTCCGGAATTGCCGCTCCATCCGTGTCATGGTGGCCGTATATTCGAAATTGATGACGGGTGGCAAATCCGGTACGACCGTAATTTCATGGTACGCCGGGCGCTCGGATTTCAGTCCCGTATTGTCGTATACATGCAACTGGACAAGTATCGTGCCCTCGGTAACAAACACTTGGTTGGGGCCATACCAGTTCGTCCACTCGTCGCGGCTATGGTCGATAGTTCGTCCCGGCACTTTCGTATAGCTGTCGTTCGAGTCGAGCGGCGGATTCAGCTTCCTCCCTTCTTTCACGACCGTTCCGCCCTTGATGACCGGGATCGGCGATTTCCCTTCAACAAACAAAGTGGTACAGGAAGGCGTGGACGGCGTTCCGCTCATATCGTAGGCGGTTGCGCAGACGATATGCGCCCCTTCCACCGTCGCCTTAATCCCGGTGTATCTCACGCTATCGTAGGGTGTTGACCAGCGGTACGTACTCGGTAAGCTGCTCGTCCATGTATCCTTGGAGAAGTCCCATAATCGCGTTGTACGGTCCCCGTCCGGAGAGGATTCCTGCGTTACCCGCAGCTCCACGAATTCATCCTGTGTAACCGATGTAACCGGTGTGCTTTCGCCGCTGCGAAACCATTTAATTTCAATGACAGGCGGCCGTTTGTTCGGATCGGGGATCACTTCGAACGTCTTCGGGCCGATAGTTGAAAACTGGCCGCAGGTCGTTTTGATGGTCATCGTCACACTGACCGTTCCCAGCTTAATTCCTCCGTCATAGCCGCGCAAGCCGGGATCGTACGCAAAGGCATCATCCTTGTCTTTTGGCGTCAAGTTGTCGGTGGTGTAGCCGTTGGTCCCTTGCGCATATTTAAAGGTATGCGCTGCATAGGCGCAATTGCCGGTGACGGTAATATCTTGGGGTTCGATAAAATTGCCGGTTCCCCAAACAACCGTCGGCTTTCTGATCGTAAAATCGCCGCTGATCGAGACGGTCGGGTCCGGATCACCGCCCCCGCCGTCCCCGGGGCAGGAGCTTTTGGCCGTGACGGGCACGATCAGAACGTTATTGCTTTTGTTATCTTCGGCAATGCTGTTGTCGCTGTCGACGTTGATCGTAAACGATTTCGTTGTGGCGGTCGAGAAGGTATACAAGAACGTTCCATCCGCCGATTGGTTCGTCGCGATGCCGGACGGATACGTATGGGTCGCGATTTCCGTTCCGTCTGCCGTAACTTTAACTTTAAACGATTGATTCGTTGAAGCTCCCACGTTATTGATTTTGTAGGTGTACGTTTCAGACCGGCCCACCTTAACACAAGCTGGCGGGGTAAAAGATTCGGCTATCAGATCGGGTTTGGCCGTTGGCGGCAACGTAATGGCTACGACTTTCATTTTTGGGTACTTGTAGATTTTTCCGTTGACGTTCAGCGCCCATTTGTTGTACCAGCGTAGTACTAAGCCGTTACCAGTATCAGGATAAATATTATCTGGCTCAACATCAAACTTTATCTTAAAGTTAAACCGATAGTTTTGAGTAACTGGATCAATATCATTTACTGTGTCGAAGGAGTCCCGGATAATATTGTTTTCAGAAAGATGTTTACCCGAGCCTTGGACAAAAGTAAAATTTTTATCGAACTCTAAAGCATGTGCCTCAGAAATCGGAATGTATTGATCCATCCCAACAACCTTCAGGGTAGAAAGATACAGATTCCCAGACCGATAATCTTCTGCAATATTACAAGGACGTACAGTTGTGGTTGTCGTATCGGTCGGACTAGTTGCTGCTTTACAGCCCCCCGGCACTTCTGAATCATTTGGAGGCTGATCAAAAGTTTTCGGTCGAGTGCTAACATGATATCTTTTGGCAGCTTCTCCTTCTTTAGCATAGTCATACATCCATACTACTTGATTAGGGTCACGGAACCATTCAAAATACCCCTCTGGAATATCTACAGGAAACTCCGTTTTAACGTCTATTTCTCCAATGGGACTAACCGGAGTGGATACTTTGTAATTGTTCCCACCAATATTCGTTAGCTGCTGAATAGGGGTATTGTTCATATCCCGCAACTCCACTCTGGCAATTGGGTCCGGTAGCGATGGGACCGTAACGGTATTTGGTGTGATGCCGCTTTTTCCAGATGCGAAGGCGTTGCCATCCAATTCAAAGAGTGCGTCCCCTGATCCAAAAGTAACATTTCCGAGATCGTGCTCGTTACTGGCTGCACTTACGCTCAAATCTAATCCGGGAAACAAGGAAAGCAGTATAGAACAAATAAGCAAACAATGAAGTAACTTTCTCAAGTTCGTTTACCTCCCGGAGAGGCTGTAATCGATTTGGGAGGAATATATAACCGTAACCCTATCTTCTCCCAATTCTTGCGCTGGTTCCCGTTTTACTCCAAACCCATCACCATCAATACCACCTTTCCCTTTTGGAACCAAAGTGCCTGTGATGATTCGAGTATCGTAATGGCCCGGTTCCAACCAAGGCATTACTCCTGCGAGAAAAGATTTATATTTTGGTTCATAGATCATGTACCCTGTAATGTTGCTTAGATCACCATTCTCATTCAAATTAACACCTGAGGAATTGAAAGGAAGAACCGTTAAGTAAGCAAAACGAAAAGGATTTGCTGTTTTATCCAAATCCACCACAAAATGATTAAAGCTCAAAAATAAGTAGGCCTTGGTCGGTAACTCTGTAGTTTTATCGAATACACCTCTTGGAGTGCTGGGACCTACTCTTTCCCACATCATCCCCTCCGGAATCAGCTTTCGGTTCGGATCGTTCGGATCATCCAGATCGACAATGACGTATTTTTCAACCTCGGAATAGCCGTTCGGTCCGTCATAACGCAACAGATCCGTTCGAAACGGTCTGTTCCGGTCCTTACCGTAGCCGAAATACTCCGGCGCCATCGTATACACGTTGGCCTTATGCCAAGCAATCTCTGCGGCCGAAGTTGCGTATCGGTCCCAAGGCAGCTTTTCGCCAGCCTTCAGCTTCAACATGCGTTCGATGACGGTAATGGCCTGCGCCCTGGTTGTCGGCTGATCTTCGCCAAGCGTTCCTTGATTGTCCATGCCGTTAATAATGCCCTTGCTTGTGGCGAGATACATCCATTTCAGGGCATCCGTGTTTTGCTCGCCGGTTGAACGAACGGCGATCCTGGACATTTCGAGCCGTGAGATCGGTTGATCATAATTGGAAATCTCCCCCTTTATGCTCAGCCCGTTCGTAATCGCTGCGTCCACATACGGACTGTACCACGGCGAAGCTGCGCCTGCTGCTTTCTTATACCCCATGGCATCGATAGCCATCTTAATAAATTCCGCTCGGGTTACGGACTGCTCCGGCTTAAACGTGCCGTCCGGGTAGCCGTCCACATACCCTCTGCTGACGGCTGCGTTAATGCTGCTGTTGGCCCAATGGCCGGAAACATCGGTAAAATCTTTGGAGGCGTAGGCTCCACCGGCCAGAACGGTTATTGTTAAGAGTGCTGCTGCGGCTAAAATTGTTTTTCTCATTATTATTCGCTCCTTTGTCGGTTGGAGACCTCCACATTGTCATGAAAAAAGCACCCCAAGCATAGGTAAAAAACCCTCTGATCGGCGGTGCTTCCGTCCAATGAATATGAAATATCCCACATCAATTCCAAAACTTTCCTTTGTGAGTCGATTATACCCGAACGCTGTCCGATTATGCAATAACGAAATTGTACGGAGCGAGCTCCGGCAAGCGATTGCAAAACGGCTCGAAGCAAGCCGCGTCAGCCTATATGTCCGTTTGATGCGGCTTTCCGAGCTGAAGCATCAAAAGACCGACGATATGCTCCGTCCCGTCGCTTAACGCATAAAAGAAAATATCCCGCACCTTCATACTCGGGGTCAATAAATAAGTATCCCTGTAATGCCGGATTGCCACACGCTCCAAACTGACGGCGTACTTCAGGCCATCCTCGTATGTCGTAAAATCATGCGGTTCAGGCCGGGCCATAGGCTCGCCTCCCATAAGCTCCCGGTACAGCGATTCGAGCAGCGTGAATTGCTTTTTCTCCTGCTGCATCATCGTTTTCACTTCTTCGGCCTCGACTTCGCTTGGCGCCAGCTTAACAAGCTGCGCATATGCGCGGATAAGCGTGGCCGTATGATCGACGCACCATGCGATCTGCTCCAGAAATTTACGGACATCACGGTAGGGCAGCTTGACGACAGATGGGTAACCGGCTTGTTCGGAGAGGGGTTGTAGGCTCATGCTGTTTCCTCCATTCCTAACACAGGATAGGCAAACCACTATAATATAGCGTATTCGCTACAGCCTGCCTAAGTCACAACAAAAATAGGCCCGCAGAAAAAATCCCGCGTCGGCGAGTTTTTTCATACAGGACAATTGATTGTCACAGCCGGACGGTATGCCACTGGCAGTCTGCCGCTATTCCCGGGTCGGCAGCTCCCGCTCGTTAAGCCAAGGCTTGCCCGGCGCTCCCGGACGGAACTTATGAACGCGCATGCCCGCAATGGTACCAGACAATTGCTGCTGAAAGCGGCTGATGGACTCCAGCTGCCCGAAATTACCTGCTCCGAAGCGTCCCCCGAGGAGGTGGCGCCTTCGATCATATCCGCCATGCTTTCGATGATGCGGGCCACTGCCCGCTGGCTTCGGGCCAGCGAGATCAGGATATGAAGCTTGGCCCGGTTCTCCTCTTCATGCCAGTTCACTTGCCGCCGCCCCCAAAAGGAAACATGTCGCCAAAATCACCCGCTCCGCCACTTCCGCTATCGCTATTGGATTCGTCTTCCTGGGAATTGAGTAATATTTGTAAATTATTGGAAAATAATTGCTCCATCTTCGTCATACCGTCGACGACCTCGATCAGATATACTGCCGCAAAAAATTGCCGCTGCCGCACAGATCCGCATTTGTCCTGGCGGCGCTCATATAAACTGCAGCGGGTCCACGCCCCATTTGTCGATAAACTGCTGACGGTTGCGAAGGACCAGTTGTTTCACCGTCTGCCCGTTTTCTTTCTGGAAGCTCGCGCTCCCATGGTGGTAAATGAACGAATCTCCTGCGATCATCAGCCGAAAGCCCGACTGTCTGGCGCGGTAGCAGTAATCGTCATCTTCAAAATGTCCCGGTGAAAACCGTTCGTCAAGCAGCCCGATCCGATCTATCAGCTCCCGACGGAACAAAAAGCATAAACCGACGATCCGATCCACTTCCAGCCATTTGCCGCTGTCCGGCTCGTTCATCCGTGCGGCCATATCCGCCACATTCGTGAACGGCTCGGTAATCTGCTGCTTGCCGCTCGCATAATTGGTCATCGGACCGACGATGCCGATCTCTTCACTGCTGTACAGGCAGCGCACCATATTTTCCAGGCCTCCCGGCGTCATCAGCGTATCGTTGTTGAGCAGCAGCAGCGCATCCCCGCTGGCGGCACGGATCCCGATGTTGCATGCGGCCGGGAAACCACGGTTGGCCGGCAAAGAAATCAGCTTGATCCGGTGGGCCAGACAGTATTCAAGCGAACCGTCCTTTGAGCCGTTGTCGACGACGATGATTTCGTACGGTATGCGGGTATGCTGGCGAATCGACTGCACGCAAGGCTTCAGCCAATGAAGACCGTTATAATTAGGAATAATGACGCTTGTCAGCTGCATCAGACTTCCCCTCCTGCCCCGGCGCGGCTGCGCAGGTTGTCAACGAACGCCAACCGTTCGCCGGTAAGCCCTCCGACCGCCTTCAGCGCTTCCAGATGATCGCCGATGATCAGCTCGGCCAGCCGGTTTTTTTTGCCTGTATTATGCTTCCTGCGCTTATTGCTCCGAATCACGTCGATACTGCCGGCGATGCCTACGCGCAGACCGTGATGGACGGCGAGCGCTTGCGCTTTCGGCGGTACCATCAGGTTAGGAATGCCGAGCGTCGCCACTGTCTTTCGCGACAAGGCATGCGGTACGGCCGTCATCGAATTCGCTTCGAGATCGGGCCGGTCCAGCGATGCATTCAAAAACTGCTTCATATGCGTAACCGAATCGCGCTTGGCGAACACCCGCATATAAGGAGTAATATTGTTCAACGCCACGTCCAGGCCGCTTTCGACGCCGCCGATAAAAGAAATCAGGTCCTCCGCGTGCAGTACCATATCCCCATCCAAAAACAGCAAAATGTCGGATTGCGCCAGCTTCGCTCCCAATGCCCGCCCTACATCATGGCCCAACGGCTCCGGATAAGCTGCAATAACGGCCTGGGATGCCTGGCGCGCCTTCAGGAAGCTGCGGTCGGAGGTACCATTCACAATAACGAACACCTCGTCAAAAGGTAGCCGATTTAGCTGTTTCATTATATTTGCGATTGTACGCTCCTCATTCATGACTGCCACAATGGCGGCGACCGATTGCGCCGTCGGCAGCATCAGCCAGTCGGGGGCCGGCTTCTTTTTCCCGATGAAAAAGCCTTTCACATAGCCTCGCGCCGCTTCGACATAGCGGTCCCATGGAGGCCCCAGCCATCGCATCGCGCGGACTCGCTCCAGCCAGTGACGGTTCAATGCCTTCTTTCTATCGGGCTCCTGTTCGATCGACAGATGCGCCGCATCCGCAATGCCTGCGCGGAAACCCGCTTGATACGCAGCGGAAGCCGTATGCAGCGGCACCGCAGCGCTTCTGCCGCGCCGGATCGCGGACCGCAGGCGCGTCGCCTTCCGGCTGCCGCCTGCCGTTACCGTGCTCCTTCTTCTTCGACGTTTGCGCATACCGGTAACAGAGCCGTTCGCGACAGCTCTCTTCCCGATCGCTCGGGCAACTGATATTCGAAAAACTGCCGCCGTCTTTCTTTTTGCCTTACGCTGCACATTCATTCACCTCACGATACTGCGGTTTCTTGAAAAATCCGAATGCAATCCCCGTTCGTCGGTTGCCTCGGTCAGCCAGCTTATCGCTTCCAAATGGTCGCCGACGATCAGCTTCGCGAGCGGGTCGCCTTTTCGGCTCCGGCGGCGGACCGGGTTCAGTGCGCCGACATGGATGAAGCAGACGGCTCTTACCCTTAGCCGCCGCTGAATGGCTATCGCCTGCGCCTTGGGCGGGACGGCCAGATGCTCCGCCCCGATCGTTTCGAGCGCGCGACGGCTCATCGCATGCGGTACGGTCGTCATCGAGGCCCCCTTCAAGTCCGGCCGCCGCAGGGCCGCATTCAATGCGTGCTTGGCCACAACGACCGGGTGCACCTTTTGCTTCAGCACCTGGCCGTTATATTGATTAAGCGCGAGATCCGCGCCTCGTTCCACTGCCCGGAGAAACGGCATCAGTTTGGCGGCGGGCAGCACCATATCGCCGTCCATAAACAGCAAGATATCTCCGCTCGCATGTCGCGCGCCGACGCTTCGGCCCACATCGTGGCCCAGCGGCTGCTCGAAAAAAATGACGCGCGCGCCGAATGCCTGGGCGATTGCCGCCGAACCGTCTCTCGAGCCGTTGACGACGACGATGATTTCGATGTGAGGCTGCAGCTTTTTCACTTCGAGGAGCACCCTTTTCAGCGTGCGGCTTTCATTCATGACAGGGATGATAACGGACACTTTGGAGCGGATTGCCCGCATGCCCGCAGAATCGTTTTTGCGTATTGCACGCATCCGTTGACTCAACTCCCATCATCGCAAAGTCAGTTGCAGCATTTCCGTATTAGTGTATGAGCGGTTGTCACAAGGGCAAGGGCTATAGCGTAAACGCGGCGAAAAAGGCGCTCTTGGGCGGCCCGGCCAACGCGATGCAAAAGTACAGCGGCTTCAAATATAGGCTGAGCCCAGCGGTTAGCCGCCTACGGCGGAGCTACACCCGATGAGCGGCACACTTATAAAATGAACCATAACCCGGCATGACATGTCCTTAATATGGAACGGGCTGCAAAACTTGAAGCTGTTATTCTCGTACTACCTTCCGAGCGGCGGAGTGGAAACTTTAAACCGAATCCGTGCGGAAGCGTTAACGGCCCGTGGAATCGAATGCCATCTTATTACCAGCGCAGCGGTTCCGGCATGCAAAACATCAGCAAGATTCCGACCTTTATTACGAACAGCGATCATGAGCTGTTCCAATTGGTGCATCAGCAAAAGTACGATGCCATCGTCGGATTATTGGATGGTGGAGCGGGTTCGCGGCTGGAACTACAAGAAATTTCGTCGATACGCAGCGCTTCCGCTACCGCAAGCTGAGTCAGATCTCCAATCCGGTGATCGGCTGGGTGGGGAGAATCCAACGCAATAAAAATTGGCGCACCTTTTTGCAGATCGGTCAAGAGCTGCGGGCGGCGATTCCGAAATTGCGGCTGTGGATGTTTGAGGATGTGACGCTTTTTGAAGCGGAGGAAAAACAGCTTTCGAAATGATGGTTGGCCGAAGCGGCATGTCCGGCTATTTATCGCGGTTTTCGAATGTGCCGCACCGGCAAATGCCGGATTACTTCTCGGTAATCGGCGACTCCGGGGGCTTTTTGCTTTCGACATCGATTATGGAAGAATTCGGCTATGCCGTCACAGAAGCGATGAGCTGCCGGTGCCCGGTCATCTCGACGGACTCGGACAGCATGCGGAGTTTTATTACGCATAACGAAACGGGGAAATTTTTCAGCCTGGGCCGCAATGAAGAAGCGGTTTCCCAGGCTATGGAGCTGTTCGCCGACAAATCGCTGCGGG
This sequence comes from Paenibacillus piri, assembly GCF_004354045.1. Classification (GTDB taxonomy): domain Bacteria; phylum Bacillota; class Bacilli; order Paenibacillales; family NBRC-103111; genus Paenibacillus_S; species Paenibacillus_S piri. The sequence continues at coordinate 139,553 of NZ_SMRT01000005.1, read as the reverse complement.
AAAAAATACAGACGCAGGGAGTGGGCCGCATTCGCCAACAGTTTACGCCGCAGGCGTACTGCGATCATTTTACCCAAATGCTGCGCGCGCTCGGCGTGCGCTGAGGCGCTGCGATCCGCACGCAAGCTGTCGGCGGCAGACGCGGCTTCAAGCCGAAGAGCCGGCCGGCATGATTTCCCTGGTCCCGGCCTGTGCGCTTTCCCTGGTGCCAACCCGTGCGCTTTCCCTGGTGCCAACCTGCGCGCTCCCTGGTCCCGATGCCGGCCTGCTCTGCCTGCCGCCTGCCTCCGAAAGGCTTACCTGTCTTGCGATAACGGCTGCCTGCTTTATCGGGCGGCGGCTGCGATGAGCTCAATCGCCTCGTCAACGGTAACCAGCCGCGTTTCCGCTGCTGTGCGCTCCTTATATTCAACAAGGCCATTCGCCGCGTCCTTGCCGATTACGATCCGGATGGGACAGCCGATCAAATCGGCATCGTTCAGCTTGACGCCAAGCCGTTCGTCCCGGTCGTCAAGCAGCGCCTCGATCCGCTGTCCGCTCAGTCGCTCATACATAGCCTCCGCCAGCTTCATCTGGTCGTCCCGTTTGTTCGAAACCGGAATAAGATGCGCCTGGAACGGGGCAATGGCCGCCGGCCACACCAAGCCGCTATCGTCATGATGCTGCTCGGCAACAGCCGACAGCAGACGGGAAATGCCGATCCCGTAGCAGCCCATCAGCATCGTTTGCTCCCGGCCGTCGGCGTCCAGAAAACGGGCGCCCATGCTCTCGCTGTATTTGGCGCCCAGCTTGAAAATTTGGCCGACCTCGATGCCGCGGTGAAATACGAGGGACCCTTCGCAGCGGGGACAAGACTCACCCTCCGTCACGTTGCGGAAATCGCCGATCCGCTCCAACGGAAAATCGGCACCCGGCTGCACATGACGCAGATGATATTCGGCTTCGTTCGCGCCTGCTATCGCATCCGACAGTGCAGCAGCCCGATGATCCGTCAAAAGCATAAGCCCGTCCGGCAAACCGACCGGCCCGACAAAACCGACGGGAGCGCCGGTCACCCGGAGCGTCGTCTCCGCATCGGCGAGCTGCAGCTCGCCGCAGTTCAAATAATGTTTGACTTTAAGCTCGTTCACCTCGTGGTCGCCCCGCACCGCAACCGCAATAGGGGTACCGTCGGCAGTGAGAAAAATGAGCGTTTTAATCAATCCGGATGCCGGCACTCCCAGGGCTTGCTCCAACTGTTCGATCGTATGGATGCCGGGGGTATGAAGCTTTTCCATACGGGCCCGGTTCTCCGGCGCCGGCTCATCCTGTCGAACCGGCTCAGCTCGTCCTTCCGCTTTTTCAAGGTTAGCCGCATAGCCGCAGTGCGTGCAGCTGACGACCGTATCTTCGCCGATATCGGCAAGCGCCATAAACTCGTGGGTCCCGCCTTCACCACCGATCGTCCCCGCATCCGCCTCAACGGCGCGGAACCGTAAATCGCAAGCTGTAAAAATACGGCTGTACGCCTCATACATGCTCCGGTATGTCAGATCCACCCCCGTCCAGTCCGTATCGAACGAGTAGGCATCCTTCATCAAAAACTCCCTGCCCCGCAACAGTCCGAACCGCGGCCGGCGCTCGTCGCGGAATTTCGTTTGAATCTGATATAACGTGACCGGCAGCTTCCGGTACGAATTAATTTCCCCGGCGACCAGCGCGGTAACGACTTCCTCATGCGTAGGTCCAAGCGCAAATTCCCTGTCGTGGCGGTCCTTAAGCCGGACAAGCTCCGGGCCGTATTCCGAATATCGGCCGGACTGCCGCCACAGCTCCGCCGGCTGCATCGCGGGCATGAGCAGCTCCTGCGCTCCGGCGCGCTCCATCTCCTCGCGGACGATGCGTTCCAGCTTCCTCAGCACCCGCCGTCCCAACGGCAGGTACGTATAAATTCCGGCGGCGACCTGACGGATATATCCCCCGCGGATCATCAAGCGGTGGCTGACCGCCTCCGCCTCGGCCGGAGCTTCGCGCAACGTCGGCAGCAGCATGAATTGTTGTCTCATCGGATATCCTCCTCGGCTAATGTCATTTTCCTTACGGCTTCGCCGGCCATCAAAGGCGGGCGCGTTTATCAAGGTTGTGCGAACTCAAAAAAAGCCCATTCGTAAGGGACGAATGCGCTCGTGGTACCACCCAAATTCAACCGGCCGGCAGCTGTATACGCGCTGCGGCGGTTCTTCGTTACGATAACGGATTTTAATCCGGCAGCGGATACTTCGATTCCCCGCTGCGGCTGCAAGGCGGAAAGCAATCATGACGGTCCGGGAATCCTTTCAGCCTGAGGAATTCCTCTCTGTCAGCGGCGTACATGCGCTTATGCCCTTGGTCAAAGCCTGCGATATGCAAATGACGGTTTCCATTACTTTACACCAAAACAGGCCAAGGTTCAATAGCAGGGCGCACTATCGGAATGCCTCAGCCTCCCAGTTCTTTGATATACGCGTACAGGTACGGATAATAATGCTTGCGGATTGCCTGAACCTCGCGATCGATCGCCGGGCGGTGGCACACCGTGCCCATCTGCGAATGAACCCGGTACTGAATCAGCGCCTGATCCAGAAATACGGGATTTGCATGGACAGCTTGTGCGGATAAAAAAAATCGTCCGAGCTGAGCCAGGCAATATACTCCCCCGATGACATGCGGATACCGTGGTTCAGTGCGGAGTCGGTGCCGCCGTTCGCTTTGTCCAAATAATAAACCCGGTTTCGAAAGGGGGCTAACTGATCGACATGGGACGAGGAGCCGTCATCGACGACAATGATCTCGACATTCGGATATGTCTGGGCCAAGGCGCTATGAATCGCATGGCCGACAAACGGGTCATTGTAAAACGGGATGATGATCGACACTTTCGGAAACATTGGCGGCTTCCCCTCCCTGTCCGGTTTATTCGAATGCTCGGTACTGCTCGCGGCAATAAGCTAAAATATCGCCGATCGATTGCTCGAACGGCACTTCGGGTACCCAGCCGAGCCTGTGCAGAGCGAGGCTGTCGACCGGCTCCGGCGGCGGGGCCGAAGCGCTGCCGATCTCGAGGCGCAGCGGCACGGCGGCGACCACCTCGAAGCCGAGGCCGGCAAAGTGGGCGCATGCGTGCCGGCCGGTAAACCCGGAAGCGCCGGTAATGACAATCCGTCTCCCGTTCATTCCGCACGCATCCAATCGCGCAGCTCAGCAAGCATCGCGTCGTATCCGGCCTGTGTGTAGCCGGTTATGTCCGTGCGCGTGCTCCTAAGCGTCCGGTCCAGCACAATCGCGTCGTCCGGCTGGATGTCGACATCCGTCTTCCCGAATATGCGCCGGAACTTGTGCAGCAGCTCGTGCTTGCTCACCGTCTCCGCAGCGGTCAAATGGACAAGCCCTGTAACCGGACTGCCCGTCCCCAGCAAATAATGAATGAATTTGGCCAGCTCCAACGTCGTAACCCCGTTCCAGGGCACCTGCAAAAAGCCCTTGATGACACCCTGCTGCTGCATGAACCAGTGCAGCAGCCCGATGCCGTGGCTGCGGATTTCCGGCCCGATAATGGACGTGCGAATCGTCACATGCGGCTTGGCGAATATTTCGCCGAGCGCCTTCGTCTTCGCATAGACGGATGTCCCGTCCGGCACATGCCGTTCCTCGTACTTCCCCCGGCAGCCCGAAAACACGCAATCGGTGCTGATATGAATGAGCCGCCCGCCGACCCGCTCCGCCAAGCCGGCAAGCAGATGCGGCAGCAGCCCGTTGATGCGATAAGCGTCCAGCTCATGCCGGCGGGCGGCATCGTTCAATATACCGGCGCAGTTTACGATGACATCCGGCCGCACCGCCTCCACCAGCTTTTCTACGGCCGGCGAATCCAGCGCATCCAAATACAGCCCGCCGATCCGATTCGGCCGGGTCGTTTCGCGTGTCGTATGGAACAGCTCATATGAGGCGGTCCCGGTTAAGTATTGGAGCAGCAGATGACCGGCCATCCCCCTGCCGCCGATCACTAATATTCTCATAATAATAACCCCCCTTTTTCCAGCATCTTCAAGATTTGCTCCTTGTCCATCAGCGAATGCGCCGATGAGTAGCTCTCCGAGCTGACGTAAGGATAGCTCCAGTAAAACTCCTTCAACCCGGGAATATTCAGCTGGGGCAAAATGACCAAATATTCTTCATCAAAGCTGACGGCGCTCTGCGCCTCATAATCGGAATACAAAATTTCATGAATTTTTTCGCCGGGACGTACGCCCAGCTCGATGAACTCCACATCTTTTTTACCGAGCGCATCGGCGAGCACTTCGGCCAATTCCATAATGCGGCATGCCGGCATCTTCATCACGAACGTTTCGCCGCCCCGGCCTCCCGCCGCCGCCCGCAGCAGCATGCCGATCGCTTCCTCGAGCGTCAGGAAAAAACGCGTCATATCCTTATGCGTAATGCCGACTTGACCGCGTTCCATAATCTGCTTGCGGAACAAATGGATAACGCTGCCGTTCGTGCCGAGCACATTGCCTCCGCGGACACAGATGAACGTCGTGTCCGAATGCAGCAAATTGGCGTGAATGATCAGCTTTTCGCCGATCGCCTTAGTCATCCCGTAAAAATTGGACGGGTGGGCCGCTTTATCGGTTGAAATATTGATGACCTTCTTGACTTTGCTATCGATAGCCGCTTCGATAACGTTTTGCGTGCCGACAACATTCGTTTTCAGCGCTTCGTACGGCTGATCCTCGCAAACCGGAACATGCTTCAGCGCAGCCAGATGGAATAAATAATCGATCCCCTGACATGCCTTGAGCACAGCATCCGCGTCGCGCACATCCCCGATGCAAAAGCTGAGCCGCGAATCCTCAAACGCCCGCTTCATCGCCACTTGACTGGATTCGTTGCGGGAAAAAACGACGATCTCCCGCGGGTTGTTATTCAAAAGCTGCTTAACCAGCTCATAGCCCCAGGAGCCAGTGCCTCCCGTAACTAATATTCGGCTGTTCGTAAACATGATCACTTTCCTCCCAGTACAAATTTAACGACCTTTGCAGACACAGCAGCGACGACCACAGGCGGACAGCGGCCAACAGCCATTTGAAGTCAGCCATGTCCGCATTCGGTCTGGAAACATATCGTGAACGGCTGCTTAGCCAGATTCAAGTCCATTGTGCCCAAGCTTCCGAGGACCGGAGCCGCTTGCTGCCCTTCACGCTGGCGGTTAACAACGAGGAATCGCCCTTCTCGACCAGCCAGTCGGCATTGCCCGTCGTGCGCAATATTTCCTCAAGCCCGCCGGCGCGGTAAGCAATTACGCCTTTGCCAAAGACAAGCCCCTCCAGCGCCGTCATGCCGAATCCCTCATCAATCAGGTTCGGAATGATGACCAGATCCATCGCCGGATACACAAGCTCGATCCGCGCTTCAAACGGCATCCGATGAAACCGCGAGGCGTAACCGGATTGGCCGATTATATGCTGGCAGTACGTCATGTAATAAGCGTCGAAGGCATTGCCCACGATCAGAAATTGAACATCCTGCACCTCTGGGCACACCGATAAGGCCATGTGGACAAAATGCTCCAACCCTTTCTCCGAATGCAGACTGGAGGCGATAAAGCCGACTATTCGGCAGCCGTCATTCACTGCCCACTCATTACGCTTCAAATAGCGTAAAAATGCCCATGCCTCCGGATGTAGTTCTTCCTGGCTCCAGGAGCTTGCCGTCGAGTCCCGCCTGCCGAAAAGGACGGAGCGTCGTTTCCGAAATATCTTTCTTGAAGCTTTCCATAGGAAAGCTATGTTCGTAAGCATCCCCGCTTAAGTACTACCAATATATTAGTTGGACAACTGTATCGGCACGACACATATCCCCCATCCATTCGTACAATTTGGGGACAAAAAGAAGCAGAGATTTGCCTGAAACCGGCGCATCTCTGCTTCTTTTTTCTATCATTCGATTATATTTAACCTTCTCCTTCGAAGCATGGTTTACTAGACATTGTGCTTCGATTCGTAGACCGATTGGAAGACAGGGTCCTTTTTTGCGCTGCCTTCCAATACAGGAGGGCCTCCCTGGCCCTTATGGTCTGCATTCATACACGAATGCCGACGGCACATTCCATGGAACGAGCGAAATGTTGACCCTGCCGAATTCGTTTTGAAGCATTTTTTTCATTTGCAGCGAATATTGAAACGTGACGAACACACCGTCTTTGCGCAGCGTTTGCTTGATTTGGCCGATAATTTCGCACCGGTCCGCAACCGAAAAATTGGCAAACGGCAGGCCCGAAATGATGTAGTCCACTTCGCTCAGGCCGAGCCGGTCTATATTCTTTTTTAATTCCATTGCATTTTTGAACATATGAAGTCCGTGAAACTGCTTCTGCAATTTGCCGCGCAGCTCATCATCCTTTTCAAACACGGCGACGCTGCATTCCGGCCGTCTGCTCTCATGGATCGCTTGGGTAAATACGCCTGTCCCGGCTCCCAGCTCGACAATGGAGGTTGCTTCGTCCCACCGGACTGGCGCGAGCATCTGTCTTGCAAGGCTGGCGGAGCTTGGAACCAAACTGCCGATTTCACGCGGATTTTGAAAAAACTTTTTGAAAAACAGCCATCTATCCAATCGCGTCGTTTTTACTATCGTTTCTTTGTACATCTCGTCATCGCTCCCCTTGGCTCCATCTATGCTAGTTATCTTATCCTAAACATTTAAGGATTTAAGGGGGGAAGTCCTTAAGAAATTCTTAAAGTATAATTAACTTTTTAGGTTGTCAATGGATTTTTAATGAGAGAATTCTCACGGTTTTCTAACAATAACGGAAAATGCAAGGCTTTGTAATGGTTTTCACGCCCCCTGTAAAATAGTGGATTTTTTATTTGTGGTATGCTGATTTCAGGTGATCACCCCACCTCAAAACATTCGTCAGGGAGGAAGTTATGAACAACGCGAAAAAAAGCCAATTTGTTAAAACTTTCGTTGGAATCGGTCTTAGTTTATCGATTGCTTTTTCCGGGGGTATGCTAATAACACCGCAATCCGCCCATGCCGCGACTGTTTCAAGTTCGTCCGTGGCGGACAATGTTATCGCAACAGGCAAACAATTTATGGGCGTCCGTTACCAATTTGGCGCCAGCAAGGGCAATACGAGCGCTTTTGACTGCTCATCGTTCACACAGTATGTATTCCAGCAAAATGGCATCAGCCTGCCGCGCTCGTCCAGACAACAGGCCACTGCCGGTACGCCGGTAGCGAAAAGCCAACTGCAGGCCGGAGATCTGGTATTCTCCGATACGAATCATGACGGTATAATCAATCATGTCGCCATTTATATGGGCAATGGTCAAATTCTTCATACGTACCGCGTCGGTATCGGCGTAACGATTTCCAATTATGCGGGCAGCACCTGGGATAAAACCTTCGTGACTGCGCGCCGCGTAATTCCCGACAACGGACAAGCTGTGGCCGCACCCGCTCCGCAGCCAGTAAGCACGCCGTCCAAATCACCGTCTGTGAAGCCGTACAAAACAACTTCGTCCAAGCCATCCAAATCGTCCAAATCGTCTTCATCCAAGCCGCACGGAACGCATGCAAAAGCGAAATCGTCCAAGGGTGAAAATGAACGCGGCGAGCATTAACATAGACTGAACGGAACCTAGCGGATGCCAAACCGCTAGGTTTTTTTGCCGGTTGGATGGAAAGTATAAGTTTTTTATACTTTGCTTTGCACAACCTTGACAAACGGGCTCGTTTTCGAAGGACGGCGAAGCCGTTTATCCTTGTCGCCTAAGCCTGCTGTCCGTCTTGAACCCCCTTGGCGAATCCTGCGTTAAAGCCTTCGTTATAAGCTTCGTTGAACGCTTTATTATAAGCCCGCTTATAGCCGGATAGCCTGTGATGTCCGCGGCGGTGCGCGCGTCTGCCCCGGCGTGAGTCTTCCGAGTTCCTTTTGCGCCGCCGTGCATGCAGCTTTCCTTTCATGGTTCTGCCGGGACGGCCGTGCCGGGAGCCGGGCGCCGCCCTCTCGCCTTCAGAACTCGTCTTCGTTTGCCTGCTCCGCTTTGAGAACGCGTCTTCCTGCCCTTTTTTCTTCGGGCCATTTCCCGAACCTCCTTGACGCTTGCTTGTGAGATGAGCTGTCGACCGCAGCCACGCCTTCCTGTTTCGGACAGGGGCCTTCCGATTCCGGACGAAACGGCATATTTGCGAGCAGCCTCACTATACAATATGCGGCAATGCGGGCATGCGCACAGGGCAGCCACCCATATTAACCGAATATAAGCCGCAGCATCGAAGCAATCCGGTGGGTATACGTATGCTCCTGCATCGTTCGCCGCAGCGCGTTAAGCGCAATCTCACGGCGTTCTTCCTCATGGTTCAAGTAATAATCGATTTTTTCCTTAAGCTCATCCGGCGAACTGTAGGTCACGATCTCCACTCCCGGCGTATAAAACCGCGGCAGGTCGCTCCGCGTATCCGACAACTGCAGCGTGCCGCAGCCGGCGATTTCAAAGGTTCGCGGATTCGGAGAAACGGCGCCGATCGACCGGCTGGTATAGTTAAATGTCGTATCGTCGCTGGCGCGGTGCAGATTGATGACGATTTTCGTCCCGTTATAATAGCTCGCCGTTTCCTTCGCATCCATCCATTTGTTCAGATCGATTTTGGAGGACAGCTTACTGTAATGCCGCAGCCGGTCCCACCAAATACCCGAGATATAGCAGTCTTTGTTTTTGAAATAGCCTGCAAGATGATCGAACACGCCGACCCGGTTCCAGTAGGCCGAGCCGATAAAGCTGATATCTTTGCGGTACTTCAGCGGGATTCGCTTTGGCCGAAAGACGGAAACGTTGGAGCCAAACGGCAAGTAATGCACCTGCGCGCAGCCGTTCTGCCGGTAAAAGTCGACACATTCCAGCTCCAGCGTAAACACGAAATCGTAATGAACGGCCATCTGCACCGTCGCATCCGTATAGTAGGGATCGTCAGTAAACCAGACCGCGGTCCGGATTCCTTCCGCCCGGATCTGGTCGACCTGATAGGCCGGAATGTACATGCCGTCCAGCACCAGTACAAAATCGGGCCGCAGCTGCCTGGCCGCACTGACGAAGTCCTGCGTCGGCGTGACAATAACGAGCTCTCTTACCAGCAGCTGGAATGCTTCGATAATGGACTGGTCGAGCGGCGAATAAGGGACTCCTTTACCGGATGTAATATACAGGACCCTAACGTTCCACCATCCCGGCGGCGACGGTTTGGACTTTTGGATGGCTGCCTCGCACCGACCCAAGTGATAGCCGTGTTCGTTACCCAGTTCAAGCCCTTTCGACCGGCCTTTGCGCCAGCCGGCGGTCATATGCCGAACTTGTAAGCGTCTGCGTACAGTCTTCCTTGCCATGCAAGCTCCTCGCTTTCCGATTCAGATGTATGATTCGTATCTGGCCTTCGTAACAGTTTGAACGGACGGGCTACCGGTTTTTGGTCGACCAGTCGAACCCGATCTCCGGATCATCGTAAGCCAGCCGAGATTCATCCGGTTCGTTGGCGTTGTACGCCATATTCGTGAAATAGACGATCGATACCGGTTTTGGCCCAAGCACCCGATAGCCGTGAGCGACGCCGCGGGGAATAAACAGCAAAAACGAATTGTCTTCGCCCATATAATAAACATCGGTCTGCCTATAGGTTGGCGAGTCTTTGCGCATATCATGAAGCACGACTTGAGCATGACCGCTGGGAAAATACCAGATATCATCCTGCAGGCGATGGTAATGAAACGCCTTAATGACTCCCGGAAACGACATTGACAAGGAAGCTTGCCCGAAGCTTCCGTACATCGCATCGTCATTGCGCAGCAGCTCCATAAAGTAGCCCCGGTCATCGGAATGCTTGACGAGCTGTTTTTTCATAACGCCTTGAATGCTTGCCATTGCCCGGATCCTCCTTTTCAGTAACCTTCGTATCGTCCTTTCTATCCGTCCGATTGCCCGCATGGCTCTCCCCGCCGGCAATCCCCAAATCGTCCAGCATAAAGCGGAGCAACGCTTCCTGCCACGTACGGAATCTCATAAACCCGCGCTGGCGGATGGCCAGATCGTCCAAATCCGAACGGGAAGGCCTGGCCGCCGGGAGCGGGAAGGCATCTCCACTCACCGGATTAAGGCGAATATCGCTGCGGTGCGCAATGCGCAATATTTCGCGAGCAAATTCATAACGGGAGCAGCAGCCCCTGTTCGAGGCGTGATAAATCCCGTAATGCTCGCTCTCCAGCAGCTGACCGATGAATTGCGCGAGGTCGTACGTATAAGTCGGCGAACCGAGCTGGTCGTCAACCATCGAAAGTTCATTCCGCCGGTCGGCCAGCGCCAGCACCTTGCTGACGAAATTGCTGCCGTATTTGCCGTACAGCCAGGATGTCCGGACAATATAATAGCGGTCGCAGATCAGCTGTACGAACTTTTCGCCATGCAGCTTGGAATGGCCGTAAACGCCGAGCGGATTCGTACGGTCGTGCTCCTGGTAGGAAGCTCCTTTGGCGCCGTCAAATACATAGTCCGTGCTTATATAGACGAGCTTCGCGCCAACCGCTTGAGCCGCCAGTGCAATATGGCGCGAGCCGTTGGAATTGACGGAGTACGCCTCCTCCGGCCTGCTTTCGGCCGCATCAACCTCGGTGTATGCGGCTGCATGAATAATCGCGTCAGGGCGGCTTTCCAGCACCGCCTCCCGGACCGCGCTTTCATCCGCGACGTCAAGCTCATCGCGCATTTTGGCGGTCAGACGATGCCGGCCGTCAAGCACGCGGATCAAATCGCAGCCAAGCTGTCCGCCGGCACCCGTGATGAGAATATGCATCACGTCCCGCCCCCTTTCGCAGTTTTCTCTGACAACACGGACGCCGCGGCCGATGTGCCGGACGGTCCGGAGGAATCGGCCGTGTCCGGCGCCGCAGCCGGATCGTCCGGAGATGGAGCCTTCAGCAGCTTGCGCCACCACGACCCATGCTCCAAGTACCACGCAACGCTCAGCTTCAATCCGCGCTCCAGCGTATAGCGCGGCTGCCAGCCAAGCTTCCGCCGCAGCTTGCCGGCGTCGATCGCATAGCGGAGGTCGTGTCCTGGCCGGTCGGGGACGAATTGAATAAGCGACGTCGGCTTGCCCAGCTCGGCCAGTACGTTCTGCACGATCTGCAGGTTCGTGCGCTCATTGCCGCCGCCGACATTATAAACCTGGCCCGGCGTTCCGCTCCGGATGACACGCTCGATTGCCGAGCAGTGATCTTCGACGTACAGCCAGTCCCGTACGTTCAATCCGTTTCCGTAGATCGGGATCGGCATATTTTGCAATGCCCTTGTGATGACGGTGGGAAGCAGCTTTTCGGGGAATTGATATGGACCGTAATTATTCGAGCAGCGGGTGATGACAACCGGAAGGTTGAACGTTTCGTAGTAGGCGCGGGCCAGCAGATCGGAGCCCGCCTTGCTCGCCGAATAAGGGCTGTTGGGTGCAAGCGGCGTCGATTCCGTGAACCGTCCCTCCTGGCCGAGCGTTCCGTATACTTCGTCGGTTGAGATATGCACGAACTTCGTTACGCAATGGCGCCGCGCTTCCTCCAGCAAGCATTGCGTGCCGAGGACGTTCGTGCGGACGAACAGCTGCGGATCCGCAATGCTGCGGTCGACATGAGATTCCGCCGCAAAATGGACGACCGTATCTATACGCTCTTCCCGGAATATGCGCTGGACGCATGCGGCGTCGGAGATGTCTCCGCGGATGAACCGGTAGTTCGGCAGATGGCATACGCTCGCGACGTTATCCGGATTTCCCGCATAGGTAAGGGCATCCAGGTTTATAATACGATCCTCGGGATGGCGGTCAAGCCAATAAAGGACAAAATTGCTGCCGATAAACCCCATTCCGCCGGTGACAAGCATTGTGATCCCCGTCATGGCGCTTCACGCTCCAGAAGTCTAGCTCCGGCCGCGAGCAGCGCCTGATGCGTCCCGGCATCCGTCCACCAGCCTGTCAGCAGCGAATGGAACAGCAAGCCCTGCCGGGCATAAGCGTTGTTTACATCCGTAATTTCCAGCTCCCCCCGTTCCGACGGTTGCAGCTGACGGATAATATCGAAAACCTGCGAATCATATAAATAAATACCGGTTACCGCATAATTCGACGGCGGTATCTCCGGCTTTTCCATAATCGTCTCAATCCTGCCTTTTTTCATGACGGGGACACCATAACGATACGGGTCGTGTACCTGCTTCAAAAAAACGCGGGCCCCCTGCTCCTGACTTTTAAAATCATTTACCGCTTCACGGAGCGAATCTTCGAACAAATTATCGCCGAGAATGACAAGCACCTGCTTGTCGGGAGCGACAAAATCTTCCGCTAATGACAAAGCCTGTGCAATTCCGCCCGCTTCTTCCTGAATTTTATAGCTAACCTCCAAGCCCCACTGCCGGCCGTCTCCCACGTATTCCGTATACAGTCCCGCCGAGTGCTTGCCTGTAACGAGCATCAGATCCTGAATGCCCGCATTCGCCATTTTTTCAATCGCGTAATGGATCATGGGATATTTACCTACTGGCAGCAAATGCTTATTTATAATATTGGTTAAAGGGCGCAACCTTGTACCTGTACCGCCAGCCAATATAACGCCTTTCATGGTATCTCCCCTTTCCCTAAAGTATTGCTTGCTGTAAAATTCCATGCTGCTATAATATGCGCTTGCCTCAGCCCTCAAGTGGACGAATACCACGAATAGCGGAAAATTGGCTGATGACCCGTGTAAAATAATGTGTGTTAGCCTAACATAAGAAAAAGCCTAAGTAGTCGCAAAACCCGACTCTCAGGCTAATTCAATTATCTTATTCTCTTAAGCTGCCGTACAATCAGGCTCCCAGCCGTTGCTTTGCGGCCATGGCGCTGCCGACGATGCCGGCATCGTCGATCCATTGCGCGGTCCGGATCGTCAGCCTTTCCCAGTATCCGCTGTATACGGACTGCTGCAAATAATGCCGCATTGGCGCAAACAACCGTTCTCCGGCCAACGCGCCGCCGCCCCCGATTATAATTATATCGGGGCTGTACAACGTAACCGCGGTGGCCAAGCCTTTACCGAGCAGCATGCCGGTATGGTTCAGCACCTCGATCGCCATTGCATCGCCCGCATCGTATGCCTTGGATACGTCGGCCGCCGTAATCGTTTCAAGCGGCCTGCCTTCCAGCCATTGCTGCAGCACGCTTGGTTGTCCCGCAGCGATTCGATCTCTTGCTTGCCGGGCAATTCCGGTGCCGGACACCGCAGTCTCCAGGCAGCCGGTCATGCCGCAGCCGCATGGGTACGGAATGTCCGGCAGCAAAATATGACCGAGCTCCCCTGCCATGTAGCCGCCGCCATAGTACAGCTTGCCGTCATTGATCATGGCGGCGGCCAGCCCCGTTCCAATCGTGATACCCAGAACATGGCTGAAGCCCTGCGCAGCCCCACAGATCGCTTCGCCGTAAACATACATGCGTACATCGTTGTCTATAAAAACGGGCAGTCCTGTACGGCGTGATATTTCGTCCGCCGTATGTACCTGCCGCCATTGCAGGTTGCCGGCAAACACGGTGACGCCTTTTACAGGATCGATAAACCCCGGCGTCCCTACGCCAATCGCCCGTACATGGAACTTGTCGATGCCTGATTTCAACAGCAGCTCCCCGACCATACGCTCTATTTTATCGAACACATATCCGCTGCCTTTTGCCGTTTCGGTCGGCTCCTTGATTTTATCAAGAAGCTTTCCATTTTCGTCGGTCAATCCGCAGACGATATTCGTTCCGCCAATATCCATACCGATTAAATAACTCATTCCAGATCGTTCCCCTCTCTGCCGGCACATTTCCATCACCGATATTATAGGGGTTTCATCTGACATATTCAATCAAAAACTTGATTTATTTCATCATTTTTATTGACAGCATACCGAATCATCGGTTTTCTTTTTGACCTGCCTGTCCAGATCGACATTATCAACGATTTGTTGAAACGTTTTATTGAACTGAATTAAATCCGCCTTCGAAATGCCATTCAGCCACCGGCATATAATTTCTCCTTCGGCGGCCAATACGGCGGCGAGCGCTTCGCGGCCCTCATCGGTTATTCTTAAATGAACGACGCGGCGGTCCTCATCATCGCGCTCGCGCTTTACATATCCGTTATGGATCAGCCTGTCGCAAAGCAGTGTGACAGCGCTTAAGGATAACGTCAAGCTTTCCGCCAGATGAGTCACTTTAATCGGTCCCTGAGCGTGAATGACGTCCAATGCCGCAACCTGCGATCCGGAAAAGCGTGGATCTACATATTTACCGTAGACGACCAGCTTCCGAAGTATGCGCTGAAAAATTTGCTGCAGATCACCATCCGATTGAATCGTTTCCATGATACAACCCTCCTTACGTATTGAATGCTCTTTTAAAAAAAGTACCTTAGGAATAAGCATTCCTAAGGTGCTTTGAATTCGTAATGCCTTTATGGGGGATTAATCTTTTAAAGTTGTCAGCAAATGTCTGGCGTCGCCGTACGGCGTTGTTACCAATTCGTAAACTTTGATGGATACCGGAGCTTCCAGCGTGTCGGAAGTACTGTCGAACATGATCGACTGATTACCGCTCATCAACCGGTTATCGCCGGTTAATGCGAATGTTTTGGAGCCGAGACGTTTGCCGTCAGGACCTTCCAACTGGAACAGCAATTTCGGATTGGAAGGATCGGCCAAAACAGCATCCGTCGATTTAATATCGATGCCCATTTCCAGCTTGTAGGTGTAGCCGTAGCTGTTCGTTACCCCGTTTTTCGCGGCGTAGTTCGAAACGTTGAAGCTATCCATTCTCATTTCGTACGGATAGAACGAGAATACATTATCAACCGAGCTGGTCGTGTTGATCGTTACATACACTTGTGCAATCGGCGTTTTGTAAAGCGACGTTTGAGCCGCGCTTGGTTGAGCCTGAGCTGCAGCCGATTGGCCTGCCTGTCCTTGCGCCGCTTGCCCTTGTGCCGCTTGGCCTTGTGCAGCCTGCGCTTGAGATTGTGACGATTGACCGGCTGGCTGAGTCTGCTTGCCTTGCTGCTCAAGCAATCGCAATGTAAACTGATTCGTTTTTTCCGATTGAGGCACAGTGAAAGCAAACATTTGAACCGAGCCCATTCCAGGGAGCACATCGTTGACGGAGCTTGTGCTTTGTACCCCGTCGTAAGATACCCCGCTATCCGAAACAATTTCGGCGCCTAATTGAGGAACAGGGATGACATTTCCGCTATTATTCGTAAATTTGATTTTGGCGACAGCCGTCTTGTAGTCTCTGCCGTCATTTTCAAACCATTCTATATCTTGCAGCGCTACTTGCATTTGCGGGTTAACGGCTTTGCTAAGCGTATCGATCGCAATCGGGCTGCCCAGCGTGTAAGCCGGCAAATTGGCCTGATTTTGTCCGGAAGCCGGCACCGTAAATCCGATTCTGCCGGTATAGAACTGCACCGGAGCGGTTGCGCCCTGTTTCAGGAAGTTGCTCGTCGAAAGCACATAGAAAGCGGTCAGCTGCGTATCCGGTTCGGTTGTAACGGCAAAATTAATATATTTTTGCTCTCCGGGATTCAGGACTACCGCGGACTGCTCTACCCGATTCCCGACATAGGAACGGTCTTTCGCTTTACCGCTTAATGTAAAATTAGGAACGGTAGCGGCATAATTGCTCGGATTCTCGACTTTCACCTGAACGATATAGGTCGGCGACTGACCGCTAAACTGCTTGGTCAAGTTCGTCGCGGTATACTTCAACGGCGACGTTTCGCCAGGAACCGTAAAGCCGGTGCCCCAGCTGCCGAGCAAAGCGGAATCTTGAATAACGGCATCTGTCCCGTGCCATGTGAAATTTTCAATCGGCGCATCGGCAAGCACCGTTTCTTTCTTCGGATACACTTCGTCATCCACATCGACCCAAAGCAAATTCGTCAGGTTGAAATCGGATGTTTTATCGATTTCCGTCATAAACGTCAATTCTACCGTACTTTGCGGCTCGATCGATTTCACGTTGTCCGTGCTTGCTTTCAACGTATATACGGAACCGTCGGAAGCTTTGACACGAAGCTCATGATCGGGTACGCGGGTCGTCGATCCGGACGTATTGGACAGCTTGACAACGGCACCGAACCGCCAGCCGTTCGCTGTTTTCTCCTGCAGAACGCCTTTGGCCTGAGCCTTAACATTGGCATTCAAGTTGTAGGTCGGCAAATCGCCGGTCGAAATAACGTTGCCGCCGGACGGCTGTACGGGCTTGCTTGCGCTGCCGGAGCCCGGTACGTATTGCTGCTTCGCTGCATAAGAGGATGTTACGAGCAGCTCGCGATCTGCAGCGGCAGTGCCGCCGAATGTACCGTCGGAGCCGTTGTCCATCAATTTCAGCTGCTTCGCCAATGAAGCATATCCTTGCGCCCAACCGGAAACGGTAGCGTCATTTGCACCTTGAGCGGCTTTGCCTTCCGCATCCTTATTCAAGCCGCGGATCAGAAAAGCGGCCAGCTGTTCCTTGGTTACTTCCCCGGCCGGATTATACGTATTGGCGCCGTAACCGTCCGTAAGATTCGCTTTTTTCAATGCCTCGATGTAAGGCAGCGCATATCCGTTAGCGGGATCGTCGGCACGTACGTCGCCGAAGCTTGAAGTTGTCAGTGACGAATCGACCGGAAGCCCGAATACCAAAGCGGCCGCCTTAGCGAATTGTGCCCGATTCATTTTATCCTTCAAGCCAAAATTGCCTTCTCCTACTCCATCAAAAATGCCCGCTGAAATCATCGCATCGAATTTCACCTTGGCTGCTGCATCCAAATTGGCCAGATCGCTAAAATCGGCGGAAGATTTGCCCGCACCCAAGGCAACCGATGAATACATGGAAAATGCCATTGCCGCCGACAAAATTAAAGATAAACTTTTCTTCATTAGCGTATTCCTCCTAAAAATAGTATAAAAAATGGTTCGTTGCCTTGCGTGTTTTTGCGCCTCTGCCTATGCCTTGACGGTTTCCGGAACTTTTACCGGAGTCCGTCCGGCTGCCGCAGGCGCAGGCTCGGCAGGAGCCGAAGCGGCCTGTTGTACCGGCTGCTCTTTCGGCTGCTTCTTCGAACGAAGAAAAAACACGAGCGGAAGACATAAAAAGGCCGGAATCGCTGAAACATAAAACGTATCGGCAATCGAGCGGACCATGGCTTCTTTTTGCATAAGGCCAGCCAGGTACGCAGCCGCGGTTCCGCTTGCCGTCGCCAAATCGACACCGCCCGAGAAGTAAGCTCCCGAGATCGCGGTCATAAACTGATTGGCCGGCTCGGAAGTGGACGGAACATTCTCGGTGATCCGGTAGTAGTGCAAATACTGACGGCTGCTCATGATGGTGGTCAGCACCGCAATCCCCATGGAAGCCATAACTTGACGGAATACGTTCGATAGCGGCGATGCATCATTGATCTGCGCCTTCGGTATATCCGCCATCCCGACCGTGGACACTGGCATCATACAAAGTCCGATGCCAAAGCCCCGGATCGTCAGCACTACGTTGATCCAGATATGCGACGTATCGGCCGTTAAAGAGTGGAGCTCATACGTGGTGACACCAAGCACGAGCAGACCCACGATGGCAAGCGGCATGATGCCGACTTTCTCGAGCAGCTTTCCGCTGATCGGCATCATGAGCGCCATCGCCACCGATTGGGGCAGCAGCAGGATGCCTGCATCCAAGGCGGTCATCGACTGGACGTTTTGCAAATAAATCGGCATGAGAAACGTCCCGCCCATCATCGCCATCATGACAAGACCCGACATTAAGGTGCTTGCGGAAAACTTGATATTCTTAAATACGGCCAAATTGAGCAAAGGTTGCTTGGTAGTCAGTTCCACCCATAGCAGCAGGGCAAGGCTAACCGCAGCGGTAAAAAATAAAGACATGATATAAAGCGACGTCCAGCCTTCGGTTTGACCTTTACTTAAAGCGAGCAGCAGCGTCCCGAAGAACGTGACTGAAAAAATGGCGCCGGCCACATCAAATTTCAAATCCTTGTTCTTGACCGATTCTTTCAGCAGGAAAAAACAGGCTGTAGCAGCTACGATGCCGATAGGTACATTTAGCAGGAATAAGGTTCTCCAGCTGTAATACTGGATCAGGTAACCGCCCAGTGTCGGCCCCAGCGCCGGGGCCACCATCGCGGCTACCCCCCAGATCCCCATCGCGAGCCCGATCTGGTTACGCGGCACCATGGTGTAGATGACCGACATCCCGACCGGCATAATAAAACCGCCGGTCAAGCCCTGAAAAATACGGAACGCGATCAGACTGGAATCGTTCCAGGCAATGCCGCACAGCAAGGAGCCAATGGTAAAGCCTATAACCGAAAGCACCAGCACCTGCTTGCTGCCAAACCGTGCGGACAGGAAGCCGCTGGCCGGAATGACGACTGCCGAGGCCAGCATAAATCCGGTCACGACCCATTGAATGGTCGAGGTAGGCACGCCGAATACCGTCGACAGCTTGGGAAGAGCCACGTTGACCAAGCTGCTGCTCAGAACGGAAACGAAGGTCCCCAGTATAATCGCAATTAGCGGCAGCCAGAAGCTCGGTTCCTTTTCTTCGGCAGGAGCATCGGGAGCGGCATTTTTTTGAGCATCCTCAGACATGCCATCGCCCCCTATTCAACTTTCACAGTGCTGCCGTCCGTCAGTGCTTCCGATGGATTAATAATAATTTGCTGTCCGGCCTGGATACCGGCATCTTGCTGCAAATAGACCCAATCTTGGTTTTTGTCCTGTACGGAAACTTCAACGGCCTTGGCTGTTTTATCTTGGATGAGATAAACGTACGTTTTATTGTCTTTTTTTACCAATGCGGCTTTAGGTATTTCCATCTTGCTTTGTTGGGTATCCTTTAAACGAACCTCGGCCATCATACCGGCCAATATGAGGCCGTCTTTATTGTCGACGGTTACTTTGACCGGGAAGGTGCTGCTGTTCGTATTGGATACCGGACTTACAAAGTTTAGTTTACCTGTAAAAGTTTTATCAGGCAAATTGCTGATCTTCACGCTAACGTCGGCACCGCTTTTTAATGTTCCGATCAGCGTGTCCGGTACGCTGAGTTCGATCTGCACTTGATCCATTTTGACCAGATTGATCAACGTGACCCCAGGCTGCGCCATCTCGCCAGGCTGGATGCTTCGCTTCACAATAATACCATCCATCGGCGCAATTATAGTAGCATTATTTAATGCGCTGGTCGCCAATTCCAAACCTGCATTCAACCGGTTGACCTCAGCCTGGAGCGCTTCGACCGTATTGCCGGTAGGACCGCTTCGTGCCAAATCAAGCTTCGACTGGGCAGCCGTCACTTGTGCCGACGACGATTGCATTTGAGCCAGCGCTTGATCGTAGGCGGACTTGGCTTTATCAAATTCGAACGTGCCTTTATCCATATCGTCCTTGCTCACGCTGTTTGAGCTGTCGTACATGTTGCGCAGACGGTTGTAATTTTTTTGCGCCAGATCGAAGGCCGACTTCGCTGTATCGGCAGCGGCCTTAATTTGCTCGTTGGCCGCTTTCGCGCTCTGCACGGCACTCTCCAGACCTTGAATTTCTTGGCTTCTGGCGCCTGCTTGCGTATCAGCCAGCTTGGCTTGTGCGGCAATAACTCCGGATTCGGCCTGCTTGACCTGCTGGGTCAAATCATCCGTCTCCAATTGGACGAGCACATCGCCCTTTTTCACGACAGAGCCTTCATTCACTTTGACTTCCAATACTTTACCGGTCGTTTTCGCTACGACCTTTACTTCCTGATCCGGGATAACCTTACCGCTGAGTCCGGATTCAGTTATTTGTCCCAGCTTTATCGATTTGACGGATATCGCCTGAGCGGCGTTTGCTTTCGGCGAATCGGCAGCCCCACATGCCGGCAATACGATTACTGCGCACAATGAAAGGATCGCCGGGATCCATGTCATTTGTTTTTTTCTCATGGTCTTATGTCCCCTAGTCTTTCAAATGTATTTTAATGGTTGTACTCATACCCGGAGCCAAATCGAGTCCTTGTTGGTCGTCGATCGAAATTTTAATCGGAATTCGCTGCGTTACTTTTGTAAAGTTGCCGCTTGTATTGGTCGCGGGGAGCAATGAGAATGTCGATGCTGTCGCTTCGCCGATCTCTTTGACTGTACCCATAAGCTTGGCGCCGGAAAAAGTATCGACTGTAAATTCGACGGTTTGACCGACCTTCACCCGGTGAATATCTCCCTCTTCGATATTGGCTGAAATGTAAAGATCCTTTTTATTTACAACCATTGCGATGGTCTGCCCAGGGGATACCACTTCGCCCGCCTTGGCCATCGTCTTGATAACCGTACCGCTGATCGGCGAACGGAGCGCGGCCTGATCCAGCATGCTCGTTGACAAATTCGTGTTGTCCTGCTGACCGACGATTTGGTCGGTGATCACGCTGTCGCCTTCGGACACCTGCAGCGAGGTCATTTTGCCGGAAATACGCGGCATGACGCGATAAATATCGCCGGTAATGCGGGAGTCTTCCGATTTAATAAAATAATGTGCTTGATACCAATAGGCACCTCCCCCGCCTGCTGCCCCCAGTATTGCAACTGCAAGGATCAAATACAAGACTTGTTTCCTCTTCATGGTTTCTCCTCAACCTTCTTTTCCAAATAAGTAGTTAGCAGCTCCAGAGAGTGGATGACCGTATCGAGCTCCTGTTCCGAAAGATCGGCAAGCATTTTTTCATAAAAGCTTTCCTGGAAAAATTGGAGCTTTTCTTTAAGCTGCTCAAATTTATCTGTCTTACTGATCCAAATGATACGCCGATCCGAATCGTCGCGGGTTCTCTCTAACCACCCATCCCTCTCCAATCTGTCGATAATGCCGGAAACCGTACTGTAAGACAACTCAGTGCTTTCCGCGATTTGACCGATTGTTTTGCGTTCCATGTACACTGTGCCAATCACAATCATCTGCGGCTTGGTCAGCCCCAGCTCTTTAAGGTCGCGGTTCATTGTAATGTTAAACATCTTGGTAAGTCTTCGTAGGAAATGTCCGATCTCTGTAGCACGGCTCATTATAATTTCAACTCCTCATTTATTTCGCAAATTCTAATTATTTCGTAAACGAAATATTTACTCATAAAAATATATCATATCGATGGAGGTTGAACAAGATAAAATCCATGCCAAAAAATCGAACCGAATCACCCTTTCCGTATTGTGTTAATCAACTATAAAAAAAATCATTGAACCTCTGTATATTTCGTATAAGAAATATTCATACACGAAATAGTATCACTTTTCATTCATTTTGAAAAGACATTTTTATGTTTTCTTGGCAAAGAAAAAAACCACCCGATTTTCCGGATGGTTTCCTTCCTTTTATGGTGCGAGCACCCCGATCGCAATCCAGTTGACGTTGCCGCGCAGCTCCGATGTAAATTTGGTTCGCACAATCCGTATGGTAGCGCTGTCTCTCCGTTTTTCTTCGACTACCGCAAAGCAGGTTTCATGATCCGTCGTTGCAACCAATACGTATTCCTCATCCGCGAACGGCTGCTCGAACGTAACCGTCAAATAAATATTCTCATCTTCAAAACTCATCTTAAACATGGATAGTCCGTACTGCTGGGCGGTAATCGACAGCTGGGTGTGCGCCGATGTCATGAGCGCCCGGGCCGTCTGCAGCCTGGCCTGCAGCCCGCGGTCGAGATGAAGCAGCGTTATGCTTCCCGGAAGAAGATGATAGCCTGAAAGCGATTCCTGTCTGACATGCAGGCCGTCAATCGAATCATTGACGAGATGCTCGCCGTTTACGGCGCCTGCGGCAATATGCTCCGATTTTACAGCCCCCGCGGGTATAGCAGGCGCTGTCTTTTCCTTAGCCTCTTCGAGCAATTGGGCGTGCACAA
Organism: Paenibacillus piri; assembly: GCF_004354045.1. GTDB lineage: Bacteria > Bacillota > Bacilli > Paenibacillales > NBRC-103111 > Paenibacillus_S > Paenibacillus_S piri. The sequence goes on along the minus strand of NZ_SMRT01000005.1, from coordinate 117,566 downwards.
TCGCCTTGGATGGCGATGCTGCTGATTTCGTCTTTGTTTTCGTTCTGGCCGGCGCTTCATCCAGCCATTTCAATTCATTCACATAAGTGCCGATACGTTTGCCCCGAAACGGCGTCCTCTTGCTTCGTCCGCTCTGTTTGTTCATCCGATTTTCCTCCCTGATCGTTGTACCCGGAAATGCATTCAAGGCATGCTTCAAATTTATGTGCAGTCATTTGTAACATATGCATACACCTAAACGGAAGTTATTATGGCTGACCAAAATAGGCGCCTAACAACAAAGCCAGCCGAAGTTCCGGCTGACCGTTGTATGCTTACATAAAAAAAGCGATTCCGAGCAGAGCTGACACCGATAGTACCAATAACGGATGCAGCCTGTATTTCATGATGGCAATAACGGCAAACAAAAATATGCCGAGTGACGCGAGCGTGTATCCGTTTATACCGAGAAAAGACTGTCCCCTCATGCCGACCCGGATCGCCGCATATACGATCAACGCAGCCACCATCGGACGGAGCCCGTAAAGCAGAACCTGAAGCCAGCGCTCCCGTCCCGCTTTAAATAGAAATATAGCAATCAGGATGACCACCAGCACCGACGGTAAAATAATTCCGGCTACAGCGGCAATTGCGCCCAAAATGCCGGATGTTTGATAGCCGATCAAAATGGCGATATTTGTTGCAATCGGTCCCGGCGACATGCCGGCCAGTGCAACCGCATTGGCGTAATCTGCCGCCGACAGCCAGTGATGAAGCATCACCTCGCGCTCAATGATGCTCAATATAGCATAGCCGCCGCCGAACGAAACAAGACCAACCTTAAAAAAGGTCCACAACAACGATAGAAGCAACACCCATCTCCCCTTTCCGGCCGTGGAATTTCATTTAAATTCCATCTCCCCATATATATTGACCGGATACAATCGGAGGATGCCCGGAAGCCGCCTTGTCTTGCTCGTCTTCCTTGGCAGCGAGCTTTCCCAGCTTCACCTGCCATTTATACAGCATAACGCCGATGACGGTTCCGATAATCAACAGTACGGCCGGGTGCAGGTGAGTTAACAGCAGCGCGGCGACGGCACCGATAAAAATCAACTGCGTGCTTCTATCATATACGGCTGAGCGCCACATTCTCCAGCCGGCCACTGCAATGAAGCCCACGACAGCTGCGTGAATCCCTTCAAATGCAGCCGTCACCTTCGGCAAGTTTTGCACGGCCGCATAACCGATCGTCAAGGCGAGCATAATGATAAAATTAGGCAGAGATATCCCTAAAACGGCCGCCAGGGCACCCGGAAGTCCGGCGAGCCTGAAGCCGGTCAGTGTTGCGGCATTGACGGCAATTCCGCCCGGCGAGGAACCCGCAATGGATAGCACGTCATTCATTTCATCACTGTCCATCCATTTTCGTTGTTCCACCACTTCCTTCTCGATAACGGGAATCATTGCATAGCCGCCGCCAAACGAGATTGGACTGATTTTACAAAATGATACGAAAATATGCCAAAGCAATTGCGCATGTTTTTTTTCGGTTATTTTCATGGCTCAAGCATCCCCTGTCATGTTGCCGCTCTATGTCCATATTATAACCGACTTTATTCCTTTTTGGAATAAACTATCGCATAATTCTTTTTGAATTACTAATAAATAATGAATTATAAGTCATAAATAAGTCTATTTTCAGCGGAATACTATGAATAATTTGAGGACTTTATTCCATTTTTAAATTTTCATATCTGTTTTATAGAGTTGAAGCAGCCGTTCTGCCGTATTCGACCATGTAAAGTGCTCCTCCACCCTCTGCGAACCCGCCTCGCCCATCCGCTCTCTTATTTCGTCGTCGTTCAGCAAAGCGATGATCTGCGCCGCGAGGTCTCTGCGGAGCTCCGAAGGGGCAATTAATAAGCCGGTCACCCCATGCTCGATGATTTCCTTCATTCCACCCGACCGCGATGCAATGACAGGAACCCCGCTGGCCATTGCCTCCACATTGACAAGCCCGAACGCTTCATTCGAAGGCGACGGCACGACAAGCACATCCGCCAACCGGAACCATTCCGGAATGCTCGAATGCGGGATATACGGGATGAACCTGATGTGGCGTCGAACTCGCCTGCTTGACCGGCGAAGCCGCCGGACATACGGAGTCATTCGTTTGGAGCCGTAAAACGCACTCCCCACAACGATCAGCATCGCCTCAGGCACCTGCGCGACGATACGCGGCATCGCTTGGATGAGGTGGTGAACCCCTTTAATCGGGATGAGCCGGCCGACGTACATAATGATTTTTTTTCCTTCATAACCGCGGTGCGCAATCGCTTCCCGACGCTGTGCAGCCCCTTCCTCCGACCAGCGAGAAATAAACCGGTGCTGATCTACTCCCAGATGATTGACGCTTACTTTTGCTTTTACTTGAGGTACTTTTCGGATCACCCGCTCCTTCAAGAAATGGCTGTTCACGATGATCCGGTCTGCGGCCGCCAAGCAAGCCTTCAGCTCGGCGACCTGTATATGCGGCCGGGAAATAAACGTAAGAGAATGGAGAAACAGCCCGATTTTTAAACCCGGATGGCGCTTTCGCAAATATCGTACGAACCTTGGTCGGTTTTCTACCTGTATCCATGACAGGCTGTGCTCGTGTTCTTTTAGTTTACGGCTTACATTTCGAATATAACGAAGAGGCGACGGAGCTGCCAGTCTTACATAGCGCACCCCTCCCCGCACTTCAAAGCCGGGCCTTCTCCCGCTCTTTCTTCCAAAAACAATTGGCATCGCCTCACGCATCAAATAAGGTACGACATGCTCTACCACCAACTCAACCGAGCTGCTGGTCGCGGAAGGAATATCGAACGTGCCAGGAGTCACAAATGCGACGACAGGCATATCCATGATGCTGCCCCCTCTGTACGAAATGAACGTTTCCTTACTATATTCATTAGAGAATGGGGCGGGAACCGTCAATAGACAAGCATCACGGGAATCAATCAATGCCCACCGCACCTGTCCATACATACCCGTTGCCCCTGGCATATGCTGTACAGTCAGTCAAGCAATCCGGTAGGCTCAAAGCAGCAAAGGAGAGAGACGACGCATGCAAATTCCTTACGTGGGCATTCTCGTTAATGACAGCTTGTACCGCAACATCCCCTTAGGGAAAACGAATCATGAAGCGGTCAAGCTTTATATAGAGGCGGGGAAAGAGCTGGAGGTTACGCCTTGTTTCTTCCGCTTGCAGGATTTCCGGTCCAAAGGAGAGACCGTTCGGGCCTACGTAATGAACGACAATAAAAAGTTCATCCGCATCGCGGTACCTATACCGAAGGTCATTCACAATCGGGCCATTCATGCCGATAGTAAAGCGTACCGGAAGCTGTGTACCTGGTCGAGAAACGGAATCCGCTTATTCAACCGGTGGAACCGTTATGGGAAGCTTCGCATTCATCGCATGTTACTGGAGAATATGGAGCTGAAGCCTCACCTCCCTGCGACCTGCCTGGCAACGGCAGCAAGCGTGCGCGCCATGATGAAGCAATATCATTCACTGATCATTAAACCGAATAATCGCAGCACCGGTCTTGGCGTTATGAAGCTGGAACGAAAAACAACAGGCTGGATATTGACCTACCCGGTCCGTACCGGCGTCAAAAACCAAAATTGGCGAACTATTCACCTTCATGGCCAAACGCTGCCAGTTTTATTGAAGCGAAAGCTTCGCGCTCAAAAACATATCGTTCAACAATGCGTGCCGCTTGCCACATATAAGGGCAGGCCATTCGACCTGCGCGTATCGGTGCAGCGTGACAGCTCCGGCGGCTGGCAAATTACCGGCATCGTAGCTAAAGTCGCGTCGAAAAAGTGCTTTTTAACTAACGTCGCGCAAGGCGGTACCGTATACCGGCTTGAAACCATTTTAGATACGGATTATTATATGGCTTTGAACAAGGAGGAGGTGTTTCGGGGAATCGCAGACTTATCGCTCCGAATTGCTCGCCATCTTGGTGCATCCCTGCCGCACATCGCCGATCTTGGTCTGGATGTTGGCATTGACGCTAACGGCTTTCCTATGATTATCGAATGCAACGGAAGGGATCAGCGCTACAGCTTTCGCGAAGCCGGCATGCATAAAGAATGGAGAGCCGCCTACTTCAATCCGATGGCTTATGCCAAATTTTTGCTCAACAATGTTACGACGTCCGATTGCCATCAAAACAAATGCAACTCTGAATATGATCGTTAACCATGCCGGTCGCCTGCATATAAGCGTAGCATATCGTAGTTCCGACAAATTTGAAGCCTCGTTTTTTCAAATCTTTGCTCATCGCATCGGATTGACGTGTGCTTGCGGGCACCTCCGCCAATGTTGACCAGCTGTTGCGAACCGGCTCTCCTTCAACAAACCTCCAAATATAGGAATCGAAACTGCCGAACTCCTCGCGAACCTTTAGAAAGCATTGCGCATTCGTAACGGTCGCCATAATTTTTAACCGGTTGCGTATGATTCCGGAATTGTTCAACAGCTCTTCCATTTTCGTCTCATCGTAGGCGGCTACCTTGTACGGATCGAATCCGTCAAAAGCCTGCCTGTAAGATTCCCGCTTTTTTAAAACGGTGTACCAGCTCAATCCCGCCTGCGCCCCTTCCAGGACAAGCATCTCAAACAGCTTGCGGTCATCATGTACCGGCACGCCCCATTCCAAATCGTGATAAGCAATATATAACGGATCCTCATTTACCCATCCGCATCGTTGTAATTCCATATAACTCGTCCTCTCCGCTCAGTGATTGATTGCCGTTTATTATGTATTGCTTTTATTATGCAAAACTAGGCTCTCTTTAAATACTACTTCTTTGCTGTTATGGATGTTCTGACCTGTTATGGATGTTCTGACCTGTTCCCGCTGTTCGGCAGCTATTCGGTACTATTCAACGGCTACAATGAATCATTTTATGCAGCATCATTCGTGAGTAGTCACCTTTTCGCCTCCTTACGGTCATTATCCCATTAACTCAGTTTAAGCCGCGACCAAAAGAATTTTGATCAAATCCTATAATAAGACAGGCACTGCTCAACCACGAGAAGACAGGCACTACTCAACCGCGAGACGCTATTCAGATGGAATTTCACCAACACAACATTTTTCCGAAAATTTTGGTTGCAACATTTTGGAGCCCGCATGCAACAGTGTTAAGATTTTTTCAGAAGAGATTCCTTGAGACGTTCCTTGAGACGTTCCTTGAGACGTTCCTTGAGACGTTATTTTTCGGCTTCTTATGTCCTATATTTTTTAGGCTGCTTATTGCTATGATACTTCACCTGTAAACAAGATCCAGCTTCTCTTATTCGTTGTATCAAAATTAAATGACGCGACACTTCTGATTTGGGCAAAAGCAAACTAACCTTTCAGAATACAACCTAAGATGAATCATATCGTTAAGAAGTTAATTCCGTAAGTGAACCCCAGGCCTAACCACTCCTGCTTATGAGCGGCTTGCACTACGCAATAGGGATGCATATGTAACTGGCGCAATTGTGACGCATAAGCGGATTAAATAGCGAAAGACTGATGTTCCATGGATAGCCAGGTTCAATCGGCTGCAATATTCATTGAGATAAGCTTGTAAATATTTAGGACCTATGCCATGAAAGGTTGTATTGATCCATTGCCCAGCCTTTTTAACTACGTTCAGCAAACGATGGAAGCGGCGAGAGCTGTATCGGGCAGTCACCGACTCCAAATCATCCGTGTCAGGTTCAATATGGCAGTCACTAAAATGCCGGGTTCCAATGGGACGAATGGTACGGCCAAGCAGATGTTCTTGAAAAACTTGTTTTATTTTGACATAAACAGGGTCGCCTTCATCATTTACCGACGCCCCTATAAGCAGCGGCTGCTCTTGGGGATGGCGCTCCATCGATGGATTATAAGGCTTGCCATACATAGCGCAATTAACCCGGACGATACCAGACAGCATCGTATTCGCATCTGCCTCGCCCATACAATAGCGGAACTTATGCAGGATAAGCCAAGCTGTTTTATAGGTGACGCCTATTGCAGCACTGAGCTGAAGAGCAGTAATACCCGTCGGATTATGCGAAAAAAGCAGCAAAGCATGATACCATTTACGCAAATCGCTTCTGCTACCTTCCATGAGGGTGCCTTTGGTTAAAGATTCCTGATAATGACATGAGCTGCACTCGAAAAGCGGCAGTCTGCGAGTCGTTATCTTATAAGCATGGGAATGATTGCATCGGGCACAACGAAAACCATCCGGCCATTTTGCGGAAAACAACGCCTCCATACACTGTTGTTCCGAACTGATTAATTGAAGCTGCTCTTTTGAAATCGTCTGTATCTGCGCCTCAACTAATTCCATTCGAACAACCTCCCCGAAATAAGAAAATAAGACAACATTTTATCATCTATAAAGAAGCCATGAATTAGAGCCTGATTCTTTCGGGATACAGACGAACCAATGATAAAGAGGATTGAGAACTATGCAAAACTATGGAAAAGTCTATTCTCCCGCTAATATATAAAGCCACATGAATAAGTCATGCCGAAAAGTGTTCAAAGGCTTCAAAGGCTTCAAAGGCTTCAAAGGCTTCAAAGGCTTCAAAGGCTTCAAAGGCTTCAAAGGCTTCAAAGGCTTCAAAGGCTTCAAAGGCTTCAAAGGCTTCAAATGCAGACTGCAGCTCACAAACAAAGCACCACAGGTTAAGAAGCAAAATAAATAGCACAATACATAAAAAAATGATTCGATAAAATCCAAAGTTTCTAGTCTATAATTCATTATACCAAACATATGTTCTTATTTCAAGCTTGTTTTATTATTTTATACTTACATTTATGAGGCGGGTCTTGTGATTGATCCGACTACCTGACGCTTGGGGATAGTACCGCAAGAGTGCCGGAAGATTGATTCTGTGATGTGTTGAACGATAATGAGTGGAAAAAGTCGGTGATAAATACCATGGGGATTAACCTCAGGTGTCAGAGGATAGTATGCGGGAAGTGCAGGAGATCGATTCCGTGCGGTTAGCGGGAAGTGCAAGAGATTGATTCCGTGCGGTTAGCAGAAAGCGAGAAAGAAGCACCTTAGGATAACGAACAATGAACGGTATACTGACCGTTGGGGATAGTACTTTTTTAAAAGTACAGCGTAAAGCGGGGATTCATCGCTTCTCCTCTCTTTCTTTTATATAGGCGGCAGGCGGGAGGCCGGTTTCTCTTTTGAATATCCGGTGAAAATACGAAGGATCGCAATAGCCTAAATAGTCGGAAATATCGGCGATTGTTCTTTGGGATTGCGTGAGCAAATAAAGCGCTGTTTTGATCCGCAGTGCGTGCACAAATCCGCCGATGGTTTGGCCTGTCACTTCACTGAAAACAGCGGCTGCATAGTTAGGACTTTTGCCGATGACGTCGCCAAGGACGTCTTTTGTCACTTTTTCGCGGTAATGGTTTTGAATATAGGCTTTCATCAGCTCGGCATGACTTTCTTTAAGCGTGGATGGCTGCCCTTCGGCCATTTCACGGCTCCAGCGAGTCAGCACCTCCATCATCAGCGTTGAGCACATCGCATCGGTAAAGGCCGGCCGTTCGGTCCATTCCTCCTGCATGGTTCTGAATTTTTGCAGCAGCAGCTCGTACTTGCCGGTTTTCCATTTGTAAACGCGTTTTTCAAGCAACATGGGAAGCAAACGTATCCATGCCCCCTCCTCTCTCGTGAAGCAGACGACATATTTACCGTGAGTAACGGAAGGAATGCTTTTCCCGTAAAATGGAACCCCGCTTGGGACAAGCAGCAGGTCTCCTTTTTCCAGCAGCCATTTTTCCTCCCGAATCCAATACAAGCATTTCCCGTAATTGACCAGTATCAACATCCATGACGCAGCGCCTTCTACATATTCCTCAAACCATTGCGCGCCCGTATCTTGCCGAATTGATTGAATGAACAGCAAAGGATCAACCTTCCCAACGATTAGATTTAAATACTATTATACATTTACAGTACTATTTTTCATAGTAAGAAATTATTTTTTCCACTACAATGATGTTCATCGAAACCATCACAGGAGGACAGCAGCAATGTTACGCAAAACGAAAATTATGTGCACAATGGGGCCCGCATGCGATTCTGTAGAGACATTGAAGGCACTGATTGGTGCCGGCATGAACTCGGCCCGGATGAACATGGCTCACGGCGATTTGGACGATCATAGAGGAAGAATTCAAAGAGTGCGTCAGGCTGCCCGGGAGTTGGGAGCTACCGTCTCCATATTGTTGGATATTAAGGGGCCCGAAATCCGCACCGGCGTATTGGAGCAGCCTTCATACGAGCTTCGTACCGGAGAGACGCTCATTTTAACGACCGAGCAGATCAAAGGGACAGCACAGCGCATATCGGTTTCTTATTCGGAATTGACCAAAGACGTTGCGGTCGGTTCGCGGATTTTGCTGGACGACGGGCTGATCGAGCTTCATGCGGAGGCGATCGACGGCACGGAAATCCACTGTCGCATTATTAATGGCGGCATCATCAAATCCCGCAAAGGGGTTAATTTGCCGGGAATCCACACCTCGCTGCCGGGAGTTACCGAAAGGGATGTGCAGCATATATTGTTCGGAATCGAACAGGATGTCGATATTATCGCAGCTTCATTCGTCCGTAAGGCAAGCGACATTTTGGAAATCAGACGATTGCTGGATGAGGGGGGCGCCTCTCACATTCAAATTATTTCGAAAATTGAGAATCAGGAAGGCGTCGAAAATTTGGACGAAATCCTCGAAGCATCGGATGGGCTAATGGTTGCGCGCGGCGATCTCGGGGTTGAAATTCCAATTGAGGACGTTCCGATTATCCAGAAGCAAATGATCCAAAAAAGCAATGCAGTCGGCAAGCCGGTCATTACAGCGACCCATATGCTCGACTCTATGCAGGTGAACCCGCGTCCAACCAGAGCGGAAGCAAGCGATGTGGCAAACGCGGTTTATGACGGCACCGATGTGCTGATGCTCTCGGGCGAAACCGCAGCCGGAAAATATCCGCTGGAATCCGTAAAGACGATGGCGGCCATTGCCGCAAATATCGAATCCACTCTCTCCTATACTGAAATGCTGCAAAAGAAAGCCGCGCTGCATAAAAACAACATCACCGAGGTGATCAGCCAAGCCGCCGTCGGCGCTTCGCTTGATTTGGAAGCCGCCGCTATTATTACGCCGACGGTTAGCGGATTTACATCGCGGATGGTTTCGAAATACCGCCCGAAAGCTCCTATCATCGCGGTAGCTTCGGACGAGCGGGTGCAGAGAAAACTTTGTTTGTTTTGGGGCGTATTTCCGGTTAAAGGAATCCCCGTTCAATCAACGGATGAAATGTTCGCCACGTCCATTCAGAGCGCCCTGGAAAGCGGACTAATCCGATCCGGCGAGCTGGCGGTTGTTTCCGCAGGCGTGCCGGTGGGACAATCCGGCTCTACGAACTTAATAAAAATTCAGCAGGTATAAAGCTCCACTGACGGTTTCCATGCTTTGGCATGCGAAGCCGTTTTTTTTACTTGTTGCTCCGGTAACGTATAATGGTAGTATGAAGGGTGACAAAGGGAGTGCCGTGCAGATGAATACAAGATGGAGCGTATACGAACAACAGACCGCAAAAGCGTTAAAAATTTGGGAGAAACAATTGCTTAAGCCTCCCGGTTTTTTGGAAAATACGTCAAAAGTCATTTCGGCGCGAATCAATCAGGTCATCCCCGATAAAGTACATCAAACCATTACAGCTACGGTAAAAGGGATCGTCAAAACAGCGCTGTTCAGTATCGAATATATGCCTAAAAACCCTCCCTTGTCCGGCAGCTCGCTCGCAGCAAGAGATTATAAGGCTGAGGAATTAATATCGTTATACAAAAAGCTCGCCGCAGCCGAAGGAGCGGGTGCGGGTGCGGGGGGCATTTTGCTCGGCGTTGCCGATTTTCCGATTTTGATCGGTATCAAAATGAAATTTTTGTTCGAGCTGGCTCATATTTACGGCCATTCGACCAGCGATTACCGGGAGCGGTTGTTCATTCTGCATGTATTTCAGCTGGCCTTTTCCAGCCAGGTGAAAAAACGGGTTCTGCTGCAAACGGTCATTCAATGGCCGGAGACCGCCCGTACCCTCCCTCCCGCCGAGTCCTACGCGGAGCATATCGATTGGCAGCAGCTTCAACAGGAATATCGAGATACGATCGATTTTCGCAAAATGCTGCAGCTTGTTCCCGGGATCGGCGCCGTAATAGGCGCGTGGGCCAACTACGGCCTGCTCGATGAGCTAGGCCGTGTCGGAATGAACTGCTACCGCCTTCGTTGGCTTCAGGAAACCGGCAGCCGGATGATGGAGGAGCGGAACATACAAAATGACGGAACCGCAGATCACAGCGGTCCCGTCGATTGAATCGGAATCGGTTGAAATGCAGCGGCGAACTGGCTACCAGGTTACGATTCCTTTGGCTCCGGTGCCCGGATTGTTCAGCAGCTCCATGACCGGAATCGAGTAAGCGATCAAAATGAGAACGACAATCGCGCCCACCCATATGCCCCAGCGCTCGAAAATAGCCGGCGTCCGCTCCGCCGTATCTCTGACCTCGGCGACCGGATATTCGGTCTCGCCTTTCGGCGCTCTCAAGAGCATCACGACATTCATAATCATCATGACGACGCCGATGAACAAAACCGTCCCTCCGATGGCCATGACGACATGGTACGGCATCCATAAGATAGCGTCCGGATGATCCTGGTATGTCGTGTACGCGGTTCTGCGCGGCGAACCGAACAGGCCGACCGTGTGCATCGCGCCCGACATAAAGAACATGCCGACCAGCCAGATGATCGTCTGGACGATGCCTAATTTATGCATACGCGGCGTCAACACACGGCCAGTTATGGCTGGAATCAGCCAGTACGTAACGCCGAAGAAGGTCAATGCGACGCTCGTCGCTACCGTCAGATGGAAGTGGCCGGTGACCCATAGCGTATTGTGAACGACCATGTTCATTTGATGGCTCGCATTGATAAGGCCGCCCGCCCCGGCAGGGATAAAGACCAGCATGCCCATAAAAGGAGCGAAAAAACGGACATCGCGCCAAGGAAGCTTTTTCAGCCAGCCGAACAGACCCTTCGCTCCGATACTGCGGCCATGCAGTTCAAATGTCGCAAACAGCGAGAAGGCCGTCATCAAGGATGGCACTACTACCATGAACGTTAGCACTACCTGAACATATTTCCATACCGAGCTGATTCCCGGTTCCATGAGCTGATGATGAAATCCGACAGGGATAGAAAACAGCAGCAGCAGGATAAAAGCCAATCGCGCCAAAGCATCGCTGAACATTTTGCCGCCGATTACTTTCGGAATGACTACATACCAGCAAATATAAGCCGGAAGCAACCAGAAATAAACGAGCGGATGGCCGAAATACCAGAACAAGGTACGGCTTAACGTGACGTTTACTGTTTCGACCCATCCGAACGACCACGGAATGAGCATGAATAACACCTCGATCGCAACCCCTAACGTAGCGATAAACCACATCAGCATCGTCACGACAGCCATAAAAGCGAATAAAGGCGACAGCTTGCCGTTATGCGTTTTTTTCCAATAGCGGTAATTGATGAAAATGCCGAAGCAGCTCATCCAGCTGCCGACTACAATGAAGACAAGCGCTACATAAAACCACGGGGAAGCTTTCATCGGCGCGTAGAAGGTGTACAGCACCGTCGCTTTGTTAAGCAGTATTAAAATGGTAGCGATAACGGTGCCTGTCGTCATCAATCCGTAACCGAGCCATCCGAGCGCGCGCGGGACCGGCAGCAAATGCCCGCCTAAAGTTTTCGCCACTCCGGAGTATAGGAAGCCGATAATGAAATAGGTCGTAAATACGAGCGCCATCAAAATTCCGTGCGCTGTCAGCAGTTGGTAATAGCCGATTCCGTAAGGCAGTGTAATCATACCGCCGCGCACAAGCCCTTGCAGTACCCCGGCCACCCCGCCGAGCAGCAGGGCGAAAAATGCGAACAAAATATGTGCAAGCACCAGCGCCGAATCGCGGCGGTCAAAGCTTTTGAATTGTGTGATCATCGTTCTGTTCTCCTTTGCCGAACAAGCCAGGCTTGTTCTTAATTTCACAAACTATTTCACAATAATGACAGCCTGCATCATTTCATGAGCGGCGCCGCAATATTCATTGCATAAAATCAGAAATTCGCCTTTTTTCGTAAATGTATAGGTCAGATGGTTTACCTCGCCCGGCACTACCATCATGTTCACATTCGTACCCGGAATTTGAAAGCCGTGAACGACATCCTTGCTTGTGATATGAAAGTGAACGGTAGCTCCTTGCGGAACTTCCATTTTATCCGGTCCGTACCCGAAGGCGAATGCCAGCATATAGGCGTCGTACTCGTTTTCGCCGATTTTTTTCAAACCCAAATCGTTGAAAGGCGCCGTCTGATCCACGGTTTCCGGGTCGACCGTCTGCCGCGATTGATGCTGCGAATGATCATGATCTCCCGGTGTCTGAGCTCCCAACGCAAAGGCGCCGACCCCTAAGACAACCAAAAATACGACCAGCATGGCGATGCCGAAGCTTAACCAAATTTTTTCATAGCGGTGAATATGCATGGAATGTCCAACCCCTTCTACTGAAGTGTAAATTGCTGCCTAGCCTCTGGAAACGAAGATGGCGAATACGCCGACCCATGTCAGTATGAGAAACCCGCCAAGCAGCAATACCGATACTAACGTTCCTTTTAAAGCCGTATCTTCCTGCTTATGCTGTTGATCCACGCTGCCTTCACTCCTTTCAGACTTAACTTTGATGCTCTTATTGTAGAAGGTGGGCCGGCGGGCATCTATGACCAAAGTCACATTGGATGTTAGGCAACCTTGAACGTTTTGTGTACGCCACCCGATCTCCGCAGAAATTAATTGCGCATCATTTGCCAAGCAACAAAAAAATCCGCCTCTTCAGCGATCTGCCGAAGAAGCGGATTGATGTTGATGCAGTCTATACTTTGTACCGTACGTCGCCGATATGAAAATATGGCAAGTGCTGCCCTGCATATATGGAGGCCGAAATGGCCGCTGCGAAAAACAGCAGCAGGTACACATCCCGCAGTGAAAAGCCGATGCGGTAATAATAGGTGCGCCCGCGCGCCATGGAGAAGCGCTTCGCTTCCATCGCCACCGCAATGCGCTGGGCGCGGCGAATGCTTTGCGCCAGCAGCGGGATCGCGTACAGCCGCAGCGTCTCGTAGAAGCCCGCCAATCCTGCGCGCCGCTTGACGCCGCGCACCTTCAACGCCATCCGCAGCGTCCGCAGCTCATCCGCCATGATCGGCATCAGCCGCAGTGCGGCCATGAAGCTGTATGCGAATTTGGGCGGCAGCTTGCACTGCTGCATTAACGAATAGAACAACGCCACCGGCTTCGTCGTGAGCGCAAACAGCAAGCCGGTCAAAGCCATGTTGACCGTCTTCAAGCCGATATGCAGCCCGCGGAAGAAGCTTTCCTCCGTCACATGGACAAGCCCCCATCTAAGCCATGTCGTATCGCCTTTGCCGAACAGCATCATCGACATCGAGGAGGAGACAAAGACGAGACCGAACGGCAGGAGCAACAGCAGCAGCCGCGACAGCGGATGTCCGGAGAATAAAAGCAGCAGCAGCAGTTGGGCTATCGTCATATTGACCAACACATTGATGTTATCCGTAAACAGCACGACAAAAAACATCCCGACCGACAAGATCAGCTTCACGCTCGGATTTACCCGGTGCAGCCATGTTTCTTCGAATGTGAACAAGCTTATGCCCTCCGTTTTCCATGTTGTCGTCAGCGCCGCATTTCAGCCGGCTCAAGACCGCTTGGCGGTGCTGCCGGCTGCTCCAACGTGCGCAAATAAGCAGTCGACGCGGCATCCAGGGCAAGGCGGCCTTGCTCGATCCGCCATACGCGGGTAGCAAAGTATCGCACAATATCCATATCATGCGTCACCATGATGATCGATGCGCCCTGACGGCGCCAGCCTTCCAGCTTTTCCAGGATGGCGAAGGTGTTGGCCGCGTCCTGTCCGAACGTCGGCTCATCCAGCAGCACCAGCTGCCGGCACTTGCCCATCGCCGTCGCGACGCTCAGACGCCGCTTCTGCCCGAGCGACAGCTGGAACGGGTGCTGCGCCCGCCGGGCTTCGAGGCCAAACTCGGCCAACAGCTCCTCCGTCAGCCGCTCGGCATCGGCGGCGCCGTCCCTGCGAAAGCCGAATGCGGCCTCGTCGAACACGGAGTTGGTGACAAACTGCATCTCCGGGTTTTGAAACACATAGGCGGCCTCGTCCGCCATATCTTTAAAGCCAAGCACGCGGCGGCCGAGAAACGCATAGCCGCCGCTCGTGCGGATCAGCTGCATGATCGACTGCAGCAGCGTGCTTTTTCCTGCGCCGTTAGGCCCGACAACGGCGATCCATTCCCCGGAATCCAGTCGCGCATCCGCGACCTGGATTCGAGGCTTCCCGCTGCGCCCGTCCGGATATCCGGCGAATTCGCGCAGTGTCAGCACTTCCCGGGCGGCTCCGGCATCTGCGGGGCCGGCCTCGCGGGCCGCCTGCAGCGCTTTGTAGCCGGGGCCGGCGGTATAATCCCGCCACACGCCGGGGTACCAGATGCCGTACTCCTGCAGCTCCGGCTTGTGTACGGCGAACACATGCGCTGGCTGGCCGTCCGCCAGCACAGCCCCGTCGTGGTTAAACAACACGACGCGGTCCACAAACCCGATCACCGCGTCGATTTTATGCTCCACGATGATCAGCGTTTTATGCCGGCCGACTTTCTTTAACGTCTCCCACACCTGCTCCGTCCCTTCCGGATCGAGCAATGCCGTCGGCTCATCCAGGAACAGGACGTCAGGCTCCAGCGCCAATATAGAAGCGATAGCGAGCCGCTGCTTCATCCCCTGCGACATCGATTGGATCGGGATATGCGGGTCCTTCAAGTCCAGTCCCACCTGCAGCAGCCCGTCGCGAATGCGGGCGTCCATCTCTTCCCTCGGCACGCCCAAATTTTCCAGCACAAAGGCCAACTCTTCGTCAACGTAAGGCATGCAAAACTGCGTATCCGGGTCCTGGAACAAATAGCCCCAGGAGGAAGGAATCGTGATGCCGTCGCAGCGCATCGGCACTTCAATCGCTCCCGGAATCAAACCGGTCAGCACCTGCAGCAGCGTCGATTTTCCGCTTCCGCTCGGTCCGAGCAGCAGCACCTTTTGGCCGGCCGGCACGGCAAACGACAAATCGTCGAACTGCAGCGACGCAGTTCCGGCAAACTTGAGCCTCAGACCATTGACCGCGGCGATCGCGCTCATTCGGTTTTGCGCTCCAACGCGTCATAGTCGGCCCGGCTCGCCGGACGGACCAGATTGGCCACGCCTGCGGCCTCCAGCGCTTTGACAAGCCAATATGCGCACAGGCCTGTAATAAACACGCTGCTGATCAGGCGAAATACAAGATACAAAATTAAATTCCATGATTGCAAATCCGTTAAGTAGCCTTTGAATCCGTCGAAAATTAACGAAGCGACCGCGGAAGCCATACCTGCGAGCGCGGCAACCCCAGGCGAAAAGCTGCGGTAGCGAAACAGAAAAAACACAAGCTCGGCTCCCAAACCTTGGGCGATCCCGTATGTCAACGCCTCGACGCCGTACTGCGAGGCGGCCAGCAGTTCGCCCGATGCGGCGGCTACCTCCGCCAGCAGCGCGACGCCGGGCTTGCGGATCAGCAGGTAAGCAACCGTTGCGGCCATGAACCAGACGCCGTAGACGAGCTGATCGAGCTGCAGTCCGGCCAGTTTGACAATGTTCGAGACATCCCCCCATAACCTGTAAATCACAGCAAAAACAACCGCAATGACGATCGTGACCAAAATATCGGTCAATTTCAAACCTTTTGACATTGTACCTGCTCCACCCTTTCTCCCGATAATATAAATAAGCTCATTCACTGTTCCGGAGGCCCGTTGAAAAGCAAAAAGACCACCTCCGCTTCCGAAAGTGGTCTGCATGTGTGAATTTCATTACACGCTTCAAACGCTCTCCACTTCCCTACGCTGGCACAATCCAGATCAGGTTCAGAGGGTCTAGGATCTGCGATCCAATCTCAGCCGGTTAGGCTCCCCTAGTGACATAAATCATATTATCATGTATGTAAAAAAAGTCAACGCCAAAATTAATGCCGGTTCCGCTTCATCCTAAAGATACGAAGCTGCAAACCGCATCATGGCCTCTTCGTGAAAAGGCAGCGCCTCATGACCGTAATCATGATACAGCTTCAGCTCTTTTTCTCCGGCCAGATGGTTGTAGACGGCAAAGCAGGTTGACGGCGGGCAGGTGATGTCCTGCAGCGTGATCGCCATTAACGTTCTCGCTCTCACCCGCGAGGCCATGTTTATGCCGTCAAAATAACTAAGCGTCCGGTACACCCGCTCCTCCTGGAGATGCTCCGGATCGAACCGGCGGAACCAGTTTTTGATTTCCGCATACGGTCCGCTATTATGTATCTCGACGGCACGCCGGAAATGGCATAAAAACGGATAATACGGCATCGCCAGCTTAGGCCGCTCGTCCAGCCCGGCCGCCGCCAACGCCAAGCCTCCTCCCTGGCTGCCGCCGTACACGGCGATCCGCGAAGCGTCGACCTCCTGCCGTCCGCACACGAAATCAAGCGCGCGGATGCAATCGATATATACCAGCCTGTAATAATACTCGGCAGGGTTCAAAAGGCCGAGCGTCATCCAGCCGGATACGCTGCCCTGCGGAAAAACCGCGCCGACCGGCGTTAAGCCGCCTTGCCCCCTTGCGTCGATCGCGAATGCCGCCATTCCCATCGAAGCCCAATGCAGCAATTCATGCGGGTTCCCGCGGTTGCCGTTATAGCCGTGATACTTGACAATAACAGGCAGCGAACCCGGAGCGTGATCCCCAGCCGGTACGACATACCATCCGTGAATCGGCGTACCGTCCATACCGTCAAAAACGACATCGTATATCCGGATTGAAGTCAACGGATGATCGTTCACCGGCTCCGCCTTGGCATTCAACGGTGCTTGCTTTGAATCCGCTTTCGCATTGTTCCAAAACTCATCGAAATCGGGCTGCGCCGTCAAATCAGGCTTATAATGATAAAGTTCCGATAAGGGCAAATCAACATTTGGCATAAACATCAGCTCCTTTATAAAATGCAGCCGGCAAAAGGCTCGCCGCTTCATTGGCCGGTATCTTTTTCTCTTGCGTTGGGACAGCTTATATGTCAAGATATTTGATAAACAACAAATAGAGGGAACAGGTGAATGCAGAGCTATGACGAAATCTTTTTTCCGCTTGTTAACGGAGCTTTCTTCCCGCAAATCGATCTCTAAATTAACAGGCGCGTTTGCAAAATCACGAGCAAGCCGGGCGCTTATTCCCCGCTTTGCCAAAATATACGGTATCCGGCTGGAGGATGCCGAAAAACAGTTGAGCGAGTACGCCTCCCTCAACGATTTTTTTACGAGACGGCTGAAGCCGGGGCTTCGCCCTGTTGATGCGTCCCCGAGAGCTTTGGTCAGTCCGGTCGACGCCAAAATTACCGGCATCGGCACGATTGCCGACGGCCTGATTTTAAATGTAAAAGGGCAGGATTACACGGTGGAAGAACTGCTCAACTTTTCGCCGCGCATGGTTAACTATAAAAACGGTTTCTACTTTGTACTATATTTGAGCCCGACGGATTATCACCGGATCCATTCGCCGATCGATGGAACCATCATTGAAAAAGAACATATTCCAGGCAAAGTATACCCGGTCAACGAGTTCGGATTGCGCCATATGCGCAGGGTGCTAAGCCGCAACGAGCGCCTGATTACGTATATGCAGCATGAATCGGGCGAGCTGGCGGTCGTCAAGGTCGGCGCCATGAACGTTAGCAGCATTCAATACGCTTCTCCGCTGGCCAGCCATCCGGTCCGCGGCGACGATCTCGCATACTTCGAATTCGGCTCGACGGTCGTCCTTCTGCTGGAAAGCGACACGTTTGTAAGCCGCAGCGATCTGGAGGTCGGAAGTACGGTGAAAATGGGCGAGAAGCTCGGGACGTTGGTTTAGGCATGGAGAGGAAGCTATTCAGCAGTACAGCTGACTGGAGCTTCCTCTTTTTATTTGCGCATGTTCTCCGATAAGCCATACGATCGCTCGGTTATCGCTATTCCCGGACATTATCCGCTATCTGCCGCGTCCGAACAGCACCCTTAGCGCAAATTTGGGCAAAACGAGCTGACGGCGCCACCGCGACGGCTGAGCCAGCAGCCGGTACAGCCATTCGAGGTGAAGATTTTGCCATATGACCGGGGCGCGCTTCACCTTACCCGCGAGTACGTCAAGACTTCCGCCTATGCCGAATGCGATCTTCGCCTGAAGCTCGGATTTATACCGATAAATCCACTTCTCCGAATACGGCGCACCCATAGCCACGACCAATATATCGGGCTTGGCTTCCCTGATCGCGGCCACGACACCCGCTTCCTCGTCTTTGCCGAAAAATCCGTTCTGCCTGCCGACAATACGGACGCCCGGGTACTGCTTCGCAATCACCTCGGCCGATTTCCGGTTCGTCTCTTCATCGGCCCCCAACAGGTAGACGGAATAGCCCTTCTCATTGCCGGATTTCAGCAGGCCGGTAAATATATCGAATCCGGTTACGCGCTCTTCCAGCGGTTCGCCCTGCCATTTGGCCGCCATCACGACCCCGATGCCATCCGCCGTAATCATCCCCGCACGGCCGATGATCGACTTCAGCTCGTCGTCCTGACCCGCCATCATGACGATCTCCGGATTCGCGGTTATAAGATGAAACAGGCCGTCATCCTGCTTGTCAATCCGATTGGCCAGCTTCTCTAAAGTTTGCTGCAAATTAAGTTTTGAAAAAGGGACTCCCATAATAGACACCGTTTGTTGCTGCATACCAGTACCATACCTTTTCTATTCAGGATAAAAGAAAAGTATCACGTAACGCCAAAAAATTCAACCTCGAAATAAAAACACTCCATACCCGCAATGATGGAGGTATGAAGTGATGGTTGCCCGGCGGCCGTTTAATTGGTCGTATACGTGAATGGCAAATGATCGACCTGATTGCCCTTCGACAGCACAAGCGGCAGTTCAATCTTAACTGTTGTGCCGAGCCCCTCGCCGCTTTCCACATGAATCCGGCCATGATGGTACTTAATGATTTGGAACGTGACCGTCAGGCCGAGCCCGACCCCTTTTTCCTTCGTCGTATAAAACGGTTCGCCCAGCTTAGGAATCCGCTCCTTCGACAGCCCGCTGCCTTGATCCTTGAACCGTACCGTCACATAATTATGATTCAGCTCGACGCTAATCTGAAGCAGACCGCCGTGCTCCATCGATTCGATGGCGTTTTTGACGATGTTGATAAATGCTTGCTTCAATTGATTTTCCGCGCAGGCTATCGGAGGAATAGCGCCGCCCACAAACAAAACGATTTCGACATTGCTCATAATCGCCTGGGCTTGCAGAAGCTTTACTACATGCTGAAGTATTTCCCCCAGGTCATGCTTTTTCATGCTGATGCATTGCGGCTTGGCGATAAACAGCAGCTCGCTGACGATAAAATTGATGCGGTCCAACTCCGACAGCATGACCTCCAGATTCGACTGCTTTGTATTAGGGTTGGCATTCAGCAGCTGGATAAATCCTCTCAGCGTCGTCAGCGGATTGCGTATTTCGTGAGCAACGCCGGCAGCCAGCTCGCCGATGACAGACAGCTTATCGGTCTTGCGGATAATTTCCTCGGTGCTTTTCCTTAAAGAAATATCGGAGAACGTAACGACCCCGCCTTGTATGGCATCTTCCTCCATAATTGGCGTCAACACATACTCGACCGGAAAAAAGATGCCGTCCGCCCGTTGAAACATCCCTTCCCGCATATACGCGTCCGTCTCGCCGCCCAACACGTCAAAGATCGAATCTTCGATTTGTACGTTAACCATCCCATCCTCACTCTGTAAAATGTCGGTATGCTTGCGGCCTATCAGCTGGTCCACGGGCAGTCCAAGCATACGTGCGGCTGCCGGATTGCAAAATGTAATTTCTCCGTCCAGATTTAAGCCATATATACCTTCGCCTGCCGAATTGAGGATAAGCTCCAAAATACGGTGGTTTTCCCTTAATTCCTTCGTCCTGTCATTGATGATAAGCTCCAGCTGTTCGACTTGAATGGCATTGGATAAAGCCGGAGCCGTCATATCGACAATCGATTGTGCGAGCTGCATGTCAATATCCGCGTACGTTCGGATTTCGCCCAAGCTTACGACGGCGATCGTGCCCAGCACTTCTCCCGTGGCGACCAGCGGAAGCATAAACACGCCACGGATCCCGAACCGGTGGCAAGCCTCGTGATTCGGTCGATGATCGTTGTCGATATCCGGAATAAACACATACTTCCTGGTTTGAATCACTTCCTGAAACAGCAGGTCATTTTCATAATTAAGCTTGATTTTACTGTGAGTTTTATGCCATTGCTCCTCTGTCCAGTCGCTGCTCCGGCTTAGTTTGGCGGGGCGAAACGTGCTGCCGATCGAATCGCACAGATGAACGCCGATATTCGTATTATTGAGAACTTGGCCGACATAACGGAAGCAGGTATCCAATATTTTATCCGTAGTCGAGCATAGCGACAGCTCGCGCGTAAAGTCGAGCAGCAGCTGCTTCTCCTTGAGAAGCGATTGGATCGCTTGGAACTGCTTTACGTTATGAATCGCCACCGCCGCCATATTGACGTAGGCTTCCACGGTCTGAATTTCCGATTCCGTCAAATTCATAGGAATGCCGTAATCAAACAGAAAAACAATGCCGAACAGCTCGTCGCCATATGAAATCGGCAGTCCCAAAAGCGAGCGAATCTTGAACAATTCGACCGGAGTGGGATCCGGCCTGTTATCTATCGAGGTGTCGGGAATATAGATGCTCTTCCGAGTTGCGATAATATCCCGGGCCAAATGATCCTTCTCCGGATCGACTACCATCTGGTCAAGTGTAATTCCGTTAATATGATCCGGCTTGCCGACGTAGCCGCGAAACGTTCCGTCCGGCTGCGGCAAATAGATCCCGGTGGAATTGCATTTGACGATCTCCTCGGAGATGGCCGTTGCCACGGCCTCAAGCAAGGAGCGCAAATCCAAATTCGAATTTATCAGTTGACTGATCTTAGCCAAGCGGGCGTATCTTGCTTGATCGCCACTCATCCATAACACCATCCTCCAATTATCCGATTCTTATTGCTTACTTTTGAAATGAGGAAAGAAATTTCACCCTGTCACCCATGGGGGGCGTGTTGTTATCCACAATCGCAATTTCCAGCAGAGCGGGCCCGTCCGTACGAATATCATGCAGCACTCCGGCTGACAAATCCTGCATGCTTTCAACGCGCCAGCTCGGAATGCCGAGCGAATAAGCCATATCGGATATTGAAACCGGCCGCTGCTCGAACCGCGGATGACTGCGCTTGTACTGCAGCGTATGGCCATGATACACCATCCCGAGCCTTGCGTTGTTTATAACGACAAACAAAATCGGGAGGTTGTACTCTTTCGCCGTCAATATTTCCATGCCGTGCATAAAAAAGCAGCCGTCGCCCGTTATGCAAACCGTCGGACGGTACGGATCCGCCAAATGCATGCCGATAGCCGTTCCGATTCCGGCGCCCATAGCCCCGAAATGCACATTGATATCGAATGAATCCGATTCGGGAACTTTCATATAATGAATGACGTAGGACATGAACTCTCCGATATCGACCGCAAAACGCGTGTCGGAAGGCATATGCTTCTGCAGCGCCAGCAGCACGTTCTGCGTCGTGTATTCGGCTGTAGGCTGCGGATGCGCCTTGTTATGATCGGGCTCTGCACCGCTGCTCCGCCGAACCCCCATTCGCTCCAGCTCCTGCAGCAGGAAGCTCAGGCTGAGCCCCGCATCGCCCACGATCGGCAAATCGACCGGATATTTACGGTGAAATACGGTATCATCAATGTCGATTTGGATCGTATAACGGTTTTCCGTCAGGCTGCGGTTCCAATTGCTCGTAGCCGTTTCGCCGAGGCTGGAGCCAACGATCAGTATCGCGCTATGCTCCTGATCTTCGATAAGCCGGGAGGCTTTGGGCTGCCCGGCGAAGCCGAATACGCCGTCGTACAACGGATGCGTATCCGGCACCAATCCCTTCGCCTGCGGCGTCGTAACGATCGGCCAGTTCAACGTTTCCGCCAGCTTGAGCACATCCGGGACAGCTCGGCGCGCGCCCTGGCCAACGAAGACGATGCCCTTGCTGTGCTCGGCAAGCTCCCTTGCCGCCTGGCGCAGCAGCGTCCGGTTCGGAACGCTTATTTGCAGCTGCGGAAAAGGCGGCAGAAGGGCGGGCTCGATCTGCTCCAGTTGAATATCGATAGGCATCTGCACATGAACCGGACCCGGGATGCCGGAAAGAGCAATCGTAACCGCCTTGGTCACTTCCGGAAGCAGGTCGGCTGCGTTTTGGACGCATACGCTGTACTTCGTTACCGGCTTAAACAAAGGCACGGCATTTAATTCCTGGGATGCGTTCAAGCCTACCGTTCCGACAGGCACGGAGCCCGTCAAAAACAAAACCGGAAGATGCTCGCGCATCGCATGGGCAGCACCCGTCAACAGGTTGGTGCTGCCGGGGCCGCTGCAGCCGATGCATACGCCCAAGCTGTCGGAATGTTTGGCGTAAGCCGCGGCCATATATGAAGCGGCGCCCTCATGCTTGGCAATGACGGGTGTGATTTGCGGTTTTTCGTACAATTCATCAAAAAAGCCGTTGACCGAACCTGCGGGGATACCAAATATATACTTGACTCCACCATCTTCCAAAAAATCGACCACACTCCGTACTGCCTTCATCATAATTCCCCCTTTTTCAACATTTTTCGATTCAATTCATGTTTTTTCTACACAATTACTTTTATGGGAAAATTTAACTTAATACTACAATTCTACATTCTCCCGCAAAATCCTCCTTTTCCTACGTAATTATTTCAAATAAATACAAAAAAGGACGCTTTTCAGCATCCTTTTTGTACGAATATTTGCAATGCGCAAGATTAACGCAAATCTTTTGGAGCGACCATATCCATGTCGGTAAATTCCTGGTTTTCACCGGCCATTGCCCAAATGAATGTATAATTATTGGTGCCGACGCCGGAGTGGATCGACCAGCTCGGAGAAATGATGGCCTGCTCGTTGCGGACAACGACATGGCGGGTTTCGCCAGGATCGCCCATCAGATGGAACACAAGACCGTCTTCAGGCATATCGAAATAGAAGTACACTTCCGAACGGCGGTTGTGCGTATGGCAGGGCATTGTGTTCCACATATTGCCCGGCTTCAGCAGCGTCATGCCCATAACAAGCTGACAGCTTTGGATGCCGTTCAAATGAATGTACTTGTAAATCGTACGCTCGTTCGACGAATTGATCGAGCCCAAATGCTGCGGCTCGGCTTTGCTGATTTCCACTTTTTCGGTCGGATAGTTTTTGTGAGCCGGTGTGGAATTAAAATAAAAACGGGCCGGATTAGCGGCATTCGCGCTCTTAAACACGACTTCTTTATTGCCAAGACCGACATACAGGCAGTCTTTGCTTTCCAGCACATACTCGGTGCCGTCAACGGTTACAGTCCCTGCAGGACCGACGTTTATAATGCCGATTTCGCGGCGTTCCAAGAAGTAGTCCGCGCCCATTTCGTGCTTGTCCGCTTCCAGTTTAATCGGTTCGGTCGTCGGAATAACGCCGCCTGTAATAAAACGGTCTACGTGGCTGTAAACCATATTGAGCTTGTCGGGAACAAACAAGTTTTCAATTAAAAACTCGCTTCTCAGTCTGTCCGTATCGTATGATTTTGTTTCTGTCGGATTGGTTGCGTAACGGATTTCCATCGCAATAATTGCCTCCTCAAAATGGTAAGTTGATAGTCGAACAATCGTCCGCATCTACATTATGGTAACATAAATCAATTTTTCCCGCTAGCGTTCCACAATGGCGCCACGACAAGATTGTTCACGTGAAAATAGTTTCATCCGATCGTCGGGTTCAAACGAAATCAGCGTGACTCGCCCTCGCTTAAATGGTATAATGTAGCCTAAATGTCGGGCTTTACAGAAATGCGAAGCTCGAGTTAATCAGAAGCATAGATTACGGAAGGACGGACCCTAATGAATCCACTTGCCCAACAGCTAAACGATACGATTGCCAAACAAAATCCGCATGTATACGACATGCTGTCCAGCTTGGGGAAACAAATCTATTTCCCGAAAGTCGGCATCTTGAGCCAATCGGCGGAAGCTAAGCAAAAAGCAAAAAAGTTTAATGCCACCATCGGTACTGCGCTCGAAAACGGACAGCCCATGCACCTGAAGGTCATTCAAGATACGTTATCAGCTTATAATCCGAAGGATTTATACGAATATGCGCCGCCGGCCGGGAAGCCCGAGCTGCGTGCGGCCTGGCGCAGCAAAATGCTGGAGGAGAATCCAAGTCTTTCAAGCGAAGGTTTGGGCAATCCGATCGTCACCAATGCGCTTACCCATGGCTTGAGCGTTATTGCCGACTTGTTCGCCGACGCAGGCGACGCCGTCATTTTTCCGGATAAAAACTGGGAAAACTATGAGCTTACGTTCGGCATCCGCCGCGGCGCCGAGATCGTCAATTACCCGCTCTACAACAGCGATCGCAAGTTCAATGCAGCCGGCCTGCGGGATGCGATGCTCGCACAAAAAAGCAAGGGCAAGGCGATCGTCGTGCTGAACTTTCCGAACAATCCGACCGGCTATACGCCAGGTCCCGAAGAGGGCAAACAAATCGTTGCCGCAATCAAGGAAGCCGCCGAGGCCGGAATCAACGTGGTTGCCGTTACGGACGACGCTTATTTCGGCCTGTTCTTTGAAAATTCGCTTCAGGAATCTTTGGCCGGCCAGCTGGCGAATTTGCATCCGCGCGTGTTATCCGTTAAAGTCGACGGAGCGACGAAGGAGGAATTCGTATGGGGCTTCCGCGTAGGCTTCATTACGTACGCCGGGCAAATCGAAGGCATCCTCGCATCGCTTGAGCAAAAAACAATGGGAATTATTCGCGCAACGATCTCAAGCGGAGCGCACCCTTCCCAAACGTTCGTGCTTCATGCCTTGAACGCACCGGAATTTAAAGCCCAGAAGCAAGAAAAGTTTGAAATCATGAAGGGCCGCGCCAACAAAGTTAAAGCGATTCTTGACAGCGGCAAATTCGACTCCGCATGGGAATACTATCCGTTTAACTCCGGGTACTTCATGTGCCTGAAGCTGAAGACGGTCGAAGCCGAATCGCTGCGCGTGCACCTGCTTGACCATTACGGGATCGGCACGATCGCCTTGGGCGAAACCGACCTGCGCGTCGCCTTCTCCTGCATCGAGGAACAAAATTTGGAAGAGATGTTCAACCTGATTTTCCAAGGCGTTCAAGACATTCAGAAAGTATCGGCAAAATAAACCGATCAAAAAACAAACCGGGCTCTCTCATGAAACGAGAACCCGGTTTTTTGTGCGGTGCCAATTTGTGCGGATCCAATTGTGCGGAATAACGAAGTGAAGCCTCTCAAAGCAAGCAGACGTCGTATGGGGAAGGCTTTACCTTCAGGCATACTGTTGTTTAAGCACTATAATTATTATCCCTTTGCGTCAGTATTGCGGAGCTTCTCCATTCGCGTCAATAATGCGGAACTTCTTCCTTTACGTCGGTATTGCTGAGCTTCTCCATTTGCATCAGTTTTGCGGAGCTTCCCCCGTTACGTCAGTATTGCGGAGCTTCGCCCATTGCATCAGTATTGCGGAGCTTCGCCCATTGCATCAGCAATGCGGAGCTTCGCCATTCGCATCAGCAATGCGGAGCTTCTCCCGTTGCGCCAACTATTCGACTCGGATCATTCAGCCCCTGAGTTAACGGGATAATGCCTATGACGAAATTCTGATTAGTGGAACAAGAGCCGCGCCATACCTTACTTCAACCGGCCGTCCGCACAGGTTGCCCGCGCCGCTCTTCCATCAAATCAACAAATTAAATAAATGCGGATTTTTATTAATTTCCACATATTTGATGCCTTTGTTGATCATCCGTTCGATCAACGGCTCGTAGTCTTCCTTATTTTTCAATTCGATTCCGACCAGTGCCGGCCCGTTCTCTTTGCTCGTTTTTTTCGTATATTCAAAGCGGGTGATATCGTCGTTCGGTCCAAGCACCTCATCGAGAAATTCACGCAATGCGCCGGCCCGCTGAGGAAATTCCACCGTGAAATAATGCTTAAGCCCCTCATAAATGAGCGACCTCTCTTTAATTTCCTGCATCCGGTCGATATCGTTGTTGCCTCCGCTGATGATGCAGACCACGTTTTTTCCGGCGATTTGCTCGCGGTAGAAATCGAGCGCCGTAATCGTCAGCGCTCCGGCCGGCTCGGCCACAATCGCATTCTCGTTATACAGCTCAAGAATCTTCGTGCATACCTTGCCCTCGGGAACAACGACAATGTCGTCCACAACCTTTTGACAAATGTCGTAGGTCAGCTCACCTACCCGTTTTACCGCCGTGCCATCCACGAAGTTATCGATATCGGTCAAGGTGACGATTTCCCCTTTGCCGATCGACTGCTGCATGGACGGAGCGCCGGTCGTCTCGACTCCGATCACCTTGGTCGACGGACTGATGCTTTTGACATAGGTGCCGACACCCGCCGCCAGACCGCCGCCGCCTATGCCGGCAAACACGTAATCGACACGCTCCCGCATATCGTTCATCAGCTCCAATCCTACCGTGCCTTGACCGGCAATGATTTTCTGATGATCGAACGGATGGATGAACTGCATTTCCTCCCGTTCGCTGTAGCTGACAGCCTCTCTCAGCGAATCGTCGAAAGTGTCGCCGATGAGAATGACCTCGATGTACGGGCCGCCGAACAGCTTGACCTGGGAAATTTTTTGCCGTGGCGTTGTGGTGGGCATGAATATTTTGCCCTGGACCTGCAGCGTATTGCAGGAATAGGCCAAGCCCTGGGCGTGATTGCCCGCGCTTGCGCAGACGACGCCTTTGCGCAGCTTGTCCTCGGGGAGACTGCGCATCAAATGATAAGCACCGCGGATCTTAAACGAACGTACGACCTGCAGGTCTTCCCGTTTCAAGTACACGTTGCAGTTATATTTATCCGACAGGATAAAGTTTTTTTGCAATGGCGTATGGTTCACGACATCCTTCAGCATATGACTTGCGACTATGATATCTTCCAGCTTGACCGATTGACTGTTCATCGCATCCTCCGTAATCTGTTTCAAGTAATTTTTCTTATTATACACCTACTTGCACGGCTGTCCACACATTTTTCAACCGCAAAAAAAAAGAACAGCCCATCCGTCAAGCGGGGGCTTGAGGCGGAAGGGCTGCTCCTGTCATGATCCAAACTTCACTAGCTTATATGCAAGGATCTTATTTAATTACGACCGTATTTACTTTGTCGTCATTGCTGTTGATTCTAAGCTCAACCTGACCGCCGACTCTCAATTGGGAACGGTCGCCCTGGATTGTGCCTGTGGAAGTGGCGTACAAGAATGCGACATTCGAAACGGTATCTACGTACACATTGTTTTGAACTGTTCCGTCATCCAGTGTTCTGTTGATGGAAATTCTGTAAATATCGCCGTTGGAATACGTATCGATGCTGTTATACGTACCGTTGATCGAGTAAGTGGATTGAACGCCGTTAGTGACGATCAATACTTTGGCCTTGCCGCCGACCATTGTAATCCGTACTTGATCGCCTGCTCTAAGCTCCGACGCCGCCACGTTCACTCCATTGCGTTCGATCGACGGATTCGAAGCCAGCTCGACATTGTAAGTGCGGTTGTCCTTCGTTACCGATAGCACATTGTTATTTACAGCCGAATTAATGCTGGCCGTAAAGATACCGTTTTGCGGCAGCTGGTTGTCTGTAGTAGCGTTGGTCACGATCACTCTGCTGACTTTACCGTTCGAAGTCGTTACGCTTGCTTGATCGCCCACCCGAAGTGCGGATGCGGACACCGAAACACCACCACGTTCGAAATAAGCGTTCGACGCGATTTCAACATTGTAAGTGCGGCCGTCTTTTGTCAACGAAATCCAGTTGTTGTTGTTTACAACCGAATTGACGGTAGCTGTAAACGTTGAATTTTGCGGCAGTTGGTTGTTATTTGTACCGCTGCCGGTCGCTTCGATATAAATCGCCTGATTGTTGGCGACACTTACGCGGACTTTATCGCCTGCTCTAAGCTCGGATGCGTTTACTCTATAGCCGTTGCGGATAATGTAGACGTCCGACGCCAGCTCAATGCTGTAGGTTTGACCGTCTTCAGTCAACGTCAATGTATTGTTGCTGACACTCGCATTCAAAGTACCGTTGAAATCGGTATCGTTCGGCAGACTGACGCCGGTACGATCCAGCAATTTAGCCATTTCTGCACGCGTTACCGGTTGATTTGGACGGAATGTATTGTCTTCGTAGCCATCAATCAGGTTTTGTTCGATTGCAACCGCCACATAGCCTACGGAGCCCGCAGGGATTTTGTCGGCATCCTTGAAGGTCAGTTTCGTGCTCATTTTGGCTTTGGCTTCATCCTGTTTTTTCAACGCTTTTACAAGCAGCGTCGTTGCCCAGAGACGATCCGCTTCCTTATCCGGCTGCACTTTATCGTCCGATTCCGAGAACAGGTCATTTTTCAGCGCCACAGCAACGTAACCTTTTGCCCAATCTTTTACTTTATCGGCGTCCTTGAAATTCAGGTTCGTATGCTTCGCCTCGGCGGATTCCGCTTCGTCGCGCAAGCCCATCAGGCGGACGGCCGCAGCGATCGCGTCAATGCGGGAAATCGTTTTGCGCGGTTGGAACGTTCCGTCCTCATAGCCCTCGAAGACCCGCTTGGAAGCAAGGCTCGCAATGTAGCGCGCAGCCCATTCGACGTCTCCGCCCTTAACATCGTCAAAGGACAATCTGATTATTAAATTTTTAACGTTCAGGTTGTTGACGTAGATGTCTTTGTCGCTGCTGTTATTATTTTTATTGTTATTTTTTCCGTTATTACCGTTATTTTGAAAAGCTTTTTTCCATTCACGATCGTTCTTGTTATCCTTGCCTTTGCTGTCAGCGAATACTGAAGTGGATCCCCCCATAACCATAGCCAGAGTCAACCCTGTAACGATAGCCTTTTTGAATGAATTATTCATTTAATTTTCTCCTTTTTTTGCAGGTGAAGTGTACAGCCGTTGAAAACTGGCGCCTCCGAAAGCTCAAGGCATGACAAACATGCCCTGCCGTTTGCCGACAGAAATCGTAAGGGCGCGCAGGATGTACGTCTGCCTTCCCTGAATGATATATATAGTAGACTAAAGGCTTGACTAGCTGTAATGAATAGAACCTTCGCGAAGAGTTCCTTGGATTTACTAAAGCTTTCGCCGCCCTCAAATCGTTTGTGGGGGTCATTTTGATCGGTCTGTTTAAAAATGGTAGACTATCTAGGATAAGTGTCATTTACCATTGGCATCATGGGAACAAGAACATAGCATAACAGCATTCAGGGGGGAAATTAAAACCATGAAACGGAATGGAAAAAAGCTTTCGATCGGCATTGCGGTGTTAGCGCTTGTGGCCTTGGCCGCCCTGTACACCTCGCTGCCCTTCTTCAGCAAAAACAACGCCGGGGATAAACCGTCGGCTGCGCCTGCAGCAGACTCGTCCAAAGAAGCCGATCCTAAAAAAAACGCCGTGCCGCCGGAGCCGCCTATTCCTGCGGAAAAGGTAGATGTGGCCATTTTCGGAAGCGAGCTGGAAGGTCTTTATTTGGCAAGAGCCGCAGCGGATGAAGGCTTGAAGGTTAAGGTTCTTGATCCGCGCGAAGCGTTCGGGGGCCAAGTGCTGCAGGGCGAGATGCTGTTTCTCGACGAAACGAGGGACGAAAAGCATCAACTGCTTGTACAGGGACGGGCCAAAGAGCTGTTCGACGGCTTCCGGAACGGGAAAATCCGCAAGCTGTCGGAGTTCACGCAATATTTTGACAAGCTGAAAAAAGATATCCCTATCGAATCAGGTATTAAAATCGGGGACATTAAGCAGGTTCAAGGCCAATTCGGACCGCATGCGGTAGAATCCGTTACCTATACAGGCAAAGACGGCGCCAAGAAAATGATCAAGGCTGACTATTGGGTCGATAATACCGACTTTGCCGCCCTGCTCAGCAAGCTGCAGTCGAACCGGCTGCCGGGTTTGGAGCAGTTTTACGGCCAAAAAAATATTGAGTACATGAGCGCCGGAATGATGATGAAATTTAAAAATGTCGACTGGGCCAAGTTCAATTCCAGCTTTAACGCACTGACGCCGGAGCAGCGCAGCGCCAAGTACGGCGGCGGTTCTGTCAGCGAAAGCTTCGCCATCGGGTTAAGCGGTATGACGAATAAATATAAGCCGACGAACGACCGGTTGTTTTTGCGCGGGCTTAATGCGGTCAATCAGCGGGACGGCGAGGTGGCGATCAACGCGTTTCTGATTTACACGGTCGATCCGTCCGACGACAAGTCCGTGGCCGAAGCAATGGAGTTGGGCAAAAAAGAACTACCGCTCATATTGAACCATTTCCGTAAAAATATAACGGGCTGGGAGCATGCGGAGCTGAACGGCTTCCCCAACTATTTGTACATTCGGGAATACAACCATTACGAAACGGATTACGTATTGAAGCCTTCCGATATGCTCGGCGCGAAAATGTTCTGGGATAACGTCAGCATTGCCGGATACCCGCTCGATCTGCAGGGCACCAGCGCGAACAAATGGGGCATCGAGATGGGACGTCCGGACAAGTACGGCATGCCGCTGCGCAGCTTTATGCTGAAAAATTACGATAACGTGATCGTAGCCGGTAAAAATGTCGGCTCCTCCGCGATTGCTTACGGCAGCGCCCGAATTCAACCGAACACAAGCCTGGCCGCCGAAACGATCGGCATCATGCTCGGTCAGCTGCAGGGCAAGAAAAAGCTGCGCGAGCTGAAGGAAGCCGATATGCCGGCTCTGAACGGCTATCTGGACAGCAAATATAAAATTAAGCTGACCGGCGTAACCGGCAACAACAAGCTTGCAGGCTGGACTGCCGATGAACTGGCGAAGCTGGACACGGGAGAAATCGTCTATCCTTCTTATGTAAATAAACGGAAAAAGTAATTGTTCGAGGCTTTTGTAGAGCCCTCTGCCCCGCCTTCACGGCGCGCGGAGGGTTGTTTGTCTATCCCTGGAAGTCGCTGCGCTCCCATGCACAAGAATGATCGGTTATAGCGATTTTCACCCTTTTGAAATGCCGCGATTATGTATATACTAGTCGTTATCTATAAGGAACGGAGTGATGTAGGGAATGAGTGTGCCGGCATCCGGAATGAGAATAATTAAGTACAGGTTCATCAATTCGAGGAGGATTCATGGAAAAACAGACAACTTTGGAAACTTACGGCTTTCAGCCGCTTTTTGCCAATCAACCTAACCCGGACAGCCACGATATCGGCCGAATTGCACTGGAGCATAAGCATTTGTACCGCATTTACGCAGAGGACGGCGAATGGCTGGGCGAGCTGTCGGGCAAAAGCCGCTTTGCGGCGATAAGACGGGAAGATTATCCGGCCGTCGGCGATTGGGTATGGATGACCAAGCTGCCGGGAGAACGCAAGGCGGTCATTCACCGGATTTTCGAGCGCAAGAGCAAATTTTCCCGCCAAATTGCCGGAACGACAACGGAGGAGCAGATTGTCGCCACGAACGTGGATCGGGTGTTTCTCATCATGGCATTAAACCTCGATTTCAATGTGCGCCGGCTGGAGCGTTACTTGCTCATGGCCTACGAAAGCGGCGCCGCTCCTGAAATCGTTCTGACGAAAAAAGATCTTTGCGACGATGTGGAGGCCCGGCTGCGCGAGGTCGAGGCCATATCCCTCGGACTGCCTGTATACACCGTCAACAGCTTGGCGGAAGACGGTGTCGAAACGCTCGCGGCCACGCTGCGGCCGGGCGAAACGATTGCGCTGCTCGGCTCCTCCGGCGCGGGCAAGTCGACGCTGCTCAACAGCCTGTACGGCGAACAGCGTCAGAAAACCGGCGGTGTCCGAGAAGGAGACGACCGCGGCAAGCACACGACGACGCATCGCGAGCTCGTCGTTCTGCCCGACGGCGCGATCATCATCGACACGCCGGGAATGCGCGAGCTGCAGCTGTGGGAAGGCAGCGATTCGCTGGGCGCCGCATTCCACGACGTCGAGGAGCTCGCCGCCGAATGCCGCTACAGCGATTGCCGGCACGAGCAGGAGCCCGGCTGCGCCGTCCGCGCCGCGCTGGAGGACGGGACGCTCGGCCGGGAGCGGTATGCCAGCTATGTGAAGCTGCAAAAGGAGCTCGCTTATAACGAGCGCAAAATCGATGCCGGCGCAGCGCGTGCGGAGAAGGAACGGTGGAAGAAGATTCACAAGCAGCTGCGCGGCAACCCAAAGCGGTAGCCGCTAAATAAAGAGCACCCGCTGCAAGGTTTGATTGCCTTGGAACGGGTGCTCTCTTTCGTGATAAAATAATTCGGCGGATCTATCGGTACGAAGTATCGGCTAATGAAGCATGATTCCCAGTTTCAGCCTTACGCCATGCTCCAGAAAGTCAATGCTTTTAACTCCGGCCAGCTTCGGCATATAATCGTTGAGCGGCACTTGAAGCGGCTTCAGCCGGAACCATTCCGATGGAATGCCCGCCTGTCTGATGCGCGTACCGGTATGAACTACCGTCACGTACGGCTCCTGCCAGCTGACGGCAAACATCAGCTCAGCGCCGATTTGCCAGCGCTTTTGGTACAGCAGATTGACATCGGCGATCCACTCGCTGCCGTTCAGCGTAAACCGGGCGCCGGTCACTTCAACCTCGCCGCGGACGGAGCTTTGCTTGGCCAGCGCCTTTTTGAGCAAATTGTTCACCTCGGGCTCCGTCAGCTCAACCTCCAGCTTCCGCGAGGCGATCATGTCCGCCAGCTTGTTTTTGATCGACAGATCCGAGTAATTCAGATCCAAAGTCTGCTGCGGCTGGGCGTATAAATACAGACCTCCGGCCAGCAGCGCTGCCGCCAGCGCAAGCATCAGTAAAAATCTGATCAGCTTCCCCATGCTCCCATGCACGGCTCCTTCCGATAACCCAATAAAGCTCTTTACGTTTTGACTCTTCTCTGCCAAGTCATTGCAAGCCGGACGCCGCTTCCGGATTAGGTCGGCTTATTCCGCTTCTCCTTGAGCCATCGCGGCGCTCCTTTATTTTTACTATCGCGCTTCCGCTCGCGCTCCGACTTCTTCTTAACCGCCGGGGCGGGAGGGTTGGCGGCTTTGCTGACAGGCTTGCCGCCGGTTTCGGCCGGCATGCCTGCGCGCGCTTGCGATGCGGGAGCCTTGGATGGCGCATGCGGCTGCTCTCCCGGCTGACGCATGGCGGCGTCCCCGTCCGCTTTCCCCTTGGGGCGTCTGGAAAGCGCCGGCTTCGCTTGACGCGCTTCCGCAGCGTAGTTTTTGCGTTGGCCCGGCTCGTACACTTTGCCGTAAGCCATTTCTTTTTCCTGAATCGTTACGCCTAGCGTCCTCGAAAATTTGTTCATAATAAATCGTTCTTTAGGCGTAATAATCGAGATTGCCGTCCCCTTTTTCCCCATCCGCCCGGTCCGCCCGACCCGATGCACGTAATGATCCGCATCGATCGGAGGGTCCAGGTTAATGACATGCG
This sequence comes from Paenibacillus piri, assembly GCF_004354045.1. GTDB lineage: Bacteria > Bacillota > Bacilli > Paenibacillales > NBRC-103111 > Paenibacillus_S > Paenibacillus_S piri. Next base: position 83,644 of record NZ_SMRT01000005.1, on the reverse strand, counting down.
TCACATGGGGAATGTCCAATCCCCGCGCAGCGATATCCGTCGCCAGCAGCAGCTGGAACTTTCCGGCGCGGAACGCCTGCATCACTGCGGCCCTGTCCTGCTTGCCGGCATCTCCGTATAAGGCTTCAATCGACAAATTGGCAAACTGCAGCTTGCCGATCACTTCCGCTACATCTTCGATCTCATTAATGAAGACGATGGCGGCAGGCGGGTTGTACAACCGGACGATTCTGCGCAGCATGTCGATCTTGTCCCGCTCCTCGCAAACGAAATACAAATGGTCCAGCGTTTCCGACGTTCGCTGCTGCGGATTCACTTGTACATATACCGGAGCTTGCATCCAGCGGCCAATGACCGCTTCGATCGGTTCGGGCATCGTAGCCGAGAAAAACAGCATTTGACGCTCGCGCTGCATCCCTTTGAAAATCGCCTCGACCTCGTTCATCGAACCGAGCTCGAACACCTGGTCGACCTCGTCCACGATGATGGTTTGCACATAATGCATGCTGAGCTTGCGAAGCTTCAACAGCTCAAGCACGCGTCCCGGCGTGCCGACGATCAGCTGCGGACGCAGCTTCAAGCGGTCAATCTGCCTGCTGATCGCAGCCCCGCCGATTAAAGCCTGCACACGAATGCCGCTCTCCGCCGTGAGAAGCTCCAGCGTCTGAAAGATCTGTACCCCCAGCTCACGGGTAGGTACGAGCACGACAGCTTGTACGTCCTTGGAATCCTTGTCTATTTTATGCAGTAAAGGCAGCGCGTAAGCCAACGTTTTGCCCGAGCCGGTCTGCGACTGCGCCACCACATCTTTGCCTTGTAAAATGATCGGTATCGCTTCCGCCTGAATCGGCGAAGGCGATACGATGTTCATCTCCTGAAGCTTTCGGACGTAAAACTCATCCACCTGTAAAGCCGAAAAACCGCTGTTCATCAAACTCCCCCTTCATAAAAGCATCATACCAATGGCTGTTCCCAACATCAAGGCTTATCCCCTTGCCCCCGAATCCATCCGTTTTCTGGAAATCCAGGCGAACACCGCATCCAGCGCCCGTTCGTCGGCCTCCCTCGGAAACCGGTGGTTCATTCCCTCGTAAAGCTCCATTGTATAATCTTTGCCGGCCTGCTCCAAGCCCAACGCCAGCTTGCGGGCATGGGAGACATCGACCTGGCTGTCGGCTGTTCCGTGCACAATCATGACCGGAACCCGGAGCTCATCCAGCCAATAAACGGGCGAGCGGCTCACGTAGGCCGCCGCCTCCTTGCGCGGGTGGCCGACGACCCGCTTCAGCATGCGGCGCAGGTCCACCCGCTGCTCATAGGTGTCGAACAGGTCGCTGACGCCGCCCCAGACGACAACCGGACCGGCCTGCTCGCACTGCCTGGCCGCCAGCAGCGCCATGATCGCTCCGCGGGAAAAGCCGATCAGCGGCACGGGTCCCGGCTCCACCTCCGGCAGCGATCGCATAAGCGTGATCGCATGGCATACGTCGAACCGGTCCTCGCCGCCGAAGTCCTCCCTGCCTTCGCCGCCTTCGTTGCCGCGGTAAAATGGCGCAAACACCGCGTATCCGCGCTTCGCCATCGACAAGATGCGGCGTTTGCGGACCATGCCCACTTTGCGTATCCCGCCGCGGCAATAGATCACCCCGGGACAGGGCTTCCGCCTATCCGGCACCGCCAAATACCCTTTCACCTTCAACCCTTCGCTCATATAGGTGATCGTATACAGCAAAATGCCTTTATTCGGGCTGCGCATCGCCAGCCGTTCGATCAATGTCCCGTTCGCGGTTTCCATTGCTTATGTCCGCTCCTTTCGCTAATCCGTACCGGCGCATAAGCCGCAGCTTCTGAAGGCATATTTTGACATAACAGCATACGTGCGCTAGACTTACACTCATCTCATCCTATTATGTTCTGAAAGGTGGAGCTTCTATGAATCCCGAATTCGCGAAGGAATTCGACGCCCTGGTCGAAAAATTCGCCGAGCTTCTGACCGGCGACAGCAGCCCTGAAACGGTAGAGAAAATTAAAGTATGGTCGATCTATAACCATATTCACAGAACGATGCCGGCATTGGCGAGTCATTGGAACCAGTCTCATCCGGAAAGCCGGGCCGTTATCCGCGGCTTGTACGAAGAGGTACGCGATTTGAATTTAGCGCTGAAAGCCAAGCACAGTGAGACCGAACAGCCGCCGGAGCAACAATAGCCGCCGCCCACCCGTCCGTCCGTCGGGATTGCGGCGATTTGCCGCATCGGGGATACGACGAAAACTCGAAGGAGGAGCCGGCGGAACTTCGCGTTCCCCGCTCCTCCCGTTTAACCCCGGATCGTCCGTCAACGTCTTACTTTTTATTTATTAGTTTGCCCGCCAATTTATCGAATGTCCGCGGAAATAGCTGAAACAACTTGATCCCCACACCGGCGACGAACGGAAGATCGATCTCCGGAATCCGTTTCCCGATCGCTTTTAATACGACTGTCGCCACCTTCTCCGGCTTCAGCATAAACCATTGAATGTTTTTCACATAATTGCCGGAAGGATCCGCCCGTTCGAAGAAGGGCGTGTCGATCGGACCCGGATTAACCGCCGTGAGCGAAACGCCCGAGCCTGCCAGCTCTTGGCGCAGGCTGTTCGTAAAGCCGAGCACCGCATGCTTGGTCGCCGCATAGCCGCTCGACTTGGCGGAACCGATTTTTCCGGCCATAGACGCAATATTGACAATATGTCCGCTTCCCGCCTTCAGCATATAAGGAAGCACCGCTTTGGTGCACCGCACCGTACCCAAGTAATTGACGTCCATCATGCTTTCGATTTCTTCCAGCGACGCTTCGACGAATGATTCGAATACGCCGTAGCCGGCGTTATTAATCAAAATATCGATACGGCCATAGCGGTCCATCACCTGCTGCATCGTCCGCATGACCTGTTCGGTTGAAGTTACGTCCAGCTTGTACATGCCGTGCGGACGCCCTGCCAGAGCCGCCGCCGCCAGAGACAGCTTATCCTCCGAGCGGGCCATCAATACTGGAACAGCCCCGCGTTCGGAGAGCTGCCGCGCCAGTATCGCGCCGAGCCCGCTCGAAGCCCCGGTAATAACCGCAATTTTTCCGTTCAACATTCGCTACTCCTCCACAACAACTAACAAAGTCCCCCAAAAGTGACGTGAAGCTCCGAAGCCAATTCCTATTACTTTTGGGGGAGCCCCCGGTTATCCACAGAAATTTGCTGCGCATAATTTCCTAAACTCCACAACAACTAAAAAAAGCGGACCGTCCTCTGCAGTTTTGCCAGAAGACCTCCACTTTGTATTGTAGCCGATTTGTCTTATACGATCAAAACCTGAATATCCAGCTCGCCGATTCCTTCCATGATAAGCGGAATGGTCAATGCTTTCTTGGGCAAAAATCCTGCCGAAGTTGCGGAATGCAGCAATTTGGGAGGCGTAATATCGACCCTAACGCCTTGGTTATACAGCATCGTGCTCGCATTGCCGCTGATCATATTGCCGAGCTCGGAAATGGCGCTTCTGCTCATCTCGTCCATTTCGGTAATGACGAATCCGCCCATCATCGCGGACACCATCTTCAACGCAACTTCCTCATGCAGGCCAAATACGATGTCGCCCTGCATTTGTCCGGTCATCCCGATCTGGATCCAAATATATTTTTCTGCGAATTTCACGTCCTTGATTCCAAGCTGCCCGGTCGAAGGTCTAATGTTAGCCACTTGCTCAATGACTATTCTTGCAGACTCCAAAAACGGATTAATATATTCAGCCTTCATAAACGAATCGGTCCTCTCTTCGACAAAATCACACGGATTAGGCACAAACGCTCCCTACATTATACCTAAATATACCAAATAAGTATACTACTTTCGCAGTATTCCGCAACGAATCGACATCTTGCAGCAGCTCCGCAAATGCCGGGAGGTACGTCATCCGCTAGTTCCGCATGCCCATCATATTACCGGAGCTGTACTTTTTCAGCCCGTAATAAAAAAACCACGTCCCGCCCACGGCCAGCGCTGCCGCTACACTTATGGCCTGCGTCAAAAATACCGGCTCCGCCGCGCGCAGCAATCCGATCGGCAAATAGCTGATAAAGCCCGCCGGCAGCACCGTGAACAAAATCAGCTTGCCCCAGCCGGTAAAAATTCCCGTCGGATACGTTGAAAAGGCGAGCAGTCCGTTAAATATTTGCTGGCCCAAGCCTTCGGCATTGCCGATAAAAAACGCGAGCGACTGCACGATGACGACGAAAAACATCAGAATCAGCATGGCGATCAGCAGCGCAAGCGCATATTTCAGCAAGCCTGCAATGGTATGGTTGCCGAACAGGGCATACAAGAGCAGCGAAAATATAACATCGCCGATCGCCGATACCGACATGCGGCTGATCAAAATATGCAGCAGCACCGGCTTCGGCTGGGACAAATAAATGTCCAGCTGTCCGGCCGCAATCAGCGAGCCCAGCCGGTATGCGTTGCCGAATAAAACGGCCGATAAGCCGAAGCCGCCCGCGCTGACCGACCACATCATCACGACGTCCTGGAACGACCAGCCGTTCACCACCTGGAACCGGTTGAAGTAAAGGCCCCAGAACAAAATCCATACCATGTTGTTGATGACCATCATTCCTGCAGTCAGCAGAAAGCTCATGCGGAACTCCATCGAGCCCGCCAAATTCAGCTTCCAGCAGCCCCAGACAAAAGCGGATAATCCTGCTATTTTTCCCCACATTGGCTGTATTCCTCCGATCGCATGACTCCTGAATCATGGCGCAGTTTTCCTGATATCGCTGGCATTCGATAGCTCCCCCCTGCAGATGCAAGCGCTGCGGCATTCGGGATCATTGACTTTGCCGCCCGTCGGGGACGAGACAAGCGCAGCTACCCGCCGTTTACGTTCAGCTTCCTTACGCCTCTCCAATACATCAGTCCGACGACCGCTGCCAACAGTACAACCCACAGCGCCTGCGTCAACAGCATCGGCAGCAGGTGAACATCGTCCCATCTGACCGCCGTTTTCGCCGGAAAATAAAGCACCGTTTGAAACGGCAGCCACCGGCATACATCCTGCAATTGCTGCGGAAACAGCTCGAGCGGCATGAGCATGCCTCCGATCGTGAACAGCATTTTATGATAAACGAACTCCAGGCCGCGCGTCTCCTCCACCCAAAAAGCGCACAGCGCCAGCCCCATATTCAGTAAAAAGTTGATCGTAACGGCGCCGAACGATATGAGCAAAAAACCGGCCCAGCCCCACCCGAATGACGGCCATCCGAACACGGCCACTCCGAGCAAGCCGCCGATGCCGACGTTGACCAGCAGCCGGATGCCGACCTCGCTTGCATACCCGACATAGTGGTAGCCGATATAGTTCAAAGGCCGGGTCAGCTTGTAGCCGACATCGCCGTTCTTCACTTCCTCCTCGATGCGCGTGGATAAGCTGGGGAATGCGGTCGTGAGCGCTTCGGCGAACAAAATATACCAGATCAGCCGCTCGTAGCTGTAGCCTTCAATCAGCGCCGTTCCTTCGCCTTGATAGGTAACGCGCCACAATTGGATGAACACATACATAATCATGATGAGAAAGATCGAGCGGACGATAAAATCAATTACATAGGCGAAATGGTTGCGCAGCGTCACCCGGCCGATGGCGCTATATTTCACCGCTTTTCCCAACACCGAGGCTGCAAGCCTATGCGGCTTGGCGAAACGCCCCTCGGCTTCGACAGCATGCCGGTCTGCCATCCGGCTCTCTCTTTCCGGGAGTACGCTCATGGCCGCTGCCTCGCTTCCTCCCGCCGTACGGCGGAATCTTTGGCATAAATGTGAGTGATGATCTGCTCCATCGGCGGGTCCTCAATCGTCACGTCGACGACACGGTAGTGGCTTACGATGTGAGCCAGCACCTGTTCGATGCCGGCCGTCACCGTTTCGACAGACAGCTCCATCGCGCCTCCCTCCTGCCGCAGCACTTCGACGCCGGGAAAACGAAAGGGCGGACCGGGCTCCTGCAGCTGCAGCCGGATCGTCTTCTCGGTGAGCAGCTCCCGCTTCATCCGTTCCACGCCTTCGTCCAAAATAACCTGGCCGTGATTGATGACGACGGCCCGCTTGCACAGCTGCTCGATATCGCCGGCATCATGCGAGGTCAGGAACACCGTCGTTCCTTCCTCGCTGTTCATCTCGCGGATCAGCTCGCGGATCTTTTGCTTGACGATGACGTCCAGCCCGATGGTCGGTTCGTCGAGAAATACTATTTTCGGCCGGTGCAGCATGGCCGCGGCAATCTCGCAGCGCATCCGCTCGCCGAGCGACAGTTTGCGCACAGGGGTGTGCAAATACGGCTCCAGCTCGAAGCGCCGGATCAGATCGTCGCGGCGGCTGAAATAGTCCGCGCGCTTCAGCTCGTAAATCCGGCTCATCAGCTCGAAGGAGTCGAGCGGCGGGAGATGATACCAGAGCTGCGATTTTTGCCCGAATACGGAGCCGATATGATAAGCCAGCCTGCGGCGCTCCTTCCACGGACACAGACCCAGCACCTCCGCAGCGCCGCCGGACGGATGCAAAATGCCGGTGAGCATTTTGATCGTCGTCGATTTGCCCGCCCCGTTCGGTCCGAGGAACGCCAGCGTCTCTCCCTGTTCCACCGTCAGATCGATCCGGCGGACCGCCGCTTTCTCGCTGAAGCGCGGCTTCAACAGCGACTGCACGCTGCCCATCAGCCCGCTTGCCTTTTGCTTGACTGCGAATGTTTTGCTCAACCCTTCGACCCGTATTGCGTTCATCGATCGCCCTTCTCCTTTCCTCCGCTAAAGCAGAAAAGACCTCGTGCCGTTTCGCCTTGGCAGGCGGAACTTGCTCGAGGTCTTTTATCCCTACGGTGTAACGCGGCCTTCCGGCCGGCGTCCGGCTTCGCTTGGTTCGAACCGGCGCTTTCGCGCCCTCGGATCCCTAGAAGCCCTTCCACTTAATTGTTATATACTACCATGTGCTGTTACCTTTTACAAGAAAAATCTGGAAGTTATCCAGCTACATGGAGATGCCGCAATTAGCGCAATATTTGGCGTCGGGCTCGTTCGACGTCCGGCACACGCGGCAAATCGTCTGTACTACCGCCGCCTCGGCCTCTTCGGCCGGGTCCGGCTGCTCTTCAAAGCGGTAGCCGCAGACCGAGCAAAACTTCACATCGCGGGCAACCACCTTGCCGCAGCGGCATACTTTCTCATGCTTCGCTTCCGTGATCTTCCACTCAATCGCCTGAATATCCTGCTGCAATCCCTGGATATGCGCGAAATAAGCGGCAACGGCCGCTTTCTTCCAATCGCCGGCCGAATGAGCCTGGTAGACCGATTCGCCGATGAGGGCGAACGATTTTTCAATTTCTTTTTCTTTGGACGAAATTTGCGCGCGCAGCCTCGTAATTTCGACCGTTTGCTGCGCTTTTTTGGCAGCATCGGATGCTCCCTGCTTCATTTTCTCAAAAAATGACATCGGACCAGCCCCTTTGCAACGATTCCGGATCGCTCCTGGTATTACATAGTTATGAGCGCAGGGGCCGCAGCATTCATAAAATAACGAGCTCCCTCTCAGCCTGCAGCCGGTTATAGACGGCAAATATGGATTCCGGCGCGCATACTGCCTGTCCGCTGCTTGATCGCTCTAGTTCTAGATGACAGCCGGTTTACGAAGCTTAACCAGCTTGTCAAGAACTGACGCTACCCCGTCATCGTCATTCGATTTCGTAATAAACGCCGCCCTGCTCTTCAAATCCGCAATCGCATTTTCCATTGCGACCGGATAACCGCACAACTCGAAGAGCTCAAGATCGTTGTAGTCATCCCCGAAAACCATTATATGTTCCGGCTGTAATCCTCTGCGCCGCAAAACCGGTCCGAGCGCGGCAGCTTTAGATACGGAAGCGCTCATGATCTGGATCAGCCTTTCTCCGTCTGTCAGCACCAGTTGGACACGACCGGCGAAGTTCCGCGCAAGCTCGGGAAAAATATTCAAATTCGTTTCGTTCGTCAGCAGCAGCTTTTCCGGCTGCAGCCGGCGGATTGCATCCAGGGGCAGCACTGCCGGCAAAGGGGCCCCGTCCGTCAGTCCGAGAATGCCCCTTTGTTCCATGCTCAATGCGGCGTTGCTGTACATCTCACCGTCTGCTTCGAAGGCGACAAGCCGGTTTGGCCATAAGGCCCAAACGGTATCGCAAAGTGCGGCAGTCGTTGCAGAGTCAAGCCGGATATGATCTTCGACACCATAAGCCGAATCGACGGTGTGAGCCCCATTATAGTAAATCAGGCAGCCTAAAGCCAGCAGCTCCGCAGGCAGCAGCAGACGGACCGACCTCGCCGGCCGGGCGGTTGCAATGATCACATGAATGCCGCAATCATAGCAATCCAATACGGCCCGAAGATTGTTTGCGGATACGCGCTTCCCGCTGTTTAACAGTGTGCCGTCCAAATCGAGCACTACCGCCTGAATGGACTCCAAACCGTTCATACCATCCCTCCATCCGAAAATTTTTAACAATACTATCACAGGTCGTTCCACCTGTAAACCGTATCTTTTTCCCGAAATCTAGATGGCATGTAGTTCGGATGGAGCAGCTGGACGGCTAAATTACATAGTCGAGCACCTGCTCATAAGTTCGGTATGTTCTCGTATCGGTCAGACGGGGGGTATAAACATGGAAAGACACCAAGCGCGACGGTCCCGCGTTTCTCATCTGATGAACCTGCCCGCGCGTAGCGAACAGAAACTGCCGTTCCTGCAAGCCGATTTCCCCGCTTTCGCGGGCATAGCCATAATTGTCCAGCCGGTAAACGACGTTCGTCATTCGCCCTTCCAAAATAAACGCGCATCCGGTGGATGCCCCATGGTCGTGGATGAACGTTTGGCTGCCTTGCGGCAAATGGATCAAAATAACCTCGGCATCGTCCGACTGACGCAGCACCGTCCGCCCGTACGGCAAGGAAGAAGGCTCCGCAATATAGGGGGCTACCTTCTCGGGGGTCAATTCCAGCTTTAAAATGATGGCCTTCAATTCATGCGGGGCAGGGTTGTTAACGCTTCGAAACGCTTGCTCAATGGATTCAAGTAGTTTCATGCTGCCGACTCCTCCAGTAACGATTATAAGCGACATGATAAGAAAGCTGCGGATGGAAGTTATTTCGATGAAATTATAAGAAATAGTTATTTATTGTATAAGCTATTCTTATATGTCTTTTCTTACATGTATTCCATAAACCGTCGACAGGTGCCAGTTTCCGAAAAAAAATCAACCGCTGCAGCTCAGCATGATTACGCGTATGCCTTTTTGGCCTTCTTTTTGTTACAATGGAGTTTATGACGAAAAAAGATTAGCAAGGGGGATACGACATGCTCGGATTTTTGCTCGATTTGGACGGAACCTTATATCACGGGGATCGACCGATCCCTTATGCCGCTGAATTTATCGGATGGCTGAAAGCTCAGGGCTTCCCGTATTTATATGTCACGAACAATTCATCCCGCACGCCCGATCAGGTGGCGGATCATTTGCGGAAGGTCGGCATCGCCGCGCTGCCGGAGGAGGTGCTCACTTCTTCCCAGGCCGCCGCACTGTATATGCAGGAGCGGCAGCAGGGCGGCCGCGTCTACGCCATAGGCGAAAACGGTCTGCGGCAGGCGCTGCGTGAAGCCGGCTTTACGATCGTCTGCGAGGATGATGATACGCCTGCATTTGTCGTGCAAGGGATCGACCGCGAATTCAGCTACGGCAAGCTCGCCGCTGCTGTCCGCTATATTCGCGGCGGCGCCGTCTCCGTGCTGACGAACCCGGATCACCTGCTGCCGTGGAACAACGAGCTGCAGCCGGGAGCCGGTTCGATCGCGGCGTCTATCGAGCGGGCGAGCCAGACCGCTCCCGTCGTGATCGGCAAGCCGTCGCCGATCATCATGAACTATGCGATCGCCAAGCTCGGGCTGCCGCGGGAGCAAATCTGGGTGGTCGGCGACAACCTGTCGACCGATATTCAAGGCGGGCAGGCCGCCGGCTGCCGCACGGCGCTAGTGCTGTCTGGCCTCGTGAGCCGGGATACGCTGCAGGAACAGCAGCAGCGCGCCGGCGTCCGGCCGGAGCTCGTGTGCGGCCATCTGATGGAGCTGGCCGCCATGCTTTCAAACACGTAACAGATCGCGGCAGCAAATCCGTTACGGAAAATAATCTGCCCATTCACCGTATATAATAGGTGAATCATGCGGTTGTTAACGATTAAATGGAGACTATCGATTAATTGCGGGGAACAGACTTTGGAGGTGACTTCGAAGCTCAAACTCGCCCTGAAGCCATCCTCCAAGCCCTTATCCCCTTTTAATCGACAGTCTCAAATGTACCGTTAACGGGTTTGCTCCCTCATCGCAAGTGCTTTATAATGGATATTAATGAGAAAATGGATTTATATTTTGTATCAGGCCGATAAATTATATCTATACTTCTGCCTGTTTCGATTGCTCACCCTTTGGGAGAGGAGGGTTCCAGATGAATTTAAACCAGTTGGAAACATTGCTGACGATATCCAAAACAATGAGCTTTCGCAAAGCGGGCGAGCTGCTGAATTTGACCCAGCCTGCCGTATCCGCCCAAATCAAAAGTCTTGAGGACGAGTTCAAGACGGTGCTGATCGACCGCAATCAGCCGGTGACGCTGACCGACAGCGGACGCGTGTTTTTGGAGCATGCGGAACGGGTTCTGCAAACAGTCGAGGATTTAAAGCAGCGGCTTGCCGATTTAAATCAAATTCCGCAGGGCCATATTCATTTGGGGACAACGACGTCGATAGCGATTCAAATTTTGCCGCGGGTGCTGTCCTATTTTCAAAACCAGTTTCCGCTGATCAAAACAACGATCCATTCCATGACCTCGTCGCAAATCATGCAAAGCGTGGAAAACGGGACGATCGACATCGGCATTACGTATTTGTTCGAAAAGCATCCGTCCCTCGAAAGCTCCGTGCTTTACTATGACACCTTCGAGCTGGTGGTCGCGCCGGAGCATCCGTTAAGCCGGTATGCCCATCTGCCGATCGAGAAGCTGCACGACACGCCGCTGATCATGCTGTCTCCGGAAACGGCCGGGCGCCGGTTCGTGGATCAAATTTTCAAGCTGCTGAATGTCGAGCCGCAAATTGTGATGGAATTGTCAAGCAGCGAGGAAGTCAAGCGGATGGTTGAGCTGAATCTCGGGGCGGCTATCATATCCAAACTGTCCATATCCAATGAGCTGCGGATGGGCACCTTAAAGATGGTCAAGGTCAACGAGCTTGAGATCAGTCATCCCGTTGGCGTCGTCTACAAATCCGGACGTTATTTGAGCTCGGCGCTGCATCAATTTTTGCTGGATCTCAAAGGGATGCAGGAAATACAATTTATTGGATCGGAGTGATCTCATCATGAAATTCGACTTGCATACGCACCATGAACGCTGCGGTCATGCGATAGGAACGATACGCGACTACGTTGAAGCCGGCATCCGCCATGGCTTGTCCGTGATCGGAATATCCGATCATTCGCCCTATTTTGCAAGCGATGTGGAGCAGGAGCAGCCGGGTATCGCCATGGCCAAAAGCGAGTTTGCCCGCTACGTGGAGGAAGTCCTCAAGCTGAAGCAGGAATATAACGGCAAAATCGATGTGCTGCTCGGCGTGGAATCGGATTTTTTTCCGGAGCATGCGGACTTGTACAGCAGCATGTACGAGAAATATCCGTTTGACTATATTATCGGCTCCGTTCATTTGTCGGGGGGCGTCAGCATTTTCAATAAAAAGCGGTTCCACGGCTTAAGCGAAAAGGAAAAAATCGTGCACAAGGAACAGTACTACGATCTGATCGGCCAATCCGCGCGCAGCGGCATGTTTCAAATTCTCGGCCATATCGACGCCATGCGCGCCTATTACTCCCCGTTTACCGATATCCCGACGGATGCGGTTGACCGCACGCTGCAAATCATCGGCGAACAGGATATTGCCATCGAAATCAACACGTCCGGCAAAACTAAAGATTGCGGCGGCTGGTACCCGGCCGATGCCATATTGGAACGCGCGCTTCATTACGGGGTGAAGGTCACCTTTGGCTCCGACGCCCACAAGCCGGAACGCGTCGGCGACGATTGGGAGCTGGTTGCCAAGCGGCTGAAAGAGATCGGCTTCAAGGAATGGGTTTATTTCAAGCAGAAGCAGCGTCAATCGGTTGCGTTATAATACAAAACGCCTTGCGGCGTCCTTGGTATAGGATTTACGTTTGAGCGTCGGGAGGGATGGATGTGGGGTTACAGCCGTTGTTGAAGTCGTGTTCCTTCGATTAGATTGGGCAGGGGGAACACGACTTCAAAGACGGCCCGTAAACTTTCCACCCCACTTCCATGCCCTCTTACTGTTCTACTCTTGTGTCTTCTGCTACCTCTTTTTTTATTAACCGGTCTTCGATCCGGTATTCATAACCATGCACACCTTTGTAGTACTCCGGGTACATGGCTCCGCCGCAAGCACATGCGAATTGCGGGGGCACTTCCGGGTCTCCATCATCCATCCTATCGAGGTCCCGGACCACACTAAGCGGTATCTTTTCGCTTTCCGAACACGTTAGTAGGATCAATGGCTTCGGTTTCATGGTCGATCATCCTCTCTAGCACTGCCCTTGTATTCTGGCATGCCGCATACTTTACTACGGCGCCGCCGACCTTAGAGGAAGAGCGCGTTTATCAAGGTTGTACGAAGCAAAGTATAAAATCTTATACTTTCTGGCAACAAAAAAAGCCGGGTGCGGTCTTGTCGATCCACTCGGCTTTTCGTATGGGCCGTACAATCCGGATTACATCCCTATTCCGACCATCGGCTCCAAAACGGTGACCGTAGCGTTATTCGTATTCAAATTGACCATCGCGCCAATCGGAACAGCGGCTTTATAGGTGCCATGCGCCGCGGGAAAATGGGTCAGCAGCGGTTTGCCCAGAGGAACGATGAAATCCGTAATCAGATCTTCATACGTTTTGCCGTACGAAATATGACACCCCGTACATTCGCCCATTACAATACCGATACAATCGTCCAGTTTGCCTGCAAGCTTCAGATGATTGACGAGCCGGTACACTTTATTTACAGGCTCATGGGTTTCCTCGAGAAACAATATTTTGCCGGAGGTATTGATTTCGTATGGAGTGCCTAACGTGTCGACAATGGACGAAATATTGCCTCCGACGATTCGTGCCGTGACATCTCCCGGCACCCGACCGACCATCGACATCCCGGGAGGACTTTGAATAACCTTCGGCGCGACCGTCGTGGAGGTCATCCCGAAAAACTGATCGAAATTGTAAGCGGGAGTCTCCGGCTTGAAATCGATCAGCAGCAGGCTGGATAATGTGATCATATTGGAAAACTGGTACAGCACGTTCAACAAAACGCTGATATCGCTGTAGCCGCTTATAATTTTAGGATTTGCGGCAATCATCCGGTAGTCGAGAAACGGCAAAATCCCCGCAACGCCCACCCCTCCTCTCGTAGGTAAAATCAGCCTGACCTCCGGATTCGCGAACATGTGCATCAAGTCGGCCGCCCTCTGCTCATCCGTTCCGGACAAGTATCCGTTATCCGCGTATACGTAATCGCCCGTAATGACCTGGAACCCCCAGCTTCTTAAAAATGCTATCCGTTGGTCAATTTCGGAGGCGGGAAGCGGACTTCCCAGCGTCACAACACCGATCGTAGCCCCGCGCTGCAACAGTGGCGGATGAATCGCCATAAACATTCCCCCATTCAAAACATCTAATCTATCTATATGCGCAAATTTCCCATACATACGGATTGACTTGACAATTGCGCGGCATGATTTTGACGGTGAAGGAGGAACAGGGATTGCCGGTCTCGTAAAAAAGGCTTAGGCGCAGATGCGTATGGCGAAGCGGACGATACGGAACTCCCGGGATATGACAGCGCCCCCAAGCGGTATCCGAAAGCTGGCGGATTACCGATAAGGGGGCGCGTTCATATGAATCGCTTGTCTTTATCGTCCTAATTGGTATGCAACGGCGCGCTGCCAGCCGGCAGCCGCCTGCCGGCGGTAAGCTTCGTCTTTGAGCGGGGCGAACGAACGGTCATAGCCTTTTAACTGCTCCAGCTCAGACGGATCGTTCCATACGCCGACGGCCAAGCCCGCCAAAAATGCCGCGCCGAGCGCTGTCGTCTCCGTAATTTTCGGCCTTGTGACGGTAACGCCGAGCAGATCAGCCTGAAATTGCATCAAGAAATCGTTTTTCACCGCTCCCCCGTCCACTCTCAGCTCGCGCAAATGAATGCCCGACTCCTCTTCCATCACCTGCAGCACGTCCAGGCTTTGGAACGCGATCGATTCCAGAGCGGCGCGAACAATATGCGCCCGGGTCGTTGCGCGCGTCAGGCCCGTGATCATGCCCCGCGCCTCCGGCTCCCAATACGGCGTACCCAGACCGGTGAAGGCCGGCACGAAATAGACGCCGCCGGTATCGTCGACGGAGGCTGCCGCGGCTTCCGACTCGGCGGCATGGCCGATGATGCCGAGTCCGTCGCGAAGCCACTGCACGACCGTGCCGGCATTGAACACGCTGCCTTCGAGAGCGTAGCTTACTTGGCCCTTCAGCCCCCAGGCAATCGTCGTTATAAGGCCTTTCTCCGATATGACCGGCTTTTCTCCGGTTTGTATCAGCACGAAGCAGCCGGTGCCGTATGTGTTTTTCGCCATCCCTTCGGTAAAGCAGCCTTGTCCGAATAAAGCCGCCTGCTGGTCTCCCGCAGCGCCGGCAATCGGAATGCGGATGCCTGCGCCCAGCAGCGTGGTGTAGCCGTATACCTCGCTGGATGATTTCACCTCCGGCAGCATAGCCTTCGGAATATTGAATTCGCGCAAAATGTCTTCATCCCATTGCACGGTATGAATATTCAACAGCATCGTTCTTGAAGCGTTGGTCACGTCCGTTACATGCTGGCGGCCTTCCGTCAGCTTCCAGATCAGCCAAGAATCGATCGTGCCGAACAGCGCCTCTCCCCGCTCCGCCTTGACGCGGATTTCCGGACTGCTGTCAAGCAGCCATTTCAGCTTCGTGCCTGAGAAATAGGCGTCCAGCACGAGCCCCGTCTTGCTCCGCACGACAGGCTCCCAGCCTTGCTGCTTCAGTTGCTCGCACATGTCGCTCGTTCTGCGGCACTGCCATACAATGGCCGGATGCAGCGGTTTGCCGGTCAGCTTATCCCACACGACGGTCGTTTCCCGCTGATTCGTAATACCGATCGCCGCAATGTCCTCCAATGCGACCGATTGCACCGCTTCGCGGAGCACTTCCAGCTGTACTTGCCAAATTTCTTCGGCGTCATGCTCCACCCAACCCGATTTTGGGAAAAATTGGGTAAATTCCTTTTGCGCCGTACTGACAATACTCCCCCGCGGATCAAAAACTATAGCTCTGCAGCTCGTTGTCCCTTGGTCAATGGCAACTACGTAACGGTTTTGATTCATGGCTTCTCCCCCCTGCCGCCTCACTTTGACAATGCGATACGCTTTCACAGATGCAATCTAACACACTATGTTTTTCACTGTCAACTGTATTGATTAATCCCGGAACGCATGGTATGATCGGATTAATTCACAAGTTAATAGCTTGGTCAGAGATGGAGAGCCGACCGGAACATGCCCTTTGCAAAAGCGAACGGGTTATGTTTACGGTCTTTTTTGGCTTTTGGCTTACAACGAAAATCCATTATGTTGAAAAAAAAGGGTGGGATTCGGTATGGTGGCACGTTTTTCAGGGGAACAGCGCTCCGCGAACTTGAACGCATTGGGACAGCAGCAGTTGGATCTGCTCGTGATCGGCGGAGGCATTACGGGGGCAGGCATCGCGTTGGATGCGCAAAGCCGCGGCATGCAAACCGGATTGATCGAGATGCAGGACTTTGGCGCGGGTACGTCCAGCCGTTCGACCAAGCTGATTCATGGCGGGCTGCGCTACTTAAAGCAGCTGGAGTTCAAGCTGGTCGCCGAGGTCGGCAAGGAACGCGCGATCGTCTATGAAAATGCTCCTCATGTGACGACGCCCGAATGGATGCTGCTGCCGATCATCGAAGGCGGAACTTACGGCAAGCTTGCCACCTCTGTCGGGCTGCTCGTCTACGATCTGCTGGCCGGCGTCCGCCGGCAGGAGCGCAGAATTATGCTGGGCAAGGAGAAAACGTTGCAGATGGAGCCGCTGCTTCGCACCGACAAGCTGAAAGGCGGCGGCTATTACGTCGAATACCGGACGGACGACGCGCGGCTGACGATCGAAACGATGAAAGAGGCGGTGCGCCGCGGCGCCACAGCGGTTAATTACGCCAAAGCCGACAAGCTGCTGTACGAGCAGGAGAAGCTCGCCGGAGTTACGGTCGTCGATCAGTGGAATGGAGAAAGCGTGAACGTGTATGCCAAACGGATCGTCAACGCTGCCGGCCCATGGGTCGATACGATTCGCGAGATCGACGGCTCCAAGCAGGGCAAACGGCTGCATTTGACCAAGGGCGTTCATCTCGTGATCGACGGCGGGCGGTTTCCGCTCAATCAGGCGACTTACTTCGATACGCCGGACGGGCGGATGGTGTTCGCGATTCCGCGCGACGGCAAAACCTACATCGGCACGACCGATACGAACTATGCCGGAGATATCGCCCACCCCCGTATGACCGTGGACGACCGGGACTATATTTTGCGCGCGGCGAATTTTATGTTCCCGACGCTAGATCTCGGTCCGGACGATGTGGAGTCCAGCTGGTCGGGGCTGCGGCCGCTCATCCACGAGGACGGCAAATCGCCCTCCGAGCTGTCGCGCAAGGACGAAATCTTCATCGCCCCGTCCGGCCTCATTACCATTGCCGGCGGCAAGCTGACCGGTTACCGGAAAATGGCCGAACGGATCGTCAATCTGGTCGCCTCGCAGCTGCAGCAGGAAGGCCATGCGGCATTGCCCGGCTGCGCGACGGACAAGATCCGACTCTCCGGCGGCGACGTCGGAGGCTCAGGCGGCTTCGATATGTTCGTCCAAACGAAGATATCCGAGTGTATAAACGCCGGTCTGAGCGAGGCGGATGCCGCAGCGACGGTACGCCGCTACGGCTCCAATACGGACCGCGTGCTGGAGCTGTACCGGGCTCACGGCGAAGAAGCGGCACGTCGCGGCATGCCAGGCGTCTGGTTCGCTTCGCTGCTGTACGGCATCGAGGAGGAAATGGTCGTGTCGCCGCTTGATTTCTTCATCCGCAGAACCGGGTCGCTCTATTTCAACATAGCGGCGGTGCGTCGCTTCAAACAGCCGGTTACGGATTATATGGCGGAGCGATTCGGGTGGAGCGATTCGCAGAAGGCGAGCCAGCTGCAGGCGCTCGACCGCCATATTCGCGATGCGGTCGAACCCGCGGCTGTGGACCCGACATAAAGCAGCCGGTCCGGCCCAAAAAGCCAAAGCTAAACGCCAACCTTCGCGTTTTGCTTTTCTTTTGCTTCAACCAATGCCCTGCTGCTATTTTAAACCCAGTCCTTTCAACCTCATCTTCCGCTGGATGTAACCTCTGTCTTTTGCCCTTGACTGACGGACTTTTCCTGATACTCCTATTTTTACCAAATCGTTTGACCTTGTTCCGATCTTCTCCTGCCTAAGTCATTGCCACTCTAATAGCCGCTGCCTTACTCATTTGCGCTGCCACCGGCTTCATACGGGCTCCAAATGTCACGACGGGAGGTCGTAACGGCAACTGCACCGGCCTGAAGCGCCATCTCCACCTCGTCTACGGTACGGATCAGACCGCCGGCGAGGATCGGGATGCTCAGCTTGCTGTGCATTTCGGCGATAATATGCGGCATGACACCCGGCAGCACCTCGATGTAATCGGGCTGATTTTTCTCCGTCAGCTTGTAGGTCATTTCCAAAGCGGTCGTATCGAGCAAAAAATGCCGCTGAATCGCCAGCAGCCTGTTTTTCTTCGCCGTAGCGATTGCGGTGCTCTTCGTCGAAATAATGCCGGCGGGCCTTATTGTCTGGCATAAAAATTCAATCGCATATTCATCGGTTTTCAGGCCGTGAATGAGATCCGCATGGATAAGCAGCTTCTTCTTATGCGTTCTCGCCAGCTGCGATATGCTCATCAACTGTGAAATATGGCTGTCCAATAAAACCAGATAGGCGAACCGGCTGTTTACCAGCAGCTCCAAATCCCGCATTTTGCGTACGGCCGGCAGTACCTTTTGACCGAAAAAATCCATTCGCGTTTCCTCCCCCGGGCTTTCAGCAGAAAGCCGGCCTCGTAAGCCCAAGCTTGTATCGTCGGTAGTATTATACCTTATTGGCAGCCCAAGTTGAATCGACGGTTCCGGTTGTATTGAATAACAGCATGCAAAAGAACCGTGCTATTACGTGAAACGCAGCGCGCGGTTCGTTATTTGATCGTAGGCGCGGGCGGAAGCAGCCGGCTAGGATCGGCGGAATGTAAGCAGAAAAGCCGTCTCCTGATCGTTGCTTGTATATGAAATATCGCCATTGTTCTGAAGCATGATCTGCTTGCAGATCGCAAGGCCGAGCCCGGTCCCGTTCTCTTTGTTCGTGACGAACGGAGTGAAGATCGTCTGCCCCAATTCCGGCGGAATTTTCGGACCGTTGTTGCTGACCCTTATGTAAGCGTTAGCATGATCCTCGTAACAAATGATCGTGATCCGCTTGTTTGTTTTGACGGAGGATAGCGCATCGACGCCGTTGTTCAGCAGATTGGACAGCACCTGTTGAATGGCCAGCTTTTGAACCCGGATTTTGATATGCTCCGGAACGGCAAGCGTCAAATCGACATTCTCATCGATCAGCCGCGGATTCAACAGCGAGATGTTATGATCCAGCACCTGCTTGGCTGAAATGTAGACCGGCTCCTCCTCCATGATCGGACGCTTGGAGAAGCTGAGAAATCCGGTCACCTGCATTAAAATGTTATCGCATTCATGCTCTATGTAATCGAGATAAGAGTCCGCTTTATGAAACGGCTGCTGATGAATGCCGGTTCGCAGCAATTTCAGAAAGCCTTTTATGGATGTAAGCGGATTGCGAATTTCATGGGCCATGCTGGAGGCCATTTTACCGATCAAATTCATTCTGTCGTCGTGCAGCTGATCCAATACCAGCTCTTTCTCTTTGGTACGCTCGGCCGCCTGCTCCCAATAAATACGGCACATTTCGCTTTCGAAGTGATCGATTCTGTCGCAGAACCGCTTGAAAAGCTCCATCGTCAGCAGCTTGCCGCCGATTGCATGCAAGGCTTGCCGCCACGAGCGGGAGTTGTAATGAATTCGTTGAACCGTCATCATATCGTTGTCCGAACGCATAAACCACTGCGCCGCGTGCGAGATGGCCGGATGATTCTCAGCAGAAATTGCAAGCTCGGTCATGTATTGAAAATAAGCCCGCCCGATTTGATACAAGTGATCTTTATCCGCATCAGCAAACTGTGAACTGACTGCATTAAGCCAATGTGTAATAAATTCATGCTCCATGTCGCGAACTTTAGCCAACAATGATTCGTTATCCATGGTGAGAACCTTCCTGTATTCTGATTTTATTCGTGAGAATCAATCTCAAAGGACGAGCGTTGTTAGTCAAGGCTGTGCGAAGCAACGCACAGACTCTTATACGTTCCGTTTAAACAAAAAAACTGCCCGACCCCAGGACAGTTCTGCATAGAAAGCAATTACGGACACAAATATCGGTAAACCCGCTGCCAGTTCCAAATGTGTTGGCTGCGGTTTTGCGTCCTCATCTTTCGACAGGTTTGCCGCTATCGGTGTGAAATGTTTGCGTTTCTTGACACTGTGCTCATTGTATCACAATCGCTAAGCAAATAGCACCATTTTCCTGCCAGATTTAAACAAAAATCATGTGCCTTTTCTCCTAACGCATTTTCTAGTGTTACGCATTTACACATTCGTGCTACCGTGGTATGATAAATACTGGTTTTCACATGAAGGATGGAGGAATGTACCGTGCATATTCCTGACGGCATATTGGATCCCAAAGTATGGGGAGCTTCTGCGGTGGTAACGGCTGCCGTGCTGGCCAAGAGCGTCCGGTATTCCAGAAACAAGCTGCAGTACCGCGCCGTGCCTGTCATGGGCGTGATGTCCGCATTTATTTTCGCCTCCCAAATGATTAACTTTCCTCTGCTGGGAGCCGCCACTTCAGGGCATTTGATCGGGGGCGCGCTGGCAGCGTTATTGTTCGGCTTTTGGCCGGCGACGCTCATTATGACCACCGTGGTTGCCATTCAGGCGATCGTTTTTCAGGATGGGGGCATTACCGCGCTCGGTACCAATTTATTGAATATGGCCATTTTGGCGCCAGGCATAGCCGTTCTTGCAGACCGGCTTTTGCGGCCCATCTCCTTGATCCCGCAGCCGTTGAAGGTATTCATCACCAGTTGGCTGTGCGTCCAGGCGGTTGCACTCGTGGTCGCTGCTGAATTGGCGCTCTCGGGCGTTATCCCTTTCGGCACCGCCGCCAAGGCGCTGCTGTTCTGGCATGCGTTTATCGGCGTCGGAGAAGGCGTCATCACCGCCATCGTGCTGCCGTTCGCGCTTCGGTCCTCGTTTCAGTTCAGAGAGGAGTCGACGACACCATGAATAAGCAGGTGATCAGCTGGTTGATCGTATCGCTCATTATCGGCGGATTTATTTCGTTATTCGCGTCTTCAAGCCCGGACGGCTTTGAGAAAGCTGGAGAGGAAATCGGCTATATCGAGCACGCCACTGCAAGCAAGATAGCGTCGCCGATGCCGGACTACACGATTCCCGGAATCGATTCCTGGCTGTCCTCCAGTATGGCCGGACTTGCAGGAGTCGCGCTGACATTCGTTCTGTTTCTGCTGCTGGGCAAATTTCTGGCAGGTCGCAAGAGATGAAATGGCTGATTGATTACCCGCCTTATAAAATAATAACGGTACTTATTCTTATTATAATAGGCGTTTCCATCAAACAGCTGGAACCGCTTATTTTTCTGCTTGTGTACGGTCAGCTGATGCTCGCGCTGTGCCGCGTTCCGCTTGCTTTTTTATGGCGCCGGCTGCGGTTTGTAATACCGTTTGTAGCCTTCTCGCTGCTGTTTTTTACGTTGTACGAAAATCGCCTGCCGGTCAGCGCCGGATTATTTACAATATCGTTGTACGGCCTGGAGAAAGCCGCCATTTACTCGGCCAGGCTGCTCTTTACAATGCAGATGCTGACGCTGCTGTTTTACCGGATGGCGATGCCCGAATTTTTCCAGGCGTTAGTCCGCCTCCGCGTGCCGGGTATTTTTATCGAGCTCATTTTGTTTACGCTGCGCTTTACGGATGTGCTCCGGGAGGAGGCGGCCCGCATGCTGCAGGCATTGCGAAGCCGCGGCATGAAGCGGCGGAGTCTGATTTCATGGACAAGCTACGCCGTATTGTCGAGGCTGCTCGGCGGCCTGCTGCTGCGCTCGTTGGCGCGTTCGGAACGGATTTATATGGGAATGATGTCGCGCGGCTACAGAGGCATCCCTCCGCAGCTGGAGCTCTCTCCGCCGGAGGCGGCCGACCGGGCGGCCTCCGCAGTATGGTTGGCGCCGGTGCTGGCCATAGGCTTATATGATGCGATAGGAAGGTGGTGAGCCGATGGTTGAATCCGTTTTTCAGTTCGAGCAGGTATGCTACCGCTACAAACAGGACCGTACGGCTGCGTTGAACGGGATCAGCTTCCGTATTCCGCTTGGTCAAAAGACGGCGATTGTCGGGCCCAACGGCGCCGGCAAATCGACGCTGATCTTTCATATGAACGGCTTGTTCGGTTGCGAATCGGGCACGATTTTATTTCGTGGCGAACGGCTGAATAAAACGACGCAGGCGGAGCTCGTACAGCGGGTCGGCGTTGTATTCCAGGATCCCGACGACCAGATCATTTCGATGACCGTGAAGGATGACGTGGCATTCGGTCCGGCTCAGCTGGGGCTGTCGGCAAGCGAAGCGAATCGTCTGGCCATGGAAAGCATGGAAATGGTCGGTATTTCCCATTTGGCCGGGCTGAATCCGGCGGAGCTGAGCTTCGGGCAAAAAAAACAGGTGGCCGTCGCCGGCGTCATTGCGATGAATACGGAAGTCGTTATTTTGGACGAGCCGATGGCATTTCTGGATCCGCTCGGTCAAAAACGCATACAGCATATTATGGATCGGCTGGCCGCAGATGGCAAAACGGTCATTATAGCGACTCATAACATGCAGCTGGTGGCCGAATGGGCCGATCACGCAATCGTCGTGAAGGACGGGGTATGCCTTGGGCATATGAGCCCGCGGGAGCTGTTTTGCGAGCATCCGGCGCTGCTGGATGAGGCTCATCTGGACCTCCCTCCCGTGGCTCGCATGTTTCGCGGCTTATGGCAGGGCGATCCGTCGACGATGCCGATCCGGTTCGAGGAAGCAAGACGATGGATCGGCGCCAGAACTATTTAGATCCGAAACTCCATAATTAAGTACAAGCGGAAGAGCAGGCGTAATCGCCTGCTCTTCCGCTTGCTTCCGGGGAGAAGAAAAAGACAAGCCGGTGTTTCCATTTATATAATAAATGTGATAAAATATAATGCGAACCTTTGTTCTGTATGATGCAGGGATAGACGAAAGGAAGGTGTCCATAACGGTGAACGACCGGTATTCAGAGATTGACGAAGTGATTGCGTACATTCATCAGCACATCTATGATCCGCTTCCGCTTTCCCGATTGGCCAAGCAAGCATCCTATAGTCCTTACCATTTCACGCGCATTTTCAAGGAAAGAATCGGCCTTCCGCCTCTATATTTCGTATCTTCTCTGCGCTTGCAAAAGGCCAAGGATTTGCTGCTGCAAACGAATTTGAGCATACGCGATATCGGACTGGAGATCGGACAGCAAAGTCTGGGAACCTTCACCACCCGTTTTACCGAACGCGTCGGCATGACCCCGTCCGACTTCCGGAACTCGAGGCTGCAAACGGACCGGCACTTCAGGTTATTGCGAAAGCTTGACGACTGGCGCGAAAAGAACTTCATCGTCGACCAACACGCCAGAGTCGAAGGCACCATCAGGACTTCGGTACCTTTTGAGGGCATAATTTTGATCGGCCTGTTTGCCAAACCGATCCCCGAAGGCCTGCCTATACACGGAACACTTCTTTCTTCCCCGGGAGAATTTTGCTTCAAAGGCGTCAAACCCGGCACCTATTACCTGATGGCTACATCGATCTCTTGGGGAAGCCAGGCGCTGGACATATTGCTCCCGCATACGACGCTGCGCACCCGTTCAAGAGAGCCTATTGTCGTCAAACCTTACTATCCGGTGCCCTATCAGGTTGTTACGCTCCACGTTCCTCGGCCCGACGATCCTCCAATCCTGATTTCCCTTCCCCTGTTGATGAATATTTTTCTCAATCGGGTGAACCAACACAGCAATTGATAAGAAATACAGCCGCCAATTACATGCTAGTATAAGGGGGAATTCGAAACTCATTCATTGTGTTATCAAGATCGTACAGCACCGGGAAAGGAGATAGTATGATATGAACCGGCCAGTGACAGGCCGAAAATACTACGCCGATTTATACAGCTGTTAGCGGCATAAAACGCTGACGCCACGCCCAGGCCGGCGACAGCGGAACAACTCTTATACGGATAGGAAAGGTATATCGAAAATGAACTTTGTGGAGAGCAACAACAAACAGGCAGCCGAAGCTTCAAATATAAAAAAAAGCGTGCTGTGGATCTATTACGTCATCTTTTTCTCTGTACTGAACGAATCGGTATTCAACGTATCGACTCCGAGCATTGCCAAGCAGTTTGAGCTGGATGCCGCCGGCGTAAGCTGGGTAGTTACGGTCTTTTTCATTTTTTTCGGAATGGGAATGGTCATTTTCGGCAAGCTATCCGATATGTACGGTATCAAAAAACTGATAACGATCGGAATCATTTTGTACAGCCTGGGTTCTGTTCTTGGTTTCGTGCTGCAGGCTTGGTATCCGGCCGTCATCCTGTCGCGGGCGCTTCAAGGGGCCGGCGGATCGGCCATCCCGGCGCTCGTATTTGTTATGGTGGCCCGGTTTTTCACGGCAGCGGAAAGGGGAAAATTGTTCGGCGTCATCACGTCGACGGCTTCCTTTGCAGTCGGGATCGGTCCGGTGCTCGGCGGTTATATTGCCGGATCGCTCCATTGGGCGTATTTGTTTCTTATTCCGCTCCCCGTTCTCGTCGCGATCCCTTTTTTCCGGAAGTTTCTGCCGAAGGAACAACGCAAAACGGGCAGCCTGGATATTATCGGCGCAGCGCTGCTAGGAGTCGTAGTGACAATGCTAGTCCTGTTTACGACAGAAACGCGCTGGCTCTTCCTGCTCGCGGCTTTCTTCGCATTAATCGTGTTCATCATCCATATTCGCCGGGCGAAGGAGCCGTTCGTCGAACCGGCCCTCTTCACGAACCGGCTGTACCGGAGCGGGCTTATCATCGGCTTTCTCATCTTCGGAACCGTCATGTCCATCATGTTCGTGCTTCCGCTCATGCTTAACAAAATATACGGATTGAACACGGAAAATATCGGACTCATCATGTTCCCGGGAGCCATCAGCGCAGTCATCTTCGGTAAAGTCGCGGGCAATATGACGGTCAAGCGGGGAAGCCATTTTGTCGTGTACACGGGGCTGTCGCTAATCACGCTCAGCCTGCTGCTGCAATCTTCCTCCATCGGGCTTTGGGTATGGTATATCGGTGTGGCGCTAATTATGATGTATATCGGATTTTCCTTCCTGCAAACCGCATTGACGGAAAGCGTAACGCAAATATTGCCCAGCCATCAAATCGGCGTCGGCATGGGCCTGTTTAATATGATATCGACGATTTCCGGGGCGGTAGTGACGGCGATTGTCGCCAAAACAATGGAGCGGCAGCTGTTCGCGTTCCCGCTGCACCCCCTTATCTCGGACTCGCATGCCTACTTGTACAGCAATCTTATTTTGCTGCTGAGCTTTATTGTCATTGCGAGCGCACTCTTGTATGTCGTATCCTTCGGTAAACAAGCTCCCAGGCCGATCAAACAGCCGGCCTGATCGGACTGCTTTTGAACCGCTATTAAAGTTCTATTGATGCTATTGGAACGGCCTTGAACCGCAGCAGCGGAGAAGGCCGTTTTTTTGCGTGCCGTGCGGCAGTCCGCGATACGCTTTAGCGGCCGCACACTCCCGAGCCGCAGCTGTCACATGGCAACCCATTGACAATACATGGCATACTGCATGCCGCCGAAAGCGGTTGATACAGCCTTGCCTCGCTTGCGCGGTATGACAGTATTGAAGGTTCCGCCCGCCGCGTTCGTCCGGAATGACCGAAAAGGAGCATAAACTTTCCCGCTGCACGATATTTATAAAGTGCGGGTCGAAGGCCAAAGCGGAAAATTTACACCAAGGAGAAGGAAGGTGGGTAGCATGAGCGCCAGTCGAAACCGGGGTAACCTGTTTTTTTGCGGGGCGGCCGTTTTGGCCATGATTGCGTTTGTCGGATGGATGCTGGCCGGAGCGGGCACCGGAGCTGCGGCGGTCTCGGACCGCCCGGCTATGACGGAATCGGTACAGGGGCCTTATACGTTCCAAGTCCAATTAAACGCCGCCGAAGCGGTTGTCCTGAAGCCCAACACGTTCACCGTCACGATTATGCGGGCAGATGAACGTCCTGTCGGCCAAGCGGACATCGATATTACGCTGTACATGCCGGATATGTTCTGCGGCACCAGCACGGCGAAAGCGAAGGAGGTTCGCCCCGGCGTCTATCAGGGCGACGGCATTCCGCTGATGGCCGGAGCGTCGGCGGCCGAAGTAAAAGTGCAGCTGGACGGCCGAACGTATACGGTCCAGCATCCTTTTGTTGCCGCGCGGTGAAGCCCGCTCACCAAAGCCAGGGATGAACGCTCGGGAGCCAACTGTTGGCGGCCATGCCGCGCAGTATGGATAAAATACCGATCCATACGGCAACCGCCTGGCCCGCCCACAGCACCTTGCCCCGCAGCGATTTTTTGATCGAGCCGGCGAACAGCCCGGCGAAAAACAAAGCGGGCAGCGTCGCAATCCCGAATACGGCCATAATGAGCGCCCCGCTCCATGCTTCGCTGCTGGCCGCCGCATTCATCTGCATCGCATAAGTTAAACCGCACGGTATAAAACCGAGCAGCAGTCCGCTGCCATAGACGGCACCGGTTTCCCTGCTGCTTTTCAGCTTTTGTGACAAGCCTCTGAAGTATGGAATGCCAAGCGGCCCCCATCGTGCCAAAGGCAAGGCAACCTTTCGGAATACCCAGAGCAGGATGAAGATGCCACCGATAATGCTGGCAATCCCTTGCAGCCCGGCCAGCCTGCCGGCGGTTTCAACGAAGGAGCCGGCCGCTCCCATCAACGCCCCAAGTCCGGTATAAGTCGTAATTCTTCCCAAATTATAAGCCGCAACGGTACGTACCATACCGTTCTCCGCATTAAGCGCAAAACCGCTCACCGTTCCCCCGCACATGCCGATGCAATGAGGAGCGCCCAAAATACCGGTCATGGCGGCTAGCAATAGACCGTCTGCATTTACGATACCGATCCTCCCCTTTCCCTGGCGATATGTCGATTGGCGCGCCGGATGCAAGCCGAACGAACGCCGTCTCGGCAATCCCGCCCAACTCCCTTTGCGACATGTATATCCGGCACATGCCGAATTATACAGCGGCGGCAATTTCCGCATAAGCCCGGAGCCTCCTTTATAAATACGCACGATCGGATGCGAACATACTTCCGATCGCGGCAAAAAAACGGCGCTTCCGATATCCATCGAAGCGCCGCCTTTTATGATCGATCCCTTATCCTGCATTCCGCCTTCCTGCATAGTCCAATCGCATGCCGCTGCTTCATTTCGTCAAGCCTTCCGGAGTCGCAATGCATTGCAGAGCACGGTGACCGAGCTGAACGCCATGGCCGTGCATGCCATCCAGGGAGCAAGATAGCCGCAAACCGCAAACGGAATCGCCAGGACGTTATACAGCAGCGAAAATCCGAGATTTTGCCGAATGATCCGCATCGTCCGCCGGCTGATCCGGATCATATGCAGCAGCCCGTGCAGATCATTTTTAATCAAAACGACATCTGCAGCCGCTTTGGCAATATCCGTGCCCCGCGCGACCGCGATGCCGATATCGGCTGCGGACAAGGCCGGCGCGTCATTGATGCCGTCGCCTACCATCGCCACCTTGCAGCCTCGTTCCTGCAGCTCCTTTATCAAGGCGGCCTTCGCCTCCGGCAGCCGCTCCGCATGCACATGCCGGATTCCGACCTGCCTCGCAATCGCCTCCGCGGTCGACCGGTGGTCGCCTGTCACCATCATGACGGTCACACCCATCGCCGTCAGCTGCTGTACCGCTTGACGCGAAGCCGGTTTGAGCGTGTCGCTTAATGCCACCGCCCCGGCCCAAGCCCCGTCGACGGCTGCGAAGACGACATTGCTGCCCTGCCGCTCCCACCGCTCGATCCGATTGAACGCGGGAACCGGCGGCACGCCTTGCTCCTGCAGCCATTTGCGGGTGCCGGCCAGCACTGTCCTGCCGTCCACGATTGCGCGGATGCCGCGTCCCGGCACAGCGGCAAAGCCGGAGCATTCGGGCAGTACCAGTCCCTCCCGCTGCGCCGCCCCAACGATCGAATGGGCCAGCGGATGCTCGGAGGGCTGCTCGGCGGCCGCCAGCAGACGCAGCAGCGACGCCTCCGGACCGCGCGCCGACATCACCCCGATCAACCGCGGGGCGCCTGCGGTCAGCGTCCCTGTTTTGTCCAGCAGCATGACGTCGGCGCGCGGGACGAGCTCCAAATATTTGCCTTCCTTGAACAAGATGCCCAGCTGCGCCGCCCTGCCCGAGCCGACCAGGATCGACGTCGGCGTTGCCAGTCCAAGCGCGCAGGGACAAGCGATCAGCAGCACGGAGATGGCTTTTTCCAATGCGACGCCCGCCGCTCCCGGCTCCAGAACCAAGTACCAGACCGCGTACGTTATCGTCGCCAAGCCAATAATGACAGGCACGAATACGGCGGAAATCGTGTCCGCCATACGCTGTATCGGTGCCTTGGAGCTTTGCGCCTCCTCCATCAAGTCGATCATTCGCGACAAAGTCGTGCTGCCGCCCACCCCGCTTGCCTGTATGCTCAGGACGCCGTTCGTATTCAGCGTGCCGCTGATCACCCGGTCTCCCGGCTGCTTGTCGACCGGCAAGCTTTCGCCGCTGATCATCGCCTCATTGACCGCCGCATGCCCGTCCGTGACGAAACCGTCCACCGGGATGCTCTCGCCCGGCCGAACGACAATGATGTCGCCGACGGCGATATCGGCTACTGACACGCGAAGCTCTTTGCCCCCTTTGACGACATGAGCCGCCTCGGGCCGCAGCGCGTGCAGCTGATGCAAGCTGCCGAGCGTTCGTTTGCGGGCGATCGCTTCGAGCCATTTGCCCAGCCATACGATGGTCATAATCATAACTGCCGCGTCGAAATATAAAGGCGTATACGCTCCCGTGGCCGCACCGTGTGCGGCGTGTCCGACGGCCGCATGTCCGGGATGAAACATCAAATAATGGCTGTACATATACGCGGCCAAGGTACCGATGACGACCAGCACGTCCATATTGGCGCTTCCGCTTTTCAGCGCATAGAACGCCCTTACATAGAAGGGAAGGCCAATGACGAACTGCACCGGCGTCGCCAAGGCGAGCTGGAACCACGGGTTCAGGAGAAGCTCGGGGACCGGCAAGGATGCCGCGAAATCGTGATGCTTCGCCATTGCCCATACAAAAGGCAGCATCAGCACGAACGAAACGACAAACCGCAGGCCGGTATAACGTATATCGAACGGGTCTTCCCCCTCCCTGTCGGCGATCCCCGCTACGGAAGAAATCCGCTTGCGCACCTTGTAGCCAAGCTGCTCGATTTTGCTCTCGATTTGCTCCATGCTCGTTTTCGCGGGAACAATCGCCACCGATGCCCGGTGCAGCGCCAAATTGACGTTGATTTGCTCCACCCCGTCCATCCTGCCGACGACTTTTTCGATGCGGGCGGCGCATGTCGCGCACGTCATCCCCGAAATATCCAAAACCACCTGCTGCACAGCCGGTTGTCCGCTCACGAAACCCACTCCATTTTTGTCCAAAATGACCGATCTAATCAGTACCAATATATGGACCGGCTATCGTTTTCATGACTTTCCGCGAAAATAATCGGACAACCCGACGTCTTGCGAATTTTATGAAAACGTTCTCAATCGCTGCCTTTGCATGATACAATGACAGGGTGAGATTTTATCCAGGCTTCCCTCGGGAGCACCAATACAAAGGAGAATCCGTATGAAGGTATCGGTAACATTGTCACGAACGGACGTATCGGACAGCCACTTGCGGCTGCTAACGCAAATCGGGGTAGATTGCATCGATTTTGGCAGCGGCTCCTCATTTGCCGGAGTCAAGGAGCAGGGCTTCCCCGATCTGGACGCACTGATCAAGCTGCGCAAACGAATCCAGTCCTGGGGGATGGACATTAACCGTGCAACGCTGCCGGATCTGTCCAGCCGGTTTGTCGACGGCCTTGAAGGCGGAGAGCAGGAGCTCGAGCATTCGGTCACGGCGATGCGCGTCTTCGGCGAAGCGGGCATTCCCATCGTCCGGCAGCGCATTCAAGGCGACAACCGGTTCGATAAAAATATCATGTACAGCGCCAAGCAGCGCGGCGGCTTGACGGCCCGGGGCGAAAATTGGGCCAATAGGATGACCGATTTGCCGACGCAGGAAGAGCAGGAGCATTGGTGGTCCCGCTTTTGCGAAGTATACTCGCGTCTGGTGCCGGCCGCCGAGGAGCACAACCTGCTGCTCGCCATGCATCCGACCGATACGCCTCTTCCCGGCATGCCATACAGCAGCCTAGGCTTCCACCGGATTATCGACGCGTTCCCGAGCAAGCGGGTCGGTTACGTGTATTGCGTAGGAACGAGAGGCGAAGCCGGCGGTTCCTCCCTCGTATTGGACGAAATCCAGCATTACGGGCGCAAAGGCCGTATCTTCTCCGTCCATCTCCGCAACGTACGGGGAAGCCTCGCGACCGCGTACGGCTTTGAGGAAACGCTGCTGGACGACGGGGATATGAATATGTTTCGAATCGTGCTGGCTCTGCATAAAATCGGCTTTACGGGCTGCTTGAATGCGGATCATATGCCGCAGCTGGAGGGCGATGACAGCAACCATCTGCTCGCCTGGACGTATTCGGTCGGTTATATAAAGGCGCTGCTGGCCGCATTGGCGGAATATACCGGGCAATAAGCGGTTTATCCGATTACGACTTTATCGGGTTAAGACCCCCACCTCTAAGGTGGACCTTGAATCAGGTGGGGTAGAGTCCCCATCTGATTCCCCGATGTCAGCAATGCTGAACGAGTTCACCGAATCGACAGCCTTAAGCGGCTGGCCAGCAGTCAGCATATCATTTTCTTATTCGCCTCGCGCATAGCAAGCCGCCGCAACGTCCGACTCTACCGAGACGTAGATTGCGGCGGCTTGCTGCGCATGTCCGATCTGCAGCTCTGCAAAAACCAGGCAAGCATCAGCGCAGCTGCGGCCCGTTTACCGTATTTCCCGGTTGAAAGCCGGCTCGCAGTCGAATATGCTCGTATGGCTGCTGCGGGTTGGCAATACGCCACAGCATCCTGTCGGCCGCCCGGTAGCCGGCTTCCCGAATTAGCAGAGACGGCCTGTCCATAAGCGGCAGCATCGGCGACGGTTCATTCAAAAATGCGACGAAGGAGCACTGCCGGGGAATTGCCGCAATCGACTGCAGCCGGTAATAGACCGGCGCAACGTCCTCGTCAATTCCGCAAATGACCGCCGTCGGCTGCAGTTGCCTAAACTTTTGTTCCACCGCCGCCAGCCACGGCTCATCGCTTTGCCGCTCCCCGACCGCATGGAGTTCCATGCGGACCTCCTCGCCGATTTCCCGCATCGCCTCCGTAAAAGCCTGCCAGCGTAAAATAAAGCCTCGCTGCGAGCGAATGTCTCCGACGTACATTATATTTCTGTGTCCCTTGCGATGCAGCGTGCGGACGCATACGTACATCGCTTCGTACACATCCCAGACGACGCTGTCCACCTTCGCTTCGGGGGGCGGAAAATTCAACAAGATACGCGGCGCATCCAGCTGCAGCAGCCGTTCCTCGAACCAATCCGGCGTCACGCGCGGCGCGATGAAAATGCCGTCGGCATACAGGATGGACTGCGCCTCCACCCATGCCGCAAATCCGGAAGGCTGCAGGCTTGGCGGCAGCAGCACCGGCATAATGCGGTGCCCGAACTCGGCGAACCGCTCCTGCAGCCCCTGCATCAGCAGCCGGTGAAACCCGAGCGACTGCTCGGTCTGCACCAGCACAAACCGGCGCTGGAAAACCGGATAAGGCGGGATCCGGTCCTGCTCCAGCTGCCGCAGCTGTTCCTTCGTCCGGTAGCCTCTCTCGTTGGCCGTCTGCCAAATAAGGCGCCGCGTTTCCTCGGACATCCCGGGATGTCCGCGCAGCGCCTTCGAAACCGTTTGAATCGTGACGCCGAGCTCATCGGCAAGGCTCTGCAGGGTAACGCTCTTTTTTATAGGCAAAGCCGGGTCCCTCCGTTTCTCGAATGACGATTCCTGTTTTTAGTTTAAACTAAAATTAAACTAATTTTAATGTTTATTTTCTTTTATACTGAGATCGACAAAGGAGTGATGAGAATTGGGTATCGCACATAAAACGATCAAAGCGGACATTGTCGTTGTCGGAGGCGGACCGGCCGGCGTATGCGCAGCCATTGCCGCAGGCCGCAGCGGCGCGTCGACGGTGCTGATCGAGCGGTACGGCTTCGTAGGAGGCATGTCCACCGCCGCGCTGGTCTACCCCTGGATGACCTTCCATACGACAGCCGGCAAACAGGTCATCCGCGGACTCGGACAAGAAATTATCGACCGGCTGGCCGCACAAGGCGCCTCGCCCGGCCATCTGCGGGATACCGTCGGCTTTGTGCACACCATTACGCCGTACCATCCCGAGGTATATAAGATCGTCGCCGTCGACATGCTGAAGGAGGCCGGTGTGCGCCTCCTGCTGCACAGCTTCACCGACGCCGTCAGCGTGAACGACGGACGCATCGAAACGATCCAGGTTACCGGCAAATCGGGGCGCATCGATGTCGAGGGAGCCGTCTTTATCGATACGACGGGCGATGCCGACATCGCTTATTTGGCCGGAGCGCCATGCTTGAAGGGGCGTGAGGAAGACGGAAAAACGCAGCCGATGACGATGAAATTCAGAATGAGAGGCGTCGATCTGGCGAAGGTAAAGCAGTATATGCTGGACCATCCGGACGAATTTTACCGCAAAACGCCGTTCGCCGAGCTGCCCGATTTGCCGCTGTCCGGCGTAATGGGCTATTTCAAGCATTGGAAAGAGGCGAATCTGCCGATCAACCGCGATCAGGTGCTGTTTTTCACCGGCCCGAACGAGGACGAGGTGCTTGTGAATACGACCCGGGTGCAGGGCATGGACGGGACGGACGTCGACGATTTGACCGAGGCGGAAACGCTCGGCCGCAAGCAGGTGATGCAGGTCGCCGAATTCATGACCAAGCGGCTTCCCGGCTTCGAACGTGCGTCGATATCGCAGGTGGGCGCGCAAATCGGAATCCGGGAAACGCGCCGGATCGACGGCGTCTACGCTCTCCAGGTCGCCGATGTGGTGGAGGGCCGGCGGTTCGCCGATGTAATTGCCCGCAGCGGCTACCCGATCGATATTCACGATCCGTCGGGCAAAGGCGTTACGGCGGCATGGGTGCAAGGCGACGGCGCATACGATATCCCGTACCGCTGCCTGCTGCCGCAGCGGATCGTCAATCTGCTGACGGGCGGCAGATGCATCTCGACATCGCATGAGGCGCTGGCGACGACACGTCTGACGCCGAGCTGCATGGCGACCGGCCAGGCGGCCGGCACGGCAGCCGGAATTGCGGTCAGCCACGGCATCGCTCCCGGCGAAATTGACGTCGCGGAGCTGCAGCAGGCGCTGCGCGCAGCCGATGCGGTGCTTGATTAACGCTTGATTAACGCGTCGAAAAGGGACTGTCCCATAAGGGTATCGACCGATGATACAGTCCCAAAAAATAGGCAAAGCCGCCTCCAACACCACTATATAAGCGGGGATGGAAGCGGCATTTTACATGTAAATTCCCGTTATTCCGCCTTGAATGCAAGCATCGTAATGTCGTCCCGCTGCGGCTCGCCGTTCCGGTAAGCGGCCAGCGTCTCCCGGAATACGACTTCCTGCTCGGACAGCGGAAGCTTTATGATCTCTTCCAGCAGCTGTACGAACCGTTTGAGACCGAACGAATAGTTATGCGGCCCGCCGTTCTGGTCGATAAAGCCGTCCGTAAACATATAGACGGCAGACGGCCGCTTCAGCTCAACGACCTGATTCGTAAACGTATAATCGTCTTCCGTTTTATGGTAGCCGATGCTTTTCCTATCGCCCTTAAACGACTGCAGCTGCTGTCCGTCGGCGATGAAAAGCGTGTTTTTGGCTCCGGCGTAAATCAGCCTTCCGTCTCGCCCCACATAGCAAATCCCGAGATCCAGGCCGTCGTCGGTCCGCGAATGCTCCCGTTCCTGCTGCAGCGTTTGCTTTACAAGCCGGTTCAACTCCCGCAAAATAAGGGCGGGGTCGGTCTTGTTGCTCTCGTCCGTAATTTGATTCAGGATCGATACCGAAACCATCGTCATGAACGCGCCCGGCACGCCATGGCCCGTACAATCGCCGACGGCGACAAGATAACCGTCTTCAAAGACCCGCAGCCAATAAAAGTCGCCGCCGACCGTATCCCGCGGATCCCAGACCAGGAAATGCTCCTTCCACAATCCGTTCAGCCGCTCCTGCGGAGGCAGTACCGCCTCTTGAATCCGCTTGGCGTAATCGATGCTGTCGACGAGCTTCTCCCTTTCCTCGAACAGCTCCCTTGTCCGCTCCGCAACCTTGCGTTCCAGCTCCTCGTTGAGCTGCAGCGCCCGCTTATACGGATTGGCCAGCCGGGTCGACACATAATAAAAAATAAAAATGATCGCGATAATACTGATCAGCGCTGCCGCAAACGTATTAACCTTGATCGTATTGAGAAACGATACCGTTTCGCTGCGCGGAATTTGGTAGACGAGCTTCCAGTTCGCGGACGATTTCATCGGGTAGCTGATCAAATCCATAAGCTCGCCACGCCCGTTTCGGTACTCCGTAATAAGCGGCAGGACCGACGTCTCTCCTTCTTTCCGGCTTACGGCCATCGCTTCGTTTTTAATGGTTCCGGGAAGAAAAGCGTCGATCATGAGGCCGTCATGCTCCACCGTATCGGATAAATGAATTTTTCCCGCTTCGTCAATCAGCCACAAGTTGCCGTTCATTCCGTACTTGTACGATTCGAATTCATTGGACAAATCTTTCAGACTCATGCCGACGCCTGTCACGGCGACCGGTTTATCGATATCCCCCATCAGCACGTTGACAAACGTAAACGTATCTTTTCGCTGCACATTATAATCCAACTGTACGATAACTTTGCTGCGGGATGCCAGCATTTTGTAAAACCATTGGTCTCCGGCGTTGGCTTTGTCGATCGTGCCGATAATTTTCCCGTTCTCCGCCCAGTAATGGTTCGTAATATTGCTCACAAGGAACGCATTCGTGTAATCGAAATCGCTGGTCATGCTCCGGAGCTTTTGCAGCGCGTCCTTGCCCGCCTGCTCGTCCGTTTCCGCGCTCGTCACCCATCGCAGCATAGCCGGGTCCTGCGCAAGCAAAAGCGACGTTTCGACCGCTCTCTCGATTCGGCCGTCCACATTGGATGCAATCGATTCCGCGATATAAGCAAGATCCTTCTCCTTCACCTTTTTCACGGCTTCCTTCTCCGTAATCAAAAAAACGACCGTTCCCACCAATACGATCGAGAAAATGATGATCAGGCTTGCAAACACGATCACTTTAAACATGCCCTGATCCCGGCGTATTGCTGTCAATTTCGTTTCCATGGCTTACCCCGTACCCAGCTGCTTGATTACAATCGGCAGTGAAAAATGAAAGCTGGCTCCTTCCCCCATCTTGCTGTCCACACCCATCCGTCCGTTATGCTTTTTAATAATTTCATGGGCAATGGCCAGGCCCAAGCCGCTGCCGTCCGGCGGCTGCTTTTGCCTCGATTTGTCGCCACGGTAAAAGCGGTCGAATACGTTCGGAAGCGACGATTCGTCGATCCCCGGCCCGGAGTCGCACACTTTGACCGTACATACGGACTGCTCCGCATCCACCTCGCACTGGAACTTGATCAGCCCGCCCGGAGGCGTATATTTGAAGGCGTTGGAGATCAAATTGTTCATCACCTGCTCGATTCGCACCGTATCTACGGATACTACGGCCCGTTGCAAAGCGGGCAGCCCCTGCAGCGGTTCCATTGCGAACAAATAGCCGCGGTCGTTAATTTCCAGCTCGAATTTATGCCTGAACATGATAAGAAGATCGTCGACCGGAATGTCTATGAACTCCATTTTCGTCTGATTCATTTCCAGCTTCGAAATTTCAAACAGGTCTTCGACCAACTGATTGATCAAAACCGTTTTGTTGTAAATCATTTGCAAATATTTCGCGTTCGGCTCGATAATATTATCAAGCATCGCTCTTAAATAGCCTTGAATCGACGTCATCGGCGTTCCCAGCTCGTGGGAAATGTCGGTCAGCAGCTGGCGCCTCGACGTTTCCATCTGCTGCAAATGGTCATTATACCGGCGTATTTCCGTTTCCTGCCGCTTTACATTTTCGCTTTGAAGATCGCTGATCCTGAATATTTTGGTCGTCAGCCGAACCAGGCTTTCGTATTCGTGCAGCAGCTGCTCGTAATGCGGCAACAGCTCGTTGTCCACATACTGTTCTCTATGGTCAAGAATCCCCCGGGCGGCTTCCAGAAACTGCAGCTCATTATGAAAAATGTCCATTTTACCGTTATTGTCATGAGACACGTTTCTATCCCTCTTCCAAAGGCAAAATATAAAACGGTAAACTCATATCCTCTTTAAACTCTTCCGCACATTCCAGCTCGCTGTCATTGTCCGCACTGTAATACCAGTTCAATATGACCGTTTTTCCGGCCAGATGCGCCTGGTCCAGCTTCTCAAGCAGCATCATGATGCATTTGGAGCTGCTGGTATTGATATATGGCAAGTTGAAATGGACGTGCACTTCCTCCTCCGTCAGCTGCAGCAAATAGTCGTCAACCCACTGAAGGACAGGCTCATAAAATTTGAACGAGTTTTCCGGATAAGATTGTCCCTTCACAAGCAGGATGTTGCTGACCGCATCGAAATCAATCTCCGGCGTGCTTCTCGAACCTTGAATTTGTAATCGTTCCATTATGATCACTCCTAGCGGCGGCTTAAACGACAGCTCTTAATGTAAAAAATGAAAATTGCGCATCGACCGGTGTGAACGTGTACTCCAAGGGCTGGGCCGCTTTACGAGCGATATCCACAAGTCCAATGCCCGCTCCCGGCTGGTCGGAAAATGCCTCCTGCTTCAGCTTTTCCTTGTACAGCTTTTTCAGGTCGGCCTTGTCCAATCCGTTCAGTTGATCCAAAATGCCGGCCAACTTGCTTACGTTCTCTTTCAAAACCAAATTGCCCGAGCTGATATAGTTGCCGTCGCCCGACCGTCCGATCGTAATAATGCACGAGGAAGAAATTTGCTCGTACGTTTCTGTCCCTTTTTGACTCATGCAATAATTTTTGATGTTCTGGGTTTGCTCGATAAAAATCGAAAATACGTTATAAATATCGGTTTTCGGCCGCTCCTCCGTTTCCAAATATTTTTTGACCGCTTCGCCCAATTCCTCGATAATCTCCTGCGTAAACGTCCCTGAAAAGCTGATTAGCAGACCATACTGACTAAGCGTATGCTGCAATTCCAACAAGCTGTTGCTCATTAACAATCCTCCCGGTCCGCTTTTGCCCGCCTCCAGGATGGAAGCGGTTAACCAGCGGCTGCTGAAGTTAAAAGCTTTATTGTTAATTTAATTCGCTGCGCATTAAAAAAATCCTTTTTCCGACAATTTTCCTGGTGTTCTATAATGCAATCGTAGGTATTAAGGGGGGTGGAACGGAATGCTTCCTGGCGTGGTACAGAAGCCGAAGCCCCCCGCAATGAGAAAGTCGTAGTATTCGCACCTGAGATCAGCGGCAGCTCGGTTATAGTAGGAGTGAAGGATACAGGGGCGGGCATTGCGGAGGAAGACCTGCCGTATATTTTCGACCGCTATTATACGAGCAATAAATCGCGGAACGTAAAGGACGGCGGAACGGGTCTCGGGCTTGCGATATGCAAGGAAATTATCGAGCATTATCACGGCCGAATTTGGGCATGCAACAATCCGGAACGGGGCTGCACCTTTTATTTTACACTGCCGCTGTATTTGGATACGGACGTGATACAGGATGCATAAATGATCAAAGGTCAATTTTGGACCTTCATCCCCTCACTCTGAAATGAATTTACATGTAAAAAGCCGCTTCCATCCCCTATATAGTGGTGTTGGAGGCGGCTTTGCTTATTTTTGAGACTGTATCACCGGTTGATATCCTTATGGACAGCCACTTTGTTATTTTACCCGGAGGCGTTACTCCGGCGCAATCGGGATTACCATGTTCCAGGTTCCGCTCGCCTTGTGAAAACCGCCCGAGCCGTCGGCCGTCGCCGCGAACAGATGGGTCGGCCTGCCGGCCTGGAACAGCAGGAACGGTCTTTCGAAGCTGCCCATTCTTGCCGTGGTGCCGTCGTCCCATACAATTTCGCGGGAGTACGCCTTCGGATGATCGGCCAGCTGCCAGGACAGTCCGTCCTTCGAGTAAGCGTGGATGCCCGCATGCTTCTCGCCGCAAATATTGCCGTCCATGTCTTTGGCAATCAGCTCGTAGCCCTGCTCCGTCTTCCAAATAAACGGGTCCTCCAGATGGAAGCGGGACGGCGGAAAGACTGGCTCTTCGCTCAGTACGCGGTAAGGCCCCTCGAAATGGTCGGCGCCGGCCGCTCCGATCATCATTTGTCCGTGTGTGTTGCCCTCATACTTCCGGGCTTTATAAATCAAATGCACCGAGCCGTCCCCGTTCACGCAGGGCGCGGGATTGGACGTCAGGAAGCTGTCGAACTTGCCGGGTCTCGTGCCGAGAACGGGCGCGTCCCTTCGCTCCCACGGTCCGAATACGCTCTTGGCGGTGGCGATGCCGATCCGCTTGTTGGCCCGGGCAACGATACAGCGCGGATCCTCCAGCCCGTACGCCTCGCCCGGAGCGACATCCGGCAGCGGATGCGTCGAGCCCATATAATACAAAATATAGGTGTCCCCGTGCTTCGTTATATGCGGGTTGTGCGTACTGCGGCCGTCCCAATATTCGGCTCCTCTGGCGGGAAGCACAATCTCCTGGAATTCATATGGGCCTTCGGGCGTAGAGGAGACCGCTCTGACGACCTCCGACGCGACCAGCCAGCCGGGATGCATCGGAAGATGCTTCGGCCAGCGGGATGCGAACATATGAAACCGGCCGTCCTCGCCCTTTACCACCGAACCGCACCATACCCAGTAGCCTTCCATCCGGAAGCCACCGTTTTTCGGCGCCGGCAGCAATCTGTCGTGCAAACTTCTTGTCAAAACAATCATCCTCTCTCCATAGGTTATATAGGTATCCGCATCTGCCGGCCCGCTTTAGCGTATCGGCAGGCCGTACAGCCGCCACGGCTTGCGGCCGCCGAAATAGCCGCACAAATGCGGGTCGGCCGGTACCGGCTCGACGATCCACTGCCTTCCGGCTGCTGTTCCTTCCGCAACGGTGGAGCCTCCGCCGTTCTCTTCTCCGACGTAGAGAACGGCCTCCTCTCCCCGCTTCAGCTCCAGCTCGCACAAGCCGCCGCCCAGCCTGCGAAGCCGGGCCGAAGCCGGGCCCGCAAGGCGAATGTCCCCGGCCATGCCGGTTTGAATGCGGCACGGTTCGCCCGCAAGGCTTTTGACGCGAATCCAGGACGTAGCTCCGTTGGAGCGGGCGGCACTGACGAGAAACGCGCCCTCCGCCCGCAGCTCGTGGAACGACGCTTCCTGCCACCGTTCCGGCACGGCGGGGAATACGCGGATCGTATCCCCCCAGCTTTGAAGCAGCATATCGTGAATCGCTTCCGCTGCCGCCAACGGCGACTCGATCACGGGTCCCGCCTCCTTGTACATCGTATTCGGCTTAATCAGATGCATAAACGATTGCAAATAGCCGAGCGCTTCGTCCCCGTTGCCCAAGGCTGCGGCAACGGATGCCGCGCTTGTAAAGGTAAAGCCGCGCAGATCGCCCTCCATGGAAAACCAATGGCGAAGCGTGCGCATGATCAGCTCGCGCTCCCGCTCATCGTCTCCGCTGATGAGATGCAGCGGGAATACCGCCATCAAATGGCTGAAATGGCGGTGGCCGAACTCCAGCGGCTGGCCGCTGCCGATCATGAAGCCGGTTTCATCGACCGGCAAGGGCGTCAGACGTTCCAGCGTCGAGCTCCAGCGCTCCCGGTACGCCGCATCCTCTTGCTGCAGACCGAGCAGCTCGTTCATGCGCAGCAGCGTTTCGCATCCCCACTGCAGCAGCGACAGATCGAAATGCGTATCCGGCACGGTCATCTGCAGAAAGGAGCCGTATTCCGGCGATACGGTCGGCGGCAGATGAAGCCTGCCGTCGTCGCCTTCCTCCAGCAGGTGCAGGTAGTACTGCACGCTGCGCTTGAGCAGCGGATACAGCAAATCGCGGATCAGCGCTTCATCCATCGAATACCGGTAATGCCGCCATAAATTGTGGCAAACCCAGGTCAGATTGCCGATCTCCGTGCCGACGGGGTTTATCAGATCATAGCTGCAGCTCCGCGGCAGCCCGGACGAATCTTCCCGGTACGGCTCCGGCACATTATTCTTCAAATGGTCAAAGTTGTCGCGGAAGGCGCGGACGAGCGATTCGCCGATATGCAGACGGTTTGCCGTATAGACCGGCGAATAGCTCATTTGCACGTTCATGTTGAACCAGACGCCGGCCCATGGCGTCGGAGCGAGCCAAGGCCCCTGATTATCTATCATCATACCATGCTCGCGCGTTGCCGAGGCAAGCTTGTACATTTGTATCCAGTAAAAGCCTTCCAGCATCGTGTCCGGAATCGATATGAAGCTTTGGCGGTAATAATCATGCCACCAGCTCCGGTGCGCCTCCACCCATTCCGCCCAAGGCCGGGCGGCAGCGCTGCGGACGACCGCCGCCGCCTGCCGTTGGACGGCCTCGCCGGCTTCATTGGCGATGGACAAATACAGCAAGCGCCGATCCGGCTCGCCGTCCGGCCGCAGCTCCTGCCATACGGTCGTACAGCCGCCGTGCGGTATAAATTGCTGGACGCCGACCGTCATAGCCTCCAACGGATAGCGGGTTACGCGGATTTCCGGAATGTATTGATTCAGGTTGCGGCCGTCCGCATTTTTCAGCACTTCGTCCACTTCGCTGAACGCATACCATTCCAGCTTGGCGGCGCGTTCTTCTCCGCTCGTCTTAAGCTCGACGGCGAGCGCCATATCGCGGCTGTGAACGAACGCGCGGACGCTTACCTTGCCGACGGTCGTCGTGATGTCGGCGCGCAGCTCCGCATTCCACAAATCGACCCGGAGCGAAACCGGCTGGTACAGCCAGCCTGCCAATTCCAAGTGCAGCTCGCCGACCGGAACGCGCGGCGGATAGCCGCCCTGCGGCTTGCGGGCCGTTACATCGGTCCGTCCC
Source organism: Paenibacillus piri (assembly GCF_004354045.1). Lineage (GTDB taxonomy): Bacteria > Bacillota > Bacilli > Paenibacillales > NBRC-103111 > Paenibacillus_S > Paenibacillus_S piri. Next base: position 42,666 of record NZ_SMRT01000005.1, on the reverse strand, counting down.
AAGACGAAGCGGAGCACATTCCGCTTGTCGCGATGCTCCTCGCTGTAAATCATCGCTCCCATGATCCCGTTGCCGATAAACGCGCCTTCGTCCCAGGAGATCGGCTTGACGGACCATGTCATATCGTGCCGGGCCATAAAAGCCGGCCAATCGATGTTCGTATGAATCATCGCGGATTCATTCCTTTCGAGTGCTGAATGTGTTTCCAAGGAACAGGGCGGCAACCCTTCCGGATTGACCGCCCCCGCTCATCTGCATGTGTGTCCTGCTGCTCCTGCGGCTGCAGGCTTATTTCTTTTTGCTCCATTCGTCATACGCTTGCTGGTGAATTTCGATATACCGTTTCAGGTTCATTTTATCCAGCGTGTTCAAGTAGTTGTCCCATTCCTTGTCGATATCGACTGCGCCCGTAACCGACTTGGCGAAAAATTCGGCGCGGTAGTCCGAGATCGCCTTCTCGATATTGGCCAGCTCCTCGGATTGTTCGTTCGTAAAGAAGAGCGGTGGAACGACCTTTTTCGGATCGAGCTGATAGGGCTCATAGTTTTTCTTCGACTCGTTATATAAAATCGTTTCAAGCGGAATCTTCGGATCGGCATACTGGCCTAACCGGAATTCGTTCGTGCGAACGGAAGGGCCCGCTTGCGCCCAATGCACGTTTTGCAGCTTGCCGAAGGTCGTCAGCTGTTTCCATTTGGCCTGCTTGCCGTCAAGTCCAAGCTCGCCGTCTGCGGCTTTGTCCCACTCTTGGCCCGGACGGCCAACGGTGCTGCGCAGGGCGGCTTCTTCCGACATCAACAGATCGGCGAGCCGGAAGGCGGCGGCCGGATTTTTAGCTTTGTTCGTGATCACGAACTGTCCCTGCAAAATGTAGTACGGCTGGAACGGTGCGGACTGCACGCCGGACGGCCCTTTTAACGGAGGTACCGTCACGAAATCTTTAAAGCGCTCGGAATCGATCTCGATGAAATTGCCTTGATTTTGCGCCGGAACCGCACCGATAATCGGAGCTTCCGGGTTCATGCCCATTTGCTTCAGCTGATTTTTATCCTGTGTAAACGACTGCGAAGCGATCAGGCCCTCCTTGTACAGCTTGTTCAAATATTTGAGGCCTTCCTTCCAGCCCGGCTGGTTATAGGCCACCTGAACTTTGCCGTCCTTCACAAGCTTGTAAGCGAAATCTTTTTCGACGAACGCACTCATAATGAACGGGTCCAGCTGCGTCTGCTGAATCGTCGTGGACGGACCGCCGACCGCGCCGACCAATGGAATTTCATCGGCCTTGCCGTTGCCGTTCGGGTCCTTTTCCTTAAACGCTTTCAATACCTCGTAAAATTCGTCGGTCGTCGTCGGCATGCTCAGGCCGAGCTTCTTGAGCCAGGTCTGGTTAATAAACATTTTTTGCCCATATGAGCAATGATAGCATTGATTGATCTGCGGCAGGGAATATATTTTGCCGTCCGGCATCGTCATCAAATCTTTGGCGTACGAAACCTGCCCCCACATCTTTTTCGTTTCCGTACCGTATTTATCGATATAGGAGTTCAGCGGTATAAACACGCCGTCCTTCCCGTAAATGGACTGCTGAATCGGCGAAATGCTCATATTGATCAAAATGTCCGGATAATCGCCGCTGGCCAGTGCTACGTTCAGCTTCTCCTGGAACGACTTTTCAGGGGCGACTTCCCATTCGAGGTGAATGTTCGTCTTTTCCTCCAGCCATTTCGTAAATTCGTTCGTGGCGAAGTTCTCGACAATGCTCGAGCCTTTGATCATGACCTTATAGGTCGTTTTTTCCTTCGTAATCGGGAATACGCCCGCCTCCGTCACCTGATCGGAGCCTCCCGCTTCCGGCTCGGAGCCGTTCTGCTTGGCGCTGGAGCATGCGCCGGTCAGAAGCGCGGTCGCGGTTAACATCGACACTAAAGCCGTAACACCTTTTCTCATCGTTATATCCCCTTTTTATCGTTTTAAATGAATCTTCACCGGTCCGCCGTTCAGCCCTTCAATGAGCCTATCATCATGCCTTTGACAAAATGCCTTTGAATAAACGGATAAATGATCAGCACCGGAACCGTCGATACGACAATCAACGAATATTTCAGCAGCTCGCGCAGTCCTTGACGCGCAGCCTGATCGGCCACATCGGTAATCATCGACGCGTCGACCTCGTTTTGAATGAGAATGTCCCGGAGTACGAGCTGCAGCGGATACAGCTCCTGGCGTTTCAAATACAAGAGCGCGTTAAAATATTGATTCCAATGACTGACCGCATAAAATAACGCAATGACCGCGATAATCGGACCGGAGAGCGGGATGACGATTTTGCGCAAAAAGGTCATGTCGCTGCAGCCGTCCATTTGCGCCGCTTCCAGCAGCTCGTCCGGAATCGTCGTTTGAAAATAAGTGCGCGCGATAATCATGTTCCAGACCGCGATCGCTCCCGGGATAATCAAGGACCAGCGCGTATCGATCAGGCCAAGCTCCTTCACGACGAGATACGAAGGGATCAAGCCGCCGGAGAACATCATCGTAAACACGAACAGCGCCATGACGATGTTGCGGGGCATAAAATCTTTTCTGGCCAAAGGGTACGCCGCCATTAACGTCAAAATAACATTAACAACCGTACCGACGGCCGTATAAAACAGCGAGTTTAAAAAGCTGGACCCGATTAGTCTGTGCTTGAACACCGCTGCGTAGCCTTCCAGCGTAGGCTCCACCGGAAACAGCCAGACGCGGCCGGAAATGACCGACGATGCGGAGCTGAACGAGGCGCTGATAATATAAACAAGCGGATACAGGACGGTGACGGCAAATATAAACAAGATGATATGGTTCGCATAATTAAACAGCCGGTCGTCCAGCGCTTCTTTCATTTTACCTGTCATTAGCTGCACTCCCTTTTACCAGAGACTCGTTTGTCCCAATTTTTTGGCTGCGCGGTTCACTACGATCAGAAGAATCAGGTTAATGACGGATTTGAACAGCCCGATCGCTGTCGAGTACGAATAGTTAATCGCCGTCGAAGCCAGGCCCACCTTGTACACATACGTGTCGATCACCTCGGAGGCGCTCGTGTTAAGCGGATTTTGCATCAGCAAAATTTTCTCAAAGCCGATATCGAGCACATGCCCGGTATTCATAATCAGCATAATGACCGCAACCGGCATAATGCCCGGCAAATCGACGTGCCACATGCGCCGGACTTTGCTGGCCCCGTCCATAACGGCGGCTTCGTGCAGCGAAGGATCGATTGCCGCCAGGGCAGCCAGGTAGATGATGCAGGAGAACCCGACATTTTGCCAGATGCCCGACCAGACGAAAATGTGACTGAACCAGCCCGGCTCGCCCATAAAGTTGACGGGACTGAAGCCAAACGCTTTCAAAATCAGATTGACCAGGCCGATCCGGGGATCGAGAAACTGAACCACAATCCCGATCATCACGACAACCGAGATGAAATGCGGCGCGTAAGTAATCATCTGTACGGATTTTTGGAAAAATTTCGACTTCACATAATTCAGGCAAAGCGCCAGAACGATCGGAAACGGAAACCCTGCCAAAAGGCTGTAGAAGCTGACGACAAGCGTATTTTTCATGATCCGGACAAATTCGTACGAGTTGAAAAACCGGATGAAATATTTAAAGCCTACCCAATCGCTGCCCCAAACGCCCTTGGTCGGGACATAATTTTTGAAGGCGATCAACGCGCCGTACATCGGAACGTACTTGAATACGGCCAAATAAATGATAGGCAGCAGGATGAGGAGGTACAGCTGCCATCGTTCGACGATGTTTTTGCCGAACCGTGCCCAAATTCCGGACTTCGGCGGCGCGGCAGCGATGGGCTTGGATTGGCCGGCGGAAATTTCCAATGGACAGGCCCCTCCTTTCTCGGTGTTGTATAAAAATGGCGGCATGCCTTCCGTTATGCCTAGAATAGCTCTTTTCATCGGGAGGGACATTATCCTAAATTACTTCGGCATGATTTTTTTTGACATGCTGCGACGGCATTCGGATCGTAATGCGGGTACCTTCGCCGGCCCGGCTATCGATCGATAGGCCGTACTGTTCGCCGAATACCATCTGAATGCGGCTGTGTACGTTGCCGAGTCCGATGCTGCCGCCGGCCGCAGGCGGCTCGTTCGACTGCTTATGCGCCAATTGACCGTCCTGCAGCCGCTCGCGGATTTGCTCCAGCTTCCGCTCGTCGATTCCGCAACCGTTATCCTCGACTGTCACACAAAAATAAGCGTCGTCGTTCCAGGCGTCGATGACGATCGTATGCCGGTCCTCGATCCCGTCGGGAAATGCGTGCTTGAACGCGTTTTCCACCAACGGCTGCAGCGTCAAACGAACCATATTGTGGAGCAGCAGCTCCGGAGGGATGCGGACGTCGATTTCGAACGGGCGCTGAATGCGGTAATGCATAATGTTCATAAAATTAAGCACATGCTTCAGCTCGTTCGCGACCGTAATTTCCTCCAGATCGGTACGGATCGAATAGCGGAACATATATGACAGCGAGCGGACGATATCTTTAATTTCCGATGATTTCTGGATGACGGCATAGCAAATAATAATTTCAAGCGTGTTGTATAAAAAATGCGGATTAATTTGCAGCTGCAGCGACTGGAATTCGGCCAGCTGCCGCTTGAACAAATTGTCCTGATTGCGCAGCTCGGTTTCGTACACGCGATCCACCAGCTCCTCCAGCCGGCCGACCATCGTATTATAGCTCGATATTAACCGGTCCATCTCATCCCTGCTGCCGGTCAGCGGCACCTTCGTCCAAAGCCCTCTCTCCGTCTGCCGCATCCCATCCTCAAGCAGTCGGACCGGACGAACGATCGAGCGTCCGAAACGAACTGCGAGCAGCGTAACAAGCAGCAGCGTGCCCAGCCCGACGTAGATCGTCGTTTGCCGCAGGTTGGAAATCGGCTTCCGCTGCTCGGCAACCGACATGCTGGCTACAAGCGTCCAGCCCGAATATTCCGACCGTCTGCTGAAAAAGATGCGACCGTCTTCCTCAGGCAGCTCGAATACGAGATTTTTATTGTGCTGAATCGTTTCGAACTGTCTTCCGTTCAGCTGCTTGCCGATCCGTTTCGAATCGGGGTGGTACAATATTTTGCCGCGGTCGTTAACGATAAAGAAATAGCCCGACTCCCCGAGGTGGATGCCCTTCCACAGCGTGGTCAGCTCGCCGATCCGCAGCTCGAAGCCCATGACGCCCTTATAAACCTTGGAGGTTTGACGATCGGCGACTCTGCGCGCCAACGTCAAATGCCCGTCCAGAAAACCGGAATCCTGTATCGTCAATCCCCCGTCCTCGCGGGTGTCCTCCTGCAGCTGCTCGATATATTCCTGAAAGCCCTTGTAATTGAAATTTACGATGTGCGAATTGAAATCGGTCGTCTGAAAGCCGTTATTTCCGGCCAAATAGACCATCGTAATTTGCGGATTATTGATCAGCACCGGCTGAAACACCTGCTGATTGATGGTCGCCGTCGTCGTTTTCAGATCGGTAACCGATTTCGTGCCCGAATCAAGCGCTTCCTTGACGAGCGGCGAAGTTAAAATCGACACGGTAGCCCGTTCGTAATTTTTTAAATACAGGTCGGTCTGGTGCAGGACGTTATCGACGATTTGGGCCAGCAGGTTCTGGTACTGATTTTCCAGTTCCTTGCTCGACCTTAAGTAGCCGGTAATGCCGATGGTGGCGACGGCAAGCACAATGATCGTGGCAAAATATAAATATATGCGGGCTGCGAGACTGTTCTTCATTATTTGATCCCCAAAAACGCTCTGTATTCGGTCGGCGAATAGCCGGTCATTTTCTTGAAGGTACGCGAAAAATGCGGATAGCTGTCGTAGCCGACCTCCGCCATAATATCGATAATTTTGCTGTGCGGCACGGCCAGCAGCTTCTTGGCCCGCTCCACCCGCTTGCGCAGCCTGTATTGGACGAAAGTTTCGTTCGTCATTTTCTTGAAATAATGGCTGAAATAGTTCGGCGTCAAGCCCATCTGCTCGGCTACCGCCTCCAACGATAAATCCTCGTTTAAATGGTCGTCGATATAGGCGAGCGCGGCCTCCAGCACATTAATCTGGTTGCCGCCCCGGTAAACGGCCAGCTGTTGACACCACTCGCGGATTTGACGCTCCAGCTTCGCAATCGGATCAGATGCATCCCGCTTTGCCTCGCCGTCGTCCGGCAGCCGCTGAAATGTGTAGGTGCCGCGCGTGTTCAGCTTTTTTTCAAGCAGCATCAGCCCGTCCTGCACGGCCTGCCGTTGAAACGAAAGCTCGCCGTTCGCCAGCTCGCTTTGCATCTGCCGCAGCAGCTCGTCCGTGCGATTGCCGTCGGAGGTCCAAATGCTTTCCTCCATCCGCTCCAGCCACTGCTCCAACCAGGATAAAGAGAAAGCGCCCGTTCTGTTTTCGCTCAGCACCTTATCCAGTGCAGGAAACAGCTCCAGCTCGGTAACCGGTTTCAATAAATATTCTCTGACTCCGTAAGAGATGCACTTTTGCGCGTAATCGAAATTGTTGTAGCCGGATAAAATGATGATTCGGGTCTGGAGCTTCCGCTCATAAATGTTTCTGCACAATTCCAGCCCGTCCATGCGCGGCATGCTAATATCCGATAAAACCGCTTCCGGCGGGTTGGCGATAATTTCCTGCAGAGCCGCCGTACTGTCGGTGAACGTCACTATGCTGTCAAACCGGCCGTAATCGTGAAGCATCTGGTTCAAGCCCATGCAAATCATGGGTTCATCATCGATAATGTAAATACGTTTCATGCCGGACAACCTCCTTCGGTAGCTTTCATCTACTTTACAATAAACGCGGGGAAAGTTGTAGGTTCATGAAAAAAACGGCGGATTCCAATATCGTCCAGCGGACGCGCAGCTATGCGGATGGAGCCGACTCAGAGCGGCCATTGCATTAAGAAGGAGTGAGCCGGCTTCAGCCCGAGAGCAAAGAAGCCTCCAAAACCCCGCGGTTCGGACGGGAATAGGAGGCTTCGTTTGGGTATGATGGGCGGCTTGTGAGCCGTGAAAACGCATCGTTATATAGTCAAGACAGTTAAGATGCTGAGGGGCGGGATCGTTCTGCGGCAGCGTCAGCGCTCGGCCTTGCCTGCAAATTTCAACCGTTGGAGCGGGATAATGACTGTTCGATTTGCGCCAAATGCCGAAGCGTATGCAGGGCGAACAGCTCCAGCCACTGGTCCAAATTCATTGCGCCGTATACCGGATGCTCCATCGAATAGGTTTCAGGATGATCAAGCTGCCGGACGGCGGCATGAACCGCCTCCAGGGCGGACTGCGACTCGCCGAGCAGCTGCTTCGCCTGATCGAGATTTTGTACCAAGCCTCTCGGCTGCCCGAACGGCGGAGCGTTATATTTGTTCGAGCGGTCCAGCATGCTTTCCAGGTTTACACGGGGAACAGCGCCGCCCGGCGGAGCTTGAAGCGCTTGCTGGAGCAGACCCGACACCGCGTGTTCCATCAGGTGCAAATGCTCCAAATTTTCAAGCGCCGACCAGGCATCCCCATTACTGCGGTGCAGCTGTTCTTCCGTTAAGCCTGCTATACAAGCCCATAGCTTGTCGCGGGACTCGTTCAATGCTTCCATCCCGATTCACCCTTCCCTTAATTAACCGTTTATTTGAACATGTCACCTTCAGTATACACCAACAATAGAGACGATTCCAACTATATCCGGCGGTCGGCCGAAAGATGATAGATCGATAACTTTTTTGAAAAAATTTATCGAATCCGTTTGAAATATGGTAATATATCGTACGGTATACGATTGTTAAAAAAGGGAGGTTTCACCGTGTCGCGCATTATTCAAGTGGACGAGCGCCCGTCGATCGGCGAGAGTATTCCGCTCAGTCTGCAGCATTTATTCGCCATGTTCGGCTCCAACGTGCTCGTGCCGATTTTATTCAAGGTCGATCCGGCGACGATTTTATTAATGAACGGGATTGGCACGCTGCTTTACATTTTGATGACGAAAGGAAAAATACCGGCGTTTCTAGGCTCCAGCTTCGCCTTTCTGTCGCCGGTATTCGTCGTGCTCGGCTCCAAAGGGTACAACGCGGCGCTCGGCGGCTTTCTTGTCGTCGGATTGATTTTCACCATCGTCGCTCTGTTGATCCGTTACGTAGGTACGCGCTGGCTCGATGTCGTCTTTCCGCCTGCGGCGATGGGGGCCATCGTTTCGGTCATCGGTCTGGAGCTCGTGCCGACTGCGGCAAACATGGCCGGCTTCATCGCGCCTCCCGGAGCGCCGGAAGGCTGGTCGCCCGATCCGACTGCCGTAACCGTGGCGGTATTTACGTTATTGGTCGGAGTCGTCGGCTCCGTCGTTTTCCGCGGGCTGCTGAAGGTCATTCCGATTTTGGCCGCGATTGTGCTCGGCTACGCGCTCGCGGTTTTGCTCGGTATGGTCCATATTCAGGAAACGTTGGCCGCGGCCAAATGGTTCAAGCTTCCGAACTTTTATGCACCTTCGTTCGATCTGGCGAGCATTCTTATTATCGCGCCGGCGGCGCTGGTAGTCATTGCCGAGCATATCGGCCATCTGATCGTAACCGGCAATATGGTCGGCAAAGATTTGTCCAAAGACCCCGGACTGAGCAAATCGCTGCTCGGAAACGGCGTCTCGACCATGCTCTCTTCCCTGGTCGGTTCCACCCCGAATACAACGTACGGCGAAAACATCGGCGTGATGGCGATCAGCCGCGTCTATTCGGTGTGGGTTATTGGCGGCGCTGCGGTGCTGGCGATCGTGCTGTCGTTCGTCGGTAAAATATCGGCGCTGATCCAGACGATCCCGACGCCCGTAATGGGCGGCGTGTCGCTGCTGCTGTTCGGCGTCATCGCCGCGTCCGGCATTCGGATGCTGGTCGAGACGAAGGTCGATTATTCCAAGCCGGTCAACCTCATTTTGACAACTGTGGTGCTCGTCATCGGCCTCAGCGGCGCAGCGTTGAAGTGGGGGCACATCGAGCTGAAGGGGATGGCGCTCGCTACCGTCGTGACGATTTTGCTCAGCTTGTTCTTCAAGCTGCTGGAAGTTTGCAAGCTGTCGAGCGAATAACCAACCCCTTCGTATAGCCGGCGACGAATTGTCGCTGGTTTTTTTATTCCGGAGTGGATACAATGAGGAAAAGGCCCGGCTTATCAAAAAAAGAATACGCTTTCATTCCTTTGGAGGAAGATGTCATGAAGAAATCGGTTGGAACCGGCAAAAAAGCTTTGATATTACGTTTCTCGATCCCATACCTGCTTCTCCTGTTCGTACCATTATCGATGGGTTTGCTGACCTACAATAAAAGTGTGGCGCTTCTCGGCAAAGAAATTGAAACGGCCAACATCTCCATGCTGGAGCAAAGCAAAAATATGCTGGATGCGAGGATGAACGAAATAGCGCAAATCGTTCGCGAGCTTAAAGAAAACCCGAAAATCGTCCACCTGCAGCAGCTGCACAAAGTGATGGAAGGCAGTTCGGTGTATCATGTGGTCGAAACGACGACCTCCTTGTATCATTACAGCCTCTCCAACAACTTTATTATGGATTATTTCATTGTGCTGAAAAATAGCGGCGTTGTCCTGAATGAAAGAACGGCTTACCCGCTGCAAGAATTTTACAATTTTTACCAATTTGGACAATTGACTGCCGAGGAATGGCAGAACGATTACCTTAACCGCTTTTACAATAACGCCTATCTACCGACTGTCACCATGGTATCGGAAGGGAAAGAACATTCCGTCATTCCCGTTATTCAGACTTTAGGTCAGCCTAATAATATCCAGGGTGCGATCATGATTTTGCTGGACAGCTCGAAGGTGGAAAGCTTGTTGCGCGATCTTCATACCGGCGAAGGAGGTTTCGCTTACATTGCCGACGACAACGGCCATATCATTACCGCTTATCCGCATAACAATCGGGAATACAAATTGGCGGATGCGCTGCTAAGCGGAGAGCGGGGATCATTCGAAACGGAGATTGCAGGGCAAAACATGGTTGTCACCTACAACAAATCGCCCAAGTTTAAATGGACGCATGTGGTTGCCCAGCCCGCGCAGATTGTAAAAGAAAACATGTACTCCTACAAACGGTGGACGCAAACGGTGATGGTCGTTTCCCTGCTGCTCGGAGCGGCGGGAGCGATTCTGATGGCTTACCGCAACAGCCGTCCCGTGAAAAGGTTAATTCAAACGATCGGCGAACGGATCGGGGTCGAGCAATCTCCGGTTCACGACGCCTTCGGCATGATTCAAGCCGGATTGACCAAGCTGATCGATAACAATGACGTGCTCCACCGAACCAACGCAGGGCTAGTCGAACGCATGCGCGAGCAGGCGTCATTTCTCCGGTTTTCGTTATATGAACGGCTGCTGAAAGGCCAGATTCGCTCCCGGGAGCAATTGGACGTTTTATTGCAGCATGCGGAGGTCGGCATAACCGGCGATCTGTATACGGTCGTCATCTTCGATTTGCACCATTACGGCCAAGGGCTTGGAATGAGTACGGACGCGATGAAGGAAATGGATGTCAAGAAGATCGCAGTCAAAGAGACGATTGCGCTTGCTTACGGCAAACAAGCCCATCTGCATGAAAATGAGGACCAACAAATCGTATTTATCGTGACCGCGGAAGGAAGCGGCGGCGATCTGCGGCGGCAGCTGGCCGAACTGCTCAGCCGGATTCAAACCGGGCTGATCAGCAAGTTCCGGCTCAAAACCGTCATTGCCGTAGGCGATATGGCGGACAGCCTAATGGACCTTCCCCGCTGCTACGAACAAGCTAAGCAAGCTCTAACGGGCCATGTCTGGGAACTGGATAACCAGATTCTATGGTACGAAAGTTTGCCGAAAGATATGCTGAGTTACTTTTACCCGGCAGATCAGGAAATTAAATTAATCAATTTTGCGAAGGCAGGAGATAAAGAAGAAATCCGCAATATGTTGGAAGAGCTGCACCGAGTTAATTTCGAAACCAGGCAGCTGCCCTTTTATATGATCCAAATGTTGATTTACGATATGTGGGGAACCGTGCTCAAGCTGTTCGAGCAGGTCGATATTTTGCAGGATACGGTCGCCGAACATATCCGGCTGCTGGGCAAGGAGGTGCGTTCCGTCGAGGATGCGCTCCATCATTACCATGCGATCTATTTGTACTATGAGCATGTATGCGACGAAATGAATTCGAAAAAGAAAAGCAGCAACGACCGTTTAATTCAGGAGATCAAGCTGTATCTCGACAACGAGTTCAAAAACACGGACTTGTCACTAACGCTGCTTTCCGAGAAATTCATGATATCCGAGGCGTACTTATCGCAATTTTTCAAGGAGCAGCTGGGCATCAATTTTTCCGATTATTTGGAGAGCAGAAGGCTCGGTTACGCATGCAAGAAGCTGCTGGCGACCCGCCAAACGATCAATCAGATCTCGCTGGATGCGGGATACAATTCCGCCAATTCTTTTTTTAAAGCGTTCAAAAGAGTTCACGGCATGAGCCCGACCGAGTTTAGAAAGCATGCAGCGATCGCCTCAAGGAAAAGCTTTACTCCTTAAGGCTTTTTTTGTTTGTATAGCGGATTCCCCGCGCTCCAATCCTAGAAATGTCATGAAAGTTAAAAAAATCATGATCCCGTTTCCTAACCGTGTCACGATATCCGAAATGTTTCATCTAACCGGTTTGCCTGCGCATGCTCTAACATTAGAACAAAGCCCCCGATTATCTAATGTAAGCGCTGCCGGGGGAGCAACTGGCAAGCAAAAGGAGGTGAACAAACATGAAAAGCGTGGCCGTCAATCGTCATCCGCATGTCCAAGCGAATGTAAACAAACGTAAGGGCGCGGCATGGAAACAGATCCGCAAAGGCCGGCAGTTATATTTGCTGCTTGTTTTGCCGGTTTTATATTTGATCATTTTTAAATATGTTCCCATTTATGGGGCGCAGATTGCGTTTAAAGATTTCATTGTGACCAAAGGAATTGGGGACAGCCCCTGGGTCGGGATGAAACATTTTGTCCGATTTTTTAACAACTATAACTTTTGGGATATTATGAAAAACACGTTAGGCTTGAGCTTGTATCAGTTAATTGCGGGCTTTCCTTTTCCCATTTTGTTGGCGCTGTCGCTGAACTATTTGAAGCATGCCTATTTCAAAAAAACGGTGCAAATGATTACGTATGCCCCCCATTTTATTTCGGTTGTCGTGGTGGTCGGGCTGATGATGCAGTTTTTGGCGCTCCGTACGGGAGGCGTCAATATTTTCCTGAAGCTGCTTGGCTTTCAGGAAATCAATTTCCTCGGCATTCCCGAATATTTTCATTCCTTGTACGTATGGTCCGGCATTTGGCAGCATGTAGGGTTCGGCTGCATCGTCTATTTGGCAGCGCTCTCGGGCATCGATCCGTCGCTGCACGAGGCTGCGGTGGTGGACGGGGCTTCCAAGCTGAAGCGGATGTGGCACATCGATCTGCCGGGAATTATGCCGATTGCGGTTATTCTTCTGATCCTTAACGTAGGGAACCTGCTGGACACCGGCTTCGAGAAGGTGCTGCTGATGCAAAATCCGCTCAATACTAACACTTCGGAAGTGATCGACACCTATGTTTATAAAATCGGGTTAGTTTCGGCGGGAGTCAATTTCTCTTATGCGTCCGCAATCGGGCTGTTCAAAAACGTGATCAATCTGGCGCTGCTGCTCGTTGTCAACGCGGCAGCCAAAAAGCTCAGCGAAAGCAGCTTATGGTAACAAAGCGATACCAAATCAGGAAGGAGGGCGGCAACTTGCAGCATCATTCGGTGCAGGAAACGTTCGGAGACCGGTTGTTTACGATCGTGAACGGGCTTGTTCTCGGCTTGTTTACGTTGGCCGTATTGTACCCGCTGATCTTTGTGGTCAGCGCATCGTTCAGCTCCACCAGCGCGGTCGTCTCGGGTCACGTCTGGCTGTTCCCTGTCGATTTCAGCCTGGAAGGCTACAAAACCGTGTTCAAGGATAAATATATCGGCAGCGGCTTCTTCAATTCGATCTACTACACCGTAACGGGTACGGCTATCAATGTCGCTTTAACCGTTATGGCCGCTTACGCTTTGTCGCGGAAAGATTTATGGGGAAGAAAGTGGATTATGCTGTTTTTCGTGGTGACGATGTTTTTTAACGGAGGGCTGATCCCGAACTATTTGCTGGTTAAGAATCTGGGGATGCTGGATACGGTATGGTCGATGATTTTGCCCGGAGCGCTGAGCGTGTTTAATGTCATCATCGCGCGCACCTATTTTCAAACGACGATACCCCAAGAGCTGCTGGAAGCCGCGCAGATGGATGGCGCGACCGATCTGATCTTTTTATGGAAAGTGGTCATTCCGGTTTCCGGTCCGATCATCGCCGTGCTCACGTTATTTTATGCGGCGGCCCATTGGAATGCCTTTTTCAGCGCGCTCATTTATTTGAAGCAAAAGGACTTATATCCGCTGCAGCTGGTGCTGCGGGATATATTGATTCAAAATCAGGTGGACACCAACACCATTACGGATCCCGAAATTATGGCCGCCAAAGAAGGACTGGCCGAGCTGCTCAAATATTCGCTTATCGTCGTTTCTTCTGTTCCGTTAATGATTGTTTACCCGTTTGTGCAGCGGCATTTCGTAAAAGGCGTCATGGTCGGTTCCGTCAAGGGGTAGGAAAAGGGGCACCCCGGTTTGACCCCTAAAAGCGACGCGAGGCTCCGAAGCTGATTCCGGGTACTTTTTGGGGGAGCCCAGATATTCGTAAAAATGGCTGCGCATCGAGTTCCAAACAAAATTAGGAGGCAATACGATGAAGAAAGCATGGTCTAAAGGATTGGCGATCCTTCTCACCGCGGGCATCGGATTAACGGGCTGCACTTCGGCCGACGGGCAGGACGGAGCTTCCGCTGACAGCGGCAGCCAGCCTGCCGCCGACGCTACAGCGCCAGGATCGTTCCCGATTGTCAAGGATAAAGTAACGTTAAAAGTACTGGTGACCGGTAACTCGTTGATTGAAGATATGAACACAAACGCATTTACCAAATGGCTGGAAGAAAAAACGAATGTGCATATCGAATGGGAAGTGGCGCCGGCCAGTAATCCGAACGAAAAGCTGAATCTGGTACTGGCCAGCGGCGACTACCCGGACGTCATTATGAATTTCGGAATTTCGCCCACCCAGCAGTTGATTTACGGCCAGCAAGGCGTGTTCATGCCGTTGAACGAGCTGATCGAGAAATACGGTGTCGAAACGAAAAAGCTGTTCGAACGCTATCCGAATATTAAGAAGGCGATCAGCGCGCCGGACGGGAAAATTTATTCGCTTCCACGCATTAATGAAAATTATCACGACTTGATGAACCAGAAAATGTGGATTTATACCCCATGGCTGGATAAGCTCGGCTTGAAAATGCCTACGACGACCGAGGAATTTTATCAGGTGCTGAAGGCGTTCAAGACGCAGGATCCGAACGGCAACGGCATTGCCGACGAAATTCCGTTGGCCGGCGCGAAGGAAAAAGCGCATCAGCCGATCCGCTTCCTGATGAATGCGTTTCAACTTGACAATGAAACGACCTCCAACCGGCTCATTTTCAAGGACGGAAAAATCGATGTCGCGTATAACAAGCCCGGCTGGAAAGAAGGCGTGGCATATATGCACAAGCTGTACGCCGAAGGTTTGATCGCTCCTGAAATTTATACGCAGGACCGGGCGCAGCTTAAGCAAATGACGGAAAAGCAGGATGCGATCGTCGGTACGGCAACGGCCAACATTATTCAGGATATGACCAATATCGCCGGCAAGCTGAACCGGTGGAAAGACTATAAAACGGTCCCGCCGCTTAAAGGTCCGAACGGCTTGCAGATTACGCCTTACAATCCTTACCCGTTTGCTACCGGGGTGTTCGTCATTACCAGAAATTGCAAAAACCCGGAGATTGCGCTTCGCTGGGCCGATGCGATGTATAACGAAGAATTCACCTTGCGCTCTGTGCACGGCGAGCCGGGCGTCGATTGGGATAAAGCGGCACCGGGCGAAATAGGCGTTAACGGCAAGCCGGCCAAGTGGAAGAAGCTGATGCCTTTTGGAATCGTACAAAATAAACATTGGTATCAGTCGACCACAACACTGCAAGATTTGGAGCTGCGCGGAAGCTTGTATGCCGATCCGAATATCGATGCGGAAAAAACGCTGTGGGACGAGACGCTCAAAAATTACGACAGCTATAAGGCGAAGGTTGAAGACATGGTCCCGCCGATCTTCTTTACCGAGCAGCAAGCGAGCGAGCTGGCGGATTTGGAGAAAACCGTCAACGATTACGTGGAGCAAATGACGACCCGGTTTGTAACCGGCAACGTCAGCATCGATTCGCAATGGGATGTTTATGTGAAAACATTGGAAAATATGAATTTGAAACGGATGCTGGAAATTTATAACGAAGCTTATACCCAACAATACAAGAAAGGATAAGGGACCGATGGAGCGAAACAGACCCAACATTGTGTTGATCATGAACGATGACATGGGCTATTCCGATCTCGGCTGCTACGGTGGTGAAATCGATACGCCCAACCTGAACCGGCTTGCGGAGAACGGCTTGCGGTTTACGCAATTTTACAACACGGCCCGCTGCAGTCCGTCTCGCGCCTCGCTGCTCACGGGTTTGCATCCGCATCAAACGGGCATCGGCATTTTGACCGAAGATGACGGACCGGACGGCTATCCCGGTAATCTGAACCGGAACTGCGTGACGATCGCCGAAGCGCTGGGCGGCAGCGGCTACCGGACTTATATGAGCGGCAAATGGCACGTCGCCCACGACTTTACCGGGGAAAAGCATACTTGGCCGAAGCAAAGAGGCTTCGACCGCTTCTACGGCACGATTGCCGGTGCCGGAAGCTTTTACGATCCGAATACGCTTACCCGGGATAATGAAAATATCGAGCATGAAGCCGAGGAAAACCGCGATTTTTATTACACGGATGCGATCAGCGACAACGCCGTCCGGTTTATTCGGGATCATCAGGAGCAGTATGCCGCCAAGCCTTACTTCCTGTATGTCGCATATACCGCCCCTCACTGGCCACTGCATGCAAGGGAAACGGATATCGCCAAATATAAAGGGAGATTCGATGAAGGCTGGGACCGGCTGCGGGAGCAAAGACTGGAACGGCTGGTCCGAATGGAGCTGCTCGACGGCTCATGGCGCCTGACCGGCCGGGATCCGTCGCAGCCGGAATGGGAGGCCGCCAAGCATAAGGAGTGGCTTCTCCGCTGCATAGAGGTGTACGCAGCCCAGATTGACGCGATGGACCAGGGGATTGGCCGCATATTGGCGCAGCTCGAAGCGGGCGGGGACCTCGAGAACACCGTTGTTATTTTCCTGGCGGATAATGGAGGCTGCGCGGAAGTGATGCGTCCGGAGAACGGGCCCAATCTGGTGAACAAACTGCTGATTGCCAGATCCCATACGCGAGACGGCGAGCGGGTTCACTTCGGCAATGACCCGTGGCGAATGCCGGGCCCGGAAAATACGTACCAGAGCTATGGCATTGCCTGGGCCAATCTGTCCAACACGCCCTTTCGGCTGTATAAGCATTGGGTTCATGAAGGCGGCATCGCCACCCCTTTTATGGTCCACTGGCCGGCCGGCATATCGGAACGAGGCGGACTCCGGCATACGCCATGCCAGCTCCCCGACATCATGGCCACCGTATTGGAGTTGACCGGGACCGACTATCCGACCTGGTATCAAGGGCATGCGATCCTTCCCCTCGAAGGCAGAAGCATGGCTTCGCTGTTGGCTGGAGACATAGAACAAGACCGGGAGCTTTACTGGGAGCATGAAGGCAATGCAGCGGTGCGGTCGGGAACATGGAAGCTCGTGAAGCGATACCCGCAGCCATGGGAGCTGTACGATATGGTCGCCGACCGTACGGAAATGAACGACGTTTCGGCCGAATATCCCGAAGTGGTGAAACAATTAAGCGGCAAATACGAGAAGTGGGCTCTCAGATGCGGGGTCGTGCCCAGAGAAAACATTTTGAACATTTACAATTCATAATTATAAGAAAACCGGGTGGTGAATCGAACATGCAAATGGAACATAGGACGCGTCCGCATATATTGTTAATCACGATGGATGAGCTTCGCAAGGATGCTCTGAGCTGTTACGGTAACAAAGCCGTGGCCACGCCGCATTTGGACCGGCTGGCGGAGGAAAGCATCCGCTTCGAGAAGGCCTACAGCGTCAGCCCGTGGTGCCTGCCTTCGCGCTGCGCCATATTGACCGGATTGCTTCCACACGAAAGCGGAGCCTACAGCAATTTCCGCAAATGCGAATTATCCGCTGAAATCCCGAACTTGTTCGGCATTTTACGCGATCACGGGTACCGGACGACCGTATTTGGCAAATGCCACTTTTCCCCCGTCCCCTACAGCTCTACCCGTCCCGATACGACGCTGCCTTACGACGAATTTAAAGATTATTATATGAGCCTGGGAATCGACCACCTTGATCTGCAGGACGATAAACAAGTATCCGTCTGGTTTTATGACGATTACGCCAAGGAGCTGGACCAAGCCGGCTATTTGGAAGCCTATCGAAAACAGGTTTGGAGCGAAAAGGCGAACGGCAAAGTGTTCGCCTTCCCCGGGCCGGCGGAATGGCATCCGGATCATTGGGTCGGACGAAAAAGCGCGGCCTATCTGGAAGCCTACTCGGAGGATCGCCCGTTGTTCGCCTGGGTTTCGTTCAGCGGCCCTCATTTCCCGTTCGATGCCCATGAATCTTACTTCGACCGGGTCGACATGGCCAAAGATGCCACGCGGAACTGCAAACCGGGAGAATTCGACGACAAGGCGCGCATTCATCACGAAAGCTACTACGGACCCGGAGGCATCGAAGGTTCCGGCGCGGCAGCGGATCGGGCTTGCAAAAACCATAGCGAATCGTATTGGCAAAGCTTGAGACGAAGCTATTATGCGAACGTCGCGCTGATTGACGATCAGATAGGAACCATTATCCATGCGGCCCGCCGCAAGTTCGGAGACAACCTGCTGGTCATTTTTACCGCGGACCATGGGGAAATGCTCGGCAACCACGGGCTTTGGGGGAAAAACAATTGCGCTTACGAAGATGTTCTAAATGTCCCCTTGTTGGTGCAATATCCGGGGGAATCGCAAGGGTCGGTAACCAATGAACAGGTGATGTTGACCGATATTATGGCGACCTGCTTGAAGGCCGCGGGCCTGAAGCATGAGGAGATGAAAGGACGCGATTTCAAAGAGTCCGGTCGGAATGGAGGATACGACTACGTATTTGCCGAAGGCGAAGGATTTTCCAGCGTCAGCAATGGCAGGTTCAAATATATTCATCTGCAAAAAAACAACAAGCTGCAATACGAACTGTTCGACTTGCAGCAGGACCCTTGCGAATTTCATAATTTGGCCGGCAATCCCGCCTACGCCGGGGAATTGGCCGAATTGCGCGGCCGGCTGCTGCAGCTGTTCATGAGCCAAGTATTGAGCTAGCCCGGGAAAAGGAGTGCCTTCCATTATAAAGAGGCGCTCCTTTTTTACCGGCGGCCCTATGCCCGGCCACGCTCAAAGTTTGCCTCCGTTCATCTCTCGATCATTTGCTCGCGCTTCGGTCCGATGGAAATCAGACGGATGGGCTGACCGATCCACTGCTCCAGCCGCAGCACGTATTCGCGGGCATTGGCGGGCAGCTCCGCGAACGAGCGGATATGCGAAATATCCGATTTCCAGCCGGGAAGCCTATCGTAGACGGGTTCTGCGCGGTACAGCTCGGCAGTGACCGGAAACCGGTCGGTCAGCTTGCCGTCGATGCGGTATGCCGTGCAGACCGGGATTTCGTCCAAGTAGCCGAGCACATCGAGATTCGTCAGCGCGACCTCTGTTGTGCCCTGCAGCATGCAGCCGTACCTCGTCGCGACCGCATCCAGCCAGCCAATCCGGCGCGGCCTCCCGGTGGTCGCTCCGAATTCTCCCGCATCGCCGCCTCGCGTCCGCAGCTCATCCGCTTCGGCTCCGGCGATTTCGGAGACGAACGGCCCTTCTCCGACACAGCTCGAATAAGCTTTCACAACCGTGACGACACGCTTGATCGCATGCGGCGGCAGCCCGGCTCCGACGGCGGCGAATCCGGCCAATGTCGACGAGGAGGTGGAGTACGGATAAATGCCGTGATCCGGATCGCGCAGTGCGCCCAACTGACCTTCGACCAAAATATGTTCGCCCCGCGCCAAAGCGTCGTGCAGCAAAACGGTCGTATCGCATACATATGGCTTCAATCGTTCCGCAAGCTGCAGCAAGCCACAGGCCAGCTCGTCGACTGACAACGATGGTTTGTTGTACAAATGCTGCAGCAGCACATTTTTCGAGGCAAGCGACGCTTCCAGCTGCGCCCGCAGCCTTCGCTCATCGTACAAATCGGCCGTCTGAACGCCAAGCTTCGCATATTTATCCGCATAGAACGGCGCGATACCCTGCTTCGTAGAGCCGAATTTCCGCTCGCCCAGCCGCTCCTCTTCCAGCTCGTCGAACCGGATATGGTATGGGAGTACAAGCTGCACCCGGTCGGAAATGCGCAATTGGGGCTCCGGTACGCCTCTTGCCTGCAGCTGGTCAAGCTCGGCAAACAAATTTTCAATATTGAGAGCAACCCCAGGACCTATGACATTGACCGTATCCGGATAAAACACACCTGACGGCAGCAAATGCAGCGCGAATTTGCCATAAGGGTTAATGATCGTATGTCCGGCATTGCTGCCCCCTTGATACCTGACCACATAGCGGGCTTCGGCCGCAAGCACGTCGGTTACTTTACCCTTCCCCTCATCGCCCCAATTCGCACCTGCAATAGCGGTGACTGTCATTCCTTTTCCCTCTTTTCATCCATTATATTTGTGTTCGCTTACAGAAATAAGTATAATCGTAGACAATATATAAATATAATGAATATTACTTATATTTGATATTAATATTAGTAATATTAAGAAAGGGTTTTGGCGATGGTTCAAAATCTGGAATGGTACCGCGTTTTTTACTTTACAGCCAGAGCCGGGAGCTTATCGAGAGCGGCCGAAGAGCTGTTCATCACCCAGCCCGCCGTCACGCATGCGATTAAACAGCTCGAGGCGAAGCTCGGCGGGCAGCTGTTTTTCCGCACCTCCAAGGGCGTCAAGCTGACGGCCGAAGGCGAGGTGTTGTTCAAATATATTGAGCAGGCCTATCATTTTATTTTGAACGGGGAACGGAAAATAGCGGAGATGCATCAGCTCGACGACGGGGAAATTAAAGTCGGAGCCGGCGATACGCTGTGCAGGCATTATTTGCTGCCTTACCTGCAAAGCTTTCACGAGACATACCCGAATATTAAATTTCAAGTAACTAACCGCACGACGCCCGAAACGGTCACCCTTCTGAAGGAGGGAAAGATCGACCTGGGCATCGTCAATTTGCCTTTCCAACCGGCCGATCCCAAAGTGGAAGTGCGGGAAAGCCGCTCCATCGAGGATTGCTTCGTTGCCGGCGCCAGGTACAAGCATTTGGCGGAGCGGCCCATTCCGCTCGATACGCTGCTCCGCCATCCGCTCATTCTTCTGGAGCGGGGCAGCAGCAGCCGCGCCTACCTCGACGCCTTCGCCGAGCGGCAAGGGACGTCGCTAAAACCGGAAATCGAGCTGGGGAGCATCGATTTGCTTGCCGATTTCGCGCGCAGCGGCTTTGGGATCGCCTGCGTGATCAAGGATTTCATCCAGCCGGAGCTTGCCGCTGGCCAGCTGCACGAAATCCGGCTGACGACGCCGATCCCGCCCCGGAGAGCGGGCATCGTCACCTTGAAAGGCACCCCGCTGTCCGCCGCGTCCAGGCAGCTGCTGGAAATGATGCTCGACGGCCAGCACGGCGCCCATTAAAGTTGCGGCGGCGCTAAACCCCGAAAGGCCGTCGGCCTCCGGATGCTTGAATGTATACCATCCTAGCAGTAGAAATCCTGGGACAAAGGCGACCGCTTACGTTTCTTCAGAACGTTCCCGCTCTCTCCGCGATTTATCCGATTACGACTTTATCGGGTTAAGACCCCTACTAAGGAGACTATCGATTAAAGGACGGGAACGGGCTTTGGAGATGACTTCGAAGCTCAAACACGTTTTATTGCCTTGATTTCATTATACTTTTCGGTAACAAGGCAATAAAAAACTCGCCCTGAAGCCATTCTCCAAGCCCTTATCCCTATTAATCGATAGTCTCCTCAGGTCCGTTACAATTTCAAACGGTCGAAATCGCGGCCAATAACCGCGCTCATGTCCGTTAATAAAAAGAACCTTCATCTCCGCTTTTCAGGTGGAATTGAAGGTTCTTTTGCGTGCAATTCGTTTTTTTCCATCATGCTAACCCTTTTTTGGGCAGCGGCTTACGACGTTTTCGGCGCAGTTCAAAGGAGCTGTGTTATCTCGTTTCCCTGTGCAGCGTATGCCGTTTCAGGCGCGGGCAATATTTGCGCAGCTCCATGCGTCCGGGATGCGTTTTTTTATTTTTCGTCGTCGTATAATTGCGGTCGCCGGTTTCCGTGCATGCCAGCGTCACGATTACTCTCATTGGGCTCACCTCCTATTGGATTCATCGTTCAAACTACTGAACAAGCTCCTGCTGCCGGGTCTCCTCCTCCATATTGGGAAAAGGATCCGGGAAGCCGCTCCAGTCCATCCGCATTTCCGCTTCCGTCAGCAGACATGCGTCCAGAGAAGCGGTCAGCTCGGCGCGATTCATCTCGATACCGATAAATACAATCTTATTAATCCGGTCGCCATATACCGGATCCCAATTGTCCAGCAGCCCGGCATCCTCCTGTACGAGCTCCTGCAGCTCCCGCTCGGGCAACGCCGCGGCCCAGTAGCCCGAAGGACCGAAGCGGATCGAAGGTCCGGCCTGGCTGAAAGATTGCGCCATTTGCGGACGGGTTGCCAGCCATACGGTGCCCTTCGAACGGACAATTTGTTCCGGCCAGTCCATCATCCAGGTCATCAGCCTTCCCGGATGAAATGGCCGGGGCCGCTCATATACGAACGAAGCGATCCCATACTCCTCCGTCTCCGGCACGTGAACGGGCTTTGACATTTCTTTAATCCAACCCGCTGACGCGCTGGCCTCGTCAAAATCAAACAGCCCGGTATGTAATACTTCGGACGGGTTCACTTGTCCGTTCGACGTTAAGATCAGCTTGGCCCGCGGCTGCAAGGTGCGGAGAACGCCTTCAAGCTCGTTCAATGTATCCGCGTCGACCATATCGCATTTGTTGACGATCAGCACATCGCAAAATTCGATCTGATCGATCAGCAGATCGACCACTTCGCGCGTATCGTCCTCGCCTGCGGCCTGGTTACGCTCAAGCAGCGTTTCGCCCGAAGCGAAGTCGCTCCAGAACCGGTAAGCGTCGACAACCGTGATCATGCAGTCGAGCCGGCAATATTGCGACAGATCGATTCCTTGCTCCGCATCCAGGTAAGTAAACGTTTGGGCGACCGGTACAGGTTCGCCAACGCCCGTCGATTCGATCAGGATATAATCGAAACGGTTTTGCCGCGCCAGCCGTTCGACTTCGCGCAGCAAATCCTCGCGCAGCGTACAGCAGATGCAGCCGTTCGACATTTCAACAAGCGCTTCATCGGTGCGCGAAAGCCCCCCTCCATCTTTAATAAGCCCGGCATCCACGTTTACTTCGCTCAGATCGTTGACGATAACCGCGACTCGCAGACCGTCGCGATTGTTTAAAATATGATTCAGTACAGTTGTTTTCCCCGCTCCCAAATAACCGCTTAACACCGCGACCGGAATTTTTTGTTCTTGCATCAATATTCTCTCTCCTTTATGCGTAAATTTTACTGTTATAATTCAACAATAAAACCGAGCTGCAACAACTCGGTTAAACGTATTTATTACGATTAAATATATGATACTTATTTTTCCCCGCACTGTCAACCGCCCTGATGTTCCTGGCGGCTCCGCTTGCCGGCGCGGACTTGGCTGCTATCGTGTTCCGTTGGCTGAATGCAGGCAAAACGGTCAAGCAGCCTTAAAGTGCCCACACCGGGCGTAACATGCAGAGAGGCAGCCTCTTCGGGGAGAGACTGCCTCTACTGATTTATATAAGCTTTATCCGATTACGACTTTATCCGGTTAAGACCCCCACCTCTAAGGTGGGCCTTGAATCAGGTAGGGTAGAATCCCCATCTGATTCCCCGATGTTCAGCAATGCTGAACGAGTTCACTTCTTCTGCTCGGCAGGTGCCACTCCCGCCGGTGCAGATGATTCCGGAGAAGCCGCCTCGACTTTTTGTCCGTCCTTGAGCTGATGCTGGCCTGTAGTGACCAGCTTCTCTCCTTCCTTCACCCCTTCGAGCACTTCTTGATAAGTGCCGTTGATTCTGCCAAGCCGAATCTTGCGCTTCTGATATGTATCTCCCTGAAGAACGAAGACATACGTTCCGCCTTCTTCCCGGATAATGCTCAAAGTAGGTACGACGACTACCTTCTCTTCCTCCTCTGACGTCAGCTGAATCATTACGCGCGTACCGGGAGTTATCCGATGATCCGGGTTGGCGACCTCCAGCTCCAGCGAGTATGTTTTCGTCTGCGCGCTCATTACCGGCGCCAAATAATTAAGTTTGGCCATGCCTTTATGATCGGGATCGCCCGGGCTGTAATACACAAGCTCCTTTTTATTTTTCACCAACAGCATATTCGTCTCGCTCAGCTCGGTCTTGATCTTGACCGGATCGATCTGCAGCACTTGTCCGAGCTTGGAGGATGTGCTCACAGTTTGCCCTGCCTCCGGCGTATAATCCGTCAAAATGCCGCTTGCCGGAGCCTTGACATTGTAATTGTCCAGGGATCGGTTGGAATCTTCCAGAGCAAGCTGATTCGTCTTCGCCTGCGTCTCGGCCGACGCGATCGTGTTGCTGTTGTCGTTGGCGGCAAGCTTGTTCTTCGCCGACTCCAGGCTCATGCGCGCGCTATCCGCCTGCTGCTTAGCCTGTTCCAGCTGACGATGATCCGTTATCGTGCCGGCATCGTAATCGTTGCGCATCTTATTGTAATCTTTCTCCGCATTTCTCAGCGCAACCTCGGCCTTCTCCACCGCATCCGCCAAATCTTTACGATTGTTGATCTGATCGTCCTTGGCTTTTTGCAGCGATTCCTGGGAGCTTCTTACTGCAAGCTCGTTCTTCTGTTTGGCCGACTCGGCGTCCCGGCTGTCGATTCGGAATAAAATGTCGCCCTTCTCCACATAATCTCCACGGCGTTTCAACACCTCGATAACTTCTCCGTTCGCTTTCGTAACGATATCGATGGCGGTACCGGCGGAAATATCCGCAACCTGCTCGGCCGGATCCGCAATACACTGCTTCGTGATCGCTTCCGTTTTCACCGCTCTGACCTTAAGCTGCGCCTCGGCCATCCCTTTCGGTCCCCCGGGAGCCGAGCAGCCGGCAGCCATCGCCGCCACGCCTGCGGCCAGCGCCATTATCGCCAGCAGGCGTACGGGACGAATCGTTTTTTTGGTATTGTCTGTGCTCATCCTCTTCATTGCTTTGCCTCCTCCATGCTTTTGCGAACTTTCTATCTGCTTGGAAGTCCGGTGAATTACGGCACGATGCCGGACTTTAATGTGAACGCTTATCCTTCAAGCGTGCCTTCATGGCTTGCAGAATGGCCGCCGCTATGAAATTTCCGCGAGATGTACGCCTTCATTTCCTCTATAAGCTCATAAATGATCGGTACAACGACCAACGTAAGAATCGTCGCTGTCGTCAAGCCTCCGATAACGACGACCCCAAGGCCTTTGCCGATTAAAGCGCCTTCTCCCGACAAACCGAGAGCCAGCGGCATCAGCGCCATAATCGTCGCCCCCGCCGTCATAATAATCGGTCTGAACCGGATCTTGCCCGCCTCGATCAAGGCATGACGAACCGTATAGCCTTCTTCGCGCAGCTGCTGGGCACGGTCAATCAATACGATGGCATTCGTAACGACAATACCGATAAGCATCATAAAGCCGATCATGGAAGTAACGTTGAGCGCTTGCCTGGTGATGACCAGCCCGATCAGTCCGCCGATGGCCGCCAACGGAAGCGAGAACAATATCGCGAACGGCGCGGATGCGTTTCCGAACGCAAGCACCATTATGAGATATACCATGAAGACCGCAACCGCCATAGCCATGAACAATTGCGTAAAGCTTTCGTTAATATCTGCATTGACCCCTTTCACTTCGCGGGTTACGCCGTCAGGAAGCTCCACGGTACGCAGTGCGCCCGACACCTTGGCGCTTACTGCGGCTTTATTGTCCGCCTTAATCTTCGCGGTTACCTTAACAAGCTGCTTCTGATCGTCGCGGCTTAATGAGACGGCGCCTGATATAAGGCTGATCTTGGCGACTTCCTTTAAATAGACGACGGAACCGTTCGGGCCGCTTAGCGGGATATTGCCGAGCTTCTCGAGCGAATTTTTATCCGACTTGTCCATCGATACCGTCGTTGTAAAGGTTTCTCCATCCAGCTTCAAATCGCCGAGCTTTTGTTTTTGGAGCCAATTGCTCGCCGTTTCCCGGACCGAGGATGCGGTCAAGCCGAAAGAACGCGCCTTTTTTTGATCGACGGCAATTTCGATCTCCGTTTTTCCGTCACTCAAGCTATCCTCGACCTCGCTCAGCTCTTCGAACTCCTGCAGCTTCGCTTTGACAATCGCCGCAGCCTGTTCCAGCCGCGCTTGATCCTCGCCCTTCAGGTTATAGGAGAAATCGGTGCTCGATATGCCGCTTCCTCCCCCCACACTTCTCGGCTGTACTTCGGAGCCCGCCGGAAGCTCGGAGAGAATAAACTGCTTCACCTGTTCCTTCACTTTGTCGGGATTTACTTGCTCGTTCACCTCAACATAAATTTGGGAAGCATAAGTTACACGGTTGGTGCCGTTGCCGTTATATCCGGCCAAGCCTTCTACATAAGTAAACAGCGGATTGCCCAGGCTGTCCTTCTCGTCCATCAGCATCTGCTCCAGCTCCTGCGTCTTCGCATTCGTAGCCTCGAACGCCGTTTCGTTCGGCAGCTTCATAACGAAATACATCGTTCGGGAAGGCTTCCCTTCCGGCAGAAAGGATAACCCCAACGCAGGAATGGTCGTTGCCAACGTGACGACGAACAACAGCGCTGCCATAAGAAGCGATTTAATCCGATGCTTCAACGACCAATGAAGTAAATTTTCGTAGGCTTGCATGAATTTGCTTTGAGATGCGCCCTCATGCGCATGTCCCTTGCCGGGCTTTCCTTTCAGCACCAGCAGCTTCGCCAGCATCGGAATGACCGTAAGAGCCACCAGCAGCGATGACAGCAGGGCGCACGCCAACGTAATAGCGAACGGACGGAAAAAGCCGCCGACCACGCCGCTGACCATGCCGATCGGCGCGAAGACGCCTACCGTAGCCAATGTTGAAGACGTAATCGCCATTGCCACTTGCTTGGTAGCCAGCAGAATGACGGATTCATTGCGCTTTTGCGCCTTTTCAAGCGAAGTATATATATTTTCAATAACGACGATGGAGTCGTCCACCACGCGTCCGACGGCTATAAACATCCCGCCGAGCGTCATCGTATTCAGAGTCAGACCCAGCTCCCACATCAGCAGCAGCGTAATGAGAATCGAAAGCGGGATCGATACGAGCACAATCAAGGTCATCCGAATATTGCGCAGAAACACCAAAATCATGAGCGAGGCCAGAAGCGCCCCAATCACGCCTTCCCGCAGCATGCCGTTGATCGATTCCCTAATCTCGTCCGCGCTATCGTAAGTCGTTTTGAACACCGCATTGGGCATGGACGTTTTCCATTGTTCTTTTAATTTTTCGACGGCATTGGAGAAATCGACCGCGTTGGCATTGCCCGTCTTGTATAAAATCATCGAGATGGCCGGCTTGCCGTTGAAGCGTCCGACAAAATCGGATTCGGTAATCGACTTGACCTTGGCTACGCGATCCAGCGTGACGATGTTTCCTTGGCCGCCCGTAATTTCAATCTGCTCCATATCGTATACGCTTTTGATATCGCCCGTAACGCGCGCGCTTTTATCGTTGCCTTCAACTTCCACGGTGCCGATCGGGCTCTTGGTTACGGCGGCGCGTATGGCCGAGGTCACTTGAGTCGGAGTCAAGCCATACGCGCTCAAGGCGTCCGCATCCAATTCGATATCCAGGCTGCTGTCGCGAACCCCGATGGAGTCCAGATGGTCAATTCCTTTGATCGATTCCAAATCCGGTTTAATCGTATCTTCATAGAGCTTGTCAAGCTCCGTCTGGCTCATCCCGTTCTCCGCGTTAGCTACCAAATAAACGGAAGGCATCGAAGAAGCTCCGAAGGTCGAAGCTTTCGGTGTTCCCGCCGAATCCGGAAGCATCACTTCCTGCAGCAAGCTTTCGACATCCCGCTTTTTTTTATCGGTATCTACATTTTGCTTGAACATCAGTATGATTCTCGCGTTATTCTCGCTCGAGGTCGAACTCATGGAATCGAGATCCTCGATATTAGCCAGCTTCTTCTCCAGCGGCTCTGTGATTTGTTCCATAACGTCCTTAGGCGCGCCTGTATAGGTTGCGCTTACCATAACAACAGGGAACGATACGTTCGGCATGTTCTCAACCTTGAGCTTGCTCGTCGCAAAAACGCCGCTTCCAAACAATAGAATCATGATGATGAACAAAGCCGATACGTTTTTCATGGAAAATTGGATTAATCGGTTCATTTCAGCACTCCCCT
The DNA here is from genome assembly GCF_004354045.1 of Paenibacillus piri. Taxonomy (GTDB): domain Bacteria; phylum Bacillota; class Bacilli; order Paenibacillales; family NBRC-103111; genus Paenibacillus_S; species Paenibacillus_S piri. The sequence goes on along the minus strand of NZ_SMRT01000005.1, from coordinate 14,787 downwards.
CGGTCCTTTCCTGGTTTGTCTTTTCAGCTGCTCTCTTATGTACAGAGACTAGCATAATATGTCAATATGAACTTAATATGAATAATCCGAAAATAATCCGGCAAAACGGGGCTTTGGCATCAGTGTCAAGCCAATACCAGTCCCCCAAAGGCGACTTGACGCTTCGGAGCCGATTCCGCAAACCCGTGTCCACCGGGTTTCGTCAAGAGTGTAAGCATCTCTTGGGCTTACTTGGGGGAGCCCCCGGTACATGAACTTGCCCAGCCATCCTCCAAGCCCTTAACCCCATGGAATCGACTGTCTTGGAGGCTTCGTAAACTTATCGTTCGTTTATCCGATTACGACTTTATCGGGTTAAGACCTCCACCTCTAAGGTGGACCTTGAATCAGGTGGGGTAGAGTCCCCATCTGATTCCCCGATGTTCAGCAAAGCTGAACGAGTTCACTTGAAAAAAGCAGGCGCCCTATCATCGGGCACCCGCTTCCTGCGGCATTGCTTATGAATTTATTTTTCAAGATACGGCTGCCTTTTTCTTCATTACGCCGGGGAGCGTTACTTTAAACACAGATCCTTTGCCCTGCTTGCTGTCCACGGCAACAACGCCTTGATGAAGCTCGACAATCTTCCTGACGATCGCCAGCCCCAGTCCGCTGCCTCCTATTTCCCGCTGCCTGGAACGATCCGCTTTATAGAAGCGATCGAAGATGTGATGGATGGCATCCGGAGATATGCCAATTCCCGAATCATGGACCGTTACCTGCACGCGGTCGGTCAGCAATTCCAGCTTCACCTTAATTTTGCCGTTCTTCGGCGTGAACTTGATAGCGTTGCTAAGCAAATTAATCCATACTTGGCTCAGCTGATCCTCATCCCCGACAATCATCACCTGGGGCAGTATGAGCTCCATCTCCAACTGCTTGGCCGACCAGAGCGGCTCCTGAGATACGATAATCCGGCGTATTTGCTCGTCAAGACGGTAAGATACCGGGTGAAACGGATGATGCTCCGACTCCAGAGAAGCAAGGCTGAGCAAATTATCGCTTAGACGGGACAATCGTTCCGACTCGGTCATAATGATTTCCAAATATTGATGCCGTTCATCCTCCGGCAGCTCCGTATACCGAATCAGCTTGGAAAATCCCGCAATTGACGTTAGCGGCGACTGAATTTCATGAGACACGCTGGAGACAAAATCTTGCCGCATCAGCTCCAGCTGCTTGAGCTCTCCCGCCATATGGCTGAAGCTGCGGGCCAAGTCGCCAACCTCGTCCTTGCGGTTCAACCAGCTGAATGTAATGTCAAAATCGCCCTTTGATATACGTTGGGTTGCCTGGGTCAGCAATTTGAGCGGCTTCACCAAATAACGCGCGGCAATGAGTACGAAGGCGCTCCCCATAATGAGCGTAATAGCAAGAAAGGTAGATAAGATATATCTGAAATTGTCCTCGTTATTCCGTATAACCGGCCTAACGAAAAGAGCGTAGCTTTCGTTCTTGAGTTGAAACGGATATCCTACGTACTGCTCGAACGGCTCCCCGGTCTGCCTGGCAGCCTGACCGTTCAATACTTGCTCCACCGCCGAATCCGGTATATTCACACGATCCTGCTGCAGACCGAACACTTCTTTATTCAGCTTCGAATCGTACAGCGTGACGGAGTACCGTCTGGCCCAATGAAGGTTATGCAAATAGGTTTCCATATCGGTCCCCTTCATCTCCTGGAAAATCGCGACCATATCCTCCGAAGCATTATACAAATCATTCTGCATCCCCGATTCGAATAAATCCCTGAACCAATAATTGGAAGTATAAAAGGCGATGCTCAACCCCAAGATAACCGACACGATAAAAGTCAGCGCGACACGAACATAGAGGGAACGGATCATGCCTTAAGCTCCAATTTATAGCCCAATCCGCGTACGGTCACAATGGCAAAGTCAGGCGCATCCTCAGTGAAGCGTTCTCTAAGACGCTTAACATGAACGTCCACGGTTCGCTCTCCCCCTTCGTAATCCCTTCCCCAAATGAGATCGACCAGCTGCTGTCTCGTGAACACCTGATTCGGATGCTTCGCGAGCGTGAACAGCAGCTCGAATTCCTTCATAGGAAGCGTCTGCCGTTTGCCTTGGCGGCTTACTTCGAGATTTTTGACGTTTAACTCCGTATCCCCAAGCAGCATAACTTGAGAGGTATGAATCCGGTACCGCTTCATCAGCGCCTTGACCCGCATAGCCAGCTCCATCGGGTCAAACGGCTTGACCACATAATCGTCGGTGCCTAACTGAAATCCCTTCACCTTATGCGCCGGCTCGCTTTTGGCCGTCACCATGAGCAGCGGAAGGTCGGGATAGCGGATGCGGATTTCCTTGCACAGCTCCCATCCGTCCATCAGCGGCATCATAATATCAAGAATGACCAGATCGACCATTGTCCGCTCCAACAACTCAAGCGCCTCAAGCCCGTTGCTGCTATCGAGCAACTGCGTCTCTTCGTTTCGCAAAGCCAGCTTGATCAGCTGTCTAATAAAAGGATCATCGTCCACAATTAAAATTTTGGCCACCATGGTTTCCCTCTTTCGTTGATACGCAAACTTTTTTTCTTTATAATAGTCTATCTCAGAAGCAGGCCGGCGTTAAGATACGGCAAGCCGGACCGGATCGGAACGATCAAGCCGCCTGTCCCAAACTGTAGATGAATAGAAATAAAGGCTTGAAAAAAAGCATGGCTGCCCTACCGTTCAACGACGGCTTCCTGTCCTGTCTTATGTAATGCGTTGCAGTCCGGAGCGTATATTTATGCTCATTTTATATTACCGTGCCAATGTGAACTGAATATGAACAAAACACAAATTTCAAGCTTAACCCCTTAAATACGAGGGACGGACCGAGGCGACGTTATTTGGGGGAAAATGGTGTAATTGAAGGACTGGCTTTCACAGATCGAAAAGGACGCCTTTCGGCGTCCTGCGGTATGCAATATACGTCTAATGCACAATGGACATGCGCATTTTTCCAGCTTTAGAAGTCCGGTGAATAAATTGCGGAGAAAGCGGAAAATAGCTCGATCACCAGACGATAACGCCTTTCGATACGTTCAATTGCGGATAGCGGCTCATCGCATCCGGAATTTGTTCCAGCGTAAAGCGATGGCTGATGATCGGCTCAATTCGCACGATGCCTTGCCGGATCAGCTCGATCGCCTCCTCGTGCGTATGCGGATTGATGAAAGAGCCGAACAGCCGCAGCTCCTTCGCGAATATCGCAAACGGCGATACGGCAATCTGCGTATCCGGCGATGCGACGCCGAACAGCAGCACCTGGCCGCCCTTTCTCGCCGCTTGGATCGCCAGCTCCATGGACTGCTGGCGGCCTACGCATTCAATGACAACATCGGCCGAGTTTTGCAGCCGCTCCAACGCTTCTCCTGCGGGGACGACCGCTTCGTCCGCGCCCAGGGCAAGCAGTCCGGCATGCTTCTCGACCGCCGGATCGCTTACGATAATGCGCGCGGCGCCTTGACGCTTGACCAGCTGCAGAAACAGCTGCCCGATAAATCCGCCGCCGATCAGCAGCACCGTATGCGTCGGGCGGATATCCACCTTACGGAAGCCGTGAAGCACGCAGCCGAGCGGCTCGACCATCGCCCCTTCGATATAGCTCATCGTATCCGGCAGCAAGTAGCAATTGGCTGCAGGCGCAATGCAATATTCGCCCATCCCGCCATCGCGCGTCACGCCGACGGCCTGCAGATTGTCGCACAGCTGCACGCGTCCGCTGCGGCAGTACTCGCAGCTTCCGCAGTAGATGTTGGGGTCCACCGATACGCGGTCCCCCACCTGCAGGCCGGTGACCCCTGCCCCAAGCTCCACGACCTCTCCAGCCAGCTCATGACCCAGCACAACCGGCGGCGTCACGGCCGCCGAGCCGGGATGGCCGTGGTATATATGCTGATCCGTGCCGCAAATGCCGCAGCTTTTTACCCGGATTTTGACTTCATCTTGCGAGAGTGGTTTCGTCTCCCATTCGCCCACTTCGATACGATGGGTTCCTTTTAACACGGCTGCTTTCATTAGTGATAGTCCTCCTTGTTTTGTTTGAGTTTTATTTGCGATTCGTTCCGGTATGCCGGGATGCTAGCGGCGCTCCGCAGGTATCTTGCCTGTAGTCACATTTTACCGCCTATGCGCCGACGGCTTTGCCTTTAATCACATTTTACCGCTTTGCGCCAACGGCTCCCGGTCCGCCGCTTTTGCCGAAAAATATTTTCCGGCCCAATAATAGCCCGCCGTCGAGACGGCGCCCATCAAAGCCAGTACCGCAAAGGAATTTTGAAAGCCGAAGTGCGCCGCGTACAAGCCTCCCAGCATCCCGCCGATAATTTTGCCGATACTTAGCTGGATGACGGAATTGAGCATCTGCCCGGTTGCTTTCAGTTCCTTTACGACATGGGTATTGACGTACTCCGCCAGACACATATAAAACAAAATGTAAGTCCCGCCATGCAGTATCCAGGTCAATATGTACGTCACCGGAGTCAGCGCAAAAGCGTACAAACACCATCTTAACGTATGGATGATTCCTGAGAAAATAAGAATGTTGCGAATGCCGAACCGGTTGTAAAACCGCTGAAAAAATATCATGAACGGAAATTGGGCGACCGAGCCGATCGCGAGACCGAGCCCGATAACCTCCATGCCGATCCCCTGATCTCTGCTGTATATCGCCTGGAACGACCATAAAAAACCCATCGAAATCGATAAGGAAAGCGTGTAGACGTACAACACCGTCAGCTGTTTGTTTTTAAAAATCTCAACAAGCCTCACCTTTTTCATGCCGCTCTGATGACCGGCCACCTGCGGAATTCCGAGAGACAGCAAAAAACAGCCCAGCATAATTAGCGACGTCACCAGAAAAATCGAATGAATGTGAACGGCGAACAGCCATCCGGCAAAAATGGAAATAAACGCATACCCGACCGAACCGAACGTCCGAATCGTTGAAAACCGTACGACCCCTTTGGAGGACAGCTCCAGTGTGATCGCATCGCTCAGCGGATTGATTGCAATCTGAAACAGGCTGAACAGCGCCATCGCCAGCAGCAGCGGCCAAAACAGGCTTCCGGCAGCCGGCACGAGCCATACCGTGATACAGGACAGCAGCGTGCATAGGATCAAAATCCGGTTTTTCGACTTCGAGCGATCCCCGGCAAGCCCCCATAACGGCTGCGTAAACATCCCTACGACGGCGCCGATGGAAGTTAACACGCCGATTTGGGTATTGCTGACCCCCACCTCCGTGAAATAAACGCCGATATAAGACGAGAAAGATCCCGTGCTCATATAAATAAACGCATAAAAGAGCGCCAGAATCACAATGTTCTTATTGTTCATTGGAAATCCGCCTTCCTCGGTTGCCTTTTTTAATCGGGAAGCTTCCCGGTATGAAAGCCGATCCTTTTCTATTATTCCACTTGCGGTTAAGGATGACAATTAAAATTTCTAGTTAACCGGAACGCAAGCGGGCGTCCACTCCGATTTAACGGCATCGTGTCCCCCACAATTCCGTTCATTCCGTTCAGCAGGTCTTGTACCCACACCGTTCGCTCTCGCCTTTCATATGCTGGATAATAAGGCGCAATAGAATGGGGTGGATCCGAATGTCAGCCATATCGAATTATATAAAATGCAAAACTTATATGAATAAATACGTCTCCATCAAAACGAAACGCGGCACGTACAAAGGCAAAATCGTCAAGGTAGACAAGAAAAAAGTATACCTGCAGGTTTCCTCGTTCCGCGACGGCAATAAAGCTCACACATCCTTCTTTCCGTTTATTTTGTCGCTTGTGCTCTTCGATTTGCTCGTTATCACGCTGCTGTCAACAAGACATAGACGGAGATTCTGATAGCCTGTCTGCGGCCCTCGGCCGCGCATTATTTCCTCAACGGCAAAAAAACCGGGCGATGAAAATCGCTCGGTTTTCTGCTGTTCATTACACTTGTTCCGGTTATTTCACATTAATAAACGGTGTCGCGCCGCCGGTGACATTCGGCATGGAGCCGTTCCATTTTTCAATCGCTTTAAGCTGGGCTTCGATCTCCCTTAGTTTAATAAGCTCCGGAGTAACTTCCTGCTTTTGGAGCCTTAACGCTTCCGCTTGCGCCTGGGCGCGCGTAATTTCCTGCTCCTTCTCAATTTTGATCCGGTCCAGATCAAGCTTCGATTTAAGCGCCTGCTGCTCTGCAATTTGCTTCTGCTCAATAGCGCGGTCGAATTCCTCGGAAAATTTAAACTCCGTAATATTAATTTCGTCCAGCACCATATTATAGAGGCTCAGCTTGGCCGCCAGCGCTTCTTTGACCTTGGAGCTGACTTCGGAACGTTTGGCAATGAGATCCTCAGCCGTATATTGTGCCGTAATTCCTTTCAACGCTTCGCTGATCGCCGGGTCTACGACGCGGGCTTTATATTCCATGCCGACTTTCTGGAACAGGCTGTTCACGTTTACCCCTTCCAAATGATAGTTAACCGCCAATGTCGTCGTTACGGTTTGCAGATCGCGGCTGGCGGAAACTTGGCTGGATTCAGCCTTCTGCACGCGGACCTCGATCGGAATCACCTTCTGAATCAACGGAATCCGAAAGTGCAAGCCTTCCTCCAGCACCTGCGGCTGAACCGCCCCCAATTGCAATACGACGCCGCGGTGGCCTGCCTCCACGATGGTAAACGACTGGAGTCCAAGCAAAATAATGAGGACTGCAACCACCAGACCTACAATCGTTTTGGACATGTTCTTCGGACCCGGAAATTTTACGGTCGTTTCACTGTTCATCCACATAACCCTCCTGTAGTTCGTTTTTATATGCTATTCAATACGTGGGAACGGCGGATATGTTTCGTAAAAATTATTATGGCCCGACCCGAAGCGGTCCGAAGAAGCCGCATCGGCGCTTTAACGGCAGCTTTTCTTGCAGGGATAGCATCTTGCCGTTTCGCAAACATTAAAATAAGGCAAACGCTCCGTTCCAAGGATAACGGCTCCGCGTCCTTAGGGGACGAGCGCGTTTATCAAGGTTGTGCGAAGCAAAGTATAAAATCTTATACTTGCTATTCAACAAAACTAAACGGCTTCTCCGTCTTCATTGACGGGCATACATGTCAAGGATAGGCGAAGCCAATCATGCTTAAGCTGTCTGTCAATAGAGAAAGGCTGCCGGTTGGCAGCCTTTCTCCGCAGGACGGACATGCGATTAATTACTTAATGATGTATCCAATGGGGGCTCCCCCAAAAGTAAGATCAAGAGTCGCTTTCACTCTTGATGAAACCCGGTGAACACGGGTTAGCGGAATCGGCTTCAAAGCTTCGCGTCACTTTTGCGGTCCTAGTTCAATTTCGTCAGCGTAATGATGTCGAATGAAATGACATTTCCGCTGCCGCCGCTGCGGCCCGCGTGCTTGAATCTGAAGGTTTGACTGCCTGCTTCCAGATGCGCTTGACCGATCGCGCTCAAATACATACCCTGCAATGCGGCGTCCGATACATATTGAACTACCGGCAAACCGACATCAGTCCCGCCAACCGACAGCTGCGGATTGGCTCTGTTATTACTTTTACAATAGCCTAAAGCGATTTGATAATTTCCGGCGGCGGGAACGTTAACGGTAAATTCGATCCAATCCCCTGCGGCGGTAAATGTTACCTGCAGCTGCGAACCGTTGGTCGCTCCGTTGTAGGCATAATTCGTCGCATGGTCGGTTCCGGCCGTCGTCGAAAAATTGCCCGACATGGTGTATTTGCCGGTCACGGCTGCTTCATAAACGATATCTGTCACGGTGATGGAATACGACGTGCTTGCCGTTCCGTCTTGAGACGTGACGTTAAGCCGGTTCCCCGTTTGAAGCGGCTTGCTTCCGCTTATTTGACCGTAGACGGCGTCCGTCACCGTATAGGACTGGTTCATGGCGGCCGGCGACTCGATCTCGGCTGTAAGATCGGCTGCCGTCGTGCCGGTATACGCGATGATGCTCCTCTCCTGATTATAGACAGCGATGATATGCGGATGCGCATTCTGCTTTACTTGAACGAACGGTTGTTGCTGCGGTATCGTTTGAAGCCTGACGTTCATTGGGCCCGGTGCGGGACCTCCGCCCGGAATCTCGACCAGTTTAATATAGTCGAAGGTGATGCCGGTTCCGCTGCTGCTTGCATTTTTACCGGTAACGACAAACCGGAATTTGCGGTCGCCGCCGGTTGTGAATGTTACATTGCCGAGATCGGCGGTCCGGTACGTTTGGCTGGCGAAATATTCGTCAACCGGATTGCCCTGCGTCGTCCCATCGATAAAGAGCTGGACGATCCCCCGGTTATTGTTCGTCTTGTAAGTAAACAGGACATTATAAGTACCCGGTGCCGGAACGTTAACGGTATATTCGATCCAATCGTTGACAGCCGAAGTCGAGCCGAACTGTCTGTAGCTTCCTCCGCTGGCGGCGGCATCGTTAGCTGTAGTCGTATTGATGCCGGATGTCGTAAACGGCGTAGACTCGCCTTCATAAATTCGCGATACGGACATGACGATCGCATAGCTTGCCTGCGCGGCGCCGTCCGCCGCCCTCACGTTCAGCTTATCTCCCGCGGCAAGCGCGCCGCCGCCCCGTTCGCCGCCCGCCGAGTCGGCCACCGTATAAGTCTGGTGCGAGCCGTCGGCCGATTCGATCTGGGCCAGCAGCTGCTCGACCGTCGTTCCGGTATCCGCTAAGATCGAGCGGGCGGCCGTATCGATAGCCCGAATGTTCGGATGCGCCGATCTCATCCGGATATCCGTATTGGCGCTCAGCGCTTCCAAAACAATGGAATAGTCCGTTGAGTTCGAGCTGTCCTGCGATGTGACGACCAGCTTATCCCCGGCCGCGACAGGCCCTGTCACCTTAGGCAGGCCGCCTGCCGTTACGACCGCAAAGGTTGGAGACGAGGCGTTCGCCGATTGAATCTGGGCCATGAGCTGCTCAACCGATGTACCGGCTCCGACTGTAAGGATGCGGGCGACCGGGTCTAACGCAATCAAATTCGGATGAACCGGCTTCAATTCGATGGCGGTCGAGCCGCCTTGCGCCGGAAGCAGCTGCTGATCGGCCACGTCGATGCCGTTCAAATCGCCGATCGGAGCGCTGTTTACAAATGTAACACCGCTAGATTTGCTAATTTTTACCAAATAATCGTTTTTAGCGCTGAATTTTGGAACTGTCAGACGATCGAAGCGAGCGCCGATAACGTCCTCGACGGCAACGGCATATCGTCCGTCATCCTCACCGGCATCAAAGGTTGTCGTCACATTTCTCAGCTCCGCATTTTTAATATGGCGCAAATAAAAACCATAGGACGGACGCTGCCCCAAATCGCCTACATTGTAGTTGCCCGCCGGCGAAGGGTACCGGGTCGGCATTTCGACCGGAACGGCATCTTTCACCGGATCGGTCAGGTTTTGACCTAAAGCCACTTGCGCCGAGCTGCGTGTCGGGTTCGCCTTTTTGGCGGTGATGCTGATGTTCTCCAAAGTAATATTTTCGGCGTAATGCGTAATGCCGGTATCCTTGTTAAAATAGCCGCTTACGGTCGGCGCCCATGTTTCGCCGCTCTTGACGCCTACCGCCTCCGTGATTTGAATGTTTTTCAACGTTACGTTTTTAATGCCTCCCACCAATCCGGCTTCAGGTCCTCCGGGACGGCGTCCTCTGTTGCTGATGGCCATCGTAATAGGCGCCTTCGTGCCTGTCATTTTATTCGTGCCGTCAAGCAGCAGATTGTTGACTGTCGTCCCGTCGTTGATGGAGATCGAAAAGCCCGATTTATCGGCCTGGTGCACATTAATGTTGGAAACATGAATATTGGAAATGTTGCCGACCGTCTCCGAGCCGATCTGGAACAGGTTGCACCATGTCCAGCCTTCGATTTGATCGACTCTGTAGTTGCCCGTATGCCTCGTAAATCCGAGCGCATAGTCGCTACCTAATTTGACGATGTCGTCCGCCGCAAATTCGGTGTACACATTGACGATCGATACGAAGCTGTCGGACATCAGGTCGAAAATATCCCGGTTCGTATAAGTGCCGCCGATATATCCGATCAGGTTGTTATTGTTGTCGAACTTTTTGGCCGTGTCCTCGTCTACGACATATACGTCATGAATATCCATGTAGTCGACGCCGCCGGACAGAAGCTGGAAGTGCCCGACCCGCTGCACCTTCAGCTTGTTGCTCTTGTCTTTCAACGCATACGGTCCGCCTGCTGCGCCATATCCGCCGAACTCATAGTTCGTACTGAGCGTGAGCGATACCTGCTTGTCGGATTGTCCGGAGCTGCTGGCCGGATCGCCGGTGATCATGGCCGTTCCGCCGTGGATGAGGCCGGTACCGACAATTTTGACATTATCGAGCCGCAATCCGTAAAACATCGCGCTGTGATGGAAGCTGTGGCCGTTATCCTGGTATTGGTTCAAACGGACGCCCCTGTCGTCGATCGCTCCTTTCAATGCCCACAGCACGGAGCCTTCCGCCAAATACAGGTACACGTTGCTTTTCAGATGAATCGTGCCTTGGCCGAAAATGCCGGCAGGCACGTATACGGTACCGCCGCCCGTTGCCGCCGCCGTATCGAAAGCGGCTTGTATGGCTCTTGTATTGTCAATCGCGCCGGCCGTGGAAGCTGCAGAAACCGCGCCGAAATCGGCAATGTTAAAATGGCCCGTATAATACTTGGCGGTATTGGATATTCCTGCATTGTTTCCGCCGGTCACCTTTAACCGGAATTCATAATTTTTATTCAGCGTCAGATTCGTTACATCCGCTGTCGTGACAGAAACGCCAACCGCATATTTCGGAATTTCATGCAGCCCGACCGCGATTTTATCGAGATCGGTCAACTCGGAAGCCGGCTTTCTGTCGACTAGCTCCCCGTTGAGTGCTTTAATCTTATTGACATCGTCGGTCGTAACCGTTTTTTGCTGAACGGTGAAGCTCGCGTCGCTCCATGTCAAACCGCCGTCGGTCGATTGCTCGACTTTGACGTTTGTCGCGTTGGCCGGCGTCAGCCAGGACAATTGCGTCCTCGTGTAATCGGGCTCCGAATATTTCTCGATTTTGATTACCCGTTTCAAATCGGAGACAGTGTCCACGCTGCTCAGCACAGCCTTCTCCGATGCCGCTCCGACGCTGTGATCTTTTCCTTGAATCGCATTCGTCGCTTTAAATTCATAACCCTGGGACGAAACGGCAGGAACGGCCTTCGCGTTCAGAAACAGGAGCACATCCGTGCCGTTATGCGGCTGAAGCTCAAGCTCTTTGAGCGTCACGATTTTGCCGTTCGCGCTGATTTCGCCCGAGGTCAATTTGCGCTTATCCATGCCGACAATGGAAACCTCGTCTGCCGTAGTAGCCGCAATGCCATTCGGCAGCGTAAAGATGACTTCCCATTTCGGGAATACCGGGTGGTTGGTCGAGCTCGTCGTAAGCGGAACTTTGCTGGTGACGTTATAAGCGACCTGGATATTGCGGGTCGTGCCTGCGGTCATGACCTCATCCACGAGACTGAGCTCTCCTGCGCTGGTCGCATTGGCATTGTCCGTTTCCACGGTGATGGTGTAAGCCTCTTTGGTCGATCCGTCGGCGGCCGTCACAACCAGCTTATCCGAGGAGACTAATGCGCCTGCGACTTTGGCCTGATCGCCTGCGGTCGTGACGGCATACGTTTGCGCCGAACCGTCCGCCGCTTCCACCTGCGCTACAAGCTGCGCGACCGTTGTACCGCTAACAGCCGTTATCGTTTTGTTAACCATATCGACTGCGGTCAAGTTCGCGTGCCCGGACGCTTTTAATCGAACCGTCGTATTATTGGATTGGGGTTCGGGATTGCCGCTTGCCGACAGCTGCACCAGCTCAATATAGTCGACAGAGAGCGCTCCGCTCGTCGCCGCAGCATTTCTCCCTGTATAAACGAATCTGAATTTGTGCCCGCCCGCTTCCGCAATGGCGACCTCGCCCATGTTCGACTTATACATTCCCGCCTGCGCATCCGGAACATACAGGTCCAGAGGGGCTCCCTGCGGCGTACCGTTGATGCTCAGCTGGAAAATACCGCGTCCCGGGTGCTTTTTATACGAATAAATAACTCCGTAATTGCCCGCCGCCGGCACATTCAGCGTAAATTCGACAGTATCTCCCACGGTCGTAGTCGCTACTTGCAAATGTACGCCGTCTATCGCCCCGGCCTGGTTGGGCGTCGTTACGGTTCTCGTTGGATTAACCGTATACGGCGTCGTCCGCCCGATATATATGTTGGACACCGTTATCGTATAGGACGCTTTCGTCATGCCGTCCGCTGCCGTGACAACCAGCTTATCTCCGGTTGCCAGCGGACCTTCCGTTTTGGCTTGGCCGCTTGTGTCGGTTACGGCATAACCTTGCGCATCTGCGGATGTCGATTCGATCTGGGCCGACAAATTTGCAACGGTGGAGCCGATCATCGCTTTCAGCGTCAGTGTCCCTATATCAACGGCATGCAGATTCGGGTGCTGATCCTTAAGCTTAATGTTTGTATTCGCCGAACGATTCATCGGCGTCAGCTTCACGACCCTGTCTTTGTTCGGATCCGTATGGTTGCTTGACGAAATGTAAATATTGCCTGCCGCATCCTCGAATACGTCTCGAATCCGGCCGTATTCGCTGTTAAAATAAGCTTCCTGTTTCATTCTGCCATCCTCGAAAGACAGCAGCACCAGCTGCGAGCCTCTCAGGTTGGTGACGAACAGCTTGCCGGTCCAAGGCCCTTTCTTGACAAAAGCGATTCCCGAAGGAGCCAGCCGGTCGTTGCCGGTATGCAGGATCGGCGCACGCAGCGTAACACCGTTTACTACGGATTCGAGATCGCCCTCGATCACAGGCCATCCATAGTTGCCTCCCGGATCAATGATATTGATCTCGTCGTGGCCGACATCACCGTGCTCCGCGCTGTACAACACCCCCGAATCATTCCAGGCCAGCCCTTGCGGATTCCGATGGCCGTAAGAATATACATAAGGATTGGCAGCCGGGTTGCCGACAAACGGATTATCGGCAGGGACGCTTCCGTCCAATTTCATGCGGAGAATTTTGCCGCCGGGATCGTTTAAATTTTGCGCTTTCTCTTGAACGTAATTTTCACCGACTGTAATATACATATATCCGTCCGGGCCAATTTTGATTCGGCCGCCGCTATGATTGCCGTTGCCGTTCGTTGGCGTAGCGGGAAGATCGTCCAGCAGCGTCTTGTCGATCGCCGCCGTATTCCCGTCCTGCGACACAACCAGCCGGAGTACGCGGTTAGCGGTAGCCGTGCCCGACTTAATATAAGACTGGTAAACATACATGTAACGATTTGTTTCAAAATTAGGATCGAGTACCATACCGAGCAGACCACTTTCGCCCTTCAGGAACAAATTGGCCGATAGATCGATCACGGGCTCGCTTCTCAGCTGGTCGCCGCGCATCAAACGTACTTTGCCATTGCGCTCCGTGAAATAAAGCGTGCCGTTCTTCGCCATATCGAACGCCCATGGAATATGCAGGTTTTCCGCGATAATCCGCACGTCATAAGGTATATCGGTCTTTTTCGGGATGGTGACGTTGATTGCATAGGAAGCCGTCGCCATTTTATCTGCCGCCGTTACGACCAGCTTATCGCCGGTGGCAAGCGGCGAGCCCGGCTTCTTGACAACGGCCTCCTTGGACGATCTGCTGCCGTTCGTACTCAAGACGGCGTAAGTCTGGGCGGAGCCGTCGGCAGCTTCGACCAGGCCGGCCAAATCCGCTGCCGTTGCTCCGCCTAATACCGCAATCGATGCGTTCGCCGTATTGACGGATGTCACATACGGATGCGGCCCTTTCAATTGAATATTCGTATTGCTCGACTCCGATCCGGGATTGCCGCCGCCGGAAATATCCGTCAGCTCGATAAAATCGAACGTGGTCGCATATGCGGAGCTGGCCGCATTTTTGCCTGTAATGACGAATTTGAATTTATGCTCGCCGGCTTGGGCAAATGTAATATTGCCGAGCTTGACGGAAGTCATTGCCGATGCCGCAGCGTATTGATCGATCGGATTGCCGAACGGAACGTCGTCCACGTACAATTGGGTGATCGACCGATTGTTGTTGGACTTGTAGCCAAACACGACATGATAAGTACCCGCTTGGGACACATTCAGTTTGAATTCAAGCCAGTCGCCGACAGCAGGCGTCCCGTTCAGCTGCAAATATTTGCCTCCGCTTGCATTGGCATCGTTGGCCGTTCCGGCAGTTACTCCGGATGTTGTAAACGGAGTGCCCGCTTCGCCTTCATATCGTTTCGATACAGCCGCGATGATGCTGTAAACCGACTGTGCCCGCCCGTTCGCTGCGGTGACGGTCAGCTTGTCGCCGCTCGCCAGCGCTGCGGACGGCTCCTTGGCCGCTCCGCCCGCATCCGTCACGGCGTAAGTCTGCTGCGAGCCGTCTGTCGACTCGATCTGCGCCGTCAGCTGCTCGACTGTCGTACCGTCCAGCGCCGTTACCGTGTGCGCTGTTTCATCCAGCGCGATCAGGTTCGCGTGACCGCTCGCTTTCAGTTGGATTTGCACGTTGGCGCTCGGCTCTGCCGGCACCGTCGACACGGCGATCGCGTACGTCCGCGACGCTTGGCCGTTCGCTGCGGTGACGGTCAGCTTGTCGCCGCTCGCCAGCGCTGCGGACGGCTCCTTGGCCGCTCCGAACGCATCCG
>NZ_SMRT01000049.1 GCF_004354045.1 Paenibacillus piri | reverse complement strand
CCTCCTCGTATAATCAGTTTAGAAGCTCATTTTGAGCGAATTTCCAGTTGATCCGGACAACGGGAAAGAGCCTAAATGAATTTCCAATATATAAGTGATGGTGGCACCTCTACTTGATGGGGGATGTGGGCGTAGCCGAACCCGTACCGCAGCCCGAAGGGCGAGGAACGGAAGTCGGGGAAGCGAAGCCTTCTTCCTTCCACTCCAATCGATCCGGACGATCAGAGAGCCCCACCTTCACTTGGAGAAAGCCCCGGTTTCCTCGTCCACATGGTTTTGTTTCACCCCGTTTTACCCCTCATTGGATGAGGAAACCGGGAAGCTCAATGAAACATATCCATCATTGTGTTACATCGTCAGAATGGGTTAACCCATTACTGTTGCTTTGTCATGCACATTATTCACAACTGAATAGCTGAAGCGATCRGATGCGGGATATCTGCATTGCCAGCGTTCGCTTCTTTACAACTCAGACCTGCCTGTGGAACAATGGGGTCGACAAGCTTTTTTCAGGAGATTTCTTCCCCTCCTTGCGGACCGAAAGGTACTGCTCAGATAGCCTGTTACCTGTGACCCATCACTCATGTTCTAACCGCTGGTTGCGCCGCTGCAATCGCTTGGGGAGTAGCACCCGTAATTGTCGAGCGATGCAGATGAGTGCTAATGACGAGGCTGAAGTCGGTGGTTTCCACAGGCGCCCAGGTCTGAAATTAGCTTGATTACTTCTGCACAGGAGGTGATTCCATGTCACCAATGCTGATTGGTATAGACGTAAGCTTACGCTCCCACCATGTACAGTTCATGGATGGAGCCGGAAGAGAACTGGCCTCCTTTTCCGTGTCCAATGATCAAACCGGGGCTGACACCCTGATGAAAAAGATGCTGGACACCGCGACAAAGGAAGAGCTTCAGCATCTTCGTATCGGGATGGAGGCGACCTCTAATTTAGGCTGGCATCTGGCTCATTATTTAAAGAGCGAGTTRCAATCCTATGAACCAAAGGTTATGTCCCAAGTGTTCGTCTTAAATGCAAGAAAGGTGGCTCGTTTCAAGAAGGGATACGACTCGCTTCCCAAGAACGACCGCATCGATGCCTGGGTTATTGCAGACCATCTGCGATTTGGACGACTGCCCCATGAGATGAAAGACATCATCCAATTTGAAGCTTTGCAGCGCCTTACCCGTACTCGATTTTATTTAATGAAGAACATTAAAAGGGACAAGACCTATTTCTTAAATCAGGTCTTTTTGAAGTTCAGCGGCATGCGCCAGGATAATCCATTTTCCAATACATTCGGCAGTACAAGCCTAGCGGTGATTCAAGAGTTAGAGCCCGAGCAAGTTGCTAACATGTCGATACAAGAACTGGTTGAGTTTCTTAACGATAAAGGAAAGAACCGCTTTAAGAACACAGAGGAGATTGCTACTTATCTTCAAAAGCTTGCTCGCTCCTCTTACCGTCTGGATAAGACCATGCAAGATCCCGTGAACATCTCGCTAGCTACGACACTCAGTGTAATTAACCATCTGGAGTCCGAAGTATTGAAGCTGGATAAAGAGATCGCCAAGATTATGAAGGGCATCCCTCAGACCTTGACATCGGTCAAAGGAATTGGCCCTGTTTTCGCGGCGGGCATCCTTGCTGAGATCGGCGGCATCGACCGCTTCCATGACCATAGCGACTTGGCAAAGTATGCCGGCCTTGTCTGGAACCAGAACCAGTCCGGTGAATTTGAAGCCGAGGAAACATCCCGTATGCGCACCGGTAACAAATACTTGCGCTACTATCTGGTTCAAGCTGCTGATTCGGTGCGAAAACACGATGCCGAGTACAGAGAC
>NZ_SMRT01000048.1 GCF_004354045.1 Paenibacillus piri | reverse complement strand
CCCCGAAGCTGCTATCTTCGGGCATGGGTTGCCGGAGGGAACAGCCAGCGGGTAAGAAGTGCCGCACGAGTGCCAGGGAAACAGACTTATGAAGTAGTTGAACTACAGGAGGAAAAAGAATTTCCCCGAATGACCCTAAGATTCATTGTCTGGAAGCATCACGAAAAGTCCAGTCCCAATTTAAGATTTTCATTTATTTTTCAAAGATCAAATTGGAAATTTTGAAGGCGGCCGCCAGTACCCTAGGGTACTGGAAATTAGCCCAACAACAACCTTCAAGAAATACTATACGAGGAGGAGAGCGGTATGAGCGAGATCCGCCTGCAAGGCTTTCCGCCCGTAGCCGACCCGAATTGCACGACGCTCGTGCTCGGCTCGATGCCGGGAGCGCTGTCGCTAACCAAGCTGGAATATTACGGGCATCCGCGCAATCATTTTTGGCCGCTGTTGTATGCGGTATTCGGCGGCGGAGCGGGACCATCTGACAAATACGGGGAGCGGCTGAGCTTTGCGCTGGCGCACCGGATTGCGTTATGGGACGTGCTGGCGGCCTGTGAAAGGGCAGGCAGCCTCGATGCGGCGATCCGTCGGCCCGAGGCGAACGATTTTGTCGCCTTTTACAACGCTTACCCGGCCGTGGAGCGAGTGTTTTTCAACGGCCAAGCGGCGGCGGAGCTGTACCGGAAGCGGGTGCTTCCGCTGCTTCAGCGCAGCGGCGCCGGCGGCGCACTCCGCTATGGGACGCTGCCATCGTCCAGTCCGGCGAGAACGATGCCGTTCGAAGCCAAGCTGCTTGAATGGCGCGCCTTGGCCGATTTCCAGGCATCCCGGCAATAAACAAACCTTCAAAGCCACGGTTGCAAGAAGTGGTCTTGAAGGTTTTTTGGGGTTGAATAGCCAGAAAGTATAAGATTTTATACTTTGCTTCGTAAAACCTTGACAAACCCGCTCGTTCTTGTATGACGGCGAAGCCGTTTATCCTTGCGAATTAGGATATGCGTTAGGCCTGCCAACCGCTTTGCGGAGACGGAGCATGACCGTGGCCGTGCGGATCGGTTGAATCCATTCCGCCGAATGCGGCTCCCGACTTTTTTGCATTTTGACGGCTGGTCGTCGTACGAGAACTCAAGGTCCCCTCTGCAGGTTGCTATTTTTTTTCTTTTGTGATCGCGCCGTTCAAGTTTTTGGTCGTTTTGGCGTCCTCGACGGTGTCGTTTACAAATTCCATATCTTGATTTTCGGCCTTCATGGACGCGGTCCCTTCATAATTGCCTTGATGCTTCTTGTTTTCAGACATGAGATCGGCTCCTTTTTTTCAGGATGATGGTATGGTTGTAAGAAAATGATGCTGCACGCGGGCAGGCCCGCATGAACGCAAAAGCGTGTTCTTCCTATTAAATTTGCCCACTGCCGGTTTAAATATTCACAGCGTTGGAATGAACCGTGAACCGGATGGTATACTAACGAAAAAAACGGGTCGTGCCCAGAGCGGGGGAATTGACAGATGGCGAGACAGGCGGACAAGGTGCCGTTCGGCTATGAGCCTGAACCGGAGCCGGCAGCGGCGCGCGGCAGTATATGGGTGTACGACAGCTTTGAAGCTTACGCCGTCCAGCGGCTGGAGCGGGTGCAAGAGCTGGCCGATCGAAAAAACATGGCAAAGCTCGTCCTTTATCCGCTGCACGAACAAACGCTGCGACGAATGGGGCACAAGGATGCGGAGCCTTACTACCGCAGAGCGGACGCGCTGGGGCAGCTGCTGGAGCGGGTCGAACCGCGGGCGGAAACGCTGATTGACCGGTGGGAGGGCCGGCGTAAAAAATATACGCCGATGGACACGGCTTTCCGGTATTTGGCCGACAAATATAAAGGGCCGCATTTTGTATATGCGACATTGGATATGGCGAATCGTATTGCGGCTTTCGACTCGTTCGAGGGCTGGATCAAAAAGCTCCGCTTCTTTGTCGACGATGCATCTTCATCATCGGATTCGCTTCATCCGAAGCTGGAAGCTTACGCTCACCGGTGGGAGCTTGTGCACGATATTCCGCGATGAAGGAGCATTTTTTGAATGCTGACGAGTGCAGCTGTATGCCCGGTGAACCACCCTAAACGAATAGCCGTCTGCGAATAATATTAGGAACCCGGAAGATTGTGGGAGCCCAGCGGTGATATGTCAAGGGGATGATCGATAAGAATTGGAAAAAACATTGCCTAAAGCGTACCCAGAGCTGAAAAAAGACATCACTAAACTAACCCCACCATTTAGTCTAAATTTTCAGACTATTTACAGGCATGGGCAACATGTAAAAAGAGTAGAAATCTGGAAATCCTATGGATTCCTCCTCTCGGGTGGTGTGTACATTTTGTTGGTCTTCAGTAGCATGAATACCAACCGTACCAATTTTCGTGCAGATAGGACGAGGGCTCTTTTGTGCTTATGCTTCGGGACTTCA
>NZ_SMRT01000047.1 GCF_004354045.1 Paenibacillus piri | reverse complement strand
GCGGGACCCCTGATAAAAAAGCAATACAGCTATGCTTGCCGGTTTCGGATCCAGTTTTCAAGGCGCAATAACTTCACCCCACAAAGTGAAGGGAAGCTCCGATGATAATGCCGATTACTTTGCGGGGAGCCCCGAGAGCAATTGGCATGAAGAACGGATGTTCCTTGGCGGGAACATCAAACTTAAACCACGTTTGGTGATGATGGCGGAGGGGAACCACGCGTTCCCATCTCGAACACGACCGTTAAGCCCTCCAGCGCCAATGGTACTTAGACCGCAGGGTCTTGGGAGAGTAGGACGTCGCCAAGCAAATACCGGAAGCAGCCGATCCTTTAAGGATCGGCTGCTTTTTTTAGAGCGTTGAATATTAATTAAGTTTAGTTTACGAATAGCCAGGCTCATTTATTAGTTCTTCGAATTAAATCGGAAACCGTGACGAATTCGTACCCTTGCTTTTTGAGGACGGGTAATATTTGGCGAAGCGCTCCAACCGTTTGGCTGCAGTCTCCTTGCAAGTCATGAAACAGAATAATGTCGCCATTATGCACATTGGACAGAACAGTATTTACAATTTTATCGACACCGGGACGCTTCCAATCTTTTGTATCCTGGTACCAGGACCACATCACAACCGTCAGCTTGTCTTCCTTGGCTAAATCCAATAACGCCTCATTATAGAAGCCGCCCGGCGGTCGAAAAACATTCGGGATTTGTTCTGTTACATCAAAAATAACTTCTTGTGTCTGGCGAATTTCATCAATTAGCTTTGTAGGCGAAACGTTTTTCAAATAATGGTGATCGAAAGTGTGGTTGGCGATTTCATGACCTTCATTTACTTCGCGGATGGCAATGGTCGGGTACATTTGTACTCTTTTTCCTAATACGAAAAATGTAGCTTTGGCCTCGTATTCTTTTAATAAGTCCAATATTTGTGGGGTGTAAACCGGATTCGGCCCATCGTCAAACGTAAGTGCAATCAACTTCTTATCAGTTGTGACGTTCCAGACGACTTCACTGTTGGGATTACCGGAAGCTGAAGCGGCAGTGGTAAGGGCGATAATGCAAGCGCACAGAACAGATTTTTTTAATAGTTTGAACAGTTTCATCAACTCCTCGCGGATCCTTTCTATAGTTTGTTGGAACGGCGCGAGGAATATACAAAAAAGCAATTGCTCAAAATTAAGCAACTGCTTGATTAAACATACGGCTAATCCGATTTTAATTTGTAAATTTTGACTTGCTGCACACCGAATTGCATGGCTTGATTTTTGCTCCCCGGAATGTAAATATCAATTTTGTTTCCTTTGATCGCGTTGCCTATGTCAGTCGCTGTGGCATACATACCGCCTGCAGGCAATCCGTCGAACTGGTAGCCCTCAATATAAACCTTTGAGCCTAGCGGTATGACCTTGGGGTCGACGGAGATGGTACCAACTTGCAGAGGATTCCCGAAGTAATCCAGACTTGCATAGCCTCCGTTTTCATCGGCTGATCCTGTATAGGCTGTTGCTTTGGCTTCGATTACTTCATCGTGTTGTGGGGCATACCAAGCAGGGGCGTGGTATTGGTTGTCTTCATTTAAAATAGCAATTCGATTGTTGGCATCCCATTGCAAACGAATTTGCAAGGAATTGGCTAACGAACGTAAAGGAATATACACTTTCCCGTTCATAAATTGAGGAGCTGCTCCGAGCTCGACTTGCTTTCCATTAACCGAGGCATTCTTGCTTCCCGTCATAAATGAAAAGGAAGTGTCTTGATCCTTGAGTGTGACTTTCCATCCTTGTCCAACCGCTTCAGGTTGAGCTTCAAGGCCGAGTTTTTCGCTTATTGAACGTACAGGTACATGCAGTTGGTGCGCACTGTCCAAATAAGGCTGAGCATCCGAAAAGTCGACCAGTTTATCATTGATTTGCACTCTGACTTCCTCCTTCGATAGGGGAGGAGCCGCATGTGCGGTGTAAACCGGCGCAAGAAAAGCAGCCATTAAAGAAGTTGATAAAGCAATGCTTTTGACAAAATGATTCATTTTTCCCTCCTTGTGCCTCCGAGGTTAGTTGACGGATTCGGGAAGAGGTATCTCCCTAGTTTGCAAAGCTGCAAACATTCACCCCAGTAAATCGTCCCCCGTACAAACAAGCTGTTTGATTCGGCATTTTTGAAGTTATCATATATCCGGCTCATGATCAACCTATAAAATCCACCAGATACTTACTTTGTTTTCCATTAATGTCGATGTGCGGGCGAGATAGTGGCTATTTACAAGGAAATATATTTAGATAAAATAATTGTCGATTTTGCTTGCATTATATAGATGGATTTGTTATATTACTACTTGTCGCTTCTGAGGCAGCCGGAATTTGAAGTCGAAATAAACGCTTCTTCAAAAAAAAGTGCTTGCCATGATAGGCGCGAATGTGATATATTGATCAGGTCGCTTTTGACAGGTTGTCGAAAGAGATCGAGAAGAGCAAGACGATTGCCCTTTGAAAACTGAACAACGAGTGAGTGTTAAAAATAGAGAATGCAAATTCTCGCTAGCATTACTTTTGAGCTTAAGACAAGCTTTTTTACATCCCCTCAGTAATGTGGGGCCCCCGAAAAGTAATCGGAATTCTCTACGGAGGTTCGCTTCACTTTTTGGGGTATCGTGGAGAGTTTGATCCTGGCTCAGGACGAACGCTGGCGGCGTGCCTAATACATGCAAGTCGAGCGGACTGTTCCTTCGGGGACAGTTAGCGGCGGACGGGTGAGTAACACGTAGGCAACCTGCCTGTAAGACCGGGATAACTATCGGAAACGATAGCTAAGAGCGGAT
>NZ_SMRT01000046.1 GCF_004354045.1 Paenibacillus piri | reverse complement strand
GGTAAAACGGGGTGAAACAAAACCATGTGGACGAGGAAACCGGGGCTTTCTCCAAGTGAAGGTGGGGCTCTCTGATCGTCCGGATCGATTGGAGTGGAAGGAAGAAGGCTTCGCTTCCCCGACTTCCGTTCCTCGCCCTTCGGGCTGCGGTACGGGTTCGGCTACGCCCACATCCCCCATCAAGTAGAGGTGCCACCATCACTTATATATTGGAAATTCATTTAGGCTCTTTCCCGTTGTCCGGATCAACTGGAAATTCGCTCAAAATGAGCTTCTAAACTGATTATACGAGGAGGGTTATGGTGTCCGATTTAAGAGAAGAAATTATGGATAAAATTAACAATGGGGATTTCAACTGTGAGAAAGAATTGACCCTATCGATTATTGGCGGAAAGTGGAAGCTGATTATTCTCTGGTATTTGGGAAAAGAGGGCCCGCACCGCTTCAGCCAGCTTCAACGTCTGCTGCCAAAAATTACGCATAAAATGTTAACAAGCCAGTTGAAGGAATTAATGGATGACGGCATTATTCATCGGGAAGTATTTCCTGAAGTACCGCCCAGAGTGGAATATTCGATGACGGAACTTGGAGTGACGCTGCTGCCGGTATTAGAGATAATGTATGAATGGGGCAAAAAGCGAATAGCAGATATCAAAGAGGGTCAAAAACAGCCTCTCTGAAGCTCTCTCACGCCAAAAAGGGGCTGTCCCAAAAGCCGTTTTGGATTTTCAGCCCCCCACTCTGACTATGATTTTACATGTAAATGCCGCTTCCATCCCTACTTATATAGAGGTGCTGAAGGCGGCATTGCATACTTTTTGAGATTGTATCACCGGTTGATACCCTTATGGGACAGCCCCTTTGTCTTTCCTGCTACCTGTCACGCCAATTCCACAACCGCACTTCGCCCACCCCAAGATTTCTAACCCAAGGCTCCTCCCGCAGCTTCAGCAGCTCCTTGACCGGTCCGGTTACAACAGCGCCGTAAAGCTTGACACCGTTCGTTCCGATATAGTCGGCAGCCTTATCGATATTGGTGAATGGGGCCGCTTTATTCGCAATCGATTTATATTGCCGCAGCAAGCTCAGCGTTTTCATAAAATTTTCGTTCCGTTTCGCTCCGTCGCCATATGCGGCGAGCGCCGGATAAGAGCCTCCCCTTGTCACGATTTTGCCCAACCATCCCGTCTTCTTTTCCTCATAATGGTTCACCTGCAAATCATCCGCGTGCCAGACCGGCCAATACGGAAATCCGACCGGATTCGTTACGATGCCGCCGTTCTGGCGCCAGGAATCGGGACCGGCATCGACCGCAAACCAAACCGGTTGCATGTTTTTATGCTCGAACCGGGCCAGCAGCTCATCCGTCGTAAACAGCCGGTCGAACGATAAATAAGCTTCGGCGACCGTGCCTTCCGGCAGCTTTTCGAGCGCAACCCATTCCGGAGCGTCCGCCCGTTCACCGTTCAAGCGATTCGCCTCTTCAGGCGCAGTCAGTGATTGCCCGCCGCCAGGGTAATGAAACGTAACGTTGCTGTTGTTGTCCTGCCACGAGAATTGGGGTACCCCTGGCAGCCCCAACAGAAACTTCATGGAAAAGTCCCCGACAACAACTTGACCGGCGCCGACCTGCTTATTCAGTTTGCTCGACGAATCCATCGTAAAAAACGCATTGCCCTGTCCGTTCAAATGAACGGTGACATTGGGCCGGGAGACAGCTATCGCCGATGTTACGACATCTTGATAGGTCATCATACGGCTCGGTTCCCCCATGCCGTAATATATGGCGGTTATAATCGAGCTGACGATGGTAAATATGATCAGAATGGCCGTAACGATCGCCGAGCTCACAAACCGCGCTTTCCATTTGCCTCTGCGTATAATGCTTTTTTCATTGCCAGGTGACAATATTGTCGGCATCGGTCCATCCCCGGATCGCTCCGATCTGACAGACTCTATTGACGTACTATCGTTCAAGGGCATCAGTTCGTCCAAGTAGGCTTGATAAGCTTCCATTTTTTCCAACTCGCGCTCGATTTCGTCTCTTTCATGTTCCGGTAAATTGCCGTCCGCATATTGCTTCAGCTTCCGTTTAAATTCCTCGCTCATGCCTCCCCATCCTTTCGTTCCGACTTCCGCAGCTGCTGCCTTGCCCGGAACAGCAATACTTTGAAATGTGACAGACTGACTCCCATCAATTCAGACGCCTCCTGGTACGTAAGCTGGCCGAAATCGTACAACAACAGCGCCTGACGCTGCTTATAAGGAAGTCCGCTCAACGATCGTTCGAACTCATCCCATCGTTCTTGTCTAAGCACCGCTTCCTCCGGGGTATCGGAGTGGCCATGATGCCGGAAATAATCCGGCTCCCGGGTACTGCTGCGACGCTCCTTGCGCTTGTAGTCGACGAATGCGTTGTAAGCGACGCGAAACAGCCACGGTTTGACTTTATCCTCTTTGCAGTCTTCCAAATATAAATAAGCACGGTAAAAGGTTTCCTGCACCAGGTCTTCCGCCGCGTGATGGTCGTGGCAGAGGGAGCGTAAATACAGGTAAACATCCTTCAAATACTGCTGGTAAATGGCGTCCAGATTATTCGGCTTCATCCCCTCCCTCCCGACTATAACACGTGCGAGCTCGTGAAAAGTTACAGCTATCATCAAAATAAAGATAAACAGCTTCGCCGTTCTTCGAGAACGAGCGCGTTTGTCAAGGCTGTGCGAAGCTAAATATAAAAAGCAGACCGCCTTGGCGATCTGCTCGAATACTCATAAGTTGTATACATTGGACTGAAGAGCATCGTTCAATTTATCGGGATAATTGATTGTCATGCCATCAACTCCACTGCGGAGACAATGCTTCATCATGGACTCATTGACGACCTTCCATGCCCGAACCTCGAAACCGTGCTGCTTGAGCAGCCGTACTCCTTCCGGAGTAACGGTTTCCGCTGGAGGGCAAATTTGGATGACCCCAATCTCCTGCAGTCGTTTCAAATGCTCCTCATCCCATTGACGAACCAGATGCCCCAATCGCACGGAATCATGCCTCTGCCGGATGGTCTGCAAAATCTCGAAGTCAAATGAAGTAATGGTCACCTTCTCCATCAGCTCTTCGTGCTCCTTCAATATTTGAATGACTTCATTCTCGATCCCGGACTCTTTCATCTCCAATGCAAGATGGATCGGCTTACCGCCAAAAACATACAGGAATGTGTCAAAGCTAACCAGCCGTTCTCCCCTATACATCTCGGAAAACCATGAACCGGCATCCAGCATTTGCAGCTGCTTCCATGTATAGTCGGAAGGTCGTCCGGTGCCGTTCGTTGTACGTTCCAATTGCTCGTCGTGATGCAAAATAATGACGCCGTCTTTAGACTTCCGCAAATCCGTTTCCAGTCCGTTAGCGCCCATCTCCAAGCTTTTGTAAAAGGCGGCCATTGTATTTTCAGGGGCATACTGAGATGCTCCCCTATGAGCAATATTCATAAACATTGAGTTCATTCTCCATTCAGACTATTTATAATATCAGACTTTCATGCCGCTGCGCGGCACCACTGATGGATGAAAATGTTGTCCATACTGTTACTACGGCTGGCGAAGGTAGGTCGTCCATTCTTGGTGTCTCGAGCCCGCATATCAGACGGACCACAACGACCCGGTGCATCGCAGATTGTTGCTCCTTCGGGAAGCACGCAGGGCAGAATAACCCTTTTGGTAGTTGCACCAGCCTTAAACACAACCAGTCGTAAGGAGAAGCAGATATGGAAGTACTGATCGAACGTTGCTGCGGGCTAGATGTTCATAAAAAGAGCATC
>NZ_SMRT01000045.1 GCF_004354045.1 Paenibacillus piri | reverse complement strand
TGAAGTCCCGAAGCATAAGCACAAAAGAGCCCTCGTCCTATCTGCACGAAAATTGGTACGGTTGGTATTCATGCTACTGAAGACCAACAAAATGTACACACCACCCGAGAGGAGGAATCCATAGGATTTCCAGATTTCTACTCTTTTTACATGTTGCCCATGCCTGTAAATAGTCTGAAAATTTAGACTAAATGGTGGGGTTAGTTTAGTGATGTCTTTTTTCAGCTCTGGGTACGCTTTAGGCAATGTTTTTTCCAATTCTTATCGATCATCCCCTTGACATATCACCGCTGGGCTCCAAGTTTTGCGTAAGCAAAACTGACTTCGTAAGCGATGCTTAGTTTTGCCTAAGCAAAACCGGCTTCGAAAGCGATGCTTATTTTTCCATAAGCAGACTGCCAATTCCTGTTTGTCAACATCCGCCATTTTTCGCTAAAAGTCTCCGGCTAAAATTACATACTTTCTAGTATGAGGGGAATCCGGATAAATTAAACATCATTACACTTTACAACCGGTTTGCCCAGGCTCTACAATGAGTAACGGTAAGCAGTTCACGAACTTGCATCCGATAAAAGCTAGAGGTGACACCTATTGAAGAAGAAATGGTTCATAGCGTTCGCGCTGGCAATGCTCATACTGGCCGCGGCAATCGCCATGACAGGCTGCCAAAGCAAATCCGCGGCGACTGCCGCCGGCCGGGAATCGGTAAAGGTCGAGCGGGTCGTCGACGGCGATACGTTGGAAATTAAACTGAACGGAAAAAAAGAGAAGGTGCGGCTGATCGGAATCGATACTCCGGAAACGAAAAAGCCGAACACGCCTGTCATGTTTTACGGCAAGGAAGCGTCCGATTATACGAAAAAACGGTTGGAAAACAAAACGGTCGAGCTGGAATGGGATGTGGAGCGCAGAGATAAATATGCCCGGCTGCTCGCTTACGTCTGGATCGGCGACGAGCTGTATAACCGTACGCTGGTGAAGGAAGGCTATGCGCGGATCGCTACTTTTCCTCCGAATGTGAAGTATGTCGAATTGTTTAAAAAAGATCAGGAGGAAGCCCGCAAGAAAGAAAAAGGGCTTTGGAAAGATTACGATTCGGCATTTGAAAAAAAGAAATAAGAAGCTTGTATCGAAGCTTCTCGGGGGACGACGAGACCGCGGTTTAGCGGAAGCGTTTTTTGTGAATTTGATATGATTTTGCATGTAAAAAGCCGCTTCCATCCCCACTTATACAGTGGTGATGGAGGCGGCTTGCATATTTTGGGGACCGTCTCACCGGTTGATACCCGTTTGGGACAGCCCGTGCTTTACGGTCAGCTTAATGCGTTCCTTTTACGTCCATTTGCAATTCTTTCGTTTCCTTTTTGAACGTGGAGGAATTAATGCGCTCCTGCAGCTTCTCATAGTACAGGTCTTCGTTGATCGGCAGGTTAACCCAATCGTCGGTCCACGAGGACAAGTGCATCGCATTGGACAATGTCAAGCCTTTGATTCCTTCTTCGCCCGGAGCCAGCAATGGCGTTCCGTTCAAGATGTGGTTGACAAAGTTTTGCGTAATGCCTTTATGCTGCGGTCCTGGAGCTCCGACAACCGGAATTTCGCACTTCCAGCATTCCGGCTGTCCGAAGCCGTTTTTCCATTCGCGGTTGAACTGAGGCTCGGGCGTGCGCAGACGCCAGAACGTCAATTGATCGTTCTCGATAACGATCTTGCCGTTGTCGCCGCTCACCTCGTAGCGGTTCGTTCCAGGCGCTTCGCCTGTCGTTGTTACAAACAAGCCGGTTGCACCGTTTTCATACTCCACATATGCCGTAACATCGTCTTCAACCTCAATGTTGCGGTATTTGCCGAAGCCGCAGAACGCTCTGACACGTTTAGGCATCATGTCGGCTGTCCACTGCCACAGGTCAAGCTGATGCGGGTCCTGATTGATCAATACGCCGCCGCCTTCACCGGCCCATGTAGCGCGCCAGCCGCCTGAATCGTAATAGCTCTGCGACCGGTACCAGTTCGTAATAATCCAGTTCGTGCGGCGAACTTCGCCAAGCTCTCCGGAAGTAACCAGGTCTCTTAATTTTTGATATAAAGGGTTGGTCCGTTGGTTAAACATAATACCGAACGCTTTGCCCGATTTCGCGGCAGCTTCGTTCATTTCGCGAACTTGTCTGGTGTAAACGCCGGCAGGCTTTTCAACCAGCACGTGATAGCCGTGAGAAAATGCCTCAATCGCAGCTTCCGGGTGATTGTAATGCGGCGTTGCCACGATAACGGCGTCGAACGCCTTGGAAGCATAAAAAGCGTCTAAATTATCAAAAAGCTGAATGTTGCTGCTCCCGTAATTGTTTCTTACCCAATCGAGACGGGACGGATCCGTATCCACAATAGCCGTTAGCTCAGCATGACTCACTTGATTTTTGACCAAGTACTCGGTATGACTTTTTCCCATGTTACCTACACCGATAATACCGATGCGCACTTTATCCATTCGTTTTCCCCTGCCTTTCTTTCATTAAAAACGCTTAATATGTAAGCATTTTCTTCCACGTTATTAATTATATCTTGCACACGTGAACATTTCAATATAAAAATAGTGGCGGCAAAATTGATATAAAGAAAAGCTTTAGAAGGAAGCAGCAAAAAATCACCAACGGAAAAATATGTTCCCCCGAACGAATCAGGAGAACATAAGCTTGCCGTTATAAGTTCAGATAATATCCGCTTATACGAGAGCTTTATCTTTTTCGGAAATTTGGCTCAGCGCTTCGCCGGCTTCGTTTTCGAACTTATCCCGTACGGCCAGGTCGCCCAAAGATACGATTCCGACCAGCTCTCCGTTCTCTACGACCGGCAAACGGCGGATTTGCTGTTTCGCCATCAGTTTGACGGCTTCATCCACAGTCGTCTCAGGAGACGCGCTTGTAATTTGGTTGCTGCTCATAACCTCTTTAACGGCTGTGGAGCCCTCTTTCTTTTCGGCAAAGCCGCGGATAACCAAGTCTCGGTCCGTAATGACGCCGATCAATTTTTTGCCGTCGACAACAGGAATAAATCCGGTATCCTCCTGTTTCATTTTTACGGCTACTTCATAGACGTTATCCTGCAAAGTGACGGTTGAGCAATCCTTTGTCATGATTTCTTTCAGCTTCTTGTCAGCCAAGGAAAGTCCCTCCCCAAATAATTAGTACGCCGGTCAAGCCTCGTCAACGTATGCCGCAAAGGCAAAGCCGCTTTCCGTCGCAGACATAGATTAACCCGAAACCGCCCTTTGCATGTGCTAATACGTCTAGCAGTTAATTACATTCGTTGCTTTGACAATCCCAAATCATGCTGATAAATAGCCGGGCCGCATCGCGCATCGCCGTCTCGTCGATATCGAACAATGGGTGATGATGGGGATGGACGACCCCCTGCTCCCGGTTTCCCGCTCCGACAAACATAAAGCAGCCTTTCCGGTGATGCAAATAATAGGCGAAATCTTCGCCCGCCATGATGAGCGGCGCCCTTTTAACCTGCATCACGCGCGCTCCCGCACGGAAGAAACGATCCGTTTCGCCGGCGTCGTTCACAACCGGTGGATATCCCAACTTATAGTCGAAGCTGTAATCGGCTCCGTTCATGGCGCAGGTTTGACCGACAATGCTTTCCATCCGCCGGCGCACCCCGGAGCGGAGCTCATCGTCGAACGTCCGTACCGTGCCGATCAAGGTAGCCTGCTCGGCGATGACGTTAAAGCCCGTCCCGCTGTGAAACGAACCGACCGAAACGACACAGGGCTGCGTCGGATCGACGTTGCGGCTGACTATCGTTTGCAGATTGCCTACCAGCTGCGAGCCGATGACGATGCTGTCCGTCGTTTCATGCGGCAGTCCGCCATGCCCGCCCTTGCCCTTGACGACAATTTCAAACTCATCCGCCGCGGCCATGAACGGGCCTTCCTTGCAATATGCGGTACCTGCGGGAAACGGCGTCCACAAATGAATGCCGTATACATAATCCACATCGTCGAGCGCGCCTTCGGCGATCATGCTGTGCGCCCCGCCCGGGCTTTGCTCCTCCGCATGCTGAAACAGCACTACCACGTCGCCGTTCAGCGCCTCCCGATGCTCCGTCAAAATCTTTGCAACGCCCAATAATGTGGCGGTATGCGCATCATGGCCGCACGCATGCATTACCCCGTCAACCCGTGAAGCGTAGCTGCAGCTCTTCTGATCCTGAATCGGCAAGGCATCCATGTCGGCGCGCAGCATAACGGTCGGACCTTGTCCGTTCCCTGTAACTCTTGCCACGATTCCGTTGCCGCCAACCTGCGTGCGCACCTCTAGCCCCCACTGCTTCAAAAGCCCGGCGACAAACGCGGCGGTTTCCGTTTCATAATAGGAAAGCTCCGGATGCTGATGCAAATACCGGCGCCAGCCTACCATCTCCGGATACAGCGAATCGACTGCTTGCAATAAGGCTTCCATGAGCGTTCCTCCGTATTCTCCATTTATTCTTCCTTATAGTTTAACAAATCTGCTATCCGCTTTCATCCATGTGTCACAAGAATTTCAAATTTATATAGAGAGCGGTTTGCCGCATTTCGCATTAAGCTTGCACAAGTTTGGGAAACATACTATCATAAATAAAAGAATTAGATACCATTGGATTTGACTTTCTAGGAGGGTTTTCACTGTGATTATTGAAAATAACGGCATTAAAGGGCTAAAAAGCGATCTCGCACATTTGGACGAAGTAACGACGAACCTGGGCTTCGTACGCTGGCAGTGGGAATATACTCGGGCTACCTATGATTTGAAAATTGAAGAAAAGGGCAGCGAATACTTTTTGCGTGTGAACACTCGTGCTGAATCCGGCAGACTTGAACAGCCGCATGCCATTCTCTACATAGAAGAAGTTTATATTGGAAAAGCTACGTTCCCTCACGGATTGGACTACGCATCGCCGATTCCGGATTCCATTATGAAAATCGCCTCGCAAAAGCTGGCACAGCTGAAAACCCAATTGTCCGAATAGGACGACTATACCATGACTTCCCAGCGACGAGGAACACCGGATTTCCTGCTGCTTTTTCTAACCATCCTGTTAGTATGCTTTGGACTGGCTATGGTATTCAGCGCGAGCATGGCATATACCCGCTTCGACTCCGTGTCGGCGACGATGCTCAACGATCCTTCGTACATGGTTATTCGTCAAGCGGTTGCAATTGCTCTGGGTACGGTAGCCATGTTTTTTTGTATGAACATCGATTACCGGGTCATTAAAAAGTGGATCGGTCCAGGATTTGTTATCGTCGTCATTATGCTGTTGTTGGTTCCTGTAGTAGGTCATGGCGTAAAAGGAGCGACAAGCTGGTTCAAAGTGGCCGGCTTCAGCATTCAGCCCACCGAATTCGCCAAGCTGGCCGTCATCTTGTACTTGGCCGCACTGATCAGCAAGAAGGAAGATAAATTCCGCGATTTTCGAAAAGGGCTGCTTCCCGCGCTCGTCATCGTCGGATTTGTTTCCGCCTTGATTTTGCTGCAGCCGGATGTCGGGTCCACCATGATCCTGATCATGTGCGCCGCCATCGTCATTCTTGTCGGCGGCGCCAATCTGAAACATATTTTTTTCTTATGCGTAGTGGGAGGAGCTTTTCTTTCCCTTATCATCTCGATCTATCTGGTCAAAAACGGTCAAGATTTTCGCGTCAGCCGGTTCACCTCCTTTCTCGACCCGCGGGCCGACCCTTTGGGCGACGGCTATCAGCTGCTTCAATCACTCTATGCTTTCGGCCATGGGGGCATTTCGGGAGCGGGCTTTGGTCAAGGGATTCAGAAGCTGCATTATTTGCCCGAGGCGCATAACGATTTTATTTTTTCCATCATTGGGGAGGAACTCGGCTTCATCGGCAGCTCGCTGTTTATTCTTGTCTATGTGGCTTTCTTATGGCGCGGCCTGCTTGTCGCCGTCCGCTGCAAAGAAATGTTCGGGACACTGGCGGGCGTCGGCATCATCGGTACGATTGCGGTACAAGCGCTGGTCAATCTGGGCGGCGTCACAGTTAGCATTCCGATGACCGGAGTAACGCTTCCGTTGATCAGCTACGGCGGCTCCTCCATGTTGGTAACGTTGATCAGCCTCGGCATCTTGCTCAGCATATCCAGAGAATTCAACAAACCTGATCAGGATAAACGGGCTAGCCGTCCTTAAAGGTCGCGCGCGTTTGTCAAGGGGCACAGCAAAAAGTGAATCTTATCCTTACTTTACGATTAAAGAAATAAACAAGAGAGCCCGATGCAGGCTCTCTTGTTCGGTATGTGCAAGTATGTAAACGGCACAAATTTCCCTTATTTCACACGATGCGCTTCTTCCACTTGAAGCTCCTTCTCTTTCTCTTCCTCGCGGAAAGCGACGCCTTCCACCTTGACATTGACTTCGACTACGGATAAGCCCGTCATATTTTCTACAGCTTCGCGCACGTTTTGCTGCAGATCGCGGCATACCTCTTGAATTTTACTTCCGTAGTTGACAATGACGCGCAAGTCAATTGCGGCTTCCAGCTGCCCCACCTCGACGGAAACCCCTTTTTGCACGTTTTTGCCGCTAAGCCGTTTCGCTAACCCTTCAGAAATACCTCCGGACATTGCAGCAATCCCGGGAGTTTCCAACGCAGCTAAGCCTGCGATTGTTGAAACGACATCATCTGAAATGCGAATAAGACCTGATTGAATTTCATCGGACATATGGATCACTCCTCAGCGGGTTATACCTATATTGTAATGACTTCCCAGCGCGAAAGCAACTTATGCGACACGGTTCTGCAATTTGCGTAATCCATTTGTCAAATCCATATATTTACATCATGCGCAAATATCAATATAGTAGAATAGGTTTTTTGCTATTAGACATACTTTACCATATGAGGTGATAATTATGAAACGCCATTGGTTTACCATTTGTTTAACCGCCAGCTTCGCGCTAGCTGCTTTTACTCATTATTCCGGCATGTTTTCGGCTACGGTTCAATTTATTGTCGCATGTATCGCGATCATTTTCGTTGCCGGTTTTTTGGGAAAAGCGACGGAAAGCGTCGCCCATTATGCCGGGCAGCGGCTGGGCGGCTTTCTGAACGCGACGTTCGGCAACGCTGCCGAATTAATCATTGCCATTTTTCTTGTAAAAGACGGCTTGTTCGATATCGTAAAAGCGAGTATTACCGGCTCGATCATCGGCAACCTGCTGCTCGTGCTGGGCCTCAGCTTATTGGTAGGGGGACTGAAATATAAAGAGCAGCGGTTTAACGTCAAACTGGCCAGCCACAATGGCTCTTTGATGCTGCTTGGCGTTATCGCCCTCTTCGTCCCCGCGGCATTCGCCAAAAGCTTGTCGATGTCGAGTACGATGAAGCTGAGCCTGTCGGTAGCCGTAATTCTGATTATCGCGTACTTGCTCTGGCTGTTCTTTTCCATGGTAACCCATAAAAACGAGCTGAGCGATGAAGCGATCGAACACGGCGAACCCGAATGGCCGAAAAGCCGCTCGATCCTATTTTTGTTTTTGGCTACGGCTATGGTCGCGGTAGTCAGCGAGTGGCTGGTCGGCACTCTTGAGGTTTTTACCCATCAGTACGGTCTGTCGGAGCTCTTTGTCGGCGCATTTCTGATCGCCATAGTCGGCAACGCCGCCGAACATAGCGCCGCCATTATGCTGGCACGCAAAAACAAAATCGGAGCCGCCGTCGAGATCGCGGTCGGCAGCTCGCTGCAAATCGCGCTGTTCGTTGCGCCGGTGCTTGTGCTTGTCTCGTTATTGTTCGGCCGGACGATGAACATTGTATTTACGACGTTCGAGCTCATCGCCATCGGTGTGGCCGCCATTATCGCCAAATCGATCTCCCAGGACGGCCAAACGAACTGGTACGAGGGCGTGCTGCTGCTGGTCGTATACTGTATACTCGGCATCGCCTTTTTCCTCGTGTAGTCAAGTCCCCAAAAAAAGAGCAGCCCGTAAAAAGGAGGCCACTGAAAAAGTCCATTCATATGAAAAAGGTACAGTCCTTCAAGAAAATGAAGGAATCTGTACCTTTTTTGCCGAATAAATAAGGCATCACGAAAAGCGGGTGAGAGCGGATGATTCGGCAACAACAAACTTTGGTTTTGAGTCCTTACGCGGCACTGTATGACATCGTCGTGCCGAAGGATAATATGCTTCGTCAAATCAACGAACTGGTGGACTTCACATTCATATATGAGGAACTGGAAGCAAAATATTGTTTGGACAATGGACGTAACGCCATTGACCCCATTCGCATGT
>NZ_SMRT01000044.1 GCF_004354045.1 Paenibacillus piri | reverse complement strand
ATGATTTCCTTCTCGATGGCGAGGGCTACCGTCTTCCCGATAAGCGTGTCTAACAGGTTGATGTCTTTTAACCGCAGCTTGCGAAATTTCGTTAAGGAACTCGGGTCAATAACCGAATCCTCCGGCGCCATCCCCAGGAAATATTTGAACGACAGATCATACTTAGAGCGCTCGACAATGTCTACATCAGAAAGTTCAAAGATGGCTTTCAGCAGGAGATATTTAAACATGCGAATGGGGTCAATGGCGTTACGTCCATTGTCCAAACAATATTTTGCTTCCAGTTCCTCATATATGAAKGTGAAGTCCACCAGTTCGTTGATTTGACGAAGCATATTATCCTTCGGCACGACGATGTCATACAGTGCCGCGTAAGGACTCAAAACCAAAGTTTGTTGTTGCCGAATCATCCGCTCTCACCCGCTTTTCGTGATGCCTTATTTATTCGGCAAAAAAGGTACAGATTCCTTCATTTTCTTGAAGGACTGTACCTTTTTCATATGAATGGACTTTTTCAGTGGCCTCCATTCATCGGGGTCTTTTTTTATTGACTGAAGGAGTGATGATGCCGAAAGAGCGATTCTAATTAAACAATAGATAAATTTACCTGATTCGGGATTTGGTAACAGTTATTTCATCTTTTGTTGCTTTCATTTCTACAAATGTGGATGATATTTTTATTCTTATGGCTTTATTTTCGCAAGTTAGGGCCCGGATCTCTAGTGATGGCAGTCTTGTTGGGGTTCAGCCTTATTAGGTTGGGTAGATGTAGATGCTAAATACTTTTCAAACCAGTTGTCAAAGAAAACAAGATAAATGCAGGTTCAAATGCTGTCCATAGTTTTCGCTATCGGCATTTACTGCGTAACTTAGGTGGTAATTCAACTAGCTTTATTATTATGGGAAGTTAAATGTTCCGATTTCTGTTATACTGTTAATAGTAAAGCTTACTAGTCGTTGCGACCATCAAAAGAAGGCGGTGCTGTTTTGGAAAAGGTACTTCAAGAGCAATGTGATGAAACATGCGAAGGGACTTCAAATGTAATCACATTAAAACAAAATTTGATAGCCGAACATACAGCGGCGGGATTGGCTGATATTTTTAAAGCACTCGGTGATCCTACCCGTGTTAAAATTATATATACGCTTCTACAAAATGAGCTTTGTGTACATGACCTGACGGTAGTATTGGATATGGGGCAATCTGCTGTCTCCCATCAACTTCGGTACTTGCGTAATCTGTGGATTGTGAAACGCCGTAAAGTAGGGAAAACGGTATTTTATTCTTTAGATGATGAACATATTGAGCAAATATTCGTCCAAATGCTGCAGCATATGAAACACGGATAATTTTGTACAGGAAAGTATGTGAAATGATGAAAATTAAAAAT
This sequence comes from Paenibacillus piri, assembly GCF_004354045.1. Lineage (GTDB taxonomy): Bacteria > Bacillota > Bacilli > Paenibacillales > NBRC-103111 > Paenibacillus_S > Paenibacillus_S piri. Next base: position 7,895 of record NZ_SMRT01000044.1, on the reverse strand, counting down.
TATCACTTTCAAGAGCAAGGTCTGCAACGATTCCTTGGCTCTCTTGAGGTACAAGTTATGGAAGTCATGTGGTCATCCCATGAAATGAGTATAAAGCAAGTGCATCAGGTTATTGATGCGGAAACTTCTTACTCTTTTAATACTATCATGACGGTTATGAACCGGTTATTTGACAAAGGATTGCTGGAGAAAAAGACGACCGGCAAGGGAAGAACAAAACTGACGCTCTTCAAGGCGGCTTATACCAAAGATGAATTTATTACGGAGCAGACGAAAAACGTTACCCAAGGATTAATAAAAGAATTTGGTGATATGGTAGTTACGCATATTATTGATGTGATGGAAGAAGCCGATCCGGCTCTAATCCAAAAGCTGCAAAAAAAACTGGACGAAGTAAATCAAAGAAACAAGCCATGATCCGATTAGAAAAAACCCAAGTTGTGATGCCGTTAATTGTCTTTTTATCCGGTTGGGTTCTAATACAAATGGGTATTTCGCTATATCATCAGCTCCGGGATGTTGAGTCCAGTCATCATTTACTTGGCTATGTAAGCAGTTTTTTATTTGATATGTGGAACAAACATTCTATATTTGAGATGCTATTTACATGTTTGATATGCTTTACTTTGTATCGAGTGCTTCTTTTTGTAAGTAAACATATGTATGCGGTTTATAAGTGGAATGTTTATATTCATAACAAGCTACACACAAAGCTCACGAAACGGTGGAATAAAAGGTTAAAAACATGGAAGGATCCCGTTCTTGTTATACGGGAACCTTCACCTATTGCGTTTGCAACAGGGTTTCTGCATCCCAAAATTGTGATTTCAACCGGACTGTTGGAATTATTGTCCAATGAAGAAGTTATGGCGGTTTTATTGCACGAAAAATATCATTGTCAATGCCGGCATCCTCTTACAAAGTGGGTTGTCCGTATGATCATCCATAGTATGGAGTATGTGTCAGTAATAAAAAGATTAGGCAATCACTATGATATATGGATTGAATTGCTAGCCGACCGGTATGCTATGAAACAAATGAGCTCCTTAATCTTAGGGTCGGCTCTGCTGAAGCTTATTAAGACGAATAAAAGTAATTTTCAAACAATTGGTGTAAGTTTTGCAGACCAAGCCATTAATTATCGGCTCCAACAAATTATTGAACCTGATCAACCTGTACATGTGCCGGTTTTACCGTTGAGTTCTATTCTTTCTACCGGTGCAGTTCTATTTGGAATGTTGATGATTGTAATTTTTGAATGTATGTAAAGCAGGGGAGAAATCCTCTGCTTTTTTGTCGGCCTCGCAACATACCTGATGACAAAAAATCCGGTATGTCGTGAGAATTGGTGTTTTGCATGATTGACACTAAGTTAACAAAGGAATAATATATAATACATGAACAATTAATCATATGTGAGTTTTAAAGGAGCCTGAATCCTATGTCTGAAAAATCATCTTGTTGCGGTCAAGGAGATAAGCACCAACACAATCATCAGGAACAGGACAGTGACCACGAATCATGTTCCTGCGGTCCGCACGAGCACCATCATGAATCCGGTGATCATCACGTGCATAGCCATAGCGAAGATCATCATGGTCCAAACTGCAACCACGGGGATCATCATGATCATGACCATCACAGTCATGACCATGATCACAAGCATGGAGATGCTTGCTGTGGAAACCATAGTGCTGATACGGTAAACCGGACAGTAACAATTGAAGGCATGCATTGCGGCGATTGTGCCCTAAAGTTGGAAAAATCGATTTCACGTTTAGATGGAGTAGCACAAGTTCAAGTGAATTTTGCCACTGCCAAGATGAGTCTTGGTTATGACCAATCCAAATTAGATTTCGGTACCATTACAAATCAAATTCGAAATCTTGGATACAGCTTGCTGGAGCAGGCTGCCGCGAAGCAATCCAGTATTTTCAGAATTGAAGGTATGGATTGTGCGGACTGTGCACAAAAGTTAGAGAAGCCAGTGGGAGCTCTTGTCTCCGTCAATCAAGTAATGGTGAATTACGGAGCAGCCAAAATGACGGTTGAGCATGATGGAAGTGCCGAACAAGCAGTGATTCAGACCGTAAATCAGGCCGGGTACACGGCTACACTGGAAACAGGCGGGAAGCCACTCCAAACGGATGAACGAAGCTTTTGGAGACGTAACAATAAAGTAATGCCAACTGCAATATCAGGATTAATATTTACAGTTGCCTGGGGCCTAGAACTCGGAAACATAATGTCGGAATCAACATCATCGATTTTATACGCTTTGGCCATGATCATAGGCGGATATCGAATAGCGCGAACTGGCATTTATGGATTGAGATCCAGAACCATTGGGATGGATCTTCTTATGACGGTTGCAGCTCTCGGGGCAGGACTCATTGGACAATGGGAAGAGGGTGCTGCAGTTGTATTCCTTTTCTCATTAGGGGAAACATTAGAAGCTTATACCATGGATCGTACAAGAAAATCAATCCGTGGACTGATGGATTTATCACCGAGGGAGGCGCTTGTCCGAAGAAACGGCGAAGACATGATGATTGCGATTGAAGCCATTCAAATTGGCGACACGGTCATCGTTAAACCAGGAGAACGAATAGCGATGGACGGTCTTATCAGCAAAGGCTCTTCAACCGTTAATCAAGCTCCAATAACCGGGGAATCCGTTCCAGTTGAAAAAACCGAGGGGGATGAGGTATTCGCGGGAACAGTCAACCAGCAAGGTGCATTGGAAGTGAGAGTCACCAAACTGTCTAAGGACAATACCTTATCACGTATCATTACTCTCGTGGAGGATGCGCAGGCTCAAAAAGCTCCTTCCCAAAGGTTTGTAGATGTTTTTGCCAAATATTATACGCCGGCCGTACTTGTGATTGCATTGCTTATTGCCATTATTCCTCCTCTATTTATGGGTGAATCATTTCAAGAATGGTTCTATAGAGCCCTTATGATGTTAGTTGTTTCGTGTCCGTGTGCTTTGGTTATATCAACACCGGTGTCCATTGTATCTGCAATCGGCAACGCGGCCAGAAACGGCGTACTCATTAAAGGCGGAGCTCATCTTGAACGGTTAGGCGCTGTATCTGTCGTTGCCTTTGATAAAACGGGTACGTTAACTGCCGGAATACCGCAAGTAACCGGGATTATTCCTCTTGATTCCCGAACGGAAGATGAGGTGGTTTCGATTGCAGCCGGAGTGGAGTCCGCTTCGGAGCATCCGGTCGCACAAGCGATTGTTACCAAAGCCAAGCAAGACAATGTTCCAATGAAACCGGCTTCCATGTTTACCTCCGTGACAGGGAGAGGGGCTCAGGCTATTATTGGAGGGACGTTGTTTTACATCGGGAGTCCCCGTTGGTTTATTCATGAATTGAATGTATCGTTAGAAAATATAAAAGATACGGTTCAGCGGCTTGAACAACAAGGGCAAACCGTGATGATATTAGGTACTGACCATGACATATGGGCAATATTTGCCGTCGCAGATGAGATTAGAACGACCAGCAAATCTACTCTTGAACATCTAAAAGCAATTGGAATCGAGAAAACGGTGATGTTAACCGGGGATAACCGGGGTACTGCCCAAGCTGTAGCTGCAAAACTTGGGGACATCGATGTTAGAAGTGAACTGTTACCTGAAGATAAAGTGAGCTCCATTAAAGAATTGATGAGCAATCACGGTCATGTTGCCATGATCGGGGACGGTATTAACGATGCGCCGGCATTAGCAACCGCTACTGTAGGAATCGCAATGGGAGCGGCTGGTACCGATACAGCACTGGAAACAGCGGACGTCGCGCTGATGGCGGATGATCTCTCTAAATTACCTTACGCTATCGGATTAAGCCGGCGTGCATTATGGATTATCAAACAAAATATTGCTTTTTCGTTGCTCATCAAAGCTGTTTTCCTTATCATGATCTTTATGGGAACATCCACGCTGTGGATGGCAGTTTTAGCCGATACAGGAAGCTCACTTATTGTCATTGCGAACGGGATGAGGCTTCTGCGTACAAGAGTAGGAACAACTGGTGCTTAGCTTTTGAAGTGCACAGGTCCACATAACTCCTGCTGATAAGTGGCAGGAGTTATGTGCTTTTACAGTAAATGTAGATGGAGGAAGCGGATGATACATACTCACTTTAGCATGAACTTGGACTTTAAAATGGTTAGAAAAAGTGCGATCTCACTATTTCTGATCCTGACTTTGATCTTTATCATTGATTTGCTTATAGTCTTTAAATTTAATGTAAGACTTTATGTCTACGCTGCCCCGTTTTTACTGCATGTCGTTGCCTCCTTTTTTGTAAAGAAAAAAGATTCCTGGTTAACCGGAGCGATCCTTGGAACGCTCTGCTCCATGTTTTGTTTTATTGTTATTTTTTTCCTTTTCTTAAACAACCCGGCTTCATGATTTTGTCATTATTAAACTACGTATAATAGTGTTTTATGTCGTGTTTTGTGGTATTTTATTAATGACACGTAGAGTAAATAAATAGGATAGAACGGGAGGTAAAAGTGAGATTTCAAAACTGGAGAACACCTGTTAGTGGAGCTCGTCTAATAACGTATGTACTCGTGATTCTCTTTTTAATAACGGTCATTTTATTAGGATATCAATATGTTAAGTTAATAGGGTAGATCACTATGTAGTCTCTTGGAACGGTCAAAAACTGGGTGCTGTTAGCAGTCCGGATATTGTGGATAGATGGCTGCAGGACAAAAAGAGTGAATTAAGTAAAAACAACCCGAATGTGAAAATCGAATTGAATACAACAGAACTGGCCTATACGTACCGGAAATCGTTTAAGGCACAATTCGATAATACGGCTGTATTACTATTGTTAGACTCTAAGATTGTTCCCGGGATGAAGGCAACGGAGCTTAGAATAGCCGGAAAAGTACCTAAACAAATAAAGAGTCGTTATGGGAGCTGTATGTTGAGTTCGAAGAGTTTATTGACGGAATCGTGTACGCTGTAGCGATTGCAGCTGGTTTTGCTACAGTTGAAAACTTATTTTATGTGTTTTTGGCGGGCGGCAGCACGTTTCAATCATTTGGACCCGGGCGCTGCTGTGGACATTGATGTTGTTTCCATTGACGGACATGCCCTTAAAGAAAAATATACGTTTGAAATGAAAGCCGTTACATCAACTCCTGAAGAAATGTTCCAGAGGTTGAAACTGGAGCGTACATTCCCCGAAGACGGAACCATTGTCCAGACCTCACCCAAAAGAATTGAGATCTGGTACAATGAGGGGGATAGAACAACGGTTCATGTTGTTTATTTTGCCGTTAATACTTTAACCTCCATAACCGGAAATGCTGAATTCTCATATCGGCCGTTATGGGAGCAAATCGGACTCCTCCAAATAGCTCACTGGGCAACTTACGTCGGGTTACTCACCCTCCTGGGAGGGACGTGGTTCCAGTCCGTATTAGAAAAGCGAAGAGGCAACTACAGCCGTTGGAACAGCTTCTTCAACGCCTTGCATTACCTAAGTATAGCTGCCATATTGTTGGAATTGATTTTATATAAAGTTCAATACTCCCAAGTTATTTTCAGAGATTTTATTAATTTCACTTTTGTCCGGATTACTTTGATACAGCTCGGAACCGTTGTAATAAGCATTTTACTGAGAAAGCTACGGTTCATGTTCTTAGCTATATCGGTTTAATGTTTGGCCTTCTCGGGGCATTCTGTTGATCCGAATTACGGCGGGATTTGGGGAATTGCACTGGATCTAACTCATGTCTTGGCATCTTCCGTTTGGATTGGCGGACTAGTTGCTGTCATTGTCATGGTACCGAAGGATAATCCGCTAACTTGGATGAAAGAAGCAGGACGATTATTTTCAAAATGGGCGTTATTCAGTCTTATTATTATTGCTGCAACAGGTATATTAATGTCGGTTAATTATGTACCTTCATTTACGTTTGAAAGCTTAATCTCAAGTTTTTGGGGCCAATTTTTATTGGTAAAGGTTCTCTTATTCGTTGTTATTATTTTTATCGGCTTGTGGCAAAGAAAGGCTTTGATTGATCTATCGGAGACCGCTGCTGCTGCATTCAGAAATAATCTTAAAAAAGAATTCTGGATTGCAGCTGTCATCTTATTAATCGCGGGATTTCTTGTTGACTTGTCTCCGAAGGAAGCGGTTCGAAGTATTGATCCTGTGGAACAAAGTAAAGAAAATATTACCGTAAGGGTAGAGGCGTCACCAATAAAACCCGGGGCTAACGATTGTTACTATTCATTTGAGTGATGAACAAAATATTGAAAAGGTGCGAACCAAGTTTTATTCAAATTTAGGAGGTTCTCTAGAGAATAATGCATTTAAGGTAGGGAACGGAGTGTATAAGCTTACAGGTAATTTCTTTCATGGGGCAGGAGTAATGAATATGGAAATCCAGCTCATAAAAAATAACGGGGAATCCATTCTTTTTCCTCCGGTTACTTTTCAAACACCGGGGGTTATGCCAAACGATATTGTGATTGAGAATGAAGGCTAGCTTGGGAGCAGTTCTCCTCATTTTCCTTGTTATCGTTAATAGTAGCCTCGAAAAAGACGCCCTCTACGGGCGCCTTTTTACTGATTACAAGTCCTTTCAAAGCACAATCCTTGGTTAGTCATCGAGCACAAACTATGGTAATCGGGAATGGGATAAAGTTCTTGTCATTTGGTTTTGACAAGAACTTTATTAGACTGATCCGAAAAAGCAGCAGCGGCGGACTAGTAAGCGAAAATAAAGTACAAGACTTACCGCTGTTGGCTACCATTCAACTATCGTCTCCGTTAGTCGAGGGTTAGTATAGTACTACCTCAGCCGGTCAGTAATAACATGTTAACTTATACTAACACCTCGAAGAAATGGCTGCTTAGCATTATCTCCATCACAGTCCTGGTCCGACTCCTTAAAAACAGCTGAAAGATATGATTTGCCTTGTATCCACACCGAAGAAAATCCACTGTCGGCCAGTCCACCGGAAGCCGGATACTGATCTACTCCCCACGAAAACTGGAACGAACCAATATTGCTCTCCATTTCTTTGCCATATATAGGTGAATCTGAATAGACAGCCATGTATCGCACCTGGATTAACGGCAAATGAGGTAGCTTGAGTTTGCTGCGGGATAAATTGCGGAGGTGGCGAAGAAGGCGGTTGAAAAGCTTGAGTGCCTTGCTGTGGTGTTGATGGTTCGAACGGAGGGAAAAAACCCACTCGTATCACTCCTTCTGAATTATAGGCTAAAATAATGTATGCTGAGAGTGCGATGTGTGTTCATAAATATTACGAGATGTGGAATTTCGGCACTCTGTGCCACTCTTCAACCGTTCAATCCGGACTTAGTTGTTGAAGTATTCTGTCAGTTAGGGCCTTGCGGTCAGTATAAAATCCAGAGATGATAGATATGTTCAAAAGATATAGAATAAGAAATCTATAGTGAATTCCTGTATATATTTTAGTAAGAACATTTAGTGGCAGCCCAGCGGTGATATGTCAAGGGGATGATCGATAAGAATTGGAAAAAACATTACCTAAAGCGTACCCAGAGCTGAAAAAAGACATCACTAAACTAACCCACCATTTAGTCTAAATTTTCAGACTATTTACAGGCATGGGCAACATGTAAAAAGAGTAGAAATCTGGAAATCCTATGGATTCCTCCTCTCGGGTGGTGTGTACATTTTGTTGGTCTTCAGTAGCATGAATACCAACCGTACCAATTTTCGTGCAGATAGGACGAGGGCTCTTTTGTGCTTATGCTTCGGGACTTCATCATACTTCTTTTGGTAAAAGTCTCTGTACTCGGCATCGTGTTTTCGCACCGAATCAGCAGCTTGAACCAGATAGTAGCGCAAGTATTTGTTACCGGTGC
>NZ_SMRT01000043.1 GCF_004354045.1 Paenibacillus piri | reverse complement strand
TTAAAACCAAATCAAAGGAACGCTACAAGATCGAAGCGAAGAATAGCGAACTCAAACATAGGCACGGGTATGATGTCGCCACATCCTCGGGTCTGCTTGGCATGCAGATGCAAGGAGCTATGGCGATATTCGCGGTAAATCTAAAGCGAATATTAAAGTTAACAGACTGACGGGTAACGACCTACTGTAACCATTCTGATGAAAAACAGAAGACATCCGCCCCAAGAGTTGGACTGGATGTCTTCTTTGCACTTTGGGTAGATCGACGGAACCGAAAAACGTAAGTTCTTCAGTGGCCTTGTAAAAGGCAGGCTGTTATCCATTATTCTATCACCGCTTCGCCTTATAAAACTCATGATACAGCTTCATCAACGCACGCTTCTCGATCCGGGACACATAAGAGCGCGATATCCCGAGCTCCTTCGCGATCTCCCGCTGGGTGCGCTCCTCGCCTCCCGCTTCAAGACCGAAACGGCCGACAACCACCTCGCGTTCCCGACCGTCCAAAATATCCAAATTTCTGTAAATTTTCGATTTCTCAATTTTCAGCTGCACTTTATCGACGACATCGTCCGTCTCGGTGCCGAGGATATCGATCAGCGTAATTTCATTGCCTTCCTTATCCGTACCGATCGGATCGTGCAGAGAAACATCCTTGCGCGTCTTTTTGAGCGAACGCAGGTGCATGAGAATTTCGTTCTCGATACATCTGGCCGCGAATGTAGCCAGCTTGGTCCCTTTGTCCGGGGAAAAAGACTCGATCGCTTTGATCAGCCCGATCGTCCCGATCGAGATAAGGTCTTCCAAATCTTCTCCTGTATTATCGAATTTTTTGACGATATGGGCGACTAAGCGAAGATTATGTTCGATCAACAAATTGCGGGAGTGTTGGTTTCCTTCTGCCATTTGACGCAAGTGCTTATCTTCTTCCGCTTCCGATAGCGGTTGAGGAAACGCATTGTTCTTCACATAAGAAACCAATAACATTAACTCTTTAATAAATAAAAAAATTGCTGAGAAAAAGCCAGGCACAGCTGCCACCCCCTACAAGTTTTGCGGAGCAAAACTGCTTCGGAAGCCTCCGCTTTAAGCTTAGTATCATTTTATGTGGGCATCTACCTAACTGTGCCTGTACTTTAGAAAAATGATCTCATCCTGTCGGCAATTGCGGAGATTCGGGGGAAGCAAACCGTCGCTTTTGCGCGAGACCGCGGGAATGAACCGTTATTTTACAGATTTGACGGTAAACATACTCTTGTAAGCTTTGTTAGGCTCGACCAATTCGTAGGTTCCCGGCTGAGGATTGTTCAGTAAAAAAATATTTTGGCCGGGCTTTAATTCCGCGCTGAAATTCAAATCGCTCGACACCAGCTTCAAGCCGGTTCCGGAATTCGGCTTCACATTGAATACCGCTTTAATCATCGTGCCGGCTTTAAATTCGGTAACTGCCGGAGTAAAACCGGAAGCGGACACGTCGATCGAGGCGACCTGCAGATCGTTTTCTTCATCGAACACAGCGGTTTGCGAAGCCGGGGCGCCGATAGAACCTACGCGTATTTGATCTTTTTCAACCATAATGGAAGCTGCGCTAACTGCCGCACAAATCGCCAGTATCACCGTTCCCGCAGGCGCATGCTTTTTCAACGGCGTCGCCGTTTCATTTCGTCTGCGGCTATCGTTCGACCGCCGACGATCCGCGAGCTTTTGGAGGAGGAACGAGATAATGATAAATGCAATAGCGGCAACCAGTACGACGTTGTTCGATCTGTAATAAAGACTGCCCGTCAACGTTCCGAGCATCGCTCCGAGCGATCCGGCCAAGGCCCCCTGGACTGCCGTCTGCAGGCCGAATCCAATGCCGCCAAGAAAGCCGGCGACAATTGCGAATAATATTGCGATGGACAACGTTACAGTTAAATCGAAATCGAATGTTTGCGCCCCGACCGCGCCGAAAGCCATGCCTGAAAATAAGGCAACCGCCGGAGCGAATCCGTTTCGGGCCGATTCCCATTTTTGGCGAAGCCCGTCATAAACATGATAACCCGTCATCAATACGATCAAGATGAGGCTTCCTAAGTTCAGCAGCATAACAATGACCACTCCATTTTTTATCATTCGAGTTTAATTCAGTTTTTTGGCAAAGTCCCAATCCGGATAAACGTAAGGAATCACAGGAGCCGTTGCAGGCTCTATATGTTGAACGATTATTTTTATGACCGTCTGATCATGATAAGTTGTTTTGTCAATGGTCCCCGTCAATGTTACCCAAGTGTCGTTGGCGTAACGGCTTGCGTCCGGAAGCTCGGCAATCATTCCATATGGCGAAATATCCGCAATACAATGGGTCATCGCCATTCTTTCAATGAGAAATTGATTTTCCGGCAAGCCGTTCTCCCGATAGATGAAGCCTTTCATTTGAATGGGCTTGCCCGAAAAATGATCCGCAAATAAATTAAGCGCCTGCAGCTTCTCAATAAACCATTGATCTTTCATTTCGACCATATCCTGCTTATACAAAAGCATCCCCAATTTGGCATAATCCCGATTGTATTTATCCGTAGTAAACAATGCCCTCGCTTCGGGGTCAATGCTCCCCTTCAGCAGCGCCAAATCCATAGGCACGCCATTGCTGTCCACGGCCTCTTCCCCCAGCTGGATTCCGCTGTTTTTGGCCAGCGAACCGGCGACGACCTGATTCGGCAAAAGCACAGCCAGCAGCAGCGGCAAAATAAATAAACTGTAGCCAAGCACATGCTTCAAAACCGGCCCGGAATCGCTTTGACCATGGTCGTGCATGTGCGTATGATCCGGATGCCCGCCTTGGGAATGATCATGATGGTGCGCGCAAGCGCAGCCGGCAACGGGCTGTTTGAATGACCGAATCGAAATGTAGAGCTGAAACACGGCGAATATGAAGAGACCCGCGGCGGCCGTTTTCACATATTTCAACAGATGGGGCGCGATAAAAAGGAGGATTTCCCCCGTAAAGACCAGGTAAATCAAATATCCGGCAAATCCCAGCAAAATTGCCACTTTCAAAAAATGATGCGCCACAGAAGCATAATTGTTAGTTGCCATTCGTTTACCTCTCAATTCAAAAGAGCTATTTCCAATATCAACGTGCTTGCATAGACAAATCCAACCACGAGCAAGCTGTACAATAATACAAACCGGGCTTTAAAAACAGCAGCCATCATCAGGATGCCTTTTAAGTTCAGCATGGGACCGATCATCATAAATGCGATAAGCGAGCCTTTTGAAAATGTCGCGCTAAACGATTGGGCGACGAAGGCATCCGATGTGGAACAAAGCGAGAGAATAAATCCGAGTCCCATCATCAGCGCAGCTGCGCTTCCTTGGCCGTGGCCAAGCGCAACCAGGCTTTCCTTGGAAACGAACGCTTGAAGCAAGCCGACCAGCAATGCCCCGAACATTAAAAATTTGCCCATGTCAAAAAATTCTTCGATCGAATGGCTCATGACTTGAACAAGCTTATTCCAGCCCGAACCGCCATGCCCGTGATGATGTACGATATTAAATGAGCTTGCCGTCTGCTGAACAGGCTTGCTTATTTTTAACGGATCCGACTTCACCAGGCGATAAATGAGAAGTCCGATGACAAATGCCGCCGTAATAGCCAGTCCCATTCGGGCATAAGCCATCTCCGGTTTGTTGCGGAAAGCGATAAACGTCGACCAAAATACAATCGGATTCAATATCGGTCCGACGACCAGAAAGGTTATGGCCGCATGCAGCTTCATCCCTTTTTGAATGAAACGGCGGACCGCCGGAACCATCCCGCACTCGCATACGGGAAAGATGATCCCGAGCAAGCTGACGACCAGAATCGCCAATACCGGATTTGCCGGTATCATTCGTTTAATGGTCTGTTCTGAAACGAAAACCTCGACCAGTGCGGAAAGAACGACGCCGATCAGGATAAACGGCAGCGCTTCGACAATGATGCTGATGAACATCATTTTGAATAACTGCAGCTTGGGGTGATGCCAGATGGACTCGGGCGCTTGGCCGGACAAGAAATATAAAATCAGAATCAGGATGATGGAAAAGCCGGCAAGTACATTGCTGATCTTGGTCGTTGACTTTTTTTGTAATGCCGCGTTTTGCATGGATGTCCCCTCTTGCTTTAATTTAATTAAAAATTCGCTCCGCCAGCCAAATTCCGCCCATCGCAAAAGCCGCGGCAGAACTGGCAAGCACAACGCGCTTCGAATGTTCCCAACGGTGGACAATGACAAGCAGCGGCAATAGAATGGCGACCAATGTCACCTGAACGACTTCGATGCCCACGTTAAAGCTGATCAAGTCCGCCGCCAGTTCGCCTCCCGGAATGTCCATTTCTTTCAAAATATCGGCGAACCCCATGCCGTGAACCAAGCCGAATAAAAAAGTAAGCAGCCAGCGATAGGTAATGCGTTTGCTGAGCATGTTTTCGACTGCCACATAACAGATGCTTAAAGCAATTGCCGGTTCAACGATGGCGGCCGGCATATTAATCCAGCCAAGTACGGTCAGCGTTAAGGTGATGCTATGGGCTATCGTGAACGCAGTAATCATCGCAGCATACTGTTTAAACGTTTGCCTCGCGATCAACAACGAAAAAAGAAACAGCAGATGGTCGTATCCGGATAAAATATGGTTAATTCCCAGCATAAAAAATGAAAACCAGCCTGGATCCGGTTGCTCCGACCGGTTCGAAGCCGCTGCCTGCGGTTCCTCTGAAGAAGACGTCGCTGCAGAAACTTGAGACTGCTTATCCTGCTGCATGCCGGCATATTCGGTTTCTGTCATTTGCATCGCCCATACCCGGTTTTTGCCGGATAAAGCCGCTGTGCTTTTTTGCTTCCCGTAATGAATAGTTACTAAATCGACATAGTTGGCGGCTGCATCGTTCATGTACAAATGATCGGTTAAAGAAACCGGCTGCGCCGTGCTCACAGCTGCATACGATACTTTCAGGGTCGCTTTGGTTGCATCCCCTTGCCGGTCGAGAATCAAACTATGGATTTGCCAATGCTGCGGCTGATTGTTCAGCTTGAAAATGATATTTTGCTGCAGCAGCGAGACAAGACGATCTTTCACCTGATCGAATTCTTCCTGCTCCAGCATGCCGTTCTTGTTCGTATCGCCGCCGACCAGCTCGATCACCGACAATTCGTCCAACGCATACGTCATTTCGGTGTTTGCTTTGGTCAATTCAATCGTCGTATAGCTGGCGCTGTAGGCATGAGCGTCCGCCTTCCCAATGAACGGGAACAAGACGATCGCCAAAACGGACATGAGACAAATGGTAAATTTCAATGCCGACTGAACCCGGAACATAATTTCCTCCTGATATAGATAGGAGGATGCCATTCTTGCGAATGGCATCCGGCTATCCTGCTGTATCCCTGTGCTGATTATTTATTTAGCAGATTGTAAATTAATTGAGCGGATTCCGCGCGGGTAGCGATGCCTGTCGGATCGAACCCTCCGGCCGTTCGGCCTTGTATCAGCTTCAGCGCTGCAGCTGAATGGACGGATTCGGTCGCCCACGGAGAAATCCGGGGTTCATCCGTGAACGGCGTGCTTGTATGGGCAGGCGCCTTGCCGTTCTTGTATTCGTACGCCCGCATGAGCATAGCTACCGCTTCCTCGCGGCTAATTTGCGCATCCGGATCGAATATCGAAGCGCTTTTGCCCTGCACGATTCCCGCTTTCACTGCCATGGCAATCGCTTCATCGAACCAATCGGTTGGCCGGACATCGGCGAAGGACGCTGTGCCCTTGTCCGAAAGCTTCAACGCCCTGACCAGCATCATCGCAAATTCTGCACGCGTGATGCTGCGTTCGGGCTCGAACGTTGCGGCGCCCGTACCGGTCACCATTTGTTTCGCTGAGAGTTCTTTTATGATATCCGCGGCCCAATGGCTGGCCGGAACATCGGTAAACAGCTTCGTAACCTCAAGCACAGCATATTTGCTGAAATGATAAATCTGCGCCGTTATATACCCGTCTGCATAATTTCCTCCGATATATTCAAGCGCGCCATTGTCGGAAATATAATAAACGCCTGCGAGTTTCGGATTAAAGCCTTCATCCACCTTGAACCGAATCGTGATCGGCTGGTCAAAATCCGGCAAACTGACGGAATTGCCGTCGGCTGTCTCCATGGAAAGATGAAACTCATATACATTTCCATTGAGCTTAAGCTCGGCATAGGACGCATTTTGACTCATATCGACGATCTGTTTCGCATCGGTATCGTTAAGCGGGACCAGACTCAAGGACATCGTGCCGTCCTTTTGCTCGCCCGCCGGCAGCTTGTCGTTCAGCTGCTTCAACAGCCCCGGGGGAACAGTCATGGCAATCCGCTCCGAATTGACTTCCAGAGGCTTCTGGCCAAGCAGGTCGGCCGTATTTGACGGAAGCTTGATTTCCGAAGCGTTGGCCGGAACCTGAACGGCCACACTGCCGTTCACGCCTGCGGAAAGCTGTTCTGCCGTCACCTTGACGGAACGGTCGCCACCGTTATTGCCGTTGTTCCCATTGTTCCCGTTGTTTCCGTTGTTTCCGTTGTTTCCGTTGTTTCCGTTGTTTCCGTTATTTCCGTTGTTCCCGTTATTTCCGTTATTTCCGTTACTGCCGTTGTTGCCGCCACCGTTGCCCGAACCGCTACCTTTTCCATGGGAAGAGGAGCCTGGGCTTTGTACCAGAACGCTGCCGGCTGCCGTGAAAATTCCATCCGCAGTCGCCGCCGTAATCCGTGCCGTTCCTACCGCATGCGCGGTGACCAGACCTCCGGCATCTACCGTAGCAATCGCCGTGTTGCTGGAGGTCCAGACGACGGCCCGATTCGTTGCGTTGGCAGGCTGTACGACTGCAGTCAACTGTTCCGTTCCATTGACTCTTAAGGAAATCGAGCTTTTATCGATAGTTACACCCGTTACATGGATGCTTTCATCCGGAACGGTGACGGTGACGATTGTTGTCGCCGTATAGTGCCCTTCGTTTGTGGATACGGTGATGACCGCCGTACCTGCTCCCACTGCCGTAACACGGCCGTTCGCATCCACCTTCGCGACGTTTTCGTTGCCGGATGTCCAGGCAACCGACTTGTTCGTCGCATCCGCAGGCTGTACGGCTGCAGTCAGCTGCTCCGTTTCATTCATCAATAAGGAAATGTTGCTTTTGTCGATAGTTACGCCCGTTACACGGATGTTTTCAGCCGGCACGGTCACGGTGACGATGACGGACGCCGTATAATGCCCATCGCTCGTGGAAACGGTAATGGTCGCCGTACCTGCTCCCACTGCGGTAACTCGGCCATTCGTATCCACCTTCGCGACGTTTTCGTTGCCGGATGTCCATGTAACCGACTTGTTCGTCGCATCCGCAGGCTGTACGGTAGCGGTGAGCGCATCCGAGTCGCCTGCCCTTAAGCTCACAGCTTCTTTATTCAGCTTTACGCCGGTTACGGGGATAACCGGATTCGTACCGGTAACCTTCAGTTCCCTCGTATCGCGGACCCGAATCCGGTTGCCCTGGGAATACTTGCCGCTTAACCCGGCCGCCTGCAGCGTGTCTCCGACATGAACGGACGGGACGGGTCCGCTCTGGTTGACAATGTAACCGTCGATAAAGACGGCTACATCGCCCGAACCATCGTTTACGATGAAGGTGCTGTCATCGGGAATGGAGACCACCTTGCCTTGAACCTGAACCAGCTGGCCTTGGTATGTGTCGGAAACCGAATCTTTCGTACTCACCTGCTTGGGCTGGACTGCCGGTCCTGAACTTAATTTGACGATACTGTTGGCAAACTTGTCGAAGATGAGTTCTTTATCATTTTCGAAAACGCCGATTTGTCCGTAGATCCGAACGGTATCGCCAAGTTGCAGCGAGCCCGCCGGAACCTCGCTAAAGGCCACGATGCCGCCGGTATCGTCCTGAATGTAAGCCGAGTCGTAAAACGCCGTTGTCGTAACCTTGCCCTGAACGACAACGCTCGTCCCTTCCGGAAGCTGACGCGCTTCGCGGATCGGGATGACCTTAGGCTCGTTTTGGGAAAGCCAATTCACCGCTTTGATGCTGAACGGAGCATTATTCGTAGGTCCGTCATTTTGCGTCATCTGCTTGTCGTTATAAATGTTCATGCCCGATACGATAATACGGCCTTTGTCTAGCTGCTCCGAAGCAACTAACGGAATCGCCGAGCCTCCGGTTACGCCGGTCAAGGCAGGCCCGTTTTTACCGTTTGCGGTGTACACATTGTAGGCCACCGTGTCGGCTTTGACCTGTGGCGAATCCTGGAACGTCGATTCGTTCCCCCGCGCCAAAACGGTGACTGTACCGCTGTCGGCGAGCGGAACTTTTTTCCCCGTACCGTCGTTCGCCGCAAGACTTGCTCCGCTGTAATAATCCAGCAGCGATATAGAATCCGTCAATCCGTTGCTTACCGGCGACAAATGAAGCCTTACGGAGAAATTCGAGGTTAACGGGGTGGACCAAAAGTTGCCGGCTGCCGTTTCATCGAACACGCCGTCGTTGTTAATCAATATGCTTGAACCGATGCCCGACAGCAAGCTGTTCAAATTTTGCGGAGTTCCGCCAAAATTGCTTTTTCCGGTTAACAGCAGCGAGCCTCCGCGCTCGACAAACTGCTTCAGAACGGCAATTTCATTGGCGGTGTACACACTGCTCGGATGCGTAATCATGAGTACGCGTATATCGCTTAACAATGCATCCGTCAATGCCGATTTATTTTCGATAACCGTATACCCTTGCTTTTTCAGATTGAGCGTAAAATCGGTCAGGTTGTTGGCATATGTGCCGGCATCGCTTGTCGTATTCTCGTTATTATGCGTAGCGTCGATCATCACCTTGATGCCGAGCGGCGCCTTCACGGTAATCGACTGCTCGTAACGATTGTCGCCCAGATCGTTTCCGTCTCCGGCTTCTAGAATGACGATCAATTTATGCTCCCCTGCTGCCGGATTCGTCCATTGAATGACGGCATCCGCATTTTTGTTGCTGGCAAGCGAAGCGATCGGAACATCGCCTATGAAATGTGCGGCATCGATGCTGTCGTAATAGAAATGAGCGGTCAAATTCTTCACGCTGATCGTACCCAGATTGGAGATTCCGGCTTTCAAATTGACCGGAATACCGGCAACTGCCGCACCCTCGACGATGGTCAAGTCGTTCACTTTTACTGACAAAGGGTCAGCGGGTGACCAAATCGGCGCGGAGTAGATTTTGTCCCCATCCTTCTGGGTAACGCGGATGACGAACCATTGCTGCCCGCCTACGACATTGACGGACGGCTTCCATTCAAAGGATGCGGAATTTGTCGACGGCGTATAGCTGTCAACGACTCTGCCGCCATTGGTAACAAGCTCCACTTTGGCAATATTATCGTTCGACGGTGCGGTCAAATAGCTGTACTTGGGATCGGAGGAGCTTTCCGATACCGGGTCGCTGCCGGTCACCTCGAAATTCAGTACCTTCGAATCAACGGTCGCTCCCATGTAATATCCGTTTGCTAGCACATCCAGCTTGAAATTCGGGTCCTCGCTGAAATAAACGCGCATTTTGCGCATCGCATCGAGCAAAGATTCCTGAGACAGATCGTTTGCGACAATAACCGTACGCTTCTTCGTCTGACCCCAGGTCGCATCATGGTTGTCTTCGCCGTAAGTCGGCGCCACGTGCCAGCCCAAATCGAGGGCGCTGAAAAATTTGTTTTCCGCATTTACGTAGGAGTAATGGCCCGAGCCATTGCCCACTTCGAGCATCGTAAAGAGCTTATCGACATTTTTATCATAAGGAATAAAATTGTCAAACGCGTTTGCGGACATTGCCGGATGGTTGAACTGAGCAACAATGTTATCGTAGGACAACGTCCAGGCATAATAGTTTTTCAAATTTTGATACTTGCCTCCGCTTTGAACGCGATCGATAAAGTTGGTCGTTCCAAACACGTTGGAATGCCCCCAGCTTGTCGAGGTCATCTCAAAAGCCGGAAATACGACAAAGCTGCCGTCTTTCGTATACCTCCTCGCCAAATCTTTGGTCAGCTGCCAGTCCGAGCCGCCGGTCCGTTCCGGCATGCCGTTATGATCAACCGAATCCGTTCCGACCTGGGCGGAATCGATGTCGTGCGAGTGATCGGAAAACGCAAAATAATCGTAGCCATAGTTTTGGGTCGCCAAGAGCGCCGCTTCAGGATCGCCTTTGGCATCATGGGAAATTTGAGTATGGTTATGCGTCGTTCCCCGATAGTGATTTCCTCCGGTAAATCTTGGAACGATCCGGAATGTCCATGAAGTATTGGATAAATTACCAAGCTTGTCTTTAGCTGAAACGTTCACGGTATGCGTACCGACCGTCAAATCATCGTTCGGCGTCATCACAAGCTTAATTTGGGTTTCCGACTTGATCGCGGCAGCCGTAAAATCTTTGCCGTCGATGGAAAGGGTGACAGAATTCGCATCTACGCCGTTCGGATCATCCAAATTAACGGAAACGACCGGATGGAACGTTTCGATGCTGTCCATATCCGCGGGAAGCTCGTTGGAATAGGTCGGCCCGTCCGTATCCGCCACAACATTCACACCATGCGGCGCGGCAGAGCTTCCTGAATATTGGGTGGCTTGTCCTGTACTTTGAGCTTCAATATAATATAAAATTTTCGCGGACGTCACATATTGCTTCGGTATTTTCGCGTTGTAATTCAAATTGTCGGACGTCACCATAGGGATCGAACCGAAGGAAGGTTCCCCTTCATTTTTGTAAAAAAGGGTGACGGCATCCGCATATTTGGCCGCAGCCTTGACCGTAATGTCCAAGCCGGTGTATGCCTTGGTCAAAGGCTCATGCTGCAGCTGCAAATCGCCTTTAATATCGGCGGCGTTTCTCGGCTCGATATAATATCCGCTCGTATAAGGCGACACGGCTTTGGATTGGCCGACAATTCCTGTAAAGGCATACGTATCCCCCAGCTTAACCGCGCTGTTCACATCGATGCCGGCATTTCCCGATATTTTAACGATAGCCGTGTTTCCCGAATCATCGGTGATGGTCACGTTATAATCGGGGCCGGCGGAAGGAATGTTGGACACTTTGCCTCTGACGGAAACAAGAGATCCTTCCAACGGCTCGACCGTGCCATAGGCGCTCCATGTATCCAAAGCCGTCACCGCAGGCGCAGGCATTGTATCCGGTCCTTCATCCGTAAGCAATGTCGGGACAAATTGGGTCGTCCCTGCCGTAAATACAAGCTTCCCCGCTGCTTTCACTTTTCTTCCCGGTTGAATCGTCACCGCAGGCGACAGCTTATCGATAATTTGAATTCCGCCTGACGCATCCTGAATGTAAAAGTTCGTTTTCTCCGTACCATTCGCTCTATTTGCGGACGTTACGACACCCTCGACGGTCGTCGAATAGCCGATGTTGAGCAGCAGTCCGTTCGCATCATTTTTACGAAGCTGCCCGATCGGGACGACCGCAGACGGATTTGCCGCCGCGTCGATGCGGGCATAAGCGCTTTCCTTCTGAACCGGCTGAGCCATATCCTTATATGTGACATATACGGACGCACGACTGCTCGTATCGTTGAAAGAAAGGTTGAATGACCCGTTCGCAGCCGCATTGCCTTGATTGGTCAAAGCGACAACGCCACCGGTTTCCGTATAAACCTGGACCGATGACGAATCGGGCACCGATCCCGCTGCTCCTGTTACCGTTATGCTGCCGCCTGCATTCGTCAGGCTGATTTTCGCAGAATCGGGTGTGACCATAGATTTCGTATTTCTTACTTTAATATCTTCCGGGCTGCCTGGATTGCTCGGGCTGCTTAAGACGAAATCATTGGACGGGTTCCTGGAAAAAAAGCCGTTGCCTGCCCCGATAGCGCCTCTCGGATCGGAGCCCGTATCCGTTTTGCGCAGCAAGGTCGCCCCGCCGATCCCGGAGTCGTAAAACGGCGTGCCCCAATGATCCGTTTTCGTTGTAAAGCTCGTGTTGGTCCCGTTGCCGAAGGTAACGATGTCGATCGCTTTGGCGTCGTCCTGACCGGTTAATCCGGTCGTCGAATTGGCCAGTGTCAGAATGCCTCCGACAGACCCGCTCGGGTTCAGCGTAGTGGTTTGATCCGCCGTAACCGGCAGACCGCCGCCCGTTCCGCCTGATGAGCCTGCAACCAGATAATAGCCATGAGCTTTAATCGTACCGGTCAGCTTCGTGCCTGCCCCGAAGCCGTTGGTCGTAGCCGAAGTATAAATAATGGCCCATTGATTGTCGAACTGAATATCCTGATTTGTCGTGTTGTACAGCTCGAAAAACTTCGTTTTATAAAACGCGCCGCTGTTTCCGCCGTTGACGTAAAGCTGGCTGAATACGACATCTCCCGGTTTAAAGGTCGCGGATAAACCAACCGTCGTTTTGTCGCTTTCCAGCTTCCCGGTTTCCTTGGAGGTGACGAGCAGCGACGTTTTATTATTCGGATTCGCGATCGTTATCGCAAACGAGCCGTCCGAGCTTGCCGAACCCGTGCCTGCCAGGGCGTTATCGTCAAAATAAACGGAAACCTTGGCATTATTGGCTACGCTGCCGGATGAACCGGAAACAGACACCGCGTTGGCGAACGCGATTTTGCCCGCATCCGGCTTCGTCGACTTCGGTATGGCGACCGTCACTTTGTCGCTTTCAGCTTTACCGGCGGCTTCAGCCGATAACAGGATCGTTGCGCTTTGCCCCGGGTTGCTGATTCCCATCGTAAAGGAACCGTCAGACTGTGCCGTAGTTGAGCCTGCAGGCGTGAGATCGGGCAAGTAAGCATGAACCGCAGCGCCGCCGTATACGGCATAGGTCACGCCGCGAACGGTCGTATAGTCATCCTGGAACGCAATTTTGCTTGCGACAGGATTAGCCGTTTTAGCCGGATTCGTTGTCCCGCCCTGAATGGGAACGCCCGTTATGTAGATATCGGCAATCCGGCTGTTTCCCGTCCCGGTCGTCGCCCCGCTAATGGCGACGTTCGTGTAGTTGAGCCAACGGACGTATACAAGCGGCTTGTCGCCAGCATCGTCGGGCAATGAAAATGTGTTCGTCGCGCTCGTTTCCGTTTGGGTGAAGGTCGCATCCGGCACATCGGCAAAGCTGGCGCCGCGGTCCACGCTGTATTGCAGCTTGAAATCTCTCGGACCCGCAGGCGTCCCGTAGTTTTTGGAAGAAACGACGAGCTGGGAATAGCCTTCGGTGCTCAGCTGCGCCTGCCAATAGCCATTGGCCGTATTCCAGCCGTTCGTATAGATCGTATTGCCGGTGGTGGAATAAGTTCCGGTCCGGTTTCCGCTTATCGTAAATTTGGCCTGGCCAAGATCGTTGCCGTTGCCGCTAGTAGCGGCAAAAGAGGTGCCCGTAGCCGAGAAGGTCCATCCCGCTACGGTTTCCGGTGACCCGGCGAATGCCGTCAGAGCCGGACCGCCCGGTAAAACCGAGGTCGCCAGCATCATCACAATCATTGCCAGACTGATCCACTTTGAATATTTTTTTATCCATCTTATCATAATTACGCATTACTCCCATCCGTTAAGTCATATAAGCTCCATGCCTGGCCGACTATTCAACAATTAACTTGATACAAGTGCCGATTTTACGGTTTTTGGCGCAGGGACAATGGTTGTATGTTCTTTGATGATCCCCTCCTTTCCAGCCGCCGTCTCCCCTCTGTACTGTCAACAAGTCTTAATTATATGGACTTTTGTTTCAGCCATATCAAAATACTGTTGAGCTTTTGTAAATTCGACAAATCTGCGCCCGCCGCGACAAAGCTCCTCTGTAAAAAAGGGCTGTCCCAAAGGTCATTTTTGGATTTTCAGCCTCCAACTTTGATATGAATTTGATCGGATAGGAGGCTACCCATTAGTTGAGTAGCCGACCTTCCACACCACCGTGCATACCGTTCGGTACACGGCGGTTCAACCGCTTGAGTGCAACTGACGTAGACGCTCGTATTGGGCAGGGAAGTCATAGTACCCTGCCTGTGCGAGCTTTTCGTTTGTAACAGAGCGATTCAATACTGCGCTTCCGGCTATTCGCCAGTAACCTAGCCTTGTGTTCCCCCATTGGTAGGCCTGCCACTCCGGCACTCCCAGCTTTCGCAGGTTTTGCACCTTCGTCCCCGGCTTCTTCCACTGTTTC
>NZ_SMRT01000042.1 GCF_004354045.1 Paenibacillus piri | reverse complement strand
CGAAGCTGCTATCTTCGGGCATGGGTTGCCGGAGGGAACAGCCAGCGGGTAAGAAGTGCCGCACGAGTGCCAGGGAAACAGACTTATGAAGTAGTTGAACTACAGGAGGAAAAAGAATTTCCCCGAATGACCCTAAGATTCATTGTCTGGAAGCATCACGAAAAGTCCAGTCCCAATTTAAGATTTTCATTTATTTTTCAAAGATCAAATTGGAAATTTTGAAGGCGGCCGCCAGTACCCTAGGGTACTGGAAATTAGCCCAACAACAACCTTCAAGAAATACTATACGAGGAGGAAGAACGGAGTATGAAATCACGCGTGGCCGGAACCAAAAGAGTTTTCATCGGTACCAAACTGCAATGGATTTCCATCGTGTTCGTGCTGCCCGCGCTGCTGTTGAACTTGATCTTTTATATTTATCCGCTCGTCCAGTCGCTGATCCTATCCTTCTATGATGTTCCCATGCTTGGGGATAAGATGTTTACCGGGCTGGAAAATTACAGGCAATTGTTTCAGGATGCAGCTTTTTGGAAGGCGCTGCGTTTCACTTTTCTATATATTCTCATCGTAACACCACCGCTTTTTTTGCTTGGTTTGGCGCTTGCTTTGTTAGTGAATGCCCGATTGCCGCTCATTACCTTTTTTCGCTCCGTTTACTTTTTGCCGGTCATCATTTCGATGGTTTCCTGCAGCCTTGTCTGGTTATGGGCTTACAACGATGTGTACGGCCTAGTCAATTATTATCTTATGGAGCTTCATCTGATCGACAAGCCTGTCGTATGGATGGCCGAAGCGGGAACCTCGTTGCCGGCGATTACGTTCATGGTCACCTGGAAAGTAGCCGGTTTTACGATGATTATTTTGCTGTCCGCGCTGCAGTCGATCCCGTCCGATATTTACGAAGCGTCCAAAATCGACGGAGCTAACCGCTGGAAAACGATTCTCTATATTACACTTCCTATATTAAAACCGGCCATCGTATTGGCTCTGGTGGTGTCGGTGATCGGTTCCGCGCTCGCTTTCGAACAATTCGTTATCATGACCCAGGGAGGGCCGTCCAACTCGACAACCACGATAGTCAATTTGATCTACGATACATCGTTCAAATATTACAAGTTCGGTTACGGATCTGCGATGACGATCGTCTTGCTGCTGATTCTTCTATTGCTCAGCGCGATTCAAGTGAAGGTTCTTTCCAGAAATTAAAAAGGGGGCGAACACATGAAAGGAATTACGGAAACTCTGCTCAGAAACAAAGCATGGTACTTGGTGAACTTCTTGTTGGCGGGTTTCTTTCTCGCTCCCCTGGTTTGGGCCGTGAGCACCTCGTTGAAGCCGTCCGGCGACATTGTCGCACTGCCTCCCCAATGGATTCCCAAGTCGTTCACCTTCGACCATTACAAAGCGATTTGGAAAACCGGCGAGAATATATTTGTCACCTACTTTTCCAACAGCGTGCTGCTCACCGCATCCACCGTTCTTGTCAATGTGCTGGTGAGCACCATGGCGGCTTACGGCCTGTCCAAACTGAAAGTGCCGTGCAGAAAGCTTCTGCTCGTGCTGATTCTTTCGACGATGATGGTGCCGTTCCAATCGCTGCTCATTCCGCTGCACTCGATTATGCAGGATTTCGGTCTGTTGAATACCCGCCTGGCTTTAATCATTATATACGTCACGTTCCATCTGCCTGTGGCTGTGTATATCATGATCAACTCATTTGACGCCATCCCGGACGCGCTGCGCGAATCGGCGCAAATCGACGGCGCGGGCGAGTTCGGCATTTTCATTCGCATCATGACGCCGATGGTATGGCCGGGCCTGACGACCGTCGCCATTTACAGCGCGTATACCACATGGAATGACTACATTGTGGCACTTGTGTTTACGTCCGGGGATCGGATGCGTACGCTTAACGTCGGACTGACCAACATGGCGCTCGGCATTTATGGAACGGAATGGGGGCTTTTGACGGCCGGCGCTGTCATAAGCTTTATTCCGATGATCGTCCTGTTCGTTTTCTTGCAGCGGTTCTTTATTAGCGGACTCACCAGCGGGTCGGTAAAATAACGCGAAAAATCGAGGCAATCCGCCACAAAAATGAAATATCCCTGGCCGCCAGGTCAGGGTTTGCCGCGCGAATCAATGGCACAAGTATACAATACGACGACGTCATTGCAAAGTTGCGCGTTCGTGCCGCATCAGCCCGCGTATTGTTTCCGCAATCGCCTGCTCATGCGGCGTCCATGCGATCGGACCGATAAGGCGCTCAGCCTTCTCGCCGCTCAGTATAAAAGGCTCTTCCGTCAAATAGAGCATCTCTACGACTTCTTTCATTACCGGATTGAACAGCCCGATGAGCGAGATCCCGGTACGCCCAAGCGGAATGACCGGTTTGCGTTTGCCGCTTGCCTGCTGCGCGATACGTACAATTTCACGACCCGAAATAACGCCGGGACCGGGGATATGCCAGTTTTGTCTGTAGGCATCGTCCCGCATGGCAATTTCCACAATCATGCGAGCCGCGTCAGGCAGGTAAACGTACTCGCGCGGGATGGTCATGTTCCCGATAAAGGCAGTCGGCTTGCCGGCCGCGATCGCCTCCATCGTTACGGAGAGGTAAGAAGCTTGCGCGGAGGGGCCGTAATAGTCCGGCAGACGTACAATGAGCGGTTCCGCCCTGCGCCAGCGCGGGCTGAAGACCAGCTCCTCATAGGCCAGCCGCACTTTTCCCTTGCGGGTATGGGGCTGCTTCGGATGGTCCTCGGTCGCCTTATCCGTCGTTCTTCTGCCGTACGGATAAATACCGTCCACGATGACAGCCTTCGCGCCCAACCGCTCGGCCGCTTCCATTACAGCTTCGCCGAGCGGCAGCAGCCGCGCCTCCATTTCATGATATGGGATATTCGCGCTGTGGAAGATGACATCCGCCTCGCCGGCAGCCTTCACGATTTGTTCCGGATTGAATGCGTCTCCCGTCTCCAGCCGCAGCGTCGACGGATGTCCAAGCTGCTGCGCCAGGCTTTCCAACTTGCCTGCCGATCGGCCAAATGCCACCGTTTCGATCCCCCTTTTGACCAATTCCGCCGTTAGGGGATTCCCTACTCCGCCCGTCGCTCCCAATACAATTGCCTTTTTCATAAAATCCATCTCCCTTATAGTTATTGATTGACCAATCACATTTCTTCAAAAAAATTTTTTATCTCTTTTTCATCAATTCCGGCATTTCCATCGCCATTGCTACGTTGCACAGCATTCCTCTTGCCAAAAAATCCGATGTTCTCGCAGCCGCATCGGCAATTCCGGCTTGCTCGAACGCATCCCGCACCAGCTGCTGAACCTGACTCATTCCATGGCGCATGGCGTTCCGAATGGGCGCATCCTGAATCGTCTGCGCCTGCATTTGAAGCAAAATTTCGCTGCGGTGCGAGGTCATAATTTCCTCGTATGCCCGGATGAAGCCCAGCTCCAATTGATCCGGCGACGACGAGTCGATCACCCGTTGAAACGCATGCAAAATTCGCTGCCACGATACCTCCAGCGTTTCCACCAGCAAAGACTCCTTCGTAAAAAATCGATATACGTATGGCTGCGAAATAGCCGCGCGCTCCGCTACTTGTGCAGTGGTCGCCCGATAATAGCCGATCTCCGCAAATACTTCTATGGCGGCAGATATGATGTCGGTACGACGGTTTGCAGAAGATACAGTTCCTTTAGGCATAGCTTGAACATTCTTCCTTTCCGCATACATTTATTATTGATTGACCAATCACTAATTGATACCATCTTATAACATCCGCACGCAAATTGCAACCTTTGTCTAATGGAAACGTTAATCTCCGAACATGAGGCCAATGAGCGGCCGGCCAGTCAAATAGAGCGTCTCATGTCTGTTAAAATGTAACAACCATGCAATCCCGGCGAATAACGGTACCGATGTCCGTTACGCCGCAGTTTCCAATCGAGCGGCATTGGCAGCGAAGGAGCTGGGCCGGCCGTTACACTGGCCGGCCAGCCTCTTCCTTCCCGGGGAGTCCGAGTCGACGCCCCCCTCCCTGCCGCAGCCCGGCCGTCACACCGGACGTACGGTCAACGTCCCCGCGGAATCGCCGGGCAGCCGAATGTCCAGCGTGCCGCCGCCGACAAGCGACGCCTCCGCGGGCTGCCCGTTCCAGGTCGCTCGGTATGTGCGCCCCTCCTGCATGCACACGAGCAGCGTATGTATGCGGTCCGCGCTCCCGAAATAGCGCAGATCGAGATCAAGCCCGGTACGATCCCCGTTAAATTGAACCTTCTCCAGCCAAACGTCGAAGCCGCCTGTGACGGTACCCGGCCGGTGATAGGCGGCGAACCAGTTCAGCACAGGTGCCGACAAGCCGCCAAAATGATGCCAGCCCGCCCCTCTGCCGGATTGTACGATAAAATGCTCATAGCAATTATAGGTTTCGCCGGTTTCGTGCCGCCACAGCTCCAACGCCGTGTTGGCGATCCGCCGGGCAGGCTCGCCGTACCCGAGGCTGAGCAGCATTTTCCAGTAAAACCATTGATGCGGCATCCATACGGCACCGTTCCAATACCCTTCCTTTTTGTAGTAGGCGGCGCTCTGGTCAACGGCTGTCAAGCCGATCGTACTCCACAGCCGGCTGCTGTCGGTCAAATGCCCGACCAGCCGGTTTTCCTGCTCCGGCGTGCATATTCCGGCCACCAGCGGGTAAGCGCCGTCCAGCCCCATATTGTAATTTTGTCCGCTTTCATGACGCAGCAGCCGCTCCGGACGGCCCTCGGCATCATGCAGCACATAGCCGTAATAACCGCTCTCCTCATCCCATGCATGTTCCTGCAGCGCCTTCGCGAATAACGCGATATCCCACTCGTATTCCGCCGTATCTTCCTCCAGCCCGCCGATCGCCGTCGCCGCCATGTTCAATATTTTCGCAATGCGGATGGCATGGGATGTGTTGGACGCCGGAGCCGCTATACCCGCCAACGAGCTGCGGTGAACTTCGACTTGAGGGGAATAATCGTCCCATCCGCCGGAATTATAAAAATAATCCCATGTCTTCAGCATCCCCGAGGAAAGCGTCCTTGTCGTCGAGCTCCCCAGCTTGCCTGCAAAAAATTGATAATATTGCCTAAGCCTCGGATAAAAATGCTCGAGCAGCTGCCTGGACTGCGTTTTATTCCAAATTTCGAGAAATAAATAATGCTGGACGGGCACCATGCTGCCGTGATGAATAAAGGCGGCATGCGGGTCCCCCGGTTCCGTCACGTAGGCGTTCAAGCATTCCACGGCCCGTTCGATATCGAGCTCGGCCAATCCGATTCCGATAAAGCCCGAATCCCACGTATACAAGCAGTCCCACCAGCGTCCCGGCGTGTTATGGCGAATATAGGACCGCTTGGTGTAGACCGGATACACGACATTGGTGGACAGTGTCGCCTCCATCAGCCGTTGGCCGAACCGGAACGGCTCGCCCGACGGGTTGACCGCCCCCGCGCGCGCTTCCGATTTCCGCTTAACGCCGGAGAAGATCGCCTCGCACTGATCCGCATCAGGCTGGAACGAAGCAAGCTGCCGTTCCACGTCTTGCCTCGTTCCGCTGCACACCATGCCGTGAATAAGCTTGCTTGCGCATGGAGCAAGCGGGATCGGCCGCAAATACACATTCGTAAAATGACCTTCCCCCGAGCCTTTAAACACCGAGCTGGTATGATGATGCACATTGTGGCGTAAAAAGCGGTCCAGCTCATCGCAATGGAATTCCCGTACCTCATAATCGTCAAAAGCCCACAGCAGGCCGTAATAGTGGCTGATTCCTTCATATTTCAGCAGTATGCTGTTCGGAACCGGTCCCTCGCTTATTTGCGGATGAGCGTCGGCCGGTTCCGGGACAAACCGCACCCGATCCGCCGCATCATACTCTGCAATTGCAAAGCCGTCAAGCTCGGCATAAGCCGGGCTTGCGGCGGAGCCGCTATCGCCGGCTTCCCCGGAGACAACAGCCTCTGCCGCCGTCAAAACAAGCTCATACCGCCCGGCCCGCAGCGCGCCTATGGATATGAGCGTATCGGACATGCCGCCGGTTCCGGCAAGCTCGACAGCGCTCTCGACGGCTCCGGTCAATTGCAGCCGCAGCCGCTGCCCCTCTTGCAGCCTGCAGCGAAGCAGCAGCGCCGCTTGCTCCATCGGTTCGGCAAGCTCGATTGTGTAGGAAGCCCGGTCGCCGGCTTCCCCGCCGAAACAAAGCGCGGAGCCGTTCACGAGTCCATGGCCTCTCCGCTCGCCGCGGAAAAAACCGTCGTACACCAGATTATCGTTCGGACGCGGCGTCCCGAACGACAAGGACGCGTAGTCGAGCGCGTCCGTCCATATCGCCCCGGCCGGCAGCTCCGGCCGAACCGTCTCAAGCCGCTCCCCATGCCCGCCTGCCTGGGGAAAGTGCAGCGAAGCCATCGCATGCAGCACGACGTTCTGCTCCGCCTCCGTCTTGTTCACAAGCTCGCAGCGGAGCAGCCTCGCGTCGCCGGCTCCGGGCATTTCCGCATAGGAAATGTCCGTATAGACGCGGTCTTTCCACTCCAGCTCATGCCGGTGCGTAAACCAGCTTAAATCGGGCGACGCTTCCCACGGATGATAGCCCGACTCCCACATCGTATTCGGCACGTCGACCTTCCTCCGGTAAAAGCCGGGAAATACGCTCAGATCGAAGCGCAGCCCTCTAGCCGCATCGGCGATATGCGAAATGCCGATATATTTTTTCGTATAGGGCCCCCATGCAGGGAGCTGCGGCAAATCATGCGTTCCTCTCAAATGTTCCATCGCGCTCAACACTCCTTTCGATAAGAAAAGCTTCTGATCGAAGTCCTTTCGATGAAGATACATTCGTGTTTTTGATGTAGCTTTTCTTGCAATATCAGAAATATTCAGCTCCGCTGAAAACATATAATTTCTGATATTATAAAGAACAAGGCATTGCCTAAGCAATGCCCCGCTCCTGGAAACTGTCGAAGCCATTTTTCAAGCCCTTTTCCCCACTGACAGTCTCCTCCAGCTCCGTTATTTATGCGTGCTTTTGTACCAGTCCGTCGCTTCCTTGATCACTTGATCGCCGCCGCGTTTCTTCCAATCGTCGACGAATTTATCGAACGCGTCCGGCGACTCCTTGCCGGTAATAATTTTCGCCGCAAGCTCCAGCCAGAGACCGTCTCTGCCCAGCTCCGGACGCGCCTGCAGCGTCGGCAGCGCAGGCATGCCCAGGCCGTCGTTTTTACGTCCCTCTTTGGCAGCCACGTCCATCGCCTTCATGACCAGGTCGCCGGAAGGGCGGTTTTTCATAAATTCCGCATCGCTCAAGTAGGAAGGTCCCACCATCCGCAGCCATGTCAGATGCATTTCTTCGCGGTAAATATCGTCCTGCTTCTCCGGATATTTGTATTTGATTTTACCGCCATCCAGCGTGTAATCGTCGCCTTCGATGCCGTAGGTGAGGAATTTCTGGGCTTCGTCCGAATAAAACCAATCCAAAAATTTAATCGCGTTTTCAGGATTTTTCGTCGTTTTCGGGATGACCCATACATTACCGCCAACGGTCGAGCCAATGCCGAAGCCGCCTTTGCCGTCAGGTCCTACCGGTGACGGGATGACTTCAATCTGCGATGTCGGCGTACCTGTCTTCACTTCGGCCGACCATTTATCTGCCATTCTCGGAGAATGCGTCCATAGGCCGACGACGCCCTGCGCTTTAATTTTCGCATCCCAGTCTTTCGCCTTTTGCACGAACACCTCATTGTCCAGCAGCTTTTGCTCATACAGCTTGCGGTAGACAGACAACGCTTCCTTCATATTCGGCCGGATGATGTTCGGAATGAGCTGCCCGTTCTCGAATTTCCAATCGGGGGGAAGCACGTCGTAAGCGCCGAAGAACGCTTCGGTAAACGCCAGCTTCTCCCGTCCGGAATACGGTATTTCGTCCGCCTTCCCGTTTCCGTTCGGGTCTTTGTCTTTAAACGCTTTCAACATATCGATGTATTCGTCCACCGTTTTAGGCGACTTGAGTCCGAGCTTATCCAGCCAATCCTTGCGGACCATCATGACGTTTCCGTTCGGCGTTGCGTTCACGTTCGGCACGCCGTAAATTTTGCCGTCCTTGCTGACGGAAGCGAAATCCCACGCTTCCTTCGGTATTTGCTTTTTCAAGTTGGGGCCGTATTTGTCGATCAAATCGTTCAGCGGGATCAACACGCCCGTATCGATGGCGGGAGCGACCTCAGGCTTATTGATGCCATGCGTTTGCAGCAGGTCGGGCAGCTCGCCCCCGGCAAACAGCAGCGTCAGCTTCTGATCGAACTCGCGATGCGGGATCAATTCCAGCGTCACGTCCGTTTTGGAAATATCGCGCAGCTTCTTCGTGTATTTGTCTTCGTTAATGTTCGGAGAGCCCTCGATGTATTGAAGTCCCTCCGTGCCGATGCCGACCTTCAGCTTGGCCGGTTTTGCATCGCCCTTGGCATTGGCGTCCGCCTGCCCCTGGGCCCCCTTCTCCGATGAGCAGCCTGCCAGAGCTCCTGCAGCCAAAGCCGCCGATAAAGCTAGCAATGTAATTTTTTTTCTCATATGACCCTTCTCCTTTATACTTGAAATGAGAAACTATGGATTAACCTTTGACCGATCCAAGCATGGCGCCTTTTATAAAATGTTTCTGGATCAGCGGGTACACCAACAAGATTGGGATGGTGGCGACCATAATGGTAGCCATCTTGATGCCTTCCATCGACTGCAGCGTCACGTTCACGCTCTGCATCAACGCTTCCGCATCGCTGTCAACGAGCAGCTGGCGAAGCTTGACCTGAAGCGGAAACAAGCCGGGATCGCGAATGAACATAATCGCATTGAAATACCCGTTCCAATGGCCGACTGCATAAAAAAGTCCGATAGTGCTCAGCGACGGAAGCGACAGCGGAAGCACGATGCTCCACCAGGTACGGTATTCGCCGCAGCCGTCGATCCGTGCCGCCTCTACAAGCCCTTCCGGTATTCCCCGGAAAAAGGAAATCATAATAATCAGATTGAAAGCGCTTATCGTCCCGGGAATAATGAGCGCCCATAGCGAGTTCAGCATGCCCAAAGCCTTGACCAGCAAATAACCCGGGATCAGAGGCACTTGAAAAATCATCGTAAACACGATCAGCATCAAGATGACGGAACGGCCCTTCAGCTCATTTTTGGACAAGCCGTATGCCATCAAGGAAGTAAACAGCAGGTTGAACAAGGTTCCCCCGACCGTCAAGACGACCGTTACGCCGAACGACTTCCAGATCGCCGCATTTTGTAAAACGGCTTCGTAATTGATCAGCGTCCATTCAACCGGCACAATGCTGACCATCCCCTTGGAAATGGCGCTGCCGCTGCTCAAAGAGCCTGCAAATATATGTAAAAACGGAAGCAGCATGGCCAGGCTGGTCATCGTAAGAAACAAGTAATTGCCATAAATAAAAGCACGCCGCGAAGCACTTTCCTTAATCAATCGGACATCCTCCCTTCTGCCGTCAATAGATCGATTCCCCGGTCGTTTTCTTGCTCAGCTGGTTTGCGCCGACGACCAATATAACCCCGACGACCGATTTGAACAAGCCGATAGCCGTCGTGTAGCTGTACTGTCCGCCCAACAGTCCGATCCGGTAAATGTACGTGTCGATAATTTCACCGGTGTCCGTTACAAGCGGATTCAACAGCATGTAGATTTGCTCAAAGCCGAGGTCGAGCACATTGCCGACCCGAAGCAGCAGCAGCACCATAATCGTCGGAAGCAGCGAAGGCAGCGTTATGCTGAAAGCCTGCTTCAGCTTGCCCGCCCCGTCCACTTCAGCCGCTTCGTAGAGCTCGGGGTTAATGCCCGCCAAGGCGGCCAAGTAAATGATCGTTCCCCAGCCCACCTCCTTCCATATGCCCGAAATGACGACGATCGACCTGAAATAGCTTGGCTCCTGCATAAAAAATACCGGCTCCTTGCCCAGCCATCTCAAAAAATCGTTCGCCATGCCCGAGCTCGGAGACAGGAAGTTGATAACAAGCCCGCCGACGATAACCCATGACAGGAAATGCGGAAGATAGAGGACGGTTTGCACCGTACGTTTGAACAGCAGTTTACGAACCTCGTTCATCAGCATCGCCAGTGCGATCGGGGCGGGGAAGCCCAATACGATCTGATAAATGCTGATCAGCAGCGTATTTTTCAACACGCGTAGAAATTCGGGATACGTAAACAGGTTGTAAAAATGTTTCAGCCCGACGAGCTTGCTGCCGAATATTCCGTTGAACACGTTGTAATCCTGGAACGCGATGACTATGCCGGTAAGCGGAATATATTTGAATAAAACAAAATAAATAAGACCCGGAAGCACCATCGTATAAATTTGCCAATGCTTCAACAAATAAGGCGTCCGTTTGGCTGCAGCCGGAGCGGAGACTGTGGGATTCGTTGCCGTCCTTTTAAGCTCCATTGTGTATCTCCTCCCTCAATAATGACTATTGTAATCGCTATCATTGTCGGCTTCCATGTGTTTTGCTGCAGTTTGTTGTGCTTTTTTGACCAAAAGAAAAAGCCGCCCGCAAGGATACGGCTTCGCCGTCCATTGAGAACGAGCGCGTTTGTCAAGGTTGTGCGAAGCAAAGTATAA
Organism: Paenibacillus piri; assembly: GCF_004354045.1. GTDB lineage: Bacteria > Bacillota > Bacilli > Paenibacillales > NBRC-103111 > Paenibacillus_S > Paenibacillus_S piri. The sequence continues at coordinate 4,587 of NZ_SMRT01000042.1, read as the reverse complement.
AATCTTATACTACTTTCAACTCCGGGCGCACGTTCGTCCAGTCAAGCAAAGGGTATCCGTTTCTTACGGACCAAAGTTCCGGGTCGATCGCTATCGTCTCCTTTTTGCAAACGTACATCCTCGCAAGCTTTGCAGCGGAATGGCGGCGGCAGCTGCCATCAAAGCTGGCTGGCGCAGCTTATTGGGCGAATCTTTTTTTGTAATCGTTGGGCGATAGACCGCAATATTTTTTGAACGATTTGGAAAAATGCGGGTAGTCGCTGTAGCCTACGGCAAACGCGACCTCGTAGGTTTTACTGTCGGCTTCCTTCAGCAGCTCCTTGGCCTTCTCCATGCGCAGCTTGATCAAATAATCGATGAAGCTTAAGCCCAGCTCCTCCTTGAAGCATCTGCTGAAATAAGAATCCGACATCCCGGCTTCGTTCGCCGCCTGGGAGAGCGACAAATGTTCATTCGTGTAGCGGCTCTCGATAAATTGTACGGCCTTTTGAATGCCTTGAAACTGCCCCCAGTTGCGCATACCGCGAATTTGTCCGGAATAGACTGCGATAATGCTCCCGACCCGAAGCAGCAGCTCATCCGCAGACGCAGCTGTCGGCGTTAATAAAGGCTTCGGAAGCTCCTGCAATTTTCCGCCGCTTTGCGCGACAAGCTCCGCTTCCGCCAGCACAAGCGCATCTTCCAGCCGCTCGGTGCATTGCGACAGGTGCAATCCGCGGTGCAGCAGCTGCCGGGTGTAGCCGGTCAGCAACCGCAAAGCTTCCGGTTCGCTGACCGTCCACAAATGATCAGCGAGCAAGGCGGCGGTCTCCCGGCATTCCCGCAAAATTTGCCCCCGTTCCAGCCGGCTTCTCCCCTTGCGGTTCAGCCGGTCCGCCGATTTCGCCAACAGCTCCTCCAGTTGCTCTTGCCGGACCGGCTTCAGCACATAGTCCATAATCCCGTAACGCATCGCCTGTTGAGCATAGCCGAAATCGTCATAGCCGGATAAAATAATAATTTCCGTCTCCCGCTCCCGGGAGCGGATATGTCCGATCAGCTCCAGCCCATCCATAACCGGCATGCTGATATCCGTAATGATGAGGTCCGGCCTTAGCCGCTCCCAGAGCGACAACGCCTCGCTCCCGTCCTCCGCCTCGCCGCACACCCGAAACCCGTGCCCGCTTCCGTTGATCAGCTTCGTCAGGCTTCGCTTGATCATCACTTCATCATCGACAATTAAAGCGCTGTACATGATGGCTTCTCCTCCCCTTCCATATGCCAGGCGGACCATTTGAGCCGCATTTCGACGATGGTCCCCTTTGTATCGGACTTCACGATCCATAATCCGTAAGGCGGCCCGAAGCTGATTCTGATGCGCTGATGCACATTCCACAGGCCGATCGTATCGAAGCTGCCGCTGACGCCGATGTCGGACGGCCAACCGGCACCGCCAACACGGCCGGTGCTGCCGGCACTGCCAGCGAGGCCGTTGCGGCTTATACCGCCATTGCTGCCGGCCCCGCCTGCAGCAAATGCGGCGTTGTAGCGCTCCATCAGCCCGCGGTCCATCCCTTGGCCTCTGTCTTCGATACGCAGTATGTAATCCCCGCCCTCCACGTATCCGGAAATGCCGATATAGCTCGGTTTTTGTTTATACGACTGGTAGCCGTGCTTGAACGCATTCTCGACGATCGGCTGAATCATGAGCCGGACCGCCTGTATTTGCGGCAGCAGCGATTCATCGACGTCCACCTCAACCTGCAATGCCTGGAACCGCTCCTGCTGAATGCCCAAATACGTCCGGATATACCGGATTTCCTCCAGGAGTGTCACCGCCTGGCCCGGATGGCCGATGCTGTAGCGGAAAATATCGGCGAGCGAAGTCGCCATCCGGCTAATTGGCTTCACGTCTTCGATAATCGCGTACGAATTAATAATTTCAAGCGTATTGTAAAGAAAATGCGGATTAATCTGGGACTGCATCGCCTGAAGCGCGGATTCGCGCTGGCGGATCGCCATCTCCTGCTCCTTCATCCGGGACGTCTGCACCTCATCGAGCAGACGGCCGATTTCGCCGACCATCCGGTTAAAGCCCCGGTTTAAGGCGCCCAGCTCGTCATTTCTCCGCTCAGGCGCTTTGACGCTCAAATCCCCGTCTTCGGCCCGCCGCATCAACCGCTGCAAATGGAGCAGCGATTGCGTCAAATAAAGCGAAAATCCCCCGGTCAGCAGCAGCGCAAGACTGACTAGCAGCAGCCCGATCCATACGGTAATGTTCCGAAGACCGATCATGCCTTTGTTCAATTCCTGCAGCGATACTTCGGAGATGAGCGTCCAGCCCGTCTTTTCGGATTTCTCGTAAATAATAAGCCGGTTATCATCCTGGGCATTTTCCACAAAGTGGCCGCTTTGGCTTGCCGCCAGCCTGCGGTTGAGCTCGGGAGTCATTGCGTAGCTTCCCCATTTTTGCCGGTCGGGGTGGTACACAATATTCCCCTCCTCGTTCATGACCCAGACGTAGCCGGTTTCACCGAGCTTGATTTTTTCGCAAATTTTGATGATTTCATTGAGCCTGAGATAGACGATGAGCAGGCCGTTGGACTGGTAGGACACCGTGTCCAGAAATTTGCGGGCAATCGTCAGCACCGGGGTCGTCTCCAAATACTCGATGCCGACCACCCGGTAGTTGCGCTCGCCCAGCAGAGCGTCCTTGTACTGCTCATAGCTTTCCCTGCCGGCGATCGAGCTGTAGCTGGCGGTAGCGATGCCGTTTTTGGAAACGATGGATAATCCGTAAATATCGGGGCGCCCGAACGTAATGTTCGGAAACAGCTCTTCGGACATTTTTTTGTTCACCAGAAACCGGCCGTATTGATCCTCCGGGCTCAGCTTCATAAACGATTGAATTTGCGGGTGCGTCAGCAGCGGATATGTCAGCCGGTCGAGATCGGAGAAATAGCCGTCCAACTGGGAATTGATCTGCCCCATCAGCTGCTCGCTGTAATCGATTGCGTTTTTTTCGATGCTCTGCGATGCCTTTCCGTACCAAAGTGTGCCGAATAACAGAAGCGGAACGCATAAAAAGAACAAAATGAGCAGTACGAGCTTCGTTTTGATTGATAGCGCTTTCTTAAAAACCATATCCCCACCCGCCATTTTTTGAACTGAATTGTACTCTCTAAATTAGCATGAATTGCGGAAAGAGGGAATAGTCAGGCAAGAAAAAAGACAGCCCTTGTGCGGGCTGCCTTGCCGATTATATAATTTCAGGAATAAACAGGTACGGGCAAAAACTGCTCATGCAGCTTCTCCGCCCATGCATGATTGGCCTGGATCGTTCGGCCTGCATTATGCGGAGTATGAACGACATTATGCCGCCCCAGCAGCGGGTCGTCCAACGGCAGCGGCTCGACGTCGAACACATCCGCCGCAAGACTCAGCTCGTCGTTCAACACCCGTTCGCGCAAAGCTTCCATATCGCAAATTCCTGCTCTTGTTACGAGTACGACAAGACAGCCGGCAGGAAGCGACCGGATCAGCTTCGAATGGATGAGCCCTTTGGTAGTTTCGGTCAACGGCACCATCGGGACGAATATTTCCGCATCCTCCACAAGCCGCTCCAAATGCAGCTCCCGCCGCGAGCCTGCGCGATGAAAGCTCGGCTCGCTTGCGAACGGGTCCCAAGCCGCAACATCGGCACCGAGCATCCGGACAAAGCTTGCATACCGGCTGGCGATATTGCCGGCTCCGACGATTCGGATCCGTTTGCCTTGAACCGTACCATTCGTAAAATTCGGGTTGTCTCCGAATTGATGGCCCCGCAATCCCGGCTGCCCGATGCCGCCGGGCGGTTCGTATTCCCACACCTGCGGACTCGCGATCATTTCACGATGGGTTTGCGGGATTCGCCTCAAGCCGCACAGCGTCATTGCCAGCCCGAACTCCGATACGGATTGTCCCCAGAAGCCTTCCGTCGGATGGCTGTAGACGTTAACCTGCGCATGCTCCAGATAACTCCTCAGCTCAGCCGGGCAGGCAGCGCTGTACGCATTCGTTCCTATTACCGCCTCCTTCAAGCCGCTGAATGCGCGCAGCTCTTCCTCGCTCACCGGAACGGCTAAAGTAACGAGTCGCGTGACGCTTTCCGGTTGTGCGACGAGCTCGACGATGCTGCGGGTATCCCCCGGCTGAAGCCGAACAAATTGTACCGGACCCTGGCCCTTCCATAACGTATGCAAATGATCCGCTGACCAAGGCCATACGCGATCGAATTGAGAGTTCACTACGATAAGACTGCTCATTTTGTTTCCTCCTCGTATAGTATTTCTTGAAGGTTGTTGTTGGGCTAATTTCCAGTACCCTAGGGTACTGGCGGCCGCCTTCAAAATTTCCAATTTGATCTTTGAAAAATAAATGAAAATCTTAAATTGGGACTGGACTTTTCGTGATGCTTCCAGACAATGAATCTTAGGGTCATTCGGGGAAATTCTTTTTCCTCCTGTAGTTCAACTACTTCATAAGTCTGTTTCCCTGGCACTCGTGCGGCACTTCTTACCCGCTGGCTGTTCCCTCCGGCAACCCATGCCCGAAGATAGCAGCTTCGGG
>NZ_SMRT01000041.1 GCF_004354045.1 Paenibacillus piri | reverse complement strand
CTCGCCGATCAATCACCCTCGCATATGAGAACTCATTCCGGTCCATGAGCTGCCCCGAAGCTGCTATCTTCGGGCATGGGTTGCCGGAGGGAACAGCCAGCGGGTAAGAAGTGCCGCACGAGTGCCAGGGAAACAGACTTATGAAGTAGTTGAACTACAGGAGGAAAAAGAATTTCCCCGAATGACCCTAAGATTCATTGTCTGGAAGCATCACGAAAAGTCCAGTCCCAATTTAAGATTTTCATTTATTTTTCAAAGATCAAATTGGAAATTTTGAAGGCGGCCGCCAGTACCCTAGGATACTGGAAATTAGCCCAACAACAACCTTCAAGAAATACTATACGAGGAGGTTATCGCATGGGAGTTAGATGTGATAGCTGTATCTGGATGAGATATGAAGGCATGTGACTCCAATGTCGATCAAACGAGACAAATGGATGCAATATCGTATCCTGAACGATACGTCCTCGCTCGCCGCTCGTTTGCCTGAAACTCGGCTGCTGAAACCGAACGGGTTAGCAAAGCTGCTGTTTCAATATCAAAGCCTTGTTCTAAAGCCGCGCGATGGGAGATTCGGACGGGACATCCTGTTCATTACCCGTAACGGAGCGAACTCCTATCGTATTCATAACGAAAAGAAAACGGTCACCATGAAAAACACCGAGCAACTGCGCAAATGGATCGGTAAAAAAACCAGAGGACGTGGATATATTGTCCAACGACGCCTACAGCTTGCTCAAATTCAACACAAGCCGTTCGACATTCGGATCATGGTGCAGCGAAGAAAAGGCACTTCGTCCACTTGGAAAGTGACAGGCTCATACGCGAAAGTAGCGGCGAAGGGATATCTTATTACGAATGTCCCTAGTAACATCATTACAGTTCCTGAGGCGCTGAAACTGGCCCGCATCGGGGATCGTAGCTTGATCGTCAAAATCAAACAGATCGCGCTGATGGCTGCCAAACGGCTTGGGGAGCGTTACCCTAAGCTTAGGCAAGTCGGGTTCGATATAGGCATCGATAGGAACCGACGAATTTGGATCATCGAAGGCAATTATTGGCCGGATTTGCTCCCTTTCCGGTCCTTGAAAGATTCCTCGATGTATCGCAGAATACTATGGTATCAGAAACATTAAAGCAGCGGACCAGTTTCAGGTTCGCTGCTTTTGCGTGCAAACTTTATGGTGATCTTTTGCCGACTGACCCGGCTCGCTACATCGCCGCGATAAATAGGAAGTTCCATTGATCTCAGCGAATCTGAGAGCGACGAAAAAGACCGCCGGACATATCCGTGCGGCCTCGTCAGACTAGTTCTCATTCATAGACATTGTCTCGATTTCTCGAATCGGAACAAACAGAACTCCATCGGCATGACGGATCTGGACTCGCTCAGACGTGAACGATTCCGCGATCCCAGCGACCGTCGATCCATCGTCCGTCTGGATCGTGATTCGTAAGACATTGTTTCAATCGATAGCAAAAATTGATATGAAATCGTGTTAAATACGAGATGTAATTGCGTATTCCATATTGTTAATACCATCCCGCAAAAGATGGCCTTCTCAACAACCTACATCGTTGCGCTACGGATACGTTTGTTGACCGTTGCCTTTCGAGCTGGGGATGAGCGATCGCACCTTGCAGCGCAGGCTGATGGACGAAGGCACAAGCTTCAAGCGGTTTGCTGGCGCAAACCAAGCACGAGCAGGCCCTCGCTTACTTGGCAGACCCGTCGCTGGAGATCAAAGAGGTCGCTTTTCTCGTCGGATACGAAGACCAGAATTCGTTCTATCGCGCGTTCCGCTCATGGGAAGGGGAGACTCCCGCCAATTGGCGCGTCGCGCAAGCGAATTGGCGCTCCTCGCTAGTTACCGAGTTGGCGAAACGAAGTATCATTATCCCTATCCTAGTCATAAGGAGTGCAAGCAGATGGATATGGGATTGAAGAATAAGACGGCTCTAGTAACGGGATCAACCAGAGGCATAGGAAAAGCGATTGCCCTTGAACTTGAACAACAATGACGTAGAGCGGACGGTCACGGAGATCCTAGCGGCGTTCCCGAAGACGGAACCTCGGAATGCAACGGCCGATCTCGTCGATGTGCGGCAAAGAGAAGCTTTAATCGCGAAGTTCTCCCATGTCGATATTCTCGTCAACAGCATGGGTATCTATGAGATCATGTCCTATGACGAAGTAGACGATGCCGTATGGGAGAAAGTACTTCCGCACGAACGTTCTCGCCGCCAACGGCTTAACCAAGTTTTATTTGCCTTCCATGCTGAATCGCTAATACGGCCGCATTATCTTTATCGCGAGCGAGGAAGCCGTCATGCCTTCCGGACAGATGCCTCAATATGGCGCGACCAAATCCATGCTGTTGTCGTTGTCCAAGCTGACACGCGTCGCCGAGGCCGTGAACACGATCCTGCCGGGACCGACCCTCTCCGAGAACGTGCAGCAGATCATAGAGAGCATTTATTCGAACGAAGAGATGACCTTCGAGGCTAAGAGAAAGACTTTATGACGAAGAACCTGCCTCAATCCGAAATCCAAAGGTTTATCAGACCTGCGGAGATCGGCCGATTGACTGCTTTCGTCTGCAGTCCGATGGCCTCCGCCTTCAAAGGATCTCCGATCCGCATGGACGGAGGAATGGAACCGACAATATTTTAATTTTTTGTACTCCCTCGAAATGAATTAGCTATCTCACTCTAGCTCATGAATTCGCAGGATTTCGCCTTTAGATATGTGTCAGAAGGAAACAGATAGGCCGGCAGCTTGCATCATCTGAAAGGGCATGCGGGAACAGAGGTGGGAAGTGTATCACCCAATTAGTTCCATATCCTGCACGTTCATTTCTGGATGGTGCAGCATGGAGCCATGCGCTTGACGATAACTATGGGCCTATGATTGTTCCCGATTATGGCTTCTAACCATTAAGTTAAATAGAGAACGGGACGGGTTCCCGCTCTCTGATTTTGAGTTTTTTATTAAACTATGTCAGGGTACATTGTATCCAGATTAGCTGCCTCAAACAATTCTTCAAGATTTCCGGATAAGGGCGGATAAATGATCGATTGGTTAATTTGCTGTTTAATTTTTTTCGCTTCTTTCCCTTGAACCTGCGGAATTCGATCCCAACCAGCGGTTATCAGAGCTCCCCAAGGGCCTAAATCAAGACAAGTACCATATCTTTCTTGTTTGTACGGAACTCCTGTTAATCCGAACAAATCGCAAACAACGTTATGTCCCGCAACTTTTCCCTGAGGCATTGCATGCTGACAAGACATCATCGATACATGAGTTTCATCCGTTTTTGCTCGTGCGGTATCTCCAGCGGCAAAAACGGAAGGCAAGCCCTCTACCCGCAAATATGGATCGACTGGTAAACGTCCCAAATTATCTTTTTCCACAGGGAAGTTTTCCGCTAATGGACTCGCCTTTACTCCCGCTGAACAAACTGTTGTAAGAGAAGGAAGATATTTACCAGATTTTAAGGTTAGACCTTCAGGTTCAACGGATGTTACGGTTTCATTCGTATAAATCACCACATGCATATCATTTAAAGCCTGTTCAATAATGGGCCACGGATTTGCTCCCAGCTCACAACCTACGACTGGATTTCTGTCAATTAAAACTACCCGTACTTCGGATTCCTTCTTTTCTTTCTTAGCAACCTCCGCTAAACGTGAAGTCAGCTCCGCGGCAATTTCAATTCCGGTAAACCCGGCCCCGATTACGGCTGCCGCATACTTGCCTTCTACATCAGGCAAATCAGACAATCCATTAATATGCCGCTCAAGCTTAACTGCATCTTGATAGGTATCGGCAGAATACGCATGTTCACGCAATCCCGAAATATCAGGTAAGACCATTTGGCTGCCGGCAGTAAAGACTAATCGGTCATATGCGATTTCAATCTGCTTTTCTTTTTGATAAACAATAACCTGCTGAGACTGAGTATCGATTTGCCTTACTTCTCCTTCGATCAAGCGAATGCCTGCCGGCTCAAGGACTTGATTAAGAAGAAAGCGGAAATTTTGCGGATCTTTTTCATAAAAACGCGGACGTACGCCGAAATAAGGTTCCCGGTTAATTAAAACAATTTCCACTTCATTGCTTGCGACCTTCAATTCATGCAGTTTCCGCGCAGCGCCAATTGCGCCCCACATTCCCGCGAAGCCTCCACCTATAACAACAATTCGTTTCATTTGAAATCTCCTCCTTGATTTTTTATTCGCATATATAACGACGGGAGAATTCGTTTTGTGACACGAGAATTCAAACACAAAAGCAGCCCTCTATTAAACATTACGTTTTTTGGTATAAATCGGATGGATGTAAAAGTGGATGGACACATTTTCTATTGCAGAAGCAAGTGATCAAAAATAAGCTTCTAGGCTTGCTTTCGTGTTCTGAATTTTTAAAAGGTAGACTCTTTCATGAATACGCTATGGAACGTCTCAATGCATGCGTTATCGTAGCAGTTCCCTTTGCGAACTCATTCTACTCTTTCATCTTGTATTTACGCAGCAGCCACGGTTAAAGAGCATTTTCTTTGGCAATAACTATATTCAACATACAATCAATTTAAATAATCCTGAGGAGTGACAGTCGTCCATGGGGTCCATAAGCAATAACCTTGGAAAAAATGAAGCCTATCTTAGAGAACAATTCTTTAATTGCTCGGACATTATATTCCGTTCTTTCATTTTGAAGGATGAAAGCAAACTTTTACTCATTTATATCGATGGCATGGTACGATTGCAGAGCATTGAGGATAATGTGCTGAAGCCCCTTATTTTCAATGGTTTGCCGCAAGGAATCGATAAGATCGAGTCGCTCGCCGAAATGTTCAGATGCGAATGGCTACCGCTGACGAATGTGAAGACAGAGGAAACTTTGGAGGGACTGATCAATCATATCCTGCAGGGAAGCTTGGCAATCTTGGTTGACGGCAATGTTTCTTCACTCATCACTCAGGTTCAGAACTATGAGATGAGAAGCATCGAGGAGCCGAAGAAGGAATCGACTTTGCGCGGCTCCAAAGAAGGTTTTGTCGAAAATATTCGCACAAATACATCCTTAATAAGGCGCAGGATCATCCATCCGAATCTGAAGATGGAATCGTTTAAGATTGGTAAATATACGCAGACCGAAGTAGTCCTTGCCTATATGCAAGGCGTGGCGGATGAGCAAGTGTTATTGAAAGTACGAACAAAGCTCAACAAAATCGATTTGGACGGCGTGATCGATTCCGCATATATCGAAGAATGGATCGAGAATAGCTCATTCTCGATCTTTTCGCAAATTCAAAATACCGAACGCCCAGATATTACAGTTGCTTCATTATTAGAGGGAAAAGTTGCCCTCATCACCAACGGAACTCCTTTTGCCCTCATTCTTCCCATAACGCTCTGGTCGGGACTTCAATCGGCAGACGATTACTTCGAGAGGTTTGTATTCGTCCTTCTAACGCGGTGGATTCGGTATGTTATGGCTTTCATTTCACTTGCCTTGCCTGCTATTTATGTCGCGCTTTCGACTTTCCATCCGGAGATGATCCCGAGCAATCTTATGATCGGCATTGCGACGGCGAGAGAAAGCTCCCCGTTCCCAACCGTTGTTGAAGTATTCCTCATGATGTTTATTTTTGACGGGCTACAGGAGGCTGGCGTCCATCTTCCGAACCGGCTCGGCCCAGTCGTAAGCATCATCGGTGCGCTCGTTATTGGTCAAGCGGCTGTGGAGGCAGGTATTATATCCACACCAATCATTATCGTCATTTCTTTGACCGGCGTCGCTGCATATACGATCCCAACATACAGCCTCACGCTTCCCTTTCGCTTTATCCGATATCTTTTACTGTTCTTGAGCGGCTTTCTTGGTTTCGTTGGCTTTACATCCGGCGTTATCGTCTTGCTGATCCACCTAGTCATGCTTGAATCTTTCGGAACACCTTACTTAAGCCCTGTTGCCCCGTTCGATGGTGTACGCATTAAAGACTTGATCATCAGGTACCCATTCTGGGTCAGAAACGGGCAAAAAAAGAAAGGACGCGCCTGAAATGATTCGACGGATGCTGCTGATAAGCTTCTTCTTCATTCTTATTCTGACTGCCCCTGGCTGTGGGGATATTGTCGAGCCCAACCAATTGGCGTTCGTCCTGGGCTCGGCCATTGATATTGTCGACAGCGGAGAGATTGAAGTAAGCTATCAGATCGTAACCCCCATTCAGAAGACCGGACCGTTCAAGGAAAGCTCCGAAAATTCGAAAAGCTTCTTCATTATATCGGCCAAGGGGAGAAGTGTATTCGAAGCCACTCAGAAAATCCAAAAGAAGCTTTCTAGAAGAGTGCTGACCAGTCACCGTACCCTGATCGCCATTAGCGAGGATTATTTCAATAAGAACGACGTCAGCAATATATTCGACAAACTGAACAGGGACCCTGCTAACAATCAACGGGATATTACGGTCATGATTAAAGGTAATGCTAAAGAATTCCTTATGATCGGACACCCCATGGAGCATCTATCCAGCATCGGCACGGGAAAAGAACTGCTAATCAACGGGTTGAAATCCTTTTCTACACGGCAATTCATCATCGACAGTATCACGGATGGGGTCAGGCCTCTGGTGCCGACCATCCAGATTGAAAATAAAAAACTGAGCATCGATGAGGAAACTCCGATTGCCGGAATTTCCGGCTTTTCCGTATTGAACAAACAACTTAAAATCGCCGGGGTTTTAAACAACACGGAAGGCGCCGGAGCGGTCTGGATGGCGGGAAAAGGAACCTATCAAGGGACAACCGTTCTATGGAAAGACGGCAAGAGCACCTTATCGTTCAGATTTACTAATCTTAGGCGACAAATTCATTCCGAAACCCAGAACAATCCCGGACAAGTTTTATTAACCGTCAAAGCTCAGGCTTATCTCCTTGAAAATACAACATCGCTCGATATGTCCGAGGTAGATCATATGATTGCGGTCAAGCAGTACGTCAATGAGGAAATTCAAAGGGAATTACAAGTTACGATGGATAAAGTCCGGCGGTGGGGTTCCGACATATTCGGTATTGGAGAAAGTCTGCATCGCAAACATCCATACTGGTGGAAGTCGCAAAAGGACGATTGGGATAAAAAATTCAAAAAAATCGATGTCACCGTCAAGGCAGATATAGAATTAATGTCAATTGGAACAAGCGGCAGGCAGTTAAAATAAAGGATGTGAAATACAAGCATGAAGATAAGCGGGTATCAAATGTTCTGGCTTGTCAGCCTCTCCTCTATGATCGTGATTTCCTATTTGCCCATCCATTTAGCCGCGGAGCAATCGCGTCAGGACTGCTGGATCTCCATTCTGCTCGGAGGCATGATCATGCTGGCCATAACATGGATGATGTTACGGGTATGCATGCAAAATAAAGACAAAACGTTGATTGGCTTCTTGAAAGACTTGCTTGGCACCGTAATCGGCAAAATCATCGTTATTGTTTATTTTCTGCTTTGGTTCATGCAAATGATTACGACTGCTAAAATATCGGTCGAGTTTGTAAATCTGGTTATGCTTGAAAACACACCGATGATCATTATCCTGCTTTGTCTGTTGTTTAACGTTACATATGCCGTATATAGAGGGGGAATTACGGCCATCAGCCGATGTTCGGAGATTATTGGGCCCATTTTTGTCGTCATATTATTCGTACAGCTCTTTCTGAATCCGCAAGATATGGATTTCAACCGAATTCTGCCCATCTATGCCGACTCGGGCTGGTTTTCTATTCTAAAAGGCACCTTTTATTCGTTCAACTACTTGTTAGATCCTTCAATCATTTTGATACTTTTCTTTTTTGCCGAGAACAAACGAACGGCTTCGCGCGCGATCTTATGGGGAACGTCGCTTGCCATTTTATGGGGGGTATTGAGCACACTTGTGCTTCTGTTCATAACCGGGCCCAAAATGGCCGCTGAATTGATAGTTCCTGTATACTCTCTGACAAAGTTTGTATCCATCCTCAATTTCATTCAAAATATCGACGCTTTTTACGTCCCCCTTTGGTACTTTGGCGCGTTTATTAAACTGTCTGTCTCTTTGTTTATCATTAGTTACGGAATATCCGAGTGGACAGGATTCAAAAACTGGAAGCTTATTGCTTGCATAACAACGATCGTATCGATAGGTTTTGTAATTTTTGGAACACACAATATTCGGTTCTTACATACGCAAAAGAACATGTTTATGATTGGACTTTTTTACCCCTTCCTCTATATTGTTGTTCCACTGATCTTATGGATGCTGGGCAGTATACGGCTGCGCCGCAAAGCGTCAAGTGTCGACTAGGATTTGGTGCTGAGCAGTGAATGCAGTTTGCGCCGGAACCGGTACTGAGAACGAGGCAGAGGCTGCCGTTTTCATTTAATTGCAATCGCACCCAATTAGCATTCAAACAGCTTATTTTGATCGCTATATAGCTATGAATTGGCGGCTAGGGCTGATATTGCCCTAACGGTTAATCGCTTGTTAACACCATATAAGAAATATCCCCAGCAAGAAATACAAAATCGTCGAATGATACACTTGCCAATGTCTCCAATCTTAATATTATGGCCAAACCAATGAAAAGCATTTGATGTGACCGATTTCATTAAAATCTAAGTGCGTTATAGTAGTTCTCAAATCAATCTGTATGTATGCATGCTTTTCATATTGTGTCTTTAAAGCCCTAGCTCGCCATTATTCGCTGCCCATAAGCGACTCCGTTTGATGTATGGGAATAGCGTTATTTAATCAAGCCTACCGGGAAGTTCGCTGCCTGGTCATGCAAAAAAAATCCCCCTCGGAAGGATTTTTTAAGCTGTCTCCGTTCCGTGTCACATCCAAACCCTCTACTTCGTTCTATATGCAATCAAATAGAAGGAGTGACTCCTATGAAAACAATGACTTGCGTTGTCATCGGTGCCGGGTACGCGGGAATTCATGCCGTGAAGGAAATCCGCAAGCTGTTCAAAGATCAGGTAAACAAGCACCCCCTGCGGCTCGTCATGATTGACAAAAACCCTTTTCATCTGCGTAAAGTGTTAATGTTTAGACCCGCTGTCACGAATGAAGAAATTCGAATTCCGCTGACAAGGCTGTTTCCGGACGGAGTTGAATTGGTCCAGGCGACCGTCTCAAACATCAAAGCGGCAGAGAAGAAGCTGGTGTATCTGAATGCCGCGGGAACAGAGCATGAGATGAACTACGATATGCTGGTTGTAGCAGCGGGCAGTGTGATCCGACAGCCTGACCCGGAACAGGGCGGGATTGCACTCACTTCGCTGGAAAATGCGCAAAGGATTCGGAGCGTATGGCTTGCCAATCTAAAGCAGGCTGTCGCGGTAAACGAACCAAGAGAACGCGAACGATTGATGCGTATCGCGATTGCGGGAGCGGGTATCAGCGGGATGGAGACGGCCGCGGAGCTGGCTTACTACGCCCGCCAGGATGCGGAGCAACTGGGACTTGACCCGCAAGCTATAAAAATCGATTTGTATAATGCTCACCAACGGCTTTTTTTGGATGGTCCCGCCAAGGTCGGAATAAAATTGGAGCATCTCCTTCGCGAAGTTGGAATCAACATCATGCACGAAAAACGCGTGATCAAGGAAAAAGACGGGATACTATGGTTGTCGAGCGGTGAGAAACAACCAGTTGGCCTATGCATCTGGACGCTCGGGCTACAATCCAATCCCATGCTCCACACGATCGGATTGCCGGTAACGCCGGAAGGGTATGCACTTGTTGATGCCAGTTATCGGGTAGCGGGTATGCCAAGCGTATATAGTATCGGCGACTGCGCCAGAATCGTAGACCCGGACAACGGGCATGTCGATGGCAAGACTTGCAAGGAAGCGATCCCCCAGGCGGCAAGACTTTCCAAAATTATGCTGGCGGATCTTGAAGGACGTCAGGCGCCGGTGCATGAAAGTTTCATGAGATCGTTCAGCATCGGCCTTGGTCCCGAGAGAGGATTAACCTGGGTGAACAAATGGGGACTCGATATTGTCGTCACGGGTAAATTGGGCTGGAAAATAAAAAAATATACTTGGGATACGGCAAGTTTATTGACGAAATAATGTGGATGAAACCGGAAACGGGGTGACTAAAATAGAGAAGCTATACAGACAATACAAACGCCTTTTGCTTACATTGGCTTACCAGATGACGGGTACGTGGACAGATGCGGAAGACGCCGTGCAGGACGTCTTCCTCAAGGTCTACGACGTAATCCCAGCCGGTCTGACTGAGGAGCCGAAGGCTTATTTGTGCAAAATGGTTGTCAACCGCTGCCGCGACCTGTATAAATCAGCTCGCAAACGGCGAGAGCGATATGTCGGAGAGTGGCTCCCCGAGCCGATCCCAACTTCGGAGGACGAGCCGCTCGATTTTATTGTACGCGACGAGTTGCTGTCCTATGCGACGCTGGTCCTGCTGGAGAAGTTGTCCCCCGCCGAACGGGCGGTGTTTGTTTTGCGTGAGGCGCTCGGCATCGATTATGCCGGAATAGCCGACATCATCGGTAAAAGCGAGGTCAATTGCCGTAAGCTTTTCAGCCGTGCGAAGGGGAAGATGGATATCGTTGAAGCGGAGCCGGTTAATGCCCAGACCGATAGAGAGGCGTGGATTCGCCGATTCGTTACCGCGCTTGAGCAGGATAACACCGAGCAGGTTATTTCCATGCTTGCCGACGATGTCGTGCTTATCTCAGATGGGGGAGGGAAAGTGTTCGCCGCCGTTCGCCCAATCGCATACCGCGATGCCGTCTCCAAATTCCTTTTTGGTTCCTTCCATAAATCATTCCGATATGAGGGCGGCATTCAATTAGAGATGAGCGAGATCAACGGCCAGACCGGGGTTATCATTCGTCTAGAGGAGCAAGTCGATTCCGTGGCGCTGATTCATACCGAAGGACATTCGATTCGCAACATTTATATTATCCGAAATCCAGATAAGCTAAAATTTTTTCGTCATTGACTCTCTTCAGCATAAAGAATTAGGGGATAAATCCACATTGTTTCGGGTAGTTTCACGACATTTTCATGGCAAATCCCTCCTGTACCATTAACAGTTATGAAATGAGGGGATTCAATAATGGCAAAAAACTCTTACTACTCGCGAAAATTGCATTCACTGCTCGGGGTCATACCGCTCGGGGGGTTCATTCTTTTGCATAGCGTGGCCAACTTTCAGTCCTTTGAGCGTGGACCTGAAGGGTTTGCTAAAGGCGTACATTTCATCAATAGCCTGCCCCTTTTGCCTATTCTTGAAATTTGCGGCATTTACCTCCCGATTTTGTTTCACGGGATTCATGGTTTATACATGGCGTATCAGTCGAAACTGAATTCGAGGCAATATTCGTATGAACGTAACTGGGCATTTACGCTACAGCGCATTACTGGTGTTCAAACATTTATATTTGTATTTTGGCACTTCTATCAAATCCGTTTTCAAGTTTACATGGGCAACATTAACCATGATGATTTAGGTTCAACGATGCATCATATTGTATCGAATCCCACTTTTTTTATCCTTTATGTCATTGGCGTATTGTCTGCAGTGTTCCATTTTAGTAATGGGCTATGGGCGTTCCTAATCAGTTGGGGAGTCACCATTTCGCCGCGTGCCCAAAAAGTATCTGCTTATTTTTGCATAGGAATATTTATATTAATATCCACGTTGTTTATTCTTTCGCTTGTTTCATTCAGTGGTGATGAATTTAAATAAACGATTATAATCTTATGGGTGATTTACTAAAATAAGTTATTGCTAACCCACAATATTTAATTATGGTTTACAATTAAAATGTGGATGGTGAACATTATGCTAACGGATTACGAACGACTTGCTAATCTCAATAAGGATTATTTGTGGAATCCTTTCACTCAGATGAAAGATTATATATCTTCTGACCCTCTTATTATTGAACGTGGTGAGGGAATTAAACTCTATGACGTGCAGGGACGCGCCTATTACGACGGTTTCTCATCTGTCTGGCTTAATGTACATGGCCATAATGTGCCGGAGCTAAATCAGGCGATCACGGATCAGTTAAGCCGTGTTGCTCATTCAACCTTACTCGGAATGGCGAATAGGCCTGCAATTGAACTTGCAGAGAAACTGACGGGAATTGCGCCGAGTGGTTTAAATAAAATTTTCTACTCTGATTCAGGAGCAGCCGGAGTTGAGATCGCAATTAAAATGGCGTTTCAGTACTGGCAAAATAAAGGAGTTAAAAGTAAAAAGGCTTTCATTACAATGAATCAGGCTTACCACGGGGACACGATCGGGGCCGTGAGTGTCGGAGCGATTCCTCTCTATATAAGGCTTCGTGCGAGCCTTACGAGTGGGCAGAGCGGATAGGCGTTCGCGCAACTCAGCGAGCCAGGGAGCTTGGGATGCTGACAAGGCCTCTTGGCAATGTGATGGTCTTCATACCTCCGCTTGCCAGTACGGAAACCGAGCTTGATGCAATGACGGATATTTTGGCGAAGTCCATTATTGACGTTACCGGATGCGATGGGACTCCTCAGAATGTCAACACCAAATGAAAATACCTCAAAAGGAGGATTTTATCACCGCTATTAACAGAAGAAGAACATAAAAATAATACAGTTACATTTGATGAATTTAACCAGATTTGTAGTGAATTCTTGGTGAAAGCAATTGAGAGCGGAGATTGGTTTATTTGGGTTGCAGATATTGACAATGTTTATACTCGTCAGATTTCTCAACAACTACATAGCAATTGAGAAGAAATCACATTATGATTCGTAAATTTAGCTTGTAATAAAATAAACAAGAAAAATAAAAGCGGTTGGTTGTGACACAAATGTCGGGTGACAAGAACATGTCCCATTAATTGCCGCGTGAATCGCGGCTTTTGTTTTTATGGGATCAAGTTCTTGTCAAATCCAAATGACAAGAACTTGATCCCATTCCCGAAATTGACAAGAACATTATCTCATTCCCGACGGATCACAGTGAATTGAAGAAGGGATTTAAGTAACAACCGGCATCGACGTTAAGCTAACTGGCAGGATAGTGAAAAAAAGATAGAATTTAAAATGATACTATATTGACAGTATGCTGTCGAATTGTTATGATGCAATCATGAATACAATAGACAAACCAGAGGATCCCCTAAGCAGATTTTCACTGAGTATATTCCACATTAATGGGTTGCTAATGCGTTCCGGGGACGTTATCACGCGTTCAATTGATCAAAGCAGTGCCAGGTGGCAGGTGCTTGGTCGCATTGGATATAAACCCCAAACGGTGGCAAAAATCGCTCGTGATATGGGACATGCACGTCAGAGCGTGCAACGTGTTGCAGACGTATTAGTAAATGAAGGTCTGGCTATCTATAAGGATCACCAGACCGATCGACGCACAAAGCTGGTTGAACTTACTCCGAAAGGTGCAGAAGTACTGGGCGCTATCTACGAACAATATGCTGAATGGAACCGGCATCTAATTACCAAACTCGACCCAGAACAATTGGATAAGATAGCAGCTGCTCTTGAGAATGTTGGGCGAATTCTGGAGAAGGAGGTAAACTTCTTTAGTAATGGGAATTGGAAAAGCATTAATACTGGGGAAAAAAATGATAATGAGAATAAGTGATTGTTGATGGTTAAAAGGGTCAATATAAATCAATTTGGAGGTATAGCATCATGCAGCGTTTTTTTATTTGGGTCGAAATCCCCGTAGTTAACATGGAACGAGCCAAAAGGTTTTACGAGCAGATTTTTAAGATTGAAATGCCAACAATGGCGATGGGGGATAGTAATTATGCGTTTTTCCCTGTTCAGGAGCAGTTTAATGGGGGGGCGCTGGTTCAGGGCCCGAATCACAAGCCAGCAGTAGATGGTGTTACTGTATATTTGGACGGAAGCCCCGATTTAGAGACAATTCTGTCACGGGTTAACGGGGCAGGTGGAAAGGTGATCATGGAGAAAACGTATACTGGCGAGAATGCCGGCTATTTGGGAATGTTTCTAGATTCTGAAGGAAATCGCATCGGACTACAGCATTTGTGAACTTCCGCAAACGCGATATTTTTTCCTGTTTCCCATTCTAAATGGGAACTGGATGCAGGGATTTCCCCAATCAAATTCACGAGTACAAAAGGTAATTTTAATGGAGTGTGCCCATGGAAAACATATACGATCAATTGCATGCAGCGGAAATACTGAACCGTATCGAGAATTTAAGTCCAAATGCAAAACCACAATGGGGAACAATGAACGTTGCTCAAATGGTGGCTCACTGCTCATCGTTTCAAGATATCGCAATGGGAAATTCCTTTCCCCCTAGAGATTGGATAGGAAGGCTAATAGGAAGGTTTGTGAAACCTATTGTTTATAATGACAAGCCGACACCAACCAATATGTCAACAATTCCGACCATACGTATTGCAGATGACAGAGATTTTGAGACAGAAAAAGAGAGACTGAAACAAAAGATTTTAACTTTCCAAAGTAACGGGCCGGAGAAATGTTCAGCCCATCCACATCCTTTTTTCGGCAAACTCACTCCTGAGCAATGGGGTAAAGGAATTTATAAACATCTAGACCATCATTTAAGACAATTTGGTGTTTAGTATTAAACGGATACAAGGACAAAGAAGACTGCCGCTAATGAGGGATCGGTGGCGATTTCGAACGGGAGCTTAGCGCAGTAGCACCACTTCGTTGTGCTAACGGGAACTTGAGCACAACAACAACGATAGGCTGCCGGAATTATCGGCAGCTTGACAAGGCCACCGGCAGATTAATCGGTGGCCTCGTTCACCTAAAGGGCAGTATTGTTCAACAGATTTACTCGCACCGCGGTGGCTTGTTTCTGGAATTGAGCTATTAGCAATAGCTCAAGCAAGGCTAGACTATCACTGACTGTATCTGTCAACTATATTGAAGTACACTACAAGTAGGAGGCGATTCAAGTGATCAATAAGTCCATTGAATTACCGGTTATGTTTTTTGGCGAACAGCAATCTCTCGAGAATTGGCTTGAGAACAATCATGACACTTCACCGGGAATCCGGTTGCAAATCGCGAAAAAAAATTCCGGTGTGGTTACAGTATCCTACGATGAAGCACTTGAAAGTGCATTGTGTTACGGATGGGTTGACAGCCAGAAGGAAAAGTTTGATGAAAAAATGTGGGTTCAACGATTTACTCCGCGTAGGGCTAGGAGCATCTGGTCGAAAGTGAATAAAGACAAAGCAGAGCTTCTCATTACAAATGGAAGAATGAAGC
>NZ_SMRT01000040.1 GCF_004354045.1 Paenibacillus piri | reverse complement strand
GCGATGTCCTGGGGCGGCAGCCGATCCAGGAAAAACCGTTCGAATACGTCTCGCTCGCGGCTCGTCAGACAATGCAGCAGGCTTCGAATGCCGTCGATCAGCTCCTTACGCAACAAGGCCTGCATCGGGTCGGTCGCCTGTTGTGCCGACTCGAGCGCCCTTTGCCCAAGTCGAAACAAAACCTCGTCGATGTCCCACTGTTCCGTTTCCCGCTGTACAAAGCGGACTACCATAGCGTCGCTTACAGTGGATGGTGTGGTCCCTCCACGATTGGAGAATCCCGACCAGGCCGTGAACGGCCGCTCCTTGCCATGAGGGCCTCCCCGGCGAAGCTTCATGTACGCCTCGTTGCGCACGATCCGCGATAACCACGGGGCGAAGCGCTTCTCGTCCACGAACGAACCCAGCTTGAGAAAGGCCTTCACCAGCGCTTCCTGCACAATATCCTCGGCCAAATGCGTATCCCGGGTCAGCATCTGCGCCATGCCGACCGCCTTCGCCCGATGCCGGCGCACCAACTCGCCGAAGGCATCCGGGTCGCCTTCCCTTGCCCTGGCCACGAGCTCCTGCTCGGAGTTTGGCTGCTTTTCCGCTTGCAACGTTTTCCCTCCTTCGTCCATAGGAGTTAGATGCCGGGGTGATAGGATTTCTAACCGGAAGGTGTTGATATTGTTGTATTTTCCTGTAATTCACCTAGCGCTATATTATCGAACTTTGCTGACAACTGAACTTTTTAAATATTCGTGCATTCATTGAACTATCCTGCCCTTAGCTTAATAAAAACAAGGAGAAGCTGCCGTAGCAAACTGCTCCTCGCTCTGTTCAACTATCGTGTCCCGTTAGCCATCCATGCACGGAGCAGCTGCCACAGCTGGAAAACCGCTCCTTTTTTGGGTAAAACTATCGATCTACAAGTCCTTAAGTGGTCTCTAGCGTTGAGCGTTTTTTGAGCAACGAAGCTTAGTCTCGCTTCCGTTTTTGGTTATGCGAAGTTTTCGGCCACCGATAGGAAGGGACATGGTCCAGCATTGTTTGGAAAATAACGCCCCATTCGCGCTCATTTAATGTGGAAACCGGCTTATCCCGGTCAATCCCAAGCCTCGACGCCAAATGTTTCAATTGCGGAGGGGTAAAGACGGTACTGAACGCTTCGCCGAAAGGTAACTTCGGATTTCTTAGCCCCCATTCAGCAAGACCCGTAAAAAAAGCACCATAGCGGCATGGAACTTCAGGGGATGCCTTTCTCCATATAGATAATATACAGCATTCCACCTTCGGAGGCGGTGAAAAATAACTCGGGGGGAGTGTCTGCACCAGTTCCATGTCATACCTCATCCTCCAACTTAATAGCTGCGGATTCGTCATGACTGAAGAGGTAAACCGTTTGGCCGCTCCAATCTCTAAAATGATGGCGGCCCGCTGCAGCGGGGTAGAAGGATCTTCCAATAGCTTTCTCAGAATTGGAGTCGTAATCGAAAAAGGGATATTCGACACGACGCAAAAGGGCTCTCTTGGAAGGTATCCCCGCATAAAATCGCCATGAACGATTTTAATATTAGATTCGCCTTCCACCTTGCCAATCAATTTTTGAACGTACGCGGCATCGTTCTCAAAAGCGATGACCATTCTCGCCTTCTCCGCCAAAGGCAGCGTGATCGCGCCGAGTCCGGCGCCTATTTCAATGATGACGTCCTTTTTCGTAATCTTTGCCGTTTCGATCAAATCACACACCGCACGTTTATTATGCAGGAAATGCTGACCAGAAAAGTTAGGGCTGCCTTCGCTTTTATTTGGATTCGTGCGGGAATTGTTCCCGGTAACGACGGGCTTTTTATTCTTTTTACGCAACACAAAAACACCTCATTCATTTGTTTAGGTAAATGAAAAAGGCGCACCACAAATAGACCCGATTCCGATTTCAAAAAAACGGATGAGTCAACCTGTACCGCACCTCTTTTTACCGTAAACGCATGTAATGAGTGATCAAATAAAGCACCTCCTAAAAACTATTGCCATTATAACAAATACCCCAATGATTTCAAGTGTTTCCGCTTGTTAGCACTCCATGAATAATTACCAGACTAAGAAGTAACTTCAATTCAGTTCTACCATTTCTATATAGTGTTTAAATTAATCTCCCTCTTAAAAAAGGGCATTCATCACTGAAAACTGCCATTTAGTTTAATGAGGCCACCAGATAGATCCCGCGGCTTGGAGGACAAGAATAACTACCGATAAAAGACAAGAAGTTGTTTGGTTTTCTTCTCTCAATGTCTACGCTGCGCGATCCGGAACAAAAAAACCAGGAGGGCTTTTTGTAAGCAGCAGTGGACCGTCTCACCATATCTTTCGTCTGAACCATATGAATAGCTGTATTTATCCCATAAAAGCAGTAACCCTGAGCTTGTCCCAATTTCAATTAACGATAAGGGCTTCTGTACCTTTTCGTAGATAAAACAGAAGCTTGGATATAAATAAGAACATCGCCTAACTTCGTTCGTTTGCACAAGCTTTGTCTGTAGGAGTGAGATCAGCTCGTTCTTATTTACCATGCAAAATTCCTTAAACTGCGGAAAGGCCTGCTCTAATCCGCTTGGAATTCCGACTGCCATACTCGGGTAATGCTCACGCAACCCGTGCTCCTTCCCCTTAAGTAACAAATTCTGTACCGCGCCAAATAACAGATTAGGGATAGGCTGTCCGGGACCCGCATTTGATGCTATTTCGAGTAGGGCGTCATCTTGTGCGATGTTCATCGCCAAATGCTCATACAATTCGCTGGAGCCTTTGCATTCTCTGACGGCAAAATTTCTAAATAGCGTGGTCCAAGCTTATATCATGTGCACGATTCGCTGAAGTTTCTCCATCGCGCGATTCTCTGCAATTTGAGCGCGACTTAACGCACGGCTTGCTTGATCGAGAGCGACCTCGTCCCGTATATGCTCGGGATTGCGTTGATGGAACGGAAATCGTTCCGTTAAGATATTCAGCTCCTGTGCAACTGAGTCGTACCATCTTGCCGCCTCACGCAGTTCAAGAGCCGTTGAGCCCCCAATGCGCTCGGATGCCTCCTGTAGGAATTGCGACGCAAGCATCCGGCACTCTTGCCAGACTGACGCATTGTACGCTGTTCCAAATCCGTCCGCTCTACGGTTATCGAGTGCTCGTTTCCAAGTCTCGTAAGCTGTAAGACCCGTATGGAAGCCAGCCTTCACCCATTTGCGTGGCCCCTGTGCAAATTCAAGTGCCTCCTTTACAATAGCGTCATCATCGGATGTGAAGACCGGTTCAACGCTGTACAGCTCCAGCAGACCGAGCTTCGAAGCGCCCAGCTCCGTCCATTTCTTGAAACCTTGGCTTATCTCATATTCCCCATGGAACATCAGTCTGCCATTTCTGTCCTCTAATACGGAGTACCTTCTTCCGTCATCCTCGTCCTTAATAATCCAGCACCCGAAACGCCGCTCAACACGGACATTGTCGGAAAGCACGACTCCGCGGCGGAGAAGGTCTTGTCTTAGCTGCTCCGTGAAGGTACCGCTTGCCAACTCCTGTTTTCGATCGCGGGCCAGATCAAATTTCGTATTCTGCAGTCCCAATCCCGGAGTAGTAATACCCGAACGAATCATAGCCGCAAACCACATAATATTCGGCGATCCCAAGCTCCCAGCCGTAACAGGGAAACCCTTGGTCCAATGCGCGCCTCGCGGTTTCCCAAGCAAGCTTTTGTTTAATTTCAAATTGCGGATCGCTTTTCCAAGCAAAAACGCCGCTGACGTGGAACCCGAGGTTATGTCCAAGAAGCATCATCATTTCCGTATTCCAAACGGTTGGGCCTGCAGCTGAAACGTTGTCATTAATGTTCATTATGAAAGCGTGGCCGATCCCTCCCACAAGCCAGGCATCCGACATAGGGATGTTTAAGAAGTCCAGACACCCTTTCATGGCCCCAACGTGGGTTGCCCAAAATGGCCGCCATTTCAGCTTATCATGCATGATTGTCATATAATTCGTCATCTCCCTTATTTCCCAACATATTGAATTACCCCCGGAGCTGATATAAGCATATCGTGCCGGTACGACATATGCTGTCCTACCGAGAGAATCCACGAAGCTTTTTTTCTAACCGGTGCCGTATCAGGTTTCGGAGCCAGCTAGGGGAGATGATCCGAAATTCGTAAGGGATTGATAGTAGGAGACGCGCGAAAAGTTCCACGCTGTAATAACGGACCTGAAAGACCGAATTTCCTTTTGGTGTGGCTTCTAGCCTCAGCACCTCGACGGCATCTGCCGGTTCAATCTGTATGTCCGCATAGAATGGTTCCGTTCTTGGGAGAAGAGGGGAGGTATTCGCTGAGTTAAGGACAGCCGCTGCCCGTTCCTCCGCTTCTTTGATTCCCTTCTTTTGCAGAGCAGCGCTTCGTAAGGGTCCGTGCCGTTCATCTATCAGCCGCTCTAGCTTGCCGAACAAGTCCGCCATTCCGAGATGGTCTCCTCCAGCCATCGCTTTAGACTCCTTTGCCAACAGGGCGATCGCTCGCTTTTGCTGCTCCGTTATCACAACCGCGGGTAGTTGAAAAGTAGTATTGGTGTACCGGTAGCCCCTTTTTAACGGACAGTACTCCACCGGGGCTTCCATTGAATCGCGCAAATACTCGACATCTCGAGAGGCTTGTCGGACGGAGATGTTAAAGCGCTCTGAGATCCTGCTGCAATTCGGGTACCTATTCTCGCGAATCTGCATGTCAATCCAGGCGATTCGATGCCAGTTGCTCAAGGGACGTTCCTCCTTTATAGGATTGCAGAACGCATTAAGTAGAGGTATTAGTTATTTCGCCGATAGTAATAAATTCCCTTTTTTTGTGGAAATGCAAGAAACTTTTTAACGCTTGCCACTTTTAAAGACCAAAGTATACGGGAGCCTTTTACAGTAGCTAGTTGTTTGTGTCACCGGACATTAATATTTATGTAGCTTTTACTTCATATAAATGCTCCTACATAAACGACACCCGGATTATAGCACTATTAAAAAAGAAGACGGCAGTCGTGAGAGATGCATCCCCTCAGACTGCCGATCTATTCTCAACTAACGTTACCCGTCTTAACGCTCATTACATGAAGCCGTCCGGACGACAAAATCATTCGCCGGCAGTTCGACCTCCATCAATCACTAACTCATGGCCTGTTATAAACGATGATGCATCACTACATAGCCAAATAACAGCGGCCGCGCATCTCATCTGTTGTTCCAATTCGCCCGACTGGATGAAGTGCCGTAACGCTTGGGGGAACCCGTTTACCAACCAGTCGCGTGTGAACTGTTCCTGGACAAATCGCATTAACCCGTAGTCCCCTCTTGGCGTATTCAAGAGCAGCTGCTTTGGTCAGACCGACTCCCCCGTGCTTACTCGCAACGTATGCAGGCACTTTTCTCAATAAGGTTTTGGAGCTTCAAATTCTCCCCATTTTAGCTCGTCGAGCGGGCGGTCGCCGGTTACAACTAGTTTGTGGGCGTTATTTATCTTTTCACCCAGGCGTGTTCCTACATCGCTGACGTTTAGCCAGTCATTAATAGACGGCCACTTTCTAGAGAGGTCTTCGTAGGTTCCGCGGCCAAGCAAAATGGTATCAGCTGTATCGAACGTATTTAATAGGTACTCAGAACCTTACTCATTGCTGGCGTCAGTTGTCCAGACATTGAAGTTGGTTTTGTCCACGCGTGGGTCGCCAGTGACAACTCCATTAAAAGTACTGTGGATGAATAGAATGATTTTACGAATTAACTATCGTCCTTTCTA
Source organism: Paenibacillus piri (assembly GCF_004354045.1). Taxonomy (GTDB): domain Bacteria; phylum Bacillota; class Bacilli; order Paenibacillales; family NBRC-103111; genus Paenibacillus_S; species Paenibacillus_S piri. The sequence continues at coordinate 12,802 of NZ_SMRT01000040.1, read as the reverse complement.
TTTGAATTAATTGTATAAACTCATAATATTATCTTTAACACATGTTGCGTTTTATTTTGCTATTTTAATATTTTTATATCTATCACTGCGCGCCTGTATAGTCATGACATATCATACATTTTAGTTGTTATTTCATAACCTCGTAATCCAGTTTCATTGAACCACTTGTTTCATATATTTGAGTATTTAAGAGTTTCAAATCGTTCCTAGCGGTAATGTTATCAAGGTATCGCTTGCCGCTGCCAAGGATAACAGGATGGATCATCATGCTGATCTCATCCGCCAACTTGGCATTAATCAGACTCTGTACAAGACCGGCACTCGCCGTAACCATGATGTCGCCTTGGATTTTATTTTTGAGCTTAGCAACATTCTGGCTCAAGTCACCGGCAAGCAGGGAAATAGTGCTGCTATAATCCCCCCAGTACACTTCCCGTATATTCATATTGCGAGTAGCTACATACTTGGGCGTATTGTTCATGGCATCAGCAAAATCTCCCTCCATATACGGCCAAGCTTGTGATAAACCTTCATAGGTGACCCGGCCCATCAAGATGGCTTCGGCCTGCTGGACCATAGTCAGGATGTCCTTCCATGAATCTGTAATGCCAGGCATAGCCCAGCTTGTAAAATCGTTCTCGTCTCCACGCGATTCTGTGAAAACACCATCCAATGTACTGTGTACCGATACAATTATTTTTCCCATTCATTTATCCTCTTTAATATTGGAATTTTAGACTTCATGTGATATAGTTTCTTCGGTAATAAAGCTTTGGATTTCATGTCGCGCTGCATTCCCCAATGACGTTGCGGCATGTCTTCCGGGGGTTCTTTTTGTCAACAATTATCTATCTCTTAAGATAAGACAGGTTTGATATTAAGATTCCATGGATTAATATATTGTTCCAATCGCTTTGGCAAGCTTATCGAGCGATTGATTCATCCCAATGATGGAACGCTTCAGCATCTCACCTTGCGTCCAACCATACTCCGTGATAACGAGTTCAGTCTTGTTTCCGTTTGCTTTAAAATCGATAACGTAATCAATTTTAAACGGGAAGTCAGGGGGCAGGCCCGCTTCGGCTGGATCTAAGATGTTTCCATCCGAATCGGATAAGTAATGTGTGAATTCAAGACGCTCATTCGGTATTATTTTTGTGTATGTGCCCGTAGAAAAGTTGGCCTGACCTCCTTGGCTTTCTGGTGCCAGCATACAAAACAAGTATCTGCCTCCTTCTCGCAGATCAATCTTGCAAGAAGGGGAGGTGAAATGCTTGGGCCCCCACCATTTCACCACCAATTCTGGATCTGTCCAACCCTTCCAGACCAATTCAATCGGTATGTCAAATACTCGGGTGATGACAAGTTCCTGTTTTTTTAATTCTTGATTCATTCGGACTCCTCTTCCTTTCTCTTTTGTTCATTCAATTCTTCTTTCAATACTGCATCCATCGTGTCAAGCCTGCAATTCCACAATTGTCGCATCATCCCGGTCCATTCGTTCAGTTCGTTCATGGCCTCGACGTTCAACTGATAAATCCGCTGTTGCGCCCGCTTCTCGACATGGACTATGTTCGCTTCCCGCAATATTTTAAGATGCTGAGATATCGCTTGGGGGCTGGCTTGAAAATGACTATGGATCTCGKATGCCGGCAATTTCTTGTGAGCGGCTAACAATTCCAGTATCTTTCGTCTAGTCGGATCAGCCAACGCTGAAAAGATGTCATTGGACATACATATTAAGTATTTTCCTCCTTTCAATAATTGTCTATCATCATGTACAATTCTATAATAAATTAAACGGTTTATAAAGTAAATGCTTAAATATCCCGAAATTCGGTGTACTGGTCTCCGTAGCCATCAACATATTGATGCCAGAGCTCCATTTTGGATAGATCCACTCCCTGCTTGATGAACTCACAAAGGCATCCCATCGAATCTGCGCCACCCGAAATATTTAAGATAATATGATCATAGGTCTGCAAAGGAAATAACTCGATCGGATCCCCTGTTCGCTGAACAGTATCTCAAATGAACACAGTATTACGTTAAACTGCCATTTCAATAAAAAAAATGCCCCATAGCAACGGGCTACAGGGCTAAAGGTTTATATTTAAAAAGGGGGTCAACTCTTATTATAGGCACATTTATTAATGTAAGGTGAAATGATGATTTCAAGTTTATTACAAATTACTGTTCAATGAACATTAAAGTGGAGTTGTCCTTTTGGAAGTTCCACGCTATCGTTACCCGTTAGCCACCCATGCCCTGTCGGGCACCACGAAAGATGAAAATTTTGGTGCAGCGTTTTATACTATTATTACGGCTGGCGAGGAAGGTCGTTAAGCTATGGTGTCGCGAACCCAACCGTTAGTCTGACTACTACGACCATGGTGCACCACGGAATGTCGCTCCTTTTCTGGAAGCACGCGGGGTAGACTAACCCTTTACTGGTTGTTGCGCCAGTCCTCAACTCTATCTGCCGTAGAAAGGTGATTTTCATGGAAGTCCTTATCGAACGAGCATGCGGTCTGGATGTTCACAAGAAGTCAATCACTGCCTGCGTCGTTACACCAGAGGGAAAGGAGATCAAGACGTTTCGAACGCATACGATTTTCCTGCTTGATCTAATCGACTGGATCAAACAACATCGCTGTACTCACGTGGCCATGGAGAGCACCGGCGTATTTTGGAAACCGATCGTGAATCTGCTCGAAGCCGAGGAGATTCAATTCCTCGTCGTTAACGCTGCGCACATCAAAGCGGTGCCTGGCAGGAAACGGATGTCAAAGATGCCGAGTGGATTTGTAATCTTTTACGCCATGGGTTACTGAAAGTGAGCTATATTCCCGACCGAAATCAAAGAGAGCTTCGCGAATTGGTCCGTTACCGCCGCAGCCTGATTCAGGAACGAGCTCGCGAACACAATCGGGTACAAAAGGTCCTGGAAGGAGCCAACATTAAATTGGCCGCCGTTGTCTCCGACATCATGGGAATTTCCAGCCGCGATATGATGGATGCCATGATTGAAGGAGAAGAAGATCCGGAAAAGCTGGCTGCCTTCGCTCGCCGAACGTTGAAGAAAAAGAAAGAAGAACTAGAACTGGCTTTACGCGGAAATATGAGTGCCCACCAACGCATCATGTTAAAAACCATGTTGACGCACATTGATTTTCTCAACGAACAAATCGTGGAACTGGATACGGAGGTAGCCAAACGGCTCGACCCTTTTCAGCAGGACATTGAGAGGCTAGATACCATCCCCGGGATCGCTAGGCGAACCGCAGAACAAATCCTGGCGGAAGTTGGAACCGACATCGGATCGCGTTTCCCCACTGCCGCTCACCTATGCTCATGGGCCGGTCTTGTTCCGGGGCATAACGAAAGTGCCGGTAAACGAAAATCCTCGAAAACTCGCAAAGGCAACAAGTACCTCCGATCGGCACTTATTGAAATCGCTCACTCTGTATGCAGATCAGACAACTATCTGGGGGCCCAGTACCGACGTATTGCTGCTCGAAAAGGCAGGCACCGTGCAGCCGTGGCTGTCGCTCATTCCATCATGACAATTGCTTACCACCTTCTCAAACGCGGCGAGGAGTATAAAGAATTAGGCGGACAATATTTTGAAAAACGACAGCAGGAAATGATTGTGAAACAAGCTGTTCGAAGGTTGGAAAGCCTCGGATTTCATGTAGCTCTTCCCACTTCAGAAGCATCTTAAATATCCTACCTCCATAGATCAAGGAGGCGTAGTTTTTAAAAAAAGCTAAAGGCTACGCTTAGTTTCGTGTTGCCATTTTTAGATCTACGCTATGAGTAATTTTCGGGGTAGCTTAACGACGATAGCCGTTTTTTAAACAACTTTATTATCAAATTTAAACGACTTTATTATAAATTCAACAACTTTATTATCAGACAACAGAAGGAACGTATGTTCCCTGTTTTAACGCTTGAGTAAACTTGGTCTGCACCAACTGATCCAATAGAATAAGCACTCTTGACGGTCTTTAATTACGCCGAACAGACCGACACAATCTGCGCCGTCATGCTGCGCTATCAGGCATTCTTTTTCAGGAGGGATGAACACAACGCCCGGTAGGACGTCGAAAACCTTCGCCGGGACGGAACAGCGTCCGCAGCGCTGACCGAACACACCACATTACTATGTACTCTGCTATAATTAGAATTAACAAATTTAGGAGGGATGAACATAGTGGTCATTTCCGAAAACGAGCCTCTTGCGATCACCTTGGTCGAGGCAATCCGCACCGGCGATGTCCAGGGATTGCAGAAACTGCTCACCGGGAATCCTGGACTTGCTACGGCGAGAATTATTGGAGCCGATACGTGCAACGGGAACGTGTCGCGTACGCTGCTGCATGTGGCTACCGATTGGCCCGGCCATTTTCCAAACGGTGCGGCGACGGTGGCCGAATTGGTCAAAGCTGGTGCTGAGGTGAACGCTCGAATCACCGGCGGCACTCATGTCGAGACACCTCTTCATTGGGCTGCGAGCAGCGATGATATCGAGGTGCTCGACACGCTTCTCGATGTCGGCGCTGATATTGAGGCGTCTGGTGCGGTCATCGCCGGTGGAACGCCGCTGGACGATGCAGTGGCGTTTGGGCAGTGGAATGCTGCACACCGGCTGGTTGAGCGCGGTGCAGAATTCACGCTTTGGCACGCCGCCGCGCTTGGACTGTTGGATGACATGGAAGCCCACTTTGCCGGGACCACACTTTCACGGCGATATCCGTGGGGAGCCAGCCACAATCCACCCCCGGATGAAGTTACGGTCGCCTTCTGGTGCGCTTGCCACGGCGGACAGCGGCACTCTGCCGAGTATTTGCTCGAACGAGGGGCCGAACTGAACTGGATTTCCGTATGGGACGGACTGACCCCTTTGGATGCAGCACAACGAAGCACTACCGGTGAGTTGGTTCAGTGGTTGCGCAACCGGGGCGCTAAATCCGCCAAAGATTTGCATCGTTAAGACATCGTAAATAGTCCCATCAGATGGGGACTCGAGAATCCTATTTGTAGTTGAAAAACACAACAGGTTTGAGGAAGCAAATGCATCCAGCGCACTGGCAGCTTACGGGTCGGGCAACTGCGGCAGCTTCTCCAACACATACAGCTCGCAGAAGCCGCTTGCGCCTACTTAGCATCGCGCGTGGCCCATAACAAAACCACGCGCGGCAAAGCCCCTTTCCAAGTACGCTGCAGGATTTTCCAAAAAAACATGCCGTTACTTGTGGTAAGGTTCACCGCGCTGTCTGTAACGGCAAGTTTTAGGGGCCATCCTTTTGCGGGATGGCCCTTTCTTTGATCTAGCTTGTTCAACTAACGTGTCCCGTTCGTAATGGCCATTGCAGTTCCCTCCGGTAAATCGCCAGGTAAAAGCAAAAAGAGCGGCACGTATGCACCGCTCATAACTCCATCCATTCAACTATCTAAATTTATCATGTAACAGCCACTTCTATGTATTTACATTTACATGCCGACTGAGGCAATGTTAAGCATGCTAACCCCCGATTGATTGCTTACCCGGCAAAACAGCTCATAAACCTCTTGAGGGTATTCGATCCAACCTCGGTCCAACACCTGTTTGCGAAGCTCGAAGGAATGATGGCCTGGGTATGTGTGAAACGATTGCAAATATTCCCGGGTCTGCGCCTGCATACCCTCGGCATTAAACAGCTTTGAGCTAAAGGCCATAATTACCGCCCCTTCGCCCCATGGCTTCCCCGGCGCATTTCCGAAAAAACCTCCGGTCAAGGCGCCAGCCAGAAACTCCATGCCCAACGCCATGTGCAATCCCTTTAAGCCACCCAGCGGGGGGTACGAGACGTTGCCGTGATCGTCCTTCAACAGTCGTCCGTAGACAAACCGATTGTGAGCGCAGAAGGAACCGTCGAACAAAAACGGTGGTTCGCCCGGCGCGCAAATGGCAAGCGGATTGTTGCCGATCAAGTTCTCGTCGGAAATGCCCATGTTCATCATCGGGTTGTTCTGCGTGAGGATTAATCCTATTTGACCCGCCGCCAATACTTGCATCAACCCTTCACCGATAATGTTCGGCTTCGGAACGGCAACAACCCCTATGCCATGAGTGTCTGCGATGGAGGCGGCCAGCATTGCGCCTTTCCTCGCCACTTCGTCCGGCCAATTGCGGTACGTGGAATACACGCGGGCAGAGAGAGGCGTGATTTGTTCGGTCGTAATCTCCAACCGGCGACTGATCACCCCGTTCCGAATACGCTCCACGATGGACTCCAACCGAGCGTTCCCTCTCGAAAAATCTTCGATCAGATCCAAGTTTAAGGCGATATCTGCCCATGTCTCTACTACAAACTCGTCCTCCACCCACTTTCCGAGCACCTCACGGCTCCAAGCTCGCATTTCTTCCACAAGAATCGGTACGGTTTCAACGCCTTTCACGGCAACACCACCTGCTTTCTTCTATTTATGCTGCATAGACTGCTGAATTCAATCGGCAATCCATAGCAGCTTTTTAAATTTTTTGGGAAAATAATACTACTCATTTATAGTATCTGTCAATGAATAATCTGAATTATACTGCCCGTTAAAAACGGTTCAAACTATTTTTGGTACATATATCATATTCGTGACCTAGAGCCAAGACCCCTTTACGAGGGTTCATTTCCTTTTCAGGAGGTATATAGAAATGAGAGTCATCAAAACGAAGCAGGATATTGTAATTCTGTGTCGCGCGGAAGTGCTTCCTTCAGCGCTCCTCAATCAGATCGAGGACTACTTTAACCAACTACGGGTTGAACTGGAGGACGGGGAGGAGAGCGAGTTCCATTTGGGCAGGCACGGCTACATCGTCGTTCTCGAAGCAGGAGACAACGTCCGGGATCTCGGCAACGTCGGGCTGAGCCGCGAAAACGGCGGACTGCTGGGAAGTTTCCCAGAGTACGTCGAACTGCTCGACTTAGGCGAAGGACTCCAGGTGTACAAAGTCGCAGTGCTGTACGACAACGACTACCTGATGACGTTCTTCATGCTGGCCGGAGCGCACGATGAGGAGGTGGAACAATGGCTGAGAGACCAAGCGGAAAGAAACTGACGGTAAACGAACTGGTTCTCCAGAAGCTGAAAGATATGTTCGATCGGAACGAAAACGTCACGTCCGACAGTAACGGGTCAAATGTCTGGGTCATGCTCGTAGCGGCGGAACCTCTCTGACGGCAAGGGGAAACAGACTTCGCCTCGAAAACTGTTCGAGACCGCAAGTTGTTCTGGGCGGCCTTCAAAAACGCACTGTTAGACGCCGGGATCCCAATGCCTGACGAACGAACGTCAAATGGTGTCCGCTTCCTCTACGGCTTGAGTCTTTTGTCGGAAATGAGGCCGAGCATGACTGCCCTGTTCGAGGATGCTGATGACGACGGAACATCGACCGAGGCCACAACTGAAAGTTCTAGAAGCCAGAACGATAGCTTGCAAAGGAAGCTTGTGCGCGTCACCGTCGGCGGCGAGTTCGAGGAAGCCTTCAAATACGACTCGGACGAACTTCTGTTTGAAAAAGATGATGACGGCGAAGAGCTACTCTTGAGCGGCACGGACTTCGAGGAGGTAGAACTAGAAGCGCTGGAGGAAGCTTTCGATTACGAAAGCTTCCAGTTCGACCTCAACTACCTTCCGGCAAGGATCTTCCGCAAACTTGGCGTTAACGAATGGCTGGATGGCAAGCCAGAACACTTCATCCCTGAAGAGTTCAGTTTTCATCTCAGCTCCTTCGGGGGAGTCGATTTCGTCAGCTTGAGGTAACGTGCTGGTAGCTGAACTGCCGCACTTTTCATCACCAGCCTAGCCGGAGCAAGCAAAGCGCAGATTTCCGCCGGTGAACTACAGGTGTACTCCGACGCACTGCTAACGGGCCCTTGCAGTGCGAGTCAGTACACCTCCAGTGTGGCACCAACTCTAAGCCACACAACGAAAGTGTGGCTGGACGGCATTTTTGAGTACCGTCCAGCTCGCCAAACACAAATTTTTCGGGAGGCCACAACATGTACATTCCAACAGACAGCAACTACGAAACGACGGTCGCCATTTTGGCGGAGATGGTAAGAAACTTCCTCGCTGGCGAGTCAAGCGTCGTAAAAACGTCCAAGGTGAGCAAAGTCACCTTCCTGCGGGTTAGCGTCCTGCTCCAGCGAGAGACCGAGGACTCGGTCGACTTCGAGCTAACTGCCGAACTACTCGGAACGCAAGAGTTCAGGCAAATCGCATAAAACAAGGAGGACTGACCATGACTTTGACAAAACGAAAGAAACCACCCCTCAATGTGTTCAAAAACCCCGTCACTACACCAGAGCTTCAAGTTGTAGCGTATGATCGCGTCTCGACCGAAGAACAAGCGGAACTGGGCTTCAGCATCGAGGGGCAGTTGGAGGAAATTAAGGCTCGCTGCAAGGCGGAACACAAGGTCGTGTTCAAAGAGTATGTCGATGCCGGAATCTCCGGTAAGTCTATCGAGAAGCGTCCGGCCCTGCTGGAGCTCCTACAAGACATCGAGAGTGGAAAAGTTTCGGAGCTCTGGCTGTGGAGGACAGACCGCCTCTCAAGGCGACTTTCAGATTTGTTGTCCATCTTGGAACTGCTTAAGCGCAACAACGTCACACTGCGTTGCGTGGCCGATCCGGACTTCGATCAAACCACCTCGTCCGGTCGGGCGATGATGCAGATGATGGGGGTGATGGCGGAGTACCAAAGAAACATCATCGTCGAAAACGTCAAAATGGGCATGAAGCAGCGGGCAAGAAACGGGAAGTGGAACGGTGGGCTGGTGCTGGGGTATGAAGTGGTCGAAGTTCCGAAGGGAAGCGACAAAGAGTCTCTCTTGCGAATCAACCCGATCGAGGCAGAGCTAGTCCGTAAGATCTTCCGTATGTACGCCAGTGGTCAGGGACTTCGAAGCATCGCCAACCAACTGAACCAAGAGGGCCACAAGACGAAACCCGGCAATGCGTTCAGCAGTGTGGCAATCAAGACAATCATAAACAACCCGGTGTACGTCGGCAAAATCAGGTTCAACGTGCGAGAGAACTGGGCTGAGACGAGACGCAAGGGCATCAATCCGAACCCAATCATCGTCGACGGCAAGCACGATGCGATCATTTCTCAAGACCTGTGGGAAACCGTGCAGGCGCTGTTCGCCAAGAAGTCGTTTTCCCCGCCGCGCGTCTTCGACGGTACCTACCCCCTGACGGGACTTCTGAGGTGCCCTCAGTGCGGAACAACACTGGGAGCTCACCGCACCCGCGACACGCTCAAGGACGGAACTGTCGTCATCCGCAGGTACTACGTCTGCAACAACTTCCGCAACCGTGGAAGCCGGGTTTGCAACTCCAACTCCGTCCGAGCGGACATGGTCGAGAGCTTTGTCTTCGAGCGGCTTGCTGAAGTCGTCCAGAAGCCAAAGGTGCTAGAGGACGTCGTGAAAAAGATCAACAAAGACCGAACGAAGAGCGTAGCCCCGCTCCAGAAGGAACTGACGGCAATTGATAAAGAACTGGCAAGCATCGAGAGCCAGCGCCAGCGATTCTTCAAGCTGTTCGAGTCAAGTGGCGTGGATGACGACCTGTTCGTCGAGCGGCTGAGCGAAATGAAGATCCAGCACGAACAACTCACGCGGCGCAGAGCCGAGGCTGAGAGGCAACTGGCAGACAACACGTCCGACCCTGTCCCGCTCCAGCAAGTCCGGCAGGCGCTTTCCCAGTTTCACAGCCTGCTCGCAGAATCACAGTCCGAAACGCAAAAGACGCTCCTTCAAACGGTAATCAAACAAGTCCACATGAAGGACAGACGCAAAGTCGCTGGCATCGAGCTTGAGTTCGACCCGACTGTCCAAAAGCATTTTTTTGAACTAGCCCTTTCCGCCAAAACGGCGGAGGGGGCTTTTGCTTTTCGCAAGCAAAAGTCCCCCTCCAGGTACCGCATCGTTCTGTGACCTCAAAAAGCTCGCAGAAGCCCGTTTACGCCGACTTTGCCACCTAGCGTGGCCCATTCCCGACCATGCCCGGCAAAACCCCTTTTCAAGCCGATCCATTCTTCACTCCTCGAGTTTAGCAACACGTCCGGCACGTAAACTTTCTCTCGGTCAACTATCAAACTAAACACCTTTTACAATTCAAGATGCGACACAATTCTTCAAATATATGGATTATTTTCCTAATTGGAAGTAATATATTACTAGGAAAATCATATTAGGAGGTAAGGACATGTCTAGATGCACAGCTCCAGTAAATGGACATCGCTCAGCGAGTGCCAGAGCTAACTGCCCAGCGTGCGGTAGTAGTGGCCGCTATAGTGGCTTCAGGTCGTACTCCCCCTCGTCTTACTCCCCGTCCCTGGGAAGTGGGGGCGGCCGAAGCAGCGGCGGAGGTTCCAGCCGCAGCGCAAAGCCGCGCTGGTCAGGAGCAGGTTCATCCGTGCAGTACACGCCTGAACAAGTTCGGGCACTCACCCCAGTCCGCAACAGCGTCGAAAACTTGGCCACGCGGCCTGAACTTCGAGACGTCTTCCTCTGCCATGCGTGGGACGACCGGCAGGGGGCCGCCAAGGAGCTGCACGATCTGCTTGAGTCACGTGGTGTATCCGTCTGGTTCAGCGAGAAGGACGTTGGCCTCGGCGTGCCGTTGCTACGCGCCATCGACAAGGGCTTGGCGAACTCGCGAGTCGGGATTGTGCTGGTTACCCCTGCACTTCTACGCCGACTTCCAAAAGAGGGCATTGCCGACAAAGAACTTTCGGCACTCCTCGCCCGTGAGCGGCTCGTTCCGATTGTACACGAGACAACGTATGAAGCTCTCCGCGAAGTCAGTCCCTTGCTCGGATCACGAAGTGGCCTGGACACTGCAGAAGAGCCAATGGCAGACGTCGCGGCCAAGCTCGCAGAGCTCGTCGCCCTCTAAGCTCTGTTTGCCTACCTGAGCCGCAGCGATAGGGTCTTCTGTCAAGACAAAAGTGACAAAGCAATCCCACTTGAAGGACAAGCACAAAGTCGCTGGAATCCAGCTTGAGCTTGACCCCACAGTCCAAAAGCATTTTTGATCTGGGCCCCTTCCGCTTAACAAGCGGAGGGGGCTTTTGCTTTCCGCAAGCAAAAGTCCTCCTCTAGATACCGCATCGTTTTGTGAGCACGAACAAGCTCGCAGAGGCCCGTTTGCGCCGACTTTGCCATCTAGCGTGTCCCATCCCAATCCCATGCTCAGCAATGACCCTTACCAAGCCCGCTGCGAGATTTTCCGAAAAAACTTGCCGTTACTTATGGTAAGGTTCACCGAGTATGATCTTAAAGTATGCTGCCCTTTACTTCAACGAACGTCAAAAAGGAGCTGTTCGCAGCTCCACGCTATCGTTCTCCGTTACATGAACAAAGGTAGCCGATCTATCCGGTCAGCCGTTCCCGAAATTAACCTACGGATTCAGAAATTGTGATCCAAGTTTCAGTCTTCTCATCCCATCTTTGGATCGCTTCCACCGGTGTAGTGATCTCCCCCATTCGTAACCACTTGTCGCCGATCCAAGTTTTGATTTTCAAAAAGGTGCGATTCCCTACATCCGTAGCATCGGTAGATTCGACAATTTGCGGGGAGATCGATAGTGTTGTTTTCTTATCGTCGAAAGGCTCATCATATAAATACATAGTTTCACTTATTTGGTTCTTGAATCGATGTGCATTGGGTTCTTGACCATATATGCGGAAGTCAGCCGATACCCACTTCCTGCCCATCCATGTCTCAATTTCATAATATTCTCGATTAAAACCTCCTACGCAGTTGACGACTTGAGGAGCAAGCGAAGCCCCTACGGGAGCTAGGGCTCCGCCCATTCCAAGCGGCTTCCCGTTAAAAAGCGGTGTCGTTTCTGTCAACACCAATTGGCTGGGGTGGTAGTACCGCCATTCTCCGGCGGCATGGCTAGAGGAAGCAGGCAGGATTACGGCGCACAGCAGGGCAGGAAGCATCATGCGACGAATCGATTGGATCATATTAACCCTCTTTTCGTTGTAGTCTCTTACAAGTTCGACTTTAAACAGTTACGATTTGTTGCACTTCGGATTTGCAGGTGTTTAAGCTTTGAAACCGGACTGCAATCGATTTAGACATTTGTCTTGCCCATCCGGCGGCTGATCGACTTGAGTGTGTTACCTCGTACGGCTTGGTATTCTCCAGGCGTTCCGAATCGTTATAATTAGCAAATGATCTCATCCCGTTCTTGTATATCAACGGGCATTTTACTTGCGATAACAACCCCATTATACCATATATTGGAATGCTACCCGTTACTTTAATGAACGAAGAGGAGCTTGCCGCGCGGCAAGCTCCCAACTATCGTTCCCGTTAGTTCAAAATCGATAGGGGCTGATTAGGGATATATTTTTTCACCTTTTTCAAGCATCGCTACAAACTGTTGAATTCGTTTCGCCCGGGTTTCTTGCTTCTTGGCATTATGGATTCTGAACAGAGCTGCATATTTATTTTGGCTATTCAACGTATCATAAAATGCCTTCGCTTTGACATTACGCTCAAGTTCAATTGCGAAATCCTCAGGCATAGAAGCGATACTTTGCGATTCGTAGGCCTTGTCCCATTGTCCATTCTTTTTGGCAACTTCAATCGCTTTGAACCCAGAGGGCTTCATTCTTCCATTTGTAATGAGAAGCTCTGCTTTGTCTTTATTCACTTTCGACCAGATGCTCCTAGCCCTACGCGGAGTAAATCGTTGAACCCACATTTTTTCATCAAACTTTTCCTTCTGGCTGTCA
>NZ_SMRT01000004.1 GCF_004354045.1 Paenibacillus piri | reverse complement strand
GGGGTGAAACAAAACCATGTGGACGAGGAAACCGGGGCTTTCTCCAAGTGAAGGTGGGGCTCTCTGATCGTCCGGATCGATTGGAGTGGAAGGAAGAAGGCTTCGCTTCCCCGACTTCCGTTCCTCGCCCTTCGGGCTGCGGTACGGGTTCGGCTACGCCCACATCCCCCATCAAGTAGAGGTGCCACCATCACTTATATATTGGAAATTCATTTAGGCTCTTTCCCGTTGTCCGGATCAACTGGAAATTCGCTCAAAATGAGCTTCTAAACTGATTATACGAGGAGGGAACAACATGAAAATGGACCAGAAACGCCCGCTGATCGTACAAAGCGATTTTACGGTTTTATTGGAGGTGCGGCATCCGGACTTCGAAAGGGTACGCATCGGTTTGGCCCGGTTTGCGGATCTGGTTAAAACGCCCGAGCATATTCATACCTACCGAATGACCGCCTTATCGTTATGGAATGCGGCAGCGGCGGGGATGTCGACGGCGGAAATAACCGATTTTTTGGAGAAGTATGCCAAATTCGGAGTGCCTCACTCGATCAAGCATGATATTCAGCGGTTCGTGGAACGGTACGGACTTGTCAGAATGGAGAGCTTGGGCGACGATCTGCTGCTGATTTCCGACGATGTCGAGGCGATTAAAGAAATGTGTTCATTTCGAACGCTGCGCTCCTACGGCTTGTGCCAGGTCGATTCGCAAACGCTGCGGTTTTCGTCCAGATATCGGGGCGTGCTGAAGCAGGAGCTGATCAAGCTCGGTTTTCCGGTTCAGGATTTGGCAGGCTATTCGCGCGGCGAGGAGCTGCCCATCAGGCTCAAGCAGGACGATTCGGACCATAATGCGTTTCGGCTGCGCGATTATCAGACGTCGGCTGTCGATTCGTTTTATCGGGAAGGCAGTCATTTGGGGGGGAGCGGTGTGCTTGTGCTGCCCTGCGGCGCGGGGAAAACGATTATCGGCATCGCGGCGATGGGCAAGCTGAACTGCGCCACCTTGATTCTTACGACAAATACGACGTCGGTCAATCAATGGAAGCGCGAAATATTGGAAAAAACGGATGTGACCGAGGATATGGTCGGCGAGTATACGGGCTTGAAAAAAGACGTCCGTCCGATCACGATCGCCACCTATCAAATATTGACATACCGCAAATCGAAGGACGATCTGTTTGTGCATATGGATTTGTTCAACAAGCGCGATTGGGGGCTTATTGTTTATGACGAGGTGCATCTTCTGCCTGCCCCGGTATTTCGGGTAACCGCCGATATTCAGGCGACACGCAGACTGGGACTGACTGCAACGCTTGTTCGCGAGGACGGCCGGGAGGAGGATGTATTTTCGCTGGTCGGACCGAAGCGGTACGAAGTACCCTGGAAGGAATTGGAGCAAAAGGGATGGATTGCGACGGTCGGCTGTACGGAAATCCGCGTTCCGCTCTCATCCGAAGAACGTGACTCCTATGCCTCAGCCGAACCGCGGCAGCAGATGCGGGCGGCCAGTACAAGCCGCGCCAAGCTCGGGGTGATCCGCAGTTTGCTGGACAAGCATGCAGGTGAGCAGACGATTATTATCGGGCAATATTTGGAGCAGCTGAAGCTGGTCGCGCGGGAGCTGGAAGCCCCCATCATATCCGGCCAAATGCCGCATGAGCAGCGCGAGGAGCTGTATAACCGCTTCCGCCGCGGGGAGCTGACTACCCTTGTTGTGTCCAAGGTAGCCAATTTTGCCGTCGATCTTCCTGACGCCTCGGTGGCGATTCAAATTTCCGGCAGCTTCGGCTCCCGCCAGGAAGAAGCCCAACGATTGGGGCGTATTCTCCGTCCCAAGTCGAATGCCAACGAAGCTTATTTTTATTCCATTGTAGCGGCCGATACGAAAGAGCAGGAATTCGCGCTGAACCGCCAGCTGTTTTTGATCGAACAAGGATACAGCTACCGAATCGAGGAATGGCCGCTGTCGGAGCGTGAGCCGAGCCGCATTTCTGTCAACGATCAAGCGGCGGCGGTTTCATGGCCGGAGTTACATTCGGGAATGGAGGCGGGGTTGATATGAACAATACGTTCTATTTAAGCAAAATGCCGCAGGAGCTGAAGGCGCGGATCGAAGCGGAACCGGTCTATGCGCCATGGCTGCTGCGGGGGGAAACGTTAAAGTCGATCTGGAGCGACCCGGCGATTATGGAAGCCGTTCTCAATCAGCTGTCCGTCCGTGAAAAGCAGGTGCTGCAAATTGTCGTTGTGTCGATCGGCTGCGAGCCTTTCGATTGGGCACGACTGGAAAGACTGGCCACACATATAATGTCAGGTGCGGAGGCGAAGGTCGGCTTTATTCATTTGCTGAAAAAGGGCTTGATATATATGTTCCGGAAATCATGGGGCGAGCATGTTTATGTGGTGGCCGAGGACGCTCTGGGATTATGGCAGCGGCTGCTTTTATCCGCGGAGGAGGAGCGCCTGCTGCCGCTGGCGGAGTCGCCGGCCGTTTCCTGCACCGGCAAATCCGGGCCGGCACTGGCTTTGCAGCTGCTGCACACGCTCGTATTCATTGCGCAGAACGAAATGAAGCTGACGAAAAACGGAACGCTCCATAAAAAGCAAGTGCAGAAATGGCTCGATGCGCTGCCGCTCGAAAACGAGCCCTTTCAAGGAAGCGCGCTGAAATATGCTTATGCCGACGTCTATCCGGTAAAGCTCGCGGTGATGATGGAATTTTTACAGCGGCTGGAGCTGGTGGAACAGCGCGGCGACCAGCTGCGTCTGCGGGAAGAAGCGGTTAACGGCTGGCTCGTCCTTAACGAACGGGAGCAAAACAAGCGGCTGTACCTTATTTGGAAACGGATCGTTTTTCCGGGGACGGCCTGGCTTCAGCATGCTGCGCTGCTGCTGGAGAGGCAGCCTGAAGGAATATGGCTTCGCGCTGCCGGACTGCTGCAATGGCTGCGCAGGCAGGGCATTTGTATGCCGTTTGAGGCTGATGCCGCCGCTGACCGGGAGCTGCAGTCTCAGCTGGAACAACAGTGGCTCGAGCCGCTTGTCGCCTTCGGCTGGCTGGCGAAGGGAACGGACTCATCCGCTCACGCGGGAGGCGGAGAAGCCGCATATATGTGGCTTGCCCGGCCTTCGGCGGATGACGGTCTTCCGGCTGCGGATGACGAAGACGATGCGGAGCAGCGGTTTTACGTTCAGCCGGATTTTGAAATATTGATGCCACCTTCCGTACCGTACATCGTCCGCTGGCAGCTGTCAGCTTTCGCCGACCGGATTAAGACCGATCAGGTATCGGTTTACAAGCTGAGCAAGGAAAGCCTGCAGCGCGGACTGGAGAACGGCTGCAGGCTTGAAGATACGCTGCAATTTCTGGAACGGCATGCGCTTTACGGATTGCCGGACAATGTGAAGCTGACGCTGGAGCAATGGGCCAAGCCGTTCGGCAAAGTGCAGCTTGTCGAGGCGGTGCTGCTCCGCTGCTCGGACGCTGAAGCGGCCGAGGCTGTAAGCAAGCTGCCGGGCAGTGCCGAATGCTTGCTTGAGGCGGTCGGAGACCGGGCGTGGATGGTCCGTACGGATCGGCTCAAACGATTGACAGAGCTGCTTGAAAAGGCAGGCTGGATGCCGGGCAAGCTGCTGCAGCCGGGCGGACCGGCGCCGTCCGGTCGAGGCGGCATCAGTCAGCCCGACTACCATGAACGGATTGACGCAAGCGATGATTCGTCAGGGAACGGGGTGAATCCCGCCGCCGAACCGCTGCAGCTTGGAGACAAAGGGTTTTTGTACTCCCGCCATAACCACATTTATTTCGAGATGGATGCGAGAATCCCGGAGGTGCGCGAGCTGTATCCCGATCTGCAGGGCGTGCCGCAGGGTTGGATGAGGGACTACCGGACTTACCATCCTTCGACGCGCAGAGAAATGGTAGAGAAAGCGCTTGAGTGGAAAACGGCGCTTCAAATCCGCCGCAACGGCCGCGACGAAGTGATTGCTCCGAGGAAGCTTCAGGATACGCGGGGCACATGGAGCATGACCGGCTTGCAGCAATCGAAGCTTCAAGAGGTGTGCCTGTTTCCCGAGGAATGGCAGGAAATGAAGATCATCGTCCCTGGCGTTACTGATAAATATTGATACAACAATTGTGAACAATGTGTGGTATGATAGACTTGTCTGGAAAATCTACGATGAATATGAGGCAGGTGCTATTATGGCAGTAACGGAAGCTTACACGTTAGATATGTCTGCCATTCTCATGCAGGCATACAGCTTGGGAGATATGATTAACGATTCCGTAGAGACAGCGGATTATTTATATTGGAAGAAGCGCAAGGACGAAGATCCTAAGGTCCGAGAGCTTGTCCTGCTTTTTGATAAAAAGAAAGAGCTGTTCGAGGAATGCCAGCGGTTCGGTCATTTTCATCCGGACTATCACGCCGCTCTGGATCAGGTAAAGGCGATTCAAGAGCAGCTCGACAGTCTGGAAACCGTCAAACATTATAAAGAAGCGGAGCAGCGGTTGGATCAGCTGCTGTACTCGATTTCGCAAACGATCGCGCAAAGCGTGTCCGATACGATCAAGGTGCCGGGCAACGAGCTGCAAGCAGGCGGAAGCTGTTCCTCCGGCGGCTGCTCGAGCGGCGGAAGCTGCAGCGGAGGCTGCAGCTAGAGAAGCTGCGAGCGCGGCAGCGCCGCATGAGTTCAAGCATCCTGGTTTCGACCGCAACCGGTACGATTATTGCGGATCGGACCCGGTCCATGTCAGCTCGATGACAGGGTGGATTTCGCCGACAGCCGCTTGGTGGCAATTCGTGATCACAGGATGATGGAATTCGTGAAGCTGCATAATTTCCTCCTCGCGGAGCATATCTAATTGCAGGAGCGTTTCTATGACAGCCGGGTATAACGCGCGCAAGGAACCGTCCTCGATCTTGACGGCGATCCCCCAGCCCTGCTCCGGAATGGCGAGGGCGAATATGCCCTCGGCCCCCATTTTGCCGATAATGCGGCCTTGAGTTGCTTCGATTAAACGGGTATCGAACCGTTCGTTCCCGGCTACATAGTAGGGCTGCCGCGCGACGGCGCCGATAATCCGCCGGCATGCTTCGGCTCGCTGCCCGGGCAGCGAGTCCGGCTTGCCAAGCCGCGCATAGGCGTACGCGAGCGCCTCGAGCGGCACGGCGAAGACCGGGACACCGCAGCCATCTGTGCCTAGCGCTATCTGCTCAACCGGAACGCCGCACATTTCGGACACCGTATCCAGCATCAGCTGCTGAACCGGATGAGTGATGGACGTATAAGGAACGCCGGCGCCCGAATGTTCGAGCAGGCGGGACAGCGCGAGCATCCCGGCATGTTTGCCGGAGCAGTTGTTGCGCAGCGGCGTAAAAGGCAAGCCGGCCTTTTTCAGCCGATTCGCCGTCTCCGGGTCGAACGGCTCGTGCACGCCGCAGCGCAGCGCGCTTTCATCGAGTCCAATGCGCTGTAGTATTTCGTTCGCAAGCGCGGCGTGCGCATCCTCGCCGTTATGGGAGGCGCACACAAGCGCGACCATTTTATCGTCCAGCTGAAACTGCCGATCGCCGTCCGCTTCCAGCAGTGGAATCGCTTGCAGCAGCTTAGCCGTCGAGCGGGCGAAAGTATAATAGGCCGGGTCTCCGGCATAAGCGATCCGCTCCCGGTTTACATTGACCACGGCAACATGCCCTCGGTGCCGGCTCTCGACCACCGCGCCGCGTCTTGCCTCAACAACCATTTGTGACATACGCAATTCGTCCTTTCATCGCTTATCCCTATATGGAAAGAAGGTATGAACCATGTTTACCGACCGCAGCGGCCTGATCGTTTGGGTAAGTGACATTAAAGCTGCAAATAAACATCTGGAACGCTATGGGAGCGTTCATTTTATTTCGAAAAGGCTGCATTACGCAGCCATGTACGTGCACTCCTCCAAATTGGACGAAACGACCAAGCAGCTGCAAAAGCTGCCCTTCGTAAAAAAGGTCGAGCGCTCCTACCGCAACGAGATAAAAACGGAATACAGTAGTAATATGCCTGATAAAACCCGATTTTACACAGTCTGACCGATCGGTTCGCGCCGCAGCTCAAAATTGGGCCGTTTGCTCGTTATTATATTATATACGCAATCCATGGGGCTTCCGTAACTGCGGGAGCCTCTTTTTGATATGAAGTAAAGTGCAGGTTCGAGTGTCTCAACCATTCAGAAAGCGACAGCACGCGGAAACGGGAGCCGCTTGCGCCGCAGGCCCGTTTTCCCCGGACCGCGCTGCACGGACAGGCACTTTTGCCATTATACGACAAAGTACAGCCCGAAAATAGTTATAAAGTCATCGGTTTTTTTGATAAATTTAGCATGATCATAAAGAATATTTTATTTGGATTCCTTTTTTAAATCTAGTAAAATAAAGGGTGTATGGGATGTACATAGGTTAAAGGTACTATTTTAATGGGTGAGAGGTTGTGGTTTATGAGAGACAGAACGATTGACCGATCCAACAGCTCCGAGCCTTTCTATGTTACTTTGGGGGATAAGAACGTTGCAGACATTGTGATTACGAATCACGCGCGTATCCGTTGGACGGACCGGGTGGAAAACCAGAAAACGGGCTTTAACGATATATGTGATTATTTATGGGACAGGCTGAGAGCGGGACAAATAAAGCCTTACTACAAAAATAGCGAAGATGTATACTTGATCGACGACGACATGGTCATGGTTGCGGAATTTGCCGGGTGGGGCGTTCCCGAAACGTTGGATTCGAAGCTGCTGCATCGTATGGTCATCGTTACCTTCCTTGGAAGAATGTCCGATACGATCGAGCTGCGCGACCTGAAATCGTACTATTCATGGCTGCGTCATTCGCGGCGGATGACACTGATCAAAAGCAGCCGGAAACGCAGATAATATAATTTCATCGAAGGAGCGTCCGCAAAAGCGGCGTGCTCCTTTTTATTTTGTTATAATAGGGCTACCAAGTAAGCTGGAGGGAAGCGGGCGATGGCACTTAATTTTCATCAGCTCCATATTTTTTATACCGTTGCGGAGAAAGGCAGCTTCTCCCATGCAGCGCAAGCGCTTCATATGACGCAGCCGGCGGTGACGATGCAGGTGCAGGCGTTGGAGGATTATTTCGGCACGAAGCTGTTCCACCGCACGACCAAAAAGATTGAGCTGTCGGAAGCGGGAAGAACCTTGATGCCTTATGCCAAGCGCAGCATCGATCTGATGAAGGAAACCGACGTCAGCATGTCCAAATTTACGCATATGCTGGAAGGACGGCTTCATTTGGGGGCAAGCATGACCGTAGGCGAATACATATTGCCCCGTCTGCTCGGCCCGTTCGGCAAAGAGTACCCGAATATTTCGGTAAGCATGAAAGTGATCAATACGCGGCAAATTTTGGATGAAGTGCTGAACCATCAGCTTAATTTCGGTCTGGTCGAGGCCGAGATCGACCATCCGGACGTTCACACGGAGGCCGTGCTGAACGATGAGCTCGTTCTGATTATGCCGCCGGACCATCCTCTGGCTCAAGTACCGGTTGTGACGATGAACGATGTGCTTGAATACCCGTTTGTGCTGCGGGAACAAGGCTCCGGCACGCGCAGAGTGATGGAGGAAGAGCTGGCACGGGCCGGCTGGGATCCCGGAGCGATGAAAATTGTCAACGAACTGGGCAGTACCGGAGCCGTTAAATCGGCCGTAGAAGCGGGGCTGGGCATCTCGATCCTGTCGCAATCGTCGCTGAAGCACGAAGTAGCGCTCGGTGTGCTGACAGTCCGCAAAATCGAAGAGATCTGTTTCTCCCGCAGCTTTTATGCGATTTATCTCAACTCGACCCTTTTACCGATATCGGCGGTCACGTTTGTAACGTTTTTGCGGGAGCGCGATTTAAGTCAATGGCTGTAAGCTTTCAGGGCATTACTGTGAAATCATTAACTATGATAAAGGAGATTCGACCATGGCATTCGCCGATTTACATATGCATACGACGGCTTCGGATGGAACGCAGCCGCCGGCCGACAATGTCAAGCTCGCTGCGGAAGCGGGGCTGGCCGCTATAGCGATAACCGATCATGATACGGTAGCGGGTATCGCAGAGGCGTTGGAGGCGGGCAAGAGACTTGGGTTGACGGTTGTGCCGGGCGTCGAAATCAGCACTGTCGCGGAGGGGCAGGACATTCACGTGCTCGGCTATTGGATCGACCCCTGCGATCCGCATCTGCTGGAGCGGCTCGCCCGTCTGCGCGGCGTTAGAGACCAACGCAACCGGATGATCATTGAGCGGTTGAATGAGCTCGGGCTCAGTCTTACGATGGAGGATGTTACAGCTTCATTGCAAGGGTCGAAGAAAGCGGACGAGACGGTCGGCAGACCCCACATCGCCGGTGCGTTGATGAAAAAAGGCTACATCGCCTCGACGGCGGAAGCGTTCGAACGCTATTTGGGCAAAGGGGCGGCGGCATATGTGAATCCGCCGCGGATCGAGCCGTTCACCGCCGTTGAATGGATACGGGAGGCCGGCGGTGTGCCGGTATTGGCCCATCCGGGCTTGTACGGACAGGACGAGCTGATCGGTCAGCTTGCCGAGCGGGGGCTGGCCGGCCTGGAGGTATATCACTCCGACCATACGCCGGAGCAGGAGGAGCATTACCGCCGAATTGCCGAGCGGTTCGGACTGATTGCGACCGGCGGCTCCGATTTTCACGGAGAGCGGGGCGGCGTCGTTTTCCATGCTCCGGTTGGGGCGCGCAAGGTGGACATATCCGTCGTGGAGCAGCTTGGGCAGCTGGCGCAGGCGGGCGGGAGAAGTTCGAATAAGCTCCTCCAGGGCTAGAGAACGCTCCGCTCCGACCGCGGAAGTCCGATGCAGCAAGTTGCGCCGGATTGGATGACATGAAAAATAAATGATATGAATAATGACGGGCAGCCCATTTTCGGCTTGCCCGTCATTTTTAATTCGCCTGCGAACGCTGGTTGCTAATAAAAGGAATCATGCGTTCACAACAAGTCTTTTCTTTAAGAAGCCGCATTATGAGGGGGTCGTGCCCTGGCCCTGGCCTGCAGGAGCCGGGCTGTCCGAACGGCGGGTTCTGCCGCCGTTAATATAACCTCTCGCGGTTCGCGACGCCCGGATTGTAGAGACGATAATTAATGTTTCATCTCGAGTCATCGTACGGTTTTCGTAAGTAAAATCAGACAAATCCGCAATCTGCTCATCGGTATACTTGTCGAATAAATCGATCAAGGTTTCGATATTTTGATCCACATCAGCACCTCCAAACTAGTTGCTATGACTATTATTATGGAACTTGTCCGGTACGTCAACCCGGTATGTCAATAAGGGATTGCCGTAAAGGCAAACCGTGTGGTATGATTGTAAAAATTTACCCGGAGAGCGCAGCCCGCAATGGTGCTGCCGACTTGTCAATTCCAATTTTGAGGAGGATTAATTCAATGGCTTATTATTATTTGGAACCGTCCCGGACGTTCAGCGAATTTTTATTGCTGCCCAACCTGACGAAGAAGGATTGTACGCCTGCCAATGTCAGTCTGAAGACGCCGATCGTTAAATTCAAACGCGGGGAAAAGCCGGCCGTTTCATTGAATATTCCGTTTGCTTCGGCGGTGATGCAGTCCGTATCGGACCACAATATGGCGGTCGCATTAGCCCGCTGCGGCGGAATCTCGTTTATTTTCGGCTCCCAGCCGGTGGAGGAGCAAGCGGCGATGGTGCGCAAAGCGAAAAGCTACAAGGCGGGCTTTGTCGTAAGCCGCTCCAATCTGACCCCCGCTCATACGCTTAAGGATGTGCTGAATTTGAAGGACGAAACGGGGCATTCCACGGTAGCGATAACCGATGACGGGACTCCTAAAGGCAAACTGCTGGGCATTGTCACAAGCCGGGATTACCGGGTCAGCCGCGATTCGCTCGACAAGCCGGTTCAACAATTTATGACGCCGTTCGCGTCGCTGGTTTACGGCAAATCCGGTATTTCGTTATCCGAGGCGAACGATTTGATCTGGGAGCATAAGCTGAACTGTTTGCCGATTGTGGATGAACGGCAAAACCTCGAATTTCTCGTATTCCGCAAAGATTATGACGCTCACAAGGAAAATCCGCAGGAGCTGCTGGATATGAACAAAAGCTACATCGTCGGCGCCGGCATCAATACCAAGGATTACGAGGAGCGTGTGCCGGCATTGGTCGCTGCCGGAGTAGATGTGCTTGTCATCGATTCGTCCGATGGGTTTAGCGAATGGCAGCACGAAACGCTGCAATATGTGAAGTCGAATTTTGACGTAAAAATCGGAGCGGGCAATGTTGTGGACAGGGAAGGATTTCAATATTTGGTGGGCGCGGGCGCTGATTTTATTAAGGTCGGCGTGGGCGGCGGCTCCATCTGCATTACGAGAGAGCAAAAAGGCATCGGCCGCGGCCAAGCATCGGCGCTGATCGAGGTCGCGGAGGCTCGAAACCAATATTACGAAGAAACCGGCATCTATATACCGATCTGTTCGGACGGCGGAATTGTTCACGATTATCATATTACGCTAGCGCTCGCGATGGGCGCCGATTTCGTCATGATGGGCAGATATTTCGCCCGCTTCGACGAGAGCCCGACGCGAAAACTGAAGGTCGGCAACAATTTTGTAAAAGAATTTTGGGGCGAGGGCTCCAACCGGGCGCGCAATTGGCAGCGTTACGACACGGGAGGCAAGCAGGATCTTGTGTTCGAAGAAGGGGTCGACTCTTATGTGCCATATGCGGGCAGCTTGCAGGAAAATTTGGATAAAACGAACAGCAAAATCAAATCGACGATGTGCAATTGCGGTGCCAAAACGATCGAGGAGCTTCAACATAAGGCGCGCATCACAATCGTTTCCGCCACCAGTATCGTGGAAGGCGGAGCGCATGACGTTATATTAAAAGAAAACAACATGTCGGCGGAATAGCTTAATCCGGCCATCCGACTGCTTGTAACGATACGATCCGAGTTTAAAACAAGCGGCTTTCCATCTTGCCCGCAAGCGTGCGAGGGATGGAAAGCCGCTTGTTTCTTTGTACAGAAATGTAAGTTTTAAATGCCTTCGCTTCTCATTGCCTGGACAAGCCGGCCCGTTCCAGATGACGGCGAAGCGGTTTATCCTTGGTTGAATAGCAAGTATAAGTTTTTTCATACTTGGCTTCGCACAACCTTGACAAACGCGCTCGTCCCCTAGGGACGGCGAAGCCGTTTATCCTGGTTTGGGGCTACTTGATGCTGACCGGCATTTGCTTGATGCTCTCGGCGTCTGGAGTAATATACAGCGTTTTCTGGTGGTCGTAGATGACGAAGCCCGGCTTGGCACCGCCCGGCTTGCGGACATGCTTGATCATCGTGTAGTCGACCGGCACTTGGCTCGACGATTTGGCTTGGCTGAAATAAGCGGCCAACTGGGCGGCTTCTTGCAGCGTCGCATCTCCGAATTGAGCGCTGCGGATGACGACGTGCGAACCGGGAATATCCTTCGTATGAAGCCAGGTGTCGGCCGATTGGGCGAGCCGGTTCGTCAAGTACTCGTTTTGCGTGTTGTTTTTTCCGACATAGATCGCGATGCCTTCGCTTGACGTGAAGCAGGAAAGCTGCGGCTTCAGATTCGATTTCTTTTTGCGCGTTTTTTTGCTGCGGTCGCGAATATAGCCCTGCTCGACCAGTTCGTCGCGGATTTCCTCGATATCGCTGAGCGAAGCGGTGCCGAGCTGCTGGAGGAGACTGTTCAGGTAGCGGATTTCTTGATGCGTCTGTTCCAGCTGCTCCTTGACGACAACCAGGCTGTTTTTGCTTTTCGTATATTTTTTGAAATAGCGCTGCGCGTTTTCGGAAGGGGTGAGCAGCGGATCCAGGACGATCACGACCGGACGCTGCTCCTCATCGTAATAATTGATCACCTCGATCTGCGGGTCGCCCTTCTGAATTTGATGCATGGAAGCGGTGAGCAGCTCGCCGATAATCCGGAATTTATCCGCGTCGCGGCCTTCCTCCAACGTTTCTTGCAATTTTTCCAGTTTTTTTACATTTTTACTGCGCTCATTTTGCAGAAACCGGAGCAGATCGGATACGCGCTGCTTGACTGTATCCCGCTCCGCCTTATCGCCGTAGAACGCTTCGAGGCATTCGCTGACCGAAGCAAACTGCTTGGTTTCGCCGTGCAGATGCGTCAGCTCGACAATCGAAAATGACTGCTTTCCCGTATCGGGCTGGTCGCAAATTTGCGGAACGCCGCCGTCGTATCGAAGCTGCTCGATCAGCGTATGGAAAGGCTCCCACACAATCGCCGCATCCTTCTCTGGCCTAAGGTTCTCAGGCATGTCGGAAGCTGGCCAAAGCGGCTGCGCGCGGTATACGAGTTCCTTGGCCACAAGCGGGCTGATCCCGCTGAAGCATGCGACAAGGCGATTTGCCCATGCGGCTTCCCGCGAATCCGGCGCTGCGGTCCGCTTCGCCACGACCCGCCGATCATCGTCTTCCTGGCCGGTTGCGTCGTCGGGCTGCGTTAGCACGGCGATGAACCGTTCCTTGTCCGTATGGAACGGATGGTTCTTGTGCTGCTCGGGCGGAGCGGTATAAGCGCTGCCCGGCATAACGATCCGGTAGCTGCTGATCGCCGGCGTCACATGATGAATGCCGTCAATGATCGTGCCCGTCGCCGGATCAAGCAATATAATATTGCTGTGCCTGCCCATAATTTCGACCACGATTGTTTTGCTGCTGACATCGCCGAGCTCGTCGCGCTGGCGTACCTGCAGCCGAATGACGCGCTCCAGTCCCGGCTGCGCGATGCTTTCGATGACGCCGCCCTCGCAGTGCTTGCGCAGCAGCATGCAAAACATGGGCGCTTCGAGCGGGTTGGTATACGCTTGCTCGGTCAGATGGACCCGCGGATATGTAGGGTTTGCAGACAGCAGCAGCTTCAAATTGCGTCCCTGGGCGCGCAGCTGCAGTACGATATCATTGTGCGTGGGCATATGTACTTTATTGATTCGGCCGCCCACGCAAGCCTGCAGTTCCCGCACAAGGCTGTGGACGACGAGACCGTCTAACGACATGATGTACAACTCCAATCTTAATCTGTTTAATTTGCATACTTAAAATGAATGAACGCCGGATAAGGTTCCTTACTATCATGCCATATTTCGGTCAAAAACTTAAGTCCGTTCTCCCGTTTGGTGGACCCGCACGTCTCTTTTGGGGCGCTTTGTTCCGTTCCGGTGCTATTTCTTGGCTTGTCTGAATACATTGGATTCGAGAGGTTGTTCAAGTGTCTGATCCTTTTGGGAGGGAATGAGCAGATGAGTCAGAAAAAGTGGTACCAGATGACGGCGGAGGAAATCATGCAATCGCAGCAAATTCATCCGTCAAAAGGGCTGTCGTCTGAAGAGGCGCGGAAACGGCTGGACGAGCATGGGCGCAACGAGCTCTCCGAAGGGGCGAAAGTATCGCCGGTTGCCTTGTTTTTGAATCAGTTTAAAGATTTTATGGTGCTTGTGCTGATGGGCGCGACGCTCATTTCGGGGCTGCTCGGTGAATATTTGGACGCCATTACGATTGTCGCCATCATTATTATGAACGGCATTCTCGGATTCGTCCAGGAATTCCGGGCGGAGCGGTCGCTGCGCGCGTTGAAAGAGCTGTCGGCGCCTAACGCTAAAGTGCTGCGCGACGGGGTTCTCAGCCAAATACCCGCGCGCGAGCTCGTTCCGGGCGATGTGGTCTTTTTGGAGAGCGGCGACCGTGTTCCGGCCGATCTCCGATTTATCGACGCCAACAGCTTGTATGCGGAGGAATCGGCTTTAACGGGCGAATCCGTGCCGGTCAACAAGCATACGAACGCTTTGGATGGCGAGGAAGTGCCGCTGGGCGACCAGCGAAACCTGGGCTTTATGGGGACGATGGTGACGCGGGGAACGGCCAAGGGGATCATTGTGCGAACCGGCATGAGCACGGAAATGGGAAAAATCGCCGACCTGATCCAAAGCACCGAGTCGATGGAAACGCCGCTGCAGCATCGGCTGGAGCAGCTCGGCAAAATATTGATCATCGTCGCGTTGGCGTTGACCGTCGTGGTGGTCGTCGCCGGGATCGTTCACGGGCAGGAGCCGTACGGCATGTTTCTGGCTGGCGTCAGCCTGGCGGTCGCCGCCATTCCGGAAGGCTTGCCGGCGATCGTAACGATCGCGCTGGCGTTGGGCGTGCAGCGGATGATCCAGCGCAAAGCGATTGTGCGGAAGCTGCCCTCGGTGGAAACGCTCGGCTGCGCTTCGGTTATTTGCTCCGATAAGACAGGCACGCTGACGCAAAATAAAATGACCGTCACTCACCTGTGGCTTGGCGGACATATATTGGAAGTGAGCGGGGACGGCTACGATCCGCACGGCGAAATTACGAGCGGCGGCAAACATGTCAATATTCGCAACAACCAAATGCTGCGGCGGCTGCTGCAAGTGTCTGTGCTGTGCAACAACGCGATGTTGGTCGAAGAAAAGCCGGAGGTCCGGCGCAAAAAACAGCCGGTCGAAGAGCCTGGCAGCCAATGGAGCATTAAAGGCGATCCGACGGAGGGCGCGCTGGTCGTGCTTGGCGCCAAAGCCGGAGTGACGCAGCAATCGATGGATGGCTTATATCACCGTATCGGTGAGTTTCCGTTTGACTCCGAACGCAAACGAATGTCCGTGCTCGTCGAGCACCAGGGCGGCCGGACGGTATGCACCAAAGGAGCGCCCGATGTGCTGCTCCAGCAGTGCTGCTATGTTCTATGGGATGACAGGGTCATTCCGTTTACTCCCACTTTGAAGCAGAAGGTGCTGGCCGCCAACGAGGGCATGGCCAAAAATGCGCTGCGCGTACTCGGTCTCGCCTACCGCGATTTGAAAATTAGCGACCGCAGCTCGGACGAGGAGGAAGTCGAGCTGGGTCTCGTCTTCATCGGTCTGACCGGCATGATCGATCCGCCGCGCAAGGAAGTGCGGGATGCTATATCCCAATGCCGCAGGGCAGGCATCAAGACGGTCATGATCACCGGAGACCATCAGGGGACGGCGGAAGCGATTGCCAAGCAGCTGGGGATTTTCCCGGCAGCCGGCGGCCTTGCTTTAAACGGCCAGCAGCTGAACCAGCTGAGCGACGAGGAGCTGGATCAGCGCGTAGAGGATACATATGTATACGCGCGCGTCTCGCCTGAGCATAAATTGCGCATCGTCAAGTCGCTGCAGCGCAACGGCCATGTCGTGGCGATGACCGGTGACGGCGTGAACGACGCTCCGGCCGTCAAAGCGGCGGATATCGGAATCGCGATGGGCATCAATGGTACGGATGTGACCAAGGAAGCGTCCTCCCTTGTATTGAGCGACGACAATTTTGCGAGCATTGTCGCGGCGATTGAAGAGGGGCGCGGCATTTATGAAAATATCCGCAAATTCATCCGCTATTTGCTCGCTTCCAACGTCGGTGAAATTATGACGATGTTTCTGGCGATGATGGCCGGGTTGCCGCTGCCGCTTATTCCGATTCAGATTTTATGGGTCAATCTGGTGACGGACGGCTTGCCGGCAATGGCGCTCGGCGTCGACCAGGCCGAAAAAGACTTGATGCAGCAAAAGCCCCGCGGCTCCCGTGAAAATATATTTGCCCGCCGGCTTGGCTGGAAAATTATAAGCCGCGGTCTGCTCATCGGCTTCTGCACGCTGGCTGCCTTCTGGATCGTGCTGCAGCAGGGGCCGAAGGGCGATGCCGCCGCTTTGGTTCAGGCGCAGACGGTCGCTTTCGCGACATTGGTCATGGCGCAGCTGATCCATGTTTTCGACTGCCGCAGCTCGCGTTCGATATTTCACCGCAACCCGCTGCAAAACGGCTACCTGGTGCTGGCGGTTATTTCATCGCTTATCTTGATGCTTGCGGTGCTGTACATCGATCAGCTGCAGCCGATTTTCAAAACGGTTCCGCTCGGCTGGAAGGATTGGATCATCGTGCTCGTATTTGCCGGAATCCCGACGTTCTTAATGGGATTGGGCAGCGTCATGAGCCGCCCGGCCAAACGCAAGCAAATCCGCTACGGCAGCGCCAAGCCGGTTACCCGCTAGCCGATGCCGCATCAGCCCGTTCAGAGGGGAAGCGCCCTGCTGGCGGGCTTTTTGCATTTTCCGTATAAATCGGTTAAAATTTTGCGGAAAAACTATGCATGCATGTCGTTTTGCGTTATGATAATGGCTAAACCAAAGGAACGAATAAGCGCGAAAGCAGGAGAGAGACGATGAATTTTACAAAAATGCACGGGCTGGGAAACGATTTTATAATCGTAGCGGGCGAGCATGAGCTGCCGTCTGACGCAAGCGAGCTTGCCGTCCGGTTGTGCAGCCGTTTTTTCGGGATCGGGGCGGATGGATTAGTTTATATACTGCCTTCGGAAATCGCCGATTATCAAATGCGAATTATAAATTCCGACGGTTCGGAATCCGAACAATGCGGCAATGCGATCCGCTGCGTCGCCAAATATATATACGAGCATCAATTGATCGATAGTTCGCGCACCGGGCTTTCGGTGGAAACGCTGGGAGCGGGAGCGCAGCAGGTTCAGCTCACGATCGCGGACGGTAAAGTAACGGCCGTGCGCGTCGATATGGGGGAGCCGGTGCTGCAGGGAAAGCTGGTGCCGACAGCGGTCGATCAGGAACGTGTGATCGATTATCCGATCGAAGTGGATGGCCGGAATTTCCGCTTTACCGCAGTTTCGATGGGGAATCCGCATTGCGTCATTTATGTGGATGACGCGCAATCGTTCGAGCTGGCCGTATGGGGGCCCAAGCTCGAATCGCATCCGATGTTTCCGCGCCGCGTCAATGTGGAATTCGCAACGGTGAAATCGCGCGGTGCGATGGACATGCGCGTGTGGGAACGGGGAGCGGGACCGACGCTGGCGTGCGGAACCGGGGCGTGCGCGACATTGGTGTCTTCGGTATTGAACGGCTTGTCGGATAGAACGGCAATCGTTTCCCTTAAGGGCGGCGATTTGTTTATCGAATGGAACGAAGCGGACAATCATGTGTACATGACAGGACCGGCAGAGCAAGTGTATACCGGATCGGTAACGTTATAAAGATCAGTAATGGAATAAGGGGGACGGAAGAGGATGAAGCTTGAGTTAAGAGAAGCGCTCCGTCAACAAATCATTGTCGGTGACGGAGCTATGGGGACCTACTTGTACCAAATGGGATTTCCGGTCGGCATTTCATATGAGGAATTGAACCTGTTGAAGCCCGACGTCATCGTTGACGTCCATCGCCGCTATTATGAAGCCGGTGCGCGGTTGATCGAAACGAACACATTTTCCGCGAACCGGGAAAAGCTGTCGAAGTACGGACTCGAAGAAGATATCGAAGCGATTAACCGTGCCGGCGTCGAGCTGGCGCGCAAAGCGGTCGGCCGCGACGCCTACGTGGTCGGCGCCATCGGCTCGATCCGCGCAGGCCGCCGCAAAAACTTCCGGACTGCCAAAATCAAAGACGATTTGCGGCAGCAAATCGAAATTTTATTGGACACGCAGGTGGACGGGCTGCTGCTGGAATCGTTTTACGATCTTGAGGAGCTGCTGCTGGCGTTAAAAATTATCCGCAAGCTCAGTTCACTCCCGGTCATTTGCCAGTTCGCGACCGAAGGGACGGGGACGACGCAGGACGGAGTAACGCTGCAGGATGCGTTTGCCAAGCTGGAGCAGAACGGTGCGGATGTCGTCGGCTTCAACTGCCGCAGCGGTCCCAACGGTTTGCTGCGCTCGCTCGAAAGGGTGGCCGCAATCGGAGGAGAGCTCCCTTACTCGATATTTCCGAACGCAGGCATACCCGATTATGTCGACGGACGGTTTACGTATGCGGCAACGCCGCAATATTTTGCCGAAACGGCATTGAAATTCGCCGATCTGGGGGCGCGAATCATAGGCGGATGCTGCGGCACGACGCCGGAGCATATCGCCGCGATGTCCAGGGCGCTCGCCGGCTACAGCCCGGGCCCCGCACGTGCGGACCGTTCGCAGCCGACGTCAGCCGGAGCGGCCGTACTGCCTGAACGGGAGCCGGTTCAACCGGCGGCGGAAGTGTTGGCACAACCGGCGCCGTCCGCTAAACCTGACGGGGCGAATGAACCGAATATCGTCGATTTGGTTAAGCAGCGCCATACGGTCATCGTCGAATTGGACCCGCCGCGCGATTTGGATATCGATAAATTTATGAAGGGCGCCCGGGCGTTGAAGGAAGCTCATGTCGACGCGCTGACAATGGCGGACAATTCCTTGGCCGTCACCCGCATGAGCAACTTGGCGCTGGGCTATCTGGTCAAAGAGCAGACCGGACTGCGCCCGCTTATCCACATTGCCTGCCGCGACCGCAATCTGATCGGAACGCAGTCGCATATGATGGGACTGCATACGCTCGGCATCGATCATGTGCTGGCGGTAACCGGAGATCCGGCGCGCTTCGGCGATTTGCCGGGCTCCAGCTCGGTTTACGATTTAACCTCGTTCGAGATGATCCGGATGATCAAACAGCTTAACGAGGGGGTCGCTTTTTCCGGCAAGCCGTTGAAGAAGAGAGCGAGCTTCATCGTAGGTGCGGCCTTCAATCCGAATGTCAAATATTTGGATAAAGCGGTACAGCGTTTGGAGAGAAAGATCGAGGCGGGTGCCGATTACATTATGACCCAGCCGGTGTATGATGCGGCGCTGGTCGAGAAAATATATGAAGCGACCAAGCATTTGAGCATTCCGATATTTATTGGAATTATGCCCTTGGCCAGCGGCGGCAATGCGGAATATTTGCATAACGAGGTGCCGGGCATTCAATTGTCCGACGAGGTAAGACAGCGCATGGGCAGCTTGAAGGGCGAAGAAGGCCGGGCGATGGGCGTGCAAATTTCGAAGGAACTGCTGGATACGGCAATGCGCTATTTTAACGGAATTTACTTGATGACGCCTTTCCTTTCCTATGAGATGACGGCCGATCTGACCCGCTATGTATGGGAAAAATCTGGGAGAGCGATTTCCACTTGTACCCACTAGCAAAATGGATTAGAATAGGTTAATGGATGTGATAATGCCATGATTCGCAGTATGACCGGATTCGGACAAGCAAATCGCCTGTTTGCTGGCTATAGCGTGCAAATGGACCTTAAGTCGGTCAATCACCGCTATTGCGAGGTTATTGTAAGGATGCCCCGCGAATGGCTGAAATATGAAGATTTGCTGAAGCGCACGCTGCAGCAGCAGATCAAACGGGGCCGTGTAGATCTGTTCGTAACCGTCGAACGCGAAGCCTCGACCCGCCAGACGGCACAATTGAACTGGCCGCTGGCGGAAGCCTACCTCTCGGCAGCCAAACAGCTGCAGGATAAGTTCGGACTCGAGGGCATGCTGCAGATCCATGACCTTCTGCGGATTCCCGATCTGATCTCGATGAAGGAAGCCGATGAAGCCACCGAGGAGCAGAAAGAGCTCGGACTATTGGACTGCGTCAACGAAGCGGCCGAACAATTGCTGCAAATGCGCGAAAGAGAAGGCAGCCATCTGCGTACGGACGCGCTTCTGCGGTTGGATGCGATGGAGCAATATCTTGGACAGGCGAAGCAGCTTGCCCCGCAGTCGGTATCGGACTATTCCGTGAGGCTGCGCACGCGTATACAGGAGCTCCTGGAGCATCCGATCATCGATGAGACGCGAATTGCAGCCGAGGTGGCGCTTTTTGCAGATCGGGTGAACGTCGATGAAGAGCTGACCAGAATGCAATCCCATCTTCTGCAGTACAGACAGCAGCTCGATTCTTCGGAGCCGGTCGGACGCAAGCTTGATTTTCTCGTTCAGGAGATGAATCGTGAGGTCAATACGATCGGGTCCAAAGCCAACCATGCCGGACTTACGGCGCTGGTCGTCGAGATGAAGGCGGAGCTTGAGAAGATGAGAGAACAAATTCAAAATATCGAGTAACGACATGCATTCATGCTACGAAACGGCATTGCCTTGGCAAGCCTGTGGGAGGAAAATAGATGGCTATCAAACTTATCAATATCGGTTTCGGGAATATTGTATCCGCCAACCGGATCATTTCCATCGTCAGTCCGGAGTCGGCTCCGATTAAACGGATTATTCAGGAGGCGCGCGACCGTCACATGCTGATCGACGCCACTTACGGACGACGCACAAGAGCCGTCATTATTACGGACAGCGACCATGTGATTTTATCTGCGGTTCAGCCTGAAACGGTGGCCCATCGACTTTCCAATAAGGACGATGATCATGACGAGTAAGGATAGAGGGATTTTAATCGTTTTATCAGGCCCTTCCGGTGTCGGCAAAGGTACGGTTTGCAAAGCGCTCAGGCAATGCGCGCCCGATTTGGTTTATTCCGTTTCTGCGACGACACGGGCTCCTCGCGAGGGCGAAACGGAGGGCGTGAATTATTTTTTTAAGTCAAGGGAACAATTCCAGCAGCTGATCCAGGACAACCAGATGCTGGAATGGGCGGAATATGTCGGCAATTATTACGGAACTCCGCGCAAATTTGTAGAGGACACGCTGAGCACAGGCAAAGATATCATTTTGGAAATCGAAGTGCAGGGCGCGTTAAAAGTAAAGCAAACGTTTCCCGAAGGCGTCTATATTTTCCTGCTGCCGCCATCGATGGATGAGCTGGAAAACCGTATTGTCGGGCGCGGAACGGAATCCAAGGACGCGATTCGCACCCGCATGTCGGTTGCAATGGACGAGATCCGCTTGATGGAGCATTACGATTATGCTATTGTAAATGATCATGTCGAGCATGCTTGTTCCCGGATACAATCGATTATTGTCGCCGAGCATTGCCGCAAAGATCGAGTAGTCAGCAAAATTAAACAATGGATGGCAGAGGTGAAATAAATGTTATACCCTTCAATCGACAAGCTGCTGGGTAAAGTCGACAGCAAATATTCGTTGGTCGTTGCGGCGGCCAAACGCGCGAGATTGCTTCGTGACGGAGCCAAATCGGAAGTTCGCAACAAGGTTTCGCACAAGTATGTCGGTCTTGCTTTGGAAGAGATTTTTGAGGATCACATCTCTTACGAGAAGCTGCCGGCCAAAGAAATTGTAAAGTAACTTTCTCCAACAACAACCCTCGTGGTTGTTATTTTTTTCTCAATAATGGGGGTGTATCGGAAAATGCTTCGCAATAAAACGATCGTACTTGGCGTCAGCGGAGGGATTGCCGCATATAAAGCGGCCGCGCTTTGCAGCAAGCTGGTTCAAGCGGGGGCTGAGGTACGCGTGATCATGACCGAATCCGCTACCCGCTTTATCGCGCCGTTAACGTTTCAGACGCTTTCACGGCACGATGTGATTGTCGACACCTTCGATGAAAAGGATGCTTCGGTCGTATCCCATATCGATCTGGCCGACCGGGCCGACCTGATCGTCATTGTGCCGGCTACGGCCAATATTATCGGTAAAATGGCGCATGGACTGGCCGACGATATGTTGAGCACGACGCTGCTGGCCGCCACCGCACCGGTGATTGTCGCGCCGGCCATGAACGTTCATATGTACGCCCATCCGGCGGTCATGGCCAATATGCAGACATTGGCCGACCGGGGCGTTCTGTTCGTGGAGCCGGGCACGGGTCAGCTTGCGTGCGGATATGTCGGCAAAGGCAGGCTGGAGGAACCGGAGCAAATTGTAGAGGCGATCCGCCGCTTTTTTTCGGAGCAAGGCCAGCTGAGCGGCAAAAAAGTGCTCGTTACGGCGGGCGGTACGGTTGAACGAATCGATCCGGTCCGGTTTTTAACGAACGATTCATCCGGCAAGATGGGCTACGCTATTGCGGAAACCGCACGCGATATGGGCGCTGAGGTGACGCTGATCGCCGGAAAGGCGACTGCGCCTGTTCCCCGGGGCGTTAAGGTCGTTTCGATCGAATCGGCCCACGATATGATGAAGGCCGTGCTCGAACGACTGGCCGATGCCGATGTTGTCATCAAGGCTGCGGCGGTAGCCGATTACCGGCCTGCCGAGCAGGCTCGGCAAAAGATCAAGAAAAAATCGGAAGAAATGACGCTAACCTTGGTCAAAAACCCCGATATCCTACAGACAATCGGAAGCATGAAAACGACGCAATTCGTGGTCGGCTTTGCGGCCGAAACCGAACGGATCGATGAATATGCAATGGACAAGCTGCAGCGCAAAAACTGCGATCTGCTTGTCGCCAACGATGTAACGCAGGAAGGGGCCGGCTTCGGAACGGATACGAATGTCGTGCGCATCTATGATAAAAACGGCTTGGTCCAGGCGCTGCCTGTCATGACCAAGCAAGGCGTGGCCCGGGAACTGTTGAATCTGGTTGCGGAACGGATCGGGAGAGGAGAAGGGGCGAACTGATGTACGCAAAAGTCATTGTGGATGTCCCTGCGAAACAAACGAATCGCGCGTTCGACTATTGGATTCCCGAACCGATGCGCGAATGGGTAGCGGTCGGAAGCCGGGTCGGCGTCCCGTTCGGCCCGCGCAAGCTCCAGGGCTTCGTGGTGGACATCCGCACCCAGGTCGACTACGATCCCGCAAAGGTGAAGCCGATTGCCGAGGTGATGGACGTATACCCGCCGTTGACTCCAGATCTCGTAGAGCTGGCCCGCTGGATCAGTCAAACGTATTTATGCCATGAAATAACGGCGCTGCAGGCGATGATTCCGGGTGCATTAAAAGCGAAATACGAACGGCATGTCAAAGTGGCGGAGCATGCGGCGGATGGACGCAGCGCTGGGACGAACGTCGGCGGCTCCGGCGGGCAGCATCTGCTGCTCCTTCCGGAACAGCTTGACATATTGCGTTATGTCCGTGAAAAAGGAACGGTAGAAATCGGAGCGCTGCTGCAAAAATTCGCGGCGAACGGAGGCTTGGTCAAGCAGCTGATGCTCGAGGGGCTTTTGCTGGAGGTGCAAATGATCAAAGACCGGATGGCGGCCAAAAAAGTGTTGACCGTTATCCCGCCGGATCAGCCTGCACAGCTGCTGCAGCGGGCGGAGGAGCTTCCTGCCCGTTCGGCCAAGCAAAAGGAAGTGCTCCGCTATTTGGCGGAGCATCCGTTCCCGATCAAGCTGTCCGAGCTGCTGCATGAGCTTGGGACAAGCGCGGGGACCGTCAAAAGCTTGGCGGAAAAAGGCTGGCTGGCGATCGAGGAGGTGGAGGTGTTCCGCGATCCTTATGCGCAGCGGAGCTTCCGGCGAACCGAGCCGCTAGCGTTAATGCCTGAGCAGCGGCATGTATTCGGCCGTATATCGGAGGCGGTTCAGGATGAGCGGCATCAAGTGTTTCTGCTGCACGGCGTGACCGGCAGCGGCAAGACGGAGGTTTACCTGCAGTCGATCCAGACATGCCTGGACCTGGGCAGGGAAGCGATCGTGCTTGTTCCGGAAATTTCTTTGACGCCGCAAATGGTCGAGCGGTTCAAGGGACGGTTCGGCGATCAAGTGGCCGTGCTGCACAGCCGGTTATCGCATGGCGAACGCTATGACGAATGGCGCAAAATTATGTTGAAGCAGGTTCGTGTCGTCATCGGCGCGCGCTCGGCGATATTCGCTCCGTTTACACGGATCGGGCTTATCATTATCGATGAAGAGCATGAATCGTCCTACAAACAGGAGGAGAGTCCCAAATA
This sequence comes from Paenibacillus piri, assembly GCF_004354045.1. Lineage (GTDB taxonomy): Bacteria > Bacillota > Bacilli > Paenibacillales > NBRC-103111 > Paenibacillus_S > Paenibacillus_S piri. The sequence continues at coordinate 428,949 of NZ_SMRT01000004.1, read as the reverse complement.
CCATGCACGAGACGTAGCGGTGGCCCGTGCCGTACAGCACCGGGCCGTCGTGGTTCTCGGCTCGGCAACGCCGTCGCTGGAGAGCATGTACGGTACGATGCGGCAGCCGTCCCTGACGGGAACGCCGTCTGGGGCCGCAGGCGGGAATCGCCTGAATGATGCGGCAGCCGCCGTTTCTGCTGCCGGGCTGCATCCGTCTGTACAGGCCGACGCGCCGTCAAACGAAGCGCCGCTGCAGCCGCAAGGCGCCGCGATCGAGCTGCTGACCATGCACAACCGCGTCGAGGGCCGGCCGCTTCCAAGGGTACATATCATCGATATGCGGGAGGAGCTCCGCGAAGGGAACCGGTCGATGTTCAGCCGCTCGCTGTATAAAGCGATTGAAGAACGGTTACACAAGAAAGAGCAGACCGTATTGCTGCTGAACCGCCGCGGTTACTCGACCTTCGTCATGTGCCGCACATGCGGCTATGTCGCGCAGTGCCCGCATTGCGATATTTCGCTGACGTTTCATCAAAGCTCGCGCGCCATTCGCTGCCACTATTGCGGCTATGCCGAACGCGAGGTGACGGTTTGTCCGAGCTGCAGCAGCGAGCATATCCGCCATTTCGGTACCGGCACGCAGCGGGTGGAGGAAGAGCTGGGCAAGCTGTTTCCGGGAATCCGGGTCATCCGGATGGATGTCGACACGACGACGGAAAAAGGCTCCCATGAAAAATGGTTGACGATGTTCCGCAACCGTCAGGCCGATGTGCTGCTGGGCACGCAAATGGTTGCGAAAGGGCTCGATTTCCCGCATGTAACGCTCGTCGGCGCCCTGGCTGCGGATACGGTGCTGAATTTGCCGGATTTCCGGGCGGCGGAGCGGACGTTCCAGCTGCTCACGCAGGTGGCCGGACGCGCCGGACGCCACGAGCTGCCGGGCGAAGTGTTCGTACAAACGTATGCGCCAGAGCATTACAGTATCGTAAGCGCCAGCAGGCACGATTATAAATCGTTTATAAACAAGGAAATGACGCTGCGCAAGCTCCATGAATATCCGCCGTTTCACCGGCTTATTCTGATTACTTTATCTCATGAGCAGATTCCTTTGCTGATGCGGACGGCGGAATCGCTGGCGGCCCGGCTGAAGGAGCTGGCGAAATCGCTCGCCCCGCTGCCTGTCGAAATATTAGGTCCGGTGGCCTCGCCGATCGCCCGCATCAAAGATAGATATCGGTTCCAATGCATGATAAAATATCGGGGGGAAGCATCCATTTCGGGTCTTGTCCGGCAGGCTGCGGCCGCGTTTGAGGATATGGAAAAACAGCACAAGCTGACGATCAGCATTGATGTGGATCCGCAGGTGCTGATGTAACCGCGAATTTCGGCAGTCGATACGCGACAGAATCGCATTTATTAAAGAACACCCGCCATGAACCGGCATCATATGAATATATATAAAGTCTTTTTGTCATAAATCGGAGTTACGGCATGATCTCGGATGGAATCGCGTGCATGCTGCACGTGATCCCGTTGAAGGCATATGAACTTTTTTATCAGGAAGGTGTGGAAACCGATGGCTATTAGATTGATTGTGAAAGATCCGGACCCGGTGCTTCGGGAAAAAAGCAAGCCTGTAACGAAAATAAATGCAAACATTCATAAACTGCTCAAGGATATGGCCGATACGATGTACGACGCGGAGGGCGTCGGTCTGGCCGCCCCGCAGATCGGTATTTTGAAGCGGGTGATTGTGATGGATGTCGGCGATGATCACGGTTTAATCGAGCTGATCAATCCGGAGGTGATCGAAACGGAAGGCGAGCAGTTCGGACCCGAGGGCTGCTTGAGCATTCCGGGCCTGAACGGCGACGTCCGTCGTGCGGAGCGCGTTGTGGTCAAAGGGCTCGATCGCGACGGCAACGAAATTGTCATTGAGGGCACGGAGCTGCTGGCGCGCTGCATTCTGCATGAGGTGGATCATCTTAACGGCGTGCTGTATACGGATCTGGCGGAAAAAGTATATCGCATCGACCCTAAGGGCGGTGAAGCATGAGAATCGTTTTTATGGGCACGCCGGATTTCGCCGTGCCTTCTTTACTCGCTTTAATCGAAAGCGGCGAGCAGGTGGTCGGGGTCGTCACGCAGCCGGACCGTCCTGTCGGTCGCAAACGGCTGTTGACGCCTACGCCGGTCAAGGTGGAAGCGGAACGGCACGGCATACCGGTGCTGCAGCCGGAGCGTCTGCGCCGGCCGGAATCGGTAGAGGCGGTCAGAGCGCTGCAGCCCGATTTGATCGTGAGCGCCGCCTACGGCCAAATTTTGCCGAAATCGGTGCTGGAGCTGCCGAAGCTGGGCTGCATTAACGTTCATGCCTCGCTGCTGCCCAAGTACCGCGGCGGAGCGCCGATCCATTATGCCGTCATGAACGGCGATGCGGTGACCGGCGTAACGATCATGTACATGGCGGAAGGGCTCGATACCGGCGATATGATCAGCCGGATCGAGGTGCCGATCGAGGATGCGGATACGACCGGCACGATGTTTCATAAGCTGAGCTTGGCCGGAGCGCAGCTGTTGAAGGCAACGCTGCCGGGACTGCTGGCGGGAACGGTGCAGGCCGTACCGCAAAACGACGCCGAAGCGGTCTATTCGCCGAATATTACCCGCGAGCAGGAGCGGATTGACTGGAATGAGCCGGCTGAAGCGGTCTGGAACAAGGTGAGAGGGCTGCATCCTCGTCCGGGCGCTTATACGCTGTGGAACGGCGATGTATTGAAAATATGGTCGTGTGCCAAGCCGGAGCCGGATCAAGCGCCGGACGGACAAGCTAGCCCGGCGGCCGGTACGGTTGTCGCCGTCGGCGACGGAGGCATCCAGGTGGCGACCGGCAGCGGGCTGATTACGATTACGGAGCTGCAGCCTGCCGGCAAAAAAACGATGGATGCCGGACAATTTGCCCGTGGCGGCCAGATGAACGCGGGAGTGGTACTCGGCTGATCCCGGCAGCCGGAGGAAGAGCGGAGGCATATAACATTGAGCGACAACATGAAGAACGGCCGCGGCCGGTATAATCATAACAAAGCTGTCGTCCGCGCGGACGGGACGAATCAAACGAACCGCACGGTCCAGGCAGGCGGCTTAAATTCGGACGGCGTAAACCCGGGTAAGCCTGGAGTAGACCGGTCCCCAATGAACCGCCGGGAGCCGCATAACCGGCCCGCCGGAAGCCAGAACCGCAAAGGCGGCGCGAGAGAAGCGGCGCTGGACGTGCTTGTGCGCATCGAGCAGGACCGCTCGTACAGCAATCTGCTGCTGCACCAAACGCTGCAGCGGTACAATCTGGACAAACCGGATGCCGGGCTGGCGACGGAAATCGTGTACGGGACGATTCAGCGTCTGAACACGATCGACTATTTTCTCGCCCGCTTTGTTGCCAAAGGTTTGGCCAAGCTGGAGCCGTGGGTACGCAGCCTGCTCAGACTCAGCTTTTACCAGATCTACTATTTGGACCGCATACCGGATCACGCCGTAGTCAACGAAGCGGTCAATCTGGCGAAGCGCAGAGGGCACCAGGGGATATCCGGTATGGTCAATGGCGTGCTGCGCTCCGTTCTCCGACAGAAGGATTCGCTGCAGCTGCCTGCGGATTTGCCGCCGGCGGAGCGGATCGTCTTAGCCCATTCGCATCCCGAATGGCTGGTGAATCGCTGGATCCGCCAGCTGGGTGAAGAGCGGACAGAGCGCATATGCGCGGCGAACAACGAGCCGCCGCACGTCAGTATCCGGGTCAATACGGTGAAGCTAAGCCGCTCCGAGCTGCTTGCGAAGCTGGGCGAGGCCGGACTTGAGGCGGAGCCGTCGGCTCTGGCGAGCGACGGAATTGTCGTCAAGGGCGGCGGCAACATGGCTTTGACTCCGTGGTATGCGGAAGGCTTGTTCTCGATCCAGGACGAAAGCTCGATGCTGGTGGCGGATACGGTCGATCCGCAGCCCGGCGACAAGGTGCTGGACTGCTGCGCCGCTCCGGGCGGCAAAACCGCTCATATGGCGGAAAAAATGAACGACCGCGGCGAAATATGGGCCTGCGATATCCACGAGCATAAGGAGAAGCTGATTCAGGAGCAGGCGGATCGTCTGGGCCTTGGCTCCATCCGCACGATCGTTGCGGATGCGCGCGAGCTTCCGGAGCGATTCGCGCCCGGAAGCTTCGACCGCATTTTGCTCGATGCGCCATGCTCGGGGCTCGGCGTCATTCGTCGCAAGCCGGATATGAAATGGGCAAAAAGCGAGCGGGAGCTGGACGAAATATGCGTCATTCAGCACGAGCTGCTCGAACGCGTTCACTCGCTGCTGCGCCCTGGCGGGGTGCTCGTATACAGCACCTGCACGCTTGAATATAACGAGAACGAAGGTCGGGTCCGGTTATTTTTGGAGGCGCATCCGGAATACGATTTGGACTGTGAGCCTGTCCAAATTTACCCGTACGAGCATCATTCCGACGGTTTTTTTATAGCCAGGCTGCGAAAACGAGCGTAAATGCGACGAATATGGTAAAATCTAAGGCATGTGCGTTAGTGCGATGACCGTTTCATTTGCGCACCGCATGAATTGAAAAACAGGTTGTGATAATCGATGGAAACGACAAAAGAAAAATTTCAAGCCCCTGCCAAGCCGTACGTTTACGATCTGACGTTGGAGGAGTGGCAGGAATGGGTCAAGTCGAACGGCGAATCGGGATTTCGCGCCGGACAAATTTTTGACTGGCTGTATGTGAAAAGAATATCAAGCTTCGACGAGATGACGAACTTGCCGAAACCGCTCCGCGAAAAGCTGGGGCAGACATTCGATTTCGTTACCTTGACCGAAGTCGCCAAATACGAATCCAAGGACGGTACCGTGAAGTTTTTGTTCGAGCTGTCGGATAAAAACGCCATTGAAACCGTCATTATGAAGCATAGTTACGGCAATAGCGTCTGTGTGACGACACAGGTCGGCTGTCGGATCGGCTGCACGTTTTGCGCGTCGACCTTGACGGGGCTGAAGCGCAACCTGATGCCGGGCGAAATTATTGCCCAGGTCGTTAAGGCGCAGCAGCTATTGGATGCGACCGATGAGCGCGTCAGCAGCATTGTCATTATGGGTATCGGCGAGCCGTTTGAAAATTACGATGCGATGATGACCTTCCTGAAGGTGATGATTCATCCGAAGGGCTTGAATATCGGCCAACGCCATATTACCGTTTCGACAAGCGGCATTGTGCCGAATATTTATCGTTTTGCCGATGAGCAGACGCAGATCAATTTGGCGATTTCCATTCATGCGCCCAATGACAAGCTCCGTTCCAAGCTGATGCCGGTCAACCGGCGGTTTCCTTTTGCCGAATTGATTGAAGCCTGCAAGTATTACGTGGCCAAAACAGGGCGCAGAATCACGTTCGAATATGCTTTGATGGGCGGGGTGAACGACCGTCCCGAGCATGCGGAGGAGCTGGGGCAGGTGCTTCAGGCGTTCCCGATGGCACACGTCAACTTGATTCCGGTCAATTTCGTGTCGGAGCGGGACTATGTTCGGACGCCGAGAGACGACATTTTTACATTCCAGCGTATTCTTGAGCGGAATAAAATTAATGCGACGATCCGCAGGGAGCAGGGCAGCGATATTGCGGCCGCCTGCGGACAACTGCGCGCGAAGCATATGGAGTCAGGTGCGAGGTGAGGGGAAGCATGATAAGAACGGCGAATCAAACGGATATCGGACGTGTCCGTTTGGTTAATGAAGACAGGGCGGTCGTACAGGAAGATTTGAACGGCTTCGTGCTGGCAATCGTAGCGGACGGGATGGGAGGCCACCAGGCAGGCGATATCGCAAGTCAGATGGCTGTGGAAATCATTCATACCGAGCTGCAGTCGATACCGGGAGACGCCTCTGTCGAGGAACGAAAAAACCGCCTGAGAGCGGCGATAGAGCTTGCCAATGCAAATATATTTGCATTTGCCGCGGAGCGGGAAAATTACCATGGAATGGGTACGACCGTCGTGGCCGTCATCGCGGACGAGCATACGGTCGTTGTCGGCCATATCGGCGATAGCCGGGCCTATCAGGTGAACCAGGCGGGCATCGAGCAGCTAACCGAGGATCATTCGCTCGTCAACGAACTGGTCAAGAGCGGGCAAATTACCCGTGAAGAAGCGGGTCACCATCCTCGGCGCAACGTGCTGACCCGGGCGCTTGGGACGGAAGCCGGGATCGAAGTCGATGTACGGGACGTGCAATGGCGGTACGGCGATGTTTTGTTGCTATGCAGCGACGGACTCAGCGGCCTGGTCAGCCGGGAGCGGCTTCTGGCGGTCGTCAATGGGGACGGCCTGCTTGAAGGCAAGGCGCAGCGGCTTGTTGCGGAAGCGATGGAGGCCGGCGGCGACGACAACATTACCGTAGTTCTCGTCAGCAACGATGCCGGGAGCACCGCAGTGGACACAGCTCATTTTGACGGTGAAGAGAGGTGATGATGAATGATAGGTAACCGGCTGGGAGGACGTTATGAAATCCTTGAACGCGTGGGCGGCGGCGGAATGGCTATTGTCTATAAAGCGCTTGATATTTTGCTGCATCGCCATGTGGCTGTCAAAATATTGCGTTCGCAGTATGTCCACGACGAGGAATTCATTCAACGGTTTCGGCGCGAGGCCCAGGCTGCCGCGTCATTATCCCACTCGAACGTAGTCAGCATCTACGATGTCGGTCAGGAAGATGACGTTCACTATATTGTGATGGAATATATCGAAGGCACCACCTTGAACGAACTGATCAAGGAGAAGGCGCCGCTGCAGGTGGAGGAAGCCGTCCATTTTGCCGGCCAAATTTGCGACGCGCTCGATCATGCCCATCATAATCAAATCATTCATCGCGATATTAAGCCTCATAATATTTTAATCGGCAAAAACGGCAGAGTGAAAGTAACTGATTTCGGCATCGCCCGTGCTGTCACATCCTCAACCATTACGCAAACCGGCTCCGTGGTCGGTTCGGTTCATTATTTTTCCCCTGAGCATGCCAAAGGCACTCCTACCGGAGAGCAATCGGATTTGTATTCACTCGGGATTGTCATGTATCAAATGCTGACCGGCCGTCTGCCTTTTTTGGGGGAAAGTCCGATCAGCGTCGCTTTAAAGCATTTGCAGGAAGAAGTGGAAGAGCCGCGCAAAGTGAATCCGCTCATTCCGCAAAGCGTCGAAAATATCATTTTAAAAGCGATGCGCAAAAATCCGTCGGAGCGCTACCGTTCCGCCAAGCAAATGCTTGACGATCTCGACAGCTGTCTGCTGCCGCATCGGCGCAACGAAGCCAAAATCAGCTTCATGGACGATGATGAGCTTGATGAGGAGAAAACGCTGGTCATTCCTGCGATCCGCCCCAATCAATATACGGGATCGGACACGGCGGACGATGAGGATGAAGACGCGGATGAGGACGAGGCTTCGGGAAAAAAGAAAAAACGTTGGATCAAGCCGCTCGTATGGATCATCATTCTGCTGATGCTGTTGGCCGGGATGTGGTATTTGGTAGGATACGTTAAATCCAAGGTTGTCATTCAGGATGTCGACGTGCCGACAGTCGTCAACAAGCCGTTAACGGAGGCTCAGGCGATGCTTACCGCCGCCGGCCTGGAGGCTGAGGTCGTTCCTGAATATTCGAAGGACGTGCCGAAGGATATTGTTATCCGCCAGGATCATATGAATATGAAGCTCAAGCTTCACGGCAAGGAAACGATCTATGTAAGCAAAGGCGCGGAAAAGCAAAAAATGCCAAGCGTGACCGGCAAAAAGCTGGGCGATGCCAAAACGGCGCTGATGGCGGTCGGCATTACGGAGGACCGGATCAAAATCGACCCGAAATTCGTAGATGAAGATCCGGAAACGGTCGTAATTCAAAATCCGGCCCTTAATGAGGAATTCGATCCTGCAACGGTCAACGTCCTGCTGACAGTCAGCAAAGGCAGAGAGACGTTCAAAATGCCCGATCTGGTCGGCTTGAGCGAGGCGGAGGCCAGAACGCGGATTGCCGCAAGCAATCTGAAGCTGGCGCAGGACGGCATCAATGTGGAAACGAGCTACAAGCAGCCGAAAGGGAAAGTCATTACGCAGTTCCCTTACAAATATAATGATGAGGTTTCCCCGGGAGCGGAAATTAAACTGATTATCAGCTCCGGACTGCCGGAGGATGCGGGCCCGATGAAAATTGCCGTTCCGGTCACACCGACCAAGGAAGGCAAGGAAACGACGGTTAAGTTTATTTTGAGCGATGCCCAGTACGATAACTTCGAGTACAAATCGGTCAAAATTTCGAAGGTGACCACGGTTGACGTCAACTTGGTCGTATCCCCGGATAAACGGGCTGTCATTCAAATTAAGAAGGACAATGTGCTGGCCGATATGATTACAGTCACGTACGACGATTTTGTCGCTCAGAAAAATGGCAAGCCGTTTACACCGGTGCCTGTAACGTCGGGTTCGACGGCACCCGGTTCGACAACTCCCGGGGGCGTAACGACGCCGCCGGGGCAAGGTCAAGGCACGCCGGGCAGCGGAACTGCGCCTGACGGCACAAAGCCCGGCAATCCCGGCGGAACGCAGGGAACGGGATCCACGCCGGGCGCAGGAACGGGCGGCGCCGGCAACGGCAATGGCGGCACCGGAACCGGAGCGCAACCGGGTTCGGGAACCGGCAATGGTGCCGGAACGGGAACCGGCAGCGGAGCTCCGGGCACGCCGCCGCCGCCCGCAGGCGGCGGGAACGGAGCCACACCGGCAGCGGGAGGCAGAAGCTGATGCCATCGGGCCTTATTGTAAAAGCGTTAAGCGGCTATTATTACGTGCTGCCCGAGGATGATGAGGGCATGGTTCCGGTGCAGTGCAGAGCCCGCGGTATTTTCAAGAAACGCGGCGAGACGCCGTTGGTAGGGGATAGAGTCGTATATGAGCTGACCGAAAACGGAGAAGGCACGGTGGATGAAATTTTACCGCGCAGCTCGGAGCTGATCCGGCCGCAGGTTGCAAACGTGGAGCTGGTTGTACTGGTGTTTGCGGTGCAGGAGCCTGCGCTCAATTTGCAGCTGCTGGACAAATTTCTGGTCCATACCGAGAACGCCGGTCTGGAGACGATTATTTGCTTGACGAAACAGGATTTAATCGAGAGCGGCGAGCCGGCTTCGGACGGTGCGGAATTGTCGATGACGGAAGCTTATTCCAGCTTTTGCGCGAGCGATAATCTGGAGCCGATGAATGCGATCGTTCATTTGTATGAATCGATCGGATATCAGGTTGTCGTCACAAGCGCCAAGCTGGGCATCGGAATTGAACCGGTGCTGCAGCGGCTGTCCGGCCATATCTCCGTCTTTGCCGGACAGTCCGGTGTCGGCAAATCGTCGCTGCTCAACGCCATGGTGCCCGGACTGCAGCTTGAAACGAACCAGATCAGCATGAAGCTGGGCCGGGGGAAGCATACGACCCGGCATGTCGAGCTGATCCGGCTGCAAAACGGAGGCCTGGTAGCCGATACGCCGGGCTTCAGTCAGCTCGATTTCGCGCAAATCGGGGCAGCCGAGGAGCTGAGCGCCTGCTTCAAGGAATTTCAGCAGCTTGCGGAAAGCTGTAAATTCCGCGGCTGCCTCCATCAGCATGAGCCCGGCTGCAAAGTCATTGAAGCCAAAGAGCAGGGCCGAATCGCCGAGTCGCGTTACGAGCATTACTTGTATTTTTTGACAGAGATTAAAGAGAGAAAAAGGAGGTACTGACATGCTGAAAATCGCTCCATCCATATTATCCGCGGATTTTTCCAAGCTCGGTGCCGAAATTGCCGATGTGGAGCGCGGCGGTGCGGACTGGATCCATGTGGATGTGATGGACGGCCATTTTGTTCCCAATATGACGATCGGACCGCTCGTGGTCGAAGCGATTCGGCCTCACACGGCGCTGACACTGGACGTCCATTTGATGATAGACAATCCGGATTCGTACATTACGCCCTTTACAAAGGCGGGAGCCGATCTGATATCGGTCCATGCGGAAGCATGCCGTCATCTGCACCGCACGCTTCATTTTATTAAGGAGCAGGACGTCAAGGCCGGTGTCGTTCTTAATCCGGCAACTCCGTTAACCGCTATCGAGCATGTGATGGACGAGGCGCTCGATCTCGTGCTCATCATGACGGTCAATCCCGGCTTCGGAGGCCAGCAGTTTATTCCGGGCATGCTGCCCAAGATTGCCAGGCTGCGTGAAATGTTGAACGAACGCGGCTTGCAGCGGGTACATATCGAGGTGGACGGCGGAATCAATGCAGAGACGGCGCGTCGGGTGACCGCGGCCGGAGCCGATGTGCTTGTGGCGGGAAATGCCGTATTCAACCAGACCGACCGCGCCGAAGCGATTCGGCTCATTCGGGGCGGGGAGTGAGGCGGCGTTGAAATTTTTGATCGTGCTCGGGTTTAGCGTACTGTGCGCCGGGCTATTGACCCTGTTTTCGCAAATTCAGGATTTATTGAAATACATATTTTCGTTGGGGGCGCTGTTTACCGGCATCCAGTTTTTTAAAAAATACGAGAGCCGCGGCATGCGGATCGCATTCGTCATTACGACAATTGTGCTTTATTTCATCTTCGCCGTTATTTACGCGATATATTTAACGATCAAGGCGGGACCGCTACCGGCTTAATCCGGTTTCGCCGGCACAGGCCGAGGCGCTGCGCTCAAATGTGCGCAGCGCTTGCTCAATCGGATTAAAGACCGGACAAGTGTGCCGGTACGAATTAAACAATGGCATAAAACGGCTTACCGCCGCATAACATGGTTACAAAAGTTCAGGCTTTTGTGGCCTTTTTGTTTTTTCGGACTCGAATATGGGATAGGCACGTTTTGCATGCGGAGGAATATAATAAAGCATGGATAAACTTGTCGCTTGGGTAAAGCAGCGTATCACCGTATCAGACACGGACAATGTGGCGAAATCGGAGCAGCTTTTACGCAAACTAGAAGGAGGGGCATGAATGAAATTTTACACGATCAAGCTACCTAAGTTGTTGGGCGGATTGGTAAAAGCTGTACTTAGCACATTTAGCAAAAACTGACGGCATTGCGGTCTTATACTTAGCGGTTTGTTTGAACAACCCGGGATCGGATGCTGTCTCGCCCGATACAAGGACGAGCGCGTTTGTAAGGCCGACGCGAAGCTAAAGCTGCAAAACTTATGTGATCTTGACAGCCTGGCATAAGCGGCTTAGCCATCCTTAATGGGACGGGTACGTTTATCAAGGTTGTGAGAAGCAATGTATGGCTTTCTATTCAATCAAGGATAAACGGCATCGCCGTCCTTAGGGGACAGGCGCGTTATCAAGGTTGTACGAAGCAAAGTATGAAATTTTATACTTTCTATTCAATCAAAAAAAGCACCTGAGCCCCAGGTGCTTTTTGTCTGTTTGTGGAAAAAGTTTACACACGAGTGACTTTTCCGGATTTCAAAGCCTTCGTGCTTACATAAACGCGCTTTGGCTTACCGTCCACAAGAATACGAACCTTTTGAACGTTAACACCCCAAGTACGCTTCGATTTGTTGTTAGCATGAGAAACGTGGTTGCCAGTTCCGGGTCCTTTACCGGTAATAAAACATTTGCGGGACATGGTATTACACCTCCTTAAAAGCCTCGACGACCTGCATCTTCGAAACCATTCTCTCCGTAAGCAAATCCTGTTAAAAACACACTTAAATATCATAACATAGTGCAGTTATGGGCGTCAACGGGAGGCGTGCTTTTTTTGGTCGTAACGCACAACCTTGACAAACGCGCACGTCCCTAAGGACGGCGAAGCCGTTTATCCTGGCCAAGTTTCCCGGGGAACCCGTGACGGATTCATTTATCGTGGCGTTTTGCCGCGGAACGCGGACTTTTTAAATAGCGTCATCTATAGTAAAATGAAACTTAGTCCATTCTAATCGATTTTAATGGGGGCTATGGAAGATGGCTATTGAACTGGCTTCGGAATATGGCAAGGTATGGGTGACCGAGCATGTTATTGCAGTATTGGCAGGCTCGGCTGCGCTGGATTGTTATGGACTCGTCGGTATGGCGTCCCGCAACCAGCTGAAGGACGGCATTGCCGAGCTGCTGCGCCAGGACAATTTGAGCCGCGGCGTGGAGGTCCATCGAGACGTACAAGGTACGACGACAATTGACTTATATATCATCGTCAGCTACGGCACGTCAATTTCGGTTGTAGCGGGCAATGTTCAAACAAAAGTGAAGTATGTACTGAATGAGGTTGCCGGGCTCCAGGTAGACGCAGTGAATATATTTGTTCAAGGGGTCCGGGTTTCGGAATAAAGAAGACGAAGACGACCGGACTGTGGAATTCGGCTACATTTGTGGCAGGAAGGGGAATGGTTTATTTGGCTAAGCGCCTGAATCGCATTAACGGAAATGACTTGATCCGCATGGTGGAAAAAGGGGCACAGCAGCTTAGAGAAAATATGGAGCAGGTCAATGCGCTCAATGTATTTCCGGTGCCCGACGGGGATACCGGGACAAATATGAACCTGACTTTTACTTCCGGCGTCGAGGAGCTGCGGCGCCGCCCGTCGGCGCAGATCGGCAAAGCGGCTGAAGCTATGGCGAAAGGGCTGCTGATGGGAGCACGCGGCAATTCAGGCGTCATTCTGTCGCAATTGTTTCGCGGTTTTTCCAAGGCGGTGGCTGATGCGGACGATATCGATTCCGTCCAATTTGCGGCCGCGCTGCAAAACGGGGTCGACATGGCCTACAGAGCTGTCGTCAAGCCGGTTGAGGGAACGATTTTAACCGTTTCCAAAGAAGCGGCCAAGCAGGCCGTACAGCAGGCAGGCCGGGCTACGGATATGGCCGAGCTGATGAAGGAGGTTTGCCTCAAAGGAAACGCGGCTTTGTCGAAGACGCCGGATTTGCTGCCGGTGCTCAAGCAGGTCGGCGTCGTAGATGCCGGCGGGCAGGGCTTGATGTTCATCTATGAGGGCTTTCTGCAAGCGCTCGAGCAGCAAGTAACGGGAGCTGCGGCTCCCGGCGCAGCGGCCGCTGGAACGGATGCCGGCGGCGCCAAGCGAGCCGTCTTGGAGGCGCCGCCGGGCCGGCAGCCGCATTCGGACGCCGGTGCAATCGTCTTCGACGGGGACGTCCGGCAGCACTCGAAACCACAGCGCGCACAAGCGAAGCTCGCAACCAAGGATATCGAATTCGGCTACTGCACTGAATTTATGGTGACGCTGCAGGATCGGAAGCTGAACGGTTCAAACTTCGACGAATTAGCATTCCGCCAGGAATTGTCCGAATTGGGCGATTCGCTGCTCGTAGTGGCCGATGACGATTTGGTCAAGGTGCATATCCATGCGGAATATCCGGGCAGCGTTATGAACCTGGCGATGAAATACGGCGATTTAAGCCGAATTAAAATTGAAAATATGCGCGACCAGCATACGCATATATTGCTGGAGGAAGCCGGCATGGCCGATGGAATCAATGCCGATTCAGGAGCGAGCGGGCTGCGGTCGGGCACGCATCCCGGCGTAAGTCCGCACGCGGACATCGCGGCTGCCATGACTTCACAGAGCGGACTCAAGCCGTTCGGCTTTGTCGCCGTCTCGGCCGGTCAGGGCATCTCCGATATATTCGCCAGCCTGGGTGTCGATCAAGTGCTGGCCGGCGGCCAGACGATGAACCCGAGCACGGAGGATATATTGAGCGCGATCCGGCAAGTTCGGGCGCGTACCGTGTTTATACTGCCCAACAACTCGAACATTGCAATGGCGGCCCAACAGGCAGCCGAGCTGATCGACGACAAGCAGGTGATCGTCATCCTGACGAAAACGATTCCGCAAGGAATGGCCGCGGTGCTTTCGTTGCGGGAGGATGCTACGGCGGAAATGAACGCGGAAGCGATGAACGAGGCAATCGGACAGGTACAGTCAGGCCTTGTGACTTTTGCCGTCCGCGACACGCGCATGGATGACATGGAGATCAAGCAGGGCGATTACATCGGTATTCATAATGGCCGCATCGTTACGGCCGAGCCCGATTTGACGGCTTCCGCGATCAAGCTGGTTGACAGCCTGATGGCGGAGGGGGCGGAAATCGTAACGATTTATACGGGAGAGGAAGCCGATCCCGAGCAGACCGAGCGTATCGTTCATTATATCGAACAATCGTACAGCGATGCCGAGGTCGAGGTACATGCCGGCGGGCAGCCGCTGTATTATTATATCATCTCCGCAGAATAAAGCGGCGGAAACAAACGGAACACATGGAGGTGCACCCATCTTTGAATCAGGTGCGGATTGTAACGGACAGCACGGCCGATATTCCGGCCGAGTTGAGGGAATCGTTGGGCATCGAGCTGGTGCCGTTAAAGGTTCATTTTGGAATGGAAACGTATCGCGATCAGATCGACCTGGAAACGGCCGAGTTTTTTGAAAAGCTGGTAGCTTCGCCGGAGCTTCCTACAACTTCGCAGCCTTCGCCGGTCGAATTTTTGGAAACGTTTAAGCGGTTGACCGACGCCTCGGACGACCCCGTCGTATCCATTCATTTATCTTCCGGTATGAGCGGAACGTATCAGTCCGCGCAGCTTGCGAAAACGATGCTGGACGAGGGGGCGGATGTGACCGTTATCGACTCGAAATCGGCTTCTTACGGCTTCGGCATGCTCGTCGTAGCCGCGGCGAAGGCCGCACGTTCGGGACAGAGCAAGGAGCAGATCATAGCGTTGGTCGAGCGGATGCGCCGCGAAATGAAGCTGTATTTTTTGGTCGACACGCTTGAGTTTCTGCAAAAGGGCGGCCGTATCGGCAAAGCGGCGGCGTTGGTCGGCTCGCTGTTGAACATTAAGCCGATATTGTCCATATCGGATGCAGGCATTGTTTATTCGGTCGATAAAGTGAGAGGCCAGAAAAAGGCAATGACCCGCATCATCGAGCTGTTAAAGCATGATTTGAGCGAACGGCCGATTGACATTGCGATCGCTTATGCCGAGTCCATCGACAATGCGAAGCCTCTGCATGACTTGATGCAGGAGCATTTTACGGTCGAGAGCGCACGTTATACCCGGATAGGTGCGGTAATAGGGACGCATACCGGTCCCGGAGTCGTCGCCGTGTTTGCCTGCCCGCAGCAGGTGTCGGGATGAGTATCGATCTGTACCGGATTCCGGTCAAACAGGTGCAGGGTATCAGAGGGAAAAAGCCGGAAGAACTGCTGGCGCTCGGCATTTCTTCCGTTGGCGAACTGTTGGATTACTATCCGTTCCGCTACGAGGATTACACGCTGCGCGATCTGACCGAGGTGAAGGATGGCGATAAAGTGACGGTCCAAGCTTCGATCGCGGGGATGCCGCAAGTCCATATGTATGGCCGGATCAAATCAAGGTTGACCTGTAAAGTTATGGTCGACCGGCTGTTTATATCGGCCGTCTGGTTTAACCGGCACTACATGAAGGATCAGCTGCAGCCGGGAACGGAAATTGTGCTGACGGGCAAATGGGATCAAAAGAGGCTGCAGCTGACCGTGTCGGAGTCCGAGCTCCCGGGAAAAGGGACGACGCAGACGGGAACGCTGCAGCCTGTTTATTCGCTGACCGGAGCGATTCCGCAAAAATGGATGCGGCAGACGTTAAAACAGGCGGTGGCGCAATATGGCGACCTCATCCCCGAGGTGCTGCCGCGGGAGCTGCTGGACAAATATGAGCTCATGCCGCGCAAACAGGCGGTGGCGCTGCTGCATCTGCCCGGCTCGATGCAAGACGGCCTGCTGGCCCGCAAGCGGATGGTATTCGAGGAGTTGTTCCTGTTCCAGCTGAAAATGCAAGCCTACCGGGCATTGAACCATGACCGGGCGGATGGTGTCGCCCACGCGCTTGACCTGCCTGCAGTCCGGGCGTTCGTGCGGGCGCTGCCGTTCAAGCTGACCGCCTCGCAGAAGCAGGTGCTGGCGGAAATTTTGCACGATCTGCAGCAGCCGTACTGCATGAACCGGCTGCTGCAGGGCGATGTCGGCGCCGGCAAGACGGTTGTGGCGGCGGCTTCCTTGTTCGCGGTCGTCAAGGCAGGCGGCCAGGGGGCGCTGATGGTACCGACCGAAATATTGGCCGAGCAGCACAAGCGGTCGCTGGAGCGGCTGTATGAGCCGTACGGTATACAGGTGTCGCTGCTGACCGGCAGCCTGACCGACCGGCAGCGGCGCGATGTGCTGGCCTCGCTGCAGATGGGCATGATCGACGTAGTCGTCGGCACGCATGCGCTTATCCAGGAGGATGTATACTTCCGCAGTCTCGGACTCGTCGTAACGGACGAGCAGCACCGGTTCGGGGTGAACCAACGGAGCATTCTGCGCCGCAAAGGCATGAACCCCGATGTGCTGACGATGACGGCGACGCCGATTCCGCGGACGCTTGCCATCACCGCCTTCGGCGACATGGACGTATCGACGCTTCGCGAGCTGCCGAAGGGCCGCAAGCCGATCAAGACCTATGCGGTTACCCATGATATGCTGGAGCGGGTGCTCGGCTTTATCCGCCGCGAGGTCAATGAAGGGCGTCAAGCGTATGTCATCTGTCCGCTGATCGAGGAATCGGAGAAGCTCGATGTTCAAAATGCGATCGATGTGCACGCCCAGCTGCAGTTTGCGTTTCCCGAGTACCGGGTTGCGCTGCTGCATGGACGAATGCCAGCGGCAGAGAAGGACGAAGTGATGCGCAGCTTTAGCGCGAACGAAACGCAGGTGCTCGTTTCGACGACCGTCATCGAGGTCGGCGTGGACGTGCCGAATGCGACGCTGATGGTCGTCTACGACGCGCACCGGTTCGGGCTGTCGCAGCTTCACCAGCTCCGCGGCCGTGTCGGCCGCGGCGAGCACCAGTCGTTCTGCGTGCTCATCGCCGATCCGAAAAATGAAGTGGGCAAGCAGCGCATGAAGGCGATGACTGACACGAACGACGGCTTTGAAATCGCGCGCCGCGATTTGGAGCTGCGCGGGCCCGGCGATTTTTTCGGCACGAAGCAGAGCGGGCTGCCCGATTTCCGGCTGGCCGATATGGTGACGGACTTCGAGGTCATGGAGCAGGCCAGGGACGAAGCGGCCGCGCTCGTGAGGCAGCCCGGCTTTTGGACGGATGCGGCTTACATCAAACAGCGCGAATTTTTGCAGCGCGAACATATATTCGACAGCGAACTGTTGGACTAGCCGCCGAATCCGGTTATTTCCCGGTAGGATGCCGGTATCATATCAAGACGCGTGCCACATGACCCATGCCGGGCTGCAAATCATGCCGGATGCCGGCCGGACAAACCGGCAAACAGGAATGCCTAATGTGGCGATTCGCCCTATATTTAAGACACATGTCCGAGCCTCCCATCATAGACTTACAAGGAGTGAACTTCTCATTTCTTGATTGTCAGGTAAAGTAATCTATTACTTTGCTTCGCGTAACTTAGGCAAGCGCGCTCGTCATTGCAGACGACGAAGCCGTTTATCCTTGATCGGAGGTGTTCGTGGCATGAGCTATCAGAAATACGGATTTGAGCCGGCATTTGTGGAGCGCGTCAAAATGAAGATGAAAAATCCGGATACGAAAGAGCGTATCAAAATGATTTTGCAGGGTGTGACGAAGCACGATCTGCAGGACCGTGCCAAAGTGCGCCGGTTTGTCGGCATGTTGGGCAGGGTGCTTGGCGAGAAGCTGAGCGAAAAACAAGTCGAGCATATGATTAATTTTGTCATTTCGCAAAAAATCGATCCGAACAACACGTTTCATCTGATTAAGCTTTGGGGTATGTTCCGGTAAACGGGCGAGAGAATGAAGCAAATTGGCAGGCAGACCACCCGGTCTGCTTTTTTTTGCGCGTTTTTGGCTGAATACGGTGATTGACGGGTACAGAAAACGGATGGTAAATTGATCCTAAAGTAATTTGATCATAAAACTATTTTGTTGCAAAAGGAGGTGCGGATACCGATGACGATCGAGGAGAGCATGACGCAAATCGATGAACTGATTCGAAGAGCGGTGAGATTTAAAAATCAGCTTATCGAGCAAAATTGCTTCTCGCGTCAACAAATGCTGCTGCTTATTACACTGCTGTACAAAAAGAAAATAACGGTCGGCGAGCTTGCCGAGGAGCTCGGACTTTCGACCAGCGCGACAACCATAGCCATCAACCGGCTGGTCAAATCCGGCCACATCAACAGAACGCGGGATGAGACCGACCGCCGTGTCGTCTGGGTCGAACTGACCGATTCGGCGATAGAGACAACGATCCGGCTGAAGGAAACGAGGGACCGGGTCGTGCTCGGCATGCTGCAAAAGCTGACTCCGGAGGAGCAGAAGCAATTTATCGCGTTGTTCCGGAAAATGACGGCAGATTTCGTAAATAAAGAGTAAGGTAAAAGGAAGGTGCGCACGAGCTTATGAAAAAGAAAATCATCGGATTGGTAGTACTCGCCGTTGTGCTGGTCGGCGGCGGGATTGGAGGGTTTTATTATTACATGCAGATCAGCAAATACATATCCACCGAAGATGCCAAGGTGCAGGGCGAGCTGCGGGCGATCGGGTCGATGGCTCCGGGCAAACTGATTGAATGGAATTATAAGGAGGGCGACGCTTTTAAAAAGGGCGACGTTCTGGCCATCGTTGAAACGGCCCCGGCTCACGGCAACGTTGCTGCAACGACTCAAGAAATTATTGCGCCGGATAACGGCACGATCATTCAAACGAACGCGGTGAAAGACCAGACGGTAGCCGCTGGCGTTTCGTTGCTGATGAGCACCAATTTGGGCGAGCTGTACGTGACGGCGAATATTGAAGAAACCGAGCTGACAGATGTGAAAATCGGCAACAAAGCGACGCTTACGATCGATGCGTTTCCCGGCACGGTGTTTACAGGGCGAGTCGAAAAAATCGGCCTCGGCACCAACTCTTCCTTCTCTCTGATGCCCACATCCAACGCAAGCGGCAGCTTTACGAAGGTCGTCCAGCGGGTGCCCGTAAAAATCGCTCTGAACGATTATCAAGGAAAACGGCTGATTCCGGGCTTGAACGCCGTCGTTAAAATCGAGCGGTAACACTGCCGGCAACCGTCTAAGTCCAGAAAGGAGCTGCTTAACCGATGGCGGATCAGCAAAACGATGCGAAATCAGAAACACCCGGAGCGCCGGGTGATGCACCTGGATCGGGAGCGTCGGACGCCCAAACGAAACCAAACCGAACCGGGCTCGCGATGCTCGCCATGATCTTGGCGGTTTTCATGGCCATTCTAGATACGAGTATCGTCAATGTGGCCGTGCCGAAAATGATGGCGGTGTTCAGCGTCAGCCAGACCGAAATCCAGTGGGTGCTGACGGCCTATTCGTTGGTAGTCGGCGCATTGATTCCGATTACCGGCTACTTGGGCGACAGGTTTGGCTACAAGCGGGTATTCGTCTATTCTGTTCTTGTTTTTACTATCGGCTCCGCCCTGTGCAGTGCGGCATGGAGCAACAATTCGATGATCGTGTTCCGCATTATCCAGGCGATCGGGGGCGGCGCGGTCATGCCGGTCAGCATGGTCATGCTGTTCCGGATGTTCCCGCCGGAGAAGCGCGGCATGGCGATGGGGATGTTCGGCATCTCGGTTATGTTTGCGCCTGCGCTTGGTCCGACGCTCAGCGGGTACATTGTCGAATATCTGGATTGGAGGCTCATTTTCTCCATTAACGTCCCGATCGGCATTATCGATGTTTTTCTTGCTGTCTCGGTTTTAAAGGAATACAAGGTCGATCAACCCGGAAAATTTGACGTGTGGGGTTTTCTTACCTCGAGCACAGGGCTGGCCACGCTGCTGTACGGTGTCGGCATTGTAGCCGATAAAGGCTGGAGCGACAAGGAAGTCGTGATCTATTTGACGATTGCTGCGGTTTGTCTGATAGCATTCGTAATTATCGAGCTGAACGTCAAGCGGCCGATGCTCGATTTATCGCTGCTCAAAAATTTTACGTTTACGATCACCCTGCTGATTTCCAGCACGGCCATGGTCATTTTGATGGGAAGCTTGTTTCTGCTGCCGGTATTTCTGGAAAATGTGGCGGGTCTGTCTCCGATCCAGACCGGTCTTGTCCTGCTGCCCCAGGCGATTGTGTCGGGATTGATGATGCCGATAGCCGGAGCGCTGTTCGATCGAATCGGCGCCAAGCCGCTTGCCGTCATCGGCATGATTATTACCGCGTACGGACTGTATTTGACCCGGCAGCTCGACGTCAGCACCTCCTTCTCGACAATTATCGGTTGGCTTATGATACGCGCCGTAGGCGTCGGGCTAGTCATGATGCCTGTGCAGACCGCGGGAATGAATACCGTTCCGATGCACAAGATGGGGCAGGGCACCGCGCTGTCCAACGCAATCCGTCAGGTGAGCGCTTCGTTCGGCATCGCCTGGCTGGCGTTGATGTTCAGCAATCAGCGCATCTTTCATTCGGCCGCCATGTCCGATCAGATGAACATGTTCTCAGCCTCCGTGCAAAGCAATGTCGGTCAAATCCAGCATCAATTTATGGCGCTAGGGCAAACGGCCGGGCAGGCCCAAACGAGCGCGATCAGCTACATATACGGTCAGATTCAGCTTCAGTCGACGGTTCAGGCGATGGACGATGTGTTTTACATGACGGCGGGTCTTGCGCTTGTAGCTGTCGTATTATCGCTCTTTATGAAGACGGTAAAGGCTCCCAAAGGCGCTCCCAAAGAGCATGTCATGGGCGAATAATCGCGGAACGAAAGCGGTTCTTAACCTGACAGGCACAAGCTGCAGGCGTCCGGTAATGTAAAACATATTAAGCTTCATATTTATTCGGTAAAGGAGTTCATGACAATGACGCACACAAGTTCGGCATGGAAACGCGCGGCTGCCGCCATGGCGTTCCTATTGATCGGCACGGCATTCGTTTCGGGCTGCGCCATGACATCTGCCAAAGAAGCGCAGCTTCCGCAGGTGAAAACAGCGCCGGTTGCCAAGCAGATGATGGAAGGAACGATCGAGCAAGACGCGGATGTCGTTTCCTCCTCCCAGGTCAATGTTACGGTGAAAGTCGGCGGTGATGTTCAGCAGCTGCTGAAAAAACGGGGCGACGCCGTTCAGCAGGGGGAAGTCATCCTGAAGCTCGACGCGGCGGATATGCTGAGATCGAAGCGGAAAACGGAGCTGTCGCGCGATAATTTGCAATCGCAGCTCGATAAGACGAAGGAAGATGTGACTACCAGCAAAGCGGTGCTGCGCAATACGATCACAAAATTGGAGCTGCAAATCGCCGATTTGGAAAAATCGTACAGCACCGTACGCAACGACTACGATCGGGGAGCCGTTACAAAAACGCAGCTTGATAAAGCGGAGACACAGCTGAAAACGGCGCGGCTCGATCTCGATACGGCGCAAAAGCAGCTGGCCAATCTCGAAGCCACGGATCCGCTGGCCACGCTGCGGATACAATTGGAATCGACGGCGGTAGGGGTCGAAGATATCGAAAAAACGATATCCGATCTCGACGTCAAAGCGCCGATCAGCGGCATTTTGACAGAGCTCAATCCGGAGGTCGGCGTGTCGGTTCCCGCAGGCTATGTGGCAGCGGTCATCCAGCAGCTTGATCCGGTGAAAATTCACGCCGATTTGACGGAAGCCGGAATAAAGCTTGTAAAAGGAAAGACCGAGGTCGGCTTTACGATTCCCGGCAGCCCGGATAAAAGAAAGGGCACCGTCACCTATTTGGCGGATGTGATGAGCCCGCAGAGCAAAACATTCGTGCTCGAGCTTACAGCTCCCAATGAAGGCTTCAAGCTGAAGCCCGGTACCCGCGTGAAGCTGCTGCTCGGCGAGGGCGGCAAGCAGGATGCGTTGGCCGTACCGACCTCCGCCATCGTCCAGGAAGGCGACGATATGTACGCTTTCGTGCTGTCCGGCGATCAAGTGGAGAAGCGCAAGGTGACGCTTGGCCGTGCGGTGAACGGCTATCGCGAGGTCATAGGAGGCTTGAAGGAAGGCGAACAGCTGGTATCCACAGGTGTGCAAGGCCTGCACGATAAAGAGAAGGTACAGATCATTAATTAACGAGGACTGCCGTCATCGTCCTCTCATGATTATCGCGAGCCGGTTTTGGCGCCAGGCCAATAGAACGGTTTTGCCTGCCGGGCAATGCCGTTCTATTTTTTTAAAGATTGAAGCCGTACCGTTTTCCATTTATACTAGAAAGTAACTATTCTATTTATATCGTTTTAAATGTAACTAGAGAAGATAGGGGGAACTTTCATTGCTGCCTACAGAATCGAACGGAAACGAACAAGAACACGGTAAAACGATGACTCGCAGACAGCTGCTGGCGTCTTTGGGAGCGGCCGGCGTGCTGCTGGCGACCGGAACCGGATTTCCGGGGGAGGCGCAAGCCGCCGCCGTTTTGACTCCTACTCTCGACAAGGGAGTATTTTATAATGTCAAAGATTTTGGCGCGCAAGGCGAAGGCCGCTTCAGCCAGGACGATACGCCCTATATTCAGGCGGCGATTAACGCCGCCTCGTCCGCCGTCGGGGGGACTGTCTACATACCGCCGGGAGATTATGTGCTAAGGTCCAGCCTGCAGCTGCGTTCGAAGGTGCATTTGCTCGGCGCCGGTCCCGGCGTGACCGTCCTGCGGTCGGGAGATACGGCCGTTCAATTAATTCGCTGCCTGTCGAATGTTTCGCTCAGCTCCGTGGAGGGCATCACCTTTGAGGGCACCGGCGTCGGCACGGGCTCGACGGCGAATCCGATGGTCGAATGCGGCGTCTACATTTTTGAATCCGAGCAGATTCGGATCAGCCGCTGCACGTTTAACCGACTGACGACCGGCGTTCAACTTATAAGATCCCAGCATATTGCTCTGAACAATTGCACATTTTCCTTTATGATCGGCTCGGACAGCCCGTACGAAGGTTTCGGGGTTGTTATCGAGGGCGGAAGCAATCATACGGTCCAATCGAACCGGTTCAAAAACGTGTTCAAGAACGGAATCATGATCAGTGCCGGAAGCAGCTATTCCTTGATTGCCGACAACATTTTCGAAGCCTGCAAGGATGCCGCGATTGTGCTGACGTCCAAGCTTACTGCCTGCTCTTATCATGTCATCCGGGGCAATCTCATTTCAGCCGCCAAAATAGGCGAAGAGGAAACCAGCTGCACGTACGGAGTCCGATTAAAGGATTATTGCAGCTTCAATACGATTTCGAACAATGCGATCTCCAGTCCGGCATTTGCGGGCATCCAATTGGAAGCGTCGGACAATGCGGGAGACGACCGGCCTTACGGCAATACGATTACCGGCAATATGGTAAACAAATCGGTCAAGGGTATCGTTGTTCTTAACGGCAGCGCTAACTCGGTGAAAAGCAACGAGGTGCGCCGGGTGGAAACGGGAATTGTTTTGGATACGATAGGCGAGAGCGCCGGTTCCATCGCAAAACAAAACGTCATAACCGCCAACAGCCTGTATCAATGCTCCGTATCGGCCGTGAAGATTGGCTCCGCACGCTGTCAAGGCAACCAGGTGTTCGGCAACGGTGGCTTTGACAATACGGCCGGACTGACGGATTCGGGAACGGACACTGTTACAGCCGGATTTTAATGAAATGCCATCATTCATACGCAAGCGACCGGCCGCCCTAGGTACTAGGGCGGTTTTATTTGTTTTATTTTAATGCAGCCGGTCACAAATCGTCCTCTTTTTATGTGATTCCAATCACAAGGTTGTTGGGCGGTTTGATCTATACTGGGTCAAGATTGAACCAAGTACAAGAATCTACAGAAAAGAGGGTATGGAATATGTTAAATCAAGCGACGATTCAAACAATCAAATCTACTGTTCCGGTTCTGGAGGTGCATGGGACAGCCATTACAAAAAGATTTTACAAGCTGTTGTTTGCCGCGCATCCGGAGCTGCTCCATCTGTTTAACCATGCCAACCAAAAGCAGGGCCGCCAGCAAACGGCGTTGGCCAATGCCGTATATGCGGCAGCCGTTCATATTGACCATCTGGAAGCGATCCTGCCCGCTGTCCGGCAGATCGGACATAAGCACCGCAGTCTTGGCGTGAAACCGGAGCATTACCCGATTGTCGGCAGCTCGCTGCTGGCGGCGATCAAGGATGTACTGGGAGATGCTGCGACCGAAGAGATTTTGGCGGCATGGGGTGAAGCGTATCAGGTCATCGCCGATGCGTTTATCGGCGTAGAGCATGAGTTGTACGAGCAAGCCCATAACAGGGAAGGCGGATGGAGCGGGCTGCGGCGGTTTATTGTAAAGCGCAAGGAGGAGGAGAGCCGGGTTATTACATCGTTTTACCTGGTTCCCGAGGATGGCAACCCGATTGCAAGCTTTGAGCCCGGGCAATATGTTAGCGTCCATATACAAATACCGGGTAATGATTATACCCATATCCGACAGTACAGCTTGTCGGATGCGCCGGGCAAGCCGTATTACCGGATCTCTGTCAAGCGGGAGGATGCAGCGGAAGCGAAACCGGCGGGCATTGTGTCGTCATATCTACATCAATACGTTCAGGAGGGCGACCTGTTGTCCATCACTGCTCCGGCAGGCGGCTTTACACTGAAAGCAGATGGGAAGCCGATCGTACTGCTGAGCGGCGGCGTAGGACTCACTCCGATGATCAGCATGCTGAATCAGCTGATTGAAACCGGAGACGAGCGCAATGTTGCGTTTATTCACGCGGCGTTGAACGGGCAGACCCATGCTGTAAAGATGCACATGAACAAATCGACGGAAGCTCATCCGCGGCTGCGAACTTATATTTGTTACCAGATGCCGACGGAAGCGGATCGTGCCGAACACGGATATGACAAAGAAGGTTACGTCGATCTTCCTTGGTTAAAGGCTATTGCACCTGGTCCGGATGCAAGTTACTACTTGTGCGGTCCGATACCGTTTATGAAGTCGATGTACCGCATGCTGAAAGCATGGGATGTGCTGAACGAGGATATTCATTACGAATTTTTTGGTCCGGCGGGAAGCTTGGAAGCGGAATAACCGTTGACAGCCGTCCGCCGCTATTTATGGCGAAGCAGCCGGTTGATGGTTTCGCGCCGCAGGCCGAGCAGTTGGCCTATTTCTTCCTGCGTCAGTACTTCTCTTAGCGAAGCGGGAGAAATGAACGCCGCGAACCATTCTTCAAGCTTATGCAGTTTTTCCGCCGGCGTCATCAAAGTCAGGTGATCGATTCGCTGCTGCATCATCCGCAGCTTTGTTTGCAGCAGCAGAGCGATCTCCCGGTATTTTGTCGGGTGGCTTTCCAACTCCCGATACCATGAATCGGCAGGGATCATCTCCACTTCGCTGGTTACGAGGGCTACGGCAGTTCCGTGATATTCCTTGGGGCTGATCAACGAGTGGTGTGGAATCGTTTCGCCGGGAACGACGATATTGACCACAATAGGGCTGCCATCCTCATGCACGCGCACGATTTTGAAAAGTCCGCTCTGCACACGGTACAACGGGCCTGTTTCGCCTTGCCGGAACAAAATATCGCCTTTATGTAATATCATTTTGGAATCACCTCGAAGGGTATGATACCACGCCGGCAACTTTGCGTCCAACTCGTCTTATTGCCGGAAACAATCAGACTGCTATGAAGATTTTTTTGAAAATGCACACAATGGAACGGAATCGGGTTATAATGGAGGACAATTGTGTAGCTTTTCCTGATGGAGCGCGTCTTACATCATGGATTGGCTGAAACATACAAAAATTTGTCGGAGAAAGGGGCATGACTGTGCCGCGTTTGGAATATCGATTGTATGAAGAGGGCAGCGACTTTCCGCTGCTTTATTATTATGACCGGATGGAACGCGATGAAGCGGCACTCCGGTTTGCTTGCGATTATTTGGTAAAGGACAGCGCTGTCTACGAAAAAACGTCATGTGCTATCGAGGAGGAATGCTGCGTCATCTATGTTAAAAAAGCCGAAGACGAACGTGCAATGAGCTGGGACAGGCCTCAACACGAGCAGCCTCGGGGATTGCAAATGGAGCTTCGCGAATACCGCGAATTCGGTACGGATTACCGTTTGGTGCATACATACGGCTTCCATGACCATTTGGAGGCAATGCTCTATTTGCAAGCCAATTATGTATATGTGAACGACCGGGAATGGTACCGAACTTCCGTGGAAATCGATGAAGACCGTGAAACGTTCGTCTTTTACGCTGTGCCGTCCCAGGGGTAATATGCATGCGGCTATCCATAATCAGGTTATGATCCGGCATTCGAACAGCCGGGAAGGAGGCGCGCCGCAATTATGAGACGACATAATAAAACGGCATCAGCCGTGCCGTATGAAGCGAGACGAGAGGCGATCTACGCGCCTCTGCGCCAGGAAGGCGTGTTTACGTGGGACTGCATGTATGGCGAAGAGTATGCGCTGGCCGGCCTTTATCGAATCGATAGGCAGCTGCACAGCCGCATTCTGCAGGCCGCTGAGGCTTTGACCCGCATTTATGCCCGTACCGTACAGATAGCCCGGCAGGCGGACGATACATTGCTGGAGCAGCTCGGCTTGCCGCCGGCGTCGTTCGCAGCGGTCCGGCTTGGCTTCGAAGAGCTGCTGCCGACGGTTATCGGCCGTTTCGATTTTGCGGTAAACGGGGATAGCATCAAAATGCTGGAGTTCAACAGCGACACACCGACCGGCATTGTCGAAGCGTTCCATGTAAACGGCTGGGTTTGCAGCGCCTATGAGGCGGAAAACCCGAATGCGGACTGCGACGCGATGCTGCGGAAAGCATTCGGTAAGGCCGTTGACGTTTACCGGCAAGCGGGTTATCCGGCGGACCATATTTATTTCAGCGCGCTGGATTGGCATGAAGAGGATGCGGGCACGACGCGTTATTTGCTTGAGCAATCGGGCCTGCATGCGGATTTTGCGCCTTTGTCGCAGCTTCGCGTGTTGGACGAGCGGCTCTGGCTGAGCAGCGAGGACGGGCTGCTGCAGCCGGTCGATGTGCTGTACCGTTTGCATGCGCTGGAAAAGCTTGCCGAAGACCGGGACGAGGATGGTTACCCGACCGGCGAGCATGTGCTTCGGCTCATCGCCGAAGGGAAGCTGGCGGTCATTAATCCGCCGTCCGGCTTTTTGGCACAGACGAAAGCGCTGCAGGCATTGATCTGGAATTTGCATGAGGCGGGGCAATTTTATACGCCGGAGGAGCATGCCGCCATCGGGGCGTATATGCTGCCGACATATTTGGAAAATCGGTTTTCCGGCATCGCTGGCCGCACTGCCCACGTCGTAAAACCGATTTTCGGCCGGGAAGGAAGCGGCGTCTCGATTTACGGAGCGGACGGCTCGGCGCTTGAGCTGAGCGGCGAGGAGGAGTATAGCAGCCAGCCGATGGTGTATCAGCAGTATACCGAGTTGCCGCAGATCGAGATCGAAACGTTGAAAGGCATGGCAAGCGGCCGCCTGCTCTGGGGCTGTTTTATGATCGGAGGCAGCGCATCCGCGGTCATACCGAGGGTTGGCGGCCATATTACAAGCAATCTGTCGTATTATTTGCCGGTGGGCTTTTCATCGTGATGCGTCCGGCATACTGATATAGTGGGAGGAAATAAGGTGGCGCAAATGAGTTCGATTGTCAACTTTTTAATTTATTTGGTTGTAACCGTGCCGCTGCTTGGCGTTGGCATCGTGTTTTTTATTTTTACAACGCCGTACAGCGAATTTCAACTGATCCGGGAAGGGGGCCAGGTGGATGATCCGGTCAAAACGGGGGCAGCCCGCGCGGCGGCTTTTGACCTGGGCGGTAAAATGCTCGGGCAGACGCTGGTGCTTGCTTCGGCCGTCTACCACTCCGTCGGATTGCTCGATTTGATCGTGTGGGGACTGGTAGGCATTGCGTTTCAAATTATTGTGTTTTACTTGTTCGAGCTGCTGACTCCGTTCAAGGTTGTTAAGGAAATTCCGAATGGCAACGTGGCGGTAGGCCAATTTTCGTTCATATTAAGTTTGGTGACCGGCATCCTCATGGCCTCATTGATCAGTTATTGAAGCGAAGCCGGGATGCGAAAAAGCGCTCCCCATTAAATGTGAGACACATTGAAGGAGAGGCAGCGTACATGGAATTGGAAACGATGTATACGGAATACAAGCCGCTGCTCATTTCGATCGCCTACCGTATGCTCGGCTCGCTGTCCGATGCGGAGGACATGGTGCAGGATGTGTTCGTATCCATGCAGCGGGTTCAAACGGAGACGGTCGATAATGTAAAGGCGTACCTGGTCAAAATGACGACGAACCGATGCTTGAACGAGCTGAGCTCGTCGCATAAGCGGAGGGAAGTTTATACCGGGCCTTGGCTGCCTGAACCGGATATCCGGGAAAACGGGGACAATCCGGAGGAGCGGATCGTGCTTGAGGAATCGGTATCCTATGCGCTGCTAGTGTTGATGCAGCAGTTCGCTCCTCTCGAGCGCGCCGTCTTTTTGCTGAAAGAGGTTCTCGGCTACAGTTATAAGGAAATTGCCGCTACCGTCGATAAGTCGGAGGCGAACTGCCGTAAAATTTACAGCCGGGTGCTGCCCAAAATTAATCCGCAAACGCCTCCTCCCGCAGAGCCGGGAAATAAAGAGACAGTGGTCCGAAGCTTTATGCAGGCATCGAGAACGGGCGACTTCGCTCCGTTTATTCAACTGCTGACGGATGAGGCCGTATTGACCAGCGACGGGGGAGGCAAACGAAGAGCCGCGATCTTTCCGATATTCGGCCGGGAACGAATTCGGGCTTTTTTGGAGGGGCTGCATAAAAAGGCGGCGATGGAGGACGAGCTGCGTCCGGTTGACATCAATGGCGAGCCGGGACTGCTGCTGTATCGCGACGGCCATCTGCATAAAGCGGTGTGCTTCGGGAACGATCCTCGCCAGCCGGGTATACAAGCTGTATATTTTATTTTGAATCCGGATAAACTAACGCGCGCTCCGCAAGCCTGATCCCTCGTTCCGGCTTTCCGAAACTTTTTAATTTCATTTGTCACAAAATCGGTCCGTTACCGGTCTTATTGTTGTAAGTCGAAAATAAGCCGCAAACGGAGGAAACTACGATGAAAGAACGAATGAATTACCGCTCGGCCAACCCGGAAGCTTTGCAGGCGATGCTCAAGCTGGAAGCTTATATGAAAAGCAGCGGAATTGACGCTACTTTATACGAGCTGATCAAGATCAGAGCTTCGCAGCTGAACGGCTGCGCATTTTGCCTTGATATGCATACGAAAGACCTGCGGGCGATGGGCGAGTCGGAGCAGCGCATTTATTTGCTGAGCGCATGGCGGGAAGCTCCGTTTTATACCGAGGCCGAGCGCGCCGCGTTGGAACTGACGGAAGCCGTAACCCGCATAGCCGATGCAGGATTGCCGCAGGACGTATATGACAAGGTGCTTCTCCATTTCAACGAATCCCAATTCGTAACATTGATTATGGCGATTAATACGATTAACTGCTGGAACCGGATAGCTATTTCTACCGGTGTGGTACCCGGCTCGTACGAGCCTGCAAAACGTTAAATCAAACCGCTCGTTCCCGTTCGCTTGCCGGACGGGATTTTTTCTTATTTTGACGCAAGCAGCCTGCAACCTTTTCCAATTGTTCAACGTTATATTCCATGATTGACAAAATCATCCTTGGGGAGAGGTCGTCTTATGGTGATAAGAAAAATAGGGATTGCCGGAATCGCCGGCGTGATGCTGTTAGGCTCCGCGCTGCCGGTATCCGCAATGAAACCGGAAATCATGGATGCCGCGGCTGTCACGTCTGTACAACCTGCCATTGATCCGGCTCAGGCTATTGGCGGGGAAGAAGCGCCCGTCGATACGAAAATTAACCGGGAACGGGCGATTGAGTTAGCCAAGCAGTATGTTCACGTTCCGGACGATTATGTGCTGCAGGGCGTCGGGTATCAATCGTCCGTCATCGGCTACGGCTACGGCAGCGGGCGCGGCGTATGGAGCATGTCGTTCAACAAGCAGGATCAGAAGCGGTATTACGGCAGCATCCACGTATCCGTAGATGCCGATACGGGGAAATTGCAGTCCTTTTACATCAACGAGAACAATCCGGACAAGAAACCGGTCTATCCGCCCAAAACCGATCAGGAGCAAGCTAAACGAATTGCACTCGATTTTATCGCAAAGATGAATCCGGATATTAAGAATGAACTGGCTTACTACGATACCGCGCAATGGTCCCGCAAGCCGCTTACCGGCTCGGTGCAGTACCCGCTGCAATATGTACGGGTTGTGAACGGAGTGCCGTTTCCGGCCAACGCCTTGTCCGTGACCGTCGATGAGGACGGACGTATTATATCCTACAATATGCAGTGGGATCCGAACCTGACCTTCGAAAAAGCGTCGAATCCGATCAATGCGGAGCAAGCCAAGGAGCAGTTTCTGAA
Organism: Paenibacillus piri; assembly: GCF_004354045.1. GTDB lineage: Bacteria > Bacillota > Bacilli > Paenibacillales > NBRC-103111 > Paenibacillus_S > Paenibacillus_S piri. The sequence goes on along the minus strand of NZ_SMRT01000004.1, from coordinate 398,456 downwards.
GCTGGCCGAGCCCCGTCTGCAGTATGTGATTCCTTATTCGGTAACCGGAAAGACGGATTTGCTCGTCTCGTACCAGATGGAGACGTTTATGGTCGATGCCGTAAGCGGCGAGGCGCTGCTTTTTAACGGGGAGCCGAGAAGCTCGCGCTCTCCTAACGTACCGGCTAGCGACAAACCGCTCGCGGAGAAGCCGAAGGAGCCGCTTAAGCTCACGAAGGAGCAGGCCGCGGAAAAGGCGGTTAAGCTGCTCGCTCTTCCGGCGGATGCCAAGCTGGCGAATGCGTCCTATCAGGAAAATCACGATCCGCGGACCGGCCAAACGTCGATTCAGTGGGATCTCAGCTGGTCTGCAAGCGGCGACAAGGATGGTCCGATGATTCATGCTGCTGTCGACGCCAATACGGGTGCCGTGCTGCGCTACTCCAAATACGATTATCGGCCGGCTCAGGCCGGAGCGGGTCAAACCGATGACAGCGGCAAGCTCGGTTACGATCAATTGAAGGAAAAGGCGATCGCCGCGGTGCAGAAGCTGCTGCCGATGTATGCGCATGAGCTGTATCTTGAGCAAATGGCCGACATACCGGCCGTCAAAATGCAAATGATGCCGACGCATCCGTTCAACTTCCGGCGTATTGTCAACGGCATCCAAACCGATTACGAATCCGTATCGATCAACCTGGATCGCAAAACCGGCGATATACAAGACTATTACAGCAATCTTACTTCCTATCCTTACCCGTCGGAGAAGCCGCAGGTCATTTCCGAGGATAAAGCGAAGCAGGCTCTGCTGTCCCAGTTCGATATCGAGCAGCAGTACGTGCTTATTTCGAAAAACGGGGCGGGAGCAATCCCTTACGGCATCCCGATTGAAAAATATAATGTCATGGTTGCGGCCGGCGAAATCAAGCCCGGTCAAGATGCGCCTAAACCTGAAACGAAGCTGGTCTATAACTTGAAGCCGAAATCCCAGTTTCAAAATCCCGTCTTTTTAGACGCCGTATCGGCGGAATGGAAGAGCAGAGATACCGGCGAGATTGTCAAGGAGTATATCGCGCCTACCGATATTGAAGGCCATTGGGCCGAGCAGGCATTAAAGCTGATGGTGGATTATCAGGCGCTCGACGTCGTCGACGGCAAAACGCAGCCGGACGGCTTAATTACACGGGGAGAAATGGTCAAAATGCTGATCGCTTCCGTCAATGGCGGCTATTCCCCGATGTCGGCGGGCGCATATGCCGAACGCGCGGCAAGCTTCAGCGACGTTGCGAAAGATTCCAAATATTTTGCCTACGTCGAGAATGCGCTCGATCTTAACTTGATTGAACGCTCTTCCGACAGCTTCAAACCGGATGCAACGCTAAGCAAGTCGGAGCTGGCCGATCTGATCGTCAGGGCGCTTGGTTACCGGAAGCTGGTACAGGTTGACGGCCTCTTTGCGGCGAACGCTACCGATTTGGGAGATGAGTCCACCAAAGGCTCGATCGCCCTGGTCAATGCTTTGTCTATTATGCCGCTCGAAGGCGGTAAATTCAATCCGAAGGAGCAGGTGACACGCGCTCAAGCGGCAACGGCCTTTTACAAGTTTTTGCAGGTACGATCGGAGCTTCAGGATACGCCGATGCGTTATTAAACATCATAGCTTCGCATAATTAAAGGGTTGGTCCCCAGAAGAGGCCAACCCTTTTTTCTTCGTTGAATCGAAAGTAGATATGGACGGCGGATCCGTTTATCCTAGGTTGTAAACGGCAGCTTTCCCGGCAGTTAACGGGTAGCCTCGGAAAATCAGGACATACGGTTGAGGCCGGAGCCGCCGCTGAGCTGCTGCTCCGCAATTTGCACGAGCCGCCGAACCATATGGCCGCCAATGGCGCCGGTATCGCGGGTTGCCATATAACCGTAGTAGCCGTCCTGCGGAATTTGTATGCCCAGTTCCTGCGCAACCTCGTATTTCAGCCGCTCCATTGCAGAAGCTGCCTGTTGAACCATTAATTGATTGCTGCTGGATCTGGATTGTTGATTTGCCATCTTAAGTACCTCCTGGTTATATTTGAAAGTAGTCATAGCATCCCCATGTTTTCCCTAATTATTCATGAAGAAGTCCATGTTACAATGAAGGGGGTGATGCATATGTTTATTGCTCCGATGCTGCTGGATTCCAAAGACGAGCCATTTTCAGACCCGGCTTTTGTTTTCGAACCTAAACTTGACGGGCACCGGATTATACTGTCGGTTATCGCGAAAGAAACGCGGCTGTTTACGCACGGCCGGCAAGATTGTACGAAACAGTATCCCGAGCTGTTACAGGTGCCGCTTCAAGACGATGTCGTGCTGGATGGCGAAGTCTGCTGTATGAACCCCGATACAGGCAGCATGGATTATGAACTGGTGATGGAACGTCTCCGCTTGACTCAGAAAACGAAAATCCGCTCCTATGCCAGCCAAAGGCCGGTGCATGTTGCGGTATGGGATATTTTATATTATAAGGGCAGAGATTTGCGAAATTTGCCGCTGGTGAAACGGCGTTCCATATTGGAGTCGCTGCTGGTTCCTAACGATCGGTTTCGTCTTGTGCCGCAAGTCGAGAACAATGGCGAAGAGCTGTTTCGTACAGCCGTAGAGCAATCGCTGGAAGGAATTGTGGCGAAGCGCAAAGACAGTCTGTATGTTTCCCGCAGCTCGCATGACTGGATCAGCGTTTTGAACCGCCGGTATACGGAGGTTGAGCTCGCCGGCTACTGCAAGCATGAATTCGGATGGCTGTTGCAAACGAAGGTTGACGGCGTTATGCGGCCTGCCGGAATGCTGAAGCAGCAAGTAAGTCCGAAGCAGGAGCGAATCCTGTTATCCAAAAGCAAAAAAAAGATTTGGTTCGAGAGCGACCGCTTTGTATACTTAAAGCCCGGAATTAAAGCGAACGTAATGTACCGCGGGTTTACCCGTCACGGGATGCTGAGAGAACCGGCATTGGTTAATATTATGTAATGCAATCATCCCATTTCCATATGACAAATCGCGAGCTTCCCGGCTGCCGTCAGCGCGTCGGGAAGTTTTTTAGCTTTTATGCGAGTTTGAAAGCTTGCGCTGCTGGCAGTTTATAGATGTATACGGGGCTTCTTGTTAAGTGAAAAATAGTATCAGCTTCAAAACGGACAGGCCAGCGAGCTTCAAACGGCGGGTTGCCAATTAAAAGGATATATGCTACTTTAAAATAAGTTTATTACGATTAGGAAGGCGGTATTTATAATGAGTACTACGACAACAGTTGTAAGCGAAATTTCGCGGGAGGTTCAGGGAAACCGCGGTTCCGAATATCCGGTCAGTCCGCTTTTTTTGAATCGTTGGTCGCCGCGCGCTTATTCCAACCGCAAAGTGAGCGATCAGGATGTATACTCCGTTCTTGAAGCGGCGCATTGGGCTCCATCGTCGTTTAACGACCAGCCTTGGCGGTTTTTTGTTGCCAGAACGGAGGAGCAGCTCAGCGTGTTCCATCAGTTTATAAGCGAATTCAATTTGAGCTGGGCGTCATCGGCGCCTGTTCTTGTACTTGTCGCTTCCGACAAACTGAGACCGAACGGCGATCCGAACGGGGCTCATTCCTTTGATGCCGGCACTGCCTGGGGAATGCTAGCATTGCAGGCAACCTTGCTTGGCCTGGTGACGCACGCAATGGGCGGATTCGACCGGGAAAAAGCGCGCCAGCTGTTAAATGTGCCGGAGCAGTTTGAACTGCATGCCGTTATCGCTCTCGGTTATATGGGGGAAAAGTCACTGCTGCCGGAAGGATTGAGGGAACGCGAGGTGCCGAATGGCCGGCGTCCGTTGTCGGAAGTGATTTTTGAAGGGAAAGTAAAATAAAAAGCTGCGAACCTTTAAGGCTGCCGGAACAATCCGGCAGTTTTTTCTTTCCGGAATGGAAAGTTAGGCATCAAAGGTTAGGACGGAACGGCCTAATATGGTAAAATGAGAAGCGGTCTAACTACATAAATGAGGTGTACAGATTGCGGTTTTTATCTAAATTTATTAAGCTGACCCCTTCGCGCGTTTTGGCAGGCGGTTTCGCGCTCATTATCGGGATCGGCACCCTGTTATTGATGCTTCCGATTTCCGTGCAGGCCGGGATACGGCTGTCGTTTATCGACGCTCTGTTTACGGCGACATCGGCAACCTGCGTTACCGGATTAACCGTTGTCAATACGGGAATGCATTTTTCCATTTTCGGGCAAATCATTTTACTTGTGCTGGTACAAGCCGGCGGAGTCGGATTTATGACCGTCGCCACCTGGTTTGCTCTGGCTTTGAAAAAACAGGTTTCGTTGAGCGACAGGCTTATTCTTTCGGAAACGTTAAACCAGACCACGATGGAAGGAATTGTACGGCTGATCAGGAAGGTGCTTCTTTATTCGATCACGATCGAAGGAGTGGCAACCATCCTGTATACGATCCGTTGGGCGCAGGAAATGCCCTTGGGCCGCGCGCTTTATTTTGCCGTATTTCATTCGGTTTCCATATTTAACAATGCAGGCTTTGAGCTGGTAGGCGGTTTCTCGCCCTTTGTGGGCGATACGTTTATCAATCTGGTATCGATGCTGCTTATTTTGCTAGGCGGAATCGGCTTTATCGTCATTTCGGATTTGCTCGATTATCCCAAGACGAAAAGACTGTCTATCCACACCAAAGTGGTGCTGGCGACGACAGCCATCCTGACGCTGATCAGCGCGGTTTGTATATTTGTTTTTGAATATACGAATATGCGTACGCTGGGCGGGGAGCACTGGACGACTCAAATATTGGCATCCTTGTTCCAGGCGATCACCTTGCGCTCCGCAGGAATCAACACCGTCGATATCGGCAGTTTGCGCGAAGCGACCCAGTTTCTTATGATTATTATGATGTTTATCGGCGCAGCGCCCGGCTCGACTGGAGGCGGAATCAAGCTGACGACCTTTGCGGTACTGGTCGGGGCGCTCTTTTCGATGATCCGCGGCAAGGAGCAGGTCGTCATGTTTCGCCATCGTCTGCCGGAAAAGGACATTTATAAGGCTGTGACGTTGACGGTTATTTCCGTTTTTATCGTTGTCGGCTTTACGATGCTGTTATCCGTCATTCAAAGGCAGGACTTGCTCATGATCTTGTTTGAAATAGCCTCCGCATTCGGAACGGTCGGGTTAAGCATGGGTTTGACCGAGGATTTAACGTTTTCTGGAAAAATCATCATCATCATTCTTATGTTTGTCGGCCGGATCGGCTTATTGACACTGGCGTTCGCCGTTCAGCCGAAGCAGAAAAAAGAGCTGTTCCGCTATCCGGAAGGAAAAATTATTATCGGTTAAGTTTGGTAAATGCGTTCCGAATGAGGCCGGTTTTTCGCACGTTGGCGCTTTATTTTTACTCGGGACGGGAAGAGCTGTCCGTCATTGAAAATTTGGGCGTTATCGGCGTACCGCTTCCACCGCAAATCAAAAATTTTTGGAGCAGCTGAAGGAAAAAAGCGACGGCAAATGAAACGAGATACATTTTTTAAGGAGATGTAAACATATAGTTTCTTTTTCTCCCCGAATTCAAATATAATAATAGAAGAAACTATTATTTTGTTAAGGGGAATTTTCATTCATGTCATCGTTTGTAACCGTTATCGGTACCGTGTTTGTCGATTGCAAAGGCTTTTCTCACAATCAGTACGTGCCTGCCGGCAGAAATCTGGGCACGATCCAATTTGTTCACGGAGGCGTCGGCCGCAACGTAGCTGAAAATTTGGCCAATCTCGAGCTGAATACTTCGTTTGTGTCCACGGTGGACAATACCGGGCTCGGCGACGAAATTATTCAGCGGCTGGCCGCTTTGAAACTGCATACCGCTTATATCGGCAAGGCCGAGCAGGGGATGGGAATGTGGCTCGCGGTTTTGGATCAGGCCGGCAATCTGGCAGGCTCCATATCGCAAATGCCGCGGCTGACCGAGCTGGAGCGAATTATTCAGACTTCCGGCTCCCATATGGTCAGCCAATCGTCGCATATCGTGCTGGAGCTGGATCTGAACGAGCGCATTTCCAAAAGCATTGTCGAGCTGGCCGCCGAGCATAACAAGCCGGTGTACGGCATTCCGGGCAATCTGGACGTCATCCTGGGCAATCCGTCGCTGCTGCGCCAGCTTGAATGTTTCATCTGCAATGAGATCGAAGCCGGGCGCTTGCTGGGCAAGCCGTTTGCCGACTTGGGGCAGGATGCGATGCTGCAGCATTTAATCGCGTACGTCGATGCCAACGGACTGCGTTCGATGGTGATTACATTAGGCGAGAAGGGCTCGATTTATTATGACCGCAGAACGAAGGAATCCGGCTATCAACCGGTCATGCCTGTACAATTGGTTGATTCGAGCGGCGCGGGCGACGCTTATTTTTCCGGAACGGTTATGGGGCTTGTCAGGGGCTTGCCGCTGAAGGAAGCCGTTGTATGCGGCACCAAGGTTGCGGGCTGGACGATCGAATCGCAGCAAAGCAACTGTCCTGAGCTGAACCGCAAATTCAAGCAGGACGATTATTTTCAAACGCTGCTGGTTAAGCCATAATTCATCATTTTAGTACGGTAAGCAGCGAAAACACGCCTAAAAAAGCAGTCCAAGACGATTCTTGGGCTGCTTTGTTTTCCGTATTTATTTTAAAATGTATTCGGAAAGTATCTTTTGAATTTCGTAAATGTTCAGCTGTCTGTTGAACTGCTTTTGGACCGGAGTCGAGCTTCCTGAAGTCCATATCTTCAATTCCGCATCCAGATCGAAATGTCCCGCCGTTTCAATACTGAAATGAGAGATACTTTTGTAAGGGTAGGAGTGATATTCAATTTTCTTGCCTGTAATTCCTTGCTTATCCACCAAAATAAGTCGTTTGTTCGTAAAAATAAATAAATCGCGAATTAGCTTGTAGGCCCGTTCTATTCTTTCCGAATCTCCTAATAAGTTCGAAAATTCCGCTTGAACCTCTTCGATTTTTACCTCAGAGGCGTTGCCCATTATCGCATCAAAAAGTCCCATTGCCATCCCCCGTGATTTTTCCCCATCGGCTGGAGTATTTGCTTGCATGTTCCATTCGGCTTTATTCTACTACAGCAGCCCTGTTTTGGCGATAACTGCAATTCGTTTGAAGCATGAAAATCTTCTCTTGCATAATATGAGGTCGTTCGTATAAAATAGGAACATAAGTTCGTATTATTGTGGAGGCGGTTGCCAGTATGAATCGTAAAGCATTATATAAGGAGCCCGAAAAGAACAGCTCACGGGAATCACCCGTCATGATGCGGCCGGAGCGCAGCGATACCACAGACCCGGTAAAGCGGCAGACGAATAGAATGAAGCCGGTGCTGACGGAAGCGCAGCAGCAAGAGCTGTTCGGCAAATTAAAAGCATCCCGATCCAAGGCTCTGCCTGTCACTGTCACCTTGTTCAGGGAACACGAGGACCGGCAGGTTGCCGGAATCGTAACGGCTTTTGATCCGCGTTACAACCTGATCAAGGTGGAGAAAGGCGCTGCATGGGAAGTTTTTCAATTTGACGACGTGATTCGGGTAGAATAATTTAAAAGCGCATCATCATGTCTGATCAAGAAAGAATATTCCATCATAAGAAAAACTTCTACCGAAGTCTATTCATGGATGAGCGACCGCGATTTAGCGGAAGTTTCTCTTGTGATATAGAATTTGTTCAGCTTCGCTGAAAATTTTATAAATTCTATATCGTTCAGAAAATCTCTATGGAAAGAATATTTCTGGTCGAGAAGCTTCTGTCTGCTAACAACAGGCGGTGCGCCGATTGAAGTGGTGAGACGTTATATCGAAAGTCAAGGTGAGAAGATATGAACAAAGCATTCAAATATCGTATCTATCCCAGTACGGAACAGGAAATTCTCATTAATAAAACCTTTGGCTGTGTACGATTTGTCTATAATCAAATGCTTGTGAAAGTCATTAGTCGTCATGGATAGATGGTTTCCATCCAGTAAACTTTGTCGCTTTTGTCAAACAGTCCAAAGCGAACTGGCATTGTCAGCCAGGGTTTGGAACTGTTGTTGCGGTGCTGTGTTGGATCGAGATATCAATGCTGCGATCAATATCCAAAATGAAGGTTGCCGAATGCTTGGTATAGCTTAGTCAGTTATAGAGAACCGTTGGGCAACCGGGGATAGCTTGGTCATTATGCTGGCGTTAGCTGGTACGTCCCAAGAAGCCCCCACCTCTAAGCGTTAGCGTAGGTGGTGGGAGTATGTCACAGAAGGGTATAAGCTGGATAAAGAAGGTTCCTATGAAATTAGTATCATTGCAAAGCTTAATAGCGAATCATCAACCGTAAACAAACAAATTACATACCAAATCGGCGGCCCTTCTCTGAAAGTGGATAATACGCCGGAAGTTGTGGAATCGAACTCATTAACGATTTCCGGGAGTGCGACAGACGATAACGATTATAGGCCTGCTATATATATAAACTCGGAAAAGACATAGCCTCTAAGCACCTTAACCGGTGCTTTTTCTTTGTACATCTGCATTGAAAGGGGACTTAAAAGTGTACTACGACAAAGATGAATACTTCTCATCAATTGAAAACTTCAAAGATGAATTCTTCTCATTTGTTGGAAAAAACTTGGCGCTAATTGAATATTGGAGCAGTCATTTCAATGGTGAGGGTTACTCAGCTAGGAACTTTACTCTTGGTGACTATTCTGAAAATTTGCCTGGGTATAATGTTTCAAAATCTGAAGTTATTTCGAATTTAAGCAGGGGTCTGATTACCGGGATATTTGGGGATTTCGAATAAAGCTTAAAGCTATTATGCATAGTTGTCCAACGCGGCATTGGAACCGGTATTGGCCTCGACTTGATAAACACTAAAGGTGAATTCGTTAATGCAGTAACATATTTGGATAAATTACTAGCTCTAAAGTTGAAAGAATGTGATATGAAGTTATACGATAAGGTATTTAGTTGGAATAAGGTGAGAAATATGCTCGTCCATCAAGATAGTTCAACAGATAAAAATAGCGATTTTGAGCATATTCAAAATTCAGGGGTTTACTTCTCAGACTACATTAACGCTATAGTCGTTGACTTGGGAGATTGCAGACGATTACTCGGCATACTACAAAGCTTTTCGGAGTTAATTTATCGGGAGCTCTGCAACGTTCCCGAACGTGATAGAGAATTCTATGAATAGTATGCCTAACAACATACTGGCCGCTTTGGTTGGTTGCCGAGGCGGCCAGCATTATCATATCTATGTGATGCTAGAAAGACGTTGAATGCATAACAAGTGGAAAAGCGGCCGGTCAGGGCCGCTTTTCAATGATGCCGAGCTTTTCTTTTAAAGCATACTGTAACAGTTGGGAAAAGTTAATACCGGCTGATTCAGCTTCTTCGTTCAGCCATTGTGGGATGGTGAGCGTCTTCTTGACGGCTCGATTCTGTAGCTCATCACGAATCGGCTCTGTCCGAGCTTGAACCAATGAAACAAAGGCGTTCGCGTCCGCATCTTCGGTGAATTGGATGTCGGCCGGTTTCGAAGGGGATGGAATCAGATCGCCATCGCGTTCCATCCCATACAGATGAAGGGCCAGCGCTTCCGATGCCATCCGTAAGGCATCGTCCATGTCGTCGCCTTCCGTGATGCAGCCGGGAAGGTCGGGGAACGTGACGGTAAATCCTCCGTTCTCGTTCGGGTCAAAGACTGCCGGGTAAATATATTTTGCCATCTATGTTCCTCCTTTTGGCGGGCTCCTTATCGGAGTCCTGCCTGTTTGAGTATGTTCTTGATTGTCTTGGTTGCGAGGTCTTTCTTCGGGTGAGGGATTGTTACCTTTCCCGGTTTGGTTGGATGTTTGAACTGGTGATGACTTCCCACTACAGCGACTAGTCGCCAACCGTCGTCTTCTATTAGTTTGATCATTTCTCGGGAAGTCATTTCGTATTTATCATCTCCTTTCTGTCCTTATTATAACACGTATGAATAGCACGTGTCAATTTAAAACACGTACAATATATACGTATCAATACGTGAGAGGGGGAACCGGCGAACTGGCTGCCTTCGTTGGAAAATCGGATCAATAGATTCGTCATTTGACAAGAGTTTCACTTTCTCCTTTGGCGATGGCGTGTTTGATGTTCGGAAATAAGTAGCCTTGTTTCAGCAGGCGTAGTATCAAGGATGACGTCTTACAGGCCATCTTCGTTGATGATGGTTGTCTCTTGCATCCTGCCGAGAGTGTCGGGGATGGGGTAAGTTGAACTTACATCATCGCTCAACCGATCTTTAACCATGCGCGGGTTGCTTAATTCCAACACATCGCAAACATCTTTCAGGACAAACCAGGTCTCCGCTTCTTTCTCGATCATCCGTACTGAGTGATGGTAGCGTAGTCAAAGAGATGCAAGAGCGCGGCGTATCCACCAAGCTGATGCAAACCTATGCGCCGCGGCGGCGCAGTTTACGAGCATAACAGCATTTATCAATTCAAAAATGACGTCCCCGAAAACGGGCATCGCATCGACCATTGCGAGTCCAACGGCGATGCGGGAGGGTGGATGATCAACATGGCAATTAAACCAACGGCTCCGGCGCTTAGCGCGGATTTGGCGACCAATATTATTGACTCGTATCTCAAACCACACTGGGAGAGATTCGAATCGGAGCGAAAGAAGGCGGAGCAGGAGGGTCGCGCCAGCGACGCAGACGCATGGATGCAACTGCGCGATTGGCAACCCATCTTAGCAAACAGCCTGCGGGATGCTGCGGGATTATCGCGGGAATAGGTCAGGTAAATTTTTCTTAGCAAATTACCAAGCACTTGGAATTTCAAAAGCCCTCTTTCCTTTGGGATCGAGGGCTTTTTTTGTTGGGTCTTCTGATTTTGTGGTGGAATAAGAAATACTGCTATAATTCATTTTCGCATAAATATACAGTTTTATGACGACACCAGTAATGTCGTTATTGGACAGTTATGTGTTATAACATATACCTATTGTGTTAACATCAGAGCGACGTCGGTGCCACTAAGCACACAACCGTCGCTCCGATCCTGTACCAACAATTTCGTGAAAGTACCTCAGTGGACTACGAATCGTCTGTCTCTTCCTGTTCGGTTGCCGTTTGTTGCCCTGGTGGTCCCACACCCTCTAGGTGTGCTTGCTCCGCAATACGTTTGATCGCTCCGAGCCGTGAATCCCATTGGGCGGCCAAGCTATCCATCCATCGAGCTGTTTCGGTCAGCCGCTGCGGACACACGACGAAACGTCGCTCCCGTCCGATACGCTGACCTTTCACCAAGCAGGCGGTTTCAAGTATAGAGAGATGTTGCACTACGGCCTGTCGAGTTACTGACATCTCGGCGGCCAGCGTCGTCGCCGTCGCCTCGCCGATCCTTGCCAACCGGTTGAGGATTTGTCGGCGAGTGGTATCTGCCAAGGCACCCAGGACGACTTCTGCCGGTAGATCCTCGGTGTTACCACTCACTTCAAGGCGAGCTCCTCGGTGCGAGTGCGAATCTCATCGAGGAAAACAGGCCAACCTCGGGAGTGAGATTCGAAACCGACGTACTCCCGTCCCGCCGGAATGGCCAAGTTCGCGTATCCGCTTTCTGTAACCTGCAATACGGTAGCATCTCCGTCTCTGGTGAGGCGGAACTCGACCAAAGTAGAGTTTTCTTCCGTCGGTTCGGCCCCCGGGTAAGCTTCCGCCCATCGATAGGAAAAAACATGCGGCGGGTCTACCGTAACTATACGGGCAAGTAGCGTAGCGTTTTTGGATTCCTGGTTAAGCAGGAGCAGCCCTCCCGGGCGCAGATCGAGTTCTTTCACTATGAAACCACGGGAAAGCCACTCCTCCATGTGCTTGCGTTCGGTAATCACTGCCCATACCTGCTCTACCGATGCAGCGACACGAATGTCTTTCTCAATGCGATCTACTGTCATTTGTATCACTCCTTCTTGAGTTCTAAACGTGCAAGTATATACTTGCGCATTTGAAGCATACCACATCAGCGGATCACGCGCAAGTATATACTTGCGCAACATGTTGTCGCCTGGATCCTCCGGGGGTTATCAAACAAAATTAAGTAGATTTGTCCTCAGCTTCTATTGCTATCATATGGGTTTGTTAAAGGAGAATCCCTTCGAAAAAGGTATTAACATTCATCGTAATGAACATTTATACAACTCCTTAATTTAAGGCTCTTGTTTATTCCACCACAAAATCCGAATACCCTTTTTGTTTTGATCAGGATGCCAAATAGACGGCTCAATGAATGCAACCGTCTACTCAGAGGGAATAAAGAGGGAAAAGGTCATTTGAAGGGTAACCCTGATCACATCTTATGAAAATCAAATCAATAGTGGAACGACAATTTTCCTCAGTGCCGTTTATAAACACCCAATACCTGACAAGCAGGCTGCCCTCTTTCGTTTGGGAGGGCCGGACTGGTCTCGAGAGTTCGGACTCGGGCTATGAATTTGGTTCACAATCGGTGCACAATAGCTGAAATCACGAAAAATTGGACGAAAGATAACGTCGTAAAAACCACGTCATATAAGGGAATTTAGGGTAAAATAAATCGGGGCCCCTTTCGGGGCCCCTTCATGGGAGAGGAGAAACCGGACGAAGAACTTATGGGGAACGTAAGTCTTCTCCGCGGTTGTCTACGACATTTTCGGATGTCGATACTACAAGGATGATCACATTTCTGTAAAAGTATACATGGAGGCGACAAAGTTTTGTGCAAAACTTTCTGTTTATGGTACGATAGTATCACTATCCAGTAGAAGGTGAAACGCATGAGAGTCATTTCAGGCACTGCCAAGGGAAGGCCGCTGAAGGCTGTACCCGGCATTGGGACGCGTCCGACGACCGATAAGGTGAAGGAGGCGATTTTTAGCATGATCGGCCCTTATTTCGACGGAGGGCATGTGCTCGATTTATTCGCCGGCACCGGCGGGTTAAGCATAGAAGCATTGAGCAGAGGAATGGAGCGCGCGGTCTTAACGGATATCGACAAGAAGAGCATCGAGACGATCCGACAAAATTTGCAGGCTGCGGGCTTTGCGGAGCGGGCGGAGCTTTACCGCAACGATGCGCTTCGCGCGATTAAGGCGTTAACGAAACGGGCGGCGAAATTCGATCTCGTTTTTTTGGATCCGCCTTATAGGTTAAAGGTGGTGCAAAGTCTGGTCGAGCAACTGGACGAGGCTGATTTGCTGAGCCCGGATGCTACAATCGTGCTGGAGCATGATACCGACGATGTGTATCGGGAGCCGATCGGCCGGCTGCAGTGGATACGACGGGCGGAATACGGGGATACGGCAGTTACGATTTACAAAAATACATAAGCTGGAATCCGGTATTATTTGCCGCGGGGAACGCATCTGCCCCGAGCGGTAAGCTGCCGGACGTTTTTTAGATTGGATAGGCCATGCAAAGGGAGAGTTGGTACACATGACGAATGAAGCGACGACTAAAGAACATTTCGGAATGAAGATTGCGGTTTACCCGGGGAGCTTTGATCCTGTCACGAACGGACATGTGGACATTATTCGCCGTTCAGCCAAGGTTTTCGACAAGCTGGTTGTTGCCGTTTTGAACAATACAAGCAAAAATCCGCTGTTTTCCGTGGAAGAACGAACGGAATTGCTGCGGCAGGTGACGAGCGATTTGCCCAATGTGGAGATCGACAGCTTTCGCGATCTGCTCATCAATTATATGAAAAATAAAAACGCGCACTTGATTGTGCGCGGCTTGCGGGCTGTTTCGGATTTTGAATACGAATTGCAGATGGCTTCGACCAATCAGAAGCTTGATGAAAACATTGAAACCTTTTTCATGACGTCGACGCCGAAATATTCCTATCTCAGCTCCAGCATCGTCAAGGAGGTCGCCCGTTTTCACGGCCCTGTGAGCGATTTGGTGCCGATTGAGGTGGAAAAGGCGCTGCAGCGCAAATATAGTCCGGGTCTTGCATAAAGCCTCATTCATTGAGCTAGCGTTGTGCCGGCGGAGATAAGTGCCGCTTCATCACAACGGCAGCCGCCAGGACGGATAAGCAGAGCATAAGAAGCATAATGAAGCCGAATGACAGCAGTGTCGGGCCGGTCAAGGACCACAGATTGACGCCGCCGAGGCTCCAGCCGCCGGCTGCGGGAGCAGGCAAAGCTTGTGCGGGCAAGTAGGCCGGCGCCTCGGACCGTGCAAGCCAACCGTTCAGTGGCTGCCATAGCAAGCCTGTCGAGACGAAGGCAGCGGCCGCATGGAGCAGCCGGCTGCGCAAAAAGACGGCATAACGGATATCGGTGCCCAGGATGAAGCTTTTGACCTGGGCGTGAGTAGACAGACCGCCCCAAGCGAACAAGGCGCTCAATAAGGCATAAGGCCATGAGCCGGTGAGCAGCTGGCTTTGTCCCATTGCGTAAGCGCCGAGATGCGCCTCGAACAGTCCGGGCAGCACGGAGGACAACAGCTGCTCCGCATCGGCGGCTGAGCCAAGACCCAGAACGGCTGACAGCCGGCTGACGTAGGGAATAACGGGGCTCAATGAAACGGCTTGAATCAGTACGGAGAAGATCATCATAAATCCTCCGACAGTCATCAACTGCTGGATGGAGCGGCTGACGGAATCTCCGAGCAGCTTGCCGAAGGTGCGTCCGTCTGCGGCGTGGGCGTTGCGCCATGCAGCAATGCACTTGCCGAATAGTCCTGCCGACGAAGGCAGCGACCTCGCTTCGGCGCGCCGGTTGGCGACTACCTCAGGCTCGGCCACCGTACGAACGTGGGTGAAACGCTGCAGGAGCGCCAATACGATCGCGGAGCCGTAATGCAGCAGGGTGAGCGCCAGACCGGTCTTTGCATTTTGCAGGAAACCGACGCCGACAACGGTAATTAAAAAGACAGGGCTGAGCAAATGGCTCAGCGTGAGCAGCCGTTCGGCTTCATCCCGGGTAATCAGTTTGTCGCGTCGAAGTCCGCCGACAGCAATAGCTCCGGCCGGGTTGCCTGCCGTCAAGCCTAGGGCGACCGCCCAACCGCCGACGCCGGGCAGCCGGAACAGCAGCCGCAGCAAAGGCTCCAGCAACGCGCCCAAGCCGTGCAAAACACCCGTGCCTCGCGCGATTTCCGTCATGATCAGAAACGGCAGCAGTGCGGGAAAAACAAGCTTCCACCAAACTGACAATCCTTTTAAAGATGATTGGAAGGCCTGATCGGGGAATACTATAATACTAATGACCAGCAGCAGGGCCAAGCATCCTAAAATCAAGGTGCTTGCTTGCTGCGAAGAAATCGTTCTCAAGCGAAACATGGGACCAACTCCGAATGACAGGATGGTACATGTTTACGCTTTGTCCGAATAGTTTAGACCAGACAATGGAACGGGCCTTGCCGGTCCGACCGCATGCCGACCTGCGGCTCCAGCGGTTGAGGGGGAAATATACATATGGGAGAAGCGAGAGAATTGAAGCGCGCTTCAAGGATTGTCTTATCCGTATTTATTGCAATTGCGTTGGTGTATACCGTATATTTTATGCCGCTGCCTCTGTTTATTTTTTCAGCCGGTACAGCCGAGGTCATTCAGCCTATGGTGCAGGTAAAGCAGAGCGCACCGGAAAAACAGGGGGCTTTCATGCTCACGACCGTGAGGGTGAGCGATGCCTCGGTATTCAGCTACTTGCTCTCGTTTGTTCGCCCGTACGACGAGCTGCGCCGAAAAAAGGAACTGCTTCGCGACAATGAATCGGAGCAGGAGTATACGCAGCGTCAGGAAGTCAGCATGCTGACTTCGCAGTCCAGCGCAATTCAGGCGGCTTATGATGAGCTTGGCATTCCTTATCACATCAGCAGCGACGGCGTTGTGGTCGTGCAGGTATTCAAAGATTTTCCGGCAGCCGGCGTGCTGAAAGCGGGCGATTACATTGTCAAGGTGGATGATATGCGGATCCGTCAAAATGAGGAGCTGCAAAAGCTGCTCAAGGGCAAAAAGGCAGGCGATACCGTAACCGTTGCCTACAAACGCAAAAATATTGTGCGGACCGCACAAGTTAAGCTGGCGCTCCTCCCGGCCGATAATGGCGCGGCTCCCGTCAAGGAGGAGGATCGGCGGGCCGGGCTAGGCATCGTGCCGGCCAATGTGCAAAGCGTCAAATCGGATGTCGAGGATAAGCAGGTTACGATTAAAGCGGGCGAAATCGGCGGGCCTTCGGCAGGTCTCATGTTTTCGCTGGAGATTGTGAACCGGCTGAGCGCCGAGGATATTACAAAGGGCTATAAAATCGCGGGCACCGGAACGATCGACGAGAAAGGCGTCGTTGGCGTCATCGGCGGAATTCAGCATAAAATCATCGCCGCGGATAAGGCGGGAGCGGAGCTGTTCTTCGCGCCCAAAGATTACGTCGCTCCGACAGGGGATAAAATCCCGAATTATTCCGATGCAGTGAAGCGGGCCAAAGATATTAAGACTTCGATGAAAATCGTACCCGTCGCCACGATGAACGATGCGCTGCAATATTTAAAAACGATGCCGCCCAAGCAGGCGGCAAGCTGATTCATTGGGAAGCCGAGGGATCGGACCGCCGATAATTGCGTGGACGGCGGCGAGCTGATCGGACCGCTGACGGGTCGGAGCGAATGGCTCGTCCCGAGCTGATCGGACCGATGCCGGGTCGACAGCATAGCACAATGGCGGAATGCATATGTGACATCGTACCTTTGCCCGGGGGTCGATCCGGGTTGAAACACCGCATGCTGGCGATCCGAATCTGCCGATTAACGAATCGGCCTGCCTGGGCCTATCGTTCAACCTGGACCGGCGGCTCGTAATAATCGCGGTACAGCTCGCGACCGGAAGCGGACGAATAGCCCAGCGCGAAAACGGAGGTGGCCTGAAGATCCAGCTTTAACAGCGGGAAGCTTTCCTCCTGGCCGGTCACTTTGGTGACGACAGGGACGCTGGCGGAAGTTTTCATCCGCTTCAGCAGTTCGCGTCCTTTGGCGCTGAATCCGAGCACTCGCAGGTAAGGAACGCCTTGGCGAAGCACTTCCGCGGACAGCTGCTCCTTCGTATGGCCCAGCAGCACCCGCAGCAGCAGTCGCTGCAGCTTGGTCCGTGTGTACCGCTTCGTTTTGAGCAGCTCAATCAGCCGTTCCACCGTACCGGGGGCGCCGGCATCCGTGAGAAGAGGGAGCGATTGCTTGATGCGGTGCTCCAGCCCTTCGGTCACCTCGTGGATGCCGGCCAGCTGGGCCGGGCTGCGATGGAGCAGCTGCAGCAGCAATGGCTTGGCATAGCGCTCCCAGCTGACCGGCGCGCGCCCGGCCTCCCATTCGCGGCGCAGTACATCCATCGTGCTCGCGGGCACATAGGAGCCGATGGCTTCCAGCTCCTGCCGCTCGAACAGTATATGCCGCAGCGCCGTAGCGCTGGCAATGGCCGCATCCGTAATATCCTGCTGGCTGTAACCCGCCTTTTGGCGGGTGACGGTAAGCGGGACGATGCGGCTTTGCAGCCTGCGCAGCGCGATCAAATAATGCAGCCCGAGCGTATTGTTGGGCTTGGCCAGCTCGGCGGCGTCGGTCCCGGGCAAGTAAGCCGCCACCGCTTTACCGTAGGCGGCGGGGTACGGCAGCCCTGTTTTCAGCTCCCGCTGCAGCAGGGCGTGAAGCTCCCCCGGTTCCTCGCTGACGGCATCGGCGACCGCATGGAGCCAAGCGATGTCGCCGCTTTCGCTGCCGAAGCACAGGCAGTCGACGACGCCCGTTGCCGCAAGCGCGGATACCGCTCCGTAGGCGAACCATTCGGCCGGCTGCGCGGAGTAGGCAACGGGCAGCTCGAGCACGAGATCGACGCCCATGCGCAGCGCCATTTCGGCCCGGGCCCATTTGCCGACGATCGCAGGCTCGCCGCGCTGCAGGAAATGTCCGCTCATCACGGCAACCGAAGCATCGGCGCCCGAGCTTTTTTTCGAATGCCGGTAATGATATTCATGTCCGTTATGCAACGGATTGTATTCGACGATCAAGCCGACGGTTTTCATGGAACGCTCCTTTGCTTTGCCAATGTCATTGACGGCCCGGAAGAAGGGGCGCGTACATTTTTCGTATAATAAGCTGGAATAATTTTCACTATAGCATGATCTGAAAATGTTGACAAAATATAAGGAATGTAGCTATAATAAACTTTGTCTGTTTGGAGTGATACCCATGATCATTCGTTTGAAAGAGTTGGCACGGAAAGCTAACACGGTACATATTGATGAAGTCGTCGATTTGACCGATGTTTTCAAGCAACGTAACGATTTGCTGGGCTTTGGTCCGCTGCATGTGAAGCTGCAGGCCCGCTATCATGACGGAGCGGCTGAAGTGACCGGGGAATTGAACATTGAAGCGGAGCAGCCTTGCTCGCGTTGTTTAACTCCGGTAAAGCAAAAGCTCGACATTCCTTTTCACGAAACGTTTGCGCGTGCTGCAGATGGGTCGAAGCCGGAAGATGAAGATGGCTATGTTTCTCGTGAAGATGAAGACATCCATTACGTCACGGATGAGAAGATAGAGTTGTTGCCCTATGTCATTGAAAATGTTGTACTCGCATTGCCGTTCGTCCCGCTCTGCGTTGAAGATTGCCAGGGACTGTGTCCGGTATGTGGCAAAAACCGCAATGAGCAGGCTTGCGGCTGCAAGCAGGACAAGACGGATCCGAGGCTTGCCGGATTGGCCGATTTTTTTAAATCATAATTCGGGTACCAGCTATGAATTCGTTGAAGGAGGTGGGATCTATGGCAGTACCTCAAAGAAGAACGTCCAAAACACGCCGCGACAAGCGCCGTACTCACTTTAAATTGGAAGTACCAGGTATGGTAAAATGTGACAATTGTGGTGAATTGAAGTTGGCTCACCGCGTTTGCAAAGTGTGTGGTTCGTACAAAAAAAGAGAAATTATCAAGCAATAATAGCGGACGCATCAAAAAACGATAGTACTTCATCCTTGGGTGAGGTACTATTTTTTTGGTGAATATACAGTATAAGTATAATACTCGGCTTTGCACAACCTTGACAAACGCGCTCATCTTGGAGACGGCGGAACCGTTTGTTCCGGGTTGAACAGAAAGTATAACAGTATATACTTAGCATCGCGCAACCATGACAAACGCGCTCGCCCCGGAGACGGCGGAACCGTTTGTCCGGGGTATGGCCGCAAACATTTATTTTGCTTCCCTTTTCCACGGCAATCCATTATACTATCTCTTATTACTTGGTCATAAGAGATAGTAATATCCCATATGAACGGATACTTGTATCTTTAGAAACAAAGAATGTAGATAAGGTGGTGTTTGAAATCGAACGCCTTCCTAAACGTCAGCGTCAGCAGCAGCTGGCCAAAGCCATCGAGGAAAATCCGTTTATTACGGATGACGATTTGATGCGAACGTTTCAGGTCAGTATTCAAACGATCCGGTTGGACCGGCTGGAGCTTGGCATCCCTGAGCTGCGCGAACGAATAAAGCTGATGGCGGAACAATCGTACGACCAGGTTCGTTCGCTGCCTTTGCATGAGGTTATCGGCGACGTCATTGATCTGCAGCTGGATAAGTCCGGGATTTCGATGTTTGAAATCGCGGACGAGCACGTCTTTTCAAGAACGAAAATTGCCCGCGGGCATCATATTTTTTCGCAGGCCAATTCATTGGCCGTCGCCCTGATCAACGATCAGATCGCTTTGACGGCTGCGGCGGATATCCGGTTTGTAAGACCGGTGAAGCTCGGCGAGAAATGCATTGCCAAAGCGTATGTGCGCTCGATTTCAAAAGGCAAAGCCAAGGTGGAAGTATTCACATACGTCGGCGACGAAGTGGTTTTTCAAGGAAATTTCATCATTTATCACTCAACGAAAGACCGTACAGAGGGAGGAGAGCCTGATGCGGATAGCGATTGATGCTATGGGCGGGGACCACGCTCCCGATGTAGTCGTAGCCGGCGCGCTGGAAGCGGCGCGCGAATGGAGCGACACGAAGGTCATCCTGATCGGGGACGCATCGCGGATCGAACCGCTTATCGCACAGGCCGGGGCGAAGCCGGCTAATCTGGAAATTCGCCACGCAGCCGAGATCATCGAAGCCGACGACGAGCCTGTGAAGGCCGTCCGTCGCAAAAAGGACGCATCCATGGTTGTCGCAGGGCGCATGGTGCACGAACAAGAAGCGGACGCCATGATTTCGGCGGGCAATACCGGGGCATTAATGACGACGGGCCTGCTGGTTGTAGGCCGGATTAAAGGGATCGAAAGACCGGCGCTGGCGCCCATGATTCCATCGATCGATGGGAAAGGGATGCTGGCGCTCGATTTGGGTGCCAACATGGATGCAACGGCCGAACAACTGCTGCAGTATGCGATCATGGGCAGCATTTACAGAAAAAAAGTACACGGTATCGAAAAGCCGAGTGTGGGCCTGCTTAACGTAGGAACCGAAGCAATGAAGGGCAACGAACTGACGAAGGCCGCTTTTCCGCTGCTCGAGCAAGCGCCGATTCATTTTATCGGCAATGTGGAGTCCAGGGATGTGCTGCGCGGGCCATGCGATGTGCTTGTGTGCGACGGCTTTGCCGGCAACATTATGCTGAAATCGGTTGAGGGCGCGGCCTCGGTCATTTTTTCCGCGATGAAAACGGAGTTTATGCGCAATCTTGCAACGAAGCTGGCCGCGCTGGTGCTGAAGCCGGGCCTGACCCGTTTTCGCCACAGCTTCGATTATTCGGAGCATGGCGCCGCGCCGCTGCTCGGCATTAACGGGCTGCTGCTGAAAAGCCACGGCTCGTCCGACGCGAAAGCGATAAAAAATGCGGTTCGACAGGCGCGGATTGCTGTGCAAAACGACTTGGTAAAAAGTATTTCGACGGAAATCAGTAACGGAAGAGAGTTGTAATCTATGAGCTTACTGCCGGTAGGCATTATCGGAACAGGAAAATATGTGCCCGATCGGGTCTTGACGAATAAAGATTTGGAGCAAATGGTTGAGACGAACGACGAATGGATCGTAACCCGTACCGGAATCCGCGAGCGCAGGCTGACGAGTCCGGAGCAGGCCTCGTCGGATCTCGCCTACGAAGCGTCGCTCAAAGCGCTGCGGGCTGCCGGGATTACGGCCGAGCAGTTGGACCTGATTGTAGTCGCTACAATTACGCCGGATATGGCGTTTCCGTCTACGGCTTGTTTGCTGCAGGACCGGCTGGGCGCCAAAAAAGCGGCAGCTTTCGATTTGTCCGCCGCATGCTCGGGCTTTATATACGGGTTGGCAAACGCGTCCAATTTTATCGCTTTGGGTATTTATAAATATGTTCTGGTCGTTGGCGCGGAATGTTTGTCGAAAATAACGGATTATACCGACCGCAATACATGCATTTTATTCGGCGACGGAGCGGGCGCCGTCGTGCTGGGCGAAGTTCCGGAAGGCCGCGGCTTCAAGTCGTTCGAGCTCGGAGCCGACGGCTCCGGCGGTGAGCTGCTGAAGGTGTCCGGCGGCGGCTCGCGCTGCCCGGTATCGCCCCAAACGCTGGAAAACAAGCAGCATTTTATTTATATGGCGGGCAGCGAGGTATTCAAGTTCGCGGTGCGCATTATGGGAAATGCGGCCGAGGAGGCGCTGCGCAAAGCCGGCTTGCAAAAAAGCGATATCGATCTGCTGGTACCGCACCAGGCGAACATCCGGATTATTCAATCGGCGTTGAACCGGCTTGAGCTGAGCGAAGACAAATGTATGATCAATCTGCACAAATACGGCAACGTGTCGGCAGCTTCCATTCCGATCGCATTGGCGGAAGCCGTGGAA
Source organism: Paenibacillus piri (assembly GCF_004354045.1). Taxonomy (GTDB): domain Bacteria; phylum Bacillota; class Bacilli; order Paenibacillales; family NBRC-103111; genus Paenibacillus_S; species Paenibacillus_S piri. The sequence continues at coordinate 376,623 of NZ_SMRT01000004.1, read as the reverse complement.
GAAGGCCGCGTGAACGAAGGCGATTGCATCGTGCTTGTCGGCTTCGGCGGCGGTTTGACATGGGGAGCGTCGGTTATCGTCTGGTAACCGCGCAGCGGAAGCTTTCAAAAAAAGGAGCGGTTACAATGGGAAAAGTGGCATTTGTATTCCCGGGCCAGGGGGCGCAAGCCGTTGGCATGGGACGGGATATTTATGATGCCGATCCGGCGTCCAGACAGCTGTTCGAGCGTGCGGATCAAGCTTTGAGATTCTCGTTATCCTCGATCATCTTCGAAGGACCGGAAGCGGAGCTGAAGTTGACGTATAATACGCAGCCTGCTTTACTTGCAACCAGCATCGCCTATTTGGAGCAGTTTAAGGCGAAAGGCGTTCAGCCCGATTACGTCGCCGGGCACAGCCTGGGCGAATACAGCGCGCTTGTCGCCGCCGGCGTTCTGGGCTTCGAGGATGCGGTGCGGACCGTTCGCGCCCGGGGCGAATTTATGGAGCAGGCTGTACCGAGCGGGCAGGGCGCCATGGCGGCCGTGCTCGGCGCGGAGCGCGAGGCGCTGCAGACGCTGTGCGCGGACATCAGCGCCAGCGCGGGAATCGTCGAGCTCGCGAATCTGAACTGTCCCGGCCAAATTGTCGTTTCCGGCAGCAAAGCGGGCGTTCAGGCTTTGGCGGATCGCGGGAAAGAGGCCGGAGCGAAGCGGGTCATCCCGCTCGAAGTAAGCGGTCCCTTTCATTCTTCCTTGATGAAGCCCGCTTCCGGGCGGTTGGCTGCGGCGCTTTCGGATTTGCCGATGCGGACAGCGACGGTGCCTGTCGTCGCGAACGTAACCGCGCGGCCGGTGCAGCAGCCCGACGAAATCCGCAGCCTGCTCGTGGAGCAGGTGCATTCCTCCGTGCTTTGGGAGGATAGCGTCGCGTGGTTGATCGGACAAGGCGTCGATACGTTCGTCGAGATCGGGTCCGGCACGGTATTGGCCGGACTCATCAAGAAAATCGACCGCGCCGTCAAAGTGTATTCCATAAACAGCAAGGAAGCGATCGATCAATTTCAGCTTGAGCCTACGGTTTAATTGAATCCATCATTGGTTATAAAGGGAGGAGGAGCAGTATGTTGGCTGGAAAAGCGGCGTTGGTGACCGGGGCTTCCCGGGGCATCGGCCGCGCCATTGCGCTGTCGCTTGCGGAGGCGGGAGCCGACGTTGCCGTCAATTATTCGGGGAGCGAGGCGGCGGCCGCGGAAGTCGTCGATCTGATCGAAGCGATGGGCCGCAAAGCGATTAAAGTTAAAGCCGATGTCAGTTCCTCGCAGCAGGTCGATGAAATGTTCAAGAACGTGCTGGAATCATTCGGCAAGCTGGATATTCTGGTGAATAACGCAGGCATCACGAGGGACAATTTGATTATGCGGATGAAGGAAGAAGAGTTCGACCAGGTCATCGCGACGAATTTGAAAGGCGTGTTCAACTGCGTCAAAGCGGCTACGCGCCCGATGATGAAGCAGCGTTCCGGGCGGATCATCAACATTTCATCGGTGGTAGGGGCGCTTGGCAATCCGGGGCAGATCAATTATGTGGCGGCCAAAGCGGGCGTCATCGGCATGACCAAGTCGGCTGCCAAGGAGCTGAGCTCCCGCAACATTACGGTCAATGCGGTCGCGCCGGGCTTTATCGAGACGGATATGACCGACAGTCTGCCGGAGGAAACGCGCGCCGCACTGCTGCAGCAAATTCCGCTTGCCCGGCTCGGCCAGCCCGAGGATATTGCCAAGGCGGTTCGTTTCCTGGCTTCGGACGACGCTTCCTACATGACCGGTCAAACCATTCATGTGGATGGCGGCATGTACATGTAAGCGGATTGAAACGCGGATACAACCGAATTTTCGCAATATTTGTTTTTTTCTGTGGAGCTTATGCTGACTATGGCAATTTGTCCATAACTCCAGTATAATACCAAAGGAGGAGGTGAACCGGATGTCCGATGTTTTGGATCGTGTAAAACGTATCGTCATCGATCGTCTTGGTGTAGATGAGGCTGAAGTAACCCTCGAAGCATCTTTTAAAGATGATTTAGGCGCTGATTCTCTAGATGTAGTAGAATTGGTCATGGAGCTCGAAGATGAGTTTGATATGGAAATCTCTGATGAAGATGCAGAGACAATAACTACAGTAGGTCAAGTAGTTGAGTACATAAAATCTCATACTTAGTTGGTATAAGTCCCGTTTTTCTATTAGACGGGACTTATCTCCATTCAGAATCAGGCACTGCAGCACCTGAATGCGATGAATGTTTATAAATATAAATACATAACATTGTTATTTTAGATAGAGGTGGGTAAAGTGAAGCAAAGAGTTGTCATTACCGGATTGGGCGTCATGACCTCCTTGGGTCATGATCTCGAAACATTTTGGGGCAATATGATGGCAGGAAAATCCGGCGTTGGCATGATTGAACTGTTCGACGTTAGCGAATACCCGACACGCATTGCCGCCGAAATTAAAGATTTTAATCCCGAGCAGTTTATCGACCGCAAGGAAGCGCGCCGGATGGACCGCTTTGTGCAGTTTGCCACTGCCGCCTCCTTGTTGGCGCTAAAGGATGCGAACTTGGACGTGAAGGAAGATACCGATCCGGAGCGGGTCGGCGTGAGCGTCGGTTCCGGAATCGGCGGCTTGTCCACCTGGGAGGAGCAGCATAAAATTTTGCTGGAAAAAGGTCCGAAGCGGGTCAGTCCGTTCTTTATCCCGATGATGATCGCCAATATGGGATCAGGCCAAATCTCGATGATTACCGGGGCGAAGGGGCCGAACAGCACGGCGGTTACCGCTTGTGCGACCGGTACGCATTCGATCGGCGATTCTTACAAAATGATCGAACGCGGCGATGCGGATGTCATGATTTGCGGCGGCGCCGAAGCTACGATTAGTCCGACCGGCGTAGCGGGATTTTGCGCGCTGCGGGCGATGTCCACCCGCAATGAGGAACCGGCTCGCGCCAGCCGTCCGTTCGATACGGACCGCGACGGATTCGTCATGGGCGAAGGCTCGGGCATTCTCATTCTGGAGTCGCTGGAGCATGCCCGGAAGCGCGGCGCCCGCATCTACGGCGAAGTGATCGGCTATGGCATGAGCGGCGACGCCTACCATATGACCGATCCCGATCCGGACGGCGCAGCCCGCTGCATGGCGAAAGCGATTAAAGACGCCGGAATTTCGCCGGATACGATCGACTACATCAATGCGCACGGTACATCGACGCCTGTGGGCGACCGTTCCGAGACAATCGCGATTAAACAGGCGCTCGGAGATCATGCGTTCAAGGTCGCCGTCAGCTCGACCAAATCGATGACCGGTCATTTGCTCGGAGCAGCCGGCGGCGTGGAGGCGCTGATCTGCGCATTGGCGTTGAAACACGGATATATTCCGCCGACCATCAACCTGGAAAATCAGGATCCGGAATGCGATCTCGACTATGTGCCGAACCAGGCGCGTCAAGCCGATTTGAACGTGGTCATGTCGAACTCGTTCGGTTTTGGCGGGCATAATGCGACGATCATCTTAAAAAAATACGAACAATAATCGATCACATCGTGGTGGAAACGATAGAACCGGGGACGGTAACCGAATGTTCGAGTAGGTGGTGAAGGTATGCATCGAAACCTGAAGCAGCTCCAAGCCGCGTTAAATATAACTTTTCGCAAGCCCGAGCTGCTGAGACAAGCGTTTACGCACTCTTCTTACGTCAATGAGCACCGTGTCAGCAATTTTAAGGACAACGAACGCTTGGAGTACTTGGGCGATGCGGTTCTGGAGCTGACCGTTTCCGAATATTTGTTCGATACGTATCCCGAACGTTCGGAAGGCGAGCTTACGAAACTGAGGGCGTCCATTGTATGCGAACCGTCTTTGGTTAACTTTGCCGAGGAGCTGTCTTTCGGCTCTTATGTGCTGCTGGGCAAGGGCGAGGAGCTGACGGGCGGCAGAACGCGTCCCGCGCTGCTTGCCGACGTATTCGAGGCGTTCATCGGTGCTTTGTATTTGGATCAGGGGCTTGATGTGGTGAAAGCTTTCCTGCGCAAGCATTTGATTCCGAATTTGCCGCACCAAGGAAAGCTGCTGACGGTCGATTTTAAAACGCACCTGCAGGAATATACGCAGCAGCATAATATGGGAATGTTGGAATATAAAATTGTCGATGAGCGGGGACCGGCGCATGAGCGCGAGTTTGTCGCCCAGGTGCAGGTCAACGAGACGCTGCTGGGACAAGGCTCGGGCCGCTCCAAGAAAGAGGCGGAGCAGCAGGCGGCCGCCCAGGCGCTGGAAGCTCTCAAGGTTGAAATACAGTAAGGAATGCATAGGCAACGAAGGTGCATCGGGACAGCTTACGAGCAATGAGCTGACGCCGGTGCATTTTTGTATAATGAAATGAGGAACGACAGCGGTCGTTACCGTATTCCCGTATAGCGGAATGCACTCGCCGGACCTCTGAAGGGACGGTGTTGAACGTATGCTCCGGTTACGGGCGGCAGATCGTGTCCGAACGGCTGCGAACCGGGGCGGGGCGCTGACAGACAAGGTTCTACGTTTGGAAAATGTGTGGTACAATAGCGGGGAGGTGAGACCTTTGTTTTTAAAACGTATCGAGCTGGCCGGATTCAAATCTTTTGCCGATAAAACGGAGCTGGAGTTCGTCCAGGGCATCACTGCGGTGGTCGGTCCGAACGGCAGCGGGAAAAGCAATATTTCCGACGGGATTCGTTGGGTATTAGGGGAACAAAGTGCGCGAAGCCTGCGCGGCGGCAAGATGGAGGATATTATTTTTGCCGGCAGCGATGCGCGGAAGGCGGTCAATTACGGAGAAGTGTCGCTCACGCTGGACAACAGCGATCAATCGCTGTCGCTCGAATACAACGAGGTCACGGTAACGCGCCGCGTACACCGCAGCGGCGACAGCGAATATTTGATCAACAAGCAGCCGTGCAGGCTGAGAGATATTACCGAGCTTTTTATGGACACCGGGATTGGGAAGGAAGCGTATTCCATCATCGGGCAGGGCCGTATCGAAGAAATTTTAAGTACGAAATCGGAGGATCGCCGGGGTATTTTCGAAGAAGCTTCGGGGATTGTCAAATATAAATCGCGCAAGCGGGAAACTGAAAAGAAGCTGCAGGAAACCGAGCAAAATTTGCTGCGGATCCACGATTTGGTGACCGAGCTGGAAGACCAAATCGAGCCGCTTCGTATGCAGTCGGAAAAAGCGATTCGTTTTAAAGAGCTGAAGGAACAGCTGAAAAGCAGCGAAATCGCGATGTATGTGTATCAGATCGAGCAAATTTACGCTTCCTGGACGGAAACGAACGCCAGCTTGGAAAAGCTGAGAAAAGAGCAGCTCGCGCTGTCCGCAGTTGTCGGCCAGCATGACGCCCATTTGGAGAAGCACCGCTGGGAAACGCGCAGGCTGGAGGAAGAAATCGAGAAGCTGCAGGAGCATTTGCTGCAGCTGAGCGAGGAATTCGAGAAATGCGAGGGCCAGGGCGAGGTGCTGAAGGAGCGGAAAAAAAATTACGTTTCCAATCAGACGCAGCTGACCCAGGCGGTGACGCAGCAGGAGCAGCGCATGGGCGAGCGGGAAGCGGATCTGGCTTCGTTTCGCAATAAAATTGCGGCGATCTCGGAACAATTGATTGTTTTTCAGGCGAAGCTCAAAGCCGAGGAGGACAGGCTGTTGGGCGTAGCCGGCGGCATCAGCAGCAGCGAAGAGGATCGGCTGAAGGGCGAAATGCTGGAGACGCTGAACCAGATGGCCAATGCGCGCAACGAGCTGCGCTATGCGGAGCAGCAGACGGAGGGCTTGGGCAAGCGGCTCGACCGGCTCAGCGACGAACACCGCAAATGGAACGAGCAGCAGGAGCGAATTGCCGAGCGCAAGCGCGGCTTCGAGGAGCGACTCGAGGCGGTCGTTCAGCGGATTGCCGAGGTGCGCAATCAATATATGGAAATTACGAATGGACTCAAATCGAAGCAGCAGCTGTCTGAAGAAGCGCAGTCCGCTTTGCGCAAGTGGGAGCAGAAGCTCGATGCGCTTGTATCGCGCCGCGATACGATGCGCGAAATGGCCAACGATTACGACGGCTTTATGCACGGTGTCAAGGAAGTGCTGAAAGCGAAGGACCGTCACGAGCTGCGGGGCATCAAGGGCGCCGTCGCCGAGCTGGTGAAGGTGCCGGCGCATGTCGAGGTGGCGATGGAAACCGCGCTCGGCGGGGCGCTGCAGCATATCGTCGTCGACAGCGAGTCCAACGGCCGTGAAGCGATCGCTTTTTTGAAGCGGCGGCAGCTGGGCCGGGCGACGTTTTTGCCGCTCGATGTCATACGCAGCCGTTCGATTCCGGAGACCGAGAAGCGTTCGATCGAAGGGATGGAAGGCTTTGTGGGCATTGGCGCCGAGCTGGTTCACTACGAAGATACATACCGCAATATTATCGGCAGCCTGCTGGGCAATGTCATCATTGCCAGCCAGCTTGAGGTGGCGAACCGGATTGCGGCGAGAGTGCAGTACCGCTACCGCATCGTCACGCTTGAAGGCGATGTGGTCAACCCCGGCGGTTCCATGACAGGCGGCAGCCAGCAGAAGAAAACGACGAGTCTGCTGAGCCGCCAGCGGCAAATAGAGGAGATGGACAAGGAGATCGCCGATTCCGACAAGCAGCTGCATCAGCTGCGGGGAAAATCGGAGCAGCTCCGCAAGGAGATTGGCGCCGAATCCGGCAAGCTGGAGGAGCTGCGCGCCGCCGGCGAAACGCTGCGGATCGAGGAGCAGCAAATCCGCGCCGGTCTGGAGCCGCTGGAGCAGGAAGCGAAGCAGGTCGCGGAGCAGCTCGCACTGTACAGCCAGGACGGAGACACGCTCGAAACGGAACGCCGCGAGCTGGCTGCGCGCCGCGAAGCCGCTTTGCAGTCGCTGGAGCGGCTGCAGGAGGAAGAAGCGGTCATGCAGCGGGCAATCCGCGAGGCGGAGCTGGCGCGCAAGGCGGGCGAACTGCAGAAGGAAGAGCTGCAGTCGCAGCTGACCGATCTGAAGATCAAGGTCGCCTCGCAGACGCAGGAGAAGCAGTCGCTGCAGGAGCAGGAACGCCGCTTCAATGCGGAGCTGTCTGCTATGCAGACCGAGCTTGATCTGAACCGCAGCATGGTTCAGCAGCTGGAGCAGGATATTGCGAGACATCAGGAGGAATCCGTTCTGCAGATCGAACAGCTGAACGGACTGAAGCTGATGAAGCAGCAATGCTCCGACGGTCTGGAGCTGAAGCGGGCGGAGCGTGCCGGATGGCTGGCGAAGCTGGAGCAGGAAGAAAACAAAACCCGCGAGGAGCGGGCGCAGCTCAAGCAGGTTGAGGAGCAGCTGCATCAAACCGAGGTGCGAGTCACCCGACTTGATGTGGAGCTGGAAAACTTCCTGAAAAAGCTGGCCGACGATTACGAGCTGAGCTTTGAGCTGGCGAAGGAACGCTATCCGGTACCCGAAGACGTGCTGGGCACGCAAAACCGGGTACGCGAGCTGAAGCGCGAGATCGCTATTTTGGGCGACGTGAACCTCGGCGCGATCGACGAGTTCCAACGGGTCAACGAACGCTTCCAGTTTTTAAGCGAACAAAAGGACGACCTGGTCGAAGCCAAAACGACGCTGTATCAGGTGATCCGCGAAATGGACGAGGAAATGGCGAAACGGTTCCGCGTGACGTTCGATGCCATCCGCTCGCACTTCGTGGTCGTGTTCGCCAAGCTGTTCGGCGGCGGACGCGCCGACTTGATTTTATCCGAGCCGGACAACCTTCTCGATACGGGAATTGAGATTGTGGCGCAGCCGCCCGGCAAAAAGCTGCAAAATCTGCAGCTGCTGTCCGGCGGCGAACGGGCGCTGACCGCCATCGCCTTGCTGTTCTCGATCATTCGCGTGAAGCCCGTGCCGTTCTGCGTGCTCGATGAGGTCGAGGCGGCGCTGGATGAAGCGAACGTCGCCCGGTTTGCCGAATATTTGCGCGAGTTTTCGCAGCAAACCCAATTCATCGTCGTCACGCACCGTAAAGGAACGATGGAAGAAGCGGATGTGCTGTACGGGGTCACGATGGAGGAGGGCGGCGTATCGAAGCTTGTGTCCGTCCGGCTGGAAGAGGACGAGGCAATCATTGCGAGCTGACGCGGAACATCATGTTATCGGCCGGCCCGCTAATTTGGAAAATATGCATCGTACATTCAGAAGCAAGGGAGTTTGACTCGGATGAGTTTTTTTAAACGATTGAAGGAAAGCATCTCGACTAAAGCCGAGGCTGTGACCAATAAATTTAAAGAAGGCTTGACGAAGACGCGGGATGTGTTTGTCGAGCGGGTCGAGGATCTGTTCAGCCGCCGTAAAAAAATCGACGAAGATTTTTACGAGGAGCTGGAAGAAATATTGATCGGGGCCGACGTAGGCGTCAATACGGTGCTGAAGCTGATCGACGATCTGCGCGCCGAAGTGCGCAAGCGGAAAATCGAGGAGCCGAGCGACCTGCAGCCGATTCTATCGGAAATGCTGATCTCGCTCTTGAAGGGCGAGGAGAATCCCGGCCTGTGCATGGCACCGTCGGGATTAACGGTCATTCTGGTCGTCGGCGTGAACGGCGTAGGCAAAACGACGACGATCGGCAAGCTGGCGCACCATCTGAAATCGCAGGGAAAGAAGGTCATGCTGGCCGCCGGAGATACGTTCCGCGCCGGAGCGATCGAGCAGCTTGAGGTATGGGGGCAGCGCGCGGGAGTCGATGTCATCAAGCAGCAGGCGGGCTCGGATCCGGCAGCCGTCATGTACGATGCGCTGCATGCGGCCAAAAGCCGCGGCGTGGATGTGCTGCTGTGCGATACGGCAGGCCGCCTCCAAAATAAAGTGAACCTGATGGAGGAGCTGAACAAGATATACCGCGTCATCAGCCGCGAGGTGCCGGATGCGCCGCATGAGGTGCTGCTCGTGCTTGACGCCACGACCGGTCAAAATGCGCTAAGTCAGGCCAAATTGTTCGACGAAAAATCGGGATTGACCGGACTTGTCCTGACGAAGCTGGACAGCACGGCCAAGGGCGGCATCGTCATCGCCATTCGCCAGGAGCTGAAGCTGCCCGTAAAATTCGTCGGGCTTGGGGAGAAAATGGACGACCTGCAGCCGTTCGACTCGGATCAGTTCGTCAACGCGCTGTTCAGCAAATGGATCGCGGCGGAAAGCGAGCAGGATACCGAGACCGAAAAGGCGTAACATGGGTGCGATACAACTGTCAACCTTTGACGCTTGACATCGTTCCCTGTTTTGAGTATGATAGGTACTGTTGCTGTAAAGTGTTTTACCTTAACGGAGGCGGGGCACTGTGACGGAAGACAATATGCTTGCCAAAACGAACCGCATGAACATGCTGGTTGATTTTTACGAGAAGCTTTTGACCGAGAAGCAGCAAACGTTTTTGAAATGCTATTTTTATGACGATTACTCGCTTGGCGAAATCGCGGCTGAATTTCAGATCAGCCGGCAAGCGGTGTACGAGCATATAAAACGGGCGGAAGCCGCGTTGGAAGACTATGAAGCCAAGCTGCAGCTGTTGGCGAAGCATGAGCAAAGACAGCAGCTGGTCGAGCAGCTTCGGTCGATGCTCTCCGAGCTGAATCCGGAAAGCCGGCTGCAATTGCAGCCGTTGATGGAACGGTTGATCAGCTTAGATTGAGCTTGAATGGATTGATCTCGCAGACTGATGGCCGATGCTTATAGATTAAGGTTCAAAGTAACGCTCGAGGGGTGAATTCGGATGGCATTCGAAGGATTAGCGGGCCGGTTGCAAAATGTATTCAGCAAGCTGAGAGGCAAAGGGAAGCTGACGGAAGACGATGTGAACGAAGCGCTTCGCGAGGTTCGACTCGCCCTTCTGGAAGCGGATGTCAATTTTAAAGTTGTCAAAGAATTCATTGCCAAGGTGAAAGAACGCGCCATCGGGCAGGAAGTGCTGCAAAGCTTCACCCCTGCGATGGTTGTCGTCGATATCGTAAATAAAGAATTAACCGAGCTGATGGGCGGAACGCAGAGCAAGCTGGCGCGCTCGAACCGCCCGCCTACCGTCATTATGATGGTCGGCTTGCAGGGCGCGGGTAAAACGACGGCTTCCGGCAAGCTGGCCAAAATGCTGCTTCAGCAAAACCATCGTCCGCTGCTTGCTGCCGGAGATATTTACCGGCCGGCTGCGATCAAGCAGCTGCAGGTGCTGGGCGAACAGATCAAAGCGCCGGTGTTCTCGATGGGCGATCAGATCAGCCCGGTGGAAATCGCCAAAAACGCGCTGCAGCATGCCAAGGATAATGGCAACGATTATTTGATCGTCGATACGGCAGGCCGCTTGCATATTGACGAGGCCTTGATGGATGAGCTGAAGCAGATCGTCGAGGCGATCAAGCCTGACGAAATTTTGCTCGTCGTCGATGCGATGACCGGTCAGGAAGCCGTGAACGTGGCGGAAAGCTTCCATAAGCTGCTGGAGCTGACGGGCGTGGTTATGACGAAGCTCGACAGCGATACGCGCGGCGGTGCCGCGATCTCGGTCAAAGCCGTAACCGGTCTTCCGATCAAGTTCGCCGGAGTCGGCGAGAAGATGGATGCGCTCGAGCCGTTCCATCCGGACCGGATGGCTTCACGGATTCTCGGCATGGGCGATATGCTGACCCTGATCGAGAAAGCGCAGGCCGGCATCGATGCGGATAAGGCGAAAGAAATGGAGCGCAAAATGCGCACCGCGGAATTTACGTTCGACGACTTCCTCGACCAGATGGAGCAGGTGAAGAAGCTCGGACCGCTTGATCAAATACTCGATATGCTGCCCGGAGCAGGAAAAATGAAGGGCATGAAAGATATTAAGGTGGACGACAAGCAGATGGCGCGGGTTGCTGCAATCGTCAAATCGATGACCAAAGAAGAACGGCAAAATCCGGATATGCTGAGCCCGAGCCGGCGAAAGCGGCTTGCTGCGGGAAGCGGCAACTCCATTCAGGACGTTAACCGTTTTATCAAGCAGTTTGACGACATGCGCAAAATGATGAAGCAGTTTTCCAGCATGATGGGTCCGAAAGGGCCTAAAGGAATGAAAGGCTTGAAAGGCAAGCTGGGCAAAGGCATGAAGTTCCCGTTCGGCTGATCCCGGACTGGAACGAATAATAGAGCAGTTTATTCTATGTGGGAGGTGATTTTCAATGGCAACACGCATTCGTCTTAAGCGTATCGGTGCTCACAAAGCTCCTTTTTACCGTGTGGTGGTTTCGGATTCCCGTTCCCCGCGTGACGGTCGCTTTATCGAAGAGATTGGTACTTACAACCCGGTTGCTCAACCAGCCGCTGTAAATATTGATGAGGAAAAGGCGCTGAAATGGCTTCAAACCGGCGCTCAAGCTTCGGATACCGTACGTAATCTGTTCAGTCAAGCAGGCATCATGAAAAAGTTTCACGAGTCCAAGCTGCAAAAGTAATCTGCCGATTCGGAGGGCATTATGAAAGATCTTATAACCGTTATCGCTAAGGCGTTGGTTGATCATCCCGATGAAGTGAATGTTTTGGTAGACGAGAACGAGCGTGACATTACGTATAAGCTGTCGGTTCATCCCGAAGATATCGGGAAAGTGATCGGCAAGCAGGGACGGATTGCCAAAGCGCTTCGTACCGTCGTCACCTCGGCTGCAGTGAAAGAAAGCAAACGGGTTTCGGTTGAAATTGTTTCATAACGAAGAAGATGGGAGTTAGGAGAAATCCTAGCTCTTTTCTTCAGTTCAAAGTATAACGGTATATACCTGGCTTCGCACAACCTTGACAAACACGCCATTCATGAGGACGGCGGAGCCGTTTGTCCTTGTCTGTACTGCGTTTCACTATTTTCAAATGGCCGGAGGTGCTTTTATGAGCGATAAACTGTTTACAGTTGGTAAAATTGTCAATACCCAAGGCATTCGCGGCGAGTTGAAAATTTTTCCGGAAACGGATTTTCCCGATGAACGGTTCGCAAAAGGAAGTGCGCTCGTTTTTTATGATCCTCAGAAGCATGCGACCTTACCTGTCGTTGTCGAATCGGCGCGCGAGCACAAAAAGCTGTTTATCATTAAATTTAAAGGCTTCGATAATATCAATGATGTGGAAAAATATAAAGGGTGGCTGTTGAAGGTCGAAGAGAAATACGTATTCGAGCTGCCGGAGGACGAATTTTATCATCATGAAATTATCGGCTGTACCGTTATAACGGACGAAGGGGAAGAGCTCGGTACGATCAGCGAAATTTTATCTCCCGGCGCAAACGATGTGTGGGTTGTCGAGCGTGAAAAAGGAAGGCCCGTCCTCCTTCCTTATATCGACGAAGTTGTGCTGGAGGTCGATGTCGCGGAGAAAAGAGTTAAGGTACATATTATGGAAGGTTTAATCGACTGATGCGGGTGGATGTCCTGACGTTGTTTCCGGCGATGTTTGACGGCGTATTTTCGGCCAGTATTTTGGGAAAAGCACGAGATAAAGGACTCGTCGAGCTGAATACCGTCAATTTCCGCGACTTTGCCCGTAATAAGCACAACACGGTTGACGATTACCCTTACGGCGGCGGAGGCGGCATGGTACTGCAGGCGGAGCCGATTTTTCTGGCGGTAGAGGAGTTGACCGGCGCTTTATCCGCGAGCCGCAAGCCGCGCATTATATTGATGTGCCCGCAGGGCGAGCCGTTTTCGCAGCGCAAGGCGGAGGAGCTGTCGCAGGAAGACCATCTTATCTTTATTTGCGGCCATTACGAGGGCTACGACGAGCGTATACGCGAGCATTTGGTAACGGATGAGCTGTCGATCGGCGATTATGTGCTGACCGGCGGCGAGCTGCCTGCGATGGTCGTGATCGATAGCGTCGTACGCTTGCTGCCGGGAGTGCTCGGCAACGAAACGTCGGCCGTGACCGATTCATTCAGCACGGGACTGCTGGAGTACCCGCATTATACGAGACCCGTGGAATTCCGCGGTTGGGAAGTGCCCGAAATTTTATTATCCGGCCACCACGCCAATATTGAACAGTGGCGCAGACGTCAAGCCATTTGGCGCACGTGGCGAAAACGCCCCGAGTTGCTGGAGCATGTGTCCCTGTCCGATAAGGAAAAGCGATGGCTGGAGGAACAAATCGAGCTTTTATCCGATACGACCGAATAACAGTGTATGGTTTGACCCATTTGTGACTACCCTATATGTAAAAGTATCTGAGATCGAAGGTACGAAACAAAATCAAATACATGGCCCCAGCCGTCTTAAACCGCAGTTGCAAGCCTTACTATTTCTGTACCATAAGCTTGTTTATAGCCCACCTCCTTAATCGAAAAGCACGGGCTCCCATCTAACGTAAAGCGTGTCCCAACGGGACGAAAGCGCTCCACCAGCAGGGAGATCAACCGTAAAGCGTGTCCCGCAGGGACGAAAGCGGTCCCCGCTCAACCTGGCCAAGGGAGAACAGGGGAGTCCAGAGGGCACAGCCCTTTGGAGCCCTCCCGTTGGGGAGGGTTTGGGAGGGGAAAATCCAAGCGTGTCCCAACGGGACGAAAGCGCTCCAACGTACAGGAGATGTAAAGTGAAGCGTGTCCCAACGGGACGAAAGCGCTCCACCAGCAGGGAGATCAACCGTAAAGCGTGTCCCGCAGGGACGAAAGCGTTCCCCGCTCAACCAGATCATGGGAGAACCATGGGAGTCCAGAGGGCACAGCCCTTTGGAGCCCTCCCGGCGGGGAGGGTTTGGGTGGGGAAAGTCCAAGCGTGTCCCATAGGGACGAAAGCGTTCCCTGCTCAACCGAATCAAGGGAGAACCTGGGGAGTCCAGAGGGCACAGCCCTTTGGAGCCCTCCCGGCGGGGAGGGTTTGGGAGGGGAAGTCCTGAGGGTTTGGGTGGGGAAGCCCCGAGGTGTTTGGGAGGGGGGAAATGATGTTGTATTTGCCCCTCCTTTATGGTATTATATACAACGTTGTGGCATTTTTGCCCGATTACGGTGGTCCTCTACGCATAAACATCAGCAGAATTGACAGCATAGGGCGGAATGAACACCTGAGTGGAAGGAGGAAGTCATACATGAGTTTAATTCAAGAAATTACAAAGGAACAGCTTCGCCAAGATCTGCCTAAGTTTCGTCCGGGCGATACGGTGAAGGTTCACGTGAAAGTTATCGAGGGTTCCCGTGAACGGATCCAGCTATTCGAGGGTGTTGTGATCAAACGCCGCGGAGGCGGAATCAGCGAAACCTTTACCGTTAGAAAAATTTCTTACGGTGTAGGCGTAGAAAGAACGTTTCCGGTAAATTCCCCGAAGATTGACAAGCTCGAGGTGGCTCGCCGTGGTAAAGTTCGTCGTGCGAAGCTATATTACTTGCGCGGTCTTCGCGGTAAAGCAGCTAGAATTCAAGAGATTCGCTAAGACGAAAACAAACGGGGGCTTGTTTAGCAAGCTCCCTTTCGTTTTTTTTTCGGTTGAAAAAAATACTTTGCTGTGCCAACCGTGACGAACGCGTCCGTCCCGTAAGGACGGCGAAGCCGTTTATCCTGGGCAACTAATCCCGATGAAAGGGCAGGTCTGATATGGAGCAGGAACAAACCATGGAGAAATCGAATCCGCTCAAAAATGAAGCATGGGAATGGGTCAAAGCGCTGCTGATTGCCGCGGCTCTTGTATTTTTTATTCGCTGGTTGATTTTTGCCCCGTTTATTGTGGAAGGGCCGTCCATGGAGCCGAATTTTCATACCGGCGAACGTCTGATAGTCAATAAGATCATTTATGCGCTGCATAAGCCGGAACGCGGGGAAGTGGTCGTGTTTCACGCCACCAAGGAAAAAGATTACATAAAGCGCGTCATTGCGATGCCGGGCGAAACCGTGAAGGTGGACGGCGATAAAGTGTATGTGAACGGCAAAGTGCTGGACGAGCCTTACCTGAAGCAAGCGCTGGAGGATGCCGCCAAAAAAGGGGTACCTTATAATACAAGAAATTATCCGGAAAAAACGGTTGCCGACGGAACGGTATTCGTCATGGGGGACAACCGCTCGAACAGCGCGGACAGCCGGGATATCGGGTTTATCGAATATGATAAAATTGTGGGCAGGGCCGATTTGATTTTTTGGCCGTTTAATAAAATCAGCTTTATACATATGTAAGACAAAGTTTTGACAGATTGAAAAATTGAGGTGACCGCAATGACGATTCAATGGTTTCCTGGTCACATGACAAGGGCAAGGCGTCAGATTGAGGCCAAGCTGAAACTGATCGATGTCGTGATCGAGCTGTTGGATGCACGAATACCGCTTTCCAGCAGAAATCCGATGATCGATGAAATTTTGCAAAATAAACCGCGTCTCGTGCTGCTGAACAAAAATGATTTGGCCGATCCCGAGGTAACGGCACAGTGGGTCGCCTACTTCGCCGGACAAGGACTGCAGGCGCTGCCGGTCGATGCGGCCAACGGCAATCAGATGAAGGAGATTATGGCTCGCTGCAAGCAGCTGATGGCGGCCAAATTTGAAACGCAGCTGCGCAAAGGGATTAAACCGCGGGCAGTCCGGGCGCTTATTGTCGGAATTCCGAATGTCGGCAAATCGACGCTCATTAACCGGCTGGCAGGCCGGAAAATTGCGGCCACCGGAGATAAGCCCGGAGTGACGAAAGGACAGCAGTGGATTAAAGTGGGAAGCGAGATGGAGCTGCTTGATACGCCGGGTATTTTATGGCCCAAGTTCGAGGATCAGGAGGTCGGGATGCGGCTTGCCGTAACCGGCGCAATAAAAGAAGAGCTGTTGTATACGGCCGATATTGCATTGTATGCGATACGCTACTTGTGCGCTCACTATGGAACGTCTCTACAGGAACGATTTGGCGTCGAGAAGCTGCCGGAAGATCCGGGCGATACCGAAGCCGTGATCGAGGTCATGGAAGCGATAGGACGTAAAAGAGGCGCTCTGCTGAGCGGCGGGCGCGTCGATCTGGATAAGGCGTCTTTGACCATTTTGCGCGAGCTGCGCGCAGGCAAGATGGGGAGAATCAGTCTGGAAGCTCCCGATGAAACGACAACCCAATAATTCGGTCACTCCATTGCGGGGTGGCTTTTTTTGTTAATTCGGTCGACCTTGCAACGGGATGATCGCCTGCGGCTCAAAAGCTTTCTTCGTCACCTCAACGCCATCTTCGATAAAGCCGACTCCTCATAACAGACCCGACTCCTTCAGCCTCTACCGCAATCAAACGATATGTCGATCTTTGCGCAGAGGGATTCGGGATCAATTTTGCACAAGGCCGTATTCGGCGTCGGCCGTTTCTAGTATAATGGGCAGTGCAGGCTGTTTTGGCTAAGAAAGGAAGTCATATGTATGCTGTTGGAATACGAGCAGTCAATTTGGGACCAAGGAAAGCGCTGCATCGCTGGCGTGGACGAAGTGGGACGGGGCTGCCTGTTCGGCGATGTGGTCGCGGCGGCCGTTATTTTACCGCCCGGTCTTGTACTGGAAGAAGTGAACGATTCGAAAAAGCTTAGCCCGAAAAAGCGGGAGCAATTATTCGAGCTTATATCCGATGAAGCCGTCGCTATCGGTATTGGCATTGCGGACGTGCCGACAATTGAGCGGATCAATATTAAACAGGCGGCGCGGCTGGCTATGAAGCGGGCTGTGGAGGGGCTGGAACCCGTTCCCGATTATTTGCTGGTCGATGCGGAGAAAGTGGACATGCCTATCGAGCAGATGGCCGTTATACACGGCGATGCATTGAGCCAATCGATAGCCGCCGCTTCCATTGTCGCAAAAGTAACCCGCGACCGCATGTGCCTGCAGTGGGAACTGGATTACCCGGAATACGGAATTGCTTTACATAAAGGCTACGCCACGAAGCTTCACCGCGAACGAATTCAGCAATTCGGGGCTACGCCGCTTCACCGCAAAACTTTTTTAAAAAACATAGTTGTCGAGGCCGTACAGCAGGAGCTGTTTTAACCTGCGGCGGCACTGAAATGTAGCACTCATACTGCCGATAATAAACTTATCGAATAGATCGGAGGTGTGCGTTGTTGAATATTAGCGGGCTCATACGCAGCTTCATCGGCGATGTCCAGGCGGCAGAGCCGAAGACGTTGGAGCTTAAAGCGGGGGAAGTCGTCAAAGGATTGGTGCTGCAGCTGATCGCCGATCAGGAGGCGCTGATGAATATCGGAGGCGTGCAGGTTCGCGCCCGTCTGGAAACGCCGCTGAAGCCGGGACAAATTGCGCTGCTGCAGGTGCAGCCGGAGACGACGGCGACCGGTCAAGTGCTTTTAAAGCCGCTGGAGGCGTCAGCGGTACAGATCGCCGACGATTCGCTGGGCGAGGTGCTGAAAAATATCGGCATGCCGGACAACGGGACAAACCGGCAAATGGTCCAGACGCTTCATCAAGCGGGCGTTCCGTTAACCAAGGAATCGATGCACGCTTTTACGCATCTCCAGGCCCAGCTGCCGGCCGCTTCGCAGCAGACGGACGATTGGGTGCCGGCTGCTGTCGTCGCTTTTCAGAAGGGGCTGCCGCTGACTCCGGATACCGTCCAAGCGGTTAAACAGGCCGTTGCCGGGCCGGCCTTTCATGAATCGCTGCAGCAGCTCGATTCGCAGATGAGCAAGCTGCTGGGCGATAGCCCCGTGTTGTCCGAGTCAACACGGACGGCCTTGAACAGCGCGAAGCAGGTCATCGCGCTGCTGCGGAAATCGGCGGGGCTGCTGCTGCCCCCGCCGGAGCCTGCGGCTGCCGCCGGCGGCGCGCAGCCGGCGACAGGACCGGCCGGCAGCCAGGCCGCCGGCCAAGGAGCGGCGCAAGCCGGCGGCGCAGCCGGCTTGCCGGACCAGGGCGCGCCGCTAGCGGGCGCGCCGGCAGCGCCGGGCGGCAGCGGTCCGGCTGCCGCCGCAAATACAGGCGGCGGCATGCCCGCGCCGCCGGATGCTTCCGGCAGCGGCGCAAGCGCTGCCGGCACTGCGGCGCCGGCGGCTTCGCCCGGCGCGCCCGGCGCAGCTGCGGCGAGTCCGCCCGCAGCTGCGCAAACGGCGGCGGGACAAGCCGCCGCCGGAGCCGCTGCCGCCGCGGCAAGCCCGGGAGGACAGGGAATTGTCCTCCCCGCAGCCGACGCGGCGCAGCAGCTGCAGCAGCCGGCGCCCGCTGCTGCAAGCGTTGGCGGCGCTCCAGCGACGAGCGCCGGAGCGGCAGCCGCTGTCCCGGACGCGTCGGACAGCAATGGCGGCAGCCCCGCGCTCTTCGCACGCGAGCTGCCGCAGCAGCCGGGTTCCGCCCCCCAGTCTGCAGGAACCGGCGAGCATTGGATTTCGCGAATGATGAAAGCTTTGGGGGTCGAGCACGAGCTGCATATCGGCAAATTGCCCGATCATCCGGGGCATGGCAGGTCGGCCGATATTGGGGCGCCGGCAGCTGCAGGCCAGGATGCTGCTGCCGCCTTGTCCATGGAACAGCAGAAGTCGGCCGAGACGTTAAAAGGCGCGCTGCTCCAGCTGCTGCAGGCCGATGACGTGCCGGCCGCGGTGAAAGATGCGGCGCAGCAGACGGTTCAGCAAATTACAGGTCAGCAGCTGCTGCTGAATTCCGATAAAACATCCATGTTTACGCATATGACCTTGTTTGTTCCCTTGATGAATGCCAATGGAGAACAGACGGCTGCGATTCATATTCAATCGCGCAAAGGGCCGCGCGGAATGATCGATGCGCAAAACTGCCGCCTCGTATTTGATCTGCAGATGAAAACGCTCGGGGATACGATGGTCGACGTGCAGGTTGTGGATAAAATTGTCAGCCTGCGCGTCATGAACGATCAGCCGTTTATCCGGGAGCTGCTCGAAGCGCAGCGGGAAGAAATTATGGCCGGACTTGCAGGTATCGGTTATCAGTTTATTTCATTGAAATGCAGCCCTTATCCGGAAAAAGGCCAGCACATGCAGGGGACCGGGACGGAAAGCGGGGGGAAGGATCCAGCCGCGTCGCATGTGAAGGCGGTTTACGGCACGAAACCTTACAGAGGAATGGATGTTCGCGTATGAAGGAAGGCAATCCGAGCCCGATCAAAAAAGCTGTCGCCCTAAAATATGCGCCCGATCAAAAAGCGCCGGTATTGGTCGCCAAAGGGAAGGGTCATTTGGCCGATGCGATTATGAAGAAAGCGAAAGACAACGGCGTTCCGATTCAAGAGGATTCCTCGCTGGTGGAGGTTTTATCCAAGCTGGATTTGGATCAGGAAATACCTTCCGAGCTGTATCAGCTGGTGGCTGAAATTTTAAGCTTTATTTATCGTTCGGACGGCAGGGCACGACAGCAGATCAGAAACGAGGCCTGATATCGATGAATACGGGGAAGCTTACCCGGAAACAGCTTGGCGCCGTCGGGGAACATTTCGCATCGGAGCACTTGCGTTCGTTGCATTACGAGATATTGGCCCAAAACTGGCGCTGCCGGACCGGCGAAATTGATCTGATTGCCATGGACGGGCCGTTATTGGTATTTATCGAGGTGCGCACCCGTTCGGGGACGCGGCAATTCGGCACGCCTCAGGAATCGGTCGATGCCTTGAAACAGCGCAAGGTAACGGAGACGGCGCAGTATTACGCGCACCGGCACCAGCTGCTTGACCGCCAACAGAGGTTCGACGTGATCTCCGTCATGACGGATCCGGAAGGGCATCTGCAAGCTTTGGAGCATTTTACCAACGCATTTTAAGCGGCTGCGGATTGCTCTCTCCATGCATTAAACTTATAGGATTGCTACTAAAAGACATGGCCCAAGCCATGTCTTTTTCGTGATTGGGTCAGCCGGAAGCCTGTTTTTATAATAAAAATCACATCTATGAAATCGCTTGCATATAAATATAATAGGAGAGCAAATGATGGAGGTGTGTCCGGCCATGATTGTCAAAAACGCGATCTCTTCCTTTATTGGCGTATGGTTTTTGCTTACACCTTGGATGTTCGGATTGACGGCGAGCGGTTTGGAGACGTATTTATGCTTCATTCTTGGCGGAATCCAATGTTTATTTTCATTGCTTGCGATATCGTTTCCGGGAGGTAAAAGCTGGCTGAACGGGCTGCCGCTGTTCATCGGCATCTGGTTTATTATTTTTCCTAACGCTTTTAATTTGCCCTTGCTGCAGATCGTTGTGCTTGAAGTTTTGGGACTTGCAACGATACTGATTAATTACGCGCTCCTTTTTCCCGAATCCCAATAAAATTTATCTCGCTGTTCGTATTATGAGACAGTCTTATTTTCTGTGAACGGGATTGGCGCTTGAAATACGCAAATGCGATTTCGTTTTCGATCGTCCTGTTGCGCTCCATCCTTCTTCCCGGCCATTGATGCGTGCATATTCGGCTGAACAGTTGTGCACACTTATATATTAATGATGCCGCGAAGAAGGAGTGAAACATGTGTTTGCCAAAATGAGAACGTTTCTGAAAGATTATTTTATACCGGAACAGCAGACGGATTATGTTTACTACCCGACGGAAGACGGGATTTTTGCCTATTATTACCGCGAGACCGAAATTGCCGACACTGCGGCCGACGATGCCGAACAGGACACGGCCTCAGGCTGACCGAGCCTTGCGCATTCTCCGAACCTTCATCGGGGAATGCGTTTTTTGTTGCCCGAAAATGAACAGCTGCACGTTGACGAGACTGGTTGGAGGCTTCGCAATTCATCTGAATTCGCATCTGAGCTCGTCAAATATGCGTGACTTTCTTGTCCAGGCTGCGGTACTGCAGCGCTTCCGCCACATGGTTGTCGTTCAGCTGCTCATCGCCTTCGAGATCGGCAATGGTGCGGGCAATTTTCAATATCCGATCGTAGGCCCGGACGCTTAACCCGAGCACCTCGAACGATTGCCGAAGCAGCCGCTCCGCGTCGGGCTGCAGCCTGCAGTGCATTTTGAGCAGCTTGCCGGACAGCTCGCCGTTAAACAGGATACCAGAATGCGCATACCGCTCAAGCTGGATACGGCGGACGCGGTCTACCTGCTCCTTCATCTGCCGCGAGGAAAGCTGGGGCTGCGTATCTGCGATTTGCGCAAAGTCGATGCGCGGCACCTCTACCTGCAGGTCGATACGGTCCAGCAGCGGGCCCGATATTTTCGAACGATAGTGTTCGATTTTTAACGGACTGCATGTGCAAGCATGCGAAGCAGTCTCCGCACCGAGGAATCCGCAAGGGCACGGGTTCATGGATGCGGCCATTATAAAATGAGCCGGGAACCGGTACACGGCACGGGCCCGTCCGATCGTGACATGCCGATCCTCCAGCGGCTGTCGCAGCACCTCCAGCACGGCCCTTGAAAACTCGGGCAGCTCGTCGAGAAACAGCACGCCCCGATGTGCGAGACTGATTTCTCCCGGCTTCGGAACCGTCCCTCCGCCGACCAGCCCGGCAGCCGATATCGTATGATGAGGCATACGGAACGGGCGCTTGCTGATCAGGCTGCTGCGGTCGGCGAATTTTCCCGAGGCGCTGTAAATTTTGGTCACATCGAGCGCTTCCTGCTCGGACATATCGGGAAGAATGGTGGGCAGCCGTTTCACCAGCATCGTTTTCCCGGTGCCCGGCGGACCTACCAGTAAAATATTGTGCATGCCGGCGGCACATATCATCAAGGCGCGCTTGACATGCAGCTGTCCTGAAACATCGCTGTAGTCTTCGGAGTAAAAGGTTTCGTTGCTTTGGCCCGAGTTTAGTATATGTTCTAAAACATTAATGTGGTTAATTGACAACTCGCCGCCGCTTTGCCGCAGCTCGCTCAGATGGTTGAGCGAGGCTACATCCATACCGGCTATAAGCGACGCTTCGGCCGCATTGTGACCGGGAACGATGACGCGCCGAATTCCCATTTCCTTGGCGCTCGCCATCATGGAAAGAACGCCCGGCACCGGTCGGACGGAGCCTTCCAAAGCCAGCTCGCCCAGGATGAGCGTCTGTTCCGTCCGCTCCAATTGCAGCTGTCCGCTTGCCGATAAAATGCCGAGGGCGATGGCCAGGTCGAATGCGCCTTCCTTCCGGATATCCGCAGGCGCCAGATTGACCGTAATTCTCTGCAGCGGAAATGAATATCCGCAATTTTTTATCGCGGCGCGAACGCGTTCCATCGATTCTTTAACGGCGCTGTCGGGCAGGCCGACGATATTCATCTGCGGCAATCCGTTGCTTAAATCGACCTCCACCTCGACCAGCTTTCCTTCCACGCCGTGCAGGCATGCGCTCATCACTTTACCGTACATGACAAAAAGGCACCTTCCCCCAAATTGATTCATGGGCAAAAGGTGCTTCCTTACCGTCCTATGATTGCTTTTATTGTACCTTCCGTCCGCTGTTTTGGCAATTCTCTTTTCAGACGGTTAAACCCGAACAAAACTGGATATACAAGGTAAAGAGGTGATAACCATGCAGGACAAGCCTTATTTTTGTCCAAACTGTAGATCAAACCGGGTCAAATTCAGCATGATTTCAAGTTTCTCGCAGCGTTTCATGAAGGACGCTTTAACAGGTACCGTTCAGGAGGTAACCGAGCCGCAGCAAATTCAAGATACAGAGCCGACGATCCAGTGTCTTGTATGCAGCTTTACGGGCAACGAAATGCGGTTTATTAAGCAGGCGGAGCGGGAACCGAGAAGCGTGACCCCGACCGATCCGAGCTATTCGTAACGAAAAATATAATCGTTTTCCATGGCGCATGTTTCTGGTTTATTCGGAAAGATGCGTTTTTGTTTTTGTGTACCCGGAATCAGCTTTGCAGCATCTCGTCGCTTTTGGGTCTGCGTGTTTTGCTTTTTATTTCCTTGGGAATGATATAATACGTGAATTTTTTCAGAGGCATAAAAAAGTTTAATTGAAAAAAGTCGGCTTTCCTTGAAAAACTAAGGAAACTGTCGAAAAAAAGTGGTACAATTATGAAGGTTTTGTTGCATTATCTGCAGCAGGCAGGATTCCGCATGCGTAATAGCGAAAGGATTCCTAAGTGTTGATGCGGAGCTTGCGCACAAGCCGCAGGTTCTGATTTCTTTATAGCAAGCTATAACTGATAGGAGGATTTTGCTAAATGAATATCCATGAGTACCAGGGCAAACAAGTACTGAAACAGTATGGGGTTGCCGTTCCCGAAGGGAAAGTCGCTTTTACGGTGGACGAAGCCGTGGAAGCGGCAAAGCAGCTCGGAACTTCCGTAGTTGTAGTTAAAGCGCAAATTCATGCGGGCGGACGCGGAAAAGCGGGCGGCGTTAAAGTTGCCAAAAACTTGGACGAGGTTCGTACATACGCTCAAGAAATTTTAGGCAAGGTGCTCGTCACCCATCAGACCGGTCCAGAAGGCAAAGAAGTGAAGCGTCTGTTGATCGAGCAAGGCTGCGATATTAAGAAAGAATATTACGTCGGCGTCGTTGTGGACCGCGGTACGGGACGCGTCGTTATGATGGCTTCGGAAGAGGGCGGCACCGAGATCGAGGAAGTCGCTGCTCACACTCCGGAGAAAATTTTCAAGGAAGTGATCGATCCGGCGATCGGATTGCAAGCTTTCCAGGCGCGCAAATTGGCTTACGCGATTAACATTCCTGGTGAATTGGTTAACAAAGCGGTTAAATTTATGACGGCTCTTTACGCGGCCTTTGTCGATAAAGATTGCTCGATTGCAGAGATCAACCCGCTCGTTGTAACCGGCGGCGGCGATGTGATGGCTTTGGACGCCAAATTGAACTTTGACTCCAACGCTTTGTACCGTCATAAGGATATTCTCGAGCTTCGCGACTTGGAGGAAGAAGACGAGAAAGAAATCCAGGCTTCCAAATTCGACTTGAGCTACATCGCGCTTGACGGCAACATCGGCTGCCTCGTAAACGGCGCGGGTCTTGCTATGGCGACGATGGATATAATTAAATATTACGGCGGCGAGCCGGCCAACTTCCTTGATGTAGGGGGCGGCGCTACAGCGGAGAAAGTAACCGAAGCGTTTAAAATCATTCTTTCCGACGATGCGGTTAAAGGAATTTTCGTCAACATTTTCGGCGGCATCATGAAGTGCGACGTTATCGCAAACGGCGTTGTGGAAGCGGCGAAGCAGGTAGGCTTGAGCCGTCCGCTCGTTGTCCGTCTGGAAGGTACGAACGTTGACCTCGGCAAGAAAATTTTGAACGAATCCGGCTTGAATATCGTAGCGGCGGATTCGATGGCGGACGGAGCGCAAAAAATCGTCGCTCTCGTTTCTTAATTAATTCTTTACGCTGTTGAACTGCGTTTCTTCGTGAAAAAAATCAAGGGATGTGACCTAATCAAATGAGTATTTTAATCAATAAAGATACGAAAGTTATTACGCAAGGGATCACGGGCTCCGTAGGTATGTTCCATACGAAAGGCGCGCTTGATTACGGCACGCAAATGGTCGGCGGCGTGACGCCGGGCAAGGGCGGCACCAACGTCGACATTACGCTGGAAAACGGCAAAGTCGTTTCGCTGCCTGTGTACAACACGGTCGCTCAAGCGAAAGCGGCGACAGGCGCAACGGTTTCCGTTATTTACGTACCGCCTGCTTTTGCGGCGGATGCCATTATGGAGGCCGTCGATGCCGAGCTTGATCTTGCCATTTGCATCACGGAAGGCATTCCGGTATTGGATATGGTCAAAGTATCCCGTTATATGGAAGGCAAGAAAACCCGCTTGATCGGACCTAACTGTCCGGGACTTATTACGCCGGGCGAAATTAAAATCGGCATTATGCCGGGCTATATTCATACGCCTGGTCACGTCGGCGTCGTTTCCCGCAGCGGAACTTTGACCTACGAAGCGGTTCATCAGCTGTCGACCCGCGGCATCGGACAATCGTCCGCCGTAGGGATTGGCGGCGACCCGGTCAAAGGCTCCGAGTTTATCGATATTTTGAAGCTGTTTAACGACGATCCGGACACGTATGCGGTCATTATGATCGGTGAAATCGGCGGAACGGCCGAAGAGGAAGCAGCCGAGTGGATCGCGGCCAACATGAAGAAGCCGGTTGTCGGCTTCATCGGCGGCCAAACGGCGCCTCCGGGCAAACGGATGGGCCATGCCGGCGCGATCATTTCCGGCGGTAAAGGTACGGCTGCCGAGAAGGTGGCGACGATGGAACGCTGCGGCATTAAAGTAGCTCCGACACCTTCCGAGATGGGCTCCACGCTCGTCAGCGTATTGGAAGAAAAAGGCCTTCTTGACAAATGCATCACTAAAAAATAAACGATACGATAGGCAAGCAGCCTTCTGTTCCTTAAAGGAACGGAGGGCTTTTTTTCGTTTAAGAAATTGTGCGCGGCATATTTCGTTGGATAACCGGGAGTCTTAGGCGGGGGTATCCCCAAAAGTAATATCAAGAGTTGCTTGCATTGTTGATGAAACCCGGTGAACACGGGGTGGCGGAATCGGCTTCAGAGCTTCACGTCAATGCGGGGGACCCTTTCAAAAGTTGTTCTCAAAGAAGGAGTGTAATATACTATATGAACAATAGAACCATTTTGATTGCCATGCACCACGCCGATAAGATCGGCTGGAGGACGATTCAGCTTATACTAGGGTTGTTTCCGGACTTGTCGGAGACGCTTGCCCTTCAAGCTTCCGACTGGCAGGCGCGCGGCTTGACGCCGTCCCGGGCCGAGGCCCTTGCGCAAGCTCTAAGGCTTGCCGCGCAGGAGCCGATGCAAAAGCTGCTGGAGCGATACGAGCGGTTGGGAATCGGCATGCTTACGCGTTTCGATGAGGAGTATCCCGATCTATTGAAGGAAACGGCGCAGCCCCCCTGGGTGCTTTATTATCGGGGCGACGTACGGTTATTGAACCAGCCGTGCATAGCGGTTGTGGGCACCAGAACCCCGACCGTTTATGGACGGAAGACGGCCGAGCACATTTCGGAAGCGCTGTCAACCGCCGGTGTTTGCGTAGTCAGCGGACTGGCCAGAGGCATCGACAGTGCGGCACATGCCGGAGCGCTGAAGGCGGATGGCGGTACAATCGCAGTTTTGGGCTGCAGCATCGAGCAAGTGTACCCGCCTGAAAATAAGCCGTTATACGACATGATTGCGTCAAATGGCCTGCTGCTCAGCGAATATCCTTTGAATACGAAGCCGCATCCGGGTTTGTTCCCGCAGCGCAACCGCATTATTGCGGGGCTCAGCCTAGGCGTGCTTGTCGTCGAAGCGGCGCTGCAAAGCGGTTCGCTCATTACAGCCGATCAAGCGCTGGAGGAGTCGCGCGACGTGTTTGCCATACCGGGACCGATCAATTCGCCAAAAAGCCAGGGAGCGCTTGCGTTGATCAAGCAGGGGGCAAAGCTCGTTTGCAGTGTTCAGGACATTCTGGAGGAATATCCGTACCGGATACCGGGGAGCCATTCGGCAAATAGTAATTCTATAAGGCAGAATGCGCCACAATTGTCGCCGGATGAGAAAATCGTCGTCGATTTACTGCTGGATCAGCCGATGTCTGTCGACGAGCTGCTTGCCCGAACCCAATTTAACTTTGGACATTTGCACTCAGTTCTGTTAAATTTACTATTGACAAAGCGTGTGGAACAGTTACCGGGTTCTATTTATGCGATTAATTAATTTGAGCAGCGGTTGCGCGAAGCTTGCGAACCGGCTGTTTCGCAATAAGCAGCGAATACAAATCCGTACAACCGGCTTGCTTCTCAGCAGCCGCGATTGTACGATCTATCCATTACCCAAGGGAGGGAGGACGGCTATGGCGGATTCCTTAGTCATTGTAGAGTCACCCGCAAAAGCAAAAACCATCGGCAAATATTTGGGCAACAAGTTCATTGTCAAAGCATCGATGGGCCATATTCGCGATCTTCCGAAGAGCCAAATCGGTGTTGAAATTAAAAAGAACTTCGAGCCCAAGTATATTACGATTCGCGGCAAAGGTTCCGTACTGAAGGAATTGAAGGATGCCCGCAAAAAAGTGAAAAAAGTTTATCTGGCGGCTGACCCGGATCGCGAAGGCGAGGCAATAGCCTGGCATCTGGCTCATTATTTGGAGCTGGATGAAACGGAAACATGCCGCGTCGTATTTAACGAAATTACGAAGCAGGCGGTCAAGGACGCTTTTAAAACGCCGCGCAAAATCAATTTGGATCTTGTCAACGCGCAGCAGGCGCGCCGTATTCTCGACCGGTTGGTCGGTTATAAAATAAGCCCGCTGCTCTGGAAAAAGGTAAAGAAGGGCTTGTCTGCAGGACGCGTACAATCGGTAGCGGTCAAATTGATTTACGACCGCGAGAACGAAATTAAAGCGTTCGTGCCCGAGGAATATTGGTCCATTACGGCCAAACTGCTGGCAGGAAAAACCGAGTTCGAAGCCAAGTTTTACAGCCTGAAGGGCGAGAAAAAGGAGCTTGGCAACGAGCAGGAAGTCAATGCGGTGCTTGCCGGTTTGGACAAAGCCGAGTTTATTATTAATGAAGTAAGAGAAAAAGAGCGGCTGCGTAATCCTTCGCCGCCGTTCATTACGAGCTCGCTGCAGCAGGAAGCCGCGCGCAAGCTGAACTTCCGTGCCTCCAAGACGATGTCCGTTGCCCAGCAGCTGTACGAAGGCATCGATCTCGGAAGTGAGGGGACGGTAGGTTTAATCACCTATATGCGTACGGATTCGACGCGCATCTCTCCGGTTGCCCAAGAGGAAGCGAAAGATTTTATCGTTCAAAAGTACGGAGAAGCCTTCTATCCGGAAACGCCGCGCGTCTATGTGAAAAAAGCGGCAAATGCCCAGGATGCGCATGAGGCGATCCGCCCCAGCTCGGTGATGAGAGAGCCGGAATCGATCAAGGATTATTTGAGCCGCGATCAATTCCGCTTATATAAGCTTGTATGGGAACGGTTTGTTGCGAGTCAGATGGCTTCAGCCGTGCTCGATACGATGACGGTCGATATCGCGGCAGGCGATACCGTATTCCGCGCCGTCGGCTCCAAAATGAAATTTCCCGGCTTCATGAAAGTGTACGTGGAAAGCAATGACGACGGCACCACGGAAGAGGATAAGCTGCTGCCGCCGCTGAAGCAGGGAGATAAAGTAAAGAAAAAGCAGATCGATCCGAAGCAGCATTTCACGCAGCCGCCTCCGCGGTATACCGAGGCAAGGCTGGTTCGCGCGCTCGAGGAGATGGGCATCGGCCGACCGAGCACCTACGCTCCTACGCTGGAAACGATACAGAAGCGAGGCTATGTAGCAATCGAAGAGAAAAAATTCGTTCCTACCGAGCTCGGCGAGCTGGTCATTCAACAAATGATCGAATATTTCCCGGAAATTTTGGACGTTGAGTTTACGGCGCAGATGGAAGGCGAGCTCGACCAGGTTGAGGAAGGAAAAGAAGACTGGGTCAAAGTTCTCGGCTCCTTTTACGAATCGTTTGAAAAACGGCTTGAAGTTGCCGAAGAGGAAATGGAAAAAATCGAAATTCATGATGAGGTATCGGACGAAATTTGTGAAAAATGCGGACGCCATCTCGTTTATAAAATGGGAAGATTCGGCAAGTTTCTGGCTTGCTCCGGATTCCCGGAATGCCGCAACACGAAGCCGATCATCAAAGATATCGGAGTAACCTGTCCGAGCTGCAAGGAAGGAAAGATCATCGAGCGCCGCAGCAAGAAAGGGCGTATCTTTTACGGCTGCGACCGCTATCCGGAATGCGAATTTGTGTCCTGGGATAAGCCGGTGGAGCAGCCTTGTCCGAAATGCGGCTCGATGATGATCGAGAAGCGGAACAAGAACGGTACGTTCCATCAATGCATTTCTTGCGACTTCAAGGAAGAACTGCAGGAAAAAGAATAGCCCGCAAGCTTTAGCTTGTACGTGTTGATGAATCAGGAGGATAAGATTTTGTCAGAGACGCCTAAAGTAACCGTAATCGGGGCAGGCTTGGCCGGCAGTGAAGCCGCCTGGCAAATTGCAAGCCAAGGCGTGCCCGTTATTTTATATGAAATGCGTCCGGTGCGTAAGACGCCGGCGCATATTTCGGACAAATTTGCCGAGCTTGTCTGCAGCAATTCGCTGCGTGCCAACGGCTTAACGAATGCCGTCGGCGTTCTGAAGGAAGAAATGCGGATATTGAATTCTTTAATACTGCGCAGCGCCGACAAGCATGCCGTCCCTGCCGGCGGAGCGCTGGCTGTCGACCGCGACGGCTTTTCCGCGGAGGTTACCACCCTGCTTCGCAGCCATCCGCTGATCGAGGTGCGCAACGAGGAGCTGGAGACGCTTCCCGAGGGAATTACGGTCGTTGCGACCGGACCGTTAACCTCGCCGGGGCTTTCCGCTCATTTGAAGGAATTGATGGGTGAGGAATATTTGTACTTTTACGACGCCGCGGCGCCGATCATCGAGAAAGATTCGATCGATATGAGCAAGGTGTATTTGGCTTCCCGTTACGATAAAGGGGAGGCCGCCTATTTGAATTGTCCGATGACCGAGGAAGAGTTCGACCTGTTTTACGAAGCGCTCATTTCCGCTGAAGTCGCGCCGATTAAAGATTTTGAGAAAGAAATTTATTTTGAAGGCTGCATGCCGATCGAAGTGATGGCCAAGCGGGGCAAGCAGACTGCCCTTTACGGTCCGATGAAGCCCGTGGGCCTGATCAATCCGCATACGAACGAGCTGCCATACGCAGTCGTACAGCTTCGTCAGGATAATGCGGCCGGGACGTTGTATAACCTGGTCGGCTTTCAAACGCATTTGAAATGGGGCGAGCAGAAGCGTGTCTTCTCCTTAATCCCCGGATTGGAAAATGCCGAATTCGTCCGATATGGCGTTATGCACCGCAATACCTTCATTAATTCGCCCAAGCTGCTGAAGCCGACCTATCAATTTGTTCATCGCGACAGCTTGTTTTTTGCCGGTCAGATGACAGGCGTGGAAGGCTACGTGGAATCGGCTGCGTCCGGGTTGATTGCCGGCTTGAATGCGGCGCGGGTTGCGAAAGGCCAGGAATGCCTCGTCCTGCCGCAGGATACGGCGCTGGGCAGCATGGCGCATTATATCACTACGGCCGATTTCAGGCACTTCCAGCCGATGAACGCCAATTTTGGACTGTTTCCGCCGCTGGATGAAAAAATAAAAAACAAGAAACTGAAAAATGAAAAGATTGCTTTGCGGGCAATTGAGAAAATTCAGAATTTTTCACAAATCGAATACAATTCCGCTTGTAAGTAAAAGCTGTACTGTGATACGATAATTATGTTTTGAACCTCATAAAAGCTTCTTTATCGAACCTCTGCATCGCGGCTGCCCGGTTGTGCGTCACGAACGAGGTTTTTCTATTGAATGACTGATTGTTTAACGAAGTACGTTCTGGAGGTAGATTGGATGGAGCAAACTTTTCACGCGACGACGATTTTTGCAATACGCCATCAAGGCAAAGGCGCCATTGCCGGAGACGGTCAGGTTACGTTCGGCAACAGTATGGTGATGAAAGCGCAGGCCAAAAAAGTGAGAAGGCTTTACCGTGGTAAAGTGGTGGCGGGATTCGCCGGCTCGGTCGCGGACGCAATCACGTTGTTTGAGAAATTTGAAGCGAAGCTGGAGGAGCACCAAGGCAACCTGCAGCGCGCTGCCGTAGAGCTGGCCAAGGATTGGCGGTCGGACCGCGTACTGCGGAGACTGGAAGCGATGATGATCGTGATGGACACGAGCAATGTTTTATTGATATCAGGCAACGGCGAGATCATCGAGCCTGATGACGGCATTTTGGCGATCGGGTCCGGAGGCAGCTTTGCCTTGGCCGCAGGCAGGGCGCTGCATCGGTACGCGCCTCAAATGAGCGCCAGGGAGATTGCGCAGGCAGCGTTAACGATGGCGGCGGAAATTTGCGTATTTACGAACCACAATATAATAGTAGAAGAAATCGAGTGAATGAGGAGGGACTCTCTTGAAGCATATGGCGCTAACACCCAGAGAGATTGTCACCCAGCTGGATAAGTATATTATTGGTCAAAAAAACGCCAAAAAATCGGTAGCCGTCGCACTCCGAAACCGTTTCCGGCGCAGTCAGCTGGACGAATCGATCCGTGACGAGATTGTTCCCAAAAACATACTGATGATCGGTCCGACCGGCGTGGGGAAAACGGAAATCGCCCGGCGCCTGGCAAAGCTGGTCAACGCCCCTTTTGTCAAGGTGGAGGCAACGAAGTTTACGGAGGTCGGCTATGTCGGCCGCGATGTGGAAGCGATGGTCCGCGATTTGGTGGAAACCTCGATCCGTATGGTGAAAGCGGAGCGGACGGAGAAGCTGAAGGATAAAGCGGCCGAGATGGCTGACGAGCGGATCGTTGCTATTCTTGTTCCGGGGCCTTCCAAGCAAAAATCGCAGCGAAATCCGCTCGAAATGCTGTTTGGCAACAATACCGGCAATGAGCCGCAGGAGCAGGAAACGGACCCGTATTTGATGTCCAAGCGGAAAGATGTAAAAGAACAGTTGGATAAAGGGGAGCTGGAGCAGCAAACGATCGAAATTGAGGTAGAAGACAGCACCCCGAGCATGTTCGATATGCTGTCCGGTCAAGGCAATGAGCAGGCCGGCATGAACATGCAGGAGCTGTTCGGCAGTCTGATGCCGAAAAAGATGAAAAAACGAAAGCTGCAAATCAAGGAAGCGCGCAAGGTGCTCGTTCAGGAGGAAGCCCAGAAGCTGCTGGATATGGACGAAGTTATCCAGGAGGCGGTGCTTCGTGCGGAGCAGCTGGGCATTATTTTCATCGATGAGATCGATAAAATTTGCAGCTCCGGCCGCGGCGGGGGACCCGATGTTTCCCGTGAAGGCGTGCAGCGCGATATTTTGCCGATCGTCGAAGGCTCGACCGTGATGACGAAGTACGGTCCGGTACAGACCGATTACATATTGTTTATCGCAGCGGGTGCGTTCCATATTGCGAAGCCGTCCGATTTAATTCCGGAGCTGCAGGGGAGATTTCCGATTCGTGTCGAGTTAAGCAGCCTCACGCAGCAGGATTTTATGCTCATTTTAAAAGAGCCGAAGCATGCGTTGACCAAGCAGTACACGGCATTATTGGAAACCGAGGGGATTGAGGTGCAATTTTCCGATGAGGCGATCGAGGAAATTGCCAAAATTGCCGCCGATGTCAATCAAAATACCGATAATATCGGCGCGAGACGCCTCCATACGATTTTGGAGAAGCTGCTTGAAGATTTGTCCTTTGAAGCGCCCGAAATTACTTTGGAGCAGATTGTCATTACTCCCGAATATGTGAGAGAGAAGCTTTCGGATATCGTAAAGAACCGCGATCTAAGCCAATATATTTTGTAATATCGAATGTATAAATTACGGATGTACGAACAACTTGACTAGCAAGTTTATATATTGTGGTGCGTATTGGGAGGCATTACCATGACATTATTGGCAAAGACTCGAAGGTTGAATAAATTATTGCAGAAAGAAGCCGGCAATGCGGTCAGCTTCAAGAATATGGCTGAAGTATTAAACGATATATTGCGGGCCGATATTTTTGTGGCCAGCCGCAAAGGCAAAGTGCTCGGCAGAGCCGTTTCCGGAGAAGGCCAGCATTCGACCGTGCTGGAGACAATATTGGAGGAGAACCGCTTTCCGACGGAATACAACCAGCTGCTGCTAAAGGTTGAGGAAACATCTTCCAATTTGGATGCGGACAGCGAATTTCATCAATTGGTCGGCAATATGCCGAAAGAACCTATTTATATTACGATTGTTCCGGTAATTGGCGGGGGCGAACGTCTGGGCACCTTGATTTTAACGAGACGCAGCGGCGCATTTATCGATGATGATTTGATTCTTGCCGAGTATGGGTCGACCGTCGTCGCGATGGAAATTTTGCGGGAAAAGGCGGAGCAAATCGAAATCGAAGCGAGAAGCAAAGCGGTTGTTCAGGTCGCGGTCGGCTCTTTGTCATTCAGCGAGCTCGAAGCGGTCGAGCATATTTTCGAGCAGCTGGAAGGCTCGGAAGGCTTGCTGGTCGCGAGCAAAATCGCCGATCGTGTCGGGATTACGAGGTCTGTGATCGTCAATGCGATGCGGAAGCTGGAAAGCGCAGGCGTCATCGAAACCCGGTCGCTCGGCATGAAGGGAACGTATATTCGCATACTGAACGATCAATTAGTACAAGGCATTCAAAGTATAAAATAATAATTTTTTATGTTATATGCCCTATATTGTCAAATATAGGGCTTTTTTCTTATTGTAAAAATTTCCTACTTTCTTCAATATAGATATAGTTCGGACAAGCTACAAAATAACTCATCATTTTCCATAGGAAGCAATATTTTTTCGACGAATTTGTCGAACAAAGGAGGAAAATGGAGGTTATTTGTTGAATAGTACATCAAATGACAGCGTAAAGGCAGGAATTGACATGGATATTCTTAACAAGCCGGCGTTTCATCAGATGGAGCGTTCCTTGAATGCCGCGAGCACGCGGCAGCGCGTGATTGCGGATAATATCGCAAACGCGGACACGCCGTATTTCAAAAGATCCGAGGTACGCTTCGAGGAACTGCTGCAAAACGAAATGAACGGTTCGTCGATTCAGGGATTCAGAACGGATCCGCGCCATTTTGTTATCGGACGACCTTCACAGCCGGACCCTCAAATTGTGAAAGAGAATTTATCCACGATCAACAACAATTTAAACAATGTGGATATGGACTATGAAATGTCTTTAATGGCCAAGAATCAATTGCGGTACAACGTGTTGGCTCAGCAGGTCGGAAGCGAGATCAGGAAGGTCAGGACAGCTATTGATGGGAGGTAGACGTGAATGAAGCTTACAAACGGTTTTGACATTAGCTCTTCCGCATTAACCGCTCAACGATTTCGGATGGACGTCATTTCATCGAACATTGCGAACGCCGATTCAACGAGAGCCCGGATGGTCAATGGCAAATGGGTTCCATATCAAAGAAAATTGATCAGCGTTGAAGCGAAGCAGCCTACCTTCGAGCAAGCGCTCAAAAACGCGCAGGCGGAGACGGCCGGAGAAGGGGTTAGAGTAACGAGAATTACGGAAGATACTTCTCCCTTTAAGCAGGTTTACAATCCTACGCACCCCGATGCCGACGAAAACGGGTATGTGATGATGCCGAATGTTGACGTGCTTAAAGAAATGGTCGATATGATATCGGCCACCCGTTCCTATGAAGCTAACGTAACCGCTTTGAACGCATCGAAATCGCTCATCACCAAAGCATTGGAAATCGGTAAATAACAACATTTAAAAAGGGGATTTCATTATGGTAGAGAAGCTGGGGCTGCAACCGCTGCAAGTTCTCCAACAAACAGCTCCCAAAAGTTTGAGCGCCTCCGAAGTATCCGAGCAGTTCGGCCATTTTTTAACGGATGCGATGGGCAAATTAAACCAGCAGCAGCAGGAAGTAGACAAGCTTAACGACCAATTTGCGAAAGGTGAAATTTCTGATGTTCATCAGCTTATCATCGCAACTGAGAAATCGTCCTTAGGCTTACAGCTAACGGTTCAGGTTCGAAACAAAGTCATCGATGCATATCAAGAAATTATGAGAATGCAAGTGTAAAAGAGCTGTGAAGCATAGCTACGGTCTTTGGATGGGGTGGAATTGTGAACGAGAATATCGTCCAATATTGGAACCGAATGAAGCAATATTGGAATCAATTTAGTAAAGCTCAAAAAATCACGATCATTTCGACATTCGCGCTTGTCATGCTGACAATAGGTATAATTGCCTATAATTTTTCAAAAACCGAATATGCACTGGCTTACACGAATTTGCAGCCAAGCGATGCGGCATCGATCAAAGGTTACCTCGACGGGGCGAAAATTCCTTATCAGCTAAGCGAGGACGGCAAAAGCATAGGGGTACCCAGAAGCGAAGTGGCGAGCGTCAAGCTGGCGGTTGAGTCGCAGGGGCTGAACAAATCCGGCAACATCGGGTATGGAGCGTTTAGTCAGAGCAGCACCTTTGGTACGACGGATAAAGAATTCAATATTAAATATGTGAACGCCGTACAAGGAGAGCTTCAACAGCTGATCAACTCGAACAGCGCGATCAGCAGCTCGAAAGTGCTGATCAATTTGCCGGAAGAAAGCGTGTTTCTGGCCAAAGCTGCGGATAAGCCGAAGGCTTCCGCATCGGTCGTATTGAATTTGAAGCAGGGCTACACGCTGGATCAAGCCAAGGTGGACACGATGTACAATCTGGTTTCCCACAGCGTGAACGGATTGCCGATTGAAAATATTACGATATCCGATCAAAACGGCGAGCTGCTCGAATATTCCAAAGGCAAGGGAAAGCTGACGAACGCCAACCTGGCTACGCAAAATTTTGAAATCAACAATCAGTTTAAAAATGATATTCAAAAAAATGTTCAGCAAATGCTGGGTGCGATTCTCGGGAAAGACAAGGTTATCGTCCAGGTGTTCTCGACGATGAACTTCGATCAGACGAATACGAAGCAGCAGCTGGTGACGGCTCCGAACACAGTCGATCAAAAAGGGTTGGAAATATCCGTTCAAGAAATTCAAAAAAATTACAACAGCGATGGCGGCGCGGCTGCAGCAGGAGTTCCAGGCACGGGACAAACCGATGTGCCCGGATATCCGGGCAGCACCAACAGCGGTAAGGCTCAATCCGAAGAGCTGCAGAAAACCGTGAATTACGAAGTGAATCGTATCACAAACGATATTGTCGCTACACCTTATGTTGTTAAAGATTTAACCATAAACGTAGGTATTGAACCACCTGTAGCCGATGATCCCAATTCGTTGACGCAGGAAACGAAAGATGCCGTACAGCGAATTTTGGTCAACGTTGTCCGGGCGGCGCTTGCGGATAACAAGCAGGTGTTGACGGATGACGACTTGAACAAGAAGGTGACGGTGTTCGCACATTCCTTCGCCAGACCGCAATCGAGCCAAGGCGCCAGCGCTAATGCAATGCTGCTTTACGGCGGATTAGGAGGACTTGCACTCGCTCTGCTCGCAGGCGGCGGCTACCTTCTTCTGCGCAGACGGAGAGCTCAACAGGAGGCTGAGGAAGAACTGGCCGCTTCCGAACCGGCTAAGGTTGAGTTTCCGACTATCGATATCGACAATGTAACTAATGATAACCAAATAAGGAAGCAGCTGGAAACATTGGCAAAGCGCAAGCCAGAGGAATTTGTCAACCTGCTCCGAACTTGGCTAGTAGATGAATAGAGGTGTACTTTGTTGGCTAAAGTTCAGCAACAAGGATTAACAGGGCGTCAAAAAGCGGCTATCTTGCTGATTAGTCTCGGTCCGGAGGTTTCAGCGCAAATATTCAAGCATCTTCGTGATGAAGAAATCGAACAGCTGACATTGGAAATCGCCAATGTGAGAAAAGTCGATAACATCGAAAAGGAAGCGATTCTGGCCGAATTTCATCAAATTTGCGTGGCCCAGGAGTTTATTTCCCAAGGCGGCATTGCCTATGCCAAAGATATTTTGGAAAAAGCGCTTGGCACCCAAAAGGCACTGGACATCATCAATCGGCTGACGGCGACTTTGCAGGTTCGACCGTTTGACTTTGCAAGAAAAGCGGACCCGGCGCAAATTCTTAACTTCATTCAGAACGAGAATTCGCAAACGATCGCTTTGGTATTGTCCTATTTGCAGCCCGAGCAATCATCCATTATTCTTTCCTC
Source organism: Paenibacillus piri (assembly GCF_004354045.1). GTDB lineage: Bacteria > Bacillota > Bacilli > Paenibacillales > NBRC-103111 > Paenibacillus_S > Paenibacillus_S piri. The sequence goes on along the minus strand of NZ_SMRT01000004.1, from coordinate 339,896 downwards.
GCTGCCGCAGGAGAAGCAGGCGGACGTTGCCAAACGGATCGCCCTGATGGACAGTACTTCGCCGGATGTAATCAGCCAGGTCGAACGCGTTCTGGAGCAGAAGCTTTCGGCTACGGTTACGCAGGACTATACGAATGCAGGCGGGATAGCCGCCATCGTACAAATTTTGAATGGCGTAGACCGCGGGACGGAACGGACGATTCTCGATTCGTTGGAAATTCAAGATCCGGAGCTGGCGGAGGAAATCAAGAAGCGGATGTTCGTGTTCGAGGACATTGTCAACATCGACAACCGTTCCATCCAGCGTATTATTCGCGATATCGAAAATGCGGATTTGCAATTGGCGCTTAAAGTGGCGAGCGAAGAAGTCCGCGAAGCCATCTTCAAAAATATGTCGAAGCGGATGGCCGAAACGTTCCGCGAAGAAATGGAATTTATGGGGCCTGTCCGTCTGCGGGATGTTGAAGAAGCGCAGACGCGGATCGTCGCTACGATTCGCCGCTTAGAAGAAGCCGGTGAAATCATCATCGCCCGCGGCGGAGGAGATGATATTATTGTCTAATGTCTTCAAAGCTTCCCAGTACGTCTCTTTAGACGATACGATCGTTGTCGCAGCTGCAACCAGATTTAACGTCGACAATTCTTCGGAGGCGGCAGGCGGCCTATCGACCGCCGAAATGGAAATGCTGAACGAGGCTGCGCTCTTAAAGGATCAAATGCTGCAGGATGCCGAAACGTTTGCCGAAGAGCAGGTTAGAGCAGCTATGGATGAAGCTGCCGCAGTTCGCCAGCAGGCGCAGGCGGAAATCGAGCAGTGGTGGAACGATCAAAGGCTGCAGGACGAACAGCTGCAAACCGAACTGAGAGAAGAAGGCTTTCGACAAGGCTATCAGGAAGGCTTGCTGCAGGCGGAAACGGAGCTTCGTCAAAAGTATGACGGGATGCTGCAGGAAGCCTCGCAAATATTGGATCAAGCTTTTATATTGAAGCAGCAAATCATTCAGGAATCGGAGCCGTTTTTAATTGAATTAAGCTGCTCCATAGCGGAAAAAGTCGTTGAGCGGCAGCTGACCGTTGAACCGGGTTGGGTCATTGAGCTCATTCAAAACATACTGGCCAGAAGAAGAGAAAAAGGGATTATTACTCTTTGCGTAGCACCCGCTTTCTTTTCCAATATTCAGGACGCAAGGGAAGAGCTGCTGCTGCATATTGACTCTCAGGCCGAGCTTCAGATCATTCCGGATCCGTCCGTTCATGATTACGGCTGTGTCGTCCGTTCCTCTTTCGGAAGCATTGACGCCAGAATCGATACGCAGCTGAAGGAAATCAAAGCCGCGCTGCAGCATCTTGCCCTTCGAAACGAGGTGCTCTAGATGAGCCTCGCGCCCAATGCGGCCAAATACATTGAGCATTTAAGGCAAATCGATCCGATTCGGGTAAACGGTAAAGTGACCCAGGTTATCGGGCTAACGGTGGAATCCGAAGGTCCGGACGCAAGCATCGGCGATGTTTGTTATATTTATCCGCTGAAGTCGAATCAGCCGCTTAAAGCGGAGGTGGTAGGCTTTAAAAATAATAAGGTGCTGCTCATGCCTCTAGGCGAGCTGCATGCGATCGGGCCAGGCTGCGATGTCGTCGGGACGGGAAAGCCTTTAACCGTTCAAGTCGGGCATGAGCTGCTCGGCAAAGTGTTAGACGGACTGGGACAGCCGCTGGACGGTACGTTTCTTCCCTCCCGCATGACGCAGTATTCGACGAACAACGCACCGGGCAATCCGCTTAAGCGCCCCCGCGTTCTGGAACCGATCAGCGTAGGCGTCCGCTGTATCGACGGTTTGCTGACGATCGGCAAAGGACAACGGGTCGGGATTTTCGCAGGTTCCGGCGTCGGTAAAAGTACGCTCATGGGCATGATCGCGAGAAACACGTCCGCCGATGTCAATGTCATTGCGCTTATCGGCGAGCGCGGACGCGAGGTACTCGATTTTATCGAACGCGATTTGGGGCCGGAAGGACTCGCCAGATCGGTTGTCATCGTAGCAACGTCCGATCAGCCGGCGTTGATCCGAATTAAAGGCGCGCTGATTGCCACGAGCATTGCCGAATATTTCCGGGATCGCGGTCTTAACGTCATGATGATGATGGACTCCGTTACGCGCTTTGCAATGGCCCAGCGGGAAGTCGGGCTTGCCGTTGGCGAGCCGCCGGCAACCCGAGGCTATACCCCATCGGTTTTTGCGATGCTGCCGAAGCTGCTCGAACGGTCCGGGACCGGCCCGAAAGGCTCCATTACCGCATTTTATACGGTTCTCGTCGATGGAGATGATATGAACGAGCCGATTGCCGATGCGGTGCGCGGTATTTTGGACGGACACATTGTATTGGACCGGAATATCGCAAATCGTGGACATTATCCGGCCATCGATGTTTTATCAAGCGTGAGCCGGGTTATGAAAGAAATTGTGCCTGCCGAGCATTTGCTGGCGGCGGAAAATTTGAAACGGTTGCTATCTATTTATAAAGATTCGGAGGATCTTATCAATATCGGGGCGTATCAGCAAGGCTCCAATGCAGAAATCGATCTTTCGATGCAGTACATTCAGAACATTTGGGATTATACGAAGCAGCGGGTGAACGATAAACTGAATTTTGACGATGCACAGGAAAGTCTAATCCAACAATTCCACAAAGGATGAGATTAAGAAATGAAATTCCGTTACGCTTTCCAAAAAATTGTCGATCTCAAAGCCAATGAAAAGACGCAGGCGGAGTGGATGCTGTCCGAAGCGATCGGCAGGGTAAGGGTGGAACAATCTTCTTTATCGGAGCTGCATACGGCCAAAGACGGTTTACAGGAGCAGATGATGGAAGCTTCCTCCAGCAAGGCGACCATTTCGCAGCTTTTGATGATGCAGCGGTTCGTGGATCATATCGATCATCAAATCGTGGTGAAAAACAAAGATTTGGAACACGCGCAGCAGGTAGTAGTTACCAAACAGGATGTGCTGGCCGGCAAAATGATGGAAGAGCAAATATGGAGCAAGGCGAAGGATAGAGCGCAGCAGCGGTATACGGCCAACGCCTTGAAGAAAGAGCAGGAGCAGCTGGACGAAATGGCGACGAACCGGTTTCGGAGATTGTCATAAAGCCTGACGATACAGGGAGGTGACGGTAATGGCAGATATGGAAGTTGAAGATAACCCCTCGTATGGCGCAATGGAACGGTTTCTTATATGGTTTCTCATCCCATTTGTGTTTACAGCTGTACTGCTGGGGGTGCTGCTGACGATTTTCGACTATGACGTCATGAATAACGTTCTTCGGGCGGCCCAAAAAGTACCGGTGATCAATAAGGTTATACCTGATCCCAAATTGAAAGCGGAGGAGTCCAAAAACCCGGATAAATCCGCTCAGCCCGATGCCCCGGCTTCCGCCGCGAATGCTGCGGAAACGAATCAGACGCCGGGCGCAAAGCCGGATCAAAAGGAACAGGAGTTGGCTAAATCGGATTCGATCATCCAGCAAAGAGATCAAACGATCAAAGAGCTTCAGCTTAAAAACAGTACGCTGGAAGAGCAGATGAAATCGAAGCAGCAAACGGATGACGAATATACGACAAAAATTCAACAGCTGGCATCGTTGTATGCAAAAATGTCTCCGTCCAAAGCGGCGCCGATTATGGAAAACTTGACGAATGGCGAGATGGTGCTCGTTCTTAATATGATGAAGACGGATGAGCGGGTCAAAATTTTGGAAAAGATGGATCCGAAAAAAGCGGCTGAAGCTTCGATCGCTCTGAAGGATTTAACTACCGCGAAGGATCAGCAGATTGCCGCCCTTCAGGAGAGGTTGAAGCAGCAGGCGGCGCCGAATTCGAATACCCAGAAGCTGAGCAAAGACGATTTGGGCACGACCTTTGCCAACATGACGCCGAAAAGCGCGGCCACCGTCCTGATGGAAATGCAGAATACGAATCCGGAAAAAGTAATTTCCATTTTAAGCTCGATGGACAATGCGGGACGTTCTAAAATAATTACCGCTATCGCCGACCAATCCAAGGAAACGGCAGCATTAATTTCTGCCCGCCTGGCTCAATAATTTATGAAAGGAGGTGAAAAAACATGGATATTCAAGTACAGTCTCCCGTCATCGCATCTGTAACAACGTCCGGCTCGACAGGCGGCGCCAATGGGAACGGAGCTGCAGCGGCTGCTGCGAACGCTTTGACCGGTCAACCGACTCCTGGCTTTTCAACGACATTGAACGGGCTGTTGGTTGGTACGGTGGATGGAAGCCAGACAGGTTCCGCATTATCGCTTAACGGCCTAAACGCTTTAGTTCAGTTAATGGCGGCCTTGAAAATCGATACGACGGCGAGCTCGGAGCCGAGTATGGACGATACTTTGAAGCAGCTGGACGCTTTAACCAACCTGCTCGATGCCGATGCGAAAGAAGCCGACGATGTATTGAACAGCCCGGATATGCAGGCTTGGCTGATGCAAATTCAAGCTCTGCTGCAGCTTCAAGCTCAACCGGTTAATGAAGCGGCGGATTCCGCGTCCGAAGATTCGGAAAATAGCGGAAGCTTGGTACCGGTTCAGGCAGCAGATGAAGAGCACCTGGCAAGCGGCAGCCGGTTGAACCCGCAGCTATTCGTTCCGCTAAACAACGCAGCGGCCTCTGAAGCATCAGATATTCCCGCAACCGACTTAAAGCAGATTTCCGGCGCAGAAGCCCGTGAACTGCTGGATGCATTCAGACAGCTTCTGAAAAACGGCGACACGGCGCAAGTTGCGGACCCGATCAACGGAAAGACCATACAAAAAGTCGCGGCAGAGCTTCCGCAAGTACTGGCTCCGTTGATTTCAGCTCAGGAGCAAGCGGTCGTTCCCAAACAATCCGCGGCCGACCGCACTGTCATTGTACCTGCTGTGCCGTTGACTGTTACCGGCCGTCCTTCCGGCAGTATGGCGGCGTCGGCGAACGAGGGCAAAAAAGCTGCGGACGTCCCCGTTCAATTGAATATAGCAGCCGTAAGTCCAAAGCTGGAGTTTTTGGCCGCCAAGGCATTGCCGCCTATCGTTAAGGTAGACAAGATCATTGCGGATACGCCGTTATTCGAGCCGTTGCAGGAAAACATCGCTGATATGACATCGGATAATAACGTTATGCCAATGCATGAATTTCTAAAACATGTTCAATCCGTTGATCAGCTGGTTAAACCGCCGGTATTAATCATGCATGCGCCTACGTTTGCTGACGATATGACTCAGTTCGTGGTCAAGTCGTTCACGCTGGATGCCCACCCAGACGGCGTTACGGAAGCAAGGCTTTCCTTGTACCCGCAGCACCTGGGGCAGGTTGACGTAAGGCTAACGATTCATCATGGCCAACTGATCGCCCAATTTATGGCCGAAAGCACATTGGGCAAAGAAATGCTGGAAAGCCAATTGTCGCAGCTGCGGAGCACGCTGCAAAACCAAGGCATCCAGGTGGAAAAAATTGAAGTTACCCAATCCCAATCGTTCCAATCCGGTCTGTTTCAGGAACAGCGGCAGCAGCAATCGCAGCAGCCGGGCAAGCAGTCCAAAGGAAACGGAGCCGAGAAAAGCTTGACCCTGGAAGAAGCTATCGCGCAAGAGGCGGCCAGAACATCGCCGGTTACGATTCGTTCCGGACAAGCTTCCATCGATACGACGGTTTAATGCAGGATGAAGACGGTTCGGCCGTGTAACATGAGCAGGAGGTGAACAAATGTCTGATTCACCAATCAGCACCAAAAACGTATACCCGTATTACGCGAAGAAAAACATCGAGAATGCCGGTGCGGTCAAAAAGGAAGATGCCGGCAAGCTGGGCAAGGATGAGTTTTTAAAAATTTTAATGGCGCAGCTCAGAAATCAGGACCCGATGGAGCCGCTGCAGGATAAAGAATTTATCGCTCAAATGGCACAGTTTACATCGGTCGAGCAGCTGACGAATTTAAACACGGAAATGAAGCAGCTCCGCCAAACGCTAGGGTTCGCCTCAGGTTTGATCGGCAAAGAAATCTCATGGACGACGGTATCGAGCGACAGCAATAATCCAATCGTGAAAAACGGCGTCGTCGAATCGATTATCGTAAAATCGGACGGACAATATGCGGTCGTCAAAGGGGAACAGATCGGACTGGATCGCATTTCGGCGATTACGAATCCGACGCCGGCGGCGAACCCGAGCCCGGATACAACCCCGAATCCGAGTCCGGAGGCTAAGCCATGACCGAGCGGATTTCTGTCGGACAGCTGTATCCTGGCGCGATAAGGAACCAGCCGTTAATTCGAAACGATGCTTCGGCTCCCAAAAAGGAAGGATCGTTTCAACAAGTACTGCAAAATGAGCTGGTACGCTTCAGTCATCATGCCGAGCAAAGGCTGCGTCAACGCGGTATTGAGTTTATGCCCGAGCAGCTGGCCAAAATTGAGTCGGCTATCGATAAAGCCGCTTCCAAAGGGGCGAAAGATTCGCTGATGCTGATCAACAACACCGCGCTCATTGTCAATATTAAGAACAGAACCGTCGTTACTGCCCTGGATGAAGCGTCCATGAAGGACAACTTGTTCACGCAAATTGACAGCGCAGTTATTATTTCGTAGCGGGGCCGGACCTGAATAAGGAAGCCCGTGGTTGCGGAACGACTGAAGCAACCAAGACTAATTACTTAGTGGGAGGCAATTGTTTATGCTTAGATCTCTATATTCCGGCGTATCCGGTATGAGAGGGTTTCAGACGAAACTGGACGTAATCGGCAACAATATCGCTAACGTGAACACGGTCGGATTCAAGGGCGGACGCGTCATGTTCAAAGATATTTTGAGCCAAACGGTCGCCGGCGTAACGCCTTCTATAGACGGGACCAAAGGCGGGGTAAATGCCAAGCAAATCGGTTTGGGCGTATCGGTCAGCGCGATCGACACGATACATACGCCGGGCAGCGCGATGACGACGAACGTTCCTACGGATTTGCGGATTGACGGCGACGGATTTTTCCTCGTTTCGCCGACCCCCGGTACCGGGGAGCCGTTCTTGACACGTGCGGGTAATTTCTCGTTTGATGCGAACAATCAGCTGGTAACCTCGGACGGATTGTATGTACTCAGTCAAGATAACGCGATAATCGATTTGGATAACATCGGCAATGTTACAGCCTATTCCATTTCAAATGCGGGTGAGATTATTACTGTCGACGATGTAGGGAACACAACCAATTCGGGCGTTTTCATAGGGATCGGCAAAGTGGCGAATCCGTCCGGTTTGGAAAAGGTGGGGGGAAACTTGTACCGTCAAACTCCCAACTCCAATGACGCCGGCGCGCCGGTTTCCGGAGAGATTCGGTTCGCTAACGATCCTGCTGCAGGTACAGGTGCGATTGTTGCCGGACAGTTGGAAATGTCGAACGTTGATTTGACGGCCGAATTTACGGAGATGATCATCGCCCAGCGCGCATTCCAGGCCAACTCGCGGATCATCACCACGTCCGACCAAATTTTGCAGGAAGTCGTTAATTTGAAGCAGTAGTTTAGAATAGACGGGGGAGGGTCGCAGCTCCCCTAATTTTCCAAAATGGAGGCTATTCATGATTCGACTGACCCGCCTCAATGGGAAGGGCATTACCGTTAATGCGCTGCTCGTTGAATCTATCGAAGAAACGCCCGACACGATGATCACGTTGGTCACAAGCAAAAAAATTACCGTGCTGGAGCCAGAAAAAGAAGTAGTCCGGCTAATTACGGAATATATGATATCCATCGGTGCGGTTGCCGGAACAATAAAGAGTTTGGATTCGGAGGGGTTGTAGTTGTTAAAAAGTAAAATTTTTTTGTTAGTGGTTGCGATTCTTATAGCTATAACCTTAATATTAACAGCGGCATTCGTATTGTGGAATTATATGGATAAAGCAAGCTCGAGTCCACAGGAGCTGGCGCAAAACTCGGCCAAGGAAGTCAAGCAGGCTAAGAAGCTTTCACCCGATGAGACTAAGGCCAACACCGTTATTTTAAAAGATATTTTGACGAATCTTGCTACCAATAACAGATTTATTAAGGCAAGCTTCGCCATTGAATTGGAAAATCCGAAGGCCAAGGATGAATTTGAAAAGCTGGATTTCAAAATGAAAGCCATTATCGTACAGACGCTCTCCGATATGACGCCAGAGCAGGTACAAGGCAGCAAAGGCTTGGATAATCTGACTTCGGCCCTTATGAATAAAATGAACTCATTGTTGTCCGCGGGAAAAATTAAACAAATTTGGATTACGGACAGCGTGCTTCAATAATTGTAAAAAAACAATTTGTGTGAGGGAGGTGACGTAATGGTTGATGTACTTTCGCAGAATGAGATAGACGCTTTGTTGGCCGCGTTATCCTCCGGTGAGATGGATGCTGAAGAGCTTAAAAAGGAAGACACCCAGAAAAAAGTAAGAGCTTATGATTTTAAACGGGCGGTTCGCTTTTCCAAGGACCACATTCGAAGCTTGACACGAATACATGAAAATTTCGCCCGCTATTTAACGACATATTTTTCCGCCCAATTGCGCACGTTTGTGCAAATAAATGTGGTACAAGTCGAACAATTGCCGTATGATGAATTTATCCGCTCTATTCCAAAAATGACAGTTCTAAACATTTTCGAAGCGGAGCCTTTGGAAGGAAGAATGGTGCTTGAGGTACATCCCAACGTAGCGTTCGCTATGCTGGATCGTCTGCTTGGCGGGGCGGGAAGCTCGCCTACGAAGATCAACGCGTTGACGGAGATTGAAACCATCGTCATGGAGCGAATTTTCAGCAGGGCGTTTGAAAGCCTTCAGGAAGCGTGGAAAACGGTTATAGATCTTTCCCCGCGCCTGGAAGCGTTGGAAACGAATCCGCAATTCATGCAGATTGTTTCGCCGAATGAAACGATTGCATTGATCTCTTTAAGCACCAAGATCGGTGACACGACGGGCATGATCAATTTATGTATCCCTCACGTTGTTATTGAACCGATCATGCCGCGATTGTCGGTCCACCATTGGTTCGTTTCACAGAAAAAAACAAGCGCTCCTGAAGAGGTATTGGCATTGCAGTCCCGATTACACAAGGCCAAGCTTCCGATCATTGCGGAATTGGGCGAATCGCAAATTTCGGTCCGCGAGTTTCTTAGCTTGAATACCGGGGATGTGATAGCTCTGAATAAGCCTGTTGAGGAATTATTACATATTCGTATCGGTGAAAGATTGAAATTTATCGGAAATCCGGGAACGAGTCGAGGAAAATTAGCGGTACAGATTACGGAGATTGTCAACGAAGGAGCGGATGAACATGACGAATAACCGAGATTATTTGTCCCAAGAGGAAATCGATGCACTGTTAAGGCAATCTTCCGGCGAGAGCTCTGCCGCTATAAGCGGAGAAATAAATGTGGAGGACTTCCTGTCTTCACTGGAACAGGACGCGCTTGGCGAGATCGGTAATATTACATTCGGCAGTGCGGCAACGGCTTTATCTACATTGCTTGGCAAAAAGGTGGATATTACGACGCCGAAAGTATCCGTCATTCCTAGAGAGGAACTGGTTTTGGAATTTCCGAAGCCTCATGTGGCGGTCCATGTCAATTATGTTGACGGATTTCATGGCACCAACCTGCTGGTCATTAAAACCCGAGATGCGCAGGTCATCGCCGATTTGATGATGGGCGGTGACGGAACAGGCCAGAACACGGAGCTGTCCGAGATTCATATAAGCGCCGTGCAGGAAGCGATGAATCAAATGATGGGATCGTCGGCAACTTCGATGTCGACCATTTTCAACCGGTTCGTCAATATTTCTCCGCCGGGGATCGATATCCTTAATTTATCCGAGGGCGAAGGGACCAACGCGCTTCCGGCAGAAGAAGTGTTCATTAAAATATCGTTCCGGCTAACGATAGGTGATTTGATTGATTCCACCATCATGCAGCTGCTTCCGGTTCCTTTTGCCAAAGATATGGTCTCGACGCTTATGGGCGGAGGGGACCTGATGGACGAAGCTGCAGCGGCAACCGCTCCGGCAGCCGCGCCAACGCAGCCTCCGGCAGCGCCGGCACCGGCTCAGCAGCCTCCGGCAGCTCCGCCGATGCAGGATCCGTATGCGCAGCCGATGTATCAGCAGCCGCAGCAGCCCATGTACCAACAACCGATGTACCAGCAGCCGATGTACCCGCCGCCGCAGCCTCCGGCACCGGCAACCTATGGAACAGGCCCGATCCGAAATGTCAACGTACAGCCGGCTCAATTTGCAGGCTTTACCCCTGCTTCCTTAACGCCGGCCGAGGATACGAACCTGAACTTGCTGCTGGATATTCCGCTTAAAGTCACTGTCGAATTAGGCAGGACGCATAAGGTGATCAAAGATATTCTTGAGCTGTCGCAAGGCTCCATTATCGAGCTGGACAAGCTGGCGGGCGAACCTGTCGATATTTTGGTCAACAACAAGCTGATCGCCAAAGGCGAGGTTGTCGTAATTGACGAAAACTTTGGGGTACGTGTTACAGACATAGTGAATCAGTGGGATCGAATTCAAAAATTACAATACTAATCAACCCCTAGGAGGACTGTTTACCCATGGCAAACCGAATTTTGATCGTAGATGATGCTGCTTTTATGAGAATGATGATCCGCGATATTTTAACCAAGAATGGATACGAAGTTTGCGGCGAGGCCAACGATGGCGCTCAAGCGATCGAGAAGTTTAAAGAAGTGCGTCCCGATTTGATTACAATGGACATCACGATGCCCGAAATGGACGGCATTGCAGCCTTGAAAGAAATTAAGAAGCTGGACCCGGGCGCCAAAGTTATTATGTGTTCCGCAATGGGGCAGCAGGCGATGGTTATCGATGCCATTCAAGCCGGCGCCAAAGATTTCATCGTCAAGCCGTTCCAGGCCGATCGCGTAATCGAAGCCATTAAGAAAACGTTGGGATAGTACGGATGAGGGGAGAGTCTGACATAAACCGAAAGGAATGTGAAACTTGAATAGACTCATAACCAGACTTTGTTCGCTGATCGTTATGGGGGTCATACAAGCGGCCGGTTTCTCGATGATATGCTTCGGGGAATCCGGCGCCTCGGCGGAGCCGCTTCCTGCGGATAAACCGGAGTTCGGTTATCCCGGGGGCAGCACGGCCGATACAATGTGGATGGTCGTCAAAGTCATTTTCTTTCTTATTCTTATTATCGGAATATTTTTCGTAATTGTTAAGTTTCTTTCGCAAAAAAATAAATTTTTATTTGGGCGCTCTTTACGTTCGCTGGGCGGCTTGCCGCTCGGGCCGAACAAGTCGATACAAGTGGTCGAAATCGGCCGATCGCTCTATATCGTCGGGGTCGGCGACAATGTGCAGCTGCTTGAAAAAGTCGAGGATGCCGAGGAAGTCGCTTATATAACCGAGATGCTGACGAACTCAAGCTCGATGAATACGGTCAGCTTCGAAACGTTAAGCGGGTGGTTGGGCAAACGGAAGAACAAGCGGGAACAGGACGACATCCAAATCGAGGAATCCGATGTGACGGCAACTTTTCAGCAAGTATTCCATAATAAAATGCAGCATTTGTCCGACCGCAAGAAGATGATGGAACAATTGCTGGTGGATGACAAGAACCAGGATCGGACGAGTGATAAGACATGAAATGGAAGACAACCGCCATCACCACCGCCTCTTTGTTCGCTGTCATGCTGCTGTTCGGCTCCCATGCTTTTGCGGCCGATCCGATTCCCGGAATTAATATTGATATCGGTTCTTCCGGCAATGCGGGAGGAGCCTCCGCTACGATTAATATCATTTTGCTGATTACCATATTAAGCATCGCGCCGGCCATATTGATTTTAATGACCAGCTTTACGAGGATCATCATTGTGCTCGGATTTGTCCGGACCTCATTGGGCACCCAGCAAATGCCGCCTAACCAGGTGTTGATCGGATTGGCCTTGTTCCTGACCTTTTTCATTATGGCGCCGACGTTGGGCGAATTAAATCAGTCCGCCTTGCAGCCTTATCTGAAAGGCGAATTGACGCAGACGGCAGCGCTGGAGAAAGCTTCTCTTACGATGAAAAAGTTTATGTTTGAGCATACGCGTCAAAAAGATCTGAAGCTGTTTCTCGATTATTCCAAAGCGAACCCTCCCACAGGAGTCGAGGATACACCGCTGACCGCAATGGTTCCGGCCTATGCAATCAGTGAACTTAAAACGGCTTTTCAGATGGGATTTATGATATTTATCCCGTTCCTGGTCATCGATATGATCGTATCGAGCACGCTTATGGCAATGGGCATGATGATGCTGCCGCCCGTCATGATCTCGCTTCCTTTTAAAATATTGCTGTTCATTTTGGTCGACGGATGGTACCTTGTCGTGAGATCCTTACTGCTCAGCTTCAATACGTGAGACCGATACTTACGAAGTCGGTTTTACCTCGACTAAACAATCAGGTACGCCGACCGATGCAGGAGGAGAATAGCACGTGAGTTCCGAGTTCGTCATTCATTTGGCCGGCGAGGCCGTGTACACGGTCCTTAAAGCCAGCGCGCCTATGCTGGTGCTCGCTTTGGCGGTCGGCTTGATCATCAGTATATTTCAGGCAACGACTCAGATCCAGGAGCAGACGCTCGCTTTCGTCCCGAAAATTGTTGCCGTGCTGTTAACGGTATTGGCTTTCGGACCCTGGATACTGACGACATTGGTTGATTTTACTTATAACCTGTTGAATAATCTTCACAAATTTATCGGCTAGGTTGTGGGTGAATGGATTGGATAAGTCAGTTTTTACCCGGCTTCATGCTTTTCTTTTGTCGGATTGCCTCGTTTTTTGTTGTCGTTCCGGTCTTTTCGGCTAAAAACGTCCCGGCTCACTTTAAAATCGGGATCGCATTTTTTGTTACCTTGATGGCTTATACCGTTATGGGCGTTTCGATGCCGGTATCTTTCGATTCGCTTTATGTGTTATCCATCATTCGGGAAATTCTCGTGGGGATCTGCCTGGGCTTCGTAGCTTATATGTTTTTTACGATCGTACAGATTGCCGGTTCATTCATCGACATTCAGGTCGGCTTCGGAATCGCCAACGTGATTGATCCGATGACGGGGGCCTCAAGCCCCATTATCGGGAATCTGAAATATATGATTGCGATGCTGCTGTTTATTTCGTTAAACGGACATCATTTACTGTTAAAAGCGATTATGGAAAGCTATCAATGGATTCCGCTGTCCAACGATATGTTTGCACGCATGTACAGCGGCCAAATTTCCGAGTTTTTGCTGAAGTCGTTTTCAACCGTATTTGCGGTCAGCTTTCAAATGGCATCGCCCATCATAGCAGCGCTGTTTTTAACGGATCTCGGACTTGGCTTGCTGGCCCGGGTCGCGCCGCAGTTCAACATTTTCGTTATAGGCGTCCCGCTTAAAATGTTAATCGGGTTTATGCTGCTCATTTTGTTATTCCCGGCTTATCATGATGTGTTTAAAGATGCTTTTGTTACAATGCTTGACCATCTGCAAAAGTTTTTCGCTTTATTTGCAAGCTAACCGGGAGGACTGGGTGTGGAACGTATTCGATTGCAGCTGGATTTACAAATGTTCGCAGGTGAGAAAACAGAACCGGCTACTCCCAAAAAACGGCAGGAATCAAGAGAAAAGGGAGAAGTGGCCAAGAGCATGGAGCTGCCGGCTGCCTTTATCCTGTTTTTCGCATTTTTGTCGTTCTACTTGTTCGGCGGCTATTTTAAAGAACATTTGATGCAGCTGTTTCGTTCCATTTTTAACGATTACTTGCTGATGAATTTGTCGATGGAAAATGTCGGGTCGCTGTTCAATCAGCTGCTGCTGCAGAGCCTCCTGTTGTTGGCGCCGATTCTATTGATTACGGTCATAACGGCCATATTCGGCAACTATTTGCAGATCGGTTTCCTTATGACAGGCGATCCGTTGAAAATGAAGTTCAGCAAGCTGAACCCGATTCAGGGCGCGAAAAATATTTTTTCGATGCGGACGGTTGCCGATTTTTTGAAGTCGGTGCTCAAAATGTCGATTATCGGCTATGTGGTATATTCGACCCTTTGGGCGGAGAAGAGCCACCTGATGGACTTGGCCAGACTTCCGCTCGACAGCATATTCGTCTTCGCCTCGTCCGTATCGCTCAAGCTGGGCGTCAAAATAGGTCTCATTCTCATCGTACTTGCCCTGTTCGATTATATGTATCAAAAGTACGAGTTCGAGAAGAAGCTCCGCATGTCCAAGCAGGATATTAAGGACGAGTATAAAAAGACGGAGGGCGACCCGTTAATCAAATCGAAGATTCGCGAAAAGCAGCGCCGGATGGCCATGCAGCGTATGATGCAGGAAGTGCCGAAGGCGGATGTGGTCATTACCAACCCGACTCACTATGCCGTAGCTCTTCGGTACGACGCCCAAAACATGCAGGCGCCAACCGTGCTGGCCAAAGGAACCGATTATATCGCGCTGAAGATCAAGCAAATCGCCAAAGAAAACCGGATTATTACGATGGAGAACAAGCCGCTGGCCCGGGCGTTATATGCCAAGGTGGATATCGGCGAAGCGATCCCGGCCGATCTGTTCCAAGCCGTCGCCGAAGTGCTCGCTTATGTGTATAAGGTGAAAGGAAAAGCGAATTAAACCGGGAAAGGAGGATACCTGCAATGAGAGTAAAGGATCTGGTCGTACTGATCGGCGTGATCGGCATCGTTCTGATGATGGTCGTTCCGATACCGCTCTGGCTGATCGACGTCCTGTTGATTATTAATATATCTGTAGCGCTAATCATCATTTTGGTGGCGATGAATACGCAGGAGGCGCTGCAATTTTCCATATTTCCATCCCTGCTGCTGATCACGACCTTGTTCAGGCTTGCCTTGAACGTGTCGACAACCCGAAACATTTTGGCTAACGCCGATGCCGGTAATGTGGTCAAAACCTTTGGTTCTTTTGTTGCCCAGGGGAACATCGTAGTCGGTTTTGTCGTATTTATTATCCTGGTTATCGTACAATTTATCGTTATTACCAAAGGTTCTGAGCGCGTTGCCGAAGTTGCCGCCCGCTTTACGCTGGATGCGATGCCCGGCAAGCAGATGGCGATCGACGCCGATTTGAACGCAGGCTTGATCAATGAGCAGCAGGCGAGACAACGCCGTGAAAAAATTTCCAATGAAGCCGACTTTTATGGAGCGATGGATGGCGCCAGTAAATTCGTAAAAGGGGACGCCATCGCCGGCATTATTATTTTGATCATTAACATTTTGGGCGGCCTGATTATCGGAATGACGATGAAAGGGATGTCGATCCAGGAAGCCGGCAATTTATATTCCATTATGACGATCGGCGACGGGCTGGTCAGCCAAATTCCGGCTCTGCTCATTTCGACTGCCGCCGGCTTGATCGTAACCCGGGCTTCCTCGGAAGGAAATCTGGCGCATGATTTGACCCGTCAGCTGCTGTCCTATCCGAAGCTGCTTTATATTGTAGCCGGTACGATTACTTTGCTCGGCATCTTCACTCCGATTCACCTGATCACGACATTGCCGATCGCCGCCGTGCTTACATTTGCCGCCATGAAAATGCAGAAAAACCTGGTTAAGCGGCAGGCGCAGGACGAACAACTGGAAGAAGAGCAGCAGATTGAAGAGGTGCGCAGCCCCGAAAGCGTCATCAGCCTGCTGCAGATCGATCCGATCGAATTCGAGTTCGGGTACGGTTTGATTCCGCTGGCGGACGTACAACAGGGCGGGGATTTACTGGACCGGATTATTCTCATCCGTCGACAATGCGCGCTGGAGCTCGGGATTGTCGTTCCGGTTATCCGAATCCGCGATAACATTCAGCTGAAGCCGAATGAATATGTGATTAAAATTAAAGGCAACACCGTTGCGCGCGGCGAGCTTATATTGAATCATTACTTGGCGATGAGCCCGGGGATCGACGACGATTCCATCACGGGAATTGATACGCTGGAGCCGGCCTTCGGTCTTCCGGCACTGTGGATCGACGAGGTTATGAAAGAACGGGCCGAGCTGTCCGGATACACCGTGGTCGACCCGCCTTCGGTCGTGGCGACCCATCTGACGGAAATTATCAAGAAGCATGCCCATGAGCTGTTGGGCCGTCAGGAAACAAGAGCGTTGGTCGAAAATGTCAAGGAAAGCTACCCTGTACTGGTCGACGATTTGATCCCGAACGTGCTGTCTACAGGTGATGTGCAGAAGGTGCTCGTCAAGCTGTTGAAAGAAAAAATATCGGTTCGCGATTTAGTGACCATTTTGGAAACATTGGCCGATTACGGAACCTATACGAAGGACCCTGAAATTTTGACCGAATATGTGCGGCAAGCCCTATCGAGACAAATTACGCAGCAGTTTGCGGGGCACGGAGAATCGTTGAAGGTCATTACGGTCGGTCCGACGTTGGAGAAAAAAATTGCCGAGTCGGTGCAGCAATCGGAGCAAGGCAGCTACCTTGCGCTCGATCCGGGCTCGACGCAGGCGATCTATCAGCGAATTACGGATCAGGTAACGAAGCTGGTCCAAGCCGGCCAGCAGCCGATCGTGTTAACGTCTCCGACGATCCGGATGTACTTAAGACAGCTGCTGGAGCGCACAATGCAGGATATTCCGGTACTTTCCTACAGCGAGCTCGAACCCAACGTTGAAATTCAAAGCATGGGGGTTGTTAATTTATGAGAGTGAAGCGCTATGTGGTCGACTCGATGCCGGATGCTTTGCAAAAGATCAGAACGGATTTGGGCAAGGATGCCGTTATTTTAAATACGAAGGAAATACGCTCCGGCGGCTTTCTGGGCATGTTTTCAAAAAAGAAGATCGAAGTGATCGCAGCTACCGATCAATCTGCAGCCCCTGCGGGCCAGCCGGGCCCGGTTCAGACCAAGCTTCAGCCGGCTATGCCGCAAGCTGCCGCCCATGTTCAGCCGCTGGCGCATAAGCGGGCCGAACCGCAGCAGCGCGAACTGCCGAAAGCGGCCTACGGGTCGCTGCAAGTTGCGCAGCAAGCGTATGCCCGGCCCGTCATGGCCGCTGCTGTGACACCCAAGCATCCTGATCCGGGGACATCGGCTGCGGCGCTGTCTTTCCCGGAGGTGCCCGATGTCGTGATTCCGGAGGTTGCGGCCGCATCCGCGTTTGTGCCTCCGGCCGCGTCCGTCAAGGCTGAACCGGCTGCGGCCGGGACAGCTTCGGATAGGGCGAACCCTAAGGAAGATGTGCTGCTGGATGAAATTAAACAGATGAAGGAGCTTATGCACAAGCTGTCGGCCCAAACGCTGCAGCAATCTCCTGTCGCTCCGGTATTGGCGGAGCTGCAGCAGCGGCTGCTCGAGCAGGAGCTCGATCCGCTGCTGGTGCAGGATATTGTTGCCGGGGTGGCGGAGGAAGCCAAGGCGGAAGGGACCGAATTGACGGAGGAATCCGCCCGGGCATCGATCCGTTCGCGACTGCTGGACCTGTTCACCATCGGCGAATCGAAACAAATGTCACCCGATACAAGAGTCGTGCATTTTGTCGGGCCTACCGGTGTCGGGAAAACGACGACGATCGCCAAGCTGGCCGCCGAGCAGGTGCTCAAGTATAACCGCAAGGTCGGCTTCATCACTTCGGACACGTACCGGATTGCGGCAGTGGAACAGCTGAAAACGTACGCGACGATTTTGAACGTGCCGCTCGAGGTAGTGTTTTCGCCGCAGGATTTATCCAAAGCCTACGAGCAGCTGAAGGACCGGGATTTGATCTTCATGGATACGGCAGGCCGCAATTACCGCAATGAGATGTATGTCTCGGAGCTGAACGCGCTGCTGAACTCGCAGGGCAAGAGCGAAACGTTTCTGGTCATGAGCCTGACAACCAAATATAAGGATATGAAGGCGATTACCGAAAACTTTTCCAAATTTAAGCTGGACAAGGTGTTATTTACGAAAATGGATGAAACCGAATCGCTTGGCCCGATTGTCAATCTGGTCCATGATTTTAAGCTTCAGCTTTCTTATGTGACCAACGGGCAAAGCGTGCCGGATGACATTACCGAATTGGCTGAGCACCACATCATCGACCTGATATTGGGGGCCCGCAAAGATGAATGATCAGGCGCAAGGACTTCGCGATCTTGTTTCGAACCAGCAAAGCCAGCCGCCGTCCAAAGCGACGCGCATTATTACGGTAACTAGCGGCAAAGGCGGCGTGGGCAAATCCAATTTTACCTTGAATTTTGCGCTCACGCTGCAAAAAAAAGGGTATAAGGTGCTCGTGTTCGACGCGGATATCGGCTTGGCCAATATTGACGTGCTGATGGGCATCACGGCCAAATACAATTTGTATCATCTGCTCAAAAAAGAGAAGACCATCTGGGAAATTGTGCAAACCGGGTACAACGAGCTGAAATTTATTGCGGGAGGCTCGGGTTTTCAGGATTTGATCCGGTTGACGGAGGAGCAGTTGGACGATTTCGCCGAACAGGTCAGCCAATTAAACGGTTCCGTCGATTTTATCATTTTCGATACGGGCGCCGGGCTGTCCAAAGAGACGTTAAAATTCATTCTGGCCGCGGAAGAAACGATTGTCGTCACGACACCGGAACCGACATCGATTACGGATGCGTACGCCATTATCAAGATGGTCAGCTCAATGGATAAGCAGGTGAGGTTCCGGCTCGTCGTCAACCGGGCGACGGATTGGAAGGAAGGCAAGCAGACGGCCGATAAAATCAGTATGGTGGCCAAACAGTTTCTGCAGCTGGACATTCCGACATTAGGCTACGTTGCCGACGACGGCAGCGTTTCGAAAGCGGTAAAGAAACAGGTTCCCTTTACAATCGAATATCCGTCCTGCGCAGCTTCCCAAGCGATAGACAAGCTGACGGATGATTTTATTGCCAGACAAACACCGACGGATAACGAAGCCGGGGCAGTCAAAGGATTTTTGTCGAGGATGATCAAGCTTCTTAAGCAATAGCAGCCTCTTGCCAAATATAATAGACAACCTGGAGGTGATAAGGTTATGCAGCCTTACGGAGTACTTGTGGTGGATGATTCCGTATTTATGCGAAAGATGATTTCGGACATCATTTCAGAGGATCCGCATTTCCATGTCGTAGCAACTGCCAAAAACGGCAAGGAAGCCGTTGAGCTGGTCAAAAAACTGAAGCCCCATGCCGTAACCATGGACATCGAAATGCCGGAGATGAACGGCCTGGATGCGTTGAAGCAGATCATGGCGGAGCAGCCTACGCCGGTGCTGATGCTGAGCAGCTTGACGCAGGAGGGAGCAATGGAAACGATTGCGGCGCTTGAAAGAGGCGCGGTCGATTTCGTCGGCAAGCCTTCCGGCTCGATCTCATTGGACATTCATAAAATGAAGGCGGTCATTCAGGAGAAGCTTCGGATCGCCGTAAAAGCGAATGTAAGCAGGCTTCACGGCAATCCGCTGCTTTCGGCAAGGGCCGCCAAACCGGCTCCCGCTCCTGAAAAAGCGCGGCGCCCGCTTAAGGCGGAAATACGGCAGCAGCTGGCTGCGCAAGTGAGCCAGCTGGTGGCTATCGGTACATCGACGGGTGGACCGAGGGCGCTGCATCATGTCATATCGCATATTCCCGGACATTTGCCGGCGCCGATCGTCGTTGTGCAGCATATGCCGCCTAATTTCACGAAATCGCTGGCCCAGCGTCTCGATTCGGTATCCGAACTGAGCGTAGTGGAAGCTGAAAACGGAATGCTCCTCCAAAATGGCACTGTTTACATAGCGCCCGGGGGTTTTCATATGATGGTGGCCAGAAATGGTCCCGGCAATTACAAAATTCATTTGAGTCTGGAACAACCTAGGGGCGGCCACCGGCCTTCGGTCGACATTTTGTTCGAATCGATGCTTCCTCTGAAGGAGTTAAAACGCCATGTCGTCTTAATGACAGGGATGGGCGCCGACGGCGCCAAAGGCATGCAGGCACTAAGGCAGGCCGGCGCCGTGACGACGATTGCGGAGTCGGAGGAAACGTGTATCGTATACGGGATGCCAAGAGCGGCTATCGAGCTGAATTGCGTGATGCATGTGCTGCCGCAGCAGCAAATCGCCCTGAAACTAGCACAGTCAGTCATTACTTAATCACATGCAGGGAACAGCATTAGGGATGAACTACATTGCGAAAGGTGTGGGGTTATGGAGATGAATCAATATTTATCCATGTTTATTGACGAATCCCGGGAGCATTTGCAGGCATTGAACGATAATCTGATGAGTCTTGAAAGCAGCCCGGAGGATGTAAGTATCGTACATAACATATTCCGTTCTGCGCATACGCTCAAGGGCATGTCGGCGACGATGGGCTTTGAAGATCTGGCTTCATTGACGCATGAAATGGAAAATGTGCTGGACCTGGTAAGAAACGGCAAGCTGTCGATGGATCCGTTCATTTTTGACTGTATCTTTAAAAGTCTGGATTCCTTGGAGGCCATGGTCGACGATGTTATTCAGGGAGGGACGGGTCAAGCGGATGTCAGCGAAATTGTCGCAGCACTGAAATCGATTGTATCCGGGGATTACCTGAAAAGCGGCGCGGCATCCGCAGCCAGCGCAGCGGCGGGCAGCGAAGCGGCTTCGTCCGCGGAAGTATTGGATGAGTTCCAGCTTTCGATTATTCAGCAGTCCATCGAGGCGGGCATCAGCGTCTTCTATATCGAGGTCGGCATACGCGAGGACTGCGTTCTGAAGGCCGCCCGCGCGTATATGGTGTTCAATATATTGGAACAGCACGGGGAGGTCATCAAGTCCAATCCATCCGTAGAGGATATCGAGCAGGAACGATTCGACCGGCAGTTTTCGGTCTTTTTCATCTCGACGACGGATAAAGACAGCCTGGAGAAGCAGATCGCCAGCGTGTCGGAAATCGAGAAAGCGGCCGTATCCGCGCTTGATTCCGCCAAGCTGGAGGAGCTGATGAAGCCTCCGGCCGCAGCGGTAGCCGCACGGCAGGAAATTGCGGCGGCAGCAGCGCCGGCGGCGCCGGCAGCGGCGGATAAGGCGGAAGTGAAGAAGCCGGCCGGCGCGCAGGGCGGCGCTCCGGTGGCCAACCGGACGATCCGCGTCGATATCGAGCGGCTGGACGCGCTGATGAATCTGTTCAGCGAATTATTGATCGACCGCGTACGTCTGGAACAGCTGGCAAGCGAAATTAAAAGGAGCGAGCTGACGGAAACGGTCGAGCATATGACGAGAGTCAGCAGCGACCTGCAAGGTATCGTGCTGAAGCTTAGAATGGTTCCGGTCGACACGGTGTTTAACCGGTTTCCGCGGATGATTCGCGACGTGGCGAAAACTTTGGATAAAAAGGTCGATCTGATCATAACCGGCGCCGACACGGAGCTGGACCGTACAGTCGTCGACGAAATTGGCGATCCGCTCGTTCACTTGCTGCGTAATGCGGTGGATCACGGGGTCGAGCCTACCGCGGATCGCATTGCGGTGGGCAAATCGGAAATGAGTACGATCCACCTGCGCGCCTACCATAGCGGCAACCACGTCTTTATTGAGATCGAGGATGACGGCCGCGGCATTAACCGCGACAACGTATTAAGAACGGCAATTAAAAAGGGCGTCGTCACGCAGGACCAGTCTTCCCGGTTATCGGATGAGGACGTGTACATGCTGCTCTTTGCCTCCGGCTTCAGCACAGCCGATAAAATATCGGATCTTTCGGGCCGGGGTGTTGGACTGGACGTCGTTAAAACGAAAATCGAGAGCCTGGGTGGCAAGGTGCTTATCAGCTCCAAGCTTGGCACCGGCACCAAGTTCACGGTGCAGCTGCCGCTGACCTTGTCGATCATTTCCGCAATGCTGATTCGGCTGGGGAACGAGAAGTATGCGATTCCGCTCTCCTCGATCGTCGAGACGGCGGCCGTCAAGCAGGAGCAAATCCGGGTCGTACACGGCAACCGAATGGTCGATTACCGCAACAGCGTCATTCCGCTCGTACCGCTTGCCTCCTTGTTCGACGTTCCCGGCGCTGCACGGGATTTTGAAGGAGAGACGCAGATTGTCGTTATCCGCAAAGGAGAACGGATCGCGGCCCTTGTCGTCGATGAGTTTATCGGCCAGCAGGAAATCGTGTTGAAGTCGTTAGGCAAATATTTGACGAATTTGTTTGCCGTCTCCGGCGCAACCATTTTGGGCGACGGACAAGTCGCATTAATCATCGATACGAACTCGCTGATCAAGTAGGCACAGCCAGCTTATGACATACGTTAACGATAACTTTTGAGGAGGCACGGCAAGATGGGAGAAGAAATCAAAGTAATCGTATTCGCTTTGGCGCACGAAGAATATGGCGTTGAGGTCGAGAGGGTGCGGACGATCGAGCGTATGCAGCCGATGACCCGCGTACCCAAAACCCCGGAATTTGTAAAAGGCGTCATTAATCTGCGCGGCGTCGTCACCCCGGTGATCGATCTGCGCGGCCGTTTCGGCTTCGAGGAAAGCGAATATACCGATAACAGCCGGATCATCATTGTAGCGGTCAACGATATCGAGGTCGGTCTGATTGTCGATGCGGCCAACGATGTAATCGATGTCGATACGGATTGCATCGACGATCCGCCGGAAGTTGTTGGCGGCATCAAAGCCAAATATTTGCGAGGTATCGCCAAAGTGAGCGACACGCGGCTGCTCATCCTTTTAAATCTGGAAGAAGTATTAAACAAAAGCGAAATCGTTCAATTAGAAAATCTAGAGGAGTAACCTGAGTGGAACTTTTTGGTCGATTCGCCGAATTTCAGATGGATGTGCTGAAGGAAGTCGGGAATATCGGAGCGGGGCATGCGGCTACGGCGCTGTCCCAGCTGCTGGACAAGCCGGTTGATATGCTGGTGCCTAAAGTACGCATCGTTCCTTTCGAAGAAATCGCGGAGAGTGTCGGCGGTACCGAGCAGGTGGTTATTGCCATCTTTCTGAGGGTTGAAGGTGCGACGCCGGGCAATTTGTTTTTCATCCTGACGCTGGAGTCGGCCAAGCGGCTGCTGCGCAATCTGGTCGGCCTCGATGTTGTCGATGACGAGCATTACTCCGATATGGAGCTCTCGGCCTTATGCGAGATCGGCAATATTTTGGCAGGCTCCTATTTATCGTCGCTGGCCGATCTGACACAGCTGGATCTGTCGCCGACCGTACCCGCTTTGGCTATAGATATGGCGGGCGCCATATTAAGCTACGGACTTCTCCAATTCGGTCAAATGGGAGATTCCGCACTGCTGATCGACACGAAATTTTTGGACGGCAGCGATGAGGTCGAAGGGCATTTTTTTCTTATCCCCGACCCCGAATCGTTCGACAAAATTTTCGTCGCATTAGGAGTGCAGACTCCATGATCCAGGACAATTTCATTAAGGTAGGCATGGCCGATCTGAATGTTGCCCATTTGACCGGGGTATTGAAAACAACGGGTTTAGGCTCTTGCGTCGGACTGACTTTGTACGATTCCAAAGCGCATATTGCAGGGATGGCGCATGTGATGCTTCCGGATTCGGAAATTGCCAGGGAAGGCAAGCTCAATATCGCAAAATACGCCGATACGGCAATTCCCGAGATGATTGCCAAAATGCAGGCAATGGGGGCCGATATCAAAAGATTGGAAGCCAAAATGGCCGGAGGGGCACAAATGTTCGCATTTTCCAGCAGCTCTGATACGATGCGCATCGGCCCGAGAAACGTTGAATCCTGCAAGCACATGCTGAAGCAATATGCCATACCGATTAAGGCGGAAGACACTGGCGGCAACTATGGGAGAACGATTGAATTCAATTGCGAGACCGGCGTCCTGTTAATCCGAAGCGTGCTGCAAGGAATAAAGGAGCTTTAAACCTATGATAGGATCGATTCGTTGGAACTTTCTGGTTGGCGGATTATCGTTTGCACTCACGTTCTGTGTATCTATAGTCAACAATATTTGGCTGACGACCTTATTGCGAAGCGTTTACAGCTTTATCATTTTATTCCTGGTCGTCTTCGCCTGCCGATGGGCGCTCGGAACGTTAGCGGGATTTAATAAGCCGGCCGGGGCCGAGACGCTTCACGACGAATCTGCGGAAGAACATAAAGGGAATACGCTGGACCTGTCGACGCCGGATGAAGAAGCGGATCTGCACCAGATGCTCAGGAACTCGCAGGATGGGAAGGAGTCCGCCGGAGGTACGGGCTTTGCCCCGTTAAATCCGCCAAAGCTGTCCAGTAAGTCAAACTTGGATGCAGGTGAGCTGGCTCAGGCTGTACGTCACATGACGGAACAATAAGGGTGGTGACAACCGTTCATGATTCAAAAGTCGCATTTATCCAATATCGATATCTGGAAGCAGTGGAAGGAATTCGGCATCCTTGAGGCCAAGCAGTCGCTTATCGAGACATATTTGCCGTTGGTGGACTATGTCTCGAACCGATTGTCCGTCGGTCTGCCGAAAAATGTGGCGAAAGATGACCTTGCCAGCTTTGGTGTGATGGGGCTCATCGATGCCATTGAAAAATTTGATTACCTGCGCGGCCTGCAATTTGAAACCTATGCTTCCTGGCGTATTCGCGGCGCAATTATTGACGGTCTGCGTCAGGGAGACTGGGTGCCAAGATCCGTGCGCGAAAAATCGAAAAAGATCGAGGACGCTTACCAAAAACTGGAACAGCACTATTTGCGTTCGGTGACCGATCTCGAAATGAGCGCCTATTTGCAGGTGAGCGAGCATGAATTTCGGCAAATGGTGCAGGAAATCGCCGTTACAACCGTTTGTTCGATTGATGACCCTATACGCGAAGAAGATTCGGAGACAAGGCTTTCCTTGCTTATTGACGAGAGAGCCAAAAATCCTGAATATAAAGTAAATGAGTTTTATTTAAAAGAAACGTTGGCCAAGGCAATCGAACGGCTGACGGAAAAGGAACGTACCGTCGTCTCGCTGCTGTATTACGAGGAGCTGTCCTTAAGCGAAATTGCGGAAGTGATGAATTTGTCGCCATCGCGCATTTCTCAGCTTCACTCCAAAGCGATATTAAGGCTGCGCGGCTCGCTGGGCCGCTATCAGGATCAATTGTTTCAAGACTCCTAACGATGGGAAAGAGGGGAAATAATGGCTGAGCAGGCTATTCCACTAAGTTTTTTTATGGAAATTGCTTTATCTGACGATAAGCTTAACGCCTTCCTGCAGTTTAAAACCAACGACGACAAATTGACATTCAGCCTGGAGCAGTTAGAGGAATTATTGAAAACCTATTATATCGTTCATGGAATCGATCGGGGAAAATTGGCGGAAATTGTGAAGAACCCTAAGGCCGTATTCGCGAGTAAAACATTGATAGCGACAGGTACGCCACCGATCAACGGGCAGGACGGATCGATTTTGCTGCAATTTGATTACAATGACGGTTCCAAAAAGCCGGTGGAGCTTGAAGACGGAAAAGTCGATTACAAGGAAGTAACGACGATCCATAATGTTCGCAAAGGACAGCTGCTTGCACAGCGGATCGCCGCTACCCCGGGAACGCCGGGCAAAGCGGTGACCGGCGAGCCGCTGCCGGCGAAGGACGGTAAGGAAGCAAGGTTCAAGCTGGGGAAGAACGTCGTCGCGGATGCCGAGCAGACGGCCATGTATTCAGCGATCGACGGCATGATTTCGTTGACCGAGCGCGACCGGATTAATGTTTTTCCGATTTTTGAAGTGAATGGCGATGTCGATTACAATATCGGCAACATCGATTTCGTCGGGTCCGTCGTCATCCGCGGCAACGTCTTGACCGGATTTAAAATAAAAGCGGCAGGCGATATCCGGATTACCGGCAGCGTGGAGAGCGCAGATTTGGATGCCGAAGGCTCTATCGAAATCAGCGCCGGCATACTAGGCCACAATAAAGGGGTAATTCGTGCGGGAAAGCGGGTACGCAGCTCCTTTATTCAAGACGCCACGGTAGTCGCTGAGGAGGTCTTGGTCACGCAAAGTATCATGCATTCCGCGGTCCGCGCCAGCAAAGATGTTATTTGCAAAGGGACAAAAGGGCTTATTGTCGGCGGAATTGTTCAAGCCGGTGAGCTTGTCTCCGCCCGTACGATCGGAAATTCGATGTCGACGGTAACGGTGATCGAGGTCGGCGTATTGCCCGAGCTGCGCAATGAGCTGCTGCAATTAAGGACACAGCTGAGGTCCGTCAACGATAATGTGGACAAGACCGACAAAGCGCTGATCCTGCTGGATCAATTGGCGGCTGCCGGACAGCTCGGACCGGATAAAGTCGCGATGCGGATCAAGCTCAACCATACCAAGAAACAAATTTCCGAAGAACAGGCCGCCATCAAGGACCGCATCTTCGAAATCGAGAAGTCGCTAGAGGATTCGGAGAGGGCGAAGGTTGAAGTATCTTCTACTATATATAGCGGGACGAAGATCGTAATCGGAAGATATACAAAATTTATCAAGGACCCGATCAGCCATGTGAAATTTCGGTTAGCGGAAGGCGATATTGCGCTAGTGCCTCTGTAACTGTCCGTTGATGAACCGAAGGAGGAATGTTCATGAACATGAGACCGGTTGAGCTCCAGTTTGCATTGCATAAAAACGATGAAGCGGGCCACCTGCAAAACCAGCTGAACCATAAGCCCGGGCAGGATCAGGCGCAGCTTGCCGACGCCCATGCGAAGCAGATGGAAATGGACAGGCAAAGGACCGTGAGGGCGGACGATGTGCTTCAAGCGTCGGTGCATGATCGGGAGAAGGATGCGAAGGGCCGCAGAAACGGCAAGGCCGGAAGCAAAAAGGGATCCGGCGCCAATGAAGCCGAACAGCAGGCGAGCCGCCATGATCATCCTTTTAAAGGAAAGCATATCGATTTGTCTTTGTAAGTTGCATATTTTGCTTCGCACAACCTTGATAAACACGCTCGTTCCCTAAGGACGGCGAAGCCGTTTATCCTGGTTTAATGATTGGAAAAAGGTGATCGGATTGGACCAACCGTGGGTGTATATCGTTTTATGCGGCTTAGTGTTGCTTGTTTACGCGAAAATAATGCCAAAGAAGAATGAAACCAAAGGACAGTCAAGCCCCGCTCTGCATGAAATCGAAGAAACGATGGAGCACTTTACCGCCGAGCTGGAAGAGCAAAACCAGGCGTTGATTCAGCTGCTCGCCGAGACGAAGCGCGATTACGAGCTGCAGACGGCCAGGCTTGCCGCCCGGATCGAGCTGCTTGAGAAGCAGTCGGGTCAATCGGTGCAGGAGATCATAAAGCTGAGCGCCGCCGCGGAAGAGCTGCAGAAGCAATCCGCAAAGCTGCGAGAGACGGCTGCCGCGGCAGCGGAGCCGGTACCGGAAGCGGTTTTGCCGGCGGCTCAACCGGAAGCGGCTTCCGCCGGCGAACCGGAGGAGGAGCTTGTGAGCCATACCGCGCCGATGAATATGAAAGCGCGTTATTCGGAGCTGTTTGCGCTGTACGACCAAGGGAAATCGACGGATTATATCGCCAGGAAGCTGAGCATGAATAAAGGCGAAGTCAGCCTGATCATACAATTGGCGAAGCAGGAGGAACGTCTGCATGCGCACTAACAAATCATGGTTGTACGGCTTGGGGACCGGCCTCATCGCCGGCGCTCTGCTGCTTGAGCTGATGAATGTGGCGTCTCCCGCCAATAAGCAGCCCGGTACGGCCAACGCCTCTCCGAGCTCGTTGGATAAGCAGCAGCTGAAGGACGCGGCGGCCAAATATTTTCAAGTATTCGAAAATGACCAGAAGCTGTTCAGTCAGGCGCAGCTCGATACGATCGTGCAGCAGAAGCTGAAGGAGGAAAAGGAAAAGCAGCCTCCTGCCGCGGCCCAGCCGGTCAAAGAACCCGTGAAAGAAACGGTGAAGGAAGTGTATATTTACGTATATAACGGGCAAAGTGCTGGCGTAGTCGCCGATATGCTGTTGAAGAGTGGAGTCATCACCGACCGGACGGCATTTGAAGAGCTGATGGCCAAGCAGCAGTTAAATGACAAGATTATTGCCGGGGTACATGCGTTTAAGGGACAGCCGGATTTAAGTCAAGTTGCGTCGATTTTGACAACCCGCTAACAGGCTTCCGGGCATGAAAAATACGGTTCAAGTTCTAACGACAACAAGTGTTGCATAGCATTTTCAGTTATGGTATATTTATTGACGGTGTTAAAACGCACGCTGATCAATTCGCATAAGGGTGCTTCCCGGAGGGAAGTTTTATGTCGAAGATGCGATCCAAGCGGAGGAGACCCAAAACCAAACTTAGAGGAGGTGCGTGAAGATGGCAGTAATCTCCATGAAACAGCTTTTGGAAGCTGGGGTGCACTTCGGTCATCAGACCCGTCGTTGGAACCCGAAAATGGATCGTTACATCTTCACTGAAAGAAACGGCATTTACATTATCGACCTGCAAAAGACGGTCAAGAAAGTGGAAGAAGCTTACAACTTCGTCAAATCGGTTGCCGAAGAAAACGGCACGATTTTGTTCGTAGGCACGAAGAAGCAGGCTCAAGATTCCGTTGCGGAAGAAGCGGAGCGCTGCGGCATGTACTACATCAACCAACGCTGGTTGGGCGGTACGTTAACGAACTTCCAAACGATTCAAAAGCGTATCGACCGCTTGAAAGAGCTGGAAAGATGGGAACAAGACGGCACGTTCGACGTGCTTCCTAAGAAAGAAGTTATCATTCTCCGCAAAGAGCAAGAGCGTTTGGAGAAGTTCTTGGGCGGTATCAAGAACATGAGAGGCCTTCCTAGCGCATTGTTCGTCATCGATCCTCGCAAAGAGCGTATCGCGGTTGCAGAAGCCCGCAAATTGGGTATCCCAATCGTCGGTATCGTTGATACTAACTGCGATCCGGATGAAATCGACTACGTCATTCCAGGTAATGACGACGCGATTCGTGCCGTGAAGCTGTTGACGGCGAAAATCGCCGATGCAGTGATCGAAGCACGCCAAGGTGAACAAACAACAGCTTAAGGGCTGAATAGGAAAGGGTGGTTCAAAGGTGCAAAATCCTTTCACCGCCCTTTTTTTAGAGTTGTATAGTCTATCTTACAAGGAGGCCAAATCATGGCGGTAAATGCGGCATCAGTAAAAGAATTGCGTGAAAAAACAGGAGCGGGAATGCTCGATTGCAAAAAAGCGTTGGAAGAAGCGAATGGCGATTTGACAAAAGCGGCTGAAATTCTTCGCGAAAAAGGATTGTCGGCGGCAGCCAACAAAGCGGGACGGATCGCGACTGAAGGCGTTGTCGAATCCTACATTCATGCCGGCGGACGGATCGGCGTATTGGTAGAAATCAACTGTGAAACGGACTTCGTCGGAAAAACCGATCAATTCCGTGAATTTGCGAGAGATATTGCGATGCAGATCGCAGCGGCCAGCCCGTTGTATGTGCGCCGCGAAGAAGTACCGCAGGAAGCGATTGAGAAAGAACGCGAAATTTTGAAAAACCAGGCGTTGAACGAAGGCAAACCGGCTAATATCGTTGAGAAAATGGTCGAAGGCCGCCTTAGCAAATACTATGAAGAGTTTTGCTTGATGGAGCAGTCCTTCATTAAAGATCCGGATAAAAAAGTGAGCCAGCTGCTGAATGAGAAAGTGGCGACCATCGGCGAGAACATCACGATTCGCCGTTTCGTACGCTTCGAATTGGGCGAAGGGCTGGAGAAAAAACAAGAAAACTTCGCCGAAGAAGTAATGGCGCAAGTCAAGAAGTAATAAATAAGGCATAAAAAATGTGGGAACACTTCGTGTTCCTTCTTTTTTAAACATAAATAAACAGCCGCTTTTTTTGAACGGGGGTATAATGCTTGGAACGTCCTATCTTTAAACGTGTAATTTTGAAGCTGAGCGGTGAGGCATTGGCAGGACAGCTCGGTTACGGAATCGATTCGGAAATTATAACGTCTATCGCCCAGCAGGTGAAGGATGTTGTCGAACTGAATGTCGAGGTAGCCATTGTTGTCGGCGGCGGGAACATATGGAGAGGCATCGCGGGCAGCGAAAAAGGGATCGACCGGGCAACGGCCGACTACATGGGAATGCTGGCTACCGTAATGAACTCCTTGGCGCTTCAGGATGCATTGGAAACGATCGATGTGCCGACCCGGGTGCAAACTTCAATCACCATGCAGCAGGTGGCCGAGCCTTATATCCGGCGAAGAGCGATTCGTCATCTGGAAAAGGGAAGAGTCGTTATTTTTGCGGCTGGTACTGGAAATCCTTATTTCTCGACAGATACAACGGCTGCATTAAGAGCCGCGGAGATCGAGGCGGAAGTTATTTTAATGGCCAAAAACAAAGTCGACGGCGTGTACTCGGCCGATCCGTTCAAAGATCCTACGGCAGAAAAGTTCGATACCCTTACTTATCTGGAAGTGTTGAACAAAAACCTGGGTGTCATGGATTCAACCGCTTCATCGCTTTGTATGGATAACAATATTCCGTTGATCGTCTTCTCCATTACCGAGAGCGGCAATATTAAGCGTGTCGTGCTCGGCGAGAAAATAGGTACGATTGTAAAAGGGAGTGTTTAACGATATGCCACAGTCGATTAAGAAAAATGCGGAAGACCGCATGGATAAAGCGATCGGATCATTGAAAAGAGAGCTTTCCAGCCTGCGTGCGGGAAGAGCGACTCCGGCTCTGCTGGACCGCGTACAAGTGGAATACTACGGCGCCATGACTCCGGTCAACCAGTTAGCGAATATCAATACCCCGGATTCCCGTACATTAATGATACAGCCATGGGATAAAAGCTCTTTATCCGCTATCGAGAAAGCGATCATGAAGTCGGATTTGGGCTTGACCCCATCCAATGACGGATCGGTGATTCGCATCGTCATCCCGGCATTAACCGAAGAACGGAGAGCGGAATTGGTGAAAATGACCCGCAAGTTCGGGGAAGAAGCCAAAGTAGCGATCCGCAACGTGCGCCGCGATGCAAACGACGAGATCAAAAAGCTGGAGAAAAACGGAATTTCTGAAGATGAATCCCGCAAGCATCAAGAAGATATTCAGAAATCAACCGATAAATACATCGGCGAAGTCGAGAAGGTTTTGGCAGCCAAAGAAAAAGAGATTATGGAAGTATAATATAAAAGACCCCCTCTAGAGGGGGCTTTTAGTCTTTCCTTATTGGAGGCAATGAAATGTTACCTTTCAAAAAATGGTTTGGAAGTAAGCTGAACAGTGAGGAACTTATCTCGCGGTTGGATACGGATAATATTCCGAACCATGTCGCGGTCATCATGGACGGCAACGGCCGTTGGGCGCAAAAGCGGGGACTTCCGCGCGTAGCCGGTCACCATTCAGGGATGAAAAATGTCAAAAAAATTACAATGGCCGCCGATGCGATCGGTATAAACATATTGACGATGTATGCTTTTTCAACGGAAAATTGGAAACGGCCCAAAGAGGAAGTCGAATATTTGATGAAGCTTCCGCTTGAGTTTTTTCCAAAAGAAATTGACGAGCTGATTGCGAATAATGTCCAGATCCGTATGACCGGCTGGCAGGAAGGGCTGCCGGATTATACCCTTAAAGCGATTCAGGACGCGATTGATCAGACAAAGCATAACAGCGGACTAATACTTAATTTTGCATTGAATTACGGCAGCCGCAAAGAGATGCTGTCAGGCGTCCAGCAGTTGGCGCGGGATATAGCCGATGGAATCGTAACGGCCGATGCCGTAGACGACGCCGTTTTTTCCCGCTATTTATTGACACATCCGCTTCCCGACCCCGATCTATTGATTCGCACCAGCGGTGAGCTCCGCATCAGTAATTTTATGCTGTGGCAGCTGGCATATTCCGAGCTGTGGTTCACTGAATTATGCTGGCCCGAATTCACCGAACAGCATTTCTACGAGGCTGTGCAGGAGTACCAACGCCGTGCGCGCAGATATGGCGGGTTGTAGTGTAGCCAGATGGAGGAATTGAATTGAAGCAGCGAATCGTGACAGGGGTTATTGCAGGCCTCGGATTTTTCATTATGTTGTTGTTGGGTTCTTATTGGTTTGCCGGGTTAATCCTGTTATTGACCGTAATCGGCTATGATGAGTTTGTCCGGATGAACGATCTCAAGAAACATAGGATAACCACATGGATCGGTTATTTGGGTACGGCCGCCTTGGCCATTCCATGGAAAGCGGCGGATGTGAATTCGATCATAGCGCCGGATCATTTGATTTGGTTGTTATTGTTTATCGTCCTCTGCATTACGGTAACTTCCAAAAATAAAGTAACTATCGACGATATCGCCATGTCATTCGTCGGGATGGTCTACATAGGCATCGGGTTCCACTATATGATCGAGACGCGCATGATCGAGCACGGCGGTCTGTTCTGGACGCTGCTTGTCTTTTTTTGTATATGGGCGACCGACTCGGGCGCGTATTTTACCGGTTCCGTTATGGGCAAGCATCCGCTATGGCCGACGATCAGTCCGAAAAAGTCGATCGAAGGCGCGATCGGCGGCATCGTGATCTCGATAGCGGTAGCGGTTATTTTCGCTTTGATTCGGCCGGATATGCTCTCATGGAAGCAGGCGCTGCTGCTTGGTTTCGTCATTGCGATTGTCGGACAGATGGGCGATTTGATCCAGTCCGCTTATAAAAGAGTGAAGGGAATTAAAGATACGGGCACGCTGCTGCCCGGGCATGGCGGCGTGCTGGACCGGGTGGACAGCTGGCTGATCGTGTTCCCGGCCGTGCATTTGCTCTCTCTGATTCCACATGCCTAATTACGTTGAGGTGAAGTATGAAACGGATTGCCATTCTCGGATCCACGGGATCGATTGGAACACAAACCTTGGATGTGATCTCCCATTATCCGGATCGTTTTATTGTAGAGGGACTTGCGGGCGGTCATAATCTGGCATTGCTGGCGGAGCAGGTCAAACGGTTCAAACCGAAGAAGGTGTCCGTAGCTACCCGCGATTTAGCCGAGCAATTGCAGCTTGCGGTTCCGCCGGGCACCCGCGTTTATTACGGAGACGAAGGCTTGCTTGAAATTGCGGCCGGCACCGATGCCGACTATATGGTCAGCGCATTGGTCGGAAGCCAGGGTTTGCGGCCGACGCTGGAAGCGATTGAAGCGGGCAAGCATATCGGCCTGGCTAACAAAGAAACGCTGGTGAGCGCCGGCCATATCGTCACCGAGCGGGTCAAGCGCCGCGGCATCAAGCTGCTGCCGATCGACAGCGAGCATTCGGCGATTTTTCAATGTCTGAACGGCGAATCGATGAAAGATGTACATAAAATTACGCTGACAGCGTCGGGAGGCTCGTTCCGCGACCACACCCGCGAAGAGCTGCTGCATGTGACGGTTGAGCAGGCGCTGCAGCATCCGAATTGGTCCATGGGCGCCAAAATTACGATCGATTCGGCGACGATGGTCAACAAGGGACTTGAAGTTATTGAGGCACACTGGCTGTTTGATCTGCCTTATTCCCGGATTGAAGTACTCGTTCATCCGGAAAGCATCATACATTCCTTCGTCGAGTTTGCAGACTGCAGCATCATTGCTCAGCTCGGCAATCCCGACATGAGAGTTCCCATTCAGTATGCGCTTACGTATCCGGATCGTCTCCAGACGCCGACGCCTTCGTTGAACCTGGCTCAAGTGGGCAAGCTGCATTTTCGCGAGATGGACTTTGAACGTTTTCCCTGCCTGAAAATGGCTTACGACAGCGGCCTGGCCGGAGGAACGGCGCCCACCGTATTTAACGCGGCCAATGAAGCGGCGGTGGCGCGTTTTTTAAATGGCGAAATTACGTTCCTGCAGATCGAAACCATCATTGCGTCCGTGTTGGAACGGCATGAACGAATCGTCAATCCGGATCTCGAACAAATTATGGAAGCGGATGTCTGGGCCCGGCAAATCGCGCAAAAATGTAATTGAACCGCCGCCTTGCCGTTATCCTTTAGCATGAATTCGGTAGCAAGGTAATATGTTCATAACATGGTGCTTGCTTGTATTCCTATTGGGAATAATGTTAATCTTAATTATAGTGCGAGTCATGGATAAAGTGCTGCGACGTCCATTGTGGACATGCGCGTTTGTCAAGGTTGTGCGAAGCAAAGTATAAAAACTTATCTCCATACAACTGAAAAAGGCAGCGTCTGCCCGGTTATGCATGAGCACTTTTTAGACAACCTCTATAAAGAATGGGTTTACCCCATGGCACCTACTTGACTATACGATGCTTAAGGGAGGACGTTGCGATTTGTCTACGTTGCAAAATGTATTCCAAATCATACTTTTATTTTTTGTGTTGGTGACCATCCATGAGTGGGGCCACTATTATTTCGCCAAACGCGCCGGTATACTGGTCAGAGAATTTGCGATCGGCTTCGGTCCCAAGCTGCTGTCCTTTAAAAAGGGCGAAACCCGGTATACGCTGCGCCTTTTGCCGATCGGCGGGTTTGTTCGAATGGCGGGAGAAGACCCGGAAATCGTTCAGATTAACCCCGGCCAAAGGGTTGCGCTTGCGATACTGGGTGACGAGGTTACCCACATTTATTTGAACGACTTCGATAAAAGAGCGGACAGCCTGGTTGGCGTCGTCGAAGAGATTGATCTGGAGCGCCGGCTGATGATCAAGCTGGATGTGGATGGAGAAATGAAAACATTCAAGGTTCATCCGCAAGCGATGATGGTCAGCAAGGAGAAGGAGACCCAGATCGCTCCCTGGAACCGTCAATTCGGCAGCAAAACCGTCGGACAGCGGTCGTTATCTATTTTTGCAGGGCCATTAATGAATTTTATATTGGCTTTCGTGCTGTTCATCGGCGTCGTATTTATGGCAGGCGTTCCGGACAAGGTGAAAATTCGCGGCACCGAACAGGGCTCGCCGGCTGAAAAAGGCGGATTGCAGGCCAACGACATCGTGCTGGTCGTCAACAATGAGCCGATCGGCGCGGACGGCGCCAAGCTGCGCAATTTGATCAAACAATCGGCTAATAAAAAAATGATATGGATTATAGACCGAAATGGCGAGCAGCTGCGCAAGGAAGTTACACCCGAAGATAAGGACGGAGGGCTTGTCGGCGTAACGCTGATGGCTGAAAACCGCAGCGCGAGCTTTACGGACGGCATCGTTAACGGCTGGAAAAGTATGGCCACGGCAACCGTATCGATCCTCGACAGCTTCGGCAAGCTGGTGACGCTGCAGTTTAAAATGGATGATCTCGGCGGTCCGGTACGGATTGTCGAATTTACAAGCGAGCAGGCCAGCGCCGGCTTGGCGCAGTATACGTTTTGGGCGGCATTAATGAGCTTGTACCTAGGCTTGTTTAATCTGCTGCCGTTTCCCGCCCTGGACGGAAGCCGGCTTGTGTTTCTGGGATTCGAGGCGCTGCGCGGCAAGCCGGTCGATCCGAGCCGGGAAAGCATGGTGCATTTTGTCGGATTTGCGATGCTGATGCTGCTGATGATCGCAGTCACATATAACGATATATTAAGATTGATAAAAGGGTAACGATGAGCTGACGGGCGCCGAAACGGGCGCCTGAAGCAATCATAAAATAATTTGTTTATTTACGTTTAGTTTTTTGGGAGGAACGCCAAACCATGTCGAATGATAAGCAGTTTGTAAAGGAGATTACGCCGCAGGGCGAAGATTTCTCCAGATGGTATATTGATGTAATTAAAAAAGCGGATTTGATGAGCTACTCTCCGGTCCGCGGTTGTATCGTCTTTAAGCCGGACAGCTACGAAATTTGGGAAAACATCCAAAAGGAGCTGGACAGCCGATTCAAGGAGACCGGACACCGCAACGCCTATTTCCCGATCTTTATTCCCGAAAGCTTTTTCCAGAAGGAGAAGGAGCATGTCGAAGGCTTTAATCCCGAGCTGCCGTGGGTAACGGAAGCCGGCGGCGAGAAGCTGGAGGAGCGCCTGGCGATCCGTCCGACCTCCGAAACGATGATCGGGCATATGTACGCCGAGTGGATTAACTCTTACCGCGATTTGCCGCTGCTTATCAATCAATGGGCTAACGTGGTGCGCTGGGAGAAACGGACGCAGCCGTTTTTGCGGACGAGCGAGTTTTTGTGGCAGGAGGGGCACACGGCTCACGAGGATGAGGCGGATGCGCGCCGCGAGACGATGCAAATGCTGGAAACGTACCGCGACTTTGCCGAAAATTTTTTAGCGATTCCTGTCATCATCGGGCAAAAAACGCCTTCCGAGAAATTCGCAGGCGCAGTCGATACATACTCCATCGAAGCGATGATGAAGGACGGCAAGGCCGTTCAAGCCGGAACATCCCATTATTTGGGTACGAATTTCGCTGTCGCGTTCGATATCAAATATTTGGATCGTGAAAACCAGCATCAATTTTGCCATACGACCTCCTGGGGCGTGAGTACGCGGCTGATCGGCGCTTTGATTATGGTTCATGGCGATGACCGCGGACTTGCACTGCCGCCGAAGGTTGCTCCTACCCAGGTCATCATGATTCCGATCGGCCCTCCGAAGTCAAGGGAGCAGGTCGTCGCTCGTGTCGACGAGCTGTACGGCGAGCTGAAGCAGGCGGGCATTCGCGTTAAAGTGGATGACCGTCCGGATCAAAGTCCGGGCTGGAAGTTCAACGAGTATGAAATGCGCGGTATTCCGGTCCGCGTCGAGCTCGGTCCGCGCGATATGGAAAACGGACAAGTCGTCCTTGTTTCCCGAATTTCCGGTGAAAAACGAATCGTCAAACAGGAAAATTTTGTCGAAGAAGTAAAAAACATGCTGGCGGAAATTCATCAACAAATGTATGATAGAGCTAAGCAGTTCCGTGACGACCATTTTACTTCCGTGGACAGCCTGGACGAATTTAAAGCGTTTCTGGATCAAAAGCGCGGCTTCGCTCTGGCGGGCTGGTGCGGATCGGACGCTTGCGAGGCTCAGGTCAAGGAAGAAACAGGCGCAACAAGCCGCAATATTCCGTTTGAGCCAAGCGAGCGCAAGTCTTCTTGTCTCGTATGCGGCGAAGCGGCCGAACATACCGTCGTATTCGGCAGAGCTTACTAGGCTCGGGGGAATGCCGAACTGCCGATTGCGAAGAGGGATTCGCCGGCAGGCCGGATGCGTGGGCGAAGTGATGCGCTTTAGGAATCGATGCGCAGCTATTTATTGTGGATAATCGGGTGCTCCCCCAAAAGTACTCGGATTCGGCTCCGGAGCTACACGTTACTGTTGGGGGACTTTATAGTTGGGCTCCCCCAAAAGTATTCGGAATTTACTCCGGAGCTACACGTCACTTTAGGGGGACCATATTGGGCAAAAACGGACAGCGTCATATCCTTTTTGCCCTTATTTTTTTCGGGATTTAGGGGAGGGCGAGCATGAGCAGCACAGCAGTGAAAAGGGAACGGTTTGAAATGCTGATGGCGCAGGCACGGGTGCCTGATGAGGTGGTAACCTCCTTTTTTCAGGACGGATATATCGACAAAGTCGAAACGAGCCGAATGAACCGGGAGTGGACTTTTTTTATCGTCAAAAACAGCATCGTTCCACACGACGTATACCGTTCGTTTTGCAAAATGATCCGTGACAAATTTTCGCATATCGCGGCGATTCGTTTCATGCTGAGATATACGGACGGCGTTTCGCCGGAGACGGTGGCGCAAGAATATTGGAGCATGTTCGTGGAATGGGTGCAGCGCGAGGCAACGTCGGTTAACGGCTGGATGAACAAGGCGAAAATTGACGTTCAGGGGAATCAGCTGACGTTGATCATGCTCGATTCGATCGGTCTGGAGCTGGCGAAGAAAAAAAATATCGGACAATGGGTTCAAACGTATTTTGCCGATTTTTTTGGAGTAGAGCTGCAGGTTCGTTATGCGATGAACGAGGCGCGCGAAGAGGAATACGAGAAGTTTGCCCAGCAAATAGCCGAAGAGGGCAAAGTCGTTACCCAAGAGATGATGATCTCGATCGAAGCCGAGCAGGGAGCCGATGCGCTGGCCGACGCGGAAATCAAGCTGATGGTCGGTTACGATATTAAAGACGCTCCGGTCCCGATCCAAATGGTGCAGGACGAAGAAAAGAAAGTAACGGTGCAGGGAGCCGTGTTCGGGCTCGATTCGAAGGAACTCAAGAACGGCATGACTTTGTTTACGTTCAATATGACCGACTTTACAGATTCAATCATGGTAAAGGCGTTTGCGAAGACGAAGGAAGACGTCAAAATATACGGCTTGATCCAAAACGGCACATGGCTGAAGGTGCGAGGCAAAGTCGAATACGACCGGTTCATGCAAACGCCTGAGCTGGTCATGATGCCTAATGACATCAACGAAGTATCGGCGCCGCCCGACCGCAAGGACGATGCCGAGGAAAAGCGCGTGGAATTTCATCTGCATACGACCATGAGCACGATGGACGGCATCACTTCCATCGACCAATACATAAAGACAGCGGCCAAATGGGGACATAAGGCGATAGCTGTAACGGATCACAGCGGGATTCAGTGCTACCCGGACGCCAATAAATACGCCCAAAAGCACGGCATCAAAATGATTTACGGGCTGGAAGCGAACGTGGTCGACGACGGCGTTCCGATTGTCATGCATGCCCGGTCGGAAGATTTGCGCGAAGCGGAATACGTCATTTTCGATATCGAGACGACAGGGCTTTCCGTAGTCAGCAATAAAATCATTGAAATCGCCGGGGTGCGGATGAAGGACGGGAAAGAAATCGACCGTTTTGCTTCCTTTGTGAATCCGCACGAACGGATACCTTACAACATTCAACAGCTGACCAACATTAACGACGATATGGTTCGCGACGCGCCGGAGCTTGACGACGTGCTGCCGAAGTTTGTCGAGTTTGTCGGCGGCAGCATTTTGGTCGCTCATAACGCGCGGTTCGATATGGGCTTCATTCAGGCGAACTGCAAGAAGCTCGGCATGCCGGAGCTGCCGAATCCTTCTCTGGATACGTTGGAACTGGCGAGACTGCTGTTCCCGTCGATGAAAAATCACCGGTTGAATACATTGGCCGATAAATTCAAAATCAGTTTGGACAACCATCACCGCGCGGTAGACGACTCCGTCGCGCTGGGCCATATATTATTTAATCTCATTAAAGAATCGGCTGAGCGCGGGATGACCGATTTGGCGAGGCTGAACGACAATGTCGGGAAAGATTTGAAAAATACGCGC
The DNA here is from genome assembly GCF_004354045.1 of Paenibacillus piri. Taxonomy (GTDB): domain Bacteria; phylum Bacillota; class Bacilli; order Paenibacillales; family NBRC-103111; genus Paenibacillus_S; species Paenibacillus_S piri. Next base: position 300,677 of record NZ_SMRT01000004.1, on the reverse strand, counting down.
CCGTTTCATTGCTGCATCTACGCCCAAAACGCGGTCGGCAAAAAAAACTTGTTCACACTCGTTTCGCTGTCGCATACCGAATATTTTCACCGTGTCGCCTGCATTCCGAAAAGTAAGCTGACCGAGCTGCGGGAAGGCTTGATCATCGTCTCCGGCTGCGAAAAAGGCGAGTTTTTCGAAACCGTCCTGAACAAATCCGAGGAGGAAGCCGAGCAGGTCGCCGAGTTTTACGATGTATTGGAAATCCAGCCAACCTGCGTCAATATGCATTTGGTGGAAAAAGGATTGGTCGGCAGCAAAGAACAGCTGGAGGACGCCAACCGCCGCGTACTGCAAATCGGGCGCAAGCTCGGCAAGCCGGTGATCGCGACAGGCAACGTACATTACCTGCATCCGCGCGACAAAATTTGCCGCGATATAACGATCAACGGGATTACCGGCTTCAGTCCGCTAAAGGATATGCGCAAGCCGGACGTCCATTTCCGCACAACGAAGGAGATGCTGGCCGAGTTCGAATACCTGGGCAAAGATACGGCATATGAAGTCGTTGTTGCCAACACCAACGAGCTGGCCGACCGGATCGAGGAGCTGGAGCTGTTCCCGACCAAACTGTTTACGCCGATTATCGAAGGGGCGGACGACGAAATCCGCAGCACCTGCTACGATACAGCCAAACGGCTGTACGGCGAGCCGATTCCGGAGGTTGTGACGGCGCGGCTCGAGAAAGAGCTGGTGCCGATTATTAAATACGGTTTCTCGGCGAACTACCTGATCTCCGAAAGGCTTGTGAAAAAATCGAACGAAGACGGTTATTTGGTCGGCTCGCGGGGCTCTGTCGGTTCGTCGGTCGTCGCGACGTTCTTGGGCATCTCGGAGGTAAACCCGCTGCCGCCACATTACATATGCGCCTCCTGCCGGCACAGCGATTGGATTCTCGACGGCAGCATTCCGAGCGGCTTCGACCTGCCGGATAAAGATTGCCCGAACTGCGGCGCCAAGCTGAAGGGCGAAGGGCAGGACATTCCGTTCGAGACGTTCCTCGGCTTTAAAGGCGACAAAGTGCCTGATATCGACTTGAATTTCTCCGGCGAGTACCAGCCGGTTGCGCATAATTATACGAAAGTGTTGTTTGGCGAGAAAAGTGTGTTCCGGGCCGGCACGATCGGCACCATCGCCGAGAAGACGGCGTTCGGCTACGTGAAAAAGTTCGAGGAGGAGCAGGGCAAAAAATGGCGCGGGGCCGAAGTGAACCGGCTGGCGCAAGGCTTCACCGGCGTTAAGCGGAGTACGGGCCAGCATCCGGGCGGCATTGTCGTCGTGCCGGATTATATCGACGTCGACGATATTACGCCGGTGCAGTATCCGGCCGACGATACGAGCTCCGAATGGAAGACGACGCATTTTGATTATCACGCATTCGATGCCAACTTGCTGAAGCTCGACATCCTCGGCCACGACGATCCGACGATGATGCGGATGCTGCAGGACTTGACCGGCGTCGACCCGACCACTATTCCGATGAACGATCCGAAGGTGATGAGCATTTTCAATTCGACGGAGGCGCTGAATGTGACTCCCGAGCAGATTCGCACACCGGTCGCCACCTACGGCGTGCCGGAGATGGGCACCAAGTTCGTCCGGCAAATGCTGCAGGAGACGCAGCCGTCCTCTTTCGCCGACCTGCTGCAAATTTCCGGGCTGTCCCACGGGACGGGCGTATGGCTCGGCAATGCGCAGGAGCTGATCAAGAAAGGGACCTGCAACATTAAGACGGTTATCGGCTGCCGCGACGATATTATGCTGTACTTGATTTACAAGGCGGGCATGGACGCCGGTCTCGCCTTCAAAATTACCGAGAGCGTGCGGAAAGGTAAAGGCTTGACGCCGGAATGGAAGGAAGACATGAAGAAGCATAAGGTGCCGGCCTGGTATATCGAATCGTGCGAACGAATCGAATACATGTTCCCGAAAGCCCACGCCGCCGCTTACGTTATTTCCGCAGTCCGGACGGCTTACTTCAAGCTGTATTATCCGATCGCTTACTATGCCACTTATTTTACCGTCCGTGCCGACGATTTCGATCTGGAGCTGCTGTGTCAAGGCTACGATGCGATTTTGCGCAAGCTGATTGAAATTGAGGATAAAGGCTTCCAGGCGACGCCGAAGGAAAAAAGCATGGTTTCGATTTTGGAGATGGCGCTCGAGATGACGGCGCGCGGATTTTCCTTCAAGCCGATCGATCTGTATACATCGGATGCGACGAAGTTTTTGATCGACGGCGATTCGCTCATTCCGCCGTTCTCCGCGATGGCAGGGATCGGGGGAAATGCCGCCGTCAATATTGCGGCTGCCAAAAATGACGGCCCGTTTCTTTCCATCGAAGATTTTCAAACGCGCAGCAAAGCGTCCAAAACGATTGTCGAGCTGCTTGGCTCGATTGGCTGCTTCCGGGGGCTTCCGGAAACGAACCAATTATCGCTGTTCTAGCCTGGTGTCCGCACTCATCATATTGCATACGCATAAGTCTTATGGTATAATCTTCATTGGTAACAATGTAATAGGTACCGATCTTAGAGAGTGGGGAAACCCACTCTTTACATTTTGTATATAGACATGAAAGCACTGGCTTTCATTGAAGATAGGAGGATAAATCGGGTTGAGTGCGCAAATAAAATCCGTAGTCGAGTCACTGCTTCAGCCTTACTTGGATGAAAACGGATTTGAGCTTGTCGATGTGGAGTATGTGAAAGAAGGCAGCAACTGGTTTTTGCGTGTGTATGTGGACAAGGAGGGCGGCATCGATATTGACGATTGCGGCCATATCAGCGAGTTTTTAAGCGAGCGGCTGGATGAGAAGGACCCGATTCCGACCGCCTATTTTTTGGAGGTTTCATCGCCAGGTGCGGAGCGCCCTCTGAAAAAAGTGCAGGATTACTATAAGGCGGTGGGCGAGCACGTATTTGTCACCACCTACGAGCCGGTCGACGGCCTGAAGGAATTTGAGGGCAGGCTTGTTTCGTTTGACGAAGAAACGGTCGGGATCGAGATCGGCAAAAAGAAGCATGCCATTCCATTTAACAAAGTAGCCGGCGCAAGACTGGCTATCGTTTTTTAATTTACAAACGACCAAAGTGGATTTTATGAGAGGGGGAACTCCGTTCAAATGAATATGGATTTTATTGAAGCACTGTCGGAAATTGAAAGGGAGAAAGGGATCGCCAAAGAAGTGTTGATCGATGCGATTGAAGCCGCGCTGATTTCGAGCTACAAGCGCAATTTCAACACGGCTCAGAACGTTCGTGTCGACATTAACCGTCACACCGGACTGATCAAGGTTTATGCGCGCAAGACGGTGGTGGACGATGTATTGGATCCGCGCCTTGAAATTTCGCTGGACGCTTCGCGCGAAATCAACGCCAACTACCAATTGAACGATATCGTCGAGATTGAAGTGACGCCTCGCGATTTCGGGCGGATCGCGGCGCAAACGGCGAAGCAGGTCGTGACACAGCGCATTCGCGAAGCGGAGCGCGGACTAATCTACAACGCATTCGTCGACAAGGAAGAAGATATCGTGACCGGTATCGTTCAGCGTCAGGATGTGCGCAACATTTATATCGATTTAGGGAAGATCGAAGCGGCGCTGCCGTTGACCGAGCTGATGCCGACGGACAAATTTAAACAAGGAGACCGGGTCAAGGCGTACATCACGAAAGTGGAAAATACGACCAAGGGTCCGCAAATTATTTTGTCGCGTACGCATCCGGGCTTGCTGAAGCGGCTGTTTGAGCTGGAAGTGCCGGAAATTTTCGACGGTGTCGTTGAAATCCGGTCCGTCGCCAGAGAAGCCGGCTTCCGTTCCAAAATTGCCGTCTATTCCCGCAACCCCGAGGTCGATCCGGTCGGCTCATGCGTAGGACCGAAAGGGATGCGCGTGCAAACGATCGTGGGCGAGCTGAAAGGCGAGAAAATCGATATTGTGCGCTGGATCGATCAGGTCGACGTATACGTGGCGAATGCGCTAAGCCCTTCCAAGGTGCTGGAAGTAAATGTGTTTGAAGCCGAGAAAATGGCGCGGGTGATCGTGCCCGATTACCAGCTTTCCCTGGCGATTGGAATCAAGGGACAGAACGCCCGGTTGGCCGCCAAGCTGACCGGCTGGAAGATCGATATTAAAAGCGAGACGCAGGCTGAGCAGGAATACGGCCGTCCCAGGACATATACCGAAGAAATGCATCAGGATTCGATCAGTATCGATTGACTTCGGGCAGCCTGAGCAGGTAGTGGGCGACGACCTATTCGCTGTGCGATTGCGTTGCACCGGAGGTGATCACGGATGAAACAAAGAAAAATCCCGCTTCGTAAATGCGTGGCATGCCAGCAAATGATGCCGAAAAGAGAATTGATCCGTGTCGTCAAAACGCCGAATGACGAGATGCTGATCGATTTGACCGGCAAAAAAGCGGGGCGCGGCGCTTATCTGTGCGGCAAGCTGTCCTGCTTCAGGCTGGCGAAAAAGAGCAAGGCGCTCGACCGCGCCTTAAAGCAGCCGGTAAGCCCGGACATCTATGACGCTTTGGAGCAAGATTTTATAAAAGTGGAAGATGAATTTATTGCCGGCAAGGAAGCGGCGGTGGATGATGAAAAATAATTTTTATAATAACCTGGGCATGGCTATGCGGGCGGGCAAGCTGATTACCGGCGAAGAGTCCGTTATCGACGCCGTGCGCAGAGGCGAGGCGAAGCTGGTGATCGTGGCGACTGACGCTGCGTTGAATACAAGCAAAAAAGTAGGAGATAAATGCAGCACTTATCAGGTTCCCCTACATCAGTACGGCAGCCGTGAACAGTTGGGAGCAAGCATCGGCAAGGAATCGAGGGTCGTGATTGCGGTCACCGATTCGGGGTTTGCGAAAATGCTGAAGAAAAGTCTGGAAAATCGTACGGAGGTGGACAGTATTGAGTAAACAAGACAACAGTAAAGATAAACTAAGAGTCTACGAATACGCGAAGTCCTTAAATATGAGCAGCAAAGAGATTATTACGATATTAAAAAGGCTGGGCATCCCGGTTAACAATCATATGAGCGTAATGGAGAACGATACGGTGGATAGTGTAGAGAAATTTTTTAAAGATGTTAAAGCCAACGCGGCGGCCAAGCGCAGCGGCAGTGAGAGCGGAAGCTCCAACAGCGCGGTAAGCACGGTGGCCAAGGAAGCCGCAGGGCAAGCGAAACCGGAGGCGGAGAAGCCTGCGCAAGCGGCTGCGCCGAGACCGGCAGGCTCGCAGCAGAGCCATGCATCCGGCGGCGGTCAAGGCCAGCAAAGGTCCGGTCATGACCGGCAGCATGGCGGTCAAGGCGGAGGCAACCGCGGGCAGCAGGATCAGTTCCGCAGGCCGCAAGGTCAAGGCACGCAGCAGCGCAGCGGAAGCGGCTATCAGGGCGGCGGCCAAGGCGGGTACCAGCAGCGCAGCGGTCAAGGCGGCCAAGGAGGCCAAGGCGGGCAGCCGCGCAGCGGCCAAGGAGGTCAAGGCGGCCAACAGCGCAGCGGTCAGGGCGGCCAAGGCGGCTATCAGGGCGGCGGACAAAATCGTCCCGGCGGGTATAACCAAGGTCAAGCCAACCGCGGGGGCGGCCAAGGCGGAAGCGGAAGCCGTCCCGGCGATCAAAGATCGGGCCGTCCGCAAGGTCAGGGCTCATTCGAGCGCAAGCCGTTCGAGCAACGAAACAACGGCGGTTCCAACACGTTTAATAAGTCGGTAGGCGTGAATCCTAGACCTAATGCGGCGGCAGAAAACGATCAAGATACCGCAGCTGCAGCCAGCGGCAAAACGACGAAGAAAACGAAACCGAACGAAAAACGGTTCGACGACAACAAGTTCAGCTCATCCAGAGGGATGCAGAACAATAGAAACAACAACAGAGGCAACAACAGAGGCAATCAAAGAGGCCGATACCAGCAGGAGCCGGTTAAAAAAGAAAAAATCGACAATACGCCTAAAAAAATTATTGTGCGCGGCACGATGACCGTTGGCGAAACGGCGAAGGCGCTGCATAAAGACGCTTCCGAAGTAATCAAGAAGCTGCTGTTCCTCGGTGTTATGGCCACGATCAACCAGGAGCTCGATCTCGATGCGATCCAGCTGTTGGCCGGCGATTACAATGTCGAGGTCGAATTGAAAATTCCGGTCGAGGAAGACAAGTTCGAGCAGTTCGAAGAGAAGGACGAAGATGAGGATTTGCTGGAACGTCCGCCGGTCGTTACCATTATGGGTCACGTTGACCACGGTAAAACGACGCTGTTGGACGCAATCCGCAAAACGAACGTAACCGAAGGCGAAGCGGGGGGAATTACCCAGCATATCGGCGCATATCAGGTTGAAGTGCATAACAAAAAGATTACGTTCCTGGATACGCCGGGCCACGAAGCGTTTACTTCGATGCGTGCCCGCGGCGCGCAGGTAACGGATATTACGATTATCGTGGTGGCGGCGGACGACGGCGTTATGCCGCAAACCGTCGAGGCGATCAATCACGCGAAAGCTGCCAAGGTGCCGATTATCGTAGCCGTGAACAAGGTCGATAAAGAAGGCGCCGATCCGGACAGAATCAAACAGGCACTTACCGAGTACGAATTGGTTCCCGAGGAATGGGGCGGCGATACGATATTCTGCAACATTTCCGCCAAACAGCGGATCGGGCTTGAAAACCTGCTCGATATGATTCTGCTTGTCGCGGAAGTACAGGAATTTAAGGCGAATCCGAATAAACGCGCCAGAGGTACGGTGATCGAGGCCGAGCTGGACAAAGGTAAAGGGCCGGTTGCCCGTATTCTGATTCAGCACGGTACGCTGAAGGTCGGCGACAGCTTCGTTGCGGGCGTATGCTTCGGCCGCGTGCGCGCAATGATGAACGACAAGGGCAAAAAGCTTAAGGAAGCGGGGCCTTCCACTCCGGTCGAAATTACCGGTTTGACCGAGGTGCCGCAGGCTGGAGATCCGTTCATTTGCTTCGAGGATGAGCGCAAGGCCAGAGCGATTGCCGAAAAACGCGCCGTCACATTGCGCGAATCGGAGATGGGCGCGAACGTGCGCGTCACGCTCGACGATTTGTATAAGCATATCAAAGACGGGGAAATCAAAGACTTGAACGTAATCATTAAAGGCGACGTTCAAGGTTCGGTAGAAGCACTGCGCGGTTCCTTGGAAAAAATTGACATTGAAGGCGTGCGCGTTAAAATATTGCATCACGGCGTAGGAGCGATAACGGAATCCGACGTTATCCTGGCTTCCGCTTCCAACGCGATCGTGATCGGCTTTAACGTCCGTCCCGAGCCGCAAGCGAAAAATACGGCAGAACAGGAAAAAGTGGACATCCGTCTGCACAGCATCATTTACAAAGTGATCGAGGAAATCGAACATGCGATGAAAGGGATGCTGGATCCGGTTTACAAAGAGAAAGTCATCGGTCAGGCGGAGGTTCGGAACATTTTCAAAGTTTCCAAAATCGGGGTTATCGCCGGATGCATGGTTACCTCCGGGAAAATCGCACGGAACGCCCAAATGCGCCTGATCCGCGAAGGTATCGTTGTGTTCGAGGGCAATATCGACTCGCTGAAGCGGTTCAAGGATGACGCGAAGGAAGTAGCGCAAGGCTACGAGTGCGGTATATCTCTGGATAAATTCAACGATATTAAAGAGGGCGACATCATTGAAGCCTTCATTATGGAAACTGTTGAGAGGTGATCTGAATGGCGCGAGTTCGCGTAGGTAGAGTGGGCGAGCAGATTAAGAAAGAACTGAGCCAAATTATTCAGTCGGAGCTGAAAGACCCGCGAATCGGATTTATTACCGTTACCGGTGTCGACGTTACGAATGATCTGTCGCAGGCGAAAATTTTCCTTAGTGTGATGGGAACGGACGAGCAGAAGGAAGAAACGCTAAAAGCGCTCGGCCGCGGCAGCGGATTTATCCGCTCGGAGTTGGGCAAACGCATCCGGCTGCGCAAAGTGCCGGAGCTGCTATTTCATTTCGACGCCTCCATCGACTATGGTACGAAAATCGAACGCCTGCTGGATCAGGTGAACCGGGAGAACGCCGAGCTATGACGTTCACCGCTCATTCCGATGCTTATGCAGTCGAGCTTGAGCAAGCGGCTCAGTTTATCCGCAACAACGATGATTTCCTGGTCGTGTCCCACATCCAGCCGGATGGGGACGCCGCCGGGTCCACATTTGCGGCCGCGTGGATTCTAAACGCTCTCGGCAAACGGTTTACATTGATTAATGAAGGACCTATGCCGGATAAGTATATGTATATGGCAGATGGTCGGCTTACTATATTGAACTATACGGATATGCCCGATTCCCTGCCTTCCTTCCGCACCGTTATCAGTGTGGATTGCGCGGATTTTTCCAGAATCGGAGCCGTCAACAAGCTGTTTGCCGAAAAGGCCAGACTGCTCAATATCGACCATCATGCGACCAACGACAGGTTCGGCGACGCTAATCTGGTGGTAGCGGAGGCGGCGGCAACGGTGGAAGTGCTGTACGATCTGGCCGTTCATATGGCCGTTCCTTTTACCCATGAGTTGAACGTCTGTATTTACTCCGGTTTGCTGACCGACACAGGCGGCTTTCGCTATGCGAATACATCCGCCAAGGTGATGCATATCGCCGCAGACCTGTTGAAGCGCGGGGTCAAAGGCCACGAGCTGGCCGAGCGCTTACTGGAAAAGCTGTCTTATCCGCAGGTTTCGATCATAAAGCTCAGCTTGAACACGCTCGCTTTTGCGCATCGCAATCAAGTCGCCTGGCTGTCGGTGTCGATGGACGATTTAGCCGCCAGCGGCGCGTCAAGCGACGATTTGGACGGACTGGTCAATTATCCGCGCAATGTTGAAGGCGTCGAGGTGGGCCTGTTGTTTAAACAAAGAGAAGCCGGCTTGGTCAAGGTCAGTCTTCGTTCCGCCGGAAAAGTGGATGTGTCGCGAGTCGCCCAAGCTTTTGGCGGAGGCGGTCATGTGCGCGCTGCCGGCTGTGCAGTGCGCGGCACGCTGGAGCAGGCGATTCAACAGGTCGTCGAGGAAGTAGGTAAAGCATTGGCATGACACAACATTCGTATGAAGGCATTCTCCCTGTCTGGAAGCCTAAGGGCTTTACATCCCACGATGTCGTAGCCAAGGTGCGGCGCATCCTTCGGATGAAACGGATCGGTCATACCGGCACGCTGGATCCGGAAGTAACGGGCGTGCTGCCGTTATGTCTCGGACGAGCTACGCGCCTCGTGGAATATATTCAGGAGCTCCCCAAAGCTTATGAGGCTACGCTGCAGCTCGGTATCGCCACGGATACCGAAGATGCGGGGGGACAAATAATCGCGCGGGTGAACGACATTCATCCAACGCCTGAGCAGGTAGAGAAAGCCATATCTTCCTTTGTTGGCGAAATCGAGCAGGTGCCGCCGATGTATTCGGCCGTTAAAGTCGAAGGCAAACGTTTGTACGAGCTGGCGCGGCAGGGGATTGAGGTCGAGCGGAAGGCGAGAAAGGTGACGATTCACCGAATCGATATCCTCCGCATGGAGCTGGATCTGGCTTTTCCGGAAATCCGCTTCCGCGTCCTGTGCTCGAAGGGCACTTATATCCGTACGCTATGCGTCGATATCGGCAAATCGTTGGGGGTTCCCGCCGTCATGTCGGAGCTGGTGCGTACTACGACCGGAAGCATCGGTCCCGAGCAATGCTTGACGCTCGAACAGATTGAAGAAGCGCAGCTGGCGGGGACGTTAGCGGACAAGCTGGTTCCTCCCGAGCGAGCGCTGGCCCACTTGCCTTCGATCGATTTGAACGAGGAGCAGGCCCGCAGAGCACTTCTGGGTCAGAAGCTTCCGTTTGCGCCATCGGAGGAACAAAAGCGGCTGATTCATGATCAATTATGCACTGCGTATTCTCCAAGCAATCAATTTATCGGAATTTTTCAATGGGAGCCCAGCCGCTCGGAGCTTCAACCGGTCAAAGTGTTCTCTTAGCAGGCTGTCGTCCAAAGAATTGTAGGTGAACATAGAATTCATGCAATCGCTAGAGCTAATATACCCGATCGCCCGGCAAACGAATCTTTCGGCCATGGTGCCTCAAGTGATCGCAATCGGGGATTTTGACGGAGTCCATCTGGGCCATCAGGAAGTGATCCGGCGGGCAATTCAAACAGCCGGGGAGCTTGGTATCCCCGCTTCGATCATGACCTTCAACCCGCATCCGCGGGAAGTGCTGGGACAATGCAAATATATAAAGCTCCTGACTCCGGTCGAGCAGAAAAAAAGGCTGATGGCCGAATTGGGCGTTAATAATACGTATATTGTCTCATTCAATCAACAGCTGATGATGCTGACGCCGGCGGAGTTCGTCGAAAACGTGCTGGTGCCGATGAAGGTGAACACGGTCATCGTCGGCTTCGATTTCAGGTTCGGCTACCGCGGAGCGGGAGACCCGGATACGTTATGCGAATTGGCGCAGGGGCGGTTTGCCGTCGAAGTGATTCGGCCGTTCCACCAAAGCGGCAGCAAAGTCAGCAGCACGCGGGTGCGCGATCATCTGCTGTCCGGCGAGCTGGAACAGGCGAACGCCCTGCTGGGCCGTCCTTATTCATTGAACGGGATTGTCGTCACCGGAGACGGCAGAGGCAAGACGATCGGATTTCCGACGGCGAACATCGATGTACAGGATCCGTTCTTAATCCCTGCGATAGGGGTGTATGCGGTACGGGTGTCCGTTCAGGGCCATCTGTACGACGGTGTAATGAATGTGGGGAAAAAACCGACCTTTGAAACGGAATTGGAGCAGCCGACGCTGGAAGCGCATCTGTTCGATTTTTCCGAAACGATTTACGGCGAAACCGTATCGGTGGAATTTATCCGCTACCTTCGCGCCGAGCGCAAATTTTCCGGCGTGCAGGAGCTCGTTGCGCAAATTCACCGCGATGCCGACGAGGCCCGATCGATTTTGCAAGCAATGCAGAAATAATTTATCGTACTATGATTTTACTTTTCTTACCGGACTATGGTATACTGAACAACGTTGTCGGTGAAATGCCGGCATCCGAACCAAAGCATGGGGAATCGACGCTCCGACGATCTCTGGGCTTTTGGGGATAACTTATTATTATGGAGGGATTTACAATGGCATTGACACAAGAACGTAAACAAGAACTGATCCAAACGCACAGAACGCATGAATCCGATACAGGATCACCGGAAGTGCAAGTCGCGATTCTTACCGAGAACATCGTGAACCTGACCGACCATCTGAAGACTCACAAGAAGGATCATCATTCCCGCCGCGGTCTTTTGAAAATGGTAGGCCAACGCCGCAAGCTGTTAACTTATTTGAAAAACAAAGACGTCAGCCGTTACAGCGCCTTGATCGCCAAGCTGGGACTGCGTCGTTAATAGGATTAGCTGCAAAAGAGCAACCATGGTTGTCTGTCGTTCGGGTCCGCTGGGCTCGACGGCACATAACGCGGTTGCTTTTTCGGTTGTACAGAAAGTATAAGTTGCTATACTTTGCTTCGCACAACCTTGACAAACGCGCCTGTCCTCTAAGGACGGCGGACCTGTATATCCTGGTATGTATAATTTCATCGTTTCTGGAATCGAGAGATTTATTTCCTATAAAGAAGGAAATACTAGGCAGTATGCAGAACTGATATGTAGATCATTGCTCGCTTACATTGATTTTAGGAATGCTTAGCACAAGGGTTCCTTAAAGATAACAATCAGGAGGTTTTTATGGAAAACAGAGTTCAGATGGATTTAGGCGGACGCCCGTTTATTCTTGAAACAGGGCGTTTGGCCAAGCAAGCGAACGGAGCGGTCACTGCCCGCTACGGCGATACTGTAGTGCTATGTACCGTAACCGCATCACCGGGTCCGAAAGACCTCGATTTCTTTCCGCTGACCGTTAATTATGAAGAGCGTCTATACTCGGTAGGGAAAATTCCCGGAGGCTTTATTAAGCGCGAAGGGCGTCCCAGCGAAAAAGCGATTTTGGCGAGCCGTTTGACCGACCGCCCGATTCGCCCATTGTTTCCGGAAGGCTTCCGCAACGATGTTCAGGTCGTCGCGATCGTCATGAGCGTAGATCAGGAATGCTCGCCGGAGATTGCCGCAATGATCGGAGTTTCGGCAGCGCTGAGCATCTCGGACGTACCGTTCAACGGACCGGTCGGAGGCGTTATTGTGGGCCGCGTAGACGGTCAATTCGTAGTTAATCCGACGCTGGAGCAGGCGGATAAGAGCGATATTCATCTTGTTGTGGCGGGTACGAAAGATGCCATCATGATGGTGGAAGCCGGCGCTGACGAAGTTCCGGAAGAGGTTATGCTTGAGGCAATCATGTTCGGACATGACGAGATCAGGAAAATTGTCGCCATTCAGGAACAGCTCGTCCAAGAGGTCGGCAGGCCTAAAATGGAAGTTATTTTACATAGCGTTGATGAAGAGGTAAGCCGCGCCGTCCGTGCGTATGCTCAAGAGCGTTTGGTCGAAGCGGTGAAAATCGCTGAAAAGCATGCCCGCCAGGATGCGATCGATGCGGCTAATGAGGAAACGGTCGAATATTTCAAAGAAATATATGCCGAAACGCCGGAAAAGCTGGCCGATGTAAAAGAAACGCTGTACGATATCGTCAAGGAAGAAGTGCGCCGTCTCATCACTCATGATAAAGTTAGACCGGATGGCCGCGGCTTGGACGAAATTCGTCCGATTGAATGCGATATTACGCTGCTGCCGCGCACGCATGGCTCCGGATTGTTCACCCGCGGCCAGACGCAGGCATTAAGCGTTTGTACGCTGGGAGCGTTGGGTGACGTTCAAATATTGGACGGGATCGATTTGGAAGAGACCAAACGGTTCATGCATCATTACAACTTCCCGCCGTTCAGTGTCGGTGAAGCGAGACCATTGCGTCCTCCGGGCCGCCGCGAGATCGGTCACGGCGCATTGGGCGAACGCGCATTGGAGCCGGTAATACCGTCGGAGACCGACTTCCCTTACACGATCCGCCTCGTATCCGAGGTGTTGGAATCGAACGGCTCCACTTCCCAGGCAAGCATTTGCGCCAGCACACTGGCGATGATGGATGCGGGGGTTCCGATTAAAGCGCCGGTTGCCGGGGTTGCCATGGGGCTAATCAAGGACGGCGAGCATTTCTCCATTTTGACCGATATTCAAGGCATGGAAGACCATTTGGGCGATATGGATTTTAAAGTGGCAGGAACCGCTGCCGGCGTCACCGCCTTGCAAATGGACATCAAAATTGACGGAATCGACCGTGCTATCTTGACGCAGGCGCTCGAGCAGGCGAAAAAAGGCCGGATGCATATCCTCGGAAAAATGATGGAGCGCATCCAGGAGCCGAAGTCGCAGCTGTCGCCCTATGCGCCAAAAATTATTACGATGCATATCAATCCGGACAAAATCCGCGACGTCATTGGTGCCGGCGGCAAAATTATCAACAAAATCATCGAGGAAACAGGCGTGAAAATCGATATCGAGCAGGATGGCCGCGTTTTTATCGCTTCCTCCAATCAGGAGATGAACGAAAAGGCGCGTCAAATTATCGAAGGTATCGTGAAGGAAGTTGTAGTTGGCGAAACGTATCTCGGTACGGTCAAACGGGTTGAGAAATTCGGCGCGTTCGTCGAAATTTTACCCGGCAAGGAAGGATTGGTCCATATATCGCAGCTCTCCACCGAGCGCGTAGCGAAAGTGGAGGACGTGGTAGCGGTAGGCGATACGATTACGGTCAAAGTAACCGAGATCGACCAGCAGGGCCGTGTGAATTTGTCCCGCAAAGCCGTCCTGACTGCTCAGGTGCCGGCGCAATAATACCGGTCCGACACCGGCCTGACGAATTATCGGGCCGGCAGCGCGCTAATAGGCCAACTTCATATGGAAGCAAAGACAAAGAGCCAGAGCATTTCTGTCTCTTTTTGTTTTTACCTAGGAATTTATTCGCAGCTCCGGGGGGCTCCCCCAAAAGTAAGATCAAGAGCTGCTTAACTCCTGATGAAACCCAGCGAACACGGGTTAGCGGAAAATGCTTCAGAGCTTCGCGTCACTTTTGGGTGGCCAGGTTTTGGTCTAATCTTGTCCCTCGGTGCATATTTATGGGACATACGATTCTATCGACAGGAGTAGGCTTATGAAACATGTTCATGTTCAGGTAGTTGTCATGACCTGTTTGTTTATTTCCGTGATGCTGCTGCTGCAAAATTCGGACAGCTTGAAGTCCTTCGTTCGGCATGCGGAGCAGCAATCGGCTCATGCTGCGGAATCCGGGCCGTTTCATTTGGACTCTCCATCCACGGCTGCAGCCGCAAACACGGAGTGGGGGAGGCGTCAGCATGACCGGGCGGTCCAGCTTCAGGAGCAAATCAGGCAGGAAGCGGAGAAGCGCAGAATCGCCCCCGTCAACGCCCGCCTGGATAAAGTCTGGAAAGCGATTCCGGGCTATAATGGGGTCGAGGTTGACGTAGAGAAGTCGTTGGCCCTCACCCTGGAGAAGCAAACGCCGGGTCAACTGCATTTGATCATGAAAGAGATACCCCCGGCTATCAATTTGGAACAGTTGGGCTCGCATCCGATTTACAAGGGCAATCCGGCAAAACCGATGGTCTCATTAATGATCAATGTGGCATGGGGAAACGAGTATTTACCCAAAATATTGTCCGTATTGGAAAAAGAAAACGTACACGCCACCTTCTTTTTCGATGGAAGCTGGTTGAAGAAAAATATCCCGACCGCCCAGGACATCAAAAATAAAGGCCATGAGATGTCCAATCATGCCTATTCCCATAAAAATATGAGCACATTGTCGCGCGACCAGACCTATTCCGAAATTTTTAAGACGCAGCAGCTGCTGGACAAGGAGCTCGGCGTCAATAACGGACTGTTTGCTCCGCCGTCCGGCGACTTTAACCAGACAACCGTCGATATCGCGCGAGAACTGAAGCTGAAAACGATCCTGTGGACATTGGACACATTGGACTGGCAAAAACCGGCGCCCGCCACCATTGTCCGTAAAATAGAAATGCGGGTGGAGCCGGGTTCGCTCATTTTGATGCATCCGACGGCATCCTCGAGCGAAGCGCTGGAGTCCATGATTCAGGCGATCAAAAGGAAAGGGCTGTCGTTGGGGACGGTTAGCGAGCTTATTTCCACAAACCGGGTGCCCGAAGTTGAGTCTGCTGAGCAATAATGGTAATATTAATAAGGCTTTACACATAAATCGTCGATATGAAATTTTCGAGACTTTCCGAGGAGGCTCCTTTCATTGAATAAATATACCTTGAACAATGGGCTGCGGGTCATCGTGGAACCTATTCCGACTTGCCGCTCCGTATCCTTCGGGATTTGGGTGAAAACCGGCTCCCGTAACGAAAGCAAGGACATTAACGGCATTTCGCATTTTATCGAGCACATGCTGTTCAAGGGGACGGATCAATATTCCGCCAAAGATATAGCAGAATTGTTCGACGGCATTGGCGGCAATGTCAACGCGTTTACGTCGAAGGAATACACTTGCTATTATGCCAAAGTGTTGGATGAGCATTTGCCGATCGCAGTCGAAGCGCTGGCGGATATGTTTTTCCGTTCCACCTTCGATCCGGCCGAGCTGGAGAAAGAAAAGAACGTCATCTTCGAAGAAATTTCGATGTATGAGGATACACCGGATGACATGGTGCACGATCTGATCGCCAAGGCGGCTTTTGAGGACCATTCGCTGGGCTATACCATTATCGGCACCGAACAAAACTTGTCGGCGATGAACGCTAATGCGCTGCGTCAATATATGAAGGAACAATATTCGGTGGATCATACGGTCATCGCCATTGCGGGCAATGTGGACGATTCGATTATCGAGCTGATGGAACATCATTTCGGCGGCTTTCAAAATAAAGGCTCCGAGCATTCGTTTTCCGCGCCGCCATTTGCCGGAAATTTGGAATATCATCAGAAAAAAACGGAGCAAAATCATATCTGTATTTCGCTGCCGGGCCTTTCGGCCAAGGACGACCGGCTGTACGCCATGGTTTTGCTGAATAATGCGATCGGCGGGGGAATGAGCTCGCGGTTGTTTCAGGAAATCAGAGAAAAGCGCGGTATGGCTTATTCTGTGTACTCGTACCATACTTCCTACCAGGATGGCGGGATGTTTACGATTTATACGGGCACCGCGCCGAAGCAGACGGCTGACGTCTTGAAGGTGACGATGGAGATGATGCATGAGCTCAAGACGGAAGGCTTGTCCGAATCGGAGCTGAAAAAAGGCAAGGAGCAGATGAAGGGCAGTCTCATCCTGAGTCTGGAAAGCACGAGCAGCCGAATGAACCGGCTCGGTAAAAACGAGCTTATGCTCGGTCGGCATTACAGCCTTGACGAAATTATCGAGCGCATAGAGCGTGTCCAGCTTGAACATATTCGGGAATTGACGAACGAAATGCTTTCATCCCCGTTTGCAATGGCGATGGTCGGGCAAAAGGACGATGTGATTGACGGCTTCAGGAGGGATCAACTTGTATAATGTGCAAATCAAGCGGCTGCCCGGCAATGAGGACATCCAGCTGCCGCAAAAAATGTCGCTACTGGCCAGCGGCTTCGACCTTTATGCGGCCGTCGGCGAGCCGGTTCGGCTGGATCCGGGCCAGCGGGTGCTGATTCCGACGGGCTTCGCCCTGGCGATGCCGCCGGAGCTGGAAGCCCAGGTCCGGCCGCGCAGCGGGTTGGCGCTGAAGCATGGCATTACCGCGTTAAATTCGCCGGGGACGATCGATGCCGATTATCGCGGCGAGGTCAAGGTGCTGCTCATTAACCATGGCACCGAATCGTTTGCCATCGAGCGGAATGAGCGAATCGCGCAAATGGTGTTTCAGGTGGTGCCGCGGGTGCAGCTGGCGGAAGTGGAAGAGCTTGCGGACACGGACCGCGGCGCCGGAGGCTTCGGCCATACGGGCACCAAATGAAGTAATTGAAATCATAGCGGAATGTTGCATTTTTCCGGCCGGCTTCGGCTGACCGGGAAAATGCTTTTTTATAATGATAGAAAGTATAAGTTTTCAGCGGAGCTGAAGCTTTCTATCATTGCAAGAAAACCTACATTTAAATCGCGGTCGCTCATCTTGGATAGGCCTCGATAGAGGTTTTTTTATTTGGGCAGGAATTTAGGGAGCTTCGCCGCTCTCCCGGCATCAGCCCTTTCTATGCGTTACAGTAACCCATCCTTGGGCGCGAGCATAAGATGAGTTATCGAAAGCAACTAGAAAGAGGTGAGAATGAATGCTTACAGGATTTCAAGTGACTCTGATTGGCGGTGATGCCCGGCAGCTTGAGGTGATCTATAAATGCTCGGAGCTGGATGCTTCCGTTATACTGATCGGGTTCGACAACCTGCAAAATCAATTTAGCGGTATTACGAGAGCGACACTTAGCCCGGAGACTCTTGAGGGGACGGATGCAGTCATTTTGCCGGCGGTCGGAACGGACGATGAAGGCTACGTGGAAAGCATCTTCACCGCATCCGAACTGCGCTTGACGGAGGAGCATATTCAGGCGCTGCCTAAGCATTGCAAAATTTTTACGGGTATGGCAAAGCCATATCTGCGTAATTTGTGTACCAAGCATTCGATTCAACTCATCGAACTGTTTGATCGTGACGATGTTGCGATTTATAACTCCATACCGACTGCCGAGGGCGCGCTGATGATGGCAATCCAGAATACGGATTTCACGATTCACGGCTCCCAATCGATGGTGCTCGGGTTCGGCAGAACGGGAATTACAGTGGCGCGCAGTCTGCAAGGACTCGGCGCAAACGTGAAGGTAGGCGTGAACAAGCCGGAGTACTACGCACGTGCTTGGGAGATGGGGTTTACGCCGTTTTACACGTCGGATTTGTACGCTCAGGTGGCGAATATTGACTTGCTTTTTAACACAATTCCGTCTATGATAGTCACAGCACAAATTATTGCCAATATTCCTCACCGTGCAGTGATCATTGACTTGGCTTCCAAACCCGGAGGAACGGATTTCCGTTTTGCCGAACGCAGAGGCATCAAAGCAATGCTCGCTCCGGGACTCCCTGGAATTGTTGCGCCGAAAACAGCCGGTCGCATCATCGCCGATACCTTGAGCGGCATCATTCTTGATGATCTAGCACAGAGGAGGAGTACGGAATGAATTGGCAGGGTAGAACAGTAGGCTTTGCTTTAACGGGTTCGCATTGTACGTTTGAAGAGGTCATGCCTCAAATACAGCGTTTTGTCGATGCCGGAGCCCGCGTGGTTCCGATCGTTTCTTATACGATACTTACAACGGATACCCGCTTCGGCACATCGGAAAATTGGCAGAAGCAGCTGAGAGACATTACGGGGAGTGATATCATTTCCTCCATCGTCGACGCGGAGCCGCTGGGCCCGTCCAAGCTGCTGGATGTGCTGGTCATTGCGCCATGTACGGGAAATACGACAAGCAAGCTTGCGAACGCGATGACCGAGAGTCCTGTATTGATGGCGGCCAAAGCCCAAATGCGCAACCAGCGTCCGCTTGTACTGGCGATTTCCACGAATGACGGACTTGGCCTGAATGCCATGAACATCAGCAAGCTGCTAATAACCAAAAACATATACTTTGTTCCGTTCGGTCAAGATGCGCCTACGGCGAAGCCGAATTCGTTGGTCGCCCGTATGGACCTGATCTTGGAAACCTGCGAGTCGGCGCTTCAAGGGAAGCAGCTTCAACCGATGGTTATCGAGCGGTTCAATTACTAAATAATGAATTTGCACAGGGGAGAGACGAACGAATGTCGAATCAAAAATTATTTAACGTTGCTGTCGTAGGAGCAACAGGTGCAGTAGGAGAACAAATTTTACGTTTGTTGGAAGAACGCAACTTCCCGATTCAACAACTGAAATTGCTGTCTTCGGCACGCTCTGCGGGCAGCAAGCTGCAATTTATAGGACAGGAAATGACAGTCGAAACGGCTACTCCTGACAGCTTCCAGGGAGTCGACATCGCCTTATTCAGCGCGGGCGGCAGCGTGAGTCTGGAATTGATTCCGCATGCGGTCCGGCACGGCGCCGTTTGTATCGATAACACAAGCGCATATCGGATGGATCCGGAAACGCCGCTTGTCGTTCCAGAGGTAAATATCGATAAAATCAGCGAGCATAGAGGCGTTATCGCGAATCCGAACTGCTCGACCATTCAGATGGTTGCAGCGTTGAAGCCGCTGTATGACCGTTACGGCATTTCGCGCATTATCGTGTCCACCTATCAGGCGGTTTCCGGTGCAGGAGCCCGCGCCATTGACGAGATGCTTCGACAATCCCGCGAAGTGTTGGCCGGCAACGACGCAGAACCGCAAATTTTGCCTGTCGGATCGCTTCCGGTCAAGCATCAGATTGCGTTCAACGCTATTCCTCAAATTGACAAATTTATGGATAACGGCTTTACTTATGAAGAGATCAAAATGATCAACGAAACAAAAAAAATTATGAGCGACGATTCGCTTGAAGTGACCGCTACTTGTGTCCGCATTCCTGTCGTATACGGACATTCGGAGTCGGTTTATGTCGAATTGAAGCAGGACTTTGACGTTGAGGAAGCTAAACAGCTGATCGCCGACGCACCGGGCATCGTTCTTCAAGATAACCCGGCCGAGCAGGTGTACCCATTGGCGACGGAAGCGGCAGGCAAGCTGGACACTTATGTAGGCCGCGTACGCCGTGACCTAAGCAATCCGCGCGCGCTTAATATGTGGATCGTTTCCGATAACCTGCTGAAAGGCGCAGCATGGAACGCCGTACAAATCGCGGAATATATCGCAATCGAACAAAAGTAACAACCGCTGCCGGCTTCCCCTATAAGGAAGCCCGGCTTTGTTTCCTGAATCAACCTTGATAAACGCGGCCGCCCTTAAGAACGGCGAAGCCGTTTATTATGGAACTGCTTATTGAACGAAGGCTTTCTGATGAAAGTTCTTCAAGGGGGACCTCATGAACATTCTCGTGCAGAAATTCGGAGGCACGTCCCTTTCCACTGTCGAAGCCAGAGCTCATGTCATCGAACACATTCAAGACGCATTGGCGCTAAACTACAAGCTAGTCGTTGTCGTATCCGCTATGGGAAGAAAAGGCGAGCCCTATGCTACTGATACGCTGCTTGATTTGATTCGCAACAACGGCAATCAATTGCCGCCAAGAGAGAAAGATATGCTGTTGTGCTGCGGAGAGCTGATTTCGGCCGCTACGCTGTGCAGCCTGCTCGGTTCGAACGGCATACAAGCTGCCGTACTGACAGGCGCGCAGGCGGGAATAACGACGAACGATGAGTACGGCAACGCTCAAATTATGTCTATCCAACCGCAGCGAATTGTCGATTTATTAGAGCAAGGAAACGTTGTCATTGTTGCCGGTTTTCAGGGACAGACGTCGCACGGCGATTTGACAACCCTGGGACGGGGCGGGAGCGATACATCGGCCACTGCTTTAGGCGCCGCGTTACAGGCCGAAATGGTCGATATTTTCACGGATGTGGACGGCATCTTAACGGCTGATCCGCGAATTGTGTCGGATGCCAAACGACTGCCTGTCGTTTCGTATATGGAAATATGCAATATGGCTCATTATGGAGCCAAAGTGATTCATCCGCGCGCCGTTGAAGTCGCAATGAACGCGTTGATTCCGATTCGGGTCCGCTCTACTTTCAGCAAGGATCCGGGAACGCTCGTCACGATGGCGGATACGACGTACGACAGCAATGAATCAATTCAAGACCGGATTGTAACCGGGATTGCCAATTTCGACAAGATCACGCAAATTCGGGTTAATGCCGGGGAAGGCGTATACGATCTGCAGCTGAAAGTATTCAAGGCGATGGCCCAGAACCATATCAGCGTCGATTTTATTAACGTGAATCCTTCCGGCGTCGTGTATACCGTATTCGACGATGAGGCGCAAAAGGCAATCCGTATTTTAAACGAACTTGGCTATAAACCGCTCACAGCTTCGCAATGCGCGAAAGTTTCCATTATCGGCGGAGGCATGAATGGAGTGCCCGGGATTATGGCGCAAATTGTCGAAGCTTTGACGGAGGAAGATATAAATATATTGCAGTCGGCGGATTCCAATACTACGATTTGGGTTCTTATTCAAGGACAAGATATGGCGAAGGCGGTCCGTGCGCTGCACAAAAAGTTTCAACTGCACAGTTAATCGATTATGCAAGGCTATATATAATGTAGGAGGAGTTTGTCGTGGAATTCGGAAGACTGATTGCGGCCATGGTTACGCCTTTTGATGCTAATTTGCAAGTGGACTGGGATCAAGTGGGCAAGCTGATGGATTATTTAATTGATGAGCAGGCCAACGACAGCTTGGTCATATGCGGTACGACGGGCGAATCGCCGACGCTGACGGAGGAGGAGAAGCTGAAGCTGTTCGCTTACGCGGTCAAGCATGCCAACGGCCGCTGCAAAATTATTGCCGGTACGGGAAGCTACGATACTGCTCATTCGATTCATTTGTCCAAAGAGGCGGAGAAGCTCGGCGTGGACGCGCTGCTGCTTGTGGCGCCTTACTACAACCGGCCGTCACAGGAAGGATTGTACCAGCATTACAAGGCAGTGGCGGAATCGGTATCGATTCCATGCATTTTGTATAATGTGCCCAGCCGCACAGGCGTGAACATCAATGCGGACACGACGATCCGCTTGTCGCATCTGCCCAATATCGTCGCAACCAAAGATTGTGCGGATCTTGGCCAGCTGACGCAAATTGTTAACGGAGCGGCCGAAGGCTTCCGGGTTTACAGCGGGGAAGACAACATGACGCTGCCGGTGTTGGCCATCGGCGGTTACGGCATCGTAAGCGTAGCCAGTCATGTGATTGGAAAAGATATGAAAAATATGATAAACTGTTATTTACAAGGCAATGTTCGTGAAGCGGCACAAATTCATGCAAAACTTCATCCTGTGTTTAAAGGATTGTTTGAATGCCCTCATCGTGTTCCGAATCCTACAGCCGTTAAGTATGCTTTGAATGCACGAGGCGTACGGGTAGGCGGATTGCGAATGCCTTTAATGAATGCAACCGAAGAAGAAGGACGATTCATAGCATCCTTGTTTGAATGAGTTTACTCAAAATCGGTGCTTTCAACAGCATCGGTTTTATTTTTTAGTTGTTAAAAATTGCTTCGCGCAACCTTGACAAACGCGCTCGTCCCTATAGAACGGCGGAGCCGTTTATTTTTAGAGGAACAACCCCTATCAAGGCGGACAAACTTGTGTTTGTAGTTTTTAATCAGGTATAATGGTGGCAAGTGACTGGTGCGGTTTTAGTATAGGTTTTGGCTTTGGCTTCATACAAAAATTCGTCGTCAATTTTAAAATAGGAGGTATTTTTCATTGTCTAAGAAAAATATAGAAAAACTTTCGATTTTTGCCCTGGGCGGCGTGGGTGAAATCGGAAAAAATATGTACGTTGTGCAATACGGCAACGATATTGTAGTTATTGATTGCGGTTTAAAATTTCCTGAAGAGGACATGCTCGGAATTGACATTGTCATACCGGATATCGCTTATTTAACGGAGAACCGGGATAAAGTAAGAGGTATTATTATTACACACGGCCACGAGGACCATATTGGCGGTCTTCCGTATGTATTGAAATTTTTGAATGTTCCGGTGTACGGAACGAAGCTTACGCTTGGCTTGATCGAAACGAAGCTTAAAGAAGCTAATTTGCTGGGCGATACAAAACGAATCTTAATTTCATCGGAGTCGGAATTGACGCTTGGCTGCATGACGGCTACGTTCTTCAAGACCAACCACAGTATCCCTGATTCGGTAGGCGTATGCCTCGAAACGCCGGAAGGCAATGTGGTCCACACGGGTGACTTCAAGTTCGACCAAACGCCCGTGAACGATCAATATGCAGATTTGCACCGGATGGCGGCAATCGGCAGCAAAGGCGTGCTGGCGCTGTTGTCGGACAGCACGAACGCAGAGCGTCCCGGATATACGGGCTCCGAGAAAAGCGTCGGCGTAGAGATCGAGGAAGTGTTCCGGAAGGCGAAGCAGCGGGTCATAATAGCAACCTTCGCATCGAATATTCATCGTATTCAGCAGGTCATCGAAGCGGCGGAAGCGACCCGCAGAAAATTGGTCGTCGTCGGACGGAGCATGGTCAATGTTGTAACGATTGCTAGCGAGCTCGGTTATCTGCACATACCTGACGGTATGCTGATCGAGCCGGAGGAAGTCAATAAGCTGGCTGCCGATCGGGTAGCCATCTTATCGACGGGCAGCCAAGGCGAGCCGATGTCGGCTCTTACCAGAATGGCTAGATCGACGCACCGCAAGGTAGATATACTGCCGGGCGATACGGTGATCATCGCAGCGACGCCGATTCCGGGCAACGAACGCTATGTCGGAAGAACCGTTGACGAGCTGATGCGAATCGGTGCGCATGTCATTTACGGACCGGGCTCGGTTACCGGCGTTCACGTATCCGGACACGGCAGCCAGGAAGAATTGAAGCTGATGCTGAATATGATGAAGCCGAAATATTTCATCCCTATTCACGGCGAGTATCGGATGCTTCGTCAACACGGCCTGCTGGCCGAATCCGTTGGCATCGCCAAGGAAGACATTTTTATCGTCGATAACGGCGATACGGTAGAATTCCAGGACGGCGTTGCGCGGCGCGGCTCGAAGGTCACGGCAGGCAACATATTGATAGACGGTTTGGGCGTGGGCGATGTCGGCAATATCGTGCTTCGTGACCGTAAACTGTTGTCTCAGGACGGCATACTGGTCGTTGTCGTTACATTGAGCAAGGAAGACGGAACGATCCTGTCCGGTCCCGATATTATTTCCAGAGGTTTTGTGTACGTCAGAGAATCGGAAGGCTTGCTGGATGAAGCGAACCGGATTGTTTCCAATACGTTGAACAGGTTGATGAACGAGAATGTAAACGAATGGGCATCGTTAAAAACCCATGTTAAAGATGCACTTGGACGATTTTTATATGAACAAACCAAAAGAAGACCTATGATCCTTCCAATCATTATGGAAGTTTGATCCAAAACCACCAGTCGACAACTTGAAACCTTAATCAATAGCAAATGTCAATGAACCGGCATTTCGAAGGAAGAACCGCCTAAGAGAGCGTTTACCGCTGCTCGGGGCGGTTTTTTTGGTTGATGCTCGTCTCCTGAGAACGGCTAAGCCGTTTATCCTTGTATGATTTCGGGATGTCGATACATACTAGGGGTGATGTCAAAAATGGAGGATCAGGGGGATATACGATGAACAATTACAGGCAGCAGGAGCCTCAACCGAATCAGCCGGGACCAATTGGACCGGGGGGGCCGGGGGTGGACGAAAGCAAAAGAAGCGCCGTGGTCGACAGTATACAACAGCTGGGCCAGACGAATGTCCCGGTAAACGAATCCAATATTTTTTGCATGACGATTATTGGACAGGTGGAGGGGCATATGGTGCTGCCTCCGCAAAATAAAACGACCAAATACGAGCATTTGATTCCGCAGCTTGTCGCTGCAGAGCAAAATCCGAAAATCGAAGGTGTTTTTATTATTTTGAACACGGTTGGCGGCGATGTGGAAGCGGGACTCGCTATCGCCGAGATGATCGCGACCCTGTCCAAGCCTACGGTAACTCTTGTTTTGGGCGGGGGACATTCGATTGGTGTGCCGATCGCGGTCTCTTCGGATTTTTCCATTATCGCCGAAACGGCTACCATGACGATTCATCCGATCCGGTTAAACGGGCTTGTGATCGGGGTACCGCAAACGTTCGAGTATTTGGATAAAATGCAGGAGCGGGTTCTCCGTTTTATAATGAGCCATTCCCGGATAACCGAAGAAAAACTGAAGGAACTCATGTTCAAAACCGGTGAATTGACCCGCGATATCGGAACGACGGTTATCGGTGTGGATGCGGTCAAGTTTGGCCTGATCGATGCGATCGGCGGTGTAGGCGAAGCCATTCGCGAATTGAACCGGCGCATGGAAGAACGGAGAAATGCGGCAGCGGGAGGCTTTGTCCAATGATTCACTATACGGTTTTGCCGTTGGAAGTTGTGCTGGAAGGAATCGAGCAAATGGAAGATACAAGCATCCAGCTAACCGTAAACGGGATTACGATGCAGGTACAGCCGATCAACGCAACGCAGGCGTCCATCATCCGAATTACAAGCTGCAACCCGCAGCATTACTTGAATCCGCAGTACAGCCCCGGACGAATTATCGAGTTTCAACCGGTTATCTAGTCCAAAGGTCACTCCTTGGCTTATCCCCAAAGTATGGTATAATTTGATATTGGGGGTGAGCCGTTTGGCCAGGCCAAAAAGGAAAGGTAAAGCAATCCGAACAAATTTGAAATACGAATTATACGGCATAGTCATTTTAACCCTATCGATCATTGCTTTATCGAGAGAAGGACCGGTAGCCCGCGCTCTAACCTATTTGTTCCGCTTTGTATTGGGCGCCTGGGATTTCATTATACCGCTTATCTTCATCTATGTCGGTCTGTATGTCATGGTAAAGCGGCAGTGGCCTATATGGAGAACGTCCCGTAAAGCAGGCGTCCTGTTGATGCTCTTATCGCTCTTGATCATGAGCCATATCAGCTTATTCGAGCAGCTATATCCGAAAGGCAAGTTTACAGCCGGCATGATCATGAGCCAGTCGTGGAACAGTATGGTCGACGGGCTGCAGGCATCCGATAAAGGAAAAATAATCCTTGCGAATGAGGTAGGCGGGGGCATGCTGGGCGCCTCCTTGTACGGAATTTTATATGCGCTTTTTGTGAATATTGGAGCGAAGCTGATACAATATACGCTGTTTATAATCGGGTTTATTTTGCTGACGGGTCTGTCCATCGTCGATGTAATGGAAAAGCTGAGAGGAAGCCGCTCCTTTTCCAATACATTGCTGGCCCAGTACATACGGCGCAAAATACTGGAACGCCGAAACCGGAAGCCGGCCGCGGCGATGAAGAAGAAAGCGGCCCCGCTTCCGTACATTCCGGATGAGGATGAATTTGATGAAGAGACGTTGAAGCCTGAGCGCAAAGAGAAGAAAGCCGGAAAGAAACGTTCGGTCTTCTTTGACTTGCTGCAGCCCAACAAAGCGCAAAAGAGCGATGGGGAAGGCGAGCTTGATCCAAACGATCCGGATGATGAACGGGATCCGGCTTATTTCGATGAGCAAGAGGAGCAGAAAACCGCATATGTACGCAATGCCGACCCTGATCCTTTGATTCCTGTCATTCGCGACTTTCAAGAGCATGTTCAGAAGGAATCGTCCTCTTCCGATCTGCAATCGCCGCATACTGCGCTTGCGACGAATGCGGCGGCAGCTCCCGCAACGGCCGCCGGCGGCCCGGACGAACCTGCGGCGGAGGAAGATTTCACGATCAACAACAAGCCGGTCTCCATACCGTACGAGCTGCCGTCGCTTCAATTATTGGCCAAGCCGAACTTAGGCAAGGGAGCCGACAGCCTGGATTACAAGGCGGTAGCGCGCAAGCTGGAGGCTACGCTTGAAAGCTTTGGCGTCAGAGCGAAAGTGCTGGAGGTCGTGCGCGGTCCATCGGTAACCCGGTACGAAATTCAGCCGGATGTCGGCGTCAAGGTTAGCCGGATCGTCAGCCTGACTGACGATATCGCACTCGCGCTGGCCGCCAAGGATATCCGGATGGAAGCTCCGATACCGGGGAAATCGGCTATCGGCATCGAGGTGCCGAATACGGAGGTTTCGATTGTCACGATGCGCGAGGTGATGGAAAGCGGCGCATTTCAGGAATCCAGCTCGAAGCTTTCAATTACGTTCGGCCGCGACATTTCCGGTCAGCCGATCGTAGGTAACTTGGCGCGTATGCCGCATATGCTCGTTGCCGGCGCTACGGGTTCCGGCAAGTCGGTTTGCATTAACGGTATTATTACAAGCATCTTGTATAAGGCGAAGCCGGACGAGGTCAAATTCCTGATGATTGACCCCAAAATGGTCGAGTTGAACGTATACAACGGCATCCCGCATTTGCTGGCACCGGTCGTTACCGATCCGAGAAGAGCTTCCTTGGCGTTGAAGAAGGTCGTCCTGGAGATGGAGAAGCGATACGAGCTGTTCTCCAAGAGCGGGACGCGCAATATTGAGGGCTATAACACGATGCTGGTGGATACGCAGACTGGCACGCCGCTTCCCTATATTGTCGTCATTGTTGACGAGTTGGCGGATCTGATGATGGTTGCGGCGAACGATGTAGAGGATGCAATCTGTCGTTTGGCTCAAATGGCCCGGGCTGCCGGCATCCATTTGATTATCGCCACACAGCGGCCTTCGGTTGACGTTATTACCGGCGTTATCAAAGCGAACATTCCATCGCGTATTGCTTTCGGGGTATCGTCGCAGGTCGATTCGCGCACCATACTCGATATGGCCGGGGCGGAGAAGCTGCTGGGACGGGGAGATATGCTCTATTTGCCTATGGGAGCTTCGAAACCGATCCGGGTGCAGGGCGCTTTTTTGTCGGACAA
Source organism: Paenibacillus piri (assembly GCF_004354045.1). GTDB lineage: Bacteria > Bacillota > Bacilli > Paenibacillales > NBRC-103111 > Paenibacillus_S > Paenibacillus_S piri. The sequence continues at coordinate 273,063 of NZ_SMRT01000004.1, read as the reverse complement.
CGAAGTCGAAACGGTCGTAGGTTTTGTCAGGACGCAAGGACAAGCCAATTATGTAGAGGATATGGTCCCGCAAATCGAGGAGCAAGGGGAAGTCCCGGATCAGATGGAGGACGAATTGTACGATCAGGCCGTACAAATTATTCTCGAAGCCAAGCAGGCTTCCGTTTCATTGCTGCAGCGGCGTATGCGTGTCGGATACACAAGAGCCGCAAGGCTGATCGATTCCATGGAAGCCAAAGGGATCGTCGGACCGTACGAAGGAAGCAAGCCGCGGGAGGTACTGGTTTCTTTGGAGCAATATCAAGGCCGATTGAGTTCTTAAATATTTCGCGTACCGCTTCTTTTCGGGCGGTACGCTTTTTTAATACATCAAATAAAAGGAGCTTGTATCGGTTATAAATTGGGGAAGCGCTTGCTGCGCTTCCCTGCAGATTTTTTTGGGGTTATTTGGATTTGCGGTTGGAACGCTGTCCTCCGTACATATGACCGCCTTGGCCTCCATGCCAGCTTTGTTGACCATATTGACCGCCATGCCAGCCTCCTTGTTGACCGCCATGCCAACCGCTATGATGTCCGTGCATACCGCCGTGATGCCCATGCATACCACCATGCATATGCGGATATAGTGGTGGTGGTGAGGGTAATAGTGATGAGGATATCCGTAGGTATGGTATTGATGGTAATGATAAGGGTTGTAAACCATGCTTTTCCACCTCTTTTCGCAGTGATGGAACATTTTATGCCGCTGTAGTAACCGCCGATGCTTGACCCAATGCAAATGGGTTTAAGAATAGGCTGGAGTCGGTCAAGTTGGTAAGCCTTGTTCGATGCTTGAGCTGTCCGCGTTTTTTTGTTTGCATAGAAGCGCCCTTCCTTTCTCATAATAACCTTAAAAAGGTTACCAATACGATTTTGGGAAAGGTGAATAGGATGAACAAACGGTTAATAGTTATTACGTTCTGCTTAATTTTCGTTTTGTTTGCGGGTTACCAGATGAAGCATCATCTCGATGTCCAGCAAACCTTCAGTAAAAATGACGTCAGATACGGTGATACCGGTAACGACGTGTATGAGATGCAAGGACGACTTAAATTTTTAGGCTTTTACCAAAGCGCCGTTGACGGCGACTTCGGCTATAACTCGCTGCGAGCATTAAAATGGTTCCAGTCCGAATTCGGCTTACAGGTCGACGGAATACTCGGAAGCAAGTCAAAGCTGAAATTATGGGAAGCGACCAAAAACTACAAGCCGACGGCAGCGGAGCTGCCGCCAAGCGCCGGAGGCGGAGCTCCGACGGGAGGCGCGTCGACGGGTAATCTGGCGCCTTCCAGCAATCTAGGCCTGTCGGAAGAGGATTTGAAGCTGATGGCGAATGCTGTTTACGGTGAATCGCGCGGCGAACCGTATATCGGTCAAGTAGCCGTGGCGGCTGTTATTTTAAACCGGGTGAAATCGGGCAGCTTTCCGAACACCGTATCCGGCGTCATTTTTCAGCCGGGCGCTTTTACAGCTGTAGCAGACGGTCAAATATGGCTGACACCGAACGAAAATGCCAAAAAAGCGGTGCGCGAAGCATTGAACGGCTCCGACCCGACCGGCGGCTGCATCTACTATTTTAACCCCGTAACGGCTACGTCCAAATGGATCTGGAGCCGTCCGCAGGTGAAGCAAATCGGTAAACATATATTTTGCAAATAGGTTAGCGCGAAGCAGCCGCTTTCGGTTGCTTCTTCTGTTTCTAAAGGAATATAATGGAACCAGGATAAGAAGAAACTGGAAAGGAGTCATGTCCCATTGAAAAACATTCAATTTGAACGCGGCAACGCCGGTAACATTCGTGTCCACGTCCTGCCGACGGACCAATTCAAAACGTATGCCGTTTCGGTATACATAGGCGCCCCCTTATTGGAGGACACCGTTACGCCTACGGCGTTCACTCCTTTCGTGCTTCGCCGCGGTACCCGGTCCTACCCGGAAACAAAGCAATTCAGAGAGCGGCTTGACGATTTGTACGGAGCAGGCTTCGGTTTCGATATATACAAACGCGGCGATTATCAGATGGTCCAATTTCGCATGGATCTGATTCAGGATCATTTTGTCAGCAGCAAGGAGTCGCTGCTTGAGCAGGGTATCCGTTTTATCGGCGAGGCGATTACGCAGCCAGCGTTGGCGAACGGCCAGTTCGTCGATAAATACGTCGATTCCGAAAAAATAACGCTGCAAAAGAGGATCGAGGCCATTATAAACGATAAAATCAGATATGCCGCCGAACGCTGCATCGAGGAAATGTGCAAGCTGGAACCGTACCGGTTGCATCAGCTCGGCAGCATCGAGGCGCTGCATAGCTTGACGCCGGACGCTTTATACGCTCATTACGGGCAGTGGCTTAAACAATCTCCCATCGATATTTATGTAGTGGGCCAGACGAGCTTGAATGAAGTGATGCCGCTAATCGAAAACAGCTTCAGCCTGCAAAACGAAGCGGCAAGCTACTCGGCCAAGATACAGCACCGGCAGGTGGAGAAGGTGCGCGAAGTCGTAGAGGAGCTGGACGTCAGCCAAGGCAAGCTGAATTTGGGGCTGCGCGGCTATACGACCTATGCCGACCCGGCTTATCCGACCATGCTGATGTACAACGGCATTTTAGGGGGCTACCCTCATTCCAAGCTGTTTACGAATGTAAGGGAAAAAGCAAGCCTTGCCTACTACGCTTCATCGCGTCTGGACGGTCATAAAGGCATTTTGACGATCCAGTCCGGCATTGAACTGGACAATTACGATAAAGCCGTCGCGATCATCCGCCAGCAGCTGGAGGCGATGGAAGCGGGGGACATCAGCGATACGGAGCTGCAGCAGACGAAGGCGATGATTTCCGGCCATTTACGAGAGCTGCAGGATTCGGCATTTGAGCTGATCTCGTTTGATTTTAACAATATATTGTCCGGTGTTGAACGAACGGTACCTAAGCTCATTGAAGATGTGCTCGTCACGGATAAAGCTGCGATCCAGACAGTCGCCAGGCAGGTAAAATTGGATACGATCTACTTTTTGCGTGACCGGAAGGGAGGAAAGCAGGCATGAAGGTAATTCCATATCCGCATGTCAAAGAAACCTTGTACGCCGAGCAGCTTCCGAACGGTCTGTCGGTTTATGTGCTTCCGAAGGAAGGGTTTTCCAAAACATATGCGACGTTTTCGACGCAGTACGGTTCCATTGACAACCATTTTCGGGTGCAGGGCGCCCAGCCGCTCAAAGTACCGGACGGGATTGCCCATTTTCTTGAGCATAAAATGTTCGAGGAGCCGACAGGCGACATTTTTTCCGTATTCGCCTCGCGCGGCGCTTCAGCCAATGCGTTTACAAGCTTCGATCGGACGTCCTATTTATTTTCGGCAACCGAGCATATTCATGATAATTTGCTGACTTTGATCAATTTTGTGCAAAATCCTTACTTTACGGATGAAAACGTCGAGAAGGAAAAGGGCATTATCGGTCAGGAAATCAAAATGTATCAGGATAACCCGGACTGGCGCTCGTATTATGGCCTTATCGAAGCGATGTATCATAAACATCCGGTGCATATCGACATCGCCGGAACGGTGGAATCCATCTCCCGCATCACGAAAGAGCTGCTGTACGATTGCTACCATACATTTTACCATCCGAGCAATATGAGTCTGTTTGTCGTCGGCGGCGTCAAGCCCGAGGAGATCATGGAGCTTGTCAGGCAAAATCAGGCGGCCAAAGATTACAAGCCGCAGGGCGCGATTGAAAGGCTGTTCGAACAGGAGCCGGCTGCCGTCAAGGAGAAGGAAAAAGTAATTGTCCTTCCCGTATCGCTGCCCAAATGCTTGTTCGGCTGCAAAGAGCCGGAGCAAAAAGCGACCGGCCAACAAATGCTGAAGCGCGAGTTGACGATGAAGGTGCTGCTCGATACGCTCGTCAGTCCAAGCTCGGCCATTTATCAGAAGCTGTATGACGAGCAGCTCATCTCCGACAGCTTCGGCAGCGAATATAACATTGGCGACAATTACGCATTTTCCGCGTTCGGGGGGGACACGAAGGATCCCGAAAAGCTGATTTCCCGGCTGCGCGAAGAAATTGATCGCGTTAAAGCGAACGGCGTGGCAGCGGCGGATTTTGAAAGAAGCCGGAAAAAGAAAATCGGCAGCTTTATGCGCTCGTTGAACTCGCCGGAAGCGATTGCCAATGAATTTACGAAATACCGGTTCAAAAAAATCGACCTGTTCGATGTGCTGCCGGTTTACGAGCAAATTACGATTGAAGATGTGAATGAGCGGCTGCGTCATCATTTTGATTGGAATCAGCTGGCCGTATCGATTGTCAGAAGTGAGCGCAAATGAATACGCCGGGGAAACCGTTCACCGAGCAGACGGTACTCGTGATGGGCGGGAGCCGCGGCATAGGCGCCGCAATTGCAGAGCGGTTCTCGTCCGTCGGCATGAACGTGGTGATTCATTATTTGCAGTCGCATGAAGCGGCCAACGAGACGGCCAGAAACTGTATGAAGCACGGCGCCAAAGTGTTGACGGCGAGCGCGGACTTGCGGAGCAGGGAGCAGCTGCTGCGGCTGCAGGAAAAGCTGGAGCAGCACCGGATGGTGCCCGATATTTTGGTGAACAATGCGGGCATCAGCCATTACGGCCTGCTGTCCGATGTGACGGAAGAACAGTGGGACGATGTCATCAACGTTAATTTGAAAGGGACCTTCCTGACGACGCAGCAGTTTATGGAGCCCATGATCCGGCAAAAATACGGCCGCATCATCAATGTTTCTTCGATCTGGGGCATCTCAGGCGCTTCCTGCGAGGTTGTGTACTCCACGGCAAAAGGCGGCATCAATGCGTTTACGAAAGCGCTGGCGAAGGAGCTAGCCCCTTCGGGAGTCACGGTCAATGCGGTAGCGCCGGGAGCTGTCGATACGCAAATGATGGCCGCTTTCGACTCCACCGAGAAAACGGCGATCGAGAACGAAATTCCGGCGGGCCGCTTTGGCAAGCCCGATGAAATCGCATCGCTCGTTTACTTTTTGGCTCTGCCTGAATCCGGTTATATTACCGGACAAATCATTAGTCCCAACGGCGGATGGCTGACCTGAATCCTGCATAGTTTCCCTCCTTTTTGCGAACATTATTTTTGTACTGCTAATTCATATAAAAGGAGGACTTCCCTATGGCAACTGTGTTGAAGGTTTTCGACCGCTGGAAGCAATTTTTGCACGACCGGGTGGAGCAGGCTGAAAAGTTTGGTATGAATGACGATACGATCAGCAAGCTGGCCGTTCAAATCGGCGAATTTTTGGCCGACAAAGTCGATCCGGAAAACAAAGAGGAGCGCATTTTAAAAGAGCTTTGGGACGTAGCCGACGAGAACGAGAAAAATACAATTGCGCGGTTGATGGTGAAGCTGGTTTCGCCGGAGAAGCTTTGATCCGTTTGCGCACAGTCCAACATGAACCATTCTTACCTTCGGGCCTCCTGTCATGGGAGGCTTTTCCGCGCTTTTCATGCTATACTTATATGGATTGATCTCTTAACTCTTAACGAAACAGGTTGATGAAAGGCGGACAGAAAAAGCTTGAAGATGAATAAACGATTGGCAATGATGATGTTGTTCGGCTTGATGGTGTTGATTGCCGGCTGCGGCAAAAATATTCCTGCAATAAATCAGGAATTGCTGCAATCGAAGAAATCGGTGCTGATGATAACGAAGCCCGATTTGAACGAGCAGATGGGAGCGGCGGTGCAAAAAACGCTGCTGAATTGGCGCGATTCGCATCATATCGCATTTGAATGGATACATACGGACGCATTCGAGGCGGTGCAGGCCGATAAAATAAAAGCAACGCCATACGATTACGTCATTGTGATAGGCAATGAGCTTACCAGGCAGGCCGCGGCCTCAGCTGTCGCGATAACGGATAAACGATGGATACTGCTGGACGATTCCGTATCGCAGCAGCCAGCTGCCGCGAGCGGAGATAACCTGGTTTGGAGAACGACCGGCGACGGCTTTATGGAAAAGCAATGGCAGGAATGGGTCAAACAGCAGCAAATCATCGGCAAAAGGTTCGAGTGGGTTACGGTTTCGTCCAGGCCGATTCCGTCGATGTGGGCCCCTTCCGAGGAGGCCGAAACGATTTCACTATCCGACGCCGAAGGCTGGTACCCGCAATTCCAGCTGCAGGTCAGGCAGCACGTGCCGGATTGGATTGTCGTTTATTCGCCATTGGATGCGAGCGTGCTTCAGCGGATGAAATCGCTCCAGGTGCCGATTGTGAACATGTCGCTCACTTCGATTCAGGTACAGTGGGAGCCCTTGCTTGCTTCATTGTTCGATTTGATTGAAAAGCAATGGACGCCGGGAGTAACAAATTACGATACGCAGGAATTGACTATTAACAAGCCGCAGTAACTTTAAACTTTTTCATCGGAACGGAAGGAATTTAGCGAAATTTGTAGAATATTTTCGTAAACTATTACAAAAATATGATAAAGAAGCTCACTTGACAAATTATGAGGTGCAGATTATGGAAAGCAAGCAGTGGTATATGGAATATAAAATATTTAAAAACCGCCCGGGATTGCTGGGCGATGTCGCATCCTTAATGGGGATGCTCGATATTAACATCGTAACGATTAACGGAGTGGAAGACCGTACCCGCGGCATGCTTTTGCAAACAAATGATGATGAAAAAATTGATTTGTTGGGTAAAATGTTGAAAAAAGTGGATAATATAACTATAACGGCGCTTCGCGAGCCCAAGCTTGTCGATATATTGGCTGTTCGTCATGGCCGCTACATCGAGAGAGATTCCGACGACCGGAAAACGTTCCGGTTTACGCGGGATGAGCTTGGCTTGCTCGTTGACTTTTTGGGTGAAATTTTCAAGCGCGACGGCAATCAGGTCGTCGGACTGCGCGGTATGCCGCGTGTCGGCAAAACGGAGTCCATCATTGCGGGAAGCGTATGCTCGAACAAGCGCTGGACGTTCGTTTCCTCCACGCTGCTGCGGCAGACGGTCCGAAGCCAATTGTCGGAGGATGAAATGTCGTCGAACAATGTGTTCATCATCGACGGGATCGTATCCACGCTGCGCTCCAACGAAAAGCACTATTCGCTGCTGCAGGAAATTATGAGCATGCCTTCGACAAAGGTCATTGAACATCCGGATATTTTTATTCGCGAATCCGAATATACGTATGATGACTTTAATTATATTGTAGAGCTCCGCCATACGCCGGATGAAGAAATTTCTTACGAATCGTTTACGAATGGATTTGCCGACTACTAGAATTGCACCGGGACGGTGTCGAAAAGAGGTGAGAACATGTCCGAACTTGGCCAGCTGCTGCGTAAAGCGCGGATGGAGAATAAAATTTCGCTGGAGGACCTGGAGGAAGCGACAAAAATTCGCAAGCGATATTTAGAAGCGATTGAAGAAGGCGATTACAAAATTTTGCCCGGCAATTTTTATGTCAGGGCTTTTATAAAGAGCTATTCCGAGGCGGTCGGCTTGGACCCCAACGAGGTGCTGAGGCTTTACCAGAACGTAATCCCGGCAACCGAAGCGGAAAAGAATATCGAACCGATCCGCAGTAAACGATCGGGGCGCAACACCGAGAAGATCGGAAAATGGGCGTCGAATATTATGATGGTTTCATTCGTGGTGCTCATTTTGGGGATTATTTATTATTATTTGAATATGAATTATCCGAATCATATGGACGATGTCAAGCCGGCCAATGAGCAGAACCGGATCACCGACAAGAAGATGGATCCTGCGGCCGCGAATGCGAATAACGGCACTGCCGCTGTGCCGATAAACGACAAGAAAACGGATCCTGTCGTTCCGCCGCCACCCCCGGCCCCGAAAACCGAGGTTAAGCTGACGAAAAGCCAGAGCGGGACGGATTACTACGCCGTCTCCAACGCCGACAAGCTGACGATTCAAATGAAGGTGACAGGCGATGCCTGCTGGGTTCAGATCGATTCTTTGGGACAAAGCCGCGAGGTGGTCGAGCAGGGAACGTATGCCAGCGGCAAATCCCAATCGTGGGAGCTGACCAATTCAGCTTTTCTTATTGTCGGCCGCTCCAATGCGATCGAATTGACGGTGAACGGCACGGTCATCCCGGTTGGCGATACCCCTAACCCGAAGCGGTTTCAAATCGAATTGCAAAAAGCTTGACAACGAGCAGCAGCAAAGACACTCTAAGGCGCTCCATTGGCCCAAGGTGTCTTTTTATGTTATGATATTAGGAAATTATGCCATGCATGAAAAGGAAGTGAACCCATGAGCTCGGAAAGTTCGTTCGATATCGTATCGAAAATGGATATGCAGGAATTGAAAAATGCGATTAACCAGGCTGAAAAAGAAATCGGCAACCGGTTTGATTTCAAAAACAGCAAAAGCAAGTTTTCGATAGAAAAGGATGAGCTGGTCGTCGTATCCGACGATGAATTCAAGCTGCAAAACGTACTCGATATTTTATACTCAAAAATGGCCAAACGGGGCATATCGCTGAAAAACCTCGATCACGGCAAAGTGGAGCCCGCCGCTTCCCAGACCGTGCGCCAGCGCATTAAGCTGAAGCAGGGGATCGATCAGGATAACGCGAAAAAAATCAATATTTTGATCCGCGATTCCAAATTGAAGGTGAAGAGCCAAATTCAAGGCGACCAAATAAGAGTAACCGGCAAAAGCAAAGACGATCTGCAGCAGATCATCCAGCTGCTCCGCAAGGAAGATATTCCTCTGGATTTGCAGTTTTTGAATTTCCGTTAACCGAATACACCGGTGTGTACTCTGTACCTTTGCGGGAGGGCTGAAGCGGCTTCTGTAAAGGTTCTTTTTTTGACACTGTTCATTCCGTTGTATTATACTTGATACTAAAATAGGTTAGGTCTATATATTGGAGGCAGTTTACATGACAGAGAGAGTGAAGGTAGTTACGTTGGGCTGCGAGAAAAACCTCGTAGACTCCGAAATTATGTCCGGTTTGGTTTTTGGACGTGGCTACGAACTGGTGAGCGACAAGGAAGATGCGACTGTAATTATCGTCAATACATGCGGATTTATCGATGCGGCGAAGGAAGAATCGGTAAATACGATCCTCGATATGGCAGATTTGAAACAAACGGGTCAGCTTAAAGCGCTGATCGTGTCCGGCTGCTTGACGCAGCGCTATAAAGAAGAGCTGATGAAGGAAATGCCGGAAATCGACGGCATCGTAGGCACCGGAGATTTTGACAAAATCAACGATATTATCGACGAAGCGCTGGCCGGGAAGAAGCCGGTGCTTGTCGGCAACCCTATATTCAATTATGAACAATCGCTGCCGCGACAGGTTACAACTCCCCGTTATACGGCGTATGTCAAAATTGCCGAGGGCTGCGACAATGCCTGTACGTTCTGCAGCATTCCGATCATGCGCGGCAAATTCCGCAGCAGAAGCATGGAATCGATCATTGCCGAAGTCGAGCAGCTGGCTTCGCAGGGCGTCCGCGAAATCAGCTTGATCGCGCAGGATTCCACCAATTACGGCACCGATCTGTATGACGGCTTCATGCTGCCGGCACTGCTGAACAAAGTATCCGAGGTTCCGGGAATCGAGTGGGTGCGCCTGCATTACGCTTATCCGGGATTTTTCACGGATGAGCTGATCGATACGATCGCCGCCAATCCGAAAATTTGCAAATACGTCGATATGCCGCTGCAGCATAGCGAGGACCGTATTTTGAAGCGGATGAGGAGACCCGGCCGGCAGCAGGACGCACGCGCCTTGATCGCCAAAATCCGCGAGCGCATTCCGGGCGTTTCGCTGCGGACTTCGTTGATTGTCGGTTTCCCCGGCGAAACCGAGGAGGACTTTGAAAACCTGAAGCAATTTATCCGCGAAATCGAGTTTGACCGGTTGGGCGTCTTCGCCTACTCGCAGGAGCAGGATACACCGGCCGCCCGTCTGCCGGATCAGGTTTCCGACGAGGTGAAGGAATTCCGCGCCAATACGCTGATGGAAATTCAAAGGGAAATTTCCAATTTGCGCAACGGCAGCCGGATCGGACAAACGATCGACGTGCTGATCGAAAAGTATGACGGCCGCAACGATGTGTATGTCGGCAGATCGCAATTCGACGCGCCGGAAATTGACGGCGAAGTATTTGTAACAGGCTCGCAGCTTGCAATTGGGGAAGTGGCCAAAGTCCGAATTACCCATTCATTCGAGTTTGATTTGTCCGGGGAGGTTGTAGCATGAACCTGGCCAACAGGATTACCTTGGCGAGGATATTCCTAGTTCCGATTATCATGTTCTTTTTGCTGGTCAACCTGAAGTTTCCGCATATACGGGTCGAGCAGTTCACCATCACCTACAACCAGATCGTTGCCGCGCTTATTTTTATCGTAGCCGCCAGCACGGACAGCCTGGACGGCTATATCGCCCGCAAGCGGAAGCTCGTCACCAACTTGGGCAAGCTGCTCGATCCGCTGGCGGATAAGCTGCTGGTGTCCGCCGTTCTCGTCTCGCTCGTGGAGATGGGGAAGGTAGGGGCATGGATTGTTATTGTCATTATAAGCCGGGAGTTTGCGGTTACCGGACTGCGTCAGATCGCTCTGCTGGAAGGGCATGTGATTGCCGCCAGCAAGTGGGGGAAATGGAAAACGGCGGCGCAGATCACCGCTATTATCGCGCTGCTGATCAACAATTTTCCGTTTGCCTTTATCAATTTCCGGTTCGATATGTTTGCCAGCTGGGTGGCGGCGATTATAACGCTGTATTCCGGTTTCGATTACTTTATTAAAAATAAGCACGTTATTAATTTTAACGAATGAAAACAGTAGGATGATCCTATTGTTTTTGTTTTATTTTATAAGGAGATGGGGATGGGACGATGAAAGCGGAGATCATAGCGGTAGGCACCGAGCTGTTGCTGGGACAAATTCTGAATACGAACGCGCAATATTTGGCGCAGGCTTGTGCGGACTTGGGGGTCGGGGTTTATTACCAGACCGTGGTCGGGGATAATACGGAGCGGTTGACGAATGCGCTGCAGACGGCCAAAAGCCGGGCCGATCTGATTATATGCACCGGCGGTCTCGGACCGACGCAGGACGACTTGACGAAAGATGCGCTGGCCGCTTCTCTTGGCCGGCAAATCGTAATGCACCAGCCGTCCATGGACAAGATCGAAGAGATGTTCCGCACGCGCGGAGTACATATGGTAGAGAGCAATCGCAGACAGGCGCTGATGCTGGAGAACAGCGATCCGCTGGCGAACGATAACGGGCTTGCCGTCGGCGTGGCGCTGACGCAGGACGGTACCAGCTATATATTGCTGCCCGGCCCGCCGAAAGAAATGAAGCCGATGTTCGAACGGTATGCGGCGGCGTGGATTTCGTCGAAAATGAATCAGGCGCAGCCCTTGTTTTCGCGCATGCTCAAGTTCGCCGGGATCGGCGAATCGTCGCTGGAGCACGAGCTGCTGGATTTGATCGAGCGCCAGAGCGACCCGACGATCGCTCCTTACGCCAAAGAAGGCGAGGTGGCGATCCGTTTGACCACACGGGCGGCAACACAAGCGGAGGCGGATCTTAAGCTCGACCCGGTCGAGCGCGAAATTCGCGGCAGGCTGGGGCAGCATATATATGCGGCCGAGGACGTTACGCTCGAGCAGGAGATCGTCCGCATCCTGAGTGGCCGCAAGCTGCTCCTGGCGGCTGCGGAGAGCTGTACGGGCGGCTTGTTCAGCGATATGATCACCTCCGTTCCCGGCAGCTCCGCCGTGTACCGGGGAGGCATCGTCTGCTACACCAATGAATTGAAGCACAAGCTGCTGGGCGTGCCTATGGACGTCCTTGAAGGTCCGGATGCGCCCGGAGCCGTCAGCAGCGAAACGGCGCGCCAATTAGCCGAACAGATGCGGGAGCAGGCCGGCTCCGATTATGCGGTGTCCATCACCGGTGTAGCCGGTCCGGATTCGTCGGAGGGCAAGCCGGTCGGACTCGTTTACGTGGGAGTTGCGCGCAAGCAGGGCGATACGGTTGTAGAACGGCTGCAGCTTTCCGGAAACCGGGCCTCGATCAAATGGCGCGCCGCCAAAAGCGCTTTGTATCAGCTGTGGAAGCTGCTCCGGACTGAATAAAAGCAGGGTGGCTCATCCCTCAAAATTAAGCTTGAAATGGTTGGCTGAGATGTCATATAATAGATATACGGAAGTACCGTAACAAGTCGTGGCCACTTTGTTACGGTTTTTCTTTTGAAATCGAATCGAATGTATGTTCGTAAAAAAATGCTTGGCAACACAAACAAAACCAGTTATCATGTAATTATCCAAATACGAAAAAAGGAAGTGACTGTTTTGGCAGATCGGCGTGCAGCATTGGAAAGTGCCCTTCGTCAAATTGAAAAGCAATTTGGGAAAGGCTCCATTATGAAGCTGGGTGAATCCACCCATATGCAAGTTGAAACGATCCCTAGCGGTTCATTGGCTCTCGATATTGCGTTAGGTATCGGCGGTTTTCCGCGCGGCAGAATTATAGAAGTATACGGACCGGAATCGTCAGGTAAAACAACGGTGGCACTGCATGCTATCGCCGAAGTACAGAAGGCGGGCGGACAAGCTGCGTTTATTGATGCCGAGCATGCGTTGGACCCGCTGTATGCCAGCAAGCTGGGCATTAATATTGACGAGCTGCTGTTATCCCAGCCGGATACGGGCGAGCAGGCGCTGGAGATCGCGGAAGCGCTCGTCCGCAGCGGCGCCGTCGATATTATCGTCATCGACTCGGTTGCGGCGCTGGTGCCGAAAGCGGAAATCGAGGGCGAGATGGGCGACTCCCACGTCGGTCTGCAGGCCCGTCTCATGTCACAGGCGCTGCGTAAGCTTTCCGGCGCCATCAATAAATCGAAGGTCATCGCGATCTTCATTAACCAGCTCCGCGAGAAAGTCGGCGTCATGTTCGGCAATCCGGAGACGACTCCCGGCGGGCGGGCGTTGAAGTTTTATTCCACCGTCCGGCTCGATGTGCGTCGGATTGAAACGATCAAGCAAGGCAACGATATGGTCGGTAACCGCACGCGTATCAAAGTCGTAAAGAATAAAGTAGCGCCTCCATTTAAGCAAGCGGAAATTGACATTATGTACGGAGAAGGCATTTCCAAGGAAGGCAGCATTATCGATATCGGTTCGGAAATGGATATCGTTCAGAAGAGCGGCGCTTGGTACTCCTTCGACAACGACCGTCTTGGACAAGGCCGCGAGAATGCGAAGCAGTTTCTGAAGGAGAACCCGCAGATCGCTGACGTGATCGAGAAGAAAATACGCGAGAACAGCAATCTGATCGTAGCGAACGGCTCCGACCTCGACGAGGTCGAAGAAGACGAAGATTTGGCGGCAATCGAATAAGCAGGTTAAGAGGCACCTTTACGATCGGTAGAAGGTGCCTTTGCCTTATAATCGGGGTGTTATTCAACTTGGATAATGAGTGGAACGAGATGAAAGCGACGAATGAGACGAAAGAGCGGAGCGTAACCGGAACGATAACGAAGGTCGAACGGCAGAAGCGATCGAAAGACCGGTACAACCTGTATATTGATGAACAATTCGCCTGCTCCATCCATGAGGATATACTGATTAAATACCGGCTTGTCAAAGGTGTGGAGGTCAGCCGCAATGAGATGAACGAGATCGCTCAAGCGGAGGACAAGCAGCGCGCATATTTGGACGCGGTAAGGCTGCTTGCGTCAAGACTCCGCTCCGAGCAAGAGTTGACCTTCCGGCTGAAGCAAAAAGGATACGACGGGCGGTTGATTACAGACACGCTGGAACGGTTGAAGCGGGAGAAGTATATCGATGACCGGTTATTTGCAGAGCAATTGGCCAAACAGCGGATCGGCTCGCAAAAGAAGGGACGCAACTGGGTTAAGCAGGAGCTGAAGCAAAAGGGTGTAAAGCCGGAGCAGATCAACCAAGCGATCGAGCAGATCGACGAAGATACGGAATACAGCAGCGCGCTGGAGCTCGCGTTAAAAAAATATCGTACGGAAGCGGCCGCAGACGTGCTCAAAGCCAAAAGAAAGGCGATTGCTTTTCTACAGCGCAGAGGGTACAGCTCGGGGGTCATTTCAAAAGTAATGAAACAAATCGGATCGGCGGGAGATTGGGAAGAGGAGGAGCTTGCGGAGTCCGATTTTGATGATTAACATCATTAATTTTAGTTGTTAATGCCATTTAATTTGATGGGATTATTTGGAAACCTCTTTCCGTAAGCTGTAACCGAACCAATTCTGTGCCGGACACCTTGACAAGCTTCTCGGACAAAAGATAAAATAATCATATGTATTTTTATACAAGAATCTTCCTGATTGCTTAACGGGAAAATTCGCAAAAGTAAAATCGCCAATTTTTACTTTAAATTCTTACGCTTGTAAAACGGATTAAAAACCATACTGTCCCAAGCTTACCCCTTGGAGAAACAACGAGGAGGTGAACTGGATGCTAGACAATCCGGTCATCTGGATTTTAATCGTTCTCGTTGTTGGTGCACTTTGCTTAGGGATTGGTTATTTTATCCGCAAATCCATTGCAGAAGCGAAGATTTCGAGTGCTGAACACGCCGCCCAGCAAATTAAGGAAAGCGCGACTAAAGAGGCGGAAGCACTAAGGAAAGAAGCGGTTCTGGAAGCGAAGGATGAAATTCACAAGCTCCGGACCGAAGCTGAAAAAGACATTCGTGATCGTCGAAATGAAACTCAACGACAAGAGAGACGTCTGTTGCAAAAAGAGGAATCGCTGGATAAAAAATTGGAATCTCTAGAAAAGAAAGAAGAGCAGGTCGCCAACAAAGAGAAAAGAATTGAAGAAACCCAATCGCAAATTGATGAAATTTACAAAAAGCAGGTTGCTGAACTGGAGCGGATATCCGCTCTGACGATGGAAGATGCGAAACAAATCATCCTGAGCAACGTGGAACAAGAAGTTCGGCATGAAACGGCGCAGTTGATTAAGGAAATCGAGCAGCAGGCTAAAGAAGAAGGCGACAAGAAAGCGCGCGAGATTATTACGCTCGCCATTCAACGTTGCGCTGCGGATCATGTAGCCGAAACGACCGTTTCCGTAGTTTCGCTGCCGAATGAAGAAATGAAAGGCCGCATTATCGGTCGCGAAGGAAGAAATATCAGAGCTTTGGAGACATTGACGGGAATCGATCTGATCATTGACGATACCCCTGAAGCCGTCATTTTGTCCGGTTTTGATCCGATTCGCCGTGAGATTGCCCGCACTTCGCTTGAGAAGTTAGTTGCAGACGGACGTATTCATCCCGCTCGCATTGAAGAAATGGTCGAGAAATCCCGCAAGGAAGTGGATGAGCGCATCCGTGAATACGGGGAACAGGCAACATTTGAAACCGGTGTTCATGGATTGCACCCGGATTTGATCAAAATTTTAGGCCGACTTAAATTCAGAACAAGCTATGGACAAAACGTGTTGAAGCATTCGATGGAAGTCGCCTACTTAACCGGATTGATGGCGGGAGAGCTCGGGGAAGACGTGACATTGGCGAAACGTGCCGGTCTCCTGCATGATATCGGTAAAGCATTGGATCATGAAGTTGAAGGGTCTCACGTTGAAATTGGCGTCGAAATTGCCAAGAAATACAAAGAGCACCCTGTCGTCATTAACAGTATTGCATCGCATCACGGCGACTGTGAAGCCACATCGGTCATTGCCATGCTGGTCGGCGCGGCAGACGCATTGTCGGCAGCCCGTCCGGGAGCGCGCCGTGAAACGCTTGAGACGTACATCAAGCGTCTGGAAAAGCTTGAAGAAATTTCGGAATCGTTCGAAGGCGTCGAGAAGTCGTATGCGATCCAGGCAGGTCGTGAAGTGCGCGTCATGGTTCAGCCTGAGAAGGTGGACGATACGGAAGCTTTCCGCCTGGCACGCGACATAACGAAGAAGATCGAAGGCGAATTGGATTACCCGGGTCATATCAAGGTAACCGTCATTCGCGAGACACGTGCAGTCGAATATGCAAAATAATAGTACAATGGGGAAAAGTGGCTGATTAAGCCACTTTTCTTTTGGCTTATACAAGAAGGGAGAACTTCGAGGCATGAGAATTTTATTCATCGGTGATATTGTCGGGTCGGTCGGGCGTAATGCGATGAAAACGTATTTGCCGAAATTGAAAACAAAGCTGAATCCGCATTTTATTATTGCAAACGGGGAAAATTCGGCTGCAGGGAGAGGAATAACGGCAAACATTGCCAAGGAACTGTTCGAGCTGGGCGTGCATGGCCTTACGATGGGCAATCATACGTGGGACCAGAAAGAAATTTTCGATTTTATCGATGACGAGGAACGGATGGTCAGACCGGCCAACTTTCCGAAAGGGACGCCGGGCCGGGGCTATACGACAATCAAAGTGAAAGACCAGGAGCTGCTTATTATCAACTTGCAAGGGCGTACTTTTTTGCCGCCGCTGGATTGTCCGTTCGAAAAAGCGGACGCCATTTTAGAGGCGCAGAAAAAAAAGCATAAGTATATATTGGTTGACTTCCACGCGGAAGCAACGTCGGAGAAGCTTGCAATGGGGTGGCATTTGGACGGGAAGGTGTCGGCTGTGGTAGGTACTCATACGCATGTTCAAACGCATGACGAGCGCGTTCTGCCGCTTGGCACGGCATATGTCACCGATGTCGGCATGGTAGGGCCGCGTGACGGAATTCTCGGCATGGAACGAACGGCAGTCATGCAGAAATTCAGGACGCAGCTGCCGGTCCGCTTTGTCGTGGACGAAGGGAAGTGGCATTTTCACGCGGTATGCATCGATTTGGATCCTGCGACCGGCCTCGGTAAAAAGGTGCAGCTCATACGGATGGATGAGGACCAGCTGCTGTTTGAATAAATAATCAGAATTGAACGACGATTCAAAATTATTAGAAAATACCATCTTCGAGAAGAAGGAATTAACCGCAAATTCCTAGAATATGAATAGTACTGGAAGCAATCCATCATTCCCGAGGAGGTACTTTTCATGGAAGTATTAAAAGTTTCAGCAAAGTCCAATCCTAACTCCGTAGCTGGCGCGTTAGCAGGGGTATTGCGTGAGCGTGGGGCAGCCGAGCTGCAAGCGATCGGTGCCGGCGCCCTCAACCAAGCTATTAAAGCCGTAGCGATTGCCCGTGGATTTGTGGCTCCCAGTGGGGTTGATTTGATTTGCATACCAGCGTTTACCGACATCGTGATCGATGGTGAGGATCGGACGGCTATTAAACTGATCGTAGAGCCTAGATAATAGCTCCTATCCATCCAAATATGGTTTGGTTATCCGCCTGTTTACATTGTAGACAGGTTTTTTTAATTTATCCTGGATGCCGGCTGCGCTTGGAGTTTCAGAAACGAACCATGAGAATGGAGGGAGTTGGCCGATGATTATCGACGGTCATTGCGATGTATTGTGGAAAATGGTCGAGCACCCGGAGATTGACTTTTACGACCCGCATCAAACCGCGCTGGATGTCAGCTATGCCCATGTGGTCAAATCGGATATTAAAATTCAATGCTTCGCCATTTATTTATCCGAAGCAGTCCGGCAGCCCCGCTTCGATCATTATTTGGAGTACATAAATATTTTTTATCGCAAGGTTGCACAAACCGACAAGTGGATCGTCATCAAAAACAAGTCCGACCTGGAGCAGGTGATGAACGGAACGAAGCGCGGAGCGATCCTTACGCTGGAAGGGGCGGATGCGATTAACGACCATTCGCTGTATACGCAAATCTTGCAGCTGCTTGGCGTGCGTATGATCGGCGTCACCTGGAATCATGCCAATTGGGCGGCAGACGGTGTATTGGAACCAAGACAGAGCGGATTTTCAAATAAAGGGAAAAGGTTTATTAAAGAGTGCAATGATTTGGGTATAATATTAGATGTGTCTCATTTATCGGTTCGGTCTTTCTGGGATCTTGCGGACCATTCCGCGAAGCCGATCGTAGCAACGCATGCGAACGCAAGAGCGGTCTGCAGCCACCCCCGCAACCTGAACGACGACCAGATCCGCACGTTGATTCGGATGGAAGGTCGAATCGGTCTCACCTTCGTCCCATCGTTTGCGAGCGGCGGCGGCAGCGCTTCGATTGATTCGCTGCTCAGGCACGTCGAGCATATTTGCGCTTTGGGCGGGGAACACAATCTGGTGCTTGGCTCCGACTTTGACGGAATCGATACGAAAATACCTGGTTTGGAGCATGCCGGACATTTCGCTAATTTGACGGAAAAACTTAGCCGGTATTACAGCAAGGAGTCGGTTGAAGGCTTTTTATTCGGAAATTGGCACTCATTTTTCGCTAAAAACTTGCCTGCGCTGTAAATAAACGTTTACATCTGGAATGGATATCGTTCAGTAAATAATCAATCTAATTTCGATATAGATATCATCTAAAAATACTATGTTTCATTTTGTCGTAAACCACTTGCTTTTTAGCGCGTAAAATCATAAAATTTGGATGACAACTGAAAGAAATTTTTTATCCAATTATTAAATTTCTTTTAACCATAAGTTGATCTGTTGCAAAAAGTCAGTGACTATTCAGAAGGAGTGGACAACGGTGATTAGCCAATTATCTTGGAAGATCGGAGGACAACAAGGGGAAGGTGTTGAAAGTACCGACAAAATTTTCTCTACGGCGTTGAATCGTCTTGGATATTATTTGTACGGGTACCGTCATTTCTCCTCTCGTATCAAGGGAGGGCACACCAACAACAAGATCAGAATCAGCACAAAGCCTATTCGTGCGATTTCGGACGATCTGGATATCCTTGTTGCATTTGACCAAGAAACAATCGATTTAAACGCATTTGAGCTTCGGGAGAATGGAGTAATCGTGGCCGATGCGAAATTTAATCCTGTGGTACCAGAAGGCGTCAAAGCCCGTTTGTTCCCTGTTCCGATTACGGCTATTGCTGAAGAGCTAGGAACTTCCCTATTTAAAAATATGGCTGCTTCCGGCGCATCTTGGGCTTTGCTCGGGCTGCCTTTGGAAGTGTTTAATAAAGCGGTGGAAGAAGAATTCGGACGCAAAGGTCCGGCCGTCGTCGAGAAAAATATCGAAGCGGTACGTAAAGCGGCTGAATTTATTTTGGAAGCAAACGGCGGTCCGCTGCCAGAGTTCCAATTGGAGCCTGCGGACGGCAAGCAAAAATTGTTTATGATCGGTAACGATGCGATCGGCCTTGGCGCCGTTGTCGGAGGCTGCCGTTTTATGCCGGCCTATCCGATTACCCCCGCATCTGAAATTATGGAATACTTGACCAAGGTGCTCCCCAAATTCGGCGGCGCTGTTATTCAAACGGAAGACGAAATCGCTGCGGTAACGATGGCGATCGGAGGCAACTACGGCGGTGTCCGCACCATGACGGCATCGGCGGGTCCCGGTCTTTCCCTGATGATGGAGGCCATCGGTCTTGCCGGCATGACGGAAACGCCGATTGTGATCGTGGACACGCAGCGCGGTGGTCCAAGTACCGGCCTTCCGACCAAGCAGGAGCAATCCGACTTGTACGCGATGATTTACGGTACGCATGGCGAGATTCCGAAGATCGTGTTGTCGCCTTCGACAATTGAAGAATGCTTCTATGACACGATTCAGGCGTTCAACCTTGCCGAGAAATACCAATGTCCGGTTATTTTGCTGACAGACCTTCAGCTTTCGTTAGGCAAACAATCCTGCGAGATGCTGGATTACAATAAAATTCAAATCGAACGCGGACGTCTGATCGAAGGCGAGCTTCCGGCTAACGAGGAGAATAAACTGTTCAAGCGTTATGAATATTCGAATGACGGTGTATCGCCGCGCGTAATTCCGGGCCAAAAACACGGTATTCACCATGTGACCGGCGTCGAGCATGACCAGGAAGGCCGCCCGTCGGAGAGCACGGATAACCGCAAGAAGATGATGGATAAACGTATGGAGAAAATGAACCATATCAAGGTAACGAACCCGATCCTGGTCGATGCTCCTCATGCAGAGCCGGACTTGCTCATTATCGGCATGGGCTCCACAGGCGGTACGATCGACGAAGCGAGAACGCGCCTGTCGGCTCAAGGCATTAAAACCAACCATGCAACGGTTCGTCTGCTGCATCCGTTCCCGGCCGAAGAATTGAAGCCATATATCGCTAAGGCCAAAACGGTAGTTGTCATTGAAAACAACGCTACGGCTCAATTGGCATCCTTGATCAAATTGAACGTAGGTTATGCGGATAAGATCAAAAGCTTGCTGAAATATAACGGTAACCCGTTCTTGCCGGCAGAAATTACAACATTTTGTCAGGAGTTGAATCTTGTATGGCAACATTAAAAGACTTCCGTAACAATATTAAACCGAACTGGTGCCCGGGCTGCGGCGACTTCTCGATTCAAGCGGCAATTCAAAGAGCGGCTGCCAGCGTTGGCCTGGAGCCTGAACAGTTGGGCGTCGTTTCCGGTATCGGCTGCTCCGGACGTATCTCCGGTTACATTAACGCATACGGCTTCCACGGTGTACACGGCCGTTCGCTTCCCATCGCGCAAGGCTTGAAAATGGCTAACCGCGAGCTGACTGTGCTTGCGGCAGGCGGCGACGGGGACGGATTTGCGATCGGTATGGGCCATACGGTACATGCGATCCGCCGTAATATCGATATTACCTATATTGTCATGGACAACCAAATATACGGCTTGACCAAAGGCCAAACTTCGCCGCGGAGCTCCGAAGGCTTCAAAACGAAAAGTACGCCTGCGGGCTCCATTGAATCCGCATTGTCTCCGTTGGAAGTGGCTTTGGCCGCTGGCGCGACATTCGTGGCTCAATCGTTCTCCAGCAATCTGAAGCAGCTGACGGCTTTGATCGAAGCCGGTATGAAGCATAAAGGATTCTCGTTCATCAACGTATTCAGCCCTTGTGTCACGTTCAACAAAGTTAACACCTACGACTGGTTCAAAGAAAACATCGTGGATCTGGAAGAAACGCCGGATTACGATCCATCCAACCGTGTTATGGCGATGACCAAGATTATGGAAACGAACGGATTGCTTACCGGATTAATTTATCAAAATACGAGCAAAACCAGCTACGAAAATCTTGTTCCCGGCTTTAAGGAAGAAGCGCTTGCCAAGCAAAATCTTAAAATTTCGGAACAAGAATTTGACAAATTGGTTGCCGAATTCAAATAATCACGTCATACCAGAAGCATATGGCTCACCGCCATATGCTTTTTAAGTTAATCAGCATAAGATTTTATACCTGGCTTCGCACAACCTTGATAAACGCGCTCGTCCCTAAGGACGGCCAAGCTGTTTATTCTGGTTTGGAAAAACGCTATAATAGAAACAGCCGATGGAAAGGGATAAAGGCAAGCCTCTTCCAATCGTACATCGACAGCCTCAAATAGATTTACATATAGAGATAAGCGGGGTGGACGCAATGAAACAAGTACCAATCGGCGTTTCCGCAAGACATATTCATTTGTCCGAGCGGCATATCGAACAATTATTCGGCAGCGGCTACGAGCTGAAAGTATTGAAAGAGTTATCCCAGCCGGGACAATATGCCGCAGCGGAAACCGTTGCGGTTGCAGGGCCGAAAGGCCGTTTTGATAAAGTACGCATTCTCGGGCCGGCCCGCGGTAAAACACAGCTGGAAATATCGCGCACGGATGCGTTTGTTGTCGGACTGAATCCGCCGGTTCGCGAATCGGGAAAAACGGAAGGCACACCGGGTGTTCAGATTATAGGTCCGGCCGGCGAGGTTACAGTCGACGAAGGCGTCATTGTGGCTGCCAGGCACATCCATTTCCATACAAGCGATGCCGAACGTTGGGGTATTAAGGACAAGCAACTGTTAACAGTCAAAGTGTCGGGCGAGCGTGCCCTCATTTTTGAGCAAGTGCTGGCGCGGGTCTCCGATCAATATGCGCTCGATATGCATATCGATACGGATGAAGCGAATGCTGCAGGTGTCAAGACGGGAGATATGGCTGAAATTTTGTTGTAATTGCGGCAATGTGCGCTTGAACGAAAATTCTCTGCTTGACGCAGAGAATTTTTGGCGTTTAGCATTTTGTGCGGAATTCGCCTTTTTAAGGGACTTGGAACTGCCGTAGGAAAAATGTTATAATTTATCGTCAAGACTATTCATAAATGACTTGTTTATATAGAAGGAAGGTGCACCATTTGCCTAAGGAAACGAAAGATTACGAGAAATATTTTCAGCCGCCGTCTCTCACCGATGCAAAAAAACGGGGGAAAGAGGACATTCAGGTCCATTACGATTTTGACATTCCGGAAGAAATGCGTGCTTTCGGCCATGACAAATATTATTTGATCCAAACCTACGGCTGCCAAATGAATGAGCATGATACGGAAACGATCATGGGACTTCTGGAGCAGATGGGCTACAAGCCGACGGAAGACCGCCGTCTAGCCGATGTAATATTGCTGAATACATGTGCCGTACGCGAAAATGCCGAGGACAAAGTATTCGGAGAGCTGGGCCATTTGAAGCATTTAAAAGCCGAAAAGCCGTCGTTGGTGCTCGGTGTATGCGGTTGTATGTCGCAGGAGGAAGCGGTCGTCAATCGAATTTTGAAGAAGCATCCGTTCGTCGATTTGATTTTCGGTACGCATAATATCCATAGACTGCCGTTTTTGTTAAAGGAAGCATATTTCAGCAAAGAAATCGTTATCGAGGTATGGTCCAAAGAAGGCGATATCGTCGAGAATCTTCCGAAAAAACGCGAAGGCATTAAGGCCTGGGTCAACATCATGTATGGCTGCGACAAGTTTTGCACCTATTGTATCGTACCGTATACCCGCGGCAAAGAGCGCAGCCGGAAGCCGCAGGACGTGCTGGCCGAGGTGCGAGATTTGGCGAGACAGGGCTATCAGGAAATTATGCTGCTCGGTCAAAATGTGAATGCTTACGGGAAAGATTTTGAGGATAGCGATTATCGTTTCGGCGATCTGATGAACGATATTTCGAAAATCGATATCCCCAGGGTCCGCTTTACGACGTCGCATCCACGTGATTTTGACGACCACCTGATTGAGGTTTTGGCGAAGAGGGGCAATCTGGTGGAGCAAATCCATTTGCCGGTCCAATCGGGCAGCAATGAGATATTAAAACGGATGAGCCGCAAATATACGCGGGAGCATTATTTGGAGCTCGTTGCCAAAATCAAAGAAGCGATTCCCGATGTAAGTCTGACAACAGACATTATCGTCGGCTTTCCTGGCGAAACGGAAGAGCAGTTTGAAGAAACGCTCGCGTTAGTCAAAGAGGTTAAATACGATAGTGCGTATACGTTCATATACTCCCCTCGCGAAGGGACTCCGGCAGCCGATATGACCGACGACGTTCCGATGGAAGTAAAGAAGAACCGTTTGTACCGGCTTAATGACGTGTTGGGCCAATTCAGCAAAGAAAGCAACGATAAAATGAAGGGCCAACTGCTGGACGTCCTGGTCGAAGGCGAAAGCAAAAATAATGCCGACGTTTTGGCCGGCCGTACTCGTACGAACAAGCTGGTTCATTTAACCGGACCGAAGGACTTGATCGGCAAAATCGTACCGGTTCAAATAACCGATGCCCAAACCTGGTACATCAAGGGCGAATGGGTGTCCGCCGCTGTAGCGAAATAAAACAATAAATATTGGACAAGGAGCGTGCCGGCCAGTGTCAGGACACGATAATCATAACCATCATGACCACGATCATGAACAAATGCAATGCAGCAATATGGAATGCTTTACGAATACGGAAATGATCGTGCGCGAGGATATTATGGCAAAAGCGAAAGAATTGGCGGATTTAATCTCGACTTCCAATGAGGTTCAATTTTTTCAAAAGGCGGAAGTTCAGATATCGTCCAACGATCAGATTCAGACGCTCATCAGCGCCATTAAAAAGAAGCAGAAAGAAATTGTAGCCTTCGAGTCATTTGAAAATAAAAAAATGGTCGAGAAAATCGAAAAAGAGATTGAGGAGCTGCAAAATCAGCTGGATTCGATTCCTATCGTCAACGAGTTCCGCCAGTCGCAGGAGGATATCAATTATTTGCTGCAGCTGGTCATGTCTGTCATTCGCGACACGGTTTCCGAGAAAATTACGGTCGAATCGAGTTCAGCCAGTTAATTCGCGTGTCCATGTATTGTTCTTGCCGTTCAAACCGTCAGCATCGGTTTTCGCCGATGCCGACGGTTTTTTTGGTTGAGCAGAAAGTATACGATTTTATATGTTGCTTTGCACAACCTTGACAAACGCGCTTGTTCTCGAAGGATGACGAAGCCGTTTATCCTTACATTATATGGGTATAGAATCGGGCAAACGACGGATACTAAATATCAGCTAAAAAAGCAAACTTAAGGCTGTGCTTACGACGCAAGTTTTCTCACGAAACTTTGAGGAGGAAAAAAATGCCGACCACGAAAACACCAGGACCTAAAGGACTCCCGATCTCGGGCAACCTGCTCGCATTTCGTAAAAATCCGCTCGCGTTTTTAATCGAAACCCAGCAGCAGTACGGAGATATTGCATATCTGCGGTTTGGCCCGTCCCGACATCTGTATTTAATCAGCGATCCTGAGCTTATTAAAGAAGTGCTGCAAACGAAACAAAAATCGTTTAAAAAAGCAAAAGGGCTGCAGACGGCCAAAGCGGTCGTAGGCGAGGGCATATTGACCAGCGAAGGTGGGATGCATTTGCGCCAGCGCCGGCTGATGCAGCCGTCCTTTCGAAAAGACAGGGTAAGCCGCTATGCGGATTCGATGGTCGAGTTAACTGAGCAGCTGCTCGCAGATTGGAATAACGGAGAAGAACGTTCTATTACCGACGATATGATGGAGCTAACCTTAAACATTATTACGCACACGATGTTTGGCACCAGCCTGAAGGGAGGGCTCCTTGAAATCGGGCATGCGGTTGAAGTGGGAATGAAATATGTGAGCAACAAAGCCACCTCCATCTTCGATATCCCGGAAAGCATTCCAACCAAAAGCAATGTAGAGTTCAAACAAGCGGCGCAAACGTTGGACGAGGTCATATACGGCATCATCGAAGAACGCCGTAACCGGCAGCCCGCGGACCATACAGGCGATGACCTGCTGTCCATGCTGCTTGCTGCGAAGGATGAAGAGGATGGCAGCGGCATGACGGACCGGCAGGTGCGCGATGAGGTAATGACGATATTTTTGGCTGGCCATGAGACGACCGCAAACACATTGTCCTGGACCTGGTATTTGCTGTCGCTTCATCCGGAGGTGGAGAGAAAGCTGTGGCAGGAGCTGGATCGGGAGCTCGCAGACAGGAAGCCTACGGTGGAGGATATCGGAAAGCTGGAATATTTGAATCAGATCATATGGGAGTCGATGCGACTCTATCCGGCTGTATGGGTAATAAATCGCGAAGTGACCGAAGAAGTCGAGATCGGGGGCCATGTGTTCAAACCGGGAGAAACTATCATGATGAGCCAGTACGTTATGCACCGCAACCCCAAATATTACGATCACCCGGAGCAATTTATTCCCGAACGTTTTGCGGATGGAGAGCTGTTGAAGCGGATTCCGCAATTTGCTTACTTCCCTTTTGGCGGAGGACCGAGGGTATGTATCGGGAACAATTTTGCACTGATGGAGGCGGCGCTTGTCCTCGCTACGATTGCCAGCACTTACAAGCTCAGTCTTGTGCCGAACCACCCCGACGTCGAACCCGAACCGCTGATCACGCTTCGGCCCAAATCGGGCTTAAGGATGAGCGTTACGAAACGAAAGTCCGGACAATAAATAAACAGAAGGAAGGAGAGCGATTTCGCAGACTCTTCTTTTTTCGTATTCAGGCCCGGATGGTAACTTGCGTACCGATCGGTACGAGCCGGGATAATGCAAGTACGTCTTCGTTGTACATCCGGATACAGCCGTGAGAAACTTCATGACCGATTGAACCGGGAGCGTTAGTTCCGTGAATTCCGTAATGGGGCCTCGAAAGCCCCATCCAGAGAACGCCGAAAGGCCCGCCGGGATGCGGGACTTTGTTAATAATCGTGTAAATGCCGACGGGGGTTTTGGTTAACACTTTGCCAATGCCGATTGGAAATGCGCGGGTTACAATATTATTGTCGAGCAAATACAACTTCCGGTCCGATAAATCGACGATAATGCGGTACATGTTCATCCACACCTTTATATACAGAATATTGGCAGGGTCATTTTTATAAATATCTGACATTGACTTCATGGTATGTTTTATTTAATCTTTTTTTCCGGACTTTGATTTGCAATATGCCGTCTCTATAAGAGGCTCTCGCCGTGCTCGGAATAACATGGCAGGGAAGACGGATGAGCTGCGGCTTTTGGCTGTTCACAATACTTTCGATTTTAATCAAATCGGTTCTGACTTTTATGATCGGATTGGCTTGCTGGGCCAATGCCAATTTAACGATAACATGGTGATGGGTTTCGAATATCTCAGGCTTGGTTCGCAAGCTGCGCACCACCCCAGTTTTCGGCAACGATTTCTCGAATATTTGCTGAACGTAATCTTCAACCCAGGTCGTATCCTTCAATAGATCCAACTGCTCGCTTGAAGGAACGGGGGGAAGTTTATTGCCCAGAAATTTTTCGATTTCGTGCCAACGTGACTTGTTATCAGTATCTCTTCGACTCATCACGGATCGCTCCTTTTCGCCTATTTATTTATATATATGAAGAAAATGCCTTTGTTGATACAGCAGCGCAATTTAATCGGGCAGGTAGTAGCCTACGGGCATATGCCGACATACACTGTAGGATGAACGGAAAAAGGAGAAAAGTCTATGCCAGCAATTGTCGGTAACATTAAAATTTTAAGCGTAGGCCCGAGCTCTGTCGTACAAATCGGTGATACCATACAAATTTCGCCAACCAGCACATCCAAAACGTTTGCCGGTGCAGGCTCCTTTAATACCGGTGATTTGGCCCATACGAATAACGCGATCAGCAACACCAATACGAACGATCAGGATGTAAATGACACATCAGTAACCGATATCGGAAATCAGGGGGTCGTTTAGCAATGAATTTGGTTGTTAATCAAAACATTGTGATCCACCAGCTTCGTGTCAACAGCGTTTCCAACTCCTCGGTGCTGCAAATCGGCAGCGCGGGTTTAATCAAGCCGTTGTCCAACCTGTACAATACTGGCGGCTACACGGAGCCTGCAGCGGAATTGCAGGCTTCTACCTCAGCCATTTCGCTTGTGCCGCTACCGAATCCAAGGTAACGGGCAAATGGGCTAACACCTATTTCATTCTGCATGCATAAGATGAATGGGGAGGTGCGGAAAGATGAATTACTGGCAGCAATGGGCATTCTATATTCAACAGATGCAGCGGCAAATCGAGGTGCAGGCCGGGCAAATAGCCGATTTGCAAAAATCGGTCGAATCGCTGCAGGCTGATATGAATGCATTAAAAGAACAGAAGCGAGTCCATATTGATAAGATCGAGTATAAGTTCGATCAGTTAAAAGTGGAAAAGCTGGACGGAACGATGAATATTGGCCTCACCCCAAGCGCATTGGAGGAGTTGGCAGTAAACGGGAATACGATTACGGATGCGGGCGAGGGAAACGTGGGCGAGGGCTGTGGGCAGACAGGCGGCACAACACCGTATCAGCCGTTGGATGAGCTGCAAGCATCTATTAGAAAGGAGATGAAGCAGTATGTCGAAACGCACGTGCCCAAACAATTAGAACATCTACAAGCTCAATATGGGAAAGAGCTCGATGCCTGGCATCAAAAAATGATCGTAGAAGATCTTCTGAAGCAGACGGAAGCTCGCACGCAGTATTATTTGCAGCAGATGGCTCCGGCAGCCTCTGCCGACAACATGTCTTCAATCAAGGATTCCGTACTGTTCCGTACCCGCAACGATATCAGGAAGGCTGTAGGGAATTATTTTAATAAATTAACACAACAGAACGAAGGTGAAGAAATATGAACTTCCAAGTAACGAACAAATCGCTCTGTGTAGGAGATGTTCGGGTTGTCGGCGTTTCCAGCTCATCTGTTTTTCTAATCGGGGATACGGAACAAATTATTTGCTCTTCCATTTTCGATACGCCGCCGGAATCCGTCATTGTAGGAGTGGAAACACCATTATCCTCTGAGTCCGCTACTGGGGGCGGGGAGGAAGGCAGTTCATGAATCGATGGTCATCCGTTTGGGATATGAAGGTAAACACGGTCTCGCAATCCGCCGTATTACAAATCGGAGATAACGTGATGATCCAACCGGTTACCAAAGTTTTGGCCGTACAAAGAGAGCTGCCCGAGTTTGAAGGGAAGGAAGGCAATTTAGCCGATTTTGATATTTATTCGAGAGAAATACCTTTACCGCCAATCGATAACGATCCGGTGCAGACGAGTTTCGATCAATCGGGCAGTCGAATCCATGTTGGCTGCGTTTACGTCTTGGGGGTAACGGCTGCATCGGTCCTGCAGGTAGGCGGAAATCAAAGAATAAAAGCCGAATCGCGTATTTTGCATATCCGGCATTTTTTTACCGAACCCGCCTCAAAGACTTCGCCTGCGGCTACTTCTTCTTCGCAGCAGTCTCCTCTGAATAGGCAATGAGCACAATGTTTTGATTGGCGTCCGCACGAATACGTTCCTCGAAATGTTTCAGTTCGGACAGCAGCTCGGGCGACAGGTTGGCTAAAGTAAATTGTGAGCTCATCGATTCCTCCTATAATTCATTGGTGTAATTGGATTCTAATTTTATTTTATCCAGTCGGCATCCTGGTTATGTTTCTACATATGAATTTGAAGCGGGAGTGATCGTAATGAACCCACTGAAGGTGACAGCCCATCGTCCCTGGAAGCTGCCCGAACGCCTCTGGGTGATGAAGCAGCGCTGGCTTGACTTGCTGTTTGCGCATTGGCCGGTTCGGTATGATGAGCTGCGCCAGCTCGTACCGCCGGGTCTTGAGCTCGATATATTTGACGGCTATGCCTGGATCGGCATTGTGCCGTTTCGGATGGAAAGGATCCGATTGCGCGGCCTTCCGCCAATCCCGTTTGCCAACGCATTTGCCGAGTTGAATGTAAGAACATATGTAACGATGGGGGACAAGCCCGGCGTTTACTTTTTCAGCTTGGATGCGGCACACCGGTTGGCGGTTATGGCAGCCAGACGGTTCGTATACCTGCCTTATTTTTATGCCGATATGCGGGTAAATCGTAGGCAGACAGGTCATATCGATTACAGCAGCCATCGAAGGGATGGCAGAGGTGCGGCTGTTTCCCTGGAAGCTGCGTATGCCCCGGCTTCTCCGCAGTTTGTCAGTACTCCGCATTCGATGGAACACTGGCTGACCGAAAGATATGGTTTGTACACCTTCGATCGCCAAGGTACGATCTGGCGCGGCGACATACATCATCTGCCCTGGAACCTGCAATCGGCTGAAGCGGAGTTTAGGCATAACAGCATGGCCTCAGGTCAAGGGATCCGCCTCATGAAGTCCAAGCCGCTGCTGCATTTCTCTCACATGCAGGACGTATGGATTTGGCCCCTGGTCAAGGCCGAAATTTCAAGCTGACGCTTGCTTGCGCGGCTGGAAAAAATGCATATTTGCAATTGGGGCTCCATGTGTGGTATATTCTAATTCCGGTTACTTCGCGGTCGTGGTGGAACGGCAGACACGCTATCTTGAGGGGGTAGTGTCCCATGGACGTGCGGGTTCAAATCCCGCCGACCGCATATGTTGAAAAGCCTTAGTGTATAAGGCTTTTTTCTGTTTTAGGTCACTAGGGTAATAAGTGTATGCAAAATGGTCTTTCGGCCATGAGTCCGTAGGATGTTATTTTTAGGGATTGAACTTACTTCTAAATAATCTGATCTGGTATGCTGCAACGGTTTAAGAACCATCTTGTCCGTTTTTAAATGCGACACACAAACAATAAAAAAAGGCCATAAATATGGCCCTGGATTTATCTAAAACCTCTGACAGTAGCATTATGATTTTCGCCTGATTGAAGAGTGACGCTTTTGATTGATGTGATGGGTATGATATTCAGGCTCTGTGGCGATTGATATTTAACAAATTTTTCGTCCATCTCAATAAGTGTTCCGCCGCTGACACTTCCACCGTCAATAAAAAGAATCGTGACTTGTTTATTAATAAATTCTTTTAACATATTTAGCACATCCCTTCGTTATCATCTTATCTTATATCGATGTATTTAGCAAAGAAATGAACGACTGGTATCCTCATTGTTATATACTGAAAATCCTATGTAGATATTCGCAAAAACATCCGGCTATTGAGCCGCTACACTGACATGGTCGACGCAATAAAATCTCGATACGTCCGATCTCCCTATTTTTGAAGGAAGATACGGGATGCTTAAAGCCAAACTGCAAAGCGATGAAAACGCCATCAAGCAAACCTTCAAGATTACCGTCTGTTGTTTCTATGCGAATCTTCTGTCCTTAAAGCTTCTGATCGAAGCCCTTTCGAGGAAGATACATTCGTGTTTTAGATGTAGCTTTTCTTGCAATATCAGAATGGTTCAGCTCCGCTGAAAACATATAAAATCTGATATTATAAAAAAGTGTATATAAGTAATATTTCGCTTAATAGTTGGGAAATATATTCAGGTTTAAATGAAGAGCATAGGAGAGAGACTCATTGAGCATTGAAATTAAGCCCAAGCAACCTAAAAAGTGCAGGGGTTGTTTATGGGGGCAGTGGGATGGAATGAAACAGTTTTGTCCGAAAATAAAATGTGTGAAGGAGCTAAAGTGAACCACATATTGGATATTAAAGTCATGCTCCCACCCTGAATAATATCCAAAAAGCAAAGCTCTCTTTCCTTCGGGTTGGGGGCTTTTTGTTTGGGTCATGATACCAAATAGACGGTCCAATGATTGCAACCGTCTACTCAGTAATTAGAAGGGAGGAGAGGGTCAGTTGGAGGATGACCCTGATCACATCTTATGAAAGTTTAACAAATATGGAACGATACATTTCCATTTGCACAAGCCTGATTATATGAACTGCCCAATCTCTAGACTCCTGACATACATAAGATACATAACTTAAAGCGGAAGGAGGCAAAAAACAATGGGAGCAGTTGGCAGCTGTGCCGGTTTCTTTACATCTACAGGTGTGATTCTCGTGTTGTTTATTCTTCTTGTTATCGTTTCCTGTTCTTGGATTTAACAGCTTGACTATTTCGGATCAAGTTAAATTTGGCTATTAGTCATTGTATCCGCGCTATCCCACCCCCAAAAAAGCCCTCTTTCCTTCGTGATTGAAGGCTTTTTTTGTTTTTATAGGTCATGGATTCACCATCCTAAATTTAAAAGGGCAGTAACCGCCAGGCGCGCAGGTTCAAGTCTCACTCCATTGATTTTTCTTTTGCAAATGGGTTCTCTATGTTAGAATTCAATTATAATCTCCGATGGGGTGAAAGCTCATGATCATTGAACGTTATGCGTTGTTAAACGAAGAAGAACGCACCATGTGCGTCTTTGAAATGAACGGTATATTTTATGGTCACATCCTGAAAAACAAAACAGATAAAACGCCGGCCAAACTCGTATTTGAGACATCCAAGTACAACAGTCTTGAAGCTTTGAAAGCGGAGTATCCTGCAAAATAATGACTCAACAGCGCTTAACTCGGAAGATGTATGCCGTCAACAATATAGGCGCACCTCGATAAGGCATTTGAACGTAAAACAGCAGCTCGATGAGCTGCTGTTTTTGCTGCGCTGTATTGACTTTGCTTCGCACAACCTTGACAAACGCGCCCGTCCTCTTAGGACGGCGATGCCGTTTATCCTTTGCTTAAAATCCTTTATATTGAGGTTCTTCATTTTCCAGCTGCTGAACCCGAGATTGAATGTCGTTGATCACTTGCTGCGTTGTTTGGGAAGCAGTGGTAAATGCATTTTTGGCATCTTGATTTTGCGTGTTCAAAGCAAACTGCTCAAGGCTGGCTTGAGCGCTTTTTAAAGAAGCCAAGCAAGTTTTCACTTGAGATCCGACGGTCATTTTCAATCACTTCCTTTCTTGTTCCGACGTATCGACCCTGATTAATCTATCCCAAAATGAAGAGCGGCATACGAAGTCGATGAACGAGGCCGCTGTCAATTTATGACTGTTCATCCTGAAATTATATTTGGTAAAATCGCACCCGAAATCAAATAATGGAACTATCGTTACTTTGAGTGATTGTTAAGGGAGGGGCTGATTTTATGGCGGAATGGGTAGAGATCGCGGTCCGGACACTGGTCGCAGTCGTTGCTCTGTTTTTGATGACCAAAATATTAGGAAAGCGTCAAATTTCCCAGCTGTCGTTTTTTGAATATATCACTGGAATTACGATCGGGAACTTGGCGGCATTCGTTTCTTTAGATCTGGAATCGAACTGGTATTTGGGTCTGGTATCGATGCTCGTATGGGTGTCGATTTCACTCGGTATCGAATTTTTACAGCTAAAGAGCAAACGAGCCAGAGACTTCATCGACAGTAAAGCGTCCGTTCTGATTGAAGATGGAAAAATACTGGAAGACAATTTGAAAAAAGAACGGCTGACCTCCGACGAATTGTTGAGCAAGCTGCGGAAGCGAAGCGTGTTCAGAGCGGCAGATGTAGAATTTGCAGTCATGGAGGCTAACGGGGAAATCAATGTGCTTGTGAAGAAAGAGCACCAGCCGATAACGCCGTATCATCTAGGTATCAAAGTCGGGCCGGAACAGGTGCCGCAAGCTGTAATTATGGATGGTCAAATGATGGAAGAGCCGCTCGCCGTCATCGGCTTAAATCCGAAATGGCTGCGTACGCAGCTGGAAAAGCTTGGCGTACCGATAGAAAATGTGTTTCTCGGACAAGTCGATTCGTACGGACAGCTGTATGTCGATTTATATGACGATAAAATTCAAGTGCCCGCTCCGCAAGAAAAGGCGTCTTTATTGGCACTGTTGAAAAAATGCGAGGCAGATATCGAAATGTTCTGTCTGTCGACGGATACGAAGCCGGCCAAACAAATGTACGCCGCATGCTCGGAACGGATGACACAGGTTATCGCCGATGTGAAGCCTTATTTGACCCAGTGAACTCGTTCAGCTTTGCTGAACATCGGGGAATCAGATGGGGGACTCTACCCCACCTGATTCAAGGCCCACCTTAGAGGTGGGGGTCTTAACCCGATAAAGCCGTAATCGGATAAACAGCCGTTAAAAAAAAGACGGCGGACAGCTGCTTTACGCACGAACTGCCTGCCGTCAAGAGGAAGCTAATTATGCTGCTTCTATTCTTCAGCCGCTTCATAGCCAGTATCCGATACATGCACCGTGCGGTCATCCAGCTGTACGGTACCGTCGCTGGTGCCTGCGAAATATACATCGCTCAGCTGCTCGCGCGTGACGGCCTGTCCGTCTTCCTGGTCGTACAGAGTCTCGTCGGTTTGCTTGGAGTACTTTGGTTCCATAATGGTTCACCACTCTCTTTGTTGGGTTGCCTTTTCATCATGTCACCTGATTTCGATTTTTATGCACGCTCTTTTAGAGAAGCTCGGGTCGAGGCCTCTTCAATGTTGTTCAATCTTTAAAATATCTTTACTGAGCTTTTCGTAAAATGCGAGGCATCGTTTAAAATTTTTGAGCTTTATGCCCATTTTAAAAAGCCTGACCTCGCGGTCAGGCTTGCGGTCTTTCCAGCAGCGATATCGACTAAAAGAACTGGTTTCCGGAAAAGCCGCCGGCGGCGCCAAACAAGGCAAAAATTACCGCAATAATCAAAATGTACAAAACAATGACAATAGCAGCCATGATTAAAGAAGCGCGGGCATAATTTCTCTTATTCGGGTTCGTTCCGTCAACGAATGCCCATACAAACAGCATAATAATGTTGACAAGCGGAATGATGCTGATGATAAAGGTTAAAATCCAGTCTTTCACTGTCATGATCGGACCTTGCTGGGAATATGGAGTCTGATATGGCACAGTATTCGGAGTCATCATTTCGTTATTCATTCGTATCACCTCAAGGATTAATATGGAAAAAAATCGCAATTATGCAATTCCAGCTTATTTTAACGGGAAAGATTGGTTTCGTCAATAGTTGACAAGGCTTGTCAATTAATTTTTACAAAATTATAATTGAATATCCAAACTAGCCGAATTGGAAATATAAGCATGGATAAGGTATGATAAAAAGGCGGAAAGTGCCGAATATAGGTGGAAACCCGTAATAAACTGGCAGGTAAGGAGAAATCGGACATGAAAACAAAGACGCTAGGCAAAACGAATCTGCAGGTCTCCGGCATCACGTTCGGCTGTTGGGAGCTCGGCGGCGGACCGTGGGAGTTTACAAGCGACGACAACAATATGAAAGCGATCCAAGCGGCGTTCGAAATGGGAATTACGACATTCGATACGGCTGAAGGTTACGGTGCCGGGCATTCGGAGGAAGTCGTCGGTGCAGCTTTGGAAGGTAAACGTAAAGAAACCGTGATTTCGACTAAAGTAAGCCGCGCCAACCTGGCCCCTGGCGATGTGCGTCGTTCGGCAGAAGCGAGTTTGAAGCGCTTAAAAACCGACTATATCGATATTTATTATATTCATTGGCCAAGCTTCGACATTCCGGTTTCGGAAACGTTGAGCGAGTTTAACAAGTTGAAGGAAGAGGGCCTCATCCGCGCGATCGGCGTGTCCAACTTTTCGCTGGAGCAATTGAAAGAGGCTGCCGGGTATGCGCAAATCGATGTCATCCAGCCTGAATACAGCCTGCTGCACCGTTCCATTGAAGACGCGATTGCGCCTTATTGCATGCAGGAGCAGATCGGCATTATGAGCTACAGCTCGATTGCCAAAGGCATCTTGACCGGAGCGTTCCATTTGGGCGGCAAAAAATTGGACGAAAACGATTTCCGCGCAACAAGACGGCTGTTTTCACCCGATCATTTGGAAAAAGAAAAAGAGCTGATTCAGCTGCTGAAAGAAATCGCCGATTCGAAAAATAAAGCGCTCTCGCAAATCGCGATCAGCTGGCTGCTTCATCAGCAAGCGCTGACGACAGCCATTGTCGGTTCGCAAAGCATTAAGCATATGAAGGAAAATGTCGAAGCGGTTGACATTGTATTAACCTCCGAGGAGCTTAATGCTTTGGATACCTTGAGCCGGAAAACAATCGCAGCAATTGATGCTGAATAAGATGGCTCTGTAATTGTATCAATTTAACCTACCTGGCCGCAGGAATCTATCCTGGCCTAAAAACACGTTTGAATACTAAAACAACGAAAGCCCTACCTCTCTTTCATCCTTGCGGCTCCGAAGACCGCGCCAGTGTGAATCAGTAAACATCTTGGCAAATTCTTTAGGGTTGTTGGAATTTGAAAGTTTTATGGGTGGTAGAACAGTAAGCGAACCGGGGAATAAAAATTTTGAGGCTGCTTGCTTTTTGATACAATTTTCTTATTATACTATGCAATCAAGGAAAAAGCAAGAAAAACGATCGAAACAGAAAAACAATCGAAAAACAACGGCTGCCTATCCGTGTTGGAAGGGTAGCCGTTGTTTTAGTTCAAAGTATAAGATTATATACTTTGCTTTGCACAACATTGACAAACGCGTCCGTTCCCGAAGGACGGCGAAGCCGTTTATCCTAGCGTATATGCAGACCTATGTACTAGAGGCAGGCCAGAAGGAGCGGTGCCGGAAGCGTTTCGCTTAGCTCCTCGGCATTGTCGGCTCTGCACAGCACAAAGGCGATTTTGGTGACTTCGTTGCTGCCGTTTACCATCGGCTTGACAACGGCCCGCAGCTTGACGGCGCCTGTGGAGTATAATTCATTGGTTTGAAACGTAACCTGCTTTTCCTTACGGTATTCGATCGCCTTGGCGCAGCAGCGTCTCACCTTCATCAGGTCGTTCTGGTCGACGAACGAGAAGAGCGAGGAGCCGCAAATATCTTGCTCCATTCCGGTAAATGGAAGTGGCTCATAATGATTGTATATATGAGTAATTTTCATTTGTCCGTTTAGCAGGCCGGAAGCGAGGATCAGCTTGTTTCTGACTTGGCTGGCAATCCATTTTTTTTCGGATATTTCCTTGACGACGTGAAAGTAAATTTCTTTTTGCGCACCGAGCACTTTGCTGCTGTGCACTTCGACATTCAGCTTGACATTGTTGTGACCGATGAGCTGTTCCTCTGAATACAAATAGCCCTTTTGTTGAAGCCGCTGCTTTTTTTGATGCAGCTTTTTGGAAGATTCAGGATTGTAAATAATGTCGGGCGTCAGAGATAATAGCTCGGTCTTAGGGCGGCCAATCAACTTGGCAAAAGCATGATTCATCTCGACAAACTTCGTTTCATTATCGTCCTCGTACGTATAATACATGCCTTCTTCCGCATCCGTAAACCGACTGTCCAGGGTGTACATAGATATGATTCCTCCTACATCGGCAAAAATTTGATTCAAGTCAGCACCGCTTGTACTATTTAACCATTTCATATGAAAATGAAACCGCTTATTAAACAATTATAGTCTTTAAGGAGGATGCTGCTCTTCAAAATTATTCGCAGCCATGTATGATTTTTAGTCCCTTTTACGTTAATCATCTGGAAAATAAGGGTACAATATGATTAGCTTTTATGAACTGGAGGTGCTTCAAGCATGGATTTTCGGGTGGAACGGGACACGATGGGAGAAATCCGCGTACCCGCCCATAAATTATGGGGGGCTCAAACCCAGCGGAGTCTTGAAAATTTTAAGATCGGCACGGAACGGATGCCGCAGGAGATCGTGCGGGCGTTTGCATTATTGAAAAAGGCGGCGGCGCTGGCTAATCGGAAGCTCGGCAAGCTGGAACCGGAGAAAGCCGCGGCGATCGCAGCTGCGGCCGAAGAAATCAGGGCGGGGCAGTGGGATGATCATTTTCCGCTCGTCGTATGGCAAACGGGCAGCGGCACACAGTCGAACATGAACGTAAACGAGGTGATCGCCCACCGTGCCAATCAGCTGCTCGAGGCGCAGGGCAGCGTGCAGCGGGTACATCCGAATGATGATGTGAACCGGTCGCAAAGCTCGAACGATACGTTTCCGACGGCGCTGCATATTGCCGGGGTGCTTGCAGTCGAGGATCGACTGCTTCCGGCATTGGAGATGTTGAAGGCGACGATGCGGCGGAAGATGGAAGCATTCGCCGACATCGTCAAAATCGGCCGCACCCATCTGCAGGATGCGACTCCGTTAACGCTTGGGCAGGAGATCAGCGGCTGGTGGGCGATGCTGGACAAGACGGGCCGGATGATCGCGGAGAGCGTCGGCACGATGAAGGAGCTGGCGATAGGCGGCACAGCGGTCGGTACGGGCCTGAACGCGCATCCGGATTTCGGCAGACTGACCGCCGAAGCGATCAGCGAGGAAACCGGCAAAACGTTCGTATCGGCTGACAATAAATTTCATGCGTTGACCAGCCATGATCAGGCCGTCTACGTCCATGGAGCGATGAAAGCGCTGGCGGCGGACTTGATGAAGCTGGCCAACGATGTCCGATGGCTGGCCAGCGGCCCGCGCTGCGGAATCGGCGAAATCGTCATACCCGAGAATGAACCGGGAAGCTCGATCATGCCGGGCAAGGTCAATCCGACACAATGTGAAGCGATGACGATGGTGGCCTGTCAGGTCATGGGGAACGATGCGACGATCGGTTTTGCCGCGAGTCAGGGCAATTTCGAGCTGAACGTGTACAAACCGGTCATCATTTACAATTTCCTGCAGTCCGCACGGCTGCTGTCGGACTCGATCGTTTCCTTCAACGACAACTGCGCGGTTGGCATTGAACCTGACCGTGCCGTCATTCAACGCTACCTGGAGCAGTCGCTCATGCTTGTCACCGCGTTGAATCCGCATATCGGCTATGAGAAAGCGGCGGCGATCGCGAAGCAGGCGCACAAGGAAGGGCTGTCGCTGAAAGAAGCCGCGCTGCGCAGCGGGCTGTCCGCCGAGCAGTTTGACGCCTATGTGCGGCCGGAAGATATGATTCATCCGAAGTAGAGGGAAAGTAGGGGGAATTCGCTGCGCGCTGGTATAATGGGGGAAAGCGATCGATTCCATGACCGAACGGAGGAGTATGCGGATATGAGTCAAGCGGAGGAATATTTTGATATTTACGACGAGCAGCTTCAGCCTGCCGGCATCGCGCCTCGCACGGAAGTGCATGAGAGAGGGCTTTGGCATCATACGTTTCAATGCTGGATTGTAGATGAGCAGAACGGAGAAAGGGCATTACTGTTTCAAAAGCGTCATCACGCCAAAGATACGTTTCCCGGTTTTCTCGACATTTCATGTGCGGGACATTTGCTGGCCGGGGAACGGATCGAGGACGGGAAGCGGGAGCTGGAGGAGGAGCTGGGTCTTTCGGTTTCGTTCGGGCAGCTGGAGCCATGCGGTATTTTCCGCGAAGAAAAAAGGCTGGAGAACGGCTGGATCGATCGGGAAGTTTGCCACGTATTCGTATACCGCTGCAGTCAACCGCTGCAAGACTACAGGCTGCAGGCCGACGAGGTTACGGGATTGTACCGGATTTCATTCGGGGATGCCAGACGGCTGGCCGGAGGGAAGCTTGGGAGCGGCAAGCTCCATGCGACCGGCGTTGAAACTGATGAGCAAGGAGTGCTGCGTCCTGTTGAACGCGAATTTGGCGCGGAAAACTTCGTGCCGCGTGAGCCGGCATACTTCGAAATGATGCTTAAGGTCGCGGATCGGGACGGAAACAGAAGCGGAGCCTGCGCGGATTCGCGTTGAAATGAATAAGGTCCGGACTGAGCATCGTGCCTGGCACTGCAATGCGACGTTAATGGCGTGCGAGATCCGGCAGGCGAGCTGAGCGAGATATCCAATACCCGGAGCCAAATATAAAACTTATACTTTCAACACATAAAAAGCTCTGCACCGGGTTGTTCTGTGCAGAGCTTTTTGGCCATACGGTTTTTATGAGGAAACGTTCCCTTACACGCTTTGAAAATTCGTTATAACGAATGATACTGTGTGATGCAATCCCGCCACGTTAAATAATTGTGCGCATCGTTACCGGGAAGAGCGGTTGGCATATTCCTTCACCATAGCTTCCGTTACATAAGGACGTGTCGGCGAGATGCCGTGCTTCGCATGCTCATTAATTTGCGTCGTAACCCGGTTAATGGCGTCGACGGTAAACGGCTGGCCTGCTGCGCATAGGGCCAAAGCCTGGTCAATCGCTTCCTCGCGCTGCCGATCAAGCAATTGAAAAGCTTCCAGATGCGCATGCATGCTGCGGGTATGGCGTGTGATGGCTTCATGAACGGACATTTAAGCAAACTCCTTCAATTAAAAGATACTGTTGGTAGATATAATACTACGTCCGACCTTGTCGGGCAAGCCGTTCATGCATCCGTAATAAGCCGACAGCTTTCGATAGGTTCCGGCAGACGATCGCGAATACCGGAAATTCATGGTGATACATACACTGAATGATACATTATGTAACTTGTTGTCGATAGTTTCATCGAGCCGCATTCCATTATTCGACATGGCTGTCGATGAATGGGCTCGCAGTCTAGCGTTTCGTTACGGCGTTGCTTTCTCCAGCAGTCGGAGTGCCGCCTCCATTATGCAGATGCGTGCTCCCTGCCGCAGCTGATTGCTCCAAAAGCCGCTGTTCATGGGCAATTTTAAAGCTGAAGCTGGAGCCGTCGTTCGGCATCTGGCTGACGGGACGATCGGGATTTGCCAGATCGGGGTGGTCCAATAAATCAAAATGAAGATCAGGATTCGTTTTCCACATGCCCCATCCGGCAGCGAGCAGGCTGGCGGCGATAACGAATGGTATCCATTTGCCCCAACGTTTCATATGATTGAAGTCCCTCCAATTCGCTTTTGTGTTACGTATTGTAACATTTGTTGGGCGATTTTTCCAGCCCTTTATTGGACAAGCCGGTTTGATCGTTTTTCGTTCAACTGTCCTTTCCGGCTTCATGTATAATGGTGTGAAGACGACAATTGTGGGGGCGGGATACAAGTGGCCATTACCGTAAGGGAAGCTATGAGGATCGGAGGTCTTGCCCGCTGCCGGGTGGCGGCGGGAGAACGAGGGCTGGACCGGGCCATCGATTCGATAACGGTTATGGAAGTGCCGGATGTGGTTCAATGGTTGAAGGGCAGCGTACTGCTGCTGACAAGTCTGTATCCGATCAAGGATGACGAGGCGGCGATCGCTCAACTCGTGGAGCAGCTGCATACGGTAAACAGCGCGGCTCTAGCGATCAAAACGAAGCAGTACGTTCAGGAGATTCCTCAGGCCATCATTGAAGCGGGGAACCGGCTGCAGCTGCCGGTAATCGAAATCGACCCTGAGGTATCGTATTTGGAAATTATGACGCCCTTGATGCAGCTGATCTTGAAAAACGACGAGGCCGGCGCAGGGCAGCTGGATAGTTTCTTTAAATGGATTACGGAGTTGGCTATGGCAGGCAAAGGAATAGCTGCCGTCATTGAAGCAGTGGAGCGGATGACGGTTAATACGATCACAGTCGGCTCGGATTTATCGATGCTGGAGCTGGATAAAGGCTTGAAGCCCGCACCGCTGACCTACGCACAAAAAAACGAGCTGCAAGCCGCGAAACGGCCGATTCGGATGCAGCGCCTGCTGAACGGGAGTCCAACCCCATGCATCGTGACGCCGCTGCTGATCAACGAAGAGCTGGCGGGCGACATGACATGCTGGCAGACGCACAGACAGTTTAACGAGCGGGATTTTATCGTGCTGGAGAGGACGATGGTGCTGATCGCGCTGGAGTTTCTCAAATGGTTGACGAAGGCCGACGTCGAGCAGAACTATAAGGACCATCTGCTGTCCGAAGTGCTGCTCGGACAAGTGCATGATCAAAAGGCGGCGCTGGAGAAGGGCCGGGCATTCGGCTGGGATTTGTCCGAAAGCTATGATGTGCTGTGCATCGAATCGCAGGAGAGAGAGTCTTCCAAGCGCGGAACCACCGGTGCGCTGCATGGAGCGGATCGCCCGGAATGGAAACGCAGACTGCTGCTTAGCGTTCAGTCGTTTTTACGGGTCGAGCCGTCCGCGGCAATCGCAATATGGCTGAAGGATGCGATTGTCATACTCCGTCCGCGGAACGAGCCGTTATCCGAAGCCCGCGATGCCTCGAGCAAACCGATCAGGACATGGGCAGCGGCAGTTTGCCGACATCTGACAGACGTTTATGAAGATATGACCTTTACTGCTGGAATCGGACGGTCCCATCCGGGGTTTGACGGAATTCACTCCGGCTATACCGAAGCCGTTCAGGCGATTCGACTGGGCAAGCCGGCGGCGGTCCAAGGTTGTATCCATTTCGAGGACCTGGGTGTTTATCGTATTTTGACGCCATTCCCGGATAAGGCCGTTCTGGAACAATTATATGCGGAGACGGTAGGCAGACTGGCGGATTACGACGCGGTGCATCATTCGAATCTCGTGATGACGCTGGCGGCATATTTTGCCCAAAACTGTTCGTTATCGGGAACGGCGGAGAAGCTGTTCATTCATGTCAATACGATGAAATACAGGCTGCAAAAAATCGAACAGCTGACCGATGGCGGCATCCATAACGCCGAACGGCGGCTGCTGCTGCATATCGGGCTGAAATTACACCAAATGAAGCAAGCGGGCATCGATAGTTAGCCGAATCGACGAATGTCGGTTCTTTTTTTTGTCCATTCGGATATAGATTATCCTTTCACTACCGGCTATGATTTGAATGGCTGCAAACAACCAAATCAAGTCTGGGGGATAAAGATGAATCATCGTCAATTAGCCGGCATTATTTATAGAACCGCTCATATTGCAGGTACGTTTCAACTGCGCTCCGGTCAAATATCCGATCAATATTTCGACAAGTATTTGTTCGAATCCGACCCGAACTTGCTCACCGCTATTGCGGAGCAGTTGAAACCGCTGCTTCCGCCTGATACGGAGCTGCTGGCCGGATTGGAGCTGGGCGGAATTCCTGTCGCGACCGCGCTGTCTATAAGCACCGGTATTCCGGCGGTATACGTCCGCAAGAAGCCGAAGGATTACGGAACGGCCAAGCTGACGGAAGGACCGGATATTCGCGGCAAAAACATATGCATCATCGAGGATGTAGCCACGACCGGCGGACAAATTTTATTAAGCGCGGCGGATCTGTTGAAGTCCGGCGCTCGGCTTGGAGCGGTGCTGTGCGTCATCGAACGGGGCGTGCAAGGCAGGATCAATCTGGAGCGCGAGGGTCTGAGCTTGAAATCGCTGTTTACGGTTGAGCAGCTGATATCGGCTGCACAGCAGGAGGACCAGCGGTGAAGATGAACAAAGCTGTAACAGCAATAGTGAACGGCGATAATGAAAAAGTGATGATGAACTATACAACCGTATTGTTCGACCTGGACGGAACGTTGACGGATCCGAAGATGGGCATCACGAGAGCCGTTCAATATGCATTGGAGCAAATGGACATGGAGGTTCCGGACGCGGCGAAGCTTGAAGCGTTTATCGGGCCGCCCCTGCATCTCAGCTTTATGGAGCATTGCGGGATGAACGAAACGGAAGCGTGGGAAGCGGTAATGCGGTATCGAGAGTATTACCAGCGAACCGGAATTTATGAGAATCAACTGTACGGCGGGATACCGGAATTGCTGCAGCTTTTGCATCGGCAGGGCAGGAAGCTGTATGTGGCGACATCCAAGCCGACCGTTTTTGCTGCAGCGATCGTCGAAAATGTTCAGCTTAACCGCTGGTTTAATGGCGTATGCGGCAGCGAGCTGGACGGTGCCCGGTCGGATAAAACCGAGCTGCTGCGTGCAGTGATCGTTGAAAACGATATCGACCGGGATCGGACCGTCATGATCGGAGACCGCAAGTATGATCTGATAGGCGCTCGCGGCAACGGCATAGCCTCCATCGGGGTCGGGTACGGATACGGAAGCGAGGAAGAAATCCGGAAGGAGCGGCCGATGTTATACTGCCCGACGGTAAAACATTTAATAAACGCTTTCGTTTCGCTTTGACTCGCGGGTATAATAGTATAGGATAAGCGTCAACGATTCTATTTCGTACAGGGAGGTTTTCATTGTGTCAGTACCTATTAAGCATATGGTTGTATTTACGTTAAAGTATGAATTCGATATGGTTGAGACGAAGATGTTTTTGGAAAAAAGCGCTGCGATTTTGTCCGCCATTCCGCAGGTTCAGCAATTCGAAGCGTTTCGTCAGGTAAGCGAGAAAACCGATTATGATTTCGGATTTTCGATGGTGTTCGCCGACCGGGCCGCATATCAAGCCTATAACGAGCATCCCGCTCATGTAGACTATGTGAAACAGCTATGGGAGAAAGAAGTGCTTCGTTTCCAGGAGATCGATTTTGAGCAATTAACTTAGAAATGCGCGAAAGCGTTGCCGTACTCAGATCGGAGACCGACGGTAAAGTATAAACGCGAATGTAAACGCCGGTTGGAAATAAAAAACCGAAGCATAATGAAACTTATTTTCGTTGTCGATTAACCAAAGGAGCCATGGCGATGGATGCGGATTTACAAAAAAAGCTGAGAATTCAAACCGGACAACGGCTTCTGCTGCTGAATGCGCCGGAAGGCTACTTGAGCCGGTTCACCCCGCTGCCCGACGGCGTACAGCTGGATGAACGCCCTGTATATGATGGAGATGAGGCTGTCCAGCCATACGATCTGGCACAGCTGTTTGTCCGCAGCGTTGCGGAGCTGGCGGAGACGGCGCCGGTCGCTTGCAAGCGCTCAAGAAGGATGCGCTGTTCTGGATTTGTTATCCGAAGAAAAGCTCGAAGATCAAGACCGATTTGAGCCGCGATGAGGGCTGGAATATTATGTCCGACGCAGGTTATGAAGGCGTCGCCTTAATTTCCGTTGATGATACGTGGTCTGCGATGCGGTTCCGGAGGATGGAGCTCGTTGGCGGTACGGAAACAAGGCGAGAGCGAATGGCTAACCGGGCGGACCGGCCAGCCGGCGCTTCAGCCAAAGACCGTGTGCTGGACATCCCGCAAGATTTGCAGCAGGCATTGGACGATAATCCGCAGGCGAAGCAGTTCTTTGACGGCTTGTCTTATACGCACCGCAAGGAGTATGTGCGTTGGGTGACCGATGCGAAAAGGGAGGAAACCCGTACCGGCCGTATACAAAAATCAGTCGAAAAGCTGGTGGCCGGCGTCAAGTCCCCGTTTCTCAAAGCATAGAAGGCTTCGCTTACACAGAAAGCGGTTGGAATATGGCGTTCCCGGCCGCTTTTTCTTGTGGAAAAAATAAATATCGATTTAATTACGGGACGCTGTTCGCGGCGGCGATGCGCAGACCTGCTGCTTGGAAAAACGAATGAAAAAAGAACTTTTTTTGAAAAATGAACTGTTGAATTTTTATTTTAAGTATATCATAATGAAAATATCAAAATGAATGTATATAAGATCGTTTTTGTCGTGACAAGTATCAGAATGCGTTTAGGGCTAATAATTGATAAAGGCGGGTGCAGAGCATGAAAGCTCTTATAGTTATTGATTATACGGTCGATT
Organism: Paenibacillus piri; assembly: GCF_004354045.1. Taxonomy (GTDB): domain Bacteria; phylum Bacillota; class Bacilli; order Paenibacillales; family NBRC-103111; genus Paenibacillus_S; species Paenibacillus_S piri. Next base: position 228,406 of record NZ_SMRT01000004.1, on the reverse strand, counting down.
TTGTAACGGGCAGGCTGCCGTGCGGCCAGCCGGCTATCGATATTGAACGGAAGATCGCCGCGTTAACCGAACAATTTGCCGCGAACGGAGATTTTGTGGCGATGGCCGTCGATCTGCACGAGGAACAGGATGCGTATCATCCGGAGCATCGGCTTTTTCCGCCTCATAATATCCGGGGAACCGAGGGAAGACGCTTGTACGGCCGGTTGAACGACGTTTTTGAAGCGAACCGTGAGCGGATTTACTGGATGGATAAAACGAGATACAGCGCTTTTTGCGGGACGGATTTGGAGCTGAAGCTGCGGGAGCGGGGGATTACGGACATCCATCTTGTCGGCGTATGCACCGATATTTGCGTACTGCATACCGCTGTGGACGCTTACAATCTGGGCTTTGCGATCACCGTCCACCGGAAGGCGGTAGCGAGCTTTAATCAGGCGGGACATGAGTGGGCTTTGCAGCATTTCGAACAGGTGCTCGGAGCGGCGGTATTGTAGCTGAAAGGACGGATCAGGATGACTTATGAAAATTTAACGTTGCATACGGACAAATATCAAATCAATATGATGTACGCTCACTGGATTCACGGGACTCATGAGAGCAAGGCGGTGTTCGAGGTATTTTTCCGCAAGCTTCCGTTCGGCAACGGTTATGCGGTATTTGCGGGGCTGCAGCGGATCGTCGAGTACGTAAACAGTTTGGGCTTCGACGACGATTGCATCCGCTATTTGCAGGAGCAGGAGGAAAACTACGATCCGCGGTTTCTCGAAGAACTGAGAAGCTTCCGGTTTACAGGCAATTTAAGCTCGGTTGAAGAAGGGACAATTGTGTTCCCCAACGAGCCGCTGATCCGCGTGGAAGGTAAAATATTCGAAGCGCAGCTGCTGGAAACGGCGATTTTGAACTTTATGAATTTCCAGACGCTCATCGCCACCAAAGCATCCCGCATTCGTCAGGTAGCGCCGAACGATATATTGATGGAATTCGGCACCAGGAGGGCGCAGGAGGCGGATGCGGCGATATGGGGAGCGCGGGCCGCGTATTTGGCGGGCTTCGACGCGACGTCCAACATGCGGGCGGGCATGCTGTTCGGCATCCCGTCGAAAGGAACGCATGCCCATTCGTGGGTTCAAGATCACGACAGCGAGGAGGAGTCGTTTTACCGCTTCGCCGCGGCGCTTCCGGATCAGGTGACGCTGCTCGTGGACACGTACGATACGCTGCGCAGCGGCGTGCCGCATGCGATTCGCGTCGCCCAATCGATGGAGCGGGAAGGAAAGCGGATGGGCGGCATCCGGTTGGACAGCGGCGATTTGGCCTATTTGTCCAAAACGGCGCGCACGATGCTGGATGAGGCCGGACTGAATTACATCAAAATCGTCGCTTCGAACGATCTTGACGAGAACATCATGTTCAACCTGAAAGCCCAGGGAGCGCAGATCGACAGCTGGGGAGTCGGTACGCAGCTGATTACCGCAGCCGATCAGCCGGCGTTAGGCGGAGTCTATAAATTGGTCGCCCGCGAGAAGGAAGGAGCATTCGAGCCCGTCATCAAAATATCCGGCAATCCGGAGAAGGTGTCCACTCCAGGCGTCAAGGATGTTTACCGGCTCGTCAGCCGTGAAACCGGCCGGGCGGAAGCCGATTATGTGACGCTGGCCGGCGAACCGGAGGCGATGCGCGGCGAAAAGCTGAAGCTGTACGACAAGACGCATCCTTACTTGTACAAATATGTGGAAGGGTACGATGCGGTTCCGCTGCTTCGCCCGATCTATGAGAACGGCAAGCAGGTGTACCGGCTGCCCGATCTGGATCAAATCCGCCGGTATCACCGGCAGCAGCTGGAGCTGTTCTGGCCGGAATATTTGCGCAAGCTGAACCCGGCGGTCTATTTGGTCGATATCAGTGCACGCGCCTGGCAGTTGAAGATGGAGCTGATCCAGAAGCATACGGTTTAGCGGATGCAGCCGTTCGACGGACTGGATGAACGCGTTAAAAAGCACCAGACTCATCTTGGGCGGAGCGTATCCGCAAATAGATGAGCCTGTTTATTATCCGGCTAATCACCCAATACATTTTCCGCTTCGGATTCCCTGCTGCGGTAGCCGGTAGGAGATTGCCCTATATGCTTTTTGAACGCTTTGGAAAAGCTGAACAAGTCGGGATAGCCGACGGAGAGCGCGATTTCAGTTAACGAATAATCGGTGTCGCGCATCATTTGCTTCGCCTGATTCATTTTAAGCTGCTGAATGAAGGCGATGGGGGAAAGCCCGTACGTTTCTTGAAACGTTTTGCTGAAATGAGAACGTTCCACACCTGCATAAGCTGCAACCTTATCGACGGATATCCCCTCGGCATAATGCATCTCCAAATAATCGCGCCCCTTTTGCAGCCAATCCACGGTTTTACCGGCGGGACGACTCATACCCGATAGTGCGGCATGCTTGCAAAGCTGTTCAAACAAACGAAAAAACAGGCTAAGCCGCCCGAAATCGGCATGCGGCGCTCCGCCGCTTCTTGCCAATTCGAATAACGAATCGAGCGTATCGGCGATGTCAGGCTTGAGCCCGGCGGATAGATGGGGGGAGCTTGGTTGCAGCCCGATACGCTCAAGCGTCGGCAGCGACTGTTTGCCGTCAAAGGCCAGCCAGGTCATATTCAACGGCTGAACGTGATCCGTATAGTACTCGACGGTTTTGGTAGGAAACAGGCAAAAGAGATCGCCGGGATGCAGCGAAAAATGCTGTTGATCCTGAATAAACATGCCTTGGCCCTCCACGACGAAATGCATGCTGAAATAGGAGGTGACGCGGGGGCCGATATGGTAGTTCGGCTTGGCTATATTTTTTCCTAAACGGATCGGCCACATGGAGCTTGCCCGCTCCAAGCCGGTCGGTGTAAAAAAATACCGTTCCGATAACTGATTGTAATCCTCCTGTATTTTCAACGCCTCCTCGGCTTTAACTTCCCCACATATTGGCAAATCGGCTGTTCGCTTCTTATTATTTTTTAGTCATCTGCCACACAAATTGATAAGCAACGGATCACACAAAATGACATAGACGGGGCCGCAGCCCATTGGTATGATCATTATAACAAATAAAACCGATGGTTTTAATATGTTTATTTGTTACCAGTCCACTGGAGACATAACGGAATGAAGAAGACGGAAGCCTTGGTCAATTGATGGGGCAACTGATTTCACTCATCCTTATGTCTTTTTTAGTTAGGAAGGAGCGATAGATCATGTCATTTCCAATTTCGTTCGGGTGGTTTATCCCCACGACCGGGGACGGCCGCTATGTAGGAGTACCCGCTGAAAGGGAGTCTACGACGGCTTATATGGTACAAGTCGCGCAAGCTGCGGAGCGGGCCGGATACGAATTCACGCTTATCCCGACGGGAGGGGCTTGTGTGGACGCATGGGTCATCGGCTCATGGATTGCAGCGCATACGACAAAGCTTAAACCGCTTGTCGCGATGCGGCCCGGGCTCATGAACCCCGTGCTTGCTGCCCGCATGGCGGCCTCGCTCGATAAGCTGTCCGACGGCCGTGCGCTCATCAACGTTGTTACCGGACATTATGCCGAAGATTTAAAGGCCATGGGAGACGCTCTCTATGATCGCCACGACGACAGGTACAACCGTACCCGCGAGTTTCTGGAAGTGGTCAAAGGCGTTTGGCAGGAGCAGGGCTTCGACTATGAAGGCGAACATTATCAAGTAACAGGCGGGTCCTGCCAGCCTCCTGTCGTGCAAAGCCCGCACCCGCCTTTGTATTTCGGGGGCAGCTCTCCGGCCGGGAAACGGGTTGCGGCTGAGGTTGCCGACGTATACCTGATGTGGATTGAACCCCTGGAATGGATACAGTCGCAAATTGAAGAAATGAAAGGCTATCTGCATGAGCTGGCGGAGCGAAAAGGGGTAAAACGTTCCTTGCGGTACGGCCTCCGGGCGCAGGTCATCGTTCGCGAAACCGAAGAAGAAGCATGGAAGCAGGCCGAAGAGATAATCAGCAAGGCGAGTCCCGAAGTCAAGGCGGCAGCCGAGCAGAGGCATGCGAATACGGATGCGACGAACCAGAGGCGGCAAATCGAGCTTTTTCAGCAGTCCAAAGCGAGCAATCATATCATCGGCCCGAATCTTTGGTCCGGACTTTCGGCTATTCGCGGCGGCGGTGCTGTTGCGTTCGTAGGAACTCCCGATCAGGTGTCCGATCGCATCCTGGAATTTTACGATTTGGGCGTCACCACCTTTATCCTGTCCGGTTATCCGCATCTGGAAGAGGCGCAAACGACCGGCGACCTGCTGCTTCCGCTCGTTCGCCGGAAGCTGGCGCAAAGAGGAGGAGATAGCGATGCTGCTAACCTGTAAGGAAAATATGATCCGTGCAGCTCATGTAAGCGAGGCATGCGCCATAATCAAAGAGGCCGGGTTCGACGGCATCGACTTTATGGGGGGAACGATGAAACAACAGCTGGCAGAGGCCCGACAAGCGCTGCGGGACACAGGACTGGCAACATCGGCTGTTTACGGTCAGCTTGGGCAAGCGGGCTCTTCCCTCATCGATCAAACGGCATGGGAGCGGGCCCGTGCCCTTGATTTATTCAAAGAGCGGATCGAGGCCGCCGCTGAAGTCGGAGCCGGGCAGCTGATCTTCGTGCCGCGCTTCGGGATACCTTCGCTGCGCGCGGAGGCGGCCGAATGGATTCTCGTTACGATGCTGGAAGAGCTTGGCGAGTGGGCAGCGGATATACCCGTGACGCTTGTCATGGAGCCGCTTAACCGCAATGAAAGCCAATTTCTGTACGACCCGCTGCATGCCTTAAGGATCACGGAAGCCGTCGACCGCTCCAACGTGAAAACAATGGTGGATACTTATCACATGGACGTAGAGGGTCAAGATATGTCCGCGCTCATCAGAGAGCTGGATGATGCCATAGCGGTCGTCCATGCCTCCGATACGGAAAGAAAGCTGCCGGGACTTGGCGAAATCGATTTTCGAACCGTTGTTCAAGCATTAAAATCGATCGGCTACAATGGCCCTGTCGGTTTTGAATGCAAGGAAGCGGATGCAGCCGATTTGAAGGCGAGCGTGTCGTATTTGAGAAAACTTTGGGCGGAACCGGATTGCCGCATTCTCTAATACCACTATACGAGGAGGAACGACATTGAAAAAAAGATGGAAAGTCGCCGTTATCGGCTCGGGAGATATGGGGAAGCAGCATGTGAAAGGCTGGCAGCTGGCCGGGCATGAGGTTGTTTCGATTACGGATGTCGACACGGCGCGCGCGGAGTCGCTGGCTCAGGAAACCGGCGTCGCCGCCATTTATGCGGATTACAAAGAAGCGATTGTTCAACCGGACGTGGAGATTGTATCCGTCTGCCTGCCGCTGGCGCTGCACGCCCCTGTAACCATCGACTCGGCGGAGGCGGGGAAGCATATTTTTTGCGAGAAGCCGCTTGCCCGCAATCTGGAAGAGGCGGCCGCTATGGAGGCGTCCGTTCGGAAGGCCGGCGTTCGTTTTGGCCTCGGCCTGCAGCGCAACCTGTCGCAGGGAGTGCTTAAAGCCAAGGAGTTGGTCGAGACCGGGAAGCTTGGCCGGCCTGTCTTTTTCGAATGCGATGCGGTTGCGGAAATCCGCCCCAAACGGATCATGCACGACGCTAACGGCAATATGGGGCCTTTAATGGATCTGGGCTGCCATTATTACATCATGTGGCAAACGGTGTTCCAATCCAGGCCCAAATCCGTTTATGCGCGGGGCAATATACTTGCCAAGGATCGCCCCGAGCTCGCTCATATCGAGGAGCTGGCGATCGATTCAGCCGTTGTAACGGTCGAGTACGAATCCGGCGATGTAGGCGTATTTACAGTCTCGTGGGGGATGCCGCCCCGATTCAAGCTGGGGTCCCGCGAAGACCGTATATTGGGTCCTAAGGGCGGAGCGGCAGGCGGATTCAACAGCAATCCTTCCAAGCTGAGCTTATATATCGGGGATGAAATAGAGGAGCTTCCTTTGTATGTTTATCCGTCGCTGCATAAGGAGCAGTTCGACCTGTTCGTGCAAGCTTTGGAGGGACAGGGCGAGCCTGCCGCAAGCTTTCAAGCGGGAAAAGAAGTACTGGTCCTTACCCAGGCGATATTCAAGTCTATCGAAACCGGCGAAGCGGTCGATTACCCGTCTTTTAGCAGGGAGAGCAGCGGATGAAAATCGGTTTTTACCATACATGCGTGATGGACTGGGATATAGATCGGACTTTTTCCTGGGCCGGACAAAACGGCTTCGCCGGCATCGAGCTTCATGGAGGACCCCGGTACAAGCATGTGAACTGGCATGAAATTGCGAAAGGCAATGGCGTTTCCGCTATTTTGGCAGCGCAAGAGCATTATGGAGTTCCCGTTACGGGACTTATGTTCGGCGCTATTCCCTTTCTCTCCCCCGACCCTCTTGAGAGAGAGAGGGCTTTACAGGAAATTGACGTGCTGCTGCGGGCCGCCAAGCAGATCGGAGCGCCCGTCGTATCCACCTTTACCGGCCGCAATCCGTTGAAAACGTTGGAGGAAAATATCGACCTTTACGAGAAAGCGTTCACTCCCATTGCCGAACAGGCGGAAGCCTGCGGTATCAAGCTCGCCTTCGAAAATTGCCCGATGTACGAGTTTTGGCCGCCCGTCTATAATATTGCCGTCTCCCCGGTCATTTGGCGCGAAATGTTCGCCAGGGTTCCATCCGCCGCACTCGGGCTTAATTTTGATCCGTCCCATCTCGTATGGCAAGGCATCGATTATGCGAAGGCAGTCAAAGACTTCGGGGATCGTATTTTCATCGCTCAGGCGAAGGATACTGAAGTGCTGCCCCATGTGTTGCGCGAGGAAGGGATGCTGACCTGCAGATGGTGGAGGCACCGTATACCGGGGCATGGCGACGTCGATTGGGGCAAATTTATAACGGCCCTTCACGAGATCGGCTACAGCGAGATCCTTAGCATTGAGCATGAGGATCCGATTTGGTCGGGTACGGAGGAGAAGGTCGAACAAGGGCTTCTGCATGCAAAAAAACATCTGGAGCGCTTCATCTAGCTAACGAAACGGCAAAATAAAGAAATTTACGCCAAAAAGGAGTACTGCCCTATGCATAATCCGCCCGCTCCTGGTATTGCAGTTCAAGCGAGACTATGGGGACTGGAACGAACAGCCTCTCATTATACCGAAGTGTTCGATGAGATACTGGCGGCCGGCTATACAGGAGCTGAAGTCCGATATACGCTGCTGCAGGAACAGGAGCAAGGAATTGTGAACTACTTGCAGCGCAAGCCGCAATTTTCGCTCGTAGCGCTGCATGCAAGCTTGAAGGGGTTTGACGGGGCAGAAGCGGAAGAACTGCTGCCGGGGCTGCTCGAACGAATGAATCGTACCGGGACCTCATATTTGCTGGTCAGTATGGGATACGAGCGGCATCCGGAGCCATGGTTCGAGCTTGCCGCCAGACTATCAGAGCTTTGCGATCGTTACGGAGTAACGCTCTGTTATCACAATCATGCCGCTGAGTTTACCGATGGCCCCGCTTTTTTTGACCGATTAACCGGCAGTTATAACGTACGGCTGGCAGCCGACCTGGCGTGGGTTCACCGTGCGGGACAAAATGTGCCGGCGTTTATCGATCGTTATGCGGAATGGATACGTTATGTTCACGTGAAGGATACGATCGGCGAGCAGTGGAAGGAGCTCGGGGAAGGGGAAATCGTACTCCGTCCATTGCTGGAGCGGCTGGCCGCCTTGCAGCTGCCGTGGTGGACCGTCGAACAAGACTTTACGGACCGCGAGCCTTTGCTTAGCGCCGCCATGAGCCGTAAATATTTAAAAGAGCAGCTCGGAATTTAGGAAAGGAGGCATGTTATGGCAGAACCATATCCCCAGCCGGCGGGACGAACGGATGTTCCGGCAGCCAACCGGTCAAGCGGATTCGGCTCCGTGTATAAACGATATATGAAGCACAAATATTTATTTTTGCTGCTGATTCCTGCGCTGATTTGGTACGGCGTATTTTATTACGGCCCGCTTTACGGGATTCAGCTGGCTTTCAAAGAGTTTCGCATCATGGACGGGATTACCGGCAGTCCGTGGGTCGGGTTTACCCATTTTGAACGAATGTTCTCTGCGACGAACGACTTCGGAACTATTATGAAGAACACGGTAATCATCAGCTTTTATCATATCATTTTCGGTTTTCCGGCCCCGATTGCGCTTGCCCTGCTGTTTAACGAACTCAGATCCAAGGCATTCAAAAGAATCACCCAGTCGATTTCGTACCTGCCGCATTTTTTGTCATGGGTCGTGCTGTCCGGGCTGGTAATGACGATGCTGTCTCCTTCGACGGGAATCGTGAACTACATCCTTCAGCTCCTTGGCTTCGAACCCATTTACTTCCTCGGGGACCCGGCTTATTTCCGTTTTACGCTCATCGTAACGGGCATATGGAAAGAAATCGGCTGGGGAACGATCATTTATTTGGCCGCGCTGGCCAGCATCGATCCTCATCTGTACGAAGCGGCTCATGTCGACGGGGCCAACCGGTGGAAGCAGCTCCTTCATATTACGCTGCCGGGATTGCTGCCCGTCATCGCCGTCATGTTTATTCTTCGCGTCGGCCATCTGCTTGACGGCGGCTTCGACCAGGTATTCAATCTTTACAATGCCGGAGTCTATGAAGTGGGCGACATTATCGATACGTACGTATTCCGCGTGGGCATTACCAAAATGCAGTACAGCTTCACGACGGCGGTTGGTTTATTTAAAAATGCGGTCGGCTTCGCCATGCTTCTGCTGACGAACTATTTGGTGAAGAAGGCCGGCCAAGAAGGCTTGTTTTAAGGAGGAATCGATATGCCGGTTCATATGACAACAGGCGAGAAATGGTTTCAGGCTTTTGCCATAGCTTTTATCGCCATGTTGTCGATTACCATGCTTTATCCGTTCGTCCATCTTTTATCCGTATCCCTAAGCTCGCCGACGGAAGCGATTCGGCCCGGCATCCACTTGTTTCCTAAAGACATTTCGACCGATGCATATAGGAAAGTATTCGACTCGCCAAGGGTATGGGTGGGATTCGCCAATACGCTGTTCAGAACCGCAGTCGGCACTCCGTTGGCCTTGTTGTTTATGGCGGCGACAGCATACCCGCTGTCCAAGAAATATTTGCCGCATCGCGGGTTTTATACGATGGTGTTTGTTTTTACGATGTTTTTTCAAGGCGGGCTCATACCGACTTACTTGCTGGTCAAAAACCTCGGTTTAATCGATTCCAGCTGGGCGTATATTTTGCTGCCGCCATTTTTAATCAGCACCTTTTCCATGCTCATTATGCGCAACTTCTTTGCCGCCATTCCCGAAGAATTGGAGGATTCGGCCAAAATCGACGGGGCCAATGAAATCTGCGTCCTGGTCTCCATTGTGCTGCCGTTATCCAAACCGATTCTTGCCACGATCGGGCTGTGGTCGGCGGTTCACCACTGGAATGCCTGGTTCGACGGCCTGCTCTATGTGCAAAATCCGAATCTGATGGTTCTTCAGGTTTATTTGCGGAGATTGGTCGTTGAAAATATGACCGTTGAAGTACAGGCTTTGATGGATCAAAAATCCGGTGTCGAGGATGTCATACCGGACACGGTCAAAGCGGCAACGCTGATGGTCGCTACAATCCCGATTCTGTTCGCTTACCCGTTCCTCCAGAAGTATTTTGTCAAGGGAGTGCTTGTCGGGTCTTTAAAAGGGTAGGGCGCTATACGCAGTAAAAAAGTTTGATATAAAACGGGAGGATCTAGTATGAAACCTTTGCGAAAAACATTCATCTCCACGGCAGCATTATCGGTGCTTTCAAGCGCTGCGCTAAGCGGCTGCAGTCCATCTGCCGGCACAGACTCGGGAGTACCGAAACAGGGAGACGCATCACAGGCGAATATCCCGATTTCATGGGTCAGCTTCAATCCGCCGGATACCGACGATACCCCGGTGCAAAAAGCTTTGGAGCAAAAATTTAACGTCACCTTCAAAAACATTCGCCTGGAGCGGGGAAGCTACGGGGAGCAGTTGAATATCAAGCTGAGCGGGGGAGATATTCCCGATGTCATATGGCTGGATACCCCTGAGCAAGTAGCCAGCTTCGCCAAGCAGGGGGTGCTTGCCGAATTGCCGGAAAGCGAAATTCGGCAAGCGCTTCCTGGTTACGCGAAATCGATCGATGCGATAGACTCTTCGCTATGGAAGTATTCGCTTGTCGACGGCAAAAACTATGTGCTGCCGGTTTACTGGCCTTTGGGCAGTCTGCCGTTTCTGCCGGGCTATAATGGCGACTGGCTGAAAAAGATCGGCTACAGCGAACCGCCGAAAACGCTGGAGCAGTTTGAGGATGTACTGCGCAAATTCCGAAATGACGATCCCGACGGGAACGGGGTCAAGGATACTTACGGATATTCCGCATACGGCTCGGAGTCGCGTTCCTTCAATACCGTGTTCGGTGCGTTTCAAGTCAATCCAAGCTGGATGGTGCAGGACAATAAAATCATCAACGGGCTGGTTACGGACCGTGCGCGGGAAGCTCTCAAAGTATTGAACAAATGGTATAAAGAAGGGCTGATCGATCCGGAATTTATTACCAAAAAGCCGAACGACGTTCATAACGATTTTATTAACAAAAAAATTGGCGTCGAAGACTGGATGTCGTTCCAATTCAACACGCAAATGGGCATCATCGGGGTTCAGTTCAAAGCCAAAAATCCGAATACGCCGATCGTTGTCGGAAAACCGCTCACAGGCCCGCACGGTCCGGGCACGGCTTACTCTTATGGCGCCAAGAACGGCTTTGTAGCGCTGGGCGTCCAGGTCGCCAAGTTACCGGAGAAAAAAGCGCGCATTCTCAAGCTGCTGGACGCTTTGTCAAGCGACGAAAGCACCTACCTGACGGCCGTTTACGGATTGGAAGGCCAGCATTATCAATTGCAGGACGGCAAGCCTATTATGAAGCCGGAGTATGCCAGCGAGGCGCTGAAATATAAAATCGGCGCTGGCACATTTTACGGATTGTTCGGAAACAAATCTTCCGGCATGGAGAAGTTCGACTATCCTTCCGATGTGGAGAAGTTCAGACAACAGCTCGGACAGGGAGTAAAAACCATTGAGCAGCTGAAGGTATCCGTTCCGGCGCAAACAAAGTACCCGGATCTGGGTAAATTGGAGAGCGAATATATTGTGAAGTTCATTAAAGGCGATGTGGATTTGGATAAAGGCTTCGATAATTTTGTGGCTTTATGGAAAAAATCCGGCGGTCAGGAAACGACAGATGAAATTAATAGCAAATATGCCGGCATCTACACCAAATAACGTTGAGGCGTTCTGACATTCAAGCCGGTCAAATTCGCATCCAATTGATTGGAAACTTTTTGCCAGACCCGGCGTCATATAAGGGGTAAGCTTCTTAAATCCCGATACAGGAAGTGAAATCCCGTGATCAAAAATAAAATATTGGCTGCAGCCGCACTGGCTGCCGGTTTCGGTTGGGGCTGCTGGGCGTCCGGTGCGGCCGCCGAGCTGATGACCGGGGGTCCGTATGCGCCGGACGGCATCCGCATCCCGGCGGTGATCGAGCTGCTGGCCGATACGCCATACTACTCGAGCGCAGATCAGCCTGACAATAACCCGGAGGGCGTATTCGCGCCGCAATCCGTCAAAGTAATCAGCACGCAGGCAGCCTGGTCGATCGGGGCGTCCGCGTGGCAGATCGAGACGATGTACGGCCCTCGCTGGATTCGGCCGAAGCCTTGGGAGATCGACATCGCACCCCCGGAAACGATCACACTGCTCGAGGAAACTCCGTTGTACCGGAGTCAGAGCGAACGCGGCGGTCCCGTCGCTTCGTTGTCCCCGCAGGAGGTACAGGTGAGCGGAGCGGAAAAACGGTGGTTTTACACGAACGACCCTATGGCCAAAGCCTGGATTCAGGTGCACACGACCTGGATGGGTGATCTGTGGGCGCATATTCCGGTCAACCGGATCGGCACAGTCCAACAAGTACAGCGCAAAGCCCACTATTACGCTGTACTGCCGGGCATCGGGCTGAGCAGCGCTATGGGACTATTAACAAGTAATGGCAGTCAGCCGGTTCAGACGACCCCGCTGCAGGGCGATTTCAACATCGTGGGCGAATTTACGACCGTCTACGACCGCGCATTTCAAGTCCAGACCGATCAAGGCACGACCTGGACCCAGCAGAAGGGTATAGAGCTTCACGAAGCGCAGGAAAAGCTGGAGCTGAAAACAGAAACGCCGCTCATAAGCGACATTTGGAGCAATCCGTATAAGGAGCTGGGCCTGCTTCAGGGAGAGACGGTTGCCGTTTTCGAAAAAATTGAAGAGCCGCTTTGGAGCGGAAGAGGTCCTTACTCGATATGGCATAACAGCACATGGTATCATGTGCGCAGCTCCAAAGGAACAGGATGGATCAACAAGCTGTACGGCGAACCGGAATCGGCTTTGCCTGTTCGTTGGAAGGTTGAAGTGACGGATCAAAAAGAGCTGCACCGTTATCCGGGCGTACTTTTCACAAATTCCAGCCTGCTGCTGCGCAATCAAACCTTGGAGGCAACGGCGGCATGGGACGATCCGACCGGATTGAAATGGCTGAAAGTGAACGCCGACGGCCGGTCAGGCTGGATTCCATATTGGGGCGGCAGTACGGAGCGGGTGTGGGACGAGGAGAAGGAGACCGCACTGCAAATTTCGGTGAACGCTGTCTTTGGAGCTGGGGTCGCATACGCGGATAACGGCGATTTAAAGCTTTACGACGAACAAAAAATCGGGTTCACGGAAAACGATAAGCGTTACTTGAATATGAACGGATTGGCCGAACAGTTCCGCTTCAAGACGGAGAAGGTTGCTTATGCCGATGCCGTCACCTTCAGCCTGGGGGATTATGCGTTTGAGCTTGAAAACGGGTTCGGTACGGCCAAAATTTATTGGCATAACGAGCTGCAGCGTGTCGTCCGGCTTCAAGAGCATCCCCGCCGCACCGAGGACGGCTGGTATGTTTTGGAGCAGGATGTGCGTACGCTGTTCGGCTTGACGCAGGCCGGTTATTTCGGCGGCTTCCAATTCTCTGGAAAAAATTACAAAATCGAGCTGGGTACATTGCCGACCCGTTCGAATAACGGCCGGATGGAGCTGCAGGCTTTCCTGTACGATTGGAGCAGTAAAGAAGAGCTTCAAGGTCCGCGGCTGCCTCTGCTGCTATCGTTGGAGGAAAACGGCGACCAGGGAGGGGATGGGCTGATTTCCAGCAACAAGGCGGTTCAGCTGCAGCGGGAAGGCACGGAGTCGAAGCCTGCGTCCTTGTTCCGTTTAATTGCCTCCCGGCCGTTGTCGCCCGGCTCGCATCAAGTGGATGCGGTGCTGCGGGTCGGCGAACGGATCGTCTGGAAACAAGCTATTCGCGTAACGGCAGAGTGATACGATTAACCTAAAGAAGCAGCAAGCGCGCTAGCCGCGGCGCTTGCTGCTTCTTTGAACGATAAAAGTCTTCGATCAGAATCGGGGGGGATATACTCCGTATCCTTGATCAATCGTACATTGCGCTGCGGCGAACGGCCGGCACATGATTCGTATCCCGAACCGCCCGCTCCAACCGGTTCTTGAACGACTTCACGCCAGCTCCGGGCGTTGGAGCTCCGGTTCTGTAACCGGCTCAAATTTATCCTTGGGCGAAGCCAGTATGTAAGAGGTCATTCGCAACTCTTCCATCGGACGAAGCATCGATTTGATCCGGTAAGGATCTTTCAGATCGGGCTTCAGCCATTCGTCGATCTCATCGCCTTCCAGAATCGCAGGCATTTGATGGTGATACGGGGAGACGATGGAATTAGCCCGGGTCATGAACATCGTGCACGTGCGCAGCTCCTCGTCCGTGGAGGCGGAATGCCACTCGTCATACAGGGCGGCTATTCCGAACGTCCCGCTCCGCATCGTCACTTTAACCCAACGGGTGCTTTTGTTTTCGGTTGTCGTCACATAGAAGGCGCTGCACGGGATGATGCAGCGCTGTTTTTTTATAATCCGCTGAAAAATCCGTTTGTCCGATATGGAGCTGCTGTCCATCCATACGGATTCTTTGGCCCAGAACGGCATTAGCCCCCAGCGGAATTCATCCAGAAGACGTTTATTATTGCGCACGACTACCGCCGAAACCGACTGCGTAGGCTTGATTTCATAACGGTTGGATACATAAGACAACACGTTGTCGATTTGAAACTGATTCGTTACATCCGACACATCGGCCACAACACTGATCGATTCGCACAAAATCGGTTCACCCTCCTTTCATTTTGGCTATTATGTCCGACGTTAGCAAAATCATGCAGCTGCGGCCAAATTTGCCGTTCGGTATTATTAAAGTCCGGTGCGGTTCCATAAATCAATATGGATGGGCAAGGCATACGGATTAGGACTTTTCAACCCTTCCCAACCGATGCGGTTTGTTTTATGATCGAATAGGAAGTTTTTTGATTATGTATCCGAAGGTGAGTGACGGTTTGAAGCTGATTTATTTGTATGTGATTGTCATCAATGCTGCCGCATTTATGATGATGGGGATCGACAAGTCGAGAGCGAGGCATAAAGCAAGGCGGATTCCGGAGAAACAGCTGTTTGCGTATGCCGCTTTGGGGGGCGCGGCGGGCGCCTGGCTCGCGATGTATGTATTTCGCCATAAGACGAAGCATATTTCTTTTGTAGCGGGCATTCCTGCGCTTGTACTGCTGCATGCGGCGCTATTCTATTATTTGGAGTTATGGAAATAACGTATTTTTTGAGGGAGACAGGAGGCAGTCGAATGACCTTGATTCGCAGTTTAAGCAACCAGGATGAATTTATCGGGTTTTATTTATTGAAGGAGCTGGAGGTCAAACAGACGAACGGCACACCGCCGAAAGATTATTTCGATATCGTACTAAGCGATTCCAGCGGTCAGCTGTCGGCCAAATATTGGGATGTGTCGGCGACCGATAAGGAAACGTTTTTTCCGATGGGGCTTGTCAAAATCCAGGGAACCGTACATACATACAGGGAAAAGCTGCAAGTGAAAATAATGAAAATTCGGAAAGCGACCGCCGAGGACGGCGTCTCGTTAACTGAATTTATACGCGCTGCGCCGATCCGGCCCGTCGATCTCGTCTATACGATTCATCAGGCGATGGAAAGCATAACGGATGCGGAAATAAAGAAGCTCGTAGCGTTCTGCGTAGCCAAGGTGGAGGAAAAGCTGATGCATTATCCGGCGGCCAAAACCCATCATCACGCATATTATGCCGGCTTGGCGTACCATATGGTGCGGATGCTGGAAATCGGCGATTTTATATGCAAGCAGCGGCCATTTCTGAATGCGGATTTGCTGAAGGCGGGAATTATTTTGCACGATATCGCCAAGCCCGAGGAGATGGTCGCCCAGATGGGCATCGTGTCCGATTACAGCGTGCAGGGCAAGCTGCTAGGGCATATTGCGATGGCATCGAGCTGGATTACGGAAGCCGCCATCCAGTGCGGAATTGATCTGCAATCGGAGCGTGTTCTTGCACTGCAGCATTTGGTGCTGTCCCATCATAATTTGGGAGAATGGGGCAGTCCGGTTCAGCCGCAAACCGCGGAAGCCGTGGCGCTCCATCATATTGACGCGCTGGATGCCAAGCTGCAAATGGTCGAGGATGCGCTGGATGTACTGCCGGATTCGGAAAGCTGGACGCCGATGATTCGCGGCTTGGAGAACAAGCCGGTTTACCGTGCGAAATGGTAAAGTTCAGCGGAGTTTCGGCACTTCTATAAGGCTTGGCAGCCTGTCAGCAATCGATGAGAAATCCGGCCATTCAGGTTATGGTAAACTGGAAGCAGCGGACAACAAAACGTCAAGTGCTGCTTCCGGAGATCCGGACAATAAGAAGCTGGCTCACATCCCCTGGAAATGGAAAAGATGACGGTTCGTTTGTTCTCGTTTATTTCAAACCATAGAAGGAGCGATCGCGAATGGAGAGGTTTTGGGCTGCGAAATGGATGCAACCGGATGGAGGTGGCGCGCGATGAGCGTCGCCAAGTTTTCGCTGGAACGGCTCGGCCGGATGCATGATGTCATGGCCGGCCATGTCGAACGCGGCGGAATGCCCGGCCTTGTCACTTTGGTCAGCCGGCATGGCGAGGTGCATGTCGACGCGATCGGCAGGATGGCTTTCGATGGCAGCGCTCCTATGCGGCACGATACGATCTTTCGCATCGCGTCCATGACGAAGCCGATCGTTGCGGCGGCTGCGATGGTATTGGTCGAGGAATGCAGGCTCCGGCTGGACGAGCCGGTCGACCGGCTGCTGCCCGAGCTGGCCGAGCGTACGGTGCTGAAGCGGCTGGATAGTCCGATTGGAGATACCGTACCTGCAAAACGGCCGATCACGCTGCGCGATCTGCTGACCTTCCGGCTTGGCATCGGCGCTGTGATGGCTCCTCCCGGCACGTATCCGATCCAGGATGCGATGGCCGAGGCAGGCCTTGAGCCGGGGCCGAATCCGCCGCAGCTTTCGCCGGACGAATGGATGCAGCGCTTGGGCAGGCTGCCGTTGATTCATCAGCCGGGAGAAGGCTGGATGTACCATACCGGCTCGGACGTTCTCGGCGTGCTTATATCGCGTGCCGCCGGCCAGCCGCTGGAACGATTTTTGCAAGAACGGTTATTCGATCCGCTCGGCATGAAGGATACAGGATTTTATGTCCCGTTCGAAAAGCTGGATCGGCTGCCTCATTCCTATGCAACGAATCCGGAAGACGGGTCCGTAATGGTTCAAGACAGTCCCGCCGACAGCCGTTGGGGACGCCCGCCGGCATTCATGTCCGGAGGGGGCGGTCTCGTCTCGACTGCCGCCGACTATTTCGCCTTTAGCCGGATGATGCTCGACAAGGGCCGCTGCGGCAGCAGGCGCATCTTGTCACGGCCGTCGGTCGAGTTGATGACCGCGGATCACCTGACGCCGGAGCAGAAGGCCGGAGCCCGCATCTTTTTCGGCGACAGCCGCGGCTGGGGGTTCGGCGTTGCCGTCGATACCCGGCGCGACGGCCTGGCGTCGGTTCCCGGACGATTCGGCTGGGATGGCGGCCTGGGCACGTCCGGATATTCGGATCCTGCAGAAGATTTGGTAGGGATATTGCTCACCCAACGAGAGCTCGAATCCCCCGAGCCGCCTGTCGTGTTTCAAGATTTCTGGACCTCCGCTTACCAGGCGATCAACGACTGAGCATTGGCTCAAAAAAACGAAACGGCTCTGACGCCCATAAGGCGAACGGAGCCGTTTTATTGTTATTTGAAGCATTCGGGAAGCTATATAGGAACGGGGCGGGGTCAACACCAGCCCGGATAAAGCTCCCGGTTAAGGTACAGCTTCCGGCCTGAGGTAAAGCGTTCCGGACTTGGATCGATATGCACAGGGCCGAAACTCCTGCCCTTGCAAGCTGTTCGGACGGCATTTGCAGCACGCGCCTAGGCCTGTTCCTCCTCTATCGGAATTTCAGGAGGTTCCGTTGTTTCTCCGACGGTTTGGGGAGAGAGCTCCGGTTCATCCAATTGTCCGACAATGCCGTCCAACAGAAAGTAGGGGATTACGCGCAGGAAAATAATATGTCAGCTCCTTGATCATGGTTTTTTCTCCGGCACGTAGTGAGCACGACGTTACCGGTGCGGAATGCCTCGGCCGCTACAAGCCGCAGCACCTTCTTATCGATTCCGCCTGCAAAAAAGCGCTGTCCGCTGCCCAGCGCAACGGTGTGGATCATGAGCCGATATTCGTCGATCAGATCGTACCGCATTAGTGCCCGGACCAGTGCTCCGCTACCGGCAACCGGAATGGCCGGTCCTGGCTCCTGCTTCAGCTTCAGCTTTTATATTTACTCCACAATATATCTTCGAATCAGACTTGAATTATTTATCCGATTACGACTTTATCGGGTTAAGACCCCCACCTCTAAGGTGGGCCTTGAATCAGGTGGGGTAGAGTCCCCATCTGATTCCCCGATGTTCAGCAAAGCTGAACGAGTTCACTCCGGTGTGTTCAACGTCGATGAAAAAACAAACTTGGGCAGGCTGTTCATCTGCTTTATTTTACCATACCGGACCGGTGGCAGTTTCTTACGGATTGCGGTTTTGCAAAGTATGCTGTTCGTAAAAAATGACATCAAAAATATGTTGTTGCGACATCTTTTATCTGTTATTCTTGTCGATGGAAATAACTGCACATAACCTCTGAACAGTGAGGTGGTTGCATGACTGACGATTTAACCAAACGGTTGTCCGTTTATTTGCCCGACATCGTGAAGTACGATCTGGAGCGGATGGCAGCGGAAACGGGGCTGTCCATCGGACGGGATGCGCTAAAAATTATTATGCGCGGGAAGAGCTTATCGATCTGTTCAAGCCGTTCGCCAAGCAGTTGAAAGTGTTTGTCGGCGGCAGCTTTTGGTATATTAGTTATGTCCTGGAGGGGTGAGGACGAATGGCGCTGTTTTATTTGATCAGGCACGGCGAGCCGGACTGGGGCTTCAAGGAGCAAAGGCGACTCAGCCCCGGCCGCAGGGATTTCGTTCCGCTTACGCCTCTTGGCGTGGAACAGGCGGAGCGGACAATGAACTGCGGGGAGCTGAAAAATTGCGAGCTGATCCTCTCGTCCCCGTATACGCGTTCATTGCAAACGGCCGCCGTTATGAACCGGACTTTGGGGCTGCCGCTGCATGTCGAATTTGATTTGCACGAATGGACTCCCGATAACTGGCAGGCGCAGAACGAAGCGGAAATAACGGAGCTGTGGAACGATTACCGGCTCCATAACGGGGAGCATCCGAATGGCGAAACACGGCTATGGGAAACGAAGTCAAGCGTCATGAAGCGGACAATGGGCGTGCTGGAAAAATACAAGCACCGATCCAAAGTGATAGTCGTCTGCCATGGCATGGTGATTGCGACGCTGTTGGGGCATAGCTCGGAACAAGTTCCATACTGTGGAATATACCCGTTCGAATGGTGAAAACTGATTGACAACAAATGATGGAAAAAGGCGGGCTAGCTCGTGAACAACGATAGGAGTATCGGCATCGATGCAGGCGGTACATTGATCAAAATAGCTTATATGTCGGATGGGAAGCCGGCATTCCACTCGTTTCCGAGCACGCGGATAACGGATGCTGCAGCTTGGGTTCAGCAGTATGATCCCGCTGCCCCGCTATGCATGACCGGGGGAAAAGCGGCAATGCTGCAGTCAATGCTGCCGGACCGCGAAAGCCGCATGATTGTGGAATTTGATGCGACATACGCGGGCGTGAAGTATTTGCTGCGGGATGTGGCGGGCGCACCGGATGCGTTTGTATTGACGAACTGCGGAACCGGTACGTCGATTCATTATGTCGATGCGGACAAGCATTACCGAATCGGGGGGAGCGGCGTCGGAGGCGGTACGTTAATGGGCTTATCGCTATTATTGACGGGCGTCGGCGAGTACGGCGCAATTGTCCGGGAGGCGCAGAAGGGCAACCGGGAGCGGGTCGACTTGAAGGTCAGCCATATTTATGAAGGAACTACGCCTCCGATTCCGGGCGATCTGACCGCGAGCAACTTCGGCAACGTGCGCCAGGCGGATTCGGCGGAAAGAGAGAAGGCCGACCTGCTGGCGGCCGTCATGGGACTCGTCGGCGAAACGGTGTCTACCGCAAGCGTGCTTGCGGCAGGTCAATGCGGAGTGTCCGGCATCGTATATATCGGTTCCTCGTTTGTCGGCAACGAGCTGCTGAGGGATGTTGTGACCGGCTACACGAGACTGCGGGGCGCTGAAGCGCTGTATTTGCAGCATGGGGAATACAGCGGAGCGCTTGGCGCCCGATTATCCATTTAAGCAGGCGCCGTCGCCCGCCGTTCGGGGGATGCTCCGTTTCCTCCAAACATGAAACGCGATCCATCATTTTTTAATGCTTATTTTCGGATGTATATGGTAACATTCAAGGTGAAGCGATGCACTTTTTTTAATTATGGGCGAGAGGTGAGACGATGTTTGATTTTAAAGCAAAACGCAAAGTAGGCAGTACGCCGCTGGAAGTAAGCCTTCTGGGACTTGGCACTGCACAGCTGGGCTTTATGTATGAGCCGGTCAGTACCGAGGAAGCGGTGGATACGGTTCAGCTTGCGTACGACCTCGGCATTCAATTTTTCGATACGGCGGCGCTGTACGGACAAGGGTTGGCCGAACAGCGGTTGGGCGCCTGCCTGACAAAGCTGCCCCGCAGCTCATTTACCGTAGCGACGAAGGTCGGATACGATATGCCCGAATCGCCGCCGGAAACGCCCTGTCCCAATACGGCGCGGGATTACAGCTACGACGGAGTCATGCGTTCATTTGAGAACAGCTTGAAGCGCCTTGGATTGAGCAGCGTCGATATCGTACATATTCATGATCCGGATGATCATTACGAGGAAGCGTGGAACGGGGCGTACCGGGCCGTTAACGAATTGCGGTCGCAAGGCGTGATTCGCGCGGTAGGCTCGGGGATGAACCAGTCCGCCATGTTGACCCGGTTTGCGAATGAGGGAGAATTCGATTGCTTCCTGCTGGCCGGCCGGTATACGCTGCTCGATCAAAGCGGCCTGGAAGACCTGCTGCCTGTCGCCGTGGAAAAAAATATTTCGATCTTTATCGGCGGACCGTTGAACAGCGGTATTTTGGCGGACCCATACAGCAATAATCCCAAATTCAATTATGAGAACGCTTCAATGGAATGGGTGAACAAGGCAAGAAGGCTGGACGAGGTGTGCAAACGTCACGGCGTTCCGTTAAAAGCGGCGGCGCTGCAATTTCCGCTGGCCCATCCGGCGGTTGCCTCCTTGCTGACAGGCGCGAGGTCGCGTGCGGAGCTGGAAGAAAACGTGAAGATGCTGCAAACGGCGATTCCGAACGATTTGTGGCAGGAGCTCAAGCACAAGGGACTGCTGCCCGAGCACGCCCCGACTCCGTCCAACTGACCGCCGCACCTATATACGAAGCCGAGGAACCTTCAAAACCGCAGCTTTGCGGAACGGAAGGTTCTCTTTTTTGCCGACGGAACGATTGGAATTTAAAAAATCTCTGTAAAGTTATTGGAATAAGGTGAATATAGCGATATAATCTAGTAAGGCCTATGTGAATATGGTATAATTTTCTCGCCAAAAAAAATGACTTAAGGAGTAATTTTCATGGAAAAAACTTTGATTTTCGGGCATAAAAATCCCGATACCGACACGATTTGCTCGGCAATCGCATATGCGGATTTGAAGTCCCGATTGGGTAAAAACGTGGAGCCGGTCCGACTGGGCGCTGTCAGCGGCGAAACTCAATTTGTTTTGGATTATTTTAAAGTAAGCGCGCCTCGTCTGGTGGAAAAGGTAGCGGGCGAAGCAAGCCAGGTCATTTTGGTCGATCACAACGAACGCCAGCAAAGCGCATCGGATATCGATCAAGTACGTGTATCCGAGGTTATCGACCACCATCGTATCGCGAATTTTGAAACGGCCTATCCGCTGTACTACCGCGCCGAGCCTGTAGGCTGCACGGCTACGATTTTAAATAAGCTGTTCAAAGAAAACGGCGTTGCGATCCGTAAGGAAATCGCCGGACTGATGGTTTCCGCGATTATTTCGGATACGCTGCTGCTGAAGTCGCCGACCTGCACCGACGAGGATGTGGCGGCTGCGAAGGAATTGGCTGAAATCGCCGGCGTCAATCTGGAAAGCTACGGTTTGGACATGCTGAAAGCGGGCGCGGATCTCAGCGACAAAACGATCGCGCAGCTGATCTCGCTTGATGCGAAGGAATTCCAAATGGGCTCGAGCAAAGTGGAAATCGCGCAGGTCAACGCCGTTGATCCTAACGACATTTTGTCCCGCCAACCGGAGCTGGAAGCGGCGCTTTCCGGAATTATTGCGGAAAAAGGGCTGGATTTATTTCTTTTCGTCGTTACGGACATTTTAAACAACGATTCGGTCGCGCTGGCGCTGGGCAATAAAACGAATGCCGTAGAGCAAGCGTACAACGTCGCGCTGAAGGATAACAAAGCGGTGCTGAAAGGCGTCGTATCGCGCAAGTCGCAAATTGTTCCTGTGCTTACCGAAGCGTTTAACAAGCTGTAACTCCTGCGGGAACCGTACCAAAACAAGAGTGCATGGTGAATGTACTCTTGTTTTTTTCCTTTTCACCGGCCGCCATTTTCATCTGATTTTCAGCTTTCTCGGTTATAGTTGAAGCTGTATGTCAATTTGTTCAACCGTGACGAGGAAAAAGGAGAGAATGGACCGATGATTTTTGCGCAATGGGATTACGGGCTTTTTCAGCTCATTAATGGATGGGCAGGCGGTGAATCGCCGCTGAATCCGGTTATGAAAATTTTTTCGGAGAATATTGAATATTTATTTTATGCGGGCATCATTACTTATTGGTTTACGCGCTTGTTATCGAATCGCAGAATGGTTGCCGAAGCTTTATGCTCCGCCGTTGTGGCGATGAGCATTAGTGCGGCGATCGGGATGTTCTTTTATCGCGACCGGCCGTTTGTGTCCCATCACGTGTTTCAAATGATCGATCATGCGGCTAACGCGTCATTTCCAAGCGATCATGCGATCGGAGGCTTCGTCATTGCAACCTCGATATGGCTGTTTCGCCGAAAAGAAGGCTACGTGTGGCTGGCAGTGGCCGCAATAATCGCGTTTTCCCGCGTATGGAACGGCGTGCATTATCCGTTTGACGTCGTTGCCGGCGCGTTGATCGGCATTCTGACCTCCGTGAGCGTCCATAAGCTGTTCAAGCATTCGGCGGTTGCGCAAAAATGGCTGTCCCGGAGCTTATCGTTGTATGAGAAATTGGAACAAAAGGTTTGGGTCCGGTCGTAAATCATAGGGGGTTGAAAGAGTGAAGTGGGTAACGAGAGAAAATGCCAATGTAGAGCGCGTGGCCTGTCCCTGGCTTATTCTGAAGTTTATTGATCCGGAAGCGGAATTCGAGTTCGTGCCGAACGATACGAATCCGGCAACGATTAAGGACGGTATTCCATTCGATATGAAGGGGGTCGAGCTCGGGCATCACTATGGCCGCTGCAGCTTCGAGTCGATGCTGATCAAGTACGGGCTGACCGACAACGTAGCCCTGGTTCTTATGGGCTCGATCATTCATGGAGCCGATATCCCGATCGATATCGACATTACGCCCGAATCGGCGGGGCTGCGCGCCATCGCCTTCGGGTTTCATTACTTGGGCATCGGCGACCATGAGAAAATCAGGCTGCAGCTGCCGATGTACGACGCCTTGTACGCCTGGTGCGAGCGCAAGACGGGAGGCGGCGGCAGCCTTTAAAGGCTCTGCAGCTGCTTGCGAAGCCGGTCGATCCGGACGCGGACCTTGCGGCCGGTTTCCGCTTCAAAGTAATCACGGGCCTCGATCGCTTGAAACTGCTTGAGCAGCTTTTGAAACTCTTCGCGGATTTTGCGGAGCTGCTCGTCGTCAAACTCCCACAATTCTTCTTCTTCGAAATAGCTGTGAAGCCGTTCGATGGCCGGGATTAATTCGTTGTACTCGTCAGTCCGGGCCAAATTAAACTGATCTACCATTTCCTGATCTTTTTCCGCGGCGAACGTGCTGGACAGGAAGGTCGATTCCTGGCCTCCGAATTCGCGCACTTTTTCGCCTAAAGCGCCGATAAATAAATGAACGTCGTCGGAATCGGGCAGCAGGCATACGCCATCCTGCAAATAAATGGCCCCGAATTTCTTGAGCTCCCGCCACAGATAAGCGCGGTATTTGGTAGGCTGGGGCGGTACTTTATATATAAATATAATCCATTTCATATCTACGAATGCTCCTTCAATAAGTTAAAGTAATCATAACATAGATACAAAAAAGCAGCACCTTTACCGGACAGGCTAAAGAGTGCTGTTTGGTATGTAAGGAAGACTATCGCGTCTTTCTCCGGTATTCCATCGTCAGGCTTAAAATCAAGGTCAGCAGCGTCAGCACGGTTAATACCCACGCTCCGGCCGACGGGCTGACATTCATATCGAGAAGACCGCCCGTCAGGACAATGGATAGCAGGATGCCGGCCGCCAGCCACCAGTCATCAATAATGAGTCCCAAGATCGTTTGAAATACGGCTTTCATGGCTTTTCTCCTTCCGCTTTTGAAGATGGCGCAGGACGCCGACGCATCCGAATGATACGATCAGCAGCGCAGCGATCAGCAGCAGGATGGAGGCGTCTTCCTTCCACCAATCTACACCGACTCCTTCGCCCACCCAGAACACGCCGAACCCGCTCAGCATCAAGCCGACAACGAATTTCATCGTATTCTCGGGGATCATCGCCAGCGGCTTGCGCAGTATAATGCCGGCAATGATGACGATCACAACGCCGATGACGCTGCCGAGGACGGCCGAGCCCATCGCGTTCGCGGCCAATCCCAGCGTCAGCACGATGAAAATCGCTTCGATTCCTTCCAGCAATACAATATTGAAGGTGGTCGTGAAGCCGAACCAATCCATTTGGCCTCTGCCTGCGGACCGATCCTGTCGCTGCCGTCGCAGCTCTTCCTCATACGCTTCATTTTCCAGGTGGAGCGCCTTCAGTCCCGAATAGCGAAGTATCGCTTTGCGCAGCCAAAGCATCCCGAACAGCATCATGAGCACGCCGATGACGAGTTGAAATGCGCTCACATGGACGAAGCTCATCAGCGGAACGCCGAATACAGCGACAAGCGCCGTCAGCAAAAGGACGGCCAGCGCCATACCGGAGAGCGAGCTTTTCCAGCCCTTTGTAACCCCGACGGCCAAAACGATCGTGAGAGCTTCAACGAATTCGACGGCCGTCCCGAGAAAGCTGGCGGAAATCACATAAAAATTCATTCGTTAAGAACTCCTTTCATTTATTGAATTTGTAACTGTTGTTATAAAGTAACAGTCGTTACATTTACATCTTAGGCGAAATCACGCTTTTTGTAAATAGCCAAAACCGCCAGTCAAGCTCAAATGAAAAATTTTAATCCGATTTTGATCGCCGACGTTGTACAATTGCCATAGGCTGGACGGTCGCTTCGCAAATATTTGCCTTATTCGATGACATTTTCCAAGGCGCATTTACGCCAAGCCATGAATCAATATTCGGAGCTGTTCATCAAGCCTGTGAGCGGCAGCGTCGGCAGCGGAGTTATTAAAATCAAGCGAAGCGGCGGAGGACGCTGGAACGTGTATTGGAAAAGGGGAAAGCCCGCGCAAACATCGGCGGCGCAGACGGTCGCCTTCCTCATGCGGCAAGTCGGCGGCCGATCGTACTTGATCCAGGAGGCCGTACCGCTGGCGAAATATAAAGGAAGGCCGTACGATCTGCGCGTTGCCGTGCAACGGGGGCAGACCGGTCAATGGCAAATGACCGGCATGGTCGGCAAAGTGGCCGCCAAAGGCAGTCATGTTACGAATGTGGCGAAGGGCGGCAGGGCAAAAGGCTGCGAGCGGCTATTCCGGCATTCGGGCTTGCCTGTGGCTGCGACGAAAAGAGATGTCCGTCAGGCATCCCTGAAAATTGCGGCTTTCCTGGGAAGGAAGCTGCCGCATCTGGCCGATCTGGGGCTTGATATGGGCGTCGACCGGAACGGCCGCGTCAAATTTATCGAAATGAACTGCCGGGATCAGCGGTACTCGTTTAAATTGGCCGGAATGCGCAGCGCATTTTACGAGACGTACCGAACGCCGCTTGCATACGCGAAATTTTTGACGAAAGCGAACTTGTCCTCCAGGAAGAAGTAACCGAAGCTCCGCTTGCCTGGGCTTATTGCATATGGCGGACCTGGATTTGACTTCGTCGGAAAACAGGCAGATGGAGGTGAGCCGGATCGAGATGGTGTCGTTTTGTCGGGAAGCTGCGGACCTGCTGCGCAAGCTGTATGAGCACGACATACCGAGGTTGTGGAGTTCATCCCGGGGCAGCGGCTCAATTAGCAAATATACACTGTACTGGGTATGTATACGCTATTTTTATTTTGTCAATAAACCAATGATTAGAAGATTCTCATGAATTTCTCATCTTGTCTGTTTAGGCTAAGCAGAGCCTGACTTTCCTCCTCCTTTGGTAAATTGTGGGATTTTTGAATGTGGTATAGTTTTGTTAGGCGATCAAGCTAACACACCACATGCATTGGAGGAGTAAGTCATGAACAACACGAACAAACACCGCTTTGCCAAAACATTGGTTGGGATTACGCTGAGTCTGTCCTTGATGGTACCGGCGACGATAGCGCTTTCGTCCGCTCCCGCCCACGCCGCTTCGGTTACAGCCCAATCGTCCAAAGCCGCCGGCATTATTCAGACGGGGCAGCGTTTCAAAGGGGTCCGTTATCAGTTTGGCGCCCCGGCGGGAAGAACGGATGTATTCGACTGCTCGTCCTTTACGCAATATGTATTTAAGAAAAACGGCATCAACCTGCCTAGATCTTCGCAGCAGCAATCGAAGGTAGGCCGTTTCGTACCGAAAAATCAGCTGCAGCCGGGCGACCTCGTCTTCTTCTACTCGCCGATCCATCACGTCGGAATTTATATGGGCAACGGCAAAGTTTTGCATACGTACGGAAAACCGGGTGTAACCGTTTCCGATATGAATTCCGGATGGTGGAAAACCCATTATAATACGGCTCGCCGCGTACTCTAGTCGACGACGGCGGCAATCTTCAATAAAGAAACAAAGTCCGCTGCGCGTACGGGACTTTGTTTCTTGCCGTTATCGCGCCTGTTGACGTTTAAATGTTCCGGCATTTTCAAATACTACCTGCTGGAGGGATTTGAATGGCAATGTGGCTGGACATTATAATCAGGTCGGCGATGGCGTTTACGCTCATCATGCTCATTACACGGATCATAGGCAAGCATACGATTTCCAGAATGACTTATCACGATTTTGTCGCCTCAATCACGTTGGGGGCGATTACCGGCAATATCGCGTTTAATACGCATTTAAAGACGTGGCATCTTATCCTGTCCTTTTTAACGTTTAGCGGGATTGTTTATCTCGTCTCCTTTATTTCTTTAAAAAGCCGGTGGTCGCGCAAATGGCTGGCGGGCCGCCCGACCGTCGTCATCGAAAAGGGCAAAATATTGGAGCAAAATTTGCGGAAAATCCATTTTTCGCTGGATGCGTTAAATCAGGAGCTGCGGGAAAAGGACATTTTTGACCCGCAAGAGGTGGAATATGCGATTCTTGAGCTGAACGGCAAGCTGTCCGTTTTGAAGAAGCCGGAATACTGTCCGGTTACGCGGAAAGATTTGGGGCTGACCGGCAGCGCCGTTCCGCAATTTCCGGTCGAGCTCGTGATGGACGGAAAAATATTGACCGACAATTTGCGGCAGTCCGGCCTGACGACGGGATGGCTTGCCCGCCAGCTGCGGGAACACGGTGTGAGCGCGGAAGAAGTATGCTACGCCGTTAAAGGAACGAATGGCGAGCTTTTCTACGATCTGTACGAGGATCGTATCCGGCATCCGGTCGATCAGGAGTAGGCGGGTATTTCAAGCACGGGAAACGTGTACAATTAAATCGTGCATCGCCGGTCAGGTTCGTTTATACTGGTAGTATCTGGATAAACAGGATGATCAAGGAGGCGATAAGCATGGCCGTACATCATTTTCAACCCGACGCTTATAAAAATACAATTGGACAGCATCCCCCCGTACTGCATATTGCCGATGGGGACACCGTAATCACGTCTACCGTTGACGCTAGAGGCTGGGACCGGAGCGGGGAAGCCGCGGCGAATCGGGGCAATCCGATGACGGGCCCGTTCTACGTAGAGGGAGCGATGCCGGGGGATACGCTGGAAGTGCGGCTTGAAGCCATGACGCCTAACCGGCCGTGGGGATGGACCTCCAATATGCTGGCGCCGCATGTCGTAAATCCGCACGCGGCTGCCGCTCTGCCGCCGTCGGAGCTTGCGCGCTGGACGGTGGATACCGTCGAAGGAACCGCCGCTCTGGAAGCGCCGACATCCGGGCTGGAACGGTTGAAGCTGGAAGTGCGCCCATTTCTCGGATGCTTCGGGGTAGCGCCTCCGAAAGAACAGTCGATCTCAACGGCAACGAGCGGCGAATATGGCGGCAATATGGATTATAAAGGATTTGTCGAAGGCGTATCCGCTTATTTTCCCGTGTTTGCCGAAGGCGCATTATTTCATCTGGGCGACGGTCACGCCCTGCAGGGTTGCGGCGAAATCGTCGGCACCGGGATTGAAATATCGCTTGATGTCCGGTTCTCCGTGCGAGTGATCAAAGGCAGGACGATTGGCTGGCCAAGAGGAGAATCGCCGACGCATTTGTTCACGGTTGGCAACGCCAGGCCGCTTGATCAGGCATTGCAGCATGCGACGACGGAGATGCTGACGCTGCTGCGCGAAGATTACGGGCTTGCCGTTTCGGAGGCGAGCATGTTGTTGGGAGTGGCGGTCGAATATGAAATCGCTAACGTCTTCAACCCCGCCTATAGCGTTGTATGCAAGCTGTCCAAGGAAGTTCTCTCATCGTTATCATAAAAATTCATTCCCGGTTTAAAATGGACGACCGTTCGGATTGCAGCGGAATGTCCATTTTTATTTAAGCGCGTCTATTTTTAAAAAATGAATTGACAATAAGTTAACTTGTAACTACGATAACTACATTGGACTTATAAGTGCCTCTAGAATAAGGAAGGATGAATGAACATGAATATTAGCAGTCGATTCGCCGTTGCGATTCATATTCTTTCTTTGCTGGAAGTCAATAAAGCCGGGACGAATACATCCGAATTTATAGCCGGCAGCGTCAACACGAATCCGGTCGTCATTCGGCGAATTACAGGGATGCTCAGCAGAGCGGGCTTCGTTGAAGTGAAGCCGGGTGTCGCCGGCGCGAAGCTGCTGCGGCCCGTTTCCGAAATTACGCTGCTGGACATTTATCAGGCAGTCAATGTAGTGGAGGAGGATGCCTTGTTCAGCGTACACGATGCCCCGAATCCGGATTGCCCGGTGGGACGCAATATACAAGCTTCGATTATGCCGTTATTCTCCAGCGCTCAAAAAGCGATGGAAAATGTGTTGAAGCAAGTAAAGCTGCAGGATGTCGTCTATGATTTGAGTAAATAGATTGATTCCCGATTAAAATGCGGAGGTTCCATTGGAGGAGCATCCGCATTTTGCTATTTCCCAAAAATGCATTGACAAACGATTAAAATGTAACTATATTAGTTACAGGTGAATGAAATCGATTTTAATAAAATGGAGGTTTATGCGAAATGAAAATTGCAGTTATCGGAGCATCCGGGAAAGCCGGGACATTTATCGCAAAGGAAGCGATGAGCCGCGGCCATGAAGTGACCGCGATTGTCAGAGATGCGTCGAAGATCAACTATGTACATTCCATCGAGAAAGAGGTCTTCGACCTAAAAGCGGACGACTTGCGGCCGTTTGACGTTGTTGTTAACGCGTTTGGCACAGCGCCGGGTCAAGAGCAGCTTCATGTTGAAGCGGGGCGTGTGTTAATCGAAGCGCTGAAAGGCGCGCCCGACACAAGATTAATTGTCGTAGGCGGGGCCGGCAGCTTGTTTGTCGATGAAGCTCAAACGGTTAGGCTCATGAATACGCCGGAGTTTCCTAAGGAGTACTTTGCCACCGCATCGAATCAGGGAAAAAATTTGGACGATTTGCTGCAATCGAGCGGTATTCAGTGGACGTTCCTAAGCCCTTCCGCATTTTTTAACCCGGCAGGGGCAAGAACCGGAACGTACCAGACGGGGGAAGACCGGCTTCTGGTCAATTCAAAAGGTGATAGCTATATCAGCTACGCGGATTATGCCATTGCTTTGGTCGATGAGATCGAGCAACCGAAGCATCGCAACAAGCGGTTTACAGTGGTCGGCGAAGCCGAATAACGGTCAATGGACATATAAAGTAACGGAGCCCGGGCGTAGCCTCGGGTTTTTCGTTTTCGGCTGACACTGAGGCATTCCGGCAACGGCAAGTGCTGCAAGTTCAGCAACCGAAAGCACTTCGTTGCAGTGAATAGTATTGTTCATTAAGAAAAATAATAAAATTAAGCTTCGAACCGGAGCTGGTTTTGCTTAATGAATTCTACTTCATGTCAAGGGGGCTGCAACAGCTATGCGCATGAAATGGCGTTATGTGATAATGATTACCGCAATCGCTTTGCTATTTGCCGTCACAGCTTGTACCAAGAACAATACAACCGGACAAGCGGGCGGTACAACCGGAGGGACGACCGGCGGAGCAACAACGGGCGGAGGAACAACGACAGGGGGCGGCGCAGCTTCCGGAGGAACTACAACTGCGGCCAGTGCGGAAACGATTGCGAAGCAAAACTGTATTGCCTGCCACGGCGATACGTTCGACGGGAAGGGCGATTCGAAAAAGAATTTGCAAAAGGTCGGGTCGAAGCTGAGCAAAGACCAGATCTCCACAACGATTGCCAATGGCCGGAATGCTATGCCGGCATTCAAAGGCAGACTGAAGGACGACGAAATCGCAGCGTTGGCGGATTGGCTGGCAGCAAAAAAATAATCGAATCAAGCCGGGACATTCGTTTCCGAGGGCATACAATGAGGCTATCCGGACGCTGCTGGATGGCCTTTCTTTAGTTGAGCAAAAAGCTTGGCGCAACCTGGACTATTTCGTCCCCGCGTTGGCGAAACCGATTATCCTTCAATCGTTAAAACTACTTCTCATTTGACAGCGGGCTTCGACAGTATCCTTGGCCGAATTGGATTACTATGAAACTATCATATGAAATCTCACCGGATTAAGGGAATCCGTGTTCTAAAGGAGGCCGCTACATGAACCAAACGATAGTCCGCGAAGAAGAGCCGAGGATGCTGCCCGCCGTCACTGCCCTGGAAGCCATGCCGGAGCAGACCGGGAAACAGCCGAAGAAACCGAGACTTACGCTAAAAATGCTGCAAGCGCATATTTGCCGGCTAGAGGAGGAAAATGCCGCGCTTGCGCAAAGAATAAATCAATTGGAGCAGAGGACGGAGACGGCAATTCCGGCGCTTGCGGAGACAGCCGCTGCCGCTGAGTCTATAGCAGGTACGGAGACGTCTGTATCCATCGGCGAGACGGACAGCGGTTTTTGTACCGTAGCTCCGCTGGCCATCCGAACCCCCCGTTCCGAACGCCATCCATCGCCCAAAAAACAATCCGTTTGGAATCGAATCAGATCCTTTTGGTTTTAAAGCATTTTCGCACCAAAAACGTACAAGTTAAGCTACATATAATCTGTTTCATGTCTAAAGTCCCGCTTCCCTTAACGGCCCGGCTTCATTGCGAATAGGCTCAAGGTCAGTTTTCAAACGACGGGCGAAACGTTATTCTAGAAAATGGCACAGACAATGCTAATTTTCATAGAGAGAAGCGGAGCATGATAAATGAAGCAACTTAGAAAATGGGCGGCAATCATTACAATATGCAGTGTCATGTCGGCTTCAGTCGCAGCTGTTCAGGCTGCCGAAACGGCGAAATTTACGGATGTAAAGGCACATTGGGCCGAAAAAACAATTTACCAGCTTGTGGAACAAGGGTTGCTGGACGGATTCCCGGACAAAACTTTTCGCCCGGATGATCCGGTAACGGCGGATCAATTCATCAAAATATTGCTGCTATCGTATTCCCAGCTGTATCCGAACGGCGAGCGCAATTGGAAAACGTCATTTGTTCAGCAATTAAGTCCTGCCAATCAAAGCGTACTGAAGCAAGATTATCGCGACTTCTCGTTCAAGCCCGGCACAGTCGGCTATTGGGCGAAACCGTTTATCGATTTGGCCGGCGCGTTAAACCTGATCAGTAAAAATCAGTTTGCCGACTATAAAGCGAACCTGAAGCGGGAAGACGTAGCCGAGATCATCTACTATACGATTAAAGAAACGGAATATTTGGAGGATGAAAAATACAGCATCGGCTTGGCTTCGCAGTTCGGAGACTTTCAGAGCGTAACCTCCAGACAGCAAAAGTTTGTAAGCGAGGTCATCGCCAAAGGTATTATGGAAGGCTATCCGAACGGATATTTCGGAATGGGCCGCAATGTGACGCGGGCCGAAGCGCTGCGCATTTTGGAACGTTTGATGGATAAAAGCTTGCGTGTTAAGACATCCGGCCAGCAAAACGAGCTTG
The DNA here is from genome assembly GCF_004354045.1 of Paenibacillus piri. GTDB lineage: Bacteria > Bacillota > Bacilli > Paenibacillales > NBRC-103111 > Paenibacillus_S > Paenibacillus_S piri. Next base: position 196,141 of record NZ_SMRT01000004.1, on the reverse strand, counting down.
TCCGCGTAGTGCCGACAAAAGACGGAAGCTATAAAAAGCTTGTATTTCCCGAATCAAAAATGCTGCAAACGTACGATATGATGGAGGATGCAGGCAAGCTACGGGGCACGAACTACGATTTGGAGGAAACGACGCTGCGGCTGTTTAAGGATGCCGAGGCGAAAAATGCCGCCTTGAACGGAGCGACGGATTCCGCGCGGTTTTCCAACGAGGTGTCGTTGTGGTTGGAGCCGCAATACCGCACATATGGGGTGACAGTTAAAGTACAGGACGGCGTGCTGGCCCGGAATATGGAAAGCATTCGCAAATTTACCGATTATATATTCGGTTTTTCGGCGGATACGTTTTACGCGCAGTTTGTCAAAGTGTGCGAAAAAGTCGCCAGGAAAGAGGCGGTCGAAAACGCGACGATGCAAATAGGCGATTATTCGGTCGAAGTCCATGCAGAACCGGATAGCCGTACAATCATTTTCTCCATTTTACATAAATAAGGAAAAAGTTAGCCCGACAAGCCGTCTATGAAGTTTGTCGGGTCTATTTGTGTCCTTACGCATAAAATGCGGTACAGGATCAAAAAATAGGCATGACCAAAGGAGATGATCTTTAGCGATGGCTGACCATTTACAAAGCTTTATCCAAGACCTTATACATAAAAATGACGGTATTTTTAAAGACGCCGACTTTAAAGATTGCAAAGGTTCGGCAGCGGATATCGAGGAAATGCTTCATAATCTGGAGAGCACCGAGGTACATTTCAAAAGAAAGCTGTCCGAGCTGTCGGTCATTCACCCTCCGGATAAAGAAAAAATTATTTACTTGCAAGGTTTAGTCGACGGCATGAATCTTGCCATTAAGCCGCTGCAACTTTATTTGCAGTGCGACGGCGGCAACCATCCGGCCAGTTGAGCAGCCCATCGCAGGCTGTCTGATCGGTAAAGCGAACGATTGAATTGAACCGCCATCTTGAGCGTGGTTCCGGTATCCGTGTATACTTGAAAAGATACGGGGCGGAGGAAGGAATGCTTAGGATGGTAAAACGTTGGACAGGAATTGTAATGTATGGTTTGATAGCGATTGCAGTGCTCGTATACCGAGACCCTATACTCCGCTGGCTCGAAAGCGACGCCTCCGATCATATCGGCTGGATGATAGGGGCCGCTGCGCTGCTGGCTACCGTCCCGGTCGTTCCTTTCGGGGTCGTTGCGGGAATAATGGGGGCCAAATTCGGGCCGGTTGCGGGAGGATTGATCAACGTGGCCAGCTCGACGTTCGGCGCGCTCGTATTGTTTTGTGCGGTCAGGTTCGCATTCCGCGAGCAGGGGAGGCGCTATATCGCCCGGTTCCGGCAGCTGGACCGGTTTATGCGGTTTATGGAGCGCAACGCATTTATGGCCGTGCTGGCGGCGCGGCTCATTCCGTTCGTTCCGGCGCCGCTGGTCAATGCCGCTTCAGCGATTAGCGCGATGAAAGCGGGCAGCTTCGCGCTTGCGACCGCCCTGGGCAAAATTCCGGTCATGTTCGTATTTGCTTTTATCGGTCACCGGCTGCTGGAAAGCGTGTCGGCTGTACTATGGATTACGCTGCTGTATTTGTTGTTTCTCGCGGCCGTTTATGCAGGCTATCTGTGGTACCGCCGAAAATATTTATCGTCTTAACTCTCGAATCGTATTCCCGGGATACTATCATACCGCCAGAACATGGATAGGCATTCTCACATATAATACCTGTAACAAATTATTGGGATAGGAGTGCGAGAGCATGTACGGGTATTACCGAAACGGGTACCGGCAATTTGTACCCATATGGTCCACAAATTCTCAACAAACTTTGGAGCTTATCAAACAATCCGTTCAGGGCGAGCGTAATGACGAGTTATTTTATGACGAATTAATCAAGCTGGCTCCGACTTCCGAGCAGGCCGCAATCATTACTTCCATTCGCAATGACGAAAGAAACCATAACCGGATGTTTCGCGATATGTACTTGGAAATGACGGGGCAGCCGATCAGCGGCGTCAGCAACGAAACATTCAATAAGCCGCGTTCTTACGTCCAAGGGCTTGAACAGGCGTTAATGGGTGAACTTGCCGCTGTCGAAAAGTATCGCCGTATTTGGTTCGGTCTGCCCGCCGGGATTTATAAAGATACCGTACTCGGAATTATTTTGGACGAATTGAAGCATGCGGATAAATATAATTATTTGCTTCATTTAAGCGGCCGAAGAGAGCATGGCTAAATAGAAGCAGGTTTCCAGGGTCGCGTAAATCGCGGCCTTTTTTTATAATATCAGAATTTATATATTTTCAGCGGAGCTGAACAATTCTGATATTGCAAGAAAAGCCACATCTAAAACACGAATGTATCTTCATCGAAAGGGCTTCGGTCAGAAGCTTTTCTTATAATGACAGAAAGTATAAGTTTTCAGCGGAGCTGAAGCTTTCTATCATTGCAAGAAAACCTACATTTTAATCGCGGTCGCTCATCTTGGATAGGCCTCGATAGAGGCTTTCTTAGCAATGTTCTGAATATTGTCTAATGGGGACGTGCTGTTATCAACGAACGAATGGAAAATGATGGTATCAAGGCGATTTCTTTCGTAGGTTCACAACCGGTTGCCGAATACCCAAAAACAGTGAATATACTTTATTCCTTGCATACAGAGATAAAAATGACATCCGAACAACAGTTTGGATGTCATTTTTATAGTCACTTCAAGCGCAACTGAAACCGGGACCCGTCAGCTTAAAGCAGACCGCCTTAGTCCGTTAATATTCGCTTGCCATCGTCTGGGAATACGTAAACTCGTTGGATTTGGCCAATATTTTATTTTTCGAGTCCTTCACGATAATTTCAACCTTCATCGGAAACTTCAGCTTATCCGGCTGCAAGGGGGCCGACAGCTCGCCGCTGCTGTCCCATTTCGCAGCAACCTGCTCTCCGTTAACTTGCACGAAGCAGCTCTTCGGGAGATCGATGCCTTTTACCTTCAGCAGTTTGCCGTCAACGGACGGCTCCGTCCGAACGCCATCGATAACGATGCGACCCGGACCCAGCGCGTAATTTTTATCTTTAATTTTGTCTTGAAAGCCTTCGTACCCGTACTGCTTGCCGAACATAATATCGTATTGCAAATTTTGGTACGCTTTTAAATTTTCTTTGGAGATGCGCATGGCGGCATACTGGTTCTCGGGCGGGATGACGGGTATGCGTTCAGACAGCTGAGCCAAATAATCGGTATAATAGCTTCCCGGTCTTTGCGCCAGTTTTAATAAATAAGGACTGACAAAGGAAGGGCTCATATCGAGCTTATCCTTATGCTCCGGCAAATAGTTGTTCCAGACGAGCACAGGCACCCGGTACATTTTGTTCAGAAAATCAGGATCGTTTTCCTTCAAATAGCCGCTGTCTTTATAGGCGCTGTAATTTTCGCCGAGACTCGGCAGATGATCGCCGAAAAACAGCAGAATGGTCGGTTCCTTGCTGTTTTCGAAATGTGTCACAAGCCGCTTCAGCATATCGTCCGCTCCGAGCAGCCCTTGGGCATATGTTTCGAACAATCCTTTGGATTCGCCGCTCACGCCTGTGACTTCAATCGTGTTCTCTTTGAACTTGCCGGGATAATAGTGGTAATGATTTTGCATCGTATTGGCAAAAATAAAGTCAGGTCCGGAACTTGCGGTGCTCGCATCGATAATTTGCTTTGCCACCTCACGGTCGGCGAGATACGGTCCCTCGTAATCCGGAGCCATAAATTCCTGAGAAATAAACTTCGAGAAGCCGAAGTTCTCATACACTTTTTTGCTGTTGTAAAACCAGCTGTGGAACGCGTTGATCGCCGTCGAGGTATAGCCCTGCCGCGTCAATATGCCGGCTATGGAATCCACCTCATGCGTCACGTATTGATTGTACGGAATCGAGCCCTGCGGCAGGAAGCGCATCGAGTTGCCGGTCAGCACCTCGAATTCGACATTGGCCGTGCCTCCGCCGAATTGCGGCGAGAGCAGGGTGCCGCTCGTATACTTGGACGTCAGCTCATGGTAGAACGGGAGCGGATCGCGGCTGAAGGTCAGCCCTTTGACTTGGGTCGCGTCCCAGAACGATTCGCTCAGCACCACAATAATATTCGGCTTGCGGTCCCCGACAGCCGGTACAGCGGGCGGCACCGACTCGGCCACAGCGCGTATCGACTTTTCGTCGTAGCCATCCGGTTGATTCAAAAACAAATATTGAATGTTCATAATGGTCGAGAGGAGAAAGCCGTTCGTACGGACGTTTTCCGTCTGATCCCACGCCAGATTGTGAATGTTGGCCAAATTTTTCAAGGATACGGTTCCATCGTTATAGATTAAAGTCAGCAGAAAGAGGGAGACGATCCCCATGCCTAGACGCTGTTTCCAACGGAAGCGGACCGCAAGCCGCGGCAGCTTGTAAAGCAGCAATAAACTGACGGCAATAAAGATGATAAAGCCGGATATTACCGTAAAATTCAACAAGCCGCTTAAATATTGCGCCATATCTTTTGTTTCGCTGGTCAACAACAGATCCCACGGGAGAAACGGAACGCCCAATATTTCCAGCTTGATACCGCTCACCAAACCGAAGGCCAGACAAATGGACGCTACCAGCCAAAACGAAAGATGGAGTCTGCCCGTCAGCGCCGTAAACAGTAATATAAAGCCCAAAACAACAATGGCGTTAAGAACAAGTTCCGGCAGCGCATGGTACGTCCATTTGAACGTTTCCCCCCAAGCGCCCCTGCTTAATAATTCGACTAAAAATACGATCCAAAGCGACCACAGCAGCAGCGGAAATTTACGTGCCGCCCGCAAGCTCTGCGTTTGAACCGCGAGCTGAAGCTCCCCCATATCGATCACCACATTTACAATTTTGTCATATTAACTTTTTGTAAACAATGCTATCAGTATAGCACATCTTAGGCCGATTGGGATATTGGAACCGTTTTCCCATTTGTGTGGAAAAATAGTAAGTTTTAAGAGGGAATAAGTAGGGATGGTTGTGTCATAGAATGCTATATGCCGGCAAAGGTTTATTCGTATTCAATACAGTTTCCTCGTCTTGAATACGTTTATCCCGGATACACCTCATTTCATCCCAATGTTTAGGAGAGAAACCATGATGGATTTGGGAAATAAGATAAGAAAGCTGCGGGTGGAGCAAAACCGGAAGCTATCCGACATCGCCGCGGTATGCGGTTTTTCCAACAGTCTGTTGTCCAAAATTGAAAACGGGAAAACGATTCCGCCCATTTCGACGTTAATCAAAATCGCCGATGCACTCGGCACGAAAATTTCGCTGCTGCTCGACGATCAGCAAATAACCGGGACGATCCATACTACCAAGGAAACGAGCCTTTCCGGCTTTGTCAAGACGGATAAAGGCTATTCATTCTACGCCTATGCCGTCGAACGGGCGGATAAGCTGATGCAGCCTTTTCTGTTCGTCTCGAGGAAGGAGGAGAACGATCAGCGGAATGTGTTCAGCCATAACGGGGAAGAATTTATTTTTGTGCTGGAGGGGGAAATGCGCTATCGGGTAGGCGACATTGAATATACGCTGCGCCCCGGGGACAGCTTGTATTTCGATTCCGTTGAAAAGCATACGCTGGTTCCGCTGACGAACGAGGTGAAATATGTGGCGGTGTTTACGCAAACCCGGTCGGAGCCGCAAGGGGATAATTAAATCGCGCGAGCCATATTTGACAGGCTGGGCAGCCGAAGCTGCCCGGTTTTTTTTATGTTTAGGAAATTATGCGCAGCAAATTTCTGTGGATAACCGGGGACTTTGTTCGTTTGATCCGAAACGACAAGTCGGTAACTTCACTTTGTTTAACCTGGATAATTACGCTCGTCCATATGGCCGGCGGAGCCGGTAAACCATGTGAGCGAAAATACAGTGAATGTTAGTCAACAATATTGAATAAAGGTTTCGGCGATTGAATAGGAATAAAGTAAATACAAGCTGATGGCATTGAAAGCAGTTTACAGGATGGGAACTGGAAGGGAGGACAGCGGATCCCAAGAGAACGACAATAACGAAATGATGGATTTGAACCGGTTCGAGCGGCAGCTGCGGGTGGTCCCGTCAACGAACCGCCATTCCGGAAACGTTCAAGCTGCCAAAGACTGCTTGTTTATGACTATGGAGGAGTGATCTATGTGAAACGCGTTTCGTGTTCACTGTTAGCGTCTTGCGTCATGGTATCCATGATCGGATGCAGCGTCGCCGCGCCCGGCGCAAGCAAGCCCGCCCCCGGTGCGGGAGCCGCCCCAAAGCAGGACAGCGCCCCGGCACAACCGTCCGCTGCCCCGAATACGCCGGTAACGCTCAAGGCCGGCGGTGTTGAGTATCAATATACGAAGGCTGTCATTGAAGCTTTCGAGAAAAAAAATCCGGCTATCAAGATCGAATGGACAGCCGGCGGCAACAACTTTGAGGATGGCACGACACAGGCTTTGCTGCGTTCCGGCAGCGGGCCCGACGTGATGGTCATCGGCTCCGGCCCCGGGCGGATCGGCCTGCTGTCCAATGCCGGACTGATTTTGCCGCTGGAAGATACGATGAAAAAATATAATATCGAGAGCCGGTATCAAAAATGGGTTATCGACCAGACGAGAACCCAGGGGAAAGGCAAAGTTTACGAGCTGGTCGAAGGCGTCGACGTATTCTCCGTCTATTACAACAAAGACATGTTCGCCAAAAACAATTTGAAACCGCCTACAACGTGGGAGGAATTCATCGCCATCTGCGCCAAGCTGAAAAGCGTCAATATTCCGCCGATCGCCGCCGGCTTCCGGAACGGAATCGGAGGCGGCTGGATGCTCGGCAATCTGGTTGAAGCCGCGGCGGGCAAGGACCGGATGACGGATGTGATCTACGGCAGCGGGAAATTCGATCAGAAAGAGATCATCATGGGCGGCGAGATGCTGAAGCAGCTCGTGGACGGCGGCTATGTGAACGGCAAGGAAGCCAGCGCGATCGATCAGGCGCAGGCACAGGCTGCCCTGATTAACAGTCAGGCGGCGATGACCATATCATCGCAGGGCTTCATTGCGTCCGAACGGAAAAAAGGAACGGATGTCAGCAAGTTCGATTCGTTCCTGCTGCCGTCGCGCGAAGCGGGCCGGCCGGCACGGCCGAGCGCTGGATTGGCGCACAGCTGGGTAATCAGCGCCGCAACGAAAAACAAGGATGCCGCCGAAAAATGGCTCGAATGGGTATCCAGCGAGGAATACTTGAACATTGCCGCGCAAAGCGGCGGCAGTCTCGTGCCGGTCGTCGAGGCAGCCGGCAAGGTGAAGAACGATCCCGCCATTGAAGCGGCGAGCGAAATGCTGAAGAACGGAGCCGGCTACAACCCGAGCGTCTACTTGCCGGCGAAGGCGAAGGATGCCTGGTATGCGGCGGCCGACGGCATTGTGACGGGTACCGCGGCGCCCGCCGAGGCGTTTAAGGCGATTGAGGCGGAGATGGTCAAGGCCAAGCAGGCGAAATGACGGGGTCAAGCAGAGAAGGGAGTTAGAGTCTAAAATGCAATCGACAGTCGATTCCGAATGGAACAATACGTCGCTCGCACCGAAATCGCGCTCCGCGAAACATATCCGGGAATACGGGTGGGCCTTCCTGTTCTCGCTGCCCGCGCTCTGCTTTTACGTGGCGATTATTTTGATTCCGCTGCTCGTCTCGGTACAGCTCAGCATGTATGACTGGGACGGGATGATGCCGACGATGGATTTTGTCGGATTTGCCAATTTTACGTCGCTGTGGTCGGAGCCGAGGTTCCATATGTCGCTCGTCCGAACGTTCGTCTGGTGGGTGCTGCATGTTCTGCTTGCCGTAGGCGGCGGCCTCGTCACGGCGCTGCTCGTAGCCCAGATCGGGCGCGGACAAAGCCTGTTCCGCACGTTGAGCTTTCTGCCTCATGTGCTGTCGCTTTCGGTCGTAGGGATTATTTGGGCGCAGCTGTATCATCCGAAGATCGGCTTCATTAATTTGACCTTGAAGCAATTCGGTCTGGAAGCGTTGACCCGCACCTGGCTTGGCGATACGACGCTCGCGCTGCCCGCGATCAGCGTGGCCAGCTCCTGGCAGGCGTACGGCTTTTATATGGTGCTGTTTTTGGCCGGACTGCAGAGCATCGACCCACAGCTTTATGAAGCCGCGGTGGTCGACGGGGCGAAGCCGTGGCAGCGGTTCCGGTATATTACGCTGCCGTCGCTGCGCAATACGATGACGATGGTATTAAGCCTCGCGTTCATCGCTTCGCTCAAAGGCTTCGGCACCGTCTGGGCGATGACGGGCGGCGGCCCCAGCAACTCCACGGAGCTCGTTGCCGTGTATGTATGGCGGGACGCATTCCAAAGCTCGGAAATCGGCAGGGCTTCGGCGGCCGCTTTAACGCTTGGCGTTGCGGTCATTGTGTTGACGGTTCTATTCAACCAGTGGCGCGACCGGAAAGGAGATTAGCCGGTGTTTAATCAATCGACATATGGCTACCGGTCGACGGTTTATGCCGTCTTGATCGTCTTGACCGTGGCGACGCTGACCCCGTTTCTATGGGTATTGGCCAGCGCATTCAAGAGCAATTCGGAAATATTCGGGAGCGCGTCCCTGCTGCCTCAGTCATGGCATTGGGAAAACTTCACGACCGCCTGGACGGAAGGGAAGTTCGGCGTTTATTTCTGGAACAGTCTGCTGGTGGCGGTAACGGTGACGGCGCTGTTGGCCGTCATTGCCTGTCCGGCCGGCTATGCCTTCGCCAAGATGAGACTGCGAAAGCATCCGTCGCTGTTCTATGTGATTTTGTTCGGCATGACGATGCCGGCGCAATCGGTCATCATCCCTTTATTTTACCAGTTGAAAAGCTATGGGCTGATCGATCATTTGACCGGGCTGATCGTTGCCGAAGTCGGCCTGGAGGTTCCGTTCGCGGTCTATTTGATGCGCAACTTTTTCCGCGACTTGCCGGATGAGCTGATCGAAGCGGCGAAAATTGACGGAGCGGGGACATGGGGCGTATTCCGGACCATTATGCTGCCGTTGTCCAAGCCCGGCATGCTGGCGTTATCCGTATTCAGCTTTCTCGGCTCCTGGAACGAGTTTTTGCTTTCGCTGCTCGTGCTGATCAGCAATGACAAAAGAACGCTGCCCCTGGGCCTTATGCGTTTCCGCGATATTAACACATCGGATTACGGGGTCGTCTTTGCCGGCGTCGTGCTGGCCTTCATTCCGTCCATTATCATTTACGTGCTGCTGCAAAAGTCGTTCGTTCGGGGTATATCCAGCGGTTCACTCAAATAATCGGGAGGTTTTTGCCATGGAACAAGCAAACGTCAAATACAATTTCGAATACGATCGCAAGCTGAATATTTGCTTCATCGGAGCGGGCGGCCATTCGTTCCGCAACATTTATCCGACATTCCAATATGCGCCGGTCGATCTGGCCGCTATCTGCGATAAGGACGCGGATCGCGCAGCGGCTTATGCACGCCAGTTCGGGGCCAGGGCGGTATATACGGATTACCGCGAAATGCTGGAGAAGGAAAAGCCGGATGCGGTGTTCATCGTTACCTCGTACACACCGGAAGGCCGGGTGCAGGCGACGGATATTGCGCTCGATGCGCTCAAGGCGGGCGTTCACGTCTGGATGGAAAAGCCGACCGCGGCCAGTGTGGAGGAGGTACAGCAGCTGATGAAGGCGAGCCGGGATAACAACCGGTATGCGATGAGCGGGTTGAAGAAAGTATTTTTCCCGGCAATCGCCAAGGCGAAGCAAATTATTAGCTCGCCGGAGTTCGGCACGCCATCCTCGATCTATGTCCGTTACCCGCAGGACATACCAGCGTTCGCCGAGCGATCGGATTTGAGGAAGCTGAAAGGATTTCTGGACCATCTGTACCACCCGGCCTCAATCATCCATTATTTGATGGGCAAAATCGGCAGCATCGCGTATGAGCGCGAGCCGTTTAACGGCGGTACGGTGACGAATATGCGGTTTTTGAACGGGGCCGTCGGGACGCTGCACATGCCTGCCGGCGTATCCGGCAGCAGTCCGCTCGAACGTCTCGAGGTCGTCGGGAGCGGGGCCAACGTCGTGGTGGAAAACGGCGTGAAGGTGACTTACTATCGTAAAGCGGCCCGTCCGGCTTATGGCAGGTCCGCCTCTTACCTGGTCGACGATCAGGCGGCGCCGCTGCATTGGGAGCCGGAGCATTCGCTCGGCCAGCTGTATAACAAAAATATTTTCTACCTAGGCTACGTGCCGGAGGTGCTCCATTTTTGCGAAAGCATTCTGAACGGTCAACCGCCGCAAAAAGGAACGCTGGAGGAATCGCTGGAAATTGCCAAGCTGTTCGAGGCTTACCGGTATTCGCCCGAGGGCAGCCCGATCGTCATTAACGGGCAGTAGCCCGGCATTTTCAAGCCGGCCCGATTTTCGGATCAACCGGTTGAACCGGAAAAAACCTGAGGCGCCGGCCAGGCGCCGGCCTCAGGTTTTTGGCGCGGAATTAGGTTCCGGCCGTGACGACAGCTGATCGACCTTCGACTTCATCAAGGCGACGACCGTTCTTTTGTAACGGACCGCCAGGATCAGCACTTGAATTTGCTGCTTGCAGGTCAGTCGGTTAAACCGTGCAAGCTCCGTGTTCATAAAGGTGCGAATGATCGACCAGGCGGGCGGGGTCAGACGATCCAATCGCTTGAACGGCACGGCGGCCCGCCGTCTTTCGTTCCGCAGCCGGTGCAGCCACGATTCGAGCCGGGCGCAAGTCTTGCTCTCGTCGACGAGGCAAGGGGCGGTCAGCTTTTTCGTATGCTTGGTCAAAAAGTCGTAGCGATCCTGACCGAGCAAGACGGTGTAGGTCCCGTCTTTGCGGTTTTTGCGTACAACGAGCACATGCATGCAGTCCCAAACGAGGCTGCGGAGCTTGCGAAGCTTTGCGGTCATTATGGATGATAAACCGGGTTTGATCCGGCTGAGGGGTATATATTGAACCGTGAAGCGCATATCGATTCCCTCCTTACTTGAAAATATATGAAAGAGAAGTATTGTCCTAGACGCCCCGTCGATTCGGAAGTCGCAAAAATAAGAGAATGTGCTCTGTTTTTGGTATTATTTTCTTGTTATATTGGTATTTATGGCGACATAATCCGAAAGAATGGGGGGGCTCGGTTGAAGCTGTTTTGGTGCAAGATAGCCGTTATTTTCACGATCGCGTTCAATATAGCCGGTCTTTACGCCGCCGCCGCATACGCGGGAGAAGCGGGAACGGGCAGCGCCAAAGTGCTGGCGACGTCGCTGACGGTCCGCAGCCAGCCGGATGGCGAATCGCCGGCAATCGGATCATTGAAAAATAACGCGATCGTTTCCACCTTCGGGGAATCGTTCGGCTGGATCCAGGTCGCATACGGACGTACGACAGGCTGGGTAGCCGGCTATTATTTGCAAATGCTCGACGTTGACACGCCGGACAAGCAGGGGAAGGCCGTTCCCGCACAGACCCCGTCCAAGCCGTCCTCGCGAGCCGAGGTGTTGGCCGATTTATTACATATGCGCAAAGGCCCGGGCATGGACAATCCGGCTGTCCGCATCCTGGAGCTGGGCAATGCCTTACAAATACTGGACCGGCAAAATGACTGGCTGCAGGCGAAAACCGCCGACGGCGACACCGGCTGGGTGCTTGCCAAATATGTCGGAGAGCCTCAAAGCCAAAGCAATGGTCAAGGTCAAGTGAAGGCTTTATCGACGACGGATAAGGGCAAGGGTAAAGGAATCAATGGAAAGGTCATCGTCATCGACCCCGGACATGGCGGCAACGATAGCGGAGTCATCGGCAAGAAATACGGCACGTATGAAAAATCATTAAATTTATCGACGGCGCGTTACGTGGCGGACAAGCTGCGGGAAGCCGGCGCCCAGGCCGTTTTAACCCGGGAAAAGGACGAGAACGAGGAGCTGTCCGCCCGCGTAAAAATCAGCGAATCGAAAAAAGCGGACGCTTTCGTGAGCGTTCATTACAATTCTTCCCCGAAGCCGGTCAGCGGCACGCTGACGTTCTATTATTCCAAATCGAAGGACGAGAGCCTGGCAAGAAAGCTGGAGGCAGAGCTTAATCAGGCGTTGGAATTAAAAAGCAACGGGATTTCGTTCGGCGATTATCACGTGCTGCGGGAAAACGGCAGACCGTCTGCGCTCGTCGAGCTCGGATTTTTGTCGAATCCGAAGGATGAAGCCATCGCGCGCACCTCGGCTTACCAGCAGAAAGCGGCCGAGGCGATTGTAAACGGATTGAAGGCGTATTTCAACGATTAGCAAACATATGTTCTTGCATTATGCAGTCCTCGAAGTTAGCGGGGACTCTGCTTGGCGGAAGCCAGCCGGATTGTTCCGGCTGGCTTTTATGTGTGATGACGCCTTTGAAATTCATGATTCAGGAAATGGTGGAGATACTATCCATTATGTAACGAAAGGCGGGATCTGAAATTATGACAGCCAAACAAGCGTCAACACGCATAACACCTATGAGAATGCTGCTGCTGGGCGTGCTGCTGTCTCATCTTGGCACGTATATGGTCATTCCTTTGCTGCCGATTTATTTATCGGCGCGGAAAGGAATGGCCATCACGGAGATCGGCCTGATTTTGGCGGCAACGCCGTTTGCGTTTCAAGCGGGCAGCTTGCTGGGAGGGTGGCTGGCGGACCGGATCGGGCGAAGAACCGTCATCGCCGCGGGAGCATGGATCAATGCGTGCGCACTCGCCGGCTACGCCTTGTTCGGCAGCTTCTGGCCGCTGATCGGGATGGGGCTTTTGAGCGGCTTCGGTGTAGGCTTGAACGCGCCGTCGACCAAGGCGGCCATCGCGGCATTGGCCGAGACGGAGCAGCATGGCGACAGCGGCAAAACGACCGCTTTCTCGATCAGAGGGATCGTCGCGAACATCGGGATGGCGGCTGCCGGGCTGCTGACCTATTTTATCCTCGGCGGCGCGTCGGATTTCATTTTCTATACGGCGTCCGGCATTTACGCGGCTTCGGGTCTGATCAGCCGGCTATGGCTGCCCCAAGGAAGCGGCCGGGCGATTTCCGCGCAATCGTATGCGGCCATTTTTCAAAATAAGGCATTCGTCATATTCTCGCTGGTCATCATCTGTATTTGGGCGGTCTATACCCAGTTTTCGCTCGGGCTGCCGCTAAGGGCGGAAGCGGTGCTGCCGGATCCGGGCATGGTCAGCCTGATCTGGTCGATGAACAGCATCATCGTCATTGTGCTGCAAAGGCCGATTTCCAAATGGTTCATCGAAAAAACGCATCCCATGTACGTCTTATCCTTGGGACTGCTGTTTTTGGGCGGCGGGTTAGGCTCCATATATTGGGCGGCCAATTTCTACATGTTCATGTTGAGCGGGGCTGTCTTCATTATCGGCGAAATGCTGATCATGCCCACTATAGACGTTGCCGTATCGCGATTGGGCGCCGCCTCGATGATCGGCGTTTTTTTCGGCATTTCGAACTTTTTATCCGGCCTGGGCGAAAGCGCGGGGAAGTTTGCGGGCGGCGGGCTGTTGAGCCTGGGGACGCAATCGTTCGTTCCATGGCTCACTTATGCGTTATGCGCGGTTGTCATTAGCGGTATACTTGGCTTGCTTCGTTTTTGGCAGCCGATGGAAGAGGCTTTGGGCATGATCCAACCGGCTGCCGGCGTGCCGGCAGGCGCTGTCGAAGCGGCAGACCGAAGCCGCGACCGCGGCAAGCCGGGTGAAAGGGAGCGGGCCAAGTAAGGAAAAGCGAACGGGCGGGGATCGGAGCACGAACAGTATTTCCCGCCAGTCCTTTAAACTCTCGCCGCAGCACAACATGATCTTAATCTTCCAGCGTCCAACCCCAATACATGTTCCATGTAAATTCCAGTCCCTCCGAAAACACCGAACCAGAGCGCGCAGACAACCGACGGGATGATCAGCACGGCAATGACGAACTCTCTTACCGTTATTCCTTTGGAGACACGGGCGATGAAGGTTGCTACGAACGGCACCCATGCGATCCGCCACGCCCAATAAAAAATGGTCCAGGACCGAAGCCAGGCTGCATTTTGCCGGATGAAATTTATGCAGCCGCCGGAGCGGCAGCATCATACAGCGGGGCAGCCGCCGGGCAGACCGTTTCATGACGCCGCCGTTTCTATGATTATCTAAATATGTATATGCTAATCTTAAGCAAATTTGGATTTGCCCCGTCCCCGCTCCAAAATCATGATAGAATATGGGTACTAAAAAAGGGTTGTTCCGATGGGCGATGGGGGATTAGAATGCCTTATAAAAACAAGTTTTTCCGAAAGATCGTCGTGCTGGTGTTTATGCTGCTGCTTCCGGTTATTGTCATTTACAGCTATTCGTATCAAGTCAATGTCAGTGTCGTCAAAAGCGAAATTGAAAATTCCAGTATGGGCAATTTGAGATTTTTTCTGAGCCAGGTTGAAAATAATGTGGCCCAGCTGGCGCTGCATTCGGTTACGCTAACGAATGACAGCAGCATCAGGGAAATGATGAGGCTCGATAAAATGGATACGATATCCAGCGGAATCGAAGCGAAGAAACGAATTATGGAAAAGCTTATCCTGTACAGTACCTCAAGTCCTTGGCAAAACAATATGTCCGTCTACTCTCCGCTTTCCGGGGCGGTTCTTACGACCTATCCTTTAAGCCGTTATGAAATGCGGGATATCAAGATAGATAAGGTTACGCGTTGGTCGTATGGAGGGAAGGACGATACGCAGCCGGATGACCGCTTTACCTGGTATACGATCGATCCGCCAGCCGCAAGGAATGATCCGAGTTCCGCCAACTTGATCGTCGAGGTCAGCTTCAGCGTTGAAAATATTAAAATGATGCTCGATCAATATATGACCAGCAAGCAAGGCAATCCTTTTTTTTATGCTCCCGGATTGGAGCCGATCATAGGTCATAAAGGGAGCGTTGAAAAGGTACGCGAGTTGACCCAATATTTAAACTCGATGAATCTGAAGGAGCAGGTCAATCATGAACCGGTCAAAATCTCGGGTGAAAATTATATGCTCAGTTATGTCCCATCCGCAACCTTGGGGTGGTACCTGGTTGATTTTGTGCCGTTGGAAAAAGCGATTGCGCCGATCAATAAAAACCGCAACGCATTTTATACCGTCATTTCGATATTGCTTATATTGGGAATTGCAGTATCTTTCGTCATTTACCGGAATGTGCAGATCCCGATTTTGCAGCTGATGAATAACGTGCAGAAGCTGAAACGGGGAGATTATTCGGCCCGGCTGCTGAAAATGCCCAAAAATGAATTTTTCTTCTTATTTAACCGGTTTAATGAGATGGCCGGGCAAATTCAGGAGCTGATCGAAAATGTGTATTGGGAAAAAATACGTTCGCGCGAAGCGATCGTCAAACAGCTGCAATCGCAAATAAATCCGCATTTCTTCTATAATTGCCTGTTTTTTATTGTGAGCATGTCGCGGCTCGGCGATCAAAAAGCGGTCGAAGCGATGGCGACGAATCTCGGGGATTATTACCGCTATACGACCCGTACGGAAAATCAAACGACGACCTTGGCGGACGAACTCGGGTTAGTCCGTAATTATTTGACGATTCAACAGCTGCGGCAGCAGATAGAATACGAGATTCAGGTGCCCGAGTTTATGCAGAGCTTTCCGTTTTCCCGGCTATTGCTGCAGCCTCTGATCGAAAATGCGATTATCCACGGCATAGAACGGAAAAAGAACGTCGGCCGGATTGTCATTCGCGGCGAGCTCCAAGAGAAGGCGGCGCGTCTTATTGTCGAAGACAACGGTAAAGGAATGACGGATGCCGAGATGCAGGAGCTGGACAAGAAATTGCGGCAGCCGTTAACCGAAGAGATGGGCTGCGGCTTGTGGAATGTCAACCAGCGGCTGATTCATATATTTGGCAGCGAGTCGGGACTTGCTTTATCCCATTCGGAGCTGGGCGGAGTCAAAGCGGCATTATGCTGGAGAAAGGATGACAACGATAATGTATGAACTATTAATAGTAGATGATGAATCGTTTGTTGTAGAAAATTTAGCGAATACCTACGATTGGGAGCAATTGGGGATCGAAACGGTGCATACTGCTTTTTCGGCCAGCGAAGCGCTTGAGTTGCTGGAGATCCATAATATTCCTATCGTGATCAGCGATATCCGGATGCCGGAAATGGATGGTCTGGAGATGATCGATCGCATTAAATCCATTTCGCCGAAGACCAAGTGTGTACTGCTTTCGGGTTATTCCGACTTTAAATATGCACAGCAGGCGATCACCTCTCATGCCGAGGCTTATTTATTGAAGCCGGTGAAGGAAGATGAATTGTTGAGTACGGTCCGTTCGGTCATTGCCAAGATTGAATTGGAGTGGAACGAGATTGTCTCGCAGCAGCGCACGCTGTATACGTTGAACGAGCACCTTCCTCTGTTAAGGGGGGCTCTGCTTAATGATTTGCTGCAAGGAAAATATATCCCGCTGCCGACGCTCTCCAAAAAACTGGACATGCTGAACCTTCAGATCGGATTGGATCAATTATTTGCCATGATGTTTATCCGGCTGGAGCAAGGATTCGACCGGTATGACGACTACAGCCTGTCACTGCTCGAATACGGTATTGTCAATATCAGCGAGGAAATTTTCGGCAAGCAGTTTGAGCTGTGGCCCTGTAAAGATGTGAACGATAATCTGGTGTTTGTCATTACGAATAAAATCCGGGCTGGGGAAATGTCGAATGATGAGGATAAGCTGACCATCAAAATTTTGGAGAAATGCTCGCTGCAGCTTCAGGAGAGCGTCACCGCTTATTTGCAGGGCGGCATTTCCGTACTTATCAGCGAATGGGGGAAATTCCCCGAAGATCTGTATTCCTTTTATCAAAAATCGATGTCGGTAATCCGCAACCACCCGGATAATGTCCAGGGCTTCTTCATCAACTCGATTCAAACCGGTTCGAAGGAGGAGGTTCAGCCATTGCGCAGCATTCACGAACCTCCTTTGCTATGGAATTTATTGGAAGCCGGACGTTGGGAGGCTGCGGACCGAAAATTCGATCGCATCGTCGAGGAATTGCGCGGGAAAAAAGGTTATCTCCACGACTATATATATGAAGTGGCCATGATGGTAAGCTTCTCCGTCTCGCATACGATTCATAAGCAAGGCGGTCTTTTACAGCATATGACCGAGCTCAACCTGGTGACAGGCGTGGAGCATGAAGCGCTGCGAAGCGTCACCGGTCTGGAGAAATGGGGGCGGAATACGATTCAGGTGCTGAAAAACAGGACGATCAACGAAGCGAAAAACAGCCAGCGGTCGATCATACAAAAAATTAATCAATACGTTCAAATGAATCTGGAGCATGATGTTTCTCTCCAGAGCATCGCGGAGCACGTCTACTTGCATCCCGTATATGTTAGCAAAATATACAAATTGGAAGCAGGCGAAGGGATCAGCGAATATATATACCGGCTGCGGATGGAGAAAGCGGCGCATCTGTTAGCCGAGACGAACGAAAAAATCAATGAAATATCGAGAAAATCCGGTTATCAGAACCCGTCGCATTTTTCAAGAGTGTTCAAAAAATATTTCGCCATGACCCCCGACGAGTTCAGAGAACAGCATATTGATTAAAATTAGAACAGAAACATTTAAAGTAGGTTGTATGACAAAGCCACCCTATCGGATAGTATTGAATTACAAGCTTGGTTGTACCAATTGGTTCTATATAAAGAATGGATAGGGGGAGTTGAGACTGCATGAAAGCTGCTTTACAGCAAACGGATGTTCCGATTTCCGGAATAAAAGCAAAGAGAAAATGGAACTTGCGTAAAAATTGGCCGTTACATATTTTGGTGCTTCCCGCTTTTATTCTTGTATTTATTTTCCAATACGCTCCGCTTCCGGGGCTGGTCATGGCGTTTCAAAATTTCAAGCCTTACCTGGGGTTTATGAATTCTCCCTGGGTCGGAATGGAGCAGTTTAATAAGCTCATCGAGTTTCCGGAAACGAGGCAGGTCATTGTAAACACCTTTATCATTGCCAGTCTGAAAATCGTGTTTCATTTGATCGTACCTTTTGTATTCGCTTTGCTGCTCAACGAGGTCCGGGTAATCTGGTACAAGCGGGTAGTGCAAACGTTTGTCTATTTGCCTCACTTTTTATCCTGGGTCATCCTCGGCGGTATTCTGTTGGATATGCTTTCTACAGATGGCGGCCTGGTCAATAACATGCTGACCTCCGTATTCGGAATCGAGCCTGTTTTTTTCCTGGGGGACGGGAACTGGTTCCGTATTACCGTAATTGCGAGCGATATATGGAAAGACTTCGGTTTTGCCACGATCGTATTTTTGGCCGCATTGGCCGGTGTCGACCCGAGCTTGTACGAGGCGGCGACCATCGATGGGGCGAATCGTTTCCAGCAGGTTTTATATATTACCATACCCAGTTTGATTCCTATCGCAATTGTCGTAGGCACGCTGTCGCTTGGAAACATCTTAAATGCGGGATTTGATCAAATCTTTAACTTGTATAACCCGATGGTATATGAGAAAGGTGACATCATTGATACGTATGTTTATCGGGTAGGCTTGATTGCCGGGGATTTCGGTTTTGGAACGGCAGTGGGGATGTTTAAATCCGTGATCAGCTTCGTCCTGATCATTATTGCCTACCGATTGGCCTACCGGTTTGCGAATTACCGCATCTTTTGAAAGGAGAGACTCCAGTGCAGTTTGTTTCCGTGCCTTACCGCATTTTCAGTATCGTCAACTTGTTATTCATCGGATTGCTGTCTCTATTATGTATCGCCCCTTTAGTGCATATATTGGCGGTTTCGTTTAGCGGGGCGGCTCCGGCATCAGCCAATCTCGTATCGTTTTGGCCTATCGATTTCAATGTCGAGGCCTATGCGCAGACGCTGGGCAACGATAATTTTTCCCGCGCTCTCTGGAACGGGGTTGTTCGTACCGTCATCGGAACCGTCGTTTCCATGTTTCTTATGGTCATCGCGGCGTATGCGCTTTCCAAGGAAGAGTCGGATTTTCGGGGACGTACCTTTTACATGTGGTATTTCGTATTTACGATGCTTTTAAACGCGGGGCTTGTCCCGACCTACATCATCATTCAAAAGCTCGGTTTGATTAACTCCATCTGGGCGCTGATCTTGCCTCATGCAATCAATATATTTAATATGATATTGCTGATGAACTTCTTCAGAGTCGGCGTGCCCAAAGCGTTGGAAGAAGCTGCCCATATCGATGGAGCGGGGTACTTTCGTACGGTGTTCAGCATCTATTTGCCGATATCGCTGCCGGCCATCGCGACCATATCGTTATTTACGATGGTATGGCATTGGAATTCATGGTTCGACGGATTAATTTATATGACGGAGATGAAAAAATATCCGCTATCCACGTTTTTGCAGACGGTCATCGTCCAGCAGGATATGAACCAGTTGAATCTGGACCCTGCCGACCTGGAAATATTGTCGAACCGTACGGTAAAAGCTTCGCAAATTTTCATTGGGGCGCTTCCGATCCTGCTCGTGTATCCGTTTTTGCAGCGTTATTTTGTTAAAGGTATCGTCATGGGGTCGGTCAAGGAATAGCGATGAGGGTTTACATGGGTGCGATATATGCTCCATATGCGAATATTTATAATTTTATAGGGGGAAAAAAGAATGGAAACGAAGAAATTATGGAAAACAACTATGATGGCGTTATTCGCGTGCACCTTCGTATTTGCGTCCGCTTGCAGCAACAATTCGGCGGCGCCGTCCGGGGCAGCCTCCGGTGCCAAAAAGGAAGAAGAAAACAACGCGGTTGCCAAAGGCAAATATGATAATCCGATTACGTTAACGACAGTCGGACGCATTACACCATCCACGACGTTCAAAAATGGCGAAACGATGGAAGATAACGTGCATACCCGTTGGGCCAAGGATCGTTTGGGCATCAACCTGAAGTACCTGTGGACTGCCTCCACGCAAAATAAAGCATTTGAAACGCGTCTGCGGCTGGCGTTATCCGCCAACGAACCGATGCCGGACGTGATTGCCGTCGATAACATCCAGCTGGCGAATGATTTGATCGATTCCGGACAGTTTTTGGATGCAAAAAGCATGTGGGATAAATACGCATCCCCGACCTACAAAAAGGCGGTTAACGAGGACCCGACCATGTGGTATCCGTTCACCCGCAAGGATGGCGTTTATGCGATTCCGATTCCCGATTACGCCTGGAACAATGACACGGTATTATGGATCCGCCAGGATTGGCTGGATAAGCTCGGCTTGAAAGGCCCTGAAACGTTGGACGACCTTGAGAAAATTATGGATGCTTTCGTCAACCAGGATCCGGACGGCAACGGTAAAAAAGATACCTACGGCATTACGATGGCGTTGAAAGATTCGTTTAAATCGACTCAAAGCACCGCAAGCTTTGTATTTGGAGCTTACGGCACTATTCCGGAGCAATGGAACGACGCAGCAGACGGCACGCTGTCCTACGGCTCCATCAATCCGGGAAGCAAGCAAGCGTTACAGCGGCTTAGCGACTGGGTGAAGAAAGGCTTTGTTCCTAAGGAGGCCGGGTTGTTCGACGAATCGAAAGCTGCGGAGCTATTTACTTCCGGGCGGGCGGGGATGATCGCCGGACCTTATTGGATGGACAGAACGCCGCTTATTAATGTGAAGAAAAATGTGCCGACGGCGAATTTTAAAGCTTATCCGGTGCCGAAAGGTCCTGACGGAAAAGCGGGCCGAATCGGTACGCAAAACTTCAGCGGCGCCGTGCTCATTAACAAGAATGCCAAAAATCCGGAAGCCTTCTTCGTGTACCAAAACTATTTGTTTGAAAATTTCGCTTTAATGCAGAGCGACGAATTTAAATATCAATTTGCCGAAGGCTATGATTACGCTCTGAAAGACGGTAAAGTCAGCTACGATTCGAAGGATATTCCCGGCGGACGCGTCATCCCGCAAAAGTATACGATTGCATTCGAAGGAGCGCGCATTCCATCCTCGGCCATGGAATCTTTAGGAAACCTGGCTAAAGGCGGAGAACCGCGCAACAATTTCGAGAGAAAAGACAGCCTGTTCTCGGATGCGCTCAGATATCAAGGCGTAAGCGTCAATATTGACAGCAAAAGCTATTCGATGAGGGACAAATTTATCGGCATACCTACAAAAACAATGAAAACGAGATGGGAGAACTTAAGCACGAGCGAAGCGCAAACGTTCACCAAAATCGTATACGGCGATTTGCCGATCGATGAATTCGATAATTTTGTGAAGAAATGGAAATCGTCCGGCGGGGATGACATTACCAAAGAAGTGAATGAATGGTACTCCTCGGTCAAAAAGTAAAATCATACATTCATGGCATGGGTGAGAGAGCCATCGTTCTCCGCCCTTGCCCTATTAGGAGGGAGATTGTGGTAATGGGCGACAAAAAACAATGGTATCAAAAGCAGCTGCGCATTGTGCAGACGGTGCTGCGCGAGCCCGACGTCGTTAACTATGACGCAGAAGGCGTCGTTCGGTATATGGAAGAAGTTCATGCCAATTGCATCGTCATCAACGGGGGAGGCATTATCGATTTTTTCCGTCATGACCTGGCGACTGCGAATCCGAATTCCTTTATGACGAACGAGGATATTTTGAAGGATTTGACGGAAGCTTGCCACCGCAAAGGGATGAAAGTTATTGTACGCGTCGATTTTCGCGGCGTCGATAAGCGGATCTACGATTTGCATCCCGATTGGTTTGCGGTGAATGAAAAGGGCGAGCCGATGTTCTGGGCGAATCTTTCGAACATTCCGAACCCGTTGTATGCGCCTTGCTATTTAAGCTATTACCGCAATGAGCATGCCTTCCAATTTTCCGATATTTTATTTGAGCGGTACGGAATTGACGGCATATGGGAAAATGCGCCGTTTCAAAACGGCGTCTGCTACTGCGAAAGCTGCAGAGACAGCTATAGAAACGATAGGGGCAAGGAGCTGCCCCGCGGAGGAGAATTCAGCGACCGCAGCTATGATGAATACCGCGCCTGGAAGGCGGGCAATCTGAACCGGCATCTTGAAGATTACCGTGAGCGTGTCAAGCGACATGGCGACGATAAAATTTATTGCGCGGAAATTTTCGGACTGTTCTACGATCATTACAAAGGTACGAGCTCCGACCTGTACCAGGTTAAAGATCATTTCGATTTCCTGGTCACGCCGTTGTTCACGGCGAACCATGAGGCGCTGCATGCGCCGTCCACGCTGATGAAGTTTTTGAACGGTCTGGAGCCGGACAAAACGCCGGTCATGCTGTTCGGCCATTTGGGGACGAACAACGAGTTGCGGTATGTGTCTTCCTCGGCGGCGGAAACGCGAATCTGGATGTGGCAGGCCGTAAGCGCCGGCGGCTCGTTATGGAACTGCATATTTAACGGACAGCATCCCGGAGCGACCTATGACCGCAGAAATGCGCTGCTCAGCCAAGACGTTTACAGCTATATGGAGCAGTATGAGGAGTTGTTGAACGACCAGCAGCCTGCAGCCGACGTCAGTATCTACTACTCGCGCAACAGCAACAATATATTCAACAACGGCGACCGGACCAAAGACGCTTATATCACTCATTTAATCGGTTTGGAGCAAGCGCTGATCGCGAACAAACTCCAATACGACTTTGTGCTGGATCAAAATGCGACCGATGAAGCGTTGAGCAAGGTAAAATGTCTCGTTATTCCGAACGGCGCCTGCTTGTCGGACGAAGAAATCGAACGGATCAAACGGTATGTCTATAACGGCGGGCGCCTGTTGTCCACTTTCGAGACATCGCTCTATGATCCGGACGGCACGCCAAGGAATAATCTCGCTCTTGCCGACGTATTCGGCTGCTCGTTTACAGGAATTAAAAAGGATTGCTCGCAATACGGATATCAATACGTTCGCGGAAGCCACCCTATGACCAAAGGCTTTGAACAGACGCAGCTGCTTGCCAATTGGGGCGTCAATCTGCTTGTGAAGCCGAATGCGGGCGTGGAATGCCCGATCACCTACGTGCCGAAAATTTATCCGCAATCCCCGGAAAGAGCTTGGCCCAGAAGCTTTGAAACGGAATTTCCGACATGCGTCGTGAACCGGTATGGGAAAGGCACATCCGTTTATTTGCCTTATGGGGTGGATCGGCATGTCTGGATGCATGGACATCACGATTTCAAGACCGTACTTCGCAACGCGTTTCAATACTTGCTGGATGAACGGCAGCTGATCGAGTCAACGGCTCCGGCGAGCGTGCAGTTTCAGCTGAATCGGATCAAGCGCGAGCCGGGCTGCTACCTGCTTCACGCCATCAATACGACCTCCGCGCCAAGCCGGCCCGTTCAGGAAATTATCGCACTTCATAATCTGGAGGTTGAAGTTCGGCTTCAGGGCAGCGAAGCGGAGGCGTTGGAGATCTTACACGCCGATGGCGAAGTGAAATTGCTGGACGCCGCAGTTCAGGAGAACGGCCAAGTTAAGCTTCGCATTGGCATCAGCCGATTGAACGAATACTGCGGAATTTGCATTCGCATCAAGTAAGCGGCCGACGGTGGAGGAGGTTGCCGATTGTTCGTACTGCCGGACCCCGTCCGAAATAGGGATGGCTTATCGTGATTGAAGGATTATGGCCAGGGCTTACCCGGTCCTTGGAAGAACAGCTGCAAAAACCTGCGGAAGTGCGTAAAAGCGCTTCAGCAGGTTGTTCATTTTTTCGCTGCAAATTTTAATTTTAAGAGAGCGATTTTCGGTTCGGCAATCGACGTCCGCAAACCTCCTAATTTTGAATATGACGAATTTATATGTTGATCATGAGGTTCCCTTCGATGTTATGGGTGAAAAACGATTAAAATCAAATTTGGTGCGTTATACAGCCATAAAACTCATAGAGAAACAAACACTTCAAATTAATTTGTTTTATGTTATGATGTAAAATATGGATACAGAGGGGAGGCTGCATTTTCATAAACGTTAATGTCCGATTTGCCAACGAGAGCGTTCCGAAATTAATACTGTCTCTTGCAACACCCGCAATCGTCGCACAGCTCATAAATGCATTATACAATGTGGTCGACCGTATGTTTATCGGCAGAATGCCTGATACCGGCACGCTCGCTTTGACAGGTGTCGGCGTAGCCTTCCCGATTATTATGGCGATTTCAGCGTTCGCTGTTTTGCTCGGCTATGGCGGCGCTCCGCTTGCTTCCATTAGAATGGGGGAGGGAAGTCAGGAGAAGGCGGAGGAACTGTTGGGCAGTTGTTTTTTTATGCTGTTGATGGTTTCGGCGGTTTTGACCGCTATTCTGCTGATTTATAAAACCAAACTGCTAACCATATTCGGAGCAAGTCCCGACACCTTGCCGTTTGCCGACACTTATTTGGGCATCTATTCGTTGGGGACGTTCAGCGTCTTAATTTCACTGGGATTGAATCCGTTTATCGCAGCGCAAGGATATGCTAAGACGGCCATGATGACCGTATGCGTGGGAGCGGCGGTTAATACGATTCTCGATCCGATTTTCATTTTCGGGATGGATATGGGCGTCGCAGGCGCAGCGCTGGCTACCATTATTTCACAAATCATTTCGGCAGGCTGGGTCTTATGGTTTCTTACCTCAAAGCATACTCATCTGCGTCTGAGGCTGAAACATATTCGGATGAATGCCAAGGCAGCTGTCAGCGTGCTTGCATTGGGATTATCGCCATTCATTATGCAATCGACCGAAAGCCTGATTCAGATTGTATTCAATACTTCGCTGGCACGTTATGGCGGAGACCTGTACATAGGCGCAATGGGTATAATGAGCAGTCTCATGCAAATATTTACCTTACTGCTGCAGAGCTTTGCCCAAGGAGCGCAGCCGATTATCGGCTATAATTACGGATCGGGCGATTATGCCCGGGTTCAAGCGACGATTAAATATTGTACACTATTCTGTGCTATTTTCGGGATAGCGATGTGGAGTATCGTTGTTTTTGCTCCTCGGCTCCCGGTAATGATCTTCACCAATCAACCTGAGCTAGTCGCGTTGACGATGAAATTAATGCGGATATTTTTTCTCGGTACTTGTATTTACGGTCTTCAATTAGCGTTCCAGCAAGTTTTTATCGCTCTCGGCCAGACGAAGGTTTCGATTTTTATCGCAATATTACGCAAAATCATATTGCTCATTCCATTGGTGTACCTGCTTCCCGCATTTATGGATTCGCAAGCGGTTGGCGTCATTATTGCAGAGCCGATCGCAGATTTTTGTGCGGCAACGACCTGCTGTATTTTGTTCGGACTTAAAATAAAGCAGCTGCTTCGTAAGGAGGCCTCGCCGTTCGCGAAATGAATCGGAAATATGAGAATTCATTTTTTCAAAGTGCAGGTGCTATCCTGCTGCTGGGATCAACATTCATAAGCGAAACGAAAAGGGAGCAAAATGAATTCAACTATTAAAATAGTCAAGCAATCCCGGACATTTGGGGCGAAATGTAATGAAAGGCTTGGTGAATGCGCCAAGCCTTTTTAACTTGAGCAACCTTGACAAACGCTCACGTTCACTAAGGACGGCGAAGCCGTTTGTCCTTGCTTTGTAAAAAAAGCAGGCCCACGGATATGGGAGCCCGTACAGATTAATATTGTGGTATAACCTTGAAACTGTTGTATGTTTTTCCGTCTCAACCTGTATTACACTTTATATCAGGATATATATTCACATGAAGGGGGTTCAATAATCGAATGGTTAAGCGTTTACAAAAAAGGTGGGCCATCCCGCTGATCGCGGTGCTGGGCCTGGGCTCCATTGTCGCCTGCTCCAATGGATCGCCATCCGGCGGGCAAAAGCCGGCGGCGGAAAGTCCGAAATCAAGCAACGGCAAGTTTGATCCGCCAGTTACGATTACAACCGGCAGAGTACTTAGTCCAACGGTCAAATTCAAGCCGGGCGAAACGATCGAGGACAACGTCCATACCCGATGGATGAAAGACAATATGGGCATCATTGTGAAACATCAGTTTGTCGTCAACAACGATAACGATTTTGATGTAAAGATGCGGCTCCTCCTGGCCAGCAACGATCCGCTGCCCGACGCTTTCCAGCTATCCAACACGACGCTGATCGATGAGATGATCCAATCCGGCAAATTGCTGGCCGTCGACGATGCGATTGAAAAGTATGCCCCTCAGCGGATCAAAGATCTTTACGCGAAATATCCGGACGGCTTCAATATGTTTAAACGGAGCGGAAAAACGTATGGGATTCCTTTTTACGAGAGCTTAACAGGCGGAACGATTATGTGGGTGAGGCAGGATTGGCTCGAGAAGCTGAATTTGCCTCAGCCCAAAACGATCGGCGATATGGACAAGATTCTCGATGCATTTACGAATCAGGACCCTGACGGAAACGGTAAAAAGGACACGTTCGGTCTGGCCTTGTCCATGAAGGACAGGGTGAACGGCTCACGGGCAACGGCGGATTGGGTGTTCGGCGCCTACGGCAGCTTTATCCCGTTCCAATGGGGCAAGGATAAGGACGGCAAATTGGTATACGGCTCCATCCAGCCCTCGGTCAAGCAGGCGCTCGGCAAGCTGCGGGAATGGATGCAGAAAGGCTACATCGATCCGGAAGCGGGGCTGAAGGATGCCAACAAAGCTGCCGAAGCTTTCGTTAACGGTTCGGCGGGGCTGGTAGCAGGGGAATACTTCATGTACCCTGTGCCGCTGCTCGACACCCAGAAAAATAATCCAAAGGCCAACTTCCAGCCGATACCGCTGCCTGCCGGACCGGATGGCCAGATCGGTCGCAATGAGACCGCGATGGTCAAACGCGGCATGCTGTTCAACAAAGACTTCAAGCATATGGACGCCTGGTTCGCTTATTACAACACCATGTTCGGCTACCAATTTTTCGACAAGGATTCGCCGTTTTATACCGGCACGCACGACGGCTACGATTATGTCATGCAGGATGGCAAGCCGGTTTACTACGATTTCGAGAAAAACGGCGTGCCCAAGGACAAATGGCCGCTTCCGGACGGCAAAACGCCGATCGAAGCAAAAGCGTACGCATCCCTGATCGGGGGAACCAACCTGAACCGCCCGTATTCGTATGACGAAGGGATTATGAAATTCGCCAACGATCCGAAGGCCGCACCGGCCAATCCGATTGAAGACAGCATTAAGGACCGCGTTCCGGTCCATCAGTTTGCGGGTAAAGTACGGGTCGAACAAAACAAATACGACATCAAGGATGTATTCAAGGGAGCGCCGACCAAAACGATGCGCACCAAAAAGGAACTCCTGGAGAAAATGGAAAAGGAAACGTTCAGCCAGATCATTTACGGCAAGCTTCCGTTGGATGCCTTCGATAAATTCGTCAGCGACTGGAAATCGAACGGCGGCGATCAAATCACGCAGGAAGTCAACGAATGGTATCAATCTTTGCGCAAATAAGGAGGGGCGTATGGACAACACGCGAACGCTGGCGGCGAACGGGGCGGCTGCAGCAAGGCGAAGAACGGGAGCAGGCTCGTATTTCCGCAAAACATGGAGCTTGCATGTGCTGCTCCTTCCGGCGGCCGTCATCGTACTGATCTACAATTACATCCCGCTGCTCGGCGTCATTATCGCATTCAAGGAATACAAGCCGTGGCTCGGCATACTGAATTCGGAATGGGTCGGATGGGATCACTTCACTTATTTGTTCACCTATCCCGACAGCAAACAGGTCATTGTGAATACGATCGTCATTTCAAGCTTGAAAATGGCGTTCAATCTGGCTGTGCCCTTCGTATTTGCCTTGCTGTTGAACGAAGTGCGAAAAACCGCCTTCAAACGAACAATCCAGACATTGGTCTATTTGCCGCATTTTATTTCATGGGTCATCCTGGGGGGCATTTTGATCGATCTGCTTTCGGTCAACGGGATTGTCAATCAATTTTTAAGCCTGTTCGGCGTTCAACCGATCTTTTTTCTGGGAGATGGCAGCTGGTTCCGGTTTACGGTAGTCGTAAGCGACATTTGGAAAGATTTCGGCTTTCAAACGATTGTCTATTTGGCCGCATTGGCCGGTGTCAACCCGTCGCTTTACGAAGCCGCCGAAGTGGACGGCGCGAATCGCTGGCAGCAGACGGTTCATATTACCGTACCCGCTGTTTTACCGATCATGGCGGTGGTGGGGACGCTCGCGCTTGGCAAAGTATTGGACGCCGGCTTCGACCAAATTTTCAATCTGTATAACCCGCTGGTATACAGTAAAGGCGATATTATCGATACGTTCGTCTATCGCGTAGGGCTCGTCGGCGGACAATTCAGCTTCGCAACGGCGGTCGGTTTATTCAAATCCGTGATCGGCTTTATCCTTGTGGTGTTCGCATACCGGTTGGCTTATAAATTTGCGAATTACCGAATCTTTTAAGTGGATGTGAGCGAATATGCCCTACAAATCGAAGGCCTACCGTATTTTTGAAATATGCAATACGACGTTTTTATCGCTGCTTGCGGTGCTTTGCGTACTGCCTTTGATTCATGTCTTCTCGATATCGCTCAGTTCGAGTGCGGCCGCGATGGGGAACATCGTCACGTTCTGGCCGGTCGATCTGACCTTCGAGGCTTACATGGAAACGCTCGGCAACGATAATTTCATACGCTCGCTTTGGATCGGCGTGCAGCGAACCTTGCTCGGAACCTTGATTTCGATGACCGTCATTGTACTGGCCGCCTATTCGTTGGCCAAGGAAGAGGGCCGCTTCCGCGGCCGAACGGTCTATTCGTGGTTTTTCGTTTTTACGATGCTGTTTCATGCCGGACTCATTCCAACCTATTTGGTCGTGAAAGGAACGGGGCTGACCAACACGATCTGGGCGTTGGTCATTCCCGGAGCGGTGAGCGTCTGGAACCTCATTCTTATGCTTAACTTCTTTCGCGCGCTGCCCAAAGAGCTCGAGGAGGCGGCCCTGATCGACGGTGCCGGGCATTTTACGACGCTGTTCCGGATATTCATTCCGATATCATTGCCTGCGATGGCTACCATCTCGCTGTTTACGTTGGTGCACCATTGGAATTCATGGTTTGACGGCATGATCTACATGTCCGATGCGAGCCGTTATCCGTTGTCCACGTTTCTCCGTTCCATTATAGTCGCCGAGGATTTTACCAAGCTTGGCTTGACGGAGGACGATATTAAAAATATTTCGCCGCGTACGGTGAAAGCCTCGCAAATTTTTATCGGCGCGCTGCCCGTCCTGGCCGTGTACCCGTTTTTGCAGCGGTATTTTGTCAAAGGCATGGTGCTTGGTTCCGTAAAGGAATAAAAGGAATAATTTGAGCTTACAATTGAGGAGGAACGAATCATGAAACTGGTTTCAACGTATCCATTTAAACCTGACGATGCCGCTTGGATGAAGGAGAAAGGCATACAGCTCGTACCATTTCAAACGGAACAGGAGCTTATCGACTCCGGGGCGTATGCGGATGCGGAGGTGATCGTTGCCAACCACCGGACGCTGCAGCAAAGCTTTTTGGAAAAATGCCAATCGGTAAAATGGGTGCAGGTGCCCCATATCGGTATCGAACGACTGCCTATGGATTACTTGAAAAGCCGCGATGTGATCGTGATCAATGCCAGAGGCTCGCTAGGCGTGCCGATTGCGGAAGACATCATTACGAAGATGCTGATGCTGTCCCGTAAAAGCATGGAGCTGCACAAAAAACAGCTGGAGCGGTCCTGGGGAGGACTTCGCGGTGTCGTCAACCTTAGCGGGAAAACGCTCGCCGTCATCGGAACGGGGGATGTCGGAACGGAAACGGCGATTCGGGCCAGACCTTTCGGGATGAAGGTGCTGGGGATCAATACGGACGGTAGAGAGCTGCCCGAATTTGACGAGACGTATACGCTGGATCAATTAAATGAGGTAATTGGCCAAAGCGATTATATTGCGTTGACCTTGCCGTTAACCGACCAGACAGCCAATATGCTGGGTGAAGAGCAATTTAAGCGGATGAAGCCGAATGCGATCCTTATTAACATTTCGCGGGGCGCCTTAATCGACGAGGAAGTACTGCTCGACTGCTTGCGGAACAGGAAAATCGGCGGTGCCGGTCTGGACGTATTCGTCGAAGAATTCAAGCTGGGCAAGCTGCCTCCGGAAAGCCCGTTCTGGGAGCTGGACAATGTGCTTATTACACCGCACTGCGCCGGAGGGGGAGACGGGTTCGACCGACGGTTTACCCAAGGGTTCAAATACAATCTCGAGAAATATATGTCCGGCAGCCGCGATGACATGATCAATGTCCGCATTTACGGCAAGGGCTATTAAGTTGGAGGGGGAGAACGCCGTGGCCTGGTGGGACCGCAACAATTTGCGTCTGATTCAAAACAATCTCCGTGAAATCGACTGCAATCTGGACGTTGACCTGCTTATGAACGAGTTGAACCGCTTTTCGGCCAATGTCTTGATGATGAACGCCGGCGGCATCGTCGCTTTTTATCCGACCGTCCTTGAACACCAGTACCGTGCGGCCGGACAAACCAAGGATTTGCTGAAGGAAGCGATCGACAAGACGCATGCGAACGGCATGAAGTTCATTGCCCGGTTTGACTTCAGCAAGGCGCATGAATCGATTTTTCAACGGCATCCGGAGTGGTTTTACCGGTCGAAAGACGGGCAGGAAGTGAATTATTATGGTATTGTCCACACATGTCTGAACGGGTATTACCAACGGGAATATTCATTGAAAATCATCGATGAGGTCATTTCCAATTATGATGTCGACGGCATCTTTTTCAATATGTTCGGCTATCAGAATTGGGATTACAGCGGTAATTACTACGGGACATGCTTTTGCGACAACTGCAAGCTCCGGTTTATGGACATGTACGGACTGGATTTACCGGATAGCGAAGACACGGGCGATCCTGTATTCCGCGTTTATAAGGAGTTTCAGGATGTTACGACCAAGCAAATGCTGGACCGTATCCACGAGCTGGTCAAGAGCAAACCGCGGGAGATCGCCATCTCCACTTACAACGAGCATAAGGTGGATATTGTCCGCAAGGAATCGAACACCGCGATCACCCGGCCGCATCCGGTCTGGCTGTATTCCGCTTCGGAGAACGTGAAATCGCTGGAGGACACCTGGGACGACAAGCTGATCAGCAATTGCTGTATCAATGCCATCGATTTATTTTACCGGTTCACTGCGGTGTCGCATCATGAAATGAATCTGAGGCTCTACGAGGCTTTGGCGAGCGGCTCGGGACTTGATTTTTGCATTATCGGGGTGTTTGACGGGTACCCTGACCGGGCTAATTTTGCCGATGTCCAACGCATTTTCCGTTATCATGCCGACAATGAATGCTATTACGGACGCTTCCAATCGTTGGCGGACCTGGCGCTGATTAAGCCCGGAGGGACCCGCAAAACGGCATCCAAAGAATATTTAGGCATGTTTAAGGTGCTGAAGGAGCAGCATATCCAGTTCGACGTTATTCATGAGAATGACTTGCTTCGGCAGGAGAACAAGCTGCATCGTTACCGGATGATACTCATTCCCGATATTGCCGGGTTTCAAGCGGAACCACTCGCTTTATTCCGGCAGCTGCACGCGTCGGGGGTTCATCTGCTTGCGACAGGCCGGTCCTTCACGGCGGATGATGCAAACCGGGAGCTGCTGCGCGACATATTCAAGGTCATGTCTTACCGAGAAGACAAGGCTGTCCGCTCCGCCTATTTGGCAGCCGCCGAGAAACGTATTTTCAGTCGTTTTGCGGAGCGGGACTGGATCATGCTAGACGATTATTTCGGTCATGTCGAATTTGCTCCGGCATGCAGGGGCGTCCTGCGGTTTGTTACTCCTTCGACGTTCGGGCCGCCGGAACGCGCCTCCGGTCACCAGGTATCCGAATCGTTTGGCGCAGCCATACATCGAAGCGGCTCGTCGGGAGCGGCCGCCTATCTGCCCTGGAATCCCGGCGAGCACTATTACAAATACGGTTACGAGGATCATAAAAACGTGCTTCTGGATGTGATCGACCATGTAACCGAGGGCGGCTATGTGCTGACGGCCAAAGCGTCGCCCCAGGCTGAAATCATGCTCAACCGGATTGACGGACAAACCTGCATGCTGCATGTGGTCAACGTATCCGGCTTCAACGGCGTAACCTATCTCGAGCCGATACCGATGCACGATTTGGAAATTACTTTGCGGGGGATCGGCCCCTGCCGGCGGGCGGAGGAGCTGGCAAGCGGCCAGCCTGTGCAATTGGAGTCCCGGGAGGACGCTGTGACCGTCAAGCTGCCGGTATTGCAGCAATTCGCCGCTATCGTTTTACACCAATCATAGCGTCAGGAAACAAATGAATCCGATGAAGGGCGGTTAGCCAAATGGGAATCGATATTAACGACACAGCGGCTTTGACACAAGCGGATACGCAGCAGCTATTAGCTCAGCTCGGGCAGTGCGGAGACCTGTGCCGGCAAGGGTTGGATCAAGCGCAAGGGCTGCCTGTTTCAAGCTTGGGTCGGCCAATCGACGAAATTGTGCTCTGCAGCGTGGGGGGCGGGCCGGTTGCGGCATTGCGCCAAGTGAAATCCATGCTATCGGATACGGCGCGAGTTCCGGTCATATTGCATCAAGCTTACCATATGCCGGCCTATGTAGACGCCAACTCGCTCGTCTTTATCGTCAACTACTCCGGGGGGTCCGAGGAGATGGCGAGCGCCTGCCGTTCCGCGATCGAAGCGGGAGCCAATGTAGCTGCCATGACAGCCGGCGGCGTAATCGCCGATCTGGTTAAAGAGCGCGGAGGGTTATTCTTTCCGCTGCCTGCCGGCAAAATTCCGCGCTTGATCTCGACTAGCCATGTGCTCATTCCGCTGCTTGTTATTTTACATCGCATGGGCCTGATTCCGGACCCGGCATCCGATATTTCGGAGACGATCGCTTTGATGCCCATGCTTGCGTCATCCTACGGGCCCGCCTCAACGATCGAGAATAACCTGGCCAAGCAGCTTGCCGCCGAATGGCAGGGCCAAATTCCGATCGTCTACGGCACGCTGCCATTTACCGACAGCGCGGCTTACCGGTTGAAGTACCAGCTCGCCGAAAACGGGGGAAGGATGGCATTCGCCAACGCGATGTCCGCATTGCATCACGACGAAGCATACGGCTGGGACGAGGCGGGCATGGACCGCTTTCATGTGACGCTCATCTCGGATGCGGAGGATCACGAACGAATGAGCAGACGCATCGAAGCAACGGCCGAGGTGCTTGGGAGCCGCGCGGGCGCCGTGCACGTGGTGCGCTCCAGGGGAGAGAGCCGGCTGTCCCGGCTGTGCTCGCTTACCCATCTGTTTGATTATGCGACCGTTTATGACTCACTGCTCCGCGTAAATCCCGATAAGGGCAAGGCGTTGAACGAGTTTCGCGCCGCCTTTAACCGTTAGCCGACAGCTTCAGATGGCATGAGAAGACAAAAAGTCCCCCTTCCGCCCATCGCAAAATTGCGAGATGATAGGAACGTATACACGATTCCGATACATTCCACATGAAGGGGGCTTTTTATTATTGTCCAGACAGGTCAGTATTTTCACCAAAATTTTCGTGATGGTTTTGCTGCTCCTGATTCCCATCCTGATCTTGTATACGTATTCGAATCAGGTCAGTATGGGCGTCGTACGCGACGAAATCGAGAAGTCGAGCCTGAACCGGCTATCCTTTTTTCTGTCTCAGGTCGATTCGGCGGTGAATCAATTTTCCAAGCTTTCCTATACGTTAGGGAAGGAGCCGGAAGCCGTTAAGTTTCAGACGGTTCATCAGTCCTACGATTTGTTCGACTCGATTAAATTGCGGCAGACATTGAGCGAAAAAATCAAGCTGCAAAGCCTTTCCAACAGCTGGATTAACGAAATCACGATTTTTTCTCCGAGCATGGAACAATTCATTACAAGCAACCCTGCCGCAAAGTACAATTTGAACTATTTCCAGCAGTATTATTCGCCCATGTGGGGCTACCAAAAAAAAGTGACCGACTTCGGTCCCGAATATTTTTTCATCCGGCATTCGGCGGAGCCTTCGATCCTGTTTAACGATATCGCGCATGCCAATATGATCATAGAGGTCGCCTTCGCGGCCCGCAACATTCAGATCATGCTCGACCAATTTAAGAACGGCGGCAATGAGGAGCCGTTTTTTTATCACCCCGATTATGAACCCATCGTAACGTCAGGTACGGATAAGGAATTGGTCGGTCAGCTGATCAGCCGGTTGGATATGAAGGAATTGAGCGGGACCGGCAGCCGGACCATCGAATTGCGCAATCAGCAGTATGTGGTCAACTACGCGGAATCGGACACGCTGCATTGGATGCTGATTGATTTTTTGCCGTTGGAGGAAGTGCTCAACCCGATTACGACAAGCCGCAATTTGTTTTATACATGCTTTACGCTGTTTCTCGTTACGGGTATTTTGTCCGCTTACTTGCTGTACCGCAACGTGCAGGTACCGGTCCGGGAGCTGCTCAAGGCCGTCTATCAGCTGAAGCGCGGAAATTTCTCGGCACGGTTGGCGAAACGCACAAACAGCGAATTTACGATTCTGTTCAGCCATTTCAATTCGATGGCCGCGCAAATTCAAGAGCTGATCGAAAAGGTGTTCGTGGAGAGCATCCGCGTTCGCGACGCGACGTTGAAGCAGCTTCAATCGCAAATCAATCCGCATTTTTTGTATAATTGCCTGGCGTTTATTCAGAGCATGGCGCAGCTTGAGAATAAGGAAGCGATCATAGCCATGACGCAGCATCTCAGCAAATATTACCGGTATACGACCCGTCTGGAGGTTGAACAAACATCGCTTCGCAACGAGCTGGACGTTGTTGTTAACTATTTAAATATACATAAGCTGCAGCTTTGGCGGCTCGATTATGAGGTGATTGTGCCGGAAGCGATGATGGAGCTGGAAATTCCGAAGCTGATTTTGCAGCCAATCGTGGAGAATGCGATCGTTCACGGTATCGAGCAGAAGCTTGGGGCGGGGCTCATTCGAATCGAGGGCGAGCTGACAGACGAAGCCGCTATCCTGATC
Source organism: Paenibacillus piri (assembly GCF_004354045.1). Lineage (GTDB taxonomy): Bacteria > Bacillota > Bacilli > Paenibacillales > NBRC-103111 > Paenibacillus_S > Paenibacillus_S piri. The sequence goes on along the minus strand of NZ_SMRT01000004.1, from coordinate 160,987 downwards.
GTAGACGATAATGGGGCCGGTTCCAGCGAGCAGCTGACCGCACAGCTGAATGAGGATATGAACCAGCCGATGAACGAGCGCAAAGGCTTCGGGGTATGGAATGTGCATCAGAGACTGATCCAGCGCTTCGGCGCGAAATCGGGACTTGTGTTTTCCTCTTCTCCGCTCGGAGGACTTCGAGTTACGATCAAGATGGATAAACATCAAATCGAAAGGGGGAACACGGCTTATGTTTCATCTGTTGATCGTTGACGATCATCCTGCGCAAGTGGACAGCCTCGCTCATACTGTCTCATCCTTGGATGGAATCGGCATCTCCCGAATTTCCAAGGCTTATTCCGGTTATGAGGCATTGGAGCTCATAAGCATGCATCCGATCGATATCGTCATTACCGACATCCGCATGCCTGAAATGAACGGACTGCAGCTGATCGAAAAAGTGCGGTCTACCGCAACCCATCTGCCGCAATTCATCATCTTGTCCGGATATGCTGATTTTGAATACGCCAAGCAGGCGATAGAATATAGGATCACCCGCTATTTGATGAAGCCGGTCGACACCGGGGAGCTGCGGGAAATTTTGATAAGCAGCATCGAAGAGCTGAACGCGGAGCGGCAGAGGAAGCATCAATTCCATCAGTCCATTTACACGCTTCGCGAAAATTACCCGTTATTGCGCGGAAGCTTGCTGCAGGAGCTCGTCGAGGGTCGCTCCATCTCCAGAGAAGCGATGGTGTCCAAGCTGGAGCGGCTGGAGCTATCGTTTCAATTTGGAGACGCGGTTATCATGATGCTCATTCGCCCGGAGGATGGTCTTATAGATGGCAGCATGCGCCCTGAGCTTTCATTAATGGAATATGCGGTAACGAACCTGACCGAAGACATTTTCGGTTCCTCCTTTTACCTGTGGAGCTTTAAGGATGTGCACGGTTATTTGGTGTATATTCTAAAACGCAAGCTGAATCCGGATCTGGTGACGGTCTGCAGCGATGGAGGGGATTTGCAGCTGAAGCAGCTGGAAAACGCCGCAGTGACGCTTAAGCTGGATGTCCGCCGCTTCTTGAAAGGAAGCATCTCCATACTTTTGATCCCCCAATGGGTATCGTTTCCGGGCGGGCTTCCGTCCACGTATCAGTTTGGCATCAGCGTCATGCGGCGGCGGATCGGCGAAGACAAACCATTTTACGTTGCGGCGAACGACGATATGGAGTCTCCCTCCGTTCATGCTCTCCGCACCTTGTATGAGCCTCCGATGCTCCACCACCTGATGGACGCCGGAAAATGGGAGCACGTCGAGCAGCGGGTGAAGCTCATTTTTGAGGAGCTGTCCGATAAATGGCGCGATTCCCCGGAAATATTGAACGAGGCTTTTTACGGCTTTGCGGGCGCTTTTAATTATATTTCCCACCGGAACGGGAAACGGCTTAGCGATATCGTCAGTAAGGACGCGATGCAGCCGAATCGTACGAATCCGTTTCATACGCTGCAGCAGCTTGAACGATGGGTGCGATATGTTCTGGAAATTATCCGGGACGATTTGAATCCTTGCACCCACGATTCAAGGCGTTATGCCATCGATCGTGTCACCGATTATATTCATCAACATCTGGATCAGGACTTGTCGCTGCAAACCATTGCCGACCGGGTCGGTCTGCATCCCGTTTATTTGTCAAAGCTGTTCAAGTCGGAGACGGGAGAAGGGTTCAGCGACTATATATTAAAATGCAGGATGGAGAGAGCGGCGGCACTGCTCAAGGACAATAAACTGAAGGTATACCATATTGCCAATCTGCTCGGCTACCAAACCTCCCACTACTTTATCAAAGTATTTAAAAAATTTTACGGCTTAACTCCGCAGGAGTTCAAGTGCAGACATTACAACGGCATCATCATGGGTTAAACTGCCGCCGGTTGCAGGATAAGGACAGAAAATCCGCAGCATGGCGAGCTGAGAGAAGCGCACGATTAACCTTATAATGATTAATCACATTATTTCCCGATTTGTTCTGGAGTTTTGCCGAAATTACAGTGGCTATTGAGATGCATCGGCAATCATTCGGGAATAAAACGTATCAGCCATCCATGCCGCATCAGCGTCATGGATGGCTGATCTTATTTTTCAGAAGCTAACGGTACAATTAATAAAAGCCGAACAATCCACTGCTGATGAGTGATAGACTGTTACATAAAGTTATGATCGGATACTTGATTCCGAGCGTCAGGCGCGATCGCGAGGGCGCGTCGGCTCTGAGACTTGGTCGTGGGAATATCCCAGGAGACGCGTCTCAAGGGCGTTGGCAGCGGCACGGGGGCCACCTGCCGACGTGAATCCGGCGGCAACGCGGCGGGCGCCTTCGCTGCACGCAATCGCCTCGCGCACCTTGACGCGCAGACGGCCTGCGCTTAGTCGGCCGGCAGGCAGCCGTGAGCCCGCTCGGGCGACCTCAACGCGCCGGGCTACCTCGAGCTGGTCGCGCCCGAAAGGCACTGCGCACACAGGCACGCCGTGAGTCAGCGCTTTCTGGGTGGCCCCCATACCGCCATGAGTGATCGCACAAGCGGTACGGCCAAGCACTGGGCCGTGGGGAAGAAACGGCAGCAGGCTGGCGTTGGCTGATGCTCGGAAAGCGGACGGATTATGAGAGGGGAGCGTCGCAATGACGTGGAAGTCCTCATCCGCAAGAGCTTTTAGAGCCGTCTCGACAAGACGACCGTCGTCCTGGAACTCTGAAGATGTAGTGACGAGCACGATCGGTCTTTTGATCTCGTCGAGCCATTCAGGCAGATGGACAGGAGGGTCCCAAGAACAGGGGCCGACCATAACGATGTTTTGCGGCCAGTCGGAGCGTTTGTACTCAAACGGCTCAGCGGTGAAGTAGAGTACGAGCGGCGGACTGCCGAACATGTCGTCCGAGCTGAGCAGCGGCAGAAGCCCAAGACCTGCACGCACCGCGTTGAGCGGAGGCAGCATGATGCGCTCAAAAGTACCGACAAACAATGGCCGAAGAACGAGATCACGCATCCTGCCCAGAGGTCCGCGAGCGGGTGGAAGTCCAGGACCGAACGGAGGGGCGTCGCGTGAGGTCAACGCGATCGGATATGGGCAAAATGTCGCCCAGGGACCGCCCCATGCCTCCGCAGCCGCGACCGCACCCCAGCAGTTAACGTCGACGATTACTGCATCGGGACGGGTTTCGGCGATCGCCTGCCGTAGATCGGGGGCGTCAAATTGTGCACGTGCACAGAACACGCGGACAGAGCTTTGCAGCGCACTGCGGGCCGTGCGCGCCTTAAAATCGTCGTGAGCCATTTCCTCGATTCTGCAGTCGATCGGTGCGGAGTCAAAGCCGTGCGATCGTGCAAGTTCCACCTGCGAAGCGAGTGTGCGCAGCATGACATCGTGACCGCGATGACGCAACTCGTCCAGGATCGGAATCAGCGGAAACAGGTGGCCGCGTGCAGGCGATGTATAAGCAAGGATACGAGCCATCTAATTACCTCCCTTCAGGAATCAGGGGTCGAAGGAGCTCGCACATTGCGAGCTCCGTTTCATTGCGGCTTAGGCCGTAATCGCGGCGCAATAGCTTCCATGTGCAGACGTCAGTGATGGCGATCAACTGGACGAGGCGCCGCTCCCGTTCGGTCCCGCGCCGATCGGCCAGCGCAGGGGCGAAGACCCGCTCGCACCACTGGCGGTGATAAACGCGGCCGAGATCGACGATTTTGCGCAAAGCGGGCCGGCGGAGCTCTTCGGCCAGCATGCGAAATATTCCGTCGCCTACTTCCTCGTAATGATTGATCAGGATGCTCAAGGCCCCAGCCACATCCCCCGTCTCAGCCTGATTGCGCTGTTCTGCAATTCGAGTCGCTTCGCGTTCGGCTGCAGCAGTGAAAAGACCGTCTTTGCCTCCGAAACGTCGAATCACCGTCTGCACCGAGACGCCGGCGCGGTGCGCGACTTCCTCGAGAGAAAGATTCTCGGCCGGCTGCTCGTAAAAAATCCCCACCGCAGCATCAAGAATTCGCTCGCCGGTTACCGCTGCGGATCGCGCCCGGGCCTGCATCTTATAGGGACGAGTGAGCTGCTCGGGCTGCTTGTCATTTTCCGTTCCCATTTGCCGCAACTCCATTATATATTTGATGTTAATGAGATTAACACCAAAATGTCTAGAAGTCAATCCGCAAGAGCCGAAAACCTGCCGGTAGCCCGTACAATCCTCAGTTCTTTTTCTCCGATAAGCGGCTGCAATAGGTAGTGGCATTGATGCGACTGGATAGCTTTTTTGTCTCTGATATCATCAACAACATGAGACCGGCAAAGAGAAGCGGCTCTTTCGGCCCGCATGAAAGATTAGCTCCGGATTCATTTCCTAATGACAAAAAGCAATCAGATTCATTTTCGTTAAAATTGCCCGGTTCCGCGTCCCCGGACTATTCAGCATATGCCACGCCGTATACTGCTCGGCATAAGGATTTGGAGCGGACATTCCTTCAACAGGGATGACAACGTTATATCCACGGAATGCAGCAGCCGTGGCTGTATGAAGAACAGCTCCATTGGCCGCGTAGCCGGTAATCACAACGGTTTGAATGCGGCGGTCATGCAGTATTTTGTCCAGATCGGTTTCGTAGAACTTGTCTACATTTGATTTCACAACCGGATCTTGTGTGGCAGGGCTTAACGGATATGCAATATCGGAAACGTTTCCAGCATGTGTAAGGCTATAGACCACCGGCATGTCTCTTTCGCGTGCCCGGGTCAAGAGAGCGCTGATCTTGGGGATCGAGTTTCTGCAGCGAGGATTGGCGCATATCGTGTTTTCCATATCCAGGACGAGTAATGCGGTGGTTCGGGGGGACGACGGAATTCCATTCTTCGATAATTGTAGGTTCTCCATGGCAAATGCCGCACACAGGACACCAATATAGCATAAATACCCTCCTTGGTTTGTTACTTCATTAGCCTATGTAGCGGATCGGAAAAGGTGAAACGCGAGCCCCCGGAAAATTGGGAAAATCAATGCGCGGAGAATGCAGCGAAATCCGGGTAATGAAATCGTATTTTTTAGCCGGCCTTTTTCACGGGCTTTGAACGAAACCTAAAAAAAACATCACAGCACCTAAAGAAACCCTATAGCAGGGTCAGCCGAAAAGGCTTTAGTATAAACATAGAATTTGATAGCGTTTACATATGCATCGGAATTAAATTGAAAGCGGTACCATAAGCAGGGATAAGGGGATGAGAGCATTAAGATGAAAAAGTGGATGGCGTGTACATTGGCGGCTGTATTGACCGTCGGTGCGGCGGGCTGCTCCGGCGGCTCCAAGGAAGCGGCGAAGGAGGGGGGCAACGCGACTCCGGCCCAACAGCAAGGTCCCACGAAATTCAGCATTTCTTTGCGTACGCTTAACTTCGATTACGTAGAAAAAGCGTCCAACCTGAACGACGACAAATGGGTGAAGGAGCTGGAGAAAAAAACGAACACCGACCTCGATATCCAGCTTGTTCCGCATGCCGAGTTCGAGAAAAAAATGGTGCAAATGTTCGCCACCGGCGATATTCCGGATGTCGTGCAAGCCGGTGCGGGCACAAGCGGCAAAGAGCTCGCGGGCTCCGTGCAAGCCGGCATCTTCCTGGAGCTGAACGATCTGCTGAAGCAGCATGCGCCGAATTTGCTCAAAGCGATTCCGCAAGCGGCCTGGGACGAGGTAACGCTTAACGGCAAAATTTATGCGATACCGGAGTTTATCTCCCAGCCTTCGCGCAGAGCGACCTGGGTGCGGGAAGACTTGATGAAGAAAGCCGGCATTACGAAGGACCCGAAAACCGTCGACGAATATCTTGACATGCTGCGCGCGTTCAAGAAGATCGGTGTGGAGCATCCTTTCATGGGCCGTCAGGACTTCAAGTATGCCGATATTTTTTTCGGCGCCTATGACGTTTATCCATACACGAGCCAATTCGAGGTGGTCGACGGAAAGGTGCAGCCGAAGTTTTTCGACAACGAAAACATGCAGAAGGCGCTGCAAACGTACAAAACGATGTTTGACGAAGGACTGATCAACAAGGAGTTCGCAACCATCAACCCGACGAACTTCAAAAATATTATTTTATCGGGCAAAGCCGGCATGTGGGAAATGAACGCGCAGGAGCTGCTGCAGTGGCAAACGCAGCTGAAACAGACGGTTCCCGACGCGAAGATCAAGATCATACCATCGCCAATCGGGCCTGACGGGAAGGGCGGCGGATATTTGTATTCTTCCGGAGCGCGCGCCTACTTCATCAACGCCAAGATCGCGAAGGATAAAATCCCGGGCATTCTCAAGTTTTTCGAATGGCAGGTGACGGAAGAGGCCGACAAGTGGTTTGACTTGACCTTGCCGATCGAACCGAAAACCGATGCCGAGGTTTCCGAGCAGCGTTATTTGAGCGGGTTTCTTCATATGGTCAAGGACGATGCGTACCGCAAGCAAATTTTGGGCGCTACGCCGGAAGGCAAGGAGCTGCTGCAAACGTTCGAAACCATCCTGCCGAACGAAGGCCGCGGCGGACTCGAATTCGATCCGATCCTTACGTCAATGCAAAAAAATCCCGACATCTCGCCGTTATCCGATACGGCTCCGCCCGTGCTGATCACGCATATGGTCAAGATGGTGTATGGCAAGGAACCGATTTCCGATTGGCCTAAAGTGATCGAGGAGTGGAAATCGAAGGGCGGCAACGATGCGTTGAAGGAAGCCAATGAGCGTTACGAAAAGAAATCCGGCATCAAGCTGAGAGGACCGGAAGCACAAAAGTGGAAGTAAGTCCAGGACCCTGATTGAAATTTAATGTATGCTGCGAGGCTGCCAATCGATTGGCAGCCTTGCTGCGTTAACGGGCATCAGCCGGCATAACGATTAGGAGGCTTCATATCTGCGAGTAAAGGTTGGCGGAGCGGCGCCGGAAATGATTCCAAAATATGTATTGACAGGAGAAGGAAGCATAACATACAATGAACATAACATCATGATGTTATTATTAATTTTCAAAAGAAACTTTTATAAAAAATCTCTTTTTGAAAAGGACGTTATACGATGCTGCCATTACATGTTGGTTTTATCGCAGTAGGGAGGTCGACATTCGATCTCGAATCAGCCAATCTCTATTTTGAGCAATCCAAAAAATTGCTTGATTCGCTTGTCGAGACATGTACATCATCCGAATCGCTTCTCATGTCGCCTGAAGATACCGGGCAGTTTGTGAAAGAAATGATGGAGGATAGCAAACCGGATGTGCTTGTCGTGCAGACGACTACATTTGTTGACGCAAGGTTCATTAAAGAAATTATGGATCTTTCCGATTTGCCCATTTTGTTATGGGGGGTTCGCGAACCGCGGGTGGGAGGGACACGGCTATCATTGAACTCCATGACAGGTGTGAATAATCTCAGCAACACGCTTGTTGCGGGCGGACGTAAATTCGCTCTGCTTTTCGGAAACCCGACGGAAGAGGCGCTTATCAAGGAAATGACCGTTCAACTAAGAGCAGCCGAGCTTATCGGACAGCTGCGCACATTAAAGATCGGTGTTCTCGGCAAACATCCGGACGGTTTTTTCTTCTCCGATGCGAAACCGGATATGCTTTCATCGATAGGGCCGAAGCTCGTCGAGCTCGATTTGCAGGAAGCGTTTCGTCGCGCAAACGATATCCCTGAAGCGGAAGCGCAGAAAGTGATTGCATCGCTGAACGGGAAAGTGAATTCGCTCGGGTCGATTCCCCCGGAAGGCTTGCTAAAGTTTGCGCGATTCCAAACGACGCTGATCCAAGACCTCAAACGTCAAAATATTAGTATTGTCGCTGTTCGCTGCTGGCCGGAATTTTTCAACGATTATGGCGCAGCCGCCTGTTCGACGGTTTCTTCTTTTATCGATTCAGGCATTATGGCCTCCTGCGAAGCGGATATTCACGGAGCCATCACGATGTATATCCAGCAACAACTGGCTGCAAGCGCGCCTTACTTGGGTGACTTGGTCCATATTGATGAAAGCAAAGATTCCGGCGTGTTTTGGCATTGCGGAGCGGGCGCATTCTCCTTGGCTCGACCGGATACGGGCGCTGTCGCAGGTGTTCATCCGAACCGCCAAATCGGCTTTACGCTGGAATTCGGCTTGAAGCAGGGACAAGTCTCCATAAACCGTTTAGGTCCGAATCCGTCCCGCCCGGGCACATACCGGATGCTGATGATGGAAGGAGAAGCGCTCGACGAGCCGCAAAAATTTTTGGGAACCAGCGTAGAGGTGGGCTTCAATCAGCCTATTGCGCCATTGTTTAAAAAGTTAATGAAGCTTGGCTTTGAACCGCATTATTCTTTGGTCTATGCAAATATAAACGAGGAAATGAAAGCGCTTTGCGAATGGTTGGACATAGAACCGATCGTATTATGAAAGGCGAGGATGATATGGAATTAACAGGTTCATGGACTCGATACAGCAAAAAGATTGCTGTCATCCAAGCAGGTGGTCCCACGGCAGTATTGAACAGCAGCTTATACGGATTTTTAAAGGAAATCGTGCGAATGGACCGCCGGACGAATGTTATAGGTGTGCACCAAGGATTGAGCGGACTTGTAAACGGCGACTTTTTCAGACTGGATATGCGCCAGCCGCTCGATTGGCTGAAGTACCAGCCTGGAGCTGTACTAGGTTCCGGCCGGATGGCGTTGTCCGACACGGACCTGGAGATCGGGGTCAAGCAGCTGAAAAAGGCCGACATTCATGTTGTTGTATTAATTGGAGGCAACGGAACGATGTGGGCTTGCAGCCGGCTTGTTTCTAAAGCGCAAGAAATCGGCTACGGGCTTCAGGTGATAGGCATTCCGAAAACGGTGGACAATGATATTGCGGGTATCGATCACACGCCCGGGTTTCCAAGTGCCGCCAATTTTGTGGCGCATGCCGTTCGAGATTTATCGATTGATCTAAAAGCGATGAAAAACTTCGAGCAGGTGCGCATCATCGAAACGATGGGCCGTAATGTCGGCTGGCTGACAGCAGCTTCAGCGTTCTTTAAAAAGCAGGAAGAAGACGGTCCGCATTTGGTGTACGTTCCGGAGAAACCGTTTGATATCAACGAAATGATTTCGGCAGTTTCCGATATTCAGGCGCGGCTTGGCTATTGTGTCGTCGTTGTGAGCGAAGGCTTAAAAGGAGAGAGCGGCCAGCCAATCATGATGGACGGGATTAACGGGTTGAAACAAAATGCGGGGAAAAAAGCGCTGGGCGGAGTAGGGAGCGTTTTGCGCGAAGCAGTAAGCAATGAATTAGGGCTTGCATGCCGTTATGAAAATTTGGGCATTTTACAGCGCTGTGCTTCCTTTGCGGTTTCCAAGCTTGACCGAATAGAGGCCATGGTATTGGGGGAGCGGGCGGCGCAGCTCATATTCCAAGGAGAAAGCGGGTGCATGGTAGGCATTGAAAGATTGTCGGAACAACCTTACAGCTGGGATATTAGGAAAATTGCTTTTGACAAAGTGGCTGGTCTGGAACGGGAATTGGACAGTGCGTATACCAACGTTACCGGAACCATAGATCCAAGCTACCGGCAGTGGCTGAGTCCGTTTATGAGTGAAGCTAAATCCTACAAATCGTTAAAAACGTTATCTCTTTTAGATATGGAGGAAACCTCATGAACCGGGTCACTGCAAAGGAACTGTTGAACGATGCTATTTCCCGTAAATATGCTGTCGGCGCATTCAGCGCTCATAATGCTGAAATGGTGCAGGGAATATTGGAGGCGGCGCGGGAAGAGCACTCACCGGTCATGATCCAAATCGGCCAACGCGCTATCCGAAATAGCGGGTTCGGCGCTTTAATCAACGCCATTCGATGGTACGGCGCTGAATCGGATGTCCCCGTTATTATTCATCTGGATCACGGAAGCAGCTACGAGCAGGCGATTCAAGCGATTCAGAGCGGCTGCACCTCCGTCATGTTCGATGGTTCGCATTACGATTTGAGCACTAATATTTCCATTACCCGCGATGTGGTACGCGCGGCTCATGCAGTGGGAATTGCCGTGGAGGGAGAGCTTGGAAAAATTCCGGGCGTTGAGGACGATCTTTCGGTGGATGAGAAGGATGCTTATTACACCGACCCCGAGCAGGCCTTTTATTTCTATAAAGAAACGCAGGTCGACTCCCTTGCCGCAGCTATCGGTTCGGCGCACGGATTGTACAAATCGATGCCGAAACTGGATATTTCCCGACTGAGAGAGATTAGCGGATTGACTCAAATACCTGTCGTACTGCACGGAGGCTCGGGTATTCCCGATGACCAAATCCGCCAAGCTGTTGAAAACGGAGTGGCCAAAATCAATGTCGACACTGAGCTGCGAAGCGCTTATACGCAAGGAGTACGCGAGGCGTTGCAGCAGTTCGGGGAATCCCTTGACGTATTTACCTATGCGAGAATAGGCGCCGACCGGATGAAGCAAATTGTCGTTGACAAGATCCGGCTGTTTGGAAGCAAGGGGAAAGCCTGAACCATTTTTAGAAATGAGGTGCGAAAACCATGGAACATTATCCGATTCTGATCGACGGCGAGTGGATTCAAACGGAAGAGAAGCTGGAAGTGAAGGACAAATATTCGGGGGAAACCGTCGCTGCCGTTTCGGTTGCTTCCAAGCAATTGGCAGAACGGGCAGTAACGGCCGCACAGAAGGCCTATAGCACAAACCGGCTGTCTCCATACCGGCGATATGAAATTTTGAAAAAAACAAGCGAGCTGCTGCTGGAGCATAAACAGGAGCTGGCTCGAATCATTACGCAGGAAGTCGGCAAGACGATGAAAGAGTCGGTCACGGAAGTCGAACGGACTGCGCAAACGTTTGAAATTTCTGCGGAAGAAGCCAAGCGTATTCACGGCGAGGGCGTTCCCGTGGAAAGCTCGCCCGGCGCGGAAAACAGGCTGGCTTTTACGATACGGATGCCGGTTGGGGTCGTGTGCGCCATTACTCCTTTTAACGTTCCTTTGAATTTGGTTGCACACAAAATTGGGCCGGCTATTGCCGCAGGTAACGCCGTTGTGCTAAAGCCCGCCAGCGTGACTCCGCTGATTGCTTTGAAATTGACACAGCTGCTGGAAACGGCTGGATTGCCATCCGGATATTTGAATCTCGTTATCGGTTCCGGCTCGTCTATAGGGAGCTGGCTTGCCCGGGATGAACGGATTAATCTTTACACGTTCACCGGCAGTCCCGCTGTCGGCAAAGCGTTAAAGCAAGCTACCGGCTTGCGCAAAGTATTGCTGGAGCTGGGCAGCAACTCCGCGGTAGTTGTGCATCATGACGCCGATTTGAATCTGGCGGTCGACATGTGCGTCAACAAAAGCTTCGCAAATGCAGGTCAGGTTTGCATCTCCGTGCAGCGGATTTACGTACATAAAGACATTTACGAGGACTTCAAGGCAAGGTTCGTTGCCCGGACCCAAGCTTTAAGGACGGGAAGTCCGTTTGATCCGGAGACGGATATCGGACCGATGATCAGCGTGAAGGAGGCGGCGCGTACGGAGCAATGGGTGCAGGAGGCGCTGCAGGCCGGAGCAAGGCTGGAATGCGGCGGACAGCGGACAGGAGCTATGTTCCAACCGACAGTGTTAAGCGGCGTGAGAGATGACATGAAAGTAACTTGCGAAGAGTTGTTCGCACCGGTCGTCGGCATTACCGAGTATGCGGAGCTTGACGAATGCATCAAGCGGATCAATTTGTCCCGATTCGGGCTGCAGGCAGGCATATTTACAACCAGCTTAACTACCGCGTTTCATGCAGCCAAAGCGATCCATGTCGGAGGGATGATTGTCAATGATGCATCGCAATTCAGAGCCGATTTAATGCCTTACGGCGGCGTAAAGGAAAGCGGCTGGGGGAAAGAAGGGCCGAAATACGCCATTCACGAAATGACAGAGGAACGAATTATTGTCTTTAATTTATAAGGGGGTGCTCGTTTTGAGCCAAAAGAAACGGATCGCGGTTCAAACCCAGCTATGGGGCAATGCCAATCTGGATCAGGATTTTGTCCCGATTTACGATCAAGCGATGGAAGCGGGTTACGACGGCGTGGAGAGCCGCTTTACTGTCATGAAGCAAAAGGAAAAGCTGCGCAAATATTTGGATGAGAAGCCGCTTCGGATATTTGCCCTGCACACTTCACCGGAAACCTTTTACAATCAAGGGATTAAAGCGGAGTTCGGAGAGCTGCTGCAGGACATGAAACAGTTTGATATCGGGCATCTGTTGTTCAGTCCGGCAAAGCGGGAAAGTATGAAGGAGCAGCGGGAATGGCTCCATATTATCGAGCAAATGGGTGAGCGGTGCGCCGAACAAGGGATCCAGCTATCCTACCACAACCATGCCTGGGAGTTTGAACGGTACGGTTATGAACTGTTCGACGCTATCGCCGAGCATGAGCATATCGGCATTGCGCTTGACATCGGATGGTTGTACAGGAGCGGGTATGACTTGAACAAGACGGTCGAACGGTATCAAAGGCAGATCAAATATTTACATATCAAAGACACGACAAAAGAAAACTGGAGAGAGCTTGGCACCGGCGATGTCGGTATTGGCGAAGCCGTTAAGCTGCTGGATACGCTGGGACTCGACCTATGGACGATTGAGCAGGATACAAGCGAGCTCCCGCCGTTGACAAGCGCCCGAATAAGCAGAGATTACTTGTCGAAGCTGGAGGCATAATGAACATGAGAGCGGCACGAGGAGGGAGACCATGAAAAGTATGGATACAAACCGTCGGATTGAACAGCTTCGAAAGCTGGCCGAAACCGAAAACGCGGCGATACTGCTTACGCAGCAAAAAAATTTAAGCTGGCTGCTTGGCGGCCGAAGCCATATCAATCTCGCATCGGAGCCGGGCTGCTGCAATGTTTTGGTTGCGGGTGGCAAATGTGTCCTGATCGCCAATAATATTGAAGCCAAACGGCTGGAAGAAGAAGAAATTCCGAGCGATGTATGGGCCGGGATCGATACTGTCGAAGTATGGAGCTGGTTCAACCCGGCGGATCGGGAAAGGCTGCTGCGGCTGCATCTGGCTGAAGGCGCTCCGCTCAAAACGGATGTCGAGCTGGAAGCCCGAATGTTGAAGCTCCGTAGTATAATCGATGACGACCGGATCGGGGAGTTAAAGCAGATCGGACGATGGACAGCGGAAGCGATCGAACGGGCCGCCTTGGACATTCATCCCGGCGACAGCGAATATACCATTGCCGGACGTCTCGCTTGTCAATGCTATGAACGAGGATTGGATCCGATCGTCAATCTGATTGCCGTCGATGAGCGGGTTTTCAGCCGGCGGCATCCGCTGCCGACAGGCAAAACGCTGAAATCGTATGCGATGCTGGTCGTTTGCGCCAGACGCAACGGCCTGATTGCATCCGCTACAAGATTGGTTCATATTGGTACCATTCCGGATGAGATCGCCCATAGATACAAGGCCGTCGCGGAAATCGAGACGCATATGATCGACTTAACGACACAAGGGAAATCGTTGGGGGAACTGTTCGCCTCGATGAAAGCGCTCTATAGCGAGGCCGGATTTCCGGATGAGTATACCCGCCATCATCAAGGCGGCTTGACGGGCTTTACTACCAGGGAAAAATTATCGACTCCCGACGAGACGCTGCTTGTCGAGGAGGGGCAGCTTTATGCCTGGAATCCTTCGGTTTCCGGAGCAAAGTCGGAAGACACGATGCTTGTTGGCACAAATGGGAACGAAATTATAACTCCAGTCGTTGCTTACCCGCGGTTTGAAATAAACGTTGGCGGTAAAACGTACGTCCGTCCGGGGATATTGCAGCGCTAATATACAAATAACGAAATGAGGCTGAGGAAGATGAAACGATTTAAAATAGCTGTTATCGGTGCGGGCGACATGGGAAGAAACCATGTACGAAGCTGGATTGCCGCCGGTCATCACGTTGTAACGCTTTGCGATGTCGATGAAGAAAGATCGATCGCGCTGGCGCATGAATTCAACGTACCCAACTTCGTTAAAGACTACAAGGAAGCGATTAATGATCCGCAGATCGAGATCGTTTCCATCTGCCTGCCGCTTGTCTTCCATGCTCCGGTAACGATTTATGCGGCACAGCAGGGAAAGCATGTGTTTTGCGAAAAACCGCTGGCCTCATCCGCGCAGGCTGCTATGGACATGCAAGCGGCAGTCGAGAAAGCGGGCGTCCAGTTCGGTGTTGGATTTCAGCGAAACTATTCCAATGGCGTTGAACAGGTAAAGCAGTGGGTGCAGGAGGATCGGTTCGGCCGTCCTTTGGTGATGAACTGCGACCTGCTGCAGGAAGTGCGGCCGAAATTGGCGATGCACGACCGCAACGGCAATCAGGGACCCGTCGTCGATGCATGCTGCCATGCGTTTATGATGTGGCAAACGGTATTTCAATCCAAGCCGAAAATGGTATATGCGAGAGGTGGAATAATGGCGCATGAGCGGCCGGAGATCGCGCATTTCGATCAATTAGCCATTGATACGGCCGTAATTACAGTGGAATACGAATCGGGAGATATCGGTACCATGACGGTTTCCTGGGGGCTGGCGAAAAAATTCAAGCTGCACGGCCGAGCCGACCGTATTATCGGGCCCAAAGGCGGAGCTGAGGGACATTTCAATAATTTCGGCAATAAGACGCTGCAGATCGAATTGTACGATGGAGAAAACAAGGAAACGGTTGAGCTGCCGCAGCCGGATTTGTTCAAGGTACAATTCCAACGCTTTGCAGCTGCCGTGGAGGAAGGCAGACCTGCACCGGTCGGCTTTACGCAGGGACGGGACATGTTAAAGCTGTCGCATGCGGTGCTTGAATCTATCGAGACGGGAAAAATCGTCTGCTTGTAAAATGAACGAAACGGAGCTTGTCGATGATGAAAATTGGATTTTATCAATCGTGTTATATGGATTGGGATCTGCCGCAGACGTTCAAATGGGCCAAAGAGAACGGTTTTCACGGTATTGAGCTGCACGGAGGCCCCAGATACAAATATCTCGATTGGACGAAGCTGGCGAACGGCTCCGGCTGCGGTCCGATGATCGAGCTGCAGCAAAAATATGAAATCCCCATAACCGGGATCATGTTCGGTGCGCTGCCGTATCTGTCATCCGATCCGGAGGAACGCAGACGTGCGGCAGATACGGTGAAGCTGCTGCTGAAGGCTGCGGCCAATATCGGGGTTAAAGTCGTATCGACTTTTACGGGAAGAGATCCGGCGCTGTCCGTGGAGGATAATATTCCTTTGATAGCTCCGGTGTTTACGGATATTGCCGAATATGCGGAACGGCTTAACGTCAAGCTGGCCTTTGAAAATTGTCCGATGTATGAATTTTGGCCTCCCGTTTATAATATCGCCATATCGCCAGCGCTATGGCGGGAAATTTTCGATAGAGTGCCGTCTCCCGCCCTTGGTCTTAATATCGATCCTTCCCACTTGATATGGCAAGGGATTGATATTGTGCAGGCCGTGCATGACTTTAAAGATAAAATCGTGCTTTCGCAAGCGAAAGACACCGAGCTGCTGCCGCAGGTTCAGCGTGTCGAAGGGATGATGACCTGCAAATGGTGGAGACACCGCATACCGGGTCAAGGGGATGTCGACTGGAACAAATTTGTGACCGCGCTTCACGATATCGGATACGACGGGATCTTATCCATTGAGCACGAAGATCCGGTTTGGTCAGGGACTGACGCTAAAGTCGGGAAAGGATTATTGCTTGCCAAACAGCATTTGGAATTATTCGTATAGATAACTTGCATTTGAAGTAAAACGGGTTGGATAACGTTGACCGGGCAAAGATAATGATGATATTATATGTTCAAAGTCAAACTCAAATTCAACGCTACATGGAGGCAAAATATGATTGACCGCGAACCAAGACTTGATCCGACATTGCCAATCCCGCTTTACTATCAACTGAAGCAAATATTCGATGACAAAATCAAAAGCGGCGAGTGGCAGGCAGGTCAGCTCATTCCGACTGAAACGGAGCTGATCCAAAAATACGACGTAAGCCGGACAACTGTCCGCGAAGGTATTACAGCTCTGGTCAACGAGGGTAAATTGCAAAAAAAACAGGGAGTAGGAACTATCGTTTGCGCTCCCAAAATGGAAGAAAGGCTTGGCCGGTTAACAGGCTTCGCAGAAGAAATGATTTCGAAAGGGCTTAAGCCCGGGGCGAAGCTTTTGGAGAAAAAAGAGATCGCCCCGCCGCCTGCGGTTGCGGAAAGGCTGCTCGGTGGGAAAGAAGACCAGGTCTTGTACATTAAAAGGATCCGGCTGGCCAACAACGAGCCTATCGCGATCGAAAGCAGCTATTGGCCGAAAGAAATCGCCAAATATTTCAACGACAGCGACTTGGAGACGATAGCCTTTTATTCGGTCTTGGAAAAGAATAAAATTTACTTAAAGGATGCGGATGAAATTATTACCGCCAAAAATGCGACGAAGCAGGATGCGGCTTTGCTCGGCATTCACGAAAGAGACCCTATGCTGAGGATGGAACGATTGACTTATTCCACGCTCGGCCATGCCATCGAATTTACCACGACCGTTTATCGTTCCGATCGGTATTTCTACAGGGTTCAACTAAAGAGATAGCATGGTATCCGGCACTTGGCGGCTCGCGAGCCGCTTATTGACCCAATCGGAGTCATGCGCCTATAAAGATAATGATGATATGATATTATGGAGATTGAAAACGCTATCAAATAATCATGCGGTGGTGATTTGGAATGAAAACAGCGGCCTCAGTCAAACAGATGGAGGCAGGGACTGCATTGAAAACGGGCTCCATATGGAAGGAATATAAGCGGCATAGAAGCTTATTTCTGCTTTTGCTGCCCGGACTTCTCTGGTATGTCATTTTTCATTACGGTCCGTTATACGGGATTCAGCTTGCGTTCAAGGAGTATAAAATTTTTAACGGCATCATGGGCAGCCCTTGGGTCGGGTTGATGCATTTCGAGCGGATGTTTTCAATCTCGGACAGTTTTTTTCAAATCATGAAAAACACATTGATCATTAGCTTTTATCACATCGTATTTGGATTTCCCGCACCTATTATTTTGGCATTGATATTTAACGAATTAAGATGGAATCTGTTCAAAAAAATTACGCAGTCGATTTCTTATTTGCCGCACTTTTTGTCGTGGGTTGTATTAGCCGGATTGTTGACGACATTCCTTTCGCCGAATACCGGGGTTATTAACTACATCATCGAATTGCTGGGCTTCGATCCCGTCTTTTTTTTGGGAGACCCGGGCTACTTCCGGTTTACTCTCGTTATGTCCGGTATTTGGAAAGAAGTCGGGTGGGGGACGATCATCTATTTGGCCGCTTTGGCCGGCATCGATCCCCATCTTTATGAAGCCGCTGTGGTGGATGGAGCCAGCCGCTGGAAACAAATCTGGCATATCACAATCCCCTCTATCATGCCGGTTATCGCCATCCTCTTTATATTGCGGATCGGTAATTTGATGGATGCGGGGTTTGACCAAGTGTTAAATCTATACAATCCGGCCGTTTACGGAGTGGCTGATATTCTGGATACCTACGTTTACAGGGTTGGGATCAACCAGATGCAGTACAGCTTTACAACCGCCGTCGGCTTATTTAAAAATGTTGTCGGCTTCATCATGATCCTGACGGCTAATTATTGCGTCAAAAAGGCCGGAGAAGAAGGGTTATTTTAGGCGGCAGGCGCTCAAATGAGAGGTGAATGGACTTGAGTCATATGACAGTCGGCGAGAAGCTTTTCCAGGTGTTTGCTGTTTTGTTTATATTTTTGATGAGTGCAGCCATGCTTTACCCTTTTATTCACCTGTTGTCCGTATCCTTCAGCACTCCGACGGAGGCGATCAGACCCGGTTTTCACTTGTTTCCATTGGAATTCTCTACGGAAGCTTATTCCAAGACGTTCTCTTCCGGTCAAATCTGGATAGGGTTCGGGAATACGGTTTTCCGGACGGTTGCAGGTACGTTTTTATCGCTGATCTTTATGGCAATGACGGCCTATGCCTTATCCAAGAAGTATTTGCCGCACCGTACGTTTTGGACAATGTTTATCGTGTTTACGATGTTTTTTCAAGGGGGGCTGATTCCGACCTACTTGTTGATTAAAGGACTCGGGCTGTTGGATTCCCGCTGGGTGTACGTTCTGGCTGCGCCCTATCTGATCAGCACCTTTTCCATGTTGATCATGCGCAACTTTTTTATGAGCATTCCAAGCGAGCTCGAAGATTCTGCGAAAATCGACGGCGCAAGCGACATCAAGATTTTATATACGATCATTATTCCTTTATCGAAGCCGATTTTGGCGACAGTTGGTTTATGGTCGGCGGTGAATCACTGGAATGCCTGGTTTGACGGGCTGCTTTATATCCAGGACACGTCCAAAATGCTGCTGCAAACTTATTTGCGGCGGCTCATCGTGGAGAATCGTTCGGAAGAGGTGCAAATTTTGATGGATCAGGCTGTAGGGGCAATGGACGTTATTCCGGAAACCGTCAAGGCATCGACTCTGATGGTGGCAACGCTTCCTATCATCATTTTGTATCCGTTCCTGCAAAAGTATTTTGTAAAAGGAATTCTTGTCGGTTCGTTAAAAGGTTGAGTGCAAGCCCAAGCAATAAACCATGAAAAAACGGGGGGAATCAACATGCGGGGAAGCAAGTGGAAAACGGTAACGAGTTCGCTGACGGCAAGTCTTTTGGTTGCAGGATTGTTGGCAGGATGCTCTAAAGGGGCGGATGGAGGCGCGGCTGACGGCAATACGACGGACGGTAAAAGCAAAAAGACAATGGAGCTTGTATGGCTAAGCTTTAATCCGCCTGAAAATGATAGCACGCCGGTACAGCAAAAGCTGGAGAAGCAATTCAACGTCAAATTTAAAAATATCCGGATTGAACGCGCGCAATATGACCAGCAGATGAACCTTAAGTTTTCCACCGGCGAAATCGCGGACGTGATTTATTTGGACAGCTCGCCGGAGCGGATGAACGAACTGGTCAAACAAGGGGTACTGGCCGAGCTCCCCGAGGCTGAAATTAAAAAAAATATGCCGAATTACTCCAAAACGATCGATCAGGCCGATCCGACATCGTGGACCTACGCGCTTGTCGACGGCAAAAGCTATGGCATACCTATTATTTGGCCGCTTGGAAGCCTGCCCTTTTTAACCGGCTACAACGGGGACTGGCTGAAAAAAATCGGCTACGACAAAGCTCCCGAGACTTTGGAGCAGTTTGAAGACGTGCTGCGCAAGTTCCGCAACAACGATCCCGACGGTAACGGCAAAAAGGATACATACGGCTATTCCGCTCAAGGAACAGGCGCCACTTCGTTCAATACGGTGTTCAGTGCGTTCCAGGTCAGAACCGACTGGATGATTGACGACAAGACCGGCAAAATCGTTTACGGCCTGACGACGGACGGCGCAAGAGAAGCGTTTAAAGTATTGAATAAATGGTATAAAGAAGGCCTTATCGATCCGGAATTCGTCACGAAGAAAACAAACGATTATCACAATGACTTCGTCAACGGAAAAGTGGGAGTCCGCGACTGGATGTCGTACCAATTCGAGCCTGATGTAGGCATCATCGGCGCTCCTTTCTACGCCAAAAATCAAAACAACAAAATTGTGATCGGCAAGCCGTTAACCGGGCCTAACGGACCGGGACGCGCCTATTCCTACGGTGCCAAAAACGCATTTGTGGCGATGGGCGCCCAGGTGAATAAGGATCCGGAGAAGAAACAACGCATCTACGAAATGCTCGAAGCTTTGGCGACCGACGATCAGACCTACTTGACGGCAGTATACGGCCTGGAAGGCGAGCACTATCAGATGGTGGGCGGTAAGCCGATCATGAAATCGGAATATGCGAACGAAAACGCCAAATATAAAATCGGCGCAGGCACCTTCTACGGTTTATTCGGCAACAAGTCGCTGAACATGGATAAATATGATTTTCCTGAAGACAGGATGAAATTCATCAAAGATCTGGGCAACGGCGTGAAAACGAGAGAATCGTTGAATTTAGCTACGCCGGCTATTAAAAAATATCCTGACATTTCCAAAATCGAACAGGAACATTATATCAAATTTATAACCGGAGAAATTGATTTGAACACCGGGTTTGACAAGTTCGTCGAGCTTTGGAAAAAATCCGGCGGGCAGGAAATTACGGATGAGCTGAACAAAAAATATGCAGGTGTCTTCAAATAATTAAATTACAGAAAGAAGAGGTGCCGATCATGTTGAGATTCGCTTCTCATTTGGAAATGAACTACGAGAAAGACGTCGCCTTCCGGGATCGTTGGTTGGCAGCGCATCGATTCGGCTTTCACGGCTGCGAATTTGTATGGAGGCTTCACGATTTGGCCGAGGTTGTCGACTTGAAAGCGGAATTTCCGCTGCATGTAAGCAGCTTGGGCGGAACAACCGGGTTCGCAGTCGGGGGCGATCGTCCTGTCCTTATATGGCCGGAGGATAGGGAACGGCTTGCAAGGGATGTGGAAAAGGCGGTCGATTATGCGAAGGCGGTTTCCTGCAAGACGTTAATAATGGTATCGGGCAACCTGATTCCGGGGTGGAGCGTCGAACGACATAGGCGGGAAGCGGTTGAATCGTTGAAATATATCGCGCCTATCGTGGAAAAAGCGGGGGTAACGGTTGTCATCGAACCGTTAAACAGTAAAACGGATCATAAGGGGATATACTGCGACAGTTCCTCCGAAGCGTTCCGTATTATTGAAGAAACAGGCAGCGATCATATTAAAATTTTGTATGATGTTTACCATATGCAGATTATGGAAGGCAACCTCATCGAAACGATTCAACATAACGAGCGTTTGATCGGTTACTATCATTTGGCCAAGGTTCCCGGAAGGTTCGAGCCTCTGGGAGGAGAAGTGAATTTTCCCGCCGTTCTGGAAGCTATTGGAAATACGACCTACGACGGTTTTATAGGCTTGGAATACAAGCCTTCCGGCCATTATGAGAAGGCGCTGGAACGTATTAAGCAAGGTTACCCTGCCTGCTTTGCGAAATGACGGATAAGAAATGAGGCCTGAGCTGCGCGCAGGCCCATTTCAAAGAAAGTAAGGCGATGATACCGCTTTGGAGGATTTTTATGACATGGATTAGAAATACGGTCCCCGGAATCGTCTTCGTACTTATGATCTCTCTTGTCGCTGCTTGGGCAGGATCGATATTTCCGCTTATTGGCGGAGCCGTATTTGGCCTCTTATCAGGTTTTTTAATTAACAATATAACAGGGAAACCCAAATACACGTATAAGGGCATTTTATTCAGCTCCAAAAAAGTATTGCAGTGGGCGGTTATAGGCCTCGGCTTCAGCTTAAGCCTTTCGCAGGTTTGGAATACGGGTGTGGAATCGTTTTACATCATGGCGGTAACTTTATTGGCAGCGATAGCAGCCTCGTACGGCTTCGGTAAATTATTAAGCATACCGGATCGGTTGAACGTGTTGATAGGGGTTGGAACAGGTATTTGCGGAGGCTCCGCCATTGCTGCCGTATCCCCGGTTATCAAGGCCAATGAGGTCGAAGTAGCCTATTCCGTTTCTACCATCTTCCTTTTCAATGTTGCCGCAGTCATTTTATTTCCGCTATTGGGACATTGGCTCGGATTATCCGACAAGGCGTTCGGTTTGTTGGCGGGAACGGCGATTAACGATACTTCATCTGTAGTGACAGCCGGATATATATACAGCCAAGCTGCAGGGGATTATGCAACGGTAGTAAAGCTGGCGCGGACAACCATGATTATACCTGTAACGTTTCTTTTATCGGCCCTTGTCGGGATGAAGGCTAAACGTGAAGAACATGGGCAGCAAAATGTTCATTACAGCATAACACCGATATTCCCTTGGTTCATTGTTTGGTTTCTCGCTGCTTCCTTGTTCAATACGTTAGGATTATTTGGAGAAGGAACGATTCATTATGCGGGGATGATCGCCAAATTTATGATTGTTATGGCATTAACAGCAATAGGCTTGAGCGCAGATTTTCGTAAAATGATCAAAACGGGCTTTCGCCCAATCGTACTAGGCTTTATCGTTTGGATAGCTGTCATACTGACTAGCGTAATCCTTCTGTGGGCATCCGGACAGCTGTAGCATGGAGCCATAAAAAAATCGGTTTTGGAATAGTATTATTTATAGGATCTGGCGAAAAAGAATACAGCTGCAGCGACAGCTCCCGCAATTGCAATCAAGCTGGTGTTCAGCCATGCAGCTGCGGCTCCGGCTATAGCAGTCAAACCAAGCGGAATCAAATGATATGAAGCGTTGTCGGAAGCTTTATTTGCATTCCAATAAGTTAAAGCATCGACAAGAGCGCCATTTTCGACCAATTCGATGCCGCAATTTTCACAAGTATAAGGGCTCGACGATTGACTGGCTAAACAGTGCGGGCATTTTGCATGCATTTTGAATCACTCCTACCCGATTTTGAATATCATTTTAATTCATAGTAATTATATCGGAATATTAAGTGGTTTACAATAACTATTTTGGGAATGTGGAGAAGAATGCATAAAACAAGCATTGTCAACGGGAACAAGTTGGCGTATACTTTCGGTGATTGGTAATACCACTTATCATTTACTGATTTATATGAAAGACTCTTAAAGATTAAAAGGAGGCTAATGTTGTGCACAAATTTCTTATTCACAAGCGAGGCGATCATGTCGGAGTAGCAACAGCAGATATTGAGGCCGGAGAAAAGGTGATTGGCGTCTACATGGACGATGAATCTGCCATCGAGGTAACGGCGAACGGCGCAATCCCGTTAGGGCATAAAATCTCGGTAGCTGATATCCCAAGGAACAGCCATGTGTTGGAATACGGGCTGCCGATCGGTTATGCGCCTGAAGGGTTTAGGTTTGGAGACTATGTACATACTCACAATATTCGAACATTGAGGTGGTAGACATGAAACAACTTTACGGATTTAGACGTGAAAATGGTAAAGTAGGCATTCGCAATCATGTAATTATCCTTCCGGTAGACGATATTTCGAATGCTGCCTGCGAAGCGGTAGCTAATCATATTCAGGGTACAATGGCAATTCCGCATGCATATGGCCGGCTGCAGTATGGCAAAGACCTTGATCTGCATTTTCGCACGATGATTGGCACCGGGAGCAATCCCAATGTTGCCGCTGTAGTCGTAATTGGCATAGAACCGAACTGGACCAAGATTATCGCTGACGGCATAGCCGAAACCGGCAAGCCGGTTGCCGCGTTCTCTATTGAAGGGATTGGCGATTTGGATATCGTTCGGCAAGCATCCTGGAAAGCGAAGGAATTCGTACAATGGGCTTCAGAATTACAGCGCGAGCCTATCGAATTGAAGGATTTGACGGTCAGTATCAAGTGCGGGGAGTCGGACACCACTACAGGGCTCGGTTCTTGTCCGACAGTTGCGCAAGCAGTAGATCGTCTCATTGACGCCGGTGCGACCGTTTTCTTCGGGGAAACGTCGGAGTTGACGGGCGGCGAGCATCTGATTGCCGATCGCTGCGCAACGCCGGAGCTGAGACAGAAGTTCATGGCGATTTACGATGATTATATTGCAGAAATTAAAGCGTCGGGCGTAGATTTGCTGGGCTCACAGCCAACTCAAGGCAACATTGCGGGCGGGCTGTCGACGATCGAAGAGAAGGCGCTCGGCAATATTGAGAAGACAGGCACGAAGCAGGTTATAGGCGTTCTTGAACCGGCCGAGATGCCGTCCAGCGGTCCGGGGCTTTATTTCATGGATACCTCTTCCGCTGCGGCAGAATGTATTACTCTGATGGCTGCGGGAGGCGCCGTTGTCCATTTCTTCCCTACAGGTCAAGGAAACATCATTGGAAACCCCATCGAGCCGGTGATAAAGATTACCGCAAATCCGAAGACTGTAAGTTCCATGAGCGAGCATATCGATGTGGACTGTAGCGGGCTTCTATCCCGTGAAATGAACTTGACTGAAGCCGGGGATCAATTAATGGATTACTTGTACCGTGTCGTGAACGGGCGCTATACGGCTGCAGAAGCTCTTGGACACAAGGAATTCGTCATGACCAAGCTTTTCAGAAGCGCATAAACGGGTTTGTTGTTAACCTTGATAAACGCGCCCGTTCCCTAAGGACGGCGAAGCCGTTTATCCTTGCTTGGTTGGATGCCTGTGACGGGCATCCAACTCTACATTTTGGGTGAGGTGATGATGTGTCTGGGACTTGCCGTCTGCTTTATCGGGCTTCCGAATTGACTGATTTCTGCAAACAAGTGTTTATTCAGCTTGGCCTGCCCGCGGATGACGCGGCCATTGCTGCGGATTCGCTGGTCAGAGCGGATTTGGAAGGGAATGAAAGCCATGGCATGAGCAGGCTTTCCATTTATGCGAAACGGATTCAAGAGGGACGGATTTCGGCAAACCCTGCTATTGTCTGCGAATCGTTCGGCTCTATTTTGAAGGTTGACGGAGACAACGGGTTAGGTCAGATCGTATCCTACCGAGCCATTAAGCGGGCTATTGTTATGGTGCAAGAAGGCGGCATCGCAGGGGTATTCATTCGAAACAGCAATCATTTCGGCACTGCCGCCTACTTTTGTCAACAAGCTTGCATGGATAACATAGCTGTGATCGCCATGACCAATTCACCGCCGGGTATCCCTCCTTGGGGAGGGAAGAAAGCTTTTTTTGGAACGAATCCGATCGCATTCGGGTTTCCTCTGCGGAATGAGCCTCCCGTTATCATCGATATGTCTTCCAGTGTGGTGGCGCGGGGGAAAATTATTATGGCGGATAAAACCGGCGAAGCGATACCCTTGGGCTGGGCTATGGACGAGAGCGGCAAAGAGACTGCGGATCCGGCTGCGGCATTGCGCGGCGCCGTTCTTCCGCTTGGAGGAGCGAAAGGATATGCCCTTGCCATGGCGATCGAAATTATGTGCGGGGTATTGAGCGGCGCAGCATATGGCCCGCATGTCAATAACCTGTACAAGGATGGGGATTCTGCGGCTAATGTAGGACACAGCTTTATTTTACTCGACATATCCAGGTGGATGGCAGTCGAACATTATTTTGATATAATGGAAGAGTTTCTTCGAGAGGTAAAGGACGTTCCGAAAGCAGCCGGGGTAGATGAAATTCATTATCCTGGAGAACGGCGCCACGCGAAATATGCGGCAAGATCGGTTGCCGGAATACATATTTCACAGGAAGTGGTCAATGAACTGACACAACTGGGCGAAGACTTGAAAGTCGTCTTTCCGAAAGGGGAACCATCAGTATGAAAATCGTCGTGACGGAATTGAATTGGCCGAACGGGATCGAGCTTTTGCAATCGAAAGGCTGGGAAGTCGTATACGATCCGGACCTCTGGAAAAATCGGGATCGTCTGCGGGAGGAGTTAGTATCCGCCGATGCCGTCATCGTTCGAAATCAGACGATGGTTGACGCTGAATTGCTTGGCTGGAATCATCGTTTGAAGGTCATCGGCCGTCTTGGAGTCGGATTGGATAATATCGATCTTCAGGCTGCCGCTGAGAAAAATATCCAGGTTATTTTCGGGAAAAATGCGAATGCGACGTCAGTCGCCGAATATGTGATTTCCGGCATATTTGCATTCAGTCGATTGCTGATAGAGGCAACCGAGTCTGTAAGATCGGGCGACTGGAACCGAAAAAAATTTTCGGGAACTGAAATATCCGGTAAAACATTAGGTCTTATCGGTGTAGGTGAAATCGGCCATCGGGTGGCAGTGCGGGCAAAAAGCTTGGGTTTGAAGGTCGTCGGATACGATCCTTTTGTCGCTCCTTACGATTTCCCGGTAATGGAAACCGGTATTGAGCTGGTCGGCTATGAGCAAGTTATTGCGGAGTCTGATTTTATAAGTCTGCACGTGCCGCTAACGCCCCAAACACGGAATTTAATGAATATCGACATATTTAGAAAAATGAAAAAAACGTCTATTGTCATCAACAGCGCACGCGGCGGGGTTGTGAACGAAACCGATTTGGAACTGGCTCTGAAAAGCGGCATCATTGCAGGAGCCGTGCTGGATGTGCTGGATCAAGAGCCGCCGCCAGCCGGTCATCCGCTGCTGCAAAGAGAAAATTGCATCATTACCCCGCATATCGCAGGACTCACGGAGGAATCTCAAATCCGTACGGCCGAATTGGTTTCCGCTGAGGTGGCCAACGAGCTTGAGGGACGGATATCCTTATGCAGAGTAAACGTTAAAAGGTAGGGAGCCGGCATGTTTAAATCGATCAACGAAGAGCGAAAGACGTTCTCACGCAAAGTTGTGGAGCATATCAAGGAGCTTATTGTCTCGGGTCAGCTTAAACCGGGGGATAAGCTTCCGGCCGAACGTGAATTGGCGGAAAAGATGGATGTCAGCCGTCCGACGATCCGCGAGGCGTTCAAAATATTGTCAGCGGTCGGGCTGCTCGATATTAAGCAAGGCAGCGGCGTTTATGTTGCGGCTCAGAGCATGCGGCTTGATAATTTGGCTTCGATTCTCTTCATGCAGAGCGACTCGATCCATGAGCTGTTTGAGGTGCGCAAGATGATTGAAGCCGAAAGCGCGGCTAAAGCCGCCATATGCGGAACTGCCGAGTTTCTGGAAGAAATTTATCAAATGACTTCGGATAGTTACAATAAGGTTATCGTGAATCCGCAATTTGCGACGCAGGAAGAACGGGAGACATTTTTGTCCGAATCCGATCAAAGGTTCCACATTATGATTGCAGAGGCAGCAGGCAATGAAGTAGTCGTGAGAATCATGATGAATCTGATTGATCTGCTCAAGCTAAGTCGCATGCAGTCCATGAAAATTCCCGGAAGGGTGGAGCAATCGTTGAAAGAACATATGATGATTGCCCGAATGTTAAAGGAAAACAACATGGATTCGGCCCGATCCTGCATGATCGAGCATCTGGCCAGTGTAGAAACCGATTTATTAGTTGAGCTGAATCATGCCACAAAAGAAGAGGATTCCGTGGAATAAAATAGGAGGGAAGAATGGTGCATGGTCATGGAAATCTTAAATTCGCATCGTTTGGTACCCGAATCATTTCTTTTTTGTTGGATTATGTTATCATATCCTGTTACATCATCCTGCTGATCGGACTATCTTTTCTTGCAAAACCGCTCCTGATTCCATTGTTCACAACAAATGCATGGTCGGCGGAGATCACCGGTTTTTTTCTAATCACGCTGCCTGTTTATCTTTATTTTGCCATATGCGAGGGATCAAAATCGCATGCGACATGGGGAAAACGAAAAATGGGGATAGTAGTGGTTGGCATACACGGACAATCGCTCGGGCTGGGGCGTTCTCTTTTCCGCTCCGCTCTTAAATTCATCCCTTGGGAGCTGGCCCATTTCACCATTTGGCATACGGTCATTCCGTCCGGGTATCCCGAATATATGATCTATAGCTTATTCGCGACGGTCTATGGACTTGTTTTCGTTTACTTGCTATGCGCCTTGATCAGCAAAAATAAACAAACCGTATATGACTTTATTGCCGGAACCGCTGTAAGTTACAAAAATTAAAAATTCAATCGGGCCCTTTTCTTGGAAGGAGTTCCCATTCCTATGAATGGACATCCATATCTATCGGCCGTGACTTCGCCATGGTATGGCAGCTGATGATTTTGGGACTCTCACGTTCCGGGCAGTAAATCATTCATCAATATCAACAGTGCATAAAAGCGCCGTTCCCCGTATTCCCGCAACAAGCTTCGAGGCTTGTACGGAAACAAGGGAAGGCGCTTTTTTTCGCATTTAAGGATTAATAACGGTCCATAATAAGCTGGGTTTTGAGTGAATCCTGGGGCAGGAACCATCCTTTGCTTTGCAGGTAAACGATCAACTCGTCATGCTTTTGCTGCGCGGTTGTGCGGCTGGTCGTCTTGAAGGAGGCCTCGACGACATACTCGATGCCGGTCCCGGCGGCATTTTGTATCGGCCAAATTTCTATGTAGGTTTTGATACCGCTCCATGTTCCGATATATCGTTTTGCTAAGACCGGACCGTATATACGCGAATTATTCAGCATATCCGTCCCCCAGCCGCTGTACAGCCATTTATCCATTTTGACCGGAACGTTATTGACGAGCAGCTTGCGGGAATCGCTTGCGGACGGGAGATCCATGCCGCTGTAGCCGGCTTTGCTGTCGCTTTTCACCCGGGACAAGCTGAGCGTCTGGTTTTGGTAACCCCACTCGACCTGCGCCTCATAGTTGGTATCGCTGGAATCGAAGCCTTCCTGGTTGGCTTTGGTCAGTGCGGCGTCGATATTCCCGTTCGTGATAGGATAGCGCTTTTTGTAAGTCAGCTCAAAATCTTTTTCGCCCTCCGTTTTACGGATACGGGCGACCCAGCCGTTGTCGTAGATGTCTTTGTTGTCCGTGTCCATAAACTGCACGTTCATTTTGGTGACGGTTTCCGGCATGCCGAACGCATCGCGGACGGTGCCGTTCAGCTTGTTGTCGGAGCCCAGCACCACGGCGGAATCAAGCAGCAGCTTCACCTCGTAATCAGGAACCATATTGCTTGCCGCCTTGGCCGGTACGGGCGCGCTCAAGGTGACCGCCAGCAGCGCCAAGCATAGAGTGGAGGCCACTGCTCCGATCCATGGACTTCGTTTACTCATCATAACATCTCCTTCATAAGTTGGATGGACTTACAAAATAGACTATAGAGAGCGATTGTAATCCTGATGTCAACGCGGCGTGTTGTTATTGTAAATGAAGCCCGGGGATGCGGCCGTTTACCCCGACACCGCCAGACGCAAATGGGCGATAAATTCATCCATAACGGCCGATTGACGGCGATCCAGATTATAGGCGAAGAAGACATAGCGATTGTACGCATTTTGCGGAATTTGCCGGATCAGCAGTTCTCCGTTTTCCAATTCTTTGCGAACGGCAATACGGGATACGAAGGATACGCCTTCGCCCAGCATTACCGTCTGCTTGATCGCCTCCAGCGAATCGAGCTCCATATGGGCATTGAGCTCGATCCGATTGCTCTGCGCCCACTTGGAGGTCAACTGGCGCGTGCTGGACTCGGGACTGTGCAGAAGGAACGGAACCTGCTCGAGCTGATCGGGGTACAGCTGCGAATGTCCGGCCAGCCAGTGCTGCGGGGACATAATAAGCACCAGCTCGTCCTCGCACAACGTCTCGGCCAGCAGCGGCGGCAGCTGGAACGGCTCGCAGGATACGATCCCCAGATCGATCTCATGGTTGAGGAGCAGCTCCTTGACGACCGGCGCGGTCCTGACCATCAGCGATAAGCTTATTCTAGGGTAGCTCTTGGCGAACCCGCTTAAAATACGCGGCAAAATGTAAGTCCCCGGTACATAGCTTGCCCCGATTTTCAGGGAGCCTCTGCCGAGCTGGTCGAACTCCTTCACCACTCTTTCGGCTTCCTGGGCGAGTGAATTGATTTTCACCGAATAATGAAACAGCGACTTGCCCGCCTCCGTCAAATGCACTTTCCCCGAGCGGGTTTCGAACAATTGAACGCCCAGCTCCTGCTCCAGGCTTTTCATATGGAACGTCACTGTCGGCTGCTTCAACCCGAGCTCATCGGCGACCGCCGTAATTTTCTTGTATTTTTCCAGCAGCACAACGATTTGCAGCTTTAATAAATTCATGGCGTAGAACCTCCTGTTCCTTCTCTCGCACAACCTTGACGGAATCAGTATAGAAAAAATCTATGGAATTGAATAGATACCATTGATATGTTTAACAAAATCTTTACGTGGCGATAATATTTCCCTGCATTTGGGACTGTACACTGAGTGTAGATTGGCAGATAGGAAGGGAAGTTCATGGATGTCGTAATTCAAGGTTTGCAAAAGTCGTTCGATCAAGTGAAGGCGCTGCACCCGACGGATCTGCGCATTCGTCAAGGCCGCTTCACTACGCTTCTGGGCCCCTCGGGCTGCGGTAAGACGACGCTGCTGCGGATGATTGCCGGGCTCGAGACACCCGACCGCGGCGAAATCTCCGTCGGAGACGAGCGCATATTTTCAAGCGCCCGCAGCATTGACAAGCCGGCGCATCGCCGCAGCTTCGGGATGGTCTTTCAGGACTTTGCGCTGTGGCCTCATATGACGGTATTCGAGAATATCGCTTTCGGCTTGCGGGCATCAGGAAAGACCAAGGACCTGAAGCGTCAAGTGCAGGAAGCGGTTGATACGGTCAGACTGGGCGGGATGGAGAGCCGGTATCCTCACCAGCTGTCAGGGGGACAGCAGCAGCGGGTCGCTTTTGCCCGGGCGGTCGTGACAAAGCCGCAGCTGGTTCTGTTCGACGAGCCGCTAAGCGCGCTCGACGCGATGCTGCGGGACGAAATGCGCCTCGAGCTGATCAGTCTGGTACGGGATATCGGCTTGACCGCATTGTATGTCACGCATGATCAGACCGAAGCGATGTCGATGTCCGACGAGATTGTCGTCATGAAGGAAGGCCGGATTTTGCAGGTCGGACAGCCGGAGCATATTTACGGCGCACCGGTGCATCCGTTTGTCGCCCAGTTTATCGGCAAGTCGAACTGGCTGGAGAAGGACCGGAGCATGGTGCGGCCGGAGCACATCAGCTGGCAGCAGGCGGCAGGGGACGAACGGTATACGGGCACAATTCGCAGCGTCAGCTATTTGGGCGACCGCTACGAGGTGCAGCTGGACATGGGCGGCTTGGGAAGCTGGACGGCATATTCTCAGATGAGAATGCCGATCGGAGAACAAGCGGACTTGTATGTGGCTGCGCAACATATTCATCGTATTTTATAATTGAAGGGGAGGTTTATTACAATGAACATGACTACAGGATTGAAAAACGGGGCGCTGCTGATGCTAACGGCAATGGTAGGCTTCGGTATCGCAGGCTGCGGAACTTCGCCGCAAGCATCGACAACGAACGGAGCGGCGCCAAAGGCGGAGCAAGTGTCCGCACAGCCTGCCAAGGATGCCAAGCCCGATGAGCAAAAAGACGAGAAGAAGCTGAGCGGGAAGCTGGTCGTCTACAGCGCGGGTCCGAAGGAGCTGGCGGAAAGCATCCAAAAAGGCTATGAAGCCAAAACCGGTGTGAAAATCGAGATGTTCCAAGGCACGACCGGGAAAATTTTGTCCCGTATGGAAGCGGAGAAGGCTAATCCGGTGGTGGACGTCGTCGTACTCGCTTCGCTGCCATCCGCACAAGGACTCAAAAAGAGCGGGCTTACGCTCGAATATAAGGATGCGAAAAACGCGGACAAGTTGATCCCGGAATGGTCCGATAAAGACGGCAACTTCTTCGGTTACAGCGCATCCGCGCTCGGGATCGGCTACAATACCAAGCTGGTGAAAAATCCGCCCAAGGAGTGGGCCGATCTGACGAAAGACGAGTGGAAGGGCAAAGTCAATATTCCCGATCCTGCCTTATCCGGCTCCGCGCTCGATTTCGTTACCGGCTATCTCAGCACCAGGGGCGATTCGGGATGGGAGCTGCTGGAGCAATACAAGAAAAACGGCGTAGCGATGGCCGGCGCCAACCAGGAAGCGCTGGATCCGGTCATTACCGGCTCCAAGAGCATCGTCGCCGCCGGGGTCGACTACATGACTTACCAAGCCAAGTCCAAGGGCGAGCCGATCGATATGATCTATCCCGCCAGCGGTACCGTGATCAGCCCCCGTCCGGCCGCCATTGTCAAATCGAGCAAAAATGTGGATAACGCCAAAGCGTACATCGATTATTTGCTGTCGGACGAAGCGCAAAAAATGGTTGCCGAAACCTATTTGCTGCCAGGCCGCAAAGACGTCGCAGCCAAGGATCGTCCGGGCGCCGATCAAATTCCGCAAATGAAAGTAGACTGGTCCTGGATGGACACTAACGGCGACGCAGTAACGAAGAAATTTACCCAGCTGTTTAAGTAGAGGCGGACATGTACTGGACAAAGACGGTTTCGTATAAACAATTGGGGATGACGCTAGCCTTGCTGCTCTTGGCGATGCTCGTAGTCGTCCCGCTTTTTTTCATATTAATGACCAGCGTGCATTCGGGAGACAAGCTGGATTTCCTTGCGCCTCTGCGTACGATTATGGAGAATGAGCTGGGCGAAGTATTCTGGAATTCAATCTGGCTCGGGCTGTGGGTCGTTGCCGGGGCGACCGTGCTGGCTTTGCCGCTGGCGTGGATTTTGTCCCGTACGGAACTGAAGAAGCATAGTTGGCTCGATATCGTTCTGTTAATCCCGTTCATGACGCCGCCTTATATCGGGTCGATGGGCTGGATTTTGTTCATGCAGACGAACGGCTATCTGGAGCAGCTGCTGCCTGCCGCAGCGGCGGTGACGCCGGTATTTTTCAGCTCATTCGGGATGATCGCGATCATGAGCTTTCATTTATTCCCGTTTCTGTATTTGATTCTCCGCAATGCGATGGTGCAGATCGGCGGCAGCAAGGAAGAAGCGGCGAGCGTACACGGCGGCCGGTTTCTCTACAGCTTCCGCCGCATCGTGCTGCCGCTGCTGCTGTCCAGCTATGCGATGGGGGCGCTGCTGATCTTCGTCAAAACGATTGCCGAATTCGGCACTCCGGCTACCTTCGGGCGTAAAATCGGATTCTATGTGCTCACTTCGGAAATACACAAGTACATTTCGAGCTGGCCGATCGATTTCGGCAAGGCAACGGCTCTCGCTTCGATTCTGCTCAGCACCTGCTTGCTTGTCTGGTACATCCAGTCGGTCGTCAGCCAGCGGTTCTCTTATTCACTGGTCGGCGGCAAAGGCTCGCGCGGCAAGCTGTACCGGCTGACCGGCTGGACGCGCATGCTGGCCTGGCTGTATGTGATCGGCTTGCTTCTGCTGTCCATCGGCGTGCCGTATTTCTCGATCATCGCCGCATCGATGATGAAGCTGCGCGGCGCAGGCCTTGCATGGGGCAATTTGACGCTGCAGCATTACGCGGAGCTGCTTGCCTGGGGCTCGAAAAGCATGCAGGCGCTTATGAACAGCTTGAGCTTGTCGCTGGCGGCGGCGACGATATCGGTCATTCTCGGCACCTACTTCGCCCTAATGATCGGGCGCGCCAAATCATGGCCGCAGCGCATAACGGACTTGTTCAGCCTGCTGCCGAATACGGTGCCGGGGATCGTCATCGTCGTAGGCTTGATTTTGCTGTGGAACGCACCGTGGAACCCCGTTCCGCTGTACAATACTTACGGCATGGTGGTTCTGACGTATATCGTCTTCTTTTTGCCGTACACGGTTCAGTATGTCAAAGCGAATTTCGCTCAGCTGGACGAATCGCTGTTTCAGGCGGGGCGCGTATTCGGAGGGAACCCGGCCTATATTTTCCGGCGCATTTTGGTGCCGCTGATCATTCCGGGAATGCTGGCCGGATGGATGATGACATTCACCATCTCGGTTCGCGAGCTGGTCGCATCGCTGATGATTTTACCGCCGTCGATGGAAACGTCGGCGACCTATATTTTCTCGCAGTTCGAGCAGGGCAAGGTGTCTCTCGGTATGGCGATGGCCGTCGTATCCGTCGGGCTGACCACGCTGCTGCTGCTCGGCATCAACATCTTGAGCGCGAACCAAAAGTGGAGTGTGAAATAATGCAAGCAACCGTGTGGGGAGGAGCAGGAGAGCACGGGCGCTCCAGCTACCTGATCGAACATCGTCAAACCCGCGTGCTGCTCGATTGCGGGGTGAAGAAGGAAGGCTCCGGAGCGTATCCTTCCTTATGCGGGCAAACCGTGGCCTCGTTGGACGCGGTGTTTTTGTCTCATGCCCATGAGGATCATTCCATGGCGCTGCCGCTGCTGTATAAATTAGGCTACCGCGGTCCCGTATGGACGACGCGGGCTACGGCCCGGCAGCTGCCCGTCTATTTCCGCGCGTGGCAGCAATATGTAGAGTCCCGTGGAGCCCGGCTGCCGTATGAAGCGTGTCATATCGAAGCGATTCAATATGCTTATCTGGAAGAAGCGGTTGCTCCCGGAGAGTGGCTTGCTATCTCGCCAAGGCTGAGCGTATGCTGGGGCCGCAGCGGCCATCTGCCCGGCTCGGTCTGGCTGCTGCTGAAGCTCGAGGATCGCATTGTTTTCTTCTCCGGCGATTATACGGCGGAATCGGCGCTGCTCGCCGCCGATCGTCCTGCGCTGCCCGCTGCGGAGGAGCGGCTGAAGCTGCCTTCAGGCGAGGGCAGTGCGCAGGCGGATGTCCAAGCGGCATACGTTCCGGGCGCGACTGTCGTCGATTTGGCGATAATCGATGCGGCTTATGCGGCCGATCCCGATTCCCAGGCGCAAAAGCTGGAGCAGCTGAAGCAGGCTGTCGGCGAAGCTTTGGAGCGCGGCGAGACGGTGCTGCTGCCTGTACCGGTATTCGGAAGAGGGCAGGAGCTGCTGCTGTGGGCGCAAGGGACATTCTCCGGCACCCGCATCATCGTGGAGAAGGATCTCGTCGATGCGATGGGCGACATGCTGGATTGGAAGCAATGGCTGCGGGAGGATGCCGCAGGGCGTATCGCCCGCGGGCTGCGGTATACGAACATGGCCGTTGTGGAAGACGATGCCGGGCGGGAACGGGAGCTGAACGATACATCGACAGCGGCCATCGTCTTGACGCCTGACGGCATGATGCAGTCGGCCCGCTGCCGATGGTATTACGATCAGCTGCGCCAGCGTGGAAACTGCCGCGTCATCTTGACCGGACATCTGGCCCGGGGCAGCCTCGGGCAGCGCCTGCTCGCGGAGCAGGCGGGTCACGGCACAGACGCGCCTCGCGTCAGCTTTGTCCGCTACAAGGTACACCAGGGCAAGCCTGATGTCAGCGCGATGCTGGATGCGCTGCCGGCCAAGGAGGCGATGCTTGTCCACGCGCGCAAGCCGTCTGCGGATGTCCTTCGCACCGAGCTGATGGAGGAAGGCTATGCGCATCTGCATTCGCTGACGATTGGAGATACGCTGGTCGTACGTTAAACGAAAATTGATGCATATGCGCCTGTTAACGACCCTATGTTTCTTCTTGCAGATCAAGCCATACTTTTTCGTGAATGGCAAACCCGCGCTCGGCGCGGGTTTTTCATTTTTTTGTCCTATAAATCCTATAGGATGACAAGTATTGTCTATTGTAGCGGCAAATCGTAGTTGGTAATATCTGCATTATATTGCGGTTTAAATTATTGTTATCCTTCAGCCATGTTTAACATTGAATAGTACGGGGGTGACGGTACATGTTGAAGGTAATGATCGTTGAGGATGAGGACATTGTAAGAGACGATATCAAGCATTTGATCGATTGGAAAGAGAACGGTTTCAATATCATCGCCGAAGCAAGAAACGGAGGGGAGGGCTTGCGGTTTTTCCATGACCACAATCCCGACATTATTATTACGGACATCAAAATGCCGGTGATGGGCGGTCTGGAAATGATCAGCAGCATCATGCAGGTGCGCAAAAGCAAAAAAATTATTTTGCTCACCGCCTACGGCGATTTTGATTTTGCCCGTGAAGCGATCAAGCTGGGGATCCATTCCTATGTGTTGAAGCATGAGCTGGACGGCTCCATGCTGATACAGGAGCTGAACAAACTGAAGCATCAAATGGAGGAGGAAGAAAGCGTCGGGGACTTGGCCAGAAAAGAGCAGCTGCGCATGTTTCTAAAGCGGATCGAGTCGCAGAGCGGCGATGTCGAACCGGCCGGCACAGATCATCTTTTCCGTTGGCAAGGAAGAACGGGTGTTCTTGTATTGGGTTTTGAGCCTTTGCCGTCCGATCAGGAGCCACAGTCCTTTCTCAATAAAGGAATCGACAAGAAGGAATTCGTCGATTTTTTATATACCCGTTCGTTTCAAGACATCGAAGCGGAAGCGGTTGATCTGAACAATAACGAATACATTATTTTTTACCGGATTCCCGAGCGCAGCAGTGAACGGTCCTTATTTGAATTCGGCGCTGCATTTGCCAACCAGCTGCAGGCTGCCGTTTCCGGGGCATTTCCGGATACGCCGCTGTCCATAGCCGTGGGACCGGTGTTCGGACATTACCGCGAGCTCCGGAACAGCCTGAAAAAAACAAGAGAGCTGTTTTCGAAACGTATTTTTAAAAAAGGAAATTGTATCCTGACCCATGCGCAGGAGCCGTCCAACAAGGAGGCGCTGCAGGCCGCCGTCGAATTGAAATTAACGGAAATTCACAATTATGTAGCTTCCGAACAATATGCGCAGGTCCATGGCGAGCTGGATGAGCTGTTTACGCGTCTTCTTATTGAGCTGCAGGATACGGCCGTTCTGCGAAGCTGCATATTGGAGCTGATTCGTTCGATTAACCAGAAAGGGCTAGCCAGGCAAGGCACCCCGATGATTGAGACGTTCGAGGCTTTGACGGAGATTCAGCAGTTGGCCAATGTATATCAAATTGCCGGCTGGTTCAAGCACATCCTGAACCTTTTGGAAGCAGAAACCAACTCCAAATACAGTAAAAAAATAAGGGAGCTGCTTCAATTTATTCACGACAATTACCAGAAGGATATTTCATTAAACGAGCTCGCGGACCGGCTCGGATTCAGTCTGATCTACACGAGTCAGCTGTTTAAAAAAGAGGTCGGCGTTTCATTCGTTACCTATCTCACCAAATACCGGATGGAGAAAGCGAAAGAGCTGTTGGAAACGGGCCGGTACAAAGTATACGAGGTTAGCGCGATGGTAGGCTACCAAACGGTGCAATATTTTTGCAAAACATTTAAAAAGGTGACCGGCCACAATCCGGGCGACCTGTAAAAGCAGAAGGATCAACTTGAGGAGACCTGATTGGATGCCCGTTTTATTAAAGTCGATGCGGATTAAGACGAAAATTACCGCCGTAGCGTTTATTTCCATTTTGCTGTCCGTCGGTTTAAGCGGATTTTCGATTTATTTATACGTCAATCCGATTTTGAGCAAGCAAATTGTGAGGGACAACCAAGCGATCGTCGCCAAAATCGCGCAGCAGATATCATATCAGATCGAAGATGCCGTCAATTACGCCAGAGGGATCGTGGTCAACGATCAATTGCAATTGCTGCTCAAAAAAATGTCGACGATCGAAGGCTATGATTATTACGTCAACAATTTGCAGTTGGAAACGATGCTGAAGGAATACAGCCTGCTGAGGGACAACATCATTGTCGATATGATCATCGTGGACAATAACAATAAAGTATTGGAAATGAACGATGTGTATTCCAGCTCGATCAGCGAAGATTGGTATGACGACTTTCGCGCAAGCCCGATGTATAACGGCTTTTCCAAAAAACATATCGTCACCAATAATGTGAATACGTTATCCCGGATTATGGTTATTACGTATGTGATGAATATTTACGACAAACAGACGCCCAACGTTTACTTGGGCAAGCTGTTGATCCATATGAATTACGATGTGCTGGTCAAGCCTATGCTCACCGACCCGGTGCTTGGCATCCGTATTCAAACGATGGATAAAAACGAACGTATTGTTTACGCCCCCGACCAGCCGTTCAGAGTAAGTCCCGATGAAGCGCTTGTTTCTATGCTGTTTCCGGAAAAGTCGGTTTTGAGGGACGGACAATATTATTTCATCGAATCGATCCCTTTGTCCGAATGGAAGGTCATGGGAATCTTGTCGGAAAATAAAATAAACGCCAACATGAAATATACCAACTACGTACTGCTGTCCATTATGGTCATTTGCCTGCTTATGATGTCCGTCTTCATCTACCCTGTCGTTTCCAACGTGACGAAGCCTCTGATGAAGCTGATCCGGGGAATGAGGCAAGTATCCAAGGGGGAGTTGACTACAAACCTCATCGTAACAAGCGGCGACGAAATTGAAGAAGTGGCTAAAGTGTTTAATAAAATGGTTAGGGACATTAAAGATCTGGTGGACGAGTCGGTGCTCATGGAGAAGAAAAAGCGAGAGCTGGAGCTGCAGATGTTCATGTATCAGATCAATCCCCACTTTATTTACAACACGTTAAATTCGGTCATCTATTTGGCGCGCAAGGCAAATGCGCCGGATATCGCTACATTGACCAAGGCGTTTATTTCGTTTTTGCAGCGTACGATCAAAAATAAGCCGGAAATGCTATCGTCTATTAGCGAAGAAATGATCTATATCGAGGACTATGCGAAAATTTTGCAGTACAGGTACAACGGGCGGATGGAACTGGAATGGCATGTCGACGCGGACTGCCGGGAGAAGAAAATTCCCCGCATGATTTTATATCCGCTGGTGGAAAACAGCATTTATCACGGCATCCTTCCGTCGCAGCGGCCAGGATGGATTCGGATCGGCGTCACGTCGGCCGACAATCTGCTTACCGTATCCGTGGAAGACAACGGTGTAGGAATGGCAGCCGGCAAGCTGGAGAAGCTTCGCTCCCTAATGAACTCGCCGTTTTTGCAGGAAGACTTGGATCATATCGGTATGCTGAATGTGAATAACCGGTTAAAGCTGATGTTTGATGAGGCTGCGATTTTACATATCGAGAGCGTTGAGAACAACGGCACACGCATAAGATTCTCCATTCCTGACAGCCTGCCGGATGACGCAGATCATAAAATTGTATAATTTTTAATAATTTTGACATGTATGAACCGAAAACGACGCCTGATATAGTTATCCGTGTAAGTAAAAGAGACACACACATATATCAATGAGGAGGATGGCTTATGCGGAAAAGATTACTGAAAGCGATGCCAATTATGCTGCTGACGGCAATGTTGGGGTTGGCCGGATGCAGCGGAGGCGCGCAGCAAGGCGCAGCCCCAAGCGCGGGTGCGGACGGCAAGCAGGAAACGGCGAGCAGCACCGGCAAAAAGACGGATATCAACATTTGGTTATGGGATAAAACCGATTCCCGCGCCAAAATGTATGAGGAATTCACCAAACTGTATCCGCAGTACAACATCGTAATGACGGCAGTCGAAAGCAAGGATATGGCGCAAAAATTGCAAACCGCTCTCGCATCGGGAGCCGATTTGCCTGATATTGCCTGGCTGGAGCAAACCTATAGAGGCAAACTGCTGTCGCTGAATATTTGGGAAGATCTGAGCAAGGCGCCTTACAATCTCGATAAATCCCAGGTGCTTGATTATTTGATTCCCCTTGAAACGACGGAAAGCGGCGTCTATGTAGGTCCCGAAGCTCCTTCCGTAGCGGGAATGGCTTATAAACGGGCGCTGACGAAACAATATTTCGGTACGGATGACCGAGCGGAATTGGAAAAAATATTTACGGATTGGGATACATTCATCAAAAAAGGCATCGAAGTGAAAGAAAAATCGAACGGCAAGGTGTTTATGTTCGCAAGCTTGGGCGACGCGTATGCTTTCCTGAAAGGCCAAACGAGCACGCCGTTTATTCAAGGCAACACGCTGAATTTGAAGGAAGGCGCGACACCGCTGATGGATAAGCTTATTCAAATGAAAAAAGCGGGCATTGTGGATGTGCTGGACACCAACTCGCCTGCGGCCAACGCTTCTTATACGGATGAGACTCATATTTTTTATCCGTGCGCGAACTGGTCGGTCGAATTTACGATCAAAGCGAACGATAAAAACGGCATCGGACGCTGGGGTTTTATGATTCCTCCGGGCGGACCTTTCCCTCTAGGCGGAACGGTGCAAGCGGTTCCACAAAAAGCGAAAAATAAAGTCGGCGCCGCCGAATTGATCAAATTCCTGTTCTTGTCCGAAAAAGGCTCCGAGGTCGCCCGCGACTATAAAGGCAACTTCTCGCCGTTCAAACCGATTTATTCCAAGCCGGATTTCTATTCCAAGAAAGAAGAACATTTCGCCGGCCAGGACGTGCAGAAGGCGATCGCGCAGGACGTCTTCCCGAAAATTAAATCGGTGCGCTTGCCAAGCAAATACGACCAGGATATCGACGACTCCATCAACGTGGCGATGAAAACGATCAACGCGTCGAAGGACGGGAATATCGATGCCGTACAGCTGGTGAAGAAGATGGAAGATGATTTGAAGAACAAACAGCCTGATTTGAAGGTGCAGTAATCGAACAAAACCCCCCAATTATTCACAGAAATTTGCTGCGCATTATTTCCAACAAGTCCGGTGAAAAAATCATGAAGCGGGCAGTTATTCACCGGACTTCTAATCAACAAAGAACAAGGGAGCTTGGTTTCAGGCGCAAGCTCCCTCTTCATTCCAACATGGAGATAGAAGGTGAGTGGTTTGCAAAGGATGGGAAGAAGAGCGACACCTTATTTGCTGTTGACACCGTATTTTTTATTGTACTTGGCGTTCGGTTTGTTTCCGATCCTGTTCTCGCTTGTCATCAGCTTTACGAAATGGGACGGCATTACCGATATGACTTTTGTCGGCTTCAGCAATTATATCCGCATTTTTACGAACGACAGTTTGTTTTACGAATCATTGTTCAACACCTTTCTGATCATTATGATCACGATTCCTATCGAAATTGCGCTAGGACTTTTACTTGCCGTATTTTTGAAAGATTTTTTCCGCAAATCGCGAAATGCGCTTCAACTGATTAACTTCCTGCCGTATATAACGACCCCGGTCGCTATTGGGATCATATTCCAGATTTTATTCGACTGGAAGAACGGCTCGGTGAACGCTGTACTCGGTAAAATGGGCATCGATGCCGTATATTGGCTTGGCGTCCCGTGGGCGGCGAGGCTGGTCGTCATCATTATGCAAAGCTGGACGGCTTACGGCTATAAAATGGTGCTATTCTTGTCCGGTTTGTCGACGATTCCCGAGGAGCTGTACGAATCCGCGAAGATCGACGGGGCTAAATGGATAGACAGCTTTATTCACATTACGCTGCCGATGCTGCGGCCTATTATGCTATTTGTCGTCACGACAAGCATCATTAACGGGTTCCGGTTGTTTGACGAGCCCCAGCTCCTGTTCCAATCCGCATCGCAGCCGATCGGCGGCCCCGAGCATGCCGTTTTGACGGTGGTCATGAGATATTACGATGTGGCGTTCCACAACTTTGAATTCGGCTACGGCTCGGCGATCGCCTACAGCTTGTTTATTGTCATATCCATCTTTTCCTTTTTCTCCATGAAAATGATGAACCGCGGGGAGGAATCGTAACCTTGAGCAGAGCTATTGGAAAATTGCCGGTATATTTCTTCGTGACGGCTTTATCTTTGTTCGCGTTGATTCCGTTTTATACGATGATCATAATGGGCACTTACGTAAGCGAGGATCTGTATACGGGTCTCAAAA
The DNA here is from genome assembly GCF_004354045.1 of Paenibacillus piri. Lineage (GTDB taxonomy): Bacteria > Bacillota > Bacilli > Paenibacillales > NBRC-103111 > Paenibacillus_S > Paenibacillus_S piri. Next base: position 119,673 of record NZ_SMRT01000004.1, on the reverse strand, counting down.
TATGGCCAGGCACTTACGTACTCGAAAATTTAAAGTCGGTGCTGGCGCAAAATTTTTTCAAATTTTATTTAAACAGTCTGGTTGTGGCCGTAGTTAACACGACTTTGGCCGTGCTGGTCAGCGCTGTCACGGGCTTCGCTTTCGCCAAATATCAGTTTAAAGGCAAAAAAACATTATATATGTTCATCATCGCGACGCTGATGATTCCTCCGCAGCTGGGCCTTGTCGGTTTTGTCGTGGAAATGCGCTATTTAGGCTTGGTCAATACGCTGTACCCTTTAATTATAGGGGGGATCGCGAACGCTTTCGGCGTGTTCTGGATGACCCAATATATTTCATCCGCCGTACCCAATGAAATTATAGAAAGCGGCAGGATGGACGGGTGCAGCGATATCGGAATTTTCGCCCGCATTATTTTGCCGGTGATCCGGCCTGCGCTCATTACATTGTCCCTGCTGTTTTTTCTCTGGTCGTGGAACAACTACTTGACTCCGCTTGTGCTCATTAATAAGGAAAGCTTGTATACGATTCCGCTTGCCGTTTCATTGTTAAGCAGCGAATACCGCACCGATTATGCAGCCCGCATCTTGGCGCTCGCGCTTTCGACGATTCCGATCCTCATTTTGTTCGGCTTCGGCTCCAAGCATTTGATCCGAGGACTTGTCGGAGGCAGCATCAAGGGATAACGGTCATCTCGATTTCTGGCAACTGAAATAAAACAAGGAGACTTAAAACAATGAAGCTCATTACAGAGTTAAACGAGGGCTGGGAGATCAGACAATGCGTCCCCTCCGAAAGCTTAAATCCGCAAACGGGCGAACTTAACGGGGAGCACGGCTGGATTAAAACCGCCGTTCCGGCCCAAGTGCATGAGATATTGCTGAAGGAAGGTCTGATTGAGGACCCCGCTTTGTACGGAAAAGGCAAGGAATGCTTATGGGTGGCGGAGCATGATTGGCTATATAAGCTGGAATTTTCCGGACTTTCCGGACGGAAGCAGGGGGACAGGACGTATCTCCATTTTAGAGGATTGGATACGCTGGTTGATATTTACTTGAACGGGCAGCATTTGGCCTACCATAACGATATGTATTTGCCGCTCAGGGTGGAAGTAACAGAGCTGCTGCAGGAAACGAACCTGCTGCTGCTCCATTTCCATTCGCCTTACGAATTTATGAAGCATGCGGAATATCCGGAGGAATGGACCGGTAAAATTAGACGAAGCCGGCTGATTCGCAAAAATGATCAGGATTTCACCGATTATTTGGGCGCCAAGCCTTACTTGACGCGCATCGGTATCTACGACCGCGTGTGCCTCGAAATCGTGGATGGAATGGAAATTACAGAAACCGATATTGCGTCCCGGCTGTCCGATGGATACGGGCAGGGAAGCGTGACAGTGAATGTGCACGGCTCAGGACTTGTTGCAGGAGCGTCTGTACTCATTACCGTCGCAGGTCCCGATAGGCAAACTGCGGCGCAGTACATCGGCTTTGTTCATAGCGATTCCGCGGAAGCCTGGAGCCACAATGCCGAATTGGCTGTCAATCGTCCGCAGTTGTGGTGGCCGAGAGGCTATGGGGAGCAGCCGCTTTATGAAATTTCCGTAAGCCTGGTTGCAAACGATGAAACGAAAGACAGCGTAGTGAAACGAATTGGCTTCCGGGATGTGCAAATGGTGCAGCCGTTCGATTTTTGGATTAACCAAAAACAGGTGAAGCTGTGGGGAGCCCAATCGGTTCAAATTCAAGGCATCACGCATTGCTGGGATGATGAGAAATCGAACCGTCTGCTCGATTTGCTGGAAAACGGCAACATGAACGCGCAGCGGATTTGGGGCGGCGCCGACCGGTACGGCGACTCGTTTTACGAAGAAGCGGACAAACGGGGAATTTTGATTTGGCAGGAATTTTTTCACGATTACGGGATGTACCCGGATACGAAGGAATACCGCGAATTGTGCAGGCGAGAGGCCGAATACCAGGTGAAGCGGCTGAAGCATCATCCGTCTCTATTGTTTTGGTGCGGGGGCAATGAATGCTTTATGGGAGCGGAATTCGAGCTGCCGGTGGTGCCGTATATCGGCGGCGAAATATTTCTGGAGGATTATAAAAGCGTCTGCGAAACGTTGGATCCCGACCGCTATTATCATATCAATTCCCCGTATGGCGGAGCATATTGCAATGACCCGCTGGAAGGGGATACGCACAGCTATACGAATACGTGGTACGTGCCGGGAGCCGATTATCCCGTCATGATTGCGGAGGAAATCAGGACCTCGCCGCCTTCGATGAAAAGCTTTGTCAAATATATGGGCGAAGCAAGAGCGTGGCCGGCAGACTACTCGGGAATGATCACGAGCCGGTCCCCGTACCCGTGGCCGGACACATGGACTGAGCAAACTTCTGCCATGGGCTGGAAAAAAATCCCGCCTATCGAGCTGTTCTATGACGCCGACAGCCTGGAGTCCGCCATCTATAAATTTGGCGCCGCCCACGGTTATTATTTGCGGAAAATTCTCGAGAACAACAGGCGGGGCAAACCGGCAAGCGACCCGGACGGGGAACGAATTTGCAAAGGGCATTTCGTTTGCCGCTGGAACGATACTTGGCCGGTTATTTATGGAAGCATGATTGACTATTATTTTGAACCGTATATTCCTTACTACGCTGTAAAACGGGCCTACGAGCCGGTCCTGCTTTCTTTCGAAGTGCAAAACTTTATTTATATGTGGATCGTCAACGACAGCGCCTCCGAGGTGGAGGGGACCTTGTTCATCAAGCTGTTCAACCCGGTTAAAAATGAATTTGTTCAGGAAATCAGAACTGATGTCCGCGCAGCGCCGGGCGAGTCCCGGCTTGTTACCGATCTGAACGCATTCAAGCAGTTTTCAAGAGAATATATTTTGTTCGCCTGCCTGATCGACAGCGAAGGCGGCGTAATTGCCAGAACGAATGATTTTGTCGATATCGAGAAAAAGCTGCGCTTTCCGGAAGCGAGATTGCATATGGACATTAATGGGGATATCGTGACGCTGACCACCGATACTTTTGCTAGAAGCATCGAGCTCTCCGGCGATCATGAGGGTGATGAGTTCGGCTGGCTGTTCGAGGATAATTACTTCGATCTGCTGCCCAGGGAGGTGAAGCGGGTGAAGATTATGGGCAAGCATAGCAAAGGCACGATCAGGGCGAAGGCGTATTATTCTCCGCATATAACCGAAGGAGGCTTTGAACGATGAACATCATTCGCTATTCGGATCGCTTGGATGAACTGATTTCACCCGGCGAAACGGCGCAGAAGCTGGCGTCCGGCTTCGGCTTTGCCGAAGGTCCCGCTTGGTGCCCGCATACGAACCGGCTGTATTTGACCGATTTCATGAATTACCGGATTTACACCTGGAGCCATGAAGACGGCTTGCGGCTGTTCCGCGAGCCGAGCGGCCGTGCGGTAGGCCTCGCCGTGGATGCGGAGGGGCGGCTGCTGTCCTGCGAGACTGAGCCGCGACGAATTTCGCGTACGGAACAGGATGGAACCGTAACCGTATTGGTTACGCACTATCAAGGAAGCCGGATCAATAATACAAACGATGTAATTGTGAAAAAAGACGGAACGATCTATTTCTCCGATCCGTACAGCACAGCCTTGGGAGCCCCCAGAGATTTATCGTTTAACGGCGTGTACCGGTATGATCCGAAGACGGATACGCTGGCTGCCGTCGTGGAAGATTTCAACCGTCCCAACGGGCTGGCTTTTTCGCCGGATGAATCGCTGCTTTACATTGACGATACGAATGAGCAGAACGTGAAGGTATACGAAGTGGCGCCGGACGGAAGCCTGTGCAACGGCAGGCCGTTTGCGGAGTTGGACACCGCCGCGGGCCCCGGCGCTGCGGACGGGATGAAAGTCGACGAGCGAGGCAACGTTTACGTTACCGGCCCCGGAGGCATTTGGATTTTTGCGCCGTCGGGCGAACGGCTCGGCCGGATTGAGCTGCCGGAAGTCGCCGCCAACTTATGCTTCGGCACACCGCCGGAGTCGCCTTTGGGCAACACGCTGTTTATAACGGCCACATCGTCGTTGTACAGCCTTAAACTTAACGTGCGCGGAGCGGTCTAAGCCGCATTCATCCGGACGGGGAGGGATTGTTGTTGAAAGTTACCGATGTGCAGGCGTTCAAATTGAGCGGGTCCATGCCGAGAGAATGGGAGCACCGCGCACGCTCGGCGGCGCCGCTGGATATGTATGCGGACTACGCGCTGCGCGATCCGTCGCCGCAGACGGACGATTCGTCGGGAACGATGCCGATCGTCCGCTATTATGTCACGATCGTTACGGATGAAGGACTCGAAGGCATATACGGCCCGATGGTCTATGAGGAGCAGGCGGACATCATCGTCAAAAAACTGAAGCCGTTTTTGTTGGGCCAAGATCCGCTGGACGTTGAACGTTTATGGGATCAGATGAGGCATGACCGTCACGGCCGGAACGGCTATTATATGATGGCCGTCAGCGCGGTAGACTGCGCTCTCTGGGATTTGCGCGGCAAATATTTCAATGCGCCCGTCTATCGGCTGCTCGGCGGGCCGACACGGCCGCGAATTCCCGTGTACGCGAGCGCGCTTGGTTTCCCGCTCGAAGCGGGGAAAGTCGGCGAGCAGGCGAAGGCTTTTGTCCGGGAAGGCTTTGCGGCGCAAAAATGGTTTTTTCGTCACGGCCCGTCCGGCGGAGGGGAAGGAAGGGCTGCCAACCTCCGTATGGCGCAGGAGGTGCGCGAGGCGATCGGCAGCGGGCATGATTTTATGCTAGACTGCTGGATGGGCTGGAATGTGCCGTATGCCGTCGATATGATGGACCGGCTGCGCGAATTGCGCCCGCTCTGGCTGGAGGAGCCGCTTGTTCCGAATCAAATCGAAGGCTACGCAGCTTTGAAGGAACGCGGGTCGCTGCTGCTGGCTGCAGGCGAGCACCTGTACACCCGGAAAGATTTCAAGCCTTTCCTGGACCAGGGCTTGCTGGCTTACGTCCAGCCGGACCCCGATTGGACCGGCGGCATAACGGAGCTGCGCAAAATCGCAGTACTTTCCGAAACATACGATGTCCAATTCGTACCTCACGGCTGCACGGTCATTCCGAACCTGCACGTGATTGCATCTCTGCCGCCTTCGGTATGTCCTTTTCTCGAATATTTGGTGCTGTATCAGCGGCAGCAAGATCATTTTCACAAGCATAAGCTGCGGCCGCATGGCGGGTTTATTGAGTTGCCGGAGCGAGCCGGACTTGGCATTGAGCTGGATGAGAGCGTCTTCGAAAGCAAACAGCTTATAGAAGTCCGGTGAATAAATAGCGGAGAGGGCGGAATCAGGGGCTTCGAAGTCGTCTTCAATGCCGGTTTCTGTCCTTAATCGACAGTCTCTATTAGCGGATAACGGGAGGAATAAGCATGAAATACGGTTATTTGGGAAAATCCGGATTACGGGTCAGCCGATTATGCTTGGGGACGGCCGCCTTCGGAGGCTTGGTCGGCAAAGAAGGCGAATACGGCAGTATCAGTGAGAAGGAAGCGTTCCGCATCATGGACGCCGCCCTCGATGCCGGAATCAACTTCTTCGATACCGCCAATGTATACGGCGGGGTCAGACACCGCGGCGAAACGATCGGCCACCGCGGTATCACGGAGGAAATCATCGGCCGTTGGTTCGCGCAGGGAGGCAACCGGCGGGAAAAGGTTGTGCTCGGCACCAAGGTCGGCCGGGTGTTTGAAATGGACGATCTGGACGGTCCGAACAAGGCGCAGGGATTGTCGCTGTATAAAATTCGCCGCCATTTCGAGGCATCGCTCAAAAGGCTGCAAACCGATCATATCGAGCTGTACCAGATGCATCATGTGGACCGCAATGTGCAGTGGGAGGAATTATGGGAAGCGTTCGAGGGTCTGGTCCGTTCGGGCAAGGCTGATTACATCGGTTCCTCCAATTTTGCCGGGAGAGACATGGCTCGCGCTCAAGCCGCCGCCAAGGAAAGGCATTTCATGGGGTTGATCTCCGAGCAGCACGGATATAATCTGCTGAACCGCTTTCCGGAAACGGATGCGCTGCCGACGGCCAGGGAGCTTGGCATCGGCGTGACGGTATTCAGCCCGCTGGCGAGAGGCTTGTTGGCCACCGACGTAACCAAACCGGTGATGCACGTTCTTACGGACGATGCGGCGATGCTGCTTGAAACTCACCGTTCGCAAATGGAGCAGTTTTCCGCGTTATGCAGAGACTTGGGCGAGAAGGAAGGGAATGTCGCTCTGGCCTGGCTGCTCTCCAATCCGGCTATTGCGGCTCCGATCATCGGCCCGAGCAGTGTGGAAGAGCTGGAGGATGTGCTGCGGGCGGTCGATATCGAGCTGGATGCAGCCACGCTGCAGAATCTGGATGACATATTCCCGAAGACGTCGGAGCTTTCCATGTTTAAGCAAACCTGAGCATCGTGAATTTGAGAGGAACAGTTATATTCGAACGGGGAGGAACGGACGATGAAATACGGTTATTTGGGAAAATCCGGACTGCGGGTAAGCCGTCTATGCTTAGGTACCGCAGCGTTTGGGGCCTTGTCTACGAAAGAGGGGGAATACGGCAATATTTCCGAACAGGAAGCTTTTCGGATTATGGATGCCGCCCTGGACGCCGGGATCAATTTTTTTGATACCGCGAATGTATACGGGGGTATCGGACATCGCGGAGCCACCGAGGAAATGATCGGCCGCTGGTTTGCCCAGGGCGGCGGCCGCAGAGAGAAAGTAGTGCTCGGCACGAAGGTCGGCCGGGTGTTCGAGCTCGACGAGCTGGACGGTCCGAACAAGGCGCAGGGGCTGTCGTTGTACAAAATACGCCGCCATGTGGAAGCTTCGCTCAGAAGGCTGCAAACCGACCATATCGAGCTGTACCAAATGCATCACGTGGACCGCAACGTACAGTGGGAGGAATTGTGGGAGGCGTTCGAAGGCTTGGTTCGGCATGGCAAGGTGGATTATATCGGCTCCTCCAATTTTGCCGGGAGAGATTTGATGAACGCCCAATCCGAAGCGAAGGCGCGGCGCTTCATGGGGCTCATATCGGAGCAGCACAGCTACAACCTGCTGAACCGGTTTCCCGAAACGGAGGTGCTGCCGACCGCCAAGGAGCTGGGTATCGGCGTGACGGTATTCAGTCCGCTGGCCAGAGGCTTGCTGGCCGTAGATGTAACGAAGCCGTTGAAACGGCCGCTTACGGAAGATGCGCAAATGCTGCTGGCGACGCACCGTTCGCAAATGGAGCAATTTTCCGCTTTATGCCGGGAAATCGGGGAGAAGGAAGCGCATGTCGCTCTGGCCTGGCTGCTGGCCAATCCGGCGATTGCCGCCCCCATCATCGGACCGAGCAGCGTCGAAGAGCTGCATGACACGCTGCGCGCCGTTGAAATCGTGCTGGATGAATCGATTATGATGCAATTGGATGACATTTTTCCCGCAGTCAACGAGCTGTCGATGTTCAAAAAGACGTAAGCTTAAAAGATTGATAAGGGGAGAGATTCGTGATGTCCAATCGCTTCGAATGCACGGTCCAGGAATCCGTCGCGTCTGGGGTTCAAACCGTCACTTTGGAAAACGCTCTGCTGCGGGTGCGCATTTTAACCGGTAAAGGCGCCGATATTTACGAGCTGATTTATAAGCCTCTCGATATCGATTTCCTGCTTAAAACGAACAACGGGCTTGCCGCCTTCGAACGCCGGAATCTTGCCAAGCGCAGATTGACGCATTATTCGGAGCTGTTCACGGGAGGCTGGCAGGATTGCCTCCCGCACCGTGCCAAATATTTGGAGCTCGATATTACCCAGGATACCGGCGGCATCGCCGCCACGGTTCCCTGGAAATACGAGATTCTGCCCGCGGCAGATTCCGCTTCAGTCCGCTGCTTCGTTCAACTGCAGGACATTCCTTTTCTTATTGAGAAAACGTTTACCGTCAAGCAGGGAGATCCACAGTTATACATTGATCAGCGCATCCTTAATACCGGCACAGCCCCGGTACAGTTTTCCTGGACGCAGCATGCCGCCTTCGGAGGGCAATTTCTGGATGAGCATGTATCCATCGAATTTCCGGACTGCGTCGCTTTTCACGCGCGGCATTATGATAGCTCCTATAAAAACGATTTCAGCCGCTTCGAGGAACCGCCCGAGCGGATCGCATTGCCTGACGGCACATGCAGAAATCTCCGCGAGGTACTTCCGAGGGGAACGAACGAGCACATATTTACCGTACTGAAGCATATCCGCGAGCCTTGGGCCAAGCTCATTAACCGCCATAAAAAAGTCGGGGTTCAGCTCCATTGGGAGCTGGATGCTTTTCCGTTTATCCGCTATTGGAGCTACAATGCCGATGAAATGTATACGGTTGGCATCGAGCCTTCCAACGATGCTTTTGCCAATTTCGATCATTCGCTGCAGCACGGCACCTACCGGGAATTGAAGCCGGAGCAGCAATATGGGACCCGCTATGGCTGCACCCTTTTTGAAACGGATTAAAGTCTTTTAAAATACACCATGCCTATGATACGATCAAAATGACTGCGACATGAGAGAGGAGAATTGGATGTGACCCTTGCTGTAGCCTTTCCCAACCAATCGCCAAGAGTAAGCTTTGCGATGCGCAAGCTGACAGAGGCAATCCTTGAAATAGGAGAGACGATTGAAACGGTTGACCCGCAGCAACAGCAGCGGTACGATATCGTAATCGCAAGCTCGGCACAGGAAGCCGCTTCGTTCGGTGTATCGGCGGATACTTCCGTAAACGAGGAGGGCTTTGAAATCCGTCACGATTCCCGCGGCGGCGGACCGACGTTGTATGTTTTGGCAAACGATGAATCGGGAGCCATGTACGGCGTATTGGAACTGGCCGAGCGGCTCCGCAATTGCCGGGAGGTGTCTCTAGTTCCCGCATGCGTAATCAATGCCAGGTTTCCGTTCCGTGCGCTCAAATTCAACTTGCCTTGGTCGAGCTACCGGATGAACGCATGCTTTGATGTGCAGCATGAAACCGTACGCGACCTCAGCTTCTGGGAAAGCTTTCTTGATATGATGGCGGAAAACCGTTACAATGTGCTGACGCTTTGGAATTTGCATCCATTTCCGTATATGATCCGGCCCGTTCATTTCCCAGAGGCAACCCCTTTTTCGGACGAGGAGCTGGCGGAGTGGAAGTACTATTGGACTTCATTGTTTCGGATGGCTCTGGACCGCGGCATTGAAACGTATTTGATCAACTGGAACGTGTTTGTGTCCGAAGCTTTCCGGGAGCATTACGATCCGAATGCAATTGATGACATGCAATTTTATTTTGGCGACGCTTACTCCACGGAACAAATCAAACAGTACAACCGTGAATGCGTCACGCAAGTGATCGATGAATATCCCGATCTGGCGGGGCTTGGCATATCGCTTGGGGAACGAATGGAGAATATGACCCCGGAACAAAGGCAGGCCTGGATTGAGGACGTTTACTATGTAGGCATGAAACAGGCGGGTAGGCCCGTCAAATTTATACACCGGGCGCCGTTTTCCGTGGATCCTCAGATCACAAGAACCTCGATAGAGAACAACGGCTTTATGCCCGAACCCGTCTGGGTGGAGGTCAAATTCAACTGGTCCCACGCCTATTCTTCCACGAAGCTGCTGCTTACGCATGGCGGCTCCAACGGGATGGAAGGCTACTGGAACCCGCCGCCGGCTCATTACAAGATTACATGGATGGTTCGCAATGAAGATTTCTTCACGCTTCGCTGGGCGCAGCCCGGCTTTATCCGCGCGCATTTGGCGGCGAACAGCCATGATTATGTAGGCGGCTATTATGTGGGCTCCGAGTGCTTTATACCGGCCAAGGACTACTCGCATATCGAGGACAGCCCGCAAATGACCTGGACCTATGCCTTCCAAAAGCATTGGCTGTACTATATGCTGTGGGGCCGGCTGCTGTATGATCCGGAGACGCCCGATCCAGTGTTCGAGGATGCGCTTGGACTGCGTTACGGGGAGCAGGCGGGCCGGCAGCTGCTGAGCGCCTACTCATCCGTTTGCAAAATGCCAATGGCGCTCGCTTCCTTCTATAAATTTACATGGGATTTCACTTTGTATGCGGAAGGGTTTCTGGCAACGAACCGCGCCGAATACAATTCGGGCCAAGCTTTCATATCGCTGCAGGATTTGCTGGAAAGCCAAACCTTCGATCCGTCATATTTATCCCTGCGCGACTATGCAGATCGATTGACCCGCTCGCAGTCCACGGAAGGCTTCGTTACGCCGCTCCAATTGGCCGATGCGCTGGAAGCGGATGCGCAGCAGGGCCTGAAGGCTTTGTCCGCCATTACGGATGAATCGCCGGCGCTTGCTTCCGAAATATTGGATGCCAAGGCATGGGCCTGCTTGAGCCTTTATTTTGCCGCCAAGCTTCGGGCCGGCGTCAGCTACGCGCTGTATGAGAAAACCGGGATGGAGAGCGACCGCGATCAAGCTCGTCAATGGCTGGAAGCGCCGCATGCGGCCAAGCATTGGGAAGACTTGATCCGGGTCACGCAATCCCGCTACAAGCCGCAGCCTTTGATGCATTTGGGAGAAACGCTGTTTAGTTGGGAGTTGTTCCGGCCGCAAATCGAGGAGGATATCGCTTTCGTAAGCAGGCCCAATTCATAATATTGCGCTGGAAGCGTAAAGCGATTGTCACACCGGTAACGGGCTAAATCGGTTATTGGCGCGATGCTGAATGGGGTGGGCCGGGTTGGTTATTATAACAGCCTCCTGCACGTTCGTGGAAATATGGGCTGCAATCGTGATCGGCTTGGTTGCGAGCATCGTCGTCGTGCTAAGCAGTTGAAGGAAGGGGCGGGAGCGCGGGCCTCATAATTGCCTGAATTGTTGGGTAAACGGGAATGAAGCGGGCAGCACCATTGTGAAAAGCAAGCATGAACGAGCAGGCGCCTTGGCGCCTGCTCGTTCATGCTTGCTTGGGAAATTATGCGCAGCAATTTCTGTGGATAACCAGGAAGAACGGCGAATCCGTTTACCCTTGGTTTGTTTCATGAATACAACATTTTAAACCGTATCATAACTTTTAGTTGTGGACTAAAACTGTTTCTCTAGACCCACCCGGTATCAGTAAGTTAGTATTATGAAAGTATATTATTGAAATCATCTCAACGCGGCCTGCTTGAAGATTGATCATCCCGCTCATAGTTAAGATGAATGCAATTGAAAATAATTTCTCGGGGGATGAAAAAGATATGATCCGTGAAAACAAACAGTCGGCTTTTGCTATTTGGATCAGCTTGATCAGCAATATCGTATTAACCGCCATCAAATTTGTGGTTGGAGTATTGTTCAACAGTCCGGTATTGATTGCTGACGGCGTTCATAATGCCGGGGATGTGGTTGCAACCGGGGCGGCACTCAGTTCTATGCGCGTATCGAAGCAGCCTCCCGATGAGGATCATCCTTACGGACACGGAAAAGCGGAGGTGATCGGTGCGGGAATTGTCGCCATTATTTTGGCGTTGGCTGCCGTTTATATGGGATACCATTCCGTAACGGTTCTTTTTGAGCCGCCGCATAAAGCTACCTTCATTGCCCTAGCAGCTGCGGCGTTTTCATTGATTTTGAAACAAATTCTTTACATCTACACGATGTCAATCGGGAAAAAGATGAAAAGCAACGGTTTGATCGCCACGGCCTACGATCATCTGGCCGATGTATATGCATCGATTGCGGCTGTCATCGGGATTGGGCTGGCCATGATCGGAGATTATTATCAAATCGCCTTCCTGTCCTATGGAGATCCGATCGCAGGAATTGTCGTCGCTTTTTTTGTATTGAAATTGGCCGTTCATATGGGGAAATCATCGATTGGCGTTTTGATGGAGAAGAACATCGATTCGGACAAAATGAACGCTTTTATTCAACTGGTCCGATCGGTACCGGATGTTAAGCGAATAGACCGAATCCGTGCCAGGGACCATGGACATTACATTATAGTTGATGTTAGAGTCAGCGTTCCGGCGGAGTTTAGCGTTCAGGAGGGACATGATATTTCCCGGCACATTAAGCAAACGATCATGGATCAGCATTCTGATGTCGAGGAAGTATTGGTTCATTTGAATCCCTGGTACAAAGAAACAACTTAGCTTATTCATTCCCATAATTTATGCAAAGAACCTTAAAACCTGGATCGGGGCTTAAGGTTCTTTGTCGTTCGTCAGTGAGCAGACGCCAGCACCTCAGCCAGGTGCATAGTTTTCAAGCTTCCAGTTCATGATACCATTAGGCGATATTCCCAGCGAAGGGTGAGAAATGATGCGATTTTTACGAATCCGGCTTATTTATATTACAGCGATCTGTCTCATCGTTCTTGCCGGATGCAGGACGAAGCATGCGGAACCATCCGCTCCCGAAACGCCGCCTCCAACGTCGGCCAATCATGCGGCTCCTAACCCGCAGCCAGTCGACCGCGAGCCGCCGAAGCCTGCTGCTCAGGAGCCGCCCGAGTCTGTCGACCCGACGGCCGAGCTTGTCGCTCAAATGAGTATGACTGAAAAGATAGGCCAAATGGTGTTAATCGGAGTGGACGGGACAGCCATGAAGCCGGAAATCAGTACGTTTATTAAGGAACGCCGCGTTGGCGGGATCATTTTGTACAGCCACAATATTGTATCCGCAACTCAAACTACCGAGCTTGTCAATGGACTCAAACAATCGAACCGCGAAGCAGGCGCAAGGCTGCCGCTGCTCTTGAGTGCGGATCAGGAAGGGGGCCGCGTTTCCCGTTTGCCGAAGGAGATTGCGGCATTCCCTGCCAGTATGACCATCGGCAGCACCAACGATACGAAGTATGCGTACCAGGTCGGATCTGCATTAGGCGAAGCGATAAAGTCGGTCGGGTTGAATACCGATTATGCGCCGGTGCTTGATGTCAATACGAATCCTGACAATCCCGTCATCGGTGACCGCTCGTTCGGAAACACTTCGAAAACGGTAAGGAGTATGGGCGTACAGGAAATGCTCGGGATGAAGTCGCATGAAGTCATACCCGTTGTCAAGCATTTTCCGGGTCACGGCGATACGTCCGTCGATTCCCACAAAGGGCTGCCGGTGGTAGATCATGATCTGCAAAGACTTCGCTCTATCGAATTCGAGCCGTTCGCATCGGCAATTAAGGAGGGAGCTCCGGCGGTGATGGTCGCTCACATCCTCATGAACAAGCTCGATCCGGACACTCCGGCTTCAATGTCCCGCATCGTCATTCAAAATTTCCTGAGAGACGAATTGAAATTTAACGGAGTCGTCATCACTGACGATATGACGATGGAGGCGATCGGGAAGACGATGCCTATCGGTCCCGCTTCGGTACAAGCCGTTTTGGCAGGGGCGGATATCGTCCTTGTCGGTCACAATCCCAAGCAGCAAAATGATGTGCTTGATGCTTTGTCGGCTGCTGCGGAAAGCGGGGAAATCCCGCAGCCGGTTATCGATGCCAGCGTATATCGAATCGTCAAGCTGAAGCAAAGCTTCCGGCTTTCGGACCAACCGACACCGCCGGCCGATATGTCGGAGCTGAATAAACATATTCAAGAGGCGTTAAAGAGATAGCATTCACTATAAAGAGGGGCGACGACGCCTCTCTTTTTACAGTTAATTTCCAAATCAAACAAATTTTTTACATGCCATTAACATCATGTTGATATTTGCTAGCTACAATAAAGCTATTAGCGCTGCAGCTTGGCGTTAATCGCAGACTTCGAGGTTTTAACAGAGAAGGAGGAGATCGGGCTGGACACAGCTAGTCATCTGGTGCTAGGCGCGACGCTGGCGGGACTTGCATATATAGAACCGGCTGTGGCAAGTGAGGCGAGCCTGGCGCAGGCCGTACTGATCGGTACTTTAATCGGGTCGCATGCGCCTGATTTTGACGCGGTGCTGCGGGTGAGAGGCTTTGCTTCCTATATTCAATATCATCGGGGACTAACGCATTCCATTCCTGCTTTGTTTATATGGCCTGCCATCATTTCTTTGCCGCTTTGTATTGCATTTCATTTATTTCCTTACTGGCATGTACTGTATATGTGGATTTTTATCGCGGTAGCTTTTCATGTTTTTTTGGATACGCTCAACTGCTATGGCGTGCAAAGCGCTCGTCCGTTTTCGAAGCATTGGGTTCACCTGGATATTTTGTCCATTTTCGAGCCGTTTTTATTCGTGCTGCATGGTGCGGGACTCGTGCTCTGGTTGTTATACGAATACGATCCGGCTCCATTATTTTTATGGATTTACGCATTGACGTTCGGCTATATCATTTTGCGCGCATGGCAGCATCAAGTACGGGTTTGTCGGATCGTTAATGAATTTAACGTTTCCGGAGTTTATCATGTGATTCCCGGCTTTCACTTATTCCATTGGCGATTTGTGGTCGAAGCGGACGATTGCTTTTATACGGGAAAAATCGTTTACAGTAAGGTCGTATTGGAAGCCGTATATCCTAAAGAAGAAAGAAACACTATCATTCAGGCTACGATGGGGGTAGACGGGGTTCGGGCATTCCTCGGCTTTGCGCAGCGGATTCACGTCACCTGCAAGGTAGTCAAAAACGGTTACGAAGTCAGCTGGAGCGACGTACGTTTCAGCCATGGACGCAAGCTTTCGTTTGGAGTCGATGTTTGTCTGGACCGGGAAATGAAAGTCGTTTCCCACCGGATCGGATGGCGGAAAAAGGCATGGGACCCTCCGTTTGTATAAGCTCAGGAGGAAATATTAAACGGAGTACTGATTCCAAGTCAGCGCTCCGTTTTCGTTTTATATGCTCCGGATTTGATTGGCCTTATAGAAATCGGCTCCTGCAGCCGCAGATGCGGGGATCGGCGGTCTTCCGACGGATATGTAAGTCATGTCGAATGTATCGGCTATATGGAGCATTTCCTCCCAGGCAAACATGTTTCTGCCATCGATTATAAGACGGGTACGCAGCTTCTTGCTTACGATCTGCCAATCCAGACAGCGAAGCTGCTCCAATTCAGTAACGATGACGACCGCGTCAGAGGAGTCGATTGCGTCATACAAGCTGCGGTGCAATACCACCTCAGGAACAGGATAATCGCTAACATGGGGATCGTAAGCATGAACGGCTGCTCCCTGCTCCAAACAGATCCTGCTTATTTGGAGCGAGGGGGCCTCGCGAAGATCGTCTGTCATCGGTTTGAATGCAAGCCCCAGGAGAGCGATGCGCTTTCCTTTTAACATTCCTAATTCGTCTGTTAGCTTATTCACCAAACGCCGCGGTCGAAGCCGGTTAATAGACACTGTGGAATCGAGGAGGGGCATAGGGCAATCCCACTTTTGACCCATGGCTCGAAATGCCATAATATCCTTGGGAAAGCATGATCCGCCGTAGCCGATACCGGCCCGCAGGAAAGCCTCTCCGATCCGGCTATCCATACCTATACCTTCGGCAACGACATCGATGCGGGCTCCGGTTTGCTCCGAGAAATCCGCAATCATATTGATGTAAGATATTTTCATGGCAAGGAATGCATTGGACGCATATTTAATGAGCTCGGAGCTCCGGCTGTCGCAAAAAAGGATAGGGGATGGGAGGTCCTTATATAGATCGCTTACAACGTGTTTCGCTTTATCTGTCCGGCACCCCGCCACAATACGATCCGGATGGAAAAAATCGCGAATCGCATTTCCTTGTCGGAGAAATTCGGGATTGTGTATTACATCTATGTTTCGGTTCGCAGAAACCGACTGCAGCCATTGATCGATCTCATCGGTTGTGCCAACAGGAACCGTGCTTTTGACAACCAGAAATTTCTTTTCTGTGGAGTGCCGGGCGATTTGCTTGACGACCGACCATAATTGAGTCAAATCGGCTTCGCCATTGGGACCGAACGGCGTGCCTACACAGATGATGAGGATATCCGACTCCTGCACTGCAGATTTTATATTTGTCGTAAATCGGATCCGGTTAAGGCTCGACGCCTCGCTTAGAAGCTCATCAAGACCCTGCTCCCAGATCGGCAGACCTCCGGATGCCAGAACGGATATTTTCTCGGCTGAGCGATCCGAGCAAATGACACTATGACCTAAACGAGCCAGGCAAGCGCCGGTAACTAAGCCGACGTAACCAGTGCCGATCACCGCGATTCTCATAACGTATCCCTCCTACCCGATTATGCGGAAAACGGTTTTCCTCTCGATGCAACGGAATGCAGTATTTGTTCGTATTGGAGCAGCAGATTATCAAATATCGCTTCCCACGATTGGGTCAGGGCGTATGCTCTGCCGGCAAGCCCGTAGTCCCTTAACGTTCCGGGCTGCTCCAGCAAGCTTGCGATGGAATGAACGAATGCAGCCGTATCGCGAGTCGGGCACAACATGCCGGTCCGCCCGTGCTGAATGATTTCCTGTACCCCGCCGGATGCGGCGCCAATGGCGGGTGTGCCTGAAGCGAGGGATTCAAGCACGACATTGCCAAATGTTTCCGTGCTGGAAGGGAATACGAATAAATCGGCGGACGCATACAGCTCGGCTAACGCTTCCCCTTTCATATATCCGGTAAAAGTGGCGTTGGGCGGTGCGGTCTCTTGTAAATGCTTAAGCAAAGGGCCGTCTCCCGCAAAAATCCAGTGTACGTGATCGCGAAGTGACTCGGGCAGACTTCTCATGATGTCCGGCATTAGATCCAGATCCTTTTCAGGCGCGATCCGGCCGACGTACAGCAAAATAAAGCGTTCCTTGATCTTGTATTTTTCACGGATCGCCGTATTTTTTTTGCCGGGATGGAACAGGTTGCAATCAACGCCGCGCTTCCACAGTTCCAGTCCTCGTATACCCTCGCCGGCAAGCTGTTCGGCTGTTTCCTGCGAAGGGACAAAGGTGGCCAGACATGATTGATGAAACCAACGGATATAGCGCCATAGAAGGGGAGAAGCAAATTGGAGGTGGTAGTAACTTAAATAACGGTCAAAATGAGTATGATAAGAGGCGACATGCGCGATATCGTATTTTCTGCCGTAATATAGACCGCAGAGCCCTATATTAAACGGTGTTGCAACATGGATCAGATCCGGTTGAAACTGTTGAAGCTCATTGCTGATCGACATGTAATTCGGCAGCGCAATCCGGCATTCCGGATAAAATAAAAACGGAAGACTGGAAAAACGTTGGACTTTGTTCGTATATAATTCATCCTCGCTGCATCGCGGTACAAACAACCGGTAAGACACGTTACGGCGCTCCAGATGTTCGGTCAGCCGTTTCAGTGTCATGGCAACCCCGTTAACCTGAGGCCAATAGGTGTCTGAAAATAAGGCGATTCGCATGAAACCCCTCCTCGACATTACCATATGGCTCTAGCATACACCGGATTTATTAATTTACGAGCAGAAAAGGTTTAACGCAATATTAAATAAAGCACCGAGTTATCATTCCTCATTGGCTGACGAACCGGGTCATCCACGCTTGCGAGTGTTCTAAGTCGGCTTGCCGGTATAAAATACTTTGGAATGAAGCACATCCAGAGCATGGTCGATTTGTTCGAGATTTTCTTCGGAAGCGTCTTTTATTCGCTCCAGGAAACGAGCCGCAATGGTTTTAAAAGCTTCGTTCATCAGCTTCCCGCCTTCTTCGGTAAGACGAACATATTGCTTGCGCCGATCTTCGCCATCCGCAAATTTTTCGCATAAGTTTTTTTCGCATAATTTTTTCAGCTCACGGCTCGTATTCGGCATGGACATATGTTTGCAGTCGCTAACCTGACTAAGGGTGACGGGCTGACTAACCGCTATATATTCAAGAATGCTATATTGCAATGGAGTTATAGCGTCGGACTTGACGCCCTTGGTCATTTCATTCGTCACTTGATGAACAGCTACAGTAAAGGACACAAATTTATGAAAAAAAGCCGAGTTGTCCATGGAATCACCTCTTACTGACACGATAACAAAATTATTATCAAAAAACAATTATCTTTTGACAACTAAAAATAAAATATGATACGATTTACTTATCAAATGATAAGTAAGGCGGTGGATTCTATGAAGGCTCTTGTTATTTATACGCATCCTAATCATCGGAGCTTATGCTATTCATTTTTTCAAAAAGTCATTCAAGGGAGCAGTGAAAATCCCCATATAGCGGAAGTGAAGCTTCTGGATCTGTATGAGGAGCAATTCGATCCGATCCTTGTTTTTAATAAAGAAAAGCGCAGGAGGGATATGCACTCCGATCCCAGTCTGGAAAAGTATCGGGAGCAGCTTATTTGGGCCGACAAAATTGTATTTGTGTATCCTATCTGGTGGGGCCGTCCTCCCGCAATGCTAATGGGCTACATAGATAAAATGTTTGCTTCGGGCTTTGCTTACAAAGATAAAGGGGGGCTGCTGCCCGAAGGATTGTTGAAGGGGAAATCCGTTGTCTGCATCTCAACCATGAAAGGTCCTACGCATTACCCGTTGTTCTGGTTGAATAACGCCCACAAAGTATTAATGAAGAAAGCTCTGTTCAATTATGTCGGTATCAGAAAAGTAAAGTTTTTTGAGTTTGGCAATATGGAGAGCAAGAAAGGGAAGCATGAAGAGAAATTAAATAAAATATATCGTTATTTCCAATCAGTCGGTCGTTAGCCCGCTCCGCCATCTTCATTCCTCGGACTACGCGGCAGCATTCGCCATTCGAACAGCGCCAAGTATGAAAGTGAACAAGACCGCATACGCATAGTATTAAAATGCCGTTTGGAGGACTGAATATATGATGGCTGATGCCTTCATCGCACGTTCGCTTAATGAAATACAATTTTGGTCCCGTATTATGAAGGAGCATTCTTTTTTTTTAAGACTGGGTTTTCGATGCGAGGATACGCAGCTAATTAATGAAGCCAATTATTTTTACAATTTATTTGAGGGGATCGAGCAAAAATCTTATTCTTTTCGAGAGGATGTGGATCCCGCAACCATTCAGCAATTCAATATGGAGGTTCATACCGCCGCTTCGCATATTTGGGCTTTTAAAAGGAAAGTACTAGGTTTGATTTTAACCTGTCAGCTTCCGGGTCAAACGAACTTTCCATTGCTGGTGGATCACATAAGCAGAGAGGCCAATTACTTTAGAAACCGGTTGTTTGAATTAAATCAAGGAAAACTTGAACCGCTCCAGGATGCAATAATCGACGAAAATGTGTTTTTCCTAAAAATAATGGCTGACCATGCAAAATTCATCGGCCATCTATTAGATCCTTCAGAGCGCAAGCTGGCGGATCAAGCCCGTGAATTTAGTCATGACTTTGATCAGTTGTTATACCAGGCCAAGGATTTGGAATCCATGCGGCCTCAATCACAGACACAGCCATTGTTAAGCCAATTTTTGGATCAAAACAGAGTGTCGGTAAAATCGTTGAGGGACTTTAAACAAACAGCAAAACAATTAATTGAGCAATGCAGGATTAAAAGTATCATCCATCCGCTGCTCGCAGACCATGTATTCCGGGAAGCAGAAAGATTTTTGGAAATCATTGATATGTTTGAAGGTGCACTGACCTACTCCGGACAACAGGTTGCAATCCGTCATTGAGAAAGTGAACTGCCGCAGGGCTCATTCGAAAAAAAAGGAGGGGAATAAAATCGAGTGGTCGGTCGGAAAAAGCGTTCCCAGAAAGGAAACATGGGAGAAAGTAACAGGGACAACCAAATATATGGACGATATCTCGAGACCGGGGCTTTTACATGCCCAAATCGCTGTCAGCCCTCATGCACACGCCACCATAAAATCGATTGACACGTCAGGGGCCTGGAAAATACCTGGAGTACGAGCGGTCATAACGGGAGAATATTACCCGATATTGACAGGCTCGCCGCTGGCAGACCGGCCGCCCATCGCCATCGGTAAAGTGAGATATTATGGCGAGCCCGTTGCTCTTGTTGTCGCGGATCAGGAATATAATGCAGAGATGGCGGCTCTCCAAATCAAAGCGGAATACGAACTTTTACCGGTCGTCCGTTCCCCAAGCGAAGCCTATCAGCAAGAAGCTCCGCTTGTCCATGAACATCTGGCCGCGTACAAGCGGCATGAGGAGGTTTATCCGGAGCCGGGAACGAACATCGCTAATCGAACCAAAATTCGCAAAGGAAATATGGAGGAAGGGTGGAACCATAGCGATCATATCATTGAAGTCCGTGTCGCTTTGCCGCAATCGGATCACGCCGCCATGGAATTGCGATGCAGTATAGCGGAGATTTTACCTGACGGACAAGTGAACATCCATTCCGCCTCACAATCACCCTTTGTAATTCGCAGGGCAATCAGTCAATCGTTTCATATCCCTCTACATAAAGTCATTGTACATACCCCATTGGTCGGAGGAAGCTTTGGCGGGAAAGCCGCCATCCAATTGGAGTTTCTAGCTTTTTTAGCTTCCAGGGCCGTAGATGGGAGAGCGGTTAAATTGGTTAATTCCAGGGAGCTGGATATGATCTCCTCTCCGGTTCATATTGGTTTGGATGCCCGAATCAAACTTGGCTGCAACCGTGAAGGGAGGCTTACGGCCGCGGAAATTTTACATCTGTTTGACGGCGGAGCCTATTCGGATCGGGGAGCGATCATGAGCAGGGCGGGAGCCACCGATTGCACGGGGCCTTATCGAATCGATAACGTTCGTTGCGACTCCTTATGCATGTATACCAACCACCCCTATTCAACATCATTTCGAGGTTTCGGCCATCCTGAGCTGACGTTCGCGATGGAGAGAGCCATGGATTTATTGGCGGATCAAGTGAATATGGATCCATTGGAGTTTCGTTTTCACAATGCGATTGGACCGGGGGATACGACCCCGACACAAACCTTATTGGATAGAAGTAACGTAGGCGATTTGCCCATGTGCATTGCAAAATTGAAAACGTTGATCCACTGGGACGACCGTCCCCGAAAGGAAATTGAAGGTCACCTTATCAAGGCGAACGGGGTATGCTGCTTCTGGAAAAATTCAAATACGCCAACAGATGCAGGGGCGGGAGCCGTTATTGTATTTAATCCTGACGGCAGCGTTAATCTGCTCTGCGGTGCAGTTGAAATCGGTCAAGGCACGAGGACGGCGCTGACTCAAATATTGGCCGAGCGGCTGCGTATGGACGATCGTATGGTACATATTTCTACAGGAGTAAATACGGAAACCGATCCTGACCATTGGAAAACGGTGGCGAGCCGCAGCACCTTTTTAGTTGGCAACGCGATCTTGGAGGCAGCAGATGACGCCATCGAACAATTAAAGAACACGGCCTCGATTGTGCTGGAATGTTCACCGGCCGAGCTGGATGTCGGAGAAGGAAAGGTTTACTTCAAAAACCGTTCCGAAATCGGGATTCAGATTGAAAAAATCGCCAACGGATACAGATTTCCAAATGGAAATACGATCGGCGGCCAAGTCATCGGTCGCGGAAGCTACGCAATGCGTAATCTAACATTACTGGATCCTGAGACCGGTAAAGGAAATACCGGACCGGAGTGGACGGTGGGCGCGCAGGCGGTTGAAGTGGAATTGAATACAAGAGACTACTCTTATAAAATCGTAAAAGCGGCAGCGGTCATAGATGCAGGCAAAGTAATCAATCCGAAGCTTGCCCGAGGTCAAATCACAGGCGGCATGAGCATCGGGTTAAGCTTTGCCAGCCGGGAAGCTTTTCTGTTCGATCCTAACGGAGCCATCATAAATCCGCAGCTGCGAACCTACAAGTTGATTCGGTATGGCGAACAGCCCGAATATCGGGTTGATTTTGTCGAGACGCCTCATAGGGAAGCCCCTTACGGCTTGCGTGGAATCGGCGAGCATGGCTTGATTGGCATGCCTGCGGCACTCGCGAGCAGCTTGTCAACCGCTGCCGGCGTTGCACTCTATCAGCTGCCTCTTACGCCGGAATCGATATGGAGGACGGTCCATGATTCCGTTTGACTTTGATTATTATAAACCTTCTACCGTTCGGAAAGCCGTGGAATTGTTTCAACATCTGCAAGCGCGGGGGAAAAAACCGTTGTACTTCTCCGGCGGTACGGAAATAATCACATGGGCCCGAAGAAATTCCATTCAGCCGGGGGCTGTCATCGATTTAAAGTACATTCCGGAATGCGGTGTCATTGAATTTCAAAAGGATATCCTTATTCTGGGATCCTGTGTCCCGTTAACGGTTTTATCTGCGACGAACCCGTTCCCGCTGCTCAGCGAAACGGCACAAGGAGTCGCCGATCAAACGGCGCGAAATCAAATCACGCTCGGAGGGAACATTTGCGGAAAAATTCATTACAGGGAGGCCGTTCTTCCGCTGCTCCTGGCCGACAGCCGCATGGTTCTGGCAGGAGCGAAAGGAATAAGAGAGGCTTCTATTCATGATATTTTCTTGCGGCAAATAAGATTGGAGAGCGGAGAATTTCTTGTGCAGATCATGACGGACCGCGAATATGTATCATCGCCGTTCGTTCATTATAAAAAACGGCAAATCGGCGGCGTTGGCTATCCTCTCGTAACAATGGCCGCTCTTAAGAAAAACAATCGGATTCGTGCAGCGTATAGCGGCGTTTGCGCATTCCCATTCCGGTCCGTTCCAATGGAGCAGTCGTTGAACGATACGACGATTCCAATAGCGGAAAGAATCGAACAGGCAGCCGGCAGATTACCGGCTCCGGTTTTGACCGATGCCGAAGGATCTGCCGCATATCGCGAGTATGTGCTTAAACAAACGATGGCTGAAGCCGTAAGCAAGTTGGAAGGAAGGTGAAGCATGCCATCTTACGAAGCCGCTCTATATCCATTGGAATTCAAAGTTAACGGCGAGCAGCGATCGATTCGGGTAAGAGCTGCGGAAACGCTATTATACGTGCTGCGGGATTATCTCGGGCTGACAGGAAGCAAATCCGGTTGCGACAATGGCGATTGCGGCACTTGTACGATTTTAGTAAACGGGCTGCCCGTCAAATCATGCCTTATGCTCGCCGTGGAAGCCGACGGACAGCCTGTAACAACGATCGAAGGTTTAAGAAATTCGCCGGTACAGCAAGCTTTTGCTCACTACCAAGCGTTTCAATGCGGATATTGCACGCCAGGGTTTATTGTAAACTGTCACGGGTTGTTGAATGCTCATCCGGATGCGAATAAGAAAACGATTCGGTTATGGTTGGAATCCAACATTTGCAGGTGCATGTCCTACGAAGAAATTGATGATGCGGTGAAGGCTGTATTTATAGCGAGAACCGATGCGATACCAACATCCTCCGAGAGTGAGGGTACGGGTTTGATAATAAATCAAGACTCTATGAAAAAGGCGGACTTTTGAAATCTTGAATGATTTGTTCGGCGTTCGTATATAAGGCAAGCGGGTACTGATAGTTTTCGATATCGGAAGGCGCTTTAATATGCAAGGCAAAAGCAGACGGGTCGAAGGCGTTTGCGTTCGGATCATCCAGCATTTTTTTCCACTCCTTTACCAGTTCCGCTATTTTATTTAAATGATCCGCCCAAATCCGTTGATCCTCTTTCGTAAAAAAGCTGCTGCCGGACCATTTTGTAAAAATTCGCACCATGTCGGTAAGATTCGCGTAGCCTGACCGGAGTTGATCCAATTGCCGGGTCAGTTGATTCAACGCATTGCGTTTTTTGTGAGCGAGCGGATTGTAGTTCAAGCTTTGATCCGCTTTTTCCGCTTCGGTAGTCGCCTGATGAAGCTCTTGGAACAAGGTTTGCAGCTCAGTCTGTATAGTCTGGGCTTCATTCGCGGCGCAGCCGTGCTCTACCCATTTTGCTGCGTTATCAAATTGATTGGATAGATGATCCGCGAATCGGATCGTCTTTTTTTTTGCTTTATGAATGGAATCGGGCGGGAAAATCAGTATTTGGATCAGTACCGCGACGGCAGCGCCGATAACGGTATCGCGGATGCGATCAAGCGGATAGCTGGGCATCTTGCTTTGAAAGTACAACACCAATAAAATGCTGAGCGCGACCTGGATCATCATAGCATGATCCAATTTCAACCGGGCGACAATGACGGCCCCTACAAAGAGCAGCAGCCCGATGCTCCAACCGCTTAAGCCGACATAGGGCGCTATGATCGCAGTGAAAAGGACGCCTGCAATCGTACCTATGACGCGCTGCCATGCAAACTTCATAGATTTGCTGACCGTCATTTGGATGGACAAGATGACTGTAAGCGGGGACAAGTAGGGATGGTTGGAGCCAGCCCATTTCGCGATTTCCCATGACAGCGCTGCGGCTATCGGAATTTTCCATACAACCGCATTCGTATTGATGAAAGAGATGATTTTACTTTTCAATTCGGTTTAACCCCATTTTATAATCGGTTTAGGTTATTGTTGCCATTTTCGGAAGCTATTAAACGGTGATAGCGAATCGGATTGAGGAAGACGCCCCCGGTATTATACATGGCAAAATGTTTTGGACAAGATGCCGTTCGTCATGGCTTGCTCTGGTACAAACGCCCATAAAATGGGCGTTTGACTTAGTAACAAATGCGGAGATGCTCCATAGATTGTAAGTATGTTTTAAACAGTTCAAATTCCTTCACGACAGTATCAGCTGCCAAACAAAATTAACTGGAGGTTTTTTACAATGAATGAATTCCAAAACGATCTTCAACAATTGAGCGTTTCCGAGTTGCAAACCGGCGAGATGACACCATGGAACCAACAAGGCCAGTACCCGGCTGGTCAGTTTCCGATTGGCGTTAACCCGGCTGATCCGTCGCGGCTGTGCGTTGGCTTCGGAATCGGTTTTTGTGCCGGCTTTTGCAGCGGCTTTTGCGGCGGCACTTGCGGCGGTTTTTGCAGCGGCTTTTGCGCCGGCTTTTGCGGCGGCTTCTGCAGTCGCTGCGGCGGCTTCTGCGGAGGGCATCGCTGCGGCGGTTTCTGCGGGCATCGCTGCCGTTAATCCCGTCATTACCGGTTGCGGCAAAAACCAGCATCAAGTTAGCGGAGAATGTTCGCCCCTGTACGGCCATTGGCTGTCGGGGGCATTTCTCTTTCATTGCCTGCCAGGCATGAGGGACGAAATATCGTACATATGATAATGATGAATAAATGTAACGACGAGGTAACCTGCATGAGTGAGGAGGAACGAAATGACAAATTTAACCTCTGCTGCGCGTCCGAAAGTAAAGGAAGACACGTTTTTTCTCCCTGTTCCGAACGACAGTGTGTACTTCCGGAATAACGTAGGCACTTTCCGTATGGAAGGAGAGATGATCGACCGGTGGATCGAAAAACTGGTTCCGATGTTCAATGGGGCATATACGTTGGCGGATTTGACGGCCGGACTGTCGGACCCGCACCGGAATCGTGTGTATGAAATCGCGGATGTGCTGTTACAAAAGGGCTTTGTTCGGGATGTAAGTCAAGACCGTCCGCATCAATTGACGAACGAAATTATCCAAAAGTACGCTGCACAAATAGCTTTTTTAGAAAGCTTCGGCGATTCCGGCGCATACCGGTTTCAGTGTTACCGGCAGACCGGCGTATTAGCGGTCGGGTCGGGTCCGTTTTTCGTTGCGTTAGTTTCCGCATTAATGGAATCCGGCTTGCCTAAGCTTCACATGCTGATAACGGATTGTGCGCCGACGAACCGCGAGCGGCTGGCGGAATTGGCTGAGCATGCCCGCCGCACGGATCCGGAGGTGGAGCTCAAAGAAATCATTATGGGAAAAGAAGGAGCAGACGGCTGGAAGGACGTTGTGCAGCCGTTCCAATCGATTCTGTATGCGGCTCAAGACGGCGATATGGAGGGGTTCCGGCTTCTTCACGCAGTCTGCAAAGCGGAGAACAAAATGCTGCTGCCGGCCATGTGCCTGCATCAGACCGGAATGGCAGGCCCTGTTATACATCCGGAGTCTGAGGGATGCTGGGAATCGGCATGGCGCCGGGTCCACCAGACAGCCGTTTATAAAGATCCGGAGCAGCATGTTTTCTCCTCCACGGCGGGAGCGATGCTGGCGAATGTGATCGTGTTCGAGCTGTTTAAGTCGGCTGCCGGACAATCCGGGCAAAGAAACTCGTTTTTTCTGCTGGACCTGGAAACGTTGGAAGGAGGCTGGCATCCATTCATGCCGCATCCTTTGGTTCGCGGATTTGAGACAGCCCAAACGGCTGAATTATCGAAGCTGCGCCTTGACGGGAGCGAAGCGGACAAAAGCGCATCCAACGGTTTGCTGACTTATTTAAACCGTTTGACTTCGGCACAATCGGGGATTCTCCATATTTGGGAAGAGGGGGACTTGAGGCAGCTGCCGCTCTCCCAGTGCCGCGTTCAGGCGGCCGATCCGTTATCGGAGGGTCCCGCCGGCTTGCTGCCGGAGCTGATTTGCACAGGGCTGACGCATGAGGAAGCGCGGCGGGAAGCGGGTCTGGCCGGGATAGAAGCATATGCTTCACGATTGGCCGACAGGCTTGTGCGCACGAAAGAAATTATCGGAGTCGGTGCAGGGGAAACGGCAGCGGAAGGGATTTTACGCGGATTGCAGGCCAATTTGGCCGAGCGGCTGGCCGTACAGCAGAAGGTACGGCAGCAGACGGTCGCTCGGGTACATTTAAGCAGAGTGGAAGATGAACGATGCCGGTATTATTTACAGGCTTTGTCCGTCATGAGGGGAGTGCCGATGATCGGCTTGGGAGAGCAAGTGTCGGGATTTCCTACCGTATGGGTCGGTGCAGGCGATAGCTGGTATGGCAGTATCGGCTTGAATAGGACTACAGCGTTGCAAAGAGCGCTGAAAGCTGCGCTGCAGGAGGCGCAAAATCATTCCCGATCCCGCGCGGCCCAGGTGCTGAAGGCTTCGTCCGTACGTCTCGGAAACGAAGCCGCGGTCGACCTTGTAATCCCTTCAAATGAAGGAATCGCACAATCGGCTGCTTTGCAGGACGCATTACAGATTTTGAAAAACAACGGCGAACAGCTCTTTGTTGTCGATCTGGCCGTAGAACCGTTTTTGAAAGAGGAGCTCAAAGGAGTATTCGGCGTACTGCTGCGAGAGGGGGAGTCCCGATGAACATAGAGGTGGCTATTATCGGAGAGGGCGGGTTGGCGGATCTTGTAGGCGGAGAGCTGTCCGCCCTGTGCCGGATTGTGCGTCTGAGTGATTTTAAGGGAGGCGTCCCGGAATCTGCCGATTTCGCCTTGGTGCTGCACGATGCATGGCAGCCATCCGTTCATCGGGAAGCGGAAGAGCTGCTCCGGGCAGCGGGCATTCCATGGCTGCGAGGCTTCGTTGCATTCGGTGAAGGTGTGATCGGTCCGTTGGTTCGACCGGGCATGTCCGGGTGTACGCAATGCGCCGACACCCGGCGGCTTTTGGCGGGACGCGACCGCAAGGAAACGTGGATGCTGGAGCAGCGTCTGGCGGAGGCCGGAGGGATTTCGCATGACGCATGGGCTTCGCGCACAGGCTTAATACAGATGGCACAACTGCTCGTGAAGGAGTCGCTGGAGATACTGCGGGGCAGCCGCCCCCGTTCGGAAGAACGGATGTTTTTCATGGATATGAAAACATTGCAGTGCACAAGCCACTTCTTTTTGCCGGATCCGCAATGTCCGGTCTGCAGCCGGTTGCCTGACGATACGCCGGCAAGGGCTCGCATTTCACTGCAACCGAGTCCCAAGATCAGCGGGAAAAGCTACCGCTGCCGCTCGCTGGACGATCTTGCGGACTTTCTGGTCGAACAGTATCTGGATTATAAGACCGGTTTCTTGAATGGAAAAATGGTTGATCTCGTGTCACCCTTTGCCGATGTGAGTGTAAATCTTCCGATGTTTGACCAGGACGAGGTAACGGCAGGCCGAACGCATTCCTATACGGAAAGCGAACTGACCGCTATTATGGAGGGCTTGGAAAGATACTGCGGCATGGCGCCGCGCGGCAAAAGGATGATGGTCCGCGACAGTTACAGCAATTTGGCCGATCATGCCCTTCATCCTGAATCGGTAGGCTTGTACGCCAAGGAACAGTATGAGCAGCCCGACTTTCCGTTCAGGCCATTTCATCCTGACGAACCGATCGATTGGGTTTGGGGCTATTCGTTTGAGCGGGAAAGCCCGATTTTGGTTCCGCAGCAACTTGCCTATTACAGCTCGAGCTGCGGACAAGGATTTGTCTATGAAACGTCCAACGGCTGCGCGTTGGGCGGAAGCCTGGAGGAGGCCATTTTTTACGGCATCATGGAAGTCGTGGAACGGGATGCATTCCTCATGACCTGGTATGCGCAGCTGTCGCTTCCGCGGCTTGATCCTTATTCTGCCGGCGATCAGGAGCTCGAACTCATGGTCAATCGTTTGCAGGCGGTGGCGGGATTTGAAGTGCTTTTGTATAACGCGACGATGGAAAATGGAATCCCAAGTGTTTGGGCGATGGCCAAAAACTTGAAATCAAATGGAGTCAACCTCATTTGCGCTGCAGGAGCGCATCCCGATCCGGTTCGCGCCGCGAAAAGCGCGGTTCATGAATTATCGGGGATGACGCTGACGCTTGACGGGAAGTTCGAAGCAAATCGGGAGCGGTATATGCAAATGTTCCACGACCCGTCTCTGGTGCATGGGATGGAGGATCACTCGATGCTTTACAGCTTGCCGGAAGCAGAGGAGCGCCTGCAATTTCTGCTGGAGGAAAACCGGCCTCTCCGGGCGTTTCATGAGCAATTCAACCGGTCACCGGCGCATCCGGACCTGACCGATGACCTGAAGGATGTCCTTCAGGCGTTCCTCCGATTGAATCTCGATGTAATCGTGGTGGATCAGACGACTCCGGAATTGCAACGAAACGAATTGTATTGTGTAAAGGTGCTGATTCCCGGGATGCTGCCGATGACGTTCGGCCATCATCTTGCCCGGGTGACAGGGCTGGAGAGGGTGTTGGAGGTACCTGCGAAACTCGGATATGCGAAGCAGCCGCTGCGTCCGGAACAACTCAATCCGCATCCGCATCCGTTCCCATAATAATGGCTGAGGAGGGATAAGGATGCGTCTGGAAAATTTTTTGCGCAGTCTCCATGCGGATACTAACGAGTCCAGACCGCCGGATTGGGAAGTCGACTGGGATGACGCGCCGCTTGCTTATAAGCTTTACCGCAGCTTGCCGGTCATTCCTTTATCGCCGGAAATTCCGTTGTCGCTGATTGGATACGAATCGCGGGCCAATCCCGACCTGTCAACGATCGGCCATATACTCTGGCATGCGTATGGCCTTTCCCGACTGAGCCAGTACCCTGCGGTCAGCTCCATAAACCAGACGGCGGAACCGGTGCAGATGTACAGGCGTTTTGTCCCTTCCGGCGGCGGATTGTATCCGAACGAGCTGTATGTATATTTGAAGACGACGGATGCGCCTGCCGGAGTCTACCATTATGATGCGGCGCATCATCGGCTTATATTGCTTCGCGAAGGAAATTTTGATTCCTATCTGATCCGGGCGCTCGGCAACCGATGCGATGTATCGGGTTGTTTTGGAATCGTGTTTGTTTCAGTTATGTTTTGGAAAAATTTTTATAAATACAATAACTTTGCCTATCGATTGCAAGGATTGGATACCGGCGTACTGATCGGTCAATTGCTTGAACTGTCAAAACGGTTCGGCTGCGAGTCTGGCATGCACTTTCAGTTTCTTGATCGGGCGGTCAACCATCTGCTCGGGGTATCCGATCGGGAGGAAAGTGTGTATGCGGCGATTCCGCTTTCGGCGGAGCCCGCGATATACAGGTCTTATAACGGAATATATGGAGATAGAGATTTCGCATCAGTTGATTTATGCCGGGAACTGCCGGTCGTTCGGCATGACCACTACGTGCGGTCGCAAAAAGTGAAGGATTACGCGATGCTGATCAAGATGAACGAAGCGTCCATGCTGGCTTCAACAGACTCGTTTCGACACGCCGGGGCGGTGAAACATGCAGAAAGCGGGGTACACGCGGTATTCATGCCCCGTGTAGAGCGGCTGTCCTACGATCTGGCATCGATTTGCCGAAAGCGATATTCGCCCGAGTCGGATTTCGTATTGAACAAGGTGACGCAGCAGGAAGCGGCGGCTCTGTTGCAAGAGGCGACGGCTTCCTTATCCTATTACAACGATTTAAGAAGCCCCCATGATAAGCCTGGATCTCTTATGTCCTTGTACGGTTGTTTGTATAACGTTGAGGGCATTCCCGACGGCGCTTACCGCTATGACAGCACGGCCCATTTATTGCGCCGGATAGTACCTGGAGACCATCGGCTGCGCCTGCAGCGGGGAATGTCCATGGACAACGTCAATCTGTTTCAAGTGCCGCTCTGCCTGCATGTGGCTGGCGACAAGGACTATTACCGATCGGTATTCGGGTACAGGGGTTACCGTATTCAGCAGATGGAAGCGGGGATACTTGTACAACGGTTGCTGTTGGCGGCATCCGCCATCGGAATGGGAGGACGGCCATTGCTCGGATTTAATCCGGTTATTAGCGATGAGCTATACAAATTGACTGAGCAAGGAAAAACGAGTCTGATTCAAATCCCGATCGGTTACTATCGCCAGCGTCCTCGTTTGGAAGGGGGCTTGCACAGCTAGCCCGTTCAAGCAGTCCGGATAGGACGGAGTTGACTGGAGATGACGGCATAATCGGGCGCTTCACGGCGTGTTTAGCCCAAAGGAGGATAACGGGATGTCTTATCAGAGAGAAGGGGTGCTGGCGGTCGGTTCCGGTCCAATCTTGATCTCGCTGACTAAAGCATGGTATGAATCCGGTGAATCCAAGATCACCGTATATGTAACGAACAAGCAGCCTACAGATGCGGGGGAGTTCAAGAAGCTTTTGGAACAAGCTCTTCCCGGCGATCCGGAGGCCTCTCTGGATATTCTTGTTACAACAGGAGACGGGAAGGAGAATTGGGAGGCTATCGTTCGATCGTTCTCATTTATTTTGTATGTTTCCCAACATGGCGACCTGGAAGAATTGCAGAAGCTTCAGGCCGCTTGCATTGCAGAAAAAAAGCCGCTGCTCCCTGCTATGGGCTTAAGAGGGCTAGGTATTGCCGGACCGCTGATTCATCCGGATAGTGACGGACGCTGGGAATCGGCATGGCGGCGCGTGCATTCATCCGTCTTTCCAAATGATAGAGGGACGCAAGCGTTATCCGAAATAGCCGCGTCCGTGCTGTCGAATCTTATCGTGTATGAATGGAACAAAGTCGTGTCGGGAAAAAATGAAGCGGATTGCAATAATCAATGTTATATTCTGGACCCGCTCACACTGGAGGGAAGCTGGCATCCGTTCCTGCCTCATCCAATCGTATCCGGGCATGAACCTGTCCGCACGGTAACGGAGCTGGAGCTTGCACTTGAAACAAACCAGGAGCCTGCGGACACGGAGGCATGGTTTTCTTATTTCAGTGGGCTGACCTCTGCAGTGTCAGGTATTTTCCATAAGTGGGAAGAGGATGAATTGAACCAGCTCCCATTGTCGCAATGTCTCGTACAGCCCGCAGACCCGCTGTCGGAAGGGCCAACGCAGCTTTTGCCGGTTATCGTTCGCGGCGGTTTGACGCATTTAGAGGCGCGATGGGAGTCGGGGCTCGCGGGACTTGAAGCTTATATTGAACGCATGAAGCCGCTGCTTGTTTCCGGGCTTGCCTCATATCGGCCGGAGGATATCCGCATCGGAGCGGGGGGCAGCCTCGCCGAGGCGGTTGGTCGGGGGCTGATAGCCAGCTTAACGGAAGAGTTGAGTAATCGGATTCTGCACGATGAGCTGGTTGTCTCACGCATGGAATATACTCGAATCGAAGATACCCATTGCCGGTTTTATTTGAACGCCTTAAGTATTTTGGAAGGCGAACCTTTAATTGCAGTCGGAGAGCCGATATTCGGACTCCCGGCAGCTTGGGTTCGTTCGGGTGCCTCTTGGTACGGCAGTGTGGGCCTTGGCTTGACACACGCGCTTCGCCAATCGCTGCAAAAAGCCTTGATGAAAACTGAAGAAGCCCTGATTTCTTCTGTGAATTGGAACGATCATAAGCCGCAAAAAGTCTCAATATCCGCTTGTCATCCAGTCTGGCACGCCTCTTGGCTGCAGTCTGCGGTTCACTCATTGAAGCAGCATCGTAAACGACTGGAGATCATTGATTTGCGGTGCGAATCGTTCCTGAAGGAAGGACCGGTCGGGATATTCGGCGTACGGCTCAGAGAGGAGGAATCGCCATGAATACCGTTGTTGTCGTTGGAGAGGGCATGTTCGCGGATACGGTGTGCATGCATTTATCGGGGTTCCCGGTCGTACGCAGACCGGATTTCAGCGAACAATTGCCGGCCGCAGACCTTGTATTGGTACTGGGAGGGAGCTCCTCTACTCATCTTCAAGCGGAGGAAATTTTGCGGCCGCTCGGCATATCTTGGCTGTGCGCCTATGTATCCGACGGAGAAGGCGTGGTGGGGCCGCTGGTTCGTCCCGGGTCGGCCGGCTGCTCTCAATGTGCGGAATCCCGGCGCTCCATGGCGGGAAGCGGTGGCAAAGGGATGGACGATCTGCTCACCAGCCTGGTGTTCCCGGATCAATCGCCTCAGCCGGCTGCCGAGTTACCTCCCGCGGGATTGCGGCATATGGCGCACATTCTCTCGGCTGAGACGGCTCGTGTAATTCGAGGCGATAAAGCGCATTCCGAAGGCTGCATCTATTTGATTAATCTTGATAATTTGAGTACCACAATCCACTACTGCCTGCCGGTCCCGATTTGTACCGTTTGCGGGCAGCTGCCGGATGATTCGCGGGAAGCGGCCGAAATATCGTTACGGCCATGCAGGAAGCTGGACAGGAACCATTACCGCAGCAGGTCGATGAGTGAATTGCAGCAGGTTCTCGTTAAGGATTATTTGGACAGCCGGACCGGGCTCTTCAATGATAAGCAGTCGGACTCCATGTCGATCTTTGCCGGGGCAGCCGTGAATCTTCCATTGCTCATGACAAATGAAGTGACGGGAGGCCGTTCGCATTCGTATGCGCACAGCCAGTTAGCCGCCATACTGGAGGGGTTGGAACGGAATTGCGGCATCGCGCCCCGGGGAAAGCGTACGGTCGTGTTCGACAGTTATTCGTGTTTGAAGGATACCGCGATAGATCCTGTGAAGGTGGGGTTCCATTCGCAGACGCAGCTTGAACAGCCGGACTTTCCATTTGTGCCGTTTGACCCCGATTCCAAAATGTCCTGGGTGTGGGGATACTCGTTTCTGCAGGAACGCCCGATTCTGGTTCCGGAGCTGCTAGCGTATTACAGCTTGGCCTATGGAGGGGGCTTTGTTTATGAGACGTCCAACGGCTGTGCGGTAGGGGGGAGTCTGGAGGAAGCGATCTTGTACGGTATTTTGGAGGTGGTCGAACGGGATTCTTTCTTAATGACCTGGTATGCCGGATTGCCCGTTCCGCGGCTCGACTATCGCTCTTCGGGAGACAAGGAGCTGCTTGTGATGATCGAACGCATAAAGGCCGTATCGGGATACGAAGTGAATCTGTACAATACGACGATGGAAAACGGAATCCCCAGCATCTGGGCAGTGGCGAAGGGCGGGGCAGATCAGGGCGCGAATCTCGTCTGTGCCGCCGGAGCCCATCTCGACCCGACCCAGGCGGCCAAGAGCGCCATACATGAGCTGGCGGGTATGATTCCGGTGGCCGAAGAACGATTGAGAACGCGCCGAGACGAAGCCGAAGCTATGTTCCATGATTCATTCCTGGTGGAACATATGGACGATCACTCTCTACTGTACAGCTTGCCGCAATCGGAGGAAAGGCTCCGTTTTTTGCTGGATGAACAGCGTCCTCTCCGGAAATTCGACGAAGCGTTCGATTTCGTTTCGGCACATGATGATTTGACGGACGATCTTAGGCAGGTTCTTCAAGCGTTTCGCAGCCTGCAGCTGGATGTTATTATTATCGATCAATCATCAAGCGAGACGCTCCGCAATGGGTTGTACTGCGTAAAAGTGTTGATTCCGGGCATGCTGCCGATGACGTTCGGTCACGTATATAACCGGTTGACCGGTCTCGACAGGTTGCTGGAGGTACCCATGAAGCTCGGTTATGCAAATCGCAAGCTGACACCCGAGGAGCTTAATCCGTATCCGCATCCGTTTCCATAAAAACAGAAAGGCGTATAGATGTATTAGCAGAATCCGCGCATTGCGCGGTTTTTTTTGTTTAGGAAATTATGCGCAGCAAATTTCTATGGATAACCGGGGGCTCCCCCAAAAGTAAGGTCAAGAGTTACTTGCACTCTTGACGAAACCCGGTGAATACGGGTTAGCGGAATTGGCTTCGGAGCTTCACGTCACTTTTGGGGGACTTTGTTTCGTTTGAAAGCAGGCAGGTTCCATTTCTATAAATAGGTGTTGACTTGGAGTCGACTCCAGCGTGTAGAATGATGAAAAAAAGGTGGCGATGAGAAAGAAGCATTCATCCGGGCAGGATGTTGACGCTATTTTTTGAACGAAAATTTTAAATTATTAGATTTACGAGGAGGCTGCAATATGAAAATTGCTTCTATTGGCTCAGGAAATATGGGTGGAACATTGGGGAGACGATGGGCTGCGCAAGGACATCAAGTGATGTTCGGCTCGCGCGACCCGCAAAGCGATAAAATACGGAATTTGCTGCAAGCAGCCGGGACGAATGCTCAAGCGGGAACGGTGCGGGAAGCAGTTGCCTTTGGCGAGGTTATCCTTCTGGCCGTTCTGCCGTCAGATGTTGAACGGATCCTGGAAGAAACGGGGGATCTGAACAATAAAATCCTCATTAATTGCACAAACCGCCTTGATGGAAAATCGGCGGATTTGGAAGTGCTCCGACTGGCCCAAAATGCCCGCGTTGTTCGAGCTTTTAATACGCTTGCATGGGAAGTAATAGCAAACCCGCAATATGGTCCGATGAGCGCAACCGCGTTTCTAAGCGGCGACGATTCCGAAGCCAAGGAAGTCGTCACCCGGTTAATTAGCGAGATCGGTCTTGATCCGGTCGACGTGGGGGGCTCTGCCAACATGGAGAAAATTGAAACAGCGATGGGTACGCTTTGGGGCATATTTTCCCCACAATTTGGACGTGATTACAGTTTGCGAATATTGAGACGGGAAGCAGACACCGGAGACCGGTAATGTTATTGCTGTCCGTCCGGCATGAACACGGAGTCCCCATATGCGTACGGATAGCCTTGATACGGTGACTGTCGATTAACTGCGAAAACTAGGAGTGGAAAGTGAAAAGATTGCCTTCCGCTACTATACACAACGAATCGACACTCTCATACGGGCCGCTATTTGTAATCAATGATTCCTTTTTAAATGCACATTAGGTATAATTTACTAAAAATGGTTTATGAGGGGATGCGGGAGGGGGAAGCCTCCTCCTTGTTCATACCGGGGAGGTTAAGATATGATGCCTATTTATGAAGAAGTGGATTGCTTGGGCTTTCATGGGCAGCTGGTGCGTAACGACAGTATTGAAATAACGGTTGTTCCCGAGATCGGGGGGCGCATTATGGAGTTCGGTCCGATTGGGACGAACCTGCTTTTTGTCAATGAGGGGTTGCACGGGTTTAAGCCCAAAAGCGATAAGAGACAAGCGGTCTCATTGGCGGAGAGCCGAAAATCGATAGGCTTTTTGTTATATGGCGGAGAAAAAACATGGCTTGCCCCTCAAGCGGACTGGGATGGGCCCCCGTATGCCGAATTGGATCACGGCGTATACGATTGTGTGATGGTGCCGACTTCCGAAGGTACGGAAATCCAACTGATCAGCCCAATCTGCCAAGAGACGCAATTACAGATCGTACGCCGCATTCGGATACCTCATGAAGGCAGGAGAATCCGCATCCGGCAGGAGGTCGTCAACCGGGGAAACCGTGTTCAGCACAAAGGTATATGGCAGGTCACCATGCTCCGCAAACCTGGAATCGTTCATCTTCAGACGGCAGGAACCTCCCGCTATGAAAAAGGAGTTCATTATTTTGATTCAACTCAAACAGAGCTCGGACTGGTCGAATATGACAAGGAACTGGCGCTTGTTCACTGCGACGGAACGACGCAATTCAAAGTGGGAACCGATATCAACAACGGTTTCGTGGATACTTGGCTCCCGGGTCAATCTCCCGAAAGTCCTCCAATCTTATTCAGGAAATCATTCGGCATGACGCGCGGGCCTTACGGTCACGGCTGCGCCGTCGAAGTGTTTCAATCGTCAGCATTTCCTTATTTCGAAGTCGAGGTGCATGCTCCGCTCACGGAACTTGGACCAGATGAGTCGGCACATGATGAGGTCGTCTGGGAGCTTCTGTAATCGGGACAAATATTGCCGAGCTGCGCACAAATTCCATAGTGAAAGCAATCGCCAGCCGCCGCTTGTCCACAGCTTGCAGCAACGATATGGGGGATGGAAGCATGCAAGGATAAACGGCTTCGCCGTCCTGCGGGACGAGCGCGTTTGTCAAGGTTGTGCGAAGCTAAGTATAAAATCTTATACTTGCTATTCAACCGAAAAAGACAGGCGCATACAGCACCTGTCTTTCGAACTTGATGTGTTTATAATTTGCCTATGAAACGTGGCGTTATCATACAGCTTAATTTTTCTGCTCCCACCACTTGAGATATGCGAACGGATCTATGGAATGCCATGACGGAGTCGTGCTGTAAATGCCGAAGTGCAAATGCGGTTCAAACAAACCTTGTGTGCCCTCCGGGCCATAGCCTGTGCTGCCGACATATCCGATGAGCTGGCCTTTTTTAATTTTAGACCCCTTACCGATACCTCCGGCGTAGCCGTTCAGATGAGCGTAATAAAATTGGGTCGTATCGTCAACCCGTACCGTGATTCGCCATCCCCCGAGATCATTCCACCCGAAATTAACGATTTCACCGTCCAAAACACTATAGATCGGCGTACCCTTGTCAGCCATAATATCGACGCCTTCGTGCTGGCGGATTTCATCTCCGTTTTCGGACCAATAACGCTCTGCAGCATAATTATTTGTGATTGGCTGCGTATAGGTTCCTTTTTTTAACGGGAATTGTCCGTCTGCAAATTTGGCGGGTTGTGCCGCTGATGCTGAGGGTGCAGCCGCAGCCGCTCCGAATTTATCCGGGATCGTAACGGATAATCCGTTCCAAATGTTATTCGGATTGCTGATTTGCGGGTTTGCGGCGATCAAATCTGCCAATGCAACGCCTTGCTTGCGGCTAATATCCCACATGGACTCTCCGTTTTGAACCTTATAAGGGGTAGTCCCGGGAACTTGAAGCTGTTGCCCCGGATAGATCCACTCCGATGTGAGTTGATTAACTTGTATGAGTTTGCTTGCGGTAGTGCCGTAGGTTTGGGAAATTTTCCACAGGGTGTCTCCGGATTTTACGGTGTAGACCGCTGCTTCCGCGGAACCTGCAAACAACATTATGCCTGCTGTCAGCATGGCAAGTCCGGCTGTATAACGTTTCTTCAAATCTATCAGCTCCTGTTGGTATAATATAAATCTATGTAGACTATTTAATGATAGCGAAACTGTGCCCGGTCGTGAACCGGGAAATAATGGGGATTATCGGTATCGTTAAGAAATAATTAAGATTTCGCCTGACATTCTGTTAAGATTCGGAAGCTATACTGAGCACTATAGCAGATTGAAGTTAAGCAACGGCTGCATGTACATAAATCCGATACGCATTGCAGCGATATGGACATAGGCGCGGGCGGCCTGTTCATATTTTGATTGTAATTACATAGCCGGCTTGTTACGTTTATGGATGTACATGTATGTGAGTTCCGTCCTTTTCAGCGCTAATATCGCTAGACCACAATTTTACAGGAGGGCTGCCGCAAGATGGCACAATCTACGATACTCCTTGTCGATGACGAGAAGGAAATCATCGATATGCTGGAAATCTATTTGAAAAATGAAGGGTACAGGCTGCTCCGGGCGTCCGATGGGGAACAAGCGCTCCAGGTGCTTCATAAGGAGGAGGTAGATTTGATCGTTCTTGACATCATGATGCCGAAGATGGGCGGGATCGAGGCTTGTCTCAAAATCCGGGAGCAAAAAAATATGCCTATCATCATGCTCTCCGCCAAGAGTCAGGATATGGATAAAATCTGGGGCCTGTCCTCCGGGGCGGACGACTATTTAAGCAAGCCTTTTAACCCGCTGGAGCTGATTGCGCGAATCAAGTCCCAGCTTCGCCGCTACACAAGCCTCAATGTGCCGCGGACGAATAAGGATCACGAGCTTGAAGTCGATGAGCTGACAATCAATACGTTGACGTACGAAGTAAAGCTTCAAGGCCGGGAAGTAAAGCTTACGCCGCGGGAGTTCGCTATTCTTGAGCTTCTGGCCCGCAACCGGGGGACGGTATGGAGTATCGAGAAAATTTACGAGGCGGTATGGAAAGAGACGTTTTTTGACTCCGATAATACGGTCATGGTTCATATCCGCAAAATCCGGGAGAAAATCGAGCAAAATCCGCGCAAACCGAAGTTTATCAAAACCGTATGG
Organism: Paenibacillus piri; assembly: GCF_004354045.1. GTDB lineage: Bacteria > Bacillota > Bacilli > Paenibacillales > NBRC-103111 > Paenibacillus_S > Paenibacillus_S piri. Next base: position 81,086 of record NZ_SMRT01000004.1, on the reverse strand, counting down.
GGGGTTGGCTACAAAGTTGATTAGAGATTACGAACGGAACCTGTCTTCCAGGTTGAACCGGTTTCCATTTACCTGGTTCCCGTTTAACCTTTTCGTTAAGTTGATTCTATGGGGACGAAAGCTGTACTTCATGATAATGAAGCCTATGACCCGGAGCATCCGGCTGCAGCTCATATTGACCTTCTGCATTTGTTTGTTAGCCTCATCGCTCACTTATGCAATCAGCTACAGCATGTTCGGTGAATATCGCCGTGAGGCCGTTATCGACTATCAATACGGCATTGAACGGATCGACGACGAAGCGCGCAGCCTGGTTCGGGAATTGGACAGCCTGTCGTCCCGTCAGGAAGGAGTGCCTGATTATGAGAGCTCTGCTCTTGCGCGAAGACTGTCCGATTTTGAACAACACGTCAAACGAATCGCCAACGATCAGAAATACAAGGTGTTTATAACCGATCAGGAAGGAAAGGTCATCTTCCGCAGCAGCAATGCGGCGGAAACGAATGTCGATATTCATAGTGTCATCAGCAATGCGATGAACGCCCGAACGGATCGTGACTATAGCAGGAAGGAATTTTCCAGCTTTTATCCGGTTAACTATAACGGGCAAAAATCATATCTGCTTGTATCCGCTATTCCGGAACCGCACATTACGTATCGGAAGGGCGATAGCCCAATGTCAATTCTTGGCGCCGTCATATTGTTTATTTTTTTATTCTACTTTTTGACACAGAGGAAAATGCGGTACGTGGAGGAGCTGGCGGGCGGCCTGCGCATCATCGCTACAGGCAATCTTAATTACCGTGTGATCGAGCGCAGCAATGACGAGCTCGGCTCCCTGGCCCGGGATATGAACCTGATGGTGGAGGACTTGCAGCGGAGGATCGAAGAAGAACGGCGTAACGAACGTTTGAAGAGCGAGTTGATCACCAATGTCTCGCATGATTTACGCACGCCGCTCACCCTTATTATGGGTTACCTCCGGCTCTTGCATGACAAGGGCTACGAAACACCGGAGCAGGCGGCCGGTTACGTAAGCATCGCTTACAATAAATCGGAGAAGCTGAAGCAGCTCATCGAGGACCTGTTCGAGTATACAAAGCTGTCCAATCGCGATGTGCCGCTGTACAAAGAAGGCATCCCGATCAACGACGTATTGGATCAGCTTCTGGAGGAATTTGTTACATTGGCCGGGGAGCAGCAGTTGACCATCAACCGCAAAATTCCAAAGGAGAAGCTGCTCGTACGCATTGATGTGGATAAGATGATCCGGGTATTCGAGAATCTGCTCGCCAACGCGATCAAGTATAGTCTGAAGCCGGGCGCAATTACCGTCCAAGTGGCACGGGATCACCGGCATGTTATGATCCAGTTCAGCAATCGGTCGGAAATGCTGGCTGACGATGAGCTGCAGCAGTTGTTCGAGCGCTTTTACCGAGTCGACGCCTCCCGCTCCTCAAGCAGCGGAGGTTCGGGTTTGGGCTTAGCTATCGCCAAAAGCATCGTGGAGTCGCATGACGGCACCATCTGGGCTGAGCAGGATAGCGGTCAGCTTCATTTTTACGTGAAATTGAAGCTCGCGGCGGCAGGAGTATGACCCATTGCTCGAAAAAAGGGGGATTGACGGATTTGAAACGATGGATAGTAGGTCTGATGATGCTCAGTCTGGCAGGCTTAACAGGATGTTCGCGGCCCATAGATTTTAGTGGAACAAGCGCATTCTGGAGCGTCGACTGCTCTGTTAATCCGTCCTCTAATATGAAAGCTTTTGCGATAAAATATATAGGTAAAGGAAATCAGCCTGTATCGAAGGTTCATTATTCCTTTGAGAACAGCAACAATTTTCAAAACGAAGGAAAAAGCGATACGCAATCCACAAATCTGAGGATAAGCGGCAAGTCTACTCTTGTTACGCCGTATGTGGATGAAGCCGGTTTTACCCTTCGTATTCAATGGAACGAGAAAGAGGAGACAATAACCGTAGCGAAAAAATAAGTTTCTCATATGCCAAAAACAAGTACGGGATAGCAGCAGCCTTCCCGTACTTGGAGGGAACAGGACCTATTTAACCTTTTCCTTAAAGTTGATATTGTCCCGGATATTGATCTCGAACGTAATATCATGCTGCATCTCCGGGTACCATTTATCCTTCCATTCTCTCATCTGCTGTTCGGACATCCGCGGTCGAAAAAGCTGCCCGTTTCCAAGGACGTCTGCCTTCAACAGGCGAAGCTTTTTGGAGATGGCTGCAGCGCGCTTTTCAAGCAAGTTCTTGATATCTTTCGCGATTTCTTCATTTGGTTTATCCCTTTTGCTTTCGGTAATCGATACATCCAATTTGACGATACTGCGTAATTTCGGTCCCGAAGAAATCCATTCCGTCCGGTTACGAACGGAAGCTTTTTTAATAATGAGGCTTGTATCTTTGGCTATTTCAATCGTTCCTTCTGTGTATCTTTCCTGGAAAATGTTGTTCATCAGCGTTTCATCCGGGGAAAGCGATCCGACCATCCGATCCCGCCTCATAATGGCCGATCCTTTGAAGTCGAACAAAGTAGTCGTACCTGCAGTGAGCAGTGGAATGGCGAAGTCTTCCGTATACGAATGAGCGCTTCTGTATGCTTCCCAAATCCGATTAATGGATACATTCGGCGTCCAACCGGCTTCTTCGCTGAAGTAGTCATAGGATGACACCTCCGGAGTCGGTTTGATTTGATGATGCAGCGTTTTTTCGAAATCTCCCGTAACGATAGCCACCATGCCTTTGATGGAAATATCATTGACACGTACGGCATAGTCCATAATTTCTTTAATCCCTTTCTCAGCCGTTTTCCGGCTTATCAAGAACAACCTCAAGTGAATCAGATCCACACTTTTTTCCGCCTTCGTACGGATAATATCGACAGCTTTGCTTATAGAGCTCGATTCTCCTTCCAAAAATAACGTCTCCCCCTTAACAGTCGGTACTTGGAGGATGATCCTGTAGGTTTCGTTGTCTTTCTTATCAACTCCCATAACTACAGGCAAATAACGCTTGTTAATATCCTTGAAATCCCAACAGCCGCTCAATATGGCAACAAAAAAAATAAAAATTAGCAGGCGAGCCACAGTACGAAGCATCAAGCATTTTGCCTCCTTCGCCATAAACTTGACACAAAGGTTGCCACTGGAATCATGACAATACTATATATGGAAAACAAAGCATTTATCGAATCCAGGTTATTTAACGTATGCAAATTCGGGATCATTAAACTTAGAGCATACACGGCAACTCCAATAATAGGTAAAAGCCATTTATCATGAACAGGAAAGATGACTTTCCGAATCAAGAGGGTGATCATCCAGCAGATGACCGAAGCTTCAATAACGCTAAGCGCACTGGATGAAACGATGAAAAAAGTGGGGAGCCAATCGAACACAACCCATTCCAGGTCGATGGTATCCGACGCAATGAGGGTAGGGTGCTCCAGAAGTACGACCGTTTCTTGTCCGAATATGAGAAGAGGTACGTAAACGATTGCAATGTTAAAAATAGTTAGCAATGCCAGTACGGGCCATATCTCCCGTATAGTTATCGATTTATTATTTAAGGACGCCATTCCCAGAAACAAAAAGCCGGCATGCGTCAACATGCTTACGTAAAAGGACGGTTTGGACACGAAAGATAGAGTAGGATCCCACAACGGAAAAACATTATGGATGTCAAAGTTCTTAAAACTAATCAGCAATGAAAAAAGGACAAACGGTATAAAGAGGATAAAAGTGGCTACGCTCATCCGGGCGATCGCCGAAATTCCTTTAAGCGCTGCATAAAAGGGCAGGATCATATAGATCAGAGTCGTAGCCCATAATGATGTTTGGGGAAGCAGAATGATGCTAATATCGGTAATTTGATGACGAACCAGCAGGATCAAACGAGAGAAAAGAAATAAAATAACGGGCAGGAGAATCAATATGGAACCCCATTTCCCCGCCATTCCTCTTATGATTTCCACCAAATCTTTTCCCTTGGAAAGGGATAAGCCCTTAAGATACAGCCAAATAAGTATGAGCTCTATAAGACTGCCGGCTAATATGGGCTCCCAATGCCCTTTGGATGTCGACTCCATAATTTTGACCGCGTAGAAAGAAAGAGCAGTCGCAAGGTGAATTTGTAGAAACAAAATGTAGATCATCCGTTTACTCATAGGAAGCTTTTCCTTTCAAGCTAAGACTCAAATAGGGGATTGATGACGAATTGAGACTCGCCAAATACATGCAAAACCATATGATAGCCGCCTCCAGTCCGAATATACCGAACATCGTACTGAGTAATAAAGTGACATATTTAAATATTCGGACTCCAATCGTGTTGATGTACCCCGACATCGTAAAATTGGCGATCGTTGAAGTAGCCAAAATGATGATCAGCAAGTTGCTGACCAGGTGGGCTTGCACGATAGCTTGTCCGAGTATGATACCGCCGACCATCGTGATCGTGGGGCCGATATTTTTGGGAAGACGTATGGTTGCCTCTATGACCATTTCCATTAAGATGAGCATGAGACATACTTCGACGATTGAAGGATATGGAACGCCCTCCCTGCTCTGGGCTACGGAAATTGCCAATTGAATCCGGAGGAGCTCGGGATTCACGGCGTTTAGGACGATATATAATCCGGGCGTAACGATAGCAAAAATGATTCCTACAATTCGGATGAAGCGATAAAAAAATCTATTTAGTGTCGGATTGTTCAAATCCGATTTGAGTGACCATAAATCTTTAATAATGGCCGGGAATGCCAAGGCGAAGGGAAATTGATCCATCAAAATAACGACTTTGCCGTCAAGCAGGTTCTGGGCCGCCTCCCCGGGAAGCTCCGTAGATATATAGGTTGGAACCAGGGATATCCTGGGCTGATCCAGCATCTTCAACAAATCCTCAACGTTATTTAGTTCGTTGGATATGTTAGTGTGCAGCTTTTGTTTAATAAATTCGACTACCTGATGATTAGCTTCACCCTTTACGTAAATGAAGGCGACTTTCCTCCGGGTGTTTGAGCCTGCTCTAAAGTAATCGACCTCCACGTCTTGTCTTACTATTTTTTTGCGAATTAAACCGATATTTCTATTGAGATCCTCTGTAAAAGAGTCGAACGCTACTTGAATCGGCTGTTCATTTTGAGGCTGCATGATTTGGCGGCTGACCTGCAGCTGTACCGGGCTTAATACGATCGGTTTGTCACAGTCCGATTGACGTAAGATCACTTTCCCCTCAAGCAAAGAAACGATGGCTTCATCCGACGATGGATCTGCTTGCGTTGACTCCACCAGCAATTGTTCCATGATCGCAATCGTTTCTGACAGGTTGACCAGCGATTTTAAATAGTAAAGCGTCGATAGTTGACCCGAAGCGGATATTGTAGTGAACGCAAAGTCGGCATTGGCTTTCAGATCGTCTATGAGCTTTCGTTCCCAATCCGGTTTCATCGAATCGTTCATTGAAATCACCCCCTTCCATAGATTGCATCAAATACCAAACGAATATGTATTAGATATAATGGCGCCAATCTAGTGCAAAGGACTGAATGCGGTACCGCTTAAAGGGCAGGGAGAAGTGTTTATTAAAGGAAAATGCAATTCGTTATCGAATTAATTTTAAGATGGACTGGAAACCGATCTTATATCAATACAGCATGCGGACAAAAAGCTCAGGACTCATCTATAGAAAAACCAACAATCGTTACGAATAGAGACAGGACATTCCCCAATGATTTTGATGCACTGGTTGACGCTTTTCGCAGACGCGATCCGTATGCTATTTATCGGGCATACATAGGTTTAACCAAGGAAGAGATTCAGCTTACTCAGCTTCAGACAATAGGTGCGCTGTTGCACTTCACATTCAGAGACCCCGACGGCAATTTGTTCAGAATCGTTTCAAAATAAATAATATTCGCTTGTTTGATTTTGTTCCGTATTTCCGTTTCTTAGATTGAAGGGATCAACAATGGAAGGGATGATCAGAATGTCTGGAAGTTCGAATGAGTTTCAGGGAAATGCAATAAAGGCTGTTTGTTCGATATATGTGCCAGTGAGGAACCCGATAATGTCAGCTCAATGGTGGCAGCAACATTTTGGATTGGGATTCGCGGTGCCGTTCAATCCTGCGGAGGCTCAAGCGATTATGAAGCTTTCCGATGGACAATGGCTGCATTTGGTCGAAACCGGTGGTCAAGTCGATAACCAATTCCTTAACAAAGCCGGTTATGAAATGTTCAGGTTCACCTTCGAGGTAAGGGGAATAGAGGTACTGCATGACCGTCTGCAATCAAACGGCGTTAGGATCGAACAGCTTAAGGATCGCGACAGCTGCGGCATTAACTTCGTATTTTACGACCTGGATGGAAATAAGTTTGACGTAAACGAAGTTGTCAGCGTTCATCGTACGGCTGCAGAAGCAGATAAAGTGAAGGCTCATTTATTCAATCTTGCTTACCCGAAGTCCCAATAACGGCTGCTCCAACAGGCGGTGATGAAAAAGATGTCCAAATCGACGAACATGCTGTCCATTCTATGGCTGCTTCGGGCGGGTAGACGAAAGACGGCTCAGCAGCTCGCGGACGAGCTGGAAATCCATATCCGTACCGTATACCGCTGCATCGATTCCTTATGCGCCAGCGGCGTTCCCATCATCGCCGATTCGGGTCCGAACGGCGGATACCGGATATTGGACCATTTCACGGAATCGCCGCTTCTGTTCGACATGGAAGAACAGAAAGCGCTCGTACAAGCCGCGGCCTTCGCGCAAGAAGCCGGCTATCCGTTCAAGGAGGCGCTTACCCGGGCGGTTGACAAAATAAAGCGCTACACCAATGAGGAACAGCTTGACCGGATCGAACGCCATATGGATGGATTCTCGGTCATCCATCCGCCTGTCGAAGGACGGCAGCAGGAGCTGCTTCAGGTATTGGAGGAAGCAGCGGCCCAAGGCCAATCCGTGAAGATGGAATACGATAAGGGTAGGGGGGAAGCTCCCAGCATCAGAGTGTTCGATCCCTACGGTATCGTCCATTGGAAGGGCGCCTGGTACACCGTCGGCTTTTGCTGTCTTCGCGGTCAATTGCGCAGCTTCCGGACGGATCGCATCGTCCGGCTGGAAGAGACGGAACGACGCTTCGAACGCCCTAACGATTTCTCGGCGAAAGCGCATTTGATGCGCGAGTTGCTTCCCGATGCCCTTGATGCGGAATCGCTTACGCTGGTAAGAATTCAGGCGCACGAACATGTATTGGATCTGCTCAACCAGCATTGGCTGTTCGGTCATGCGCTCGTCGAATGCGACAACGGTCAAGCGGTGTATAGGATCGGGATGCCTTCCGTGCTGACGTACGTGCCGTACTTTCTTCTTCCTTACGGCAAGGCGCTGACCATTCTTGAGCCGGATATGCTGGTTGAGAGACTGGCGGACATCTGCGGCGTCCTGACCGAGCATTACCGGTCGATGAAATCGGGTTTGAACCCATAATCCCAAGTAAAGGATGTTTATCATGAGCAAATTTGCGATGTACGCGAAATTCAAAGCCCAGCCGGGTCAAAGAGATGCGCTGGCCCGGATCTTATTGGAGGCAGCAGAGCAATGCGAATCGGAGCAGGGCTGCGAGCTCTACATTGTCAACGCATCCGATGAGGACCCGGATATTATTTGGGTGACCGAGTTATGGAGCGATGCCGAAGCGCATGCCGAATCCCTGCGCAACGAGGATACTGTTGCTCTGATCGGGCGTGCCAGACCGCTGATCGCAGGTGTCGAACCGATCAAGCTGCGGCCGCTCGGAGGTAAGGGATTCCAATAAATGAATGCTGTTGCCCCGCAGGCTCATTTTGTTTTTTCTCAACATTGTTTGGCCGTTTGCAAACGAAGCACATTCGATTATGGTGTGCTTCGTTTTTGTTTTTACGAAAGAAATTCAATTGATGATGAGGAGACCGGAATGTAACGGATTGATGATTGTATTGTGACTTTTTGACGAAGTATTTCGTGATACGCGGCTGGTATTGTAGGGGTGGAGGAATTCAGAACATACGAAGGGAGATTATCTATGAGAATCGAGTGTCTCACCTATTGCGGCAGGATGATCTTGAAAGGGGGGAGCAGTTGATGGCGACTGTTCATAAAAAGAAGATCGGATGGGTGCTCGCCGGGCTGCTTCTCGGGATTTTGATGGCGGCGATGGATAATACCATAGTAGCAACCGCTATGGGTACGATTGTGGCGGATTTAGGAGGTTTCGACCATTTTGTCTGGGTGACCTCAGCCTATATGGTTACGATGATGGCGGGTACGCCGATATTCGGCAAATTATCCGATATGTACGGACGCAAAATATTTTTTATAACCGGATTAGCGCTGTTTATTGTGGGCTCCATCCTGTGCGCTGCTGCCCAAAGCATCGTTCAGTTAAGCATTTTCCGGGCTGTTCAAGGGATCGGGGGCGGCGCGATTCTGCCCATTGCCTTTACGATTATTTTCGATGTTTTTCCGCCCGAGAAGCGGGGGAAGGTAAGCGGACTATTCGGCGCCGTCTTCGGCGTGTCGAGCATTTTCGGTCCCTTGCTTGGCGCTTTCTTAACGGAGACGTTGAACTGGCGATGGGTTTTTTATATTAATCTTCCACTAGGCGTTCTTTCTCTATTGCTGATCGCTCTCTGCTATTACGAATCACAACAGCATGCGAAGCAAAAAATCGATTGGGCAGGCGCGATTACGCTCGTGACGGCCATAGTCAGTCTCCTGCTCGCACTCGAGCTAGGCGGCAATACTTATGATTGGAATTCAGGCATCGTCATCGGTCTATTCGCTGCTTTTCTTGTATCTCTGGCTCTCTTTTTACGGTTCGAAACGAAAGCGGCGGAGCCGATCATTTCGTTCGCAATGTTCAAGAACCGGCTGTTTGCAACCAGCAACCTCGCAGCGTTATTCATAGGAGTTACGTTTATTTCCGCTACCGTATATATTCCTATTTTCGTACAAGGGGTGCTGGGAGGCAGCGCGACGAATTCCGGGGGGATTTTGACGCCGATGATGCTGGGGTCGGTGGCGGGGAGCCAGGTCGGCGGATATCTGACAACTAAAACAAGCTACCGGAACATTATGCTCGGGGCAAGCCTGTTAATTGTTGCTGGGATCGGTTGGCTGGGCTTGCTTACGCCGGATACGACCCGGATGATACTCATATTAGGCATGATTTTGACCGGATTCGGCGTCGGGTTTTCATTTTCCGTGCTCAGCATGGCAGCGATTCATCCGTTCGAGATGTGGCAGCGAGGCTCCGCAACGTCTGCGAACCGTTTTATGATCTCGCTTGGCACTACGCTCGGCATTACCGGTTTCGGCATTATACAACGAAACTTTTTTACAGGCAGTATCGGTGGCAGCAGTGGAGAGGGTATTGCTTTGAACGGGGGCAACTGGGGGAGTGCAAACAACCTGCTTACCGCAGCAGGACGGGCGCAAATTCCACATGAGGTACTGGATAATATGGTTCGAGCGCTGTCATCGTCCATCGCCGACACCTTTTTATGGGCGTTGGTCCCGGCCGTACTGGCTGCAGCGACCATTTGCATGATGTCGAACGAACGCTTATCTATTCCCGTCAATACGACCATGAAGTCTTCCGGACGGCGTGCCAACCTTGACTAACGCGCGTCCTTTAAGGACAAGCGAAGCCGTTTATCATGCATCTGTTTATCAAATGGAAATATGGTAAAATTATCTTATGTTGATATCGGGGCATCCGGAGTATTCGCGGCTTGGCATAAGGGGGCGCGGAAGAGACCGGAAATATCGGAAATTCCATGTCGCCTTACGAGGAAAGCTGCGGAGGTCTTGAAAGCTATAGACGATCGGATAAATCGAATCTAACCAAGGAGTGACGGGATGCAGGCTATTCTCGATTACCATCATTCGTTTTACCAGAATATCTTTACAGCCCAAAGCGGAATTGATCAAGATCTTGGGAAAAAGGACGTGCGCATACTTGACGGCTTTATTCGACAGCAAGAGATTGTCAAACAATTTTATCAACGATATTATTGCGAAAATTCAAAGCCGCGGCTCGTTCTGTGCGGTATCAACCCCGGTCGGAGAGGGGCCGGCAAAACCGGAGTTCCTTTTCTGGACTTCAAATCATTGTCTCAATTGATGCCGGAAATCAATAACAACGACGAAGAGCTCAGCGCTCAGTTTGTGTTTAAGGTTATAGCACATTTTGGCGCAGACACTTTTTTTCAGCATGTGTACTTAACGAACATATCCTGGTTTGGCTTTGAAGGAACGAATAATGGAAGAAAGGTCAATGTCAACTATTATGAATTGGATGATCACGAGCAAATGATATTTACCCGTGGCTTTATTGAGGAAATGAAAGTGGTAAAGCCGGCATGCATTATTCCTCTCAGCGAAAAGGTGGAGAAAACGTTACAAAGGATGAATCTTCCATACCCTCTCGGCCCCAAATTATACCACCCCTACTATTGCTCCATTAAAACAAATACTGAAAAAGGCTTTCAAGAATACGTGCGGGTAATCAGCGATCATATTCAAAACTCCAATTATGGCACCGGATGACGGAAACGCCGGCATTAGCTCTAAATCCTCGAAGCCTTTCGACGAAAAAACATTCGGAAATAAAATACAGGCTGCCGATTGCGTTGAAAATCGACAGCCTGTTTTCATGGACGGGGAGTATGCCCGAAGGAAGCGGGGCACTCTAGAAGCGGACAGAAATGAAGCTAAGGAGGAATTTTAACCAATGACATTGCTTGCAAAAAAGACGGACAAGAAGCAGCCGCCGCCTGCGGCGACTTCACCGACAGTCGGACAATACCTTTTCGATTGTCTGAAAGCGGAAGGCGTCACTGAAATTTTCGGCATTCCCGGCGATTACAATTTCAGTCTTCTGGATACGTTGGAGCAATATGAAGGAATCCAATTTGTCAACGGGCGCAACGAACTGGGAGCGGGATATGCTTCAGACGGCTACGGGCGAATCCGAGGCTTGTCGGCGCTGATTACAACATTCGGTGTCGGAGAGATGAGCGCCTGCAATACGATCGCGGGAGCAAATAGCGAATACGTACCGCTTATACATATCGTCGGGGCTCCGAAATCGACGGATCAGCAGGCGCATAAACTGATGCATCATACGCTGCTGAACGGCGATTTCGACGTGTTCCGGCAGATGTACACGCATCTATGTGCGTACACGGCGGTGCTGACGCCGGAGAATGCCGAACAGGAGATTCCGACGGCCCTGCGCATCGCCAAGCGAACGCGCAAGCCCGTGTACCTGATGGCAGCCATCGATCTGGTTACAAAGCCCATCGTGAAGCGCACTGTTCCGGAGGAGAAGCAAGCTGCAACAAGCCAGCCTGCCCTTGAGGCGGCCGTTCAGCATATTCGCCGCCTGTTGAACGGAACAAGCAGTGTTGTGCTGCTGTCAGACATACTGGCGCTCCGCTGCGGGCTCAGGGATTACGTGCAGCAGCTGGCGCTTCGCTTAAACGTGCCGGCCGCTTCACTCTTGCTTGGCAAGAGCGGCTTTGACGAACGGCATCCGAATTATATCGGGGTATACGGCGGCGCTTTCGGCAGCGGGCAGGTGAGAACTATTGTCGAAAGTGCAGATTGCATTATTGCGGTCGGAATGGTCTGGACGGACATTAATTCGGCGAATGAAACGGCCAAGCTTGACCGTCTTCGGCTCATCGACATCCAGCCGGAGTTTGTTCGGGTGGGAGAAACGATGTATGAGCGCGTTATGGCGACCGATCTGATCGCCGCCTTAAATGCGATCGGATGGCGCCAAAGCGCTGCTCTGCCGCAGGTTGCCTTCCCTTATGACGCGATAACCGGCGAGCCGGATCAGTCTATTCGCGCGGCATCGTATTACCCGCGCTTCCAGCGTATGCTGAAGGACAAAGATATAGTAGTAGTCGAGACAGGGACTTTTGCTTATGGGATGTCGCAGGTCCGTCTTCCGGCAGGAGCCGATTATATATGTCAACAAGGCTGGCAGAGCATCGGCTATGCAACGCCAGCCGCATTCGGGGCTTGCATCGCTGCACCGAACAGGCGCGTCCTGCTGTTTACGGGAGATGGCTCCCTGCAGCTTACGGTTCAGGAAATAAGTACTATGCTGGACAACCGCTGCCGGCCGATTCTGTTTATATTGAACAACAGCGGCTACACGATCGAAAAATATTTGAACGTCTATACATCCGATCAGCAATACAATCAAATCCCATCCTGGCGTTATACATTGCTGGCCGAGGCTTTTGGCGGGCAGGCTTTTACGGCCCGGGTGCGCACAAACCGGGAGCTCGATGATGCGATTGCCGCGGCAGAGCAAGCGCAAATGAGCCGACTGTGCATCATTGAGCTGATCGTCTCCGATCCGATAGATGCGCCGGATTACTTGATCCGGCTTCGCAAGCATTTGGAGGAGCAGAGACGGCTGATGGGGTAGCTGCGGCGGCTTATCCTTCAGTTGTAACATCTGGCGCACTCCGGGGAGTGCGCTTTTTTGGTGGAAAATCCAACGGAAAACCTGCAACATTATGTAAAATGATCACGTTTATTATACATGAATGTTGATTGCTGCCATGAAAGAAATTAACCGGGAGAAGGTGCACAGCATGCGAAAAAAATGGACAGTTCTGCTGAGTGCGGTCGTGGCCGCGGCATTATTCGGCGGATCGGCCTATTCAGCCGGCGGGATTAAGCTCATTGTTAACGGAAATTTGATTACACCTGAAGTTCCTCCGCAGATTATTGAAGGCAACACAATGGTGCCGATTCGGGCGGTTTCCGAAGCGTTGGGGGCCAAGGTGAACTGGAACGCCTCCGAGCAAACCGTTACGGTCGACCTGCCCGACAGATCGTCTCAGCAGCGGCAAATCGAATTGCTTCAAAGCGCAATTGCCCCGTCGTCAGCACAAGCAGCGGTACAAACTTGGGCCGACGCGGTGAAAAGCCGGAACGGCGCCGTTCAATATGCTGTTCTGTCGCCAGCTTTGCAAGGTCAGACGGTCAAACAATATGAGGAATTGGGCTGGGTAACCGGAACGTCCAGTCCATGGGTAGAAAGCTATCAGCTGTCGGCGGGCGTAAAGTCAGATGCAGGTATAAATTATGACGTCCAGTTCCAATTGAAAACTTCGAGCGGGGATGCCGGAGTCGAAAAGGCGAAGGTTACCGCCGGATCGCTGGATGGCAAATGGTTTATTACAGGATTGCAGGCTGCTGACGGATCGGGCGGTCTGAACGGAATTACCGTTGTCCCGTCCGGATCGGGGCATACCCCTGCGGCTCAAGCTCTTACTAACGCGGCAGGAATTCAAATGATGAGTAATGGTGCCGGTTGGGCTTGGGGGGACGAGGGAGAGCAGCCGGTATTATTAAAAACGGAAGACAATGGAGCTCGTTGGAGCCAAGTATCCCTTGACGGCGTCAATCTGTCCCAAATAAGCTTGGCCAAAGTATACTTCAACGATGCCCGAAACGGTTGGATCAGTTGGTCGGATGAAAAGGCGATGTACATCGCAGGAACAACGGACGGAGGCGGGCAATGGAAGGTACAGACCATTGAAGGCTTGCACCATCCCGTTCAATTCACTTTTGCCGATTCGCAGCACGGCTGGTTGATTACCGCTGGGGATGCAGCTATGATGCATAGTCAAAAAACGGTTTACCGTACCGAGGACAGCGGTGCTTCCTGGAAGGTTGTATCCGACACAGGCGACGGATCCGCGGCGAATACAGGCTTGCCGGCTCTCGGCAGTATTACTGGGATAACGTTCCGCACAACGAATGACGGTTTTGCGGCGATGGATAATCCTGTGAGCCCGGAGCTGTTGTTCTTTCGTACATCGAACGGGGGTCAATCCTGGAACGCTGCGGCGCTTCCGATACCTGAACGGCTTCAGGGCAAGGTTGAATTTTCCTCATTGTCCGCACCTGTTTTTTCAGGGGATCAAAAACGAGACGGCATTATGACGGTCCGCTTCGGCAGCGGGTCGGGCCATACGCTTGTTACTTATACTACACATGACGGTGGAATAACGTGGAACGGTCATGAATTACCGGCTTCAATCGCGCTTAATTCACAGATGCAAACGGCCTTCGCCGATGCCGCACACGGCTGGCTGCTGAACGGTAGTGTCTTGTACAGCACGGGGAATGGGGGTGTTTCGTGGAATCAAGTAGCGACCGACGATGTGTTCGGTCAATCGGTTGGAAACGATCCGGCCATTCGCGGGTTTACATTTGATAGGCAGCACGGCTTGCTGGTCGTCGGGGACCATGATCCGAAGAGTGCCCGGGTCATCGAAACGAACGATGGTGGCAGCAACTGGAAACCACTCCAACTGCAAGCGCAGTAATCTCCTAGATAAAAAGCTAAAAGTAAGAAGTCTGTTAGTAGCAGGCTTCTTTTTCTTTTTTAATAGGGCAGGTCGAATCTCTTGACATCTAATGATGTAGACGGACGAGAGAGCGGAAATAGTTAAAATCCATACTCGCCGTCTCTATTCGAAATTTACTCTGATTTCATCTACCTTTAAGTTGATATTAAGAGTAAGAGAGCATTATAGATGATGTGAGCCGGCACTTATAACCCTTATTTTTAATTGACGACGAGACTATATTATAAAACGGAGGTTGCAATCATGGATGATAATAAAAAAGATTTCATACACCCGGAAAACGATAGCGAACATCAAGGAAACAACAAGGACCCGGAAGTAGAATCCGGAGACATTACGGTGCAGCCCCGATTCTTTGAATTTTCTCCCTCTGCCGAGAAAGGCCATTGGAACGGTTCCCGTAAAAAACGTTCCTCCGTCAAAAGCATGCTGGCCGCATTTTTGGCGGGCGCGTTGGTGGTAGGAGGCCTGATGTACGCATCCGACAAGATGAATTTGTTTGCCGGCATCCAGGTTCCGATAGTTTCAGATGTTTCTGCCGCAAGCCAGCCAAGCAGCGGAAGCGGTGAAGCTACAACCGCTTCGGTCGATATGCGGCCTAACAATATTGCTGATATTGCCAAACAGGCCGGTCCGGCAGTCGTTAAAATCGAAACGAAGGTAAAGCCAAAAAGCGGAGGCGGCAACAACCCGTTAAGCAATGATCCGTTTTTCCGGCAGTTCTTCGGAGGCGGCAACGAATCGCAGCAGCAGGATCAAAGCCAAGAGCTTCAGCCTGCAGGCATCGGATCCGGTTTTATTTTTGAATCATCCGGTTATATTTTGACGAATGAGCATGTCATTGACGGTGCGGATGAAATTGATGTCACTATTCAAGGCTATGATAAGCCGTTTCAAGCCAAGCTTCTGGGAAACAGCTATGACTTGGACTTGGCTGTTTTGAAGATAGAGGGCAGCAGCCCGTTCCCAACATTGCCTATCGGCGACTCGGATAATGCAAAGGTAGGCGAATGGGTCGTTGCGATCGGCAATCCGTATGATTTCGATTATACGGTTACGGCTGGATTGATTAGCGCCAAGGAACGGCCGATCAGTATTCCGGATGATAACGGGACGAGGGAATACAAACATTTGATCCAAACGGATGCGGCCATCAACCCGGGTAATTCCGGCGGTCCGCTTCTGAATCTTAACGGCGAGGTTATCGGTATTAATACGGCGGTGAGTTCACAGGCTCAGGGCATCGGCTTTGCCATTCCAACCAACACGATCAGCTCTGTTTTGGATCAATTAAAAAATAACGTCCAAATTCCGAAGGAGCCGATACCTTATCTCGGAGTAAGTCTCGAACAATTGACTAATGATATGTTAAGCGATTTGAAGCTCAAAAATACAGACGGCGCGTTAGTAACGGATGTACAACGAAAAACGCCGGCATTCGAGGCCGGTATTCGGCCGTATGATGTTATCACCGCAGTGAACGGCGCAAATATTTCAACGCCTGCGGAATTGACCAAAAAAGTACAAGCGATGAAAGCTGGAGACAAAGTGACGTTGACGATTATCCGAAACGGCAATAGCCAAGAAATCGCGGTCACGGTCGGCGATCGTAACGCCAACAACGACCAGCAATAAACGTAGGTGACAAAGACTAAAATTCTTGCAATTAAATAAGGCTTAACAAGGGGGATCCGGTTCTTGTCCTAATTTAGAGACAAAAACCGGGTCCTCCATATATATTTATTTTGCAGTAATCGAATTAATCTGATCGTTAAAGATAGAACGCAAAAATGCTTTTACTTCTTCGTTTCCGGTTAATTGAAGCGAGACGGGCCTCCCCAAATACGTTTGTATTCAACACGCTGATCCTTTGTAAAAACTGTATGACGACAAGCAACGGGTATTTGATTACTCATGTTTTTATCCCCTTTTCTTTTTTCATTTACTTCACCTTCCCATGCGAGCTATAATTTAATCATAAAACTTAAAGCTAACTTTAAGTCAAGAGGTGATGTTTATGGCAGAGCTTAGCATCGGTCGGTTGTCTGCAATGGCAGATGTGAATGCATCGACTCTGCGCTATTATGAATCCGTTGGTTTGCTGCCTTCTCCGGAACGGAAAAACGGCCAGCGTCGATATGACGAAAGTATTCTTGACCGCATCCATTTTATTAAAGTGGCGCAGCAGACCGGATTCAGCATTCAAGAAATCGCGGTTTTATTAGAGGGCTTTGAAACCGATAACTCGCTTTCCGAGCGATGGGAGCATATGGCGAAGCAGAAACGATCCGAGCTAGAGGAGAGAAAGAGACAAATCAATTCCATGATACAAATTCTAGACAACGGCTTAAGCTGCAAGTGCATCACCTGGTCGGAATGTTTGGAGAAGATACAAAAGACGGGTACATGTTAGAAAGGGGTTTGTTTTTGTGCTGATATCTATATTTATTTTTGTGCTTGCCGGACTCGCTGAAATTGGCGGGGGTTACATGGTTTGGCTTTGGCTGCGGGAATCGAAGCCCCTTTGGTATGGCATTGTCGGGAGCATCGTCCTCATCTTGTACGGGATTATTCCAACGCTTCAAAGCTTCCCGTCATTTGGGCGAGTCTACGCGGCTTATGGCGGCGTGTTTGTTATTCTCGCTGTTTTATGGGGATGGCTCGTCGATAAGAAGGCGCCAGATATGTACGATTGGATAGGAGCTGCCGTTTGCATGGCAGGCGTGTCCATCATGCTATGGGCGCCAAGAAGTTAATAAGTTCATGATTCACTCAGAATCAAGTTAATCATTAGAACAGCCTGGAACCTCGTGTTCCAGGCTGTTTTCGCTGTTCATCGGAGGACTGCACCATCTGCCATTGTAAAATAACACTGTTAGCCATTCGTTGCCGTGGTATTCATTAACCAAGTTCTTGGATTAATTTTTTGAATGTATAATAAGCAGGTTTCGGCGTATAATCATCCCGCATGATTCCAAATTGATGGAAGAGATCATCTTTGGAGCTATCCGCGTCCCGGAGTCCGAAAAGCACATAGTGGGAAATATTGAGCTGTTGACGCAGATGATAAATGGTTCGTATCACTGTTTCGAGAACTTTCGATTGGTGCTCGCAGGATCTTTTTATATCGGCAAGCGGGTTCTTTCCGGTTGGCCATCCGTTTTCGGTAACCCGTATAGGGATAGACGCCGGTATTCCGCACATTGCCAAATCGTGTTCTCTTAGATTCCGGAGCGTTCGTTCTACGGATGCCGGTACTTCCGTTAAATCGAGCGGTTCCTCAAATACATCCACATAAAAATTATGTCCGACAAAATCAACGGAGTCGACAAACGCTTTTCCGCCAAGTTCAGCAAGATCTTTCCAAAAATGAGGAACCGACACATCGCTTTCCGGTACGGAGCCGAATCCAACTTTGACCTGAAGATTGCGAGCACGTATTTCTTGCTTGGCCGCAATGACGCCTTCGACCAAAGCTTGCTGCACATACGGCTTCGAACCTTCCATAAAAGTCAAGTTGGGTTCGTTCGTAATTTGGAGCGAAGCTAGATGGGGACCGTATTGCCGAATGATTTTGCGAATAAAATCGAGCCAGGAGTCAAGGTCGATATCCGGTTCCTGGAGACATCCCGTTGTCAAGTCCCCTAATAAACCTGCATGGAGATAGCGTTCCGCTACCGATAACATTTTGGATTCCGATTCGGGCCCTGTATAAATGATGTAGTTCCTCGGAAGCAGTGTTTTCGTGTCGCCTCGAAGATCTTGAAGCGCAAGTTGAATTTTATCGTAATCGTCTTGCGGTCCGACAGCCAAGCCGGTAGGTGTGCCGGCCACCCCAAGCGGATAAATACCAAACGTTAATCCTGATGAAGCCATTCAGATCACCATTCCTTTTTTAAACATTTTTATTATTGCAGAGATGGGGAACAATTATTCATGCATTTACTTAATCCGAGCTGATAAAAGTTAATAATTATTTACTAAATGATATAAGACAAATTTTCAATAACGTGATATAATCTTTATATTACTTTAGAAAGTATAAAATTATATTTAGCATATGTCAATTCATTTTGAAGAAAATAGTAAAGGAATGTGTACCAATTGAATTTGATAACCGAACAAATCGCCGCTAATTTTGTACAATTGCTTCCATTGGTTTACAACAAGCTTAACAAGCCGGCCAGCAAAAACACGGCTGTCACAAGACCGTCAGATTTGACTCATTTGCAGCTTCATATATTGGAGGAGTTGTTTCACGCTAAAGAAGGAGTTTCCATGACCCAGCTTTCCCAACATATTAGCATTTCCAAGCAGCAGCTTACTCCTCTGATCATGAAGCTGGAGGAAAAGGACTATGTGTCAAAAGTGCAGGATCACACCGATAGACGGTCCGTCATTCTCATGCTGACTGAAAAAGGCAGAACTACGGTGTTGAAACGCTGGGGGGAGTTCCACCGCTTATTTTGCAACCAAATAAATACACTTAGCGATGATGATCTTTCAGATCTGGACTATGCGATTAAAAAAATTATTCGGATTTTTGGCAAGCTGGGTAATGAAGTATAGTGCCGAAACGCTTGCCGTCTGATCGTGAATGTCCGCATTATTTGCGAATCGGGATCATACAAATTCAAATTGAGCACAATAACCACAACAGGGGGTTGAATCCATGTCGACTCAATCGATAATTCAATTCATCATCATCGCCGTTATCATCGTACTCGTCATATGGCTCAGGTCGCGCGGCAAAGATAAGCCCATACGCAATAAAGGCATCGGTATGCTGATTCCCGTTGTTTTGCTGCTCATTATATTCAGCTTTTCCATTAATTCATTGGCTCATATCCCCGATCATCCGTTCCATCTGCCGGCGATTTGGGAAATATTGTGTGCCGGTGTTCTCGGAATCGCGCTAGGCAGCATCATGCTATATCATACAGGTTACGAGAAGCGGGAGGACGGACTGATCTATGCCAAACGCAACAAAAACTTTAAGTATGTGATCATCGCTATCATTATTATTCGAGTGGCGCTGTCCCAATATTTCAAAGGTCTGGATTATACGGAATTTACGATTCTGACGATGGTAATGGCTTACTTGTACATTTGCGTCTGGCGCGTAGGCAGCTTTATCAAGTTCCGTCAGGTTAGCAATAGTTGATCTGAAACGTCAATTTACCCATAAATAAAAAATCCGTAACCAATTATGGTTGCGGATTTTTTTTGGCCTCTGGTAAAAGCTCCGACGGGTTGATCCATTATGAATAGACGGTGGTCGAGGAACAATCCGCTTGGCAGAACGGAGGTCCATTCATGCAGCCTGTTAAAGGTTGCGTGAATGCATTGGTTGCATGGTAAAACCGTCATGCTTGCTTTTGCAGTTTGCCCGGCTGCTTTTTCCCCATCGAGAAACTGACAAGCGCAGACACTAACGCTAACGCTACAACGAGGCTTGCCATCCATGGATTGTAAAGAACGGTGGAATTGGCATTTATTAACGCACCGCCCGCTCCGGCTCCCGCAGCTAATCCCAAGTGAATAATCGATGTGTTCACACTGAGAATAAGACCAGATGACTGGGGCGCTTGTTGGATAAAATACGTTTGAGTGGCTGGACCCGCCATGAACAGAGAGATCACCATAACGGAGATCAGTACTAATCCGATGATAGTCGATTCGGCATAAAGGGGCAGCAGAGCCAGAACTGCAGCATGAACGATAGTGCTGAAAGCTATGATGCGAGCGGCACCCCACCGATCGATGCTATAACCGCCCAAGCGCGTACCGACTGCGCCGAATATACCAAAAGCAAGCATGATGATACTAATGCTGGAAGCTTTAATATGAAGAATGTCTTGCATAAACGGCGTTAAATACGTAAACAGGACGGAATTGCCTGATTCCCTGAAAAAGGAAAGGAACAAACCGCTTACGATAACGACACTTCCCAGCACTTTGAATTGTTGACGGAATGATATCGGCGCATCCCCTTCAATCTCCGGAAGCAGGCGGGAAATTACGAATGTAATCGCCAGGCTGAATAGGCCTAAAATCAAGAAAATCGCTTGCCAGCTCAACCAGTTCGTAACGACTATTCCGATCGGCACACCCAAAATCATAGCGCTGCTGAATCCGAGAACGATCGTGCTGATCGCACTGCCTAACTTCTCGGGAGGAACGATTTTGGCAGCAGCACCGAATGCTACGACAATATAGACTCCTGAGCTTACCCCCAAAATGATGCGAGCCGCGATCAAGGTCGAGATATCCGGACTCCAAAAGGAAGCCAGACACCCCAGGATGAAAGCCGCCAATGAGCCTATCAGCACTTTTCTGCGTTCCATCCGGGAAGTCAGCGATACCAAGACGGGCGTTCCAATCGCAAAGGCCAGCGAGTAGGCCGTGATCAATTGCCCGGCAACGGCAATGGATATATTTAAGTCTTGAGCAAGTACGCGAAGAATTCCGGCGACAACCAGCTCGGATGTAGCCGTTAGAAATACGCCAAGGGCAAGTACGTAAATAGTCAATCGATTCATACATGTTCATTCCTTTCCATTTATGTTATTGTCATTATAGAGCGGTAACGATAATATTGTAAGAAGGCAATGTATTTGGACATAAGCAATCTATTTTGACTAACTTACTATTTGTAAGGGGATGATCGAATTGGCGGAACAAGCTTCTTCCAAATCATGTTCGGAAACCGGAAATTCCAGCATCTGCGAAGTTCTTCAAATTCTCGGGGCAAAATGGGCTTTTCTGGTACTCAACGAATTGCTTAGCGGGCCGCAACGATTTAATCAGCTTCAAAGAAACGTATCTATTATTAAAACCCAGTCCCTGACCGATACACTCCGTCACTTGGAGCATAACGGTCTTGTTTTACGTCAAGTTTTCCCGACAGTGCCTGTAACCGTTGAATATTCATTAACAGAGAAGGGGAGCGATTTCCAAACCGCTCTGAAGGAAATGGATAAATGGGTGCAGAAGTGGGGGAATTCGCAGCAAATGAACGAAAAAACGAGCATTTCTTCTTAAAAGAGACAATAAAAAATAATCGACCTGTCCAAGAAAAAAGCGCATAAACTACAACAATTCCTGCATGGGCGATCCTACTATGCGGGAATTTTCATTCAAGTATCAATTGATTCGTTGGATGCAGTACTTCTCTACTATTGACAGCCCGGCTGTGTGAGTTATGGTTTAAATAATAGAAAGCCGCACGAGTATGATTGGGGGTTCGTCATTTTGGCAGGTTGCAGTTTTCAATTATTAGGCAGCTTGAAAATCGCCTTCGACGACGAGGCCATTACGGAAATTCCCGGCAAAAAGGCCGGACTGCTGTTGTCGTACTTGATTCTCGCTTTTGACATGCCGTTAAGCAGGAAGCATATCGCCTTTGATTTTTGGCCGGATTCCACCGAAAAGCAAGCCCTTTCCAATCTACGCAAACTCATTCACGATCTTCGGGAATGCCTTCCGCTAATAGACCGGTATCTCCAAGTTACTCCCACATCCATGCAATGGAAGCATGAATTGCCCTGCTACTCGGATGTGCGCGAGTTTGAACAGGCGGCGCAAGGAAAAACTCTCTACGAGCTGCGGAAAGCGGAAGAGCTGTACCGGGGTGAGCTTCTGCCCGGATTTTACGAGGAATGGCTTATTGCGAAGCGGGAATTGTTAGCGCAAACATATTTGAACGTACTTGATAAGCTCATTTCTATTTTGGAAAGTCAGCGGGAGTACTCGTCGGCTGTATTTTTTGCGAATAAACTGCTGCTCCAAAATAAATTAAGAGAGGAAACATACCGTACGCTGATGCGCCTGAATGCCTTGAATAAAGATATGGTAGGCGTCGTACAAATCTATGAGCAGCTGCGCTGCGTTCTTGAAGCCGAGCTCGGGATTGCTCCCGCGGAGGAGACATTGCAGCTATTTGGAAGACTCACGGAGAACGGAGGCAATCATTCGGCAGTCGAGTACAGGCAAACTCCGCTAATCGGCAGAATCGACGAATGGAGTAATATGCTGAGCGTTTGGCAGCAGGCTAAGTCGGGCAGAACCTCCATGCTGCTATTGAAAGGTGAGGCGGGAATCGGCAAAACCAGATTGGCCCTGGAATTTAAAGCATGGGTAGAAAGCCAGGGGATTCAAACGGCATTTGCCGGCTGCTACCCAACGGTGCGGTCGCTGTCCTATACGCCGGTGACAAGCTGGCTTAGGAGCCTTCCCTTGCCGCAGATGAATCCGGTATGGTTGTCGGAGCTGGCCCGGCTGCTGCCGGAGTTGTTCGAACGAATCCCCGGCCTGCCGATGCCGGACCTCATTAAGGAAAATTGGCAGCTTACCAAATGGTATGAAGCGATAGAGCGGATGCTGCTCGCCGAACAACCGCTGCTGCTTATCCTTGACGATATTCAATGGAGCGACAGGGAAACGCTCCAATTTATTTCCTATCTTCTTCGCAGCGGTTCCAAAGCCAAGCTGCTCGTGCTCGCCACAATGAGAACGGATGAATCTGCGGACGATGCCGTCGGTCATTTTTTCTCCGGACTTCGAATCGAGCTGAAAATAACGGATATCGAGCTTGCGCCGTTCGGCGAGGAAGACACGAAACGGCTGATGGCCGCTATTGTCGGCAATGCTTTAGCGGATCGGAATTCATCCGGGTTGTATAAGGAAACAGGCGGAAATCCGCTGTTCATTGTAGAAACGATGAGGGAATGGCAAAGAGGCAGCAGCAACAACGAATTCCGACTTTCGCCATTGGTCAGAACCATCATTGAAAACCGGTTAAGCAGGCTTTCGCCGGAAAGTATACAGCTTCTATTGACCGCCGCGGCCGTCGGAAGGCCCGTATTGCCGGAATTTATGGCGATTATTCTGGAAATGAGAGAAGAGGCCGTTCTCGAGAAAATGGAGCAGCTCGTGCAGCTGAAAATTATACTGGAGGTTGGGGAGGGGCAATACGATTTTACGCATGACATTGTAAGAGAAGTCGCCTACAAATTGAAAAACGACAGCAGGCGCCGCCAATGTCATCGGCAAATTGCACGCAGTTTGAGCGAGTTTCATCATGGACAGCCTGAAGCCGTTGCCGCAGAAATCGCCTTGCATTACGAGCTTGCAGGTATGGAGAAGGAAGCCATCGTCTATTATGAAATGGCCGCATTGGCGGCAGAGAAGATCTACGCCAATGATACGCGGATCAAATATTATCAGAAGCTGTGCGCCTTGCTTTCTCCCGAACAAATCCTGCCTGTCCTCATGAAGCTCGGCGATGCTTTGATCATAGCGGGAGATTGGAACGAAGCGGAGAGGACTTACAGACAATGGCTCGAACATTCTGAAAACTCCGCTAGCGTCCGGGAACGATCTCTTTGTGACGTAGCGTTGGGCAATTGTTTACGATTGCAGGGCAAATATGAGGAAGCCGGTTTTCATTTGGAGCGGGCGCTGCGCTGCTATGAGCTGATGGAGGACCATTCCGGACTGAGTTCCGTCTATGTAACGCTTGGCGTCTTGCATTACTATCGGGGATATTACGAGAAAGCGCTGTATTATTTGAAGAAAAGGACGGAATTGCCCCATGCCGGAAATCAGGCCCAGGAGGATTGCCGGGTTTTCGGTATTATAGGTCATCTGTTTTATGATCAATGCGAATACGATCAAGCGATTCATTGGATCAAGAAGCAAATCGGGCTCGCTATAGAGAGCCGGGACAGGTATACTATCGAGCAAGCCATGGGCATATTGGCGATGGTTTATATGGACTTGGATGAAATGGATCAGGCTTTTGGCTTCATCGCCGATAAGTTGAAGATCAGCCGCTCGATCGGTGACCGGATGGGCTTCGCTAATGCTCATGGTATGTTGGGCAAGTACTATTGGTATCTCGGACATCATGAGCGTGCGGCGCCATGCATCATCTATTGTCTCGAAGAAGCCGTTGTGGTCAAGGATTGGCGAGTCGCGGCCATCATGCTAAGCTACGAGGGGCGCAACCTGCTGGCGCAGCAGCGGTTAGATGAAGCCGACCTTATGATCGACCGCTCGATTCGTCTGTTCAATCAACTGCGCACCCCTTACTTCGCATGCGAAACGCTCTATTTCATGAGCTTGCTGAGGCAGTGCCAGAATCAATACGAAAACGCTGTGAAGACTGCGGAAGAAGCGCTGGACATCGCCAATCGGCTCAAACGGAAAGATATGCGGATCAACCTCCTTGTGCAGCTATCGTATTTGAGGACGGACTTGGGATGGATAAGTTCCGTCGAAGCCGCGGATCAGCTGCAGCGGATGCTGGAACAATATCCCGGTCAACAAGAACAGGCAGCCCTTCGCTACGCGATGTGGAAGCTGAATCCCCAATCGCAGGAGCATCGGTCAGCTGCTCTATTATTGAATAGAGAGCTTTACCTCAAGTCGGGCAAAAAACAATATTTCGACCGGTGCGGCGAGCTTAACGGCTTCTGCCCGGCCTACGCGGCGCGTCCGCTGCCACAGCTTGCGGTGGAAATCGCGCAGTCCAATAAAATCTCCCCGAAAATTTTGGATGAAATCGATCAATATTTGAGCCGGTAACAACTTGAAACGCTTTTGAAGCGCTCCCTTCTTTAGAATGGTTCTGAAGAAGGGATTTTTTTTGTCTTCACAGCAATCAATAGTTTCGACATTCTGAACGGGGCGAATAACGCGATGTAGGAACAAATTGGTTCTGCGGGTCAAATTTGAATAGAAGGGAACTTGCTTATGAAGTACAAGAAATCGCGTCATGCTTTGTTCTTTTTTGTTTTGTTGCTGACCGGTCTGTTTCCGCTCCATTCCGCGACGGCGATTGCTGTTGATTTAAACAAAGAAATTAATTTGATCCCTGATATTAAGGTAAACCCGGATATTTACAATCTAATACCAAGCTCAAATGGCGTGAAAAGATGGGAGTTTGCAGCAGAAGGAAGTATAAACTCCACCCCGGCGATCGGCGCAGACGGTACCGTCTATGTCGGATCTAACGATAGGAAGCTCTACGCGCTCCAGCCGGATGGCACGAAAAAACCAACGAAAAAGTGGGAGTTCGTAACAGGAGGCAATGTGGAGGCCTCTCCGGTGATCGGTCCGGACGGTACCATTTATTTCGGCTCAGAAGATTCCAAGCTTTATGCGGTCAAGCCGGACGGCGCGAAGAAATGGGAGTTCGTATCAGGAGGCTATCTGCCAACCACCCCAGCGATCGGTGCAGACGGTACCATCTATTTCGGTTCCAGTCCTATAAATATGCTGTATGCGATCAAGCCCGACGGCATTAAGAAATGGGAGTTTGCAACAGGCGAGTATACATTCTCCGCACCGGCGATCGGTCCGGATGGCACCATCTATATCGGTTCCGGCAGCGGGCTGCATGCGATCAGGCCGGACGGAACACAAAAATGGCTTTTTGCAATTAGAGCAGGTGTCCACCGTTCATCAGCTGGGATCGGTGCAGACGGTACCATTTATATTGGTGCTCTTGACGGAAAGCTGTACGCGATCAAGCCGGACGGCACGAAGAAATGGGAGTTCGAAACGGGAGAATTTATCCTCTCCAAACCGGTGATCGGCGCAGACGGCACCATCTATCTCAGTTCTATCGATAAGAAGCTGTACGCGATCAAACCGGACGGTACGAAGAAATGGGAATTTTTAACCGGCAGTTTTATTGAAGCGACACCGGCGATTGCTGTGGATGGCACCATCTATGTCGGTTCTTATGACAAGAAGCTGTATGCGATCAAGCCGAACGGCACGAAGAAATGGGAGTTCGCAACAGGAGGGGAATTGCACAGATCTTCTCCGGTAATCGGTCCTGATGGAGCCGTGTATATAGGATCGTTTGACAATAAAATTTACGCTGTCGGAGCGGTTTTCGTAAGCGAAGTAAGCCTTAATAAAACCGCACTTACATTACAAGCAGGACAAAGCGAGGCGCTTCAGGCGACAGTTAAGCCTGATAACGCTACATTCAAAGACATAGCGTGGTCCAGCAGCGACGGCGGCATCGCTTCGGTCGACAATACCGGCAAAGTGACGGGCATCTCGCCGGGGAAGGCTACGATAACGGCAACTGCGGAGAGCGGAGGATACTACAAACAATGCGTCGTGACCGTAACCGCAGCGAACAATGCACCTGCGCCCGGTAATGCGCCAGCGCCCGGCAATGCGCCCGCACCCGGAGATGCGCCCGTGCCCGTGCCCGGCAACGCAGCCGTGCCCGGGGATGCAGGCGTGCCCGGCAATGCGCCCGCGCCCGGCAATGTGCCAGCGCCCGGAGATGCACCTGCGCCCGGAGATGCGCCCGTGCCCGGCAACGCAGCCGTGCCCGGGGATGCAGGCGTGCCCGGCAATGCGCCCGCGCCCGGCAATGTGCCAGCGCCCGGAGATGCACCTGCGCCCGGAGATGCGCCCGTGCCCGGCAACGCGCCCGCGACTAACCTCCCCCTTTCAGACATCGACGGGCACTGGGCGAAAGCAAGCATCGTCCAGGCGGTGGATAGAGGAATCGTGAACGGCTATCCCGACGGCACCTTCAAACCGGATCACAACGTCAGCCGCGCCGAGTTAGCCGTACTGCTGATGAACGCGCTGAAGCCTTCCGGCAAAGGCGCGGCGCTAACCTTCGAAGACAAGGATGCAATCGGCTCATGGGCAGTCAAGGAGATCGCGCAGTGCGTAGAGCTTGGCATTATAAATGGTTATCCCGACGGCACATTTCAGCCCGACAAAACCATCAGCCACGCCGAGATGATCACCATGGTTGTCAGGGCGGCGAACTTGCCGACCGCGGACGGGGCAGCGACCGGGTACCTGGATAACGCGGATATTCCGGATTTTGCCAAAAGCAGTGCCGCGGCAGCCGAACGGTACGGCATCCTCGGGTACATTACCGACAACAAATTCAAGCCGGACGAATGGTCGACCCGTGCCGAGTCGGCAACCGCGATCATGAACATGCTGAAACAGATAAATTAACCGGCGTATTCACAATATTACAGCCATTTGAAAAACCGTAGAAAAACTAAAATTTTGAAACGCTTTTGAAGCGCTCCTTTCTTTAGAATGGTTCTGAAGAAGGGGAGGTGCGCCCTTTATGTTACAAATTGTATCAATCGGAGGTGTTGTAATGAATGCACGTATTCCAAAACCGATGCACATCGCCATTTCACTAGCTATCCTTTTATATGTGATCTTCTCTTATTTTCCGAATTTCGTATTTGCCCAAGATCCTGCTTGTACTTCCAATTTTACAACCAAGCCGATGGTTGCCGGAGGAGGCGACCATACTGTTGCCCTGAAAAGCGACGGAACAGTGTGGGCATGGGGGAATAACTACTCCGGCAAACTCGGAGACGGTTCAAATATTAATCGTGCTTCTCCTGTACAAGTGAGCGGTTTGTGCGGAGTTGTCGCCATTACAGCAGGATGGTGGCATAACGCTGCATTGAAAAATGACGGAACGGTGTGGATTTGGGGGAACAATCAGTATGGCCAGCTCGGAAACGGAACCAATACGGCAAGTTTTGTCCCTGTGCAAGTGAACGCTCTGAGCGAAGTTGCCGCCATTGCAGCAGGATCATTTCATACCGTAGCCCTGAAAAACGATGGAACGGTATGGACGTGGGGAAACAACTACAGTGGAGAACTCGGCTACAAAACCAACCCGGCCAACGGAACCGTAGGGTACAATCCTAAACCTTTGCAAGTGAGCGGACTTATTGATGTAAAAGCCATTGCAGCAGGATTCGGGGTCGGTGATACTTCCGGGTATACAGCCGCCTTGAAAAATGACGGAACCGTATGGACGTGGGGATCCAACAGATATGCCCAACTCGGATACGGCACGAATAGGTACAACAACACTCCAAACTATACACCCGAGCAGGTACCTGATGTGAGCGGGGTAGATTCAATTGCATTAGGAGCCATTCATGCCGTTGTCCTGAAAAACGATGGAGCGGTATGGGCGTGGGGAAGCAACGGCAGCGGGCAGCTCGGAGACGGAACAACGACCTCCGGTCTCTCTCCGGTGAAAGTACTGATTAGCCTTAATCCTAAGCAAGAGCTTAGTGGTGTCGTCTCAATTGCGGCAACAGGAGAGCATACGATGGCCCTGTTAAACGACGGAACGGTACGGACGTGGGGAAAAAACGATGACGGTCAACTCGGAGACAGAACGTCTCAGGGACGTTCACTTGCAATGAAGCCCGATTTGAACGGTAATTTCGTTTCTATTGGATCAGGATGGAATCATTCGATGGCCGTAAAGGAGGACGGAAGCGTATGGATGTGGGGAAACAACTATTATCGCCAGCTCGGATACGATACGTCAACTCCTCAGGATCCTAATTATAACGCGCCTTCCAGTATTCCTTATCCGGTTGGGGGATTCAGCGTAACCGCAACCAATCCAACCTTGGCGCTTATAGGGAAACAGCGTTTGTTTTATCCGGAATGGTCAACCGATCCTGCCCATTTAACTGCTTATTTAAATAATCCGGGAGAGGGGCTTGCCAATATAACGTTTAAAATTATACCAAGTCCCGGGTTGAGCCTTGTTGACGGCGACGCTGTTCATGTGATCGATACAATCGCTGCTGGAACGACGGCTGCAACAACATGGAGAGTGAAGCCGGTTGCAGAAGGTACCCATCAAGCAACTGTGAACGCTTATCGGGATGGAGAAGCCTCGCCGTTTGCCACAGCTTCTTATCAATTCGAAGCATTACCGCCTGTTGTACCGCCGAATGTTAATTTGGGGGGGATAAGCGGGTATCAGCGTGACGGCACTCCGGTTGCGAGCAGATCAGCCCAGCTTATGTTCAATATGAACGTTTTTATTCCGTGCCAGAATGTCAGGTTAATTGCAACGGATGCTGCCGGACATAAATATGTAGTTCAAAATCAATTCACAAGCGCAGCTTCATTTAGTCCGTCTCAAGTGGGGTTAACGGCTTCGCCGATCACCGTTGAGATTGTTGCAGATTGTCTCGATCCGATACAATTCAATATAGAATTAATCGATCCGAGCGGTATTGTATACAATGTGGCGCGCGGAGATGAGAAGGTTTGGCCGCTGCCAGGCGCTAAGGTTGTTTTGCAATACTATGATCCTGCGTTAAGCAAATGGGTCGATATGAGCGATGAAGACTACCCGGGGAGATTAGAGCCGATCACCAATCCTCAAATTACCGGCGAAGACGGCCGGTATGCTTGGGATACTGCGGCAGGGCAATATCGGGTGACTGTCAGCCGTCCCGGATTTCAAAGCGCTGTTAGCCGTGTCGTTGATGTTCCGCCCCCGGTAACGGATTTGCACGTAGGATTAACTCCTACGGACAAGGTTCCGCCAAGCCTCTCGGTAAGCGGTGCGACCTATGGAGCAGCATATACGCAACCCGTTACCATACAATTCAGCGCGTCCGACGATGAATCGGGCGTTCGATCTATAACCTATCAAGTGGATCATGGCGATTTGCAGCAAGCAAGCGGCAGCAGCGGTTCTTTCCTTGTAAGTGCGCCGGGCCCGCATACCGTTGATTTTACGGTCGCCGATCATGCCGGAAATGTATTTGCCCAAACAATAATGTTTACGATTGCCGAGCCGTCAACGGAACATGCCAATTATACCGTGACCTTCAACAGCAACGGCGGTTCGCCGGTGAGCAGTCAAACGGTAAGCAAGGGGAGTACGGCAGCCAAGCCAGCCGATCCGACCAAATCCGGTTTTAGCTTCGCAGGCTGGTTCATCGACAGCGGATTGACAGCGGCGTTTGATTTCACAACCGTGATTGCCGGGGATACCGCGCTTTACGCTAAGTGGACGGCAAGCAGCTACGCGGCGGACTTGAGCGCTTTGCTGCTTTCGGACGGTATGCTGAGCCCTGCGTTTGCCTCCGGCACGACAAGCTATTCGGCTAGCGTGGCGAACGGCGTGCCGTCACTGACGGTAACGGCGTCGGTATACAATGCTACCTATGCCAGTGTGACGGCTAGCGTGTACAACGTCTCCGGCGTGCTGGCGGGCGGGCCGTTCACTTTAACGAGCGGCGCAGCGTCTCCGTCGCTTCCGCTGAGCGTCGGCAGCAATACGATTAAGGTAGCTGTAACCGCGCAGGACGGAGCTTCGAAGGTGTATACGGTAACCGTAACTCGTGCGGCGGCTTCGTCCCGCGGCGGATCCGGTTCATCCGGCGGCGGTACGGGCAATGTCTCCAACGGCACGACGCCGTTCCGAATCATCGTTGACGGCAAGGAGGTTGAGCAAATCGCCACAGCCGCCGTATCGGAAGAGGGAGATAGAACGATATTTACGGTGACGATAGATACGGCTCAATTGTCGGAGCTGCTTGCCAAAGCGGGAGACCGGCCGATGATCGTTATTCCCGTCTCGGCAAGCGCGGACAAAGTGACGGTGATTTTGGCCGGAGACGCAGTGAAAGCGCTGGAAAACAAGCAGGCTACGCTGGATATTAGGACGACTAACGGGAGCTACAAGCTGCCTGCAGCGGAAATCCGGATCGATTCCTTTTCGAAGCAGCTAGGAGAGTATTTGAAATTGTCGGATATCATCGTCGGTATAGACATTGCAAAGAGCGATTCCGCAAAAGTTAAGCTGATGGAGAATGCGGCTGAAAAAGGACGTTTTACTATCGTCGCTCGGCCGGTTGATTTCACGGTGGCCGCCTCTTATAGCGGCAAAACGGTGTACGCCGACAAGTTCAACTCGTATGTAAAACGTGAAATTCCGCTTCCGGACGGTGCAGACCCGAGCAAAATGACGACGGCCGTCGTGTTGGAGGCAGAAGGAATAACCCGCCATGCGCCGACATACGTTACATTACGGGACGGGAAGTATTATGCGGTCATCCACAGCTTGACGAACAGTACGTATTCCCTTATTTGGCATCCCATGACTTTTGCAGATGTAGAGGGGCATTGGGCGAAACTTGCGGTGAATGATATGGCGTCACGGATGGTGGTTAACGGAGTCGATGAGAATCGATACCAACCGGATGGGGACATTACCCGCGCGGAGTTCGCGGCAATCATCGTGCGGGCGCTGGGATTAGCCGATAGCGGGAAAACTGCCGGTTTCACGGATGTGAAGTCCAGCGATTGGTACGTCGGTGCGGTTGCGAAAGCGCAGGAGTATGGGATCATAGAAGGGTACGAGGACCAAACGTTCCGCCCGATGAAGACGATCTCTCGCCAAGAAGCCATGGTGATGATCGCACAGGCGATGAAGCTTGCGGGACTGGAAACGAATATTAGCTCAAGTAGCACGGATGCAATACTATCCAAATTTACGGATAGCTCGGCAGTTCACGCCTGGGCCAAGCAAGCGGCAGCCGCGGTCGTTTCAATCGGTCTGGTCAACGGCTCCGACGCGGGATTGCTCCCGGCCAGCAACATCACAAGAGCGGAAACGGCGGCAATCGTTCAACGGCTGCTGGAGAAGGCATTTACGATCGGCGAGTAAATTTCCACAGTAAGTTAAACCGGGAATGATAGTCCTATTAACCGGATTAATCAGGATAGCGAAAGAAGGATGGAAATCGCAACGAATTCTCGCGACAATGGCATTGGCCATCAGGTGGGCGGCTTAAAGCGGGAAGCTCATATTCTATTAATTATCACAGCACAACGACAAACTATGTAAAGACTTGTTTACTTTTTCAAGGAAGCAACGTATAATGTCGATAAATAAAATGTTGTGTGTTACAGGAGGAGTCTGCCATTAGGTAGGCTTTTTTTGCCTTTTTTTGGTCAGGGGACCTCACACATGATTTTATTTTGATGGGAGGCGCTTCAAGCGATATTTCACGGATTTATGGGATAAACTAACGAATAACAATTTATGGGAGGCACTATGGAACAACACGCCATTTGGGCAATCACTATTTTTCTTGTCATTTACGGATTAATCATTTCGGAGAAGATTCATCGTACTATTGTGGCCATGATCGGTGGTTTACTGATGGTAGTCCTGGGTATAATTGACCAGGAGACCGCTTTGCATCATATTGATTTCAACACATTAGGACTTCTGATCGGTATGATGATTATTGTCAGCATAACTGCGGAGACTGGATTGTTTAAGTATATTGCTGTCTTATCCGCAAAAAAAGCACACGGCGATCCGGTACGGATTATGATATCTCTAGCAGTTATCACTGCTGTTGGATCGGCTTTTTTGGATAATGTCACGACCGTACTGCTTATGGTGCCCGTCACATTCAGTATTACAAGACAACTAAAGGTAAACCCGGTACCTTTTCTGATCACACAAATTTTTGCCTCAAATATTGGAGGAACTGCAACATTGATTGGAGATCCGCCGAATATTATGATCGGCAGTGCAGTGAAGGAATTAACTTTTATGTCATTCATCGTGAATCTGGCACCGGTCGCAGTAATCATTATGGCTATCCATATTCCTATTTTTATCTGGTTATT
The DNA here is from genome assembly GCF_004354045.1 of Paenibacillus piri. Lineage (GTDB taxonomy): Bacteria > Bacillota > Bacilli > Paenibacillales > NBRC-103111 > Paenibacillus_S > Paenibacillus_S piri. The sequence goes on along the minus strand of NZ_SMRT01000004.1, from coordinate 48,125 downwards.
CAGTAAGCAAGTTCAAACGACGCCTGAGCTACAGCGCAGCATCATGGAATTGGATGAACGTGAAGTACTGACGGATCGGAATCTCCTCAATAAATGCCTGATTATTTTGGGCCTGACCATTATCGGTTTCTTTATGCATCAAATGCTGCATCTAGAATCGGCAACGGTTGCATTGGCCGGCGCATTTCTTCTGCTGCTGTTGACAGGCGAGCACAAAATGGAAGATGCGTTTACCAAGGTAGAGTGGATGACAATCTTTTTCTTCGTCGGTTTATTCGTACTCGTGTCGGGACTCGTAGAGACCGGTGTCATAGCCCAATTGGCTGCGAAAGCAATTGAACTGACAGGTGGGAATTTGATAGCTACTTCTATGTTAATATTATGGATAAGTGCTATTGCTTCTGCTTTCCTCGACAATATACCGTTTGTCGCAACCATGATACCGATGATTCAAGAGATGGGCAATATGGGCGTCAGCAACCTGGAACCACTCTGGTGGAGCCTTGCACTAGGTGCATGCTTAGGTGGAAACGGATCACTGATTGGCGCGAGCGCAAATTTAATTGTTGCAGGAATGTCAGGAAAAGAAGGACATCCGATACGGTTTATTTCGTTTATAAAATATGGTTTCCCGTTGATGCTGCTTTCGATAATTATATCAAGTGTGTACGTATTTCTTCGCTATCTAATATAAAGGAGAATGAGCTATGCTGACTTATACTTACGACGAGCATATTATTAAAATTGATGAGATTGCAAACGAAGCTGATATTGAATTTAATATCTATATCCTGCAGGAAGAACGTTATTTGGAACAATTTAAGAAGGTGCAGCATTATTTCGATCATAACGACATTATTACAGATGTTTTGTTTTACGCCAATGTTAATCATCAATATCGGGTTATTGTACGAAGTGATTACTATACGGACTTTGTGCTGGAACTTATGAAACACCGGCTGCTGCAATCTGTTGAGTGGCAGTCCTAATGAAAGCAACAATCAATTAAGTGGAGCACTCCATTGTTGCGGGAGCTGCTCCGTTTTTTGTAGTTATTCGACAAGACGTCCCGTAAGTGAATGAATTTTTAGCGTAATCGAATCGTTCATTTGGTTGAAAGTAACCATATGTATAAGGGGGACTCCCTCGCGTGCAGGTAGATAACAGGACTGCACACTGGCTAATTTCCATGAATGAAGTGAAACGTAAGTTGAGGCAATCTTTATTGCTTTCTCCTGTGTCACAGCCGGATACATGGGACGTCCTAGCCGTTTTTTCTCTAAATCGGAATGAAGGCTTCCCTCGACCCGAAGGACCACCCCGGAACGATCAATCGTGATAACCAGTTGTTCTCCGCATACAGGTTTTTGAAAAAGAAGACGCTGTAAATATACCTTAAAATATGTGGGGTCGTCGTTATTGTCAATATTTATGATTTTCATATCTTCATTTACTCTTTTTAAGCCATATAGGGACTTTACCTTATTCAGAAAAGCATAAGAGATCCACCCGGGGGAATGTTTGGTCGGTGATGTCAATCGACCTGTCATCAGCTCCGGCGTATTAGTAGCCGCGTTCCATTGAACGTTTAAAGTGCTCCCGCTGTCTACATTTAGCTGATGAAGCAGTGATCGGTGTTTTTTAGAATTTTCTGTCTCTGAACCGGGCAATAGGTTAGAGCAGGAAATTATCGCTAAAAGCAGTATTTTATTAATGAGCACAGTAAACACCTCCTAGTATTCAGTTTCTCTAAAAAAACGGTTTTATATTCCTTGCCAGTTTATGAAAAGAGAATGGCCGAAACAACCTGAAGGAAGCAATCAAACGGATGCGCCCAAAAGCGATATATTTCATATTGGTGCTGTTTTCAGAATTATGCAGACAATAAGGGATACCCACTTTTACTTTGGATTTTATAAAACTTTTGAGTACAAGATATCCTATTAACCCATGGTCAATAAAACGCAAACGTTATTCGAAATTAATTGGCAATCTATTGAAAGCGGGTCAAAGATGTGAAGAAAATACATATTATTGGTTCAACAGGGAGCGGAAAAACATTTATATCTAGGCAAATGGCACTAAGGTTTGGTATTAGACATCATGATTTAGATAACATTGTATGGAGAAGAGACGAAATAGGCGGAAGATTACCTGAAGAAGCCAGAGATTTGCAATATTAATGAAATACTTAAAGGCGATTCATGGGTTTTAGAGGGAGTTTATCATAAGTGGATTAGGAATAGTTTAGAGTCTGCAGATTTAATAGTTTTTTTGGATCCCAATGTCTTTTTAAGAGACTATAGAATTATTATAAGATTTATCAGAACTAGATTAAAGTTAGAACCTTCGAATTATAAACAACGTTTAAAAGATCTTATTAAAATGATAAAATGGAATCATAAATTTGAAAGGGTAAATAAAGTTGAGATACTCAATATGCTGTTAATTTATAAAGAGAAGACTATTCTTATAAAAAATAATAAAGATCTTTTGAAAATATTTTCAGCTGAATAAGGAACTTCACAAAACGAAATATAAGAACGAAATAAGCGTCGATAAATTTATATTAAGGGGATCCCAATGAAACTTATTAATTTGGGCATGATTGGAAGCGGCCATGTAAGCAATCGATATTTTGACCAGGCAGCCCAATTAGAAGGAGTACGTTTTGTTGCAACCTGCTCAAAACATTTGGAAAATGCGGAGAAGAAGGCGTCTGCCTTTGGAGTCCCAAGATGGTACGACGACTATCGGGTCATGATGGACAGAGAGGAGCTTGATGCTGTAGTCGTCACCACACCCCATTCGATGCACACGGAGCCGGTGCTAGCTGCGCTGGAACGAGGGTTGAACGTTCTAAACGAGAAGCCAATGGCTACAACATTTGAGGATTGTAAACGTATGGTATCCCTTGCAGAGGAGAAGAGCATCATCTTCATGAGCTTACCGTTTGATTTAAATCCCGCTTTCCTGGCTGCATCCGAATATGTGGATGAGCGATACATCGGAAAGATAACAGGCGCCGAGGCACAACTTTCCCTTCCCGGACCATGGCGTGACAACTGGTACTACGATAAATCGATAGCCCATGGAGGTGCAGTGCTTGATTGTTTGGTATACCCGATTAGCCGACTTGTCGGTTTGATGGGACCGGCTATAAGCGTCATCGCAGAAGTAAACACATTGATTCCAAATCGTATTGTCGGTGATGGAAAACAAGTTTGTAGTGATGTGGATGACAATGTGACGATAATCGTCCAATTCGCCGGAGGACAACATGCCGTTATTCGTTCATTATGGGGGTTGTCGTTCAAGCAGAACAATACAATTATATATGGACGTAACGGGACCATAGGTCTAAATGACAGCGGGTATCCATTGGTTGTTCATACATTAGGACAGATTATACCCGATGCAGAGCAAGTCAATTGGCGTGGGATGGAGAGTTGTTATATCCCGCATGGAAAGATTTCGAACCAAAGAAATGAGAGTGTTATTGCCCATTTTGTTCACTGTGTCAGAACCGGCGAGCAACCCGTACAGACGTGTAAACAACAGCTGCACGTACACGAGATTATGTTCGGAGCATATCGATCTGCGGAATCCGGTCAACGTTTCCAATTAACGACTACCTTTACTCCTTGGGGTAAATTGGATCCACTCATTTTTGATACCCGTAGCAGTTTTATATAATAGGATACAGACTCTCACAACGGATTGATTGGAAGCTTTGACAGCCGCGGCGAGTCGTCGGAATCATCTGCAGGAGCTGGAAAGTTATGTTGGAATATTCGGAATTGTTTTCAGATTTTTATCTTGAAAATATTGGGAGTTTTATGTATGATTATTCTTAACTTAATACTGTGTGTGACTGGCGTAAACACGGAGAACCGTGAGGGAGCACACTGAAGCCGTACGCCTGGGCAAAGTATTTGATCAATGATCAAGTGCTTTTTTATTTATGAAACAGAAAGGTCAGGTGTCCAGGTGGCAGGGGAACAAGGAAGCTGAAAAATGACGCGGAATTTCTTTCATGGTTAAAGAAAGCAGGCGAAATGTGATTACGGGTGGTGGAGTGGCTACATCGATCGACCTGGGACTATACCTGATCGAATGCTTTACAGACGCAGAAACGGTTGAACAAATACAAAAGTCAATGGACTATCCATACTATCAGACAGGTAGGATTGATTCCGACTATATAGTTAATAGATGAGCTTAGCAATGCATTGAATACCAATTTGACAGGACACTGTTTGGTGTCCTATAATCTAGCCAGACAACTAATGGAGTCCTATTAGGCGCTATAGATGGGAAGTATGGTGAATATGAGCGAGAATAATCAACCGCGGGATATATATGATGCTGTTGCCGATCCGACTCGGCGCAAGCTGCTTAGCCTGTTGGCCGATGTTGAAGAAATGCCTCTTCATGAGCTAACGGTTCAGTTTCAAATGGGGCGGACTGCGGTTTCCAAGCATTTGGCGATTCTTAAAGATGCAGGCTTGGTCATTGATCGAAAAGTCGGAAGGGAAACGCGGTATCGGCTCAACGCCGCTCCGTTAAGAGAAATTCAAGATTGGGTATCGTTTTACGAGAAATTTTGGAATAGAAACTTTGTACGTTTAAAACAACTACTACAGGAGGAACAGCCATGACCCAATTGAAACAGGAGCTTTCATTGTAGTATGAATATTGAAGATCACATATCTCGCACTATACCCATTATAAACTGTTCTATCCATTCTTCAGCCTGCGCCGGGTCCATTCTTTTAAGAAATGATCCGCTATATTCGTCTGTACCCCACATATGTATGGTCAAGCTCTCATTAGCCGAACGCAGGTTTGTATTGAGATCGTTTTGAAACTTTTGATACTCATCTTTCATCGAACAGAAAACCTACATTTAAATCGCGGTCGCTCATCTTGGATAGGCATCGATAGAGGTTTTGTTATAATATCAGAATTTATATGTTTTCAGCGAAGCTGAACAATTCTGATATTGCAAGAAAAGCTACATCAAAAACAAAAATGTATCTTCGTCGGAAGGGCTTCGGTCTTATTAACCGGTTATCCACTTGGCTGCTACTATCAACCAAAAAATACAAGAGTAAAACCCAAGCAAAAATAAAACAACTTCAACGGTTTCATAGTAACGATAACATACGTAAACAGAAAAAGAAGCAAGAAAAAGAAACAGTAAGACCATACCTCTCATTCCTTTTCATCGAACTATGCCTTTAGGTCAATATCAGATTAGCATACAATCGTATCGTATCGACAAATATTTATGATATTCCGAATATTTTTTAGGTTCGAGGCTTACATTTGGAGAGTAATATAAAGTTATATCAATAAAATTTTGGATTGGAGGATGCATATGTCAAAAACCAGAGTGGGTGGCTATGTCAAAACAGGAATCAGTTTCGGCAGCGCTCTAGCTATGGTGATTTCATTCACAACCAATAAATCAGTCATTTGGGCAATAATTCACGGTTTATTCAGTTGGTTGTATGTGATATATTATGCGCTGGGCTTTGGCCGGTAACCTGTGGATTTTTTAAAATTATGGGATCAAGTTCTTGTCATACGCCAATGACAGGAACCTGATCCCATTTCCATTTTGTGACAAATAATCTACTTCCCGACGATCATTGCAGCGGTGGAACGGATAAAAAAATAAAGATTGTTGGTACCGGCTTAAATAGGACAGTGTAAATTGGGTACATTAGGTAAAGATAAAGGGGAAGGAAAATAATAGTTGAGGTAAGCTCCATGTCGATCTATTCTTGGCTAAAAAATACCCGCAAGAAGAAATTGTTGACGCCGCAAAAAACTTCAGATTCGGCAATCCCCGGATTAAACGGCCATGACCATGACGGGGAGCCTTCGGCCCAAATGGATGAGCGGTTACAGTGGTTTAAGCAGAAACTTCTCCAATGCTCCGACACGGTCATTCACACATTTATCGCAGGGCCGCAAATAAAGTGTACGCTTATTTATTTAAAGGGCATGGTCGATCGAAAAGTCATCCAGCAAGACGTGTTAAAGACTATAATTAACTTTGATTCATCGCTCAGCGCCGAAGCCTTTTCCAATCTAATTTTCGATCAACTGCATGTGCCTGTCGATAACGTGAAAGTACTTCATTCCATCGATAAGGCGTTGGCCGGTATTCTTGGCGGGAACGCCTTGCTGCTTGTGGACGGCGATGAAAGAATGCTTGAAATCGCAGTCACAGCCTTCGAAAAGAGATCGATCGAGGAAGCTCCGAATGAATCTGTAATCAGGGGCCCGCGAGAAGCTTTTATTGAAAATCTCGATGTCAATCTCAGCTTAATGCGTAGAAGGCTGCAAACCGAGTCCTTCAAATCGGAAGTCATGAAGATCGGTACCGAAACCCAAACGAAAGTAGTTGTTGCTTATTTGCAAGGGATATGTAAGCAGGAACTGGTGGATGAAATCAAGAAACGATTGTCGTCTATTGAATTCGATGGCGTTCTGGATACAGGCTACCTGGAGGAGTTTATTGAAGACAATCCATACTCGCCTTTTCCTCAAATCCAGTATACGGAAAGGCCTGACGTGGCCGTCGCTTCATTATTGGAAGGACGCGTCGCCGTAATTGTAGACGGATCGCCAAATGCCATTCTTGCACCGGTTACTTTCTTCATGTTCATGCAAGCGGCCGAAGATTATTACCAGCGCTATGTTGCGGCCAGCTGGATTCGCTGGATTCGCTACGTTTTTCTATTCGCTTCATTATTGCTGCCGTCCCTGTACATTGCGATCACGACGGTTCATCCGGAAGTGATTCCGGAAAGACTGCTCAGAACCATAGCGGCATCGAGGGAAATTGTGCCGTTCCCTGCTCTTGTGGAGGCATTCATTATGGAAATATTTTTTGAAGCGCTTCGTGAAGCTGCAGTTCGCATACCCAAATCGGTTGGACAAGCTGTATCAATCATAGGCGCCCTGATTATTGGTACGGCGGCCGTGCAGGCTGGAATTGTTTCTGCGGTGATGGTTATTATCGTATCGTTGACAGGCATTTCCTCTTTTATTATCCCGCATTTCGATCTTGGCCTTTCCTTTCGGCTGCTGCGCTTTCCGATGATGATTTTGGCAGGTACTTTCGGTTTGTTCGGAATTGTCTGCGGATTAATTTTGTTCTATTTGCATCTGATCGAATTGAGTTCCTTTGGGGTACCTTATCTGTCTCCCATTGCGCCGATGAGGTTTAGCGATCTTAAGGATATTTTGGTCAGGGCGCCCTGGTGGAGAATGAGAACCCGTCCCGGCCTATCCGGATCCAACAGGCAAAGACAACCCGTTTATTCGAGAAAATGGGCAAAACCCCCGGAGGAAGGAGATTAACTATGTCCTTGAAATGGTTCAGACGGTTCTTGATCCCTACAAGTGCCTGTCTCTTCCTATCTTTCCTTACCGGCTGTTGGTCAACCGTCGAATTAAATGACCAGGCTTTCGCCAAAATCATGCTTTTGGATAAGTCAGACGATGGAATCGAGATGACACTGGAGTTTCCCCTTCCAAACCAGATGGTTCCCAGTCAGGAGGGAGGCGGTGGCGGAGGGGGCGGGAAGTCCGGCAAACCGTTCGCTTACGTTACGAAAAGAGATCGTGATGTGGCCAAAGCTTACCGCGCCATTCAGGCGGATTTATCCCGGAAAATCTCTTTCGGACAATTGAGGATTATTGTGATTGGCAGAAAATTGGCGGAAGATGGAATTGGACAAGTGGTGGATTTCATTGCCCGCGAGCCCAAAATACACATTAATTCCAATGTATTCATCACGGAAGGAAAGCCGGTGGAGCTTGCGTCCATTCTTGTCGGATTTGAAAGATTCCCTACGGATATATTATCCGGCTACATAGAGGAGAAAGTGACGGTAGAGGTTACGGTGAAAGATCTTCTTATGGCGAATTACACCGGAGGGGACCTTGTAATCCCCATGCTCGTCTTCGGCAGAGAAGGCATAGTAAAGAAAAAGACGGATGAAAAGTGGATGGGAACGGATGGAGCAGCCATATTCAAAGACGGGAAAATGGTAAGTTTGCTGAATACGATGGAAATGAGGGGAGCTTTATGGATCCTTGGCAAATTAAAAAACGCCGAGGTCAACGTCCCTTCTCCAAGCGATGGAAAAAATGTCAGCTTCATGGTCACACAAGCAACGACCCGAATCAAACCGGAAGTAGAAGGCGATCCAACGATTCATATTCGATGTAAAGCGGAGGTAGATGTGCTTGCAAATGAATCCAATATTAATTTGGAGGATCCCGATCAACTGAAACTGCTTGAGCAAAGGCTTGGTAAAAAGCTGGAAGGTCGGATGGCACAAGCAATTGCCAAGTCCAAGAAAGCGAAGTCCGATGCATTCCAGTTCGGCAATTATGTTCGCTGGCGATTCCCCCAAAAATGGGAGGAAATCAAACCCGGCTGGAGAGAGCTATATGTCGATAAAGTGAACGTGAAAGAGCATGTCGATGTTTCCATCAAACGGTTGGGGGCGGTAAGGAAGGCGGAAGGGCAAAGACTTCTTTCCAACCAGGGTGAGCAGAGATGATGATCATCGCTATCTTGTTCGGCAGCTTGGCATATTTGGAATGGCGATACTTAAAGCGAAATAATCGGACACCGCGAACGATCCGGCTTGTAGCGGGAACCGCCGTCATATTGTTTCTGTGCGTGGAAATCATCTACTGGTTTCGGGAGCAATGGACGTTATCCGCGTTAATCGAAACGGTATTTGGTCCGATCCAGAAAATGATGAGTGCACGAAGTAAAGGAGAGTAGCCATTTGCAAAAAGTTACGCCCCTGCAGATCTACATGCTGTTTACACAGTTTCTTTATGCGACAACAGTAGGGTTTTATATTCGCCCGCTTGCCCGGGAGGCCGGCTTTTCAGCCTGGATTTCCGTCTTTTTGGGAAGTATTGCGGGTATGCTCCTTGTATATTTGACATATCGGCTTGCGGTGAAGAGGCCGACGCAATTTTTTGGACAATACGGGCAGGACATTATGGGGAAGCCGATTCACATTCTTCTTACCGTTATTATGGTTTTTTCCTTTTTGTTTTCCGCCTCCTATATTTTACGCGAATTGTTGGGATTAATGGCTGCATTTTATTTGCAGGGGACGCCAACATGGGCGGTTGCTGCATTGTTCGGAATTTGTATCGCCCGAGTGGTCAGGTCCGGAATCGGAACTATTTTTCGCGGCGCCCAGGGCCTTTTTTTCTTTAGTGTGATTTCAGCGATATCTATTCCTTTTTTGGTCAATAAAAAAATGAATGGGGACATGGCTATTGCCCTGCTGACCAATATCGATCCTCCGGGAATTTGGAACGGCACAATTCTGATGACCGCCTTATTCGGAGAAATGGTGGTCATTCTTTTCTTTTTCCCCCATTTTGCCCAAGTGAATAAAACAATGAAATCGTTGGGATGGGCGACTTTTACTTCAGTGATCATCACACTGTGCGGATTCGTTTCGATCCTGCTGCTCTTCGGGCCCGATTTAACGGCGAATCTCACTATGCCTACTCTTGAAATGATCCGGTATGTCAAGTTCGGTTCTTTTTTTCAAAATTTAGACCCTTTGCTGATTGTGTTTTGGCTGTACAGCATGTTTATTAAAATCAGTCTGTTTTTGTATACGGCTGTGATCGGATTGACTCACATTCTCGGTTTAAAGGATCATAAGCCTTTATCCACTTTAATGACGGCCGCGATGGTCATCTTGTCTTTGTACATGGTGAGATCGGTAGTGGAGCTGGATCATTTATTGCAGAACGGGGAATTGGCGTTTCTTTTAATTACGGAAATGATCCCGCTGCTTTATCTCATAGTAGATTGGATTCGTTCTTTTCGTATGCGACGACAAAGCGGCATCTCATGATTGAGCCGGTTGTCCTGACTTGTCCGCCGATCTGCAAGGAATGTTGCCACTCTCCACTCTATATTTAACGACTGTGACGATGCTGTATTCCATGAGATTTCAGTGCGCGGTACCGTGCAGGCCATAATTGTATATCTCCATGGGCTAACGGATACAGCGCAGCTCGATTTGCGCGTATTGAAACCGCTGCAGGAAGTTTGGAAAGAGGAGCCTCAGCTTGCAGACTTCAGGGATAATTTCGCCGTTTCCGATATTACCGAGGCAGCTTGCTTCAATGATCTTGTAGTGAAGATTACATCCGGCGAACCGGTATTGCTCGTTCAAGGTCACGCGATCGGGTATGCATTCGGTCTCTCCAAGTGGGAAAAACGCAGTCCGGAGGAATCGAAGGCGGAGTCCGTCGTGCGGGGAACGCGCGAGGGATTTACGGAAACGATCGGAACCAATATGGCCTTGCTGAGGCGGAGATTGAAAGAAAAACTATGTGGAGGCTTCGGTCATTTTTCCTTTAGTTGTTGGAACACACTGGTTATTCCCGATTTTTATGGCCGGCTTGCCTTTAATCCTATGGATGATAGCCTTATTGCGGCACAGATCCTTGAAAGTATAGCTCTGTAACAGGGAAGAATAGATGAAGCAGAGGGGTAAAAAAATAAGAAGCGGCAACCTTCAATTTAGGGTTTCCGCCTCTCTTTGCCAAATTTAACGCCTCCGTTCAAAAACCAAAACATTCCATCTGGACAACACAATCCGGAATCCGTTAGTCAGACAATTCTCGGCAAAAATCACACCGATATCTGCTAGAAACGCAACTGATAGAATACCATATAGACATGCAATTCCACTCATCACTCGGTAGAATGATTTATGAACGCTGCTATGAAGGAAATGCCGTCCGAAGACGGGGGAACGTGTCCTGCTATCTCATTTCCATTCCCGAACTCCGAAGTTTCATATCGTAACTAACTTGAATCTCCACTTTCGAAAAATCTTTTTTCCAATCAAGTTTCTTCCAGATGTCCGGATGATAGGAGCGGATTTTGCTGCCAAGCCCTAGTATATCCGCGTGATATTGCTTCTGGAGCTTTCCAATGACCACTTTCGCTTCTTTCTCCAAGTATTTTACGGCATCATTTTCGATTTTGAACATTTCTTCGCTTTTGAAAAGATTGGTACCGAACGTTTTTTCCAACAAATTTCCTTCGAGAAAAATTCGTGTTTTTACGACGACATGATCGTTGATGTATGAAATTTCGTTTCGGGACCTGATAAATTCGGTATTGATGGTAATCAATTGATCCGGTTTGTCCTGATATGGAAATGTAATGTTGCCTCCGTCTCTCCTTTCCCGAATCCGAAGCATTTGCCAAGCATCCTGGCCCGGAAGGACGCCGACCATTTTCACTCCCCGAAAAACGGCGATTCCTTCCCACCGGATATCGTCGCCCACCACTTGAATGTAATTCAAGTATGGATCGCGCGTTCTGGATGTCAGATCGATATAAAACTTTCCCAGGTTCATGTCCGGGATTCTGCCGGCTTTGGCTCCATTTTCAATCAGCGTCATCACGTATACGATCGGAATTTGCTCCAGATTAGGGCCTGCCTTCAGCAGCTCTCGGGCCTCGCCCTTGACGATCAAGGGCCAAAGCAAGCGGCGTAATTGCGGATCTCTGCGGAAAGGGTCGAATATATGGTTGACGCCTTCCCGGGCGGCTTCTTCTCCGATGGCGATAACCCGCGTATGTCCGTAAAACAGCTCCTGGTTCAAACGCTTCTGCAGGTTTTGAAATCCTTCGACTACCGTTTTTCCTTCCGAGCTCATAACCCGGACCGCTTGTTTGCCGCCGCCCGCCCTGCCGCCGCTGGCTCCGGCTATTTTAATCGGAATAGGAATCTGCACCGTAACGAGTAAATAGGATGGGTGCTTCTTCGATTTGTCGATGGCGATGCCGACGACGGAGGTGCGCTCCTCGATTTCGCGCCGATCCCAACAGCCGGTTACAAGAAGCTGCAAGCTGAGCAGGCAAACAATCAGAACAAATTTGAGCACAGGATGCCTGGATATCATTCTTTACCGCCCCCCAAGTTAATTTGCGGACTGGTCGCCGCTTGCGGGTTTTTACGCTTCGATCCTTTTTTTCGAATAACTGCCAGCACAAGTAGCACAGCAGGAATGATAAAGGCGATAGCGCCTCCAAAATACCCCATGTAATTGGAATATTGAAATAGTTTCGCCGTGTTGGGGGGGCGCAGCGCCAACCAGTAATATAAGGGAAGGTGGATGAACGCGATAAGCCGGTGCCCTTTAAGATGAAACATTTGTCTTACAAGCAGAGAGCTTACATAATAGGTATTGCCTACTGATGTGAATACGGCCGCAACCCACACGCCGAGGAAAGCGGATTCCACGCGCTCTAATATTAATCCCGGCACCTGGGTTGTTTTGACCAGCTCCAGGGTAGGCCATGCAAGCAAATCCAGCTCATCTACGCCAAATACGGCCGTGCCCGAGATGACAATCAAGGTGTAAACGATACCCGGAATCGCTATGCCCCAAAGATTGGCTTTCATAACTTTCTGAGTCGTATTGGCAAAAGCGAGAAACATGATCATAACCTCGAATCCGAGATAGGAGGTCGCCGACGATGCGACTCCCTTCAAAAAGTTGAACCAGCTTACGTTAAAAAGGGGAAATAAATTATCCCAATTTGCGCTCTGGTAAGAGGAGAGAGCGATAACCAGGACCGGGATGACAATGATGACAAACAAAATTTCATTGACTCGCGCAACTACTTCCACATCATACAAGGTAAGAACAAAGGAGACCAGCAGCATCGAAGCTATAATAACCTCTAGCGGCGTCTTCGGAAGAACGGTAGTTACGACCACTTCGCCGAATATTCTCGCAATGATGGCCGTGCTGAGCACCCAATAAATATAATACGGCACGAGGAACGGAAGGCTCAGTATCCAGCCTATGACCGGATGCTTGGAGCTTCCCATAATCGATGCGGTGTATTCGACCAGGCTTTGATACGGGAAACGTTTGGCGAGCACCGTAATAATATACATCGCCGCCATAGACAACAAAGCACCTATAATCGTCGCGATCCAACCGCTTTCCCGTGCAAAGTGGACCGAGCTGCGAGGGAGGGTGAGAACGCCTACGCCGATAATGGTGCTTGCTGTGAGCCAGGATGATTGACGTACGGTAATGGTGTTGGATGAATCGGTTTCCTGAACTCCATTATGCTTCAACGTTTTGTTCCTCCTTCTTCGGGCCCCATTCTATTCGCATCTTTCGGTTTAAAAATCTTCGGCCGTTTTGTCATCCAATGTAAAGGAACGCGGATGACCGTATCTTTCATGTCCGAGATTTTGCTTGGCGCTAGAGGAGATAAGTAGGGGACGCCGAACGATTTGAGCGAGCACAAATGAATGATGATCAATATCAGGAAAAGCATGATTCCGTACAGTCCGAACATCGCGGCGGCTATCATGACCGGGAATCTTAACATTCTTAATGCGATGGCGGCGCTGTAGCTTGGCGCTGCAAAGGAGCCAATCGTCGTCAAGGCTACGACAATAACCATGATCGGACTGACGATTCCGGCCTGGACCGCAGCTTGTCCTACCACCAACGCACCGACAATACCGATGGTCGGCCCGATAGGTCCGGGCAAGCGAACGCTGGCTTCCCGCAATATTTCCATCGTTACCTCCATTAGAAACGCTTCGACTATAGAGGGAAAAGGAACGGTGGACCGGCCTGCCGCCATGGCGATGACCAGTCTGGAAGGGATCATCTCCGGATGATAGGAGCTGAAGGCGATATACAGGGAAGGCAGCAGCAGCGCCATGGTCATGCTTAAAAACCGGATAAGGCGGATGAGAGTGCCTATGAGAAAACGTTCGTAATAATCCTCGGGACTATGGTAAAACTGGGAAAATACAGCCGGGGCAATAAGGCAGAACGGTGTGCCGTCGCATAATATGATCACTTTTCCTTCCAAAATATTGGAAGTGGCTTTATCCGGCCGTTCCGTATTTTGAATTAAAGGAAAGGGAGTCCAATGGGCATCCTCGATCAGCTGTTCGATATACCCGCTTTCCATAGCGGCGTCTATATCAATGGCTTCGATTCTTTGCATAACCGTGTTCACGATCTTCATGTTGGCTACGCCGTCCAGGTAAATAACGGCAATATCGGTGTTGCTTCGCCTTCCGACGGTCATATTTTTAATAACGAGCGCCGGATCCTTTAGACGAAGTCTTATTTGCGCCGTGTTGACTCTCAGCGTTTCCGTAAAACCGTTTCGCGGGCCGCGGACAACCGATTCGGTTCTCGGTTCCTCTACTCCCCGTTTTTCCCAGCCCTTGGTGCTTAATAGAAATGTAGTGCTGGTTCCATCCATGAGAAGCACGGAATCTCCCGACAAAATGCTGCGGATCGCCTTGTTCAACGTATTCGTTTCTCCAACCTCGTTTATAGGCAAGCCGTATTGCTTCAAGGAATCGAAAACATCGCTTGGCTGGAGAGATGAACCGGGCTCGTTGCCTTCTCGAGTGTTGAACATCGCAGCTTTTAAAATAAATTCATCGATAATGGGCGCATTGGTCAATCCGTCGATGTAAGCTAGCGCAGCGGCGTGTTGCGAATCTCCCCCGATATAAAAATGGCGAATGACAAGATCGTCGCTTTTGCCCAACGATTTTTTAAGCATTTGAACGTTAAGCTCCAGCTGGCCGCTGATTGCTATTTGCTCCATCTTTTCGAGCTTTTCATCCAATCTGGCTTCGTCCGGCATTTGTTTCTTTTTTTTCAGGAATGACAACGGATTACGGATACCTCTGAACATAAGCATACCCCTCCTTTCTTTAGAAATTCCCATTACAGTGAAATTTATGCAGGTTCGACTTCGATATATAGCATTTGTCCACAGCGAACCAGCGTGGTCGTGCGTATTTGTATTATGGTGATTATGACTGTCCATTTTTTACATAGTTATTCGTGAATTGGAAATGCTATCAAACGAGATGAGGGATCGGAGGTGTGCCGAACGTGAAAAAATGGCCGCTGTTTGGAAATGCTTCGCAAAATATAAAGACTCGACAGCTAATCGAGACAAATCGCTCAGATACGCCCTTAACGATAGAGGTGCTGAAACAGAGGTTTCAATATTGCGATGACATCGTTTTTCAGCCGTTGAACCGTGGATATGGTAAGGGAACGCTTGTTTTTTTGAAGGAAATAGCCTCTAATGAAGCTCTTTCAGAAGTTCAGGGGGTGCTGTTCGAACTGTTGTCGGAATCAGCGGCGAAACCGGATCCGACCCATCTGCTGAACGTATTAAGCACCCGGTTTTTGCTGGGCAAGGTTGCCGATGTCAAGGACGCCCGGACGGTAATCAGCGGCATTTTATCGGGCTGCGCCATTCTTCTTTTGGAAGAATGTCACTCCGTTTTTATGTTCCCGACAGCCAATAGCAACGGGAGATCCATCGCAGAGCCGAACACGGACCAAGTCGTACGCGGTCCACGGGAAGGGTTCGTCGAACGGATCGACACGAATATTTTGTTATTGCGGCGAAGAATACAATCTTCTTCCTTAAAAGTCCAATATTTGACGGTAGGCAAGCAATCGCATACCCGACTGGCTATCGTCTATGTTGAAGATATTGCCGAGGAAAGCATCGTTGAGGAAGTGCGCCGGCGTTTGACCGACATTAATATCGACGCCATCCTCGAAAGCAACTATATCGAAGAATTGATCGCGGACGGACCGTATTCTCCTTTCCCGACCATTTATAATTCCGAACGTCCGGATCGGGTTTGCGGAGACTTGCTGGAAGGCAAAGTCGCCATAGTAACGGACGGCACTCCGTTCGTATTGACTGTGCCGGCTCTTTTTGTAGAATTTTTTCAGTCGAACGAGGACTACTACGATAGCTTCTATACCGCTTCCATTATTCGACTCATCCGGGTATTCGGAGCTATCATCGCGATGCTGCTTCCAGCTTTTTATGTCGCCGTCACGACGATACATCAGGATGTCATGCAGACGCCTCTGCTCATTCGCGTGGCTGGCTCCAGAGAGGATCTGCCGTTCCCGGTTATGATAGAAGCGCTGTTCATGCAGCTAACCTTCGAGGTGGTGCGGGAAGCGGGGTTGCGCATGCCCAAAGCGGTCGGCAACGCCGTCACGATCGTCGGAACGCTCGTCATCGGTCAAGCCGCCGTACAAGCGGGATTGGTCGGGGCGCTGATGGTTATCGTCGTCGCTCTCACAGCCTTGACTACGTTCATCCTGCCGAATTACTCCTTTATGCAGGTGTTCCGTTACGGCAATTTCCCCATGCTCATATTGGCTGGACTTTTCGGTCTAATGGGCATTCTGGTCGGACTCATGCTACTTCTGGCGCATTTGTGCAGTCTTCGATCTTTCGGCGTTCCGTATTTGTCTCCGGTAACGCCTAGCGCCAAAGAAGGCTGGAAGGACGTGCTTATCCGTGCCCCCTGGTGGTCGATGAAAAAACGAAACCCTGTCTTGGCCGACAATAATTTGCAGCGAAGCAATAACGAGCCGCCTTTACCGCCCGAGCCGTAAAGGCGGCTCTAGATGGAGGTAATAGATGAACAAACGATTGCTCCGTACTCGTTCCTGCTCCGGCTTGTTATCCCTCTTGCTTATCATCAGTTTACTTACAGGCTGCTGGAGCAGCTACGAAATCAATAAATTGGCGATCATTACGATGCTCGGGATTGATCTTGACGCGTCCGGCAATTTTCATGTGAGTGCATTGATCGTTCAACCGGTGGTTTCCTCAGGAGGGATGCAGGGGACCGGACGTATGGAGCCTCCTGTGCTGGTAGCTACTTCAACCGGGAAAGGTCTGTACGATTCGATACGCAAACTATCGAGCGCCCTCCCTAAAAAAATATATTGGTCGCATCTGCAGGCGATTATTGTCGGGCAAGAGGCGGCAAAGGAGAAGATGGTGCCAGCCCTCGATATTATGCTGAGACAGCACGAGTTCCGCAACAATATAGAGTTGCTTGTCACCAAAGGAAAAGCGTCGGAAATTATTGCATTGAAGCCTAACCTGCAAGGAAGTATGGGGGCCGAAGTGCGCGGCATCATCAGATTGAGTCAAAAAACAGCGATGACGCTCGTCAACGATGTCGCGCATTTCGCTCAAGACATGTCCAGCGAGACGAGGGATCACATAACGGGTGAAATCAGCCCTTCCATAGAAAAAGGAGTGGAAATTCGGAAAAACAACGAGAAAACCCCCGCTGTGAGCATAAGAGGGGCGGCCGTTTTTAGACAGAACCGTTTTGCGGGCTGGATGAACAAGGAAGAAACCCGCGGCGTATTGTTTTTACTCGATAAAGTAAAAGGAGGAATCGTGGAGATCCCTTGCACGAAAAACGAAGCCGGTACGGTCAACCTGCAATTTACGAAGGTATTGTCACGGAAGTCGCCGAAAATCGTCAATGGAAGCCTGGAAATGGACGTAACGATCAACGCCAATGCGGAAATTGATGAAATCACTTGCCCTGGCATTCATTTGAATTCCAAGCAGATCGAAATATGGAACGGCTTGTTGGAGCAAGAAATAAGGAAGAATATTGATAAAGCGCTGCAAAAAGGCCAAAAGGAGTGGGGCGCCGATATTTTTCAATTCGGCGACGTCATCTACAAGAAATATCCCCGGGAATGGGACAGGCTAAAGCTTGACTGGAGAGAAGACGGCTTAAAAAACATGAAGGTTCATGTGAAAATCTCGGCTGCTATCGGACGTTACGGCTTGATTACGGACCCTCTGCAGACGGATGAGTCGAGGTGACCTATGCAACTGGTATTATGCACATTCGTTGTTATACTTGCAGCAGGTTCGGCAGGTACGCATTGCCGTCTTTTAATTCAAAACAAACAATTCAAAACGGTGCTTGCCCAAGCTCTCATTACCGCTCTGGCGGTAACAGGGGCTGTCGCCGTCATTTATCGCTTTCCCGTTCCATCTGTCGCAAAGATCATGTTATCGTTGATTCCCTGGTAGGAGGAGCCCAGCTATGATTGAGTCCGGTAAAATCAGTAATAACCAATCCGCCATGCTGACCGTTACGAGTCTTACTATTATGGGACATTTAATTATATTGACCTTGGTCATCAGTCAGAGCAGACAGGACGGCTGGATTGCAGGGATAATAGGTACCCTGCTCGGACTCCTCGGAATTATCGGGCTGACCCGACTGTCACAGCGCTTCCCCGGGCTTACGATAGTAGAAATTTTGTGCCTCCGCTTTTCGTGGCCCGGCAAAATAGCTGCCGCAATCTACTTGTTGTATTTCTGGATCATGACCGTTTTGGCAGTACGTCTTTTTGCGGAAACCTATAAACTGATCATGGTGGAAACCCCGCTGCCCGCTTTTATCGTCGTCATTGTTCTTCTATGCGCTTACACCGTATTCCTCGGGCTCGAGACGATAGCGAGGATGAATCAAATCATGCTGCCTATACTGGTTGTCACGGCCATGTTTGTAGCATTTATGACAATGGGCAGCAAGGATTACTCCAATCTGCTTCCCATCATGAGCAGAGGCGCCGCACCCGTCGGTTTAGGAGCGTTGTCGGTGATGGGATGGTTGGGAGAATTTGCAATCATGGGAATGGTGCTTCCTTATGTTCAACAGCCTGCCAAGCTTCTCAAAGTAAACGTTGCAGCAGCCTTCGTCAATCTGATTTTCTTTCTCGGACCGATTACGGGTCCCATTGCAACATTCGGACCTTTAGAAGCGGCCAAAATGACGTTTCCGACATTTTCCGAGGTTCGATATATTGAAATAGGCGAAATCCTGAATCGGTTCGATGCTATTGCCATATTGTTCTGGACCGTAGGGCTGATGTTCCGTATATCCATATTTTATTATGGGCTCTGTCTTGGAACCGCACAGATGCTTAAGCTGACGACATATCGTTATTTGGTCGTACCTTGTGGATGGTTGGTCGGGGTAGGCTCGCTCCTGTTCGTAAGAAACCATGAGGAGATCAGGGATTTTCTATTCCGCGTATACGTGCCGCTTAACATCTTAATGGGAGCGGCGGTCCCGCTGATGCTCTTAGGGTTGTCGATCCTGTTCATTAGGAAGCGGGCATAGGGTTAATCCGAAGCAAAACACAGTAATTAAGCACTAGAATGTTAAGCACTAGAATGTTGCGTCAATCGTCAGTGAAAATGTCACTATGAAACGGTCTAGAATTGTTGTTGAAAAGTAGACACATTCATGTTACTATATGGAAAACGAGAGCAAATTACTTATATATGGACATTTGTTCACGAATACAATGGGAGGTGGCCGTTATTTTTAATAGTTCATGACGAAGGTAAACCTGTTTACAACGGAATTGATATCGCTTTCATTTGTAGAACAAACAGTGTCGGATTCAATAGATTGATATTTTTATGGATAAGGAGAATAACCAGTGAAGATAAATGCGATTGCGCATCGAGGTTACCCGGCGAAATATAATGAGAATACTCTGCAATCTTATCAGGCTGCCCTGGACCTTTCGTTTACCCAGCTTGAGCTGGATGTCCATTTAAGCAAGGATGGCATCCCTGTTCTCATGCATGATGCAACACTCGACCGTTTGACGGACGGTTCCGGCTACATTAAGGATTATACGTTAAAGGAGCTTAAGCAGTTTAGAATCGGCGAGGAAACGATTCCTACTCTGGAAGAAGCCCTGCTCTTGGTCAGAGGGCAAATGGCAGTAAACATTGACATTAAACAAACAGGAAATTTTTACAGTGGCCTGGAGCAGGCCGTGCTTGATGCCATCCATAAAACAGACATGATGGATCAGGTATATCTTCTGTCATTAGACCATTTTTGCTTAAACAATTTTCGCAAATTGTCCAAAGATGTTGCTCTGGGCGTTTCGTTTATAGGCAGTATGCCTTACATATTCGATTATATGAAGCAAATCAACGCTAAATATATGTCTGTGAAACTTCCTTATATAACCGATGAATATTACCAAATGATGGAGGATAATGGCTGCATTCTCGTTGCATGGCCCATCGATACCGAGGAAGATATGCGGCTTGTGCGCAAGAGATTCCCTTCTGCACTCATTACTACCAATCATTTGGAATTATATAAATCGATTGTCGAAAACGAACTTTAAATGGGAGTGGCGAACATGACCCGATTTGATTTACATACGCATCATGCAAGGTGCGGTCACGCGCAGGGGGAAATTCGGGATTATATCGAATCGGCAATCGGCAGCGGATTATCCATCATTGGGATTTCGGATCATTCTCCGTTCTTCGGAAGCGCTTCCGATCATTTGCATCCGAGCATTTCGATGGCCAAAAGCGAGTTTCCCCGGTATATCCGGGAGGTGCTGGAGCTCAAGGAAGCGTATAAGGATAAAATCGAAGTTTTGCTCGGCGTGGAATCGGATTTCTTTGCAGAGCATGCAGAGATTTATAAAGCTGTTTACGATAAATACCCTTTTGATTATAGGATCGGATCGATTCATTGGCTTGGCGACACATCCATTTTCGACAGAAGCCGTTGGGACGGATTGGACGAACAACAATTGCGGCAGCAAAAGGAGGCGTATTTCGGATTGATTGCACAATCGGCCCGAA
Organism: Paenibacillus piri; assembly: GCF_004354045.1. Classification (GTDB taxonomy): domain Bacteria; phylum Bacillota; class Bacilli; order Paenibacillales; family NBRC-103111; genus Paenibacillus_S; species Paenibacillus_S piri. Next base: position 27,529 of record NZ_SMRT01000004.1, on the reverse strand, counting down.
GCGGAATGTTTGAAATACTCGGACACATCGATGCATTAAAAGGTTTTTGTCCGGAAATATCCGACATTCCAACGAATGCAGTCGATCAAACCCTTCAGGTGATCGGACAGTGCCAGGTTGCGATAGAAATTAACACGTCGGGGAAAACAAAAGATTGCGGCGGATGGTATCCGTCGGATTCGATACTTGAGCGCGCTTTATATTTCGGTGTCCCCGTTACTTTCGGATCCGATGCGCATGTGCCGGAGCGGGTAGGCGATGATTTTGAGCAGGTACGAAGCAAGCTGAAAGAAATCGGGTTCGATCATTGGGTTTATTTCAGACAAAAGCAGCTGCAAAAAATTGCTTTGTAGAGACGGATTGCCAGTCCCGTCACTGCTGTAACACGGTAATCTTTTATTCCGGTTTCTGTGTGAAAGGATGTTTGAAGTGGCAGAAAGCGTATGGCATATTACCCATTTGGAACTGACGTTCCGCATATGTTTATCCATGATATTGGGCGGGGTTATTGGTCTGGAGAGGGAATTGAATAACCATGCTGCGGGACTTCGCACGCATATTTTGGTTTGTATCGGTTCCGCAACCATCATGCTGCTCTCGATTCACGGGTTCAATCAATTCGTTAATGAATTAAATGTCCGGGTGGACCCGGCGAGGCTTGCCGCCCAGGTCATCAGCGGGATTGGCTTCCTGGGTGCAGGCGCCATTATGCGAACCGGCAGCTTTGTAAGCGGTTTGACAACCGCGGCTTCGATCTGGGTGATAGCGTCAATCGGGCTTTCCGTAGGAGCCGGTTTTTATTATCCTGCCGTACTTGCCACCACATTAGTATGGATCTGCTTATTCGTCCTGAACAAGTGGGAAAAGCATATGATGCTGCACCGGCGGACTCAGGAAATAAGAGTTAAAATCGTCGATCGGCCGGGTATCCTCGGACAAATTGCCGCAGAGCTGAGCAGTTTTGGCATTCAAATCAAAAATGTGCAAATGACGCAAACGGATGACTCGCCCCAAAAGGATGGAACCTTGCTTGCGATTGAATTAAATATGAGGCTGCGTTCCAGCAGCATCGACCTGCTGACAATAGCTATGGATAAAGTAGCGGCTATGCCGGAGATTTATGAGATCGAGATGATAAAGCCCATAGTCGTTGAGGGCAAGCCCTTCAAGCCTTTCGGGTTGGACGGTTGAGGTCAATTGATAAACACGCTTGCGTTTCGGCGTAGTTTGAATAACAAGGGTAAGGTGAATAATGCATGAATATTTTAGTGACAGCCCCTTATACAGAAGCAACGCTTAAAGGACTCGATCCTATCGGGAACATCCATTTTCGGCCCTGGAAACCGCATGGACGGGCTTATTATGCCAAGGAATTGATTCAGCTTCTTCAAGAAACCGGAGCCGATGCCTTAATTACGGAGCATGATCATGTGGATGCTGAAGTTATGAATGCAGCGAAGCTAAGCTTTATTGGCGTGTGCAGAGGAACTCCATCCAATGTCGATATCGCGGAAGCTACCCGTCTGGGCATTCCTGTTTTTAACACTCCGGCGCGCAATGCGCAGGCGGTTGCTGAAATGGTGGCGGCCGGCATTATCGTGTTTTTGCGGAAAATGAGAGAAAGCGAGCTTTGGTTGAAGGAGGGGAGCTGGAAGGCGGACGCACATGAATCCTATTTGAATTTTCGCGGTCATGAATTGTGCGGCAGAACTGTAGGGATTGTCGGGTTTGGCGGTGTCGGTCGAAAAGTTGCCCATTTATTGAAGCAATTTTCATGCAACATCCAGTTTTTCGACCCTTATCTAACTGAGGACCCGGATCCGGAATACAAGCGATGCACAGCGGAGCAGCTGTTTTCGACAAGTGATGTCGTATCGATCCATCTGCCTGCTACGCAGGAAACGGAAAAGATTATCAGTCATGAACTGCTGGGACTTATGAAGTCCGATGCCATTCTGGTTAACAGCGCACGGGCCTCCGTGGTGGATAGGGACGCACTGTATTCCGTTTTAAAGGAGAGCAGGATTGCGGGTGCGGTACTGGACGTATTTTGGCATGAGCCTCCACAGGCTTCTGATTATGAGCTGATCCGCTTGCCGAATGTGTATGCGACTCCGCACATTGCCGGCGCTTCTTATGAAGTAGACCATTATGGCGCTGTCATTATGAATGAAGCGGTTCATGAGTTTTTTATACGGAATAACCATTCCATACGGCAATTAGTGAATCCATCGATCCTGTCCGACAAACATTTTTCAAGCTAATGCCTAAGGAAGCAAATGAGAGGTGACCAACGAATGAAGAAATATATTCTTGTGTTTGATCTGGGAACCGGCAATCTGCGGGTTGCCGTAACGGATACGGATGGCCAAGTGTATGCGGTACAACGAGAAGATATCATTTATGAGACAGAGCAGTTTATACCGAGGTCATTATACTTTAAACCGGCCGTTGTCTGGGAGAGACTTGTGGGATTGGCGAGAAAAGCGGTCGCCCAGGCAGGAGGAGTGCCTATTGCTGCTGTCACTTCGACCAGCCAGAGACAAGGTATTGTGCTCATGGATCAAGCCGGAAATCCATTTTACGGCATGCCCAATATCGATCACCGCTCCGAATCTATAGTAAACAACTATTCGGCGGAAGTGATGCATGCTATTCAGGAGCGTACAGCGCGTACACCCTCATCTCTGTTCTCCGGCAGCAAGCTGGCTTATATATTTCAGCATCAACCGGATTTATGGCAGCGAATTCAATCTTTCTGCAGTATGAGTGATTGGGTCGGGTATATGTTGAGCGGGCGCCTTGTTTACGAGCCTTCTCAGGCAACAGAAACGCTGCTGTATGATGTGCGGAGAAATGAATGGAGTACGGAGCTGGCCGACTTGCTTGGTCTTCCGTCCCATATACTGCCTCCGCTGCAAGAAGCGGGCACTGTTCTGGGACCAATCAGGAAGGGGGTTGCCGAGGCATTAGGGATTTCGAGAGATGCTAGTGTCACCGTAGGCGCTGCCGATACGCAAGCAGCCATATATCATACGTCCTCTCGGGTTGACGATGTAATCATCGTATCGGGAACAACGACGCCGGTAGTTCAAATATGCGATACTTACCGGGCTGACGCTCTCCATAGATCATGGACGAATTCCCATGTAACTCCCAATCGATGGATTCTTGAGGCGAATTGCGGAGTGACCGGGCTTAACTACCAGCATTTAAAGCGGGTTTTTTACCCGTCCGAGCCGTACGACGTTATGGAACGGGAGCTGCACTCGGTCGAGCATCAGGAAGTCATTGCCTGCATGGGGACTATAAGAACGGATACCGATTGGGGCAATTCCGATCTGGGAGGAATGATTTTCAAGGTTCCTCTTGCACAGCAACTGAGCCGAGCGCATTTTATGTTGGCCTGCATTTGGGATAATGCTTGTATGATCAAATCGGCAATGAAGGTCATCGATGACGCCGGAGGAGCCCAGCCTGCTTATATATGGGGTTGCGGCGGCGGCTTTCAGAGTATATATTACCGTAAAATGCTCGCTTCCTTGTTGGGCAAAGAAATTCGGATCAAGCCGGGCTACGAGCAATCCTCGGTGCTGGGCGCTGCCTTATTGTGTACGGAGTCGCTGGGTCTCGGCTCGGATACAGCCGTTAATAGCGGCTATGCCGCAACAGCCTCGAATGAAATGAATCGTGACGATATGTATCACAGGTACGACCAATGGCTTCATTGGAGAAGCCGAATCGTTGTACCGGGGACATGAAGGATTCGAAACAGGACAAGACGGCGGTAGGGGGAAGACATATGCAAAATAAACAGTCCGTTGTAATTGGGGTAGACGTAGGGACGCAAGGGGTCCGTACGATCGCTTTAAACGATTCGGGTGAGCTGGTCTCGTCCAGGTCGTCGAAGTTTCCGCTGAGCGGAGCGAGGGAGGAACAGCAGCCGGCTGAATGGTGGTCGGCATTGGTATCCTGCCTGAACCAACTGGCGGGAGATATCACGCTGCGCTATCCCCATGCCCGGGTCGAAGCTTTGTCGGTAACTTCCACATCGGGCACGATGATTGCGCTCGATAAAAACTTGGAGCCGCTTAGCCCGGCGATTATGTACAGCGATTCACGATCCAAGGCAGAGGCTGCAAGATGCAGGGCAGCGGCCTTGAGCGAAGACTCCGCAGGATATACAGCGTTTAATTCGTCTTCGGGACTTCCCAAAATTGTTTGGTTTATTGAACAGCATGCGCAGCTCGCCGAAAAAATCCATATTTGGGCCCATGCGGCCGACTATATTATCGGGAAGCTAAGCGATGTATGGGGGATAACGGATTATTCCAACAGCTTGAAATCCGGCTATGATCTCATTCATGGTCAGTGGCCCGGTTATATTACAGAGAAGCTGAATTTGCCGGGCGAGTGGTTTCCGAAAGTGGTAGTCCCGGGTACTGTTCTGGGGACAATCTCAACCGCTGCGGCAGCATTGACCGGTTTGCCGCGAACGCTCAAGATTGTTGCCGGCATGACAGACGGCTGCACATCGCAAATCGCTTCAGGGGCAATTAGCCCCGGCGATTGGAGCACAACCATCGGTACGACGCTGGTCGTCAAAGGAGTGACAAGACATGCAATCGAAGATCCGCTGGGGAGATTATATAACCATAAGCATCCTCAAGGTTATTGGATGCCGGGGGGAGCCAGCAACACCGGAGGAGACTGGATCGCTGCAGATTATGCCCAGGCAGATTTAAATGCGCTGAACGCAGCTGCCGAAGCCGTCATTCCAACTCCATGGATTTCGTATCCGCTCTTGCAGCAGGGGGAGCGATTTCCGTTTCACTCCGATCTTGCCCGTGGCTTCGATCCGCAAGGGCTGACTCCGGAGCAGCTGTTTGCAGCGCGTATGGAGGGGGTCGCTTATTTGGAACGGCTGTCCTATGAAATGATTGAGTCGTTATCGGGTGAGCGCGTAAACCATCTTTATACGGCTGGAGGAGGGAGCAACAGCGGGGTATGGTTAAGCATACGCAGCAGTGTGTTGAGGAGGCCGATAAATAAAATGCGATATACGGAAGGTGCTGTCGGAGCCGCCGTTCTGGCCGCTTCTCAAACGCTGTACGGCAATCTGGAGGAAGCGTGTAAGGCAATGCTGCGGCTGGAGGAACAGATCGAGCCGATGAGCGAGGCGATTTGCCGGCAATATGATGACAATTATCTTCAGTTTAAACAGCAGCTTAGAGATAAAGGTTACTTGCATGCGGAAGGAGGGGGAGAACGCATATGACTTTATTCTATTTGGTCCGGCACGGCGAGACGGAATGGAACCGGGAAGGGAATCGATATTGCGGCCGGTCCGATATTTCGTTATCCGATACCGGGAAGAGGCAAGCGGAGCTTGTATCTGACTATTTGCAGCATACAACCTTTGATCTTCTGTTTTCCTCGCCGCTGCAGAGAGCGCTGCAAACCTGCGCGCCTATTGCAATGAACCGCTCACAGTCGATTGAGCAGGACGAACGGCTGACAGAAATCGATTTCGGCTGCTGGGAAGGGGTGCAGGGCAAGGAGATCGGATCGCGATTCCCATCTTTGTGGAATCCGTGGCTATCGGACCCGACCCACGTGAGAGCCGGGGGGACAGGCGAAACAGCGGCCGAGGTGTTCGACCGCATGTATCGGTTCTTTCGCGAGCAGGCACAGCTTCATCCGGACAAGCTGGTTTTGGCAGTGGGTCATAACACAGCCATTCGCTTATTTATTGCCGGTATTTTAGAGATGCCCTTCCAGCATTATAGACGCTTGAAGAAAAGCAATGCCGGAGTGACCGTGCTGGAAATGACCGAAAGCCAGGTAGAACTGCATCATTTCAATATGACCTTTCATTCTTTGCACACCACTTTATAAAGAAACGGGATGAGCTCAATATGAAATTAGTGATCATGGGCGATCTTCATTATCCGGGATTACCCGACGGAGACGAAGAGCTGAAGCAGGCTCGGGATACCTTTTTCCAAGAAATCATAGATACGTTTATGCAGGCGGAAGGCGACTACCATATATCAATGGGCGATTTAACGAATGAAGGGCGTCCTGAGGAGCTGCGGGCTGTCTATCATGCCATAAAGGCTTCGACAACGCATAGAAATTTTATCCATATACTGGGGAATCATGATACCATCTCGCTGGCCAAAACGGATATTACGGCCATCACTTCCGGGCAGCGCACCCACTCGATTCAGACGGAACAAGCGCTGCTTGTATTTCTTGATACAACCAAAGAGATGAATGTAGAGGACTTTGGGGGAACCGTGGATACGGAGCAATTGGAGTGGTTGGAGAAGCTGATTGACGCCTCGGGCAATCAACCGATGCTTGTGTTCGGTCATCATCCTCTGCCCTGGACGACGCGATTGTCGGATAAACCGATGCATAGGATCGATCCGGAGTGCGACTTGTGGTCCGTATTAAGCAAGAAGCAAGGAGAAGGCTATTATTTTTGCGGACACAATCATGTGAATTCGATTGTCAAGAAGGACCGGTGGCATTTCATTCAAACCGCTGCGTTCCTCGATATTTTGGCATTTCGGATGGTTGAATTGAAGGATGAAAAGCTTAAAGTCTCGATGTTGCATGTAAAGAACGAGACTTGGCTTCAGCAGGCAGAGTTCATTACAGGGAAGATGAGTCATTTCAAGCCGACAGCATCAGCTGAAGGCGAGCAAGGCGACTTGAACCTGGAAATAAATTTGAATGGCCGATAACAAAGACCGAGGAAAGGACGATGCCGATTGTCTTCAAACCGAGCTGCCATTAATCGAAGGAACAGGCTGGCCGAAAATGTGCTTGCGTATGGAATGCTTGCTCCTGCGTTGATTTTATTCATAAGCTTTTTATTTTATCCGATGATTCGTTCCATTTACCTTAGCATGACGCTGACAGATCCGCGCGGAAATGTCATCGAGTTTGTAGGCTTGGAAAATTTCTTCGATTTGTTTCAAACGAGCCAATTTTATTCGAGCTTATGGACCACCTTACTATTTATACTGCTTACCGTCCCGACGACTATACTCTGGTCCTTGCTGTTAGCAGCGCTTACGCATAACAAGCTTCGCTATACAAAGGCATTTCAATTTATTTACTCGCTTCCGCTTGCCATTTCCGTAGGTACCGGCTCCATCATTTGGGGGCTGTTGTTTCACCCGACGGTCGGCATGTTAAATTACTTCTTGAGCCTGGCCCGCATTCCGGCCATCCATTGGCTGACAGATCCTTCATGGGCGCTTATTTCGGTTTCATTAATGACTATATGGATGAATATGGGGTTTCTATACATCGTGTTGTCCAGCGGCATGCAGGGAATCCCGGAAGAAGTATACGACAGCGCGAAAATAGACGGATCGGGACCGGTGCGGACGTTTATTCAAATTGTTTTGCCATTGTTATCGCCCACCCTCTTTTTCTCGCTGATTGTATCGGTGATCGGGGCTTTTCAAGCTTTTGGCCAAATCAATATTTTGACGAGAGGCGGCCCGATGAATTCAACCAACGTGATCGTCTATTCCATATACCAGGACGCGTTCGTTAATTTCCGATTTGGTACGGGGAGCGCCCAGGCGTTGGTATTGTTTGCGATCATACTGGCTTTAACCTTGCTGCAGTTTACCGTTTTGGAGAAGAAGGTGCATTATCAATGAGCCTGAAAAAAATGTCGGATGCTCTGCTTTATTTGTTGCTTGTGTTTTTTGCCGTCCTTGTCCTGTATCCGCTAATTTTCACTGTGTTTTCATCCTTTATGACCGAGAACGAGGTAGCGAGCTTTCCGCCGCCGTTAATCCCGTCACAGTTTTATTTGGGCAATTATGCAAAAGCGATTGAAACGATACCGATTATCCGCTTTATTGCGAACAGCGTTATTGTTTCCTCGATAATTATGCTCAGTCAGATTATTACTTCCAGCTTGGCCGCGTATGCGTTTTCATTTTTGAATTTTATCGGAAAAAACATCATTTTCCTGCTTTTTTTGGCGACCATGATGATCCCGTGGGAAGTGACGATTATTCCCAATTACTTGACAATCAAGTCGTTGGGCTGGATGGATAGCTATCAAGGTTTGATTGTTCCCTTTATGGCAGGTGCGTTCGGCATTTTCCTGCTCCGTCAGTTTTTAATGCAGCTGCCGCAGGAATTGTTTGATGCGGCCAAAATGGACGGCTGCGGTCATTTGCGGAGATTCACAGCGATTGTCCTTCCTCTTTCAAGGCCGGCGCTGTCTACATTAGGCGTGTATATTTTCCTCACCCACTGGAATCATTATTTATGGCCGCTTTTAATTACGAACAGCCCTTCGATGAGAACCGTTCAAATCGGGGTAGCGATGCTTCAGCATGCGGAAGTCATGGCTTGGAATATGATTCTTGCAGGCACCACCTTAGTATTGCTGCCTTCTTTTCTACTGCTTGCACTCGGTATAAAGCAGCTGGTAAGAGGTATTACAGCGGGTGCTGTGAAAGGATAAAAGCCTTTTCGACGAAGATACATTCGTGTTATAGCGGTAACTTTACTTGAAATGATAGAATCCTTCAGCTCCGCTGAAAACTTATAGATTCTATCATTATAAGTAAAGCATGCGATCGAAGACCTTTCGACGAAGATACATTCGTGTCATAGCGGTAACTTTACTTGAATGATAGAATCCTTCAGCTCCGCTGAAAACTTATAGATTCTATCATTATAAGTAAAGCATGCGATCGAAGACCTTTCGACGAAGATACATTCGTGTTATAGCGGTAACTTTACTTGAAATGATAGAATCCTTCAGCTCCGCTGAAAACTTATAGATTCTATCATTATCATAAAAACAAATTGTATGAAGGAGATGAATGGGAATGATGAGGAAAAAAGGGGTCGCAAGTTTGATGCTGGCAAGCGTAATGGCTTTTGCAGTGGCGTGCAATGGAGGTTCCGCTCCGGAACAGGGAGGAGCCAAGGCGGAAAGCTCTACAGGTCCTAAAAAGGTTGTTTTTTGGCACGCTATGGGCGGGGCGAATACGAAAGTTGTCGATCAAATGGTAGCGGATTTTAATGGTTCCCAGAACAAAGTGAAGGTGGAGGCTATTTACCAGGGAACCTACGATGAGCTGCTTAACAAACTGAAGACATCGATGGGCTCCAATGAAGGTCCGACTGTTGTCCAGATGTATGAAATTGGAAGCCGTTTCATGATCGATTCAAAAGCGATTACGCCGATGCAAAAGTTTATTGATGCGGATAAATACGATGTATCCCAATTGGAGCCTAATATAATCGGATATTATACGATCGATAATAAACTTTACTCCATGCCGTTCAACACCTCGAATCCGCTGCTGTATTTCAATAAAGATATTATGAAGGCTTCTGGTCTGGACCCGGAAAAGCCTATGAAAACATTCGAGGATGTAAAGCAAGCCGCTGAAGCTATTGCCAAATCCGGTAAAGCCAACGGGATCACCATTCAGATTAATGGATGGTTTATGGAGCAGCTTTTTGCCAATCAAAATGCGGAGTATGTGAATAACGGCAACGGAAGAAAGTCGCTGGCAACAGAATCGCTCTTGAACACGGAACCGGGCTTAAAAGTATTGACCTGGTGGAAGAGTATGCTGGACAGTAAAGCATTAATCAACCTTGGACGTAATGCCGGCGATACCAGAAAAGCATTTGCAAGCGGTCAAGTAGGCATTATGCTGGATACGACCGCGGCGCTGAAAGGGATCGTCGAAGATGCTTCGGGCAAGTTTGAAGTGGGCACCGGGTTTTTACCGAAACCGGCCGATGTCAAAGAAGGCGGAGGTATCGTGGTAGGCGGCGCCAGCTTATGGATGATGAATAATCGCTCGGATAGCGAGCAGCAGTCGGCATGGGAATTTATAAAGTTTCTGTCCAGCCCCAAGGAGCAGGCTTATTGGCACATCAGCACAGGCTATTTCCCAGTCACTGTAAAGGCTTATGATGAGCAGAGCGTTAAGGATAATATGAAAAAGTACCCGCAATTTCAAACCGCTGTCGATCAGCTGCATCAAACCAAATTGACGCTCGCAACGCAAGGAGGAGTTATGGGAGTGTTTCCGGAAGCAAGACAGCTGGTGGAAGGAGCGGTGGAGGAAGTGCTGAATAACAAGAAAACGCCGAAGGAAGCGCTTGATGCTACAGCCAAAACGATAACGTCAAAAATTCAGCAATATAACAAAACCGTGAAACAATAACGGTCCAATCAAGACGGCTTCTACAATTTGATAACGAACTTGCCTATTGATATAATTTTCATTATAGATCCGACTCTTTTCCAGTTCTGTTGGATCATGTTAAATAACAGATAAATAACATTTTTTCGGTGGCGGGGTTATTATGGCGAAAAAGTCAAATGAAGAAACACAGCTGAAGGATAGTTTTTTAGAACGTGTGGCCCGCATGTATTATGTGTTGGGCTTAAGTCAACAGGAGATTTCGGAGCAGCTGGATTTTGGCCGCTCATCTATCGCACGTTTTTTAAATGAAGCGCGGGAGAGAGGAATTATCCAGTTTAAAATACGTTCCGATCTGGACAATAATAGATGCTCGGCCATAGAAAATCAATTGCTGACCAAATTCGGCTTGAAGGATTGCGTAGTCTTTCGAAAAGACAATGCGGTAAATTCTTTTGAGTTCCTTACTAGCCAATATTTGGATTCCGTACTGCCTTCCAATGGCGCGATTGGCTTAGGATGGGGAAAAACCGTGTTTAATGTCGGCGTCCAGATGCATTTATGCGATGCCAGGCCGGCCTTGAAGATTGTTCAGCTATCCGGGGGGTCTGGAGCCAAAGAAGATTTGGTGCCCGCAGCCTCGGTTATTCAAACGTGGGCCCAGGCGCTCAGAGCCAAAGCGGTGTTTTTTCCGGCGCCGGCTGTCGCTTCAACCGTTGAAAGCAAGGCGAATTTTTTGAGCGATCCGAACATTCAAGACATATTCAAGGAGCTAAGCAATGTTAACGTTGCCGTAGTAGGAATCGGCAGTACGGGCGAGGATGCCACCATCATCTCGTCGAATCTCGTGCCTGGACTGGACAGCAGCGAGTTATCCAAAACAAGCGTAGGCGATGTTATTTTTCACTTTTATAATAGTCAGGGTCAATTTTCGAATCCCGGGTTAAGTCAACGTGTGGTAGGAGCTTCTCCTGCCGATTTTATGGCCATCGAGCTTCGGATTGGCATTGCCTATGGAAGCGAGAAAACGAATGCGATTGCGGGGGCGCTGCAAGGCAAACTCGTCAATGTTCTCATTACCACTGAAGAGACGGCCATGTCGCTGCTGTAACAGGGAAGGAATGCCGGTTCTTGAGGCTGAGTCCGGACAAGCAGCTACAGCAGTATTCAAAGCTGCGGCCATGATTTTGTCAAAATATGTCGTATGACGCAACAGGGGCGATCCCCAGGTTTTAGACCTTGGGATCGCCCCTGTTTCCATGCCTTAAAACTGATTCCGGTACTCCGTAGGTGTGAGCCCGAATTTCTTCTTAAATATCCGGCTAAAATATTTCTCGTCATGATAACCGACCTGGCCGGCGATTTCGTAAGTTTTAAGCGCAGTGGTTTGAAGGAGCCGTTTGGCCTGCTCCATACGGACGTGGGTCAAGTAATCGGTTAAATTGATCGACTCCACCTGCTTGAATAGGAAGCTCAAATACACAGAAGAAACGAAAACTTCCTTGGCGATCATGTCCAGTGTAATATTCCGGCTGTAATGCGAGTGAATGAAATCTTTCGTTTTTTCGACGACGGCGTTGTTTCCTGAATTTCTTAATTCCCGGGTCACGGACAATAAGTGAAATAAGTACGCGCCGATTATGCCCCCCAGCTCCTCCAAAGTGGAGACAGAGAACACTGCATCGATCTGCTCCGCCCGCAGAAGCTCTCATAATGCAGAATATTAGCAAACTTAAGGTTCTTATTGAACTGGAATCGCATCTTGAATTGACGGGCGTGCACCCTGCATTTGGTGCAGTGAAGGTTAGAGAATTGCTTTCTACGTGGGTTGTACATGATTTAACGCATACGGCTCAAATCGTTCGTGTAATGGCCGAGAGATACAGGGAGGACGTTGGGCCGTGGAAACAATATTTAGGCATATTGAAAAGTAACGATAACATGAGAAATAAGGTCAAGTCCCGCATCTTACAAAAAGGGATTTGATCTTTTTTTATAATGAAAGTATAAGTTTTCAGCTGAGCTGAAGCTTTCTATCTTAAATCGCGGTCGCTCATCGTGGAAAGGCCTCGATAGAGGTTTTCTTATATAATATAAGTTGAACCAAAGAACATCCGAGATAAACCAAATGAAATGGAAAAAGGGAATGGTCTTGCAGGCGAGTTTTGGCTTTGAGTTTCTTCTAGCCGAAGGCCTATAAGATCAAGGAAACTCAAAACAAGATGCCTGAAGCTGCAAGGCCATCCCTTTTGGAATGCAATGGACACGCTTTATTGGTTCAACTTATACAGACAATAATTATTAACACTCGGGTCGAATCTGAATTATAATAAAGACAATAGCAAGAATGGGATACCTGGAACTGTAAAGCAAACAAATGAATAATTAACAATTATAAAATCATCAATAAAGAAGGGGTTATACTGTGATTGTCATTCGGGCAACAAAAAACTTATTAAAAGAATTGAAAATAAATCCAACCGGCATTGATATCTCTGACCCGTTTTTTAGTTGGCATACTAACATCTTCATGCTGAATAGAAGAAAGTGTATCGTATTTATGAATGATCTTTCGCGATTAAGTCTGATGGTAACGGGTATTAGAAGCACTCAATACAAAAATTTAAATGATATATTTTTCAAGGAATTACGGCACTATTTATTGAGTGAAGGAATTGATGAACGGCTGATAGAGTCCTACTTAAATAATGGTAAAGAAATGATCATAACATCTACAAATAATCGAAGCGTGATAAGTACGATGAACGAAATTGTACTAGTATCAAAAGAGATACATAAGGAATTTGCCAACATGAATGATAGAAATAAATGGAACAACACTTTTATATATAAACCGATTGATTATGCCCAGCCGATTGACGTGTTCAGGAAACAACTTGTTAAACAGTTTTGAGACCAGGAGAAATGAGAACATTTATATGACAATGAAAACTATGGCAAAGGTAGCAGTGGCAGCGCTCATCCTCTTCGGGATGAACGGTTTGATTAACTATACACTGATGAAGCCGCTTGACGGCGTGTCGGATACGTTCAACCGTTTTCGCTCCCATTTGGACGATGCCGTATTCATTTTGTTGTTTATATTCATAGCGGTCGTCTTCTGGGCGATGTTTGCCGTTCTCCCCCGGGAGCGCGGTTATCTTGATCTTGGCGTGATCTCGTTTTTGACATCGCTGCAGCTGTTTTGGGATTGGGAGGACAAAGTGTTGTTATTCGGCCCTTTTCCGGAAATTCCTTACGGCTCGTTGGTTATCAAGTACGGTATCGCTTTTCTGGCCTTCTCCTTTATCGCTTATCTGCTGGAAACCGCAAATAGACCGATCACCCGTATGTTCCTGTGGGCGGGCGGAGTGCTTTGGACAACAGTTTTTGCAGCCTTGCTGTTGGCAGTTGACGTTTCCATGCTCGTCGTCCTAAACCTGCTGTTCCTGGGTTACGTTTTCATAAACATGGCGCTCTGCTTAACGCAATTTTTATCTTTATTACGCCGGAAAAAAGATCAACCGGAACTCGGACGGATTGCGGCCGGGTTCGTCTTGTTTTCGATCGTTCTGCTGCCTGATCCGGTGAAAGATTTGCTGGAGGAAATCGAGGGGCACAGTCTCGGTTATCGTATGGTGTATTGGGAGCAATGTCTGGAGGACACATTCCCGTGGGCGCTGCTGGCGCTGTTGGCTGTGTTTGGAACATTGTTTTTCCGCCGGTTCGTCCAGACGATTAAAGACAATAGGTCCGTTTCCGAAGAAATTCGGGCGAAGAACGCCGCCCTGGAACAGGAAGTGGATACCCGGCAGCGTTTAGATCAATTGCTGTCCGTGCTGCTGCGGACCTACCGGGTCGCCGATTGGGAGAAATGCATCATCCGCGAAGGACAACGATATTTCCAGCCGCATACCTTTGCATTGGTGAAGTACGACGAAGCAAAAGGTTTTGTCGGTTTTGAAGGAGCCGACGGACCTGTCTCCCTTGAGGAGGACATTGGCGAGACGCTTCGTTCAAAACGGAATCGGGTTTCCTCCGGAGAGGCGATTATTACTCCCTCCATGGTATTGGGGTCGGCGGGAGGTACGGATGAGACGAGGCTTTTTTTGGCGGTGTATTCAGCGGATGGCGGTCCGATCTTAGTTGAAGAACGAGAAAAATTCGCTTTATTGCTCATGTCTAAATATGTATCGATCTTTTATGAATACTTTCAATTGCTTGAGGGCCGATTAAAGGAAATGGAGCAAAGGCAGGCGGAACGGGCACCCTGGCTGTCCAAGCTGTTTATGCAGATGGCAGAAAAAGAAAGGAAACGGCTGGCTTCCGATCTTCATGACGAAGCGCTGCAGGAATTGCTCCATATCCGCCGAATATTGGATCGAACGCCGGCCGGACAATGGTCGCAGGATGACAAGGAACAGATAAGGCTCGGTTTGGATAACGCCGAGTTCATGATCCGGGAAACATGCCGCGAGCTGATGCCGTCTTTTTTATCCGATCAAGGCGTGCTGCACGCAGTTTCCAAGCTGATGGAGCAGACTCGCCTGCGGGCCGATTTTCAGTTGGATTTCCATGCTCTGCCGATAACTGCATCTCTCAGTGACGAGCAAACAACGGCGATCTATAGAGTCGTACAGGAACTCATCAATAACGCGATGAAGCATTCGGAAGCTAGCCGGGTGACATTGGAGGTCGGGCAGCAGGAAGGAGTTTTGCATATCCGATATTCGGATGACGGAAAAGGCATGGAGCCCGATATCGATTTCGCGTCCACGAATCGTTTCGGATTAAGAGGCATGGCGGAGCGAATCCGTATGATCGGAGGGGAACTGTCGGTACAGTCGGAGCCCGGTCGTGGGGTCATGGTCCGATGTTCCGTACCGGTCTATTGCGTTGAACCGTGAGCTGTAACGGCCGGTTTGGCTGCAATCCGGCAGCATTCAGCATACACGCTAACGAACTATGCATCCAGGTTCAGCCACTTCAATTCGATCCCCTTCATGACCGCTTCCTGGCGGGAGGCCGCACCCAGTTTCTCGAACAGATGGGAGATCACATATTCGACATTGCGCTGACTCATGAAAAGCCGGTCTGCAATCTCTTTATTTTTATATCCCTGAGCGATCAGCTTCAAGACGGCGACTTCTTTATCCGATAATGTCCGGTTCGCGCCCTTGGCTTCCAAGTACGGGTCGAAGTAGCGGCCTTCTTTGCTTCTCAACTGTCTGGCGAGATGAACGGGAATAACGGTTAGTTGCTGTAGGGCCAATTGAAGACTGACGATGAATTCATGTTCGCCGAGAGATTTCTCTACGATGCCGGTTACCCCCAGCTCGATCAGCCGGTCGTAATGCTCCGAGATGTCCTCGCCGGTCAATATGACGATCGTCGCGTCCGGGTCGCGCTGCAAGGTAGCTTCCGTTAATTCGAAGCCATTCATCCCCGGCAGTTTCAGATCATACACGTACAGATCGAAAGAGGATTGATCCATCCACCCAAGCGCTTGCGTTCCGCTTGACGCGGTCGTCACATGGAAGCCGTTTTTTTCGAGAATGATGGCGGTTCCTGCCAAAAACGTCCGGTGATCGTCTACCAATAATATATGTTTCACAACGGATTCCCCCACATGACACTCCCTTGAGAATTACTTTATTATACCATACCGGTCGTTTTGAGACACCGCAACTGTTCCCGGAGAGACCGAAAAAACATCCTTCGGTACCGAAGAAAAGTTTTGCGCGGTTTTTCCTCGTTCTTTCGGTGAGCTTCCTGCAATCGCCATGTTACGATAGACGCATGACGATCGAAAAGGGGATGCAAAATGAAGCGGTTGATCTATCTGGATCGGTTAAAAGTATTCATGACGGCGCTGGTTGTGCTTCACCATACGGCGATCATTTATGGCGGGTCGGGAAGCTGGTCTTATTACGAGCATCAGGACAATATTGCGGTTAACACGCTGCTGACGATCTTTACGGCTGTCAACCAATCGTTTTTTATGGGTTTGTTCTTTTTCATTTCCGGTTTTGTGACGCCTGCTTCCTACGATCGCCAAGGGGTTAGCCGTTTCCTTAAGGCGCGCCTGTTTCGGTTCGGTATTCCGCTGTTGTTTTTTATGCTGGTGATCGCTCCGCTTCTGCGGTATGTAGCCACGGGCTATAAAGGTTCGCTGGGGAAATTCATAAAAGAGGAGGTTATCCTTCATCCGCTTCGGGGTATAATCGAATTTGCAATCGGACCGTTGTGGTACTTGGTCGCACTGCTGCTGTTCTTCACCGGATATGCCGGTTTTCGTCTGCTGATCAATGGCAAACTCCGCAGCGAACCTCTGGCCTTAACGCCGCATCTGGTAGCATGTTATGTTGTGACCGTTACCGCGGCGAATTTTATTGTGCGCTTGGTATATCCTGTCGGAACCGAAGTGTTGAATCTGCAATTGGCCTATTTTCCGGCCTACATTGGCTTATTCATGGCGGGCATTGCTGCCTATCGCGGGAACTGGCTGCAGCAGCTCACCGCAGACGCGGCCCGGAAATGGAAATGGACGGCCATTATACTGATCGTCCTGATGATTGCGGGGATGGCGCTTGGAGGAGCAATGGAGGGCGATATTTCATTGTTCATGGGAGGAATGCATTGGCAAGCGGCTTTTTATTCCATAATCGATCCGTTGATGGGGTTGGGGATTTCCTACGCACTGTTGGTGTGGTTTCGCGAGCGCTGGAACGGACCGGCAAACAGGTTAACCGGATGGCTGGCCGCCAATGCGTTTCTCGTTTATATCATTCATGCGTTTTTTGTGACCTATACAGCCTTTGCGCTTCGTTTTCTGGCCTGGAGTCCGATCGTGAAATTCGTATTGGTCGGTTGCGCCGCAGTCATGCTTTCTTATACGGCAGCATCACTCATTCGGCGGATTCCCGGCGTAAAGAAGGTGGTTTGAACGTCACAAGGAAATAGGGAATTATACCCGTATTCAACTCGTTCAGCTTTGCTGAACATCGGGGAATCAGATGGGGACTCTACCCCACCTGATTCAAGGCCCACCTTAGAGGCGGGGGTCTTAGCCCGATAAAGTCGTAATCGGATAAACTACGCGCGACTTGAGCGCATCGCCTTTAAATGCTTTATACTGGCGTCGTTCATGAATTTTTTATATTCATCTGATTCGACTGCATAGAGCGCCACTTTGCCCTGCGCATCATGATGAATACCCCAACCGTAACGCTTGCACAAAGACGAGGCACGAAGACAGGGCTGCCCTTTGGAGAAAAACTTCTCACGCGCGGCTTGCCTTTGCGCCTCCATTATTTTGTTGCGCTGAGCAAATACGCCAAATAGCACATCTTCCTGCGTGTATTGGTAGGGATGATTCGCAATCATCTCGTACTCCAAAAGAGGTATGGTCTTAGCGTCACCTTTTGCTTTTGGGAGCTCAGCCACTCTGACAGGGCAGTCTTCGGCAACTTCAATAAAAGTACCGTAATAATTCATATCTTTCATGGTGTAACCCGTGAGAACCTGAATGTTATACCGAATGTATTCTTGTACCAAGACAATGGCTTTTGAATGGCTTCTGCAGGGATTTTATTGAACATAATTGTTTCGAGCATAAATAACCTTCCCTCCGTTAATTATTTAACCCTCTATATAAGTTGAACCAAAGAAACCCACGTGCGTGTAAAGCAATAGAACATACATAATCCAGCAGATGATTTTGCTCCAGTAAAACGAAATTCCTACAATAATGCAGGCTTTTTTTATCGAAATGACTTGTTCATAAGGAATTCCTGCAAATATGCAGGTGTTCTCACGGATTATGGATCGATCAGAAGCGGAAGCGGAGAAAACATGCAGTTTCTCAGGAATTTAATCACGCGAATTGATGAGCAGAAGAAAAGATGTACAATGGCAGTTTTTCCTATCATCCTTTCTCAATCGTTGCTTTGGAATAAATCCTTTCCAATGAAACGAAACCATTAGTTCAACTTATATAGTTGCCTCTCAAAAATTATTATTCGCTACAGCTATTAAATTTCCTTTTCCTCACAGTGATGTTTGCTTCGTCCTTTTGCTTCCGGTAACGATCCGCACTGGAGGAAACATCGTCCAATATGGACCGGATATTCGGACATCGAACGTTCCGAGCTCAAAGAGAGCATCCGCGTATTCCCGCGAATGTTGGAAGTCGAGGATCGCCACCCGGCCTCCCGGTTTCAATACCCGCATCATTTCGCTTAATGCTTTACGCCGCTCCTCACGATTGTAAATATTATGGACAGCCAAACAGGAAACGAGCACGTCGAAATGGGCGTCGGGAAACGGAATGGCTCGCATGTCGCCGTTCACCACTTCAACGCGTTCGGCTACCCCTTCCAGCCGGGCGTTCTCCTTGGTCGCTTCCGGGTCGTTGCCCGATTGGTCCTGTTTGTTCCAGATGTCGATGCCGTACGCTTTCCCCATCGGCAATCTGCGTGCCGCCGCGGTCAAGACCAAGCCTCTGCCGCAACCGACGTCAAGCAGCAACTCGTCCCCGCGAAGCTGAACGAGGTCGAGCAATTTCTCCCGCATACGGTATTTCCCAATTTTACTGCTCCATATCATATACAGCGATTCGACGATTACGACCAGGAACGAGATCAGCAGAACAGTGCCGATTGTCGCGCCAAGCCAGTGCAATCTTTCCGGAAAAACAAAAAACGCCGCAATGCCGATAATCAGAAAGCCAATTCCGAGGAGCGCCAGGTTGCGGACAACTTTTGGAGCGTCGATGCCGTAGTTTCCTCGATGATATCGGGCTTCAGCCATCCTCCATTCCTCCCTTTGCGAAATCGCGCCATTTTTTTCAAACGCAGACCGAACTCCAATCTTCATGCAAGAAAATGGAAAAATAATGAAAATAAGGGAAAACCCTAACCGTTAGTTCCATGATAGAGAGCGTTAGGCTAATTCGTCAAGCTTGAATATGCTCCCAAGCTGCAAATCAATTAATGCGAGGCAGGGATGGATGGAACATTGCGGTTGCTTTCGGGAAACTTAATCTTTAGTTGCCCTATGCTGGTTCGTTCATAAAATATTCATCAATTCTCTTATTTTCTCTCCTGGAAATGCTATTATGAAATGAGGTGTACCCAAGGGGGCGAAAAAATCGTTATGCTCGAGCATTCCAAAACAAACAGTACGGCAAAAAATACGACGACCGGCCGGGGCCCTGCCCAACAGCAGCGATCCGAGGAGATGGCGGCAATGGGCAGCGCTTCAGGGATGAGGCCAATGGCATTGTCCAATGAAAACGTTTTGTATATGCATCGGGTTATCGGCAATCAGGCTGTACAGCGAATGCTATCCCCTTCGCATCGTGCGGACAAGTCAGCTATTCAACGAGCTCCTGTTGCTGTCGCCGCCCCTCCTTTGACAACGGATGCTTCCGAGGCAGCCCCGGCCGTAGTTTCGGGTGATGTTGAACTTGGATCTGGCGGGCCGGCATTGGCTGGACCAGCGGCTGCGGGACCTGCAGCTCCTGCAGCTTCTGCCGAAGCAAAGGCGCGACCGGAGTCTCCCAAGGATTTGAGCAATTTTTCCAACTATCATGTAGTTTACAAATGGCTGAAGGCCCGGGCGGAAACGGAAAAGAAGAGCGGGCTGTTCGGATATTTTGACGATCTTTCTGCCGGTGAAAAAATGTTCGCGATTAAAGCTATGTGCAACAATGAGCGCTCTCCCAGTATTGAGAAGGTGAGAGACACCATGCTGACCGGTGTTTTCACTAAGACGCTGGATTGGGACCGGTTCTCTGAAATCAGCCGTGAAGCGAAAGCTAAAAACATTAAGAACTATAACGCCGATGGTACGCGCGATTATGCCTCCTATACCGCAATCGGAACCTCCGCGGCGGCGGGCGGAGTATCGGGAAGCGCCACGATAAGCAGCGGTCTGGGGGCCGGCGGAGCCTTAGGCGTAGCCAATTCGGTTGCACCCGCGGCAGGCGCGCTTAGCGGTGTAGCTTCCATATCGCAAATTTATAACGCTTCGCAAAATTACGACTCCAGCCTGTCTGCAGTCGAAAAAGCGCAGTTGGCCGGTACCGAAGCTTCCGGGGGCGCAGCCGATCTAACCCGATTTTCGGCAGGCACGGTGAACAGCGCAAGAACGTTGGGCGGCATGGCTGCCAGTGGAGCGGCCACTATTGCGGCAGGCACGGCCGGGGTGATCGGAGGCGCCGCTTATTTGGCGGGCGGAGTTGCAGGTTACATAGAAAGCGGCAAAAACCAGAGGAACCTGAATAACCTTGAAAATAAATTCAATTCCAAATCCGAGACGGATCAGCATCAGCGGGATCTGAGTCTGGCTGCACATCTCGGCGGCTCCACCCAGGCGATGAATAAGAGCAAGAGCGCCACTACGGCCGCCAAAGGAGCTCTTATGATTGCAGGAGGCGCCGTGCTGTTGGCTGCAGCGGCGTCGCCGGCCGGACCTATCCTGCTGGCGGCAGCAGCGATTATCGGCGGGATCGGGGCGCTCGTCAAATTTTACAAGAAATCGAAACGTAAGGAAGCTTTTGTCGATAAAGCGCTGAATCTGGATAAAG
This sequence comes from Paenibacillus piri, assembly GCF_004354045.1. Classification (GTDB taxonomy): domain Bacteria; phylum Bacillota; class Bacilli; order Paenibacillales; family NBRC-103111; genus Paenibacillus_S; species Paenibacillus_S piri. The sequence goes on along the minus strand of NZ_SMRT01000004.1, from coordinate 6,721 downwards.
AAATGGCCAAGCCGGAACATGCGGGACTTAAAAAGGAGCAGGTACGGCAACAATTGCTTGAGGCCCAGGGCTTCAACAATGTCGACCAGTGCTACGCGCAGCTCGTAACCGACCTCGCTTCCATGCTGTATGAAGGAGGGGTTCTCGGCCAGGATGAAGAGTGCCAATCCGTAATTGAAGGTCTTGGACTTAAGGTCGATAAGGCCAAGAAAAAGCCGGGAAAAGATCTGATCGCCAAAAAACTGCACACGTAACACAAGATTCGGTAGGGGGTATTTTTCATGGCGTCCTTTTACGATTATCCAATCTCTTTTCTCCGTCAGTTTCAGCAGTACTATAATGAACGCAAAATCGTAAACCATTGGGCCGAGCCGACCCAAGATTCGCCTTATCCTTCTTTAATTTTACGGTTTGATGAGATTGGCGAGCGAAGCTCCCTAATTGATCTGGAGCTTTGTTTTTTGCCGGGTCTCGAATCGTTCTCCCAGGAAGGGATTTATATTTTACAATCTTTTGCAGTGATCAAGAACAACGTTCCTTCCGAAGCTCATAACAAGCTGATGACGGAAATAGTTAAAATCAACATCCAACTTCCGCTCGGCGGGTTTGGCTTGTTTAAGGATACCGGCGTGCTCTATTTTAAACATAATACGATCCAAAATCGCGAATGGCTTGGCAGCCAGATTGCTATGGAGCATTTTGATCGCCAAAACGCCCTCATTGTTCATCAATTGTACCTGTTCATCGACACGTTGCTGAATTTGGCCGAGGATTCGAACTTTAAACTTTAGACTCAGAATATAGGAAGTTTTGATGAATCTCCGCTAGCCGATTGACTTGGCGGAGATTTTGTCATTTGTATATAGTTTTCCCATTTAAAAAAATCGGTTATTATATTGTAGAGTGAAATAAAAATAGAAAGTGGGATTAATCGTGGGACGTAAGTGGAATAACATTAAAGAGAAGAAAGCCTCTAAAGATGCAAATACAAGTCGAATTTATGCTAAGTTCGGACTTGAAATTTATGTAGCGGCAAGGAAGGGTGAGCCGGACCCTGAAGCGAATCGCGCTTTGAAAGTTGTACTCGAACGGGCCAAAACTTATAATGTACCGAAAGCGATTATTGACCGCGCTCTCGATAAAGCAAAAGGCAGCTCGGATGAAATTTATGAGGAGCTTCGTTATGAGGGCTTCGGACCTAACGGTGCGATGGTCATTGTGGACACCCTGACGAATAACGTGAACCGTACAGCTTCAAGCGTACGCGCAGCCTTCAGTAAAAATGGCGGCAATATGGGTGTGAACGGATCCGTCGCTTACATGTTCGATGCAACAGCTGTCATCGGTATTGAGGGCAAGAGCGTCGATGATATCATGGAAATTATGCTGGAAGCGGATGTGGACGTTCGCGACATTGTCGAAGAAGACGGCGTCGTCATGGTATACGCCGATCCGGAGCAGTTCCATGCCGTTCAGGAATCGTTCAAACAGGCAGGAATTACGGAGTTTGCCATTGCTGAACTGACGATGTTGGCTCAAAACAATGTCGCATTGCCTGAAGAAGGACAAGCCCAATTCGATAAGTTGATCGATGCTTTGGAAGATTTGGAGGATGTGCAGCAGGTATATCATAATGTGGAATAATGCAAAAAAGGACACAACTTTTTTGACCCGTGCGTCGCGCGGGTTTGTAGTTTTGCTAACAACCGGAAAGACAGCTAATAAAAGGACTGCCCGACGATTTTTTTTCGGGCAGTTTTTCGTTTTTTTCGAATGGAAAGCTTGAGAAATCGGGCTTTTATTTTTTGAAGTGCAGCGAATTTTTCGCAATGCGTATAAAATGATTGGCGGCGTTCGAAAGCTTCCTTCCTTTTTTATAAGCTGCAACGTAGCTGCGAGTCGTATTCTCGGCCATAATACGGCAATAGGTCGGCTGTTCGCCCGGGGTCGAGGAGCCAACCAGAATCTCGGGTACAAACCCAACCCCCATGCCGGTGGCGACCAAGGCATTTATCGTATCCCAGTTCATCGTCTCGAATACGATATGCGGTGTAAATCCGGCTTCGCTGCAAAGGCGCATTCCCATGGGGGTAAATTTTTGTTCGCTTTTGAGAAAGAGAAACGGTTCATACTGTGCCAGCCTTAAATCGATAAATGGCAGTCCCTCGGACATGGCAGGGGTCAAATATGCGTTAAGCCCATGGCTTTTAGGTATGGCAAAAAGAATTTGCTCTTGGTAAATAGGCTGATACTCAATCTCCTTATGGGAAATGGGGAGCGGAATCATACAAAAATCCACTTCGTCGTTGATGATGAGCTGCTCGAGGATGGCGGAATGCTTCTCCATAATGTCCAGCTTGACCGTTGGGTACTGCTTATTGAATGCGGGTATGATCCAGGGGAGATAGTGGTAGCTGTAGAACGGCGAAATCCCGATCCGCAAGTTTTCCTCTCGCGTATTGGCGAGTGCGGAAATTTCCTGCGTTAAGCGCATGCTTTTATTCATAATCTCGCTGCCCTCTTTCATAAACAGCTCTCCGGCGCTTGTCAGCTTGACGGTATTGTTTTCCCGGAAAAACAAGGGGGCGTGCAGCTCTTGTTCCAATTTTTTAATGCACTGGCTCAATGCAGGCTGGCTGATCGAAAGCTTTTGAGCGGCTTTGGAGAAGCTTAATTCTTTGGCTACGGTTAGCGCGTACTGAATATCGCGTAATTGCATGCTCTCACCATTCCTATAATTAAATGTTATAGGTATATTGTATAAAATTATCCTGAAGAGATCAATATGCATTAATAAAACAAAATATTTACAATTAACTGTTAAAAAATGATGATTTTATGTCTGGAATCGACATTTAAACATATAATATTTACATTTCCCCATTTACAAAATGTTAACTCGACGTCTGGAAATAATGACTTATAATAAAAATGTATACTTCACGTGAAAGGAGAGACGGAGGAAATAGGAGAGGTTGTGGGCTGTTAGATGGGAACTTTGGTCGCACTCGAGGGCGACGGAGCTTAGCTAACATGCGGGAGTGCATTAATTGCTTGTAATTATGTCCTCCATGGATCGGATCGCAGCATTTTTGGCCGTTTGTTCTTTATGGAAGAAAGCATTATACAAATTTGAGGTGATGATATGTCTGCTGCGAAGCTGAGGGAGAACACGGCGGGATACGTCCTGTTGCTTCCTTCGCTGCTCATTTTGCTTGTGTTTGTAATCGTTCCGATTTTTTACAGTGCAGGCTTAAGCCTGTTTTCATGGGACATGATGAGGCCGTCGCCCCTTTTTATAGGATTGGATAATTACATGAACTTATTTCAAAACAAAAGCTTTTATAACTCGCTGCTTCGAACGCTGCTTTATGCGGTCATGACGGTTCCGGCCTCCATGATCTTGTCGCTTGGATTCGCTCTGCTGCTCGATAAGGGACTCCGTCTGGCGCTTTCGATATACCGCTCATTGTTTTTTGCGCCAATTGTCACTTCTACAGTAGCCATTTCTGTCGTATGGATGTTTATTTATCACCCCGATTACGGTATGGCTAATGCAGTGTTGAAATGGGTTGGACTGGAGCCGCTGCGATGGTTGAATGATTCCAGGACGGCTTTGATTTCTTTGGCCATTATGGCCATTTGGAAGCATATCGGGTTTTGTGTCGTTATTTATTTGGCAGGCCTGCAAGGGATTCCGACCGATATCGAAGAAGCGGCAAAGATGGACGGTGCCGGCCTTACTCGCATTTTATTGAGCATCAAGCTTCCATTGTTGACGCCGACGGTTTTCTTTCTTCTTATTTATTTGACGATTGAGCAGCTGCAGACATTTACTCAAATCGATGTCATGACGAAAGGCGGACCGGCCGGAAGCACGGAGCTTATTGTCATGCATCTGTGGAATTATGCGTTCGAGCGGTTCCAGATGGGGTATGCTTCAGCCATTGCCATGGTCTTGCTCGGCATTATTCTTTTACTGACATGGGTGCAAATGAGATTAGTCGGCCGCAAGGTCCATTATCAATAAACGAGTGAGGTGGAAAACAAGTGAATGGTTCGACCGGGCTAATAAGCCGATTATCCGCTTCCCGCAATCGAATTAAAGGCATTCAAGGCAGTTCTTCCATGGTCGTAAGACATTTAGCGTCGATCTTTAAACATCTGCTTCTGATTGGCGCGTCGCTCGTCATGGCATTTCCATTCATCTGGATGTTTATCAGTTCATTGAAGCAGCCGGATGAAATATTCGGCGGGGGACTCTTGAGCTTGCCGAGCGCATGGCACTGGAGCAATTACGTACAAGCATGGCACAGAGCACCGTTCGACCGGTTTTTTATAAACAGTTTAGTGGTCTCCGTCTCTACGGTAGCGGGTCAATTAATTACATGCAGCATGGCGGCTTACGCATTTGCGTGCGTCGATTTCAAAGGAAAGCATGGCTGGTTTCTCGTATTCATTGCTACAACGATGATTCCTTTCGAGTCGACTATGATTCCTTCTTATCTTGTGGTCAAGTCTCTGGGGCTGATCAATACGCATCTGGCGCTTATTTTACCGGGTTTGACGAGTGTGTTCGGCATCTTTTTGCTAAGGCAGTTCTTTTTAACGATCCCGAAGGATTTGCTCGATGCGGCCAAAATCGATGGCTGCTCGCATTTTACGGTATTGTTCCGAATTGTGCTGCCCTTGTCTCAAACCATTTTGGCGACGCTCAGTCTGTTTGCTTTTATTCATTCGTGGAATAACTACTTGTGGCCGCTGCTCGTGACGAATACGACGCAGATGCGCACGGTGCAAATTGGCCTCAGATATATGATCGACAAGGAGTTAGGGACGCAGTGGCCCCAACTGCTCGCTGCATCTACTTTTGTTATTTTGCCGATTTTGGCGCTGTTCTTGTTCCTGCAAAAATATTTTGTTCGAGGTATGGTCACGAGCGGATTGAAGTAACTAGTCAAGGCGGAGGATCGGGTTAATTTTATGATTTTTATATAATTAATTATATTAAATAATAACATCATTAATGAAAGGAAGAGAAGTATGAAAAAGAACTTAGTATTGACGGTGGCGGCTTTATTGGCTATTTTATCCGGCTGCGGAGGGCAGGGAGGCACCGGCTCACAGGAAGCTGCGCAAGGATCTGCACAAGGATCACCTCCTGCAAACGGGCCTATTACGCTCAAGCTGTGGTCGACGGAACAAGATTTGCTGAAAGGCTATATGGATGCGTTCCAAGCGGCGAATCCGAATATTAAGGTAGAAGTCGAGTTCATGGGCGATTACGATGAAATGGCCAAAAAAGTTCAAGCCGGAATCGTATCCAACAGCCTCCCTCATGTCGTACAATTGGGCCAAAGGCATGCGATACCGCAAATCGCGGACAGCGGAAGACTTTTGCCGATCGAGAGCTTTATGTCCAAGGAAGAGATCGGTCAAATCTTGCCGGGATTTTGGCAGCGGTACACGTATAAAAGCCAGAAATGGGTCATTCCTTTTCAAAGCAGCACCCCGGTCATGTATTATAATAAAACGATGCTGGACAAGCAGGGATTGAAGGTGCCGGATACTTGGGACGAGCTGATCGAAACAGGTAAAAAGCTGAGCGGTAATGGCAATTGGGGACTAAACTTGAACAGCGACAGTCCGTGGTATTTCCAAGCTATGGTATGGAATCGCGGCGGGCAATTGATCAAGCCGGACGGTACGCCTAATGTCAATAGCAAAGAAGTGGTTGCGACACTGAAATCGGTTCAAGATGCCGTTCACGTAACCAAAATTATGCCGCAAAATCAAATTAAAACATCGGGCGAGGATTTCGTAGCGGGCAAGCTGGCCATGCTGTTCCGTTCCGGAGCATCGCTTGCCGCGTTGAAAAAACAGGTCGGGGACAAATTCGAAATTGGCGTCGCGTATTTGCCGAAGGTAAGCGAACGATGGGTACCCATTGGAGGCAACGGTCTGGGCATATTCAAATCCGATAAAGCTCATGAGGAAGCGGCCTGGAAGCTGGTATCCTTTCTGACGAGCCCGGATATTACTGCCAAAAACTCTATGCGTACGGGGTATATACCGGTTCACAAGGCAGCCTACGAATTGCCCGATTTCAAGGAGCACTTAACGAAGGATCCGAACTTTAAGGTTGCCATCGATCAAACCCAATATTTGCGGGGAGAAGGCATTCATCCGGCCGATGCGCTCATATGGTCCGGTATCGTCAAAGCGATTGAGACGGTGCACAACGATCCAAAGGCGGATCCGCAAAAGGTAATGGACTTGCTGCAAGCCGAAGTCACCGATTATATGAAGTCTTATAAGTAAAGCTTCTGACCGAAGCCCTTCCGAAGAAGATACATTCGTGTTTTAGATGTAGCTTTTCTTGCAATATCAGAATGGTTCAGCTCCGCTGAAAGCATATAAATTCTGCCCTGAAAATTAATACGTCGTTGTATCGTTAGAACGCCGAACCGGCGTACCATTAGAGCCGTTTTTGGCAATAGGAAACTAGACCCCAGTAATTGCTTTTTTAAAATTTTAAAAAATGACTTACACGCCTTGTTCTTGAATGGTAACCGTAAGACCAAGGGATTCTAATCTCTTGACCGAATTGGTTATCAAGGTGTCGCGCTTTCGCTTGTCAAAGTAATCAAAGCCAAGCTCTTCGTACTCTTGTTTTCGCGTTAACAAGACATGTACGATGGTTAAAATGGTAAAAATGGTA
>NZ_SMRT01000039.1 GCF_004354045.1 Paenibacillus piri | reverse complement strand
GCTGTGGCCAAGTATGCAGGCCTCACATGGCGTAGACACCAGTCTGGCCCCTTTGAGGCTGAGGATACAAAACGCATTAAATCCGGCAACCGATTCCTTCGCTATTACCTGGTTGAAGCTGCCAACTCGGTGAAAAACTGCGATGAAGAATTCGGCGAGTATTACCGGAAGAAGTATAAGGAAGTTCCCAAGCACCAACACAAACGCGCCCTCGTCTTAACGGCAAGAAAACTTGTGCGTCTGGTCGATGTGCTGCTACGCAACGACCAACTTTATACGCCACGGAGGAAGGTGAACAAMGCGAAGGGATAACGCCTCCTTTGTCAAAGTCCTTCATGGATTCCCAGTAAAATTCTGGTAAAAAATCGGATTTTAGGCTGGGTCTGATTTGATGCGTCCATTTTTCCTGACTGATCTACTTTACGGCCAAGAAAATTTCCAATTCGATTGAATCAGGGACTTGACATCATACCGCTGGACTTATTAGAAAACCTTTGCCGGTTACGCGGGCAGGCCTCCGGTGCCTGTTTCCTTGATGGCTAACAGGCACCGCGACAGCAGGCGGCCCCAACCGGATTTTTGCGGTTATTTCGAGTCTACAAGCTTTTTAATTTCGACCGATTGATTTTTAAAAACTTCCTCCGCGCTTTTCTTGCCCTGCAGCGCATCCTGTGTTGACGTCCATACTCGCAATATTTCATTATGCTTGGTGGAATACGGCGTTTTGGCCACCTTCAATGCCTCGGTAAACACTTTGAATCTGGGCTCCTTTTGGAAGTACGTATTATCGAAGAAGTCGGAGCGTACCGGAATGGTCCCGTTTTTGGCGAAAAATTCCACCTGTACGTCTTTGGACAACAAATAATTGACAAATTCCCACGCTTCTTTTTCCTGCTTGGTGGTTGCAGTAAGCGCAACCAGATCGCCGCCGGCAAAGGAAGAATGCTGCTTTCCTTCGTTTTTCGGGATTAAAGCGACACCGTAGTTGATCTTCGGAAAATTCAGGTTCAGGTCGGATACTTTAAAGTTGCCGTAAACGATCATACTGGCCTTGCCCGACGTAAAGGCATCGTATGCCTGCTGTCCGCCATAGGTCGGCGAACCGGCCGGAACCGCCTTGTCCTCGTTGGTCAAATCGCTCATAAATTTGAGAGCTTCGACAGATTCCGGCTTGTCGATCAGCACCTGCTTGCCGTCGTCGCTTGTAATGCTGCCTCCGTTACCCCACAGGAACGGGAGGAAGGTGAACATGAGCGTACCCGGAACGCTCGCCGAGTAAACAAATCCGAAGCGGTCGTTCGTAGTTAGCTTCTTGGCATATTCCCGCAGTTCTTTCCATGTAACAGGCGGTTTTTCCGGATCGAGTCCGGCGTCTTTGAAATGATCCTTGTTATAGATCAAAGCCGATACGTCGGCGCTCAATGGAAGCGCATACTGTTTGCCGTTGTATTTGCCCATGTTGACCATATTCGCATTCAATTGATCTTTATAAGCCAGTTGGCCGTAAGAGGCGGTGATGTCCTTAAACGCCCCTACCGAGGCAAAGTATGGAGCCAATACAAGGTCGATCGAGACGACATCGGGCAAATTTTTGGACGCGACGGCGGTAGCGAATTGCTCCGAGAACGAAGCGGCCGGTACGGAAGTCATTTTGACCTGAATGTTCGGATGGCTGTCGTTAAACTGTTTAACCGGCGTTTCCAGCAATTTGGCCACATTATCCCGCACCCACACCTCAACCGCTTTTTTCTCGCCGCTGCCTCCGCTTGTGCCCGGCTCCTGCGGGCCGCCGCAAGCCGCAGACGTCAAAAGCAAGCCTAACACCGTTATCGAACTGACCATTCTACGAATTCGTTTCATAGACTTTCCTCCATCGTTTTAGATTGGTGCCCATTAAGGTTTAAGAAATTGTTTCTTGTACTGATGTGCGTCCTGAATCACGCGATCGATTTCCTCCTTGGCATGCTCCAGAGTGCCGTCAACGAACGAAACCGTGGGGATATATTCTTTGGATATGGGCCGTCTTGAATAGGGCGCGAAGCCTCTTTCATGTACGCCCGTGCTTCCGCGTGATGGTTCCGCTTCCAATAAATGCGCTACTGTACGGGCATATCGGCCGACCCATGCAGGCTGCTGCAAGAACGGCCTGACCTGGAATAGCGGAAAAATCGACAGGAGTCCATCATACCAGTTTTCGCCGACGACGAGCAAATCGGGCCGTTTGGTGTTGATATCGTTCTTGAGCAGGCGCATCCCTTCAAATACATCGTGGTCAGGGTCGTTCACCCAGTGGTGCACGAGATCGAGGAATACGCTGTCAAAAGGATATTTGTCGGCCAGCTCGGTGATTTGTCCGACCAGCTCTTTACGCCATGAAGGCGCGCCGGTGTTGACGAAAGCTTGCCAGCCGTTATCATGCCCCCGGCTTAAGTCCCAATCCGGCTCCGGGATATGGTACCGGGTGCGCGCCGGCGATTTCATAAACGAATTGGGGCCGTACTCCGAAAAATTGTGAAACCACATATTGACGCAGTTGGCTCCGAACATCGGCATTAAATGCACGCCCAGCTTGCGGGTTTCCTCGCAAAGACGAAGGAAGCCTTCTTCCCCGCCCAGCATCGGCTCCGGCCGGTAGTCCCCGTATTGCCAGTAATATCTGCCTTCCCAGCCCGGCAAATAGACCAGAATGTGTTTGCCGTCAATACGTTCGGCCGCATACTGAATAATGTCGAGCATTTGCTCATACTTGTTAAAAATGTAGCCGCTCCAGTGCATACCGTGAATGGTAAGCGACAAGGCCACGTCCTTCAACCAAGCGGGGAAATCGGTTCTTTTCTCCCATGGCACCAGGCCGATACCGTTCTCCGACTCGGCGAACGTCAAATAGTCTTCATAGAATGCATCCGGATCGGCCCCCTCCTGAATAATCCAGGACGGTATGGTGATGCGCTTGTCAAATTCCGTAGCATTTGCCTCGTGAATAAGTTCGACCGTGTACTTGTCCTTAAACGCGCCGGACAGCTCGGGAGCGACGACAAACCGCTTGCCGCGTACTTTGGAGTCATCCGACCTGAAGCCGGTAAGGCGGGAGCTGCTTTTATCACGGGTAAACAGAATCGGCGCTTTCAGGTTGTTCGTATACTTCAGCGCATTATACGGGTAGAAGAATACTTGGCCTGGCACCTGCAGCTTGTCCTCTCCCAAATCGACGCTTAGCTCGGTACGGAAGTTATAGTCGAATACGGTTAACGGCTCCAAACCTCGTATCATCAGCTTAATCGATTTGATTTTATGCTGCGCTTCCGCCTCCATTCGAATTTCGATTTGCCCTTTGCCGTTGCGCTCTGCGACAAGTGAAAACCAGCCTTCGGCCGAACGCTGCCTCCCTGCCCAAGCCAGCTTGGAGCAATCGAGCGTCCAGCGGTTATGTGAGTGATGCAGCGTGACTGACTCCGGACGTAAGCCGTATATGTTTTCGACTGTGATGATATGAATACTGATGCTCATTCCCGCAATTTCATAAACAGGGTCTCTCATATCGTAGCTGTATGCTTGCAAAGCGTTCCACTCCCTTGAAGGTTTATTTTGTCTGTGAAGTTCGAACTTCATTTATAGTTTAAAGGACATAGACAATAAACTGTATCAAATAACCCAACCAAAAATAACACAATCCGAACCTTTCCATTTCATGTTAAGATAAGAGAAAGCGGTTGAAACCAATTCAAAAGGATGGAATTTCACGCATATATTTTGTAAACTTTTTACATTAGGCAGGGAGCAAAGATATGAGCTATTTGCAATTTTCCGTTCCTCCGATTCCGCATTATTTGAATGTCGGCGAAGTCACTTATCTTCCCGGCGAGCGGCATCCGAATCGTAGAAATATCGGCGTTTTCGACATCCTTTTCGTTTCGCGGGGGAGCCTGCATATCTCCGAAGACGGCGCTGCCTGGAAAGTCTCCCGAAACGAGGCGCTCGTTTTGTGTCCGGACGGCCATCATTTCTCGGTCGAGGGCTGCGACGAAGTGACCCATTTTTATTGGCTGCATTTCAACGCCGAGCACTGGCGTCAAGTTGCCGCGCCGCAGCATTTTCAAACGGATCCGTTCGAGCGTTCCACCTTGCGCCAGAATCGGTTCAACTTGCACGTACCGAAGTACTGCCGGCTGCCTTTTCCCGAAAGAACGTTCACGCTGCTTAAAAATCTGATGATCATGATGGATCAGCCAAGCAGCCTTGCCCGTTGGAAAGAACAGTCGATTTTTCAGGACCTGCTGCAGCAGCTGATGGAAATGGAGGAGTCCCGTTCCCAATCGGCACCCGGCGTCATAGCTGAAAAGGCCGCGCTCTATTTGCGCCAAAATTATAAAGAACAGATCGATTATGAAAAGATGGGGCGGGACATCAACTATAATCCCACCTATATATCGCGCTGCATGAAGCAGGTTTTTTACTGCACGCCGCTCGATTATTTAAAGCATTACCGTTTGGAACAATCGAAAATGATGCTGATCAATACGGACTTCCATATATCGGCCATCGCCGAGGAGGTCGGGTTCCCTAATGTTTCTTACTTTACGAAATGTTTTAAGGAATATGAAAAAATGGGACCCCGGATGTTCCGTTCAAAGTATAGGGCGCTGACAACCAAACGTTGGGATATTTCCGATTAACCGTGTCGTGAAGTATGGGATAGCTTGGAGAAAGCGCTGCTGTGGCTGGTATCGAACTTCGTAAAATGCCGAGAAAATGGGACGTAAATCTCACCTCAATTATGCATAAGTTGGTTCATCCGGAAAAAGCTCCATGCTTCTGCTGAGCAAGCTTTTTCAAGCAAGCAAAGAGAGAGCTTCATGATCAGCGATGGCCTGCTCATGAAGCTCTTCTTTTGCGTATGGGGTCAAATATTTTCATAAACGGATTGTCCCAAGAATTGCACGGTGGAAACAATTTTGTGTATACTAAAATATAGTGATGAATTTGAGAAAAAGGGAATGAAGCGCAATGATCATATTGCTTGAATATATTTGCATCAATATTTGGATCGGCTTGATTACGATTTTGCTGTGGATCAACGACGGCGAGTTTTCCATAATCGACCGGAACATTATTTTTATTTTGGCTATCGCCGGTACGTTCCATATCCGTTCGAAGATCAAGGAATACAGGAAGAAGCAGTACTCCGCCAAGTAACAAAACTCCATCGCAGCGATGCGACTCCACCCAGCAGCGATACGGAATATGCCCGGCTCTGTGGTTCCCATTCCCCGTGCACAAATTTCCAATATTCATTTGACGCTAAGGCGCCACCATTACATGAATAGCGTACCGCCCTGCATGATTGGAAATGTATGCAAATTGACGCTATTAGGCAGCGTCTCATCACGTGCCGTAGTGAGGCGCACAATGAGAGACGCGTTTTTTCATTCATCGTGCCTCTGACTATATAGCAGCAGCTCCTTTGCCGATGGCTCAAAGCATCTTAACCGTCACCGTCACCTTGGTGCCCCGCCCGCTTCGAAATTGACTATGAGATCGCGTCCAGTTTACGTTGTTCAATTCATCGCCATAGGCCAATGAGCCTATCATACCCGCCCCTCCATGTAAAGCATCACAAAGATGCGCTGGTACTGCTCTTTACGGGAAAGGAATCCGATTCGGCGTCCTTGATCCGAAGGTGGCCGTGGAGTGGCGGATGACGAGCTGCGGCTCCAGCTTGATATGAACGGTTTCGTTGGGGGCGACCTTACCTTCGATTTTGTCGATCAGGAGCTCGCACGCTTTCCTGCCCATATCGGCAATCGGCGTAGCGACGGTAGTCAATTCAGGGTCCATAATCGAGCCCAAATAAACCCCCTCGTAGCCGCCGACCGAGACGTCTTCGGGGATGTTCAGGCCAAGCCGCTTCAAGGCGAGATAGACCGAGGAGGCGGTAATATCGTTGCAGACGAACAAGGCGGTAGGCCGGGACGCCAAGCTCATCCGCTCCGTAAATTCCGGGTTCGTCCGCAGCAGATGAGCAGCCGTCATTTCCTCCGCATGGTAGTGCAGTTCAAACGGCAGCAGCAGATCGTCCGAATAGGGAATACCGCTCTTCTTTAAAGCATGGCGAAATCCGCGAATGCGCTCCGCTATTTCGGAAGACTGCCTGAGCCTGCCGTCGTAGACGAAGCCGATGTTCGTATGGCCGAGACCGATGAGGTGGCGGGTCATCCGGAAGCCCCCCTGAAAGTCGTCGCCGACCACATAATCGCAGTCGAGATCGTGAAAATATTTCGTATATAGAACGAACGGAACGCCTTCCTGCTTCAGCTTCCGGTAATTGACGCTGTTCAAGGAATGGAATGCCAGAAAACCGTCGACCATCATATGGTTGTATTTCTCGATGTAGGCGCCTTCCATTTCATGGTGGCTCATCGGCGCGACGAACAAGGTATAGCCGCGTTTCATCGCATACGGAACCGCTCCGCTTATAATTTGGTTCTGATAATCGTCATGGAGAGGCGCGGAAATTAACAATGCGATCGTATGGGATTTGCCTTTGACCAAATTTTGCGCCATCCGGTTAGGGACGTAGCCCATTTCCCGGGCTGTGGCTTTAATTTTTTCGGCCGTTTCCCGGCCGATGGACCGGTCTCCCCTCATGGCGAGCGAAACGGCCATTTTGGATACGCCGACGGCTTGGGCTATATGTTCGAGCGTAACCCGTTTCTTCATAAAGCTTCGTGCTCCTTGCCTTGTTCGATTTTGCGCAGGGGACTTTAACGTTAAAGTTATTATAGGCTGCAAAACCGGATAAAGCAATGTCGAGTTTTTAATTAATACTTAGGAAAAAGGGTGAATACATTGGATGTAAAAGGTTGCCAGCGGACGGGTTATCGATTACAATTACTTTATCGTTAAAGTTATAACGGCAGCTTAATCATCCAATTATAGATTACCGAGGTGAAGATCATGAAAGCGCTTGTTTTTGAGCGGCCCGGCCAGGCTTCGATTCAGGAGATGCCTTACCCGAAGCCGGGACCGGGGGAAGTGACGATCCGGGTTCGACGGGTTGGCATTTGCGGTACGGATCATCATATTTTCCACGGCGAGTTTATATCGCCCTACCCGATTATACCGGGGCATGAATTCAGCGGGATTGTCCACGAATTAGGAGAAGGCGTCGTTCATCTAAAGCCCGGCGACAGGGTAACCGCAGATCCTTCGCTGTTTTGCGGGACCTGCGAGTATTGTATGACCAATCGAGGAAATCAATGCGTTTCCTGGGGGGCGCTCGGCAATACGGTGCACGGGGCGATGGCGGAATATGTTGCCGTGCCTGCCGGCAATGTCATGGTTTTGCCGGATGCCGTTACAATGGAAGAAGGAGCTTTCGCAGAGCCGTTGGCCTGCGTCGTGCATGCAATGAACCGGCTGCAGCTGCAGAGCGGCAGCAGAGTCGTCGTATTCGGCGCCGGTGCGATGGGGCAGCAGCTCGTGCAAGCGCTCGCGCATTCAGGCGCGTCGGAACTTGCCGTCGTCGATCTGAGCGAGCGCAAGCTGCAGCTGGCCAGGGAGCATGGAGCCACACGCGGCATCTTGTTCGACGAGCTGCGGGAGGAAGCCTTCGATGTGGTCGTCGAGGCGACGGGCATCCCGCAGGTGGCTGAGCGGGCGTTCGGCTGCATGGGCAGGACAGCCAAATATTTGCAGTTCGGCGTCGTCCCTCCCGGCTCCAGGGTTACGCTCGACCCGTTCCGGCTGTACAACGAGGACTGGACGATTTTAGGATCGATGGCGATTAACCATACGTTTATTCCGGCTTTCCGCTGGCTGTGCAGCGGCCGGTTTCGCCTGCAGCCGCTCGTTTCCAAAGTGATTGCTTTGGAGGATGCGCCGGATTATTTCCGCCAGCCTAAAGACAAGGACGAGTACAAAGTCCAGATTACGCTCGAATAGGACGGGATGCAGTACGGCTGAGAAGGGGATCCGGACGCAAGTTTGCCCGCTGAGGAGGCTGTGGAGTACCGGCCCCGTTCCGTACTGACAGTTCATGACAGTCCGACGCAACCCTCGTCTATGCTCCGCGGAGAGCCATCATCTTATTATCTTTATTGGAGGTAAGAAGCCATGTATGAATTCAATGGAATGGGATTGGGCCTGGGCAATCTGTCCAGACTGTCCAATGCCAAAACGCGCTCCATCAGTGCCGAAAACTTTACGGGTGAAAAGGGAAAAGGCGGCATGGCCGCGGAAGGTACGGGGAAATACCAGGCGTCGGACCTGGGCATAGGCTGGAAAGTATCGCCGTCCATTCATGTCGAACCGAAGACGACGGTTACGCTTGCCGAGATCGAAGGTCCCGGCGTCATTCAGCATATTTGGATGACGACGCATCCCCAGCATTGGCGCAATCTGATCTTCCGCGTGTATTGGGACGGCGAAGCGGAGCCGTCGATTCAGACGCCGTACGGCGACTTCTTCTGCAACGGCTGGAACGAGCGGTGCAATGTGCATTCGATACCGGTCGCCGTCAACCCTGCGGGCGGCTTCAACTCGTATTGGGAAATGCCGTTCCGTAAATCCGCACGGGTTACTCTGGAAAATGTGGGGGACGACAGGGCCGTGCTGTACTACCAGTTCGATTATACGTTAACGGCCGTTCCCGCGGATGCCGGATATTTCCACGCCCATTGGCACAGAAGCAATCCGCTTGCCTATAAGGATGTGCATACGCTCGCCGATCATATTCAAGGACACGGGCATTACGTCGGCACCTACATCGCCTGGGGCGTCAACAACAGCGGCTGGTGGGGCGAGGGGGAAATCAAGTTTTATATGGACGGGGACCGGGAATTTCCGACTATTTGCGGCACGGGTACGGAAGATTATTTCGGCGGGGCGTGGAACTTCGAACAGCCGATAGGCCAGTACGCGCCGTTTCATTCGCCGTTTTCCGGGCTGCCCCAGGTTTTGAAGCCGGACGGGCTTTACCGCAGCCAACAGCGTTTCGGCATGTACCGGTGGCATATTATGGATCCGATTCGATTCGAGCAGGACTTACGAATTACGATCCAGGCGTTGGGCTGGAGAAACAAGACGCAGGAGGGACGCAAATATTTGCCGCTTCAGGACGATATCGCTTCCGTTGCGTATTGGTATCAGACGGAACCGCATATTCCGCATCCGCCGATGGCTGATCGGGATTTTCTGGAAAATGTTTGACATTTTTAGAAGCGGCTATATAAGGTCAAGCCGCAAGGCCGACCGAATGCCGTTATAATAAAAGCATAGCCCCGGCAAACAGAAGTGCGCGCCGGAGCTATGCTTTTCGCTTATAGTTTGGAAAACAATGTACAGCGGTTTGATGTGGATATAGAGACGAGACGCTTCCTATTAATATGCTTCCGCCGGCTTCGGCTCGGGCTCTACCCGGATCGCGCAAATTTTAAATTCCGGCATCCGGCTTACCGGATCGAGCGCATCGTTGGTCAGGCGATTGATGGACAGCTGCCCGCCCCAATG
Organism: Paenibacillus piri; assembly: GCF_004354045.1. Classification (GTDB taxonomy): domain Bacteria; phylum Bacillota; class Bacilli; order Paenibacillales; family NBRC-103111; genus Paenibacillus_S; species Paenibacillus_S piri. The sequence continues at coordinate 9,485 of NZ_SMRT01000039.1, read as the reverse complement.
AAAGGGCACGAATACGGTCCGGGGGTGGATGCCCTCCGTGACCTTCGCGTCGCAGACAAGCGATCCCCTGCGGCTCGTGAGCCGGATGCGGCCGTTGACGGTCAGGCCGATTTGTCCAGCCAGCCAAGGATGAATTTCCGCCACCGGAACAGGCGCCTTTTTATTCAGACCTTCCGTGCGGCGGGTTTGAGCTCCGCTCAAATAATGGCTGGACACGCGGCCGGTAGTCAGCACGTAGGGAAAATCCCGGTCGACCGGCTCGGCCGGCATGTTTGGCGTGATGCCGAACAACCGCGCTTTGCCGTCGGCATGATGGAACCTGTCCCGGAACAGCAGCGGCGTTCCGGGATGGTCGTCGGACGGGCATGGCCAGAACAGCCCGTTTTCCTCTTGCAGCCGCTTATAGGTTATGCCGCTATAGTCGGCTTTGGCTCCTGCCGTCGCCCGCGCCAGCTCAAGAAATACGTCTTCAATGCCTTCGTATTGAAAGTAGTCTCCTCGCCCGAGCGCGTCTGCCAGCTCGCAGATGATGCGGTAGTCGTGCTTGCACCGCCCCGGCAGCTCCAACGATTGGCTGCGGTGAAAAACGCGCCCCTCCAGGTTGGTCAGCGTTCCTTCCCCCTCGAGGAAGGAGGAACCCGGAAGCAGCCAATGGGCGTAAGCTGCGGTTTCAGTCTCGAACATGTCGACAACGACGAGCAGCTCCAGCTTTTGCAGCGCCTTTCCGATCCAGCTGCTGTTGGGGCTGGACACAACCGGATTCGAGCCGAGCACGATCATCGCTTTAATTTCGCCCTCGTCGATTTTTTGCAGCATTTCGTAGGCGGAGACGCCTTTGCCCGGCAGCTCGGCCGGGTCGATGCCCCATACGTTGGCGACGTATTCGCGGTCGGCGGCGTTTTCGAGCAGCCGGTAGCCGGGCAGCTGATCGGCCTTTTGCCCGTGTTCGCGGCCGCCTTGTCCGTTCGCCTGGCCGGTTACGGCTCCGTAGCCGCAGCCCGGGCGGCCGATTTTGCCGGTCACCAGCGACAAATTGATATAGTTCAGCGTATTTTCCACGCCGTTGATCTGCTGTTCCAGCCCTCGCGCCGTAAGCACGATCCCGGTTTCCGCTTTGGCGAAGCCGCGCGCGATCGTACGGACGACGCCGGCCAGAACGCCCGATATTTCCTCAACCCGGTCCGGTGTGAACGGTTTGACCGCTTCCTCCAGCCGCTCGAACCCGACCGTACGCTCGCGGATAAAATCGTCCGCATACAGCCGTTCGGCGAGGATGACGTTCAGCAGTCCGTTCACGAGGACGGAATCAAAGCCGGGCTGCAGCCGGACATGAATATCCGCGACTTTCGAGGTCATCGTATTGCGCGGGTCGATCGTCACGATCGTCGCGCCGTTTTTTTTGGCGTCGAGCAAATAAGGCATCATTGTCGGCTGGCATTCCGCAATATTCGTTCCGGCTAGTATAATATAGCGGGCGCTGCGTATGTCCGACAGCGGCATCGTCATGCCTCGATCGAGGCCAAAGGCCTGATTGCCGGCGGCGGCCGCAGAGGACATGCAGTATCTGCCGTTGTAATCGATATATCGGGTACCGAGGGCGACGCGTCCGAATTTGCCGAGCAAATAACATACCTCGTTCGTCAGCGACCCTCCTCCATACACGGCTATCGCGTGCTTGCCATGGCGCGTGCCGATATCGCGAAGCCGGCCGGCGATACTGGAATATGCCTCGTTCCAGGCTGCGGGCTTCCATGCCTCCGTCAGCAATTCCGCTCCGCTTCCCGTTTTCATTCTGGGCTCGGTAATTCGTTCCGGATGAACGACATGGTCGAGCGCGTTCAGCCCTTTTTGGCAGAGCCTGCCTGTTGCGACCGGAAAGCTGGGGCTTGGCTTGATTGCAAGGCCGACTGATGTTTTATCGCTCGGGACAAGCTCCATTCCGCACTGCATGCTGCAAAAGCAGCAATGTGAGGAGCCCGCCGTCTCTGTTGAAGCTGCTGAAGGTGCCGCTGGCGACGCCATGAATCCTCACACTCCTATCGGGCTGTCTACTGGATCACTTTAGCAAGCAAGCTCATCGGCGCCTGGAAATTCGATATAAACCTGGCCGTCTTCGACCTTCGTTGCGTACGTCTTGACGCAGCCCGTATCCGGCGCTTGCACTATTCCGGAGGGAAGATGAATTTTACGGTCGTGCAGCGGACAGAACACATGTTCCCCGCACACAATCCCTTCCGCCATGACGCCGTCCTTGTGCGGGCAGCGATTTTGAATCGCCTGCAGCTTGCCGCTGCCGAGCTTGAACAAGGCTACTTCTTCGCCTCTATAGCGGATCGTTTTCCCGGTATTTACGGCCAGCTCCTCATAGGAAACGGTCCGTATCCAAACGGATTTTTGCTTGGTGAATGCTTCCATGCTGATTCCTCCTCACGGGTATGAATAATTTTGTGCTTAGTTGATCTCGACGACCTCGTATAAGTCTTTTTGAATTTTGGCGCTTTCGATCGCTTCCTTCCAAGGATCCTTCGTGACGGACAACGCGATATCCATTCGTTCGCAAAGCTCCTGCCGGTGTTCCGCATTTTCCACGATGCCGCGGATCTGTTCGATGCCGACACGCTTCACCCATTCGCTGGTGCGTTCGCCGTAATTTCCGGTTTCCCGGTAATGCTGCAGGTAAGCTTCCGCATATTCGATAACCTCTTCCTCGGTCTTGACCGTAACCAGCAGATCGCCGGCGCGGACCTTTACGCCTCCGTTGCCTCCGGCATACAGTTCCCAGCCGCCGTCAATGGCGACGATGCCAAGATCTTTGATGACCGATTCCGCGCAGTTGCGGGGGCAGCCGGAAACGGCCATTTTCACCTTGGCCGGCGTATTCAACCGCTCAAACCGTTTCTCCAGCCGGATCCCCATGCCCATCGAATCCGCTGTGCCGAACCGGCAGTAATCGGCGCCGACGCATGTTTTGACGGTCCGCAGCGCTTTGCCGTACGCATAGCCGGAAGGCATGTCGAGCTCCTCCCACATGCGGGTCAAATCTTCCTTTTTCACGCCCAACAGGTCGATCCGCTGACCGCCCGTCAGCTTGACGGTCGGCACGTTGTATTTTTCGGCCACCTCGGCGATCCGCTTGAGCTCGGCGGGATTCGTCACGCCGCCGTACATGCGGGGGACGACGGAGAAGGTGCCGTCCTTCTGAATATTTGCGTGCATCCGTTCGTTGACGAAGCGGGAGGTGCTGTCGTCCTTATAGGATTGCGGGTGCACCATGGCAAGGTAATAGTTCAGGGCGGGGCGGCATTTGGAGCAGCCCTCCTCGTTATTCCAGCCGAGTACGTGCATGACCTCGCGGACATGGCTCAGCCGCTTGTCGCGAATAGCGGCCACGATTTCGTCGCGGGACAGATCGGTACAGCCGCACATTGTTTCCTTGACGGCCGTCTTGTCGAAGGAATCGCCGAGCGTATAAGCGAGCAGCTCGCTGACGAGCGGCTTGCAGCCTCCGCAGGAGCGGGAAGCCGTCGTGCAATTTTTCACTTCCTCTACGGTCGACAAGCCTTGCTCGCGAATGGCCGAACAAATCGTCCCTTTGCTGACGCCATTGCAGCCGCATATGATCGAATCGTCGCTCATCGCGGCGACGGCGGACACGCCGCCGGCGGACTGTTCGGCTCCGTCGCGCAGAATGGCCGTTTTCTCAAGCCCCGAAATATCGGTGCCGCTGCGGATCATCTGCATCAGCCGCGTGCTGTCCGTCGTATCGCCGAAAAGGACGGCGCCGACGATTTTGTTGTCGCGGATCACCACTTTTTTATAAATGCCCGAGAAATCGTCCTGTACGCGGATCGTCTTCGTATCGGCCGTTTCCACGAACTGGCCGCCCGAGAATACGTCCACGCCGGATACTTTCAGCTTCGTATAGACAACGGAGCCTTCATACGGAGCGGTCTCCACGCCCGCCAAATGTTTCGCCAGTACGGCTCCCTGCTCGTACAGCGGGGCGACGAGCCCGTAAGCTACGCCCCGGTGCATGGCGCATTCGCCGACGGCATAAATGCCGGGTATACTCGTTTCCAGGTAGTCGTTTACGACGATGCCCGGATTCACCTCAAGTCCGGCTTGCTTGGCAAGCTCCACATTCGGACGGATGCCTACGGCCATGACGATCAGATCCGCTTCGGCAATCGTGCCGTCTTTAAACTTCAGTCCGCTGACCCGCTTGCCGCCGACGATTTCCGCCGACTGCTTGCCGAGCAGAAAATTCATCCCCTGCGTCTCCAGCGCCTCCTGCAGCATGAGCGAGGCCGTCCGGTCGAGCTGTCTCTCCATGATCGTGTCGACGATGTGAACGACGTCCACCTTCATGCCGAGCTCGATAAACCCGCGCGCCGCTTCGAGACCGAGAAGACCGCCGCCGATAACAATCGCTTTTTTATAGGTGCGCGCGGCTTCCATCATCAATTCGCAATCCCGAATCGTCCGGTAGGCCATAACGCCTTCTTTGTCGGCTCCGGGCAAAGGGAGCATAAAAGGATTGGAGCCTGTAGCCAATACCAGCTTGTCGTAAGCTGCGGTGAGGCCCTGATCGCTGGTGACGATCCGGGCAGCCGTATCGATGGATGTGATGGTGTGTCCTGTATGCAGCGTAATTTGATTGGCTTCGTACCATTCATAAGGATGAATCACGATATCGTTTACGCTGGAATCGCCTGACAATACGGAAGAGAGCAGAATGCGGTTATAGTTAGGGTAGGGCTCGCTGCCGAAAATCGTAATTTCATATTGGTCGGGAGCCAGCTTCAACAAATGTTCAATTGTGTTGACGCCCGCCATGCCGTTGCCGATTAGAATCAATTTTTGCTTGTTTGCCATAAGAATCATCCTTTCTGTCTTGATAGAGGGCTGGCCGATAAACGGCTGTCTAGGAATGGAGCGTGTCAAGCTGTGTACTGCTTACTTTTCCGCCGTCGCCGATCCAGGTGCGCTTCCATTCCGCTTGCACAACCGCGATGATCAGGATGCAGGCTGCGGCAATGCCGCTAAGAATTAAAAAGCCTGGCGTGAAGGAACCGGAGGAAAGCTTGAGGTTGCCGAGAATTTTGGGCAGGAAGTAGCCGCCTAGGCCGCCGGCAGCTCCGACAATGCCCGTCATGATGCCGATTTCCCCGCGGAACCGCTGCGGAACGAGCTGAAATACGGAGCCGTTACCCATTCCAAGGCACATCATCGCAACGAACAGCATGGAGGTCGTTAATGCCAATGAAGGGAGCGTCGATATGCCGGCCATGAGCAGCGCTACGATCCCGTACAGCACCATCAGCATGCGGATGCCGCCGAGCTTGTCGGCAAGCCAGCCGCCCACCGGGCGGAAGAAGCTGCCGCCGATCACGCATAAGGTAGTAAAATCCGCAGCTCTGACAGGCGATAAGCCGTACTGGGTATTGAAGAAAATCGTCAAATAGGTCGATAAGCCGACGAAGCCTCCGAAGGTCACGCTGTAAAACAGACAAAACAGCCAGGCGTCCTTATGCTTCAATACATTGGCATAATCCGTCAGTGATTTGGGAGCTGGCCGGTTCGGGCTTTCCTTGGCAAGGAACGTAAATACGATCAAAGTCAGAACGATCGGGATCAGAGCAAGGCCGAAGACGGCATGCCATGAGCCGTAATGCTCGGCGATCCGGTTGGCGAACAGCGTGGCAAAGATCGTCCCGCTGTTGCCTGCACCGGCGATTCCCGTCGCCAAGCCTTGATACTGCGGAGGATACCAGCTGCTGGCGAGCGGGATGGCTGCGGCGAAGCTGGCGCCGGCGATGCCTAGCATCAGCGCGACGAAGTACATATCGCCCATCGTACTGGCGAATAGCCATCCGTAAAGCAGCGGAATCAAGGTAAGCACAAGACCGATTTGGCCTGTTCTCTTTGGGCCTATTTTATCCGTCATATAGCCCAGCACGAGGCGCAGCACAGATCCGCCGAGCGTCGGAAGGGCGACGAGATTCGCCTTTTGCGCGGCATCCAGCTGAAATTCGCCGGAAATAATGACCGCGAGCGGTCCCAGCAGCACCCAAACCATAAAGCTCATGTCAAAATACAGGAAGGAGCTGAATAAAGTGCCTTTGTGCCCGCTTTGTAAAAAACCTTTCCGATCCACCATGTTTCTCTCTCCTTTTTATTTATAATTCGCAAATAAAAAGAGGCCGATAAATAACCGCAATATTGCGGAATATCAATCGGCCTCATTGCCACGGCCAGCCACGAAGCTGTGGTCGGCAGCATGATAAACTTTCAGTTGACTAGCTGGTCAAGCATGAATCGCGGAAGGCATGAACGCTATTCGTGTGAATGCAAGCATTCTCGCTTCATCTGTATTCAGCTAAAGGAATGACACATCGTTGTGTCGGGTGAACCGTTTTGGTTCATAGCGTTATTATAGTATGGAGGCATTGATGTGTCAATAAACATAACATAAAATTTATAAAACAATTAAAAATAACGGTGTATCGACATACCCGAAAGCCATATGTTATAGTATGTGATACATAATATAACACCATCTGTTAAAAAAGTGGAGAGAATACTTGATGGGGGTATTAGTGCTATGCTGCAATCTTTTTTACTCATCAACGAATTCGAAAATGCCGGCTGTTCGCCGCCGGCTGCTCATCGTGCAGCTTCGCATACCGCCAGGTCCGAATCGGTGCCTGAGGCGACGCTCCTGAACATGGGATTTCGCGTTTATACCGGTTCTTCGGCCAAGGAGCTTGCGCTGCTCGTACCGAAAGCGGACGCCGCTCTGCTGTATGTCCCGCCGGAGCAGGTCGAGTCGTGGCGCAAACGTGTGTTGGCGCTGCGGAGCTTGCCGATTCTATGGTGGTGTGATTCGCACTCGTTTCCGAGTCGCGAATGCAGGATGGACGCCGGAATCGACGGCATGCTGGGCACCGCGATGAGTGAGCTGGAAATACATTGTGCGCTGCTGCTTGGCGTCAATCATTACTTCCGGCGGACCGAATGGGAGCAGGAGCGCGAGCAGCTGCTGTCGCGTCTGGAGGAGCGGAAGTGGGTCGACCAGGCGAAGCGCATTTTGAGCGAGGTCAAGCGGATCACGGAAGCGGAGGCGTATGATTTTTTGCGGAAGCAGGCGATGAACGAACGCAAACGGGTGGTCGATATAGCCACTTCGATCGTCAAGGTGTATCAATTGCTGCAGGAGGAAAACAAAGGAGGGCGAAGGCGATGATTGAACTGCTCAAGGAAGTAGGACGGGGCAAACGGGGCGCCCGGGATTTAACGTATGAAGAAGCGCTGCAGGCGGCGAATCATATTATTAACGGAACCGCGACTCAGGTACAGATCGGTGCTTTTTTGGTGGCGGAGCGGATCAAGATGGAATCCGTGGAGGAGCTTCGCGCATTCATTGATGTGCTGCGGGCGGGCAGCGCGCTGTCTCCGGCTGCGGGCGGCTTCGATTGCGCGGGTCCCTACGACGGCCGCATCCGCACGTTCATGGCGACGCTGCCGACAGCTTTCGTGCTGGCGGCCTGCGGTTTGCCGGCAACGCTGCACGGCAGCCCGAGCCTGCCGCCGAAGTGGGGCGTCACGCTGCCGGACGTGCTGGGAGCGCTGGACATTCCGGTGCTGGAAGCTCCGCGGGAAGCGCTGCTTGCCGCCGCCGAACGCACCGGCTTCCTGTTCGCGCCGACCGAGGCGTGGTGCCCGCCGCTCGGCAGGCTGCGCGGCTTACGCCGGGAGCTCGGGCTGCGCACGGTGTTCAACACGGCCGAGAAGCTGCTGCGCTTCTCGTCAGCGCCATTCATGGCCATGGGGGTATTCCATGGTACCGTCTTTGAAAAAATGACCGCCCTGCTGCTCGAGCTGGGTGTAACCCGCGCCATTGTGGCGCAGGGGATGGAGGGCTCGGAAGATTTGGCGGTCGATAAGCGCACGCGCACCTACCTGATTCGGGAAGGCGCGAGCGAGCTGTTTATTGTCGACCCGGAGCTCTACGAGCTTATGGTCGACGTGCCCGAGCAGCCGTGGTCGGCGAAGCTGCAGGCTCAGACGGCGCTGGCCGTCCTTCGCGGGGAAGCCGAGCTGCCCTACCTGAACATGGTGCTGCTGAACAGCGGCGTACGGTTATGGGTCGGCCAAAAGGCCGGCTCCATAGAGGAGGGCATTTATATGGCGCGCTACGCCATAGACAGCGGAGAGGCGTGGAATGTGTACCAAACATGGAGCGAAGCGGTGAAGCCGGTTTCCAAGCCGTGTTGAACAAAACGCCGCCGGTTTCAGCGATAGCTGCTCCCGTGATGCTTGGATTGTCCCGGAGCGACAATGACCCTGGTTCCCGCTTTTCAATTTCCGCCGAGAGGATTGATTTGCCGGGTTGATCGGTATGGCTCGATTGGCATGGCCTGACCGGCGCTTCTATGTGCTTCCAGATATGATAAAAGGGGCTGTTCCATAAGGGTATCAACCGGTGAGTCTGTCCCGAAAATATGAAAGCCGCTTCCAACACCACTATATAAGTGGGGATAGAAGCGGCTTTTTACATGCAAATTCATATCATGGCGGGGGCTGAAAATCCCAAAATGACCTTTGGGACAGCCTCTATAAACCGCATTTCTGACCTTTTCACAAACGCACCCGTCCACGGTGAAACCGTTTATCCTTGTGTCGGGCGTATCCGCGAACTATGCTCGGATCACTTGCCCGACGGCTTGTACATACTCCTCGTACTTTGCTTTCCACAAGTCCTCCCGCGCCTCGATCTTCCTGCCGGACAGCAGTGCTTCGACGACGTCCAGACATACATCCCAGCCGGCCAAATCTTTGGGCGTATGGTCCGTCATTTTATTTATCGTTTCAACCAGAACCAAGCGGCTGCCGGCAGTCTCCGGGTACAGCTCGAATCGGACGAGGTCTTCGCCCCATGTATATTCCAGCACGGATTGCAGGCGCAGCTCGGTAATGTCCAACTTCTCAAACGTACCGTTCTGCATATCAAACTTCATAAATCCGCCATCGCGCAGCTCGCCGACCCTCAGCTCGGCAAACCATTTGGCCAACTGGTCGTTATCCGTCAGCATGGACCATACCTGGTCAACGGAAGCATTCAGACGGCGCTCATACCGGGCGGTATAGCCATGATCAACTTTTTGCAGTACTGCCAACATGTCAATCCTCCTCGTATAGTATTTCTTGAAGGTTGTTGTTGGGCTAATTTCCAGTACCCTAGGGTACTGGCGGCCGCCTTCAAAATTTCCAATTTGATCTTTGAAAAATAAATGAAAATCTTAAATTGGGACTGGACTTTTCGTGATGCTTCCAGACAATGAATCTTAGGGTCATTCGGGGAAATTCTTTTTCCTCCTGTAGTTCAACTACTTCATAAGTCTGTTTCCCTGGCACTCGTGCGGCACTTCTTACCCGCTGGCTGTTCCCTCCGGCAACCCATGCCCGAAGATAGCAGCTTCGGG
>NZ_SMRT01000038.1 GCF_004354045.1 Paenibacillus piri | reverse complement strand
AGGGGTAAAACGGGGTGAAACAAAACCATGTGGACGAGGAAACCGGGGCTTTCTCCAAGTGAAGGTGGGGCTCTCTGATCGTCCGGATCGATTGGAGTGGAAGGAAGAAGGCTTCGCTTCCCCGACTTCCGTTCCTCGCCCTTCGGGCTGCGGTACGGGTTCGGCTACGCCCACATCCCCCATCAAGTAGAGGTGCCACCATCACTTATATATTGGAAATTCATTTAGGCTCTTTCCCGTTGTCCGGATCAACTGGAAATTCGCTCAAAATGAGCTTCTAAACTGATTATACGAGGAGGTAAACAATGAAAAAAAGCTTGTTCTATGGAGAAGGGGTAGGAAGAGTCATTGTTATTAACTTGAGTCGCGGGGATAAGCTGCTAGAAAGTATCCGCGACCGCTTGCAAGCGGAAGGCATCCGTAACGCAGTATTGTTTGGAGCTGTCGGTTCTCTGCAGAAGCTCGTTTATCACCTGCCGACAAGCATGGGACCTACCTCTGATGACAGATTTATTACGGTTGAAGGAGCAGGGCCGATTGAACTTGGTTCCTTGTCCGGAAATGTAATCGACGGGGATCCTCATCTTCACATCGTGGCTCAGGATAAAAACGGGAACTATATCGGCCATCTGGAGGAAGGAACAGAGGTATTGTTCCTGGCTGAAATTATCCTTGCAGAGATCAAGGGATTAAATATCCATCGTACAAAGAATGAGCATGGGGTTGTTTATTTAGCCGATAAATAAGGCTTAACAATACCATTGTGTGAACGAGTTCGAGTTTGGCTGTACTCAAATAGTGAGCTATTCCATTTTTCATACCATTATTCATGATATCGAGGAGGATTTTAAACATGGCAGCTGCTCAAAAATTGACGGATCAGGAATTAATCGAAAAAATTCGTAAGGTCAGATTGGCCGATTTATCCGATGGCATGGATGCGCTGGGCTTGGTTAATGTAGGCTCGATGTCCACTGACATGAGACCTCTCCGCCCAGGTATTGCTTTCGCCGGATTCGCCTATACGGTTAAACTTATTAAATCCCAAGAACCGGTTATCCCAAGCAGTTCGGTGGAAGAGTATTTCAAGAAGAACGGGGAATGGTGCCGTGAGGTATACACCTTCGATCGCATAATGAAAAATGACGATATTACCGACAAGGTGCTTGTAATCGATATGGACGGTTACCCGGGCGGTGTACTGGGCTCAGACAATATGCTTGCTTACAAGTTCAGAGGCATGGCCGGAGCTGTTGTTGACGGCGGCTGCCGTGATTCTTTCGAATGCAACCTGGAGGAAGTCAACGTGTTCAGCACGAGAAGAACATTCCATCACGTATCCTTCAGATTGGCTCATGGCGGGGTGAACATTCCGGTTCAATGCGCTGGCGTAACCGTACATCCAGGTGACGTGATCTGCGCGGATGACGACGGCGTGCTCGTCATCCCTAGAAATCGGGCGGAGGAGGTTCTTGAATTTGCCATTGCCATACTTCAAGCGGATCAAAAAGCCCGTACCGCCAAATATGAAGCTCTTGGCATGCAGCCTGATTACACACTTAACCGCCTCGGAGAATAAGAGTTAAACTTAATGAAGCAATTCCCCCGAAACGGCATAGTACGACGGGGGATGACTCAAAATCTGCTAGTGGAGGGTCATTGATGTTAATTAAAAAAAGAGTTTCGGCAGCGCTTACAGCATTTATGATGACTGGGGTATTAGCTGCTTGTTCCAGCGCTCCTGCGGCTAGCGGAACAAGCAAGCCGGAAGCGGCGGGTGAGGTCAAGAAGGCGGATCAGCCAGCTGCCGTCAAAAATGTCGAGATTCGTTTTCCTTGGTGGGGGAACGTGGCACGGCATGAGAAGTACAACAAGCTGATGGACATGTTTGAGAAGAAGAATCCGGGAGTCAAGGTCATCCGGGAGCCTGGTTCCTTCCCTGATTATTGGCAGAAGCTTCCGACCCAAACTGCAGGAGGGAACCCGCCTGACGTACTGATGTTTACGACAATCGGCCAAATGCCGGAGTACGCTGCCAAGGGTGCGATTCTTCCACTCGACGATTACATCAAAAGCGGCAAAATCGATGTGAGCAACTTCCCGAAGAACGTACTTGAGCTTGGGAAATACAACGGTAAAACATACATGATTACCAAAGGCTTGGCTGCGCAAGCCATGATGGTTAACGTAGGTTACCTGAAGGAGAAAGGGATCGAGCCTCCCAAAAATGAGTATGCCTCTTGGGATGAGTTCATAGCTTATCTCCGTCAAGTCAAAGCCAAGATAGGGAAGAACGAGCAAGGTAAAGATATTTATCCGCTCATTGACGACGCAACCGACGACATTTCCTTCGAAAGTTGGCTGCGCCCTAAAGGGAAGAACTTATTCTCCGACGACGGTAAATCATTTGGCTTCACCAAGGCGGATCTGATCGACTGGTTTAACCTCTGGCAAGGAATGAAAAAGGAAGGTCTCATCCCTCCGGCCGAAGCAACAGCGGAAGAAGGGAAGCTTGACTGGGAGCAGGGCATGGTCGCCAAGCACCGTGTAATCATGGACCCTCGCCCCGGCAACCACTTGAAGGTTATGCAGGCAGCAATGAAGGATCAGCTGACCCTGATTCGCATGCCGGGTGAAAATGGAAAGTTCGGTGAGCTTCTTACCGGTGCATTCTTAGGTATTTCGGCAAAGAGTAAAAACCCGGACGTCGTGGCAAAGCTGATCGATACATGGAGTAATGACCTTGAATTTATCCAGTTATATGAGCATGAGCATGGCATTATTCAGAATGAAAAGATTCTTAAGGAATTAAAGATGGACCCAAGCGACCAGATCACAACGAAAAACATGCAAGAGGTCATTAAGACAACAACGCCGCAGGCTCAGCGTCTGCCAGGTATGGCCGGTATTTTCGACCAAATTAAGAAGTCGTATGACGAGGTTAACTTCGGAAAAACTTCGGTTGAAAAAGCGGTGGACACCATTTTCGCGGAAGCGGAACGGATTATGAAGAAATAATGGTTAAGAGAGGTGCGGCCTGCGGATGCTCTTAATATCCGCCAGGCCGTACCAGATTCTCAAGATGGAGATGGTACTGTGACACAGCATACGATCAACAACAATACCGTAAAACGGTCTTCAATCGCGAAAAAGTTCTGGAATAAAAATAAATTCGCTTGGGCTTTTATTCTTCCCTGGTTTATCGGGATCATTTGTCTCGGATTAATCCCTATGCTGGCTTCCTTATATTTGTCGTTCACCGATTTTAACATGCTGGAATCGCCGAAGTGGGTCGGAGGCGCCAACTACGTCAAATTGTTTACGGATGACAATCGGTACCTGACCTCTATCAAGGTAACTCTTAAATACGTTATTATCGGTGTTCCGCTGCAGCTGATCGTATCATTGTCATTCGCTATACTGCTCAACCGCGGTATTCGAGGTTTATCGGTTTATCGCGCTGTATATTACGTACCTTCCTTGTTGGGGGGGAGTGTTGCTATCGCCATCCTGTGGCGTCAAGTGTTTGGCAGCGACGGTTTGTTTAACCAATTTATAGCATTGTTCAATATAGCGGGGAAAAGCTGGTACACTCAACCCGAATACGCAATCTACACGCTGATACTCCTTAAAATGTGGCAATTCGGATCGCCGATGGTTATTTTTCTCGCCGGTTTAAGGCAAATACCTAAGGATATATACGAAGCAGCTTCCATCGACGGTGCAAATAAAATACAGCTGTTTTTCCGCGTTACGATTCCTTTGTTATCACCGATCATCTTCTTTAACGTGGTCATGCAGATGATTGCCGCTTTTCAGGCTTTCACTCCGGCGTTCGTTATTGGAGGAGGCACAGGAGGAGCGCTTGACTCCATTTTGTTCTACACGCTTTATCTGTACATTAAAGCCTTCCAGCATTTCGAAATGGGATATGCCTCTGCAATGGCCTGGATTTTGCTTACGATGATTGCATTGGCCAGCGCGTTACTGTTCTGGACCGCCAAAAAATGGGTGCACTATGAGAGTTAGGGGGAGGTCTGTTATGGCACTGAATTCGTCCAAAGCATTAACTTACCTAGTCATTACCATCATGGGTCTCGCCCTGATGTACCCGTTATTTTGGATGTTGAGCAGCTCCTTCAAACCGGAGCAGATCATATTTCAGCAAATGGGGCTTTGGCCGTCACAGTTTACATTGGACAATTACATCAAGGGCTGGAAAGGTTTATCCGGCATCAGCTTCGCCACCTTTTATGTGAATACGTTTATTGTGGTGGGCTTGGTTATCCTCGGTAATTTGATAACCTGCTCAATGACTGCCTTTGCCTTTGCCCGAATCGATTTTACATTTAAAAAAATATTTTTCGCCGCCATGCTGACGACGATCATGCTTCCCCAGCATGTGGTGCTTATTCCGCAATATATCATCTTTAATAAGTTGGAATGGATCAATACGTACTATCCTCTTATCGTTCCGAAGTTTCTGGCCACGGATGCTTTCTTTATTTTCCTGATGGTTCAATTTATCCGGAGTATTCCTAATGAGCTGGATCAGGCGGCCATCATGGACGGCTGCAATCCTTTTCAAACCTTCGGGCGGATAATTGTCCCATTGCTGCAGCCTGCATTAGTTACAACGGCGATTTTCACCTTTATATGGACGTATAACGACTTCTTTAGTCAACTCATTTACATCAGCAATCCCAAAATGTTCACGATCGCATTAGGGCTGCGCATGTTTCTGGATAATCAGGGGACTTCGGCTTGGGGATCGATGTTCGCGATGTCCATTATCAGCTTACTTCCCGTTATGCTGTTCTTTACGCTTTTCCAAAGATTAATCATCGAAGGTGTGACTACCGGATCTCTTAAAGGCTAACGGGTAAACGGTACTCTTTCGAGTATATACCGACAAAAAATAGGAGGTATTATAAAATGACTATGACTGATAAGGAACTTATTGAACAAATCCGCAAGGTGCGTCTTGCTGACCTGTCTGACGGGATGGACGCATTAGGGCTAGTGAATGTAGGCTCGATGTCCACAGAAATGCGTCCCCTTCGCCCGGGAATCGCATTTGCCGGCTTCGCGCATACAGTCAAGCTGGTGCCTTCGCAGCGCAGAATCGAAAAGCCATACTCTACCCCAGAGGAATACTTCGAAGCTAACAAGGCTTGGACTCAGGACGTCTATACTTTCTCCCGTGAGCTTCGCGAAATTGATGTAAAAGACAAAGTGCTCGTGATCGATCAAGGCGGATATCCGGGTGGTGTACTTGGCTCCGACAACATGCTTGGCTACAAGTACCGTGGCATGGCCGGTGCTGTCGTGGACGGCGGCTGCCGTGATTCGTTCGAATGCAATCTGGAGGAAGTCAATGTTTTCAGCAGCAAACGAACCTTCCATCACGTCACCTTCCGTTTATCAAATGGCGGAACCAATATTCCAGTGCAGTGTGCGGGAGTTACCGTTCATCCGGGTGATGTGGTCTGCGCAGACGATGACGGTGTTTTGGTTATCCCGCGCGCACGCGCCGAAGAAGTGCTGAAGTTCGCCATTGCCATTTTGGAAGCGGATCAAAAGGCACGTGCAGCCAAATATGAAGCGCTCGGCATGCAGCCGGATTTCACCTTGAATCGGCTTAGTTAATGTAGAGTATGGCAGTGGAATAGCTGATGAAAGGAATGAATGGTCATGGAGATTAAAGTAGGAATCGTTGGGTGCGGAGGGCATGCGAATACGCATGCTGCAGCTATTCGGGAAAGCGGCTTCGCCACATTGGCGGCGTGTGCGGATATCGATCCGGAACGAGCTCGTCAGTTTGCCGATAAATACGGAGTAAAGAACAGCTATGGGTCACTAAAAGAGATGGCTGAAGCAAATGCGCTGGATCTGCTGATCATCGTGGCTTTTCCTACCGTACATCCGCCTCTCATTCGTGAAGCGGTGTCATATGGAATTCGTCACATCCTCTGTGAAAAGCCGCTTGCCTTAAATTCGGAGCAAGCCGAGGAAATCCAGGCGCTTGCGAAAGAAAGCGGGGCGCTGATCGTCGAGGGTCTGATGTATCGCAGCCATCGTCAAATCGCCAAAGCTAGGGAACTGGTGGCGTCAGGAGTAATCGGAGACGTTCGATATATTCATGCCCAATTTAGCGATTATGCCAGCAGCAGTCCAGGCAATTGGCGAAACAACCGCAGTCTGGGTGGAGGCTCCATGACGGCGAAAGGCTGCTATTTGGTGGACGCATGCAATTTGTTCTCAGGTTCGCGCGCCAAATCGGCGTTCTGTATCGAGAGCGTGAATCCCGAGTTCAATGTGGAAGTAGGAGAAACCGGGACGATCGTATTTGAGAACGGGGTAACGGCTCAATTCGAAACGAACCACAGGTCCGTATGGCGGGAAGAGCTTAAAGTTTGCGGTACGAAAGGGACATTGATCATTCCTCATTTAATCGTTACGAAAGTGCAGAAGCGCGAAGTGCTCCTGGAACTGGATGGGTCATATGAACACCGGCTCATGAAGGTGGAATCGTTTGAATTTGAGCCGCATAACAGTTATTTGCTTCAGCTTGAAAATCTTTATCGCTGCATTCGTGAGGGGGCGGCACCCAACTTCCCGATTACCGATTCCATCATCAATTATAAGGTGACTGACGCCTTAATGCGGTCGGTTCAATCGGGTAAGCTGGAGCCGGTTCAGTGGTAGTGGTGTAACTCGTTGGTCATGGAGGCGCTATGATGATTAAAGTCGCAATAATAGGTTCCGGAGGCATTTCCAAGTCACATGTTCAGTGTTTAACGAAGATATCGGATGCACAGATTGTATCCACATACGACGTAGACTTCCAAAGGGCCGCCGAGCTTGCGGCCTCCTGCGGAGCCAAAGCGTATTCCGAAGTGGAAGAGGCTGTGCTAGCTGCGGATCTCGTGTATATTTTAACTCCCCCTTCCTTTCATAAGGATCTCTCGATTATGGCTATGGAGAATGGCAAGCACGTCATGATCGAAAAACCAATCGCCATTTCAGCAGAGGACGCCGAACAGATCGTCGAAGCTTCAGATCGGCTAGGCCGTCTGGCTATGGTCGGGTTCAATATGCGCTATCGACAGGGGTATAACAAGCTTAAACGTATTGTCGATTCGGGGAAATTAGGACCGGTACTGAATTTGTGGAGTCAGAGAATGAGTATGGGAAGTCAGAAGGGTACTTGGAGAACGAATCAGCTGCAAATGAGCGGATTTACTATCGAATCATTATCGCATGATATCGATATTTTTCGCTGGTTATCGGGAAGTGAGGTAGAAAGCGTCTACGGTAATGTGAAAAACTCTAGGGACGATTTACCGGGATATGACGATAACTCTCTCGTTATTCTTAAGCTCAGAAACGGGTATACGGCTTCGATACAAGCAAGCTGGTCCTCGCATTTGGATTTCAACAGTCGGGGGATCGTTGGTAACGAGGGAACGGCAATGATATCCGGTAAAGGAACTTGGAATTTTGATACTTTCCGATATAAGACGAATCGGATGGACAACGAATTTGTAGAGTCTTTTGATGACCCTTTAAACGCGGACTCTTATTTAGAAGAAAACATTCATTTTATCGATTGTGTAAAAAATGGAACTAAACCGATAACAACAGCGAAAGACGGGCTGGCCATCCTTCAGGTGTCACAAGCCATCCTTCAGTCCAGCCGTGAGAACAGAGTTGTCACTTTATAGCTTGTTGATGGAGGTGCGGAAATGAAACCAATTTCTTATGTCACAGGGGCGGACCGCGGCCTCGGCTTAGGCCTTGTACAAGTTTTACTCGAGAAAGGGTACAAGGTTTATGCGGGAAGTTATCTTCCGGAACAAGACGAACTGCGGAAACTGAGCAGGGAGCATCCGAACGACGTGATCGTTCTGCCCCTGGATGTTTCCAGCGAAGAGTCTGTAAAGCAAGCCAGGGAAGTCATTGCGGCAGAGACGAACGTTCTCAATTTATTGATCAATAACGCGGGTATCGCCCAAGACCGCTCGGGAACCATTTTGGAGCCGCAGTACTACGAGGATATCCGCGCCCTTTATGAAATCAATACACTAGGCCCGCTAAGGGTGACGCAATCGGTCATCGATTTGCTTCTTAACGCGGACCGGAAGATGCTGGTGAATATATCTTCGGTAGCCGGCAGCGTTCAAGAATTGGTGAGAATCCAGCAATACGGATATACAATGTCAAAAGCAGCTTTGAATATGCAATCCAAGATGATCCATAATCACTTCAAGGATCAGGGATTGAAGGTTTTAGTCGTGCATCCGGGCTGGATGCGTTCTCTTCTTTTCGGAGACATCGAACGAATGAAAGATGCTCCTTTCGAACCGATTCAATCTGCTCGCAATATCGTGAAGCTTACGGAAACGGAAACCGAAATAAATGAAGACATTTATATGGACCACGAAGGGAACCGGTTGCCGTGGTAATATCACTAGAAAGCTTTGGAGGTGTTTATAATGAATCGGAGCATTCAGATTGCGGCAATGAGTTTGATTTGGAACAACCCTCAAGGTGACGAGTTTCCGCTCTGGCTGGAGGAGGTTAAGGAAGCCGGCTATGATGGAGTGACCGGTTTTGCGGCACACAGCTTCAAGCCTTTCATTGAACAGCCGGCTGAATTGAAGCGAATGCTGGACAACTCGGGTTTGTTGCTGGCAAGTATCGACGTTCATGAGCAGCCGTCACTGGATTATTATAAGAAGGTTTGTGAAATGCTGGCGCTTAACGGATGTAAGAACTTGGTATATATAGATCCGAAGGGCGGCCCGAAGGAATACCGTAAGCTTGGGGAATGGCTTAACAGAATCGGGGAGATGAGCCTTTCCTACGGAATTCGGACCTTATACCACAATCATACCCGAGGCATTGGTGAAACCTTCACCGATCTCGAACGGGTTCATGCCGAGGTGGATTCGAGCAAAGTATTCAAGATGCTTGATTTGGGTCACGCTACCAAGGATTTTGTCGATCTCCCGGTTCGGGAGCGGGCAGTTCACTTCTTAACAAAGCATTGGGAGCAAATCCGATTTATGGAGTTCAAGGATTGGAACGAGGAAACGGATCTCAATACTCCTCTTGGAGAAGGTTATTGCGACTATGACAGTGTCTTCCGGCTCATCCGGGAGAAGGGCTATCAGGGATGGATCCTTGTCGAGCAAAATGGCAACGAGGGCTGGAGCCGGGGAAGATCCCCTCTGGAATGCTCTAAAATAAGTATGGAGTACGTAAAAAAGGGTTTGCAATTCTGAAGTTATGTTGACATCTCTATGCTAATTTATGTAAAATACATTCATAGGTTGACCAATTGAAAAGAAGGAAGAGATAGATGGTGTCTCAAGCTAATCAATTTAACTTCGAACCGATTCAAAAAAGTTCCATAGTGGTAGAACTAACCAAAATGCTGCTGGATTATATTTTCTCCGGTAGCATTCAACCGGGAGGAAAGCTGCCGACAGAGCGTCAGCTTCAGGAAGCGCTTGGGGTAGGTCGTTCAGCAATCCGGGAGGCGTTGAAGGCTCTGATGGTCCTTGGAGTTCTTGAGGTTCGTCAAGGGGATGGAACATACCTGAAGAAAGTGGATTCAACACTGCTCACACAATCGATTGAGTGGGGACTGCTTCTTGGCGAACGGAACATGATGGACATTATCGAAACGCGTCGGGAGATCGAAGTTATCATCGTACGATACGCAACTTTGAGACGTACTCCGGATGAAGTCAAGGAATTAGAGGAAATATTGAAAAAACTTAAAGAGTCCACGATTCACGATTTCGTGGAGTTTGATATCGCCTTTCATTTAAAGCTCGCCGAAATGGCTCGCAATACGGTACTTAAAGGTGTATTGACAAGCATACAATCACTGCTTAGAACGTGGATCAAATGCGTAATTGAGGCTGCCGGAGAGACCGGATTTTCTTACGATGATCACTACAAAGTGTATAAAGCGGTAGCCGATGGGGACCCTGAGGCCGCAATGCTTGCCATGCAAGAACATATGGAGGATGCAACAGCAAGATTAATTGCTGAAATTGAGAAAAATCACAATGGTGGCGCAGTGAATCTCCGTTAAAGGGAGTTGGACGTTAATGCTAAGGCTGGCGTGTTCGACTTTATCTTGTGATGGCTTTGGCGAAAGTAAATTTAATAAGAGCCTCGCTCTTCATCCGGAATCGGATATCAATATATTGAATTTAATTGCTGGCATCCCGCTGACTTGACTCCCCGCTTTGTTCGAAATTTAAAGGGGAGATGCTCGGAGGCGGGACTTCAGCCTATCGCCGTATACGGTTCTTCATTCGGTGGAGAAGATCATCATGAACTCAGCAAGGATGTGACTCACAAGCTGCGCATGATAGACGCCGCTGTAGAGCTGGGCTGCCGCCGGGTCGTTGCCACAGGGGCCAAACGTGGCAGCAAGGGCGGTTTGACCGGGATTTTGACGGTGCTGAACGAAATAACATCGTATGCGGAAGAAAAAGGCGTTCTGATCTGCCTTGAAAATCATGCCAATAACAACCTGGAATCTATCGAAGACTACGAAAAGCTGTTTCAATCTATCGATTCACCGAATATCGGGCTTTGTATCGACAGGGGACACTTCGATGCTTCCGGCATTTCATTGGACGATGTAGTAGCCAAGCTTCACAGCAAGGTTAATCATATCCACGTTAAAGAAGCCGCACAGTCTGGTGTTGAGCGGTTTGTCCGGTTCGGGGAAGGCACGACCGACAATCACAAGGTTCTAGAGCAGATGCTGCGCCTGGGTTATCAGGGATATGTTTCAGTAGAGCTCGCTTTGTCTGATAAAAGCAGGATAACCCAGGAACTGCGGACTCCCATTGAGTTTTTCTCCAAATATGAAACCCGCCAGGCGCAGGTAGGGCCTTAAGGTTTTCTATCAGTAAGGGGCTGAACTATGACCTACCCATCTTATATTAATTTAACGGACAGCTTTGTAAAGGGCTTGCACGACTATTTAAAAAAGAAAGAGATTCCTTTAGATGAAGTTGTAGAGGTCTTTGCCGGTGATGGTCGGTTGGGTCTGCAGCTGGGGCTGAATCAAGGATGTAACATTTCGGACTTGCTTTTATATGCCTGTGACGGGTATGAGGATGAAGTGAACATGAGGTGGGAAAAAGAGCCTCAAGGCGTAGTTAAGGAAACGGCCTACGAAACTGTCGTTCGATTCGGCGCCTCAGAAGGCGCAAGTCTCCGGTTACTGATTATGGGTGCGCCTCTTCCAGCGAACTCATATTATTGTCCGTCGTACCAGGCGGCGAAAGCGCTTTACCATCTTTTTAATGCGCAAATCCTATATATAGGTGAGATGTACAGCCGCGCGTTCGGATCTCCCAAATTTTTTAACCATTTGGCAATAGTCGATGATGACCCAGATAACTCTTTCAAAAATTTGGTGGTTGACAATTACGACAGTCAGAACGGCTACTTTACAAGCGCACAGTTTGAAGAACCCGTTACCGTTCGTCCATATTTATTAAAATTTGTCACATGTGCCGATGAGAAGTGTGATTGTCGAGATGGATCCAACATTCAAATAGATATTCATAATTTTTTGTCCGGATAAATGTTTAAATTGAAGACCGTCAGGTTCCTGTTCTGAACAAACAGAAGTTACTGATACGGAGGAGTATCCAGCATCTCACTAATATGCATATCCTCAAAAATCACTTCAATTCGAGATATTGATCATTTTGTAGCGCGGTGGAAAGAAAAGAAGACTGAGAACAAAACCTTATTAAAACAATGGAACTGGATCTGTCTAAACTCCCCAGACATACTTTCTGAAACTGAACCGAAGATGAGTTAATTATCACATTTAGCCAAAAAGGTTATTACTCATTAAAAGAAGTAAGAAAATTTCGAACTATGATTGATATTCAATCAAGATATTACTTATTGGAAACTCAAGAAGAGACACGCATTCGTGATATGTTAGAGAACAAGTATAGAGGACCGAACAACTTCTTGACTTTAATCGATGAAACCGAAAGAAGAAGAAGTGTATTTGAGAATATGTGTAAGAGGACAAAACATATATCGATTTGAATCCGCGATTTGAGCGGATTTTTTATTTTATGGATGAGGGTGTCCCAAAAGTCATAAAAATGGCTGAGGGAATACCCTCTTTTCAATTTTTTACAACAAAAAGAAACCTCTCTTTGGTAAAATGGAAGTGCGACCAACCATTGCCATAAAGGAGAGTTCCTTAAACTAACGGCAGCTCGTTCAATGGGCAGGATAGTTCAATTATAGTGAGATCCCCATGGCCGGTCAGCTTCGATCCATGAATGGGCTTGGCCCGATCTTCGTGGCAGCAATTTTGGCTGGGGCCGGTGATCTTAGACAATATGCACATGGACGTCAATTACGGCGAAAGGCAGGCCTTAATCTTGCCGAAAGCACGTCAGGTAAACGAAAAGGGCAGATAGTTCTGTCGAAACGCGGGGATTCTACACTACGCAAATATATGTTTCTTGCTACCATACAGCTCATAGGAGTCAATCCTGTCTTTCGAGAGCTGCATGAACATAACGTTAAAGTGAAGCAAATGAAGAGACAACAATCTGTACACAAACTAGTGGGAAAAGTGGCTAGGATTCTGGTCAGTATCATCCAAACAGGAGAAATATTTTCGCCTGAGAAAGCAAGAAAGGCTTTTGCTCTTGCTGCATAAACACTTGCAATACCACGTAGGTTGACTCATTCGCAGGATTTTACAAAGAAAGCACGGAGAACCGAGTTCCTGTCCGAGAAGGGCTTAGACCCGTCGGCTAAACGCAATCGGTCTCCACACCTTGGATAAGTATGACGATGGAATGTAAGGGCTTAGACCAGTTGAGCCATGGGATGGTAAACTCCAGGGCATCTTGTGGAGAATGCGTGCAGTAGTAGATAACAGCCATGGGAAATGTTCAAGAGCGTTTCTTCTATTCCCGCATGCCCTAAAAGGATTTTCAACGGTGGATACAACTTACTTTCGTGTCAACCCTTGCAGTACAAGGTGTTGAAATCCTGCGAATGAGTGAGAATACGTAAGATAAACCTTTAAAACCGAGGGACGGGTAGGAAAGCCTAATGAACAAGCGAAAATAATTATAAAAAATGACATTTCATCCATGCGTAGTAGTGGTAAAATTAGGAATGATTGGGTGTATTGTTGTGATCATTTTTGATTTTAGTTATTGCGAGGGAGGAATCGGATATGCAGGGAAATGAGGAAATCCCAGTGGAAGAAAGGCTCGAAGACATTACGGGTTTAACTTGTATTTATGTACCAGTAAATGATGTTTACGAGTCTATTAAGTGGTATCAAAAAAATTTAGGGTATCAGCCTGCAAACAACGACCGTGTTGAACCTGGGATGACTATGGCTGTTTTGAATTTTCCCGATCGGAATGGAAACCTGCCTTCACCTGGTTTAAGACAAGTCGTACCCGCTCTGTTCCTTCACAAATCGGATGAAGAAGGCGGTTGACTACGCTTTTCATGGTCATTGGACAGCGGCAAACACCACGCAATGGCATGTTTCATTACTCCACGGATCGAGGAGCTATTTGAACGTTTCAAGGAAAACGGAGTGAATATTTTAGGAGAACGGATGACAAGCGGACCCAATATAACGTTCGCTTTCCTGACGGTAATATATGGGAAGTATGGCAACCATAATCGATTGATCTATTACGCTAACTTGAACGATAGCTGAATAAAGACACCGCGGCAGCCGATCATGACGATCGGCTGCCGTTTCCACGCTAACGGGCAGATTTTTTTAATGCTTTGAAGCTGTCCCAGACTGTTTAGAACAGCAGGTTTTTTCGTAGCAAAATAACAGCATACTTGCACCCCTATTGCGTCGGACACAAAGAAAATCGCCCTCAACTTAGCCTTTTTGGCCAGATGTAGGGCGATATTTTTCATGTTCTATAAGGTTGCTGTTACGATAGTCTGACCAGCACTCAATGTGCTGATTTTACCAAAATATGCAATAGGAATAGAGCTCCGAAAATGCCATGGATAAATACTATCTTACTAAAAAAATGAATAGAAGCCTATACCTTTTTTTGAATAAATTGTATGTTAGTTAAGCGGCCGCGGCGCGACATAGCAAGGAATTAAATCAAGGAGGTAGATTCCTGCATGGACTATAGCAGAAGCTTTAGAGAAGTGCTACTTAACTATACTTTTGTTGACCCTGAGGTGCAATTTATTCGTCATAATGAGAACATCACTTACAAGGTTACCGAAAAAGGGACAGGTGAGTCGTACCTACTGCGAATGCATAAGCCCATCACCCCAAACATGCAGGGGATCCAGACCACGCGGGAGGCGATTCAATCAGAATTGGATTTTTTGCAAACATGGTCAATTTTTGCCGAATGGCCGGAGGCGGCTAAGCCGTTAATGGTTCCCCAGATAAGCTGAATATTTTCACCGGGTGTTTAGTTTATGGCCACTGATGTAAAAGTGAATCGGACTATATAAGCATTCTTCAGCGTCGTTCAGCTAACGGAGAACGATAGTTGAATGAATTGAAACGGGAACTGCGTCTGCGACTCCCGTTTTTATCGTGATTTGAAGCATTTCTTTGCCGCGGTTTCTTTGAAAAATTGTCATAACCGAACGATTCGTCGTCCGTATTCCAGACGGGGAGAAGTCTGCTGGTAGCCGTGAGGGAAAGCGGGATCATTGAATATTAAACTAACGAGCAGCCTAATTCGAATATAATAAAAAATTCTCATGTACTCTTTGAATATTTTGATACTATATGATAGTGACAAACAACGAAAGTAGTTCATTTTAATGGATTGGAGGGATGTGAGCATGATGGATCGGGAAAAAAACAAACCAACGGCCCATGAGTTAATGGAATTGCATGTTGAGTCGATGTTTACGCATGACCGGAACATGCGTCTTCGTACGATAAACGAGCCCTGGCCCGGAGAGGATCCTGCCCCCCGGTTTTTTCTGGGAAGGACTATTGAGGGAACGACTCTCTGTCGGTTTCGGTATGATGTCCCGGAGATGCTTGTCGAGCGATTGGAGGGATTATGCGCTGACGAACCAGTCATCCAGGATTTCCGGACGAAGCCGAAACACTTTGAAGCATACATGAAACTCCTTCAAAGTGAACGTTTCACGATGGGACCTTGTTATCTTGTTCCTGACGAAACCGTACCGACATTGCAGATAGTCAGCATCACCAGGGAAAATATGACCGAATTTTTGAGAAGCGGATTTGAATGGCTGATCTCAGAAATAGACTACGCGCAACCCTGTATAGCGCTCGTACGCGAAAGCAGGGCGGTCTCGATATGCCGCAGCGTTCGCATCACATCCAGAGCACACGAGGCAGGTCTTGAGACCTTGGACATGTTTCGCGGGAGGGGCTATGCCGCCGCAGTTGTTGCCGGCTGGGCGACGGCGGTGCGGAAGCTAGATGGTATTCCGTTATACAGTACTTCATGGGAGAATCTCTCATCCCAGAGTGTGGCAAAAAAATCAGCCTTGTCCTTTTATGGAGTCAATTTCACAATCAGCTGACCTTCAGTTAGCCAGCATTTGCAGAGACAGGTCGGTGCCTACCTGAGACATAACAAGCAGCCGATCCCAAGATTGGCAAGAACAAATAAATTGAAGCGATTGATCTCAATCATCTACAAGCTGCTGAACCACGAAGTTTTGTCTGCCTCCATGCTGGCTGAACAGTTTCAAGTTTCCCAAAGAATCATCTATCGGGATATCGACGTGATCTGTGCTGCTGGCTTCCCGGTCATATCGTATCAGGGAAGTAAAGGTGGATATGGTATGATGGACGGATATAATATGGATAAAAGCTTGCTCGGTTCGTATGATGTCGTTTCCCTGATCACCGTGCTCAGCAGTCTCCCCTTCGTGTTTGAAGACGAGCGTGCGCAAGGAACCATTGAACGACTGCAAACGATTGGAACGAGGCATCAGACTCCTAGTCTAGCGGTGGACTTTGAAACCCGTCATACGGATCCCGAGGCGCTTCCTCATTTACGCACGGCCATTACGGAGCGAAATATCGTCCGTTTTGATTACATCAATGTAAAGAATGAACGCACAAACCGTGATATGGAACCGGTGAGGCTTCATTTTAAATATGGCAATTGGTATATATATGGTTATTGCCGAACACGGCGGGATTATCGAGAACAGGATACCTTTCAGCCACATCACGAGGTGCCGAAAGAGGCTGGTTTTTCAAACGGTGTATGGCAAGATCAGGTGGAGGAAGTAGTGATTCGGGTGGGACCTGAGGATTTGGCAGAAGTGATGGATCAGTTTCACCAGGTTGATAAGCAATTTCATACCGATGGAAGTATGACGATGCGAATTCCTGTTTATAGGCCATTGAAAGCACGTTGGCTTTGGTCAATTCTGCTGAGTTTTGGGATCCTGGGGAGAATTAAGGAACTCCCGTCCTCTGTGCTGAGTCAAGAAGTGAACAGCTCGTTTCGCACCATCGCCCATGCCCTTAGTCATATCTATGCGGTTGATAAGATGTGGTATCTGGTTTTAACAGGCACTGTTATGCGAGAGGCGCTGCAAGCATGCATACCGCTAAATGAGAGCATCCTGTATACTGTGGATGGAATACGTCAATTTTTTTGCCCAGTTATCGGAGCAATACAGAGAGTGGTTCCGAAGCCAAGCCGATTTGGAGCAGACCATTATGCTTGACAATTCATTCGCCTGAATCCGCCAAACACGCTCATCGGAAGTTGTACTGCAACTGGTCAATCACGGGACCTATCACAGGGGCAATGTTTCTACAATGTTGCGTCAGTTGGGCCACGCATCCATCATGAACGACTATTCACTTTTTTAGTATCAGGAACCTGCGGAATCAATTTAATCTCTGACGTCGCAAAATTATGTCGAGGATATCCAGTGCAGTTTCCAGTACAACTGGAGAACCTCGATATGATGAAATGACGTCATCAGTATTTAAATACTCAGCAATAACGTATAAAAAATCGTTTTTGAAGCCTTGGTATGGGAGAATGTATTTTATGGAAATTGAAAATCTAATTACAGTAAAATCGAGGGAAGATTTGAGGGTTTGGCTACATGAAAAGGGTAAGACTGAAAAATCTTGTTGGATAGTAGTTGGTATGACGCCAAACCCGGATACGTTACTATATTTGGACGCGGTCGAGGAGTCTTTGTGCTTTGGATGGATTGATGGAGTCAAAAAGAAAATATCTGAAACTGAGCTGGCGCAGAGACTGTCCCCTAGAAGCAAAAGAAGTTCATGGACTGAATTGAATAAAGAACGCGTCCGCCGCCTCGAAAAGTTAGGGTTAATGAGAGACGAAGGAAGAAAGGTACTTCCTGATATGGACCACGATTCTTTTAAAATAGATAGGGTTATCGAGCAAAGGCTAAAAGAGGAAAGGAAAGTATATGAGAATTTTTTGGCATTTCCGGCTCTTTATAAAAGAGTTCGGATCGACACGATACAAAGTTATAAAAATCAGCCACAATTATTTAAGAGTAGATTAGACAAATTTATAACAAACACTAAAAAAAACAAAATGTACGGTCAATGGCATGATAATGGACGCCTTCTCGATTATTAAGATACGCTAGATCGAATTGAATGACAATCGAATGATTGCATCTTTAAATGGAAATAATACATTCTATGGAAAGAAAGGATAAAGGAGCGATCTCGTGATCTACATATATAACGATTATGGCGGCACACATACGACTTCTTTGGCGGCAGCATACCATCTCAATAAATTACCTGTCAATCGAAAACTTACCAAAGAAGAAATTTTAAACACGGACTATTTCAACAAACTGCAAACGTCCGATATGGGGAAACTCATCTTTCATGGATTGGATGAAGACGGGAATGCCGTGTACACCATCGGACGCGGAGCATCCAAGGTAGTCGTTCCCGCATTAAGAAATTTGGCCGCCATATTTCAAGAACGATATCAGTCTAACGAAACGATCGTATTTTCCAATACTTCACCGACCGTACCGTTTGTCATGTCCATCGGCGGGCTGCTTTCAAGAAGATTAAAAATGGATTTTATCGGCGTTCCTCTGCTTGTACTGGGTGCGAAGCAATGCTGTAAAAGCGTCATCCAATTGGTAAATCATACAAAGAAGACCGAAAAGTACAAACCCGGATCGATTATCGTACTGGATAACAAGCAAATTCCACTTTCCCATGTCGAACCCGACAAGAATTGACTCGGCAATTTGAAAGTAATCCGTAAGCAATTACCGTGCTGCAACACGAACAAGTTTTATTGGATACAGGAAGCAGCCGCGGTTACGACTGCTTCCTGGCAACACGATAAGAGGGAGAAAAACTGGCCGTGTCATCGGCATGGATTGGCAGTTTTGTTGAACAATTGAAGCGATTGCGGATCAATCGTTCTCGATGCCTTTTAGGTCATTGGTATCTAAAGGTTAACGTCAGAATAATCGGCTCATTTCCTATACGGATCTTCTTGTGTTTTCTGATATTGTTTATTCGCTTTGTAGGCAAAAATAAGATATAAAACAATCGTCACCGGAATGAGCGCCCAGAAAAAAACTCTAAACAATACAAATGGCGTTTCAAAGAGAAAGGCTCTCCAAAAGGCTGCTCCAGTTTCTTCCCATAGACCCGGCGTATAATACAATAATTTCGGATTCAGAAAAGCTTTTGCATCAATAGAGCCGGTTGAAATTAGTACAGCAAAAATAGGGATGAAGGCAGTCGCCAACGAGATCCACATTTGAGAAATTCTTTTATATCGGGCAGCTTTGGAGTCGGCATCGGAAAAGATGTCTTCATTTCCGTTTTCGTCTATTTTTTTGAAATATTGAGCTCCCGACCCTTTCGTTCCTGCGATATGTTTCCACCCGCTGTCTTCAAATAAAACACGATAATCCTCAAAATCGTCCTGTTTGTTAAATGTGCGGTAATCCATTTTTATAGTTGCATTTTCGGGTTCGGAAGGTTGAAATACATACCCGATTGATTTATTTGTGAGTTTAAAACCTTGCTTGGCCATTTCATTCAGCCATTTTTCTTCTTTGTCGAAATTAATAAAGAACTTAAACTTTATCATTTCAGTTCCTCCGTTTCTCGTCTTAAAATATTCCTCGTTACTTCAATCATGTGATTCATTCGTTCAAAGTCGAGCCGCAAAATTTCCATTCCTTTTTCTGTAATGGCATAAACCTTGCGCCGGCTGTCCTCATTACTGACAGGCTGAATAAATTTCAATTTCACCAGGTTCTCAATGGCTCCGTAAAGCGTCCCAGCCGCCATTCTTACCTGCCCGCCGCTTAACTCCTCTACCTTTTGCATGATCAAATATCCATGCGCCGGTTCTATCAAAGCCAAAAGAATATAATATACGGTTTCCGTAAGCGGCAAATGCTTATCTCTGCTCATGTGTTCCTCTCCTTGTATTCAATTGAACTGTATTTCGCTATACTGTATAGTTATACTATATACAATAAGACTGTATAATGCAACATTAAACCTTAATATTCAAAAATTTTAATGGCTGCTTATCATAAATGTGTCAGTAATAAAACGCTCTTAATACGGTACTTTGGGATTTGTGAAATCAACGGTCTTGATAAGGGATATGACACAGACATCTAGGGAAGCATTGTCCAAGCAACGTCGTATGTTCCTCGGGGCGGCGTTCGCCAAATCCCGCCGTATCGACCAAAAGATTTAAGTACAACGCCGCTAAAAGGTCGGTAAATTATAACTTTAATTATGTTTCGGGGTCAGATAAGGAGGATATTGTGGTAAAATAAGGTATCTAAAAGAAGGAGGAAGCACATGGAGGATTTTAATCAAATGGCGAAACATTTTGTGAAGTCCCGCTATGGTGACGATGCTCATAATCTTGTGCCCCTCGCTGCCGGTGATTGGTCCAAAGCATATTCCTTCACGCTTGACGGACATGAAATGATTATCCGATTCGGAGCTTATCCGGGTGATTTTGAAAAGGATCGAGTGATGGGAACCTATTCCTCGGAGTCTCTTCCGATTCCAAAAGTTTTAGAGGTTGGAGAGACGGAGAACGGCTTCTACGCCGTATCCGAGAAGGTTCCAGGAAAGCATCTGGATGAGCTGAAGGAACCGGAGCTACGACTCGTCTTACCACAATTGTTCGATATTCTCCAGGGGCTCCAGAAACTTGACCTCACTGACACGCAAGAAGCAGGTCTTTGGCGTCCGGACGGGACCGGGTCGAGATGGGGAACCGGGCTTCTTTCTGTGGCCGAGCCCAGGGCCCGACTAGCGGGTTGGCGTGAGCGACTTGATGCCTTTCCACAGGAGGTGCGGATCTTCGATGCCGGTATAGAAAAGCTGCGCCAGCTCGTCCCGCAGCTTCAGGAGTACCGAGGAATCGCGCACTGCGACCTTCTGAACCGGAACGTGCTCGTAGACAAAGGGAGAATAACCGGGATCATTGACTGGGGAAATGCGTTATATGGAGATCCTCTTTACGACTTCGCTTGGTTTCTTTACTGGTGGCCTTGGTACCCGGAATGGCAGGGGATTGACTTGAAGGAAATGATAGATCAACATTGGGATAAGCATGGAGGCTCACCCGCGCATAAAGAGGAGCGTCTTCGCTGCTACCTTATCCATATCGGCCTCGACCATATTGCCTATAGCGCCTTTAGGCAACGCTCAGAAAATATGAGACGGAACGCAGAGCAATTGTTGACTTACATCTAGAAAACCACATATCGACTGATGGAGAAAAGCCTCGGCATTAGAATGCGTTTAAGAAACAATCGATTTTATGTTAACCAAGGAAGGAGTAGGCCAATGATCCACACGGTGCTTGGTCCTATCGAAGAAGGGGAGCTCGGCGTTACCCTGCCGCATGAGCATATATTGGTTGGTTTTATCGAAAACGGAAAACTGACTCCGGATGATTATGACCGGCAGGAAGTGGTCAGCCTCATTTTGCCTTATCTGATGGAGCTCCGGAGCGTAGGTTGTCGGACGTTCGTCGACTGCTCTCCGGAATATTTGGGACGCGATCCCTATGTTTTAAGCGAGTTGGCCGTGAAGTCGGGGTTGCATATCATAACGAACACCGGATTTTATCAAGCTCCGTATTTGCCGCCGTTTGTGTTCGAGATGCCGGAGCCGGAACTGGCTAAGCTGTGGATTCGAGAGTATGACGAAGGGATTGGCGATAGCGGCGTCAAACCGGGATTTATCAAAATCGCGCTGAACAAAGGCAGGCTTTTCCCGGTACAGGAAAAGATCGTCCGCGCCGCGTTGACCGCATCGCTCGAAACCGGTCTGCCGATTCAGGCCCACACAAACGACGGCTCAGTTGTAATGCATGTGCTGGAGATTATGGCGGAGCGGCGCTTCGATCCGTCCCGATTCATCTGGGTTCACGCTCAGAATGAAAAAGATCTTGATCTACATGAGCATGCCTTCAAGCAAGGAATGTGGATTCAGATCGATTCCATCGCGCGCAGTCCACATGAAGATAATTGCAGGCTGCTTCAAGCTTTTCTCGAGCGAGGGATGGAAGCTAAGCTGCTGCTGTCACAAGACTTAGGATGGTACACAGTCGGAAAAGCCCAAGGCGGCGATATTCGGCCTTATCACAAGCTGTTCACGGAATTTATCCCATTTGCAGTTGAATATGGAATTGATCCCGATGTGTTGGACCGTTTAATGAGCCGCAACCCGGCCATCGCTCTCCGCAACCGCTCTTAAGTTCAAACTTTTTTATAGTTATGTGACGATGTATTTGAAGAGTTTTTAGAAATCTCCGAAGATGAAATCTGTAGAATTAAACTTGATAAGAAATTAATAGAATTCTATAAGAATTTTGAGGGTAATAATAAGAAGCCGGCGCCTTCACAGGGGGTTATGATGAAAACCTTTATTTACATGGTCAGGCACGGAGAATCACCTAAAACAGAAGAGAACGAGAGAACACGTGGACTGACTGAGAAGGGTAGGTCAGATGCCCGTATTATAACTGAAATCCAAACAATAATATAAAGTGAATCTGAAGTGGGCAGTATCGTTGAATGTGACACTTTACAAGGAGGATTACGTCATGAAAAATGAGTCCGGCAAGAGGAGAATCGACTCTGCTTCGAAACTTATTAAGGCATCACCGCGAGCTATCTATGAGGCATTTTTGGACCCGGAGGCCCTGGTTTCGTGGCTTCCACCAGAGGGCATGAACGGCCATATTTATGAGTTCGACGCTCGAGAAGGTGGAGCCTATCGAATGTCCCTAACATATGTCGAGACGGAGCACTCAACGCTTGGAAAGACCTCGGAACATGCTGACGTCGTCCAGGGGAGATTCCTAGAGTTGGTCCCAGACAAACGAATTGTACAATTAGTAGAATTCGAGTCCGATGATCCCTTGTTCGCGGGTGAAATGACAATGACATGGTCCTTGGCAGCCGCCCCGGAAGGTACCGAGGTCACCATCGTTTGCGAGAATGTGCCGGAAGGAATACAGCAGGACGATCACGACGCGGGATTGAGGTCCAGTCTGGAGAATCTGGCCCGCTATTTCGAATGATACTTGAATAGTGAATAAAAATAAATCTTGGTTGGCCTTATGGGGATGTTCATTCTCCGGTCGGTTTCCTTTGGATTACCCGGCCTGCCAACTGTCCGGTACTGATTGATCAACTCCATCCGTAACGAAGCGGCCATGGATGGCAATGGAGCAGCAAGTCCGTTCCCATATCGCCGCGAATGTTTTGTTCTAAGAAATCTCCGCGAAAGGCAGAGAAAATAATGAATGATCCTATCCTCCGTACTATCAGCTGGAAGGAAATAGGTAAAGGTTTCCAGTCATTGTTAGTGCCAGATGTCCCAAATAACATGATTCCTTTGGATTCCGGACTTGAAGCAAATGTATTTAAGATCAGTACGCCTGCAACAACGTTTGTATTAAAAGTATGGAATCGGGATTCAAAGCCGGATGTATCAATTCAATATACGCTGTTAAAGGCTTTGTATAATCGAGGGATGGCAGTCTCCAGACCATTTGGTTGGGGGATTGATGAAAACAATAATCAAGTTTTATTAACCAGCTTCGATGGTACACCTATCAATAAAGTGGATAAATTGAAACTTACTGAAATTGCAAATATGTTAACCGAGATACATAATTTTCAGATTGAAATATTGGGCGGTAAAACAATGCCTAGGTACGATTTCATACATTATTTCTTCCCTGAAATTGACGGCCAGCTAGATATAAAAGAACTATTAATCCAACTCGTTGGAAGTTCAAATATGGAACAAAATTGTCTCATTCATGGTGATTATAATTTGGGAAATATCCTTGAATCAGATGGAAAGTATACAATTATTGATTGGACAAACGTCCAGCTTGGTGATCCTAGATACGATATTGCATGGTCGATTATTTTAATTTGGATTTATGTAAGCGAAAGGCATTGTTCAACTTACCGTTCCGTATTTTTGACGAAGAACAATTACGCTAGGGAGGAACTGGAGAAATTTGAGGCTATTGCTTGCCTTCGATGGATTCTGCTGAACAGAATTGCAGTTCTTCCCAAACGTTCTAATACAATTTCAACGGTTAGAACCATTTTAATGAAAAATAAATACTTGAATGAAAAATTACTTTGAAGGTTAGTCGAAGAGCATCAATCTAGAGGACCGCATAAAGGTAAATGGGATTTGCCAGGCGGAACAATAGAATTCGGGGAAGAGCCTTATGAAACCCTTAAAAGAGAGTTTTATGAAGAAACCGGTATAACCGATATCGAAGGGACAATAAGAACTGCAAAATCTTACACAATAGATTGCTTGCTCAGGATCTTTATCCGATAAGCGATTAATGAGGGCCGTTTAACGAAATAAATTGAATAAGAAAGGAGAATTTTGATGGTTGATCTTAAGAAAGATGGCTCCAATCTTAATTCGCAAACTCAATTGCAGCGGCCGCGCTATTTGGTTTGGTCCGGATATGCGGTATTTATTTGGTCGATAGTCTATATGCTGCCTCATCTTTATTGGGCGCTTGATGGCACAGCCGGTTTGTCGATACTAAAACCGTCTATATCCGAATCTCCCCAATGGAAATTGATAAACTGGATCGCCTCTGTTTTTCTTACAGCAGCAGGATTCCTTGGCATTGCGATGATTTATCTTAAGAAACGAAGGTTTCTAAGTTGGTTATTGCTCGTAATATTATTGGCAGGATGCGCGGTAGCGACATCGCACGGCATTTATGGGATTATCTACCGAGTACTTCAAATTGCAGGCGTTGCCGGGGTTGAATCGGGACCGTTTAACCCAAAGGAACATGCCTATGTTTTGTGGGATCTTTTGCTTTTCGAACCGTGGTTTACGATTGAAGGGATCCTTCTAGGAATTTTAGGTTGGTGTTACGTAAATAAACTACGCAACAGAAGAATCTGGTTAACATTTTGTGCGATAGGCATATGTTTTGGTTTAATTACAGGATTGCTTGGAGTACGATTCGCATAATTCATAAAAACTAACCAACGTAGGCGACCACATCACAGGCAGCGTTGAGGTAAGGGGTGATGATAATTTCATCGGGAAAGATTAATGAAGGTACTCGTTATCATGTTCATCGGTAGTTTAGGATACGACTTGGAAGATCAAATATTTATGGACCAGAATTCCGAAAGTGGTGAACATCATTGGACGTAATGGAGTACCGCATCACCGACGAGTGGGACGAAGCCCGCTGGAACGCAGCGGAGCGAATCTACGAGCAAGCGTTTCCGCTTGACGGCAAGAAAAGTCGCGATATCATTCGTCGCATGTTTGAAAAAGGTATGTGCCAGCTGCACACAATCGCTCAAGGCTCAGAAATCGTTGGGATGGCGTTGACCGGAATCGATCGGCAAGCTGGCGCTTTGCTAATCGATTATTTAGCGATTCGTAAGGATGTTCGCGGCAGCGGATACGGCCGATTATTGCTGGATCGTATCAAGCAATGGACGCGCACGGTCGCTTGCTGCAAAGGAATCATCGTCGAAGTGGAATCCGAACCGACCGAGGCAAATATCCAGCGGATCCATTTCTGGGAAACAAACGGATTCCATCTTACAGCTTATATTCATCAGTACATTTGGGTACCTGAGCCTTATCAGGCGATGTATTTGAACTTCGATGAGACTAATCGTTTGCCGGAAGATGGGAAGATGCTGTTTCGCAGCATTACTCGATTTCATGAAAAAGCGTATCGTCGTATATAACCCAGATCTGGCTACCACCGAGTTACTTTTTTGAAAAAAATGGATTTTTGAGCTATCGGAAACATCTTTGTTATTTTTGACTCAGCTCTGCTAACGAGAACGTTCAATAATCTATACTACGAGGCTGCCGCGGATAACCGGTAGTCTCTTTACCATTATGCCCCCGCCAATCGATTTAATGATTTTTTCCGGATAGGAACGGCTGCCATAATTTTCACGGGTTAGATATTCTCCTGAAAATTTACACTATACACAGGAGGCGTTTTAATGAGCAAAAATTTATATAAAAATGCAGTTATAACGATTGCCGTTCTTACTCTTATGTTTGGAGGATTGTCCGCTTGCAGTTATATGAAAGGGACGCGGAACCCTGCAAGCGACAGAACCAAGACGTATGGCGCAAACGATCCAAAATCTTTCAAGATAAACGAAGCGGCGGATGCACCCCAATGGGAAAAAACGGCTGATGCGATTATTGCGGAAGGAATTCGTTATTTTGGTACTCCTTATGTTTTCGGCGCGGAAAGATTTAATGACAAAGCGTTTGATTGTTCATCTTATGTGCAATATCTGTATGGCAATCAAGGCATCCAGTTAGGCTATAATTCGAGGGAACAGGCCGTTCAGGGAGAAGAAATACCGTTTATCAATTTACGGAAAGGAGATCTTATGTTTTTTTCGGATGAGGACTTTCCAAATGAGACAGGCTTGAATAAGGTTCGGCACGTCGGAATTTACATGGGAGAGGGGAAAATACTCCATACTTATGAGGAAGGAACCGGAGTCATTATCAGCAATATTCACAAGGATGAAAAAGAAGGAGAGTACTGGTATCAAAATTATTTGTTTGCCAAAAGAGTCATTTCCGGCTAGGGAAGAGAAGCTCTGCGGCAACCGTTTAAACAAGACGGATCTAATCTGTGCACGAAATCATCAAAGGTCCAACCGGAGGTTTGGCAGCAGCTATGAATATAAAACGGTTGAGTTGGATTATGGTCATCCTCTGTGTGCTGTTTTGTCCAGTACTCGTTTTCGCCGGCGGCCCCGACGATGAAACAGAGGATATACATGCTTTTGTAATTAAGCTGTTCAACGAACGAGCTCAGCTTTTGATGGATCAAAAGCCTGAGGCTATAACTAAATTTTATGATGCCCAATCAGGCCGGTATGCGTATGAGCAGGAGCTCTTAAGAAGCCGGTATATCAATGCGTGGGCGGAAAAAAGAAACATCGCATTTACCGCCGCGGACAGCAGCATTCGAATTGTTCGGATAAAAAAAGAAAATGGTCTGGCAAAAGTATCGGTAGCCCAAAGCTTAAAATTAAGTTATGTATACAAAACCGACAACTACAATCCCCAACATTTCGGAATTGGAACACGGCACGGAATAACGCTTAAAAATATCGATGGAAAATGGCTTGTCCAGCGCGAATGGTATTCCGATCCGCTGACAGAAAATCCGAAATGGATACCTGAATTCGACGGATTCCCGAAAACCACTTTTTACAAAATCGAACCGGATACCGGAAAAAGCTATGCAATAACAAAATACAACAGAGAACGAGCCGTACAATATGCCAATAAATACGCCGGGCTCGCGTGGGGAGCAGGTAATAACAACCGGTACAATAGAAAGTATTTGGACTACTCCCATCTTGGCGGAGACTGCACCAACTTTGCTTCTCAGGTGCTGGGGGATATGAACGAAGGCGGCGGATTGCGGATGGGCTCGGGATGGCATTACCGCTCGGAAGGGAGCCAGGCCTGGGTCCGGACGGACTCATTCAAAGACTTCGTGCTGCAAAGCGGGTACGGCCACCTTGTCGTCAAAGGCTTCTTTACAGATGTGGTGAGGCCGACTGATAAATACCCTAATGGGGCTGTCGGAGCATTGAAGCCCGGAGATTTGATTGCTTATGAAATGGACGGAGATGTCGATCATTTTTCGGTGCTGGTTGGTTTTGACGATCATGGCTACCCGCTTGTCAATTCTCATTCGGCAGACCGGTACCGTGTGCCATTCGATCTTGGATGGGATAAACATACCAAATATTTATTGATCCACATAAATGATTGACTTGTCTCACTCTCTAATCATATATGTACAGCTTGTGCAATAAAATAGATAGGACAGAGCTGCACATAGTTGAGGTGGGAAAGATGAGGTTACCTGATCTGGCCAAACAAACGGCACTCCGTACAGGCGCCATTTTTGTTGTGAAAGTAATAGGTTTTTTTGCCCGGGTTGTTTTATTCCGCCTATTGGGGTCCGAAGGTATAGGACTTTATCAAATGGCCTATTCCGTATACGCGCTTTTCCTTACGGTCATTACGGGGGGATTTCCTACCGCACTTGCCCTTGCAACAGCAAAAGATCCCGGGCAAGGCTGGCGTTTATTTAAAGGTACGGCTGTTTTTCTAGCCTTATTCGGCCTCGTTCTGGGTTTCTATTGCTATTCCCTTGCGCCCCGAATTGCTGTTCTGCTAGGCGATGCCAAGCTTGAATTCGCCGTTCGATGCGCTGCTCCGGCAGTTGCTATCGTACCGTTCCTTAGTCTTCTGCGCGGGTTATTGCAGGGAATGGAATATTACGGTTATATCGCGGCATCGGAGTTTATCGAGCAAGTATTTCGCGTTGCCCCGATGGTTGTTATCGCAACCGTATGGCTGCAGTATGGTGTCCCTTATGCGGTCGGCGGTTCAATGCTGGGAGCTCCTATCGGGGCTTTTATGTCCTTATGTTTTTTGCTTGCCGTCATAGCAACCTCTACCGTTCACAAGCTGAAAATTATCGATAAAGCTGCTTTTCAGAAGCTGAAAAAGCCGGGTGTGATTTTGTTTATCTACTCGGCCCTTTCCATTTTTGCCACCCGGTTGATTGTCCCGGCTTCCGATTTTCTCGATGCCCTCATTATCCCCCGTCGGCTGCAGGCTGCAGGCTTAAGCGTCTCTGAAGCGACTTCCGTTTACGGAATTATTACAGGAATGGCTTTAACGATCGTGTACATGCCCGCGATTGTTACATCTGCTTTGGCTTTTACATTGTCGACCAAAATTACAGCGGATTGGGAATTGGGACGGCAAGAACGGTTTGCCGGGCGTACGTCATCAGCGATGCAAATCGTTTGGCTCTGGGGATGCGGCTCGGCTTTGGTATTATTTTTTTATGCAGGGGACTTGTCGTTCTTGATCTTTTCCAGCGGAGCGGCGGAAACCGCTATCCGCTATATGGCTTTAGCGCCTTTACTGTCAGGAATCAGAGAGCTGTCCACGGTTGCCTTGTGGGGAACGGGAAATAAAAAAACGCCTTTGACCGGATTGATTGTGGGTGTTATTTGCTCGCTAACGCTTAATTATTGTTTGCTTGCCGTTCCCGGATTTGCATACGCGGGGGCGGCTATCGGAATTTTATCCCTGGAATTGATTGCCGCCTTATGGAATTTGAACGGGTTAAGACGTTATACAAAAGGGGTTATGGATGGATTGTTGCCCGGCACAGTCGTCGTAACTTTACTGTTTACCGTATGTCTGTTTTTAGCAAAACTGTCTGCCCAGTTTCTCTCTCTCCCTCGCAGCGTACAATCTGTTGGTGAAATGACGCTCATTTACGGCAGCATAACCCTCTGTCTATTTGTATATTTTCTAAAAAAAGAACGCCGCCTGCTATAACAGCAATCTGGAAGAAGCCTCGACTCATTTTTTGTGCTAATATTATATAGACTTGGAAATAATCAATAAACGAGGGAGGCAAGCATGTCATCATTCAAAATCAAATTTCAAACTGTAGACGAATATTTCAACACCTTTCCGAAAGATGTTCAAGACACGTTAGAGAAAATCAGGGAGACAATAAAAAGTGCCGCACCAGAAGCGGAAGAAGTAATTAGTTACCAGCTGCCGGCATTCAAATATCATGGATTTTTAATTTATTTCTCCGCGTATAAAGACCACTACTCCTTGTCTTTTCCTCCGCCCTTTAAAATATTTGAAGCTTTTAAAAATGAATTGTCACCTTACGAGGTATCCAAAACATCAATTAAATTTCCTATGGATAAACTGATTCCGTTTGATTTGGTGATTGAGCTTGTTAAGTATAAAGTGAAGGAAAATTTGGAAAAAGAAAAGAAGAAAAAATAACCGTAAATTAGTTTGGATGCGGTATTTCTTCAACTGCAAGGTACGATTATTTAGGAACTTTATAAAGATACAAGCCGCCGCTGATAAGGCCACTGAAGAACTTACGTTTTTCGGTTCCGTCGATCTACCCAAAGTGCAAAGAAGACATCCAGTCCAACTCTTGGGGCGGATGTCTTCTGTTTTTCATCAGAATGGTTACAGTAGGTTGTTACCCGTCAGTCTGTTAACTTTAATATTCGCTTTAGATTTACCGCGAATATCGCCATAGCTCCTTGCATCTGCATGCCAAGCAGACCCGAGGATGTGGCGACATCATACCCGTGCCTATGTTTGAGTTCGCTATTCTTCGCTTCGATCTTGTAGCGTTCCTTTGATTTGGTTTTAAAATACTCCGTCTCTTGGAACGCCATTTGTCCCGAGTGTTCATCTGACGTAATGGTCACCGAGTAGGTCTTGCTTTTGGCTCCTTCTGTATAGCAGCCTTCTTTGAGCGGACAACGTTGGCATACTTCTACATCAAAATAATAAGTGTCCCTTTGGTTTTTTCCTCGTCCCTTCTTGCCCTGACGGGCCTTTCGAAACGCCATATGACCAGCCTTACATACGTACATGCCGGCATCTTTATTGAACAGGAATTCATCTTCCTTATTTCGACC
>NZ_SMRT01000037.1 GCF_004354045.1 Paenibacillus piri | reverse complement strand
TCTTTTCTTTGCGCTAAAGTGCGAGCACGGAACGCGCGCTACCAAGTTCGTTGGAGACTCCTCAGACGGAGAGATAAAATGTGTGTAACCAACCCACGTATATCAGAATGCTCAACGTCGAAAAGATTTTTGCCTTCACGCTCAGCCTTTAAGCGGAACTTTGTAATGCTTGACATGGAGCCTCTGCGGGTATGACATCCTGGCGAGAGAGCGATTACGTTGTTCACTTCATCGCCATAGGCCAATGAGCCTATCATACCCGCCCCTCCATGTAAAGCATCACAAAGAGTTACTTTTTACTCAAAATTCAAAAAAACGGGGAGCTTCAAGAGACGCTCTTGACAGACCTCGTTCATATCAGAAAAACCACCTGGGCTCACTTGCAGCCAGATGGCTTTGTGGTGTCAATTTAATGGAAAATGACAATTTAGAGCACTATATATTGTGGCTATAATTTTTTTACACCAGAGCCCTTTATCACGTATAAAGCTTCCTTCTGCCTGTACGTGCATCCGAAAGTGGATGCCTTCACCCGAAACGCATTCTCAGACCGTCACGCCCTTACAGATCCATGAGGATCGATAACAAACTTCTTGGAGGCCCCCTTGTCAAATTCGCTGTATGCAGCGGGCGCTTCGTCCAGGGAAATGAGAGTGGCATTAACTGCTTTCGCAATCTGCGCCCTGCCGCTTAGGATGGCCATCATCAAGTCGCGATGGTATTTCATGACCGGCGTTTGACCGGTCACGAAGGTGTGGGCCTTAGCCCATCCCAATCCCAAACGGACCTTGAGCGTGCCGATCTTCGCATCCTCATCGGCCGCGCCCGGGTCCCCGGTGACATAAAGTCCCGGAATACCAAGGCGTCCTCCCGCGCGAGTCACTTGCATGATGGAGTTCAGTACCGCAGCGGGGGCTTCACCCGCCGCCGCACCATGGCCGTGCGCTTCGAAGCCGACGCAGTCAACTGCACAATCCACTTCCGGCACGCCCAAAATTTGTTCAATCTGCTCACCAAGATTGGGATGCTCCCGCAGGTTGACCGTTTCACAGCCGAAGCTGCTGGCTTGCTCAAGCCGGGCGCTGTTGAGGTCGCCGACAATGACGACGGATGCACCCAGCAGCTGCGCGGAATGGGCAGCGGCCAAACCGACCGGGCCTGCCCCGGCGACATACACAGTCGAACCTGTTCTAACTCCTGCGCTTATCGCGCCATGATAACCGGTCGGGAAAATATCGGAAAGCATGGTCAGGTCGAGGATTTTCTCTAGGGCCTGATCTTTGTCCGGAAATTTTAGCAATTGGAAGTCTGCATACGGCACCATGACATATTCGGATTGTCCGCCAACCCATCCGCCCATATCGACATAGCCATAAGCGGAGCCGGGACGATCCGGATTCACATTTTCACAAACGTGCGTGTTGCGCTCTTTGCAACTGCGGCAGCGCCCGCAGGCAATGTTGAACGGAACGGAGACGAGATCCCCCTTTTTTATAAATTCAACGTCGCGCCCGACTTCAATGACCTCGCCGGTAATTTCATGTCCCAGCACCAATCCGCTGGGTGCGGTCGTACGGCCCCTGACCATATGCTGATCACTTCCGCAGATATTTGTTGTAACAGTTTTCAAAATAACCCCATGGTCACATTTCCTTCCGACATTGAGCGGATTAACACCTGGGCCGTCTCGAAGCACTAAATCCGGATAGCCAATATCCCGTACTTCTACTTTACCTGGTTCTACATACACAACTCCACGGTTTCCTACCATAAACTCTCACTCCTTAAAATAATTTTGGTACTCCATAAGCCAACTACAACATAAACAAGTCTCCATGGGCAAGATTTAGATAGTTGCTCCTGAAAAAGTCTAATTCTGAAAACGCGATCTCTGGTAACGTAGTATTAGAGGAGCGATTTCAATCCTTGATCATCGTTCTCCTTAGTTTTGGAGCATTTTTGCCGCTCTTTGCAGGTTATGGGTCAGGATTCCGAAGCCGACCCAGCATTTTGAGCCAGCAAAGCCCCGGTACCTGCTGCGGTTTAAACCGTATTTGCGCTTGAGGAGGCGGGCTTTCGATCTTGTCCCCGTAGCGTTTACGGGCATAGATGAGAGTGGACGGATCCGGCATCGGTTCGTCGATTGCAAATCGGCAGAACAATCGCCAAGTAATGCTATCGACGACTTCTTTCACAAGCGATTCGTAGCCCAGTGAGTATTTATGTTGTAACACCATCATGCGCATGTACTTTTCGATAGCCAAGGTTGGACGGCCACTTTTCTTGCCTTTTGGGTGCCTTTCAATGAAGGGCTGCAGGAACCGCTCATCATCCAATAGCTCGTCGATGATGGCAAGTTCTCCAGGTAGTTTACGAACCGATTCCGGAAGTATGACGTCCCACATCGTCAGTTGCTCGTACCGAAGTTTCAACATTTTTTTCACCTCTAGGAAGGATTCCCGAGGGTTTCTGTTGAACTCCTAATGCAAAGGAATTCTTCCCTCGGGGTTAGGAACTTTGTTATCTCGACAATAACAATTTCCATTTTGAGGTATCGAATTCCTTTTTATTTTGTCAAAAAAGCCCGACTTTTTCAGGGGTAACTAGATAGCCCAGAAAACCGAGTAGGAGAGTATAACCTAAGGCTACCAAAGCGAATTGCTTTTCCAGTTGTTTTATCGTCTCCGCGGCGGGAGTCATTGAAGCCTGTTGAGAAACCTCAACAGGCGGGTATAGGCCTATACTTAACAAAACGCCGCCTGCTGCATCTTTCCATCTTAAGTTCGGATCAGCTTCGTAAGGCGGCCAAACTGCGTCCACTCCGCGATATAGACGTTATGCCGAGAATCCACGCAAACCCCGTGCGGCGAACTGAATTTATTCGGCCGGAAATAGTCGTGCGGCAAATTCGGCCAGCCCTGCTGCTTGTAGGCTTGCTGATCCTCTCCCAGGTGGACGATCAGGCGGTTGTTTTTGTCGAAAATCGTGACGCGGCTGTGCAAATCCGGGAAGAACATTTCATCGCCGTCGTAGTAGAAGCTGCACGGCATATCCATATCGTCTACGATGAAGCGCTTATGCTCCCCGTTCAACGTAAACACTTGCATGCGGAAATTCCCACGGTCGGCCACATACAGCTCCGGCTCCCCCCGCCGAAGGTCAATCGAAATCCCGTGCGGGCATTTCAGCTTGCCCGGCTCGGAGCCCGTTCCGCCAAAGAAACGCATGTAGGAACCGTCAGCGGCATATTGATGAATCCAGTTCTGGCCGTACCCGTCGGTGACGTAAATATCTCCGTTCGGTGCCACGCACACATCCGTCGGAACGAATTTCCGGTCGGCGTCGTATACGTTCGGCAAATCCGGCGTTCTGATCGTCAGCACCGGACGGCCGTCGGTTGTAAGCTTGACCATGAGTCGGCGCTGCGTGTCGGTGACGTATAAAAACTCTTCGCCGTTCTCCCGGTGCAAATAGAATCCATGGGCGCCGCCTTCGAATTCGTCACCCCAGCCTCGCAAAAAGTTTCCGTCCGGGTCAAATATAAGAACGGACGGCTTTCCGGTATGAAAAACGTACACTTGATCCCGGGCATCGACCACAATTCCGTGAGTATAGCCCAGCGTGACATGGGGCGGGACCTTGGCCCACCCTTCGGCAACTTCGTACACATGAGATCCGTTTCCTACAAACATTTCATTGCCTCCCTTTTTCCCAAATTTGCATTGATGAACTCCCGTCATCCTTATTGATCATAAACGATTTCCGGCTCATTCCCCACACAGCCTTGATTACTTTTCATTCCATCTTCGTACTCCTCCGGTTTATACCTTTAAAAGGGACTTCAATTTGACATCAGGTTTTTCAAAAGATTCCATATGATGCGTTCCTTGCTTCTCGATCAGCATCTCGGCGATGCGAATGTCCTTGGCGATCGCTGTCGTACCGACCCCGCTGGCACTAACCAATTTACCCTCCTCGGTAAAATGGAAGAAGAGTTTTCCGGCATCCCCAAAGTCGCGAATCACGGTCCTCTCCCCTTGATCCGCTAATCCGCTGACTTGAAGAGTCAGGTCATATTGGTCGGACCAGAACCAGGGCACAACGGCATAAGGCTCCGCGGCCCCCAGCATATTTCGCGCGGCGTGAGATCCCTGATCCTGTGCATTGCGCCAAGCCTCAAGCCGGATGCGCTTTCCGCCATAGAGGGGATGAGGGAAGGAACAGCAGTCGCCGGCAGCGAAAATATAGGGATCGCTCGTTTGGAGCAGCTCGTTGACCCGTATACCGTTTTCGATCTCAAGCCCGCACCTGGCGGCGAGCGCTGTCTCGGGAACCGCTCCGACTCCGGCAATAATGACATCACAGCGGATGGAGGTACCATCGGCTAGTGAAATGACCTGTTCGTGTTCAGCCGTTCGGATGCGGTCGATGCCTACTCCGATCTTAAAGACAACGCCGGCCTCGCAGTGCCGCGCTTCGACGATCCCGGCAATTTGCGGAGGAACTCCCCGCATCAGAATGCGCGGCGCCACTTCCAGCAAGGTCACCCGGCATCCGCGCCGGATTGCGCTAGCTGCGACCTCCAGACCGATGAATCCTCCGCCAATGATGACTACGTGCTTGCCGGATTGCAGCTCGGAACGGAGCTGCAGAGCGTCGCCGAATGTCCGAAGATACAATAACCGGGACACATCCGAACCCTCTAACGTTAACTTGCGCGGATGAGCGCCTGTCGCAA
This sequence comes from Paenibacillus piri, assembly GCF_004354045.1. GTDB lineage: Bacteria > Bacillota > Bacilli > Paenibacillales > NBRC-103111 > Paenibacillus_S > Paenibacillus_S piri. Next base: position 29,398 of record NZ_SMRT01000037.1, on the reverse strand, counting down.
GCAACAGCCTTTCATAACCGATCGACCGTTTGTCGGCGAATTCAACCGTGCGGTTAGTACGATCAATATGGGCAGCCGCTGAACCCGCCAAAAACTCAATGCCCAGCTCCGCCAGCTTGTCGTGCTTCAAAATAAAGACGGGAGAATGCTCCTCCTCCTTCACAAGGCAATCCTTCGAAAGAGGCGGGCGCTCATAGGGAGCTCTTTTTTCTTCTCCTATTAAGGTAATTGGGCCATGCCATCCCTGGGTTCTCAGTTCGACGGCCGCACGCGCTCCTGCCTCACCGGCCCCTACAATAACCATTCCAATTTCAGTCATGCTTCTCCCCCTAATCAATCTTTATAAAGATCTTTCCATCTTTAACCTTGACTGGATAAGTCTTGATCTTCTCGCAAATCGGCACACGCTTGGGTTCACCTGTTCTAAAATCCAATCGCCCGTTATGCTTGGGGCATTCAATTTGATTACCGATTACTAAGCCATCCGCCAAATGAAACCGTTCGTGGGTACAGTACCCGTCCGTTGCAAAAAACTCACTCTTATCCGTACGATAGATCGCAAAGGTTCGATCGCCATGATCGAAACGGATAACGTCCTCTTCATCGATCTCGTCGACAACACATGCTTCAATCCAATTCAAGTCTACTTGACTCATCGTAATTCCCTCCAGATATCTTGTTGAGTTGTTAGTATGATAGCTGAACACTTAGGCAACGTTGCCCGGGCAGCTGCCACATCCGCGTTCAGCGTTCCGAACGGATGAGGACCGTACCGGTACGGACACGTAGTGCCGGGCAACGGCTTCACAATGGTATATGTTAGGTTTTTGAAATGAGGCATTCCCGCCAGCGTCGCCGCATTCGGACCGAAGCCGAAGCTGCTATGAGCCGGTCCCCCTCTGACCGGTTCTCCCATGAATGATGTACGCAAATCACCTTGTAAAATCCTCGCATTGATAACCCGATCTTCAATCGATTTGATTGCAAAGTGACTGAATCCGTTTTTGCTCCTCGTATTCGGACGGTTTAGAAGTTCCCAGTCGATCAGTCTTCCGTTTCCGGCCAGACAAATACAGCCGGTTCTTATACCGCCAAGCGGGAAAGAAATATGATTTGTCTCGTGAGAGAGAAATGTTGTACAAGCAAATCATTTTCGTGTAAAAACTATTGTCTATTGTTCTAGCCGCCTCTACTTCAGTCGATTTGAATCCATACTTTTCCCGCCTCGATTTTCACGGGGTACGTTTTCAGATTAATGCATGCCGTCGTGCGTTGCGCCTCGCCTGTCGTCACCTCAAATCTGCCGTTAAGCTTCGGACACTCAATCAGATTGCCGATCACTAGTCCGTCCGCCAAATGAAATTTTGATGCGCGCAATATCATTCCGACGCCTAATACTCGTTTTTGGCTGTTCAATAAATGGCGAAGGTCCGGCCATGACAATCAAATCTAACGACGTCTTCCAATTCGATTGCACCGGCAATGCCAGCTACAACCCACCGATTGATTTCCATATCATGTCTCTCCCCAAATTCGTAATTTTTATGCTTTTCATTTATTTATCCCATATTTATAAGGGCGTGCGGTAATCGGCAAGGGTCGAGTAACCGAATGCAACGGATCCTTGAGTTGCTCAATCATCGCTGATATCGATTCTTTGAAGGCCGACGGAAGACCGCGGTTCGGCTCTGGACAATCCGCCTTGATCTCTTCATGAAGAGCAGGAAGCGCATGAAAAGGAACCATGGGAAACATATGATGCTCAATATGATAATTCATGTTCCAATATAAGAACCTGATAATCGGATTTGTGTAAAAAGTGCGTGTGTTCAATCGATGATCGAGAACATCTTCGCGAAGACCATGATGCTGGGAAGTGATCAGAAACACATTCAAAAACGCGCCGTAAAAAATGGGCAACCCGATAAACATGGCGGGAAGCAGGCTCTTGCTGTACACGCATACTCCGACAACCGTCAAATAAATCAATAAGGAAATCCGGGTTTCCAGAAACATCTTTCGATGTTCCGAGCTTGGAACATATACTTTCTCCTCTTCGTTAACCTTGCCGATACAATGCTGGAAGTATCGTCTGAAAACGAACTGAATGTTCTTCAGAGGGAACAAATTCAAAGCCAGGTTTACTAACATCGGTGGGGCTACTAACCTCGCCGGTCTTTGAGGCGACTCGCGGTCACAGCCGACAATGGCCGTATTGGTATGATGGCGAACGTGGCTCCATCGAAAATTAGTAGCCGACGCCATAATCATAAAGGATGTAATTTGATAGAGCGCTTCATTCATCCATGGAGTCTTAAAAACAGTACCGTGAGAACATTCATGCCAGCAGGCGACCGCCGGAACAGTAAAGAGCGTGCCATATAACAAAAATGCCGGGATCACCCACCAAGTACCCCAGGAGTAGTATGCCAGAAAGCCTGCTGCGATCAGAGATACGAACCAAATCAACGTTTGGCGGATAGCCGGGCCGTTTCTCCGTTTCATCAATTCTTTTAGCCGTTGACGAGGGATCGGGCAGGTATACCATGAGCCGTCCACCAGCCCCGCTTCCTTAGCCAGGTCGCATTCGGGTCCAGTAAGGCTGTAATCTCTGTAGATGTTTTTGCTTCTATGAGCAGCCAATTTGTGTCACTCCTTTTTCACATTTGAAAAGCTATTTAGAAAAAAACCAAGACGGACCACCATGTTCCCCAAAACAACCAGGAGACATACCCTAACGCCCCAAGAAGCGCCAACCATAGGAACGTATCCCGAAAAGCGGGCAGTTCCTGCGCTTCATGAGTTCTCTTAGACGTTGGGGACGGGACTCCGGTACCATTCCGCCGATATGAGTCCCTTCGCGATTGCTTTTTCCCTTTCCGGTCCGAGGATGCTGTAGTTTCGTTTTCCGAATGCGCTCACCGTGATCTCTCCTTCCTTCCTTCCTTCCTAAATGTAATGGCTTTGAATAAAGTATAAGGAAAACGGAGAGGGTTGACTTCCGGAGTGGCATTGAATAGGATTAGACACATCAGGGTTTTCGATATAGGAGGACAGAGCGATGGACAAACGCCACCCGATGTCGGTACGTTGGACTTATCCCCCGGACAAGCAAGCGGGCGACGCGGCGTTCGCGCCGCCGGACTGCATTCCGGAGCTGCATCAGTTCGGTTATCAAAAACACGCGGAAGCTCGCAAGCTCCCTTTGCACTTTCACGACCGGGCCTATGAATTCGTCTACGTGGAGCGCGGCACCGTGACGTGGGAAATCGCCGGATTGTCTTATCCGACGAACGCGGGGCAATGGTTTATAAACTATCCGGGTGAGCCCCATAAAGCGCGGTTCAACCATATGGAGCCGAGCCAGATTTGGTGGCTGATCATCGAGGATCCCGAAAATAACACGTCGTGGTTAAGGCTGCCGCCGTCCGAACGCGATTGGGTCATCAAGGGCCTTAAGGAGCTTCCTCGGTTGATTCGCGCGGTCAACCGCGTCCGTGAACAGCTGATCCGGCTGCAGGCGACGCTCGGAACGGCCAATGCATCGACATCACTTTTCGCGAGACATCAGCTGCTTGATGTTCTGCTCGGAATGTTCCATCCCGCCTCGACCAAAACGATCGAGCCCGACCTGAAAGCGGCCGTAACCTTTACAGTGAAGAAGATGTTGGAAAACCCGGACAAGCGGCCGACCGTGGCGGAGATGGCGGAAGCCGTTCATTTGAGCGAATCCCATTTTTACAAAGTGTTTCACGAAGTTTACGGGCAATCGCCCATCGCGTATTTGGAGCGCCTTCGAATGGAACGGGCTTGCGATTTGCTTTTGAAGGACATGTCCATAACCGACGTGGCGCTCGAGCTCGGGTACAAGACGAGCCAGCATTTCACGACGGTGTTCAAAAAACAATTCGGCTGCTCTCCGAGCCAATGGAGGAGCAAGCTTCTACCCCCTTGAAAAACGGGTCACCGGCATTTCATATTGAAATGAACATTCAATCGTTAGGGAAACCGTTATGCAACCTGACTAACCCAAAGAATTCTATCGAAAGAGAGAATTCTTTGGCTCAAGAATCCCTTTCGAAAGAAACCTTCATGAGACAATCCAGTATTTGAACAGCATGGTAGAGCAGGATCACCGATTATTTCCAAATCCCTGATGTGTCTAATCCTATTCAATGCCATTCCGAAAGTCATCCTCCTCCCTTTCCCTTATACTTTAAACGAAGCTATTACATGTAGGAAAGAAGGAGAGATCACGATGAGCGCAGTCAAAAAACGAAATTATAGCATCCTCAGCTCAGCCCGGAAAGGGAAAAAGCAAATGCGAAGGGACTCATATCGGCGCAATGGTACCGAATTCCTGTCCCAGATGCTTCTTATTTTGTTCGCTATGATAAATATTACAGGAGGTGAAAAAGTAATTCTGTCTCTATGACCATATGTCGCATCTGGGGATGTTTTTCATTTGGAGATATGTAAGCGGTATTAATTTCTAGGGAAGTTGAGAATGAGAGTGGCATCGTTACGCTAATGAATTATTCGTTGAAGAGCGGCAAGGCTTTTATTTATATAAAAAATACATTGAAAAGAAATCCAAAAATAAAAAAAATGGGGCGTTAAAATGAAAAAAATTCTGGGATTCGTTCTTGTTTTATTAATGGTAATAGTAACAGCATGCAGCGGTGCGAACAAGGATCAAAAACCGGCTGCACAAAACAGCGCTGATACAGGAGACCAAGCTAAAGCGGCTAATAGCTTAGAAGGAACGAAAATAACGTTTGTTGCTACAAGTAGTAGAAAAACTGAGGTATTAAATTCTTTGATTAAGGAATTTGAGGATAAGACGAAAATTAAAGTGGAGTTGGTGACCTTCCCCGAAAACGAAATGTATGACAAGGTGAAGCTCGCCGCGGCTTCAGGGAATGTGCCTTATGATGTTTGGTCTACGGGCGCAGGAGGAGCCAAGCAATACGGTCAGATGGGAATTCTGGAACCGTTAGAAGCGCCCAAGGATTACGCCGACTTTTTCCCGGGTGATGTTAAACAGTATCAGGTTGGAGACAAGATTTACGGCATTCCCTGGGCCTCAGACATTAATTTATTGTATTACCGAACCGATTTACTGAAGGCGGCTGGATTTACAGACGACAAGGGAAATGCAAAGCCTCCCTCAACTTGGGATGAATTTCGCGATATGGCGAAAAAGCTTACTGTAGATGAGAATGGAAAACACCTCGGCGAGCCGGGGTTCGACTCGAATAAAGTTGCGGTTTACGGCGCGCTTTTTAAAGGAGCAAACGCCTTGGCATCTTCCTGGGAATTTTGGAACTATCTTTATTCTTTCGGCGGAAGTGCGGTTTCCATTGATGAAAGCAAGAAAGCATATTCCGTTGAGATCAATAAGGAACCCGCAGTAAAAGCTTTGCAGTTTATTGTTGACAACTACAAGGACGGCATATATCCGAAGGGCGTTCCGAACTTTGACTATAATGAGTTCTTCACTATGTTCCTCCAAGGGAAAGCGGCTTTGGCCATCAATTGGCCTAATTTGGTGGGTATGGCGAAAGATCCGAAACAATCTCAAATCGTTGATAAGTTTTCTGTCGGTTTAATGCCGAAAGGAATCAAAAATGCCGGAGAAATTGGCGGATCGTCTTTGCATATATTAAAATCCAGCAAAAATAAAAAGGCAGCAAGAATGTTTATCGATTATTTAACGAGCCAAGATACGATGACCAGCTATGCTAAATCAGCAGTTGGAACCACCCCGGCCCGAAAATCTTCCATGAAGCAATTAATTGATGAGGCGCAGGGGATTGATAAAGTTAGACTGCAAGCTGTTTCGGATAATTTAAATAACGGCCAAATGGTGGATCTTGTTGCTACCGGCGAATCCTGGATGGATACGGACAGGGAGGTTCAATCGGCCATACAATCGGCATTAACCCAGAAAGAATCCGTCCAATCCGCGTTGGATAAAGCGGCGGCGAACATTGATAAAATCCTAAAGAAAAACAAATTTATGCAAAATTGAAAATTCTACGAATTCATTCCCACCCGCCCATATCGAGCGGAAATCTGGTGCAAGCAACAATTTCCGCTCATAAAAAAAAGGATGTTGACTAATGAAGGGTACATCAAATTCGGAAAAAATGATTATATATAAACGTCTTAGTTCGCACCGGACACAAAAAATGAAAAATATTCAGTTCGGATTGTTAATAAGCGTACCGGCGATTCTGATTGTTTTAGGCATTGGGCTTTATCCCTTGCTTTATTCATTTATTTTAAGTTTTACCGACTTCAGGCTGCTTCACGATGAAACTAGTTTTGTTGGATTAGGAAATTTTATCCATTTACTTAAAGAAAACGAATTTTGGAATGCCTTGAAAGTAACAAGCCTGATCACCTTTTTTTCTATATTTTTCGAATTCCTATTAGGCCTTTGCATTGCGCTAACTTTAACAAGTATAACTCGAGGAAAAAATTTTTTTAGAACAATTTTTTTATTACCGATGATGCTGTCGCCGGTTGTGGTTGGATTAATGTTTCGTTATATGTTTAACGACGAGTTCGGAATTATTAATACGGTACTCTTGAATATTGGACTGATCAAGACCCCTATACCCTGGTTATTACAGACAAATTTTGCGCTTGCCAGCATTATCACCCTTGATATTTGGGCAGCCACACCCTTGGTCGTTATTTTGCTTTATTCAGGGTTGATAAATATACCGTCTACCCTATACGAGGCTGGTAAAATCGACGGAACCAATCCGTTCCAATCCTTTTGCCATATTACCGTTCCTTTATTAAAACCAATTATTTTTGTTACTTTGATTATTCGCGGGATGGATGTTTTCCGTGTTTTTGATTCCATTTATGTGCTGACTGCAGGCGGTCCGGCTAATTCAACGGAATCATTGGCTATGTATTTATACCGAATCAACTGGAAAAGTAATGAAATCGGGATGGCCTCGGCAGGAAGCTATTTGATGCTGCTCATCATGATCATTGCCTCTTTACTGTTAATGAAGTCGATGTCAGTTGGGAGGAATCGTGTATGAAGACGTTGGTATCGCTTGCGAAGTACGGCTTTCTAAGCATTTATAGCGTTTTCATATTTTTCCCGATCATTTGGTTGGCCATCACATCCATAAAAACAAACAAGGAAATATTTGTTGCATCGCTGCCGAGCGAAGTCACTTTGGAAAACTTCACGAAAGTAATCAAAGAGTACGATCTGGTTCATTATTTCTACAATAGTACGGTTATTGCGGCTTCAACGACGGTATTGGTCGTTGTCATTGCCTCGTTGGCAGGATACGCGTTTGCCAAGTACCAATATCCCGGAAGCAGTGTGCTGCTTTCCATTATTGTCGGCCTTAGGATGGTTCCCGCCATAACTTTATTTATACCGCTGTACTTGCTGTTTGCCAATTTGCATTTGCTGGATACAAGATTTGCTTTGATTTTGGGGGAGACTTCCGCCTCGCTGCCATTTGCGATTTGGGTGCTTTACAACTTTTTTCGTGATCTTCCCGGCGAATTAATGGAGGCTTCACTCATTGACGGCTGCAGTCGCCTGCAAACCTTATTGAGAATCTCTTTACCTCTTGCATCGCCCGGCATGGCTGTAGTTTCGATTTTAACTTTTATGGGGGCCTGGAATCAATTTTTGTTTGTATTGGTTACTACGACTACGAACGATGTTCAAACCGTTCCCATAGCCATTGCACAAATGACACATGAATTCGGCATCCGATGGGATTTAATGTCGGCAGCGGGGATGCTCTATATCATTCCAACACTGCTCATGACATTCATTGTTCAAAAATACATCGTTCAAGGTCTTACAATGGGGGCACTCAAGGGTTGACATTTTTAAAAAAGGAAGAGTTTTACATGATTACGGATATGAATCGAAAGAAAATTGACGACGAACGGATTGAACGTTTAAGAAAGACGCATGATCGAATTTGGGCCGGTGATTATGACGGCGATGGGTATCCGATGAACGGCAAATGGGCGTCTCAAGCGGATCCAAATAAAATTTGGAAGCTGGCTAGCGATTGGTAGATGGAACTATTTTAATCCATTTTTACCCATTTGATAATGGCTATCCTGAGTAGACAAGCGCAAATCGCCAAGGTGGTAAACGCCACCAAAATCTCGCTGAATCAAGCTCCAGCAGCCTATTCCGAATTCGATAAAGGAGCTTCGAAAAAGTTCATGATCGATCCGCACGGACTAGTGTTCCGAGGAGGAAGCTGCCTGTGAACAGAACGTTGAAGGTTACCGTTTGGAACGAATTTCGCCACGAGAAAGAAAATTAAGAAAAACGCCTGACGGCGTCCAGACTGTTTAGAAACCCACTTTTTCTTGATTATGGAACCCTTGAAAGTTGCTTATGAATTAATTTAGGTTCAAAGTTGTTGTCTTAAACAGTAATCGCCCTCTACTTGGCCTTCTTGGCCAGGTGGAGGGCGATCTTCTTTATGTTCTGTGCCGTTGCCGTCATTAATGCCTGTTCTTGCGGCCAGACACCCTTATTATGGACAATGCACCTTTTATTCGATATGACTCTTAGTATTGCTCCAATTTTCTTCGCTTTTGATCGAATTAGACCTTAATCTGCTTCGGTGTTACAATTCCTTGCTTAATTGCCTCCATATATTCGTATGGCGAGAAGTCGTAGATGCTGCCATGGATTCGGATGCGATTGTAATCCTGGATAAACTGACAGACGATTTCATAAGCCTGTCGATAGGTCTCAAGCTCATGGCGACGATAACACTCGGATTCCAGAATGGCATGAAACGATTCAATATGAGCGTTCTTATTCGGCATCTTTGGCGGTATGCGTTCGTGAATGATTTCAAACTCCGCGCACGCCTCTTCAAATCAATGACTAATAAACTGTGGACCGTTGTCTGATCGGATGACCGGCTTATTCACTTTATCAAAGAGTTGGCGCTTCATCAGTGCTTCTTGCGTGATCTGAACGAGATGCCGGGATTCACAGGTCAATCCGATATGATAGGCGATGATGACGCGATCAAAGACATCAATGATGCTCATTAAGAAGAAGAATCGCTGCTCGCCGTGGAGCCAGCCATACTTAATATCCGTTTCCCAGAGCTGATTGGAGTCTGTTATGACGCGATTATTAGCCAGTCGTTTGGGATATTTGATCTTAAGCTGTCGCTGGGGGCGAAGCACATCCATTCGCTTGCACAGGCGGTAGACCTTCTTTTTATTGATCCGCAGACCATGGCGACTTCTGAGTAGCACCGTTAGCTTGCGATAGCCGTATGACGCGCCCTCGCCTGCCAGAAACTCCATGATCCACTCGCAGATTTGCTCGTCGCTGACCAGCTTGCCGTCCTGTGTATACGATAAGCCCGGTACGGGACGACCAGCGCTGTGTGTCGCCACTGCCACCGCTTGCTGCCTTCTGCTCACATGGGCATAGTAGGTGGATCGCTCCACATCAAGCACTCGTAGCACAAAGCTGATGCAATGCCCTTGACCAATATACTTCTGAGCGATTTCTATTTTATCCGCAAGTGCGGGTTCGTTTTTTTTAGTAGGTCTTTGAGAATGTCCCTCTCGAGGGCTTGCTCGGCGTAGAGCTTCTTAAGCTTTTCGTTCTCTTTTTGAAGCTGTGCATAATCTTCAGCTGTTGGAATGAACTTCGCTTGCTTGATGCTTGTTCCCTCTAACTGATCGAGATCCTTTCGGTTCAGTTCTCTGGCCCACCTAAGAACCATCTTCGGATCCAGTTCATGCTGCCTTGCTACGGCGGTCATGTTTCCAATTTCTTTCCCTTTGGCGACCACCATCTTCTTGAAATTCAGGTCGTACTGCTTCTTCTTCATTTCGTTCCCCTCCGCCTCAATATTATTGTATCGAAGTAATGGGTGTATTGTCCAAATTCATTTGGGGGCTAAAATGCTTGCTCCCACTCGTTTAGCTTACAATCTGAACGTAAGTGGTAAAAATGTCTTGAGACTTTGGAGGCTAAATTAGAATCTTCTACCCAGCCTGTTATTTGAAAAGTTATGTAATTTGGCTCCGGATATTTATCTCCTTCGATGTAAGATACTTGGACAAAATTCTCTTGTCTACGTTCTTCTTGTACAGTGATACCCTTTCTAATTTCTACCCATTGAAAGCTTGCCAAGTCAGGCCTGGAGAATACCTTTGCATTCTGGAAAATAACGTGCTTACCTGATAAATTAATATCTTGCTTCCCAATATAGTTACATGTAATAAATTCATCCAAACCAGTTTCTTCATAAGCTTCTCGCAAGGCAGCTTGTTTAAAATCCTCATTTACTTCAACCGTACCTGCTGGAAATTGAATACCTGCATTTGGATGTTGAATGAGAAGAAGCTCTTTTTCGTTTCTTTTTCCCTAGTGATAAAGCAAGTGACCTTACCTAGAATATTTGATCGTTGCATTTTTCACCTCATTATTTAAAAGTTTTCACAACTATTTTACCATAATATGGATAGATCTATTGCATTATCCTGCCAGTTACTTTAAAGAAAAAGCAGACTGCCGCGGCGGTCTGCTCGTTTAACTATCGTCTCCCTTCGCTCAATTATAAATTACTGGTCATCCCTTTTGTTATCATCATCTTTATGATGATAGTGTTCATGGTAAACGCCATCCATCCCAACCAACTTACCAGTCTTCTTATTATAGTATGCGAAGTTACGATTTACTGGCAATCTAAGTAACTGATAATTTAAATCCCTTGGTAAAGCATTAATTTCTTCAATTGCTCTTTCTTTTGACGTATAGACGGCAATCGGAAAAAAGTTTGGAAAACGCCCTGTTGCTTCAGCCACAAATATCCCCCAAACAGCATCTTCTAACATAAAAATCACCCATTTTTTATTGTTCTACATTTTATAGCTTTCTAGGGGAAGCATTGAACTTAACTGCCCGATCGCTTAATGAGGCCGCCCGATTGATTCTTGCGGCGGCCTTATGATGTGTTTCCTGCACTATCGTTACCCGTTAGCTTAAACATTCCATGAAAGTACAACCAAGCTTTATGTAGGTCCATCCTTAAGCAAAGGGATCACGCATGCGCCGTAAACGCTGACATCGAGCAGCAGCGTGATTCTCAGAGCCGCAACGTCGGAAATGCCGAGAATAAGCGGGAATAAATCACTGAGCTACCATCGTCACCTTTATGACGAAGTACAGTACACTGCTCCGAGCATCTGCTATGCTTCGCTTAAACATTTCCGGGTTCACTCCCGTTCAAGCCCTTCCCCATTCGTTCGATGGCTATTGATTAACTGTAAAACCCACTCTTCGTCAAAACGGAGCTTTTCCAACCGATGCCGGAAAAAGATCAGAATATACTGCTGTTCCCCGTTTGGTATCCGCTCATCCTTGTTCACATAATCAATCCGTTCTTCCTCATGGCGGATCTCATACCGCAGGTAGTCCTTGTACTGGTGCAATATTAAAAAACGCAGCTCCCTACTGATCAGTTCAAAATTTTTCAGTTTAATATAAAAGTGCAGCTCGTAATCCGGCGAGTATGGAATAGGCTCTTCCATCAACCGAAAAAAGCGCATTTTGCCTTCTTCGGTATTGCTATACATTATTTTCTTTTTTCCTCTTCCCTGTCGAGCGCCCTCCGGTTGTTCATCGGGGACCTGCTCGATCAGTCCGTCTGCAAGCAGGCCGTGAATGAGCGGATAAAGCACCCCCCAACTGATTTTTCGCGTAGGTCCAATAGCCCCGTTCAAGATCTGATGCAACAGATAGCCATGCATCGGGTTATTCATCAATTCGCCGAGTATGAATAATTCGTTCAAGTAATTGGCCTCCCTTATAAGTTTAACTGCTCTTATTATATCGAATAGATATAATAAGTAAACAACAGTATAGCTTACGGTTGCCCGAAAACAGAAAAGCCGCGGTCGTCGCGACTTTTCCCAGTCCTCATCCATTTACGACCGATCCCTGTCACACCGACTGCTGCTGCGCTATTACATTGCGGTGTTTCGGCAGGAGCAGCACGGCGAGTAGGTTCACAATCGCAATGCCGCACATAAGCAGAAAAACGGCATGCATACCGGCAGCCAGCTCCGATTTGGAGCCGAGCGTTGTCACATGCTGGTTGTAAATCGTACCGAACACCGCGATGCCAACCGTTTGGCCCAGCGCGCGCATTAGCATGCTGGAAGCGTTGGCGACGCCGCGTTTTTCCCAGCCGACAACCGATTGTACGACAACGGTGGAGGGCGTCGCAACGGAGCCCATCCCCAGCCCGATTATGACGAGGATACCAATCCAGTAAACGTAGGGCGAGTTAATCTGAAGCGCGGCAAGCCAGATGGAGCCGGCCACTACCAGACAAGAGCCGAACACGATCGACGCCTTTACCCCTATCCGGTACATAAGTCTGCCGGCAATGTTGGCAGCGAGCGGCCATGCCAGCGACATCGGCATGACGATCAGGCCTGAGCTTGTCGCGGAAATGCCGAGCACGGACTGAATCCAGATCGGCGCGTAAACCGTCAAACCCGTCGTGATGCTGAACGTCAGAAAACCACTAATATTTGTCACGTTCATTACACGGATGCGGAAAATCGACAACGGCATCATCGGCTCCTCTGCCCGTTTTTCGATCCAGAGGAACAACAGCAAAAATACGGCCGATGCCGCGAACAGCCCCACAATCAACGGGGAATCCCACGGATGGTCGGACCCGCCGCTCAGCAGCGCATACAAGAGCGCGGAAAAGGAAACCGTAAAGGTGAGCGCGCCGAGGTAATCGATTTTTTTCGCCCGGCGCTCGATCGGTTGGTGCAAAAATACGGTGACCAGCAGCAAGGCGGCGGCGCCGATCGGCACGTTGATATAGAAAATCCAACGCCACGACACCTGGTCGACGAAATAACCGCCGATAAGCGGGCCGAGCAAGCCTGCCACGGACCAAACGGACGTGAAGACGCCCATCATTTTGCCGCGTTGCTTGCCCGAGAACAAATCGCCGATAACCGTAAAGCACACGGGCCCCAACGCCCCGGCCCCAATTCCTTGCAAGGCCCGGAACCAAATGAGTTCCGTCATCGACTGTGCTGCCCCGCACAAAATGGAACCGAGTATGAACAAACCGATGCCGATCGCGAACACGGCTTTGCGCCCGAACAAATCGGCCAGCTTGCCAAAAATAGGCACTGCTACACAGGTGGTCAACGTATAAACCGCGAACACCCAACTAAACAGGCTCTCACCATGCAAATCCGCGATAATATGCGGTGTGGCGGTGGCGACGATGGTCACGTCCAACGCGCCGATGAACATCGCCACCAGCAGTCCGGCAACGACCATGTTGACGTTGGTTTTGGGGGTCATGCGGAATTCGCCTCCTTTTATTATCTCGTTTTCTCTACTTGACTTAACGATTACAAATCAAGTAGAGCGTATTACCGTCAGGATCATTGAAATGTACGAGCTGGGCCGCTTTACCTTCTGTAGAATCAAGGAATTCAACGCCGCGGGATTTCAATGTCTCGATGGCTGACTCTAATTCTTGTACCTCAAATCCAATAGACATGCTGCCCGATTTTCCCGGTTGAGAGCCATGTTCTCCGGCAAGATGTAGGAGACCAATCGTCAATCCCGGTGCTTCGACCTGCGCAAAATGCCCGTCCATTTCGTGTTGAAGCTTTAATCCAAGGGTTTCGACATAAAATTTTACTGCCTTTTTTAAATCCGCTACCATGACAGTCACATTGCCACTCTTAAACATGGTATAATGCCTCCTTTTTATGTTTGATCGATTTTATTATATCAAAAAGATATAATATGTAAATATATTTTATGGATATATAAAACTTAGTCGGTGACTTGGATGAAATCTTCCCAAGGCTCCGGGACGGTGACACTTCCAAGTCTTATTGCTAGGTAAAAATGAAGGGGCTGCCCACGCATTTACGGAGGTACATGATTTCATCCGTCAGCACATGTAGATCGTCTCCGTCGGAGACGAATTAAGCTCAAGCATTGGGCAATCGATTGAACTTTCAGACGAGCTGGCCTAGTTCTTCTAATCTTATCCCCCTTTAGCCACCTACCTGCTTGTACTTGAACATTTTCTGTGTATTTTCTTGACGTCGGCACATTATGTTGGTACATTCTTGTCGCAAAAAAAACGACAAGAAACTCCCTAGAAAAAAAACCTTGATTTAACAAGGTTTCTTTTCAGGTACTATCTTGTCGTTGTACTGTTGAGGGGCGTAAACGCATTTAAATGTAAAAACATACACCAAAAGACAGCGGTCTCCGCTGTCTTTTGGTGTATACTCATTGAGCAAATCTGCCCGTTAGCGTAACGCAGTTGGCGATCGATGCCGGCAGCCGCGTCTTAGTTGTTTATTCAGCTATCGTTCCCGAATGCGTAATCGATCCTCGATCGGGTCCGTTACAACGTACCCCGTCAGAAAGACGCTCCTTGGCCGGTTTCTGCCTTGCGTAAATACACCCCCGTTATCGAATGTTCGGCAGTAGCAAGCTGGACAGGGGTGCCTTCGAATACAATTCGGCCACCCCGGTGACCGCCCTCAGGACCCATGTCAATGATCCAGTCTGCGCTCTTGATCACATCCAGGTTGTGTTCGATGACCACCACCGTGTTGCCCCCGTCGACCAAGCGGTTCATAATGTCCATCATACGAGAGATATCGGACATATGTAGTCCAGTTGTCGGCTCGTCCATTACATAGAGACTGCCTTCCTTGTGAAGTTCCCCGGCCAATTTGATGCGTTGGCATTCTCCGCCCGACAAGGTGCTCAGAGGCTGGCCCAGCGTCACGTATCCGAGTCCCACATCCTCCAGCGTCTCCAATTGACGGAGCAGCTCCTTCCCGCTGAAGAACTCTGAAGCTTCCCGTACCGTCATGGCGAGGACGTCGCTGATGGATTTTCCGTTCAGCCTATACTCTAGCACTTCATCGCTGAACCGCCTGCCCGCGCAAATTTCACAAGTCGTCCTTATTGGCTCGAGAAAGGCCAAATCCGTGTATATCATCCCGAGACCCTGACAGTTGGAACAGGCTCCTTTGGAGTTGAAGCTGAACAACGATGCGCTCACCTTGTTGGCGGCTGCGAACAACCGCCGGATCTCGTCCATCATCCCCGTATAAGTGGCCGGATTGGAGCGGATGGATGTGCCCACGGCCGACTGGTCGATGACAATTGCTTCTGGATGCGACGGCAGGAATGCTCCGTTAATCAATGTACTTTTGCCTGAGCCGGCTACCCCCGTTACCACGGTCAGCACACCGACGGGTATATCGACTGTCACATCCTTCAGATTGTGCAGGCTGGCGCCGGCTACGGTCATCCAACCCTTGGGCACCCTGGTTGAAGTTTTCAAGGGTAGACTTTGCTTCAAGTATCGTCCTGTCAAGGTATCCGCGCGGAGCAAGCCCGCAAAGTCGCCTTCGTAGACGATTTCTCCACCGCGGGATCCCGCATGAGGTCCGACATCGATGATGTAATCACCGATCTCCATGACTTCGCGGTCGTGTTCGACGACGAGCACGGTATTCCCTTTGTCCCGGAGCTGGCGCAGCATGCCGTTCAGACGATGGACATCTCGCGGATGCAGCCCGACGCTCGGTTCGTCGAAAATGTAGATCATGTCGGTAAGACTGCTGCTCAGATGACGGACCATCTTGATGCGCTGCGACTCCCCGCCCGACAAGGTTGCGGTCTGTCGGTCCAGACTCAGATACTCCAGCCCGATGGAGACCAGATGATTCAGCCGGGTCAGAATCCCGTCAATCATCGGGCCGGCAACGGGATCCTGAATGGCTTCAATCATACGTATTAGCTCGCCAATCTCCATCGCCGCGCATTGGGCAATGTTGTATCCGTTAATCCGGCAGCCCAAGGCCGCTTGATTAAGCCGGCTTCCCTCGCAAAGGTTACACTCGCTATAGGATAGAAAGCGGTTAAGGGTTTCGCGTTTGCCATCTGACATCTCGCTGCTGTCTCGCTTCAAATACAGGCGGGTGAGTTTGGGCAGCAGACCTTCATAATCCGATTCGATATCGCCGCCTTTGGTTCGGTATACGATCTTGCTTTCTTTGCCGTGGAGGAGGGTATCCCAATCTGCCGGCGTAAAGTCGACGAGCCGCTTGTCGTTGTCGAACAAGCCGGAATGGGTATACGTATTCAAGTACCAGCTTCCCACCTTAAATACGGGGAACAGGATTGCGCCTTCATTCAGCGACTTGAACCTGTCAAGCAGCTTGTCCACATCGAACTGCACCACCTGTCCGACTCCGGAGCATTCCGGGCACATACCGGCCGGGTCGTTAAACGAGAAAACATGCGTATAGCCGGCAAAAGGTTTACCGATTCTGGAGAACAGCAACCGGAGCATCGCATAAATATCCGTGATCGTGCCGACAGTCGAACGGGAGTTGCCGCCGAGCTTTTTCTGATCGATCACAACCGCCGTAGACAAGTTCTCGATGCGATCGGTATCCGGTTGACTAAACCGGGGCAGCCGATTGCGGATGAATGCGGAAAACGTCTCGTTAAGCTGCCGCTGAGCTTCGGCGCTGATGGTGTCGAAAACCAGGGAAGATTTGCCCGAGCCCGAGACGCCGGTGAAGATCGTGATTTTTTGCTTCGGGATGCGGACATTCACGTTTTTAAGGTTATTCTCGCGTGCTCCTTCAATTACGATATCATTGACTTTCATAGCCCCTCCACCTCGGATTTCTATTTTCTAAGCTTTCAGTGTAATGAAAAAGCGGCGATCGAAGACCGGAAAATAAAGTCTTAGACTTGCCGCCGCTGTTAATCTGAAACTAACGATTTTATCATAGGAATGTGCAAAATGATTAGTTCCCATCCAAATGATGAATTAGTTGTACAACACCTGAGGAAAACGTTCTTGTATTAACGATTTTTAAATTCAATCTCTGTTTTATATCCACAAACAGCGGTTTTCCTTCTCCCAAAACAACAGGGTGAACAGATAATCTAAATTCGTCAACAAGTCCTAAATTGATAAAAGTTGTAATAAGACTTGCTCCACCATATAGCCAGATGTCTTTACCAGGCTTATTCTTTAATTCATTTACTTTTTCAAGAATATTATCATTTATGAATATTGCTTTATTATCCGTCCCCTTTTGCGTCCTAGAAAACACATATTTCTTTTTACTATGAACCAATTCCCAGAATTCTCTTTCAGAATCCGCATGTTCAAGTTCCGGAGTAAATTGTCCCCATAAATCATAGCTTTTTCTTCCGTATAAAATGGTATCAATTTGATTTAAAAAATGATTAAACCCCATCTCAGAGTCCATAATGCACCAATCAACTTCACCATTTTTTCCTTCAATAAAACCATCTAAAGTAACCGCTAAATCTAAAATCATTTTTCGTTTCATGAATTGTTACTCCTTTCGTTAATCTACCACCCATTATAAATCTCAAATACGTCACCTATTGTCATATTAATAAAAGAAAGCTCTCCGTCAGAGCGATTCCCTGAAAAGCAATACAGCAATTCTTCTACGCGGGTTCTCATCAATCATTGAAAAAAGTATTAATAGTAATATTCTTTTCAAGAATCTTCCAAACCTTACTTTATTCTGCCGCCAAACATTGTGGTTATTCATTGACTTAATCTGCCCGTTACTTCAATGGCCATTAAAAAGGAGCTGTCCTGGCGCAGCTCCACACTATCGTTTCCCGTTAGCTTAATCCACCTTGCTTATTCTTTCCAATGCTTCTTCAATAATTTCATATTTAATGTTATCGTATTCCCAACTCAAATGGCGGTTAATGGCTAGAACTACTTCTCTCCATGTTGGACGAATCGCATCTCGTAATTCAGCATTTATTCGTTCTTCAATTGCAGCTTGATCAAATGCATGCACTATAAATGTCGCTCGGTCATCAATTACTTGTTCTTCATCAAGCATGGAAAGGTGTCTGTCCGTAGTCATATCACGAAAATAGAAATATTCGACTCCCTCAACTTCCTCCTCTCCAATATAAGCGGCACCACGAGCAAGGAACCCCTTTTGAGCCATCTTTTATTTCCACAATATCAAGATATTTTAGTACGAAGAAATCATAACTTCCTTATGAACAACGGTTTATTTTGAAAGATACATTGAATAGCTAGCACTACTCAACTAACGGGCAATAATGCCGATCTAAATAGAAGTAGGAGGGAGTCAGTTTATTATACTTGCCCTAATGATTGACCGGACTATCAGATATCGTTCCGTCAGGGCTCATAATATATAAGTAAACTTTATTATCTTTAGGATTAACATAAGATATCGAATACATATATAATTCATTATTTTTCCATTCAATATATAGATAAGCTCCAATTTTATTGTTAATCAGACCGTCGTGATCAATAACATGATCAGAATGAGCAGGAAAATAATCTTCACGATTATAACCAGGAACTTTGAAATACTCATATTTCCAATAGATGTCACTTCCATCTTCTGAATCACTATTATGGGCTATCTCAAATTTTTCGATAAATAATGCTTGTACCTCTTCCTTTGTTAAACCCAGCTTTAATTTCTTTTTGATTTCATTCATCTTTTCAATTACAAGTTGATCTCTTTCACTAACTTCTTCAGCGTTAGGAACGGCTGCTACGGTTCCGGTAACAGAATTGCTCATATCAAAAGAATCTCGTTTTCCATCCCATTCCAATGTTACCTTAACAATGTCATCTTTTGTAGGTAATACGATATTATCATCAAACTCATCATATATGATTGTCCCTAGGGCATAGTTAGTTCCTTTATAAAGTTTCGCTGCGTTCCCATAAGTAAAATCTACTTTGCCGATATTTTCGACATCAGAACCTTTATAAGTTAGTATAATCCTGCTGTAAACCTTATTTTTTCCATTTCCGAAGTCCCAAACCGTATCTTCTAATGCAGCAGACCAGAGACTACCTTCACCTTGGTATTTCAAAATATAATCATATTTTATTTCCACTTCATTATTAAAGCTAGCTCCCGATGCAAGCAACCATTTGCCGTTTACCTTTTCTATTTTTACGGTCATTTTGTACGGAAAATCATATTCCGTCGTATTAAATTCAACGACAACAACATTACCCTCTTGGCTGATGATCTTGGCGGTATCGATGAAATACTTTGTTGCCGACCCATGGCCCCCAGTATGCGTGTCAACATAAAGCTGTCCTTTATATTCCTTATAACGGCGACGGGCTCCTTCTCGAGGCGTTAGATAATTATAAAACCACTCAGCGTTATCTTTTGTAAATACATCTTCAACTACTTTTTTCAAATCCGCGATGGATTTGACGTTACTGGTGTCAATATTGGTTGTCCAATTTTCTCCAGTTACAAGAGCGTAATCTTCATCACCGGGTATTGTTTTCGATTCATCGACTTTGAACCATCCGCCCCCGTTAAACATTCCATAGATACCGCTCGCTTTGGGGATGAGCGTATTGAGAATATCTTTTGCTTCGGTTTCCGTAAGATTTGCAGAATCGCTTTCTCCAGTATTCGTAGTTTCGTTTTGATTTCCATTGTTCAAAAGATTTTGGTAATTGGGAAGGAAGTCATCCTTATCGGGTCCTCTAAGATGTTCAAAATTTTTAAGCTCAACTCCGGCCGGCGAGATCCGATATGTAAGTACATCTTCGCCGACAGATATATGAGGACCGACTATTGGTTGAGCATCTATTGTGATTAAAAAATCAAAACCACGGAAATCAGCTACCCTTTCAATACTCTTCACATTTACAGAATCCGGAGAAACAACTGGTGGTATTGAAATTACATCTGAGTATACCTCAGCAAGTTTGTCTTTCATATGCGGAAGTAGAATTAAAACAAGCATATCTTGTAGCTGCAGTTCCCTTGAGTCCTCAAGCGGCTTATTACCGGCTGCATTTGAAGTTTGCTCTGAAAGAGCCTTTTCAGCAACATAGTGAACATCTATTGTATGTTTGTTATCCGTCTCAGGAGAGGCTTGAGTGTATTTTACAAGAGCGCCGCTGCTCTCAGCAAATAAACGAAGAGGTACATATGCTTTGTTATTATAGCTAAGCACCCCTTCACCTTCCTGTAGTTGTACTTCTTTGGAGAGTCCGTTAGCTAGAAAAAAAGTAACTTTACTTGGAAAGATTGTTGCTTCAATTACACTCGAAGCAAATACAGAAGTTGTTGCCATTAATAAGGCACCACACAACACACCTGCAATAAAATGTTTCTTCAAATTCGTCCTCTCCTATTCAAATGTAAATTCTTCTATCCAATTGACGATGCCAATGTACTGCCCGTTGCAAAAAATTATAAATTAAATACCGCCAACATACATGCGATTCAAGGGAATGGAAAGTGTTGCGTTATTCTGCCCTTCCCTCGGAATTAAGGGTTTATCTCACATATACTCACTCATTCGCAGGATTTTAACACCTAGGGTCTGCAGAGTGTTGTTTAGGAGAGAGCCTATCAGACGTAGCTATCCCAATTTTGGGCATACGGTACCGATTATGACGTTCTTTAGATGGTGCTTCTGTTGAATTTCATCGATCCATCGTTCTAATTTCATATAACCGTCAATTGTATTGGAGAAAGAAAGATGCCTCTTGGTAAGTATGATTCCTCGAAAATTTGTTGCTTGTGCTACATGGGTTTCTTTCGCTATATCGATTCCCACAATCAGGTGAGTGGTGGAAATTCGTTCGATCCGTTGATTTTGACCGTCTGATTGTTTAAACTTCATAAAAGTGCGCCTCCTTGATGGTGTTGGGTTAAACCCGTTGACAGACCCATCATACCGAGGCGCTCCTTTTTTGGCAAAGGTGATTTCTTAGCCTTAACAGGAATGTTTAGCGTGGAAACGGCAGCGATCGTCAGGGTCGGCTGCCGCGGTGTCTTTATTCAGCTATCGTTCTTCGATAGCTTAACAAATACATGCTATGTGCGTTTAATAAATTGAACAAATGATTCCAGGGGTTTTATGTTTGGTGGGCTTATTTCCTGCGGCAAATTATCAATATCAAACCATTTAAGCTCTAACGTTTCGTCGGTTTCTGATAATAACTCCCCTGAAAAATCATTACACACATAAATGATTCCGATTAAGTATACTTCATCACCGTTGGGGTATGTGTACATCCTGTCATCGCCTGAAAAGATCCCTAAAAGCTCAAGTTTATTGGCAACTAAGCCTGTTTCCTCAAATAGCTCACGTTTTGCGGCGTCTTCGACTCCTTCACCCATTTCAACACCACCACCATGCAATGCCCAACACAAATTATCTTTTCGCTTCTGCAAAAGCACTTTTCCATCTTTATAAACGAAAACACCTGCCCCCACAGCAATTAACCTGTCATGACCAATTTTTTTCCGTATGTTTTGTATGTATCCCATCGCTATTCCACCATTCGATATTTGTTCCATAATCTTGAACCCAAGCATAGCCTACGACTTTTGGATCCAACAAGCAACACTACATATTCTCTAATTACCTTCATTTATTCAACTCTCCTCCCAGATAGTTCAACGAGACTGCCGTTATTCGCGGCAGCCTCGTGATGACGTTTTGATGCAGCTAACGTTATCCGTTTACGCAATGAATTGCTAAAGACTCCAAATCCATTACTGTTTTCCTTTTCAAGGGATTCTCCGTTTTACCTCACCGTTCGGCTGCCGCCTGCATGCTGTATGTTTAGAAGCCCGTCGACCCAGCTGTAACAGCGCTCCAGTTCCTCTTCATTAATCCGGTCCGACCGATGTTCAAAATGCACCAAGATATCCGGATTTTCCTCCCGTACGATCGCTAGATAGTCCGCGATGGGTGCCCATCCGTTCTCTGGCCTCTGCTCGGGGAAAACTGGCTCGTGCCGCTCCCGTATCTGACCGTCGAACCTTAAGTTCGACAGGTGCAGGAGCTTCACATACCCGGCGAAACGGCGGATGAATCTCCTCCCATCAAAACGAGGATCCATGCGGTCCTGTAAATTTATACGTGCTGTATCCAGGCACAGCCGGACGGCCGGATAACGCCCTAGTAGCTCGTCTAGCATATCTGTATCATAGATATACCGGGTAACCCCGTCGAATTCCAATACCGGCGTAAAATCATATTCCTCTGCCATACCAGACAACCAACGGAACAGCTCCTCACTCTTCTCCGCAAACTCCCTGATCGGATATTGGCTCTCCAGCACATATTCCCGTTCGTCCGCAAACCGCCACGTACTCCAATCCAGCCGGTCATCCAAAATCACCGGCTTTGGATAATGGAACAGCACATACTCCGGCCCTAGCGTCCGAAGAAACTCCAGTTCCTGACGAATACCCTCCAAGGCTTCCGTGCGGACTTTCTCATCCTGTGCCAGGAACAAGGCGTCCCGCATCTGCGAACGGCCGGCCCGCATCGGATAATGGACGCCTACCCGGAAGCCCTTTTGCCGGGATAGCTCAGCCAGAAGGGCGACATCCTCCTCTTTCTCGAACAGACAAGCCTCCATCCCGTAAAAATGCATCCGGAAGTCCCGTTCCGTCTTACTACCATCATATCCGCCATATTGCCCGATTAAAAATCGTTTCATCGAACCCGATCCCACCTTCCATGAACTACCCTCCAAGCTTTTTCTTCAGCTCTCGTTACCCGTTTGCGCAACCATGAGGTTAATGGTTTATCATCCCAAACTTGTACTTCTATGTACCTCTCCGGTCCATCTTTCCCCTGACTATTCCATTCTTGTGGTAATCCGAATTCATTTATTATCTGGCCAATCTCATTTAACGTATACACCTGACCACGATATTTCTTCCCATCTTGATACCTCATGGTTGGAAACAAATCTCCATACGTAAAACTTAGAGTCAGCGAATCGAATTCTGTAATTGGGATACGAAGTACCTTACCTTTCTCAAACCATTCCAAGAGCCACGGACATTCTCCAACAGTCATGTAATGGGGACTACTTCGAATAGGCTCTCCGCCTTTTTGTATAAATAATTCCCTTGCTCTTTTTTCAAGGCTTCGTCGAATAGTAAGATAGTTCATTGATCTTTTACTTGCAAATCCTTTTTTCTGAACCCGAATTTCATTGAGAACTCGTTCAGCTTCTTCAGGTTCTAAATCAGACAAATTACGAAAAGGTCCTACGGACTCATCGAAATAATGGTATAAGAAATCAATCATCCAAGACCCCACTATCTGGTAAAATGTCTAATCCAATCATACCATTTGAACCTGCTTTATTGAACTATACTACTCTTTAGTCCGACAAAAAAACAGCCGATTATTCTCGTCAGCTGTCTTAATGTTTGTATTAAAGTAACGTTCTTCGTTACTTCAATAATCAAGAAGGAACCGCCAGCGGCAAGTTCCTCAATACAGTCCAAAAACTACTTCACTTTAAAAGCAGTAATCACACTTACGGATAGTTCTTCAGTAAACACGCCAGTAGAGTCAATGTCGAATAAAGCAGATCTTAACTCATTTTCAAATCGCTCTAGGTTTTCACCAAAAAGACGTTTTGAAGCACGTGATGTGGAATAGAGATTTCCGATAATAGAATCTACTGTCCACGTGTAGGAATAACTTGGTAAAACTTGTCTTTCCACATTTATAAAACTAGATTTCGCTACGGTGTCCTCGAACCTTTCCATTGGAGGCGTATATGTGGTGTTACCTGCTCTTCTTTCGTTCCCGAGCCAACGTTTTACTATTTCATTTACCTTGAGTTGCCAAAGTAACGGTTCTTGCTTCTCATTATAATTATCAATTATAGCAACACCGCTTTTATCGTCAGAACTTTTATATAGGATTTCAAGGACTGACTCCCTATCCATCCAATGAAACGCCTTTGCAATTAAAATGAGCCGAAATGAACCCCAATCGCTTGACTTTTCTTCCGCCTTGCCATGTAACCATCTAACGTTCTGCACCCTGTTAACGTTGGACAATCGAATTGCTTCATCTATCATCTCGGGTTCCGTATCTACGCCTATTATTTCTTCAAACCAATCATTAAATCTTAGAGCTAGCTGCCCCGTTCCACATCCCAAATCAAGCAAACGACCTTCGCCGTTAAGTGAAAACTTGTTAACCAAAAACCGAACAAGCGACGAAGGATAGAGTGGTCTGTATCGCGAGTAATACCCAGCGGTACCTTTAAATAAATCTGGACCGTAGTCAATCAAGATTTTCAACCTCTTCTCTTTAAAATATTCGGCGTACAAATGGTTACAAAAGAACACCTCATTTTAACCATCAGGAAAGAATTGATCAATACCCCAATTAATATTACTGCCCGTTACTTCAATGAGAATCAAAAAGGAGCTATCCTCGCGGCAGCCCCCCCCCCACTATCGTACCCGTTCAACATCCGGTAAAGAATCACTGTGTGCTATCACTTCAAAAATAGATCTTTCAAGGCTTTCGAAAGTTATTTTATTAATAACCGCAGTAAAAATTCTACGCTCGGCAGCCCATGCTCTTCCTGACCCACTTCCTCCATAATGAGCGAATTGACGGTATAGATGTACCAGGCTATCAGCTTTAACGGCTCCCCCTCGATGAATTGTCCGGCTTGCTGACCTTTGATAAAGATCGGAACCAGCCGATTCAGCAATTCATCGACCGGATTTTGTTCAAGAATCCTCGCGGCTTCCTCCGGGATAACCTCTGAGTTGCGCACCCTATGCATGAACATAAACGCGTACTTGTTGTTCTCGTCGAGCATATCTTCGGTAAATGCTTTGATTTGTTCCAAAGGTGCTCCGGGCAAGTGCTTGGCGTCTCGGAGCTCTTTCGTTGCTTCTGACATTAACTCCTCAACGAGCGAGGTAAACAATTCGTCTTTAGTTTTGAAATACCGGAAAATCAGGCCTTCACTGATGCCGGCTTCCGCAGCGATCACGCTCGTCTTCGTTCCTGCAAATCCGCGACGGGCAAAGATTTTGAGCGCAGCTTGTTTGATCTGCTCTCTGCGTTCGTCGCGGATCTGATTCAATTGCTGTTTGTTTAGTGGCGACAATGGGTCTCATTCTCCGTTCTTAACGTTATATTCCTCATTGTAACATGAAAACTCCGAATTTATCTCTTTTGCGTCTTGTTATTCGTATCGGCTATGAGCGGAAGCACACGATTAAGAAGCTCCTCCAGAAATTGCTCAGCCCGGGCAAAACAAGCAAGGTGGCCGGCATTCCGTATCAAAGTAAATTCTTTATGAGGAGCTTCAATGCCGTCAAAGAACGATTTTGCGAGTGCTGTCGGAGTTACGATGTCTTTGTCCCCATGAAAAATAAAGACGGGCAGCTCAAACCTGAAACCAACCTTGCTGAAGTCAAAAGTCACTAGTGCGTCAAACAGATGATGGAGAGAGAAGCTCATCCCTCTGAAGTAGTCGATGATATCGCTTATTCGATGTTCAGGAGAGGAGAGCATACACGGCAATATGAGATCCATAACCATATTAGGGACGTCTTGGCTGGCTTTAACGAGATATTGATTTCGTTTATCGAAATCTTTTCGATTCCATTTGGAGCGGTCAGGTCCCATTTTCTCTACTAATTGGGCTCCCTTGCTATGGCCGGCCGCTCGGAGGGCGTCTAACGTCAGCCGATAAGCCAGATTCCCGGAATCCGGGGCGTTTTGGTCCGTGCCGACATAGGCATAAAAAAGGTCCGGACGCTGTTTGGCCATCATAATCCCAGTCAAGCTGCCTACAGAACTGCCTAGGAGAATCACTTGTGGCTGATGGAGTTTGTTAATTAGATATTCCGCCAATTCTATTCCGTCTTGAGTGAGAATGTCAAAGCTGATAGTTCCGTATCCGTCTTCTCCGTTCCTGGTAAACGTCTTGCCGGCGCCTCTCTGGTCCCATTGAACAATGGTAAAATACTTCTCCCACGAACGTAATAATGGGCTGAAAATCGAGTAAGTTGAAGCAGGCCCGCCATGGATCACCAATAACACGGGATTATTTCTGTCCTCCCCTCGAATCGTTACCCATTGATCGATACCTCCGATTTTCACATAACGACTTTCAACGATGCTGTTAGGTGATTGGATCTGTAAGAGCTCTGCGTTTTGGCGTTGATTTCGTTTGCGCAGTATCAAATCCATGAGAAGGTTAGTCTTTTTCATGTATTTCATCTCCTTTTGGTTGGTCGAATATATAGAGTGAGTAACTTACTCAACATTAAGATAAAGAAACTTCAGAGCTTTGTCAATGGTTTTTTGTGTCCAGCCATTTGGCATTTAGATTAATAAAAATAAAGAGCAGTTGCCAAGGCAATCTGCTCCTATTTCGTTGAACTATAGTTACCCGATAGCTCAATACCTTGGCTTGAATCCCTTAATGCTCGGGAGCGAACAATAACTCCATTTTTACCTTTCCTATTTTTCCTATCCATTCATTAAAAGTCAACAAACCGGGGTGTAACCTCCGGACTTCGGCAATATCAATTTTAAGTTCCTCATTATTAATAAACTCAAACGTTCTTGCTCCACTTGGACTTATTTGACGAATAGTATCGATTGGAATCTCTACATATGGAATATCTACTCCGATAGCACGTGATATTGCATTCGATATAGCCACCGGAGTCAAAGAATCCCCGGCGATTTCAATTGTTTTGCCTAAGTATCTCTCGGGATTCTCAAAAGCTAATGCTGAAAATGCACCGATATCTTCAACAGCGATTAGTTGCAATTTTATGTTTGATTTTATCGCAGTAGAAAGTTTGCCAGTTTGAAGCCCAAAGAGTGGATCGGAGAAATTATCCATGAACCAAGCCGGACGTAAAATTGTTAGTGGCAAGTCAAGGCTTCGAATGTATTCTTCAATTTCCCATTTACTATAATTTCGTCCACCAATTAATCGATCCGCTCCACTTACCGATGAGTAAACGAAATGGTCTAACTTCGTCTTCGTAGCCAAAATCCGATGATATGTTTAGGGAGAATTCTGTAGGTTGAACACTGAATACCCCATACACGCCTTGCATTGCTTCCAGTAACGAATCTGGACTGTTATGATCGCCTTGCTATATTATTTTTAATAGAAAAAGAAGAAGTGGTCAGATATGGGAAAATAAAGGAATTCTTACCGCCAATCGCACATAAAACACTTAACCAACAGTTAAAAGAATTGGAGGGAGATGGAATTATCCATAGAGAACAATATAATGTCATGCCACCAAAAGTCGAATATACCCTAACTGAGAAAGGTAAATCATTGGTTCCAATGCTTGATTTCATGTTCCAGTGGGGCGAAAAATGGTGTGATAACTGACATACCTCTATCGAACAGTGATCGGGCTTCCAAAGATATCGGAATCCCGATCACCATTGTCACTAAACTGCCCGTTAACGTAACGAAGCTGCCGATCTTGCCGGCAGTCTTGTCGTGGGTGTTTATTCAGCTATCGTATCCCGTTAGCGAAATAGATCTGTTTAATCGATTATGGTTGCCAAACTTCCCATATGTTACCGTCAGGATCAGCGAACGTTATGTTTGGTCCGCTTGTCATCCGTTCTCCTAAAATATTCACTCCGTTTTCTTTGAAACGTTCAAATAGCTCCTCGATCCGCGGAGTAATGAAACATGCCATTGCATGGGGTTTGCCTCTGTCCAATGACCATGAAAAGCGTAATCGACCGCCTTCTTCGTCCGATTTGTGAAGGAACAGAGCGGGTACAACTTGCCTTAAACCAGGTGAAGGCAGGTTTCCATTCCGATCGGGAAAATTTAAAACAGCCGTCACCATCCCAGGCTCAACACGGTCGTTGATTACAGGTTGATACCCTAAATTCTTTTGGTACCATTTAATAGACTCGTAAACATCATTTACTGGTACGTAAATACAGGTTATACCCGTAATGTCTTCCAGTCTTTCTTCCATTTTGACTTCCTCATTTGCCTGCATATCCATTTCCTCCTTCTCAATATCTTAAATCAATAATGATCACAGCAAACACCCAATCCTTACTAATTTTACTACTTATACACATGAATATAAGTCATTTTTTATAATTTTCTCACACTTGTTCATTTGCCTACCTGCCCGTTAGGTGAACGAAGGGGCTGCCGCGCGGCAGCCCCTTCAGAGTTGAACTATTGTCTTCCTTTAACGTATGAGTCATGTGGAAACCATCATACACAGTTTCTTTTTATAGAAAGTAACCCCTGCTAAGTCTTAAATTGCAGCTAGCAAACAGGCGCCTTGGCTTCCCGTTCCAGCAACTCCAGCATCTGCGCAAGCAGCGCGACGCCTTCCGTCTCCGCGTTCTTCGCTTCCTTCAGCAGTTCGATCGCCCGGGTCGCCGCAGCTTCGTCCCCAGGAACACCACCGTGCGGGAACGGGAACATGTCGCGCATGATTGACAGGTTGCCAGCGACGATGGCATACTGCTCTGCCGCTTGACGAGCCAATTGGCGCAGCGATTCTTCGCCCGGCTCCGTTCCGTTGTCCGCCAGCTCTTGCAGGAACTGTACGGCAAATTCGCGCGCATCACAAACTTTGCCCGTATTGACGGCATTGCCGAACGGATTGGCCATCCTCTGCTCCAAGGCGTGTATCCAGGCATCGAACGCAGCCAGGCCGTTGGCGTGTCCTGCGCTCTCCTCCGCCGGGAACTGCTGTACATGCGCATGCTCAAGCGCAAGCTTCAACGCACCCCGTAGCATCGTTCGACGATCGACGGGTTTCGAGTCCATAATCGTCAGCAGATACAGCTCCGTCACCTCGCCGCGGCCCAGCTTCTCATAGGGCATTTCGCTATCGCGGCGAACATCGCGGCATTGCAGCATCCGGGTCTCATCATCGTAACCGTAGATGACGCCCCATTCCGGGATGAACAGGTCCCAGCTTAATGCCGGGATGCCTGCGTCCAGACTCGTCTGGATCATCTCCAGTGCCGTCTCGAGCTCCTCCGGCGTCGGCGAAACATGGTTCTGCCTGCCGGTCGTCCGTACGGTAAAACCCAGATTCCGCAGCGCTTCCGCATGCCGCAGCTGCCAATCGAAAAAGGAATAACTGCCGACCTCGACCTCCTCGCGATCGATGATGATGCGGAACGCATGCGCGGTTAAGCCCATGATGTCCGTGCGGGACAAATCCTTTTTGTCTGTGTACTGCATTAGGCTATAAATGCTCTCGGTATCGGTGTTGCGGCTCCATGTAAAATCGTTTCTTTGACTTCCTGCCACTACTCATCATCCTTCCATGCGATCCGAATGCTCGGGGGCGCCAGCAGCTTTCGCTTCGGCTTGCCGAGTTCCCTTCGCTTCTCGATATACATGCTGACATGGACACGGAGTCTTTCGTGCTGTACCTTCGTTCGGGCGCGGGA
>NZ_SMRT01000036.1 GCF_004354045.1 Paenibacillus piri | reverse complement strand
GAAACATCCCGTATGCGCACCGGTAACAAATACTTGCGCTACTATCTGGTTCAAGCTGCTGATTCGGTGCGAAAACACGATGCCGAGTACAGAGACTTTTACCAAAAGAAGTATGATGAAGTCCCGAAGCATAAGCACAAAAGAGCCCTCGTCCTATCTGCACGAAAATTGGTACGGTTGGTATTCATGCTACTGAAGACCAACAAAATGTACACACCACCCGAGAGGAGGAATCCATAGGATTTCCAGATTTCTACTCTTTTTACATGTTGCCCATGCCTGTAAATAGTCTGAAAATTCAGACTAAATGGTGGGGTTAGTTTAGTGATGTCTTTTTTTAGCTCTGGGTACGCTTTAGGCAATGTTTTTTCCAATTCTTATCGATCATCCCCTTGACATATCACCGCTGGGCTACTATGTACTATATTTGGCGGTTCCGGATAACCGAAAACCGTAATCCACGCTGTTACAAGCTCCATCCACCATCAACGACAAGGGTTTGACCTGTTATAAAATCCCCTCCGCGAATCACAGCTGCAGTCAGTTCGGCAACATCCTCCGGATAGGCTGGCCTTCCAAGCAATGTCTTGTCGCTGTACTGTTTAACATGCTCTTCACGTCCATCCACCCATCTCGTGATCACAATTCCTGGAGCTATTGAATTCACGCGTACATCGGGTGCTAATACGCGGGCGAATGATTTCGTCAAACTAATTCCTGCGGCTTTGGAGGCAGCGTAAGCTATGGAGCTTCCTGCGCCGTTGAATCCGGCTATTGATGTGATATTGACGATACATCCCTTATTCCTCCTCAATTCGGAGGCACAAGCACGCGAGGCAAAGAACATGCCTTTCACATTCACATTCAGTATGTGGTCCCAATGCTCTTCAAGCAGTCCATCGAGATCATGCAAAGGGATAAACTGCGTTGTACCGGCGTTATTGATTAGAACGTCTATTGTTCCGAAATAGGCAATCGTTTGTTCAACCATACGTTCTACTTCTTCTTTATTTCCGACATCCGCTTGGATAACCAGCGCTCGCACGTTATGCTTCTCAACCTCGGATTTCGTCACTTCGGCATCTGAGGCAGATTTAGAGTAATTGACGGCAACGTTAGCCCCTTCCTTTGCCAAGCAGAGAGCAATCGCTCTTCCGATTCCGGTGGCCGCGCCGGTTATTAATACCGTTTTACCTTGTAAGTCCATTCGGTCACCCTCTCTATATTTTGTATGGCGCAATTGCTTGCATTTCGCATGTACCGCTGTAACCGCATTCATTCTTTTGAAAATGCTTCTTGTTGGATTGTTAGGTTGTTATATTTATTGATTGGTAAATTGGTCAACCTATTAATTGGATTATAATTCCGTTAATTTGCTCCTGTCAATCATTTTTAACTATTCAAAAAATTTTTTTTCGCAATGTTGCTTAACAGTTCCTCAGCGCACCGCTCAGCAAATTGAAGCTCGTTAATCGGGCAATCAAGCTCAATAACGGCGATATCCGGCCGCAGGTTTAATTTCAATGAGTGGAACAATGCACGATCAGCCTCCGGCCAGCTGAAGGCGCCATCCTCCTCGCCAATGACGCTAAGACCGCGAATCGGCAGCAGAACCGATACGGGTGCCTTGCTTTGATTGAGCTTCTCGGCGATGATTTCACCTAAACGGGAATTTTCCTCCATATCGGTCCTCATGAGAGTAACGTTCGGATTATGCTGGTAAAAACGGCGTCCCTTGAACTTGTCAGGAACCGTTTCCGGAACGCCAAAATTGACCATATCAAGGCAGCCGGGTACGACGATTGCCGGTATTCCGCCAAGAGCAGCAGCCTCCAGACGCTTCGAACCTGCAGTAAACACCCCGCCTACGAGCTCGTCGGCCCATTCCGTAGTGGTAATATCAAGCACACCTTCGATCATACCGGCCTCAATTAAACTCTCCATCGTACGGCCGCCGCTTCCCGTACAATGAAATACCAATACCTCGTAACCGGCTGCTTCAATGATGCTTTTGGCTGCTTCGACCACCTTGGTCGTATTGCCGAACATCGAAGTAACGATAAGAGGTTTGTCCTCTATCGGTGGCAGCTCTTCCTCTACCATGCCGCAAATAGCGCCAGCCGCTTGGGATAAAACCGTACGGCTAATTTTATTAATGCCGGAAATATCAACAATGCTGGGAATCATGACGATGTCCTTCACTCCCACATAACTAGAAACGTCGGAGGAAGCTACAGTTGAAACCATGACCTTAGGAAAGCCGATCGGAAGCGCCCTCATCGCCTGACAGGCGACAGATGTCCCGCCGGTCCCTCCGAGCGATAGAACGCCGTCTATTGTGCCTTCCGCATACAACCTTGAAAGGAGCCTTTCGGCGCCCAAGCCCATGGCAGCAACAGCTTCACCCCGGTCGCGATTGGCAACAAGCTGTGCCAAAGGGACCCCGGCCGCCTCTGCGACGGTCTCCCGATGTATGTCCGCATTTAGGGTCGGTGGATCCAGCACCCCAACGTCGATCAATAACGTGTTATGGCCTTTCGCCTCAATACGTGATTTCACGTAGGCGTATTCATTTCCCTTTGTGTCCAATGCACCCAACAAAGCTATCGTTTTAGTCAACCTAATCACCCTCTCGAATGGAATGGGATATCAAGCACGACGAATAGACATAAATTTTTTCGTTTGTTCCGAAATCGCTTTTTCCGTAGGCAGTCGTTCCATCGAGCTGGCTCCATAGAAACCGTCGACCTCCGGCAGCTGATTCAGAATATACGCAGCATCCTCAGGCTCAGCAATGGGTCCCCCATGGCATAAGACAAAAATGTCATTGCGAATTGACCTCGCTGCCGAGGTAATTTCTTGTATAACCGGTACGCACTGCTCTAGTGAGAGCGCGGTCTCGGCGCCTATTGAGCCAGCTGTGGTGAGCCCTAGATGCGCGACCAAAATATCGGCACCCGCTCTCGCCATATCCCTAGCCTCTTCCGGATTAAAGACATAGGGGGTCGTTAACAGGTCTAATTCGCCGGCTTGCTTGATCATATCCACTTCTTTGACGTAGCTCATACCGGTCTCCTCCAGATTTGCACGAAAAACACCGTCAATAAGTCCAACGGTCGGAAAGTTCTGAACACCGGCAAAGCCCGCTGCTTTAACTTGTGCAAGAAAATCGCGCATTTTGCGAAAAGGGTCGGTCCCGCAGACACCTGCCAAGACGGGCGTTCTCTGAACGACAGGAAGGACCTCCCGGGCCATGTCCATAACAATTGCATTGGCGTCACCGTAAGGCATCAAACCCGCAAGTGAGCCATGTCCCGACATCCGAAAACGGCCGGAATTGTAGATGACAATAAGATCGATTCCGCCGGCTTCCTCAAACTTAGCGCTAATCCCGGTACCTGCGCCCCCGCCGATGATCGGCTCTCCCAACGAACGTTTTTCCTTGAATTGCTTAAGAATTAGGTTTTTGTCACTCATCTTTCAGCTTGGCCTCCCATAACGGATATAAATAAAATTCACAAAAACTGCATGACATAAATCCAAAGTGATACGGTCACCACACTGGCAATGGTTGACGAGAACGCGGCTTGCGATGCGAAATCCGATTCACTGTCGAACTCCACAGCCAGCAATACACCGGTTAAAGAGGTAGGGACTGTGCATGTCAATATAAGAGCTTGTCCAGCTATCCCGTGGATATTCAACAGAAAAATAATACAGAGGCCCACCATAGGGGCAATGATTAATTTCAAAGAGATAGTAACAATAGC
The DNA here is from genome assembly GCF_004354045.1 of Paenibacillus piri. GTDB lineage: Bacteria > Bacillota > Bacilli > Paenibacillales > NBRC-103111 > Paenibacillus_S > Paenibacillus_S piri. Next base: position 32,910 of record NZ_SMRT01000036.1, on the reverse strand, counting down.
ATCCATATTGCCGAGTTTCCATTTCATGCTCCCCATTTGTACGCCAAGCGTCACTAAGGCGACGGCAAGAAATCCATCTGATAAGTAGTTAAGAGGAATAGCCAGAATAGAAGGAATTCCGACTCCTAAATAATTGAGTATTAGAGCCACCGCAAGACAGTATATGGATGGAAACATCAAGATCGTTTTCAAGGTTTGCTTTAGGTTGAGATTACCCATGACATTATAGATTCCGAAAGTATTAAGTAATACGGTCTGGACCATTAGCACGATGATTTGTATGGAAAGGGCGAAGGGTTCGTTCATAAAAACAAGCTGATTTAACGGAATTCCGTAATTCCCGTTATTATCGAGAATTACGCTGTTTCGCACAGCCCCCTTCATCCCCTTGCCAAGACGCCTTATTCGAATGTAAATCTCAATGATGAGCAGCATTACGGCATAGAAAATAGTTAGAAACAGCAAGACAATAAAAAATGTTTCTAATGAGATCCGGGATTTATAAGTCATTTCCAGAAGAGCAGCAGGTAAAAACAAATACAATATTATTTTTGTCAGCGTTTTTACTTCCAATTTAAATATTTTTTGCAGCATCATGCCAATACCGATTAAGATGGCAATCGGGGTCACGTGATTCATTAAGATATGAATGTGATGCCGCCCCCTTTATAGATCGAAGCTCCCGCTGTAAGCACATTCAATAATGTGCCGGATATCCCGTGCTATCGTCAGACGGGGATTAATCAGTACGTTACCGCTGCGCATAGAATCTTCGACCATCTTTTCCAGCTGATCCAGTTCAACGCCCAAATCTTTAATATTTGAAGGGATCTGCAGACGTTGATTCAGACGGATGACCTTTTCAATCGCCATCTCCGCCGCTTCTTGCACAGAACCCCCTGCAGTGTCGCATCCTAGAGCTTCAGCGATATCCGCCATCCGTTCCAGGCAAGCGGGTGAATTAAACTTCATTACATACGGGAGCAGGGAAGCGTTTGCGATACCATGAGCGATGTTAAATATCCCTCCCATAGTATGCGAGATCGCGTGAACATTACCCAGACGCGATTGGGCAAACGCAGCGCCCGCCATCATTGATGCTACCAGCATTTGTTCCCGGCTGTGGAGGTCAGTCCCTGAAAAATAGGCCTTCTCAATATTGTGGGCAATCATCTTGATAGCCGAAAGTGCAAATGCCTGACTCAATGGACTTGCACCTTTTGACGTATACGATTCGATCGCATGAGTCAAGGCATCCATTCCCGTCGCTGCAGTAATGGGTTGAGGAAGCTTTAACGTAAGCGATGGATCGAGAATAGCCAATTTCGGATATAGATAAGGACTGATCACCGCTGCCTTAAAAGACGTAGCACGATTAGTGACAATCGTTGATGGAGTGACTTCGCTGCCTGTCCCGGCCGTTGTCGGAATTGCTATGAGTGGCAGGCCGGGATTCGGAATTTTTCCGACTCCTTCATAATCGAGTATATTTCCAGTATTCCGTGCCATAATGGCAATTCCTTTAGCTGTATCGATGCTGCTCCCTCCACCGACCGCAACAACGCTGTCCGCACCTGCTTCGTTTAAAAAACTCAGACCATTCATAATACTTTCTGCACTTGGATTTGGCTCCACCTTGTCATAAATGTCAGGTGTGATCCCCTGCGCTTCGAGGGATTCGATCATATTTTCGAGCATGTTAGCCTTTATAATCCCGGCATCCGTCACAAGGAGCACTTTCCTGACTCTGGAAGCAGCAAGGTATTCACCGGTTCTTGTGGATGTGCCGATTCCGCATTCAACCTGTGTAGGCATAAAATATTTATAATCCATTCTTATTCTCCTCCTAATAGACTTCCATCTCATCCTTGATAAGTGTTTCCATTGCCTGTGCGGCGGCTTCCTGATTGCCTTCTGCAATTGCATTATAAATGGCGTCATAATCCAAAGAAGAGATTTGCTTTCCCCCGTCATCTGCTTGATTGACACGAGTATGTAGAAGAATACTGCTCAATATTTCTTTTAAAGTACTATTTTTGGCCATATCCGCCAGCTTTAGATGAAACGCGATGTCAAACTCGAGAAAATAATCGGGCTCAGCGTATTTTAAATTAGCAAGTAAGGCACCTAATTCTTCGATTTCCTCTTGAGTCCTGCGCTGTGCGGCCATTCTCACAATGACGACCCCGAGATCCTTTCTAGCCTCGATGATGTCCATCCTATGTTTCTCACCCATAAGCATGCCCCCCTCTCATTTATCGTATAAATCATTTCCAGCAGGTTATTTTTGTTTTCTCAAAACACGGTTAGCTTCAGTGAAAATATCGTCTGCAGCCTTTTCGATACTTTTTTCACCAAAGTTAACCTCATCGTAAGATTTTTTTACTTGATCAAATATGCTTGCTACCCCGGGTAATCTTGATTTTTGCGGCTTTGTCGTAGACATAACTTCTTTCATATTTTTTAGAGAAAGCTGATCGCCGGGATCCAGCTGAATCCCTTTGACAACGTTTTCATTTTGCACAATGCCGTGTTCATGCTCATACAGTTTATTAAATTCAAGATCGGTCATCCACATATTAATAAGTTTGGCTACATCATCCGGATGCTTGCTTTGTGCCGATATCCCCAGGAAAGCTCCTGTAAGCACTTCGCCGAACTTCCCGTTATCGCCTGGAAGGCGGATCAATGTTAACTCATCACTCATATATTTCATTATGCTCTTGATGTGATTGCCTGGTCTTGCCGACATGACGATCCGTTTCGAAGCCAGCATATCCTGCTCCCATTGCAGCGTTCCTTCTTCAGCAGTAATTTTGGCAGGAGGAACTATGCCTAGTTTTTTCAGGTCTTGCCATAAAGTAAACCATTCCACCAAGTCTTGTTTGGAAAAGCCCAACTCCCTTCCATCATCGGAAAACATATCCTTGCCCTTCAACCTCATAAAACTTTCCATGTAGAGATCATCGCTCGCCATATCCGCTAGAGGGTAAATTTCTTTCCCCCATTCATTTTTTCCTAACTTAGGCTTGATCAACTTCAAATAGTCGATGAACTCCCCCCATGAAGCATACTCATTCTTAGGCAGTGGCGCCCCTTTCTGACTTAGCAAGCTCAAATTCACCGTATAAGACAAGGCTGCCAATCCCTTCGTGATCATATATGTTCTTCCCTTGTATTTGCCAAGTTCGATAACCTTCTCCGGAATCCCGCTTACATCGATGCTGCCGTTCTCAATGTATTTATCTAAAGGAAGAAGAGCGCCTTTGTCTTCATATTCAGGCATCTGTCCGACAGTTGTAAACATCAGTACATCCGGTGCGTTACCTCCAATCGTTTGTACCGAGATCTTCTTCCAATAGTCCTCCCATGATCCCGGCTCACGAATCACTTTGATATTCGGATTTTTAGCTTCAAACATATCCATTAGTTTATTGTACTTTTCATGCCGGACAACATTTCCCCACCAAGGAAAACGAATCTCAACCAGCTTTCCGCCTAATGAATTCGACTGCTCCCCTTTCACTTGAGCACTTTCAGAAAGGTTGACAGGGGAACAAGCCGCCAATAAACTTATTGAAAGCATCAGTACCAGTGTAAAGGAACATGCTTTTTTCACTCGCAAGTTTGACCCTCCAAATTTATATTGATAGGCTTCCGTCTCTTGAAAACCGAGATTACCGTATATTTATTAATCGGTCGATCATTTAGATTGTGAAATATGACAGTACTTGGGAAGTCCATTACATTATTTTTTACGTACGCATTTGATATTCTGACGGGCTAAATCCGGTCACATGCTTAAAGATCCGGCTAAAATACGCCGAGTCTGAATACCCTACCATGGCCGCTACCTCTCGAACCATCAAATGTTGGGAAGAATTCATTAATTTCTTGGCGACTGTGATTCGGTATTGGATCAAGTAATTGGCAAATGTTTCCCCCGTATCGCGGTTAAATAAGTAGCTCAAATAAGTCCGGCTTAAATGTAATTCATTTGCTAGCTGCGCGAATGAAATATTTTCGTTGTAATGCTCGCTTACATACTTTTTTATGTACTCCGTGTATGTGGATTGATTCTTTTGATTTTTAAGTGATTCGGCTTCCTGTTCCAGAAGCTTTCTAACACACGCGCATAAATCTTCTTTCTTGCGATAATTTTGGATTTCAACCAGCTTCGCCGGCAAATCGTTGGGCGACTGCTGCTGGCATCTATAGGCAATGATTGTACTTAGCAGTCCTGTACACAGCATCTTAACAAAATCAAAAGGGACAGCCTCGTCTTTTTTCAATAGCGATGACTCCAAAATTAACCATGACTCCATTGCCTCCTTCCATTCCCCCCGGTTAACCGCTTCCAAAATGATTTGCATCTCTTCCAATGGGTATTCCGGCCAATGATAGAAATTCGTTTCATGGACGTCATTATAATGATCGATACGTTTATATCCTTCAAATTCACTGAATTTTAGAACCTCAATAGATTCTTTATAGGATTTCGAAAAGTTTGAAGGATGAGGATACCAGCGCCCAAAGCCGGCGTTGACCTCAATCTCCAAAAACGTATAGATCTGATTGATAATTTCCTTCGTCGCCTGACTGGCATCCTGAATCAGTTCATTTTCATCGGAACCTACAAAAATCACGGTAATCCGGTCTTCACTAAACGGCATATGATAGCTTGGCTGCCATTTAGACAATACTTCCTGAATAATGTTATTCACAGCAAATCTGTATATTTGCCACTGCTTCTCTGTCTCCACTTTTCCGTTGCGAGGCCAAAAAGCCTGCAGACTCATGACAAGGCCACCTCGAAGAAAAGCTTGATCAACTTGATAAAACTGAAGATTGTTTGTAAAGTCCTCGTCAAATCGCGTCGGAAGGGTTAGAGCATCATAAAGAAACTTTTGTCTAAGTGCACCTAAGTTATTTTTAATCTGCAGTTTGATCTTTCCTTCAAATTCGTTGAGCTTCTTCCTAGATTTCAGCTCTTCGACAACTTCACTGACCGTCAGAGCTATGTCACCATAAATAATAGGCTTTAGAATATACCTTGTTACGTTCAAATGAACGGCATCCTTGGCATAAGAAAATAAGTCGTATGCGCTTAGAATGAGAATTGGAACCATGCTGTCATGCTGCCGGATCTTCCGAATCATGTCCAAGCCGCTCATCCCGTCCATCCTAATATCAGTCATGACAATATCAGGAGATATGCTTAAAAAAGTCCGGTAACCGGCTTCTCCGCTGTCCGCCGTAGCCACTTCCGAAATTCCGATGTCCGACCACGGTACCGCGGATTGTAAACTTTCGCAAATACGGGTTTCGTCATCCACAATAAGAATTTTCATTATGTGCGTCACCTATACCGTTTCTATAATCTTATTTTCGCTCAAAAATTCCTTTTTGTTAATGGAGTTAGGTATGTAAAACTTGGATTGTTGTCAGGCAGTCAGGACAAACGTCTATCTCTCGAACGAATATTATCGAGCTGATCCATGTCATGGATTTGCGGAAGCTTGATCGTGACTCGCACACCCTCCGACGGATGAAGCTCTTGAATATCCACACCAAAATCGTGACCAAAATTTAAATTAATTCTCTCCCTTATATTTTTGATTCCATAACCGCTCTGCGTCTTGGTTTCGATATTATAATAGCCTGATGCGCCGAGTGCATTACCATTGTTATCGATAAAAATAAACAGGTTATTCTCATCAAGACTTGTATGTATACGGATCACCAGCGGATTTCCCGAATGATGGAGCGATTTGACAAACCCATGAATAATGGCATTCTCAATAAAAGGCTGCAGGATGAGCTTAGGAATGAATAATAATTTATGAAAAGCAGGCACATCCATAATAAGCCGGATATCGTTCTTATATTTTTCGCGCTGCAGCTCGTAATATAAAAATCCATGCTCCAGCTCTTCTCCCAGCAAAATAAACAATTTCCCCTGACTTAAGCCGATGCGGAATAATCGGGAAAGCTTCGCAGTCATTGCGCCGGCCTCGTCGGCCCCTTTCTGTATTGCCATCCAATGAATAGCGTCCAGAGTGTTATATAGAAAGTGCGGATTGATCTGTGCCAAACGGGCGTTCAGTTCGGCATTCAGCTTCTGCTTTTGCTCGATTTCAAGGTGAGCCAGCAGCATGTGCAGTCTATTCATCATTTTATGGAATCCGTTATACACTTGCTGAACTTCATAGATGACATACTTACTTTGGGGGATGTTAAATCTTCCACACTCTACCTGCTCGAAGGAATGGAGCATCCCCGACACAAAACTTGTCATTTTTCTGGATAGATAATAAGAAACGACAAAGGAAAGCAGCACCCCCAGCGCTCCCACGAACAGCAAAACTTTCTTTATAGAATTCAAGTTGCGGAACAGTTCTTCGTATGGAATCGTTTCAATGATACTCCAGCCATAATAATTCGGCTCTGAAAACACTTCCAAATAGGATACATTATTGATCATAACATGGGCATAGCTTTTTTCGATCGAAACTTTAGATTCCTTATAGTCATACTGGTTTTGAACATGCAGCGGATCGTTGATCACAGAAATAATCTGACCCGATGAATCCAGAATTAGCTTAGAGCCGGTTCCATTCCTATCCAAAACCGAGGAAATCAAATAAGATACCTTCAAATTTATTTTTAAATATCCTGCAAATTCATTGTGCGCATTCTTTAATACTTTGACAAAAGAAAGCACTTCCGTATCCTTATCAAACACAGCCAAATCTTTATGGGACTTAATCCATATACTGCTTTTTCCCGTTTGAGCAAGGTTATCCCATTCATATTCCGAAAGGGGTGCTAGCGGAATTGCCCCGCTGGGTGTTCCGTCTGTTATCAAGTTATCGGTATAAATGCGAATACTGCTGAAATTCGGACTTGTAAAAACAAAATGGTTGATCATATCCGAAATTTCCTTTTTTGCCCGGAAGTATTCCAAAGTGCTGTCGGTTTTATACGTCAAAGCATTCAATAGTACCGGATGAGTAGATATATTGATCGCAGTTTCTTCCACACCTCGCATAGTAAGCGTGACCTGTTTATTTAATTCGTTTAAAAGCAGTCGCCTGGTTTGGCTGGCCTCATCCACGATCACTCTAAACATATGGACATAGACCAAAAGAATAATGGCGATTAAGTACACAAAGTTTATCGATAAAAAGAGAAAAAGAAGCAGCGGTCTTATGTTTACTGATCTCATCCGTGTCTCCATTTTTTTGAAATAGATTTATAAAACTAGAGATTACTTCTACAAATCCATTCTAAATACCTTTTACGCAAAATAAATTTACACGCTAGCCTGTCTCCAATAATCGTACTTTTTGACATATAACAAGGTTAAGAATCCAACAGTTTAATTCTATGTCATTTCCATTTTGTCAAATTACTATTTTACGTAATTATATTAAACATTGAATTGGATTTGTTAATCCTACGCAAATTTCAAATGCGCCTACATTAATGAAACAAATTCCCCAAATTTGATGACTTATAGAACATCTTTTAACCACTTCAAAGCCTCTGAGTTTATATTTTGAAAGTCATACGAACCCGATCTATAAACAAACTGCATTAAATGAGTAGTTGTGGAATACATAAGCTTTTCTTTATCTACTAATACATGTAGAAAAACTTCTCCCGCCCATTCTGTATCTAACCGCCATTGGTAAATTTCGACTTGCCACTCTGCAAGTGTTCTCTTCACAAATTGCACAATAGCGTTATTCACTAATTCATAATCTATCGGTGTGGATAATCTCCCCTTAATGTTTGTTATTTGGTGTCGCTTTTATTAGCCCAGATCGACCGGCGATTGCGTAATCCTCTTCGCTAGCGGACTGGGACTATCATTTTCTTCCCGCGGCAACCACATTGATTTCCCATTTTTCTTCTCAATTTCAAGTCATACAAACGGAACAACAATTTGCTTCTCTCCTTCCAATAAGAACATATAAATGAATCCGAATTTCGGACAAAACGATCTATTATATAATGTAAAATGGACTCGAAACCTTTATCGTTTAGCAACTACGGAAAACGTTTCAATCTTATGTCCATCATTGAAAAACAATATAACTTCTTGTCTTTTTGAAAAGACAAGAAGTTATATCCATAAAATAAAAAATCCGCTCAAATCGCGGATATAAATCGATATATGTTCTTGTCCTCTTACACCCATAAAATAAGAAAGCCGCGATTTACGGCAATTAATGAGATAATGTTCTTGTCACCCGACACCTGTCCAGCGATCGGCGGATCGGATGATGCACGAAGGTCTACGTTAATACTAACTATATTATGCGTAGCTGCTTTCTTCTAGATTCATCAATTTCACCCTATTTAGTGTAGCAAATCCTCTTTTTGCTGTTTATTTGATTAGTCCCGTATCCTTCAACCACTGCTCAGCAACAACACGGGCTTGCTGCCCTTCAAGATCCACTTTGCCATTCAACACCGACATCGCACGATCATCGATTTTGCCGGCCAGCAGATTGAGCACTTCCTCCAATTCGGGATGTGACTTAAGCGTGTCCATACGGACTATGGGCACAGCGTAGTAGGGAGGAAAATATTGCTTATCGTCTTTGATTACCTTGAGATCGAATGCTTCAATACGGCCGTCCGTGGAAAAGGCGTCATTCGCGTCCGTCGTTCCTTCTTTAACTGCGCTATAGGTTAACCCGGGATCCAGGCTTTTCGCTTCCTTAAACCTCATTCCATAGGTCTGTTGTAAACCTCGGTACCCGTCAGGACGCTCCAAAAACTCATGTGTGGCACCGAGTACGAAATTCGGAGATTTTCGCGCCAAATCCGTAAAGGTTTCAATTCCCTCCTGCTCAGCGCGCTCTCTTTTCATAGCCAGCGTGTATGTATTGTTAAAGCCGATAGGCTTCAGCCAGGTGACATTGAAATTTTTCTCATAGGCAGCCTTCACTCTCCGGTAGGTTTCCTCCGGTTCACCCCCGATCGGCTGCTCCTTCAGGACGGATGTCCAACCTGTTCCGGTATACTCCGGGTAAATATCGATGTTTCCGTTGAGCAGGGCGTTATGGGTCACCTGGGATCCTCCGAGAAAAGGTTTTCGAACGACCTGCAAGTCCGTTTTTGCTTCGATCAAAGAGGCCATCATATGCGTCAAAATATCCTGCTCGGTAAAATTCTTTCCACCTACCACAATCGAATCGGAACCGAATGGATTGCCCATTACCATGATACCTGCCAATAAAGCGGCGACCAAAGCCGAACCCAATCCTATTTTCAATCCTTTGACGAGCTTGGAATTTCTTTTGCTGCCTATCCGCATGCCCTTTGGGGTCACTGCCCTCTCCATCCGTCCCAGCAAGTAGTCGAAGAGCAACGCTAATAACGCCGATGGAATCGTGCCGGCCAAAATCAACTCTGTGTTGACTGTCGAGATACCCCGGAAAATTAAATCACCCAGCCCACCTGCTCCGACAAGCGATGCGAGCGTGGCAACACCGATCAACATGACGGTCGCCGTGCGAATACCCGCCATAATCACGCTTAAAGCGAGCGGCAGCTCCACTTTCAGCATCACCTGCATACTCGTCATCCCCATGCCGATCCCAGCTTCTTTGATTGGTTTCTCTACGTTCATGATACCCGTATAAGTGTTTCTCAGAATGGGCAGTAGAGCATAGACGGTTAATGCGACGATGGCCGGGAACATCCCAATCCCGAGGATCGGAATCATAAAACCGAGCAAGGCTAAGCTGGGGATTGTCTGAAATAAGGATGCTACACCGATTACCGGGGCAGCCAGCCTAGGGAGCCGGGTCAGCAGCAGCCCTGTTGGAATAGAAATCACGATCGCGATTAAAAGGGCTATAAACGAAAGCTCAATATGTTCCATTGTCGCACGAAAAATATCCTCTTGCCGGTTTAGAATCACATCCCAAAGATTCATGGCTACCTCCCGTTAAATCTGCTTAAGCAGAGCATCAATTAGACTGGAATTGGTGACAAGTCCTGCCAATAAGCCATTAGGATGAACCACGGGCAGGCTATACAAGCCATGTTGTCTCATAAGTTCCACGGCATCAGCAATGCCTGTTCCGGCTTGGACGGTCAGAATATCGGATTTCATTATATCCTGGAGTGACAAATCTTCATGATGGAACTTTTCCTCCAGCATCTCTTTCGTCACAATGCCTTTCAGAAAACGGTTCTTATCGGTAACGAGCAAGCTCGTTACCCGGAACTGTTTCATCAGCTTTGCCCCGTGAGCCAGGCCGCGTGCCAACGAGACGGTCACCGGATTGGGAACCATTACATCGTCCACCGTCAACTGCTCCGACTCGTTTAACCGATTGCCTCCGATAAACGTGCGGACAAAATCGTTTTTGGGGCGGCGCAGGATGCGATCTGGGGTATCTGCCTGCACGATCTCCCCATCTTGCATCAATACGATACGGTCAGCGATTTTAAGCGCTTCATCCATATCGTGTGAGACGAAGACGATCGTTTTCTTTACTTCCTCTTGTAAACGTATCAATTCATCCTGCAACTGTTCCCGGCTGATCGGATCCAGGGCACTGAACGGCTCGTCCATCAGGATGATCGACGGTTCCGCGGCAAGCGCACGAATGACTCCAATTCTCTGCTGCTGGCCTCCGCTCAATTCCGCAGGGTAACGATCACGGTATTGGATCGGGTTGAGCCCCACCATTTCCATCAGCTCATCGATTTTCTGCTCATAAGAGGTTCTGTTAATTCCCTTCAGTCTAGGCACGACCGCAACGTTCTCTTTGATCGTCATGTGCGGAAATAAACCGATATGCTGAATGACGTAACCGATATTTCTGCGCAGTTCGACTGGATTGGTGCGGGAAATGTCCTTCCCGTCGATCAGGATTTGACCGGAGGTCGGTTCAACCAGACGATTGATCATTTTCATCGTCGTCGTCTTTCCGCAGCCGCTCGGTCCAATCAAGGTAATCAGTTCCCCCGCCTTGATCTCCAGATCGATTCCTTTAAGAGCGGTCGTTCCATCGTTGTATCGTTTCGTCACATTTATGAACTGTATCAAACCGGCACCTCGTATTAGTCAGATTAGAACCAGGCTTGTTCCTATTTTGCCCACTTGCGCGTTTCCTACACTTTCCTGACGTAAGATTACCAATAATAGGCACAACAATTCACTAAGAGCAGTAACTTAATGCAGGATTTTCGTTTGTGCGTTGGGAGAGATGGGGGTACAATACTTTCTTTTCCAAGAACGAGTAGCTCGTGTACTGAGAGACCCAGCCTAGCATAATCGCGCCTAGTCCGATGCCAAGGTCGGTTGCAGTCGCTAAAGAAGCATTGGCAACTCCTTTACGATCCGGGTGTGCAAGACGTATCGTTGCCGATTGGATAGCCGGATGCGCGGAACCGAAACCGATCCCGTACAAGACCGCCGAAACAAGCACGCCGAACAATCCGGTCGAAAAACTCAAGCAAATTAAAGCCGCAATCGTGATGACAAGAGCCGGAACAATGACAAATGTCTCGCCATACCGGTCCGCAAGTTTCCCCGAAAGAGGACGGCTAAGAGCCAGCGTTGCGGCATAGGCTAGAAAAAACACACCGGAATTGACCTTGATTGATGCAGCGAACAGCGGAACAAAGGTGGTAATGCCGCCATATGCGATGAACATGAAAAAGACCGATGTTGAGATGGGCAGGACCGATTTTTCAAATAACTCGATTCTCCTTGCGCCCGCTTTTGGCCGGAAAGGCACTTTGGCTCCCAACGTTAGGAGCAGCGCTACGGCAGAGAGAACGGCAGCGATTAAAAACAGAGCATGGTACGACAGGTCCTGGATCACCCAGATCCCGACCATCGGGCCGAATGCCATAGCCAAGGTCATCGACGTGCTGAACCACCCCATACCTTCTCCGCGTCGGGCAGACGGGATCATATCCGTTACGGCCGTGCTAATGGAAGTGGTAGATACAGCCCAACTGATCCCGTGAACGATTCTGAGCCCCATTAATACGACAATCCCGCCGATCCAGTTATACAAATACATCGCCAAGATAAAGAGCAGCAGCCCACAGACAATAAAGGGTCTCCTGCCGTAACGGTCCAGCAGCCCGCCAACGATCGGGCGAACTAAAACGGAAGTCAACATAAACGCGCCCATCGACAGGCCGACTTGCGCTTCGCTGCCTCCCATCTGTTTGATAAACAGCGGCAGCGTCGGATACAGCATATAAAAAGCGTTGAATAGGAAAAGCGTCCCCACCGTCATAAGGATAAACGACTTCGTCCACAGGCGTTCCACGTTTCATACCTCCTCAAGAGAAAGATCAGTTCAATCAGTGCTAAAAAATAAAATCACGGGTCGTTTCATTGTTTAATGCTCTTAAATAAATCGAATAATCAACGTATGTCTATTATTATAAAAAGGTACATGACGCTTGCAATGGTTAAATAAACGTGTTTTGTTGATTTGTGAACAAAACAGACAAAATCGTTGATTAGTTCAAGAAAGTTTGGTGAGTCTCAGAATGTCCAAAGTAGGCTGGATAAGCTCATTGAAGAACATATAGACATTCTAAGGGAATCGTGCAGAGCGGCATCTGAATTTGGAGTTTACCGAATCGACTCTGATCTGGACCGAATACTTTGAATGTAATTATTCATTCTTTTCAATGATGCTAGCGAGTAAAGGCGCTCCTTATTTTCATGATCGGTTTCTTGACTTTCTATTCGAATAATTTATGAATGAGGTCGATGTGACCAAAGGAAAGAACGAGGGGTTAAATGAGGATCTTCTCGTTAGGTTGTTGCATCTGCTTTCGTAGGGGTAGTGGAATGGTGGTTTACTAATGAAAAGCCTGTCCCTCATCATGTCTTGGCAGAGCAATTGGGAACATTGCTAGAGAGGATTGTATAATCGATTGCCCGTTCGTATTGAAGGACTAGGGGCTGCCGTCTCTCATCTCTTCGACCAGCCGTTGTATCGCCTTTTTCATGTCCGCCGGCGGCAGCTTCACCCGTTCCCCGTGGCCGGGAAGCACCCATTCGAACGTTTCGGCTGCAAGCTGTTCCATGGAAAGCCCCTGCTCTTCCCAGGAATACCAGCAGTAATCGTCGAACGCCTCCAGCGTCCCTCGGTGCCGGTCCCATGCCAAGTGGTCACCCGTGAACAGAAACCGCTCCCGATACAGCAGCACCATCGAGCCACGTGTGTGGCCCGGAACGACGACGATTTTCATTTCGTTATCCCACCGCACATCCTCAAAGCCCTCGATTACATGCTCCGCATCAGGCTGCGCCGCCCTCTCGAACGCATGGATGATGCGCTTCGCTCCGAACCGCTCCGCATATAATTTTGCATCCGCCACATCGTCTCGGTGCGTGAGGAAAATTGTATCGATGCCTCCCATTTCCTCGAACCGTCGAACCAAGGACGGCACGAAGCGCGGCGCATCGACAAGCCAGTTGCCATTCGACCGTACGATAAAATACGAGCTGCCGCCGAACGATTTGGGCGACGTATATCCGCAATAATAGACACCGTCCTCCAACAACAGCGGAAAGTCGGCCATCGCCTTGGCGATGTCGCCCTTCTCCTCGCTCACGATAGCCGCTGTAGGACAAGCGAGCAAGGCATGCAGTGCCTGCTTCCATTCCACCCCCGTTTCCGGCTGGCGGGCGACGGTGGAGAATCCTTTCGCTTCGGTGAATACCGTCGGAGCGAGCTGGCGGCACGTATCGCAATCGATGCAGGCGGACGTGACGTACAGCGGCCCGGGGGCGTTCGTATCCAATCGGCGATGCGAGTTCATATGATTAGCCTCCGTTCGGGTTAAAATAAGTTCCCTCTTCCCTTATAATACCACATCCCTCCGACCATCTTCACTTAAGAACCTATGTGTGTGAGCTGAAACGATTAAGCGTATAATAGCCCGGGTTGTCTTCACCTTTCTCGCTCCGCTCAATAAATTATTTTTACCGACTCTTACGTAGGTCAATGCAATACCGCCCGAACATCTAAAAACCCGGCTTAAACTGAGCTTTATCGACGACAAGATTTTTGCAACTCTTAAGTCCATAAAAAATACCGTCTTTTCGTTCGGCAGCCGGCATTTATTGAGATATTGTTTTCCATTTACAATGACCAAGCAGACCGCCGCGGCAGTCTGCTCAATTTCCCGACAAAATAAAATAGGCAGTGAATAGCTTTGCTAAAAATGTTGTAAGGAAATATTATTCAACGCCTTACTCTTTCATCAATATGGATATTATTCCAGGCTCAATCAAATCAATAAATTTCACAGCATCCTCTCGGGTACCGACTACATCAGCATAATGATAGGGAATCACAATACGCGGATGAATAAGATTTGCTGCTTTAGCCGCTTCCTCATAAGCCATGGTATACGTGCCGCCCATCGGTAGGAAGGCAACGTCTGCGTCGATGTCCTTCATCTCCGGAATCAGATCCGTATCCCCAGCCATATAGTAAGACGTTTCGTTCACCTTAATGATATACCCTACCCATTCACGGTCTTTCGGATGATTACTAGTTTTTGTATTATATGCCGGTACTGCCTTATAGGAAATACCATTCACAGTCCCCTCTTCATTAGGAACTGCGCCGACCACTTTCTCGAATCCGGCCTCCGTCACTTTGTCCAGCTCTTTAAACGGAAATACAATTGTTGCATCTTTTTTGGCTACCTTTTGGATTTCATTGAGGTTGAAATGATCGCCGTGAGTATGCGTAATAAATATAATGTCTCCATCCATCGGCTCGCCGTCCACCTTGTAAGGATCGACGTAGATCACCTTCTCGCCGGTTAGTTTAACCATCGATTGCTTGTACAACTGAACTCCCTTTAACACATTCGACCTGGTTGTAATAGAAACCATCATCGTCTCTTTATTCCAGACTGCTCCAGCTCCCAGCTTGTCTTGAATGAAGGCAAGATCAACATAGACCCGGTTATCCTTCAGAAATGGCTTACTGCCGCTCGTAGAATTTTCCGGCTTAAACGTTACAACCGCATCTCCTTCCCCGATACTCACCGACTTGGAGTTCACATCCCAAACGACGGGAATCCCCATATTTTCGGCAACGATCCGGACGGGGACGTAGACGCTGGCCGATACCGAATAAGGCTTGGCATCCGGAAACACAATATTGCGGCCGTCCACCTGGACAGTCGCCTGGCCATTCGTCATCGTTTGATCTGCTGCGAATAGCGCCCCGGTACCTGTAAGAGACAGTAACAAGACTAGTAAAACGGCAACACTGAACTTCATTTTGGATACCCTCCTCTAAATATTAGTTATGCCCATCTGGAAATGTTAACGACCGAGTCTGATTATTAAGCAGACATCAAGTCTTAGCCGTAGTTGTGATTCCCATTGACGTTAACATTCTATAAGTACCATAAAATTCCTTTAACTTGTGGACAAAAGGATAAAATAATCACCATTTCCCCGGAAGTTCACCATCCCGTGGCTCAACGGGTCTTTGCCCTTACATTCCATCCGTTTCTCCATCCTGGGTTCTCTTAGATTTAGAGATGGGTTTGAAGTCAGATATGCTTTATATCACCGTGAATTGTATATTATTTTTAATCGGAACAAGCTCTACGTCACGTTGTATATTTCCGCCTCGCATCATCAGGATATACTCCGTCTCCCCATCCAGAGGAAATAACGTATGATGCCATGTTTTACGAAAAAAGCTGATCCCCTGGTTACCCTCCATTACAAAAACCTCAACCTCATCCGGGTCCGGCCCTTCGTCATTGGCAGGCGCCACAGCCACCAGGCTTCGTTTACCGCCCAAAGGGATAAAAATTTGTGAAGTGAACAAATGCCGTTCCATCTGCGAGAATACAGGGGCGATACTTTTGGTCCTTAATATGCCCAGATTCACGATACCTCCGCCTTCGTGCATGTCGAACCCGACGAGATCGTTCCACTTTAATCCGGTGCCTTGATTAATAACCGAAAACTGTCCTTCCGTCGAAATAACATCACCGTATTTTTCAAAACCTTTGCCGCTTAGCGGCTTGGCCGTTACATTCCGCATCTCGATTGTCATTCCGCATTCCTCCTTATATGTTTGCTTGAGCGCATCCAGCTTCATTAGCCGCAATTATCATCCGTCATGAAATAGCTTTTACGATACCACCGTCAAACATGACCGATATGCCTGTCATATACGTGTTGCGTTCAGAGACGAAATAGGCTACGGCTTCGGCAAATTCCTCCGGTGTGCCGTAACGGCCTAGTGGGATCTCCTGCTCCGTCAGCTTCACCTGTTCCTCATATGAAATCTGCTTCCCCCTGGCTCTTACTTGATCCATATCCTTCACACGGTCCGTAGCGATTCTTCCCGGAGCGATCACATTAGCTATGATGCCGTATTTGCCGTAAGCCGTTGCGATACTTTTCGTAAAGCCGAGAATGCCGGTTCGAAACGTATTGGAAAGTAGTAAATTAGGAATTGGCTGGACAATCGAGGAGGAAGCGATGTTCATGATCCTGCCGCCTCCCGACTTCATCATCCCGGGCAAAAAAGATGCAGTCAGATGCACCATGCTTAACAAATTAAGTTGAAAGCTTGTTTGCCAATCCTCCAAGGTCAAATCCAGCAATTCCCCGGCTTTAGGACCTCCCGAATTATTGACCAGAATGTCCACCGTCCCCAAATCCTCTTTCACTTGGTCAATCAGCTTATCAAGTTCGCCCGTATGCTCCAGATCGACGGTATAGCCGTTCGCTTCCGCGCCTCGCTCCTTCAGCTCCCGTACCAATTGATCGACGACATCCGAATTTCTGCCGCAAACCGCAACATGCGCCCCTTCCATAGCCAGCTTTGTGGCGACAGCCCTGCCCAAGCCTCGGGTAGATGCTGTAACCAGCGCTTTCTTTCCTTGCAATCCGAGATCCATCGTCCATACTCCTTGTCTACGCTTTTATTTGCACCGTATCTTCGCTTAAATCCAAACACTCCAGTAAATCTTTCATCTCCCCGAGCGTCGTCAAGTCTACCGGAACACCTGGAGAACGGACATGGGAGCTTTTAATAATACCGCGTTCTTTAAATATTTCTTTGCGAATCGTTACCCCGCCGATACCAAGCTGAGCTTCGAAACGGATCAATGGCAAATATTTGTAAAAAATGTCTCTCGCCTTTGTTTTATCGCCCGCTGTAAAGGCATTGTAAACGGCAACCAGCACCTCCGGAAACGCGAAGCCCGTCATAATCCCGCACGCCCCGCGCAACAGCTCCTCATAGAAATAAACGCCGCCTAAACCGCCAAATACCGTCAACTGCCCGTACGTTTCTTTCAGCAAATTTGTAATTTTCATCGGAGAAGGCGCTTCTTCTAATTTGCAATATTTAATATTTTCAATTTCCCGTTCCAATCTGGCTTGAAATGCCGCCGGCAATAACACATTCGTTGTTACCGGTTCGTCCTGGATAACAATCGGTAAACTTACACTGCGCCCGATAGCCGCATAATGCTGGAAAATAAGCTCATAATTTTTCAAATTAGCCGGCGGCGCTACCATAACGGCATTTGCGCCAAGCGCTTCAGCCATCTTGGAATAATAGACAGCGACGTCCGTGCCGTTAGCCGTGCAGCCGACCGTAACCGGTATACGGCCGTCAACCTCTTTGACAACCGTCTCGATCACCTGACTTCTCTCCAGCTCGGTGAGCTTGTGGGCCTCCCCCATAATTCCCAAAATCGTCAAGCCGTGTACGCCTGCTCGCATCTGAAATCGAACCATACTGCTCAAGCTGCCAAGATCCAGATCCCCGTTCTCTTGAAAAGGGGTGATCATAATGGTCGAGATTCCTTTGATTTCCATAAAAAACATGCTCCTCTCGGTTGATGATGTATAAATTAAAAAGCCGGACTCTAAGTAAGGCATGACCTTTGTCTGGCCATCCTTTTCCCGGAATCCGGCTTTATAATTTCGTCGGCTGTTTGCCGTATTCGGGCAAAAACGGAAATTACAGGCGGAAATATGATGATTGTGCCGGTTGCAGCGGCAGCTAGTGGGTCCCCTCAAAGAAACGCCCTACTCCATGTATCTTTTCCAGCAGGATAATAAACAGGACGGAAATGAAGATGACCATGCTGGATACGGTTGCCACTAACGGATCGAAGGAATCCTGCATATTGGAATAAATTTCGATCGGCAATGTTTTCATCTTGGTTGAAACGAGAAAAAGCGATACGGTCACATTGTCAAAGGAGGTCAGAAATGCAAACAGCCCTCCTGATACAATCGCCGGTCGAAGCAGCGGCAGCGTCACCTTCCAGAACACTTGAAAAGGATTTGCCCCCAGGATCATCGCAGCGCGTTCCAGTGTATAATCAAATCCGCTTAACCCGGCCAGCGCATAGCGCATAACAAAAGGGACACAAATCACGATATGGGCGATGAGCAGGCCCGTTAGCGTACCGGATAATGACATCGGCGTAAAGTAAATCAACAGCGCTGCGCCAAGCACCAGCTGAGGCGCTGTTAAGGGGGCCGTCAGCACGGAAACGATGAACGACTTCCCCGGCAAATCGTATTTGGCAACAGCAAGAGCGCCGGCCGTTCCAAGAATGACTGCAAATAAGGAGGTAACAACTGCAATTTCGACGCTGTTAAAGAAGGCCGCCATATATTCGGGACGGTTAAACAGCTTCTCATACCACTTGAATGAGAACCCATGCGGCGGAAAGCTCGGAAAACTTGCCTCCGTGAACGATGCCGGAATGGTTACGAGAATGGGGAGCAAAATAAACAGCACGGCCAAACCGGTAAATGAAATCTGCAGCCCGGAAGCCCATCTCATCAACGGAACACCTCCTTGAACACGCCTTTTTCAAACATGCGGGTGACGAAGGTGACGATAACTAACGTAACTCCAAGCAGCACATAGGAGATGGCAGAGCCATAGGTCCAGCGCAGCAGGTGGAGAATTTGGTCGTAGACCAGCACCGGAAGCATCGGCACATTGGCGCCGCCCATTAACGCAGGCGTCACATAAGCGCTCATGCACATGCTGAATACGAGCATACTTCCCGCTACAACTCCCGGAAGGCTTAAGGGCAGCGTAACCGACAGGAAAGTACGGACAGGACCGGCTCCAAAAATGGCGCTCGCTTTCGTCAGCGAAGGGTCGATATTATACAAGCTGGTGGCGATGGCCAATATCATAAAGGGCAGATACGCATTCGATAAGCCGACGACCACGCCAATTTCAGAAAACAGCAATTTGACCGGCGATTGGATGATTCCCAGCGCCATAAGCAGTTGGTTGACCGTTCCGTTCGGCGATAACAGCAAGTACCAACCGAACGTTCGCACAACCAGACTGATGAGCAGCGGCGCCGCGATTAGTAAGGTCAGCCACGCTCTCCCGCGCGGAGAACATTTGGACAGCGTTACCGCAACCGGGTAGCCGACAAGTAAAGAAACAACAACTGCATACAAGCTAAGCTTAACCGTCAGCCAAAGAGCAGAGAGATAATAGCTGTCCGTAAAAAACAAAATATAATTATGCAGACTATAAACGGCATTTGACGTGTCCAGTCCTTCCGTTTGGATGAAGCTCAAGTACAATATATAGAGCATCGGTACGATAAAAAAGCCGGAAATGAACAAGGCTATCGGCGCAAGCAGCAAAAGAGCGGGCAGAAATGTCTTCCATGTGCGTGCCTTGCGCGGGGCGTTTTCTTCCATTCCGGCACTCATGTTTTTCTGGTTAACATCATATCCGACAGCTTCCATCCGATGTTCACCTCACCTTCATGGATCCAATCCGGATTGATCTTGGGGCATAATGCTTGCAGCGAAACTCCCATCCATGTAAGCTCAACTTCCCAAGCAGCGCCGAGATAGTTCATTTGACGTACAGAGGCTTTGAAGCTGTTGCCGGGTGACAGTGATGAGGATCCGGATACAACCTCAACCTTCTCCGGTCGGATGTACAGCTTGACTTTATCGCCCGCTTGCCCCGCATCGCGATTCCCCATTACATGATCCGCAGCAACCGATACGATTGCCCCGTTGTCCAGCTTTACTTGAACCATCTCTTGAGAGACAGAGGTTATCCGGCCTTCCAAGCTATTCGATTTGCCGATGAATTGAAACACAAATTCCGTTTGCGGATGCTCATAAATTTGCGAAGGCGTTCCTGCTTGCTCGATCTTTCCTCCGTTCATTAAAATAATCCGGTCCGACATCGACAAAGCTTCTTCCTGATCGTGCGTCACAAAGAGCGTAGTCAGGCCGATTTCCTTCTGCAGCCGCTTGATCTCTGTTCGCAGCTCCAGGCGCAGCTTGGCATCCAAATTGCTGAGAGGTTCATCAAGCAGAAGCAGCTTCGGCTGCACAACCAGCGCCCGGGCAATAGCAACCCGCTGGCGCTGGCCGCCGGACAGCTCCCGAGGGTAGCGGCTTTCCATGCCGCCCATTTTGACAAGTTCCAGCACGTTTTCGATACGCCGCTTTTTTTCTTTTTTATCTATCTTTTGAATGGACAGACCAAAATCAAGATTTTGGTAAACCGTTTTATGAGGAAATAAAGAGTACGTCTGAAACACCATGCCCAAATCGCGCTTGTACGTCGGAACTCCGTTCATCCTGCTGCCTTTAATGTAAATATCGCCCCGATCCGGGTTGATAAAGCCGGCAATCACATTAAGTGTCGTCGTTTTTCCGCATCCCGAAGGACCAAGCAAGGTGAGCAGCTCTCCTTGCCTGACCTCAAGATTAATTCCGTTTAAAATTACATTCGAGCCGTATGATTTGTAAATATTACGGATTTCCACATCTTTTGCAACGGTTTGCTCCATCTTGTCCGCCTCCGTTCCTTTTACTTCACCACTTTTTTCCCGAGCTGCGGGTTCACTTCCTTGATCCATCTTTCCGACCACATGTTGCGGCTCTCGGACAGCTTGGCGACATCCGGTTTATATACGGAGTCTGTATCTTTCATCCCGATAACAGGAATATACTTGTCCGGGATTTTGACCCCCTTAATCGTCGGGTAAAATCCGTTGTCGGCAACGACATGCTGCACTTCTTCACTGATCATGAAATTGATGAAATCTTGTGCGGCTTTCTTATTCGGCGAATTTTTCACTATGGTTGCGTTGGAAGCCTGTAGCGGGATTCCTTCCTTCGGGACAACCATTTTCAAAGGGACTCCAGCATCAAAGGTTTGTGCGATCGTATAGCTACCCATAACGGTTACGTCGGCAATTCCTTGCTGCAACGCAGGTATCATCTGGGTTGAATTTTTATAAAATGTATCCGAATACGCAGCCAAATCTTTAGCTTTTTCAAGACCCGGCTCCAAATTTTCCATACTGCCGCCATTCGCTTTAGCCAAAATATACAGAGTAGCAAACCCCCAATCGTTGGAAATATCCGAATAAGCCGTCTTTCCTTTATATTCGGGTCGAATAATGTCATTCCAGGATTGTATAGGCGGAATCTGCTTTGTTTCAAAAGCTTTCGTATTGTAAGCCGGAGCTATACTGTACCCGAACACAGGCACGCCCACCTTATCCAATGCAACGTAGCGATCATCGATCTGTGCCAGATTGGGAATCATGCCGCTGTCAAGCGATTCGGCCAATCCCGCTTTTCGCGCACGTTCCACGTCAAGAGGTACATACATCGCCACGTCAATCTCCGGCGAATTTTTCTGAAGCTCAACCTTGGACAGCACTTCTCCGGAAACACCCGCGATAAAATTCACTTTTATGCCCGTCTTTTCCGTAAACTTAGGCGCGACGTAATCCCGCACAACCGCTTCGATCTTACCGCCTACACCAGCTACGGTTATTGCCTTTGGATCCGATGCTGCAGATGCTGACGATGCGCTAGTGCTCGTGCTTGGCGCTGCAGCGGGCGGTTGGGGATTCCCGCAGCCCGCGAGCACGATTAATCCTGAAACCAACAATGAACTGACCACTTTTTTCATTTGCTCCACCTCTTTTGTTTGTCATTAACCTGTTTTTATAAATTAAAAAGCCGGACTCCATGAAACGTATAAAGGAGCTATACGCTTCAGAAATACCGGCTTTGTAATTTTGGAACGGTTCATCGTATTCGGATAAACCTGAAAATTTACAGGCGGAATATTTAATTGACATTCTCAAATTCTACGAACCTGCGGTGCAGATCTTTCAGCCCGCCGATAATCGCATTATGGATAGGACCGATGTAATCCTCGCGGATAAACTGCACAACTTCATCTATGCCGTCACGAAGCGAATGGCCCACTAACAGATTTTCTATGAAATCCCTCGCTGTTTTCGTCAGAAGCGGACATTCAGCCTTAAGGATGACGCCATATTTCTTATCTACAATAACAACAATGGACAGCGTTTCATATTGATCAGAGAATGGAATTCCTTTCGGAACACGCGCTATTCCTGTCATGAGTCTGCATTTACTGTTAAAAGACATCCTTATCTCTCCATTTTATCAAGTATTCAACGATTGTCCAAGATAATTAGGAAGTCTTCATTACTAACCAGCGCATCTGAACTATGCTGCAGCGATGCTTTGATAATCTATTTATATCACATAACAGGTTGAAATTCAATAGTTAATGTTAGTTTTTATTACATATTATTCAGGTTTCGGTTAATATATTAGGTTTAATATAACATAATTATGACATAAAATGATCGATTACAGTTCTAATCTTTTGTTTCAAGTGATTTATGATACGTTTTGCTTCTGTCTCCTCCCGACATTCACTACGTGTTCACATCCCTAATGTTACGAGCCTATATCCATTTTCGGAATAAAAGATGCTCATCCAACAAGCTTGTCGGCTTCTTTAAGCAGCGCTTGCTTGTAATAAAAAAAACAAAAATGCACCGAAGCGAAAATGGTACAATGGCTAAAATCTCGGCCGCCATTAAACCAATAACGCGAGGTGCATTTTCATAAGGTACTGATTTTTCGGTTGATTCCGAACCTAGCGATCGGCCATCCCGAGCACCACACTCGCATCACAGGTTAGAAAATCACCGGCAGGCTTGCAAGAGAACGTAATGTGCTGTAGTTATAAACCAGTTGCCCCGGCTCGGTAGCCAGACGAAGATTAGGCAGTCGTTGCAGCAATGTACCGAAAGCGATCTGCCCTTCCAGGCGTGCCAACGGTGCCCCCAAACAGAGATGGATCCCCTTTCCGAAGGCTAGATGCTCATTCTCCTCGCGCGTGATATCCAATGTCTCGGGATTAGAAATCTTGTGCGGATCCATATTGGCTCCGGCCAGAGAGACCATAACAATTTCGCCTTTGCGGATTTCCTTGCCGTGCAAAGTGATATCCTCACCCGCAATACGGCTGCTGATCATGACTGGGCCCGCATAGCGCAACAGCTCCTCGACGGCGGAGGGGAGCAAGGAAGGATCGTCCCGGAGCAGACGCATTTGTTCGGGATGCTGCAGCAATGCAAGCACGCCATTACCGATCAGATTTACCGTCGTTTCATGCCCGGCCGTAATGAGCAGCCAAATTGTCGAAAGAAGCTCATTCTCGTTTAATTTGTCTCCTTCATCGTATGCTTGGACCAGGCCGCTCGTCACATCATGGCCGGGATGTTCGCGTTTGTTGGCCAGCAATGTTTGGATGTATTGAATAAACTCCTCGAGAATTGCAGTAACAGCTTCCCCTTGACTAGGATCCATAGCAGCTTTCCCGAGCTTCTGCGTCCATTCGCGAAATCGGTCCCGGTCTGCAGCGGGAATCCCAAGCATCTCTGAAATGACAATAATCGGCAGCGGATAGGCAAAATCCGCAATCAGATCCATCTTTCCTTTCTCCATCACGGCATCCAACAGCTCATCGGCAATCTGCTGAATACGGGGACGAAGGTTCTCGATCATATGAGGAGTAAAGGCTTTGGAAGCCAACCTGCGCAAGCGGGTATGATCGGGCGGGTCGACCGTAAGCATATTCGGCATATTATTCATCCATTCAACTAATTTGTTCACGGGCGTTTTCTCCTCGACGGATCCCTGTTTATCCTGCTGCGGTGCGAGCTTCCGCATATCTTTAATAAAACGAGGGTCTTTCAGTATCGTAGCGACATCATCATGGCGAAATGCGACCCACGCTCCTCCCATACCGAAAAAGTCATCAAGACGGTAGAGAGGCTCTTGTTGTTCGGCGAGTCGCTTATAGAACGAAATGAAATCACGCATGTTTTCCGGCGAGGCAAAATCACTGCTAGTAATTTTTTCCATTCAAATACCCCTTTCCTTATAACTGATGAGTGAAATGACCGCTATTTTTCACGCGGCACAGGTATTTCCCGCCCGTGAGCGCTGCTGACAATTCCATCACGGATCATACTGCAAAAACAATTCATCTTCTCGAACAAGTTTCGAGCATACTCGTCATCAATTGCGTCTATATCTGCGACCTCCGCCAAAAACTTCTTTTCGAAATGTTCCAATGTAATGACGATTAGCTCAAAAGCTTGCTTACGATCCACACCTTCTCGAAGTGAAACTTTTTCAAATAATTGCTCCCACACTGTATTCTTATTCGCAATCACATAACCATACTTCTCTTCGATGTCCCTTTTCAGTTCGTCCGGCGGCGAATAAAAGGCTTCGTACACCAGCTTGTATTCATCAGAAAACTTTCGAAAGTAGTTGAATTTTATGCGACTAAATTTGTCTATTGCTTCAAAAAAATCCTGGTACTCCAACACGGAGTCCATTCGAAGCTCTGTCCTTGCCTTTTCAAAACAGTGTTCCAACAAGCTGAAATATAGCTTTTTTTTGCTGTTGAAATGATGGAAGATCAAAGCCTTGGAAATACCGGCTTCCTCCGCCAGCATCCCAGTCGAAGTGTTTGTATATCCATGGCGCGCAAATACAGACAGACAAGCTACCAGTACTGCTTCTTTCTCATAAAGTTGTAAAGGCAACGCTTCACTTCCTTCATACATTACTGACCGATCGGTTAGTAAAAATATAACTCTTACTGACCTGTTAGTCAATATATTTTGTTCGGTTCGCAAAAATCATACGATTCAATATGAAATTAAAAATTATTTCTTCGAAGTGATAACACCCATGCTGGGCATACAGCAAAAAAGGGACAGTCCCACTGAAAGAGAATGTCCCTTTTCTTCATTTGTTCAAATTCTAAAACAGGATCTCGAATCTTCGTTATATTTTCTGCATGAAAAATAATTGTGCTTTGTTCCACGTCTTCAACGACCAAAGATTCGAAACAAATGGAGAATTTTTACTTCAGGCAAAGTGCAGCATTTATAGCCGAACAACCACATTTTCAGAGAAATCTCCACATCTTCATCACCCTATGGTTTTGAAGCCTTCGTCAAATCCGCCAATGTCGAAAAACACTTCTCTGGATATTGCAAAACAATCGCCAGGAAAAATTGCGCATGGAAAGGGAGCCGCCTGCCATCCATTCCATTGTACTTGCATGTCCTGATCCAGTGTCTGGCCACCAGCCGTCCGCCGGCTGGCCTCCTATCGCGCTAGTTCCGCAATCACTCTATTTCTTCGACTTGGATTCCGCTACCTCGGAATCACGATTGTTGCCGGTTTTTTCTTTCTTGCCGTTATTGTTGGCGTTGTCTCTGGACACCGTCACTCCTCCTTTCCCTATGGAATCGATGGTAGTGTATCCAGACCACCGTCCGATCATGTTTGCATAATGCAAAATTGCATATGTACCAATCTAATGTATATATTTCCGATTCATCGGGACAATAATACCGTTTCAAAAAATGATTGGAGGTATACCGATGTCAGGGAACAGAGAAAACGAAAATAATACCAATAACAAAACGGCGAATAATGTAAAAAAGGGCCTTCAGTCCGCTGGCAATTATGTACAAAACGCTGTGGAAAATGCCTACGATGCAACCCGGAATGCTACACAAAACTTGGTAAACAATGTAATGAACGACGAAGAAGATACCAAATAAGCCGTCGGCCGCAGCTTGCGGCCCAGCTGTGCCCGGATTACGGATTGTCGTTTAATACAACGGGCACTTCCCAGTACACGTCACGGTCTAGTTTTTCCAATTCACCGAAAGCCAGTGTCAACTGTTCCGACACATTCGTGTAGAACAAGTCGCGGTGACGGATCCAGCCTTCCGCATCTTGCGTCTTCCCAACGCGCAGGAATCCCGGGCGCGCGTAGGAGATATGAGACTCTGACAAGCTCCCTTGACCGTCGGTAAACTTGAAGCCGCAGCAGAGGTTAAAACTTTCTTTACAACTGATGAAAAAACCGCGCCGGGCGCGGTTTTTATGAGACTATGTTCAACTGTTTTCAATCTTTTGATAATGTAAGCCAACGACGCCATTCTTATATATTTTACTGTCACTCAATTGCAGTGAGAACTTTGTTTCAACATGAGTAAACAGCTTTTCGCCTTGGACGGCGACTACCGGATGAACCAATAACCACATTTCATCAAAAAGAGAGTGCTGTAAAAATAACTGCCAAGTTTTCACTCCACTTTCAACGGATATATTTTTACCTTCACGGTTTTTGAGGTTCTTAATTTCACGGACAAAAGATTCACTATCATCAATTACCAATTGCTGCGAATTATTCCATACAAGATTAGTAATTTGGGAACGAGAAATAACAACTTTCTTCATTTCGTTTATTCTTTTGGCGACAGACCGTTCGAGATCGGAATCGGATGACGTTTCCGCATTTTGCCAATACTCAGCCATTGAAGGGTATGTATTGCCTCCAACCACAATAGTATCCACAGTATCGTAGGATTCAAGCGCATCTTCTACAATTTCATCACTTAATGTCATCCATTGATTAACATCCGAAACAATACCATCAAGTGATATTTGCATGTACAAAATTATTTTTCTCATTTGGCTCACTCCTTGTCTCAGAAATTCGAATTAATTGTCGGTTAAAGTATCTTCTTAATTATAGCAAACAAATGTGTTTATCATTTCTTATCATTTGCTCTTTTTTCCGAGCCACAAGAAGTCAAATTATATTCCGGTTTTATTAAAATTTCCGAAATGTCGCTTTCTTTGGCATTCAAACTCTGCCAGACAATAAACAAGCAAGTGCCTTGGCACCCTGCTCGCTATTCACCGTTTGATCATCATTTTCATTAGAACTTTCTTCGTTATCTCCAATGTGTGCTCATTTTGCTCTAACTAAAGCGGCGGACGCATTACGTTTGCGCAGGCCTATCGCCGTAATGGCTGCACCCAGGGCGGCCGCTGCAACCGGAATGAGCAATGCAGTCCTGAAACCTTCTAACATTGCCTGCGGCGTTCCATCGGGACCCGTGGCGACGATGCTGACGGCTGTCACCACCGAAAGGCCAAGTGCAGAGCCGAACTGGATCGACATGCTTAGCAGGCCGCCGGCAAGCCCGTCTGGGACAAGCTTAATTTTGGGATTATTTTTAAAATCGCTCACCCGTTTCCAAAAAAGAGAAGATGCCCTATACCTTCGAATTTGAGATATATTAATCATTCCCTTCAACATATATCCAATTAATTGGTATTCAGCCTGAAAAACATTGGTTTCATGTGCATTACTTAAGGACTCGTTCAAGAAATTTATTAATTACTGGTATATCTGGGGGAGATAATTCGATTGGAATTTCTTGATAGCTAAAAAAACGTAATTCTTGTACTTCGTCTCCATCTTCTTTTGGTACACCAACATAATCAGAACATAAGTAAGCGGATACAACATTATATACTTCATCGCCATTAGGATATTGATAATACAGGTCCTTTCCAGAAAATATATGAAACAGTTCAAGGCTCTTGGCATTGAGTCCCGTTTCCTCAAAAAGTTCTCTCTTAGCAACCTCTTCCAAAGTCTCGCCAAGTTCCATCAAACCTCCAGGCAGTCCCCATAAACCGTTATCCGTTTTCTTTCTGACCATACTACCCATGCCCCTCCACTATCGTGCTCCGTTCAGCGACTGGTATCAATAAACACATTAAATCTAGTGTCATCGATTACATCTTGTGTTATCTCTTTTGGCTGCTTTAGTGTGGTGTCATAAATAAATTGATTATTGGATGGAGAAGATTCCATTTTATTCAGTAAAAACAAAGAGCGATCTAATGAGTCGATATCCCCCCTCATATTTAGACGTTCTGTTAATTTATCTTTATCTGCACGTAATATGATATATCTTAATTCTACATTCAAATCGGATATTTGTTTACAAAACCAATCCAGTTCATCTTCTACTACAAAATCAATAACTACATTTAAGTCATTAACAATAAAATTCCTCGTCAAAGCAAGGATGTTTTCCCATGTTAAATTCAATCGTTCTTCCCATGAAGGTTGTGATTCCCCCTTAAACATATGAAGTAATTTATCGCCCTCAATAAGCACACATTGCTTGATATATCTTGCAAGTTCTTTCGATGTCGTTGATTTCCCAACTCCTAACGGACCCGATATGAGATAAATAAGTTTTTTGTTTTTGTCTTGCAAATCAAGCATCCTCCCAAGGAAAAAATTATTTTTATGGTAAACATTATAGCAAATATCCTCAATCGTGATTGGAGATGATTTGCCTTAATTGCCGACATAGCAATCCAAAAGAAACTTTTATATTCATTACATGTTATCATAAGCATGAACCATAAATTATTGCAGACAGGTAAATATCAACTGCTAATAACAGTATCCAAGGTATTGAAAGGGGTAAAGCATGGCAAATATCGAGCACTTGCAAACCGTACATGTTCCAGCGTCGAAGGTGTATGAAACTTTAACCACCGCTGAGGGATTGTCGGAAATATGGACCAATGAACTCATTGTCAATAATCAAATTGGCTTTATTAATGAATTTCGATTCGGTAGCAATGACATAACTAAGATGAGAATAGAGGAATTGATCACTAATAAAAAAGTCATGTGGCAGTGTATAGATTCAGATCCAGAATGGATTGGTACGACTATTTCCTTTGATATTGAAGAAAAGAACGGGAAGTCTTTTATTACTTTACGTCAAATGAACTGGAGAGAAGTAACGCCATTTTTTCGCTCTTGTAACTATAACTGGGCTATTTTCCTTTATAGTCTCAAATCCTACTGTGAAGAGGGGTATGGTCTCCCCTATCATAAACGTAAGTTTTAATTATCCGCCATCTCAATGTTTCCTTTTGGTTGAAAATCAACAATCAAAGAAAACACCTTCAGATACGCATTAACTCGCTCGACCGCTATTCGTTTCTGGCGATCAATCGCTATTGAACTACGTAGCCTGTAGCCTGCATGGGAACTTTGGGCTGATGTGTGCTTATTTGCTGCAAATGGTGCATTTAAACTTATATTATTCCATCTCTTACGTGCGCCTTTCGGGAGACGATATATCAATGTACACATCAGCGCCGAAAATAACTGGTTTATAAGTATCCAATCCCTGCGTCACCACTCCGACTGCATTTCCCACTTTATCGAATTCGGCTCCGTGGCAAGGACATAGAAAGAAAAGCTCTCTTTTTCTAATTCGCTGCATTTCCGCAGCCGGTTCCACAGAACAGCCCAGATGGGTGCATGCCGGCGAAAGTATAAAAAGCTCGCCGTTATCGCCTTTAGTCACATATACGAAACCTTGTTTGGAAGTCTTTATCCATGCATCCTGGATAGTAGCTTTATAGTTAACCTTTTCAAAGCCTGTAATTGCATTTAACTTTTTAAATTCACCGATCTTTACGAATTTCTCCGGAATGTCCCGAACGGTCGCATTAGCCTGCCCTGCTCGTTTTTTCTCATGGATTGCCCCGTAATAAAACAAGCCGGTACTTCCCAGTAGAACACCTGCCGCCCCCAATGCCAATTTACCTGATGTGCTCAAGAAGGATCTTCTTGTGATCTTGCGCGGTAAATGCCCGTTCATAGGGTCAGCTCCTTTAATAAGATTATCGTTCCGGGAAGGTCACAATGATAATGAAATGCTTCATCATCATAATTAGTATAGCTGGTAGTAACTGGCACCGTTCTGATCTCTTATGAAAATACTGTGAATAAAATGAGTCTCAAATGTTTTAAACCGAAGAGCGGCAGTGTTCCAGAATCCCTTTAATGATGTCGGGCCATTTGCATTTCAAGTACGCGATCCCGAGTGTCTGCCGGACGGAACTGCTTCAAGACGCCGCGGTCAAATGTGAAAAAAGCGTAGGCATCGTCACGGCCAATTTGAATTAGGTGTTTCCCGTTCTCTATAAAGAGGGATGAGTAAGAAGGCTCATCGTTATCCGTCTCTGGGAACAGGCTGTTCCATTGAAGGACGGTCGATTCGAAGCGATCATGTTCTGTGCTCCAACGATGGATCTCCAGCGCAGGAGGCACCCAATCCGTCTGGTTGCCGATCCATTCGGGGACGCCATCACTATCAAGATCCATCGGAATGGCGGAATGTCCTTGAAAATCGATCACGTTCCATGAATCGGTATTGTGGCGATAGATCAGCAACCCATTCTTTGCACCTATCGGGCCAAAGGGGATTTCAATAGCGGCGCCTGACACTTCCCCGGTTAAGAAGTCCAACGAATGGATCCAGGCTTGATTCTCATCAAACCCGGACAAGCTACCCAACTTCCATACCGAATTTCTACCCTTGAGATACCCAGTTAAACCTGCATTGACATCGCCGTTCGTATACGCAAGAACTTCCGCCTCAGAGCGAGGAAGTGCAAAGCTTTTGACCAGCTTCGCCCCGGCAGGGGGAGCGCCTGACTCCAAGGGTTGTCCCAAACTTTCATCGAAGGGAATAACTTTAGTCTCCGGAAACAAGTCCGGTCGATAAACCGGTCGCCGGTCACTCAGTTCAGAGCTACCTGTGGTCATACTGTGTTGATGAATTACCTGATCGTTACTGCACGCGAGAGTGCCGAGCATTATAAGTAACATTATGCCGGTACGCTGGATCATGTTCGTTGCTATGCAAATCCCTCCGCTTCTTGGATACAAAACAATAATGAATCAGCAGCCATCCTGTTTTCCTGTTCAATTTCCCCGTCACATTGCACATTGTTCCGTTTATATGACAAGCAGTACGTTATGATATACGTAAAAGATAGTCATAATGTTGCTTTTTGCCGGGAAAAGAAAACCGCCCCCACTATACGTAAGGACGATTATCAGAAGGTTGTAAGGCAACAACCCTATTCCAGATTAGCATGTCTGTCGTACATCGCTTTGGAATCCAAATTTTTATTATCCATCAGCTTCAAAATAACCGCATCGCAAAAAACTAAAAGGTTTTGCTCGAACAAGGCTCCCATGGGCTGTATCGTTTCATATCCGCTGCCCGCTTGGTCCTTGGGCGATCCGGGCAGTTTAACGGTAAGATCCGCTATTTTTCCAATAGTCGATTCAGGGGATATCGTAATCATCGCAACGGTTCCGCCCAAGCTATTCGCTTTCTTAGCCATAGGCACCAGACTTTTCGTCTCGCCCGAACCGGATCCGATGATTAGGAGGTCATCTTTTCCCATATTCGGGGTTACCGTTTCCCCTACCACATACGCTTCAATGCCCATTTGCATCATTCGCATCGCAAAGGCCCTTATCATCAAACCGGATCTCCCAGCGCCTGCTACAAATATTTTGTTGGCTCGGGCAATTCGATCCACCAAATTATCGGCCTCATCTTCCGCAATTAGCTCTATCGTTTGGTTCAGCTCTTTTAGAATTTGAACTTCATACTCGCTCGTATTCATGATTGGACGATCCTTGTCTGATTAGTCTTTGCATTTCAGCCGCGGCAGCTTGTTTGTTTTCCGAACCGGTAATCCCGCCGCCTACGATAACTAGATCCGGCTGCGCATTAATGACTTCCGGCAGCGTGCCTAGCTTAATGCCGCCGGCGACGGCGATCTTCGCATTTTTTACGACTCGTTTAATGGTCATCAAATCTTCGAAGGAATTTTTTCCGACAGCCTGAAGATCGTAACCGGTATGCACACAAATGTAATCTACGCCGAATGCATCGAGCTCCTTCGCCCGTCCTTCAATATCTTTAACACCAATCATGTCAACCAAAATTTCGGTTTGTTGTTTTTTGGCCTCTTCTACCGCTCCCTTGATGGTCATATCCTCGGCCACTCCAAGGATCGTAACGATATCGGCGCCGGCTTCCGATGCTTTCATGACTTCATAGCCTGCCGCATCCATCACTTTAAGATCAGCCAATACTTTCAAATCAGGGAATGCCTCTTTAATTTCTTTTACGGCTCTCAGTCCCTCATTGATAACTACCGGTGTGCCGATCTCGACAATATCGATATGTGCCTCGACTTCTTCTATCAGCTTCTTTGCTTCCGGGATATTTACAAGATCCAAAGCCAACTGCAGTTTCATGTACGATCTCTCCTCTTTTCATTTTTTGGGGCCGAACTGATTTTGTTTTTATTGACACGGTTCTTTGGTATAATGATACTTCTGTAGTCCTATTCAATAACTGCTTCCCGCCTTTACGATTCTAAGGGATGTTTTCAAAATAAAAAAGAATGCACTTTTTTGTGCGGTGGTTACAAAAAAGTAACTTTTGTGCGGTAAGCCCAGCGGTGATATGTCAAGGGGATGATCGATAAGAATTGGAAAAAACATTGCCTAAAGCGTACCCAGAGCTAAAAAAAGACATCACTAAACTAACCCCACCATTTAGTCTGAATTTTCAGACTATTTACAGGCATGGGCAACATGTAAAAAGAGTAGAAATCTGGAAATCCTATGGATTCCTCCTCTCGGGTGGTGTGTACATTTTGTTGGTCTTCAGTAGCATGAATACCAACCGTACCAATTTTCGTGAAGATAGGACGAGGGCTCTTTTGTGCTTATGCTTCGGGACTTCATC
>NZ_SMRT01000035.1 GCF_004354045.1 Paenibacillus piri | reverse complement strand
GACAACTCGAATATGGCTTTTAATAGGAGATACTTGAACATGCGGATCGGATCGATCGCATTGCGACCGTTGTCTAAACAGTATTTATCTTTCAATTCATCGTATATGAAAGTAAAGTCCACCAGATCGTTGATTTGGCGCAACATATTGTCCTTTGGCACGACGATGTCATATAACCCTGCATATGGACTTAAAACCATTGATTGTTGTTGCCGAATCATTCGATCACCCGCTCTTCATGATGCTTTAATTATAAGCGAAAAGAGGCACAGCCTGCTCAATTTTCTTGAGGGACTGTATCTCTTATAGATGATGCGGACTTTTTCAGTGGCCTCTTTTACGGCGGGCTGTTTTTTAATTTTGACTATAAGTTTTCCCGACAGGAAACTGAGCGGCAACAGCACCACAACTCTCTGCTGCATATCTACCGGTCAAAGGCGCGGGTTGTAATTGTAAGCATGTACTACATATAATAATAGATGTAAGTGCTTACATTGAATAAAGGAGAATTTTGGATGATCCTTCTGTCACGGTGGAAAACAGTGGTTCATAATGCGCGGATGCGTTTGAATAAAATTAGAACCCGGCTTTTTCTGACTTATGTCGTGGTCACCGTCCTCGGGATCTGTATAATCGGTACGATGAGTTACCGGGTATCCTACAAATCGTTGGAAGACAAGGCGATTTCAAATATCCAAGAAAAGGCCGCTCAAGTGCAGTTCAATCTTGATTATTATTTTGAGCAGATCAAGAATGTGCTGATCGCCCCATATTTCCAAACCAACTTCATTAGCGGGATTAATAACTATGACTCCATGAGCACATTGGATCAATTGGTATATAAACAAAATTTGCGTGATTTTTTTATTAAGATGTATTATGTAACCCCGCAAAGGGACTTTTCCGGGTTCTTTATTTTTATGAGCGACGGCGAGATGTTGTTCCATACGGTTGAAATCGATCCCGAGGTGATCCAAAAATCGTTTACGCAAGACAATTGGGTGTCAAAAACGGTCAATACCGGCGGCAGTGTTTACTTTGGAGGAGCAGAGCCGGATATTTACAGCAGCCGGCCTGCCCGGAACATTTTCTCCGCATCGATCATATTTAGAGATATTTCAAATCAACGGAATCAATATAGTGTAGCGAGAACTCATTATTCGCTGGAATCGATTATACATATATTGAACGAGTCTGCCATAGGGAAAGGAAGCAAATCGGTCATCGTCGACAAGCAGGGTCGTATCATTTATTCCACCGGCGAGGAACGAGCCGGGGAGCAGTTTGATCCGGCAATTCTTGACCTGACATCGGCAGGTGGATATGCGTGGTATAAGGATAAGCACGGCAAGTTTCTGGTGATGTCCTCCAAATCCGGTGTGCCGGGCTGGACAACTATTTTTCTGACGCCCGAGACGTATATTTTTGATGCCTCCAATCAAATTAAACGTCTTACCTTCGGATTCGCGGTCATAGCCATTTTGATAACAGCGGCGGTTTCCTTCTTATTTGCTTCGAGCATAACAAAGCCTATCATGCAGCTATACCGTTCAGTTACCAGCATTAGGCTAGGAAACTTGCGAACCAGAACCGCTATTGGGCGCGATGATGAAATCGGGAAAATAGCATTAAACTTTAATGAGATGTTAGATGAGATCGAAAGCTTGATTCAAACCAAATATGTAAATCAGATTAAGCTGAAAGAATCGGAGTTGGCACTTCTGCAATCCCAGATCAACCCTCATTTTCTGTACAACACGCTGGACAGCATTAGGGCCATTGCAGACCACCACCATATGGAAAATATCGCCTTAATGACAACATCTCTTGGGAATATGTTCAGATACAGCACGACCGAAGGGGAATTTGTTTCCATAGAGCAGGAATTGAAGCATATCTCGGACTATGTCATTATTCAGAAAATTAGGTTTGGACCCAAGATTCAAGTTGAATGGGATATTGAGCCGGAAACATTAAGCAAGCCGATTTATAAAATCTCACTTCAGCCTATTGTGGAGAATGCAATCCTCCATGGTCTTGAGAAAAAAAAGGGGCCGGGTACGCTGTTTATCCGAACAAGGATAGAGGATGAATCGATTTGGTTCACGATCAAGGATAACGGTCCCGGTATGGCGGAATCGAAGCTGAAGCGGATTCGAATGTGGATCGATCATGACGGTGCGGACTTCGATGACGGAGACATGGATGATAAGGGTAAAAAACTCGGGATCGGGCTCATGAACGTCCATTCCCGCCTGCGTATTATATATGGCGATCGTTACAGCATGTCGGTACAAAGTGAACCAGGGCTTGGAACGACCGTAAGTTTTCGGATTCCGGCTACTCCGTAAACAGGAGGAAACTTATGTATAAAGTAGTAGTTGTTGACGATGAGATGTGGATCCGTCAAGGCATTATTAATGCCATCTGTTGGGAGGAGCACGGACTCGTACTGGCCGGTGAGGCGGAGGATGGGGATGATGCACTGGATATCGTAGAAAAGAATCCTCCCGATATTGCGCTCATCGATATGAATATGCCGGGAACGGATGGAGTAGGGCTGATACGAAAGCTCAAGCTGCTGAGCCCTGATACGTTTATCATCATTATTAGCGGATATTCCAACTTTGAGTACACGAAAGAAGCAATACTCTCACGAGTATTCGACTACGTACTTAAGCCGTTGAACAAGGATGAATTGAACGCGATCCTTCATCGATGCACGAAAGAGTTAGAGCTGCAGCGCCTCCGGAAGATGGAAGACGGCTTGCGTAATGAGCTGCTCGAAGTTAATCATGAACGGCTCATCGAGCCGTTGATTCGTAAATCAGCCCAAATCCATTATTCGGGTTATAAAGAATCTGATTTTTATCAGGAGTTCGGCACTTATCAATCGTATTTTGCGTGTGTGGTCATCATCGATGATACTCCGACAGCTGTTCAAGAGTACGGCGGTAAGGAACATGCTTTACTGCAAGCCCGCAGCATGGTTTCAGGGAAGCTCGTAGGGCTGGGAGTCGGCTGCATCGGAATGGTCGATCCGGAAAAAGCAGAGTGCGTACTGGTAGTCTTCGGGAATGATTTGGAACCGAAACTGTTAATAAACGCCTTGAAGCAATCTCTGAATTGGTGTGAGAAAGAGTTTCCCGTTTCTGTCAGTATTGGAGTAGGGGAACAAATGAAAAGTCCTCTGGAGCTGCATCAATCGTACAAGCAAGCGGTTCAAGCCATCAGGATGAAAAAAGCCGCTTCCCGTTATTCCATACTCGTACATATCGAAGGTTCACAGGAACAATCCGTGCTCTATTCTACCCAGCTTGAGCATGTGCTGTTGAGCGCAATCCAAGCGGGTAACCGGGAGCAGGCGTTGGAGGCCTTCCGAAAGCTGCTGGATCATCTTCTCGCGGCTGAACCAACCATCTATAGTTTGCAAAGAAATCTGGTCATTTTGCTTGGCGAAACGGACAAGATTTTATCAGAGGTTGGAGTTAACCTGGAGCAGATAAGGGTACATGGGAATATTTCGCTAGTTGAGACTATACGATGCTCCTACAATATGGAAGAGCTGAAGCTATGGTTCAACAGTCTTATAGAACAAAGCATAGAATCTGTGCAAAAGAAGAACCGGAAAGGGATGAAGAACATTATCGAGGATATAGTACAACATGTACGTGAAGGCTATTTTAAATCGCTCTCCATCGACGATTACGCCAGAAAATATAATTTGAATTCCAACTATCTTAGGAGGGTATTTAAAAGTGAAACCGGGAAAACGTTTTTGGATGTACTAACAGAAATCCGCATTGTTAAAGCGAAGGAGCTGCTTCGAGACAGCGATATGAAAATTCATGAGGTAGGGCAGTACATCGGTTACGAGGATTACCGTAATTTCTACTTAGTATTCAAGAAAGTCACGGGTAAAAGTCCAGGAGAATTTAAAAAATTAACCTAAAGGGTATGCTCAAGCATACCTCTTCTTCGCAGCGAGCCTGCCTTTTTGAACACACTCGACTCCTAAAGTAAGAATATGACATACACTCAGGTGAGAATATGGAATTTTTATTTTGCTTTCGTCGAGGTATGCTGTTGTTAAGCGAACCGGTTATTAAATAACGGTATGTAAGCGCTTAAGTAGACTGCGGTCGATAAGGGGGAAGCACGTATGAGTCACAAGGTTAAAATCGTTTCAACGATTATGGCCACCTTGATGATATTAGCCGGGTGCGGCGGGGGGAGCAGCTCAACGACAACTGCAACAACTACGGCAACTGACGGCACGGCGGCGAAAAAAGCGGCAGACACTGGAAGCGCGAATAACAGCGCGGCGAATAAACCGAAAGAACCGGTCACTATCAAATTTGTAACACTTGGCAGCGGGGGAACAGAACCGGCAGCGTTCAAAGAGCTATTCGAACAATACGAGAAGGCATCCGGCAATAAAGTTGATTTACAAATTTTGCCTGATGTTTCCCTTTACGAAAACATGATCAAAACCCGTTTTGCCACCAACGACGCCCCGGATATGTTCTACTTCTTTGCCGGCCCGAACGTAAACATCACACTCCAAGCCGAGAAAAATCTCATGGAAATGACGAACGAGGATTACGTAAAGCGGCTCACCCCTGCCGTAAAAGACTTCTACACAGTGAATGGTAAAATGTACGGCATCCCATGGGGCATTTACAACGCGATGGGCGTTCTATATAACAAGAAAGTATTTACAGACCTTGGTTTATCAGTGCCTCAAAATTACCAGGAGCTGTTGGCAGCAGCGGAAAAAATTAAAGGTGCCGGCATCACCCCGTTCTATGAAGCGGTTAAGACGGGATGGCCGACACAGGTGTTTCCGCTAGCTAGCTTTCAAAGTTTCGTCCTACCGACGATCGGCGGTATGGAAGGAGTGAAGAAGCTAAAGGAAAACACGATGCGATTCACGGATATACCGGAATTGAAGAAGGTATTCGAACGGCATTACGAATTGAAGACGAAAGGCTATTTCAACTCCGACCTGTTATCCGGCACTTATGAAAATCAGCAGGAGGCGCTCACTACTGGAAAAGCGGCAATGGTCTTCCAAGCGGACTGGATGATGCCGATCATCGCACAGCGATTTCCGGATAAGGTGAAGGACATCGGCTTCTTCCCACTCCCGTCGGATAAAGGCCCAGGCACCATATCCCTCTATCCTCCCAAACAGCTCCTAGTTACGAAAACATCCAAGAACGCCGACGCAGCCATGGATTTGACCCGGTTCCTGACAAAGCCGGAATCATTCAAGATCTGGTATAAGCATAACCCTGGCATTCCGGTTTACAACGGCATTGAAACCACACTAGTTCCTGCCCAGCAGGATATCTACAAATATATTAACGACGGAAACGGTATCATTCAAATTCAGCTTCAACTCAATGCCGGTGTATTCGACTTCGATAAAATCACCCAGGAGCTTCTTATCAAGGGCGATGCCGACAAAGCCGTGAAAAGTATGGATGAAAATTATCGTCAAGACGGAAAAAATAAGAAGATACCTGGATTTTAACTGCCAGCATCCTGATGTCGCCCTAGACTCACCCTTTACCCAAACGTTCACCCCAAGCCCGTTAGACCGGGCCGGGCTTGGGAATGAATCTTTTGGTTTTCGGTAGTATAGGAGGGGGAGGCCCATATGAAATCGAAATCAACTTTCAGATATCCGCTGGTGTTTATCATTCCGTCACTAGCGTTATATGTGCTCATGTTTATGTTTCCAACGGTATCCGGCTTCTATTACAGCTTTACGGATTGGAGTGCATACAGCGAATCAGTCCGGTTCATCGGTTTGGAAAATTATTACCGGCTTTTCACAGAGAGCGTGTTGTTGACATCAATAAGAAATACGTTGTTGTATGCAGTGTTTGTTACGATATTTGTCAATATTTTTGGGCTCGGACTAGCCCTGATGTTGAATGAACGTATGAGGCTGGGTCATTTTTACAGGACAGCTTTTTATATTCCCGTTGTTATTGCTCCTCTGATTGTCGGCTATATTTTTACTTCGATCTATCATCCGGAGAATGGGATTCTTAATCAATTTCTGAAAGCGTCAGGCTTGAACTTCTTGGCTGTAGATTGGTTGAATGATTCACGCTATGCGCTGTTCTCTATTATCTGTACGGAAATCTGGAGATCCTCGGGCTTTGCCATGGTGATTTACTTGGCCGGTTTAAAAGGAATTCCTAAAGATATGCTGGAGCAAGCCAGTGTGGACGGAGCAGGAGCATGGTCAAAATTTAGAAATGTCATATTTCCGCTGCTCGCTCCTGCTTTTACGGTAAATTTCCTGCTGACGGTCATTCATTCACTCAAGGTTTTTGAGACGGTATTGGTGCTGACCAATGGAGGACCCGGGTACGATACAGAAGTGTTCAATACGCTAATTTTCCGGAATTTCTCCAGGGGGAATTGGGGATACGCCACGGCCGCCGGATTTATTCTAACCATTCTGATCTCGGTAATCGCTATCTTTTTCCTTCGTATCCTTAGAAAAAGGGAGGTGGATATGTGATTTTCACCAAAGCGAAAATGAACAAGGGCATCATTCAAATTTTGTTGATATTGCTCACACTTGTTGTAATTATTCCCTTTTATATGATCGTGGTTAACTCGTTTAAGGATGTGAACGGCGCTGCTCAATTTAAGCTGACTCTTCCTTCGGAATGGAAATTTGAAAATTACATTACCGTTTTTAACAGCGGAAAGATTGTCCTGGGCTATGCCAACAGCCTGATTATTTCACTCGGAGCCTTGCTCGTGATCAATGTATTCTCATCCTTGGCCTCTTTCAGCATCCAGCGTAACAATACTCGTTTGACGAATATGATTTACTATTTGTTTATTCTCGGTTTGGTGATGCCTGTTGCTCTGATCCCAACCATTAAGCTTATGATGGGACTGCACATCCATAATACGTATCACGGAATGATGATGTTTTACGGTGCGGTATTGACGCCGTTCACCGTTTTTCTTATGACCGGATTTATGAGGGCGATTCCAAGGGAACTGGACGAATCGGCAATAATTGAGGGATGCGATGCGGTCCGGCTTTTTTGCTCGATCATCGTCCCATTGATGCAGCCTGTCATTATCACCGGCTCATTGCTTACGATCATTAACGTATGGAACGATTTCACAGGTCCTTTCTACTTGCTCACCGACGGCTCGAAGTGGACGGTTACCGTTTCCGTATATAAGTTCGCAGGCCAATACAACTCTAACTGGAATTTGATATTCGCCGATATTCTCATGATTATTTCTCCCGTGCTGCTGCTGTACTTTTTTCTGCAAAAATATATTGTAGAAGGAATGACGGCAGGCGCATTAAAAGGATAACTGGCACCTGAACTTATGGGCAAATACGCAGAAAGAATGCAAACAATAAATAAAACGCCGAACACATATTGACTGTGTTCGCCGCCGGGAACAATGCAATGAACATGGGGATGAAACGACAAGTTTTGTCCCCACGCATGAGCACCATCGTAGACGCCAACACGTGCGCCGAGGAACTTTCGGACCAGGTTGAGCTTTGCCAGTGTGCCGGACGCAGTGCCGCGGCTTGCCTTGGAGCGCCTCTGTGGGCATGAATGGTACGCGAGCGTGCGACCATGTACGCAGTCTTGTTCACGATATGTCCGTCCTGCTTGACCTTGAAGTGAATGGCATCCAAGTTTTGCAGATGATCTTGGATGTCCCGGGTGGGTGTCCTTCCTGCTGTTGAAAGGATCAACAATCCGTCGGGTTACTCTTTCATTTGTATTTGTTTCTTGAATTCGGAAGGATAACATTCGAAAAACTCTTTAAACAGCTTAGTAAAATGTCTTGAACTAAAGTAGCCAACCTGCTCAGCGGCTTGCTGTACCTGTATCGACGGATCAGACAGCAGCTCCTTCGCTTTCAGCATCCTGAGTTTGGTTACATATTGCATAAAGGTGGTACCTGTTCGTTTATGAAATAGACTGCTTAAATGATTTGGAGTCACACTAAATTGTTCAGCAACACGTCCTAATGTTATATCTCCCGAATAGTGATTTTCTATATAAGCAATGGTCTTTGTTACCAGATCAGTTTTGGGTTCTGTTTGTCTTATTTTTTTGTCCAGAAGATTTTCTCCGACATTCTTAAGTGACTCGAACCACTCCTCTTCTTTAGCTGGTACCAGTACAGGCGCATTGATAGAGCAATTGAGAAACCGCGAAAAGGCCCGTGTATTTTCTATTAACGAATCCTGCTGTTCATGATAGTTTTTAATAAATTGCCCGATCGTATCCATATAGCCTACATAATGTCCTTTGTGGTATTCATCTACTGCTTTGATTAAAGTGTGGCATTGCCGGGAAATGATTGGCTGCGATTGAGCCTTCAATAAATCCTCTTTAGTCCAACTTCGGGAAATTCCCAATGAACAGCGAAAATGGGAAATATTATTAATTTCCGTCACTTCGTCAAGAAGGGCTGTATATGAATTACATTGTTCAGAACCTACCAGTGTGAATGCTAAGCCCGGCTCTTCAACCCTTTGTACAAGCTCTGAGTGAGAAGAGAATATGTTATCCAATTGTTCTGCGCCTAGCGAAGTGGTATATCTCCCCACAACAGCCCAATCTCCATTTGGCAGAATTAACGTGGCTAGCTCTAAGTCCTTGTGATAATGCCGGGACATCGTAGTCCGAATCGTATTGAAAAACAGCTTGACTGCGACGGATTTCTCCGTTTCGGAATAGCAGCTATCCATATAAATAATCTGACATCGAAGACGGCCGGATGTGTTAATTGTAGGATCCTCTTCTTTTTGTTCGTCTATCAGACCGTGAAATAAGTACAGCATGTCCGACTCAAATAGCTTATTCCTTTCAATGATTTGCAGCAGTGCAGTTTGCCGTATTTTTGTTAGCAGATTCCGGAGATCATGAATTTCAACCGGCTTTAGCAAATACTCGATAGCCTGTAGTCGAAGTGCTTCCTGGGCATATTGAAAGTCGGCAAATCCCGTCACTATAATCCATTGGGTATGAAGGGATAGCGGAGCTG
Source organism: Paenibacillus piri (assembly GCF_004354045.1). Taxonomy (GTDB): domain Bacteria; phylum Bacillota; class Bacilli; order Paenibacillales; family NBRC-103111; genus Paenibacillus_S; species Paenibacillus_S piri. Next base: position 32,538 of record NZ_SMRT01000035.1, on the reverse strand, counting down.
CTTCCTGGATGGCTTCCAAGCCTGATTTGCCAGGCATTCGAATGTCAACAAAAGCAGCTTCCGGCTGAATTCGTTCCGTAACTTCTATAAGTTCTCTTCCGTTGCGTGCTTCATAGATTTGCAAATCCGGGTATAATTCCAGTAGAACAATGGACAGCGCTTCCCTTGCCAATTGTTCATCATCACAAATCACAATTTTCATTTGGCTGGCTCCTCGTTGTTAAGTGATATGATGATCGTTATGGTAGTGCCGCGTCCAAGGCTGCTTTCCAGTTTGAATTCGTGTTTATCCGGAAAAGCCAGCTCCAATCTTTCCTTTACATTGCTTAAACCGATATGCTGATCACCTATTTGCTCAGATGTGTTAAAACCAATTCCATTATCCGCAATGCGAATGGCAAAGCTCTCATTGCCATTGATGCCAGGAAGCAATTCTGCGCTTACCTCAACCCTGCAAGGATTTTCACAGGGCTCCACACCGTGAATGATAGCGTTCTCTACCAAGGGCTGAAGCAGTAGCTTTGGTATACGAAAGGGCGCCAATTGGGGATCTATGGTAATTGCTATCTCCAGGCGGTCACTAAAACGCATACTCATTAGCTCCCCGTATTTTTGAATACTGGAAAATTCCTCTTCTAAACTGCATGAATCATTGGACGTTAAGAAGAAACGAAGCATTCCGCTTAAAGATAATATGGCACGCTCCAGAAGCGCATGCTCACCCTTGCGATTTAAGCTTACAAATGCATTTAATGTATTATAAAGAAAATGCGGATTCACTTGTGATTGCAGTGCGCGAAATTCGGCATTTCTTAGTTTCAGCTTGTTCAGATATTCATTGGTGATTAATTCATCCAATTGACTGATCATTCGGTTTAAAGCATTTCCCAACTGGGCAATTTCATCTTGACCTCGAAAGGAAAACCTTTTGTTCATGTTTCCAAGCTGAACTTGGCGCATGACACCGATCATTTCTTTAAATGGTTTCAGCAGGTTCCTGGAATAGGCAAAAAACAGGAAGAAGGCAAGCACAACGCCGCCGGCTGCAAAGATTGCCCCTATTAAGTGCATCCAATAGACCTTGGAGGCAAGCTCAGCCTTAGATAACCAAACTGTAATTTTCCAGGAGCTGGTAGGTATTTCCCTCGAAACAGCCACATAGGATTGCTGATTAAGATCGATATTGGTCGGATTTTTCAGGAATTGATTCAAAACTTCTTGTGACAGGCGTGTATTAGAATAAATTAATTTTTGATCCTTGTCCGTAATTGTAACTATTGAATTTACATTAACCGAAACTTGCCTTACGATTCTATCCAAAATGATCGTGTCCGCATCAGCCATAATTACGGCAAGGGGCTGTTTGGAGTCAGGATCCTTTATTAAACGCGCTACGGAAAACACATTTGGAACAGTGGTCAGCTTTAAATAATCTTGCGGATGGACATTAACAAAGGAAACTCTTCCGTTAGCTGCAATTGCTTGATGATACCAGCTTTGTTCCTTATAGGGATAATCGCTGCGGATTTCCGTTAGCTGCGAGCTGCTGTCATTATAGTAGACAGAGCCATCAATAGCGACAAGAAGCGTGCCTAATATATCTTTACGCAAATTGACAAGCAAGCTTGGCAGAGTATGGTACAATGTATAGTCCGCTTTATACTTCGAATAATTATCAGGAGGGCTATTGAAGCCTCTCGCTTTTTGCTTGAGAGAGTTCATAACTTCGTTATTAGTGTAAGGAGAGACAGTTACCCGTTCCAAATCATCTAAATAGGTTTGGATATTTTCGGTCAGGCCTACCAAGGTTGCGTCTGTGAGCTTTTCGGTTTCGGCCGTAATTATTTTGACGTAATAGGAAGGCATAACAAAAGCGATAATGATAACAGGGAGCAGAATGGTTAACGTGTAGAGCAAAATGAGTTTCACACGAATCGAGATGTTCGGCTTATTCAGTTAAGTCTACCCCCAGCAGTTTAATTTTGTGGTAGATTATACTGTAATTTGTACTGGGTTGCAACCATAAATATGAGCGCCCGAAATCATAGATTTGATACATATGTAAACACTTACACTCGTGATAGGATTTAAGTGTAAGGTACATAATAGATTAAGAGGTGGGTAATTATGTCAACAAGATGGAAAGTATCAATGGCGTTAATTCTGGCATCGGCTTTAGCTGCAAGCGGTTGTTCCCAGCGTCCCGAAAAACCGGCTGCACAGCCTTCAAATTCAAGTGGTAAAGAGACCAAGAGCACGAATAGCAATGCTAAAAAAACTTTATCTGTGATGCTTAATATTGCAGATCAACCCGTCCAGGATGTTTATCGCCAAATTATTAATGATTTTATAAAAGAGAATCCGGATATTGGTGTGAATATTCAGTTTCCTGGCTCCGCCTATGAAAATAACATGAAAGTTAAGATGGCTGCCAATGATCTTCCCGATATTTTTGATACACATGGCTGGGCACAAGTCCGTTATGGCGAATACTTGGCGGATCTTAAAGGCGAACCATGGGTTAATCAAATGACCGATACAATCAAAAATGTCGTAACAGACAAAAACGGCAAAGTGTACGTTTTACCCATTAGTGAAGCGAAGGACGGCATCATGTACAATGTCGACATGCTTAAGCAGTACAATATAGAGCCGCCTCAAACCTTTGATGAGCTAGTGGGCGCCGCCGACAAAATAAAAAAGGAAAGTGGCGGAAAAACAACACCTTTCTTTTTCTCGGGAATTGATGAAAGCACGATCGGCACCTACTTTGGTTATTTTGCAAACGCTCTACTCATCAATCCTGCCAATAATTCTGCGGAAGAGCTATTAAAGAATACTTTTGACTGGAACAAGTGGACTACCCTTCCTGACAAACTTTTGGATATCAAAAATCGCGGCTTGATCAATGAAGATTTCTTGACAGCGAAACGGAGCGATCTTCCAACTGTATTTGCTGCCGAGAAAGTGGCATTTGCTTTGTTGGCTCCATCCTTCGTGGATGCGGTTCATAAGCTGAAGCCGGAAATGAAGGTTGGACTCATGCCGATTCCCGCGATGTCAGCCAATGATAAACCGAGTTTTTCCGGTGGAGAACGGTCCACAATGGGAATATGGAAAGAATCTAAAAATATCCCTGAAGCCAAGAAGCTAATGTCATATTTCGCTAAGCCCGATAATTTGTCCAAAATTGCTAATGTAACCAAGCTGCAGCCAGGGCTGAAGGGTATTGAGTCAAAGCATGATTTGACGGAGTACTATGATAAATATGCCAATGTTAAAGTGTTGCCGTATTTCGATAGAGTTTATTTGCCAAACGGAATGTGGAGCGTGATGTCCAAATCCGGTACAGAGCTGCTGGCGGGTCGTATTACTGCAAAGGAATATTCTGAAACCATGAAGCGGGAAGTAGAACGGCTGCGTAAAAATTAAGTTTACTCATCCATTTCTTGCTTGAACTAAGGGGAGATTAAATCTGGACATCTTAGATCGTAAAATAGATGAAAGCAGGCCAGCCAAAATTACTTTGCGAAGATGGAGAAATTCTCCATCTTCAACCAATCTGATGTACTTACCTGCGTTCCTGCTGTTTGTACTATTTATCTATTATCCATTTTTTAAGGGAATACTAATTTCTTTTACTAATTGGGATGGATACTCACAGCTGTACGGCTATATTGGGTTCGAGAATTATAAAAGGATGATTTCGGATCATCGGGTAGGAACGGTTATTATCAATACGCTGATTTATGGAATTGGCAGCACGATTCTGCAAAATATCATTGGGTTGGCTTATGCTATTTTGCTGAACAGCTACCTCCGGGGGAAGAACATTATTCGTACAATCGTTTATCTTCCGGTAATCGTCAGTCCTCTTGTTATGGGTTATATCTGGTATTTTTTCTTTCAGTATAATGGAGGAGCTCTGAACGATATTATTCTATTGTTTCGTGATAAGCCGATCAATCTGCTTGCTGACACCGAGCTTAATGTATGGATTATTACGCTTGTAAACACCTATCAATTTCTTGGAACTGCTATGATTATTTTCTTGGCCGGACTTCAATCCATTTCCAAGGAGTATTACGAGGCGGCTGAGATGGACGGTGCTTCGGGGTTCTCCAGATTTCGTCATATTACCCTGCCGCTGCTTGCGCCAGCCATAACGATTAATATTGTTATTAATTTGATAGGCGGATTGAAGTTGTTTGATGTTATAACAGCTTTAACCAATGGCGGCCCGGGCTATGCATCCGCTTCTTTATCTACAATGATTTATCAGTTATATTTCGCTCATCAAGATGCCGGCTACGCTGCCGCATTAGGTAATTTTATGTTTATGCTGATTTCAATAATCGGTTTAACCTCTTTGTATTTTTTACGTAAAAAGGAGATTTCCTTATGAAGCGGGCAGGGGGCATAACTACATTATTGGGTGCATTAATAGGTCTAATGCATATTATTCCTTTTTATGTGCTAATCACGACTTCGTTTAAAGATGAATTGGATCAAAGCTCTAAATGGGTGATGCCGGGCTATCTTTCCTTGGATAATTTTACCAACGCATGGCAGCTGGCAGGTTTGGATCGGGCGTTTCTGAATAACACCATTGTCACTGTATGTTCCATTATTTTGATGCTCATTGTAGGCTCGTCGGCAGCTTTTCCGCTCGCCCGTAATCGAACCAAGCTAAACAAATGGATGTATGGTTTTTTTGTGAGTGCCCTGATTGTTCCGCCGCTTACTATCCTGGTTCCTTTGTATAAGATGTTTGTTGAGATTGGGGCCATGAATACGTATATAGGGATCGTAATTCTTCATGTTACCTTTCATCTTTCTATGACCATCTTCTTGTTTACGGGTTTTATAAGCACGATTCCAAGAGAGCTGGACGAAGCTGCAATGATCGACGGGGCTTCAAGGATCGGATTGTTTTTTCGGATTATACTGCCTGTCTTAATGCCGATTACAGCGACAGTTACCATAATAAATGGCGTTTCGATCTGGAATGATTATCAGTTTTCGGTATTTTTTCTCCAGAAACTGGAGTATAGAACGATTACGGTTGCCTTATCCGCATTTTTCGGCGAGAACAATGCCAATATCGGGTGGGTAGCTGCCGGTTCCTTACTGGCCGCTCTTCCTACAATTACCTTATATTTGTTTTTGCAAAAATATTTTGTTGAAGGTATGACTTCCGGAGCGGTAAAAGGCTAATGCTGTAATCTAACTCGCAGGATCGTGCAAAAGTTCATTTAAAGAAAGGAATTTAAATCATGAAGAGGAAACCGGTAATGGGTTTGACATTGGGAGATGCAACGGGCATTGGTTCGGAGTTGGTTGCCAAGGCTCTCCAATCCGAGGAAATCCGTCAATTGGCAACATGGGTTTTGGTTGGTGATGAACGTGTTTTTCAGCAAGGCTTGTCTGTAGCGGGAGTAACTCTTTCCTATCAAAAAATAACTAACATAGAAGAAATTGAGCGTGAAGACCGGATTTATTTTATTCATTTGCAAAACTTGCAACCGGATGCTTACACGCTTGGCCAATTATCGGCAGAATCCGGCCGGGTGACCGGCGAGACCTTGACGTATGCGCTCAAGCTGGCGCAGCAAAAAAAGCTGGATGGCGTTGTGTATGCTCCTATCAATAAGGAAGCTTTGCATAGCGGGGGCTTTCATTTTCAAGATGAACTTCATTTTTTCGCGTCGCTGCTTGATTGCAAAGAAGGATTTAGTGAAATCAACGTTATGGATGACCTTTGGGTAACAAGGGTAACCTCCCATGTGCCAATACAGCAGGTAAGCAGCCTGGTTACAAAAGAGCGAGTAGCTCGCATTATTCGTTTTGCTCACGATACGCTAATCAATGTAGGCTATGAAAATCCGAAAATTGCAGTAGCAGCCCTTAATCCGCATGCCGGAGACGGAGGACTGCTGGGCACCGAGGAAATTACAGAAATCAGACCGGCGATAAATGAAGCGAAGGAGCAAGGGATTCAAGTTGAAGGACCTTATCCGGCTGACACGATCTTTTTGCGATTAAAAACGAAGCCTTTCGATTGTTTAGTTAGTATGTATCATGATCAGGCTCAGACCGGCATGAAATTGCTGGGCTTTAATAGAGGAGTTACGGTAAGCGGAGGTCTTCCGGTTGTCCTCGCAACGCCGGCTCACGGTACGGCTTTTGATATTGCAGGTCAAGGTATCGCTGATCCGGGTGCGACTGAACAAGCCATGAAGCTGGCCATCAAATTAGCAGGATTCTAATTGGATATAAGTTTGCAAAACAACTACATCAGGAGGCAAGTTTCAATGTCAAAAATTACTTTTCTGGGTGCGGGCAGCTCTGTATTTGCTAAAAACGTGCTGGGTGACTGCATGATGACTCCAGCGCTGCAAGGCTTTGAGCTGGCATTATTCGATATCAATGAAGAACGCCTTAAAGATTCTGAAGCTATGCTGAACAATTTAAAAATTACACTTGGCAGCACTTGTGTTGTTAAATCCTATACAAACCGGAAGGAAGCGCTCCGCGGGGCGAAGTATGTAGTTAATGCCATACAAGTTGGCGGCTATGATCCTTGTACCATTACTGATTTTGAGATTCCCAAGAAATATGGTTTGCGCCAGACGATAGGTGACACCTTAGGAATTGGCGGTATTTTCCGTAATCTTCGTACAATTCCCGTATTGCTTGATTTTGCCAAAGATATGAATGAAGTATGCCCGGATGCATGGTTCTTGAACTATACGAATCCTATGGCTGTACTTACCCATGCAATGACGACGTTTGGCGGTGTTAAAACAATCGGTTTGTGCCACAGTGTTCAACGCTGCATTCCGTACTTATTTAAGGATTTAGATATCGATAGCGAAGGTGTTCAAACTAAAATTGCAGGTATCAACCATATGGCATGGCTGCTTGAAGTAACAAAAGACGGAGTGGATTTGTATCCGGAAATCAAGCGTCGTGCCCGTGAGAAACAATTGGAACAGCACGATGACATGGTCCGTTATGAGCTCATGTTCCGCTTTGGTTATTATGTGACGGAATCTTCCGAGCATAATGCCGAATATCATCCTTACTTTATCAAAAAGAATTATCCGGAATTGATTGAACGCTTCAATATTCCATTGGATGAGTACCCGCGTCGTTGTGAACGCCAAATTCAAAGATGGGCAACCATGCGCGACGAATTGGTCAATAACAAAAGTCTTGGACATACCCGGTCCCATGAATATGCATCTTTTATCTTTGAAGCCATGGAGACGAATAATCCGTTCAAAATCGGCGGTAATGTAATGAATACCGGTTTAATTACGAATCTTCCCAAGGTAGCCGTAGTTGAAGTTCCTTGTTTGGTAGATTCAAGCGGCATAACACCAACGTATGTAGGAGATCTGCCTCCTCAGCTGGCCGCATTGAACCGCACGAATATCAATCCTCAGCTGTTAACCTTGGAAGCTGCAGCTACAGGAAAAAAAGAGCATATTTATCATGCGGCGATGCTTGACCCTCATACGGCAGCGGAGCTTTCCATCGATGATATTGTGGCTATGTGTGATGATCTGATTGAGGCTCATGGCGATTGGCTGCCTAAATTTGTATAAGTAATATTGCCAGACCTTCATCCCGAATCCAGTAATTGGAACGGGATGAAGCTGTAATGCAGAGATCAATGCAGCCCGTTTGTTTCAGGGGCATTGATCTTTATTTGTTGAAGGGCTAAACCGCGGCCGCCCATCTGTGAAGGCTGCCATGAGATGAAAGCCATACCGTACAGGTGCAAAGGCCGAATTTGAATAACCTGCTCATGCAATGAAACCGAGGAATGGAGCCGGGTGTTAGCAGAGGAAGCATTTCAAGTGAATCATCGGCATCGGATCGAAGACCGGCTATTAAAAAAAGAGGTAGCAGAAGACACAAGAGTAGAACAGTAAGAGGGTATGGATGTGGGGTGGAAAGTTTACGGGCCGTCTTTGAAGTCGTGTTCCTCCTGCCCAGTCTAATCGAAGGAACACGACTTCAACAACGGCTGTAACCCCACATCCATCCCTCACCACGCTCAAACGTATGGTTAGAACCAAGGACCGTCAGGGCGAACTTCCCTGACGGTTTTACTTATCTTAAGCTTTTACGGTGCTGCAGAGGCGTCTGATTCACATGTCGCCGGAAGATTCGATAGAAATGCTGCAGGTTGTTAAAGCCGCAGCTCATGGCAACCTGAATGATGGGCAGCTCTGTGTGCTCAAGCAGCTTTTTCGCTTCGACTATTCTCCGGTGCAGGACGTACTCGAATACGGTTAAATGGGTGGTTTCCTTAAACAGATGGCTGATGTAGTATTTGCTGAGCCTGAATTCGTTTTGCAGCTGCCCCAGCGTAATCGGGCTCGAGAAATTCTCGTCGATGAAGCGCGTCAGTTCCTTGATGTGCGGGTTGTATGCGGTCGGAGGGGATTGGACTTCGGCCAGCTCCTTGAACTGGATAAGCAGCAGCGGCAAATTTAATTTCACCTTCGCTTGAGCGAGCGGATCGCCGGTTCGCAGAATTCGGTCATAAGCCGCAACCAGGGAATCGAGCAGAGAGATCACTCTGCTGCGCTGTTCCGGCTTCGTTTCCACCTTGCGCGGTCCCTGAGTCACCATCCACTCCAAGGCGGGCTCAAGTCCCGTTTCACGAAGCACGCCTTGAATAAAATCTTTGCTGAAATTTATCACGTATCTAGTGTAAGCCCGGCTAGGGTGATAAAATATCCGATGAATGTCGTATTCGTTAATAAAGAAGAAATCGCCTTCGCCGATCGTATAGGTATGGTCCCTGACGAAAATTTGCAAATCCGCTTTAACGAAAAAATCGAACTCGAATGCGTCATGGTAATGGTGGATCGCCGGTTTATTCCCGATTTCCCGTTCATTGGCATAGCTGATGGAAAAGGGCGGAGTCCGGTCGCAAGGGATTTCGGGCATAGTTCAAATGCCCCTCCTTCATCTTGAATGTCAAAAATACCTTATAAATATTATAGCAAGATAAGTGAATATCGGGTAATAAAAACAATATAAATGAAGACGCTTTCTTGTTGCGGATGGTACTCTTAGTCCTGATGGATTTGGAGTCACACTCTGGGAGGAGAAGGAAATGGATTCAATCGTTTTAACGGTCATCGGCGGCGGCAGCGTCAACTGGATGGCGGGTCTCATGCGCGACATCTATTTGCTTGACGAAATCGGGGGAGGCGAAATCCGCCTGGTCGATCCGAACCGGGAGCATGTCGAAGCGGTGGCGGCGATGCTGCACACCTTCAACAGGCTGAGGGGCAAGGCATACCGCATCCGTATCGTCCAAAACCGGAAAGAAGCGCTACAGGGGGCCGATTTCGTGCTGACGACATTCAGTCCCGGCGCGATGGACGCGTTCTGGAACGATTTGGAGCTGCCGATCCAATACGGCATTCGGCAGCCTGTGTCGATGACTGTAGGACCCTGTGGCATCTCCGCCTCGCTGCGAACGGTGCCGGTTGCCTACGAGCTTGTGCAGGAGATGGAGGAGATGTGCCCCGGCGCTTGGCTGCTCAATGTGACCAATCCGATGAGCGCCGTCACCCGCGCCATGAATATGGCGGCGAGGACCGTCAAAGTGGTCGGCATGTGTCATGAGCTGCATGCGGCTCCGAAATATTTCGGTCCGATGCTCGGCTTGCATAAGCCGGAAGGGATGAACGTCACGGATTACTTATACCGCTGGCTGCCGGAGCAAGGTTTGCGATATACGGTCGCGGGGATTAACCACTTCATCTGGCTGACGAAGGCGGAGCTTCATGGAAAAGATGTGCTTCCGCAAATTCGGGATTACGCCCGGGATCGCCGGGAGCTTGCGGACGATCCGGCGGGCGGGCAAGCAAACGACTCGTTCCACAATAGAAGCGCGGCGAAGCTTGCCCTTTGCCGCCATTTCGGATATTTACCGCTTGCCGGGGACCGCCATTTGATCGAATTTTATCCGAGCCTGTGCAATGTGAGAAACGGGTACGGCATGAAATACGGGGTGCTGAAAACGACGGTTGATGCAAGACGTTTGACCAAGGTTCACCAGTTGGATCACATCCGACAGCTGGCGAGCGGGGTGAAGGAGGTATCGTGGCAGCAGTCCGGCGAGGAAATGAGCGAAATCATGAAGGCCATCGTCACCGGCAGCGAGACGACGGCCGTCGTGAACGTCCCGAACGGGGGCCAGCTCGCGAACATGCCCGGGGATGTCATCGTGGAGACATTGGCCACCGTTGACCGGAGCGGGGTTCATCCATGGGCTTCAGGCGAGCTGCCCGGTCCGATCGGCAGCCTGTGCCGCTTGCATGCCGATGTGCACGAGCTGACAGTGAAGGCAGCCCTTGAAGGCAGCCGGGCAACGCTGCTTGAAGCGTTAAGCTTCGATCCGCTGAGCGGGTTAGCCGATTTCTCCGAGCTCGGCGAATTGGCCGATGCTCTGCTGCGGGCGAACCAAATGTGGCTGCCGCGGTTTTTTGACAAACGCGCCCGTCCCTAAAGGACGGTAAAAATGTTTATCCTTGAACTAGGAAGGGGAGAGCTCAGTTGAATACGTCTAAAGGCAGCCTGCTGCAGCACCGATTGGAGAAACGCAAGGATGCGCAAACGGGACGAACGGTAACCCGGCTCACATCGCTGCCCGGCAACCACCATCATCTTTATTTTACGAGCAGCAGCTTTTCAGCGGATAACCGGCACATTCTATACATCAGCGATACGGGGACGGACAGCCCCAATCTGTTCAAGCTGGCGCTGGACAACGGATCCGCCGTTCAATTGACCGACAACCGGGACGGTTTTATGAAAAGCTACGTCTATTACGACGGCAATCCGTATCGCGGCTTGGCGAAAGCGAGTCCCAGCTTTGCCCCTGCCGCCGGAAAACTGCTGTATATCCAGGGTAACGAGGCCAGGCTGCTGGACATAAGCTCTCTGGACGAGCGTGTAATTTACGTCCTTCCGGAGCGCGTGATGACCGGGTTTACCCATTTGTCCGGCGACGGCCGGTATGCGTGTATTCCGTATATCGATGCGGAAGCGTTCGAGGTTGGCGAAGGAAATCCGTTCGGCCTGATTCGGGAAAAGGTGAAGAAGGAGCGGCTGAGCTCGCAAATTATCGTTGTCGATACGACCACGGGAGAGATCCTGTATTCGTTTACGCATCAGGGCTGGGTGACGCATGTGCAGTTTCACCCGAACGATCCGAACATCGTGCTGTTTAATCACGAGGGCGGCATGGTGGAGCAGCGCATCTGGCTGTATGACCATGGTGTGATAACCAAAGTAAGGGATCAATCGGACGGCGGACCGTCGTTATGGATTTGTCACGAGATGTGGGCCGGCGAAGGCAAAGCGGTCATCTATCACGGGACCCGGGGAGTACCGAACGACCCGGCGATGAACGATAATTCGAGAGATCATGGACAGGTCGTCAGCTTTGTCGGGTATATGGACACGAGCGACGGACAGTATGCCGAGGTGAACTTTTTACCGGAGATGACGGCTTACGGACATTTCACGGCCGGCACGGACGATACGATGCTCGTAACCGACGGGATTATTGATGCTCACAGCATCCACTTGTGCCGAATGGATTGGCAGCGGCGCGAGCTGGGTATGACGCTCCTCTGCCGTCACGGCAGCAGCTTCACCGTTCAGGACGTGCACCCGCATCCGATCTTCAGTCATGACGACCGATACATCTTGTTCACTTCGGATGCCCATAACGAGCGAACGAAAGGAAACGTATACCTCGTCGATTTGAACGATATGTAGAAGGACGCCGCAAGGCGTTTCTCTTAAAAATCTCCTTCGGAATGAAGCCAGGTCAGCTGCAATGTAATAAATCGGAAGAGACTGTCTATTAATAGGGGATAAGGGCTTGGAGGATGGCTTCAGGGCGAGTTTTTTATTGCCTTGACACCGAAAAGTATAATGAAATCAAGGCAATAAAACGTGTTTGAGCTTCGAAGTCACCTCCAAAGCCTGTTCCCCACAATTAATCGGCAGTCTCCGGAGGTTGAATAGTAAGAAATGAATCGAGACACAAAAAGGAGCTGCTGAGTCGGCTCCTTTTTGTTCATCTTGTACGTACTCGCGGGACACTATGATATTGTGCCAATAAAGTCAATGAATTTTATTCAATTGCTTTCGAAAGGCGCTCGGTCTCACACCGGTTTTGCTATGGAACAGGTTTGAAAAATAGTGCGGATCTGCATACCCAAGCTTATAACCGATATCGCTTATGGTCAGCTGTGTGTCGAGCAGCATCAGTTTAGCGGATTCTATCCTTTTGGAGATGACATAGCTGTAGATGGTAGTTCCGACTTCTCTTTTAAACAATCGATTCATTTGCTTATTGGAAATGCCGATTTGTGCGGAGAGCCGGATCGGATCGAAAGGACGAAGGATACTGTTATCCAAAAATTGCTTGATAGCTTGAACCGTTAATGTTAGCGCTTCCCCTCTTTTGCGTAAAGCTTCGGAGAGGCTGACGATCATTCGCATAACAATAATCTGCAGCTCGTTTTGCATTTCTTCTACCGATTTATGTTTAGCGCCTTCAATGGCTTCTTTAAACAACGGTTCCAGCCCGCTATCCGGGATCACGACATGGGGGAGCAGCTGGTAAGCTTCAAGCAGCTTCAGTATCCAGTATCCGCTAATGTTCAGCCATATATAGCTCCATTGCACTTGGTGATCAGGATCTGCCGAAACCTCATGGTATGATCCGGCAGGAAGGATGAATATATCTCCCTGCTGGGCTGTATACGTTTGATGGCCCACCTGAACAAATCCTTGTCCTGAAAGCACATATCCGAAAACGGTAATTTGGGCAAGCTTGCGAATATTGAGATAATCCGTATCGCAGTAATTTATTCCCAGGAATTGCACACTAAGAGGGGGAGGATCTCCTAACGAAGGCAGGTGATATATGGGCCCATGCTTGCCGGGTTTATTCAACATCGTTATAGGACCTCCCTTAACAGCTTGCTCCTTGTTCCTACTATATTGTAGCACGATTTATATCGTATCGGGACATGGAATGAGATGGGTGTAAGGTTGTCCCTTTTCCTCACCTGACGCACCGTTTTCTCTATTAAGAAGTTGTACGAACCAATATATAATTACCATAAGCACAACTACGAAAAGGGACATTTCAGGTGCTTGCCTCAAGCAAAGCGCCTCCTTCGTTCTGCTGCAGAGGGAACATATTTGATTAATTTCAATCAACGATATGAAGGGAAACCTATAATGAACAATCATTTTATTAATGAGCCTCCTCATCCTGAAACGGAATGGTCCGCTTGCACAGGCTATTCTGAAACTGCAGGTATGATAGAAAAAATTTTGGATGTGCCCTTAAGTGATGCCTCTATTTGCACAGGAATGGATCATACGTACTATTTGACCGGAACGACGGACGGCACCAGCATACAGGTATGGACATCCGCAGACTTGAAGTCATGGTCGGGACCTGCTACCGTGTGGAGTCTGGAGCAAGAAGGAACGTGGCAAAAGGAGGGCGAAGGCTCCTATCGTATTTGCGCCCCGGAAATTCACTATGCGAAAGGAACGTTCTGGATTTCTTACGGATTGCAGCAAGGCGGCACCGGCCTGCTTAAAAGCTTGTCGGGCTCCGTCGAGGGCCCTTACCGGGATATGGGCAAAATAACATCCGACGGGCACGACGCGTCTTTATTCGAGGATGATGACGGGGTTATGTATTGGGTTTACAGCAACGGCAAGATTGCCCGAATGAATGAGGAAATGGCAGGTGTTGCGGAAAGTCCCCGGATGGTGGAAGCTCAGCCTTGGAAGATCACGGGGCGGGAGGATCATCCATCGTACACCCGGAATTTGCAGGTAGGAGCTTACGGGGCATTTTTATATAAGCGGGACGGTTACTACTTTATGTTTTGTGCGGATGAGTTTGAACGGATCGGCAGCAATGCGGTAGATACCTTTGTAGCGGTGAGCCAATCGATCTATGGTCCGTACAGCAGACGGTATTTGGCGCTTCCCCATGGCGGACAAGTCACTTTATTTGCCGGACCGGACAAACAGCTGTATGCCTCCTTCACGGGCTGCGGCAGCTATTCGCCGGTGGAGCATTTTCCTTCCATTGTCCAAATGTCTTTTGCCGGACCGGGATTCATCAGGCCGGTTGAGGAATCGGTGCTGGAGAAGGGGGCTGTGGGAAGTCTTAAGCCCGTCGCGGACTTTATGATTCGGGACCCTCATATTAGCAAAGGACCGGATGGGACCTATTATTTGACGGGGACGACAGATAAGCCGCATCGAAATTTTTGGGATCGGAATAATCAGCTTCACTTGTGGAGCTCTAAAGATCTAAAGCAATGGAGTCATGTGTCGAAAGTATGGGATCTTGCCGAAAATGGCACGTGGGAAAACAATATTTATGAGAATCCTTGTCTCTGGGCTCCGGAGATGATTTATTTGTACGGGACGTTCTGGATCACTTATTCTCTTAAAGGCGGCGGCACCGGATTGATTAAAAGCGTTTCCGGCCATGCGGAGGGGCCGTATATCGATATGGGACGAATGACGAATACGGATATCGACTCCAGTCTGTTCCAGGATGATGATGGACAAGTATATTTTGTATGGCAGGACGGCAAAATTGCCAGGATGAAGGAAAATATGTCGGGCTTTGCAGAAGACCCGCGCAAGCTGTTATGCACAGACGGACAGCGCGTTGGCTATGAAGGCGCGTTTATCGTTAAGTATAAAGGCAAATATATTTTAGGCGCGGCGGAATGGAATGGCGATAAACGGGTGGACGGTACGTATGATTTGATGTATGCCGTTGCCGACGATCTGTATGGCCCTTATACCCCAAGACGGCTGGCGGTGCCTCACGGAGGCCACGGAACGATGTTTATCGATAATGACGGCAGACTCAGATCTACATTTTTTGGCAATGATCGTACCGCTCCATTTCGGACACGTGCGGGAATTGTTCTTCTTCATGCCGAAGAGGACGGACAGGGGATGTGCATCGAGCCTTGTTCGTGAAGCCCGGCAGATCTGGTGAACAAAGGAAAATAGTTTGACATACAGTCCGTCTTCTTTCCGGAAGACGGGCTCATTTTGGATCGAGCAATGATAGCGTTTCTATTGAAGGGGGCTGCCAGTCAATGAAGCTTTTCTCCGTTAAAAAGCTGATTTCGCCTACCGTAAGCATCCAGGGGAAAATCTTTGTCGCATTTAGTCTGGTTACTCTGCTTGCCATCGTTGCTGTGACGAGTATTGTTTATTTGTATATGAGAGAAACGGTTAAAAATAATGCGCTTACTTCCGTCATGGACAGCATACGACAAGCCGACGAATCATTAAATATCCGGCTGGAGGAAATAGATCGCTTAAATACGGTTGTCGTCACAAATAAAACAGTGCTAAACACGCTGCTAAGCGCCACGGAAGAAGCAAGCTACGAATGGTTTCAGGAACAAAAACGGATTGAGGAGTTTTTATCCGCTGTTATTGCCTATAAGGCATACATCTCGCGAATTGCCGTCATCGGTTTGAACGAAAAGGTTTTTTTCGTCGGATCCCCCTGGCTCGACAAAAATGTAATCAAAACGCCTATGATGGACTATTTAATACAAAACGGTTCACGGCATGCTTATTTTCATCAGACGGGCTCCAATGACTCTATTGTCACCGGCCGCCACATTCGTTATAACCGGGAAACGATCGGCGTTGTGATGTTCGACCTCGATAATGAATTTATTAAGAAGATTTATGACGTTAAACCTACCCCGGACAGTATGCTGTTTGTTGTCGACGAGAAAAATGAATTCATATATCAACCCGATAACAGCTCCGTTGCACAGGAAACGATCATCAAGCTAAGTCAAGAGCTGGCCGGCTCCAACGCTTCGGTTGAAAAAGCAATTGATCAAAGGTCTTATCTTGTCATTAGCCGGAAATCGGATTATACGGGCTGGTCCACGTTGGCTCTCGTTCCCATGGAATCGCTTCTAAGTGAAACGGTGCGGATTCGCAATGTATTGGCCGAAGCAGCTATTGTCGTATTTATTATTATCTTGTTCAGCTCTTTGCAAGTCTCCTCAAGAATAACGAGAAATATTCGAAGACTCAGATCCATGATGATGCATGTGATGGAAGGCAACATGACGCTGCATGCGGTAGAAATTCGTTCCAAAGACGAAATAGGTCAGCTGTATCAAGTATTCAAAAGTATGGTTGAAGAGCTTAAGCGGTTGCTTGAAGGAATCAAGACGAGCGAGAAGATGAAGCATGAGGCTGAGCTGGCAGTTTTGCAGGCACAAATCCGTCCCCATTTTCTTTATAATTCACTGAATACGGTCAAGTATTTGGCCAAATTAAACGGGGTACCCAATATTGAAGAGGTAGCGGAATCCTTGATCGAACTGATGCGCGGCGTGCTGGGCAATTCCAATGAGTTTCTTTCCGTGCAAGAGGAACTGCAGTATGTCCGCAGCTACGTAAATATCGAAAAATACAAATATGTAGAACCGATTCATGTCAATATAGAAATCGAGAATGAAGAGCTATTGCAATACCGTGTATTAAAGTTAATGCTGCAGCCCATTGTGGAGAATGCGATTATTCATGGAATCGCTTCCGCGGAGCATGGGGGCCTGGTGTTAATTCGGGTATATAAAGAGCAGAAAGAGCTGAGACTCGAAGTCAGCGATAATGGCAAGGGAATGTCGGATGAACAGATTAAGGCGCTGTTTGAAGTGAAGGAAGGCGGGACTTATACCCGTTTCAGCGGCATGGGAATCCGAAATGTGCATGAGCGAATAGTTCGTTTGTACGGGGAGTCTTACGGCGTATTTCTTTATAGTGAGCCTGGCAGGTATACCAAGGTGGAAATCAGATTTCCGCTGCTGCCAAGTACAGATAGTGCGTGACAGGAGGATGAATTCATGTTTCAGGTCGTACTTGTTGACGATGAGGCGTTGGCGCGCAACGATGTGAAAAGTTTGATCGATTGGGAGAAGCATGGATTTACTATATGCGGCGAAGCGCATAACGGAGCTGCGGCCATTTCCATCATGGAGCGCCATGTTCCGCATATCGCGATCCTGGATGTAAGTATGCCGATCATGAACGGTGTGGAATTGAGCCGCATTATCAAAAACAGATTTCCCAAGGTGAAGATGATTATGCTCAGCAGTTTTGACGATTATGATTATGTTCGGACTTGTCTAATGAACGGGGCCATGGACTATTTGCTCAAGCATCGTTTGAATTCGGCTGCACTTTTGTCGTTGTTGAATAAAGCGGTTCAGGATTTGCAGTGCGAGCAGCGGGAGGATGAAGCCCGCAATGCTCAATCGAAAATGATCGAACGTTTGAGTCCGGTTATTCTCCGCGAATATGTGGCAAATTTGGTCAGAGAGGTTCAAGAAGCGGGGGAAGAGCTGCAGCTGTATGCCCAGGATAATGGGCTCTTTGTCCATTCTGTCAATTATGCAGCCGCAGCGGTGCAAATCGTCCCCTTTCTGCTGCTGACAGAGTCTTTCACCGATGTACAAAAGAACCGGTTTGTGCAGCGGGTCACGGATGTCATGCAGATGGCGGTCGGGGACATTCATAAGCGGACCGCAGCCTATGCGGGGGAAGGACGCTTCATTGTTATATTTTCCTCGTCAGAAAGAAGCGAACATACGGTTACAGCCCAAATGAATCAAGCCATGAGCAGCCTTTCCCACTCTCTAGAGAAATTTCTTAATTTGCGATGTGTGCATGCGATAGGGCCGATATGCCGCAGTTTGAGGCAGCTTGCCGCCAGCTACAGCAAAGCAAATCAACTCATGAACGACAAGTTCTTTGTAGACTTGAGCGCACCCGTCCAGAGAGATTCATTGTTGATCGAGGGACAGAAGCAATTGCTGCTATTTTTAGAGCAGTTGGATGGGGAGAAGGTTCAACGAGTCATCTCATCCATTTTTGAAGCCGTACGGGATGAGCCCGTCTACTCCATGACGGTACAAGTCATTGTAAGTGAAATGCTGCGTATGGTTGAAAAGACGCTGAAACGGCATTCCATAGAAGACAACAAGATCATTCCTGCGCGGAGTGAGCTCGGACGTTTAGGAACTGTCGGCGAATTTGAGCGGTGGATGTCAGGTTGCTATGCATCTATTCTTGAGGCCATCAAGCAGCAGCAAGCAGGGGGGACTTATTCCCGTCATATTTCACAAGCCGTTCAATTTGTTATGGATCATTATGCTTCCAACATCTCCTTGGAAATGGCGGCGAATGCCATTAGTCTGAATTCCTCCTACTTAAGCAGACGGTTCAAAGAGGAAACGCAAATGACGTTCACGGAGTATTTAAACCGCGTTCGCATTAAATCCAGCTGTCTGCTGATGGAATCCGGTACGTATTCGATGAAACACATCAGCAGTCAAGTCGGTTTTATTAACTATACTTACTTCTTTAAAGTGTTTAAGAGCATTACGGGTATGACGCCTCAGGCTTACATGGATAGTCGGAAACCGTCAAAAAAGTAGAATGGAAAGTCATATATTTGGAGTACCTCATGGAAAAAGTTTTACTACAATTAAAGAATCCTTTGGAAAACGCTTTCGTTACCTGAGGGGAAATAACTAAAATAGGGGGAACGAAAGAATGAACAAAAATTGGGTGACTACACTGCTTTCGACTGTAGTAGTTTCCGGTTTAACGCTTGCCGCTTGCAGCCCGGATAACGCGGCCAGGAAGAACGATGTCAAATCCGGTGCAGAATCGGCAAACGCTGTAAGCGCAGCCGGATTTCCCATTGTCAAAGAACCGCTTAAGCTGAAGATGTTCACAAGAATCGCGCCGTCCAACGGTCCTTTTAAGGATATGCCGGTGTTCCAGGACTTCGAGAAAATGAGCAATGTCCAGGTGGAATTTATCGAGGCGCCGACGGATGGATTTGCTGAGAAAAAAAATCTTTTGTTTGCCTCGAATGAGCTCCCGGACGCCCTGTACCGCGCGGGCCTTACTCCTTTAGAGGCCATTCGCTATGGTTCAGGCGGTCAATTAATCCCGCTTGAGAAGCTGATTGAAACCTACGCGCCAAACCTTAAAAAGCTGATGGATACGTATCCTGAAATACGTTCAGCCATAACAACCCCCGAAGGTCATATTTATGCCATACCGGGGATTGTGACCGTTAATGCAGCCAGAACCGATAAAAAATGGATGAATCAGGCATGGCTGAAGAAACTGAACCTAAAGGAACCTGAGACTACGGATGATCTGTACGAGGTGCTGAAAGCTTTTCGGGATAAAGATCCTAACGGCAACGGCAAGCAGGATGAAATCCCGATGACCGCTCGCGCAAGCGCCGGCTCGGGTCTGGGTTTACCGGTCATAGATATGATGAGCGGATCGTTCGGCCTGGATAAGCAGCTCGGTTATTACATTAATCTTGAAAATGACAAAGTGCAAATTTGGATGGGCAACGACCGAAATAAAGAACTGCTGATGTATCTGAACAAGCTTTATTCCGAGAAGCTGCTTGATCAGGAACTATTTTCGCATAAAGAAGCACAGTATCTCGCCAAACAAACGGCGGGCAACACTGGATTTTTCTTCGATCAGACGAACAATCCGTTCATCGCGATAGCGGATCAATATATAGGAATTCCCCCTGTCAAAGGTCCGCACGGCGACCGGCTGCAAAGTCACGCAGCTCCGGTACCTAGAGATTTCGGAGCTTTTGCAATCACCTCGGTTAACAAAAATCCGGAGGCGACGATGCGTTGGATCGATTACTTCTATGGCGACGAAGGCTCCACTTTGCTGCGATTCGGCCGACAAGGCGAAAATTATGAATTGCGGGAAGGCATTCCTTATTATACGGACGCCTTCTTGGCGACAGGCAATCAATCCAAAATTACCCCGTATGCCGGAGGCGGAGCGCCGCATCTGATCAGCGACAAAGTAGCTTCTTACATCAATCCGCCGCAGGTTCAAGAAGCTCAAAAGAAACTGGATCCGTTCATGCCGAAGGTTCGTTACGCAGCGCCGATGTTCGACGAACAAACGGCTCAAAAAATAAATGTGCTGCGGAACGATATTGATAAATATTACGAGGAGCAGAGCACAAAGTTTATTGCGGGCGCCCTTAGCTTCGATAAGTGGGGAGAGTTCCAGGCCACATTGAAGAAAATGAAAATAGACGAGCTGCAAAAGCTGTACCAGGACGCTTACGATAACCTCAAAAAGCAAAAATGAGAACCAGATGCCGGTTGGAGGGCTACAGATGAAGAGTACAGCCAATACTGCAGGCGCTGCGTCTCGATCCGGATCGAGGCGCTCCAGCCTCTTTAAATCCATTGTCATTCGATACGATCTTTACCTTATGCTGCTCATCCCCATTGTTTGGTACCTTGTGTTCCATTACGGCCCTCTGTATGGGTTGCAAATCGCGTTTAAAAACTTTAGTCCGGCCAAAGGTATAATTGGCAGCGCATGGGTGGGCTTTGATCATTTCGAACGTTTTATTGAGTCCTACTATTTCTGGAGACTGCTCTGGAACACCATTTCGATTAATTTGTTCTCATTATTGATTGCTTTTCCTATTCCGATTTGTTTGGCACTGCTGATTAATGAAATTCGCAGCAAAGCATTCAGTAAAATTGTGCAAAACATTACTTATATTCCACATTTTATATCTGTCGTCGTGATGGTAGGGATGTTGATGCTGTTTTTATCTCCGCGAGGAGGGCCTATTAATACGGTCATTCAAGCATTTGGCGGGATGCCGGTTCGATTTCTGGATTCGGCCGCCTGGTTTAAGCCGATTTTTATCGGTTCCAATATATGGCAAAATATGGGTTGGCAATCGATCATTTATATCGCGGCCCTTAGCGGAGTCAATCCGCAGCTGTATGAAGCGGCCAAAATGGACGGCGCAAGCCGATTGCAGCGCATTTGGCATGTATCCGTTCCGGGCATTCTCCCTGTAATCGTCATCTTGCTTATTCTCGATATCGGACACTTCATGAACGTCGGTTTTGAGAAAATATTGTTAATGCAAAATAATTTGAATTTGGAAGCGAGCGATGTCATATCCACCTTCGTCTACTCGGCAGGTATTTTAAAAGGGGAGTACAGCTATACGGCTGCAATAGGTTTGTTTAACTCCGTTGTAAACCTGGCGCTGCTGGTACTCGTAAATCGCTTTGCCCGTAAAAAGGCCGAGACAAGCTTATGGTAAGGAGGGGCAATGGATGAGGGAACTAACGATCAGGAAAAGGAAATCGGGCGAAAAAGTATTCGATGCCGTCGTCAACACATTGGCCGCCCTTATAGTGATAGTCGTGCTTTACCCGTTAATTTTCATCGTGAGCGCTTCCTTTAGCGATCCCGCTTTGGTGCTGAATGGCGAGGTGTATTTGCTGCCCAAGCAGATTACTTTAGAGGCATACCGGAATGTTTTTGAAAACGGTCAAATATGGAACGGATACAGAAATACCATTCTGTATACGGCCGTAGGTACGGCGATCAATCTTATCATGACGACATTAGCGGCCTATCCGCTTTCAAGACCGGACCTGCCCGGGCGGGGAGGCATTATGTTTTTTGTGACGCTTACGATGTTTTTCAGCGGGGGTCTCATCCCATCTTATCTCCTTGTGAAAAATTTGGGAATGGTCGATACGATGTGGGCGCTCATCATCCCGGGGGCAATCGCCACCTATAATTTGATTGTAATGAGAACTTATTTCGGGTCCAGCATCCCCTGGGAAATCCAGGAAGCGGCTCATATCGACGGCTGCTCGAACTGGAAGCTGCTGACGCATGTGATATTGCCGCTTTCCAAGCCGATATTGGCGGTTATGATCCTGTTTTACGCTGTCGGTCACTGGAATTCATACTTCAATGCGTTGATCTATATTCGCAGCAAAGATTTGTACCCGCTGCAGCTCGTGCTGCGCGAAGTGCTTATGGTGAGTCAGGCGGATGCCGTTGACAGTAATGTGGGGCTGGAATCGAAAGTGCTGCTGGCCGAAAGTATCAAATACGTGGTCATTATTATTTCCAGTTTGCCGGTGCTGTTGATGTATCCGTTTGTACAACGGCATTTCGTCAAGGGAGTTATGATCGGTTCTCTAAAAGGATAATGGAAGGAAGTTTATAGTTGATGGTACCTACCAAAGCTAAAATTCAAGTGAATGCAAATCAAGCCGTTGGCGATACAATTCATCCTTATTTGTTCGGTCATTTTGTGGAAGATATTCGTGATCACATGGATGCCATGCTGGCTTATCCGTTAAAGGATATGGATTTTGAAAGTACGGATGAAACTTACAAGGGGCTTTCCGGCTGCTGGCGTCCTTATACGAACGGGAAAAGCACTATTTATGCCCTTGAGCCTGCAGCTGCGCGGCATTCGGGTCATAGTCAGCTGATACGCATCTATAGCGATGACGAAGGTTATGCGGGAATAAGCCAGGCCGTTGCAGTGAAACAAGACGCGGATGGCTATGATTTGGCTCTGTATGCAAGGGCTTCTATTGAAATCAAGTTTGTACTTGCGGAGATTGTAGATAAGATGAGCGGAGAAATGCTTGGTTCGACACGGATAGATCTGACCGGCCATAACTGGAAGCACTATGAAACGCGACTCACGGTGCAACGGAATTGCGAGCATGCTGAGTTCAGGCTGTATGTTCCTTCGGAGCATGAGCGCTGGCTGGATCACGTATCCACGGGGATGCTCTGGGTTGATCATATTTCGCTGCTGCCTTCCGACAGTGCAGGCAATGTCCGTAAAGAAGTCATGGATATGACCAGGGATTTAAACGCCGGCATGATGCGGCTTGCAGGCAATTATATTAGCGCTTATCATTGGCGGCAGGGGGTCGGCCCAGTGTATGAGCGTCCCTGTGTTGTGAATGAAGCATGGGGAGGCTGGACGAATAAATACTTTGGCACAGATGAATTTATTCAGTTTTGCCGCGAATTGAATGTGGAGCCGCTGATTTGTGTAAATGACGGCTCGGGCACACCGGCGGAAGCGGCGGAATGGGTTGAATACTGTAACGGAGATGCCGATTCGCCAATGGGAAGCTTAAGGGCCGCCAACGGACATATCGAGCCGTATGGCGTGAAGTATTGGGAGATCGGCAATGAAGTATGGGGAGCTTGGCAGGTTGGACACTGCGACGCTGCGCAGTTCTCCGAACGCTATATTCAGTTTGCGCAGTCTATGAAGGCCGCGGATCCCGGAATTAAACTGTTGGCTTGCGGCGATGTCCGCATGGACTGGAACAAGACGGTCATAGAGCGGGCCGCCGAGCATATCGATTATTTGACTTTGCATTTGTATCACGGATACCCGCGATTCGGCATGAATGAGCATACGCCCAAGGAAGAGCGCTATAAGGCCATGGTTTCCTACCCGGAATGGACAAGGGAATCCATACATCGATTAAGAGAAATGTTCAGGTCGGATAAACGTTATTCCCATTTGAAAGTAGCTATTACTGAATATAATACGATGTACAATCCCAATACAATCCGTAAGGGTCTTCCCCGCGAGCATACGCTGGAAGCTGCGGTTGCCAATGCCGCCAATTTGAATGAATTTATCCGGAACAGCGACCTGGTGGAGATTGGCAGCTTCTCCGACCTGGTTAACGGCTGGCTTGGCGGTTGTATCAGGGTGGGGGACTTTTATGCGGATCAGTTTCGCGGTAAGTTGACAGGCTGGAGCGGGAAGCCTTTGACTGTCTATGGCACTCCGACTTACTATGTTATGAAATTGTATGCCAACCGTGACTTGGGCTGCGTTGTAAAAAGCCATACCGAATGCGGCACTTTTAAAGTGAACAGTCTCATACCGGCTGCGCCGCAGCTTGATCGCCTGCCGAATCTGGATGTCGTAGCTTGTATCAATGCTAGAGGAAATAAGTTGACGATCTTTATGGTCAACCGAAGTCTCGAAGCGGCGTCGACAGAAGTGCGGCTGAACGGATTTGCAGATTCAGGCACAGCAAAATTATATGAAATAACAGCGGACGATTATGAAGCCATCAATAGCGTACAGCATCCGGATTCGGTTGCCTGCATAACCTATAAGCTGCAATTTATGAACAGTCAAGTGACTTGCCAGTTAAAGGCATCGTCGGTCTATGTAATGGAAATAACGCGTTAAAGTTCCCGAATTTACACAGAGATGGGATATTGCAGGCAGCAGGGAGAGCGAGGCGGCGTCCGGCATTTCGGACTGGAAGCGGCTAATTATCGAAATGGAATAAAGGCAAAAATAAACCGCAACCGACTGACTGTCGCGTTGCGGTTTATTTTTGCCGGGCCGCCTCTGCCGCGGAACACCTATGAACGACATGAAGCCGTTCCTTGAGTGGTAACCGGGACACAATGGCCTAAGCCGTTTCGATAAAACCAAGCTTCTGCGAAATTTCATGTGCAGCCGTTTTAACCTTGTAAATCAAGTCGGCCATTTTCTCTTCCCCAAATTGCACTTCAAGCCCCGCAATACTGAGCGCGGCAATAATTTGTCCTGTATGATCGAATATGGGAGCACTCAACTCGGCGGTATAATTTTCTAGCTCGGAACGGCTGAAGCTGTAGCCCGTCCTTCTCGAAAGCTCGAGAGATGCGCGGAGCTCTTCTTTATCCATGATGGTTCCGGAACCGATAGGCTTCAATTCAATCTCGTCCAAATAGGCATCTCGTTCATGTTCGGGCATAAAGGCGAGAATCGTTCGGGAGGAGGCACCCGCATAAAGCGGAGCCTTTCTTCCTATTTTGGTAAAAAGTCTGACGGGATGATTCGTATCCAGTTTTTCAATATATATCGATTCTTGACCGTCCCTAAGTGCGAGATGTACGGCCTCTCCGATATCGTCGCGCAGCTTCTCCATTACGGATATAGCGATATGCCGGATATCGAGCCGTTCTGCCACCAAGTTCCCGAATTGCAGGAACAGCAGGCCAAGCGAGTATTGTCCATCATTATCTTTTTTAACAAATCCCATTTCTTCAAGGGAGCCGATCATTCTATGGACGGATGTTTTGGGAATGCCTGAAAGCTCCACCATATCGTTCATGCTCAGCTTGATGTGGGCCAAGAAGAGATTGAGCAGGTCCATGGATCTTACGACGGTCTTATTTTTATTTTGCACGTTGCGCGTTTTCCTCCTGATTATGCTGATTGCTTATGAAAATTTCATCATTTCGCGGTTTCGTTTATCCAGTATACACCGAAAGAAGAATGAACTCCATTCCATATTTCGAGTATTCCGATGAAAAGTTTGAAATTTTGTTCTTGATTTTTATTTAATACCGACTATAATGATCGTATATCTAGGAATTTAAATTCGGAATTGAAATTCCAAAATTCGGAATTCTATAATGATCATGTTAACGGATATGTCAATTTAAGGATTGACTTCCGTTCGCGGACATCCGGAATTGCGAATCCAAAATTATGAAATAAAAGGAAGTGATAACCTGCAACAGATTGCAAATTTCTGTAAATAATAATGAAGAAACTGTGCCTCGAATTTTTCCTGCTGTCATCTAGCATTTTTTTCTTGATTTTTTGAAAACACCAACTATAATGATCGTATATGTCGTATTTCGAAATTCGGAAATAAAATACCGAAATACGGAATTACAAGGAATGCTTAAGACTATGCAAGCAGTATGGGAGAACGTGAGATGAGTACAGATCAAGCAAAGCTGCAAATACAAGACCTGGTAGTTCAATATAATACGAAGGAACATAGCACTGTCGCATTGAATAACGTCAATTTATCGATAAAAGAAGGCGAATTCGTTTCGGTTGTCGGTCCAAGCGGCTGCGGGAAATCTACCTTGCTCAAGGTCGCTTCGGGGCTGTTAAAGCCTGCAGCCGGAGAGGCGCTGCTTGACGGCAAGCGGATCGATGGCGTAACCGGAGAAGTCGGCATGGTATTCCAGAACGATGCGCTGCTCCCTTGGAAAACGGTTTTTGATAATGTGCGCTTGCCTCTTGAAATTAAAGGATTTTCCCGATCGGAACAGACGAACGAGGTTCGCCGCCTGCTCGGCATGGTAGGATTGGCTGATTTTGAACATTATTATCCGAAGCAGTTATCCGGCGGTATGAGAAAGAGAGTGGCTCTGGCCAGAACGTTCGCGTATGATCCGGAGCTGTATTTAATGGACGAGCCTTTCGGACCTTTGGATGCGCAAACCAGAGTCAAGATTGGGGAAGAGTTTCTGAAGATTTGGGAACAGGTCGGGAAAAGCGTGCTGTTCATCACTCACGATATTGAAGAGGCGATAGCGCTCTCGGACCGGGTAGTAGTGATGACCAGCCGTCCGGGTAAAATCAAGGCTGAGTTTGATGTGACTCTGGAACGTCCGCGCCCCTTTTACGAAATCCGATTTGATCCCCGGTTCAAGCAGCTCCAGAAAGAAATCTGGAATTGCATGGCCGAGGAGGAATAGAAAGGGGAGCAGACCATGACAGGTGCAGTCGATTACAGCAAGGTTAAAATTTGGTCGGGAAGAATCATCCTGGGCATTCTCATCCTGGGCCTGTGGGAAGTTTTATCGGGACGGGCATTCAACGCATTTTGGCTAAGCAAGCCATCCTTGATCCTTGAACGTATTATCGAAATGCTGCAGAAGGGTACTTTATGGTTTCATTTAAGCGTGACGTTGCAGGAAGCCATTTTCGGATTGATCATCGGGATGGTAGGGGGAACCTTATTAGGCATTCTGATTGCCTATAGCGGCATTTTCGAGCGATGGGTTTATCCTTTCATTATGGCGCTTTACAGCTTGCCTCGCGTTTCATTGGCGCCGCTCTTCATCGTCTGGTTCGGGATCGGAATGTCATCCAAAATATTGATGGTTGTCGCGATGGTCATTTTCGTTGCCTTTTATAACGCGTTTGAAGGTATCCGCAACATAGACAAAGATTTACTGGACATGATGAAGACGTACAAGGCCAGCAGACTGCAAAAGCTGAGATGGGTCATATTGCCGTCCATAACGGTTTGGATTTTGACAAGCCTTCGGTTAAATATCGGGATGGCGCTGATCGGTTCCGTTATAGCCGAGCTGGTAGGGGCTAATCGCGGGCTAGGTTATTACATTACTTATTCGTCCGGCATGCTGGATACGACCGGTATTTTTACAGGTCTATTCCTTATTATGATCATCGCTGTCGTATTGGAACAAATTGTGATCCAGTTGGAACGGAGATTGTTGAAATACCGCTAATAACATAGATTCATATCAGGGGGAATTATTCATGAGAAACCTTAAATCTGTTTCTGCTCTAGTGCTCGGCGTATCACTAATGTTCGTTTCGGCTTGCGGCACTCAATCCGCCCAGCCGAATCCGGCTCCTGCTGCGGGAGGCAGCCAGCCGCCTGCGGAAGCTAAAGCTCCGACAAGCATTAAAGTCGGTTTGGTATGCGGAGGCATGACGCCGCTGCTGACGCAAATCGGAATCAATGACGGGTCGTTTGAAAAAGCGGGCTTGAAAATCGAAAAAACGTGCTTTAATGCCGGCGCCGATGCCGTTCAGGCTTTGGTTGGCGGAAGCATCGACATCAACCTCGGTTCTTACGAGCATGTGCTGAGACAGCAGAAGAACGGCCTTGATGTCAAAGTTTACGGTGAAATTTTCAATGGCGTCGGTTATGCGCTGGTCGTTAAGAAAGACGCTCCTTACCAAAAGCTGGCCGACCTTAAAAAGACGACTTTGGCTGTAACCAAAGTTGGCAGCTTGTCCGATACAGGCTTGCGTGCCGGCCTGGAAAAAGAAGGCATAAGCTCCGAAAAGGATGTACAGATTATTAATGGCGGCAGCGGCGCAACGATGCTGGCGGCGATCGAAAGCGGCAAAGCGGCCGGCGGCATGGTGTCCGAGCCGACGACGGCGCAAATGCTCGCTTCCGGAAACTACCGGATTTTGTATGATCCGCCGTTTGAATATGCCGGTATCGTAGTTATGGCCAAGACGGATTGGGTCAACAAAAACAAAGATGCGATGAAAACATTTTTGAAAATAAATAAAGAAATTAACGACCGCACGCAAAAAGATCCGCAAAGCGCTGTGCAGCCTATGACGAAGGAATTCGATAAAATTCCTCAGGATGTGCTTTTGACAGCAATTAAAAACCAGCTGCCCAAAGTTCCGGCTGATCTGAAAATAACCAAAGCGGCTGCCGATATGGTAGTAAGTACTCAGCTTGAGCTGGGCGCGATCAGTAAAGAAATCCCTTTTGACAAAACAGTTGATTTAACACTGCTTCCATAAGAAAGGATGATCGATCCATGGCCAAAGATCTGAGAACGTATCTGAAAGATTTGGTTCACCACGACCCGGATAGCTTGAAAGTCGTGGACCAGCAGGTTGACCCCAAGTTTGGCATTACGGCTTATGCATCGCGACTTGCGCAAGACGGAAAATATCCGGGCTTGTTATTTACGAAAGTAAAGGGCTCCGAGCTTTCCTGCATCTCGAATGTGCTTACTTCCTATGAACGTATCGCTCTTTACCTGAACTGCGATGTACAGGATATTCCCAGAGTATACGGGGAAAAATTGCAAGCGCCCATCCCTCCGACGGAGATTGAACGATCCGAAGCGAAGGTAAAGGAAGTTATTATTGAGGAAGAAGCGGTCGATTTGTCGAAGCTTCCGATCCCTGTGCACAATGAATTGGACGGCGGCCCCTATTTATCTGCCGGTGTTATGGTCATCCGAGATCCGGATTCCGGAGAAATCAATGCAGGCATTTACCGTCATCAAATTTTTAATGAAAAAGAGCTGGGCGTCTGGTTCCTTGGCGCCCATCACGGCGGACTGATCTATAAAAAATATAAAAAACAGGGTAAACCGGCCCCGGTGGCCATCGTTCTCGGACACCATCCAGGGTTCGTTATGGGCTCGGTGTCAAGAATTCAAGGCATTGGCGGCGAATACGCGGCAGCCGGAGCTCTGATGGATGAATCGCTCGAACTGGTCAAGGCGGAAACATCCGATTTGCTCGTCCCGGCACATGCAGAAATTATTTTGGAAGGCGAAATTTTACCGGATTATGATCAAGTGGAAGGGCCTTTCGGTGAGTGGCCGGGTCATTATTTGGGCGGCGGCTCTGTTCCGACCATTCGGATTACCCGCATTACACATCGCCGCAATGCGATTTTCCAGGATATTGTCGCCTCCAGCCGCGAGCATCTGGTCGTCGGGGCGGTTCCCCGTTCCGGAAGCATCTATCAAACCGTAAAAGAAGTGGTTCCGAGCCTAAAAACGGTTAACGTGCCGTTCTACAGCAGAATGCATTGCTATTTATCGCTGCATAAGGAAAGAGAAGCGGATGTGAAAAAGGCGGCGTTCGCGGCTTTGAACACCGAACAGGAAAATTTGCGGCATATCGTTGTTGTCGACGATGACATCAACGTGTTTGACGGGGAAGAGGTGGCATGGGCGATCGGCACCCGATTCGACGCCGAACGCGATCTGCTTATCATTCCCAAATGGAACGGTCCGGGCGGGCTGCTGCCTACGAACTGGGAATATCATGCCGACGGGAAAAATACGCCACGCATGTCCAGCGCAGTCATCGCCGACGCAACCAAGCCTGCGCCTCCGATTGTATTTCCAAAACGGGCGGTTGTTCCTGTCGAACATGTCGGACTTGCTCAGCTGGATGTATTGCGCGGTCTGACGAATGAAGAAAAAGGCAAGTGGTTTTAGTTCGATTCAAGTCATTCAGCCCCGAGAATTTGTCCGTAGCAAGACGGAATTTTCCGTCTTGCTACGGCCTGCTTGGGGCTCGCCTGTTTCACAAATGCGATATGCAGTGCACTAAACAGCCAAAGCGGGGTTAATGAAATGAAGCTGATAATTGGCATATCCGGCGCGACGGGTCCAATTTATGGCATAAAGCTGCTGGAGGTTTTGAAGCAGCTCGGCGTGGAAACACATCTTGTTCTGAGCCCTTGGGCAGAGAAAACGATTGCGATTGAAACGAAGTATACATTGGAGCAGGTCAAGGATTTGGCCACGGTGGTGCATCCATCCTCCAATCAAGCGGCTGTTATTTCAAGCGGTTCCTTTAAAACCGACGGAATGGTCATTGCGCCGTGCAGTATGAAGACGCTCGCAGCGATAAGTCATGGATATTCGGACAATTTATTGTCCCGTTCCGCAGACGTTGTTTTAAAAGAAAGAAGGAAGCTCGTGCTTCTTCCCAGAGAAACGCCGTTAAGCGAGATTCACTTGGAAAATATGCTGCGACTAACCCGCATGGGAGCGGTCATATTACCGCCCATGCCCGCATTTTATAATAAACCGGAAACGATTGACGATATTGTGATGCATACGGTTTCGAGAACATTGGATCAGCTTGGCATTGATAATGCGGTTTCAAAACGCTGGCTTCAGTCATAAAAGGGGATGTTTGGGTATTCGATATGTGGAAATGTCTCCAATGGGGGACAGTGCAATTGTAGTGAAGCTTGGAGATCGTGTCGATTTGGAAACACATGCGAAAGTAAGAGTATTTTCCGATTATTTGGCGGAGCATCCTTTTGACGGACTGGTCGAGTATATTCCTGCATTCGCTTCGGTTACTGTCGTGTATAATCCTATGCGAATTTTTCTTAGTGAAAACAAGGAGCCGCATACGGAACACATTCGCTATCCGTTTGACGCTGTAGAGGAGAAGCTGAAAAATATATTGGCGTCCATGGATACAGGTTCCGTGCCCGAACCCCGGGTAGTCGAAATTCCCGTATGCTACGGAGACGAATTTGGCGTAGATTTGGAATATGTCGCGGAAATCAATGGACTCCGTACGGATGAAGTCATTCAGATCCATACGAGTGGAGAGTATTTGGTGTACATGCTTGGGTTTGCCCCGGGCTTTCCTTATTTGGGTGGAATGGACAAGCGGATTGCAGCCCCGCGCAAGCAGACTCCCCGATTACGGATTCCGCCGGGAACGGTTGGGATCGCAGGGGAGCAAACAGGGGTATATCCGATTGAAACGCCGGGCGGCTGGCAGTTGATCGGCAGAACGCCGATATCTTTGTTTTTGCCGGAAAAGCAACCTCCCACGCTGCTCGAAGCGGGTAATTTGGTACGCTTTTACCCGATTTCCCGCAAGGAGTACGATCGGTGGAAGGAGTAAGTCGATGACGATTCATGTGCAAAAGCCGGGCCTGCTTACAACGCTTCAGGATTCGGGCAGGTACGGTTATCAACAATATGGCGTCATTGTTAGCGGGGCGATGGATCGCTTTGCGCATAAGACGGCCAATCTGTTAGTAGGCAATGAAGAAACGGAAGCATCATTGGAGATCACGATAATCGGACCTGCGTTGTATTTTGAGACGCCTGCGCTAATCTCCATTTGCGGGTCGGATTTATCGCCCAAAATCGACGGCATGCCCGTACCTCTATGGAGGCCCGTATATATAAAGGCGGGAGCAACGGTTCAGTTCGGATCTTCCCGTGAAGGATGCCGCTGCTATTTGGCTGTTTCGGGGGGGATTGATGTCCCGCGGCAAATGAACAGCTATTCGACCTATCTTCGCGCAGGCTTGGGCGGCTTTCAGGGCAGAGCGCTTAAGGAGAACGACCGGCTCTCCATCAAGCCGATCACGAAGCTGGGAGCGAAAATGATGGAGCGGCTTGGCGGCAATGCGCGCGATGCGGCATTCGGTTCCGTATCTTGGCGCGTATCGTTCGAGCTGATGCCCGCCTATGAGGCGAATCCGGAGATTCGGGTGATCCCCGGGGCGCAGTACCCGTTATTTGATCCTGCCAGCCTGGAGAATTTGTTTGCGACGGAATTTAAAGTGCAGCCGCAGTCGGATCGGATGGGCTACCGTTTGGCGGGAAAGCCGATTCATATGCGGGAGCCTAAAGAAATGCTTTCCGAGCCCGTAACGTTCGGGACGGTTCAAGTACCTCCCGACGGAAACCTTATCGTGCTGATGGCGGACCGGCAAACAACGGGAGGATACCCGAAGGTGGCGCAAGTTATTTCGGCGGATTTGCCCCTGCTTGCTCAAGCTCAAATTGGCAGCAGCATCCGTTTCAGGCTGGTCGATCTTCGCGAGGCTCAAGAAGCTTATTTGATGACTGAGCTGAATTTGAACTTCTTGAAAAAGAGCATTCAGATGCATTT
Organism: Paenibacillus piri; assembly: GCF_004354045.1. Taxonomy (GTDB): domain Bacteria; phylum Bacillota; class Bacilli; order Paenibacillales; family NBRC-103111; genus Paenibacillus_S; species Paenibacillus_S piri. Next base: position 302 of record NZ_SMRT01000035.1, on the reverse strand, counting down.
CATATAAGTCCAGCGGTATGATGTCAAGTCCCTGATTCAATCGAATTGGAAATTTTCTTGGCCGTAAAGTAGATCAGTCAGGAAAAATGGACGCATCAAATCAGACCCAGCCTAAAATCCGATTTTTTACCAGAATTTTACTGGGAATCCATGAAGGACTTTGACAAAGGAGGCGTTATCCCTTCGCGTTGTTCACCTTCCTCCGTGGCGTATAAAGTTGGTCGTTGCGTAGCAGCACATCGACCAGACGCACAAGTTTTCTTGCCGTTAAGACGAGGGCGCGTTTGTGTTGGTGCTTGGGA
>NZ_SMRT01000034.1 GCF_004354045.1 Paenibacillus piri | reverse complement strand
GCCCCGGTTCTCCCAGCTGTTTCATTAATTTTCTCACAGCTGCCTCCGTGTTAGTAATCGTACCCCAAAAACGCGGCGCCTCCCTACCCTCATCCGCAATGGCAACAGCAATTGTTTCCTTCGAAACGTCTAAACCTACGTATTTTGTGTTAAGCTTCATAATGTTGACTCCTCCTTTTGCATTGTAGCTCTGCTTTGGTTTTCCCTAAAACAATTATTTCCAAAGTAACCTACGTTGTTGCAAATTCGGGGAGTCGACCTTCGTTCATGATAACTTGCAATATCAGAATTGTTCAGCTCCGCTGAAAATATATAAAGTCTGATATTATAAAATAAAGCGGCGACTTTATAACCTGACTTTACGCCTTAATCGATCCGATCAAGGCCCCTTTTACGAAATACTTCTGCAGCCATGGGTAAACGATCAATATCGGCAGCGTAACGTAAATAATCGATGCATATTTCAGCGATTCCTTGGGGATGTTCTCTTGAGCGCTGCCTTCCGCCAATTGGGCTACCTGTCCCTGCAGCACCAATTCCCTCAGTTTTAACTGCAGGGTGAATTTGGAGCTGTCGCTGTTATACAGCAGGGCATTGTAAAATTCATTCCACCGGTCCACCGCATAGAACAAAGTCAGCGTCGCAATGATGGGCAAGGATAAGGGCAGCATAATCCGGAATAAAATGCCGATATCGAGAGCCCCGTCCAGCTTCGCGGATTCTTCCAGCTCGACGGGTATGCCTTGAAAGAAGGTTTTCATAATAATTAAATTAAAGGTGCTGATGGCTACAGGCAGTATAAGCGCCCAGATGCTGTTTAACAAACCAAGCGATTTGACCACCAGATAGGTGGGGACAATGCCGCCGCCAAAAAACATCGTGAACAGGATGAACAGCCATATGCCGCGTCCCCCGATCAGCCCCCGCTTGGAGAGGGGGTACGCGCCAAACACCGTAAGCAGCATATTGACCAGGGTGCCGAAGACGGTCAGATTGACGGTAAACAGGAACGACTGGTTCATACCGGTATTTTGAAATACGGTCTTGTAGGCTAACAGGTTAGTGCCGATCGGGATCACGGAAACTTTGCCGGCTATGAGCGCCGCTTCATCGCTCAAGGATCTGGCAAGCACATGGATAAAAGGGAAGAGCGCCGATGCCGCGAGGATAATTAAAATGACCGCATTCAAAAATTCAAAGATATGACGCCCGCTTGACTTTCTCATATTCCTCTCCCTCCCGGAGCTAATAGATGCCTTCGCCCGTTATCTTCTTGGAAAGAAAGTTGGCTCCGATCAGCATGATAAAATTAACGACGGCTTGAAATAATCCCACTGCCGTTGAATGAGCCACATCCGCACTAAGCAGCCCAAGCCGGTAGACGTAGGTGCTGAGCACGTCGCTTACCTGAATGACAGCTCCGTTACCGAGCAGGAAGGGCTGGTCGAAGCCGACCGACATCATATGTCCGATATTGAGAATCAAGAGAACGATAATCGTCGGCCTGATGCCCGGAAGGGTAATATAGAAGGTTTGCTTCCATCTCCCTGCGCCGTCAATGACGGCAGCCTCGTACAAAGTCGTATCAATGGCGGTCAGTGCAGCCAAATAAATGATGGCGCCCCATCCGATGCTTTTCCAAATCCCGGCGAGCACATAAACGACGATCCACCAGGAGGCCTCCCCCATGAAATAGATGGACTTGCCGCCCAGGGCGGTAATGACGGCATTCACGATCCCGTCGCGCGGCGAGAGCATAGGAATGATCAGACTGGCGACCACAACCCAGGATATGAAATGAGGCAGGTAAACGAGCGTCTGAATCGATCTTTTAAATCTCACGCTGGTTACCTCGTTTAACAATAAAGCCAAGATGATCGGTCCGGGAAAGCCGAAGAGCAGCGTTAAACAATTGAGCATCAGCGTGTTCCGCAGCACCACATAAAAATCGCTGTTGGAAAAAATATCGCGGAAATTTTCCAGGCCAATAAATGTACTGCCGAAGACGCCTTTGAACATGTTATAGTCTTGAAATGAAATGATGACGCCGTACATAGGCGCGTAATGAAAGATGAGATAGTAGGCGATGACCGGCAGCAGCAGTAAATATAAATACCGGTCGCTCCACATTTTTTTGGCCTTCTTGTAGGCGCTTGGACGAATAGCGGCTTGCTGTCCGAGCTCCTTCGCAACCATGTCTGCGCTTATGTGATTTCTGTCCAAATGGAACTAGTCCCCCCTCCAATGCTTATTAAGGTGAATATGACTTGCCTTGCTGTTGCCGCCATTGGAGCTATTGTGGCACGGTATGCCGCAGCCGGCAATAATCAATCCGGCGTTTTCCGCCTAAATCGTTCAATGATACTTTCGTCAATTCATGATTTTGCCCGGATCGTCAAAATGACTAACGCAACCGCTTTCATCAGATGCTATAATAAATCGTGAATGTGCCATATTTTTATGACTGCCGGGGGGGGTTTCGCTTGTCTTACCGAAAAATCCGAAGCATTCTTATGATTTTCCTGATTTCCGTTGTCGGGACCTCGATCTTGAGCATGTTCTTGTACAATATTTCTACGCAAATCATTAAAATGCAAATCGAAAAGCAAAAGGAATCGTCGCTGATCAACCTGAGCAACCAGGTTTCCAATTTTCAAGACCGCATCAGCCAGGCGGTGATCGACTTGCAAAACACACAGGATTACCAGATGTTCATCGAGTCCATGCCGTTCAAGGATTACGCAAGCTCTGCCGCGATCATTCGAAATTTTGTCAATCGGCTGCAGACCATGAACGCCACGTTGGATTATGTAGATAGCATTACCTTCTATAATCTTGAGAACGGCCGGAAATACATCACCAATGGAGGAGTGAACGACGAGCTTCAATTCCGGGAGATCATTGCGAAATTTAAAGATTTGCAGGCTCCGCAGGCATTAATGGATACGGGCAATAACGGGGCCCTTTCCGCGATCTATATTCAAGCGTTGCCCTTGTTTCAATTGAAGCCGCAAGGCTATTTAATTTTTCATTATAATTCCCGTTTTCTCAGCAGACTGCTTCAGAATGAGCAGAGCGGCGGCAGCTATATCGTCGTGAATGAAAAGCATCAAATCATCGACCGGTACAGCCGCGACGGCAAGCAGGAGAGGAGCGTCGAGCTGCCGGAGAAGCTGTGGGAGCCGTCCTCCATAATCGGAGATCACGTCCGGGCTGTCAGCGATCACGGCTATTTTTACATTTTGCATCAGCCCCCAAATAAAGCATGGAGCTATATTTATTCCATAGAAGAAGCCGAGGCGCTGGCACCGATCATCAGGCTGCGCAACATCGTACTCCTATCTACAGCGGCATTGCTGCTCCTTTCCCTGCTGCTGTACGCCTTGTCCATCCATATCTCATGGAAGGGCTGGAGTCGTATTTCCGCGCTGATTGCGGATTCCAAGGAGGTTCAGTCCAAGGATGATTTCGAGGTGCTGTTCCATAAAATTCAGGGATTGACGCACAACCATAATCAATTGAGGGACCACATGAACGTCATCCTTCCCGAAGCGAAAGATGCTTTTATCAAGAACATGCTGGAAAAAGGCTGCAGCAAACGGGACTTCGTCAAGATGAAGCAGTACAATATTGCGTTGGGTAATCATCCTTATCAAGTTTTCTGTCTGGAAGCGGATGATTATAAAACGATGAGGGAGCTCTACAGCGAAACCGATATGCGGCATTTCGAATACGGGATCGCCTGCGTCATTCAAGAGGTCATGAACGAAGTGGATATACCGGGACTGGTCGTTGTGGAGAGTCAAGCAAGGTTCGTAGGCATCTATGAAACGGATAAGCAGAATGGGGAGGCTCCTTTTAACGCCGCACTACAAAAAATAAGAAGCTTTGTTCAGCAATATTTCCCGTTTACCGTCACCATTGGCGTAAGCCAAATGCGCAGCGATTTAACGCATTTGAACTTATCCTACAACGAATCGCTGGAAAGCCTGAAGCAAAAATTGATCGTAGGCGCCAACGAAGTCATTTATTTTACCAATTTCCTTAGGAAAGAATCCATATTTTCATCCGATGTGCATGAGATCGAAAACGATATCGTGCACGGAATCCGCGATAAGAACAGAGAGCTCGCTTATATCGCATTGAACCGGCTGGTTGACATTAAGAAAGCGGAAAATGTCGATTACCGCAGCCTGCAAAATTACTTGATCAATATGGTTTTGTTCTTGTTCCGGGAATTGGCCGGGGACCTTCGGTTTATCAATCAAATGTCCATGAGCGAAATCGTCCGTTTATCTACCCTGGAGGAGTGGACCGAGTGGATCCGGACTCATTGCATCGATTGCTTGATCGAGGACATCATTCAGAACGAGAAAAAACAATACGATCGAATCGCCGATAAGCTGGTGCAGTATATGCACGGCCACCTGGAGGAAGACTTGAGGCTTCATGAAGTATGCAAACAGCTGGGGATTTCCGTCAATTTGGCGAATGGAGCGCTGAAGGAAGTGCACGGCATGACTTTCACCGAATATTTATTCCAGTGCCGGATTGAATTGAGCAAGAAATGGCTTCGCGAAACTCAAATGAATCTGGATGAAATATCCAACTTTTTATTTTACAGCAATGCCCAAAATTTCTCCCGCGCTTTCAAGAAATATGTCGGTCTGCCCCCGGGGCTTTACCGCAAGCAGCACCAAACCTCTATGGAATAGCTGGGGAGAGTGGGAGAGAGCCGACTATAGGGCAACAGGAAAGCCGACGATTCCTGCAATTTTTGAGAAGGGGACAACTAAATAGCAGGATAGTTCAATAACAACGCGCAAACTATTATTATAACGAAAAATGCTCTTGGTTAGGCTATAGCCATTATATAGAATTATAAATAAGCTAAGATGGCAAGGGGAGATCATTGATGCAGACTGTCATAGAAGAACTAATCAGAAAAAAGATAATACCGGAATCATTTGAATATTGGTCTGAACTGAAAGGAGGAACGAATAGTAAGGTAGCATTAATAAGCAATGCAGATTCTTCGCTGCAATATGTAATAAAGCAAAATACTCCGGAACAAATAGCATCGGAAGCTGCATTTTTCGAGCTTTATCATGGAATCCCGTTGTTGCCCAAAGTCGCATACGTTGACCCGGAGTTCAGGTATTTTTTATATCATTTTTTACCTGGAAGCACTTCTTATGTACGCGGTTCGAAGGCTGCCCTTATGAATGAACTGATTGATCATATGGTTCGACACTATGTTCAACCGGAATCTAGGCAAAATTATTGTTGGATTGAAGATCCAATTCGCATTAGTGAAGAATTAGATTATGCAAAATCCGTGATTGGGTTGCATATCAACGAGAAGGATCACCGTCTAGTGCAGGAAATTCATACTCGCAGAATCGGGAGGATGAATAGCGATCGTTTGTACGTATTACACGGCGACTTCGGAGTTCATAATTTCTTGTTCGAATATGGAAATCTCACTGGAGTAATAGACCCGATTCCCGGGTTAGGACGTCCGCTATACGACTTGCTTTATGCTTTCTGTTCCTCGCCCGGTGAATTACATTTTTCCATTTTACTTCCAGCCGTCCAACGATTAGGCGTCGAAGATATTCATGAATCAGATCTTGTTGATGATATGATTATTGCGTTATATAAGCGAATATGTACTTGCCTGCTACATCATCCTAACGATTTACCTGAATATTTGCTTGCGTGGAATGAGTGGGTGTATAGATCAACAATCGTACATCCCCCTAACTCGAAATGATTAAACTGACGGGTTACGAGGGTACAAAAATACCTGTGACAAGACTACCACGAATGATCGGCAGCAATGTTAAGCTATCGGGCAGATATGTGAAGCAAAAATATTGTATATAAACGTATGAACTATAAAATGGAGATAAATACAATGATGTTGAGGAGGAACTAAGGAATGAGTATAAATACTTCTCCTGCAATCCCGATGCTTGCAGTACATCATGCTAACAAAGCAATAGATTTTTACAAAAATGTATTTCGTGCTGTAGAGGTAAGTAGAATGGTTACGGTGGACGGAAAGATTGAACATGCCGAGGTAAAAGTAGGAGATGCCCGAATCATGATTGCGGACGAATTTCCCGGACACAATCATGCGGCAAAATCGCTAGGTGGCACATCCGTAATAATCTATTTATACGTTGATAATGTTGATGATGTGGTACAGAGAGCTCTGAATGAAGGTGCAATAGCCCTTAGACCAATTCAGGACTTGCCGCATGGAGACCGTGTGGGGAAAATTGAAGACCCGTTCGGTCATGTATGGATGGTTGCTACCCCGCTAAGCTAATGAAAAACGAAATCGGAATAACCAGAGAGCAGATTGCTGCGGCACCATAAAACATTGTAATGCTTGGGTTTCCAGGCTTTTTTGTTTTTCTGGAGGAAAATGGATCGGAAATACTTGACATGACACAAGTTTACTTATTTGCGAATCGTCAAATTCGGCTTGCAGCTCGTGCTCGTGAACCTCCATCCATATATGCATGGTATCGATAGGTCAAATCGGACCGTTCGGGGACTTTCCGGACGGTTTTTTGTGTGCGGTATCGGACGGCTCCAAATTTTTTACATAAAATAACACGAAAGTGAAGTGAAATGACAAAAAGCTCCGTCTTATTTATAGCAATTTTAGAGACGAGGAGTAGAGAGATGAACTCATTAACGCGATTTTCCATGAAAAACGTAGCGGCCGTACTGATCATCATACTGCTGTTATTCGGCGGGGGCATCTATGCGGCTACTTTACTAAAAGCGGAATTATTTCCCGAGGTGTCCATTCCCTACGTCGTCATCCAAACCCAGTATCAGGCTCCTCCCAAAGATATTATGGAGCAGATTACAAAGCCGTTGGAGAAGGCGGTCGCTGGGCTCAGTGGGATTAAAAGTCTACAGTCATCGTCCAGCGATAATTTCTCGTCGATTCAGATTACGTTGGAGCACGGCCAGAACACGGATAAAGCGAAGAATGATGTAGAGGGACTGATTTCCAACGTCAACTTGCCTCAATCGGCGGAACGGCCGAAAGTTATGACATTCGGTATGGCCGCCATTCCGGAGTATACGCTTGCGGTCATCGGCAAAGGCAACATGAATCAGCAGCAGCTGGATAAGCTGTACAAGGACGTGTTTCAGCCTGGATTCACCACAATTAAAGGGTTGGATCACGTCGAGTCTATCGGCAACGAGGAAGCGGTATTGACGCTCGAGATGGACGGCAATGCGATGAACAGCTACGGATTGATGCCTGCCGATATAACGCGGGCCATCCAGTCAGCCCTTCGCACGAGTCCGGTCGGTGGGCTGAAGGTGGACGGCATTACACAGATGGTTCGCGTAAAGAGCGATATCAACAGCATTTACAACCTGGAAAACATAAAGGTCAACACGGCAGCCGGGGATACGCTGCTGCTCAAGCAAATCGTCAAGATCAAAGCGATCAACGAGTCCAAGTTCATCTCGCGTTTGAACGGACAACCGTCGATCGGGGTCGTTTTGTACAAAACGAACGGAACGAACTCGGTTGAGTTTGCGAAAAATGCGGACGCGATGACGGCCCAATGGGAGAATCAATACCCGAGCATTGAATTCATGTCGATCTCGAAAAACTCCGAAGTCGTTCAGGAATCGATCAACGGAATGGTCAAGGAAGGGGCCCTTGGAGCTCTTCTGGCGTCCATCATGATTCTCGTATTTCTTAAAAACGTCCGTATGACGATCATTGTCCTTGTCTCCATTCCTTTATCTATTCTGATTACGCTTTTGATTATGGCGCCTTTGAACATTACGCTCAACATTATGACCCTTGGCGGCATGGCTATCGCGGTCGGCCGTGTAGTGGACGACAGTATCGTCGTTATCGAGAATATATACAGCGAGCTGGTCAAAACGCATGAGCGAGGCGAATCGGTCATTATTAAAGCTACGGCGCAGGTCGCATCCGCGATTACGTCCTCGACGTTGACTACGGTAGGGGTATTCGCTCCAATTGCCTTCGTTGGAGGAGAGCTCGGCGATATGTTCCGTCCGTTCGCGATCACGTTGTCGGCTGCTCTGCTGTCGTCGCTGATCGTCGCGGTAACCGTGATTCCGATGCTTGCCAAGCTGCTTGTACTCCGTTCGAAGAACATTAAGCATCACGACGAGCATAAGGTCGGCAAAGTAGAGGCCGGTTATTTGAAGGCGTTGCAATGGTCGCTTAACAACCGTAAAAAAAGTATGCTTCTTGCTTTATTAGCATTTGTCGTATCGATTGCGGGCACCGTTCCGTTTCTTGCCAAGGAGTTCATGCCCACCAGCAATTCCGATAAGAAGCTGAGCCTTAGAGTCATGTTACCGAGAGAAACTTCACTGGATACGACGGACCAAATCGTCAAAAGTATCGAAGCAATGATGAGGGAGACGAAGAACGGCATGGGCGAGCCTGCGTTCGAATACGTGCAGTCGCTCATCGGAGGCGGAGGAAGCGAAGCGGTCAGCTATCGGTTCTCGTTTAATGCCTCGGCTACCGACGGGACGAATGCGAGGGAGCTCGTCGATGACATGAAGGTAAAGATCGCCGCTATGTTGCCGAAAGAAAGTGAAGTTCGCGGCAGCATTGTCAGCTTTGGCGGGGGAGGCGGAGGAAGCGGTATCGACTTCTCTTACATGCTGAGAGGCGATGACGTGGATGAGCTCATTAGGGCGGCCGGAATGGTAAAAGCGAAGATGAAGGAAATTCCGGGCTTTCTTGATGTAGAAGACAGCTTGAGCGTAACGAACAAGGAAGTGGAAATTGCCGTCGACCAGAACAAAGCCCGCATGTACGGCCTCTCTTCCGGACAAATTATCGAATCGATGTACTCCTGGCTGGCCGAGCAAAAAATCGGCGATTTGAAGTTCGACAATGTAACCTACAACACGAAAATTATGATGGATACCAGCTTTAAAAACTCGGTAAATAAAGTCGGAAACTTCCTGATCATGACCCCGGCGGGACAAGTGATCAAGCTGAACGAAATCGCGAAAATCCGGCAGGTCGAAGGACCGGCCTCGATCCCTCGCGATAATCAGGAGCAATACGTTAGTATCACCGCCAAAATCGACTCCAAGGATAAAGGCGGCGTCAGCGCCCAAGCGTCTCAAATACTGAGCGAGATCGAATTGCCCCCCGGCGTTCATACGGAATTGAAAGGCGCTGCGGCAGATATCGATAAAGAGTTCACAAACATGTTTTTTGCGATGGCGGCTTCCGTCTTCATCGTATACTTGATTATGGTTCTTGCGTTCGGCAATGCAAGCGCGCCGTTCGCTATCTTGTTCTCACTGCCGCTTGCGGCGATTGGAGGGCTGCTCGGCTTGCTCGTCACCGGCGAATCGCTGAACCTGACGTCCCTGATCGGATTCCTCATGCTAATCGGCGTCGTCGTAACCAATGCGATCGTGCTTATCGACCGCGTACAACAATTGAGGGAAATGGGCCGTTCCGTGCGCGAGGCGTTGATGGAAGCGGGGCAGTCGCGGCTTCGCCCGATCATTATGACGGCGGGTGCGACGGTGTTCGCTCTCATGCCTTTGGCGCTTGGGCTGTCCAAAGGAACGATCATTTCCAAAGGCTTGGCGGTCGTCGTTATCGGCGGATTGACGACGTCGACGATTCTTACCCTGCTGATTGTGCCGATCGTTTATGAAATGATCGAAAATACGAAGCTTAGCGCTGGACGTCTGTTCCTTCGGAAAAAGGAAGCGCCGCCGACGCCTTCATAACAAGTGAAATAAAAGGAGCCTCCGGCCGAGTTGCGGCTGGAGGCTCTTGTATTTGTAAAATACCGATTGCACCCGCTGGTCGTGCTTTCAGTCTCCGCGCTTATGGGAAGGAATGAGAGCCCCGGGCCGGCTCTTTTTTGTTGTTTCATTGTCTTTATAGATTTGTGCCTAATTTAACCTCCGCATATAACTTCTTTCTGGGTGAATGCATATGTTACAGAAGACTACTTAGCGTTCATGAAAGGGAGGATAACAGTATGAGGAAACAAACCAGTCGCACAAGTAAGGAAAATTTGTTGCGCGACAAACGCAGCAGACCTTTTATTAACGAATTAAAATGGTTGGACGAAGATCAAGAAAAGGAAAAACCAAAAAATACGGTTAATACCGATAGCGATGTAATCATCAGCAAGCTGCCGCCGCCCGTAAAAGAAGAGCCCCTTGAAAACAAGGCAGCGGCTCGCCCGCTTTTGATCAAGCCGGTAATCAATGAGCGCAAATTACCCTCAGTATCCGGGGCCGTCATTTATACGGATGATCTTGCTGATGCATCGGTAACGAATGAAAAAATCTCCTATCAAACAATAGAAGGAAATAAACTAAAACGAGGCGCTATCACCACCGATGAGCTCGCCGATTATGCCGTTACCGGCGCCAAGCTGGGAAACCGCAGTGTAACGCAGCAAAAGATTGCCTTGCAAGCCGTGACAGAAGAGCATATTGCTCCTTATGCCGTCACCGGCGATAAAATTCAAGAGCGGGCTATTAGCGGCGGAAAGCTCCAGGATAACAGTATCACTTCGGAAAAGCTGGCTGATAAAACGATTGATGCAATGAAAATTGCCGAACGCTCCATTCAAACGAAGCATTTGTCGGAAGAAGCGATCACCGGTGAATTGCTTCAAAATCAATCGATTACGGCTGAAAAAATTAAAAGTGGAGCGATACAAGCCACCCATCTGGCTAACTATATTGTAAATTCGGCAAAGCTGGCTGATTCATCCGTAACGACGGAAAAATTGCGGGATTTATCAGTGACCGCAGATAAGTTGGCGGACGGGGAAATTCCGGCCGATAAAATCGCCTACCACGCGATTACCGAAGATAAGCTTGCCCCATGGAGCGTTGCCTCGGAGCACCTGCAGTCTAAAGTCATTTTGCACGAGCATTTGTCTGAAGGCGTAGTTCGCAGTCAAACGATTGCCGGCAAACAAATCACGGCGGAACATTTGACCGCAGATTCGGTGCTTGGCGAGCACATAAAGGACGGTGCTATCATTGCGGAGAAGCTGGCGAAGCAATCGGTGGCAAGCGTACATCTTAGGGAAGGCATTATAGAGAATAAGCACATTCAGCCGGGCAGCGTGGGCGCTGATCATTTGGCGGACGGAGCAGTGACAACCGACAAGCTTGCGGCACAAAGCGTAGGCAGCGGACAATTGGGTGAAGCGGCGGTGACTGCCGCTAAACTGGCTAATCAAGCTGTTACTTCAACAAAGCTCGGCAAAAAGGCTGTTTCTTCCGAACATGTTTCGGATTCGGCGATCGGCAGCGCACATGTGAGCGAAAAAGCGATACAATCGGTACATTTGAGCCAGTCAGCTGTAGGCAAGGAACATCTGCAGGATCAATCCATTGGTACCGGAAAATTGCAAGACCGTGCTGTAACCTCGGAGAAGCTGGCTTTTGGCTCCATTCAACAGCAGCATATTTTGGAAGGTGCGGTTTTATCAGGAGCGCTGGCTAACCAAAGCGTAACTACATCTAAGCTCGCCAGCGAATCCGTGTCAACAGACAAACTGACTAACTTGGCAGTGACAGCGTCGAAGCTGGCCCAAGGCAGCGTCACATCCGACAAGCTCGCCCGCGAAGCGGTGCTGGGAGAGCATCTGGCAGCCGGTACTGTTCAACCGATCCACCTCGCGAAGGCGATTGTGAAAGCAATTCACTTGGCAACGGAGTCGGTCACCAGAGAAAAGCTGGCCGACCAAGCAGTGACTTCGGAAAAGTTGGCCGACGACGCGGTTACGACCGCGCATTTGTCAGAATCAGCCGTACGGGCACAACAGCTCGCTGAAGGTGCAGTGGAGCAGCGGCATATCGCCGCCGGCGCAGTAACATCCATGCATCTGTCTGCAGGCATCGTAAACAGCGAACACTTGGCGGCGAAGTCGGTCCTCACAGACCAGCTTGCCGCAGATGCGGTGACAAGCGAGAAGCTGGCGGCAAACACGGTAAGCGGCCGGCACATTACACTGAAAGCAATAGGTACGGCGCATCTGGGTGCAGAAGCGGTGACGGAGGAAAAACTGGCCGCAGGTGCGGTGAACGGCCGGCATGTGGCGGAAGAAGCGATTGGAACTGTGCAGCTGGCGGAACGTTCGGTGACGGCAGAGAAGCTGGCTGAAGGCGCGATAAGAGGCGGTCACGTGGCGGAGGAAGCGATCGGCACCAGACATCTTGCCGAGCAATCGGTAACGGCAGGGAAGCTGGCTGAAGGCGTGGTGAGCAGCCGGCATATAACGGCTGAGGCCATAGGCACAGATCAACTGGCCGAGCAAGCAGTGACCGCGGAAAAGTTGGCCCTGGGCGTTGTAAGCGGCCGCCACGTGCTGACGGAAGCGATCGGCACGTGGCACCTCGCGGAGCAATCGGTGACGGCAGCGAAGCTGGCCGCCTATTCAGTGGGCGGTGCGCATGTGGCAGCGGAAGCAATCGGTACCGTGCACCTTGCCGAGCAATCGGTGACGGCGGAGAAGCTGGCTGCGGGCGTTGTGAGCGGGGGGCATGTGGCGACGAAATCGATCGGCACGGCTCATCTTGCCGAGCAATCGGTGACAGCCGCGAAGCTGGCTGCACTGGCGGTTAACAGCCGGCACGTATCGGCGGAAGCGATCAGTACGGCGCATTTGGCAGCGGATGCAGTGACAGCGGAGAAACTGGCCGCGAATGCAGTGACATCGGGAAAGCTGGCCGTAGGTGCAGTAGGCAGAGTCCATGTGACGGAAGGAGCGATCGGCACACCGCAGTTAGCTGAGTCGGCGGTAACAGGAGCGAAGCTCGCAGAAGGCGCGGTAAGCGGCGTACATGTAGCGGCAGAGTCGATCGGTACGTTGCAGCTGGCTGAGTCGGCGGTAACAGGAGCGAAGCTCGCCGAAGGCGCGGTAAGCGGCATGCATGTATCAGTGGAAGCGATCGGCACGGTTCAGTTGGCGGAGCAGGCGGTAACAGGAGCAAAGCTGGCCGCAGAAGCGGTAAGCGATAGCCATATCGCCGCGGGGGCGGTCGGCACGGTGCAACTGGCCGCGGAAGCAGTGACGGCAGAGAAGCTGGCAGAAGGCGCAGTAAGTACCGCGCACGTAGCCGCGGAAGCGATCGGTACGCTGCAGCTGGCGGAGGAGGCGGTAACGGGGGCGAAGCTCGCCGCGGAGGCGGTTGGCACGGTGCAACTGGCAGCAAAAGCAGTGACGGCAGCGAAGCTGGCTGCAGGGGCAGTAGACACTGCACATGTAGCCGCAGAAGCGATCGGTACGTTGCAACTGGCGGAGCAGGCGGTAACATCAGAGAAGCTGGCCATAGACGCCGTAAACGGTGAGCATGTAGCCGCAGAGTCGATCGGTACGTTGCAGCTGGCAGAGGCGGCGGTAACGGCGACGAAGCTGGCTGAAGGTGCGGTAAGCTGCGGGCATGTAGCTGAGGAAGCGATTGGCACAGCGCAGCTCGCTGACGAGGCAGTGACATCTGCAAAGCTTGCCGAAGGAGCCGTAAAGGCGGTGCATCTCGCGTCCGGCACCGTGAGCGGAGAGCATTTGAGTAATGATTCCATCGACGGCATGCACATCAGGCAGGAATCCATCTCAAGCTATCACCTGTTGCCGGGCATCATTTCGATGATGCACCTGGATAAGATGCTGCAATTGCAATTGCAAACTACTGCAGCCTTAATGTTGCAAACCAAAGATACGGCTTCAGCACCGGCACCCATTCCGAATGAAGACGTACAAACAGAGCCTGTTGCGGAAGGAGCGGCACCCCCGCAGCCGTTGTCGTTTCAGCCTGTGCAGTCCGTTAAAGCAGCTACGGTTCAACAATTTGGACTGGAGACGTTTCATATGGATTCGGTGGAAGAAAGCGTAGTTCTTGATGTCATCTTCGATCAGCTTTTTGCCAATGAACAATATGTGCTTGTAGCGACAACAGATCAAGAAGCGTGTTACGCTGTTATTGAAAACAAGCAAACTGTCGGCGCTTCAATTCGAATAACCCGCAGCAAATACTCGCCGGAGCTTCTAGGAACCGTTAACTGGATTGCAATCGGAACCTTGGAATAAGTAACACAGCTAAAGCCAACTGGAATGTCAGGTGGCTTTTTTTCTTTTAACTCAAGTTTTCGCAGCTTGAAATCGGGCAGAGAAGGCCAAAAGACTATCTTCTTATATGGCTCGTGTTGAGATCCTGGGTTAGTTGAATAAATTGATCAAAGCTGATTCTGCCCACTATTTCATAGCCGCGGCCGGTTCCTTTCGGTTTTATGATGACGGTTCCCAAGTTTGGGATATCGCCAAGGGCCACATGCGGGAGAAAAGTATGAGCGACAATGACCGTATTTGTTCCATGAGCAGGAGGAGTTTCAAAAATCTTCGACAGATCCGACAAGATCTGTTGTTTTTTTTCGGCCGGATAACTTTCTATTCTTAATTTTTCTATGGAAGCCAAGACGGGAGCTACGACAACGTTTTGTTTCCCAAAGATAATTTCAGCTGTTTCCCGCGCCCGGCAATAGGGGCTGGACATAACCGGATATCGAATAGGGATCAATTGTTTTCCATAAATAACTCCGAATGCCCTGGCCTGATCTCTTCCATGTTCACTTAAATTTCTCTGGGTTCTGCAATCATTGAAGTTTAGCTCGGTTTGATCTTCACCGACCGTTGCCTCCCCATGTCTAAGATACAGAATATAACCGCCTTTTTCTATAGCCCTGAGTAGCGAGGAATCTTCTCCGGTTGGGGCTTCATGAGCCGCGACTTCGGTTGCCGCAAATAGAATGACAAAGACATAAATGAAAAGCTTAGCCATTAACTTCGGGTACAAAGTTCCCACGTCCATTCATAATGATATTGATACATAACATTGTAGACAATTTCCATTTCAGCCCATAGTATCTCTTATTTCAAAAATTGTATTCCGAATTGTACCCCAACAAAACCGGACGCATCTGATTTACATCCTAAAATTTTATATGATAAATAATTTATCACATTAATTATTGTATAGATGCGGTTTCTTCTTAAAAATTTAGTCTGCATCAAAACAACTCGTGGGGTTCATTAAATTTTATTTTTCATCCATTAGCTTATAAAATAGAAATTATAGCAGAATGCTGCTATAGTTTTGACGAAAAATATATTGGGGGCGTCTTTGTTGCCGGAGCAGCGTTAGGCTTCGCGATGATCGCCCTGCACAGCATGTCGTCGACATCTGTCGGAAGGAGCATAAGGGTATACAAATGGGTAAGAGGTATGTAAATGCAGATGGCTCTTCCAATCTCAAATCGTTTGGAGATTTGTGGCAATGGCAAAAGGAGCGCCGCTCGAAAAAGAAGGATTTATCGTTTCCTGTTCCTCGCGTTGAGCCAGAAATGGCGCTGCTTTCCGGCAATCGAGAGAAGCCGACCGTGACGTTCATCGGGCACTCGACGTTTCTTGTCCAACTCGGCGGCCTTAACATTGTGACCGATCCGGTTTGGGCGGCAAGGATGGGTTTCGCTCCGAGGCTGTCGCCGCCAGGCATCCCGATGAAGGCGTTGCCGCCGATCGACGTCGTAGTTTTGTCGCATGCGCACTACGACCACCTTCATTTAGGCAGCCTGCTTAACCTGCCGGGCGACTTCGTTTTGCTCGTCCCGGAGGGGCTCGGCGGATGGCTCCGCCGTAAGGGGTTGCGTCGGGTCGAGGAGCTTACTTGGTGGTCCGAGAAGCGCATCGGCGGTGTAACGTTCGGCTTCGTGCCTGCCAAGCATTGGACGCGGCGAACGCCGTGGGACACGAATACGTCGCATTGGGGCGGCTGGGTGATGCATCATGGCGCGGATTGCCTGTATTTCGCCGGCGACAGCGGCTATGACGGCATCTTTCGCGAAATCGGCATGAGGTACGGCGATATCCGCGTTGCCTTGATCCCGATCGGGGCGTACGAACCGGAGTGGTTCATGCGCGACTCGCATATGTCGCCGGAGGAAGCGGTGCAGACGTTCGTCGACGTTGGGGGAAGCATTTTCGTACCGATGCATTACGGTGCTTTCCGTCTTGCGGACGATACACCGAAGGAGGCGTTGGACCGGCTGCATGCCGAATGGGAGCGGCGTGGACTCCCGCCGGAGCGGCTGTGGACGATGGGGCTCGGAAAAACAAGGTTGTGGTCTGCGGAGGAGATTATGAATTAGCATCCGAAAAAACAGAGGTTCAGATAACCGGAAGGAAATCAATCAGCTTTTGTCTTAACGGTTTTCCTTATCTTACCAAAAGGCTTGAAATAGGTAATGACGACCATGAAGCCATAAGCCGCAGTATTAAAAACGGCAGCCCAAACGTTTGCCTGCCATGTCGATTGAAAATCTTGACTTTGCATCGCGGCATAACCACGTTCTTTGGCCGCAGCGAGTAAAAACGAAAACCAATCATTAATAAAGAATATGCCAATCAGGATCGTGACAATGGTCAAGACCAGCTTAATCACGATCCAATAATATTTCACTAAGCCCCACTGGGTCCATAAGGATAACAAAATACCTGTCAACAAAGTGGTCAAGGCAGGGTATTTGATGAGATTGTCATCGAGCACATGCATGCTTTCCAGAAAGTAATATAACTGTTCTCCATTCTGCGCCTTCTTCACATAGAACAACAGCAATAACATGCATAAAGTAGCGCCAAACCAGGCTGCAACCGAAATCACATGGAGCGCGACCAGGATGTTTTTTTGTTTTAAGTTCAGCTTGAGAGCCATTGTGATTAAACCTCCATAATCCAAATTATTTTTATCTTTATCTTAACCGTTATTTGTTGCAAACTTATTGCGATCGATTACGGGTTTGATGAAATTTTGACGAGGAAGGGAAGTTTTACCGAATGTCGCACAAATTGCTGCTGGTGGATGACGAAGAACGGGTGCTTGAATTTATGGAGCCTTTTCTGCTGGAGGAAGGATATCTTACCGAGACGGCCAAAACTGGAAGCGAGGCACTGGTCAAAGCGAAGGAAATGAAGCCTTCTTTGATCATTCTGGACTGGATGCTTCCCGGGATGAGCGGTCTCGACGTCTGCAGGGAGCTACGCAAAATGGGGCCGGTCGGGATCATCATGGTGACCGCGCGAGCGGAAGAATCGGACAAAATCGTCGGGCTGGAGGTCGGGGCAGACGATTTCATCACGAAGCCGTTTTCGCTCAGAGAACTGGCGGCCCGGATTCGTTCCGTTCTGCGGAGAATAAACGGATACGAAGCTGCAACTCCGATCTTTCATTATCGGGAGCTTTCGATTTCGGAGGCTGAGTGCCGGGTATGGAAACATGGCAAAGAAATTGCTCTTACTCCCACGGAATTCAAACTTTTGCTCACTCTTTCTGCCAGGCCGGGTATTGTGTACAGCCGTCTTCAGCTTCTGCAAGCGGCTTTGGCCGATGATATCCTGAATGACGAACGTACGGTAGATGCGCATATAAGCCGAATTCGCAAAAAAATCGAAGATGACCCTGCCCATCCTGTATTTGTTCAGACTGTATACGGATTCGGATACCGTTTTGGTGACCGTCCATGAAAGTAAGGCGCAAGTTATTTCTTGCTATGACTTTTTTTATCGCATGTTTAATTCTCGTTTTCTGTTTGATTACACAGTTGGTCGTCCGGGAATCCTTAAATGCAGTGGTGGACTCCGCACGAGGCGGCGAGGTGGACCGATTAGCCGGGCAGTTTGTCCGATATTATGATAATAACCGCCAATCATGGGAAGGAGTTCAGCAGCTGGACGACGCCTTGAGCCGTTCAATTACCGGAACACCAGCGAGTTTTCTGCTCGTATCTCCCCAGGATCAAATCCTTTTTCAAAAAGGAGAAGAAGCCGTTCCACTGATTAAACGGTTGGGGATTCGTCAACCTATGGAACGAAATGGGAAAACGATAGCGGTTATATACTATTACGATTCGGAAGTTGCCGCGCTGTCCAAGCTGCGGATCGGCCTTCCTATTTCGATTCTTTTTTTACTGATACCGAGTGCGGTTCTGTTCATCGGTATATCTTTAGGGGTAGCCTGGTGGCTGTCTCAACGGTTTACCGCACCTCTCCGCCAATTGATTGCAGCAATCGACCGGATGGGGCGGGGGGAGTTCGGAGTGCAGGCTGCAATTTCGACACGGGATGAATACGGGCAGGTAGCCCAGGCATTTAATGAAATGTCCCGTTTAATACAAAGCCTGGAAGAGCATCGGAGAAATCTGGTTGCCGACGTGGCGCACGAGCTTAGAACGCCGATCACGATCATTCGCGGCAAACTGGATCTGGTACAGCAAAGCAGCCGCCGTGTCGAGCCGGAAAGCTTGCTGCCCTTACAGGATGAACTTATTCGCCTCACCCGATTGGTCGACGATCTTCACCTTCTTTCCTTAGCAGAAGCAAAAAAACTGCCAATGGATCGGGAAGCGACGGATTTGCCGAAGCTGCTGAACCGAGTTGTCGAACGGGTGTCTCACGACTTCGACCAAAAGCGGATTCGTATCCATGTAACCGAGGAAGGCGGGATTTCCTTAGCTTATGTTGATCCGAACCGTATGGCGCAAGTTTTTCTCAATCTGATCGTTAACGCTGTTCGCCATACGCCCACGGAAGGCCTCATCACGATTACGATTCGGGAAGAAGCGACCGGACAAGGCGATTCCGGATATGTGCGGATTGACATAGCCGACACGGGCCCCGGAATGGATCCGAACCATCTGCCGTACCTCTTCGATCGGTTTTACCGTACGGATCAGGCGCAAGTGCAAAGCAACGGCGGAATGGGGCTCGGGCTGGCCATAGCCAAAGGCATCGTAACGGCCCATGACGGTACGATTCACGTAGAAAGCGAGCTTGGTCAAGGAACCGTCTTTATCGTTCGGCTGCCCATATCATAATTCCTGTGGCCTCCTTATGGACTAGTTACAAGGAATAAAAAATTACAAAGTAAACATGATAATAATCGTAGAAAAAAAAGGGAGGTTCATGAAATGAACGGACAACGGGCAATGGAGATTGCCGCTTCGCCGGTTATGACCAAGGTAACCTATAATGGCATTCCCATTTATATTCAAAATGTTGATGAAAAAAATGAAACCGCCAGAATCTACCCGCTTCATGAACCGGAAAATGAACAAGAGGTTCCTTTATACACTTTGGAGGAGCATTAATAAGAAAAGCTTCTGACCGAAGCCCTTCCGCCAAAGATACATTCGTGTTTTTGATGAAAAAGGGGCCGTTTTGGCCCACTAACCGTTTAATACAATGACAAAGCAGGCCGCCGCGGCAGTTTAGGACATAATTCTTTGTCCAAGCCTGTCGCTTTTTTTATTGTAGGAATAATCAGGTAAGTATAATGAAAATATCAGTAAAAAAATGGTAAGATCGACGAGGATGTATGATAAAATTTATTACGATCTTTTGATTCCGTTTTCAGGGGGGATTTAAATTGGGTTCAAGAATCATGCACCTGGTTATTGCGAATAAAATTGCAGATTGCCTGTCGATCAAAGACAAAACATCATTTCTTTTGGGAGGGATTGCTCCAGATGCGGTCTCAACCAAAGACCAGTCCCATTTTTTCAAAGGCGATCATAAAGATTATTCCAGATATATTGATTACAAGGCATTCATACATAAATATAGCTCCAATAAAGATTCCCGCTTCATACAAGGATATTTAACTCACTTGATTGCCGATGACATTTGGCTGCAGGGCTTTTATATTCCATGGTTAAAAAACAGAATGGAGGCTGATCCCGACCTGTTCAATCTATACCATAACGATTTTCGATTGCTTAACGGGAAATTATTAGAGTACTACGGCTTCACAAAACAATTAAGCGAGGCATTAAGTAAGAGTGATTCAATCATTGAAATCGAAGAGGTCAAATGTAAAGATATTAAGGAATTTATCCCACTAGTAATAGGGGATATGGATTATGATAAGGGCCTTCTTGAACAGCACTTATCCGTATTCACATTCGAGCAGATTGTTGGATATATAGAGACTTCAGTTGATAAAGGTTCATTGTACATTAAATCTTTAAATAGTTTGTCTTATTGAACGGGTAACGAAAGTTGAATCATATAAACAAACTGAAGGCTACCGTTCATTGATCGGTAGCCTTCTGCATCTGAAGTGATTTTTTAATCATCATGCCGGGCACTCCGGACGGTTTAAGAAACATAAATAAGGGTAATTTTGCATGTATAAAGGAATGTTATATGTCACCTTACCTAGTGCGGAAAAATACACCGACATTTCCTTGTTCAGTTATTGTAAACCCATTCTGAAGAAGGCATAACACGGCATCTTTAACTGGAGCCCCTACTTTTATAAACCTTCTGCACGGATTTGCACTTCCGATGATTCGGAATTTGCCAATGTTAGCAAAATTTCTTTTGCTTCTGACGATAATCGCTACATCTGGAAATTGCCTCATGATTTCAACTCCTTTGTATACAAGGGGATATCCTATATTATTCAGTTTTATTTAGTAATTCTTGGACTTCAGACTCAGGGTTACGGAACTGCCGCGGTGGAATTATCCGATTTCACATATGGCTTTTACGCGATTAAGATTGATACGGAACGAACATTTATGTTTAAAACAAAACAGTTCCAAAGTGTTGATGATGTCGTTTCAGAACTAAAAGGAGCTTCTTGCTTTATCGAGCTTAGGGAAAAAATGAAATCACAATTAACGGGAGACGATAGTGGGATAACCGGGGAGCAGGTTGCCGCGGCAGCTGCTCCCCGGTTTCGTTGAAGTAAAGGCAGCAGGAGTTGAATTAAATGGATAATCATCATTTACTTGATGGCTTCCCCATTGTAAAAAATTGTTGACACGACACCGAATGGTGTCCTATAATCAAAGTGTCACTAAATGGTGTCCAATCAGGAGCTAGTTATTTGGAAAGCTGTAACCTGAATTAGTTTCTCTTGAAACAATAATGAGGAGGTGAAATTAACGGCTGTCCCTTGGTAATAATTACTTAGGAGAGAGTGTTGTGAGCGAGAACAACCAGTTACAGGATGTGTTTGACGCGATTGCAGATCCAACCAGGCGCCGACTGATTCGTCTGTTATCGGAGGCAGAGGAGAAACCGCTTCATGAGTTAACGGCGCAATTTCAAATGGGCCGTACAGCGGTATCCAAGCATTTGACAATCCTTAAAGAGGCCGGGCTGGTACTTGATCGAAAAGTTGGCAGAGAAACGCGATTTAGGCTAAACGCCTCTCCACTCAGAGAAATTCAAGATTGGTTGGCTTTCTACAGCAAGTTCTGGAGTACGAATATGTTGCGCTTGAATCAACTATTAGAGGAGGAAGAAGAATGAGCTTAACACTATCCTTGGATTTTCAGTACACGACATCGATTGAGAAGCTTTGGTCCGCCTTAACCGATTCAAGCAAGCTTGCCAAGTGGACCATGGAAAATGATTTTAAGCCCATTGTAGGACACCGTTTTCAGTTTCGCACTCAGCCGTCCGAATATTGGGATGGAATCGTTGACGGCGAAGTGCTTATCGTGGACGCACTAAACCGGTTGTCCTATACTTGGGCCAGCGGAGGAGAGAAGCACACGGTCACCTGGACGCTGCAGGATTTAGGGGATGGAAAGGTTAACCTTCATCTCGAACAAACCGGAATCTCAAATGATCAAGCACTCGGAGGAGCTAAGTATGGCTGGACTAATTGGTGCGGCGAGCTTGAAAAGGTGTTGGAACAATAACCGCATTGGGCACTAAACATCTCCTTCCCAATACTAAATTAATGGGTACGATAGTTGAACCCTGCTTGACCCGAAATAAACATAAACCGGCTGCATGTAGTTAGCAGCCGGTTTATGTCTACTTCGGACAATATGACAAATTCTTGTCGTTACGGGTCAAGTTCGTGCTGCCCGACTTTCTATGCACGATGAATGGTACAATGTGAATATAAGTAGAAATTAACATGGAAGGAAGTTGAGCATGAGCGAATCTAATCAGGAGCATATCGTAATCTCAGGTGCGAGGGAAAACAACCTCAAGAACGTATCCTTGCGCATTCCCAAGCGGAAGATCACGATCTTCACCGGGGTATCCGGATCCGGCAAATCATCGATCGTTTTCGATACCATCGCCGCCGAATCCCAGCGTCTGCTGAATGAAAACTTCAGTATGTTCGTCCGCACCTTTCTGCCGCGTATTCCGCAGCCGGATACGGACGCGATCGAGAACCTGAGCATGGCTGTTACAGTGGATCAGAAGCGGCTGGGCGGCGGTTCCCATTCCACGATGGGCACAATTACCGATATCTCTCCCATTCTCCGTCTTCTCTTCTCCCGAGTGGGTCAGCCCTATGTTGGACAAGCGAACATGTTCTCGTTTAACGATCCGCAGGGCATGTGTCCCGAGTGCAACGGGATCGGTCGCAGGCTTGGCGTCGACATGAGCAAGGCGCTGGACAAGTCAAAGTCGTTAAATGAAGGGGCAATCATGCTGCCGGACTATACGGTGAACGGCTGGGAATGGAACATGATCGTGCAGTCGGGATCCTTCGATCTCGACAAGAAGCTGTGCGATTATTCGGAGGAGGAGCTGGAGCAACTGCTGTACGCCAAGGCGAGGAAAGTGGAAATGGATTTCGCCGGGAAGGCAGTGAATATTACAGTGGAAGGCATCATCGAGAAATTCACCAACAAGTACATCAAGCAGGATGTGAAGACGAAGTCGGAGCGCACACAACGGGCTGTTGCGCCGTACATTTCCGAGGGTCCCTGCTCCAGCTGCCGCGGCGCGAGACTCAGTCAGGCCGCGCTCAACTGCAGGATCAATGGACTCAACATTGCGGAGCTGTCCTCCATGGAGGTCGGACAGCTCATCCGCGTTATTCGGGAGATTGACGACGCGATCGCCGCGCCGGTCGTCAAGTCGCTGACGGAGCGGCTGCAGCATCTGGTGGATATCGGACTTGACTACTTGACGCTGGACCGTGAGACGGATACATTGTCCGGCGGCGAGTCGCAGCGCGTCAAAATGGTGAAGCACCTGAGCGGCAGTCTGGTGGATGTCACTTACATCTTCGATGAACCAAGCGTTGGCTTGCACCCCCGTGATGTACACCGGTTAAATGGATTGCTTCAGAAGCTGCGCGACAAGGGCAACACCGTGATTGTCGTCGAGCATGATCCCGATGTGATCAAGTTGGCGGATCATATCGTCGACGTCGGACCTTACGCCGGCAGCCGCGGCGGTACCATCGTGTATGAAGGAAGCTTCCAAGACCTTCTGGAGTCAGATACACTGACAGGCACCCATATGAAGCGGCCGCTCCAGCTGAAGCACGATTGCAGGCAGCCATCCGGCAGGCTGTCCATCAGAGATGCCTCACTGCACAACCTGCGGAACGTGAGTGCAGATATTCCAACCGGAGTGCTGACAATAGTTACGGGTGTCGCCGGCTCGGGCAAGAGTACGCTGATTAACGAAGTATTCCTCAGCCAGCATCCGGATGCGATCGTCATCGACCAATCGGCCGTAGGGGTGTCAACACGCTCGAATCCCGCGACCTACACGGGCATTATGGATGATGTACGCAAAGCGTTTGCTTCCGCGAACAAGGTCAACCAAGGCTTGTTCAGCTTCAACTCCAAGGGGGCTTGCGAGAACTGCCAAGGGCTGGGTGTTGTGTATACAGACCTTGCATTCCTCGACAGCGTGAAGCTGCCATGCGAAGTATGCGGAGGTAGACGGTTCAAGGAAGAGGTGCTCGCGTACAAGCTGAACGGCAAGTCAATTGCAGAAGTGCTGGAGATGACTGTGGAGCAGGCATTGGATTTTTTTCAACTAAAAGAGGTTGTGCGCAAGCTCCAGGCGATGAGTGATGTGGGGCTGAACTATATTACACTCGGACAGCCGCTCAGCACGCTTTCGGGCAGGGAATGCCAGCGCATCAAGCTGGCAAGCGAGCTGCATAAGAAGGGCAGCATCTACGTGATGGACGAGCCGACGACCGGCCTTCATATGTCAGATATCGGTCACCTTCTGGGGATCATGAACCGCCTCGTGGATGCCGGCAATACGGTGATCGTCATCGAGCACAATCTCGATGTGATCAGCCAAGCGGATTGGATCATCGATATGGGACCGGACGGAGGCAGCAAGGGCGGCCAGGTGGTGTTCGAGGGCACACCGGCGCAGATCATCCATGCGGAGCAGTCGATCACGGGAAGATACTTGATGCTGCATGGAGACTTTACGGCTAACTAAAACTCATGGATGCGTGGAAACGAAGCTTCATAAAAACAGCAGCAGCCAGAGCGGAAGAACCACCGAAGGATGAAAAATCCGGTGCGGTGGTTCTTTTTTTCTTTCGTCTTCTATGCCATCATTATAGATGGGGGCGATGAAGGTGTTCCAGGATTTCAAGCTCGTCGGTGACCGTCCGGTCGCGATACAAGTGAAAGAATACGTCAAACGTTTAATTATAAAAGGGGCGCTTCAGGCGGATCAGAGGCTGCCCTCCACACGAGAAATGAGCGGTCTGTTGAAGGTGAGCCGCAATACAGTCATTGCAGCCTATGAAGGCTTGGAGGATGACGGATTTACGTATGCGATTCCCGGTAAGGGCAGCTATGTGCTCGCCATGGCGGGCCAGTCGGCTGCAGATAACGGAGAAGCTAACGGCTCTGTCACCTGGCAGATCGACTGGAAGGCAAGAATGAACGAGTATGCTGTATCGGCTGTAGAGCTGGATATGATGAAGCAAGGCATTCGTGCACCAAAAGGAACCATCTCGTTCACAAGCATCGCTCCGGATGAGCAACTGTTTGATCTGGGGGATGTAAGGCGAGCCTTTATGGACCGGATGGCAATCGAAGGGCAGGTGCTGCTCAACTACGGCTATGCCAAGGGCTACAAGCCGCTGATCGATTACCTGATGCACTATATGGAGAACAAGGGCGTCAATCTAAGCGGCAAGGATATGCTGATTACAGGCGGGTTTACAGAAGGCTTTGACATTGTGCTGTCGGCATTGCGCCCTTCTGCACGCCGCGGAGCGGCAATTTGTGAAAATCCGACCCACCATACAGCGATCAAAAATTTGAAGCTGCAAGGATTTGAGATTACCGGCATTCCGATGGAACGCGACGGTATTGATGTAGAGCGGCTGGAGGCGGTACTGCAGACCAAAAACTTTGATCTTGCCTATTTGACTCCTTCTTATCACAATCCGACAGGCATCGTCATGTCGCCGGCAAAACGCAGCGCCGTTATGAAATTAATGATGCGCTATCAGATTCCGGTGATCGAGGATGGATTCAATGAGGAGCTGCGCTACTCGGGAGCGCATGTTGCCCCCTTAATAGCGACAGCAGGGCAAGGGAACGGAGTCATCTATATTGGCAGCTTCTCCAAGGTGCTGTTCCCCGGTTTGCGAGTAGGCTGGGTGCTTGGAGACCGGGCGCTGATCGACACTCTGGAAAGCATTAAACGTGCACGAACCATTCATACATCAACAATCGATCAATCGATTTTATACCAATATTTGCTTAACGGAAATTTCGATAAGTATGTAAAAAAAGCACGTACAGAGTATAAGCGCAAATATGAGCTGACAAAGGCATGCTGTGAAGCGCATCTTCCAGAGGCGCAGCTGTCTGGCGACGGAGGCTTGCATATGTTCCTCACCTTCCCGACAAGCGTAAATACGCGCCAGCTGCTGAAAGCTTGCACAGAGCGGGGTGTTATTTTTACACCGGGAGACAAGTTTTTTATTCAAGAAGGCGAAGGGACGAATACATTGCGGCTTGGTTTTTCACGAGTAACGGATGAAAATATCGAACGGGGTATTCAAATCATCGGCGAACAGGCGCGCAGCTTTCTTAAGGAATAACGATTAAGAAAAGAGCTATAGAGACGGAATTGTTCTGGAAAAACGCCAGCGTTCGTATTTACCCATGGGCAACGGCGATTGGCAGAACAACCCGTAACCAGACAATGATTTTGAAGAAAAATGAGGTGTCATGATGAAAATTGGCGTTATTATGGGCGGTATTTCCTCTGAGCGTGAGGTTTCTCTGCGGACAGGTCAACAGATGATCAAACATTTGGATCGCAGCCGCTATGAAGTGGTTCCAATTGTGATCGAGCAGCGAGCGGATTTAATCGCGCAGGTCCAGCAGGCAGGAATCGATATCGCGCTGCTGGCGCTGCATGGCCAGTATGGTGAAGACGGCACGGTGCAGGGAGCGCTGGAGACGCTGGGCATTCCGTATACAGGCAGCGGTGTCCTGGCAAGCAGCTTATGCATGAATAAGCAGCTATCCAAGATGCTGCTGAAGGCAGCGGGTATGCATACGCCTGCAGGCCTTTGCTGGCAGGGGATGGACGATTATGATCCGCAGGCAGTGGAGCGGCTGGGCTACCCGGTTATTGTGAAACCGAATATGGGGGGATCCAGCATCGGCATCCGGCTTGTGCATAATGAGAAGGAGCTGCTGCCGGCTGTTCAGGAGGCTTGCAGTTTTTTGGATCGGGCGATCTTGATTGAGCCCTACATTAAAGGGACGGAGCTTACCTGCTCGATTGTGGATGGCGAGGTATTACCGATTATCGGCATTCGCTCCGTGCATTCGGAGTGGTTCGACTATAAAGCGAAATATGAGGCAGGCTGCGCTGAGGAGAAGGTGATCCAGCTTCCTCCTGTTACTGAGCAGCGTGTGCGCGAGGCGGCGCTTGCCGGCTACCGGCTGTTGCAGTGCAAGGTCTATGCAAGGGTCGATATGATTTTGTGTCAGGATGTACCTTACGTGCTGGAAGTAAACACGTTACCGGGAATGACCGCGGGCAGCCTGCTTCCGAAGAGCGCGGCTGCAGCAGGTATGACCTTTGTACAGCTGCTGGACCGTATTATTGCTAGTTCGCTCCATGAACGGAAACAGGAATGGGGGATGGTGCAATATGTTTAGTGAAGAGGGTTCAGGGCGGTTTTTATCCTCGCGTGTACGGGATATTCGGCCATCGGGAATTCGCGCTTTTTTTGATCTGAATGCGGCAGGCGGAGATACAATTGTCCTTGGAGTCGGAGAGCCAGATTTCGTGACACCGGAAAAGGTACGTGAAGCTTGCATTTTGGCATTGCGTGAAGGACGGACGAAATATACCTCAAATGCCGGCTTGATGGAGCTGCGGGAGGAGCTTTCGGCTTATTTGGCCGGCAGCTTCGCGCTTTCCTACGACCCCGAGCAGGAAATCATCGTGACGGTGGGGAGCAGCGAAGCCGTCGATCTGGCGCTGCGGGCAGTGATCAATCCGGGTGATGAGGTGCTGATTCCGGCGCCAAGTTATATTGCCTATGAACCGATTACCCATCTGCATGGCGGTAAAGTCGTGGAGGTAGCGTCTACGGCAGTGGAGCGGTTTAAGCTGACCCCGCAAGCATTGCAAGCGTCGATTACGCCTCATTCCAAGGTTTTGATGATCAATTATCCGTGTAATCCGACCGGAACTGTTATGACACAGCAGGATTGGCTGCCGATTGCAGAGCTCATTATCAAACATAATCTGATCGTCATTTCGGATGAAGTTTATGCCGAGCTGACTTACGGGAGTAAGCATGTCAGTATCGCCTCCTTGCCGGGCATGAAGGAGCGTACGATTGTCATCAGCGGTTTTTCCAAAGCTTTTGCGATGACAGGCTGGCGGGTAGGCTATGCGTGCGGTCCGCGTGAGCTGATTGCCGGCATGCTGAAAATCCACCAGTACACAGCCATGTGTGCTCCCACCATTGCACAGATTGCTGCGCTCGAATCATTGCGTCATGGCTTGGCTGTCAAGGATGAGATGATGGCGAGCTACAATGAACGCCGCAAGCTGTTTGTGGCCGGCTTGAATGCAATCGGGCTGGCTTGTCACGAGCCCGAGGGGGCTTTCTATGCCTTCCCTTCAATTACTTCTACTGGCATGTCATCTGAGCGGTTTGCTCTTCGGCTGCTGAAGGAAGCGAAGGTGGCGGTCGTACCCGGTCATGTATTCGGATCAGGCGGAGAGGGCTTTATTCGCTGCTCATATGCAACCTCGCTGGTCGATTTGGAGAAGGCGCTGGAGCGGATGGGAAGGTTTATACAGATAATGCAGCCGGTATGATGAAAACTACAACATATATAAGAAAACCTCTATCGAGGCAAATTCAAGATGAGCGACCGCGATTTAAATGTAGGTTTTCTTGCAATATCAGAATAGTTCAGCTCCGCTGAAAACGTATAAATTCTGATATTATAAGAAAAGCTTCTGACCGAAGCCCTTCCGACGAAGATACATTCGTGTTTTAGATGTAGCTTTTCTTGCAATATCAGAATTGTTCAGCTCCGCTGAAAACGGATATTATAAGAAACTAGAGAGAGCTTCAATTTTTCACTGCAGTGGGTTGAAGCTCTTTTTGTTCAAATATAAGATGGCGAAAAAGTAATTTACATACGCGCATATTTTCTCGCGGCGTATACAAATAAATTCCAAAAAAAATTTTACCTAAACACTTGATCCTGACGTAACGTCATGTTTTATAATATAGATAACGGTAAACAGCTGGCGCAGCAAAAAGGGGATGATTATGAAGCGGCATTGGAAAGTGGGAGAGCTTGCTAAGCTTACAGGACTCACGATACGAACATTGCGGTTTTACGATCAAATCGGTTTGTTCTCGCCTTCGGCACATTCCGATTCGGGACACAGGCTGTACAATGAAGCCGATCTGTCGCGGCTGCAGCAAATTTTATCGTTAAAAGAGCTCGGTTTATCGCTGGATGAGGTGAAGTCCGTATTAACCGGCGGGCACTTCAGCCCGCTGGAGATCGTGTCGCTGCAAATCGCCCGTCTGAAAGAAAATATTCGGATGGAGCAAAATATTTTGTCCGAATTGGAATACGTATTCAATCTGATGCAGTTGAAACAACCCGTGACGGTAGACGATTTTACAAAATTGCTGGAAATGATGAAAAAGAGTCATGAAAAATATATTATCGAACGTCGGATGACGTGGGAACGCCACCTGGATCTGCTGGGCGATCTCGTAGACGGACATTCCTACGATCCAAATCAAGGGAGCTGAAATTCATGAACGAACAATTTGCCGTACATAATACCTTCGTCATCGAACGGGTGTATAAAGCCTCGCCGGCGCGAGTGTTTGCCAGCTGGGCGGACCCCAAGCTGAAAGAGCAATGGTTTACGAAACCGGATGAATTGGACTTCCGTGTCGGCGGTGAGGAAAGAAGTCAAGGAGGTCCTCCCGGCGGACCGGTATTTACCTTCGATGCCCGTTATCAAGACATTGTCCCGAATGAGCGTATTGTATACACTTACACTTTGGATATGGATAAGACGCGGATGTCGATTTCCGTGACGACCGTCGAGTTCAAGCCGGAAGGTGCCGGTACGAAGCTGATTTTCACTGAACAAGGCGTGTTCCTGGACGGCCACGATACACCGGCTCAGCGCGAACACGGCACCAAGGAGATGCTGGACAAGCTGGGCAAGCAGTTGGAGAACATCTAAACGTTTTATTCATACAGGGAGGAACTGGAATGACAGAAAACCAGGCAGTAAACAACGATACCAGCGCTGCGGAAGAGTACGAATTTATCGGTTCGCGTGTTTTCGACGCACCCCGCGAACTCATTTTTGAGGCTTGGACAAAACCGGATCATTTGGCGCAGTGGTGGGGTCCGAACGGTTTTAAGAATACTTTTCACGAATTTGATTTACGGCCGGGCGGGACATGGCAGTTTGTGATGCATGGACCGAATGGCGTCGATTACCCCAACAAAAGCGAGTTTGTCGAAATCGGGCTTGAGCGGATCGTATTGAGGCATATTTCTGCACCTCGATTTCAGCTAACGGCCATCTTTGAGGATCTTGGCGGCAAAACCAGACTTACCTGGCGCCAGCTTTTCGAAACTGCTTCTGAATTTAACGCAGTCAAAAAATATGCCCCGGAAGCCAACGAACAAAACTTAGACCGGCTTGGGGCGCAGCTGCAGAAGATGAGGTCCGTCTAAGGCAGCCATAATTACTTTCAGCAAGATCGCCAGCCGGCCGCAAGGCCGGTTTTTTCACGTGAACAAATTCGCCACTTTGGCAGCTCGTTGAACTTGCGGGCAGTTATGTTCAAAATGGAAATACAAAGTATCCGCTTGGCATAACGGGAAGCTAGTGGGTTTCCTGAGAGCATTCACAGACTTTTGCTTTGATTGTTACATTAACGATATTGCTGTTGACCCTGAGTACCAGGGAATGGGAATCGGCAAAGGACTAGTAGAGTATTTAAAACCACAGTTAGAAAAGGATACATTGATGTTCCTTATATCCGCCCCTGAATCTAAAAGTTTTTATAAAAAAATCGGATTTAATAATTTTAAAGATATCGAAGATACATGGCACCAAGCTATTAAATAACCCATTACATCTATGCCCTGTTAAAAAGGATGAAAAATCACGTCATAAAATGTGTAACAATATGGATGACAACTAAGAATGCCGCGGTTTATCGACATGCTTGCTTGAAAACAGTTTGACCGGAAAACCTGTGCCTGCACTTCAAAGTATGATACACGAATGATTCTAGAAGGCAAACGAATCATGGAACAATTTCAAAAACAGTACCTTGGTTAGAATCGGCCACTTTCATAGAGCCATAAACCCCTAAATATAGTCTGGTTTGATTCAGATTCGTTCCCAAACTAACATAATAAGCTGATTGTGACCCAAAATTATAATCAGTTTCAATAACACTAAAATCATTTAGTTTGCAATCCGATCTTACCCTGGTATAAGCTAAAACCCCTCTAACCGAAGGTTGAGATTCTGCGCCTTGGGCAAGATCGGTAAACACGACACTTCCCGTTAAACCGGGGATTCCATTCCCCATATAGGTCTGGACTCCTGTGAGCGCAGTTGCTCTAAACTTATCGGCTCGGGGATCCTCATGAAAATAACTAATGAGAGGCGGAAGGCGACGCACTGAAATTTTTACCGCATCATCGTAATAAGCGATTGTTTTCTCATTCAATGCCGGATTTGCGGAGCAGCCCTTTATAAACGAAGTAAGAAAAGCACCTTCCCACCCTCGCCAGCCAAAGTTAATAAAGCCTTCTTGGTCAGGTTCGGATTCCATTAAAGATGCTTGAATAAGCTGAGTAACCGGTATTGGTTTATAATGAACAAATGAAAAAATCGACTCTACGAGATCCTGTCCGACATTTCCTACGTATTTGATATACTGATTATAAAACCTTTGAAATGAAATGCCCGGTATATTGCGAACTCCTTTGGCAATTACCGTAAGCGTTTCCTGAATAGGTGCGGGCAGCTCATTAAAACGTGTAACTACGGGCGGATTATCGATAAATGTATTCTTAACGACATCAATTTCGATTATTTTACCTGCTATTTCCATATCATTTTGGCTTAAATTAAATGGATCATAGCCTGAACCGCCATCACCGGTTGTCAAAACAAGTTTTCCTGTTTCAGGTGAAAAGTTTAAGCTATTTACACCATTATGATTTAAAAATGGTCTTCTTATATTAAGTAATGTCCGCCGTTTTTGAGGTTGGCCATTCGATTGCAGAATCCATTCTTCAACAGTATCAATATGATCATATTGAATTTCTCTATTTATCCACTTTAGGTTTAAGGTTCCAGCATCACACGGGTTAGGCTTAAAAGATTCAAAAGCACCTGGAAGAGCACCTGGACCCTGGGTTCCAGCTACTGAATAATGAAGATAAAAAAGACCATTATTATTAAATTCGGGATGAAATGCTAGCCCTAACAATCCCCGTTCATCATATCCGCCACTGGAGACACCTAGTTTTAAGATTCGTGAGCGAATATCTAAAAAAGTCCCAATAACTCCGTTTCCTATGTAAAAAATCTCTCCTACCTGGGTTGCAATAAATAATCTTTCGATTGAGTCACCCGGAAGTATAGCTGTTTTCAAAACAGTGGGTAAATTTAGCTTACTAACAATGGGCCGCAAACTGACTTTAACTTTTATCAATTAACTTTACCCTCCTTTTTATTGTTTTCTTTTATAAGAGTATGATTCGAATTGTTTATTATTACACGGGGTAACTGGCTCCCAGGCATCGCCTTACACAGGAACAACATATCCCATGTTTCCCGGCCAATAACCAAGCCTATGGGGATCCTTATAATATATCGATTACTTTGCTTATTTTATGGATGAACCACCTGCTTAAATCAACCCATAGCCAGCTATAGAAAAAACAGAAGCAGAAGACCATCGCGATTGTACTTATGTTGAACGTTGAAGAAAACGCAGGGCCCAGGACGGGAAAGCGAAAATGTAGAGCAACAAGAAGATTCCCACCCATAAAAACAACGATCCCGCCATCACAGCCGATAGTCGAGTTTTTGAATATACAAACGCTCCGCCAATTCCGAGCGCTAATAGTCCTGTTGTGAAAGGGAATACGATAAGTTCTCCCGGTTGGATAAAAAAGAGCAATAAAATAGCAAGCAAATATGCGGTTAAACCTGAACGGAAAGAAAGGACACAGCATAACACAACGGGGGCCGTGGCGAAAGGACTAATCAAGAAGCCTATCCCTGGCAGCAATCCTCCCATTGATTGAAAAATGGCAGCCAGAGCTGCAAGAAATGCGGTAATTGTCATTTTTCTGGTTGCAAATTCGGCTGTGCGAAAACGCGTGTTAATCAACGAAGCTTCTTCGCATACAGGTATTAACCAGTAATTTTTCAATTGGTTCATCGACTGAAAACAGCCCCTTTTAATTGGATATGGCCCGGAAATGTTCGAAATACGGAATCAAGAGCAGGATCAGTGCGGAAATGATAACAATCCAATCACGCCAGCCAAAGCGCAAACGACTTGTTCGCATGCGATTTTCAGCGATGTAACAACGGGCGTCCATGGCGAGAGCCAATTGTTCCGCGCGGCGAAATGCAGAAACGAACAAAGCGAAGAGAAGCTGGGAAAGTAAATGTATTTTTATCCGAACGAAGCTTCCTTCAATGCCTGTACTCCTTATTTTTTGCGCTTTCAGGATCGCATCCGCTTCGTCGATAAAGATTGGAATAAAGCGGAAGGCTACCGAGGCTATAAACACAAATTCATGAACAGGAAACCGAATGAAGCTGAGCGGGCGCATAATCGTTTCCAGACCGTCTGCCAATTTTGCCGGGGGGGTCGTCAAACTGAGAACTGCCGCTGTAATAATAAGAAACACAAGCTTACTTGGAACGATAAGCGCATTTTTTATGCCCTCATTGTGGATGGCGATTCCTCCCCAAGAACAGGAAACTTCGCCATTATCGTTTAACCAAAGGTGGTAAATAGCAAATGCGAGAAGAAGCGGCAGCAGCCCTCTCAGGCCGTGCCACAAATAAGCAAACGGCACTCTTGATACGAAGACAAGGACGAGAGTAACAAATCCAAAGAAAAATAGGCTGGTTATATCGCTCGAGGAGGCGATCAACGACAAATAGACAGCTGCAAAAATAAGTTTTGAACGAGGATCGGAGTCGTGCAAAAAAGAGCGCGCCTCCATATACCGCCCGATAGGCAGAAGTCTAAACCATTGCACGCCGCTAGTTCCCCCTTATGATACTGACGATGAACGACACCAATTGATCTTCCTTATAAATATTCGCGGGCAGGCTGTCGGCGAACCGCTTCTCGAGCCAATCCAAATAACGAAGCAAGGGCGTTTTCACAAAACCGATATGTTCCAA
This sequence comes from Paenibacillus piri, assembly GCF_004354045.1. Lineage (GTDB taxonomy): Bacteria > Bacillota > Bacilli > Paenibacillales > NBRC-103111 > Paenibacillus_S > Paenibacillus_S piri. Next base: position 11,483 of record NZ_SMRT01000034.1, on the reverse strand, counting down.
TCTATGCCAGTTGGCGCGAATTTCGCCAGGGTGAAAATCCGCAAACAATTTCCCGTGGTCTAATACCAAGATGCGGTCCGAGTACTCGAGTGCTTCCTCGAGCCGGTGAGTGATGTACAGAACTGTTATTCTTTTGTCCTCATGAATCCGCTTTATGAACGATAAGATCCTGTCCCGTTCGCAGCCGTCAAGGCCGGCTGTCGGTTCATCAAGTATGAGAATACTTGGTTCCGAAGCCAATATTGCTGCCAGGGCAACCCGTCGTAATTCCCCGCCGCTGACCTGAAAAGGTGAACGGTCTTTCAACTTCGCATAGCATAACCCTGCCGCTTCCATGGCTTGTTGCACCCGTTCGGCCATCAACTCCGGCCTCATGCCGGATCGATTCAGCCCGGCAGCGATATGTTTGAAAACGGTATCCTCGAACACTTGGTGCTCAGGGAACTGGAACAAAAATCCAACCATTTTCCACAGGTGCCGGCGAGAAGCTTTATTATTTATTCGATAACGCCCGATCCGCAGATCGCCGGAGTCGGGGACGATCAGGCCTCCAATCGCCTGCGCCAACGTCGTTTTTCCGCTCCCGGCCGGACCCATGATCGCAACGAACTGCCCGTTCGGAATGTTTATTGAAATTCGGTCGATGGCCTTTTTATGAAAAGGAGTTCCGTTCGCAAGTATGCAGCTTAAGTTCTCTAAACAAATTTCCATAATGGATCCGCCAATTCACGTTCTATCGCAGTTGGTAAATGGAGGTTTCGGCTCGCGTAGAGAAGGTTATGTATTCGAACTGAAAATAGAGGGGGCAGCGCAGAGTCTTTAAAAACAGCCGGATTGTCTACCGCTTCGCGAGGCGTTCCATCGAACCGGATGGTCCCTTTCCGCATGACCACAAGACGATCGGCTGTGAATATCTCTTCAATCTCGTTGGTCACCTGGATAATCGTGAACCCGCAGTTGTGCAGATCCGACATGATCTTATGAACTTCTTTCGCGCTTTTGCTATCGAGCATTGAAGTGCACTCGTCAAAAACAATCACTTTTGGCTCCATCGCCAAAACTCCGGCAATCGCCAGCTTTTGTTTTTCGCCACCCGATAGAAGATGGGGAGGATGGTCTTTTATCTCATAGAGCCCAAGCCTTTGTAAAACATCGCGGCAGCGGTGTTCAGCTTGTTCCTGAGCAACACCTATATTATATAAACCGAAGATTGTGTCTTCCTGGACGGTGACGCCCACAATCTGATTATCCGCGTTTTGGAACACCATCCCGACATGTTGGCGAATCGTCATCAGATTCCGAACGTCGCTTGTCGTCTTTCCATAAACGGTGACATCTCCCAATGAAGGCTTGAGAAGGCCGTTAAACAACCGAACTAACGTTGATTTGCCGGAACCGTTCCCGCCCACGATCGTAACCCATTCGCCTTCGTAAACGGCAAGATTGATTTCCCGAAGTATCCAATCGTGGCGTGAACCGTAGCGCAGCCAAACGTTCTTCACCGAAATGACGCTTTCCATTGTTCCCTCCGAATAATAGAAGTCAACTGTAATCCATATTCAATGGCAAAAATAATTAGAACGTTACACCGCCCGCAAAAGACAGTCGGTTTAACCTGCCTTTTCACATAGATCCATATATTGTTGATAAGCAAAATCATCTGCACATTGTTCAACATGAATGGATCGATAATGGTTGGACGCTCGAACCGTACTCTTCATAGTGGCTTGATACGTTTCAAGGCCTTTTCCTTCATTGTGCTGTAAATAAGACAAAACATCGATGAGATGGAAGCATTCATGAAAGAAAATAAAATAGGGCAGCGCATTTGCAGTGATTCGATATCGGAACATCACTTGTTGTTCGTCTGAGGTGGTATATCGGTCATAAGGGATTTGTATATAAATTTTAGCTTTTTTACATGTTCGGTCCAAAATAACCGAACCGCCATAGAAGGGGCCCCATGAAAGATGAAGCGAGCATTGTATAGCAGGCGACAAACGATGAGAAATAAGCGTCAATTGAGAAAGAAGCCTTTTCTCCCAAATACGGATCCGCAGCCTTTTCCATTTATGGGTACGTAACATTTTACGAAACATTGAATCGCCTCCTTAATTCACCATACAACGGAGACCGCTTTTTATTCAATGCGAAAATGCAGGAAATGAACCATGACAAGGGACATCTAAAGATTTGCTGAATGCTGGTCATGCAAGCAAAGCTTCCCTGTTACAATGGAACCGTGCTCTTACGGATGTGAAAATGAAAAAACCGCCGAAATGCGAGCAATAGAATATTTCCAAACGGACCTTGCTCCCATCGTATATACCCGACATACAATAAAGCAAACTCAAGGAAGGGGAACAGTAATGGAAATTCCGATTACAGGATTTGTTGTCGATAACGGGAATGATCACGATTCTTTACATTCCCACAAATTATTTATCACCTCATGGAATGGAAGGCCCGTCCATGTACATGAATTTGCGGGTATTACCTCATTTGATGTCGGCCACCGCCACGATTATGCAGGAACGACCGAACCGGCTCCCAGCGGGGTGCAACATGTTCATAGATACGCAACAGTAACTTCGTTTAATGCTCAGCACAGTCATATTATTCGAGGAGAGACCGGTCCAGCAGTCCCGCTTCCCGGTGGTGGGCACATTCATTACTTTGAAGGAACAACAACGGTGAGTGGAAGTACACCTCATTCGCATATGTATCGAGGGCAGACCAGTAATGAAAAATAAAAGATCATGCAACAAAACAACCCCCGTTACTGATCGGGGGTCTTATTTTTGTAAGAATGATGCGATTAAACCATGTCGTACAAATCTTGGGCCCCGATCTATGCATGGTTTCGCAGAATGGCGGAACGCCGTAAATAATCATCTGTATAAAATCGGATATTTCAAGCATAATAAAACCGCCAGTTTATTCCAAACGTACAGAGGAGCAGATAAATGTGAAAAACAAGTGGCTGCTGGCGCTGCTGTTAACCTTGGCGCTCGTTTTTAGCATGACGTCGGCAGTAGTATCCGTGCAAGCGAAGGTGGTCGAAAAGAAGGATTTGGCTTGCCTAAGTCCCAAAATGGTGCAGCTGAAAGTCGATATGCAGAAGGTGTGGATCGACCATACGATATGGACAAGAAGCTATAATTGTCAGCGCCATATCTAATCGTCAAGATCAGAAGGACGTATTGGACCGGCTTTTGCGGAACCAGCAGGACATAGGCAATGTGATCAAGCCTTATTATGGGGAAGCCGCCGGCAATAAGCTGGCCGATCTTCTGAGAGAGCATATTCTGATCGCAGGGAAAATTGTAGCGGCTGCCAAAGCGGGCAATCAGGCGGATGATTCATTTTGTGGACATCCTGACAGATGGCATTGTCAAACAGTTTCCTGAAAAATTTTAAACGAACGCGATAGACGCTGCAAAACAGATTAGCTTTTTATAATCGCCCGAAAGGGTGGCTATGGAAAGCTCTTTTTAGATAAAAGTATAAGGTATTATGCTTAGCTTCATGATGCAATAAGTAGAATCCTTAATCATGCGGTCGGGAGCGTAGGCTTGGGTTCGCGGATGCCCCTAATGGCATTCATTAGCAATAATGCTGCCTTGCCCAAAAAGTTTTTGTTTTTATAAGCGATGCCTATAGTGACGACAGGATTCGGATCGGCGAAAGGTCTGATGACAAGTGAGCCTGTCTGTTCCAGACCGTTGTATATTGGAACAATTCCGACGCCGAGCTGTGCCTTAACCATTTGTTGAATTACAAAGATACTTCCAACCTCGATGCAAGAGAAAGCGTTTTGTCCGGTTGGATAAACCGCCATTTCCCAGAGCTCCCGATAAATACAAGTCGATTCTTTGACCAGAACGGTTAGCCCCGCGAGATCGTCAGTTGTGATGCTGTCTCGGTCGGCTAATGGGTGATTCGTGTTTAACAAGACCCCTAATCTTTCCTCGATCAGCGGTTCAAACTCCAACAGTAGGTTCGCCGATGGAGCCGAGCAAACGCCGAAGTCCAGCTCGCCGGCCTGAACCCTTTCCGCGATCGATCTGCTGCCGCTTACTTCCATGGTTAATTCCACTTTCGGTCGATTTTTGCAAAAGTCGGCTATAACGGTCGCTAGCTGCTGGCTTGCGATGGGCTCGATAGCGGCGAAACGAACGGAGCCGTTATCCCCCGCCGCGATATCGGAGACGGTCTGCCTCATGGATCCGATTAGCTTCAGTAAAGCCGAGGCTTCATGATGGAGCCATCGGCCGGCTTCGGTCACGATCACGCGTTTGCCGTCGCGTACGAATAAAGTAACGCCAAGATCAGTTTCAAGACGCTGGATCTGAAGGGTTACCGTAGAGGGAGCATATTGTAGTTCCTCGGCGGCTTTTAGAAAATGACCAAGTCGCACGCAAGCCTCGAAGGTCTTTAAAACTCGAAGATCCATTGTCATCACCTTTGGTTTAAGATTTATGAACGTTTTATTCATCTAATTCAATTTTACAAAACTTTCCCGACAATTTACACTAGTAACAACAAAAAAATTTAGGGAAGATGGGGCTATGGGCACAAAATCTGCATTCAATTGGATCACTCTATGGGCATCGCTTTTGTTTGTCGTCATTCTCGGTTTTTCCCGGCTCTCCTACGGCATGTTCTTGCCTGGGATACAGAGGGTGATCGGAGGAAGCTACGGACAGCTCGGCATTTTAGGCACAGTCAACTTTATCGGTTATTTGGTCGGAACCCTGTGTCTTTCTCCTTTGATCTCGCGGTTTCCGGACCGCAAGCATGCTATCAATCGAATGACGTGCTTTTTGCTAGGATTGGCTATGATCGGCTCGGCATTCAGTGATCATTTCACCCAACTCGGGCTATGGCGGTTCGCAATTGGCTTGTTGTCGGCCTTCGCCACGGTATTAGTCCTGTCCATTGCTATGGATGCCGTTCGACCGGCGGAACGGGGAGTGGCATCGGGTCTTATATGGCTGGGCGGATCAGCCGGCATTCTAGTGACGGGTTTATTCGCCCCCTTTACCATAGATCCTTCTCACTTGCTGGGGTGGCGATATGCTTGGGTAGCCATGGGCGTATTCGGCGTAATTGCCGCGTTCGGTTTCGAGTTCGTCACCAAAAAGCGGGGAACTGCAAAAATACCCTCACAAACGGAATCGAAGCCACGGGACCAGGAAAGCGTAAATGTGTATCGTCTCCTGTTGAACCCGAAGAAGCTCTTGTTTTTAATCGGTTCTTATTTCTTCTTTGGTTGGGGATACATCATCTATTTCACGTATTTGATTCCCTATCTGGTGAGCAAAGGTATTCCGTCCCTTTATGCCGGGTTGATCTGGTCCGGAATCGGATTTGCGGGTTTGTTTAACGGATGGATCGGAGGCAAAGCCATTGACCGATGGCCGAGCGGTTATACGCTTGCGTCGGGGTTAACCTTGGGGACGATCGGTGTGAGTGTCGTTACTACCGATAATATGTTTTTTACGGCACTGGGCGCGATCATGATTGGGTTGGTCTCCTTCATTACCCCGCCGCTGATGACGACCGCGCTTCTTCGGCGTCATGTCCCTCACAGTGTCTATGCGGCGGCCTTAAGCATAGCCACTGCCTTTTTTGCCTCCGGGCAGATTATCGGTCCTATCATTGGAGGGGTGGTGGTCGAACGGTACGGCTTGCAATTCGGCGTCGCGTCCAGCGCAATCTTTATGGCGATAGCCGCCGCGTTGGCTGGTATGTATGGACAACAACAACGAAAGCTTGGGATCCATGATTTGCCTCTCAGCGGCTGAAAATAATTAGATCAATTATGACGATAGTTGTCACCATTAGCGTTTAAGATGGATGCAAGCGAGACTATAGCTTATATAGATGGGAGAAAAGACATGATGATGAATTCAAGCCATAACGATTCGGCTATGAGGAAATACTTTCAATCGGGGAATCTTCGGCTTTCCTACCTGGATTTTGGTGGAGACAGCGAACGAGTACTTGTTATGCTGCATGGGTATATGGCCAATGCAAGATCATTTTCGGAGCTGGCCGTGCGCTTCAAAGATTGGCGCGTTATTTCTCTGGATCAACGCGGACACGGTTGGAGCGATCATCCGCCCGGGAAGGAATACGCAAGGGATGACTACGTGAAGGATATCCTGAACCTCGTCCGGTCGGAACTTGGGGGGCACGCTGTGACGATCTTGGGGCATTCTTTGGGCGGATTGAATGCTTATCAATTCGCAGCCCGTTATCCCGAAATGGTGAAGGCCGTTATCGTCGAGGATATTGGTGCGGAGATTCACGCCGATTTCTCCTTTGCCGACAAGCTTCCAATCCGATCGGCTTCCCTAAAGGAGCTGAGAGAATCGCTTGCAAGCTCCGGGCTCCGGGCTATTGATTATTTTGCCGAAAGCGTGTTTGAGGATGAACTAGGTTGGGGATTCCGAACGGATCTGGAGGGGCTGCGAGTATCCGTTCCTCAATCCAACGGGGTTTGGTGGGATGACTGGTCAGGTTCGAGTTGCCCGATTCTGCTAATTCACGGCGGGAAGAGCTTCATTCTTGATACGGAGCAGGCGAGACGTATGGAAGAGCGAAGACCCAACACTAAGCTTATCGTGTTCGAACAGTGCGGTCACGGTGTCCACGCCGACGATTTAAACGGTTATTTTTATGCGGTGAACGATTTTCTTAACGAACAGCAGGCAGTAGATATAGAGAAACGGGACAAGGTTTGAAGCAAATGATTGATCAAACACAATGTTCATCATCGGGGTCAAGTTACAGATGCGCCAAGCGGAGTTGCCTATACCTGCAGTAAATGATCCTTCCAGGAAAGGTTGGGCGCAGTTAGTGATGCTGGACAAGCTGGGCAAGGTTGGAGAACATCCAAACGTTTTAATCATACGAGGAACTGGCATGGACCGAATGGTGTCGATTATCCCAACTTATGTCCCAGAAGCCAACGAACAATACTTAGACCGTCTTGAGGCGCAGCTGCAGAAGATGAGGTCTGTCTAAGGCAGCCATAATTACTTTCGCAAGATCGCCAGCCGGCCGCAAGGCCGGTTTTTTCACGTGCAGAAAAAACTACGGCTGACCATTTAACGCACATGTTTTTTCTCCCAACCTTCTCAAGCAGTCGCGGGCATTTGCACGGAACCGTCTATGCTTCGCACTTTCCAAAGATGATTGTACCGTCGATTTCGTTCTTGGCGGAATGCCTCGTAATCAACTTTTTGAAACCCTTTAAGCACGTCAGTTTGTTCTAGAGCGTCATCAACAAAAACAACAAATTCGCCACTTCAAAGACTTCTTAACTTGGCATTGATCCATGCAATAATTTTTTAGTTGACACTATTTCTAAGGCATGTTAACTTATTAAATGTTAATGATAATCATTATCAGCAAATAAAAAGGGAGTGTCTTTCAAAATGCAACAACGCAAGTTAACTTCTGTAATTTTAAGCGCCGTCATAGGGACGGCATTACTTACCGGATGCGGGGGAGGCCAGGCAGGCCAAGCGGCAAACGGAGCGGGAACGGCAGAAAAGGCGCCCGAGCAATCAGATAAAGCAAAAAATCAGGCAGTCAACGTATATACCGCAAGAACCTATGCCGTTGATGACGTGTTATTCAACCAATTCACCCAACAATCCGGAATCAAAGTGAACGTAGTTAAAGGAAAGGCAGAAGAATTGATCGAGCGGATCAAACGTGAAGGTCAAAGCACAGAGGCCGATTTGTTCATAACCGTTGACGGCGGAATTTTGAACAATGCGAAACAGGCAGGCATTTTGCAGCCGGTGAAATCACCCGTTGTCGAGCAAAATGTGCCCAAGCAATACCGCGATGCGGATAACCAATGGATCGGGTTAGCCACCCGCGCAAGAGTGATTGTATATTCGAAAGACCGCGTTAAGCCCGAGCAACTGTCGACTTATGAGGATTTGGCGAGCGACAAATGGAAAGGCAAGCTGTTGGTCAATTCATCGACAGTAATGTACAATCAGTCGTTGTTCGCCTCCCTAATCGAGCTGAATGGTCCGCAGAAGGCGGAAGAATGGGCTAAAGGCATCGTAGCCAATATGGCACGTACTCCGAAAGGCGGAGACCGTGACCAGGCAAAAGCTATCGTAGCCGGTGAAGGAGATGTCGGAATCATGAATACCTACTACGTCGGACTGCTGCTGGCTTCCAAGGATGCGGAAGAAGTGAAGGTCGGCAATAGTATCGGCGTATTTTTCCCGAATCAAGCTACAACAGGAACGCATCTGAACATTAGCGGCGCCGGACTTATCAAAGATAGCAAAAATAAAGAAAATGCTGTAAAATTAATTGAGTATTTGACAGGCAAAGATGCACAGACCCAGTATTCCAAAGAAAACTTCGAGTTCCCGGTAAACAGCGCTGCGCAAAAAGCGGATTTGCTGGCAACATGGGGAGAATTTAAGTCTCAACAAGTTGATTTCGCCAAACTCGGCACGAACAATGCAAAAGCGATGGAAATTTACAACAAAGTGGGTTGGAAATAACAATGAACTTGCAAACTGCGATGCGTGATATCCGTAAACACGCAAACAGTTGGATGGTTATAAGCATAACGGGGGCAGCAGTTTTGATGCTGCCCATTTTCTATGTATTTATCTCGTTGTTTCAGCGGCCGAATAAAAATTGGCAGCAAATCAAGCAATTTTTAATCAAAGACTACATGCTGCACTCGCTTAGCCTGGTCTTTTTTACGGTACTGCTCAGCGTGGTTATCGGTGTTTTGTTGGCGTGGCTCGTGGCCGCATACGATTTTCCGCTAAAGCGGTTATTTCGTTGGGCCCTAGTTCTGCCGTTAGCGATTCCTCCATACATTGCGGCGTATACTTATGCTAATATGCTGAGTTATACCGGTGTTGTGCAAAAAACATTGCGTACCCAATTTGGGGTCACGCTGGATCAGAGTTACTTTGATGTCATGTCGCTGCGGGGCGCGGTGTTTATTTTTACGATGTTTTTGTTTCCATATGTATATCTGATTACAAGATCGTTCTTGGAGCGTCAAAGCGCCTCTTATATTGAGAATGCCAGATTATTGGGGAAAGGCGGAGTGGCGATTTTCTTCCGGGTGGTGCTGCCTATATCCCGCCCAGCCGTCATTGGCGGCGTCACACTGGTCATCTTCGAGGTGTTGAGCGATTATGGAGTGACCAGTTATTTTGGTATTCACACGATTTCGACAGCCATCTTTCAAACCTGGTTCGGGATGTACGATGTGGAGTCCGCCATGCGTTTGGCGGCGTGGCTGATGATAGGGATCATCGTCGTGTTCATTTTTGAACGTCTTCTGCGCCGTAACCGAATGTTTAGCTCCTCCACCAGCAAGATGAGGCCGATCGTTCCGAAGCGGTTGCAAGGTCCGGCCGCAGCGGCGGTATTGCTGCTCTGCGTTGCCGTGTTTTCTTGTTCATTCGTCATTCCGACCTTGCAAATTATCGTTTGGGCGGGGATGACATACAAGGAGGTTCTAACTCCAAAGTTTTTGGAGTTAACCTTAAATACTTTAAAAGTGGCGTTGATTGCGACGATCATTATAATGACATTGTCGGTCGTGGTCGCCAACGTAGCACGTGTTCGCAGATCCGGTTTTTCTTTTATTATTTCCAAATGCGCGACGGCAGGATATTCCATTCCGGGAGCGATCATCGCTATCGGGGTGTTGGCGGTGTGTATCCATTTGGATCATCTTTTCGCCCCGGTATATCAACAAATGGGGCTAGGCAAGTCGCCACTCATTATTAGCTTGTCGCTTGCGATGGCAGTTGCCGGTTATGTCATTCGTTTTATGGCCGTCGGTTACAACGCAGTAGAGGCAGGTTTTGAAAAAATCGGCTCGAAGTATGCGGAGGCCTCGCGGACGCTTGGACACGGGGTTACGGGGACTTTTTTCAAGGTTGACCTACCGATGATCAAGGGCTCCATTATTACCGGATTCATCCTAACCTTCGTGGAGATTATTAAAGAGCTGCCGATCACCTTGCTGCTCAGACCGTTTAATTTCGAAACATTGGCTACAAGAGCTTATCAATACGCAAGCGATGAACAAATTATTGAGGCGTCGGTGCCTTCTTTATTTATCATTGCGATAAGCTTAATATCTGTACTGATTTTTCATCAACTAGGAAAGAAGTTGGAATCATGAGTTTTGTTGAGATTCAAAACTTAACTTTTTCTTATTCGGGTACATCGAACATCATCGATAACTTCTCTTTTTGCATGGATAAAGGAGAAATCGTGGGAATATTAGGGCCAAGCGGACGGGGCAAAAGCACACTGCTTCGCTTGATCGCGGGTTTGGAATCTCCGCTGAAAGGGTCGATTGTGATTTCGGGCAAGACGGTGCTGGACGCGGCCACGTATATTCCACCGGAGAAGCGGTCGGTCGGCATGGTTTTTCAGGATTATGCCTTATTCCCGCATTTAAACGTATCCAAAAATATCCAGTTCGGATTGCACCGTCTTTCGGGAAGCGAACGAGCCAAACGGGTGCAAGAGATGCTGGAGCTTGTCCAGCTGAGAGACTATGAAAAAAGATACCCTCATGAATTGAGCGGTGGTCAGCAGCAGCGGGTTGCACTGGCAAGAGCGCTTGCTCCTCAACCTATCATTTTGTTGATGGACGAGCCATTCAGCAACTTGGATGCCGATCTGAAAGAACATATTCGCGGCGAGCTAGGGAATATATTGAGAAAAGCCGGAATAACATGTTTGTTTGTAACTCATGACCAACGCGATGTCGAGGCCATTTGCGACCGTGTGTTTACGATGGTTTGAATGGTTTCCGATGGAAAGGTTATCAACGACGGATCGCTATTCCAGATCAAAGCTTATCGATAATCAACAGCGGCAGCCGGTCATTACGATCGGCTTCTTTTTGTTGAGCTAACGTCCAGTTTAGTGTGGTGCGAGGCTTAAATAATTAGAGTATAATGGAATTAAATTCTATTGGACTTGATTCAAAAGTTAGCGTCAAATAATACTCTCATGCCTATATTTCTATATAGATAGTTTGGAAAAGATTTTTAAGATTTTTATTCATCTGTCGATTTTGAATTTTCTTGTTCGTTGTATTTATATAGAGGCGGAGTATGAATGGTCTTCTAAAAGGAACTTGACCCAAAAATAAGTCCAGCGGTATGATGTCAAGTCCCTGATTCAATCGAATTGGAAATTTTCTTGGCCGTAAAGTAGATCAGTCAGGAAAAATGGACGCATCAAATCAGACCCAGCCTAAAATCCGATTTTTTACCAGAATTTTACTGGGAATCCATGAAGGACTTTGACAAAGGAGGCGTTATCCCTTCGCGTTGTTCACCTTCCTCCGTGGCGTATAAAGTTGGTCGTTGCGTAGCAGCACATCGACCAGACGCACAAGTTTTCTTGCCGTTAAGACGAGGGCGCGTTTGTGTTGGTGCTTGGGA
>NZ_SMRT01000033.1 GCF_004354045.1 Paenibacillus piri | reverse complement strand
CAAAGCAAAAGCCAAGGAACGCTACAAAATAGAAGCCAAAAACAGTGAACTCAAACACGGACACGGGTACGATGTAGCCACATCCTCGGGTTTGCTTGGTATGCAATTGCAAGGAGCCATGGCCATATTTGCAGTGAATCTCAAGCGAATATTGAAATTAACGGATTGAAATTTAGGGTTGATATCCCCGAATAGGATCAAAAAAAAGAAGACATCTCCCCAAAAAAATTGGGTAGATGTCTTCTTTGATTATGAATTTGCCGCCGAAGAAGAAAAACAGTAAGTTCTTCAGTGGCCTCGATGAATGGGATCACATTTTACTATAATTCTCCCTCTCATCTTTACAAGGTTGAAAATAGCCTTGCTGGATTTGCACCGTGCATATATAATGCCGGTTGCCGCGGTTTCATTGGGCCACCCGACATGTATCGATAAGAAATGTGATGATACCTTCCCCCTGCCCGGGTGTCCAATATAAAATGTGTACAGTTCTCATTGCGGGAAAGGCCTCAAAAAGCTGTTCTTGATTTTATTATTCAACTATCGTCTCCAGTTAGCGCAATGCAACTTTCTACCATGTCCTGTTAGCGTGATCTTCATTTTCCATGTGTAGACCCAAATCCTGAAAGAAACGGAGTAGGTAACCATCTGGATCACTAACAACGAATTGTCTGTTGCCAGTTTGCTGGCGTCCTTGACGGTACCAGCGCTCCTCCATAGGAAGGAAGAGTGGAACGCCTGCCGCTATCACATTGGCGTACAGGGTATCAATATCCTGCACCTCGATCTGCAGATTTAGGCCGCGACCGAAGGGATAACTGGGTATTCCGTGTACCAAACGAATACCAGCATGTGTAAGCATGAGTTCGGCACCGTCCAGGTCCAAGTAAGCAAATTGTTCCTCCGGCCGGTCATAACGAACGCGAAATCCTAATATTGCAATATAGAAATGCAAGCTTTCTTTAAAATTTGCACAGGCCAACTCAGGTACGATACGCGGTCCAGTCATAAAGTGTCTCTCCTTTAATCCCATAGATCAAATAAATTGGATATTGCGTAGTTCGTGAAGATGAGGCTGCCGATCCATGCCGACAGCCGCGTCTTAGTTGTATATTGAGCTATCGTATCCCGTTAGTGAAGTAATTTATTTCCAAATTATCCAATCAAAATTTTATATTTATGTAATCATTATTAGTTTCAAGATTATTTATATAAAACTTTAACGCTTCCTTATCCCACTGTTTCCAGTCTTCGTAGTTACAAAAATCATAACTTCGGTATATTGTTGAAATTACCACAACTTGACGAAGATCAATAAACAAGGGAATGCTCTTTAACCAGTTTGAATCAATAGAATTTGTTTTATGATAACCCTCCATAAAGTTATTAAAGAACCGTAATGCAATATTTTTACGTTTCTCACCATCTACAACCCAGGGTATAGGTGTCTCATAGAATAAAGGCATTGCGATATCACTTACAAACCAGCTGTATTCACATCGATCGAAATCAATTAATCTCACTTTTCCGTTTTCATTTAGATAGTTCCCTGGATATATATCTCCATGAATTAGACCATATGAATCATTTGACTTTCTTAACTCCTCAATGGATAAAATAATACTATCAAATCTCTCATGTACTTTGTGTAAGCTATCAGGAACAAATTGCTTGAACTGCCTCAGAGAATTGTTTTCATTCCACTCAGGTCTTTTTATCTGAATTGGCTTGTATTTTTTTGAAAGAGTATGAACTCTTCCAACTATTTCACCAAGACATTGATAAAATTCACTTTTCTCTTCAGCAATCTTCGCTCTAAGACCATTACTAAATTCAAATAAAGAAACTGTAAAATAAGATTCATCAAGATCAATAATCTCCGTATAATTTCCGTTAGGGAATCGTAGAGAATCTGCCACTGAAACACCAGACTCAGCAAGATATTTAATAAAATCTATTTCTGATTCAATTAATGCCCTCTGACGATGAGAATTATGTGTAACTTTTATTATTGTTTCTTTGTTTTCGTAATGCCCACGAAAAACAAAGCTTTGAAATCCTCTCTTCAAGAGCACCAGACTGTCTACTTCTACCCCAATAATCTTTGCTATTGATTCTAATATTTTATTATTATCAAACATGTCTTTAATGAATTTTCCCATGTTCTCTCCTTAAGGTAATATTATTTTTTATATCCAATTATATCCACACAACGCGTCATAGAACAGGTCATTTTTTATTATAATAATGTAACTTTAAAAAGCTTTGTATTCAAAGGAGTCTAGACTCCTGCCCGTTCGTATATGAGGTCGATAATGTGCTAGACAGTCAATCTGAATAACCTGTCTGCCGCCACACAAACCTGCCCCGATAGCTTAATGAGGCCGCCCGCGGCGGCCTCATTAATGTGTTTTCAGTGCTATCGTCTTCGTTAGCGCAATAAGGTATCGGTTGTAAGTGCCCTTACTATCACCCAAGCGCTTAAGATCTGGCAAGGAACATAGGCACTTTATGCATCTTGCAGAACACTCGAAGGCATATCCTCAACATTTTAATGTAAATATACGCTGAACCTTCTCTCAAGAGGGCCTAGCGTTTTTGCTTATTCAGTTTCTATCATTTTCTATTGTGATAAAACCAAGCAGCCAAACCGTAGAGAATACCTCCAAGAAAAAAATACCCATCCATTGCCCGGCTTGACCATAGTGTGTACGTTGATATATGTTCATCTCCAAATATTTGCTCATAAGTCAAACCAGTGATCCCATTTGGCAGAAGGCCAGTTGACCGAAAAAAATCATCGACAAATCCTGCGCCTCCACGCAGAATCAATACCACGCATCCAATCCAACATGCAATAAATATAAATCGGCGAGGAATAAACCGCCCCCAAGATTGAACCGTTGCAAGGGGAACGATAGTGCCGGCAGCAAACATAATGATGACAATGTAAAAATAAATCCATTCTGAAAGACTCGTGGGAAGAGGAGGAATTGGATTAGATGCGTCACCAAGGCCAAAGCGCCCACCAAAAGCCCAATAAATATGAAATAAAATAAATACAGTAACCCAAACAAATGACACATAACCAGGCCAAGTTCTTTTTGACCGCACAGACGACATTTCAGCACTCCATTTTTTGTAAATCATTTACAAACAACTCCTCTCTAGAATTTTGTTTATGGAGATGTCAGTAAGTTGAAAAGCTTCTGTATCTCTCTATAGAGTACTTCTAGATCTTGGCCTTGGATGGGTGAAAAGAGATGTTGACTTCCCACATGGAGGCTGTAAAAAAGCCGGGCCATATCGCGAGAACGTTCACGATTATGACAGATTTGCCATAGGATCTCTTCGAGATATTCAAGTCGTTTTTCGTCAATGCGCTGCTGGTATGATGCAACAAATGGGTCCAGTAAGGCCCAAGCCCGTATGGCCACTTCTAGCTGGTATCTTCGTTCTAGTGATGTCTTCATGATAAGTTCAAACTTATCGAGGGGTGAAAGTTGCTGTTCTGCAATATTTATGGTCTTGAGCGTTCTCTCATTTTCAAATAAAGAGAGGAGGTTCTCTTTATAGCTCTGCCAGTTCTGAAAGTGATGGTAGAATGACCCTTTTGTCACTCCTTAACGGCTTGTGAGTGTATCAATAGTCAAGAATCCCGCACCTTGTTCACCCAGTAGTGAAAACCCTTCCTCCAACCATTTCATTTTCATTTTTGTCGTCATCCTATCGACTCCCTTAAAAATCCATTATCTCTACATCGATTACACCATACCATACCGTGTGGTATGGTATAAAGTAATGATCGCGACCAACTGGAAGCATTTCAACTATCCTGCCCGTAATAATAAAACTATTGAACTGGCTCTGTCGGGAATGAGATCAAGTTCTTGTCAAAATCGGGAATAGGATCAAGTCCTTGTCAAAACCCAATGACAAGAACTTGATTCCATAAAATAAGAAAACCGCGATTTACGCGGCAATTAATGAGATAATGTTCTTGTCACCCGACACAAGTATCATACGGCCGTTGGATGCCGCGCCAGCCGCTTACATTGCATTGGCCATATTCATTATCACCCACAGCAACCACCGTGCCGTCCGATTTAAGGCCGAGAGTATGAGCGCAACCAGCAGCAACCGCCACAATATCGCGCCAGCCACTTACATTGCATTGGTCATGCTTATTCCAACCCACAGCCGCCACCGTGCCGTCCGATTTAAGGCCGATGGTATGATTACTACCCGCCGCTATCGCCACAATACCGCGCCAGCCGCTTACATTGCATTGGCCTTCATTATTTCGACCGACAGCCACCACCGTGCCATCCGATTTAAGCCCGACGGTACGACGCCAACCCGCCGCTACCGCTACAATATCGCGCCAGTCGTTTACATCGCATTGGTCATGCTTATTCCATCCCACAGCCGCCACCGTGCCGACGGATGTAAGACCGATTGTATGAGCATTACCCGTGTTCGTCGCCATATGAACATTACCCGTCGCAACCGCTACAATATCGCGCCAGCCGCTTACATCACATTGGCCATATTTATTATCACCCACAGCCGTCACCGTTCCGTCCGATTTAAGACCAACGGTATGACGACGACCCGCCGCTATGGTATCTTTAGGCCAGCGTTTCACCTTTAACGCCGCTTCAATCGGTGAAGTGTAATCCATGTTTTACCTCCTTGAAAACAAGACCTATTAATGTTGCCATTGAACGTTTACAAGTCCAATCCTTAAATACCGATGTATATCTGTGAATCGAATATTTAAACGAGAGATAGTAGCTTGGGCTACATGTTTTTCCTTGGCCATATCAATGCCTACTACAAAAGAAGTGGTAATCCGTTCATCAATTCATTAATTTTGTCAGGAGATTGTTTAAACTTCATTATAGAGCGCCTCCGTGATGGTGTCGAGGCGCTCCTTTTGTACAAAGGCGATTTTTTAGCTTAAGCGACGCCAGCCTCCTCATTTTACCTCAACTTCCAGTTCAGGTGAATTCGGCTAAAGGCAAAGTTTTTGAAATCATGCTACGTCCACTATTCGGTTCGGTATAACTGACCGCATGCCGCATTAATGTCCGATCCGAATTGAGTTCGGACCGTAACGTTCACACCATTTATCTTCAACGTTCGAACGAACGTTTTGATACTTTCGGGGTCAGATGGCAAGTAGCTTTGAGGCGTCACTTCTGTCGAATTGTAGGGAATTAGGTTCACGTGGTAGAGACGTTCCCAAGCTCCCCTTCCCCTCAACAGAGCGGCAACCGCTTTCGCATGCTCAATCGAGTCGTTGAACCCTCGAAGAAGAATATACGCGATATACACCTTTCTTCCCGTATGCCGAATATGGCAATCCAATGCATTCAGCACGTCGCGGAGTGGAAACCGCTTATTGATCGGCATCAGTTCGCTCCGTTGATCGTCGAACGGCGAATGCAGCGAGAAGGTTAGATTGACCTGCGGAAACTCCCGCGTCAACCTATCGATTCCCGGCAACAGGCCGATGGTGGAAATCGTAATTCTTCGATGTCCTAAACCGAAGAGATGCGGGTTGGTCAAAATCGTCAGCGCATCGAAAAGGTACGGGTTGGCGAGCGCCTCCCCCATACCCATGAAGGACACGCTGTCCAAGGCGTGGCCGTTCAAGTGAAAGTGAAGCAATTGGTCGGTAATTTCGTCGGCGGTCAGATTTCGTTTCAAGCCGATGGTACCAGTCGCGCAAAAGCGGCACCCGAACCCGCAGCCGCATTGAGTGGAAATACAATACGATTTCCACCCCCGTTCATAGGTAAGTCGCACGGCCTCTACGCGTTCGCCACCCCCGATGGCAAACAGTACCTTGCTGACCTGCTGCGATGTGAGTTCCTTTACCGGAATAACGCTGGAGACGTGCGGACCAAGCGTCTGGGCCAACTCTTCTCGCAAAAATTTTGGCAGTATGGTGATCCGTTCGTATTCAGTAATTTTTTGTTTGAAAATAGCGTCCATAATTTGCCCATACCGGTACGCTGGCTGCTTGAAGTCGGACAAGATCTGCCCAATCGTTTCATATTTCGAGGTTGTTTTCATGTGTTCTCCTTACCGCCGGAGAAAAGCAAAAAAGCAACAGTCATCCATCGCATTAATGCGTCATTAACCAACTACGCAGGAAAAAACACGATGCGCTTGCGGACGTAATCGCTACGTGCATCTGTCGATAGATTGGTAAACCTCCGGCAACAGATTTATTTTTTTGTGAACCGGGTCAACCGGAAGGAACCGGTTCACATAATCATCTACAACCTCAATGATCATCGCTTTCATCCTCCTAGAGTGAGTTAAACTTTCAGTTCCACAATTTTTGTTGCGATATGTTTGCAAAACTCGCTGTCGTGCTCTACAAAAAGGATAGTTGGCGAATGCTCCAGCAGCAGCTCTTCGATTTGCATCCTGGAAATGACGTCGACAAAATTGAGCGGTTCGTCCCAAACATGCAAATGAGCGCGTTCACTGAGGCTTTTCGCGATCAGAACCTTCTTCTTCTGACCGCCGCTAAAAGAAGCGATATCCTTTTCGAATTGCAAGCGCGAAAAATCGAGTTTTCTCAAAATCGCTTTGAACAAGCTTTCGTCAATCCCGCTGGATCTGGCGAACTCCGACAAATTGCCCCGCAACTGCGAGGTGTCTTGTGAAACGTAGGAAATTTTCATCTGGCTCCCTTTTCGAAACACGCCGGAATAAGGTATCTCCTCACCGCAAATCAGTTTGAGCAAACTGGATTTGCCTGAGCCGTTCGGACCGGAGAGCACGATGCGGTCTCCTTGCTCGACAGTAAAGCTGATGTCGTGGCAAACGTTCTTCTCGCCATAATGAATCGAAACGCGGTCAAGCTCGACCAATTGGTGTTTATGATAAGTCATCTGCGATATTTTCAGGCTTTCCGTGTTATCGACGTTTTTCAGAAGCTGGGATCTTTCCTCGATCGCGGTTTGCTGTCTTTGCTCGATTGACTTGGATCGCTTCATCATTTTGGCGGCCTTGTGACCGATGTACCCTTTGTCGACCTTGGAGCCGGAGTTACGGGTGCCGTTTTTCGTTTTTTCTACTTCGTACGACCAGTTGCTCGTTCGCTTGGCCGCTTCGGACAGCCGCTTAATGTCCTTCCTCAGCTTATCGTTCTCGGCCAGTTCGAAATTGTCCTGTCGTTGTTTATTCTCCCACCAGTCTGAAAAATTTCCTTTCTGGATTTCGATATTGGTCTTATTGATCGAAATAATGTGGTCCACACAATTGTCGAGAAACGCCCGATCGTGTGACACCAAAATAAACCCGCTCTTGTCGTTCAGATAATCACTTACCAGCTTCCGAGCATGCAGATCCAGATGATTTGTCGGCTCGTCGATAAGCAAAAAGCTGTTTTCCTTCAAAAACAGGACCGCCAGCAGCACCTTCGTTTGTTCTCCGTTGGACAACGTGTCGAACGGTCGGTACAACACATCTTCTGACAATTTCAGCAGCGAAAACTCGCGCATGAGTTGCCAGTGCTCATAGTCCGTATAGATGTCGGCGACCACATCGAATGTATGTTTCTCCTTGTGTTCGACGTGGAACGGGAAATACTCGAAACTGACGTTAGTGGAAATCGTTCCGCTGTATTCATACCTGCCGAGTAGCAGATTGAGAAACGTAGTCTTGCCCCGGCCGTTCCTCCCCGTAAAGCCCAATTTCCAGTTGGTATCGATTTGTAAACTTACATGCTCAAAAATGTTGTCGTAACTGCCGTCATAGGCAAACGTCAGGTTAGTTACCTTGATCAATGACAATTCAGAAGCCTCCTTTGTTCTCAAATAAAAAAGAGCTGCAAGAAAGTTGACCTTTCTTGCAGCTCAAAAAAATAAGGCAAATCCAACCCTGCGCAGAGTCAGATCAGGATATATTTTTTGAGTGAAAAGAATAAGGTAACTTTCTTGCCAATAAAGAATAAAACAGAGCATACAGAACTTGTTTTATTCTTTAAACTTAAGCAAGAAATATTACATTATCCTCTTCAACTCCTATCGTCATTGTTAGCGTAATCTTAGCATACCCGCTATTTCATTGCAACTAACTCTTCGATTAAGATACCATTGATTTATACTCTAGACCTGTACATTCGGTTGTTCGTCAGTTCCTTTGCCCAGCTTGCTGCTGAGCGTGATCGGACCACCGGTCGCTGAACACCGCGCGCCGCAGCGGGGGCACCGCCCCGCAGAGCCTAAGGAAGCCCTTGCCCGTAATCCGGGCAATGCGGCCGGCCAAAGCCTGCTTTGTGTTGCGCATCGAATCCTTTACGGCAGCGAAGCCATACTCCAACATCTGTGCTTCATAATTGTGTATGGCCGGAATGAGGGATTGCTTCCCTTGCTTGACGTCTATCAGCATACGGCAGAGCAGGCTTGCGTCGCGCAGAGCGATATTGGCGCCAATGCCCCCCGCTGGGGTCATGCTGTGAATTGCGTCTCCAAGCAGAGTAACATTCGAACTCTCCCATGGTGTAATCGGAACGGAAGTTTTAAACTCGAATGCCTGGATCGTGTCGGCGCTCGTCGCTTGCAAAGGCAGCAAGTATGAGTTCATCCTCCTTGCACGCTCATTTCAAAGAAGTGACTGCGATGAGTCCCTTGCAATATCAAAAACAACTACGATTGCAGGAGGCACGCCGTTTATTGCTTTCAGATATTCCGGAAGCCGCGAATGCCGGATTCCAAGTAGGCTATGATAGTCCCTCACAGTTCAACCGAGAATATGCCCGCATGTTCGGTTTGCCCCCATTAAGTGATATCAAACGACTTCGTGAGTCTTTAACCTTGCAAGACCTCAGTAATGGGAAGCACCATCCGCCCAACGAGAAAAGGCGGCGACTGCAATCCGGTTGAGTACCGAATTGCAGTCGCTTCTGATAAAAATAAAGACCCCCTTTGCGGAGGTCTTTGATCTTACTAGCAAATATGAATGGCGGATATGGAAATTCGACAAATATTAAACGATTGCGTTTTGTGAACGAAGATGATCCTGCAGCTGGCGGACGTTGATTTGCCGAGTAAGCGAATTTTGTTCAGCCGCCATGGAAGCGGCGACTCCTGCCGCTTGGCCGATTGCCATGCAGTGCGACTGCACCCTTGTCGAAGCCAATGCCTCATGGGTAGCGGAGATACAGCGCCCGGCTACAAGCAGGTTGTCGAGCCGGGCCGGAAGCAAGCTGCGATAAGGAATATCGTAGGCATCGTCCAATTCGGTCCAAACGTTGGTTTGATCGTGCGGGCTATGAATATCGACAGGAAAGCAGCCTTTGGCGATGCTATCGGCAAATTTGGCGCCGTGCAGCACATCGTCCTGTGCCAGCACGTAATCGCCGATAATGCGACGCGTCTCCCTGACGCCAACCCTTGATGCGGCGCTCGATAAAGAAGCACGCTTGAACCCCGGCAAATATTTGCGGGCAAATGCGACAACCGACATGACCTGCTCCCTCAGCTCCACTTCCGCCCGAATCAGATGCTCGTTGTTCGTGCCGTCGATCCGGTTTACGCGCGTAGCGTTAAAGAGCACATCTCCGTCGCGGTAGTCGGAAAATATCGTAAGCCGCTCGCGGCCGACATTCAGCTCGCCCTTGTCCTTGGCTTCGGCGACCATCCGGTTAAAGCCGCTTAACGCAACCATCCGCTTGGCGAAATGTCCGGGCAGATTGCCGGGAAGTTCAGGGTAAGTGACCCATACGAGCTCTTCGCGATGGCTTAAGGTGTAGTCGATAAACGCGTCCAGATCGACATAGCTCATTTTAAATAAGGCCGATACCGGCTGGGCCAAGCCGTCCGTACTGCGTCCGAATTCATACTTGGCTCCCGCGGCAGCCGCAATATCGCCATCCCCTGTCGCATCCACGTAGATCATGGCGCGAATGAGCGATTTCTCCGACTTGCTGCGGATGCCGACCGATTCCACTTTTCCGTCCGCCGCGTTCACTTGATCCACATACGTGTTGAGCAGCAGCTTGACGCCGGCTTCCAGCACAAGCTTGTTCAGTACAAATTTTAATATTTCCGCGTCAAAAGGCGTAATATATCCGCCGGTGCCCTGTGTCGAGCCGGTTTTGTCATAAGGGCATTTGACCGTTCCGGTAGAGCCTTCGTACGTTACCAGTTCGTCGACAACATCTTGAAATATTCCTTTGATGACTTGCGTATCCTGAAAATAATTGGTCATCCATGGTCCAACCAGACTGCCCGTACCGGCGCCGCCCAGAAACGAACTGGGCTCGATCAGAACAGTGCGCGCCCCGCTTCTGGCGGCGGCAATCGCTGCCGCTACCCCGGCCGGACCGCCGCCGATGACGGCGACTTCGTAATCATATTCGCTTGCGCTCATCGCAATCTTCCTCCTTATTTGCTTTTAGCCAGAAGCTCGTCGGCCCGTTTTTTCATCGAGCTGACCGCCTCGGCCGTCGTTTTGTCACCGATTAAGGCGCGTTCGCCTTCTTCATCGACGATTTTTTGAATTTCCGCCAAGTTTTTGAACTGTGTATCGTTTACATACTGCACATCTGCAAAGACGACACGCTTAAACGACTCGACGTCAAACAGCTTTTCCGGATTTTCGCCGAGCACCAGGCTGGCTACCTTGTTTTTGTCGACCTTTTTCCAGGCAGGCACCCTGCCGCTGGAAATGAGCGGCTCGTTGCCCTCGGTCACATACCATTTCAAAAACTGCCAGGCCGCATCTTTTTTATCCGAATTGGCGTTAATCGTTACATAGTCCAGGTACCCTGAACCGCCGCCGATATGTTTGCTTGTCGGCGTCATTTTTGGAGTAGGCGCAAAAGCCGTTACGAAATCGTGAGGGAAATCCTTCGTATTTTTAATGCTGCGGATGCCCGCCGTTCCGTTCCACGCCATCGCCGTTTTGCCGGACAAAAACAGGCTTGTGCCCTGCAGCTTGGACGTTTTTGCTTCCGCATAGGGAGGCTGCACCTTCAAATTGCGTTCCATGTCGACCATCGTATCCAAATACGATTTAAATGCCGGGTTATCCAGATTGCTCGTTTTTTCATCCTTGTAAAAAGCGTTCGGGCCCAGCTCGGTTTTCACCGTTTTATCCATCCACTCGTAAATTTTCGGCTCCAAATTGCCGACAAACGAACCCCAACGCTTGCTGCTGCCATCGCCCTTCGTTAATTTCGCCGCATACTCCTTGTACTGGTCCCACGTCCATTCGGTAGGAATCGGCAGCTTGGCTTCGTCCAAATACGATTTATTGATCGAAACGAAATCGTTTAAAATGATGGCCGGAATATAATACGTTTTGTCGTTGAATTTCGTAATGGCGGTATCTCCGAAGTTGTCCTTCACGTCAAACTGATCCTTAACGATGTATCCGTCGAGCGGCTCAACCATATTGGCGCTGATTCGTTTCACCAGCTTGTCCATCCGGTAGTTGACGAACAAATCGACTTCGCCTCCGGCTAGCAGCGACGTTTCCAGCTTCGTATTGCCCGCCTCGTCATTGACGAACCGCACATATTCAACCTGAATGTCCGGATGCGCTTTATTCCAGTTGTCTACGGCTTGCTTCGGACCGCTTTCCTCCGGGACAGCTCCCCAGAATTTCAGCTTCACTGTTTTTTTCGAGGATGCGCCTCCTGCTTCCGGTTTGCCTCCGGCGTCAGGGTCCGAGAAGCCGCAGCCGGATAAGCTCATCGCGACCAAACCGGTTGAAACCGCCAAACCGACCCATCGTTTCTTGTTCAACATCGTTGTTTCCTCCCTTTTTTGTCTGTTTGTATATTTGGATTAGCCCTTAATGCCGCTGGAGGCGACACCTTGGATGAACCAGCGTTGACCGATCAAAAACAAGGCGATGACCGGCAAAATCGAACTGACCGCCGCGGCCATCATTTGCGGGTAATTGGTGCCGGAATCGTCCACAAAATTAGTCAAGCCCAGCGGCACCGTAAACAGCTTTTTGCTCGTTAAAAACACAAGCGGATTAACGAATTCGTTCCAGTTCCACGTAAAGCTTAATATGATTAACGAAACCATCGCCGGCTTGGATAACGGAATAAAAATCCGCGTCCAAATGTGAAAATGGTTGGCGCCTTCGATTTTGGCGGCTTCGGAAAAATCGCCGGGTATCGTCAAATACGTTTGCCTGAGCAGGAAGATGCCGATCGCCGTAAAAATGCCGGGTAAAATAAGCGCCCAGTGCGTATTATAAATGCCCAAATAATTAAACAGAATAAATCTCGGGATGAGCGTCACCTGATCGGGAACCATCATCGTGGCGAGAAAGATCAGGAAGACGAAATTTTTGCCTTTGAATTGAAAGCGTGCAAAACCGTACGCCGTCGCCGAGCTGATCACCACGACGCCGATTACGGAAAGCGCCGTCACTTTGATCGAATTCAAGTAATACAGCGCGAACGGATGAGAGCCAAACCAAATTTCCTTGTAGTTATTCCATTGCATGGAGGCCGGTATCCAGATCATCGGGTCGTGAAACACGTCAATTTGTTTCTTTACCGACGTGGATAGCATCCATAGAAACGGCAGCAGCATCGTAGCCGCAACCGCTGCAAGCAAAAGCGTCGTCAACAGCTTCACCCGGTTCGTTTTGAACCAGAGCATATAGGCCCACCTGCTTTCTAGTAATTAACCCACCGTTTTTGGCCGAGCCATTGTACGATCGTGACGAAGAAAATAATCAGCGTCAAAATCCATGCCATCGCCGAGGCGTAGCCCATCTTGTAAAAGCTGAAGCCGGCTTGATAGATGTAAAAGGTAAGCACCGAAGTCGAGGTGCCCGGGCCGCCCTGAGTCATCATAAAAATGGCGGCAAACACCTGAAACGAGTGAATGATGCACGTAATCAGGACGAAAAACGTCGTTGGCGACAACAGCGGCAGCGTGATACTGAAAAATTGCTTTACTCTCCCCGCGCCGTCTATGCTTGCCGCCTCGTACAAATCCTTCGGAATACTCTGAAGGCCTGCCAAGTAGATGACCATATTATAACCAATGGAAGCCCATACGCTCATAATGATAATACCCGTCAATGCCCAATGCGGATCCGACAGCCAGCCCGGCGGGTGCTCAATGCCAAAGCTGCGTATCGCCTGGTTGATCGGACCTTGGCTCGGAGAGTACAGCAGTGCCCAGACGAGCGAAATGGCGACGATGCTCGAAACGTATGGCATAAAAATGATCATCCGCAGCGGCGTTTTGAAAAATGCCCCATTATTCAGCCCTACTGCAGTTAGAAGCGCCAAAACCATGATCGACGGTACGGTCGTAACGGCGAAAATAAGATTGTTTTTCAGGCTGTCGGTAAACCAGCGATCCGACCACATCTCTTTATAATTGCTTAAGCCGTTAAACCGAATCCCCTTCAATCCTTCCATAAAGTTCCAGTCGCTAAAGCTGATGAGCAAGGAAAACAGGATCGGCACGACGGTCAATAACCCGAACCCGATCAGCGCCGGCATAATAAACAGCCATCCGGTAAACGCCTCCTTGCGGTAAGTGCTCATGTTCTATCCCCCTTCCTTTCATTCGTGATGTGCGTAGCTTTATCGTAAAACATCCCGCCCTCTCTTGAAACCAACGATCCGGGGCAGGTCGGACACAAAGCTTTGAAAATAAACCGGTTTCAATTGGCGCCAGCCGAGCAAGGCTACGATTCTACGAATTCAGGACAATAAACTACAAACCAAAAAACCATACGTCGACGAATCACGTATGGTCCGGGTTAAACTATTATTTAGGCGTTGTCGTAAAGCGGATGGGTGTGCTGCCGGTGTGCTTTTTGAACACCTTGGAAAAATATTTCGGATTGTCCATTCCGACAAGCTCGCCGACTTCAAACCATTCCAGCTTGCCGCCGCGCAGAAGTTCTTTGGCTTTCTCCACACGAATTTCCTGCACGTATTGGCTGAACGTTTTGCCGGTTTCTTTAGTGAACACGTTGCTGAAATAATTATCGCTCAGATGAACGTACTGCGCTACATCCTGAACGCGGATCGATTCCTGATAATGCGCCTTAATATATTCGATGGCCCGCTGAATCTCGCTGCGGTGTGTGGCCGCCTTCAGCTCCGAGAGAGTTTCCCTTACAAGCTGATGCAAATAATAACTCCATTCCCTGAGCTCGGAATATGTTCCCTTACCGTGCACATGCTCGTACAACGATTCCTGCCGCATACTGGCCGGCAGCTCGCCTCCCCAATCCTTGAGCAGCAAAATGACCGACGACACCCAGGCATGGGCGGCATCGACTACCGCTCCTTGCGCCACGGACACGTCCAAACGTTCCGGGAACAGCTCATGAAACGCTTTTTCGGCAGCTTCGTCATCATGCCCTTCGAGCTGCAGCAAATATTGCTTTAAAGCGAATAGCTCCATAAAGCGCGGCGCAGAATTGCTTGTCGGCCGTTCGGGAGTATAAACGCAAATTCCGTCTCCCCGGTAAAAAATCAAGCTTAATGCGGATTGCGCTTGTTCGTATGCTTCCGTACGGCTTGCCGTATCGGTAAAAACGGCGCTTATTCCCACATGAAATGCGCCGCCGCAGGAGCGATGCCACGCCGTAACCCCCTCCACGAGCAGCTTGGCAGCCCGAACTTTATCGTGAGCCGATCGGCATAGCACAATCCACCTCGGCTGGTCTTGGGCGATAAACCGGCATTGAAGCTCTACTCCGTGCCCAAGCGTCTGTTCAAAGGCCGCTTTTACCGCATCGGCATGAACGCGCAAGCCAGTCCGCGCTTCGTCCCGAAGCTCCAGAACGACAACCGCAAAGCGGTCCCCTTGGCGTATGAAACGATCAGGCTCCTCCCGCTCTTCGCCTTGAAGCCATTCGATCCATTCACTGTTAGCCGCCTTAGGTTCCGGTTTTGCCGTGTTATGCGGATGGAATGAAGACGGTTGCATCGGCAGCATCGAATCCTTGATCCGCAGGACAGACTGAAGCATCTCGTCAGGCTCTACCATGAACTTGTTCATATAATCGACCGCGCCCAATTTTAACGCTTCCCGAACCGTTTGAAAATCTTCCAGCACGCTCAAAATGACGAAACGTATGTGCGGATAATCGGTACGAACCGCTTTGATCATTTCCAGACCGTCCATATAAGGCATTTTAATATCCGTGAGCACAAGATCAGGCTGAACCTGCCGGATCATTTCCAGCCCGCTGCGGCCGTCGGCCGCCTCGCCGGCAATTTCGATCCCTTCCCGATCCCAATCGACGCTGGAGATAACGCCTCTGCGGACAAGAATCTCATCATCTATGACAACCATTTTCATCTTCATTCCCGATCTCCCTCCACGAACGGAAGCATGATGGTCACACGGGTAAGACCTTCATCTTCGGCTCTTTCTATAGTAATGCCGCAAGGCTCTCCGTACATCAGCTTGATTCGCCTGTTGACGTTGGCCAAGCCGATGCTCGGCCCCGAGCGGTCCCGTTTCATTTGCCGCATAATTTCGTCGATCCGCTCCTCCGTAAGCCCGCGGCCGGTATCCTCCACCGTCAAATAAAGACAAGCCCCATGTCGGCGGGAACGGATGCACATTTGTCCGCCGTTTTCCATAAACAATCCGTGCTGGTAAACGTTTTCTACAAGCGGCTGCAGGGACAGCTTGGGAACAAGCGCCTCCAGGCTTTGCTCGTCGATATCGTATTCAACCTGTACGGTATCGCCAAACCGGTATTTTTGAATGGTCAGGAAATAGCTTACGTTTTCCAGCTCCTCGCGCAGCGATATTTCCTCCTGCCCCCGGTGTATACTCGTATTAAGCAGATGCCCAAGCGCCTTCAGCATCTCGGTAATTTGCTTGTTGCCCGACATGATGGACATCCATTTAATCGTGTTCATCGTATTGTATAGAAAATGAGGTGTTATTTGCGCCTGCAGCGCTTCCAGTTTGGCCTGCTCCTTGCGCTTTTCCAAGACGATCTCGTTCTCGATCCTGCCGCGTAAGTCGGCCAGCATGCTGTTGAAGCTTTTCCCGAGAAAACCGATTTCATCGCGGGTTTCAGCACGGAAAACGACGTCGAGCGAGCCATTTTCCACCATTTTCATCGCTTTTCTCAGCTCCCGCAAAGGTTTGGTCATCATGGAAGTGAGCAGCACGATCAGCCCGGCAAACAAAGTGAGGCAAACGATCATGATAACTACCGCGATATTGCGGTTATTTATGATGGTTTTAAACATTTCGCTGTACGGTACGATTTGTACGACTCGCCAGCCCGTCATCGGGATAAGATAGCTGCTGACAACAGACATTTTTCCGCCGATTCGGGTATTAAACGTATCTCCGTTGCGTTCGATTTCAGGCTTTACCGCTTGATAGACGTCCTGAAACCGCCCAGTAGTATCCCCTAGCACGGTTCCATTCTGATCGATGATGAAACCCGGGCTTAATGTTTCGTCATGTTCGGGATTTAACAATTCCAAATAAGGCTGAACCGGCTGGCTGATTACCAGCACTCCCAGATTATCGATCAAATTATCCGCTTTAATCAGCATGGATACGGTCATCAGCTTCTCCCCGGAAGGGTTCACATAGCTATCATGCTGCAACGTCCATACCATAAAGCCGTTTTTATCCAGCGTTTTTTTAAACCACGGCGCTTTCGCAAGATCGTCCCGGGTCGTAACGAAGCTGTTCCAATTCGTATAGTAATTGCCCCTCGTATCATATAGCGTTAAGTAGATGGGATCCGATATGACGGCTGTCGAAACCTCCAAATATTTTTTGTCCATGAAGTGGGAAAGCTGCAGCTTGTCTTTGTCCGTTTGCGGTGGATGCTGCAGCATGGCTCTTAACTGCCCGTCCAGCACGATCGCCCTCGAGGCGTTGGTCAGCTCCATCAACCGCCTTTCGATGTTTCGGTTAACCTGCTGCAGCCTGTCCGAAGTTACTTTGGCGATTTGGCTGCTCATTTCTTGTTCAAAGCTTTTATACACATAAACCCCGAGTCCAATGACGGGCAGCAAAATACATACTGTAAACGCTGTAATAAGCTTCGTGCGCAAGCTGATGAACCCCAGACTTGTGTTCCATCTTCTGCGTATCCCTTCCATCTGCCAACCCTCCGTTCCGGCGCGAAGCAGCCCTGTTATAGCGAACGTCCCTTCTATCATATCAGCATGTTCTACACAACGGAAACTGGAAAATCAAACGAATTCATGTTTTTCTTCTTATAGGAGCATCATAAAAAGCAGGCCAATACAGTCTTGGCCTGCTTTTTTTCTGTCATTCAACTATCGTACCCCGTTTAGCGGAATAACCTGAACCTTTGGTATGGTTCCCCGCATTCTGAAACAGCTAGTTTTGAAAAAGGCATTCCATTCCTAATAATGTCTGTGCAAAGTTATATATGTGTTATTCGTTGGGCATGAAAACATTAGTCAAACTTCCTGACCGATAGTACGGATAATCCATCATCTTTTGAACCTTATTGGCCACATCCGCATTCGTTAACGACTCAACAAAATATAAACCTAAATCAATTGATGCTGAAACACCTCCCCCCGTAAAAGTATATCCATCCCGTACAACACGGGCTTTAACAACCTCTGTGCAATAAGGAGTCAACAAATCATAAGCAGATGGATTCGTTGTCGCCATTTTCCCTTTTAAGAATCCTGCTGCACCTAAAAGCAATGCACCTGTACAGACAGATACTTTGTACTGTACATCGCTTGCACTTTGGATCCATGAAACAAATTCCTTATCATATCTCAGTTCTCTTGTGGGTATACCACCGGGTATAAATATTAAGTCATATCCGGATAAATCTGGACAAACATGCTTTATTTTTATTGTCATACCCCGATCGTCTGTAATCTCTTCTTTGTTTGCACAGAGATCCCATGTTACTCCTTCTTTGGCTTTTAGAATTTTCAACCAAGATACAGCATCGTAAAAACCAACAAAATCTAACGTTGTCATCTTGTCAAACAGAATGTAAGCAATCTTCATCCAGAAGCACCTGACCTTTCTTTAATTGAAATAAAAAAAGCATCTGATCTAAGATCAAATACTTTGCCCAGGCGTTCGGCTTATGAAATATGTGCTCCCTCGTAGTTACCTACGTTACGCCAGTCACACATACCTGAATATAAATTAATATTATCAGTCAATTCCAAAAACTTCAATATAATTTATAATATTTTACAATCGCGGTGACTTGGCATGAAATATTACCTCATGAGTACAAACGCTAGGTCGGAAGCTGCGTTGTTATGCTCCACTCTTGGGGTGGGCACATTTATCCTCATTCAGAGCAGGAGGACTTCCATTTTAATTGATTCATGTATTTATCGCCCCACTCATCTAGTTGGTCTAATAGTGATTTCAGCGACATTCCAAGTTCACTCATCTCATAGACAACTTTAGGCGGCACTTGATTATATACCGTTCTTATAATGATACCGTCTTCCTCCAACTCCCGAAGCTGCTGAGTTAACATTTTTTGTGTAATATCCGGGATTTTCTTTTTTAATTCACTCGTTCTCATTGGCCCGGGTCCACAGTTTAAATGACATAAAATCAATAATTTCCATTTCCCTCCTATCACCTCCAATGTAGCTTCTGCGGGGATATTGTAAACCCGTTTTTCCTGCCTTTCCATGAAATAACCACCTCAAAATATTGTTATTGATGAGGTACTTTCTGGTACCTATATTACTTTTCAGTTCTTATAGCACAAAAAAGTACGTACTTCCTTTTTATCGCTGTTCAATACATAATCTTATTGTACCTCATTCGAAGTATAAAGTAGAAAATGGAAGGTGACGAATATGAAAATCTTGACCGTTGTATCGCACCCAAGGGTGAATTCCTTAACCTTTTCTGTTGCAGACAGATTTACACAAGGACTCTCTGATGCGGGGCACGAAACCGAAATATTGGATTTGCATCGCAATGGATTTAATCCAGTGTTGTGGGAGGCGGATGAACCCGTTTGGTCATCTGATCGCAAGATCTATTCGCCCGAGGTTGAGGCAGAAATCGAACGAATGAAGAACCACGATGCCCTCGCATATATCTTCCCAGTTTGGTGGTATAGTTTACCAGCCATGCTTAAAGGGTATATCGACCGGGTGTGGAACAATGGTTTTGCTTACGGCTCCAATAAACTGAATCATAGACAAGTTCTTTGGCTTGGTCTCGCAGCAGACTCGAAAGCACACATGGAGAAGAGACAATACGAACAGATGATGAACCAGCAGTTGAACATCGCAATAGCCAGTTACTGTGGGATCTTAAATAGCAGGGTAGAGATATTATATGATACCTTGGATTCAAGGCCAGAAATTCACGAAAGGCTGCTGACACAGGCTTATCAACTCGGACTATACTACGATAACTATACAAAAACCGTAACTTTATAATTGATCAACGGGAAAAACAGCAACAAGAACACAACTAGCTTCACGGTCGTGTTCTTTTGTGCTTAAGTATATTTGTTTGTTGGTAGCTAACACTCCTTTGAATAATGGTTTGAGAATCCCGCTGACCTGCACGGTACTAAAAGGTCTACGGAACCTGGCATACAAATGGGTTGCAGGATTAAATCCGGAAGATCCGCTGCCAGATCCATCCCGGGTATCTCGGTTTCGTAATCATCGTTTAGGGACCGGGCTATAGGATATCCTTCTTCATCCAGAGCATCGAGTTCATTTAAAAAGCTTAAATTGGATCGATAAACTGACGCGAAAATGATTGCATTGACTTTTGCCGACGTTTTACAGCGCTACGAACCGCCAATGTTACTTTTGAACTATCACATTAACGATGTAAAAGTTTCTACGGGAACTCCCGAACCATTTTAATTAAAAAAAGGACAGTCACCGTCTCAGTGAAGACGAACAATCCTATACTGGCGAAAAGATACGGAATAGAAAATAACAACTCGAAACCTTCAACAAAGTCAAATATCATCCAAACTACAGCCAAAAAAACCCAAACTCCAGTCAAAGAAAACAATAATACCGTTATTAATTTGCCGATTGCCGACTCAAAAAAGAACCATTCAAGTTTAGCAAACAATGTATTCCCTCCAGACGTGTGCTGGGAGACCGAGCCTAGCAAAGCGAATGCCTAAGTCGACAGCTGTCAGTGAACTCGTTCAGCTATGCTGAACATCGGGGAATCAAATGGGGATTCTACCCCACCTGATTCAAGGCCCACCTTAGAGGTGGGGGTCTTAACCCGATAAAGTCGTAATCGGATAAACATTCGCATCCCCTCTTCGATCTGGGTTAGCAAGTATAGTTGCCGCTTGAAGAGTTGGAGTCGCGAGCCGTAACCGATGCCCCTCCGCATATGCGAACTTCACTGCCATGTGCCAAGTCCGCCAAATCCGACAACGGCGATCTTCTTTCCTGGCGCAGCTCCCCAGTGACACAGCGAGTATGTTGTGATACCGGCGTACAGAAGGTTTGAGAGGGCAAATTTTTATCAATCACAGAGGGAAAACGTAACCTCTACATTCCCCCTGCCAAGGGCCGACGCGAGACCGGTGACATCCTTAATATAACCAATCCTGACGTACCCGCTATACGAATTGGAGAATGTATGATAGAAAAGTACAAGAGAATTTGAAGACCAACACATAATCTCACCCGCACGAATGGTTTCAGGCAGCTCTGTCGATTCGACGGGTAAGTCTTTTGTTATCATATAACTTTGCAAAGAACACAGTACTGCCAACCAACATTTTCATAATCTTCATCTTTTTCACCTCGGGATTTGTAATGTTCCAGCCGGGCACATCCGTGAAGGGATGGCTATAACTGCCGCTCAGCGTCTCTTTTTCCTTGCCCAGCAGACGAACCGACATAACTGCCGCCTGAGGGCGAGTGACTGATCCCTGGAGAGGAAGATGCTTCAGACTTTTTAACCAACATGAAGTAAAAAATGATGGACAACACGCTTGTAGCAAAAATAACAACTCCAAACGGTATAGCCGAATATTCACCTGAAATGCCTAAATCCCCGAACTGTGGAAGCGATGATAGATACATGTCGACAGTGAATGGCCCCAATGCAGAGAATATTGCCAGCATCATGGCAAACTGGAAAGGATGTTTTTTACCAATCGATTCGTTTTCCATCTCTGAAGAATCCTCCTTGCGGACCCTCAGGTCCAATCGTCGCTAACCAAAGGATAGATTCCGCTGCTTGCTTGGGTGTTCTGGGACGATTCATAAATAACCCTCCTGCTTGTTTTGCGGCTAAATGAAACAGCTGCAAGAATTACGGCAATTGCGACTGATGTAGCTGCGATCCAACCGACCGCCCTGATGGATAAGCCTCCCGCCGCAATACCGCCAATTCCCCCGGCTGCAGCGATGCTGAGCTGTAAGATGGAGCCGAACAGGCTCAGCATGATTCCTGAGGCTTCCGGAGCGAGCGCAACCAGATTAAACTGCAAACCTGGACCGGACGACCAAGCCGAGAAAGCCCACAGCATGAGGAGTGGAATGGTGACGAAAGTTGATTTGGCCATACTGGAGAGCAGCACCAAAGCAATGACATGAACAACCATGCTACTCATCAGTGACCTTGGGATACCGATCCGGTCCGTCATAAATCCGCCGAACTTAGAACCGATTAAGGTAGCGATACCGAATGCAAAGAGAGCAATGCTCACTTCCCGTTCGCTCATGGATGTAACGTTCAGCAGAAACGGGGCAATATATGCATAGAGCATTGCATATCCTAACTGCCAGAAGAACGTGACACCAAATCCATTTAGGATTTCCGGATTCTTCAAAAGAATCAGTTGCTTGCCGAGAGGAACAGGAGCATCGCCTTCTGTAGGCGGAATCGTTCGAGCCACAGCGAGGATCGCAAGCAAACTAAGAATACCGATACCGACGAAGATGACCTTCCAGCCGTATGCTGCAGCCACGACGCGGCCAATGGGAACCCCGGCAATAAGGGACGCACTGAATCCAATGATCACGGTGCCAATCGCCCCAGCTTGCTTGCCTGGCGCCGCGAGTTTCGCCGCGACTGTTTTTGCGCCGATTACAAAAACGCCGCCCCCTATGGCAAGTACAATCCGAGATATGATGAGAAAGCCGAAGCCCGGTAAGGTAACTGTCAATACGCTGCCGAGCACTACTATTGCCAGGGAAAGCATTAACAAGTGACGCCGATCCATTTTCGTCGTCGCCATCACGAGAATTGGCGAACCGATCGCGTTCGCAATCGCGAATACGGTGATCAGTTGTCCTGCAGCTGATACCGAAGTATTTGCCCAGGCTGCGATTTGGTCCAGAATACCGGCAATAACAAACTCTGATGTACTGACAAAGAAGCAAATGAACGCTAGCATATAAATTTTCCAAGTATTATTCATTTATTCTCCCCTTTGATATGAGGACAACGTATAAAAGTGCGTTTTTTTATCAGAACGATAGGTGATGCGCGTTGCTTCTGCAAGTACCATTAAAAATGTCCAACGACTCGGTGCGGTACATACGGTTCTTCCAAAAACGCAATTTCTTCAGGTGTTAATTTAATGGAAAGAGCAGCTTCCGCATCCTCGAGATGGGAAATTTTCGTAGCACCGACAATGGGGGCGGTTACCGGATCTTTGCGCAGCAACCACGCAAGTGCGATGTGAACGCGGCGGACGCCATGTTGATCCGCGAGATTGGCAACCCGGTCGACCACCAATTGATCCAAATCTGCTGCGGCATCATATTTTTGTTTGGCAATTTGATCGGTTTCGGCACGATGTGTTGTTGCCTCCCGCGCCAATCTCCCTCCTGCAAGCGGGCTATAAGGAATCACCCCGATTTTTTCTTCCTTACAAAGCGGCAGCATCTCTCGCTCTTCTTCGCGGTAAATGAGGTTTAAATGATTCTGCATAGATACAAATCGTGTCCACCCATTGTTCTCAGCTACATGTAACGCCTTCTGGAACTGCCATGCCCACATGGCAGAAGCTCCGATGTACCGTGCCTTACCAGCCTTGACTACATCGTGAAGTGCCTCCATCGTCTCTTCGATGGGCGTGTTGTAATCCCAACGATGGATTTGATACAAATCAACGTAGTCGGTTCTCAACCTCTTTAGACTTTTATCGATTTCGCTCATGATCGCTTTGCGGGAAAGCCCGGCGCCGTTGGGTCCTTGATGCATTCGTCCACTTATCTTGGTCGCGATGACAATTTCATCACGGTTCGCATAATCCTTCAACGCATCTCCAACAATTTCCTCACTTGTCCCGTCTGCATACACATTTGCCGTATCAAAAAAATTGATGCCAAGCTCCAAAGCTTTTTTGATGACTGGACGTGCTCGCTCCTCATCAAGCACCCATCGATGATGCCCTTTCTCTGCGTCACCGAAGCCCATACAACCAAGACAAATTCGAGATACATCCAAGCCGGTATTTCCAAGATTCGTATAATCCATTTCATTGCTCCTCCTTTTCTTTCCTTAAAATAATAGTCAAATGAGCAACTTTATTGATGTACATCAGGCGTTGGCGCAACCTTGACTGTCGCAGAACGGGCTCGCGTGCTGATCATCGAGTTCAGATAGGGGCTGCCATCGTATTTCGCACGGTACGCATTGTCGATGAGGTCGCCCATCTGCCCATCGATCGGTTCAAAAGTGACTTCCTTCGTCATGCCAGCGACAGTGATTCGCCCCGCCTTCTGCCGTACTGCTGCCTGGTACCAACTGGAGCTCTGCCCGTAGTAGGCGCGTACATAGAGTGAGTCGCCAACCACAACGGACCAAATCCAGGTCGGGGTGCCGTAGGTTACTCCGTCTTCACGGAATGGCGAGATATGAAGGTCATCAGCTACATAAAACTTGTCTAGTTCTTCTTTCGACCATGTGTCCATGAATTGCATCCTCCAAACGAAATGAACATTGATTGTTTAATCAACCCTCGTTTATAATTTTAAACGGAAACAAAATGCTTGCAATAATCAATTCCTCGCGATGTGTGGATTACTCAACAAACCATCAATAATTGCCGATTATCTAAGAAGGGGGACTTTAGAATGACTAAAGTAGATAGAAGGGTGCTCAAATCTCAAGAAGCAATTAAGAAAGCAATTCTTGAACTGATGGCTGAAAAAAACTTCGATGACGTTACAATCCGGGATATTTCCGATAGGGCAAATGTTAATCGAGGAACAATCTATCTCCACTACATGGATAAATATGACTTGCTTGATAAGATTATCGAAGAACACATAAGCAATCTCCGTGAACTTTGCCATTCTGCATCTGAAATGACTTTTAAAGAAGGAAATTATGTCTGGTTCGAATACTTTGCGGACAATCATTTGTTCTTTTCAACCATGCTAAACACAAAAAGCGCAGCTTATTTTCGTAGTCGATTCCTTGATTTAGTCATCCAAGAGTATAAGGTTGAAGTAGATGTAACCGAAGGAAAAAATCAAGGCTTAAGTGAAGATGTTATTCTTCAATTTTTTGGGGCGGCGGTCGTGGGGGCAGTGGAATGGTGGTTCAGGAACGGAATGCCTATACCGCCTCGTGTCATTGCACAACAAACAGGGATATTGTTAGATAGGAATTTTTAATCCCCATTCCTAACTATTCCATCTCAAGCAATTAGAGACATGCAAGTGATCCAACACAAAGGGATCATAATTAGCATCACGACAACTGTCGGCATAAGAAAAGCCGCAGTTACGCGGCTTCATAAGCGAATATGTTCAAGGCATCCAGCATTACAATATTTCGATATACCCTTCTGTTCCATTCACGCGAATTCGTTGCCCGTCTTTGATCAGTCTTGTAGCATTTTCCACTCCGACAACTGCCGGCAAGCCATATTCACGAGCGATAACGGCTCCATGGGTCATCAGTCCGCCAACTTCGGTGATCAGGCCTTTAATGGATACAAACAATGATGTCCAGCCAGGGTCAGTAAAGGCGGTGACTAAAATATCTCCATCTTCCAGATCAGCATCTTCCATCTTTAAGATGACACGTGCTCGTCCTTCTATAATTCCGGAAGAAACAGGCAAACCTACAATAGCTTCGGCTGGCAGATTTTCTCGTTTGTACTCACCCACTATGATTTCACCATCAGACGTGATTACACGTGGGGGAGTTAGTTTTTCAAAAAATTTGTAATCGTCTTTTCGTTTACTGATGATCTGATAATCCAGTTTATTTGTGCGTACAACTTCGTGCAATTCTTCAAAAGTGAGATAGTATATATCTTCTTTTTCATGAATAACGCTAGCTTGTACGAGTTGTTCGGCTTCTTTCAGTAAAGCCTGCTTATAAACGAAGTAGCGATTAATCATGCCGTATTTTGGATATTCACGATAACCGATGAAATTCCGGATTAAGCTGATCACTCGTTTTGTCTCTTCAGCTTTTTGTTCACCATCCGTTAATTGCTTCAATCGATCTAATAACTCTTGTTCTTTTTCTAAAGCCTCCTGTCGCCCTTGCTCAAATTTCCGATTGCCGGCATTAGGCTCAAAGTTTTTGATATTACTGAGAATCATAGGGACAAGTGTAATTGGTTTTTCACTCCAACGAGTTCTCGAAATATCGATTTCGCCGGCACATCGCATTCCGTATTTGTTGAGATAAGCATAGATAGCGTCTTGAGTTTCCTGTCCACCATTAAACTTAATCAGTTCATCCAAAAAATTATCATCTTTTACATGTTGTAAATAATCAATTACTTCCGGATAAGGACGAATTACATCTGCGACATCCAATAGCGCCAGACCCATTTCCGAAGTAATGTTGTTTGGTACAGATTGAGAAAGCGTATCTGCCGCGTTTTTTTCACCTAACCACTCGTACATTTTTTCATTGATCCATGACGAAGCATTCATAGCAGTCATAAAAACCTTTGAACTTTGTGAGTCAAATAAGATCTTCTTTAATTGCTGGATATCTTCCAGAATAAAATCAAATAAATCTGCTCCTGATTTCGTTTGGATGTTTTGTTTTAATTCTTCTATCGATGTTTGACTATTCTTAATCAAATCAGAAACGATTGCCGGATCGTTTTCGATTTGTGCTTGAAATCCCGCAGACGACATACCTTTATTGCTTTTATCGGGACTCAGTTCTGTTTGATCATTTGGTAACAATTTTATAAAATCTCGCTCTATTATGGTCATGATTGCGCCTTTTATGAGTGGATCGGATCCCACGGTATTTAATAAAGTTTCCCGGCCGACAGGTGTAGCCAGCCTAGGTGCAACATCAACAAACAACCTCCCACCGGCTTTACGCATAGGTGCAGGAGTAATTAACAGGTAAAAAGACAATCCCAATGGTTTTATGGGATCTGTCATCATTTGTTGATGACCAACAGATAGATAGACGTGATTTTCTTGATCATTCGCTTCAGGGATCGGGTATAAAGTAGTGATCGCCCGGCTCTGGACAATATAAAAAGTATCATCAAGCAAACACCATTCGATATCTTGCGGGGAACCAAAATAAGCTTCGATCTGTCTTCCGATGTGTGCCAGTTGTAAAATTTGTTGTTCAGTAAGGGTTTGAGTCTTTTGCTGATCGGGATCGATCTGCCGGGTCTCTGTTCCGCCTTCCTTCCGTCCATAGATAGCCAATTTTTTGGTTGCTATCCTCTTATCGACGATTTCCTCTTCCTGTACTTTATAACAATCGGCAGATACCAGGCCAGAGACCAGTGCTTCTCCAAGTCCAAAACTGGCATCGATGGATAACAGCTTTCGGTTGGAAGTAATCGGATCAGCGGTAAATAAAATCCCCGAAGCCTGTGGGAAAACCATCCTTTGAACGATAACGGATAAATAAACCTGACTATGATCGAATCCATTCTGCATACGGTAGATTACCGCGCGCTCCGTGAACAGGGAAGCCCAACATTTGCTGATATGCTGCAGGATGGCATCGACGCCGATGATATTTAAATAGGTGTCTTGTTGACCGGCAAAAGAGGCATGCGGCAAATCTTCAGCAGTCGCACTAGAACGTACTGCATATGCATGTTCATCGCCAAACTGGGAAAGATAGTGGGTAACTGCTTTCACAACATCGGAAGGAATTTCTACATCCATAATGATTTGTCGAATCTTCCTGCTGATTTCACCAATTTGATCTCGATCTTCTACTTTTAGCATGGTTAGTCGATCCAACAAAGCATGATACGATTCGTTTTGTTCGATAGCTTTTTGATATCCCACTGTTGTAACACAAAATCCTTCTGGTACTTGTATTCCTTCAATTTTTGATAATTCCCCTAAATTTAACCCTTTTCCGCCAACGAGCAAAAGCTGTGTTTTATCCATTTCCTGAAAACCGAGAACCAAAGAACTCATTCAACATCTCTCCTAACTATTAAATTGAGAAAAAACATTTGACAAGAGTTTACCGGCATGATACAATTAAAATGTAAGATAGGATAACTTTGATCATTAATTATGAACAGTCATGATTTGATTATATCATCGTGTCTGTTTATGTGCAATAAAAAAGAACCTGGTAAAACTATCCAGGTTCTTTTTTGATTTCATGCTATCACAAAAGAGCGATTTCTCTTTTTTATTTATCCCGATGTTTTTCGGTTTATTGGCGCCCCTCCAGCACCTGCAAGAAATATTCGGGCGGACCCACCTGCCCGCCCTTCAAAGACAGCTCCAAGCCGTCCAAGCCGGCTTCTTCGGCATAAGCGCGGCACAACGGGCCGCCGGGAACAAGCGGCTCCAACAGCTCCAGCGCGTAAATGCCAAGCTCCTTCACCAAGTAGCCAGACGTATCGCCGCCGGCTGCCAGCAATCGGCGGAGGCCGCATTCCAGCACAAGGCGCCGGGCGACTTGTCCGAGCTGCCGGCCCAGCAGCGCTCCCGACTCCGAAGGGTCTCTGCCCAAGGAGATCAGGCGCTCCCGCAATGGGCCGATCGTATCGTCGTCGGGTCCTGTCGAGGTGTAGACGACGACGCTTTTTCCTTCCCGCAGCGCTTCCGACACTTGCTGCGCCAAAGCTTCTTGCGCCTGCCCGGCGTACGCTTCATCCACCAGCTCCATAACCGGAGCGCGGATGCCGGTGAAGCCATGCTGCAGCGCATAGCGGATCTGCCCCGCAGTTACCGGGGAGCAGCTGCCCGAAATAACGAGGAGCCGCTCAGCTTTGCCCGGTCCGCCACCCGAGGGAACCGAAACCGAAGCCGAAACTCTCCCACTTACTCCCCGATTCGCCGCACCTTCGCCAATCAGTCCGATACTTCGCCAATGCGACGTTAAAGCATACTCAACACCGGATGAACCGACGGCAAAAACCGGTCCGCGGTGCGTTTCGTTCCACATAAGCCGACCGGCTTGTTCAAGCATCGGCTCATCCAATACATCGAAAAGGACTGCACCGCTCCCATCACTGACCTTTTCCTCCAGCAGCCGGTCCACATCCCCTGGATCCAACTTCAAATCAAGAACCGATAGCAAGCCGATGCTGATGTCGGTTTGCTTCGCCAGATGCAGCATCAGATCTGATTCATCCATCGGGGTAACCGGGTGGCGCGACATGACAGGATGCCGGTCGAGCCGGTAAACACCGCCGATGGAGGCGGCAAAGTGGTGGCCAAATACGGTATACCGTCCTAGCTCGGGTACACCGGCCAGAATCGGGATATAACGCCCGCTGCCGAATACTCCCCTCCCTATCTCCATCGCTTTGCCGATGCTGCCAATATCCGGCGACGAGTCAAACGTAGAACATACTTTATAATGAACAAGCCGGGGATTCAATACACTTAACGCGTCAAATACCGGCTGCAGCTCACGCTCCATAGCAGCCGGACCGAGAGAACGGCTTATCCCGGCAACGCCGATACATTGCACATCGGGGAACTTTTCCGCCAGCAATCCGGGCGAAGGCGGTTCCAGAAACAGCAACGTCCGGGCTCCGTTTTTGGCCAACGCCTCCATCGCATCCGTAGACCCGGTAAAGTCGTCGCCGTAGTAAGCAAGCAGCAGCTCCGTTCCCGTTTGATCTACACTTACCACTACACTCACCCTTTCCCGTGGCTTCCCCCGAACTTCTCAATAGCCTGAAGCAGCTCGGGTCGCTCCGCGGCATAAACATTAAGCGAAATTCCGCCCATAGCCGCTTCCCATGCTTGCTTCATGCTAGCTACACCGGCTGCCGCGCCGCCCGGATGGGCAAGAATGCCTCCCCCGGCCAAATGAATGACATCATAAGTTTGCAATTCCTTATAGGAAGGTTCAACCGTCATCACAGACTGGCCCGACGAAAGCACAGGCATGGTGGCGTAACCGCCAAACATCGGCTGCAAGCAGCCTTGTACGGAACGGATTACGGATTCGTTGCTTTCGTAAAACTTGCTGTCTAACCCGTTGACATGCAAATGATCGGCGCCGGCCAAACGGCACAGCTTCTGGTAAGCGGCAAAATCGATGCCTAACAGCGGGCAGCGTGTCATGTAACCGAACTGGTTGCGGTGACCGTGAATCGGCACTTCGCTAAAGGTGTTCACATAAGCAAGCCCGGTGAAACCGA
This sequence comes from Paenibacillus piri, assembly GCF_004354045.1. GTDB lineage: Bacteria > Bacillota > Bacilli > Paenibacillales > NBRC-103111 > Paenibacillus_S > Paenibacillus_S piri. Next base: position 16,049 of record NZ_SMRT01000033.1, on the reverse strand, counting down.
TGCTGTTGATGCTAACCATAACACAGTTACCCCCATGCCGGATCACATGCTCATGGTTCCGTTTCATTTCTTCGATATCGCCGGTTATATTGAAGGCATACATCGCCTTTTTCCCGGTTTGCTCAGCCGCCCGCTCCAATTCCTCCATAACAGCCGCCACCTTCTGATCCAGCGGGGCAAAAGGCGGGTTCGCATTAAGCTCATCATCCTTTATAAAATCAATCCCGGCAAGCGCCAACCGGCGAACCATTCCACGCAGCTCTTCAATCGAAAGCCCGATGCTCGGTTTAATAATCGTGCCGATTAGCGGTCTTCCTTCAACGCCGGCAAACCGCCGCGTTCCGTTAATTCCGAACTTCGGTCCGGGATAGGCGTCTCCGAAGGAAGCCGGCAGCTCAAGGTCCGTCAGCCGCAAGCCGGAAAACTGCTGAAGCTCGTACAGATTACCCGCTACGGCGGAAAGCAGATTGGGCAACGACGGACCAAAATTATGAAGCGGGAACGCCAGCACCACTTCGCCTCTGTTGTAACGTCCGTTCCACTGCTTCGGGGGCATAGAACCCGGCAATGACGGCTGAGCGACCGTTTCCAGCCGCTTAATGCTGACGATCCTTGCCGCGTGGCGGCTTCGCAGCTCATCCGTTTCCCCGGGGACGGCAGTAAAGGTGCCGGTCGATTGCTCCCCGGCCATCACCTCCGCAGCCGTCTCCAACTCCCACGGCGTTTCAATCAGATAAGTTGCCAACACCTCTTCCCGCACTAGGGCCGCACCTCCTTGTCCTTCGCCTTGTGCAGCGCCCATTCATCCAGGTTTAACATCATTTGAATTTGTTCGCGCACCGATTCCGGTTCAAAAAGCGACCGCCAATTGTCCCGGATTAAATGCTGTTTGCCGTATTCAACAGCGATTTGGCATGCATCGGAAAGCGGATTTTTGGCTTCGCCAAAGGCAACCGCCAGCAAAATATTCATATGGCCGAGCATAAAATCCCTCGCCGCCGCTTCCGGCACTCCTCTGCGCACCGCCTCATCCATCGCTTCCCGGGCGAGCACAGCAACCGTCGCGCCGATTGTTTCGGCCATCGTCGGCTCCATCATCGCCATCTGCTCCAAAGTGATCCGGTGGATTCGGGCAACAGGCGCGTAAATAGCTTCCACTAGTTGCTTGCCCGTTCTGTAATGCGCCTCATCCCCCTGTATCAAGGCACAAACAACGGATTGTTTGGCGGCAACACCGCCAAAAAAGTCGCGCCTCGCCTCCGGCGATGTCTCATCGCTGAACAGCGGCGGATGGCACGGATGCGCCGCCATATAGGCGACGTCGCCGCGCTCCGGCAGCTGACCCAAAAAGGCCGCCGCAGGGTCGAGCACCAGCAGCAGCGTATCGGGCTGCAGCCGCGGAACAATATCGCCGGCTACCCGGCCGATGACGGTATCCGGCACAGCCAAAATGACAGCCCCCGCTCCGTCTAATGCGCTGTCCAAGCTTACCGGGGCCAACCCGATTTCGGCGAGCCGGACCGTCCCCTGCTCCGATACCTCCACGCAAGCTAACTCATATGCGGTTTTCAGCAAATTAGCGGCAAGCCGGCAGCCCATTTTACCGCCCGCTCCAATTAAAGCAACTTTCATCAGGTTTCTTCCTTTCTCCCTCAGGCGGAATAAGTATTCTGCTCCAGCATTGCTTTCACGGCCATTAACCCGAGGCGCGGGCTCGACAGCACCGGCTTGCCGGTCAGTTCACCGAGCCGCTGCTCCATCCGCGCCATGGAGCCTTGCGCCAGCACCAGCCCATCGCATGATGCGGCAAGCAGCTGCGCCGTCTCCGTTATCAAACGGTCGTGCTCCTCCGGCCGGCCGTTAATCAGGGCGTGAAACGCTCCGTCGGCGAGCCCGTCCGCGACGGCAACCTCACGCCCCAGCTTTGCGGCTTGCGCCTTGAGCAGCCGCACGGTTGGCTGCAGCGTCGATGGCAGCGTCGCAATCACGCCGATGCGCCCGAAGCTCCGCACCGCTTCATTGGCCATCGCTTCGTCGATTTTAACAATCGGCACATCGATTAACGGCAAAGCCAGATCAACAATCTCTCCTACCGACGAGCAGGTGTTAAGAATAACATCCGCCCCCATATCCGCGGCTTGCCTGTAATAGCCGATCAACCGCCGGACTATCGCTTTGGATACTTCGCCCTCGCGGTTTACATCATGAATGAGGCCGTCATCGATAATATTGACAAGCCGGCAGTCCGGCAGAACCTGCTGAAACAATTGCTTCAGCGGATCCGCCAAACCCTGCCCCGTATAAATGGCAACAACTGTTTTCACGTATGGATACCTCCTTTATTTAATGACATTAGCTCTGTACCTAGCTAGAATGAATATGATTTCATGTGAAGCGGCTCAACAGCAAATAAGTTTCAACCTTATTAAAGGCTTGTGAGGGACTTATCGTCAGCTCATTTTCCCCCCCCTTACCAATACAGCTCCCGCTCCAGCCTGCGGTAATCGCCCTCCCGCATCGGAGCTTGATCAAACACCTTGCGGTTGTTGTAGAACGGGTGATGCACCCCTTCGGGTGAGAGGTGTATAACGTCATCGCCGCGCCATTTGGCAATAAACTCCTGGCCCACTGCCTTTTCTACCGTCTGCCGATGGCTGAGCGGGAAGGTTACCGTAATCCGTTCCCCTTCGCCCGCCTCTCCCAGCACAAGGAACCGCTGCTTCACCCACATGCTCGGCTCTTTGCCGGACTGATAGCGTACATCATCCCCGATCTCCCTCCGGACCTCTACCTTGGCGTAACCCGCCCAATCGGGGATGCGTACAAGCAGCCGCTTCAACGGCCGGCGAACCTCAAGCACCACCTTGCCTTCATGCGGCAGGTAGCTGTGTACATCCAACCATTGCGATCCGCGGCTGAGCAGGAAATTGACGGACACAGTGCCGTTTTGCTCCGTTACGGTGTTGCTCCATCCCATAAACAACCCCCGGGTGCCGGAGCCGATGCAGCAGGTTTGCAAATCGCTTGTATGTCCGCGGCCGTTCGCCACATCGCAGCAAAAGTCGTTTGGAGCCGAATACCCGGCAAAAGCGCCGCGGGTTCGCTCCGCTACATGAAAATACGACTTTAATCCGGTGTCATCGCACGATGTATCGTCAAGATCCTCCACCCAGCTTAAATCGAGCAGCTGCGATTCCGTAAGATGATTGCGCAAAAACCGCTCCACCGTTGACCAATATTCGGTGTAACCGCAGCGCGCCAACGTAATGCCTGTGGCGATCAGATCGACCAGCGAGCACGTTTCGTGCTCGTAAGCCTGCTCATGCATATCGCCCGGCGTCCAGCCGAAGGAGGTGCACCAGGTTAACGCCCAATCGTAGCTTTTTTTCACAAAATGGATCAGCGACGCATCGTGCGTATGGTAGCCGAATCTCGCGAGCGCGTCCAACGTCCCGATCCGCGTATGGAAGTGGCCGCTGCGGTACGCGAGCGAATCATTAAAGCTGCCGTCCGGGTTAAACACCCCGCTGCGATGCACAATCATCGCCGAAAAAAACTCGCACAGCTCCAGCGCGTCGCCGTTGCCGGTCACTTCGTAATACTTAAGCAGCGGCATGACAAGCCGTCCGCAGAAGGCCGCCGGGTCCGGGGCCAGGCGCAGCTGAACGGCGTTGGCCGATGGCCAGCCGCCCTCTTTATATTCCGAGTTCGAATAATACCAAACATCCCTTTCTTTGACGGCAATGCGCTTTAGCGCAGCCACATGCTTGTCGGCCGCCTCCTTCACCTTCCGGTCTCCGGTCGCCATATACCATGACGTTAACGCTAAAATAACCGCTCGTTGGTCGATCATATTGGCGTTTGGCTCCCACTTTGTTTTCGGATTTTTTTGCCTGTAGCTTAATCCGTCCTCCTTGAAAAAGCTCAGCAAATTTTGCCGATACCTCTCCTCCACCTCCAATCCGTCCGTTACGCCCGTCATATGTCTGGCCAGCACCAGCGCGTCGACCAGCCGTCCGTGGCTTGAGCCGTAATCCCAATCGCCGTGCCGCATATAGGCGGGTTTCTCCATCAGGTTGGCGCTAAAAAAAGGAATGCCGCCATGATCGTCATCGGCAATGCGAATAATGACATTCAGCACATGTCTCGCTCTATCCTCCAATAACAACGTATCCGGAATAAGCTTCGGGTTGAACCGTTCCATTCATCAGACTCTCCTTTATATGTATATTGTTTTCCGGTTATTCCTTTCAGCCGGTCCGGTGCTTATATTCGCTCGGCGTCATGCCGACCGCTTTTTTAAACACTTGGCTAAAATGCCTGTAATCCTCATAGCCGACGAGCGAGGAAATTTCAAAATATTTGTAATTCGTCCGCTCCAGCAGCTCCTTCGCTTTTTCAATGCGGCATTCGGTCATCAGATCTCTGAAATTTTTACCGGTTTCTTTTTTAAACAACCGGCTTAAATAGTCGGCGTTAACGTGGTATTTTTTGGCAAAATCGCTTAAGCTGAGCGGCCGGTCGTATTGGTTCATCATGTCCATCACAATGTTTTCTACGATGTTCGATTGCCGGGAACCGGCTTTACAGCTCGCTGCGGCACCGTTATCCCCCGTTCCCGTCTCAGCCGCATCCGGGGCCTTCCCTTCCTTCCCATCCATGCCGTTTCTGTGGTTCAGCTCATCGACGACCCGTTCAAGCGCCTGCATAAGCTCGGGTTTCTTAACCGGCTTGAGCACATAATCGAAAGCTCCGTGTTGAATGGCCTCCCTGGTATATTCGAAATCGGAATAACCGCTTATGACGATACTAAGCACGTCCGGAAACCGCTCCTTCATAAGCCGCAGCAGCTCTCTCCCGTCCATACCGGGCATGCGCATGTCGAGCAGCAAAATATCGGGGCTGTTTTTTAAAATAAGTCCGTAGGCATCTTCCCCGTCGGCCGCTTCGCCGATAAGCCGCAGACCGTGCAGCTCCCAGTCGATCGCTTTAATAATCCCTTTTCTCACCCAAATTTCATCGTCGGCTATAATGACGTTTGGCATCCAATCTCCTCCTGTCGCACGGTCTTAATTAGCAGCCTTCCAGGAATCTGTCCAACGAAAGCGACCGGGTAAATACTTACTCATCACCAGTTCCTTCCAGACGAGCCCTGAAGCCATCCCCTTGCCTTCCAGTCATTTCGATGGATAAGTATTCACCAAAAATTATCCACCGGACAAACTGCTATCCTTTTAACGAGCCTGCCGTCAGGCCTTCGATAATAAACCTTTGAAGCAGCAAATAAATGACAAGCACCGGAGCGATCACCATCATCATAAACGCGAAAACCAATCCCCAGTTCGTATTGTATTGCGTCACAAAGCTGTAGATGGACAAGATGATCGTCCACTTCGTGCTGTCCGTAATTAAATAAAAGGGACCGAAAAAATCGTTCCAAACGGACATCATAACGACAATGGTGACGGTTACAAGCACGGATACAAGCAAAGGCAGCACAATTGCCGTATACATTCGGAAAAAACCGCAGCCGTCCAAAACGGCCGATTCGTCCAGCTCCCGGGGCACCGACTTCATAAATCCGGTCAATAAAAACACGGAAAAAGGCAGCAAGACGGACGTGTAATAAAGCACAATGCCCAGATACGTGTTATGAATGTGCAAATCCATCATCAGCTTGATCGTAGGGATGATAGAAGCCGGAACGATCAGCCCCATAATAAATAAATAGTAGACCGCGCGCAGCAGCTTGTCGTTGCGCCTCTGAATGACGAAAGCGGCCATCGAAGCGCACAAATTAACGGACATAACAACCAACGCCGAAATTAGGAAGCTGTTAAAAAAACCTCTGGCAATATGCGCGGATTGGAATACCTCGCTATAATTGGCGAATACCCACTCCGTCGGCAGCGACAAGGAGAACAACGCGGCTTCGCGAACCCCTTTTACCGAGTTGATGCAAATCATCACAAACGGAATGACTACGAGCGCAGCCAGCATACAAGCCAGCGCTTCAAGACCGAAACGCCCGGCGCGGCGTGAAACCATCACATCTCCAGCTCCCTTCTGCGCAAGCCGACCAGAACCGGAATGCCAACAGCTGTAATAACCAGAAACAACACGACGTTAACCGCGGTTCCATACCCGTAAATCCCCGAGCTGAAAGCGCCTAATATATAAGTATTAAACACCTGCGTCGCATATCCCGGACCTCCCCGGGTTAACACCATAACCAGCTCAAACACCTTCATCGAACCGATCATCGACAACAGCAAATTAACCGTAAACGATGGAGCCAGCAGCGGGAACGTAATGTGGACAAACCGCTGGCGGAAGCTCGCTCCGTCAATTTGCGCCGATTCCGTCAAATCCTTAGGGATGATTTGCAGCCCGGCCAGATAGATCACCATGGCAAATCCGGACAGCCGCCAAATATCCGTAACAATAACGGAAAACAACGCATATTTCGGATCGTTAAGCCAATCTTGCGCCAACACTCCAAGTCCAACCAGCCGTAGAAAGGCGTTAACCAAGCCGTTGTCCGGATGATAAAGCGCTGTAAAAATATACCCTGTAATGATCGGCGCGATCACGTAAGGCAGGAAAAAGACGGTCCGCAGCACGTTTTGCATCCGCAGCTTGGCGTTTAACAGCAAAGCTAAGCCAAGTCCGCATACGTTTTGAAAAATCGTAACAAAAAATGAGAAAATGATCGTATTTTTAAAAGCTTCCACCATCTCGTCATCGGCCAACATCGCTTTATAGTTATCAAGCCCGATGAACGCCACTTCTTTCACATGGATGTTCCAGTCGGTAAAGCTGTAATAAATCCCCATCAGCTTAGGCGACACGGACAGCAGCAAATAAATCAACAAAGCGGGAAGCACAAAATAATAAGGATACTTTAACGTTTTGGCCATGATGGATTCCCCTTACATGATTAGAAGCCCGGAAGCTTCTTATTGGCGCCGTCTTTGCGGTATTTTTCATCAATTTGCTTGATCGCTTCGTCGATGTTTCCGTTAATAAACATGTTTTGCAAAATTTTATCGTAATCGACCATGGAAGCGGTTAAACGGTTTTTAATATTAACCTGCGCTTTGCCCGCTTGCGTATATTTCACAACGTCCTCCTGCGCCGGGTACAGCTGAGCTGTCGCTTCCTTATAAACCGGTACGCCGGGGTTAGCCTTGTACCAAATATCAAGCGCTTCCTTCGTCGTCATAAACTTGATCAGCTCGACGGCGGCTTTTGCTTTTTTGCCGTTTTTGGAAACGAGGAACTGGTTGGGCGGAGTGATCGTTGCCTGACCTTTATCCGTATCGGACGGCATCGGGAAAAATCCGACCTTGGTGCGGACGAAATCTTCGCCGAACTTTTTGGCCAATGCGGGCAGCATCCCTTCCAGCTGGAGCACCATCGCGACAGAGCCGTTGCCAAACAAGTTTTGCTGCTCATCGTAAGTGCCGGCCAGCAGACTGTTCTGGAAATACCCTTTCGTTTTCAGCTCATGTTGTCGTTGAAGGACTTCCTTAAGCTGCGGAATATCGGCAAGCTTCAGCTCGTTGCGTTCGATTTTGTCCACACCCTCCTTGCCGATGACCGGATCGATAAAGGTAGACCAGCCTGCCAACGAAAATACTTGAACCGGCCATGCGTCCTTGACGCCTTCGTAGATGGGAGTAATACCGGCCGCTTTCGCTTTGTCGAGGATGGCGAGCAAATCCTTGTAATTGTTCGGGACTTCAACGCTAAGCTTTTTAAACACATCCTTGTTGTAGTAAAAGCCCATGCCGCCGGAGGAGCCCCAAGGAATTCCGTAAACTTTGCCGTTTAACGTCTGGAACTGCTTGATGCTGTCGGTCATGCGGTTAAGAAAATCTTCGTTGGTGAAATCGTACAGCTCCTCGTCCGCCCGAAACTTCACGTATTGTTTGGTACCCGGGTCCATCTGAAACAAATCGGGATAATCCTTGGTTGCAAAACGTGTAAGCAGCAGCCGTCCGTAATCCTCACCGCTCGGCAGCGCCTGGATTTCAACCTTATTTCCCGTCTTTTCCTCGTATTTCTTAAAAATATCAACGTACGGCTGCGTGGTTGTCGTGTTGGGCACAACAAAGGTTAACGTAATCGGATCCGCCTTCTTGGGCGCTTCCGCTTTAGACGCCTCATTGGCGGGCGCCGGACTCCCCCCTGCGGCCGTTTGCCCGCCTCCCGCAGCCGGTGCGGAGCTGCCGCACGCCGCCAAGGACAAAGCCAATATACCGCTTATGCCTGCTCCTATGATTTTATTCCCTCTCAATTGATCCCGCCCCCTGCCAGAAATGAGTTACACTTACGAGTATAATAGTAAGCGTTTTCATCTTGAATAGGTGATTATGACCTCTTTTGTTTGCTGATCTGACTTTTTTGATTCTTCGGTAAATCTTGAAAGTCTGACTTATGTCCGCGGCAGCTTCATGCGAATTTCCGTGCCTTGGCCAGGGATACTATCCATATTCATTTCATAAGCCGCGCCAAACTTCAATACAAGCCGGGCATGCACATTGATCAGCCCGATTCCCATCGACGGAAACCTTTGCACCGTTTCCGGGTCGCGCTCTATCGCCTGCAACGCAGCGCGTATGGCGTCGAGCCGTTCAGCCGGCATGCCGATGCCGTCGTCTTGAATGACAAAGCGGATGGAATCGCCTTCCTCCCAGCCTTGAATGAGCAGATTTCCTCTGCCCTTCTTTTTCTCCAGCCCGTGGTAAATTGCATTTTCCACCAAAGGCTGGAGCGTCAGCTTCGGGATATGCAAGCCGTGCAGCCGGTCGCCGATCTGCTGCTCGGCGCTTATTTTCGTACCGAACCGCAGCAGCTGAATGTTCAAATAATCTTGAATGTGCGCAAGCTCCTGCTCCACGGTCACCATTTCGCTGCTTGTCGTGCTGTAGCGGAACATATCGGCCAGTGACGTTGTCATCAGCACAATTTCCTCCGCCTCGTAATAATCGGCCATCGAGCGGATGCTATCGAGCGTATTGTACAAAAAATGCGGATTGATCTGGGAATACAACATCGAAAGCTCGGCTTCCCTAAGCTTAATCTGATAGACGTATTTGGTCGTAATCAAATGTTGGATTTCATCGACCATCGCGTTGAAATTAAACGCGATTTTGCCGATTTCGTCATCGCGGTTTACTTGCGCTCGGATCGCCATGTTCCCTTGACGGATCGCGCTGACCGCTTTGTATAATGCCAAAATCGGTTTCGTTAAATACGATGAAAACAAAACGGATAAGGCGGCTGTTACGATCAAGGCCGTCAAGGCAATAATCCACGTCGATTGTTTAATTTTTATAGACGCTTCGAAAATTTCCTTCTCCGGTGTGATTAGTACGATCGACCAATCCGATACCGTAGAACGGATTCCGGTTATAAGCGAACGCTGCCCGGCAGGATCGGCGCTCCATAAGCTTGCCGCCTCCGCCGTCCATTCCGGCATGTCCGCCTGCCACGGCTGCCCCGGCGTTTCGCTGCCGGTTGAATAAAGTACGTTGCTTTGCCCGTCCAGCAGCAGCACCTTGGTCGCGCTCCCGAGATTGGACAAATGGCTCATATCGCGTATCGAATCGAACTTATATTCCGCGCGGATAATGCTGTACATGTTGCGGTTGCTGGACAAATCGCGGACCATGATCGACGCACCGTACACATACCTGTCTTCGCCCCGCAGCTTGTCCCGGTAAGCACCGCTGAAATACACCGTACCGCCTTGCTGTACGGTACGTTTAGGCCAATCCTCCGTCTCATACAAACGTTTCAACGCCTCAGGGTCTAAACCGGCGGTTTGATAAATGAGCTCGCCGTTGCTTAAAAAAATATAAAAGCCCGCCAAATCCCGCTGCGGCGGCACGTAAAAATTTTTCGAGAAAAAATCGCGCATCGCTTGGTGGAATTGGAGCTTCTTGACGCTGTCAAGCTCTTCATAATGGTTGATATTATCGATAAACTCCGTATTGTAATACGGGGAGAGCAGCCTGTTTTTCGCCTGTTCCTGCTGGAAGTCGAGATTTCGTTGAATTTGCGCCGCCGATTGCTTGCTGACGGTTTCGACTTTATCCTTTTGCGATTCGTGGGCATAATAGTAGGAAATAATGCCAAGCATAACGATGCTCGGGATCGTAAGTAGTATAAAGGTGAAAAACATTTTGCCGCGAATCGTTTTTGGCCTGATTGCAAACAGTTGTGCTGCCGGTTTTCGATAGGACGCTTTCACTTGTCTCAACCCCGTCTCTCTACATTGAAGTTCCCGGTGGCTGCCCGAACGCAGACGGCTTATTGCTTTAACGGTTGCTGCTCCTGAACGTGCTTCGCCGCGCCTTTCCTTAAACAAACATCGAATCTTACAGTTAGTTCCATTATATTCGACATTCCGCATATCGGAAACGGAGAAAAGCTGTTCTAATAGCCACCAGGAGAGTGGGGAATCCGACTTCATGAGCGGAGCGGCATTCATACTTGTATTCACATCCAATCTTCCTTTCTGTAAAATGGTCTGCATTATATCATGGACCATTATTCGGGTTACAGACTATAGTCCCGGATTCAATATTCTCACCTTACTATTGTAACTTTTGATGAAAAAACAGTGCTGATGACACGGTCGAAATTTGTCGATAATAGTAGATAGGAACTATAGTAGCCCGTCTATACTTGCAATATAATGGAATCAATCTTCCGGAAGAGGAATTCGTCTAACAGCTAAAGGAGCGCTAAAAAGAATATGGCTTGGGCCAAAAACAACTATTGGGGTCGCAGAGGATGGCCAGGGATCGTGATTATTACATTGGTCCTGTTATTGGGTACTTTTATTACAGCGTGGTCCGCATTAGCCGCGCCGCTGCCGTCCGGAAAACCGAAAGCCACCTGGTTGTGGGATACTTCGCTAATAACCACAACCACCGGACGCAACCAAATTATTCAGTTTGCTAAAAATCAGCAAATCTCCCGCATCTATCTTCAGGTCAACCCGGATTTAGCAAAGAGCGCCTACCGCAACATGATCAAGACCGCCGCCGGAAATAACATTGAAGTGTACGCGCTTGACGGTGCTCCCAAGTGGGCGCTCCCCGAGAATCGCGGACAGATCGCAAGCCTGATCAGCTGGGTAAAGACGTATAACGCTTCCGTCGTCACGAACGAACGATTCGCCGGCATTCAGCTCGACGTCGAGCCTTATTTGCTTCCGGAATGGTCAAGCGACCAGAGCGGCACGGCGCAAAAATGGCTTGATTCACTGACGTATTTTCATGACGAAACGAAAAAAGCTCCCGCCTTATCGACCTCCGCAGCGCTGCCGTTCTGGCTCGACAGCGTACCGCTCAGCAGCGGAGTCGCATTAGGGGAAGATCTGATCGCCAAGTTGGACGAGGTTGCCCTCATGTCGTATCGGGATGAAGGAAACGCGATAGCGGACCTCGTCAAGGAGGAACTGGCCTGGGGCGACAAGTATGGCAAGAAGGTATGGCTCAGCCTCGAAACGAATCCTGTTCCGGATACGCCGTACATCACGTTCTATGAAAAGGGAAGAGCGGAAATGGACAAGCAAATGGCTCGAGTCGACGAGCTGGTGAAAGCTCACCCTTCTTATGCAGGCATCGCCGTGCACGATTACACAGGCTGGCGCGACCTGAAAAACTAAAGCGACAGAGGCCTTAGTACCCTTAAGCAGCATCCAGGCCGCAGACGACTGCGCTGCGGCCTCGGATGCTCTTCGGCGTTGCACAACCGATGCGGTAAGCATTATTGTTTCTGTAAAGTAAGTGATTGAAAATATGGTTGCCCATCTTTTAATGGAATTGTGTTAAAGCTTATTTCTTTAAAATGTTTTCCTGCAACCGCTCTTATTGAATTATCAGAATATGATGCAAAAAAACGTTTAGGATCGCACCAATCATTATCCCATATCCCCTCTGAATCTTTTCCACCATACAATCCCATATAGAAGAGAGCATTCGGTTTCATTATTCGTTTGATTCCTAAGAGTACGTCATCTATTTCGCTTTTAGGCACATGTAATAGACAATTTAGGGCATATACTGCATCGAATGTACTGTCGGCGAAATCTAAATTGTAAAAGTCCATGACATATGCTTGAAGCCCTCTCTCCTTGCAATAGAGTACCATCTCAGTAGACAAATCAATACTTGTTACTTCAATACCATTTTCCTTGAAATAAAGACTATCAATGCCTGTACCAGCACCAATTTCAAGTAAATTTTTTTTATCCGATGAGAGTAACTTGTTCAGAAAATTTCCTCTCTCAATAACTTTCCATTCAGCGGGTTTAGCATTTACCCTTCTATGAGAGTCAATATCATATGATTTAGCAAGATTAATTTTATTCAAAATTTACACCTCCATTAAAATGTTTTCAAAAAACTTCCTGTACTGATTTTGGTGAGAAATGTACTGTTCCATCATTCGGATAACCAAAGTTTTCAAGGTCTCTTAATTGACTGATTCGACATTCAATCGTTGTACGGAGGTATTAATTTTCGTTTTTTCCTTATCTCTTAAAATAAGATTGCCCCCCTCTTTATTTTCTTATTGTACCATATAAAAGGAACATATGTTCTAAAATTTCGCCTTAAGGATAAGACATTATTCGCCATGGCTCCTGAAGAAAATATGAGGTACACCATACCTCCAAAGCGGTAAAAACTGTTTTGATGAAAAATGAAGTTGAAGACCAACCCCTCAATTAGTAATCTCTTTTGGCCACGCCACCTCCAATTGAATTCCGTTGTTATCCGTGAAAATAAAATTACGTATTCTACCCTGATCGTAAATGTCCGTCATGACAATACCATTGCTCATTAGCTTTGCTCTCAAAGTAAGCCCTTTCTCTTCAGACTGAACCGCAAATGCGATGTGCTGAAGGGCGCCCGGCAAAAAATTATATAAGTCCACTGCCGCCGGATTCTCGGCCAAACGCTTCAACTCTTCGTCGCTCCGAAAGATTTGAGCGTCCGGATTCTCGAAAAAATGAATGCCCCATGTATCTACGTAGCCGGGCCTAATAAAACAATGTCTGCCTCGCTGCTTAAACGCCGGATAAACAGTCCCAACCTGCATCTCTAGCACATTCTGATAAAAACGTATTGTTTCATCCAAATTCCGCGTTACCAAAGCTACATGATGAAATCCCTGCCACACTGGATACGAGGGCTCCCGTTCCTACTGTTCATTGTTCATGAAACTCACGCCCTTTGAATATAGTTATAATTCTAACTAATACCATAAAAAAATTTAAGGTTTACTCCTTCTCAAACAAGTTAATCAATTTGTTGAGAAGCTTTTTGAACATTTCAAATTCTTCAGCAGAGAAACCCTCTTTTACCCTGTCCTCAACGAGGTGTGTAAGCTGCTGGGTCTCCATTGCTATCTTCTTGCCTTCCTCCGTCAAGTAGATTTGCTTGTACCGTGCGTCGTCGGGATGGTTTTTACGTATAATCAACTTTCTCTTTTCCAATCCGTTCATAAGACTGGTTACACTTGGGCGTTCGATCATGAGAATTAGCTCTAATTCCGATGAAGTGATTCCTGGAAAGTGATTAAGAATCCCTAGTGCGCTCCATTGGGTATGTGTAAGTCCGATCGGTTTTAGTTGCTCTTCGACTTCACGACGTAATGTAATGTAGGCTACTTTAACCGTTCGTCCGATGGGTCCCTTATTCCACTCCCAGTTTGAGGTGTTTGGATGACTATTCATGTTTACTCCTCTGATATTGATTAGAATTCTAACTAATTGTAAAACACTAGCTTCTTGATTTCAAGAATGAATGTAGGCAAATTGCTGCATCAAATGCCCGTAATCCCTCTTTATTGCCTGGTACCAGTGCCTCCCAAGGCACTCCGTCCGTAACTTCATTTGTGAACTGGCTGTTCGCCAATACACAACGAGGCGCGTAAGCAAGTGCCGCGATCTACAACGTGATCGAGACGGCGAAGGAGAATGGGTTGTCACTACCCTGACTTGCCGCGTCTTTTCTTGATAGAAACATTAGATTTTTCGCCCGAAATCTTTCAGCGGAGAAACGTTTACGCAATCGGTTGCCCGCTTTAGAAGCAAGGCACGCTCTTGTTCATTCTGTGTAAGCGTTGCTGCACGCTTGAACTCAGCGCATGCTTCCTCATTTCTCTCCAACTTAGCAAGCAAGTCGCCACGAACCGCTGGCAATAAGTGATACTGTTTCAAGGATGGTTCGACTTCCAATGCGTCCACAATCTCCAGCCCAGCGGCCGGTCCATAAGCCATAGAAATAGCAACAGCGCGGTTCAATTCCACGACGGGAGATGGTGCCACCTGGGCAAGGGCATCGTAAAGTGCGGAAATTTCTTGCCAATCCGTTTCCGATGCAGTTCGTGCCTTGGCGTGACAAGCAGCTATAGATGCTTGCAGTGAGTACGGACCATAGGCACCGCCGATTTGCTCGATCCGCTTAAGCGCCGAAAAGCCGCGGTGAATCAAAAGATAATCCCAAAGCGCCCGATCCTGATCCTGAAGCAATATCGGCTCTCCCGATGGACCAATGCGCGCTTTGAAACGTGATGCCTGGATTTCCATGAGTGCAATCAGGCCATGTACTTCCGGTTCCCCAGGGAGAATTTCCGCCAGAATCCGGCCAAGACGAATGGCTTCATTGCACAGCTTTGGACGAATCCAGTTCTCACCGCCGGTTGCAACATATCCTTCATTAAACATGAGATAGATCACATCCAGAACTGATGACATCCGGCGTGAAAGCTCAAGCCCACGGGGAACTTCAAAAGGTACCTTTGAAGCAGAAAGTGTACGCTTTGCTCTGACGATTCGTTGTGCAATGGTTGATTCCGACACAAGAAAAGCTTGCGCAATTTCATCTGTCTTTAATCCGCATAACAGTTTAAGCGTTAGAGCGACTCGAGCTTCCCTGGAAAGCACCGGATGACAAGTGGTGAAGATGAGACGCAGGAGATCGTCATTGATCTCCTCGTCAATTGAATCATAGTCCATTTTCATTTTGAATTCCATGTTGCGGCCGATTTCCTCATATTTTTGATCACGTAATTTGTTTCGACGCAGAAGATCAATCGCCCGACGTTTGGCAACAGTCATGAGCCATGCTCCCGGTTTTTCCGGTATGCCTGACTCCGGCCATTTTTCAAGCGCAATGACTAACGCCTCTTGCGCCAAATCCTCTGCAATACTGACATCTTGAACAATTCGAGCAACACCGGCTATGATTTTGGCCGATTCGACGATCCAGATTCCTTCAATGGTACGATTGTTTCCGTAGGTTGTCACTATATTTTTCTTTTCTCTGATTTCTCGCGTAATTCAGCTTCTTTTGCATACATTTCCGGATCCTCAATTACTTGACGCAATTCAATCTGACCTTCCCCCTGTCCCATCGGGTCCGGCATCCGCATGGCCCACTCGATGGCTTCTTCCCTCGACTTCACATCAATCAGAATGAACCCGGCAATCAATTCTTTAGATTCCGTAAATGGGCCATCCGTAACCACCGGCTTTTCCCCTGGTATCGGAAACGAAAGGCGAATCCCATTTGAACTTGGATGAAGTCCTTTAGCCGCAACCCGCACGCCTGCCTTAACTAATTCCTCATTGTACTTCGACATGGCTTCTCTGAGCTCTAAGCTCGGGAGATTTCCGGCTTCCGAATTATTCGTGACTTGGACAATCAGCATAAATAGCATCCATCTTCCTCCTCGTATAGTATTTCTTGAAGGTTGTTGTTGGGCTAATTTCCAGTACCCTAGGGTACTGGCGGCCGCCTTCAAAATTTCCAATTTGATCTTTGAAAAATAAATGAAAATCTTAAATTGGGACTGGACTTTTCGTGATGCTTCCAGACAATGAATCTTAGGGTCATTCGGGGAAATTCTTTTTCCTCCTGTAGTTCAACTACTTCATAAGTCTGTTTCCCTGGCACTCGTGCGGCACTTCTTACCCGCTGGCTGTTCCCTCCGGCAACCCATGCCCGAAGATAGCAGCTTCG
>NZ_SMRT01000032.1 GCF_004354045.1 Paenibacillus piri | reverse complement strand
CCCGAAGCTGCTATCTTCGGGCATGGGTTGCCGGAGGGAACAGCCAGCGGGTAAGAAGTGCCGCACGAGTGCCAGGGAAACAGACTTATGAAGTAGTTGAACTACAGGAGGAAAAAGAATTTCCCCGAATGACCCTAAGATTCATTGTCTGGAAGCATCACGAAAAGTCCAGTCCCAATTTAAGATTTTCATTTATTTTTCAAAGATCAAATTGGAAATTTTGAAGGCGGCCGCCAGTACCCTAGGGTACTGGAAATTAGCCCAACAACAACCTTCAAGAAATACTATACGAGGAGGATATTTATTGAAAACGCATACGATCACAAGACTGGTTTTTGCAGGATGTTCCTCGTTGGCGCTTGGGTTGTTTGTCTCGGCCTGCGGAAGCGGCGCCATTGATTCCAAAGGGGAGGCGCCCTCCTCTGCCGATGCGGGCAATCCGCTGGAGCTCAAGGTCATGTCTTCGCTGTATTTTGAAGTGCCGCAGATGAACAATGCTGTATGGACGGAAATCCAGAAACGGACGAATACAAAGCTGACAGTCGACTGGGTACCTGCTCCCGATTATAACAGCAAGCTTGATCTGGTTCTGGCTTCAGGGGATTTGCCGGATATCTTGACGGTTACGTCCGAAAAATATTTGCCGGTCGTCAATGCCGCCAAACAAGGGGTTTTCTGGGATCTCGAACCCCTTCTTGGAGATTACAGTGATTATCCCAATCTGAAAAAAATCATTCCGGAGCGCGCTAAGTATCTGCGGATCGACGGCAAGCTTTATACATTGCCGCGAACGCGGGGGAAGCTGGACTCGATTGTACAGATCCGCAAGGACTGGTTGGAAAAGGCAGGTCTGAAGGTGCCGCAAACTCTGGAGGAGTTCAACATCGCCTTGAAAAAGATCGTCGATAGCGATCCGGCTGGCAATGGCAAGAAAACGACGATAGGACTGGATTATAATGATTATTACGCGGGAATGTTTGGCGTGTGGGATCCGATATACAATAACGAGGGCGGCATGGTATATCCTTTTCTGACACCCAACTATGTGGACTTCGTTTCGTGGTATCGGGATCGATATGCCGACGGCGTCATGGCCAAAGAATTCTCGGTCATGAAGGCTTCGCAGGTGCAGGATTTGTTTAATTCGGGGGTTCTCGCGGCCTATGTCTGGAATATTTACCACGCCTGGGATGCTACGGAAGCGATAAAGAAGACGCAGCCGGGTGCCATCGTCGACGCCGCTCTGATTAAAGGTCCGAAAGGGTACGCTCTGGCTCATACGAAGCTGACAACAGGGGGCATTATGATACCCAAGAAGGTGCCGGAGGCGAAGGTTAAACAAATTTTAAAGATGTACGATACGATGGCCTCCTCGGAAATGACGGATATTGTCAGCCATGGGATGGAAGGGGTACATTACAAGATCGAGAACAACGAGAGGAAGTTGACTGACGTAGGCAAGAAGGAAATTACCGTTGATGTCAACCAATTTATGGTATTGGCGGAGGATCCGTGGCTGAAAGTTGTCTCTCCCCAGGCTTCCAAAGCATGGAACGATGCGAAAATCGAGCAAATGAAGCAATTTAAAGCAGAGGAGGTAGGCAAGGTTCCTCTGCAGGAGCTGCTGCTTTCGGATACATGGCTTAAAGTATGGCCGAAATATTCCGATGAATTCATAACCATGCGAACTAAGGCCATAATCGGAGATATTTCCATATCCGATTTCAAAGCGTATATTGATAAGCTGAACAACATGGCTGATTTCAAGAAAGCATATCAGGAATTCAACGAAAACTATAAGATCATGATGAAATAACGTACCGGTTCAGGAGGTGCTCCCTGTCTGCCTGATTTTCCGGTATCGCGAGCGGAGGTGCAGCATGATAAAGGCCAATACAGTCGGCATGAAACCATTGAGAACGCAAAGCGTTCGTATAACTTGGCGTGACCGCTGGAAACTCTATAAAAATTTTCGCTATATTTATTTGCTGACGTTGCCCGGATTTTTTTATTTTTTGCTGTTCAAGATCGTGCCAATGTGGGGCCTGGTTATTTCCTTCCAAAATTACAGCCCGGCGCTTGGCATCCTTCACAGCAAGTGGGTAGGTCTGGAAAATTTCATTGATTTGTTTACTTACGAGTATTTCTATATCATGCTTCGCAATACTTTACTTATCAATTTGTATAGTCTCGTTTTCTTTTTTCCGCTACCTATTGTTATTTCACTGATGCTTAATGAACTTAAGCACGAATGGTTCAAGAAGATAAATCAGTCCATATTGTATTTGCCTCACTTTATGTCATGGGTAGTGGTAGCGAGCCTCACGTTCTTTTTGCTGTCGCAGGATATCGGCGTCATTAATAAACTATTTATTTCACTGGGGAAGGTACCGGTTTCATTCTTGACAAACCCTAACTTGTTCTGGGGATTGCTTACGGCCCAGAATGTCTGGAAGGACGTCGGCTGGGGAACGATCATTTTCCTTGCCGCCATAGCCGGTGTCGACCCGCAATTATATGAGGCTGCGGAAATGGACGGGGCGGGCCGAATACGAAGAATCTGGCACATCACGTTGCCGGCAATCCGGCCGACTATCGTCATTTTGCTGATTTTGCGGCTCGGACATATGGCCGATGTCGGCTTTGAACAACTGCTGCTGATGATGAACCCGTTAGTTAAAAATGTTGCCGATGTTTTTGACACCTATGCCTTTGCCCAAGGCGTACAGCGGGGGCAGATCAGCGTCGGGGTTACAGTCGGCATGTTTAAAGGCGTCGTTGGCCTCGTCCTCGTCATTGCCGCCAACAAGATCGTCAAAAAATTAGGTCACGAAGGTATCTATTGATTGTGGCGCAGGATAGGAGGCAAGAGTAATGAAGGCGGTTAGGGCCAGTCGAAGGATGACGTTGTTTGATGCTATCATTTACGGATTGATTTTGCTTATATCACTGATGTGCCTGTTGCCGTTTCTTTATGTCGCAAGCGTTTCTTTAACCGATCCGGAAGTGTACAAACCATTCTCTTTTTATTTGATTCCGCAGAAGTTTTCGCTCGCCGGTTATAAATACATTGTCAGTTCTATCAATTTCAAGAATGCGCTTTATAGTACCGTCTACATTACGATAATAGGCACAATCCTCAATATCATCTTTACCTTTACAATGGCTTACGGCTTAACCAAGAAAAATTTGCCGCATCGAAATTGGATTATCGGTGTCGTAATTCTAACCCTGGTATTCAATGCGGGTATCGTGCCGAACTTTCTGCTGATCAAAAGTTTAGGGCTGCTTAATTCCTATTGGGCACTTATATGGTCGGCGATGATTAGCTCTTTCAACCTGATCGTGGTGAAAAGCTTCCTCGAATCGCTTCCCTTGGAGCTGGAGGATTCGGGTAAGATTGACGGCTGTAACGATTTGGGGGTATTCTTTCGTATCATTCTGCCGCTGTCTAAGCCAGCGCTCGCGGCTTTCACGCTTTTCTTTGCGGTAGCTCATTGGAACACTTATTTCAACGCCTTGATCTATTTGTCTGACGCTAAGAAATGGACGCTTCAACTGCTGGTGAAAACTCTTATTGTGGATGCCAGTTCAACAAGCATTGAAGGTACTCGTTCAGACAACGATTTTATTCTGCCACTGGAAACGATCCGATTGTCTGCAGTGGTGGTGGCGATGTTGCCGATATTGGTCGTTTATCCGTTTTTACAAAAATATTTTGCAAAAGGTGTGCTTCTGGGTTCAGTTAAAGGCTGACCCGAATTACGATCGCCGAGAGGAGAATTCGAATGTTGCAGCAAACCAAGGAAGAGCGCAAGCCGAAGAAAAACAAATACGGCATTATCGATTGCGATGTGCATGTCAGCCCCCAAAGCCTGGATGAGATTCGTACACATCTGGATCCGAAATGGCATTGGAGGCCTCTTGTGGGCGGCCGCGATTTGTTCGCACACCCAACCTATGTGAACCGGACGGACGCCAAACCTCCCAACGGTCTGCCGGTTGCGTCGGATCCCGATTTTTTGCGGAAGCAGTTGATCGACGAATATGGAATTACACATGCGATATTGCTCCACAGAGCATTTTGTAATCCGTTGCCCTACGCGGAGTTCGCGACTGTCAAGGCGAGTGCTTTTAACAATTGGTTGGACGAAACCTGGCTTGGCAAATATAATGCGGACGGTGTCTTTAAGGGCTCCATACAAATTGCGCATCAAAACCCAGTCGCCGCCGCCCGGGAAATCGAACGATGGGCTGGACATCCCCATTTTGTCCAAGTTTTGTCTGATTCCGGATCGCGGGCCCCGTACGGGAATCCGATATACGACCCAATATTCGAAGCATGCCAAAAGCATAATCTTCCGTTCTCCACCCACGTCGGTACAGACGGAATGGGAATCAATCTTCAAGCTTCCAGCGGCTTCCCCACACACTACATCGAATGGAGCACAGCCCACTGCATCGGCTATCAGACACATCTGGTAAGTATGCTGATTGAAGGTGTCTTCGAGCGATTTCCGCGACTAAAGGTCGTCCTTGTCGAAGGGGGAGTTTCCTGGATGCCGGCATTGTTATGGCGGTTGGATACTCTGTATGAACGGTATCGTTCCGAGGTGCCGTGGCTGAAACGTAAACCTAGCGAATATATTCGCGATCATGTGCGCATTACCTCGCAGCCGCTGGAACGCCCGGATCAGGATAAGCACCTGGTACGCATGCTCGAATTGATGGATGCAGAAAACATCCTGATGTTTTCCAGCGATTATCCGCATTGGGATTTCGATAACCCGCGGTACGCATTCCCCAGAATACCGGAATCAATGCGCCGGCGTATTTATTTCGAAAATGCCAAGGAATTGTACGGCCTATAACCATTCGCTAGAAAGGAAGCATTGCATCATCAACATCAACTGGAGGCTGATAATTATGAAAACTGTTGCCGAGTTAGACCGGGGAGATTGCGCCGCACGGACTGGAGTCGTAGATTGCGATGTGCATGTCGTCCCGCGCAACCCGGAAGAAATCAAAGCGTATTTGTCGCAACCGTGGAAACATCGTTTCAGTATATGGACAAACAATTTTTACAAAAATCCGATATCGCCGCAGCGGACAGTTCCCTCGGGAGGAGGAAAGCCTGGTTCGGAACCGGAATTCTTGCGCGAGCAATTGTTCGACGTTCAAGGGATTGATACAGCAATTTTGTTGCCACGCTCTCACGTGTGTATGCACCACGACCCGGATTACGCCTCCGCCGTGGCGACTGCGTATAATGAATGGCTTTCCGACAGCTGGCTGGGGGAGTATAATCCAGACGGCCGCTTTAAGGGCTCCATCACTATCGCCCATCAGGATCCGGCATCGGCAGCCAAGGAGATTGACCGATGGGCTGGTCATGCGCACTTCGTGCAGGTATTAATCGACTCGGGCGCGAGAGCGCCTTTGGGTCAGCGGCAGTATTACCCCATCTACGATGCCTGCGTTCGCCACGAGCTTCCGCTTGTCATTCACCCGGGCACCGACGGAATGGGAATCAATATTTTGGCCTCCCAGGGGTATCCTTCTCATTTCCTTGAGTACTACGCGGGTCTGTCGTTTGCCATGCAGGTTCATCTTCTCAGTATCCTGACGGAGGGGGTATTCGAGCGTTACCCGAATCTGCGGATTGTCATTGCGGAAGGCGGAGTCGCTTGGCTTCCGGCGTTAATGTGGAGACTGGATCAAGAATATAAGGGCCTGCGTTCGGAAATCCCTTGGGTTAAAAAACGGCCTAGCGATTATTTGCGCGAGCACGTTCGCTTTACAGCCAGCCCGTTGGAGCGTCCCCTGAAAGACGAAGATCTGATGGACGTCCTATCCATGTTCGATTATGAAAATTTGCTCATGTATTCGAGCGATTACCCTGACGAGCATTATGCTTCGCCGGATAGTTTTTCATTTCTTCCCTCGGATTCACGACAAAAAATTTTGTCCGATAACGCGAGACAGTTGTATCGTTTGGGAGAATCTCAGTCAAAGGAGCATTGAAAATCATGAGTAAACACGCCATCTGTCCTGTTCAGGAACTGCGGCCCGGAGACCGGAAACTCGTCGTCCTCGAGGGTCGTTCTATTGGAGTCTTTAATGTGAAGGGCCAATTCTACGCTTTAAAAAACAGTTGTCCTCACCAGGGAGCGGAGCTGTGTGTGGGTGAGATTCAAGGCATCATGCTACCGTCGGAACCGGGAGAGTACCGATATGGCAGAGACGGGGAGATTGTGCGGTGTCCTTGGCACGGCTGGGAATTTGACATTACCAACGGCAAATCGGTTTTTGACCCGTTCAAATGCCTGGTCAAAACGTACGATGTGGAAATCATGAATGAGTCTGAAGGCGAGATCGACAGTGTTGAAACCTATCCGATCGATATCGAATCAGGATGGATCGTCGTCACCGTTTAATTAGGTCCGTATATCGGTTATAATGTCCCTATGTCAGACAACAGGCTCCGATTGAATTTGTCATGGATTGGGGGAAACATTGTGGGGAACTCCAAGTTATGGTACAACAAACAGCCGGAAGAATGGAACGAAGCGCTGCCGATTGGAAATGGCCGTTTGGGCGCCATGATCTTCGGACTTACTGGTACGGACCGCATTCAATTGAATGAGGATTCGGTATGGTATGGCGGACCGAGAGACAGGAATAATCCGGATGCCGCCAAGTTTTTGCCGGATATCCGCCGCCTTCTGATGGAAGGGACGCTGAAGGAAGCCCATAAGCTGGCAGCCATGGCTTTATCCGGCACGCCGGAAAGCCAGCGCCACTACATGCCGCTTGGCGATTTGTTCCTGCAATTCGATCATCGAAAAACGCGCAGCTACCGGCGTGAGCTTGATCTGGAGAAGGCGGTTGTGACCGTAACTTATGAAGCGGACGGCATCGTCTATACAAGGGAGTATTTCTCGAGCTTTCCCGATCAGGCGATTGTGATCAGGCTCACGGCCGATAGGCCCGGCAGTGTCTCCTTCATTGCGAGGCTGACAAGGGGCGGACACCGGTATTTGGATGAAGCGTTCGGAGTTGAAGGGAATTCCATTGTTGCGAAAGGGAATTGCGGCGGACAGGGAGGGTCTGACTTCTGCACCCGGCTGACAGCCATTCCGCAGGGGGGAACGGTACGTACGATTGGCGAACATCTGCAGGTGGAACAAGCGGACAGCGTGATGCTGCTGCTTGCCGCCGAAACGACGTTTCGTCGATCGGATCCGGAAGCAGCCTGCTTCCGTACTATTCAGTCCGCTGCCGCCCGCATGTTTGAAACGATTTATAAACGTCATGTGCAGGACTACGCTTCCCTGTTCACACGAGTCCACTTCGAGCTTCAAGACGACGGCTATCGACAGCTTCCTACGGATGAGCGGCTGCGAAGAGTTAGAGAGGGAGAGAAGGATCAGGGTCTTGTCGCACTTTATTTTCAATATGGCCGGTATTTATTGATTGCGTGCAGCCGCCCCGGATCGCTCCCCGCTAACCTGCAGGGGATTTGGAATGAACAGATGCGGCCGCCCTGGGACAGCAAATATACGATCAACATTAACACGCAAATGAACTATTGGCATGCCGAAACATGCAACCTGCAGGAATGCCACCAGCCGCTCTTCGAGCTGATCGAGCGCATGCGCGAGCCAGGTCGGGTTACGGCCCAAAAGATGTATGGCTGCCGCGGGTTCGTCGCGCATCACAATACGGACATATGGGCGGATACGGCACCGCAGGACATTTATTTGCCGGCAACGTATTGGCCGCTGGGAGCGGCCTGGCTCTGTCTTCATCTA
Source organism: Paenibacillus piri (assembly GCF_004354045.1). Taxonomy (GTDB): domain Bacteria; phylum Bacillota; class Bacilli; order Paenibacillales; family NBRC-103111; genus Paenibacillus_S; species Paenibacillus_S piri. The sequence continues at coordinate 43,082 of NZ_SMRT01000032.1, read as the reverse complement.
TGGGAGCATTATTTGTTTAGCGGCGACCGGGCCCATCTGGAGCGAAGCTACGGCGCCATGAAAGAAGCCGTTGAATTTTTCCTGGATTTTTTGGTAGAGGGACCGGACGGATACCTCGTTACGTGCCCATCGGTATCGCCTGAGAATACGTATGTCTTGCCTAACGGAGAGACAGGTCAATTATGCTATGGCGCATCGATGGATAATCAAATCCTTCACGCTCTGTTCCGCGCCGTTTTGGAGGCCGGAGAGAGTTTAGGGATGGATGAAAATTTCCTTTCCCGGTTGCGGTCGGTTCATGCTCGTCTGCCGCAGATTAAGGTGGGTCAATTCGGCCAAATCCAGGAATGGTTGAAAGATTATGAGGAGAAAGAGCCCGGACACCGGCATATCTCCCATCTGTTCGCCTTGCATCCGGGAAATCAGATTACGGTGAAGCGAACGCCACACTGGGCAGAGGCGGCAAAGGTAACGTTGGAGCGTCGTTTGGCCAATGGCGGCGGGCATACCGGATGGAGCCGGGCATGGATCATCAATATGTGGGCACGCCTTGAAGAAGGAGAGAAAGCGTACGACAATGTCCTTGCTCTGCTTCGTTCCTCGACGTTGCCGAATTTGTTTGACAATCATCCCCCCTTTCAAATTGATGGCAACTTTGGGGGGACCGCAGGCATTGCGGAAATGTTGTTACAAAGCCACGACGGGGAATTGCATCTACTGCCGGCGCTTCCGGCGGATTGGGCGGCGGGGACGGTTCGCGGCTTACGGGCGAGAGGGGGCTTCGAAGTCGGAATAACCTGGGAGGACGGACGGCTCTGCTCGGCAACTATACGTTCCACGCTTGGCCGCACGTGCAGGGTGCGATCGGGTCAAACAATGTCTGTCAAAACAAGCTGCGGACAACCTGTCGCAATCGAACGGCCGGATGCCGTTACCGTCTCGTTCTCGACCGAGCCTAATGGTCATTATATCATCTCTGGATGATTCATCCGAATGTTTAATGTGTCACTTCCTTTGGTGGAAGTGACACATTTTGTTCGGCCGCAAAGCTCCTTGAATGCCGCCTGAGAATATCGGGGATGTAAAAAGCAGGAATCGTGTTGACATGTAAAAAATTGAGATGTTATATTTAAACCGTGTGCGCACACGTTGTGTATAACCCGGTTTACGTTGAACCGCTCCTTGCAAGCGTCTTCATTGAAGGAGATATGCTCATATCTAAAACTGAAGGATGTAGAGGCGAGAATGATAAAAAACACTTGGTTTTTTCGCATGCTGCTGTCTTATATTCCCGTTTTTCTTATCCTGTTCGGTGTTGTTTTTCTGGTTTTCTTCCAAAACCTTATTGTCCAGAAGAAACAGGATGCGGCCAAAGCAAATGAAATCTATGCAAGGCAAATCATGAAATCTATCGATCTTTCTTTAAAAAGTATTGATTATATGATCATTAACGAGATTCTTTACAACAAATTGATAAATGAATTTTTTGATGAAAGCAATTATCGAAATATTTATTTAAATTACCAGGTTTTCAATCGGCTGCAGGAAATAAAGCATGAATTTCCGGCTATCGATTCGATCTATCTGGTGAGGTTTAGAGATAAAATCGTGTACAATGGCAACATAACTACCTTCTCCAATTTTGCCGATTATCCGTTCATTTCGCAAATAAACGAATCTTCTTATATTAATAAATGGACAAGTGTGAGGCCGTATAAGGAATTTACAAATCAGGATGCACAACCGGTTATAAGCTAGACGAGGGTCTGATCCGACATGCTATACCGGGGGGCGTATTAAAATTACAGGAGGATGAAAAAATGAATCAAGCTGTCATTGTATTCGACGAGACGATTTCAACAATAGCCTTCGCTGCCGGAAAACTGCAGGAGGCTCTGGCAAGCAGGAATATTATAGCTGCATATGCTCCCCTTGATGCAATAACCGAACTGAGCGAACCGATTCGAATCGTACTTGCTTCAACCGTAGAAGTGCGAGCTGAATCAGGCATTTCTTCCGGACCGTCTCTTTCGCCGCAAGGTTTCGCAATAAGAATGGAGCGAGGAAACGGTTATACGCTATGTTGGGTTACAGGCGCCGACCCGGTGGGGGCGATGTATGGAGGGCTGGAGGTTGCGGATGCCGTTAATACAGGACGGAATATCGAGGATATCGGCAACAAGATTTGCAATCCGCATATACCGAATCGAGGCATTAAATTCAACATTCCCCTGGACGCGCGTACACCGAGCTATTCCGATAACGGGGATGCCGCACAACATAACATCGAGGAAATGTGGAGTCTGGACTTTTGGCGAGAGTTTCTGGACGACATGGCGTTGTACCGGTATAATGCCCTGTCACTATGGAATCTGCATCCGTTCCCATCCATGGTTCAGGTTCCCGAGTATCCGGAGATTGCCCTGAATGACGTGAAGAAAACGACCATCCCAATCCGGGCAAGACTAGGAGGAACCGAGATGTCGACAGCGTCGACACTTGCCAGCTTGGAAACGGTTCGGGAGATGACAATTACCGAGAAAGTATCTTTTTGGCGCGAGGTAATGCTGCATGCAAAAAAACGCGGGATCGATGTGTATATAATAACGTGGAATATTTTCACATACGGTACCGAGGGTAACCGTTACGGCATTACTTGTGACCAGAATAACGAAATAACCATCGACTATTTCCGGGCGAGTGTCCGCTGTTTGCTCGAAACTTACCCTCTTCTCTCCGGTATCGGTGTCACCGCCGGTGAAAACATGCTGCATAATCAGCCACAGCTCAATGAGGAATGGTTGTGGCGGACCTATGGGGAAGGGGTCATGGATGTTAAACGAAAAGATCCGGAGCGTAAAATCAGGTTCATCCACCGAGCGCATCAATCTGCTTTATCTACAATCGATAAGGCATTTTCGAATTACACCGACACGTTTGATTTCAGCTACAAATATTCACTCGCGCATATGTATTCCTCAGTCCATCCCCCCTTTATTTACCAGACGAACGGTTACAAGGAGCTGCAGGGAGGTTTTTTGAACGAACTGCCGGCAGGAAAGAAAACGTGGCTCACCGTTCGGGACGATGACTATTACTATTTTCGATGGGGCGATCCCGAATTTGTCCGCCAGTATATTTTAAACATGCCATCCAATGAGAAACTGGCCGGCTTCTATATGGGACCGGATGGAATTGTATGGGGACGGGAATTTATCAGTACCGAACCCGATTCGCCACGCCAAACTATCATCAAGAAGCGATGGTACGGTTTTATGCTGTGGGGCCGGTTATCATATGACCCGACCGTTCCGGATACGCATTTTGAGAAGCAGCTGGGCTTCCGTTTCCCCGAGACTCCTAGCCGCACACTCTTTGAAGCCTGGGCGACGGCATCGAAAATTTTACCGCTGGTGACCACGTTTCATTGGGAGGAGAATCATCTCGATTTCCAATGGTATCCCGAAGCCTGCTACAGTCATCCGGGAATAGCCAAAGGTTTTCATACGGTACAGCATTTTATCGACGATGCCCCAATGCCTGAAAGCGGACTTGTGAGTATTCCGGATTATTGCGAGAAGATAATCGAAAGCAGCTTCATTTCGGGTAAATCTCCGTCCAGAGTCGCACAAGATCTGAACAATTACGCAGATCGTACTTTAGGGCTCATAGAGGAGATATATACTGCGACGGATAAGGAACTGCGGCTTACAATAGGAGATCTGAGGGCCATGTCCTACCTGGGAAGATATTACGCTTCCAAAATATTGGGCGCAGTGCAGCTATGTCTGTATCAAAAAACGGGTGAGTTGTCCCATCAGATGCAGGCGGTCAAGCATTTGCAAGCGGCATCCCAACATTGGGGAATTTATGCGGCTCAAACCGCGAGTCAATATATACCGCAATATTTAACTCGCCAGGGATATGACATCGTGGATGTAACGGCGCTTCAGGCTGAGGTAGACCGGGATATAACCATAGCTCTGCAACAAAAAGTGTAATTAATATTGGGAGTAACGATGAAATATCGCTGACATGATAGTATATAGATCCTCCAGGTAAGCTGGCGAATAATAGTTTTATATGACGACAACCTATATAACTGTACTTCCGGTATGAGCGTCACGATCCGTTGTTCAGCAGCATCAGCCTGCTTGTTTTGATCATGAATAACGGCCAGAGTATAGTGCTGCATGCCTTATGTGGACATCCGTTTTAGAGAAGCGGATGTCCACATTTTTTTTGGAAATGTACGAGGAAGAAACAGGAGGAAACGGCTCCTTTCAGCATGTGGTGCACCAGCAATCCAGAGTTTGCTGCCGGACGCAAGTTTTAAGTAGAGAACAATTGGAAAAAAGCATACATGGCATTCTTAAAAAGTGAAAACATTTATTAATTTCCCTTCTTTTTTAATTGCCGCTTTCACTTTACAATAAAGTCAAATTGACGATACAAGGTGGTTAGAGCGTGATGAAACAGCAAAAGGATATGCAAAAACTTCGGATAGACGAAATGTGCGTTCCGCCCGAATGGGCATTGCTGCAGCAGCAATTGATGACAGTTTTAAATGAAGCGGCTGAGGAATTTGTAGAGCGCTACGTGCAGCCGGACGGCACCTTGGTTTGGAGAAAAGTGTGGCCGGGCATGGACGGCTCCGACGATCCGTACGAAGGCTTTATGAACCTGGCCCTGCTCTATGTATTGGGCGGAAAAAAAGAATTGTACGGTCACGCCCGTAAAGTGTGGGAAGGCATTACTTGGCAATGGACCGAATACGGCCAGATTTACCGCGAGTTCGACGGTTATTACGATTGGATGCATCATGGGGAAGGATATTTGTTCTTTTATTTCCTTGGCCTGGCCGATCCCGAAAGTTTGAGGGACCGACAGCGAGCGCGCAGATTCGCAAGCTTCTATACCGGAGAAGACAGTGAAGCGCAAAATTATGACAAAGAGAAGAAATTGATCCGGTCTCCTATTAATGGAAGCCGGGGACCGCGGTTTGTTATGACTGAAGAAGATTGGATGACGCACAGGGGCATTTTGGACGACTATCTGGCTCCATTCGAGGATTTGACCGGGGTGGATATCAACAGCGGGAAGTGTCCTTGGTCCAATGATGAGGTGTACCGTGAAATTATTGCGAAAATGAACGAACGCATGGCCAAAGGAGATGTGCCGTTAAATCTTAACGCAACCAGCCTGATTGCCCACGCCTATATGTACAGCGGAGATGAACAACTTCGTAAATGGGTAACGGAATATATTGCCGCATGGAGAGACAGGGCAGTTCTTAATGGCGGAATCATGCCGGATAACGTCGGTTTATCGGGCATTATCGGAGAGTATAACGACGGGAAATGGTGGGGCGGTTATTACGGCTGGCGGTGGTCGCACGGTTTGTTTACGATTGTTGAGCCGCTCACTAATGCAGCTATGAACGCCGTACTGTTGACAGGAGATAAAAATTGGTTGAATGTGATCAGAAAGCAGCTTGATATCAACTACAGCTTGGGAAGACAGGAAGGCAACCTCTGGGTTGTGCCTCATAAGCATCTGGACAGCGGCTGGACCGACTACAAACCGGCTAATCCTGCGTACCCTATTTATTTATGGACCGTATCGATGGAAGATGGGGATATTGAAAGGTACGAGCGCTTACAGGCTGCGGACTTCTACAAGGAAATTGAGGTTCCGATCGTTTCAGGGCGTAATCCGAATACCGGTAAAGAAACAAAGCATTATATTGCCAATACGATTCCTTGGTTTGAATTTATCCGCGGCAATGACCGTTCTTATCCTGAGAACATATTAAAAGCCAACTACACGTTGGTTACGAAGCAGTTGGAGAAGATGAGATCTCCGGAAGGCAACCCGGAGTCGTGGATTTCCGACGGCTACAGTTTGGGCGACTTATCCAGTATTCATAAATGGCAGGAGATGTGCCCTGTTTATCCAGAAGGTCTGTTGCAGCTGACTTTGGGCGCTCCTATGCATATATCCCACGGCGGTCTGCAGCATGCGCGGGTCCGGTATTACGATGCCGCGGCGCAAAGGCCGGGTCTTCCGCCGCAGGTCAGCGCGCTGGTAGAGGCATTAACGGACAATTCTGTTACGTTAAGCTTGATCAATCTCGACCTGTTCGAGGGCAAGGAAGTCATTATACAAGCCGGCGGCTTCGGCGAGCATTGCTTCCATGAAGCGGTTGTTTCAGGGTCCGGAAAAAAAGAAATGAATGAAAGCTTATCCGTCGACGGCAAATGGCTGCAGGTGAGTCTTGGCAAAGGTGCCGGGGTTAAACTGCAGATGTCGATGAGCAGGTACGTGAATCAACCGACGTACGAAACGCCTTGGAGCCAAGCAGATCCAGATAATCTTATTCAAGGAAGGGAAATTTAAATAAAGGAGAGGTCAGCTTTGAAACTACAAACGAAGACGCATAAAAAAATAGCAAAGGACATCTCCTTGCACGGGTACTTATATATTTCCCCATGGCTGCTCGGATTTTTCCTGCTAACCGTCTGGCCGATGATACAATCGATCTATTTTTCGTTTACAGATTATTCCTTGCTTGAACCGGCGCAATGGATAGGCTTGCGAAACTTCGAAAAAATATTTATGGATGATACATCTTTTACGAATTCCCTCAAAGCCACCTTATGGTTTGTCGCCGTTTCCGTTCCGTTAAAAATGGCGGTAGCCCTTCTGTTGGCCGTTGTATTAAATATGAAGCTGCGGGCAATGCATATCTACCGTACGGTTATTTACTTTCCGTCGCTTATCGGGGCGAGTGTGGCGGTAGCCATATTGTGGAGCAACATTTTCGGAACAAGCGGTCTGTTGAACCAGATGCTTTCCATATTTCATATCGAAGGGAAAAACTGGATTTCGTTGCCGGAGACGGCCTTAGGCACGTTGATCGTATTGGCCGTTTGGCAGTTCGGGTCCGCGATGGTTATTTTTTTGGCAGGCTTGAAGCAGATACCGGGCGAATACTACGAGGCTTCGGCTGTGGACGGAGCGGGAAAAATCAGAACGTTTATCTCCATCACGCTGCCATTGTTATCACCGATCATTTTATTTAATCTGGTGCTTCAGACGATCAGTTCCTTTCAAATGTTCACGCAGGCTTTTATTATTACGAAGGGCGGGCCAGTAGAAAGCACCTATATGTATGCCCTGTATTTATTCGATAAGGCGTTTGCCCGCTTTCAGATGGGATATGCTTCCGCCTTGGCCTGGATCTTGTTGGTGATGATCGCAGTTGTTACCGCATTGATTTTCGCCACCTCCAGAGCCTGGGTGCATTACGAGTCGGAAGGAGGAAAATAGATGACGAAAGTAATCCGGAACGTAATCGTCCCCAATCTGTTTTTGATTGCTTTATGCGTGATTATGATTTACCCGGTGTTTTGGTGGTTTGGCGCTGCTTTTAAAACGAATGCGGAGCTGTCGTCAGCCAATTTTTTTCCGAGCAGTCCGACGATCGAAAATTTTACTCAGGGCTGGTTTGCAATTACGAAATATCCGTTTAGCGTGTTTTACTGGAATACGTTTAAATTAATAGCGGGCGTTCTGTTCACTTCCCTGATCTCTTGCAGTCTGGTTGCGTTCGGATTTGCCAGAATGCATTTTCCGCTGAAAAATTTCTGGTTTTCGATCGTACTGTTAACGCTTATGCTTCCTAATCAGGTCACTATCGTACCGCAATATGTCATGTTCGATAAATTCGGTTGGGTGGACACGTACCTGCCGTTTATTGTGCCGCATGCATTGGCCGGCGGTATCGGCGGATCCTTCTTTATCTTTTTGCTTGTTCAGTTTATTCGCGGCATTCCCAAAGAAATGGATGAGGCGGCAAAAATGGACGGCTGCAGCACCTTCAAAATTTACTACCGCATTATTTTACCGCTTCTCAAGCCTGCCCTTGTGACAGTCTCGATCTTTTGCTTTCTATGGAACTGGGATGATTTTTTCGGTCATATGATTTATATTAAGTCTATTGACAAATATACGGTCGGTCTGGCATTAAAGCTTTTTGTCGACTCCCAGTCGGCGACGCCGTGGGGACAATTGTTTGCCATGTCTCTTCTATCCGTTATGCCGGGGACGATCATCTTTTTCTTCACTCAGCGCTATATCGTCGAGGGGATTGCAACAACGGGCCTGAAAGGATAGATTTGGACCCTGTTTGGGCTCCCCAGCTGTTTGTATACAGTATAGGGGGCCTTCTTCATGGATAAGCTATTTAAAAAACTTCATATCAGCCATCTTTACTTTTGGAGCACTTCCATATTCGTTGTAATCTTGTTTGCAATTGTAATCTGGGCCAGCTACTACTTTTCGGTTCAAGGAATTATCCGCACCACCTCCTCTTATCAGGAAAGAATCCTTACGGAGTTAAATCAGCGGCTGCAAACTCAATTCGGCGCAATCGAATCCGTTTCGTTATCAATCGTGCGAAATACGGAGCTGTTGGATCTGCTCACTAATCCCAAAGAGACATACCAGAATATCGTTACATTAAGGAATGTGGTCGCTTCCCTGAATACATTGACGTTCAGTACTCCTGTAATTTATAGCATCGACCTGTATGTGAAAAATGCCCCGCAGAGCGGTAAACAAGAGTTGGTTCGTTTTTTTGACCTCCGTACAGGGGAAGAAATGCCGTGGTTTTCCTCTGTTGCGCAGTCTGATTTTGTATGGATCGGAGAGCATGAAACCGATTCATACCAAGGAACCGCCTCTGTTGTCAGCTTCGTGCGAAAAATATATTCGAACGCCGGCGATTACCAGGGTTTTGTCCTGATCAACATAAAGGCTTCGGATGTGCAGACGCTGCTGCGGGAGCAGGGCTTTGAGGCGAATCGGCTGCTGCTGGATTCGGGCGGAAGGGTGATTACGCAGACGGGCGAACAGTCGTTGGTTGAAAACAACGAAAATCTGCGCAGTATCTCAGGAAGCTTACAGGAAGCAGGCCAGTTAGCGCTTAAAGGATATAGGCAGTTTCCGTCCCAATATCTGGTTGTTTGGACGAACATCGCGGGCTCCAATTGGCTGTTGATCGAGTTTACTCCATGGGAACAGCTGGTTGCCGGGAGCGCCTTCATGGCAAAGGTGCTATTCACTGTAGGAATTGCCGCTGTTTTCGTGCTGTTGTTCATTTTTTTGTTTTTAAACCGCAAACTCACACGGCCCATTTTTTTGCTGCTTCAAGCGATGAAAATGTACCCGGCTTATGCAGCGGACCACCAACTGCCGACGGATTATCAGAATGAATTTGGCCAGTTGTTCCAAGGTTACCGGAAGCTGATAAACAGAATTGAAGAGCTGTACGAATCGTTAAGAAATCAATACCAGAAGCAGAAGGAATCGGAAATCAAAGCTCTTCAGGCGATGATCAATCCCCACTTTTTGTACAATACGTTGGATCAGCTAAATTGGATGGCAATCAAGGACGGCAATGAGAAAATGAGCAGGGTGTTGGAGCTGACCGGTAGAATGCTGCGGGTCGGTTTATCAAACGGCGAATCATTAATACCTTTATCTGAGGAATTGATTCATATTGAGTGCTACATGCAGATTCAGCAAATCCGGTTAGGAGACCGTATCAAGTATTCAATAGAATTGCCGGATGATATAAAGGGATATTATGTACCCAAAATGACGCTGCAGCCGTTTGTAGAAAACTGTATCAGCCACGGCTTCCATGGACGTTCTGAAGGACGAATCCGGATTCACGGCGAAGCTGTTCAACAACAATTGATTCTGTCAATCGAGGATAACGGAAGGGGCTTGCAGGAGTGTGGCGCGCAGTATAGAACGAAGACAAAGGGCGGTTACGGGATTCGTAATGTGAGAGAACGGATGGAAGCTTTTTTTGCTGACGGGTACCGTATTGATATTAAAAATCGCCCTGAAGGAGGTACTCTTGTCACTATTTGTATACCGTTGATTGAAGGAAGCGGAATGATCCTGGAAGGAGACAGGACCGATGTGGAAAATAGTCATTATTGATGATGATCCTAACCTGCTGGAAGGAATGAGGGAATCAATCCCCTGGGAAGAGCTTGAAGTTGAGTGGGTCGGGGAAGCTATTGACGGCCAGGAGGGGCTGCTCGTTATTGATAGGTTTCAGCCCGATATCATTCTTACAGATATCAACATGCCTGTTATGAACGGACTGGATATGATCGGTCTTTTGCGGGAGCGCGGCTTTAAGGGGAAGTTTATTATACTCAGTGGTTATCTTGATTTCGAGTATGCCCGTCAGGCGCTGCGGCTGCAAGTCGATGATTATTTAACCAAGCCGATTACTATTGATAATTTGAAAGCAGTGCTTTCCAGGGTGACGGCAGAGCTTGAAAAAGAGCATTTGAAGGAAAATGAATATAACGTGCTGAAGGATCAATTGAAGCTGTACGAGCCTCTTGTCATGGAGGAATGGATGAAGTCCGTTGTAACGGGCAACCTGCATCATCATTCCGACCGATTTAAGGAAATCAACGGGAAGATTGAAGCATGGTCCGGCAAGCTCCACCTGCTCCTTTGTGTCGAGCTGCAAAACAGCCTGTCATGGGAGCCGTGGGATAAGGGGCGTAACCTGGTGCGGTTTGCTGTCCATAATGTGATCAGCGAGCTTGCGGCCGGCATGTTCTCCGACTTTGAATATATGGAACTGCACAGCCGCCGGTTTGCAGTTTTGCTACATTCCGGAGCGAGGGACCTGGAACGAGATCATTTTGTTGGTTTGGCCAGTGAGCTCAAACAGCGGATCGGAGACTGTCTGAATCATCAATTGAAGCTGCCCGCGCAAGCAGAGCTTGGAAATGTCGTTGAGGATTGGCGGCTCATATCCGAGTCGTTTAAAATGATGTTTCTGAATGAGGATGCGGATCATTACAAACAGTACACACCGCTTCGTTCGGTCAAATTTTATCATGAGTTTGCCGATGCCGTCCGCAACGGGCGTGAAGAGGAAGCCGGTACAATTATCGCCGGCTATATAGATACTCTCGATGCCGGGCTTGTGTGTCATGAACAGACGCTACAAATATGGGCGAGTGAGCTATGGGCGATTATTGCCTATTCGTTGTATGATGTCGGGATCGAGCTGGAGCGAATTATTCCTAAATTTACTCCGTATGAGGACATGACCGGCGCTGGAGCTTATACACCGGCTGCGCTAAAAAGCTGGCTCGAACGGACCGCAGCCGGAATCATTAACAATCAGCATTTGAGCGATAACAGTAAACACCGACAGATGGCCGAGTTTATTATCCGGTTTGTGCATGAGCATTATGAGGAAAATATTACGCTTGGCTTGTTGGCTGACGAAATTCAAATATCCAAAAATTACCTGGGCCAAATTTTTCGCAATGTAACAGGAGAAACATTCAATCAGTATGTGACCAGAATCAGGATGGAAAAAGCAAAACGGATGATTTTGGAAGGAAAGCTGTATATTTATGAAATTGCCGAAAAAGTAGGCTACAGCAACATTCCCTATTTCAGCAGCCAATTTAAAAAGTATATCGGGGTTAACCCTACGGATTTGATGAGAAACAAGGAGTAACGTCCTCCGAATCTGATTTTACTTATCAACCAGGAGTGTTTGGCAGCCAATGCCCTTCTTGCATGGGACCGGTATCATCAACACGCGGGTCGCAGGTATAAAGTTGTGAATTCGAGGCCGCCGGTATGATCTGGTTTTAGCTTTTCATATTTTGTAGAATCTTTTGTTGATTTCTCTCATTGGAGGGGAATTCACGACATCATATAATGGAGCAAGAAAAACAAAACCAATCTTTTGGAAGGGGATTCACAGATGCATAAAACAAAAAAATGGACTGCGAGTTTGATAGTACTTTCCGTTTTGACTCTGACCGCGTGCAGTTCCGGCAGTAAGACAGGCAGTCAACCCTCTGCTCCTGCTGCCGGATCGGGTACAACCGGACAAGCTTCGGTAAAGAATAAGGAGGTAACGCTAGGTATTACCTGGGCAGGCTCCCAGGCACGGCATGACGCAACTTTGAAAACATTGGATTTATACAAAAAAAATAATCCTGCTGTTTCGTTCGAACCGCAATATATGGGGTTCGATACGTATTTCACCAAGCTGGCTACTTTGGCCGCAGCAAGAAATTTGCCCGACATTATGCAGATAGACACAGGAAATTTGATGGATTACGCCGTTCGCGGACAGCTTGCAGAGCTTTCGGGCATCAATGTTGACGGAATCGAAAAGAAGCTGTTGTCAGCAGGTACAGTGAACGGCAAGCAATACGGATTGCCGATCGGCGCCAACACGTTGACGATGATGTACAATAAAGCGGCTTTGGACAAATTGGGTGTAACAGTACCCGACAAGGGCTTTTCGTGGGACGATTTGCTTAAGTTGGGCAGAGAACTCCAGCCAAAGCTGGAAAAAGGGAAATATTTCATGCAGGATCTTTCCATAGCGACAGGTACATCCGAGTCCGATAAATATGAGATGTATCAATTGGCTCAGGGCAAAGGGTATATTCATACAGCCGAAGGGAAATTTAACATCGACAAAGATACGTATGTGGCCTTTAACAAGCTGTTTGCTGATCTCCGCAAAGAAGGAATTGTACCTCCGGCTGATGTTACGGCAGGGCACAAGCAGTACGATCCCAAGCTGGACAACTTCTTGAACGGCACCATTTTAATTCAACGCGAATATGCGGCTGCTTTCCCGGCATTCGACAGTGTGCACCCGGGGCAGTACGCGATGACTGTAGTGCCTCATGCCAAGCAATCGGGAGCATTCCTTCTGCCGTCCCAGTTTTTTACAATAAGCAAGGATTCGAAAAATTCGGAAGCAGCTATAAAATTCCTCGATTGGTTTGTTAACGATAAAGAGGCAGGGAAATCGCTAAATCTGGTACGCGGCGTTCCGGTAGCCAAGCCTGTTCTGGACACGCTTCTTCCAGATCTTAAGGATGCGGACAAAGCCCAGGTCGACATCATTAACCGTACCGCTCCTGAGGCAAATCCATTCTCAAGCAGACCTAAGGGATACGGCACTTGGACCGACGAATGGACAAAGATTTCCCAAACTGTCGCTTTCGGTAAAATGACACCGGAGCAAGGCTTCGACGAGCTGAAGAAAAAATGGGATGAAATTATCAAATAAAAAATAATCGGAGAGACAAAGGATATGAAAGCTGTATATTATGAAGGCGACCGGGTGCTTCGTGCGGGACAATCTCCCGCGCAGGCGCCGAGGTACGATGAAGTTCAAATTAAGGTATCCCATGCGGGAATATGCGGTACCGATCTGCACATCTATCACGGACATATGGACAGCAGGATTTCTTTTCCCCAAATTATGGGTCACGAAATGTCCGGTACCGTTCATGCGGTCGGAGATCAGGTTACGGAATTTGCCGCAGGTGATCCGGTTACTGTTATGCCGCTCAATTCATGCGGCAACTGTCCGGCATGCCAGGCAGGGTATGGCCATATTTGTCATAACCTGAAATTTCTCGGAATAGAAACCCCGGGAGCTTTCCAAAGCTATTGGACGGTGCCCGTTCACACGGTGTTGCCTTTACCGAAGGAGCTCCCTTTGGTGCACGGCGCTCTGATAGAACCGCTCGCCGTTGCTTGTCATGATATCCGCAGGGGGAAGGTAGGTCGGGAGGATTATGCAGTTGTATTAGGCGGAGGACCGATCGGCGCGCTGATCGCCTTAGTTGCAAGAGAAGCAGGGGCCAAGGTACTCGTTTCCGAAATTAATCCTCACCGTCTGCAGCTGCTGGAGCAGCTTGGGTTTGATACCATCAACCCTAAGGAACGGGACGTGGCAGGGTATGTGAATAGTCAAACGGGCGGCGCCGGCTGCGATGTAGTTTTTGAGGTTACTTCTTCTCAAGCCGGTGCAGAGCTTATGACAAAGCTTCCCCGGACAAGAGGGCGTATTGTCGTAGTCGGTATTTTCAGCAGACCGCCGCAGGTCGACCTGCACCGGTTTTTCTGGAGAGAACTGTCAATGTCCGGCGCACGCGTATATGAAAGAGAGGATTTTATTAAGGCGATTGAGCTTGCCTCTTCTGGAAGACTGCCGCTTGATGCATTGATTACCGACGTTCTTCCGCTTGAGCAATTGGAACAGGGCTTTAAACAAATGGAGGGCGGAGGAAGCGCTATGAAAATTATGCTTCGCTGCAGTTAACAAGCAATAAAATGGTCAGTTCACATTCAAGCATTGATTCAAACTGATTCGTCCGGAAGCCGGTGCTCTAAGCACGGCTTCTCTTTTTTTACGGATTCATTCCGCAGTGCGACTGGAAAGAGGTCTGCATGATTTCAAAAAAATTACTGCTGTAATAACAAGGATTAAAAGGTCAACTTGTTGAATTCATAATCGACATACCTCGGGAAAATTTCAAAAACCGGGCATATAGACGGCCGTGAAAGAGCGGGATGACGATGACTGGGGAAAGCTTCATTCCGCTCTCGAGATGTCATAGGTTTGAAATTTCTCGAAATGAATTTCGTAAGGGGGTAGATTATGGGTACAAGCTTGAACCGTTTGATCCGTAAAATGAAAATTCTAAACAGACTGGTTATCTCATTTGCCATTCTTTCCTTGATCCCATTATCGATTACAGGAATTTTTGCCTATTATACTTCAAGCGAAGCTATAAAAACAAAAATAAGCACCTCTTCCATCGAGTTAATGAATCAGGTCAGCGAAAATATTCAAAATGAACTTTCAAAGCTCGAAAATGACAGTGTGGACATCGCATTCTCCGATATTATTCAAAATACGTTGACTGATTTCGATATGATGGATGAGTGGAGGAGAAATGATGCGGAGTTAAAAATGCAAACTATGCTGGCAAAAAGGTTCTCATTTACTCATAGCGTTTCGGATGTGCTTGTTTATACTAGGAAGAAGGAAAAAATCATTGCCTATGGGGACGTCAACTTCAAATATAATCTTAACCTCGATTTTTTAAACGATATTTTTGAAAGAACGGCCTTAAATAACGGCGCTCCTCTATGGACGATCGAAAACAGGGATGACGAGGAAAATGTAAGAAATTCAAACTATCGAATCACCAATTACGGAAAAGTAGGAATTTTACTGGCTCGAAGCTTTAAATCGTTTAACGGGCTTCCGATCGGTTATATGATTATGAGAATCGATGAAAAGCATATCTTAAAGAAATTTAAAGATACAAATCTTGGTCAAGGCTCGGATATTTTCATAATAAACGGCAACGGGACGGTAATCACGAGTCAAAACCCGGAAATTATTTCGGCCAAGCCATACCGCGATCATTCCCTGATTGAGGAACTTAAAAAAAACAAAGAAAATGATTCGTTCTCATTCAACAGTACCGTTTCAGGAAAACGAAATTTGATTGCTTACAATTATATCCCCAGTGCGGATTGGTACGTGGTCAGTATCATCCCGTTTGCTTATTTGAACGATGAGTCCGCTAAGACGAGTATCTATATTATATTTTTGGGAATTTTCTGTTTCTTGCTTGCGCTGATCTTGTCTTACTACGTATCCAAAAGCATTTCCAAACCGTTAAAGCACCTGGTAGATTCAATGAATAACGTGAAAATCGGCAATTTAGTTACAAGAATCGAAGACAACAGCAGTGATGAGCTGGGGAAAGCCGCAACAAATTTTAATCATATGGTGACAGAGATTAAATTTCTTATCGACGAGGTGAAAAAGAAAGAAAAATTGAAAAGGGTTGCAGAGCTGAACACACTGCAAGCCCAGATTAATCCGCATTTTCTTTCCAATTCTCTGAACACTGTCAGGTGGCTTGCCAATATTCAAAAGGCAGAGAGTATTTCAAGCATCATTACTTCCCTGATGCAGCTGCTTCACGGATGTATGGGAAAAGGGAGCGTGCTGATCAGCATGCGGGACGAAATCGAATATGTCAAAGACTACTTAAACATAATGGCTTATCGGGACTACGACAAGTTCAAGGTACATTATGAAATGGAAGAAAGCATTCTGGACTCTCATATTCTGAAATTCATTCTTCAGCCGATCGTGGAAAATTGTTTGATTCACGGGATTCAGCCTATGGAGGGCCAGGGCATGATCATCATTAAAGGCTACAGGATCGGAGAGGATTTGAAAATTGTTATAACCGATAATGGGGTGGGCATGAACAACAATGCGCTAAACAATCTCATGCGAGAAGCATCGGCAAACAAAAATATCGGACTTAGCGGGATCGGCATTCGAAATGTGGACGAGAGAATCAAGCTTTATTTCGGAGAAAAATACGGAATTGCCATTCAAAGCATTCCCAACTTGTACACCACCGTAGAGATCACTTTGCCTGCCGTGGGGGAGGAGGACAGCGGACAATATGCTGAAGGTGCTTATAGTTGATGACCATGCAGTTTCGCGAACGGATTTGAAAACGATGCTCGATTGGGAAAACTGCGGCTTTTATATTTCCGGCGAAGCGTATAACGGAATTCATGCCATACAGCTCATAAAAGAGGATGTTCCGGATATTGTCATTACCGACATCAACATGCCGGGAATGAATGGACTCGGATTAATAGAGCAGTTGGAGAGGGAGTATCCGCAGGTTAGAATTGTTGTGTTGAGCGCTTATGACGACTTTGATTATGTACGTCAGAGCATGAAGAGGGGAGCGATGGATTATGTATTGAAGCATCGGCTGAGCGCCTCCGTTTTGCTCGATATTTTGAAAACCGTCGAAAGCTCTATCCTTGTATTTAGAAACGAACGCGACAAACAAAATGAGATGTACCACGAGCTTAAGATCCGCAAGGATAGTTTGCGTCAGGAGTTTATTAAAAAGCTTCTGGAGGGCAGTGTGTCGGATCGGGATGAAATGCTAGGCCAACTCGAATCGTTAGATATAGCGATGGACACAGAAAATCTGTTGGTGACAGCTGCGGAGATCGACGATTTTCGATTCATTGAGGAAAGATTCAGTTCAAAGGAAGTCGATGTGTTTATTCAAACTTTGCTCGATATTTCCAACGAAATTCTTAGCGATTGGGAGAAATCCATTATTATCCACAAAGGCAGAGAGAAATTTGCGATCATTTTCTCACTTGGGCATATCCATAGCAGGATGTATGTGTACAACCAGCTATATACCTTTCTCAACCGAATAAGAACAGAGATCAAAAAATATTTGAATATTACGGCCAGCTTTGGTGTAAGCAGTGTATGCAATGAAATGTCTCAGCTTCACCATGCATACTCCGAAGCGGCATCAATTCTGAAGGACAAGTTCTACAAGGGAAAGAACGGGATATTTATCGAAAGCACAAGCAGTAAACACGAAGAAGGATTTTTCTGTCTTGATATCAAAGATGAGAAAGCGATTTACGCGGCCCTGAAAAACCAGGATTTTGAAACCGTGAAGAGCTTGATAGATGCCGTATTTAATAAAATTTCGAGATTGAGGCTGAGCAGCAAATCAACCCAAATGATCTGCGCAGAATTAATTAATATCGTGAATAAAGCATCCAAGGACGCCGGCATCGAGATGTCGAAGCTGTATACCGCAGGGGATATTCCATATAATCTGATCCAGAAATATGAGGTTCTTATGGATATTAAATCTTGGATTTTGAACTTATACCATAAGTTTATAGAAATTTTGCAGCGGATGAAATGCCGTGGCACGTATAGCGATATTATTCAAAAGGCTATGGAATATATACAACGTAATTATAAAAACGATGTGTCGCTTCAGGATGTCTCCGATATAGTCGGTGTAACCAATTCTTATATCAGCAGACTTTTCAAGGAAGAGTGCCGGATGGGATTCACCGAATATTTGAACCATGTGCGGGTTGAACATGCCAAGCACTATATTGAGCACGGCGAGCTGAAGCTGAAGGAAATCGTCAGCCATGTAGGGTTTAACAATTATAACTACTTCTTTAAGGTGTTCAAAGAGATGACAGGCATGACCCCCCTGGAATATGAACAGACTTGCAGGAAGTAAACGTTACTCGGACATAGCAAAGCATTGTAGTGGAGTACAAAATGTTGTAGTGGAGTACAAAATATTGGAGTTCGGCTACGTTATGTATTATGTATAATGAGTAATGGGTAAAGGACAGGGCATACCCGGTTACCTGCATCATCATTAAATTATTATAAGGGGGATAAGAATGTATGAAAAAAGCATCTGTTGCAGCGGCTGCTTCCGTGTTCCTGTTGGCTTCCGTTTTGTCAGGCTGCGGGGGCGAAGGAGCGGAGTCGTCAAAAGGGGAAACCCAAAATTCAAAAAAGGCGGTTAACTTATCGTTGTGGACATTCCAGGATCTGCATAAGAAGTATTACGAAAAAACCGCCGAGCTTTGGAATAAAAACAACCCCGATCAGCAAATTGAATTGTCGATCGATACTTATCCAAACGCAGAAATGCATAATAAATTGTTAATCGCCCTTCAATCCGGTGTGGGTGCGCCCGATATTGCCGATATCAACATAAACTTCTTCCAAAACTTTCTAAAAGGCGATATCCAGCTTGTGGAATTAAACAAAGTAATCGAGCCCGAAAAGGACAAGTTTATCCAGTCGAGATTCGATATTTACAGTAAAGGCGGAAAATATTACGGCATTGATTTTCATGTGGGCGCTACGGTCGTTTACTACAATAAAGAGCTTCTGGATAAAGCCGGCGTGAACGCGGATAACATTAAAACATGGGCCGATTATACCGAGGCAGGAAAGAAAGTTGTCGCTGCGACAGGAAAGGCGATGACCGCTTTCGAAGTTACCGGACAAAGACCGTTCTGGCCGATGATTGTTCAAAGAGGCTCCGACTATTTGGATAAGAACGGAAACGTCACTCTTGATAACGAGATCAATGTAAAGACGCTGCAGACCATGAAGGATATGATTTACAAGGATAAAATCGCGGTTCCCATGCCTGGGGGGAATACCGGCGCTGAGGAATTTTTCACTTATATGAATAAGGGAGAAGCGGCTTCCCTAATCATGCCGATGTGGTACATGAGCAGATTTTTGGAGTACATGCCCGATTTGAAAGGGAAAATATTGGTACGGCCAATGCCTGTATGGGAAAAGGGCGACGTAAGATCCGCAGGAATGGGCGGAACAGGTACGGCCGTTACCAAGCAGAGCAAAAATCAGGATAT
This sequence comes from Paenibacillus piri, assembly GCF_004354045.1. GTDB lineage: Bacteria > Bacillota > Bacilli > Paenibacillales > NBRC-103111 > Paenibacillus_S > Paenibacillus_S piri. The sequence continues at coordinate 23,912 of NZ_SMRT01000032.1, read as the reverse complement.
AGCTACGAAGTTTCTTGCGTATGCGAAGCTAAGCAAAGAATCGAATATAAGGATATGGCAGGAACTGAAATTCGATCCGATCAGATGGGACGTCTGGAATGATCCGGAGCTGCAGAAGCCCGATCCTTATTTCAACAATGAGAAAATATTCAATATACTTCTGGACATGAAGGACGAAATCAAATCTCCGAATATGAGCGAGTTAAGCTCAGCTTCCCAGGACTTGGTCAATTCCAATGTCATGTTCAAGTCATTGAAGGATCAATCGCAAACTCCTGAACAAGCGTTAAAATCTGCCGCAGACGAGCTCCGTAAGCAGAAGAAATAGCAACCGGGAAGACGGCATGACTGACGGCCGAAGAAACGAAGGTGTGGAAGCGGTTTCGGTCGCAGTCATGCATATGGAGGTGTACTATTTGGTTCAACAGGTTTATAGCCAAAAGCCCAAGGTAAGGAGCGGTTTCAGCTTTAAAAGGATGTTTTATTCGGAAAAGTTCGCGCCTTATCTCTTTGTATCGCCATTTATCCTAGCGTTTCTCATCTTTTTCTTGTATCCTACAGCGTCCACGATCACGATGAGCTTTCAGGAGGTCCAAGGGCTTAACAGCACAAAGTTTATAGGTCTGGACAACTACCGGAGAATGTTTGACGAGCATTTTTTCAATGCGCTGCAAACCAATACGATCTACACGATCTTATCTCTGATGTTATTAATTCCGGTTCCGATTATATTCGCCGTCTTTTTGAATTCAAAGTTGATCAAGGGAAAAACATTATTTAAGTCCGTTATTTTCATCCCGGCATTGACGTCTGTTATCGTAGCCGGTGTCTCCTTTAGGCTTATGTTCGGGGAAGCGGATACGGCTTTGATCAATTCCTTTATCGCTAAATTCGGCATTTCACCGCAAAATTGGGTTCTTAACTATGGTACGGGCATGATGCTGATGGTGATTCTCAATACGTGGAGAGTAGCCGGTATTAATATGGTATATTACCTTGCCGGTCTACAAAGCATTCCCGAGGAACTGTATGAATCTGCTGAAATGGACGGCGCCAATGTCTTTACCAAGTTTTATTGGATTACGTTGCCGCTCTTAAAGCCGATCATCATTTATACCTTGACGATAGGCATCTTTGAAGGATACAGAATGTTCGGAGAAAGCTATGTGTTCTGGAATGAAGGAATGCCGGGGGATATCGGGCTTACCATCGTAAGGTTTATTTATCAGCAGGCATTTCAACGAAATGATATGGGTATGGGATCGGCGATCGGTATTACTCTGCTCCTGATCGTACTTACTGTTAATCTGGTGCAGTTAAAAATGTTCGGGCTCTTCAAAAAGGAGGAGGACTGACAATGAGTGCCAAGCTTAGAAGGAAGTTATTGACAGTAGCGATGATCGCTTTCTTCCTTATCGTATGCTTTATCGTCCTGTTCCCCCTTTACTACATGTTTATGGCTTCTTTTAAGAGTTCCAAAGAATTATTTCGGAACGGTATGGATTTTAGGATCATACCGAGCTTGATGAGTCTTGACAATTATAAGCTTTTGTTCACAGGTAAAGGCAGCATTTATTTGTACTGGTACGGAAACAGCCTGGGCATAACTGCACTTCATACCGCATTTTCACTGTTTCTTTCCTCATTAGTTGGCTATGGCCTCGGGGCATATAACTTTAAAGGGAAAAACATTATTTTTATGCTGGTGTTGTTTGTCATGATGGTGCCGCTTGAAATTCTCATGCTTCCTCTTTATAAGCTTATTGTGAAGATGGGCATTATCAATACTTATTACGGAGTTATTTTACCGTTTGTTGTTTCACCTATGGCGATTTTTTTCTTTCGGCAGTACGTGACGGGGCTTTCCAAAGATTTTATGGATGCGGGAAGGATCGACGGATGCTCGGAGTTCGGCATATTTTTCCGGATTATGTCGCCCTTGATGAAACCGGCTTACGGAGCAATGGGGATTCTGTTGGCGATGCAGAGCTGGAACAGCTTTATATGGCCGTTGATTGTGCTGCGTACGAATAAGATGTTTACGATTCCTATAGGACTGGCTTCGTTGATGTCGCCTTATGGCAACAATTACGATATGCTGATCGCAGGAGCCGTGCTTGCTATCATCCCTGTTATTGTTTTGTTCCTGTTAAATCAGAAGGCTTTTATTTCAGGCTTGTCTACTGGCGGCGTTAAAGGCTAGACCATTATATACCATTACACCATTATATACCACTACAATCAGGAGGCTGAAGATTATGAGAAACAGCATTAAAATCAATACGCAAGCGGCGGTTCACAAAATCGATCGAAACATATACGGACATTTTGCCGAGCATCTGGGCCGTTGCATATACGAAGGAATTTGGGTCGGCGAAGATTCCGATATTCCCAATACGCGAGGAATCCGAAATGATGTCGTTCAGGCGTTAAAGGATATGAAAATCCCAATCCTGCGCTGGCCGGGAGGTTGTTTTGCCGACGAGTATCACTGGAAGGAAGGCATCGGGCCTAAGGAATCGAGAGCGAGAATGATTAATAATCATTGGGGCGGCGTGGTTGAGAATAACCATTTCGGCACCCACGAATTTTTCGACTTGTGCGAAATGCTGGAGACCGAGCCGTATATTTGCGGGAATGTCGGAAGCGGAACCGTCTATGAGATGCAGCAGTGGGTCGAATATATGAACTTCGACGGCGAATCGCCGATGACCGAACTGCGGAAAGCAAACGGCAGAGAAAAGCCTTGGAACTTGACTTATTTCGGCATAGGCAATGAAAACTGGGGCTGCGGCGGCCGAATGAGAGCGGAATTTTATGCGGACCTCTACAGACAATACAGCACATATGTAAGGGATTATGGAGAAGGTTCCATCTATAAAATTGCTGCGGGCCCAAGAGGGGATAACTATCATTGGACGGAAGTGCTGATGCGGGAGGCAGGGCATTTCATGGACGGACTGGCGCTTCATTACTACACAAGGCTGAGAGATCACAGCATCGTTATAGAAAATCCCGACGGGAACAGAATTTATCTGAAGGACCCGGAGGCAGTAAGAGGCCAGGCTGTCGATTTCGACGAGAGCGAATGGTTTGGCATTATGAAGGCGGCCTATTTCACAGAGGAGCTTGTGGCGAAGCATTCGGCTATTATGGATAAATATGACCCCGAGAAGAAAGTGGCGCTGATTATCGATGAATGGGGGACATGGTTTGACGTTGAACCCGGTACCAATCCCGGCTTCCTGTACCAGCAAAATACGATGAGAGATGCGGTTTCTGCGGCAATCAGCTTGAATATTTTCAATAATCATTGCGACCGCGTGAGAATGGCGAATATTGCCCAGACGATCAATGTGCTGCAGGCGGTTATCTTAACGGAAGGGGAAAAAATGATTCTGACCCCTACCTATCATGTCTTTGAAATGTTTAAGGTACACCAGGATGCCATCCTGCAACCGATTGAGCTTCAATGCGGCACCTACAAGCTGAATGGGGAAGAAATTCCACAGCTTAGCGCTTCCGCTTCCGTGGATGCGGCAGGCAATCTGAACATCACCATCTGCAATACGGATCCGAAAAATTCCGCGCCGGTGGATTGGAACACGGGAGAGTTTGCCGGTAAGCAGGTAACGGGCAGAATATTGCTCTCGTCGTCCATGAACAGCCATAACACGTTTGAAAATCCGAATCAAATCAAGCCGGAGGCGTTTACCGGCATACAGATGAATGAAGAAGGATTTCAGACGGATATTCCGCCGATGTCGGTTGTTGTGCTGACGATCCAATAAATCGGGAGGATGATGCCCGATGGCAAAACAAGGTCCATGCAAAGGCTGCTCGGAATCGATAGAAGTCACACCGGAGAAAATCGAGGCTATGCTTCAAATGCTGATAGATTCACGGAATGTCGAGCTCGCGGATGAGGAAACCAGCGAAAGGCGCCTTGCCCAATGCATGAGCTGCACGGGTTACATCTACGGAGGGACATGCAAATATTGCGGCTGCCTTGTACAGATTCGGACTAAAATAAAGGATAGGGAATGCCCCTATCCTTTATCCCCTAAATGGTAAGGGCGGGAGAAAAATGATGACTAAAATCGACATCAGGCTGAAAGATGAAATAGGACTCATTAATCCCAATATTTACGGTCATTTTATCGAACATTTGGGCGGAGTCGTATACGACGGGATATGGGTTGGCGAGGATTCGGAAATCCCTAATATAAAGGGATTCAGACGGGAGCTCGTGGAGAAACTGAAGGAAATTAAACCGTCCGTTATCCGTTGGCCAGGCGGCTGTTTTGCGGAGACGTACAACTGGAGAGATGGTATAGGTCCGAGGGAGCAGCGCCCTACAACCGTTAATTGGTGGTATATGAACGATGGAAAGCTTGAAACTAACCAGGTCGGTACCCACGAGTTTATCGAGTTTTGCAGGCTCGTGAATGCCGAACCCTATTTTGCAGTAAATGCTACGACAACAACCGTATTGGAAGCAAGAAACTGGATTGAATACTGCAATATGCCGCAGGGTACGACCACACTTGCGCAGGAACGGGAGAAGAACGGAGCCCCGGAGCCGTTTAACGTCAAGTACTGGGGCCTTGGCAACGAAAGCTGGGGTGGCGGCGGCTGCATGACGCCCGAGGATTACTGCCATATTTACAGAAAATATGGCATAATAAGCAAAAGTGTCGGGCCGGATCTTCATTTTATCGCATGCGGACCGTACGAAGGTATTCCGGAATGGACAGAAAAGTTTTTTGACAAGTATAATGAGATGTATACGGTTGGACGAGTTCCTCCCATGTTCGGATATTCCCTTCACTATTATGTGACCAATACAGGAACAATGGGCTCGGAGCTTGAATACACCGATACACAGTGGTATGAAATGATGCGCATTGGATTGGATATGGAGCCGTTTATCCAATCCCAGTACGAGATGATTCGCGCTGCGATGCCTGAAACATCCGTTGGGCTCATTGTCGATGAGTGGGGCGTTTGGCATTTGCAGAATGGCAGGCATCCGCTGCCGGGCAACTATTTGTTTGAACAGCCGAGCACGATGCGAGAAGCGGTTCTGGCGGCACTTTCTTTGAACATTTTCAATAATCACTGCAATAAGGTGATCATGGCCAACGTGGCTCAACTTGTAAATTGTATCCATTCCCTGTTTCTAGCCAAGGGCAGTACCTGTGTGGCTACTACAACCTACTACGTATTCGATATGTACAAAATTCACCAGAATGCAACAAGTCTTAAAACGGAAATCGATTGCAAGAGCGTAACCTTTACAATAGACGGGGAGACACATTGCATTCCAAGCATCTCCTGTTCGGCATCGATCAAAGACGGCATACTGGCGGTTACGCTTGCGAACATAGCCGTCGATGAGGACCAGGAGGTCACGCTCAACCTTTACGGTGGCCAATATGCGGGAGAGGGGACGATAGTCGTATTATCTTCCTCCAGCCATAAGAATGGCAATTCTTTCGAGGATCCATATAAAGTTACACCCGTGGAACAGTTCATAGCGCAAACAGGCTCGGAGCTTACAGTTACAATTCCTAAAGCGTCTGTAGTTTTGGTAAGGTTGAACGTTTCGTATAATGATAATCTGCCCGCTCAGCAACTTTCAAATGAGCTTAAACGTAATTCGTAACAAACTTTTGCATTACGCTTGTTTAAATTAGAGTCAGGTTAACTCGAAGAAATCTTGATGGTTAATACCATTCAAGATTTTCTTTGTATTTATAACATTTAACTGCTTGATGCAAAAAGAATGAATAAATGGTAATATTATTTCATATATAGGAACATACGTTTGTGATATGGATTTTAAAGAGGGAGGCAAGTATCATGGAACTAATCAAATTGCAGTATGAACTTATTAGAAGCTCGAGGGAAGTTGTATTTCAATACTGTAAAAAAATGAATCCATCGGAGATTTGTATGGAAATCGAATCTTTTGGAAATGGCAGTATCCGGAATACGCTCGTTCATATTGCAAATGTTTATGAATCATGGATTGGACAGTTTGCATTGAAGTCGTCAGACCCTTACAGCAAACCAGAGGATATCTCGGATATTCAGGAGATTTTATATTGTTTTCAAAGAATTGATTCGTTGGTCGACATTTTTCTGCGGGAACATGGTGAAAATTTGAACCATCGAATTAGCGGCAAGCTTTCTTGGCGCAGCGAAGAGTTTTACCCTACGGCCTTAGAATTGATTACTCATGTAATGACACATGAGTTTCACCATAAGGGGCAGATCATGACCATGGGTAGAATGCTCGGGCACACTCCCCCGGACACGGATATTATACGGTTTCTATAACTTTTCAATTATTTCGATGAACTGAACGGAATTCCGCGGGACTCATCTGGAAGTGCTCTCCAAAATTTTTATAGAAAAAACGGATGTTTTTGTATCCGACATGTTCTGAGACCTCAACTATTTTAAGATCTGTGTTTTTTAGCAGCAGACACGCCTTTTTCATCCTAATATCCTGTATGACTTTGATAAAGCTATGTCCGAAATAGTCTTTTATGATTTTACTTAAATAATTCGGATGAAAATGAAAGTGCTCTGCCGCTGAAGTCAGGCTTGCCGTTTGATAATTCATCTCCATGTAATGGAGGATATCCGCCATGTTTGCCGTTCTCTTGCCGCTGCCGGTTTCGTTCATGTACTTGGTATCCTTATAGAGACGCAGCAATTCAGTGAAGAGCAGCCCCAGGTAACTGTTCATTGCTTCTTCGGAACAAATGTTGGAGCTATAGTATTCACAGATCAGTTCAGTCATGAAATGGCGAACCTTTGAGCTGCGCTCTGACGGAAATATCAAGTACTTGCTTTGCTCCTGGCTTTTATATACGGCATTGACAAAAAATTCGGAGAGCAAATTGTTGCCGGCCAGCCTATGGATTAAATGACTGTCATAATAGCTTCTTCTCATCAAGCAATTAATGATAATATCGTTCTCGCCGGTTGCTTCGATGGAATGAGCGACATTGGTATCCAAAATAATGAGTTGTCCTTCCGACAACGTTATTTTTTTGTTATTTATCGTTTGAGTAAGCGTTCCGGAATAGACGTAACTCATTTCAATGAATTCATGCCGATGCTCCGGAATAATGGCGAACCGGGGATGTTTATTAATGACGATGTAACGGTCCGTTTTAAAAAAGTGGCTCTCGCTAATTGTTTTGCCGGCGGATATGTCAACGGCATGCTGCAGCAGCCAAGGCAGACCCCAATGTTTGCGCTCAAACTCATTAATACTCCGGAGGAACGGATCCACCTCGTGTAAGTCCACAAAATCTCTCCTTGTGCATGAATATTTGATATGGTTAATCAACAAACTTGGTATGGTTATTTGAATGACGTTTAGACTATCGTATCATAAAGGATATATAAGATAAAAGTCTATATTTGATTCGGATAATAATGCTATGAAATTTGTTGAAAACGGTTTAACAGGGAGGATGAGCAATATGGCATTGGGGGATTTAGAGGCGGAGCAGCTTTTATGCGAGTCAATGGTAAACCCGGTCGGAATCGATATTCGGGTCCCGCGCTTTAGCTGGCAGTTGAAATCAGTCAGGCGAGGGGTGCTTCAAGCGGCTTACCGCATCATGGTTGCCGATACCGAAGAAAAACTATGGCAAGGTACCGGCCTAATCTGGGATTCAGGTAAAGTACATTCAGACGAATCGGTATTTTGCGCTTATGAGGGCGAACCGTTACTATCCGGAAAAAGGTATTACTGGCGTGTGAAAGTATGGGACCGGACAGGAGCAGAATCGGAATGGAGCACGGCCTCTTATTGGGAAACGGGGCTTTTGCAGCGGGAAGATTGGAAAGCTCTGTGGATCGAACCCATACAAGAACCAGTGGTTGAAGACCCTGTACTTAGCTTGCGTGAAGCCTTGCAATACAATAAACCGACGGACACGTCCATTTTGCACCCATGCCCTTTGCTGCGAAAATCATTTTTTATTTCATCCACCGTACGTAAGGCGAGACTTTATGCGACGGCACACGGCACTTATATGTTTCAGATCAACGGACAAAAAGTAGGCAACCAGGAACTTGCACCCGAGTTCACATCCTACGATCGATATCTTCAATATCAAACCTATGAAGTAACAGATCTGGTGAAGAACGGGGCAAATGCGATAGGCGCCATTTTGTCGGATGGCTGGTATGCCGGACGAATCGGTCTTTCCGGAAACAGCTGCCAATATGGGGACCGGCTAGGTCTGTTGTTTCAACTGGAAGTCGAATACGAAGACGGCACACAAGAAATCGTTGTCTCCGATCACGAAGTAAAATGTTCGACCGGTCATCTCATTTACTCGGATCAATTTATTGGCGAGAAAGTGGACGCCAGACGGATCAAGGACGGCTGGACACTTCCGGATTACGACGATTCCGGCTGGGAACCCGCCCAAGAAACACATTTCGATATCTCCAACCTGGTGGCCCATTATGGAGAGCCCGTCCGGGTTGCTGGTAAATTACCTGCTGTTCAAGTGATAACGACTCCTAAAGGAGAAACGGTTGTCGATTTCGGGCAGGTGATAGCGGGACGCGTTTCCATGAGAGTGGAAGGGCCGGAGGGCACCGAAATTATACTGGAGCATTCCGAAGTGTTAGACGAACACGGGAATTTTCTCAACAACATAATGGGGCGGCATAAAGATCAAAAGGATATGTACATTCTTCGCGGCGGAGGACCCGAAACTTTTGAACCTGTCTTCACTTTTCACGGGTTCCGCTATGTGAAGGTGACAGGATATCCGGGAACCGTTCGGTCCGAACATTTTACGGCTATGGTGCTGTCTTCGGATATGAGATACACGGGCTTTTTTGAGTGCTCCGATGAGAGAATAAACCGGCTGCAGCAAAACATTGTGTGGAGTCAGAAAACAAATCTGCTATCGATCCCGATGGATTGTCCGCAAAGGGAGCGTGCCGGCTGGACGGGAGATATTCAAGTATTTGCTCCCACCGCGGCATTCAATATGGATGTACTCGTATTTTTAACACGTTGGCTTCGCAATCTTGCGCTTGAGCAGCTGCCAAACGGCGAGGTGCCGAATGTCGTTCCTTATCATAAAAGCTTTAGACATATCGGCCACACCTTGATGGGAAAAGATTCTTCGGCAGGCTGGGGCGATGCGGTGATCATCGTTCCGTGGGCATTATATCAAGCATATGGCGATGTCCGGGTGCTTGAGGAATTTTATGATTCCATGGTTAGATGGATAAGTTATGTTCGTCAGACCGCGGAAAATGAGCTTCCGGACAACTATGATCAAATGGATGATGTGCAAAAGGAAAGACAGAAATATCTTTGGAATACCGGATTTCATTTTGGCGACTGGTTAATGCCAAGCGCCTCCAGTCCGACGGAGAGCGCTATGAGGACAAAAGAAGTTGTAGCGACATCCTTCTACGCTTACTCTACGGCGCTGCTTTCCGAAACAGCCGCCATTCTTGGCAAGCACCCGGATGCAGAGGCATATTCGGATTTAAGCCGGCGTATTCGGCAAGCATATGCAGAAGAATACTTGCAGGATGACGGGACATTGTCCGCTCATTTCCAAGGCGCTTATGTGCTGGCGTTACAGTTCGGGCTTGTTTCGGAAGAGGCCCGCGGCCAAGTGGCGGATCAATTGGCCCGCCTTATTGAGGGTAACGGCTACCGGCTCGATACGGGATTCGTATCCGTTCCCTTCCTGTTGGATGTTCTCTGTAAATACGGTAAACGGGATATAGCATATAAACTGTTATACCAAACGGAATGTCCGTCATGGCTCTATGAAGTGGAACGGGGCGCAACTACCATATGGGAATCCTGGAGCGCAATTAAACCGGATGGTACCGTATCTTCGATGTCCTTCAATCATTATGCGTTCGGCTGCGTCGGCGATTGGCTTTACCGGGAAATTGCCGGTCTCCGGAAGGAGCAGGCGGGGTATAAGAAAATTAACATCCGGCCGGCCGTTGATTGCGGGCTGTCATATGCATCGGCGAAATATGAATCCCGGTACGGAACCATTGTTTCAGGCTGGAGCAAACAGGGGGGACAGCTTATTGTTACAGCCGTCATACCGCCGAATACAACGGGTACTGTAGTACTTCCGAATGCAAAACATGTAACTGTGAAAGAATCCGGTACGCCCTTAAATGAAGCAGCGGGGGTTATTTCGTATCACCAAAACGAATTCGATGTATCGGTACAACTTGGCAGCGGGAGTTACCGGTTTACTTATGATTATCAGCCGGGTTCTGCGGAGACTCCAAGTCCTGCAGCTTCAAGAAAGAAGTAAGCTGTTCATTCATCGATTCAGGGCTGCGCACGAAGCCTTCCTCGCTCCATTGAATGAGCAAGCCCATAATCGCATTGGCCTGATAAGCGATTAGCAAGGAGAGATCCCTTTCGCCCGGGGGATAGTCCGAGGAGGTTTCCCGTATCAAGCCTTTTATTTTCTCAAACAACGAGTAGTAGTATGAAAGCGGCGATTTCCTATCAAACACAATCTCATAGAATTGGTAGTATTTCTTCACATGATGGAAGATCCGAATCGTCGAAGGGTCGAGCTGATGAGGAACCAGGCGAGATACATGACGGTAAGGCTCGTAATACGATTCCTCCAAATCTTTGAATAAATAATGGAGATGCTCGTCAAATAAAGCCCCGATGTCCTTATAATGCAAGTAAAAAGTGCCTCTATTTACATCAGCCTCACGACAAAGGGTGGAGACGGAGATCGATTCGAGCGTTCTTGTTTTTAATAAAGACAGGAGCGCTCGATGTAATGCTTTTTTTGTTTTAATGACTCTTAAATCATTCTCATTCATGTCCTTATCCCCTCGCGTTAATTATATATTATGATCCGGGCAATGTATACTTTACTGCGATTGATCGAAGGAAGAAGACAGCTGAAAAGAAAAAGGCTGCAAACAGTCGGGCTGCTTGCAGCTTGTGGAGTCGAACAAGTACTCGGCTAACGCTCAAATTCGAATTGCCTTCAATCGCCAGTGTTTTAGCCTGCTGTCCAACCCGCGTCGGCAACTATAACCGCGCCGTTTACAAAGCTTGATTCGTCGGATGCCAGGAAGAGAGCCACTTGCGCGATTTCATCCGCTTGTCCGATGCGGGGAATAGCGCTTTGAATAACCTTCGTTCGCGAAAAGCCAAACTCACTCACATTATTGATCGTTGAAACGATGTTCGTAGCTGTCCCGCCCGGTGCAATCGCATTGCAGCGAATGCCTTTTTGCGCGTACATAAAACCCGTGTTTTTGGTAATACCAATAACGGCATGCTTGGAAGCCGTATACGCGACACCCGCATGCGCGCCATTGAAACCACCTGTAGAGGCAGTATTTATAATAACGCCCTTTCCTTTCTCCAGGAAGATCGGAATCGCTTTGCGGATCGCACGCATAACGCCTTTCGTATTGATATCGAAAATTAGATCCCATCTATCGTCGTTTACTTCTCCGGCAGGTGCCATATTGTCGCCAATGCCGGCATTGTTAACCAAAATATCAAGCGTTCCGTATTCATTGACAGCCGTATCAATCATCGCATTAATGTCATTCGGGTCGGCAACATTCGTTTTCAAAGCGATTGCTTCGCCGCCATTTGATTTAATGCCCTCTGCAACTGCTTCCGCACCTTCGATATTCAAGTCTGAGACGACAACTTTAGCTCCTTCTTTTGCATATAACTCTGCAATTGCTTTGCCCATGCCCGATGCAGCACCGGTAACGACTGCTACCTTACCTTCCAAACGCATAATATATCCCTCCTGACATTTATTGAACAGTTGTTCATTTAAATTATAAAGAGCTTTTGAGACATTGTCAATTAATGACCCGCACCGAGGCTGCCCCGGTCTCTCCATTTACAACGTATCGGCTGCCACCAAATACTAATGAAGCATATTTAACACAGTACTAATAATTATCAACATATGAATTTACATACCGTAAGTACAATGACTATGAGTCAAGAAACGAGGATTTCCCGGACATGCATGCGTCTGGAAAGATCCGCGCCAATTGAAGATCAACCTATTTGACCAGGGGGAAAATGATGCATAGTCAATGTATTGCCGCGTGTAAAGCCGTATTTATCATGTTAGCCGTGCTAACGATGGCGTTTTTTCCGTTCAGCCAGCCCGTCCATGCTCACACTTACAGCGCCAGCTTTACGACATTAACCTTAACGAAATCGCATACGTGGATGACATTCGCGATCGACGAATTGTCGGCAATGGAGTTGACTTATGGCGATTTATATAAAAGAGACAGGCTGGATCAGAAACAATTCGATGCGATAAGAGATCGTCTTGAATCCGTCATTAAAGAAAATTTAACGTTGCATATAAACGACAAACCCGTCCCATGGACACATGTGGAGAGCTTTGAGCTTGTACGTTCAGACAAAGGGGCAAAAGTCGAATTGAAAGCCGCTTTTCCGCCTGTCTCCGCTTACGAGCCGATATCCATGATCGATAATCTGTATTTGCATGATCCTTTGACCAATTATGTGAACCTGCTGTCTGTAAATTACGGTTCGCAGTCAAATTCAGCGGCAATCGCCGGTAAAGACCGGGCATGGGCCATGACCCTGACTGCTGCAGACTACGCCGGCTTGCAAAACGACATAGAGAAACAGCCAAACACGGACAAATTGCAAACTAACGGGCAGAAAACGCAATTATCCGATGTGGAGCACGAGAAACCAGCTTCGGGCTGGTACACGTTTTTTGAACTCGGAATGCGGCATATTTTATCCGGCTACGATCATTTGCTATTCCTTTTATCCTTGCTCCTCGCCAGACAAACGTTCAGGCAATATGCGTCACTCATTACTTCGTTTACGATCGCTCACAGCTTGACGCTGACCTTAACCGTATTGGACATCATCCATGTGCCCGCCTGGATTGTCGAACCTGCGATCGCGCTGAGCATCTGTTATGTCGCGGTTGAAAATATGATTCGCAAACAGGTCACCTTCCGATGGGTGCTCACTTTTGTGTTCGGTTTGATTCACGGCATGGGATTTGCCGATATTTTGACGGAAATGGATATCCCCCAGAAGGAACTTGCTGTCGATTTAATAAGCTTTAACCTTGGAATAGAGGCGGTGCAAATCATGATCGTTTCGGCCGTTTTGCCGCTTATCTATCTGTTGAAACGGTGGAAATATTCGAGGAACGTCATGACAGCAGGCTCTGCGGCTGCATTATTGCTAGGCGGGGGCTGGTTTATAGAACGGATTTTTTCTTGATAGATCGTATTGAGCGTCCACAAATTCTTATCACAATCAACGATTTTATTTTACATTCCAAAATTATAATGATACGGAATACATCATTTGGAGGTGTTTCTAGCAATCATGAAGATACGCGCATTAAAATGGTTGGCCGGCATCGTAATGAGTGTCGCGTTGTTGGCAAACTCGGCGGGATTAGCACCATGGCTCGAATCCCCCGCGGTAGCATATGCCGCAGAGCAAACGGAACTCGCGGATCAAATCCACTATACGTTAACCGGTCCCGATTCGGTAACATTTAACTGGCACAAAGGTTCCGATGTTATTCGTTTCGGGGAGACAACCTCTTATGGTCGAACGGTAACTGCCGGAGAACCCGACATTAAGCCTATTTCGGATGCGGGACCATGGCGGGAAGCCAAATTGACCGGACTTAAGCCCGGTACGACCTATCATTATTCGATCGGATACGGTGAGGATCATACGTTTCATACCTCACCGGCTGCCGGGAGTTCCGGATTTACGCTCGTCACTACGGGCGATATCGGTTCATCATTTAATTATAACTCGGCTCCCGGGATGAACCAATTGATTAAAGATCTGAAGCCCGATCTGTATATCGGTCTCGGGGACTTCACTTACGCAAACGCGCATGGTCAAGAAGCCGTTACGGCTTACTTCAATGACGTCATGCCGTGGAGCACCGAGGTTCCGTTTATGCCGATCTGGGGCAACCATGAATGGGAAACGCCGCAAAAGGATGATCTGCGAAATTATAAAGGCCGCTTTGATTTGCCATACTCCCGAACCATACCGACGGCCCCGTCACTTGGCTGCTGCGGGAAGGATTGGTATTTCTTCGATTATGGACATACCCGGTTTATCGGTATGCCCGAGCCTTTTTCATCGTCGACATGGACGGATTGGGCCGAGCATGCCACACCTATTTTCGAGCAGGCCCAGTCCGACCCGAACATCACGTTTATCGTCACATTCGTACATAGGCCAACTTGGTCAAGCGGCTATTATGACAGCGATCCGAATCTGCAGGCAGCGGTCAAGAAAATGGCGGCGTCGTTTTCTAAATTTGTGCTGAATTTAAACGGACATGATCACCATTACGAGCGTTCGAATCTGAAGGTGACGGACGATATCGTTACGATTATTGCCGGCGGAGGCGGAGCGGGATTACATATTTACGAACCTAGCGGCTGTAAATGGAAGATCTGCGAGCAGCCGGAATGGTCGGCGGCAAGGTTTTTCAATTATGGCGCAGTGAAACTGACGTTTGAAGCGGATAAAATTAAAGGCGAGTTTGTCTGTGGACCGCTGGATGGACGAGACGATGTCCAATGCAATATCGGCGACGTTCTGGATTCTTTTACAATTGAGCCCAGAACCAGCGAGGCCAATCCGAACGCCCCATCCGATTTAAGCGACTTGAAGGTGGACGGCATACCGATCAACGGCTTCAGCACCGACACTTTGAATTATACGATGAATGTGCGTCATTTCGCGAATAAGGTGACCGTATCTGCTGAACTGAAAGCGAACGCGGAGGCATCCGTCCAGGTAGAGGGCGGGGACCATCTTCAGTTAGGAAACAATACCGTTAAAGTAAAAGTCATTCAGAAGGACGGTACGGAGAAAGTTTATACGATTACGGTTATCAAACATGCGGAACCGGATCCCGATTCGGACATGGTGGGTTCAGGGACTGCGGCAGATCCGTACATCGTAATGACAGTCGAGCATCTCGATAAAATTCGGAATAAATTAGGTGCATATTACAAGCTTGGGGCCGATATCGATTTGTCCGGGTTCGATCCTACGGGAGACGGCAAGGGCTGGATGCCGATCGGGACCAGCAGTTCGACCAAATTCACAGGCTCGCTGGACGGCAACGGTTACAAGATTTCCAATTTAACCGTAAATCGAGGCGATGCGAGCGGCCTGGATTATGTGGGTCTGTTTGGTTATGTGGACGGTGCCGTCATTAAACATGTTTATTTGGAGAACGTATCCATCCGAGGGAAGAAATATGTTGGCGCATTGGCAGGTTTAACGAACGGCACTCTAAATTTGATTGATAGAAGCTATGTCACAGGCGTTGTCACCGGAACCGACAGCGGGGCGATGACCGGCGGTTTTGTGGGGGATCTCCAGCATTCCGTCATTACGAACAGCTACTCCTTCGCAGAAGTTAAAGGCGGCCCCGGCAGCTCTTCGACCACGGGAGGACTTGCAGGCAGATCCTCCAGTTCGGCTGACGACGGCAGAATTACTTATAGCTATGCTGCCGGACCGGTTTCGATCGAAAACGGACAAGGGGGCGGCGGTCTGATCGGATCGGCCAATAGCAGCTCTTCCGCACAGACAGCCAAACATTCTTATTGGGATACCGAAACGACCGTACGAACGACAAGTGCCAAGGGCGGAGAAGGCAAAACTACGGCACAAATGAAGCAAAAAGAAACGTTTGCGGGCTGGGATTTTAACTCGGTTTGGGAAATTCAAGAGGGAACCGACTATCCGCGGTTGAGGAATGCGAGACTGGCGGCAGCTTCGAACGCGGAGTTAGCGAATTTGAAATTGAATGGAACAACAGTAGCCGGATTTGCTCCCGGTACCGAACAGTATACCGTAAATGTACTGAATAATGTGTCGGAAGCCTATGTAACGGCAACGTTGGCGGCCGATCCGAATTCCAAGATGGAAATCAGCGGCACCGGCAGACTGGAAACCGGTTCGAACACGATCAAGGTGACCGTAACGGCGCAGGATAGCTCGACGAAGACGTATACGATCACGGTGAATCGGGATGCGACGGTCAAGTCGTCATTCAAGGAGCTAAGCGACCTCAAAGTAAATCAGGCAACCCTTGGCGGATTCACACCGGGTAAATGGTACTATTCGATGAACGTACCTTACGAAACGACCGAGCTGCAGGTTGAGGCCTTGACGGCCGCAGACTCCAAGGCCGCGGCAACTGTAAGCGTCATAGGCGGTTCGAGGCTGACAGGCAACACCGTTAGCAACCTGCAGATTGCAGACAATACCGTAAAAGTGACGGTGAAGGCAGAAGACGGTACGACGAACATTTATCTGTTGGTCGTTACGCGCGGGAGCTATGTGCCGAAGCCTGAAGAAAAAATGGACGGTGAAGGGACGGAGAGCAATCCGTATATCGTCAAGACGCCAACGCACCTTAACTTTATTCGGAATAACCTGTCCGTCTATTACAAGCTGGGGGCGGACATCGATTTAACCGGCTATGATTACGGCGACGGCAAAGGCTGGCTGCCGATTGGAAACAGCAGCGATAAATTTAGCGGTTCGTTCGATGGAAACGGGTATGTGATCAAAGGGCTGACCATTAATCGTCCCGACTTGGATCATGTCGGCTTGTTCAGTTACTCGAACAGTGCGGTTTACAAAAATGTCCGGCTGGAAGGCGTCGATATCAAAGGGAAGAGCTATGTCGGCGGACTGGTCTCCTATATGGGCGGAAACGGAACAATCCTGAACAGCTGCGTAACCGGAACGGCCACTGGCTCCAGTTACGTCGGCGGATTGGTGGGAGCCGGTCAACGATCGCCGATTTCCAACAGCTGCGCCAACGTAAAAGTAGCAGGCAATCAGAATGTCGGCGGACTTACGGGGTATTTGGACTTTAGCGGCAGTACGGCCGGGAAAATTACGAACAGTTATTCTGTGGGAGAAGTTACCGGATCGAGCAGCTTCGGCGGACTGGTCGGCGGCTATATGGCCGGAAGTACAGCCTATTCCATCACGAATTCCTACTGGGATACGAATACTTCCAAACAATCGGTCAGCGCGTTCGGGACGGGGAAAACAACGGCGGAAATGAAACGGAAAGATACGTATGCCGGTTGGGATTTCAACAATATATGGGTAATCGACGAAGGAAAAGACTACCCGCGCTTCAGAATTAAAAACACCGATTTGGCCGATCTCAGAATCGATGGCATACCGGTGAACGGATTTAACGCCAATCAGTTGAACTATGCGGTAAATGTACCGAACGGCAAGACGGTCGTAGCGGTCACTTATACGACCATTGACCCGAATGCCAAGGTTGAAGTGACCGGCGGAAGAAGCCTGATCGTGGGAGATAACGCGGTGAAGGTTAAGGTGACGGCGGACAACGGGTCGACGAAAACATATACGGTGACGGTGACGAGGGCTGCGTCGGGCAACGACACAGATTTGGGCGACGAAACGGAATTGAGCGGCTTGATGCTGTCGAGCGGCACGTTAAGTCCGGCGTTCACACCCGAGATACTTCGTTATACGGCTAATGTGGCGAATAACGTATCGAATCTTTCCGTAACGGCGAACGTTTATATCAGCTCCAGTGTAACGGCGAGCGTGTACAACAACGCGAATGCGCTCGTGTTCGGTCCGGTGAGTTTAACCGGAGGCCAGGCATCGGTTCCGCTTCCGCTCAATGAAGGCGGAAACCGGATTGAATTGACGGTCACCGCTCAAAACGGGACGAGCAAAATCTATAGCGTGACAGTGAACCGGGCCGCCGCCGGCAGCAGCAACGCGTACCTTCAATCTTTACAAGCCAGCGCGGGAGCTCTTGAGTTTAACAAGAAGGTCTCCGACTACACCGTACAGGTGGGCAATAGTATTGACGTCCTGACGGTAACGGCTGTTCCCGAGGAAGCGCATGCTAAAGTGAAGATAAACTCGGAGGAAGTAACGTCGAAAAAAATTCAATTAAATGTCGGCGATACTCTTGTTAAGGTAGAAGTTACAGCCCAAGACGACACGACGACACAGTTGTATACCATCAGAATCAAAAGAGCCGCCGTTCAAACGGCTAATTCCACGACGCCGATTGAGATCACGAATGAACCGGTAACGATTGCCGTTCCCCTCGGCGTAACAAATGCCAAGGTTATGGTAACGCCGGTAATGGCGGGATCGAACAAGGAAGCTACGCTCCCGTTAGTGGAAGTGCAAGCTGCCGTCTCACTAGGCCATGTGACGGTAACGATTCCGGCCGGAACGAAAATTACGGCTCCAGCCGATTGGGACGGCTTCATCACACTGCCGGAATTGTTGAGCAATAGCAGCGTATCGGTCATCAATGGCAACGTGAGTGCCGTCATTGAAGTAGGCTCCCCGAATCTAATGTTGACCTTCGACAAAGCGGTGCGTCTGCTCCTCCCGAACCAGGGGGGCAAGCTGGCCGGATACATACGAGACGGTGTGTTTACACCAATTACGGGGAAGGTCTCGGCAGATACCCAAGCAGCGGCAGACAGTGAAATTGCTTCGGGCGGAGACGCAGCCATTACGGTTGGCGATGACCTTGTAATCTGGACGAAGCACTTTACCAAATTTGTCAGCTACACGCAGGTTAACCAAACGTCCAACAATAGAAGAAGCGGAGGCGGAGGCGGCGTTCCTGCCAACACCGGAACGATTGCGGCAAGCAGCGGCGGAACGCTCTCTTTGAACGGGGTCAAAATCGAGGTGCCGGCCGGGGCAATGGACGGCAGCGTTCAAGTGACCGTGGAAAAAGTCAGCGACACCTCGCTTCTGCCCGTTGACAAAGCATTCAGATTGTTAAGCGAAGTCTACGAGATTAAGAAAGACAAGGACGGCGATTTCAGCAAGCCTGTCGTTATTACGCTGCCTTTCGACAAGACGAAGGTGAATTTTGACGAGTCGACGGTTGGCCTCTATTGGTTGAACGAACAAACCCGCACGTGGGTACAGCTGGATGACCTGAAAGTCGACCAGACTGAAGCGACGGCGTCGGGATCGGTCACCCATTTTACGAAATTTGCCGTGCTGGCTTCGGACAAAACGAAGACTGGGCAGCCTCAAACGACGGAAGCGGAGTTTGCCGATATGAAGGGGCATTGGGCCGAAGCGAGCGTTCGGGAACTGGTGAGTCGCGGAGCGATTAACGGCTATCCGGATCATACCTTTAAGCCGGACAACAGCATCACGAGAGCCGAATTTGTTACCGTCATCGTAAAAGCTTTTCGTCTCACAGCGCAAGATGGCAAGAGCTTTGGCGATACTTCCGCTCATTGGGCCAAGAGTTCGATTTCGACGGCTGCAGCGCTTGGTGTGGTTACCGGGTACAGCGAGGACGCTTTCGGCCCGGACGACCTGATCACCCGCGAACAAATGGCGGCGATTGTGGTTCGTGCCGCCCGGATTGATCCGGCGGACCAGAGCATTAGCTTCTCGGACAGCCGCCAAGTATCCGACTGGGCTCGTCCTGCTCTTGCTGCGGCGTCTGCGAAAGGATTGATCAACGGATATGCAGACGGTACGGTGAAACCGAAAGAGAACTCCACCCGTGCCGAAGCGGTCACTCTCATTCTTAGGGCATTGCAGCTAAAGAAGTAAACACCTGCTAAATCAGGCTGTTTCTCAGCAGAACATCTGCTGAGAAGCAGCCTTTTTCTTGTCTGTCAAACGCTCTCATCCTGCAAAACCATAATGATTAAGGCTTTACAGCAACTTTCAAGCCGCGCGGTGGACGCCTTTGTTGAGCTGACGAGATACGAGAACGCAATTAATAACAATCCATGGCTGCTGACTTAATTATTGGCGGTTTTTATTACGTTGAATGGAAGGATAACGCAGTATGATCCCGAAAATATTGAAGGGAAGAGTTTTGGGAGATTATGGAGACTGTCGATTAAAGGATGGGAACAGGCTTTGGAGATGACTTCGAACCTCAAACACGTTTTATTGCCGTGCTTTCATTATACTTTTCGGTATCAAGTCAATAAGAAATCCTCTATCGAGGCCTTTCAAGGATGAGCGACCGCGATTTAAATGAAGGTTTTCTTGAAATGATAGAAAGCTTCAGCTCCGCTGAAAACTTATACTTTCATCATTATAAGAAATCCTCTATCGAGGCCTTTCAAGGATGAGCGACCGCGATTTAAATGAAGGTTTTCTTGAAATGATAGAAAGCTTCAGCTCCGCTGAAAACTTATACTTTCATCATTATAAAAAACTCGCCCTGAAGCCATTCTCCAAGCCCTTATCCCTATTAATCGACAGTCTCTTATGGTTAGTTGTAAAGGCTTACAATAGTCGTGCATATAAAAAAACGGTGGAGGCCTGTAGGATGAGTACAACTTTCTTTCTTGTAAGGCATGCTATAAAAGAAAAGGCAATGGGAGACGTCCCGATTACCCCCAAAGGTATATTACAAGCACAATCGACAGCTCGAAGTTTATGTAACTTACCGATAACAACCATAGTTACGAGTCCGCTCCGAAGAGCTAAAGAAACCGCCGAATTTATTGCATTAAACACAAAATTAACTATTTCGGAGGATAGTCGTTTGCGGGAACGCGCTAACTGGGGGGATTTGCCTGAACAAACATTTGATGAATTTGTCGCGATGTGGGAGCGATGCACACGCGATCCCGACTATATACCGCCCGTAGGCGATAATGCGAAGCAGGCAAGCGCACGTTTATCTTCTTTATTATTAGAATTGGCAAAGATACACCCGCCTGAAAGCAATATTGTAATTGTGACACATGGAGGATTAATAACTGATTTTCTTGTTCATACATTTACCGAAAACCAACTGAATGTTTGGCACCCTCATTTTGTGGCAGTACAAAGCGACCTGGTTCCTGAGTGCTCGATAACAAAGCTAATTTATGAAAACGGAAATTACAAATTAGATGTCTTTGCATCGGTGGAACATTTAAAGTCATAAGTTTATTCCTGTTCCGGTATGGTCGAAGGTGAATTTAAACATTGGGGACATGTAGGTTTATCTCTTGGAAATGGAGATGTAATACACGCTTGGGGTAAAGTTAGAATAGATAACTACTTGGAAATTGAGAGTCTCAAACCAGCTCCGGGATGGAGCCAACCCAATTAATTGGATGGGCTCCTGTTGAAAGGATTTTAACAGGAATACAGAAGAAGCATTGGGATTAAATTTGCAATTTGAGCTAACGGATCACGACAGTGGAGAAGCTTCCTACGCAGCAGCTCCTTCTTCTTCGTTTGTTGAAGTAACGGGCAGGATTAATGCAATAAAGGTTTGGCTCAGAGATAGCAATCAGCTGTAAGCAATTTTTTTGATGTTTGGGCTATGATGATGGTATACTCATCGTTACAGAATAATTTCTCAAGGAATGTGATGTGGATATGGTTAAAACAGTCGAGCAGACCTCCTAAAATAAAAAATGCAATAATTTTAGGAGGTTATAAAAAATGATTTTCAATCCGATTGCCATTGATAACTGGAGTAGAAAACCCTATTTTGAACATTATTTAAACAATGTCAGATGCACCTACAGCATGATGGCAAATATTGACATTACCCGACTGCTGTCAGAACTTAAGAAAAAGGGGATTAAGCTGTACCCAGCATTAATCCACATGATAACTAAGGTAGTAAACCGCCACAGTGAATTTCGCACTTGTTTTGATTCTGACGGTAGATTAGGTTATTGGGACTGCTTGTCTCCCAGCTTTACAATTTTTCATGATGATGATAAGACTTTTTCAAGTATCTGGACTTTGTACAGTGGAGAATTTAATGATTTCTATAGCCGTTATCTTGATGATATGAAAATTTACGGAAGTGTTAAACATTTTGCTGCTAAAGCAAACGAGCCACCTAACACCTTCCCTATTTCTAGCATTCCGTGGGTCAGCTTCACGGGCTTTAACCTGAACGTGTATAATGAGGGAACCTATTTACTACCCATCTTTACAATTGGGAAATATTTTCAGCATGACAAGAAAATACTGTTGCCATTATCGGGCCAATTCCACCATGCCGTTTGCGACGGCTACCACGCCAGCGTGCTGTTTAATGAATTGCAATTACGTGCAGATACCTGTAGGGAATGGTTGCCAAACAATTAATTAGCCACCATATTCCGCTAACGGGTACGATAGCGTAATAACTAGGGAGCAGATTGCCGCGCGGCAGCTGCTCCCTGTTCTGATTAAAGTAACGGGCAGATTCTCTGGGCATCCTATTTCCATCAAATGCCGATATCTCTATATCTTAGTAGCAAGCTAACCAGTTACGCTTTGCTTATCAAGGAACGCGCACCATTAATGATTAAGGCAACGGCGAACACAATCACAACTATGATGCCTATTATGTTAAGCAGATGATCTAGGCCTTGCAGTAATTCCGAAGCTAGGACGTAAATTAGGCTTAAACCACCAATGACTCCGCCGAGATAGTTCAGAAACTTAGACATAGCGTTTCACCTCCTCTAGCGATAATACTTAGCTTATGCATGAAAGATTGGTAATACGATAGACAAATGAATGTTTAAAGTCATTAAGTATCCATTGAAGCGATTACACGAAAAATGTAAAGTCGGGGTATTTGGAACAATACTTAATTGGTAATCCGGGTTTCGAAAAAGACAGGTACCTAACATTTTGCAAAGAACTTCATGGAGATCGAATCTGGTTAAACGGCATATTAGAACACGCCATTGCTAAAGAGTTCTCATGGATTATTGATGAGGATCACGGATTAAACTAACGGGCATGATAGTTCACGAAAATGTTGGCAACTCCCTTCCATAATCTTGAAATACTAGATATAATGATATTTTGTTTCTATATTTCTGGATCGAAGGAGAGGGTAAACAAGGATGGATAACAATCTCATATGTGTAAGAGTGACTGGACTATTTATTGAAAACGATGAAATTCTGTTAGTCAAACAAAACGTCACATCTGACCGAAAATGGTCCTTACCGGGAGGGAAACTGGAGTGTGGTGAATCGTTGGCAGATGGCATAATGAGAGAGATGAAAGAAGAAACAGGACTAGAGATAAAGGTTAGACAGCTTCTTTACGTATGCGATCTTCCCGAGGCTGACCCTTCAGTGCTCCACATAACATTCCTATTGGAAAAAACATCTGGTGTATTGACGTTACCCTCAAACGAATATGAATCCACACCTATTCACGATGTAAAAATGGTACCGATTCATGATTTGGTTTCATATGGTTTTTCTGAAAAATTCATAGAAATAGTTGAAAACGGTTTCCCCGATGCAGGAAATTATAAAGGTCATAAGCGAAACATTGGTCTATAACAAGGAAAGGAATGTGGATATGCAGATTCTCTTAATACGTCATGGGCAATTACAAGAGAGTTTTCGTTTTAGAGTGGAGATACAGCTATTCATTTCGTTGAAATAACCGAGAATGAGCGAGTCGTTCATTTCCTAAACGATGCCTCACACCTTAACCAGTTAAAGTAGGAAAAAAGGGATATTGTTTAGATGTAGTGGACTTCTGTCAATAGATTGGACACATAGAATCGAGAGAATTACGCAGCAAGGCGGTACATACGTTCGTACTGATTGGGTGTAAAATACCCAATGGAGGAATGGATTCGCTTTCCATTGTAGAAGCATGTAATATACTCAAAAATCCGTTCTCTAGCTTCTTTGCGGGTCTTGAACTTCGCTAAATATACGAGCTCTTTCTTCAACACGCTGTGGAATGACTCTATACAAGCGTTATCATAGCAATTCCCTTTGCGGCTCATGCTGCCTTTCATCTTATATGTTTTAAGCCGCTCCTG
>NZ_SMRT01000031.1 GCF_004354045.1 Paenibacillus piri | reverse complement strand
AAAACCAAATCAAAGGAACGCTACAAGATCGAAGCGAAGAATAGCGAACTCAAACATAGGCACGGGTATGATGTCGCCACATCCTCGGGTCTGCTTGGCATGCAGATGCAAGGAGCTATGGCGATATTCGCGGTAAATCTAAAGCGAATATTAAAGTTAACAGACTGACGGGTAACGACCTACTGTAACCATTCTGATGAAAAACAGAAGACATCCGCCCCAAGAGTTGGACTGGATGTCTTCTTTGCACTTTGGGTAGATCGACGGAACCGAAAAACGTAAGTTCTTCAGTGGCCTCCACGTTTGCCGCCGGCTTTTTGACGTTCGTAAGCGATCTGCTCTTTTTCCTGTGCCGCTTCAGTTTCAGCTAGCACCTAGGCTTCGTTAAACAGATTCAGTTCCAACTGGTCTGGATGTGTCTTCTCGCTGGAGGCGCCGAAGCTCTTTTGCTGCGCGAGCCGAAACTGTTCCTCATACCACTTCACAGGCGAAGTAGACTTGAGAGGCAGCATTGAAGTTCAGCATAGGAGAGTGAGGGCAGCGACGACATTGCGCAGTAGCTGCGGCTCAAATCCGGAATGAACCGAAATTCGAGCAGGCCCGATATAGACCTAAAGCGGCTGATTTTCCGCAGATGGATGGGTGATGGTTACGGGGCGGAAGGAAGGAAGGAGCAGAGGCCTCGTTTCGTCCCTGCTTCTGTGCCTTGTATAACCAATATTTTAATTGATGAACGGTCAACGAAATGCCGGATTTTCCTCAGTAGAAACTAGATTACAAAACCTAGATCAGGTGAAATGCAATGGCAATGGGCCAACCGAGCAAAGCTACTTCTCAAACGTTCGATTGTCGGCGTC
The DNA here is from genome assembly GCF_004354045.1 of Paenibacillus piri. Lineage (GTDB taxonomy): Bacteria > Bacillota > Bacilli > Paenibacillales > NBRC-103111 > Paenibacillus_S > Paenibacillus_S piri. The sequence continues at coordinate 51,037 of NZ_SMRT01000031.1, read as the reverse complement.
ATTGTGGGCAATAAGTCAAGTCCAGCAAGGTTTCCAATTAATTGATTCACTTATAAAATTAATGAAGAGTGTGCTACAAAAAACAGGAAACATGATGAGGAGGTTTTCTGTCTTTATTACTCTTAATTGTGCATAAAGTTTGTATAATTCCACAATTTTATATAAGCGTTTTCAAACGATAATCTAAATGTAAACAGAAAATTAGGTAATTGTATTATTGGATAATTATTAATTTATAAGTATAATAATTCATACAGGTTACGGATCGATTGAACTGATCAGATTGATTCATGGGCACCCTTTCAGCTAAAGTCGACCGACGAATACTGTCACACCAGCATATTCCAGAAATTGAGAAGGTAATTCAAGATGAAGCTGGCAGTCCAATCACCATTACCTTTACGACACATTTAGTGCCGATGACAAGAGGGATTATGTGATTACGAAAATCATCCATAAATTGCTAGTTAACTAGCGTATAAATACGAACAATGGAACTTTAAAGGGGGAATCTCGGTTGATGCCAACATTTTCAAAAAATGAAGTAGTTATTTTTGAGGAAGAAAGTATAGCATTGCCTGCGGGGTATAGAGCTGGTGGCATGCATTGCGGTTTAAAAAGAAAAAAGCTGGATTTAGGTTATATTGTTTCTGATGTTCCCGCGACTGTCGCTGGCGTGTATACAACGAACATTTTTCAAGCAGCTCCACTATTAGTGACACAAGAAAGCATTGCTAAAGAAAATATGATTCAAGCGATACTTGTGAATTCTGGTAATGCCAATGCTTGCACAGGGGAGCAAGGATTGATCGATGCATTTGAAATACAAAAAGAATTCGCCAACGAGCTTGGTATTAAGGAACACCTCGTAGCAGTTACCTCAACAGGAGTCATTGGTGAACTTTTGCCGATGGACCGATTGAAAGCAGGGATTAAACAAATCCTTCATGAAGAGCATGAAGATGAAGCAAACTTCAAGCAAGCAATTTTAACGACCGATACTTGCATCAAACAAATTGCGGTCCAAATAACAATTGACGGAAAAATCGTTAGCATTGGTGGAGCCGCTAAGGGCTCGGGGATGATTCATCCAAACATGGCGACTATGCTTGGTTTTGTTACAACAGATGCCAATATTGCACACGAGGATTTACTTTATGCTCTTAAAGAAGTAACCAACCAAACATTCAATATGATTACCGTCGATGGAGATACAAGTACAAACGACATGGTCTTGTTGATGGCAAATGGAATCGCAGATAACAATCAGCTAACAAAAGAACATCCTGATTGGGATTTGTTTATGAATGGATTAAAGGTTGTCTGTGAGTCACTTGCCAAAAAAATTGCTAAAGACGGCGAAGGGGCAACAAAGCTGATTGAGGTTCAAGTGGGCGGAGCATTCAGCACCAATGCTGCAAGAGCAGTTGGCAAAGCGATAATTTCTTCTAATCTCGTAAAAACTGCTATTTACGGAACTGACCCGAACTGGGGCAGAATCGTTTCAGCGATAGGTTATAGTGGGGTACCGATTGAACCCAATACATTAAAGGTTTCGATCGGGGCATTCCCTGTATTTGAAAACGGCTTGCCTTGTCCGATTGTGGAAGCGGACGTAAAAAAATATTTAGAGCTAGAGACAATTAAAATACTTGTTGAACTTAATCAAGGAGAATACAATGCAACCGCATGGGGATGCGATTTAACCTACGATTATGTAAAAATCAACGCATCCTACCGTACTTAAAGGCAATATGAGGTACCTAGTTATTAAGTGCGGAGGCAGTGTTACTGGAAAGTCTTCCGAGGTCATTTTATGAGAGAAAGCGAGTGAGTGTTTTGGATAAAGGATATCTTACTTTGGAAACTGGCGAAGTGTTTGAAGGTGTACTTATTGGTGAAATGAAGGATTCGTTTGGAGAAGTCGTTTTTAATACGAGTATGACAGGATATCAAGAAATCATCACAGACCCTTCGTATGCCGGGCAAATTGTTACCTTTTGCTATCCCATAATCGGAAATTACGGAATCAATGCGATGGATGATGAAAGCATCACTCCAGCATTAGAAGGAGTAATTATTGGCGATTTATGTGAAACCCCGAGCCATTATCAATCGATAAATAAGTTTTCTGAAAAACTAAAGCAGGGTGGAGTTCCTGGAATTGCTGGAGTGGATACACGTTCTTTAGTTAAAACCATACGCAGTCGTGGTACAGTAAAAGGGTTTTTAAGCGATTCCAAGGTTGGGAAACAGAATTTTCCAGAAGAGAAAAAAACTCCATCATGGGTTGAAAAAGTATCTACGAAAAAAATCCAGTTTTTCAAAAATAACGGTCCACATGTGGTTTTAATGGATTTTGGATATAAAAAATCGATACTTAACGCTCTTTTAGCAGAAAATTGTTCGGTTACAATTGTTCCATACAATACTCCTTTTGAAAAAATAAATGCTTTGAATCCTGATGGTATCCTGTTTAGCAATGGACCTGGAGACCCGATGGAATTAAAACAGTGGTTTCCACAAATTAAAAAGATTAGCCAGCACTGTCCAACACTTGGGATTTGTCTTGGCCATCAGTTAATTGCCCTTGCTTATGGGGCAAAAACGGAAAAACTTGCTTACGGACATCGCGGTGCCAATCATCCCGTAAAGGAATTAACTACAGGCAAGGTGAAAATTACCGCTCAAAATCATGGATATGTTGTTGTTGACGAAAGTATTGACAAGAATACCTTTGATGTAACATACCGCAATGTCAATGATCAATCCATTGAAGGATTAAAGCATCATAACTTTCCGATCCAGACAGTACAATTTCATCCAGAAGGCCACCCGGGTCCGAACGATACAGCTCATCTCTTAACAGAATTTGTGAGCGAGATTACTTCATTTGGAGAGACACGTTATGCCGCTAAATAAAAATCTGAAAAAGGTACTCGTGATCGGATCAGGCCCGATTGTCATTGGGCAGGCGGCGGAATTTGATTATGCAGGAACGCAAGCCTGTATTGCCCTTAAAGAAGAGGGAATTGAGATTATATTAATCAATAATAACCCTGCCACGATCATGACTGATGAAACCGTTGCCGATAAAGTATATATTGAACCCCTCACAGTTGAAACAATAGAAAAAATCATTAAGAAGGAAAGCCCGAACGGAATTATTGGAACATTGGGTGGGCAAACTGGTCTGAATTTAACTGTTCAGCTTTACGAACAGAACATTTTGCAAAAGGACAATGTAGTGGTGCTTGGAACGTCGGTGGAATCGATCAAAAATGGAGAGGACCGAGAAAAGTTCCGCAATTTAATGATAAAAATTAGTGAGCCTATCCCGGAGTCAAAGATTATCCATAGTTACGAGGAAGGCGTCGAATTTGTCAAAGAAATTGGCTATCCTGTCATTATCCGTCCAGCTTACACCCTTGGAGGCGATGGGGGCGGATTTGCTTACAACGATGAGGAACTTGAAATCATACTGAAAAAAGGGTTAGCAGCAAGCCCGATTCATCAGGTTTTAGTAGAGAGAAGTATTAAAGGTTGGAAGGAAATTGAATATGAAGTCATAAGAGATGCAAATGACACATGCATTATTGTTTGCAACATGGAAAATATGGACCCGGTTGGCGTTCATACTGGCGATTCGATTGTTGTTGCCCCATCGCAAACATTGACAGATGTTCAATACCAGATGCTTCGTGATTCATCTATTAAAGTAATCAGGGAATTGGGAATAATTGGCGGCTGCAACATCCAGTTCGCTCTTAATCCAGTTTCAAATCAGTATTGCATCATAGAGGTAAATCCAAGGGTTAGCCGTTCATCGGCGCTAGCATCAAAAGCAACAGGATACCCGATAGCCCGGATGGCTGCAAAGTGTTCAATTGGTTATCATTTGGATGAGATTGTGAATCCAATAACAGGTAATACATTTGCTTCTTTTGAGCCTGCGATTGATTATATTGTGGTGAAACTACCGCGTTTTCCTTTTGATAAATTTCCAGAGGCTGATCGAACATTAGGGACGCAAATGAAAGCAACTGGAGAAGTAATGGCCATTGACCGAACATTTGAAGGTGCATTAAACAAGGCAATTCGCTCGATGGAAATGAATAATTATGGACTTTGTACAGTGGTAAATAAATCACTGGATACGGAAACCTTGTTTGAACTTCTTGAAAAGGTGAATGATCAGCGGCTATATGTCATTGCGGAAGGCTTTAGAAGAGGAATTTCTTTTGAAAAAATTCAGCAATTAACACAGATTGATCCATGGTTTTTACACAAAATTCACTCGATCGTCGAGATAGAAGAGGAGTTATCTTCTTATATTTGGGATGAAGTTCCTGTTTCACTGCTTAAAAAAGCGAAGCGAAAAAATATTTCCGACAAGCTGATTTCACAAATTTATAGTATCCCTGAAAAACAAATAAGACGAAAATGGAAAGAACTCAACTGGAAACCGGGCTTTAAGATGGTTGATACTTGTTCGGCAGAATTTGATTCGGTAACTCCATACTACTATTCTACCTGGCATGGGTATGACGAGGTTGAGATTACCAGTAGGAAAAAGATACTTGTTATTGGCTCTGGCCCGATTCGAATTGGTCAGGGGATTGAATTTGATTACTGCTCGGTCCATGCGGCAAAAACGATTAAGAAAATGGGGTATGAGGCCGTTGTTATCAATAATAACCCTGAGACCGTTAGTACCGACTATTCAGTTGCAGACCGCCTTTATTTTGAACCTCTTGCTGCCGAAGATGTTCTCCATGTGATTGAAAAAGAGAATGTCGAGGGTGTGTTAATACAATTTGGCGGGCAAACAGCTATTAATCTAGCACATGCTTTGGAAGAAGAAGGCGTGAAGATTTTAGGCACATCAGTTGAAAATGTTAATTGCCTTGAAGACCGCAAAGAATTTTACCAGTTCCTTGAAAATCTAAACATCCCTCATATTGAGGGTAAAACGGTTTCCCATTCGGAGGAATTAGTAGAAGCTGCATCTATACTGGGCTATCCGGTATTAGTACGTCCGTCCTATGTTATTGGCGGGCAATCGATGTTTACTATTTTTAACGAAGAAGAATTAAGGCACTATATAGATCAGTTAGAGGAAAACTCGCAGGAAACAATGTGGCCGTTATTAGTAGACCGATTTTTGCCAGGATTAGAATGTGAGATTGATGTGGTTAGTGATGGTGAAAAGATCGTTGTGCCAGGAATTTTTGAGCATATTGAAAAAGCTGGAGTTCACTCTGGAGATAGCATTTCAATTTTTCCGCCTATTTCATTATCTGTGGCCTTAAAAGAAACATTAATTGATTATGCAAGCAGGATTGCAAAGACTTCACCAATAGTTGGCATTATGAATATCCAATTTGTTATTTTTGAGAACCAGGTTTATGTTCTTGAGGTGAACCCACGTTCATCGAGAACGGTGCCAATTATTAGTAAAGTGACAGGAATCCCGATGGTTGAGTGGGCAACAAAGGTGCAATTAGGGAAGACTTTAGATGATCTTTGTTCGGAACAAGGTCTATTGGCTGAGCCCCGATATTTCTCAGTGAAAACACCAGTGTTTTCTTCAAGCAAGCTAAAGGGAGTCGACCATGTGCTTGGACCCGAAATGAAATCAACTGGTGAAGTGTTAGGATTAGGGGTTACTTTTCAAGAGGCTTTAAATAAGGCATTGCCGCCTTTAAAATCGTTAGATGGCGAGAAATATATTTTTTGCGCCATATCTGATCGGGAAAAGCCAGCTAGTCTACCAATCATTCAAAAGCTTAAGGAAAAACAAGTTAAGATTGCGGCAACAGAAGGAACGGCGTTGTTTTTTCAAGAAAATGGAGTATTCGTTGATAAAGTAGTGAAGGATTATCAGGATGTTAGTGACCTTATCCGCTTTCAGAAAATGAGTGCTGTGATCAATATACCGAATCAGGGACGAAATAAGGTTAAATTTGGTTTTTATATTCGTGAGCAAGCAACGCGCTTCAATATACCGGTGTTTACCCACTTAGATACGGTTAATGCGGTTATGTGCTTGCAAAAACAATCTCTCATTGCTTCAGAAGTTCGAACATTGAGTGAATATTACGCAAAATGGAAGTGAGTGATGTAGTCCATGCTAAAAGCCTGGAAAGCCTACTACCGTGGTCGCCGTTGCTGCCGTTGACTTGCCGCGTGTTCAAATCCTAATTCAAACTTTAATAAGCCCTCTTCAGAAGGCGGGGGCTATTTGACGTTTATTTTTAATTTCTCCGCACATGCCGACACTTGTAGATCGATTTATGCATTCTTTAGGATATGCGATCTCCCAAGCGATTTATAGGACTCTAGCTTCGTTCAACATTCGACTGGAACGGGAGGTATGTCGTTCATGGAATTGTCAAACCGGAAGCAGCACCTGCGATCCGTCCTGATGCAATATGGCCTGCGATCTCACCACGTGCAGACGTGTTGTTCTCTTTATAAGAAATCGGCTGCCCGGGATCGGACTCCGCATTCACTGACAAGCGCCGGTCCATAGCTTCGCTAATTCATACAATTCGAAAGGAATGATGACGTTGCGATACCTGCGGAGATTATTGACGAAGGTGATCCGCCATGGCGATTAAATATATAACAGATATCGGCAGTCTCCTACACTTGACGGATGAAGAAAAAAAAGCATTGCAGCCGGTCATCGACAAATTCGTTTTCCGGCTTAACGATTATTACTTGAGGCTTATCGACTGGTCCGATCCGGACGATCCCATACGGCGGCTGGTGATACCGAGCACGAGCGAGCTGCAGGAATACGGACGCTGGGACGCATCCGACGAAGATACCAACTACGTGGTGAAGGGATGTCAGCACAAGTACCCAACGACGGCGCTGCTGCTTGTCTCGGAAGTATGCGGCTCCTACTGCAGATTCTGCTTCCGGAAGCGACTGTTTCGCGAGGACGTGAAGGAGGTGATGCCGGATGTCCAGCATGGTCTTGACTACATCGCGGCTCATCCCGAAATCAATAATGTGCTGCTGACGGGCGGTGATCCGTTTATCTTATCGACCAAGAAGCTGGGCTACATCTTAGAGGCTCTCCGGTCAATGGATCATGTGAAGATCATCCGCATCGGTTCGAAGATGCCGCTTTTCAATCCGATGCGTATTTATGAAGACAAAGAGCTGCTCCGGATCATTCGCACCTACTCTACGGAAGACAAACGGATCTACGTGATGGCTCATGTCAATCATCCGCGGGAAATTACCCCCGAAGCCAGAACCTGCTTCAAAGCGCTGTACGACGCCGGAGCGATCGTGGTGAATCAAACACCAATTCTGAAGGGCATCAATGACGATCCTGCCATACTCGGCCTATTGTTGGATCAGTTGTCGTGGGCTGGCGTTACGCCGTATTATTTCTTCATAAATCGACCCGTGGCTGGAAACCGCGGATTCGTCCTTGCGCTGGAAGACGTATACCGCATCGTGGAAGAAGCCAAATCGCGGACTTCTGGCCTCGGCAAACGGGTGAAGCTATGCATGAGCCATACGTCGGGCAAAATCGAAATTTTAGCCGTGGAGAACGACAAAGCGTACCTGAAATACCACCAGTCCCGCGACGGCAACTTCGGCAAGCTGATGGTTCTGGATTGTCCCAAGGAGGCAGCCTGGTTTGATGATTTGCCGGGGAATGAAAGGTACTGGAGCAAACCTGCCAAGAAAACGGCGGAAGTCGTATCCGTCAATGAATTACCCGATCTTCCGAGAAAAGCCAAAACCAATTCGTAATTCTAAAAGGGGTGTTTCGATTTGACATCATCTTCCCGAAAGAGAGCGATCGTCGGCGTTATTCTAGGGAGCCGCTTCGTGAAAACCATAGGCGTTCAAAAACTTGCCGAAGCAAACAGAAAGGTCGGAACGAATCTGTATTTCTTTGGAATAAGAGACATCAACTACAAACGAAGGAGCATAAGCGGCACTTATTACGATCCTCGGAAAAAGCAATGGAGGAGCAAAATGTTCCCCATGCCGCACGTACTCTACGTCCGAGGCGGAACGGGGTCGGGGGTATCCCGAGTCGTTAAACGTTTCGACAAATTGGGGATCAAAAGAATTAACGCCCTGACGGGGTTCAACAAAGGCGAGCTCTTCCGCGATTTGCAGCGGGACCCTGATGTGCAGCCTTATTTGCCTTTTACCAAAACGATTGATGATCCAAGAGAGGCAAGAAGCTATATTCAGGGCCTCGGCAATGTCTATATCAAAGCGTGCCAGGGCAGGCGGGGCATGCAGGTGATGCAGGTCGTCAAAGTGAAGCACAAGGGGTATCGGTACAGCAACTCGGTCATCGGCAACCTCGTTCGTGGTAGGGCGAAATACTTCAATGACATGAACAAGGTGTTGAAGCGTTTTTTTGGTGACAGGAAAATCCTTGTCCAGCAGGGAATCGATCTGGTGAAAGTCGGCAATAACCGAACCGTGGACTTACGAGCTGAGCTGCAGAGGAACGAATACGGGGAAATTGAGATCGTGGCGATTCCGATCCGAGTCGGACGAAAGAACTCACCGATATCGACCCATGGCGAAGCTTATCATTTCGACGACTATTTGCCGAAGTTATTTCCCGAATATTCCATAGACGAGATCAGCGCGTTGAAACAGAGAATTAACGAATTTCTGATTAAGGTATATAAAAGCGTTGAGAAGTGCTACGGAAAATTCGGCGAAATCGGTATCGACTTTGGCTTGGATCGCAAGGGAGGAATTTGGCTGATCGAATGCAACGCCCAATCGGCCAAAGTGTCGGTGGGTAAAGCGTATGGATCAAGAACGGTTCGCAGAATTTACTTGAATCCGCTGCAGTATGCCAAGAGACTTGCGCGCAAGGGCTGATGCAGAATGGAGGGATACTGAATGAAGAGGACGGTATAAGGAACTCCGCAAGGCGGCCCGACTACACGAAATGCGCCTCGCGGCAATGGCGGACTCCTATCAAAATCAATTGTTAGATCAGGCCCTTTCGTTTGAAGAGCGCTTTGGACTCCTAGTTGACGCTGAGTGGTGCAGGCGAAAGAATAACCGGCTGTCCTCCTTAATCCGCACGGCAAATTTTCAGCAAAGTAACGCCTGCATTGAAGACGTTGAATATCACGCTGATCGAAAACTTGACCGAACACAGGTCCTTCGGTTGGCAACTGGGCGTATATTCAGGACAAGCTCAATATCATCATCATGGGCGCATCAGGTGCAGGAAAAACCTATCTCGCTTGCGCATTCGGCATTGCCGCCTGCAGGAACTTCTACCCGGTTAAGGCTCGAGTTTACATCGAAGTGAATGGCTTGCAGCTAACCCATAAAATTTCGTCGAAATTCCGAGACCTAGGCCCCGTTGGCGGGTCTCTTTTTTTTTGACACCACCAATAGCGAGTCTTGGAGCCAATAATACCATGCACCACAACCGTAATTTTAACTGTTCTACTTTCTTACCATGTTCATTATAAAAAGTATTGACAAGATCATAAAATAATTATTATAATCTGTGTAAGAAAAAGTAAGAAGAAAATAACAAAAGAGAATAGTTTTTTGAAAAATGTGAAAACGTCACCACATTTTCGAATTGTGATTTACAATGAGAGTTTCTCCCTCATCTAATTTACCATCCCAGAGTATTTAATTTATTGTTTTTCCGAAATGAAAACGCTATGATTTTGTAAATAGCAAAAAATCTGATAAAAAAGTAATTATCCGTAGAGAAAGTGTTTGATTTTTTTTGTGAAAACGTCACCACATTTACTTGATAGAAAAAGTTCCACATAACAGATAGGAGTGAATAGAAATTGGCAACAACGATTACAGATATCGCGAAGCATATTAATGTTTCCCCTGCAATGGTGTCTAGGGTAATCCATAACAGCGGTTATGTGTCAAAGGAAAAAAGAGAATTAATCGAAAAAACTCTGTCCGAATTGAATTATGTGCCCAATAAAGTAGCGCAGGGTCTAAAAAGCCAAAAGACAGGAATGATTGGACATATATTGCCGAGAGCTTATCCAAATCCATTCTGGGCCGGATTGTGCCAATCGATAGACGAATATGCGGATGAATGTGATTATCAAATACTACGATTATTTACTTACAATGATCCAAAACGAGAATTAAAGCAAATTGAAGAAATGGTTGCAAGGAAAGTGGATGGAATTATTTTTACCAGTGCAAGTAGTAAGGAGAATATACAAAGAGTTGTTGATATGGGTATACCAACCGTGATGGTGGAAAGGCCTTTAGATGTGATGGGAGTTGATAAGGTCCTAATCGACTACGTTGAAGCATCCTATGTTGCGACGAAACACCTGCTTCAATTGAATCATAAAAATATTGGATATATTGGTGTGGATACTTCTGTGAATGTCGTAGAGAGTGAGAGATATAATGGCTTTCAGAGAGCTCTTATGGAAGAGATGATTACCACGGATAATAAATTTATTAAATTTTGTGAGAGTTATAGTCCCCAGTATGGTTTTCATTTAATGGAAGAGATGATCTTGAGTGATTTCCTGCCATCCGCCATTTTTGTAGCGAGTGATGTTCTGGCCATTGGCGTTCTTCAAGCGTTATATAAACATCGAATCCGAGTTCCTGATGACATTTCGATCATCGGTTACGATAATACTTATGCGGATATTTTATCTCCCCCGATTTCTTCTGTCGGTTTGCCCCTGAAAGAAATGGGTGAAGCTGCAATCAATTTAATCTTAGAAAGAATGAAAAGTAAAATTACAAGTGTAAAAACGTTGATTTTGCATGCTTCCTACGTGGAGAGGGAATCTGCTAAACATAATATAAACCAAGAGGTGGAGTCCGATGGAACATGAATTTGCTAATAAACAGCCGCAATCGCTAAAGCGTAAGCATCAGAGTAGAACGTTTACATCCTTCGTTGATCGTAACATAAGCTATATTTTAGTGCTTCCGGTTTTATTATGTATCACGGTTGTGATCTTATATCCGAGTATCAGAACGATACTGATGTCTTTCTATCGTGTGGAACTGCTGAAGCCGGAACAGCCGTTCATCGGATTGGATAATTATATTAATATTATAAAAGACCCTGGCTTATTGAAAATCATATACAATACCATTTTTTTTAGTGTGGCTTCTCTACTCTTAGCAACAATTGTGGCTCTTTATTCGGCGCAGTTATTAAACAAACCCTACTGGGGAAGAGGTTTATACCGGACTTTGCTTTTGATTCCATGGGTCACCCCACCTGTTGTAATGGGGGCTGTATGGAAGGTTTTATACAGCGAAAATTTCAGTCCGTTAAACGGTTTACTTATGAGTATGGGACTCCGGGATACGCCATTTTCCTTCTTAGGGAACACAGAATGGGGATTTGGGCCGTTCAACATTCCTATGTTATGCCTGATTGTCGTCAATGTTTGGCATATGTTTCCTTTTATGATGGTTATGTTCTTGGCGGCTATGCAGAGCGTTTCGAAGGATTACTATGAAGCTGCTACTGTGGATGGTTTGGGAAAAATTGGACAATTCTATAAGATAACGCTTCCACTTATTTTACCTGTCTTAGAAATCACACTATTATTAGAATTCATTTGGCAATTTAACAATTTTAATTCCAGTTATTTATTGACTCAAGGAGGTCCGCTGGATATGACGAACGTATTGGCGGTGAAAGTGTTTCAAGAAGCGTTTATTAATTTTAAATATAGCACAGCATCAACCATTAGTGTGCTGATGTTCTTGGTAGTGCTTGTCCCTTCAATTTTTTATATCAAAAAGAGAGTACAGAATGAGTTCAAACAATAAAAATGGGAAGGAGGAGTTGTTTTGAAGAAAACTTCAAAATCGGAATATGTCGTACATTATATTATTTTGAACAGCATTGCCATATTTGCTCTGTTTCCTTTTTATTGGATGTTTGTGACTTCCGTGAAACCAGCTGAACAGATTTTACAAACTCCGCCTGCTTGGTGGCCAAGCTACTTTGAATTTAAGAACTATACTGAAGTATTTCAGATCATGCCGCTATTCGAATATTTGAAAAATTCAATCGTTTATTCCCTAACAACCACCATCATATGCGTTCTGCTTGCTTGCTTTGCGGGTTACAGCTTGAGCAGGTTTCGTTTCAAAATCAGAAATGCAAGCATTGTGTTAATCTTATCATCACAATTAATTCCGTGGGTTATGAGTATCATTCCGTTTTACTTCATCATGCAAAGCTTGAAATTGAATAATTCGACCATAGGCATCACGCTAGCCTATAGTATTTGGGCGATTCCGTTTTGCACACTGATGTTAAAAAATTATTTCACGTCTACTTTACCCGTTGAAATTGAAGAAAGCGCCATGATTGACGGCTGCTCGAGAATGAGGATACTTTTCGTAATCGCATTACCGATTTCAATTCCCGGTATCGTTGCAACCGCTATCTTTTCCTTTATATTGGCTTGGAATGAATATATGTGGGCAAGCATTGTTCTGTCGGAAACCAAATATAAACCGTTATCAGTGGGAATTCATGACTTCATCGGCCAATTCGGCGTTACTCCATCGGTTTCCCTTTTTATGGCCGCTTCAGTGATTACCACTTTACCTATTTTACTTATTTTCGGTTTTTTACAGAAATATTTAATTAGTGGAATGTCTGATGGCGCAATAAAAGGTTAATCGATCTCGATCCGATACAATCAGCATGTTGCACATGAAATGAAGTTCATTTCACATTGCTTAAAGGAGGTGGTTGCAGACAATATGGTAAGGAATTTTAAAGCCTGTATTCAAATTCAATGAATGGAGAGGGTTCTAAAATGAAAATGAAATTGAAAGCAATCAGCTTGTTTATGCTGGCACTGATGATGCCGGTATCCCTTGTTGCTTGTAGCGGGACCAACGTAACCAATACCGGGGGGGACACTGCGAAAAATTCCGGCCAAAACAAGGAGACCCAAACTGTTGAGAAAAAAGAAAACAAAAACAGAGAAATTACGGTTTGGCTTCAGCGGTATGGAAGCACCCCCAGTATTTCGAATGATTTTATGAAGGATGTTACTGCAAAATTTAAAGAAAAAACGGGTATTAATGTTAAGTATGAAACTCTAGACTGGTCTCAAGCGCTGACCAAATATACTTTAGCCAGTACCGGTGGTGATGCGCCGGATGTTGCAGATTTATTCTTTCTTCAGTCTTTCCAGAAAATCGGCGGCGATAAGTGGGGGCCGATGCAAATTAATGATTTGGTCAAAGAAATTGGTGTGGACAAATATATTACTTCCACTTTATCCGAAGCGAAAGTCGGCAATGATTTTTACGGCATCCCCTGGCGTATGGATACTCGAGTTTTGCTTTACAATACGGAGCATTTCAAAGAAGCAGGATTAACCGAGCCACCGAAAAATTGGAATGAGTTAATTGAATATGGGAAAAAATTGACAAAAACAGATGCTAACGGGAACATTACTCGTTCAGGCTTGATATTCAGAAATGCCCAAGCACGTTTTGATCAGACTTGGTTCGCAGTTTTAACGCAAGCCGGCGGAAAGGTTTTAAGTGATGATTTGACCAAAACTGCATTTAATACTCCCGAAGGCGCGGAATCGTTACAGTTTATGCAAGACATTGTACATAAGCATAATATTGCGCCAAAAGGGATTATTGACCCAAGCTTTGACCCAAACAATGAATTCTTGTCAGGCAAAGCTTCCATGATGTTCGGAGCAGCTGCAGATTTTAGAGCTACTCAAGAAAAACTTGCACCACAAATGAAAGATAAATATAAGGCTGCGGTGATGCCGAGTAAAACGGGAGAAGGCCCATCAAGCATAAGCTTCGCTGCCCCAATATCTATAATGAAAACAACAAAAGATGTTGAAGCGGCAAAAGAGTGGGTTAAATTCTTCATGTCCAATGAGATCCAGCTTGAAGCATCAAAACGGTTTTCTTTACTAAATTCCAACAAGGAAGTTATGAACGACCCATACTTTAAGAACGACCCGTGGTTGAGCGTATTCGTTAAACAAACCGAAAGGGTAGTTCCGGGTGATAAACCGGTTGCGCAATGGAGTCAAATTGACGCATTTCCAAATGGCCCTATTCCAAAGATGGCAACCGCTATAATGGCGGGGAAATCGGTTAAAGACGAAATCGAAAATACCGTGGTGGAAATCAACAAACTTTTAGCTCAATAAACGTAAGGATTGCTGCCCCGAGTAGTAGTTCCATAATATTCGGGGCTTAGTTTTTAAAATTAAACTGGAGGTACCTACTAATGAAAATTGCTAAATATTTGTCTCCGAAAACGTTGGTCACAGAGGAAGTAGAAGATCCATCTATTCAATCTAATGAAGTGAAAATCAAAAGTATCATATCCGGGATAAGTCACGGCACAGAAATGAACGTTTATCGGGGAGTGGCACCGTTTTTTCGTAAAAAATTTGACCGCCAGACCCGTCTATTTATTCAATCAGATCAATATGATACATGGAAATACCCGGTTCGCAGCAATGACCCAGGAGTTTGGTATATGGGATACTCCAATGTAGGAACAGTAGTAGAAGCAGGCAAAGAAGTGAGCGATATCAAACCTGGAGACATTGTTTATTCGAACGGGCCGCACCAGTCCATTGTAGTTAGACCGGCAAGTGATGTAATAAAGCTGCCTGATTCCGTCCACCCTGAGCATGGTATCTTCTTAACTAATCTTATGACAGCATATAACGGAATTCTCGATTCGCCTATTAAATTAGGAGATACGGTAGTTGTATCCGGATTAGGTGTATTAGGGCAGACGATCGTTCAAATGGCTAAAATGTCAGGGGCTTTCCAAGTCATAGGTATCGATCTGTTTGATCTTCGTTTGCAAACTGCTTTAGAAAATGGAGCGGATTATGTCTTTAATCCCATGACCTGCAAGGACATAGCTTATGAGGTACGCAAATTAACGAAAAACAAAGGGGCAGATTTGGTTATTGAAGTAACCGGAAATCAGAAAGCCTTAAATGAAGCTATTCGAATTGCCGCTCCAGATACGACTGTCACAGCGCTGGGTTGGTACCAAGGAGCAAGCACAAACTTGGATTTGTCCGAGGAATTTCACCATAACCGGGTGAATATACGAAGCTCACAAACAGGGGCAGTGGACCCTGCAATATCTCATATGTGGAACAGAGACCGACGACTGGAGAGTTGTTTAGAGTTACTTAGCCGGCTGCGGTTGGACAACCTCTTAACTCATAAAGTTTCCTATGATAATATCTCTCATGCTTTTCAACTGGTGGATGAGAATCCAAAAGCCGTCATTCAGGTTGCCTTAACTTATTAAAGTAACTAGAGTTATTAATAAAATTGATTTCACACAAATATTCGAATGAGAGTATGGGGAGGGCCCAATGAAAATATCTGTTTGTATTGACGCAGTATTGAGAGGATATGATCTGGATAAAAGTTTGCAAACGGTTAAAAGCCTTGGGATTGATTCTTTTGAATTTTGGGCTTGGTGGAACAAGGATATCGATCGGTTAGTACAGTTGAAACAAGATCTTCATTTAGAAGTCGTTACTTTTTGTACTAAATTCATCAGCTTGGTAGATTCCAGCAAAAGGGAAGAGTACCTATCCGGTTTACAGGAGTCTATTATGGTAGCCAAAAGACTGGATTGCAAACGGTTGATAACACAAGTAGGCAATGAGTTGACGGATTTATCCAGAAATCAGCAACGTGAAAATCTTATAGATGGATTAAAGGCATGCGTACCTCTTCTTGAACAATCGGGCATGACATTACTGGTGGAACCCTTGAATATTAATGTGGATCATAAAGGATACTTTTTGTACCGTTCCGATGAGGCATTTGAAATTGTCGATAAAGTCGGAAGTAACCATGTTAAAGTTCTATTTGATATATATCATCAGCAAATTACCGAAGGAAACCTCATTAATGCGATAATACGAAACATCGACAAGATCGGACATTTTCATGCGGCGGGTCATCCGGGCAGACATGAATTGGGCAACGGTGAAATTAATTATAAAGCTATTTTTGACGCAATTAGAAAAGTGGGCTTCAACGGTTATATGGGACTGGAATATTTCCCCTTGTCCGATCCGAAGGACGGAATTGAGGAATCGAACACGTATTAGATAACCCGTGGGGGGATAGCAATGAGGAACAAAACAAAAGTAGGAATCGGCTTAATTGGTTACAAATTTATGGGAAAAGCACACAGCCATGCTTATCGGGATTTGCCGTTTTTTTTCGAAACGGGTGTTGTACCAGAACTTCGAGCGATTGCCGGAAGGGATGAGGATGGCTTAAAAAAGGCAGCTGAAAAAATGGGTTGGCAATCTTATGAGACTGATTGGCGCCAACTTTTGGAAAGAGACGATATTGATATTATTGATATATGTACTCCAAACATCTCCCATGCAGAGATTGCTATTGCGGCAGCAGAGGCGGGAAAGCATCTCATATGTGAAAAACCGTTGGCGATGAGTGTGAAAGAAGCTGAAAGTATGCTCCAAGCAGTGAAAAAAGCGGGAGTCGTTCACATGATCTGCCATAACTATCGCTTTGCACCTGCCGTGCAGTGGGCTAAACAACTTATTGATCAAGGACGAATCGGTAAAATTAATCATATACGGGCAGCATACTTGCAGGATTGGTTGGTCGATCCGCATTCTCCTTATGCGTGGAGATTAAATAAACAATTATCAGGATCCGGGACGCATGGTGATCTTGCTGCTCATATTATCGATCTCGCCCGTTTTCTTGTCGGAGAATTCCAGTCTGTCGTAGGAATGATGGAGACTTTCACCAAAATGCGCTGTTCCAGTGATGGAATGATGAAAGAAGTAGATGTGGATGATGCCTCCGTTTTCCTAGCCCGTTTCCGAAATGGAGCCATCGGGACCTTTGAGGCCACACGAGTAGCCGGCGGTAATCGCAACGCAAACCGTTTTGAAATCAACGGTGATAAAGGGTCTATCCGGTGGGACTTCGAAAACATGAATCAACTTCAACTTTATTTAACAGATGATCCATTAGGAATGCAAGGCTTTCGAACAATAAACTGCACGGAAAGCTGCCACCCATACGCTGCAGGATATTGGCCTTCAGGACATATCATCGGATACGAGCACACTTTTATTAACTTGGCGAAAGAACTTATGGACGGAATCTCCAAAGGTTACAGTCCATCACCGAATTTTGAAGATGGTGTGAATAATCAAATTGTATTGGAGTCTGTGGAGAAGTCAGTACAAAACGGTAGTTGGGTGAACGTTTCATAATATGTGAGTAATTAAAAAAGTAAGCCCGTTTATGGCATACAGTGTACCTAAATCATATTGCGAAAGGGACTGGATCAAATTGATTCAGTCCCTGCTGTTACTGCTAACGCATAATGTCCGACAGTTGACGGCATAAGTTGTCCTGCTGTTGACGGACATGCTGTCCGTGTGAAGATGCGAGAAAGGGAGAATCAAGATAATTCTCCCTGGATGACTCGCTTGATCATATGATCGTCGATGATGCGATGTTTGTTCTGTGAACCGTAAATGAGAGCGTGTGTACATACCTTGTTGATCAGTCTGGCGGCACCGCTTGAGAAACGGAAAATGTCATCGATCGCTCCTTCGGTGAAAATGTCATGATCCGCGCCAGCGAACGCCATGTGACGCCTGATATAATCGCCAGTCTGAGCCCGATCGTAATACGGAAGCTTACATTGCAGATCGATCCGCTGGCGGATAGCCGCGTAAGCCTGAAGGTTCAGTCGATCCCAGAGCTCGCTTTGACCAACCAAGATGAGCGCCATGGGACTCTGCGCATCCATCTTGAAGTTGAGCAGGAAGCGTATTTTCTTCTAGCATTTCGCGATCCAACAGATGCGCCTCGTCGACGACGACAACAGGCAAGAGCCGGTGAATGCCGAAAAGGGTCCAGTTTTCTTAAAACTTGAGGCATTAAAACTTCCAATTGTTACGTTTAACAGAAAACATCGAATGAGTGGTAACTTTATTGAGTTGGATAATAAGGAAGCAGCTAGGATGGCAGTGAAGCATCTTGTTTCTCTGGGACATAAAAAGATCGCATATATAGGATGACCGCAGTACGCATCCACTTTTTTTGATCGTCGATTAGGCTATACGCAAGAAATGACTCGCCATTCTTTGTCTATTTTTGAGGGATGGAATCAAGAAACCGATACTCGAGAGGACGGGATTCGAAAAGCTTGCAGTGAATTATTAGCGTTAAATGAAAGCGAAAGGCCTACTGCCATAGTTGCAGCGACTGACGCTATTGCACTTGAATGTATGAATCATTTGTTGTATCTAGGTATTTCGGTGCCAGAACAAATAAGTTTGTGCGGTATTGATAATGTTAATATATCCGCTCATCATGTTAACGACAGTCGGAAGTAAATATTCCAAAAGTATGGGAGAACTAGCAATTGAACGACTTATCGAAATGATTGAATTTGAGGAGACCCGTGAATTGCCAAAGCAATTAACACTAGAACCAGCCTTAATAATTAGAAAAACAACAGCTCGAGTTTAACTTAACTTTAGAATTTGACTAACGATCAATAAATCTGATTACAAGAACAGGAGACTAAGTATGCCGTTTATTACGATTAAAGTAATGGAAGGAAAGACAGTTGAGCAAAAAAGGGAAATGGTGGACAAGGTGACAGAACTCGTCTCGAATACCTGGAGCACGCCCAAAGATCGGATTTTTATTTTTTTTGAAGACCTGCGAAAAGAAGACTATGGTAAGCAAGGAATGCTGTTTATAGATATTTAAAACCATTATTTACCTGGTACTTTTTTTATTCAAAATGAATACGTAGACATTAGGGGGAGGATCTTTTGGTTCATGAAATAAGAACGTTTATAACTCCAGTGAAGATTGTGACTGGTCCAGGCAGTTTGAAATGCCTTACTAATGAGATTGTAAACTTTAACATTTCGAAAGTGATGATTTTTGCTGACCCTGGAGTAATTAAAGCAGGAATGTTGGATTCTTTGGCTGCCATTTTAAAAGACCTTCATGTAGATTACATGGTTTATAGCGATATTCAACCCGAGCCTCCGTTGTCCGTCGGAGACCGGGCAGTCCAAGCAATTCGGGAAAGCCAGGCAGAGCTTATCATCGGGATCGGAGGGGGCAGTTGCCTGGATATCGCAAAAGCTGCGGCTGTTCTATGCATGAACGAAGGATCGGTTGCAGACTATTTGAACTTGACAGGGACTAAGAAGTTGATTCACAAAGGAATTCCCAAGATCCTAATTCCTACTACCTCAGGTACAGGCGCGGAAGTCACCGATATAGCTGTATTTTCATTAGATAAGACCAAAGATGTACTGACACACCCCTATTTATTAGCAGATATTGCGTTAGTCGATCCTGAGTTAACATTCTCACTTCCTCCTAAAATATCGGCTGCAACAGGAATAGATGCATTGACCCATGCTGTTGAAGCTGTTATTTCCGTTAATGCGTCGCCTTTAACAGATACACTTGCTTTAGAGGCAATAAGAAGAATCAGTTCAAGCCTTCGAACAGCTGTTTGGCACGGTACGAATCGAACTGCAAGAGCAGAAATGTCATATGGGAGCTTGCTTGCAGGAATGAGTTTCTACAATGCCGGTGTCTCTGGCGTTCATGCTCTCGCGTACCCTTTGGGAGGTCTTTTTAAAATTTCTCACGGTGAATCAAATGCAGTGCTGCTCCCCTATGTTTTTGATTACATATGGCCGGCATGCTTGGATAAAATGCAACTTTTGGCCAAGTCGTTTGGTATTCCCACATCCGGATTATCAAAAAGAGAGATGGCAATTTTAACTGTAACCGCTTTTAAAGAAATGGTGCTTGATGTGGGGTTGCCGACATCGTTGCAAGACTACGGCATTCAAAGGGATGATCTGCAGCGTCTCGCAGATGAGGCCATTAAGCAAACCAGGTTGTTGGCACGGAGTCCTATGCCGTTTACTGTTCAGGATATTGTTCGAGTATACAATAATGCTTGGGAGGCAAAGCTCACCCACGAAGGAGAGAGATTCTATTGAAGAAACACTTATTTATAAATGGCATCTGGAAAGAGACAAGTCAATATACGGTATTGAAATCACCATATTCCGGTCAAGCAATAGCAGAGATAGCCGTTGCAACCGATGAAGATGTAAATAAAGCAATTGAAGCCGCTAGCATTGCATCTAAAATCATTGCTAAGTTACCGGCGCATAAACGTTCAGCCATTCTGTACAAAGTAGCAGCGTTACTACAGGAACGCTTGGATGAAGCGGCAAGGATTATTGCCATGGAAGCGGGAAAGCCAATATCTACAGCAAAAACTGAAGTGCTCCGAACTATACAAACCTATAAATTTGCAGCGGAGGAGGCTAATCGAATCACCGGGGAAACATTACCGCTGGATGCGGCGCCCGGGGGAGAAGGGAAAATAGCTTACACAGTCAGGGAACCAATCGGTGTGATTGGTGCCATTACACCATTCAATTTTCCAATGAATCTGGTAGCCCATAAGGTTGGTCCTGCAATTGCTGCAGGTAATGCAGTAGTATTAAAACCCGCTTCACAAACGCCGTTATCCGCCTTGTTTATTGCAGATTTATTTGAAATTGCAGGGTTGCCTGCGGGTGCTTTAAATGTCATTACAGGAAGTGGAAAGATGGTCGGTGATCTTATTGTTGCGGATGACCGTATCAACATGATTACCTTTACTGGTAGCCCAGCGGTAGGAATAAGCATCAAGAATAAGGCAGGGTTAAAACGTGTGACTCTGGAGTTGGGTTCTAACTCTGCACTTATCGTTGATGAAGGTGTTCAAATCGAAAATATTATTCCTCGATGCGTTAATGGAGCCTTCTCCTTCCAAGGGCAAGTTTGCATTTCTTTGCAACGAATCTATGTTCATGAAACGATCTATGATGAGTTTGTAAGCAAATTCGTAGCCGAAACAAAAAAGTTAAAGCATGGAGACCCGCTCGACCCTGAGACGGATATTTCTGCGTTGATTTCTACGAACGATGTGTCCCGTGTCATGGATTGGATTGAAGAAGCCGAGCAGGGTGGAGCCGACATTGTCTCCGGCGGACAGGTCGAAGGGAATATCCTTCTGCCCACCGTTATTACAAATGTTTCGGCATCTTTAAAAGTATCCTGTGAGGAAGTATTTGGGCCAATTGTTTTGATTAATAAAATTGGATCTGTGGAGCAAGGAATTGAACTCGTAAATGATTCCCGCTTTGGGCTACAGGCGGGAATATACACAAACAATATACATACGGCTATGATGGCTGCTGAAAAGCTGCATGTAGGCGGTGTTATGATCAATGATATACCTACATTCCGTGTGGATCATATGCCGTACGGTGGTGTGAAGGAAAGCGGCACGGGTAAAGAAGGAATTAAATATGCGGTTCAGGAAATGACCGAGCTAAAGTTAGTGGTAATTAACAGGAACTAGTATAACGCCCCTTAATTAATGTAACTATATTCCAGTGAAACGTGGTATACTCTTCGTAACTAATATTGAACGGAGAGATCGTATGCCATTTCAATCGAAACCGATCAACACATGAAGGCGCTTTTGGCTCCCGTTATCGTGAAGCAACTGGACGTTAATGAAACAATGCCGTTTTTTTACTTCGAACGAATATCCCAAGATGTAAATCAACTGCCTATCGAAATATTACAATCCTACTTTCGGGGAGACAAGTATTGCTATAGCATCTCTTTATATCGGGATTGAGTGGAATGGAAAGTTGCAGCATGAAACAACTGCAACTTTCTTTTATGCTTTACAGGAGAATTTAAGGGATTATGGCTGCCGATCGAAATGGTTCGGCAGCCTTCTCTAGTTTATCAGTGACGAGCGGTGAGCATCTTTTTACGGGTATAAAACTCGACTCCATCACGCCCATTTGCGTGCAAGTCGCCGTAGAACGATTTCTTGTATCCCGAGAAGGGGAAGAAAGCCATTGGAGCGGGAACCCCCATGTTGACCCCAAGCATGCCGGCATCGATTTCCTCACGGTATTGACGGATGGAACTTGCGCTATCGGTAAACAGGCACGCCCCGTTGGCGAATTCGGATCGGTTGGCGATCCCGATTGCTTCGCTCAAGTCACGAGCGCGCACAATGGAAAGAATAGGTGCAAAGATTTCCTCTTGCCAAATACGCATCCCCGGCTTTACATGATCGAAAATCGTAGGCCCGACGAAGTAACCTGGCCCGCAAGCAGCCGCATCTGTTCGTCCGTCCCGAAGGAGCTTCGCGCCTTCCTGTTCACCAAGGTCGATATAACCAAACGTGCGCTCCTTGTGGGAATCCCGGATGACGGGCCCAAGGAAATTGCCTTCCACAAGACCGCTTCCAATAGTGATTTGGTTGGCTGCCTCAACGAGCCGTTCCGTCAGTCGATCGGCGACATCTCCGACGGCTACAACGACGGAACATGCCATGCAACGTTCCCCGGCAGACCCGAATGCGGCGCCGATAATGTTCTGGACCGCTAGGTCTAGATTGGCGTCCGGCATGACGATCGTATGATTTTTGGCGCCGGCCAGTGCCTGCACGCGTTTTCCGTTTGCCGCCGCAGTTTTGTATACATAATCCGCTACCGGCTGTGAACCGACGAATGATACGGCTTTCACGTCTTCATGTTCCAGGATGCCGTTGACAACGTCGTGCGCGCCGTGCACGATGTTGAGGACTCCGTTCGGCAGACCAGCCTCGGTGAGTAATTCAGCCAGCCGGTTCGCTAGCAGTGGGGTGCGCTCAGACGGTTTGAGCACAAACGTATTGCCGCACGCGATGGCTAACGGAAACATCCAGCAAGGAACCATCATTGGAAAGTTGAACGGCGTAATGCCTCCGACCACGCCGATCGGATAGCGGTACATGCCCGATTCGATGCCCGTCGCGATATCCGGCAGCTGCGTCCCCATCATTAAGGTTGGCGCGCCCGCTGCGAACTCGACACATTCGATGCCGCGTTGCGCTTCACCGTAAGCTTCATCGTAATTTTTGCCGTTCTCCAAGGTGATGATGCGGGCCAAATCCTCTTGGTGCTCTACTAGCAACTGTTGATAGCGGAACATGATTCTTGCCCTTCTTGGCACAGGTGTTTTGCACCATTTCGCGAATGCTCGGCTGGCTGAGGCAACCGCGTCGTTCAACTCGGCCCGGCTGGAGATTGGGACGTATGCCAGCGGTTCGCCGGTAGCCGGATTCGGCACCATCTCCGTACGTGCTGAGGCGGAGGCGACCCATTGCCCCCCAATAAAATTGCGTAATACTGACACTTCGTTTTTAACTGACATGATTAAAAGCTCCCTTCTATTTACTGTAATTATATTCATAACAGCGGTAGTAAAGCGCGATGATTTCTTCATGCGTCGGAACCTTCGGGTTATTGCCAGGGCTGCCACTTGTGATCGCATCAGTCGCCATCTTGTCGATGACTTGATCGAGTTGGGCTTGTCCGATACCGTACGTTTTCATATTCGGAATTTCCAGTTGCTTGCATAATTGCTTGATTTCTTTAATACACGTAGTTGCCAACAGCTCGTCTGTAGACGTTGATAGATCCGGACGAAGGAGGCGTCCGATCGTCGCCATGCGGGTGATTGCGCTTTTACACGTGAATTCAAGCACAGCCGGGAGCAGCATCGCGTTGGATATCCCATGCGGGACGTGGAACATGGCCCCGATTGGACGCGACATGGCGTGAACAAGGGTGACCGACGCATTGGTGAATGCCGCTCCAGCCTCCATCGACGCCAGCGCCATTTGCTCCCTAGCGTCGATATCGCTTCCGTTCGTAAAGGCTGTGCGGATATTACCGGCGATCCGTTCTATTGCGCTTAGAGCGAGCTTATCCGTTAATGGCTGTGCCTTCTTGGAAATATAGGCTTCGATCGCGTGACAGAGCGCGTCGACCCCTGTGGCCGCTGTTACCGGGGGAGGCGTGGATAGCGTCATGAGCGGGTCCACAATCGCGACGGCTGGTATGAAGGCAGGATGCTTAATCATCAATTTGATATTCGTTTCCGGGTTCGTGATGACCGTTACGCTGGTCATCTCTGATCCGGTACCCGCAGTCGTAGGAATCGCGATCAGTGGGATCGGCGCTATCGAAATGGACTTTTGGCCACCCGAATAATCTCCGATGTAGCCGCCATTACTTGCAACGACAGACACGGCTTTGGCTGCATCAATGCAGCTGCCGCCACCGATCGCAACGATGGAATCGCAATCATGCTCCAGTAGGAGTTGAGTCGCCTCTGTGACATAAACATCAGTTGGCTCTGTGTTGACGTCGAGGTAGCAAACGACGGATACGCCGCACTGTTCCAATTGCTCCTGGCATTTGGCGACGTTCCCGATCTTCTCCATAATGCGATCACTGACAAGGAGTGTCTTGCTGCCGAGCAACGATGCTTGTTCACCGAGCTTCGTTAGAGAGTCGCGACCATACAGAATAACGGGTGGCAGTCGAAATTCGTTAAACCCTTGCATTGGAATCACCTCCATAAGAATGTTTATGACAAAAATGTACAATATTCTCATCCATAGGTAAAATGAATATATTGAATGCAATTCATTCCATTTAACTATGTAAGGAGCTCCGATATGGACATTCATCAATTGCAGTGCGTTATCGAAATTGTCCGCTGCGGTAGCTTCACGAAGGCTGCTGCGACTCTGCACATTACTCAGCCGACGATAAGCAAGACGATCAAGAATTTGGAAGAAGAGCTTGGCGTCGAGCTTTTCTTCCGAAAAGGGAAGAAATTTGAGCTTACAGATGCCGGCCGCGTTATTTATGAGCAAGCCCAAGGCATCGCATTGTCATTCCAGAACTTGTCGTTAGAATTGAGCGGAATTAAGAATTACAAGAAAGGCCACGTTCGAATCGGACTGCCTCCCATGATCGGATCGAGCTTCTTCCCGTCCGTGATAAGAAAATTTCATGAACGATACCCGGGATTGTCGGTTCACATCGTGGAAGAAGGATCCAAGAAGCTGGAGTCTGAGGTGGAGTGCGGCAATCTCGACGTAGCGGCCGTACTGTTGCCGACAAACGAAGAATTGTTCGATTGCTACGCATTTGTGGACGAGAAGCTGCAATTAATCGTGCATCCCGGGCATCCACTAGCCGGGAGGGAGGCAGTGGCGCTTACTGAGTGCGCTCAGGAGCCGTTTATTTTGTTCCGCAAGGACTTTGCCTTACATGAGCGGGTGATGTCGGAGTGCATACGCTGCGGCTTTCGTCCGAACATTATGTATGAGAGCTCCCAGTGGGATTTCGTCAGCGGCATGGTCGCTGAAAGGCTTGGCATTTCCTTGTTGCCACAGCGCATCTGCAATGCGTTGTCCCCTGAGTTGGTGTGCGTGATTCCGCAAACTGTCCCTACTATTTCGTGGCGGATCGCCATGATCTGGAGGAAAGAGGGCTATCTTTCTTTTGCAGTGAGGGAATGGATCCGTTTCACAAGAGAAATTTTTTGCAAATAAAATTATTGCCACCTCGATATTTAATTGAATTATTTACCAAATGTTCAAGAAATATGCACCTGAACCATAATGCAAATGGCCCTCTGTCCTTCGGGGATCGGGATCGAGGGCTTTTTTTGAATTGAGTTAGAATGACAAATAGACGGCTCAATGAATGCAACCGTCTATTGATAGAAAGGAGGAACAGGTCAGTTGGAGGATGACCATGATCACATCTTATGAAAATCTAACAAATGTGGAACGATAAATTTAACCATGACAAGCCTGATTATCTAAGCAGCCCAATCTCAAAACTCCACAAGAACATAAAATACATAAGCTAAATAGAAAGGAGGCTGAAACTATGGGAGTAGGATTGGGTGGATTTGGAGGTAGCTGTACTGGTTTCTTTACGTCTACAGGTGTGATTCTTGTATTGTTTATTCTTCTCGTTATCGTTTTACGTTCTTGGATTTAACCATTTGAGTCGTATTTATTTTACTGCAAATTAATAACTTGAAGTCATTTTGTTAGAGTATATGGATATAATTAAATCTGGATATTAGCCACGATATATCCTCCCACAGAAAGCTCTCTTTCCTTTTGGATCGAGGGCTTTTTCTGTTTCTTAACTTGACGGTGCACGACTGGCATATGAAAATGCATCATTATCATGACCATTTAAAAGCCTATCATTTGGAAAAAGCAAAACATTTTCATGGTCTGATGGGTGGGGCTACTACTCATGGAACCCCTCGCCCGGGAGATGCGGTTGAGGGAAGTACATCACATGGGGTCAGACATTGACTTAGAGAAGCTTCGATTGAGATTGTGGGATCGCTTCCTAGCCATCCGTGCTATCTATGGGGAAACAATTTCTTTTGATCAGTATTGGTATGAATTTCTTGTCAGGTATTCTTCAACGGACTCGACTCCAGATTCATATGAGGCTGTATGTAGGGAATTAGAAAAACAGATCAATTAGAGCGATTGGGTCAGAATGACAAATAGACGGTACAATGAATGCATCCGTCTACTCATTCGTTTAGAAAGGAGGAGAGGGTCAGTTGGGGGATGACCCTGATCATATCTTATGAAAATCTAAAATATCTGGAACGTTATATTTCCCTTTTCATTAGCCCGATTTTCTGAACAGTCCAATCTCTAAACCCCATAAGATCATAAAATACACAAGCTAAAGAGGAAGGAGGCAAAAGCCATGGGAGTTGGACTTGGTGGATTTGGAGGTAGCTGTTCTGGTTTCTTTACGTCAACAGCTACGATTCTGGTACTTTTCATTTTGCTAGTCATTGTTTCTCGTTCATTTATCTAAAAATATTCGAAAATGGTCTTGCTTTCAGCAGGGTTATATTTTGGCGAAAATGGATAAAATTTATTTAGGATATTGGACACACCATTCACTGATAATTGCCCTCATGCCTTCGGGACGGAGGGCTTTTTTTGTTTTGAAGGTGTATCACATATTTACTTCTCCACCACATATGCTTTATTAGGTATGTAACCATGTTGAGGTGGAATAGGCACGTTTTATTCATTGCCGTGGATATCAGACCCACGGTTTATCTATCCCAGAATATATTCAGCCAGCCCAAACTTTGTGCATTTGAATTACTGCCTTTAAGTAAATAATCCCGTACCTACAATATTTATTGAAAACATATCAAAAGCTGTTTGCCTACTCAAGCAGCTTTTGATTTTCATTCAGACTCATCAGTAGCTACCTTATGGCTGACCAGGCTGCCACGAATGGGATTATCAGCCCTCTTTCTTTCGCGGAGGGCTTTTTGTTTTGAAGGGATACCACATGTTGTTGTCGAATTATGGAATTTAATACACAGCCCTGATGAATAGCGAATGGCGATGAATCTCAAGGCTCTGAGCAAGTACTTGGTCTGTTCGTGAACCCAGCTTAATAATTGCTAAAGTCTCTGTAGCCAGACGTGATCGTTGTAGTATTCTTTTTCTAACGATTCTCTTAACCATTGTTTTTGCTCTTCATCTAATCTGCAACGATTCTCATTTGCTGTAAAACAAAATAAATTTCGATTGTCAAAAGGAATTTCTTGCTTATCAAATAACTCGCGGATTACTCCGCCGCCACATGCTTCAAACACCTTCCAGCCCTTAGCTAACATTAAAGCAATGATTGAATTTCGATCTTCCCAAAATACAGCAATATCCAAATCCTTATGAACTCTCGTTTGTTTGCCAAGAAATAAATCGATTGCCCTCCCACCACATACAGACCAAATAAACCCACGATTATCAAAAAAAATACGAGCTTGTGAAATTAATGATTCCACATTTACCAGCTCCCCAGTGCTTTACTTAGCATACAAAGAAATTTTACAATATATGGTCCGAATGTGCTATGAAAATGATTGTTATTCAGCACGAAGGTGGAAAACGAATGAAGCTCCTTCCTATTAATACCTGGTTTATAATAGGTAAGAATGGTTCCAGAACGGTTAGGGCAATATATGTTATGGAACGGGCTAGCAAAATAGCAGTTTCCTATCACAAAACGAGGGAGTGAGATGGATGGCTAAAAACAACGACCGCAATCGAAACGGTGGTTCTGACCGCAACACGGCCGACATGGCTGACATTGACGTTGGAGAAGCTGTAGGAACCGCAGGTGGTGGTGTCGTGGGCGCTGTTGTGGGTTCCGCGTTGGGTCCTATCGGCACCGTTGCCGGTGCAATCGCAGGCGCAGCGTTGGGCAACAAGGTGGGTGAGGGTGTTGAAGGTAACGACGACACTGCGAACCAGCAGGATCAACAGCGCTAGCACGTTCTGCTAAGTAAGAAAATTGGGCGTCGGGGAAAACCGGCGCCCTGATTACTTATCGGCTGCCGCTATGCTACAGTATCCGTAATCATACCTAAAGCTAATCTTATATCGGCTGTTATCGTGATAAGGCTCGCCTCACTTCAAGCTCCGACAACGAAGTAACGCAAAAAAGAGGGGGCCGTATTCAGGCCATATTCCCCTCTTTTCATTTAACGCTAATTGCAACAGCTTCCGCTTAAGTTGAGCACTAGACCAGCGGTTAATACTTGTTGGCACAACCGCAGCAACTGTACAACTATCGCGCATTTTGCCTTTATCGTGCCTATTTTGTTGCCATATTAAATCATGTGCCGCAAAAGGTTTGATAAGGGCAGTCGGATGGCTCAGGCAATGTGGAGTATTCGGCCTGCTCGGGAGAGTGTGCGTAAGGGCTCGAAAGTACATCAAGAAGCCGCTCCATCACGCTGTAGTCTCCCTCATTCACCGCGGCTTCCAGCGCCTCCTCGACCCGATGGTTGCGCGGGATTAGCGCGGGGTTGCTGCTGCGCATCAACTGAAGCGAGGAGGCTTTGGATTGCTGCTGCCTGCCTAATCTTTCCTGCCACAGCTCATGCCACGGAGCAAATTCCGGTGCGCCAAACAGGCCCGTATCCTCCGGTTTATCCATCGTAAATGCGCGGAATGTATTGGTATAGTCCGCACGATATTTCTCCATCATGCTGAGGATATCTTTCATAAGGGATTCATCCTGCGGCTCTTCGTTGAAGAGTCCCAGCTTTGCCCTCATTCCCGCGAGCCAATGACGTTGATACAACCCGGTAAAATCTGAAATTGCATCCTGGGCCATTTTGACAGCCTGCTGTTCGTTGTCATGCAGCAGCGGCAGCAGGGCTTCGGCAAATCTCGCAAGATTCCAAGCGGCAACATAAGGCTGATTGCCATAGGCATAGCGGCCGTGAATGTCAATGGAACTGAATACCGTTGCCGGATCATAAGTATCCATGAAGGCGCATGGACCATAATCGATGGTTTCCCCGCTAAGGGCCATGTTATCGGTGTTCATCACCCCGTGAATAAAGCCC
The DNA here is from genome assembly GCF_004354045.1 of Paenibacillus piri. Lineage (GTDB taxonomy): Bacteria > Bacillota > Bacilli > Paenibacillales > NBRC-103111 > Paenibacillus_S > Paenibacillus_S piri. Next base: position 21,607 of record NZ_SMRT01000031.1, on the reverse strand, counting down.
GCTAGCTGCCATTTGGCAATCAGCGCGGCCTGACGCTCAATTACTTGCCGGAGGAGGACAAGATAGCGGCTCTCGTCAAGGTTAACCTCTGGAAAATGTCTTTGCAATGTGTAATCGGCTAGGGTCCGAAGATCCTGGATGTTACCCCATTTTGCAACGTATTCAAAGGTCCCGACGCGCAGATGACTGGCAGCCACGCGGGTTAAAATGGCACCTGGCAATTCAGTTTCGCGGATGATGGACTCTCCGGTCGTCACCACGGCTAGACTGCGGGTAGTAGCAATACCGAGAGCGTGCATGGCTTCACTGATGATGTATTCGCGCAGCATCGGTCCCAGTGCCGCTCGCCCGTCGCCTCGGCGGGAATATGGCGTTTTCCCCGAACCCTTGAGCTGAATGTCAAACCGTTCGCCTTGGGGAGTGATCTGTTCGCCAAGCAGCAAAGCCCGGCCATCCCCCAGCATCGTAAAATGCCCGAATTGATGCCCTGCATAAGCTTGAGCAAGTGGCGACGCTCCTTCGGGAACCAGGTTGCCGGCAAGCGCCGCTACGCCATCGCTGCTTTGCAGAGCTTGGACGTTCAACCCTAACGACGCTGCCAGCGGACCGTTAACAATAATTAACTTCGGCGAGCGCACAGGGGGTGGACTGAGCCTGGAAAAAAATAAATCCGGCAGACGGGCATAACTGTTATCGAAGTTCCATCCGGTATCTATGATTGCTTTTTGTTCTGTCATCGCAGCTCCTTTTTCTATTGATTAATATGTCGATTCTCTTACTTAGTTTCTATACTATTCAAGGAATCCCTTTTAGGGTTTTCTTCTGTTCATTTATTATACCTTTCTTTACACTCCGGTGCGGAGTCCTTTTAAAATTTTTTTGCAGCTGCAAGCACTTTAAACGTGAGCCTGATTTTCCGAACAGCCCAATCTCCAAACCTCATTTTGTCATAATATGTATAAGGATAAAGCGGAAGGAGGCAGAACCCATGGGAGGCAGCTGTGCTGGTTTCTTTACGTCTACAGGTGTGATTCTTGTGTTGTTTATTCTTCTCGTAATCGTTTCCCGTTCTTGGATCTAACCGTACTTTTGCCCATTCGGAAACAATTAAGCTTGAAGATCCTTCCCCTAAAGCCCTTTTCCTTCAGGATGGAGGGCTTTTTTTATTTTATCTCCTTATGTAAGCGCCTGTATTTTGAAAAGTCCAATCTCTAAACCTCATATGTTCATAAAATATAGAAGATAAATTTGGAAGGAGGCAGAACCCATGGGAGGCAGCTGTACTGGTTTCTTTACGTCTACAGGTGTGATTCTTGTGTTGTTTATTCTTCTCGTTATCGTTTTACGTTCTTGTATCTAATTGTACTTTTGATCATTCGGAAACAATTCAGCTTGGCAGTCATTAACTCCCAAAAAGCCCTCTTTCCTTCACAAGGTGGAGGGCTTTTTTTGCTATTTTAATTCCATCGCTCAAACATCCAACACGAGTTTTAGAACGTTCGTGATATTTGAATGAATATTCATTAAACCTTCGCCAAATATTGTTCAAGCTGATCGAAAGTTGCTCCGAAGCCTTGCTTCATAGACTCGAACATGCCTGTGAAAAAGCTTTGTTCTTCCGCTGTTGCATTAATCGGACCGCCGCGCAGGGTAATTGTGGTTGTGCCATTGTTTTCACTTAAGGTCAGGACATTGCGTATTTCCAAGGGGTACTTAGCGCTGAAAGGGGCTCGGACAACGTTGCCTTCCTCATCCGAAAAGCTGGTAACCCAAACGATCCTCTCCGATGCTTCGATTTCGTGATACACAAACTTGGCCCACATTTGGTAACCGTCCGGGGATTGCATGCTGTAGTGGAAATAACCGCCCGGACGAAAATCCAGCCCGGCGACACTCAATTCGAATCCTTTCGGTCCCCACCAGTTTCTCAGATGCTCGGCCTCGGACCATACTTTGAACACAAGCTCACGCGGCGCATGGAAGACACGTGTAATTACTAATTCATTGCCTTCCAACTTCGCTGTCATCTTGTTTGTTCCCTTGTTTTCAGTCATAACAAATCCTCCATACATAAAATTTTTTTAAAATTAAACTAAGACAGATGTCAGCAGTAATTCTTCTCCAGCAAGTTATTGTATTGCTTGTTTCAAATATACTTCAATCGGAATATTCCTGTCAAGGAATATAATTAAATTTTGCGCAACCAAGATATTGTTCGAAACTAACCGGTACTTTAATAGCGGTCATCCGCGGCCATTGCCCGGAGAGTACAGCATCCGTCCGGACGGAAAAATAAATATTTTAAATTGCCAACTGAAAGGAGTATAATGGTTTTTATTAAAAAAGGTTGCTACAAAAACGAGGAGGAGTAAGCATGAAGGCCGGATATGAATTAATTGAGGATAATGATTTTGAAACAGCCAAAAAAAATGGCTACATTGTAAAAGTTACTCAAGGAGCTATAGCTATTTATCCGCCGGGAAAAGTAACTGCATATTCAGAAAATCATGTCGCGATTGACGGTAAGAAAGTGTTCCGCCCTGTAAATAAGTTCCACATTGCAGAATAATTACATAAATAATCAAAGCCCTCTTTCCTGAGCAGGAAGGAGGGCTAACAATTCAATTGCTCTCATTTGTTTGGTTCAATATGTAAAAAAATTATAGCTTGAATTTTCCAATTTGATGCTGCAGCTCTTCAGCCATTTTAGACAACGAAGAGGCGGAAGAGAATACTTCCTCCATGGATGCCAATTGTTCTTCCGTAGAAGAAGATATATGCTGCACACCCGATGCGGATTCCTCGACAATTTTAGAAATATAATTCATAGAGCTTCCGATCTGCTCCGTACCGGCTGACATTTGTTGAGCGGCCGCCGCTACCTCTTGAATTTGAGTCACTACTTTATGGACGGATTGTTCGATTTGGCTAAATGATGTCCCCGCTATATTAACAACACGGATTCCTTCGACCACTTCTTTCGTTCCAAGTTCCATCGATTGTGTTGCCATATTTGTTTCCTGTTGAATGGTTGATATCAATTCCGCGATCTGCTGGGATGATTGAGTTGACTGTTCGGATAATTTTCTAATCTCGCTTGCTACTACCGCAAATCCTTTTCCTTGTTCTCCTGCGCGTGCCGCTTCAATAGAAGCATTGAGGGCCAGTAAACTGGTTTGCGCCGCAATGCCAGAAATAATTTCCACAATCTCTCCAATGTTTTGGGACCGTTCCCCCAATCCTTTAACTACAGTGGATAAGCTTTCAATGGTTTGAGAAATAAAATTCATCTGATGTTCTACCTTCAGAATCGCTTGCTTTCCCTCTTGCGATTTTTCTTCAGCTTCAGAAACAGAAGAGGAGACACTTTGAGCATTAGCAGCAATTTGCTGCGCTCCTGCCGACAGTTCGTTTACTGCCTGCACGCTTTCCGTCACACTTTGAACTTGCTTATCCGTTCCGGCGGCAACTTGCTGAATGGCAGAAGAAATTTGCTCTGTTGCATGATTTGTCTGTTCGGCGCTTGCCGTTAATTGTTCCGAAGATGACGCTACTTGTTCTACGCTTATTCCGACTTGAAATATTAAAGCGCGTAGGTTGTCGACCATTTGGTTAAAGGAATCAGCCAATTCACCGACTTCATCCCGACTTTTTACGTTAATTTTTTGTAACGTCAGATCGCCTGAAGCAATTTGTTTCGCTGCATGAGCCAAAAGAACGATTGGCTTGGAAATTATTCGGGAAATAACGAGACCTATCACAACAGCTAATATGAATGCGATTATACTCAAAATCAGGATCGTTGTCCTGATGGATTCAATCATCAATGAATTTTCTCTGCTGCCTTCATCAACCAGCTTCTGTTGGCCTTCTGCAATTCGGTTAGCCAAATTTTCCATCTCGCGCCCAATCGGAATCGCCTCGGAATTTGCCAATGCTACGGCAGCTTCTTTATTTGTTTTTATTAAGGAAATTACTTGGTCGGCACTCTTCTTAAATTGTTGACCCAGTTCGTTTAGTTTGTTTAAATCGCTTTTGTCCGCATCACGTCTTACCAGATTGGAAGTTGTGTCAATTAGTTCATTAAGGTTCGTACTCGCCTGACTATATTTAGTTAATCCGTCTTGATTTTGGGTTAACAGATAATCGCGCAAACTGCTCATCTGCTGCAGCGTGCTGGCTCTCATATCTTTCGTATTGGAAAGAATATATTCCCGTCGATCAATCAAATCTGTATAGGAATCGTCCAGCTTCTTCAAATAATAAAGAGATAACATACTTACGATTCCAAGCAGAAGTCCAATAACCAAAAAACCAATTATCATTTTTTTGCCAATGGTAAGTTTGAACATAATACCCCTTTTTCCGATCGAATATGACATAATTCGACTTTACCATAGTTTGCCGTTGTGAACAATATAAATTTCGACTGACGAAACTGATTGTTTTGTTAATTTTTTGTAAATTTCAGATCGATTGATTAACCCGGTGAAGCTACGCACGAGCCTGATTATCCGAATCGCCCAATCTCCAGACCTCATATGATCATAAAATACACAAGTTTAAAGCGGAAGGAGGCAAAATCCATGGGAGCAGGACTGGGATTTGGCAGCTGTGGCGGTTTCTTTACGTCTACAGCCGTAATTCTTGTGTTGTTTATTCTTCTTGTTATCGTTTCCCGTTCTTTCATCTAACCATACTCTGACTAATTTGGGAGAAGTTAAACCTGGGGATTTGTTACTTTACCCGAGTTATCTTCCCCAGAGCCCTTATTCCTTCGGGATTGAGGGCTTTTTGTTTAGGAACAATCTGTGGCCGCTTTGCTGCCAAACCATGTTTCAATAAGCAGCAGTAAAGTCATACCATCGGAAAGCCCCGGTTTCGGTGTACCTGTCTTATGCCAATTGTCTAATGGTACGGCATATGTGGTAGGTATGGCCGGTGAAAACAAGGAAGTCATCAACATATACTTTTTCCAAAATGGGTATGACGGGAGTTTGGAAGAAACGATGAACGCGCAAAAAGGGGTGAAGGAGTAGTCATATAAAAAGCCAGTGAAAGGAGCAGCTGTTTCCGCTGAAAACAGCTGCTCCTCGCTGCCTTTATGCGTAGCGAACGAAAGCATGGCAACAACAATAATTCCCAAGGGAACCCAGTACTTTTTAACACCGAACCTTTTCCGACATAGCCCACATATACTTAGAAATGTGATGAATAAATCGCGGTAAGGGCGGAATCGTTCTGGAGAAGCGTAAGCGGTCGCCTTTGTCCCCGGATTTCAACCGCTAATGCGGTATACATTCAAGAAATCTGGGGACAACAGTGATCGGAAGAATGATCCGCCTGCGCAGCGGGCCGTTATTCACCGGCTTTTATAGGTAGAGCGCTATACTTGAAGGGGCGGTTTCATATATATTACAGACAGTTTTCGAATCCATGGTCAAAGCCGCGCATTGTTGGGGGGATTGCGAGCCATCGTAAAAGGGGAAAAAGAGGAATAAGCGCCGCGGTAACGCTTTACTTGCTTGCGCCGTACGGGTTGACGGCGACTTGGCCGTTCAGCAGGTCGAATTCATATTCGAACGGGTCGGCGGGGAACGGATTGACGATGACGAATTCCGGCTGACGTATGCCGAAATAGCTTAATGCCAGTAATATGGCGGCGATAATCAGTTTGTTTCCCATGCATGCAACCTCCTAGGCTTCATATATCTTTATTGTACAGGGAGATTGTCATTGCAATATTAGAGGGATGTAAAATCGGAAAAAACCTTCGAATCCGCAGCCCGTGGAAGCGAAGGTTTTTAAATTAACGTACGAGATCGAGCATTCCGTCGAGGCGCCAGCCTTTGCCTGGAACGAGCCGGACTTTAACCTCATGCTGCTCGGTTTCTCCCGTATCGCCGACCGGCACGGTCATCGCGTAAGTCTTCAAATCGGCCCCGTCCCGGACAAGCACGGCTTTCGCTCCGTTCCAGTTCCGCAGGCTGCCGCCGTCGGCATTGGGCTGCGCCAGCTTGCCGTTGACTTCGACGATCGAGCCGTTCTCCGTCTGCTTGCTCCAATACGCCGCGGCCTGCTCCGGAGTCGTAACCTCCTCGATAAATGCCGTAAATTTCGCTTTTGTATCGAGATCGCCGCCCAGCAGGCGGTAAGGAGTCCCTTTCACATCGAAACTTTCGGCAGCGCCGCTGCCCAAACCGCCGATAGAAATATGCCAATAATGGCGCTGGGCCGCTCCGGCCAGCCGAACCGCTTCCTGTTCATCCATGTACCGGTTGTAGCCTTCGCCCTCCACGATGACTCTGCGGTTTCCTTCGTCCCATGCTACTTTGGCGCCGAGAGCTTCGGCCAATGCGCGCGCAGGGATCAAGGTGCTGCCGTCAACGATTTGCGCAGGCACTTCGGAGACGACCTCCTTGCCGTTAACAATTAATTTGACCACTTCAGGAGCGGCGTAAGAAATACTCGAGAATAGAGCCGAGCCGACCAGCAAGCCGCTGACGAACGATTTCCAATTCAAGTTCAAGATGATGTAACCCCCCATAATGTGGATGACCTTCAGATAGTTGACGCGGCATGTCGTGTTTTTGTTGCGCTCTTTGACTATATATCCGGCATATTTTTTACAGGCAGGAAACGTATCCATCCGGTTCATATTGTAAAAATCTCAAACAACAATATAAAGATCTTTTATTCAATCCCCCAAGTCGAAATTTTATAATGAGATTACAAAATACAGATGGAGGGGACATCGTGAGTGCAAGCAATCCGACGCTAACACGTCAACAGCATTCGGCTGCAAAGAAAAGAAAAAAAAGCATCAATTGGATGCCGTATATTTTGATTGCTCCAGCCATTATATTAATTTTTTGCTTTTTGTTTTATCCGGTAGGCAACGTTTTTTATTACAGCATGCAGCATTTTAACCCGGCCAAAACGTATGAGAATGGATTCGCTGGACTGGATAATTTCACCAAGATATTTCGGGAAGATTCGTTATTTTACTTAAGCCTGTGGGTATCGCTGAAATGGGTTGTCGTCGAGGTGGTGCTGCAGTTGATCTGCGGCTTGGGCATTGCGCTGATGCTGAATCAGAGTTTTAAGTTCCGCGGATTGTTCCGGTCGGCGGCGATACTGCCTTGGGCGATTTCCGGCGTCGTGACGTCGACCTTATGGTCGTTGATTTTTAACGAGCAGATGGGTGTCATCAACGACCTGCTGCTCCGCTTTAACTGGATTGATCATCGGGTCGCATGGCTGGCCGAGCTGAACACCGTCTTTCCGTCGATCGTGACGGCCGAATTATGGCGGGGGATTCCTTTTTTCACGATTGCGCTGCTGGCGGCCATGCAGACGATTCCCGGCGATTTGTACGAGTCGGCTGTAGTCGACGGGGCGAACAGATGGAAGTCGTTCATCCATATTACGATGCCATTTTTGAAAAACACGATTATTTTAACGACGCTGCTGCGCGCGGTGTGGGAGTTTAACAACGTCGACCTGATTTTTATTATGACCAACGGCACGGGAGGTCCGGTTGATTTGACGACGACGCTTCCAATGTATATCGTCAAGCAGGCGATTATCGCTCAAGATTTTGGCTATGGATCGGCGCTTACGGTAATTGGCTTTATCATCCTGCTGCTGTTTGCGGTGTCCTATTTGAAATTGAGCGGATTTGGAAAGGAAGATCAGACATGAGAAACGGGCTTGCAATGAAACTTACGCTTCCTAAGCTGCTGGACCGGGCATTTATATTGTACATTCCGATGTTTCTGGCGATGCTGTTTACGATTTTTCCGTTGTTTTGGGTTGTTGTTACCGCTTTGAAGCGGGAGAGCGATATTGTCAAGCTGCCGATTCAATATTTTCCGTACCCGGCTACGTTCGATAATTTTTATGTGGCCTGGAACAATGTCGGCTTTTCCAAATACTTTTTTAACAGCTTGGCCGTCTCCGGGCTAACGGTCGTTATCGTGCTCGTATGCTCGATTCTGGTGGGCTATGCGATCAGCCGGTTTAACTTCCGCGGAAAAAAGGTGTTTATGCTGCTGCTGCTTTGTACGCAGTTTGTCCCTGGGGCGATGCTGCTGATTCCGCTGTTCGAAATTTTCCGCAGCCTGCATTTGACAAGCAACCTGTTCGCCCTGGTCATCATTTACAGCACGTTCCAGCTTCCGTTCAACGCGATTTTGATGAGCGGTTTTATTACCAACGTTCCCGAACAGCTGGAGGAAGCGGCGATGGTAGACGGCTGCAGCCGGCTGAAGGCGATTTTTCTGGTCATTTTCCCTATTTTGCTGCCGGGCATCGTCGCGACGATGGTGTATACGTTCATCGGGGCTTGGAACGAGTTTTTGTTCGCCCTCATGCTCATTAGTAAAAAAGCGCTCTTCACCTTGCCGGTCGGACTCCGGTATATGCAGGGCGAGTACGATATTCATTACGGTGCGCTGGCGGCCGGCAGCGTGATATCGGTTATACCGGTGCTGATTCTTTTCGCTTACGTGCAAAAGTATTTGGTGCAGGGAATGAGCGCAGGCGCAGTAAAAGGATGACGCGTTAACTAATTCCTTAGCGGTATTTATCCGGGACAGGATTTAGCATATAATGATAAAAGGAGTTGCAAAACATGAAAAAAAAGGGTCTATCCTCTGTATTGGTGGCGGGGCTGTCTTTATCGATGCTGTTTACGGGGTGCAGCAATGGCGGAGGCGGCACCGCTCCGGCAGCCGCGCCGCCGGCGAATGCTGAGCAAAAACCGGCCGACGCTTCCAAGCCTGCGGAGAAAGTAAAGCTTTCGTTCTGGGACGAGAATCCGGGACCGGATCGGACGCCGTTTTACGAGGAGCTATTTAAACGCTTTCATGAGAAAAATCCGAATATCGACGTCGAGTATGTAGGGATTCCGGCGAGCGGCAACAAACAGAAATACGATGTGGCCATCGCTGCCAACGATACCCCTGACGTTGCGGGAATCAACATGGTCTGGCTGTCCGATTTTATCGCCAAGGGAGCCGTTCAGGAGCTCGATCCGTTCTTCGACAAGTGGAGCGACAAAGATAAAATCGCGAAAAATATGATCGACTTCGATCGCAGCCTGACGTCCAACGGCAAGCTGTACTACCTCCCGCACACGATGTTCCTGGATATTCTCTGGTACCGGACGGATTGGGTCAAGGAAGCGGGCCTGAACGCACCGACGACATGGGACGACTTTTTCAAAAATATTGACAAGCTGACCGACCAGAAAAACAACCGGTACGGGTTCAGTATCCGCGGGGGCGGAGGCAGCATCAATCAGCTCACCTCGATGATTTATGCGTATTCCGGCATTTCGACATACTTTACGCCTGAAGGCAAAGCAACGGTCAACGATCCGAAAATCGTTGAATTTTTAAACAAATATGTAGCACTGTACAAGAAGAACACGCCGGTCAGCGACGTAACGAACAGCAACAAGGAAATGAACGCCACGTTCGATACCGGCACTTCCGCCATGATTCAGCATAACTTCGGCTCCTATAATGACCATGTGAAAAACCTGGGTACGGACAAGTTCGCCGGAGTTATTCCTCCAAAGTCGGCCAACGGCACGAGAGTGGTTGCACCGATCGCCAACGGTCTTGTCATGTTCAAAAATACGAAGCATCCGAATGAAGCATGGAAGCTGCTCAGCTTCCTGATGTCCGCGGAAAGCCAGACGTACTGGAACCAAAACATCGGGCAAATGCCTACCAATAACGATTCGCTCAACAGCGATTACGTGAAGAAGACGCAGCATATCCAACTGGGCGCCGAGGTGCTTGCCGATAGCAACACGAAAATTTTGAACCTTCCGACGTATTTGCCGGATTACACGAAAATTACGACCCAGCAGCTGGAGCCGGATTTCCAAAAAGTGTTGACCGGTAAAATGACCGTCGACGAATTCGTCAACGGCTGGGCGAAATCGATGGAAAAAGCGAAAAAAGATTATGACGCCGCGATGAAAAAATAGCGGGATCTCATTCATGAATCGGAGGGGTGGGCTGAATTGCCGGCCTCCCCTTTTGATATGGAAGCAGGAGGCGAGCAGTTGCTCAAATTCCGGTCACTCAAATCGACGATTATAGGATTGTTTATACCGATCATCATATTATTCGTGCTGGGAACGGGTATGATCTCATTCATACTGGCGTCCAAGCAGATCAGGCAAATCGCGTTTACCGGCCTGAAGGACACGATCGCACAAACGAAAAGCCTGCTGAACGATAAATTAACCGCGTTTGTCGTCGAGCTCATTGCCGTGGAAAACAGTTCCGAGTGGACTGCCGTCATGAACCGGGCGGGAGATCCGAACGCCGTGATGGAGCCTGCGGATTACATTTTTATGAACAAATCGTTCGACTCGTATTTCGATCATTATTCGATGATTGATTCGATCCTGTTTTATTTCAATGACGGCAAGGCTTCCTGGTTTAAGCGCAACTCGTTCGGATCCCCTGTACAGGTATCGCTGGACAAATACAGCCGCCAGCTTGACGATCACCGGCTGTCCGTCATCAAATGGCTTAATTTGCACGATGACTCCGAGCTGAGCGCACCGCAAGTTGTTAGCGCTTACGTCATGTTCGGCAAAGACCGCGAGCATACGAACGGCATCTTTATGTTTAATTTGAAGAGCCGGTTTTTTACGGATATTTTAAGCAACGCGAAAGTAAGCAAGAACGGGTATTTATGCCTGATTAGCGACGACGGCTTTATGAGCGTGAAGCGGGTCGAGCGGAAGTACGAAATCGACGAAACGGAGCTGCAAAAAAAGCTGCAGGAAGCCGCTCAGACGTCAGGTCAAATCAGCATGAAAAATGCTCACGGCAGCAACATGCTCGTCATTTACGACACGCTGGATATTAACAAATGGAAGATGGTGGCGGTGCTGCCCGAGGACGAGCTGTTGGACGAGGTGAATGCGATCAAATATGTGACGATCGCGGTCATGTTCGGGATCATCCTCGTCGCTGTCGTGCTTTCCAATCTGATCGCCCACATCATTACGAAGCCGCTGACCAAGCTGACGAGAAAAGTGGGTCTGGTCGAGGACGGCAATCTCGATATCGAGCTTAAAGTCGCGAATTCCAACGAAATCGGCGTGCTGAGCAGCAGTATTCAGGATTTGGTATACCGGATCAAAGATCTGCTCAAGGAGGTTAAGGAGGAGCAGGAGCTGAAACGGCTGTCGGAGCTGGCCGTGCTGCAGTCGCAGATCAGGCCGCATTTTCTGTACAATACGTTGTTTTCCATCAAGCAGCTTTGCGAAATGGGAAATAACCGGGAAGCCGGTGAAATGGTGACCGCATTATCGAGCTTTTTCCGGATCAGCATCAGCAAGGGCAATGAACGTATTCCGGTTTCGCAGGAAATCGAGCACATCCAAAATTACCTGTACATTCAGCAGATGCGCTACGGCGAAGATTTCAGCTATGAGATCGAGATGGATCCCGATATTATGAGCTGTCCGATCGTCAAGCTGACGCTGCAGCCGCTGGTGGAAAATGCGATCTACCATGGCATGAAGCAGAAGCGAAGCAAAGGCTTCATCCGGATATGGGGCTATTCGTCCAAGCAGGAGGTGCTCATCCACGTGGAGGATAACGGGATCGGCATGCCGGAGGAGAAGCTGGCGGCCATAAATGAGAGTCTGCGGAACGGAGCGTCCAATGAAGGGAATTTGGGCTTCGGCATCCGCAACGTGCATGAACGGCTCAGACTCAACTATGGGCCCTGTTACGGACTTGCTTATGTTCATCGTTCCGGCGGAGGGATCATCGTAACGGTCAACATACCTCTTCAATCTGCAGAAATCGAATAACCATTGTGACTGGGGGAAGCAGCGATGTATAAAGTAATAATCATTGATGACGACAGCATCATCCGCAAGGGACTGACGCTGAGTATTCCTTGGGAGCAGCACGGGTTCGGGTTCGTCACCTCGGCAAGAGACGGAGAAGAAGGGCTGAAGCTGGTCGAGGAGCTGCAGCCGCATCTGATCATAACGGATATCCGGATGCCGTTTATGGACGGGTTCGAGCTGGCGAATGCGGTGAAGGCGCGTTTTCCGGAAATTAAAATCATTATGCTGACCAGCTATGACGAGTTCGAGTTCGCCAAGCGGGCGCTGCAGCTTAAAGTATTCGATTATTTAATGAAGCCGGTCGATAATCAGGTTTTAGTGGATACGGCCAAGCGGGCGATCGCCGAATTGGAATACGAGAAAGAAATCGAGCAGAAAGTGATCGAAGGCTTGCCGCTGCTTCGGCAACGCTTTTTTGAGCAGTGGATTAAAGGGAAGCTGTCCGATCAGGAAATTTACGCGGCCAGCGAGCTGTTGAAATTGCATTTGCCCGACAGCCGGTATGTGACGATTGTTTTGCGGGCCGACGATTATTGCTATTCGGAATATGAAAACCGCTTCGGTCAAGAAATGTTGAAATATTGCATACTGAATGCAGCTGAAGAAATTATACGGACCGAATACCGCGGGCTCGTGTTCGATTCCCAGGATGACGAGGTCGTTATTGTGTATTATGACGATGCGGACAAGTCTGAAATCGAGCATAAAGCGTTCGAGGCGGCGGAAAACATTCGCACCAATATCGAAAAGTATTTAAAAACGACGGTAACCGCAGGCATCGGCTTTGTTTACGACAACCGGCACGATGTCTGTCTTTCATACCGGGATGCGAAATCGGCTGTGGAATTCCGGCATATGCTCGGCACGAATCGCGTTCTGATGATCGGCGACACCGGTCTGCCGCCCGCCGACTCGACGCAAATCGAGCTGAGCGGCATGGAGAAGGAGCTGGTTTTAAAAGTACGGCTCGGTCTGGAAAAAGAAGCTATAACCATACTTGGAAATATTGAAGCGATGATCATGAACATCCGATTCGTTTCGTTGTCGCAGGTACGGCTGCTGGGCGTCGAAATTACGCTGCTGCTGTTCAAGGAGCTTGAAGAATGGGCAGTCCGCCATGGCGCGCTTAGAGAAAGCGGAGAAGCAATCGATTTTTACACCTATTACAGCAAGCTGCAGCGGCTGCAAACGGTTCAAGAAATATTTCAAAAGATCCGTGAGCTGACCGTGCATTTAGTTGAAGTTTCCTCAAGCTACCGTGAGCATCAAATGAAGAGCAAGATTCACCAGGCGATTGCCTTTATGGAAACAAATTATGCAAAGGAGGGACTCTCTCTTCAGGATGTCGCCGGAAGTATTTATATAAGCCCCACTTACTTGAGCATCCTGTTCAAAAAGGAAAAAAACATCTCCTTCGGAGACTATCTGCTGAAGCTGCGCATGAAGGCTGCGGTCGAGCTGCTGCGGATGAGCGATTTGAAAACCTACGAAATTGCGGAGAAGGTAGGATACAGCAACCCGCAATATTTCAGCTCCTGCTTTAAAAAGTTTACCGGCTATTCCCCTACCGAATACAAGCATTACGCCAATTAACGAAGCAGACCGCTTTGACAGTTTTGTCAAAGCCTGCCTTTATTTGTTATTTCCATATTAAGTAAAAGGAGGGAATAAATATGACAAAAAACCGGCTTTATGTCTCATTTAAAGTAATGATGGCGGTTTTGACAGTAGTCATGCTTTTTAGCGATGCGTTCTTGGCTGCAAAGGTCGAGGCGGCGGATACGACATTCAATCAGAAGGGCTCGGGCGTCATGGGCTGGCATGCGACACCGTATGGCGGCAGCTTTACGGAGGCGCACATGAAGGCCAATGTCGACTGGATTGCCGACAATTTTAAAGAGTTCGGTTACGAGTACATCGGGGTGGACGGCTGGGTCGGCGACTCCACTCTGCATAACGAGAACGGGTACATCACGCATTATAAAAACAATTGGCAGCATGATTGGAAATATTGGGCGGATTACGTTCACAGCAAAGGCTTGAAGCTCGGCATTTATTACAACCCGGCGTGGCTGCATCAAGATTTCGTGAATGACGATACCATGAAGGTCGTCGGGACGAACATTCCGTTAAAAAGCATCATTATCGACAACCCGACCTACATGCATCAAACCCGGTATATGGTAAACCCCGACGCTGCCGGTTCGAAGGAATACGTCCAAGGCATGATTCGGTACTATATTAGCCAAGGCGTGGATTTGCTGAAGATCGACTTTTTAAGATATTTCGAAAATGTTTACGGACACGTGGCGGTAACCAAGCTGTACGAGTGGATGAGGGAAGCTGCTGGCAATGATTTGATTCTTTATTACGCCAATACGAACAATGTAAATCATGCGGCCGATGAGGTCAGAACGGCGGATATTTTGAGGGCGAGCGAGGACTGGAGAACGGATGCGACCCAGCCCGGCGTATGGTACCATACGAGCGTGCGAAACCGGGGAACGACGAGAACCGATACATGGCCGCCCGCTTACAATATATTTGACGGCCTCATCTATTTTTCGGATTTGTCGGGCAAAGGAAAGGTCGTCATCGACGGCGATTTTACGGTTCTCAGCTCAGGCAACAACGCAAGCACCGATGCGGAAAAGAAGACGAGAATCGGCCTGTTGGCGATGTCCGGCAGCAGCATTAACATTGGCGACAGATATAATGAAATCGGAAGAAACGATACGTATTACAAAAACTGGGAAATTATTGATATGAATAAACGCGGGTTTGTCGGCAAGCCGTTATCCCGGACGCTGAGCAGCCCGTTAAGCCAAATTTGGAAAGGCCAGCTCCCGGACGGCACCTGGGTCGTCGCCTTGTTTAACCGGGAGGATACTCCGCAGACGCGGTCCATCCATTTTCAGAACGACTTGGGATTGTCGGGCAGCTATCTGGTCAGCGACATGTGGTCGCATGCGATTCTCGGCACGATGTCCTCCTACAGCGAAAGCATTGAGCCGCACGGCAGCAGACTGCTGAAAATTTCCAAATTGTCGATGGAGCCGTACGGCGCCTTTTTCCAAGGCTCGCAGCAGGTGACGCTGAAATCGTTCGATCCGCAGGCGGAGGTGCGGTATACGCTGGACGGAAGCGAGCCTAAAGCGAATTCCGCCTTGTACAGCGGTCCGTTTGCGATGAACCACTCGAGCACTGTGCGCGCGAAAATTATGAGCGGCGACGGGCAGGGCAATGAAGCTGTCGCGATGTTCGTCCAGCAGGCCGTAGATCCGATCACGGATATCGCAGCGGGAATCACTTCGATCCCGGCACCGGCTTCGGGCGCGACACAGCTCACGTTGCCGGCGGTGCCTTCCGGCTACTCGGTGCGGATTAAAAGCTCGGACCGGACGGACGTTATCCAGACGGACGGAACGATTTCGACGCCGGCCGAATCGACGACCGTGAAGCTCGTATTGGAAATAACGAGAATATCCGACAGCGTGAAAGCGAGCACTTCTCCCATTTCGGTGCTCGTTCAAGGCGGACAGTCCAATAACGGCTCCAGCTACAAATTCGAAGGCGAGTCGATGCCTTATGCGTTAAATCCGGGCGGATTGGCAGTCAAGTTCAATGATGAAACTGCGGCAAGCGGAGGACGAAATTTGCAGATCACGTTTACCGCCACATCCAACCAATGGGCGCAGTTCAAGGCTAACGTTCCTGAGGCAGGAACTTATGAGGTCATTTTCGGCTATAAGAAAAACAACGGCAGAGGCATATTCCAGACGTATGTGGACGGGCAGCCTTTGGGAGCGCCTGTCGACCAATATATTGTTACGTCGGGTGCCGCTTATTTCTCGACGAATTTGGGTCAGGTACAGCTGGCCGAAGCGGGCGAGCATACATTCAAATTCGAGATCGTCGGCAAAAATCCGTCCAGCACGAACACGCTCGGATTTGTGATCGACTATATTGAATTGAAAAAGGTTCAAACGAATCCCGTGATCGACAGCATTACGCCTGTGCAAATAACGACGCCAGTCGGCGTGGCTCCTGTGCTGCCGTCCGTTGTTACGGCGGTGTACAGCGACAGAACCGCCAGGGAGGTGCCCGTAACCTGGGATCCGATCAATCCGGCGCAATATGCGTCGCCAGGACTGTTTACCGTTCAAGGCGCCGTCTATGGCACTCCGAAGAAAGCAGCCGCCCATATAACGGTGGCCGAGCTCGATCCGGAAACGATAGCCGATCAGATTAAGTCGATTCCTGCTCCAGCCCCGGATGCGACTGTTTTGACGCTGCCTTCGGTACCTGCCGGATTTACGATTCAGGTTCAGCAATCGTATGACCCGCAGATCATTAACGCGAACGGCATCATATTCCCGCCGGGCAAGGCGACGACCGTAACGCTTGTGCTGGAGGTAACGAGGCTGTCGGATGGAGCATCGGCGACAACCGATCTGATCGAGGTCGTCGTACCGGCCAGAACGACGGCTCCGAAAAGCGACAATACGTTTATTCGGCCGAAGGCTGCCGGACATCCGAATGTATTGGCGGTCGATACGGCGGCCCGCAGAATCGGCACCGTCGGTACGGCGACAACCGTCGCTCAGCTGATTGCCCAGATTGAATCGACGGACGATTCTACGCAAGCCTACAGCGTTACGACTGCGGCCGGCGTCTCCAAGACATCGGGAGCGCTGGTCATTGGAGACCGCTTGATCGTCAAGGCGGAGGATAATCATTCGACGGCGGTTTATACGATTTCCGCTGCTGCTGCAATTACGAACACGTATGTTGCGGTCTCTGCAAGCAACGGCGGACAAGGCCGGATCGTTGCCGCCTACAATCAGGATCGGAAAATTATGGCTTATACCGGTACAACAACGGCGCAGCTGCTATCCGGGGTGGAATCGGCCGATGCGACAAGATTGACGTATGCGGTTACGAATGCGGCGGGCGAGGCGAAAACTTCGGGAACGCTGGCCGCAGGCGATCGGCTGCTCGTAACGGCTGAAGACGGCCGGACGAACGCCGCATACACGGTGGTGCTTCTGGACATAGCCTACGAGGTCGACCCCGCAGGAGCCTACGCCATGTCCGGCACTTACACGGCGCAAGCCGGACCCGAGAGCGGCAATACGCATGCCTATAACGGCGCGACCAACGGATCGCATTACCAGCTGACGATGCCGGAAACGGGCAATTGGGTTGAATTTAAGGTTGCGGCGCCTGCGGCAGGCCGTTATGAAGTGTTCTTGGGCTACAAGAAAAACAATAACCGGGCGAATCCGCAGTTATCGATCGACGGAACGGACCTGGGCTTGCCGGTTGATCAATATGTTGCGGATACGACGAAACAAGGCATGTATGCGACGCAAATCGGCACTGCGGAGCTTGCTGCGGGCGAGCATACGTTCAGATTTACGCGGGCTGGCCGGACAGCAGGCAGCGGGAATACGGTTTCGTTCGACTTCATCGGCCTCAAGCTGGATGCGCCGGAGCCGGAGGTGCCGAAATCAGGCAATACCGGTATCCGTGCGAAGAACGACGATGCCGCTTCCATTATCGTTAATGCCGCAGCGAAAAGCGTTACGGTCGATGCCGGCATGACGACGGCACATCTTGTAGCCCGGATTGAGGCTGCGGACGGATCGGCGCAAGCTTATGCCGTGACCGATGCGACCGGCGGCATCAAGCGGCCGGCGGATGTTCTGGCGGCAGGTGATCGGCTGCTCGTAACGGCCGAAGACGGAGTATCGTCCGAGACGTATGCGATCCGGGTTCAACGGACAGCGGCTGACGTTGCGGCGGTGATCGCGTCTGTTCCTGCGCCGGAGAAGGATGCCGTCACATTAACGCTGCCGGTTGTGCCGGACGGATTTACGCTGGCTGTCAAAAGCTCGAGTCATCCGGACGTCGTCGGTCTTGACGGAGCGATTACACCGCCTGATGCGGATACAACCGTAACGCTCGTCCTGGAAGTAACGAGACGATCGGACGGCTCGACGGCCTTGACGGCAGAAATTCCGCTTGTCGTACGCGCCAAGACGGCTCCCGGAGGCGATGGCGGGACTGGAGGCGATGGCGGAACGGGAGGCGATGGCGGAACGGGAGGCGATGGCGGAACGGGAGGCGACGGCGGAACCGGAGGGAATGGCGGTTCCGGCAAAAGCAAATCCCGCGGTTCGGCTCCCGCTGCAGCCAATACGGGCAGCACAGTGCCCGAGGGGCATGTGGTGAAGCCCGAAGAGCTGGCTAACCATGCGAATGAAGCAGGCGTGACGGTAACAGTTACGGACGATATGAAGCAAGTCGTTCTCCCGTCCAATGCGATCGAGCTGCTGGGGCAGCGCTCATTGACGATTCAAATGAATAAGCTGACTGTCGAGGTGCCTGCCGGCTTGCTTCAACAGCTGACAGCTCTCGTTGACGGCGACGAACTGAAGGACAGCAGCCTGGTATTCAAAGCCGAGCCGTTATCGGCAGCGGATGCGGCGAAGCTGCTGGCGGACGGAGAGCTGTCCAGCCAGGCGCAGCTGAAGCTGTCAGGCCAAATCTTGGATTTGGGCTTGGCGGTTGTAACCAAAGACGGCAGAACAATGTCTTTGAACGAGCTTCAGCTTCCCGTAACCGTCCGTCTTAAGGCGGATCCGGGAGTCGATTCCGGATTGGCCGGCATTTACTTTATCATGGACAACGGAACGCTGGAATACGTTGGAGGCGAGTACAAGGACGGAGAGCTGGTCGCCCGGCTGCATCATTTCAGCAAGTATGCCGTACTCGAATTTAAGAAAAAATTTGCCGATGTGCCGCCGTCCCACTGGGCATCAAGCGCAATTGAACAACTGGCGGCCAAGCACCGGATCGATGGTACGGGCTTAACGACGTTCGAACCGGACCGTTCCGTTACAAGAGCCGAATTCACCGCAATGCTGGTGCGCGCGCTGAAGCTGACGGAGAGGGGCGGGCTGAAGTTCGCGGACGTAGCGCCGGATGCATGGTATGCGGAGCCGGTCGCGATTGCGGCAAAATCCGGTATTGTGACGGGAAGAACCGCGACCCGCTTTGACCCGGACGCACTTGTTACGCGTCAGGAGATGGTCGCGATGATTATGAGAGCTTATTCGGCGGCGGCAGGCGTATCTGCAGAAAGCAAAGCTGTCTCTATGTTTGCGGACGAACCGGAGATTGCGGAATGGGCCCGCGAGTCCGTCCAAGCGGCTGCGTCGCTCCAACTGATCAACGGGCGCGAGCCGGGCAAATTTGCTCCGAACGGGGCTTCTACCCGCGCGGAAGCCGCCGCCTTGATGAAACGCATCCTGCAAGGAGGTTAGCTGCAGTCATGCCGCTCCATTCAGGCAAGAGTAAAAGATTTTAAACATTTATGTAAAGAATTTGTATGGTCTAGCTTTTTACCCCTAAGTACAATGAAGGTACTTCGTGTGCCTGATGACAATGGGCTGTTAATCGCAGGTGCGCCGCTTTTCGGACATTTGAACGGAGCGGTGCACGGCGATTAGGGTTAAGCCGGTTATCATTTTGCATAGTTATTACATCCATAATAAGGGTATTATGGAATTAATTATTTTACTAAGGAGGGCTTTGCTTGTTTCGAAACACGAAGAAGTGGCTTTCGGTAACATTGGTCCTTGCCATGTTATTCTCCATGCTTTCCCTCGATATACCGGAGAATACGGCGGCAGCTGCTCCGTCAACGATGGCTTTCACGGACATGTCGGGCCATTGGGCGTCCGGCGAAATTGGCAAATGGACCGGTAAAGGCATCATACGCGGCTATGAGGATCAAACCTTTAAGCCCGATGCGTTCGTGACCAGAGCGGAATTTGTCGCGCTGATCAACAGAGTGTTCGGATATCAAGATACGGCTTCAACCCGGTTCGGGGACGTTGCGTCCAGTGCGTGGTATAATGAAGACGTTTCCAAAGCGGCTGCGGCTAAAATTGCCGAAGGGGACGATGCGGGCCGATTCAGACCGGAATCGTCGATCAGCCGGCAGGAAGCGGCCGTCATAGTGGCAAGAGCTTTCGAGTTGAAAGCTCGCAATAAGCTTTCAGCCGACCGCTTTGCCGATTCGGCGCAAATAGCCGAATGGGGCAAAGAGGCGATCAGCGCTCTTACGGAAGGCAGCTATGCGGCAGGGCGTGGGGACAACGCTTTTGAGCCGAATGCTCCGATTACAAGAGCCGAATTTGTTAAATTGCTGGATAATGTGGCCGGCGATTTGATTCATCAGGCAGCCGTGTACTCCAATTCAGTTGCAACCAACCTTGTGGTGAACGCGGGCAATGTCGTACTGAAGGATATGACGATCCAAGGCAATTTGTACATAACGGAAGGTGTCGGCGACGGCAACGTAGCGCTTGATCGTGTAACCGTAAAGGGACAAACTTTTGTCCATGGCGGTGGAGAGCATAGCGTGATCATAAACAATTCGTCGCTTGAAGGGAAATTAATCGTCCTTAAAAAAGACGGCAAAATTAGAATCGTTACGCAAGGCACGACTTCGATTTCGCAAAGTGAGCTGCATTCGGGTGTCATACTTAAAAATGATAATGGTACAAGTCAAGGCTTTGGCGATGTTTGGATCGCCCAGACGGTCGCCCCCGGCCAGGAAATCAGGCTGGAAGGCGAATTTTTGAACGTTTCGGTCGAAGCGCCGGGTATTGGCGTTCATTTGTTAAACGGAAAGACGAAGCAGCTGGACATTCTTGCCGCAGCGGTTGGCACAACTGTGCTATTGGCCGGCGATGCAACCATTGATCAGTTCGTTTCGGATGCGCAGGTTGAAGTTAAGGGCTCGGGTAAAATTGAAAATGCCACTCTCCATACCGATGGCGTTGTTATGGAGATCAAGCCCGGTAACGTCACGTTGGGAGACGGGAAGAAGGCGGTCATTGGAGGCGTCGAAGTAACCGGAGGAGCATCCGGAGCTCCGATTGCGCCATCCGGTTCAAGCTCGAGTTCGCGTCGGCAGCCGAACAATTCGGGCCAAGGCTTGAGCGCCAACGTGCAAATTCAGCTGAAAGCGAGCGGTCATGCGAACTTGATCGCGCTGGATGAAACAGCGCAAACGGTGACGGCGCTGGGCGGCACGACAGTCGCGCAGCTGACGGCGCAGATCGAGTCGACGGACGGCTCGCAGCAGACCTACGCCGTAACCGATGAGGGCGGAGTGTCCAAGGAGCCGTCCACAGCGCTGGCGAGCGGCGACAAGCTGATCGTCACCGCAGCGAACGGCCAAGCGTCGCGGACGTACGCGATCGCCGTGTCGACGGTGCCGGCAGAGCCGAGCGCCAACGTGCAAATCCAGCTGAAAGCGAGCGGTCACGCGAACCTGATCGCGCTGGATGAAGCAGCGCACACGGTAACGGCGCTGGACGGYACGACAGTCGAKCAGCTGACGGCGCAGATCGAGTCGACAGACGGCTCGCAGCAGACTTACGCCGTGACGGATGCGTTCGGAGCGGCCAAGGAGCCGTCCGCAGCGCTGGCGAGCGGCGACAAGCTGACCGTCACCGCAGCGAACGGCCAAGCGTCGCGGACGTACGCGATCGCCGTGTCGACGGTGCCGGCAGAGCCGAGCGCCAACGTGCAAATCCAACTGAAAGCGAGCGGTCACGCGAACCTGATCGCGCTGGATGAAACAGCGCACACGGTAACGGCGCTGGACGGTACGACAGTCGAGCAGCTGAC
>NZ_SMRT01000030.1 GCF_004354045.1 Paenibacillus piri | reverse complement strand
CAAAGCAAAAGCCAAGGAACGCTACAAAATAGAAGCCAAAAACAGTGAACTCAAACACGGACACGGGTACGATGTAGCCACATCCTCGGGTTTGCTTGGTATGCAATTGCAAGGAGCCATGGCCATATTTGCAGTGAATCTCAAGCGAATATTGAAATTAACGGATTGAAATTTAGGGTTGATATCCCCGAATAGGATCAAAAAAAAGAAGACATCTCCCCAAAAAAATTGGGTAGATGTCTTCTTTGATTATGAATTTGCCGCCGAAGAAGAAAAACAGTAAGTTCTTCAGTGGCCTCTGCCTGCAAGGGGGCTTCTTCATGTTTCGGAATCGCTGTCTATGTGTCAAGATTTATGCAGGCGTGTTTAATTTTATTGCCGATTTTAATTGCTTGGTGCGCAGCTAATGGGAGTCGATTAGCCAAGTATTTATTAGTCTCTGTTATGCCATTTGTCGTAGCGGAACAATCGCGTACGGAACTGCTTCAAGGAAGGAGAGACGACAGGGATCGAAGAGGCGGCTACGCTATGCAAGGAGAGCGGACAACGGCTGGCGGCATGCAAGGAAGCGGCTTAGGCATTGCGATTGCCAAAGAGATCGTCCTGCAGCATGGCGGACGGATTTGGGCGGAAAGCGCACTTGGCCAAGGGAGCAGGTTTTCGTTTTCATTACCGGTATTCGATCCCAATAAACCTTAAGCTTCCACAACACCGTAAGGATTAAACTTGTAACCCAGTCCTTTTACGGTAACGACATAACGAGGCAGAGCCGGATTCGGCTCTATTTTTTTTCGCAATTGATGAATGTGGGTTTTGATCGTATTCGGCGAATAGTGAAAATCGTCTTCCCACACCAGTCGATATAGTTGTTTGGGATGAAACACCTGATTCGGATGCCGGGCGAGCGTAATGAGCATTTGCAGCTCTTTGGCAAAAAGCTCCACAGGCTCTTGATTGACCGTAACGGTATAACGATCAAGGTCGATTTTCAGTCCTGGAAAAGCAATGGTTCGTTTGGTGTCGGAAGAAGCAGTGAGCAGCGTGCTCCAGCGCAGATTGGCTTTTACTCGGGCTACCAATTCGATAGGATCGAATGGTTTGGTGATAAAATCGTCTCCGCCGGTCTGCAGCGATTTCACCTTGTCTTCCTGTTGTTTGCTGCCGGAAACAAATAGAATGGGCCGTTCGTAGTGGTTGCGTATATTGCGGCAAAGCGTCACACCGTCCATGTCGGGCATTTGAATATCGAGCAGAATCAGGTCCGGCTCTTCCTTGGCCAGAATGGACAATGCTTGTTCGGCATTCAGCGCATGGCGTACAACCAGGCCTTCACCGACCAGAAAGGCGCCTATTAGTTCCTGCATGTCCGGATCGTCGTCGACGATTAAAATCATTTGCGCATCCATGATTCACCACTTCTCCTTTTACGACAAAAACTTATGAGTTATGACTATTTTATCATTTTTTCTCTTTTTTTCTATTAAAATCGATGGTTTTACTGCTATTTAACTTTGGCCATTTATACTCGTCGTTAAGTGCTTCTGGAGATCATGTTTTTCCGTATAGCACCCAGCTGTATGAGGAGGTGTAGGAATGCAAAAGGCGATCGTAACAGAATTTATTATCGGAAAAATATTAGCTAAAGATATTTATAACAAGCAGGGTATGCTTCTGTTGAAAGCAGGGAACAGGATAACCCAGTCAATTGTAAATCGTCTGAACCAAGAAAAGATTGTATCCATATGGGTGGAGTGAACGATTTTTAAAAATTCGATTCATTTTACTTCAGTTTTACTTTGATCTTTTATATTCTTATCTGTATTTGGATTTAATGGGGACGGCAGCTGGTGTAGAGATTACTTCATAATAGACAACGTGGTAAATCCATACAGAAAATTTTCCGCGTTGTTTTTTGTCATGAGAAAGAAAAAATTGGTTGTATGGAGGGAATGCTTTTGTTTCAATTTAGGAAGAGAATTGTGAACAGCACTTTATCGTTTTTATTCGTATTGACCGCTATTTTTTCGAACATGCCGGTGGATGTTGCGCTGGCGGATTCGGGTTTTGCCGGAGGAGACGGTTCGATGGGGTCGCCGTATTTGATTGCGGATGCAACGCAGCTGAATAACGTTCGGAATAATTTGAACGCGAATTATAAGCTGACCGCAGACATCGATTTATCAGCATATGCTGCGTCGGATGGGGGAAAGGGCTGGAAGCCCGTCGAGGGGTATTTCGGGGGGACTCTTGATGGCGACGGGCATAAGATTACAGGGCTGAAAATTAATCGCGGCGATGTGGATCAAATAGGTTTGTTTGAAATGGTCTTTATGGGTAAGATCATCAATCTGAGAATCCTTCAAGCTAATGTCATAGGAAAATCCAACACGGGTATTCTGGCCGGTACTGTGGCAAGCTCTACTTTGCAGAATGTATATGCTTCAGGCGATGTCAAAGGGGAACAGGGAGTTGGCGGTTTGGTCGGCAATCTGCAAACTTCTAACGTCTCGTACACCGGCTCTTCGGCGACTGTCTACGGAAGCGGGGATAATGTAGGCGGTTTGGTCGGTTATTACTATGACACTAATCAAATATTATCGGATAGCTATGCGGAAGGCGACGTTCATGGAGCAGGCTCCAATGTAGGCGGTCTTGTCGGATTTATGAGTGGGGGAACGATTCAACGCAGCTATGCTTCCGGGAATGTCGTAGGGGATCAGTCGACTGTCGGCGGGTTAATTGGACAGGGCTACATGGGAACTGTTCAGAACAGCTATTCGCTCGGTTCGGTGAGCGGAGCAGGCACCGTCGGCGGTTTGGTAGGTTATTTATATGAGTTAACGGTTATAAATAGCTATGCGGCCGGTTCTGTAACAGCAAGCGGCTTTAAAGGCGGATTGGGCGGCTATAGCTACGGTTCCACGGTCACTAACTCCTTCTGGGATGAATCTGCATCAGGTACGTCTTATAGTTATGGATGGAGTTCCGATCTCTCAGGTGTCACCGGTTTATCGACTGCGAATATGTATCAGTCGGCGAGCTTCACAGGCTGGGACTTCAGCGGAACCTGGGCAGTAGCGGCAGGGAAAAGCTATCCTTTTGTGCAGAGCAACGCACCCCTCTGGTTGACCGGTCTTACGATAGTGCCCGATGCCGGAACGGCCGGTACAATGGCGCCAGGCTTCAATGCCGCTGTTCGTCAGTATGATATTAGCGTAACGGGGGCGACCGCGTCATTGACGATTACGGCTCCTGCCGCAAATCCCGGTGCGATTGTCCGAATTGCCGGGGGCAATACGCTAATTACCGGAGATAATGTAGCAACCGTTACGGTAAGCGATGCGAACGAGAGTAGAGTTTCGCAAGTCTATACGATTCATATTCACAAGCTCGTTTCATCTACTTTATCATCGGATGCTCAATTATCGGATCTGAAAGTGGATGGCGTCTCCGTACCCGGATTCGGCAGCGGGACACTATCCTACTCGGTATTCGTTCCGAGTAGCACGAGCGCTGTGAGTATATCAGCTATACCGCATCATCCCGATGCAGCCTACACGGTTACTGGCGGAAGCAATTTAATCATAGGGAGCAATATAATAACAGTGAAGGTCACTGCTTCGGACGGCACGGTGAATACCTACACGGTTACCGTCATCCGCAATCGGTTTGCCGGTGGAGATGGTACGGCGGCATCGCCTTTTTTGATAGCAACTGCGGAACAACTGGATGCCGTACGGTTGGATTATCAGAAAGCGTATCAACTCATTGCCGATATTGATTTATCCTCCTATGCGACAGCGAATGGGGGCCAGGGATGGGAACCCATTTATTTTGAAGGCAGCCTGGACGGCAACGGGCACCGTATTACAGGGCTAACCATACAGAGGCCGACTGAAGATCAGGTCGGTCTGTTCAATTACATTTACATTGGCAGTGCGTTCAACCTGGAAATCCTCCAAGCTTCGGTTGTCGGCCAGGACAATGCAGGTATATTAGTAGGATGGCTTAGCAGTTCTACTGCAACAAACGTTCGTACTTCCGGTAATGTCACGGGGCGAAACAATGTAGGTGGACTAACCGGGTACGTAACGGGCGGATCAATAACTTCAAGCAGCTCTCTGGCCGATGTCACAGGCAGCGGCAGCGCAGTCGGCGGTTTGGTCGGCAATCATTATAATTATGGCAGAGTAGAAACGAGCTTCGCAGAGGGAAGCGTCCATGGTTCCAGTCAGGCGGGCGGCTTGGTGGGTAACGATAATTACGGAACGATCTCGAATAGTTATGCGACGGGACAAGTTGTTGCAAATAACGCATCAGCGGGCGGTTTGATAGGGAGGACAAGCAATGGGACCTATACAAAAAATTATGCTGCGGGCAAGGTTCTGGGCGGGAGCGCCGCAGGCGGACTGGTAGGCACGAGAACGAGCGGAACATTCACCAACAATTATTGGAATACGACTTCATCCGGGCGGAGCAACGGCTCGGGTACGGGAACTTCTACCGGTTTAACGGGTTACCCGACAGCAAGTATGAAGAGCAGCGCCAGTTATAGTACATGGGACTTCAGCACAATTTGGAATATCGTCAGCGGTACAACTACTCCATATCTTCGCAGCTCGTTACCCTTATGGCTGTCAGGTTTAACGGTAACTGCGGATTCGGGAGCAGCCGCTCCCGTCTCTCCAAGCGTAGATAATCTGACATTTGCCTATTCGGCCTCCGTTGCCGGTGATGTTCATAATGTTACCGTGACGGGCACAGCTGTCGACCCAACGAACGTCATTACGGTGAGCGGCGGCACGAATCTGGCCGTCGGCGACAATAGTGTCGCGATTACCGTGGCTAGCTCGAACGGGATCGACCGCAGAGAATATACGCTGAATGTCAAACGCTCGGATCCTTCGGCTGCAGGCTTAAGTGCGTTAACCTTATCCTCGGGAACGCTTAGCCCTTCTTTTTCGGAGGGGACAACAGCATACAGTGCGAGTGTCGCGTATGGCACTTCATTTCTGAATGTGACGCCGAGCGTCAGCAATGCAGGCTCCACCGTCAAAGTGAACGGGGCGGCTGTGGTTAGCGGACAGCCAAGCGGCGACATCGCGCTTTCGGCGGGTGCGACTACAACCATTACGATAGAGGTAACTTCTCAGGACGGGACGAATACCAAGACCTATACGCTTGCCATTGCGCGCGCGGCAGGCAGTTCGAATGCGAATTTAAGCGCTTTGACGACAACCGGCGGGACGCTTAGTCCGACCTTCTCCGCTGCTGTTACTAATTATACGGCTTCCGGCGTTTCCAATGGAACGTCAACGATTACAGTTAGACCTACTGTAGCCGATTCGACGGCGACGGTGAAGGCCAGTGTCAACGGGGGAACCGCTGTAGCCGTGACCAGCGGGCAAAATAGCGTGCCTCTCTCCATTAACGTCGGCAGCAATACCGTTGTTGTTAC
Organism: Paenibacillus piri; assembly: GCF_004354045.1. Lineage (GTDB taxonomy): Bacteria > Bacillota > Bacilli > Paenibacillales > NBRC-103111 > Paenibacillus_S > Paenibacillus_S piri. The sequence continues at coordinate 47,117 of NZ_SMRT01000030.1, read as the reverse complement.
GGTGACTGCGCAAGATGGAACGGCGAAGGACTATACGATAACAGTGACCCGAGCAGCGAGCACGGTCGCAACGCTCAGCGGCTTAACATTATCTTCTGGAATACTAAGTCCATCGTTTTCGTCAAATACGGCCGGCTACTCATCCACAGTGGCGAATAGCGTTTCCAGTATCACGATTAAACCTACAGCGACGAATGCGGGCGCGACCCTTACTGTGAGCGTAAACGGCGGAGCTGCAGCTGCTGTGGGCAGCGGTCAGGATAGCTTGCCTCTTGCCCTGAATACGGGTTCAAACTCTATTGTTGTGATTGTGACGGCACAGGATGGATCGACGACCAAGCAATATACGATTACAGTTACACGCAGTAAAAGTACAGCCAGCGATATCACCTCATTCCGTTTCGAGGGACTGACTCCGGCGGTGACGGGAACAATCAGCGGGACTGCAATCGCTTTGACCGTTCCCTATGGGACGGACACGTCCGCGTTAATTGCGACGTTCACCAATTCGGTAGGGTCGACAGTTCAGGTGGGATCAACTGCACAGACGAGCGGCATAACGCCGAATAATTTTTCCTCACCGGTGACTTATAAGGTTACGGCGGAAGACGGGACTACGACCAAAAGTTACACGGTCACCGTGTCGACAGCGGCGAATACTGAAAAGGATATAACGTCGTTCAGCTTCGCAGAGCAGACGGGACCTGCTGTAATTGATGCAAATGCGCACACGATAGCGATTGAGGTGGCGCATGGGACGAACCTGAACGGCTTGGCGGCCACCTTCACGTTATCCGCCGGAGCTTCGGCGAAGGTCGGAACGGTGGATCAGGTGAGCGGTGTAACAACCAACGATTTCACGAACCCTGTAACCTTTGTAGTGAAAGCTGCAGACAACAGCACACAGAGCTGGACGATCACCGTCACGGTTTTTAACACAGTCACCTATGATAGCAACGGCAGCACGGAAGGTAGCGTGCCTATTGACGGTAATACGTATATACAGGGAGCTACAGTAACGGTACTGGGGAACACCGGCAATTTGGCGAAGACGGGCTACACGTTCGCGGGATGGAATACGCAGGCGGATGGAAACGGCACGAGCTATGCGGCCAATGCGACCTTTACATTGGGAGCGAACGACGTCACGCTGTACGCGCAGTGGACGACCAACAGCTACACGGTGGCGTACCATGGCAACGGCCATGACACAGGCAGCGTACCGGCCGGAGGAAGCTACAACTACAACAGCGCGGTCACTGTATCGGGGAACATCGGCAATTTGGCGAAGACGGGCTACACGTTCGCGGGATGGAATACGCAGGCGGATGGAAACGGCACGAGCTATGCGGCGAATGCGACCTTTACGTTGGGAGCGGACGACGTCACGCTGTACGCGCAGTGGACGACTAACAGCTACACGGTGACGTATCACGGCAACGGCCATGACACAGGCAGCGTGCCGGCCGGAGGAAGCTACAACAATAACAGCACGGTTACCGTATCGGGGAACACCGGCAATTTGGCGAAGACGGGCTACACGTTTGCGGGATGGAATACGCAGGCGGATGGAAACGGCACGAGCTATGCGGCGAATGCGACCTTTACGTTGGGGGCGGATGACGTCACGCTGTACGCGCAGTGGACGACTAACAGTTACACGGTGAGCTTCAACAGCTACGGCGGCTCCGCGGTTGCCGGCCAAACCGTGACATATAACGCGTATGCTGCGGAACCGACTGCTCCAACGAAGTCCGGCAATACGTTCGGAGGCTGGTATTCCAATAGCGGGCTGACCGCACAATTCAGCTTTGAGACAACCCCGATTACCAGAGACATGACGCTGTACGCGAAATGGATAACGAATCAGCCCGATGGTGTGCCTCTGATTCAATCTATCGTTTTAGGCGATTCGAATGTAACGATCAACTGGACAAGCGTTCCCGGAGCGACAGGATATAACATTTATCAAAGTATACATTCAGGCTCATACAGCAATCCGTTAACTACAGTAAGCGGCACAGTGTATAGTTATCAAGCCTCCGGCTTGACGAATGGGACTCGATACTATTTTGTAGTAAGAGCCGTTAATGCAGGCGGAGAGAGCGGCGCTTCAAACGAAGTTAGCGCAATGCCGCAAGTACCGTCGACGGACGCTCCGCAATTGCTGTCTGCATTAGAAGGAAATGGACAGGTGAGCCTTAATTGGAGCCCTGTGCCCGGTTCAAGGGGATATAAAATATATCAGAGCGTGGCCTCAGCGACGTACGGGACATTAGTAACTACTGTGAGCGGTTCGGTGTACAACTACAATGTGACCGGTTTGGCCAACGGGACAACGTATTATTTTACAATTCGATCCGTCAATCCCGGCGGGGACAGCGCCCCCTCCAATGAAGTAAGCGCAACGCCAAAAACGGTTCCGGCAGTGCCGACAGGCGTAACCGCAACCGCAGGCAACGGCCAGGCTGCGATTACTTTTGCAGCGCCCGCGGACAATGGAGGAAGTGCCATCACAGGTTATGAGGTCACGTCCTCGCAAGGAAATATAACGGCAAGGGGAACGGCCAGCCCGATTACCATCGCAGGCTTAGTCAATGGAACGACGTACACGTTTACCGTGAAAGCGATAAACAGTGTAGGCAGCAGCGCGGCTTCCGACGCTTCCAACGCGGTGACGCCGAGAGCGCCATCGAGCTCGAGCCGCGGCAGTTCCAGCATTCCCGCTCCGCCATCTGACAGTGGGGCTGTGATGCTGGTCAACGGTCAGGCGGTGAAAACAACGGCATCAACAACGAAGGTGAACGATCGGACTGTCACAACGATCACCATCGACGAGAAAACACTGGATGAGAAGCTCGCATCGGCAGGAGAGGGCGTCGTAGTAACCATTTTGGCAAATACGAATTCCGATGCCGTAGTTGGTGAACTGAACGGCCGGATCGTCAAGAACATGGCACAAAAGAATGCGGTCGTGGAAATTAAAACAGAGAATGCCGCCTATACCTTACCTGCACAGCAAATCAACATAAATACGTTATCAGATCAGTTTGGCAAAACCGTAGCGCTTCAGGACATTAAGGTACAGATTGAGATCGCCAAACCGCCAAGCGATATGTTGAAAATCGTAGAAAACCTGGCAGCTGGCAATGGATTCGCGATCGTTGCTCCGCCGCTCAGCTTTACGGTCAAAGCCATTTACGAAGGCAAGACGATAGAAGTATCAACATTTAACGTTTATGTGGAACGAACGATTGCCATTCCGGACGGCGTCGACCCGAACAAGATCATGACAGGCGTTGTGGTTGATCCGGATGGAACCGTACGCCACGTGCCAACCCGAATTGTTGTGATTGACGGCAAGTATTACGCCAAAATCCATAGCTTGACGAACAGCACGTACTCCGTCGTATGGCATCCGATCGAATTCAGGGATGTGGAGAACCACTGGGCGAAAAATGCCGTCAACGACATGGGGGCGCGAATGGTTATCGACGGAACCGGAGACGGCATGTTCAATCCTGACCGAGATATTACGCGCGCTGAATTTGCGGCGATCGTCGTTCGGGCATTGGGACTGAAGCCGGAGAACGGGGCGACGACCTTCTCGGACGTGAAGGCGACAGATTGGTATAACGGTGTGATAAACACCGCACATGCATATCACTTGATCAGCGGATTCGAAGACGCAACATTCCGGCCGAATGACAAGATCACTCGCGAACAAGCGATGGTCATCATCGCCAAGGCAATGACGATTACGAATTTGAAAGCCAAGTTGCATGTTCAATCGACCGAAGAGACACTTCGTTCTTATAGGGATGCAGCAGAGGCATCACCTTGGGCGCAAAGCAGTATTGTTGACAGCGTACAGTCCGGCATTGTGTCGGGAAGAAGCGGCACGGAGCTCGTACCGAAGGATTACATGACAAGAGCCGAGGTTGCGGCAATTGTGCAACGACTGCTTCAAAAATCTGAATTGATTTAAATCTGTTATGGTCTGCAGCTAAATAATAAGGGGCTATACTGTCAACAGTAGTGTAAGCTGTTGCAGTATAGCCTTTGTTTTGTCTGTTCTGTTGTTCAGTCTCGAAAAACAGGGAGTATTCGTATATAATGAAAAAATATGTCTATATGTCGGATAATAGGAGATGTCAGCATGTCCAGAATAGCCTCAACCGGTTTTTTGGAGAAGAAGGTATATAACGAGATTAAGGAGATGATTATGAACGGGGAGCTGCAGCCCGGGGTTCCGATCATTCAGGAGCAGATTGCGGCAAGGATCGGAGTAAGCCGTACGCCGCTGCGGCGGGCGCTGGCTGAGCTGGAAAGGGATCACCTGTTGGAGACTGGCCCCCAAGGGCTGTTTGTCACCCAATTTACCAATGAGTTCATTTTGTCCATGTGGCAGGTTCGGGCGGTGCTCGAAGGTCTGGCATGCCGTCTATGCGCTTCCCGAATGGACGAAGCTACCAACGCCTACTACAGCACCCTGCTCACTTCTTCGTACCGTCATTGGCAGGAGAGCTCGGATCCTGAACCTTATCGTCAAGCGGACATTGCATTTCATACGGGACTCATGGAGCTTTCCGGCAACCTGATTTTGAAACAAAAGCTTGAGGGCGCCCACGTGCTTACTGTATCGCTAAGCAAAGGATTGCTTCGCGCGCCGTCGGAAACGTATCCGGAGCATATGGAAATATTGGCCGCATTATCCGCAGGAAATGAAGATGAGGCGGAACGGCAGATGGTGGAGCATTTGCGGAAAACAATCCCCGTATTGGGGAAATAAATGATTGCGGGCGGCATGAGGGTGAATTATAATTAATGATGAGCTTCATTGTATACAATGTATGCAAATAAGCTCCGAGCCTATGGGATGGAAAGAATAAACGTTCAATATCCACCAGATGTTAATTTTAAAAGCTCAATTGTAAGTGCTTACTTTGCAAAAAGCTGTATGGTGTGCCATTTCTTGCAGCGTGGAGGGAATATGAGATACCATCGTTCATTTTTATACCGGCTTATTATTTTCTGCTTGGCCTTAAGCGTGATCCCGGTTATATTCCTGGGGGCATTTTCCTTCTGGAAATCGTCGAGCTTGATTCAGGAAAAGGTTGACGACGGCAGTCATCATCTTCTTCTCCAAACGCAAATGAGAATGGAGCAAGTCCTCAAAACGATCGATCATTCGGTCAGCCAATTCATCGGCTCGCCGCTGGCGTATGCTTCTATGGGGCAGAAGCTCGATATTAGCGAATTTTCCACGGTAGATCTGCTGAAAAGCCAGCTGCATTCCATTCAAACCTTCGAGCTCGGGATCAAGGATATCCTGTTGGTCAACATCGATAAGATGTGGTCGATCAGCAATGACGGGCTGGTCCGATATGGGAGCCGGGAGGATATGAAAGCTTTATTGCCCTACGGGAAGCTGCCCCATGTTTCGTCGTGGGGATTCGATATCAGGATAAATGAAGGGACGGAGCCGAGGGAGATCGTGCTTGTCAAAAAGCTGCCGATGAATTCGCTCACCCCGCAAGGCTTTATCGTCACTTCTGTATCGGTTGCGGATCTTACGAAGCTGATGGGACAAAAATCCGACTTTGGCACGATCTATATAATCGATGAGCAGTTCAAGGTGCTTGCCGCTTCCGACGGATCATCACAGGGAGGAAGTCTATTTAATGATAAGCAGAGCGGCGAGCTCCGTGGCAGTTCCGGTCATTTTACAACGAAATTCGGGACGGACGGGGTTGCGGTTACATACCAGAAAAGCGATTTTAACAACTGGACCTATGTTTCTGTCGTTCCATTGGATCAGGCTCTGATGGATGCCCGGTCGATCGGCTGGCTTACCTTGGTGACATGTCTCGTTATTTTGGTAATCGTCGTTCTTTTGTCGCTTGGCGGCGCCAGGAAAATTTATTTCCCGATCCTCAACTTGTATCAATCGGTTAAGGATAACGATCAAGAGATGGTTTCGGGTTCGAAAACGGACGAGATTCATTTTATTAAGGACCGGATTCTTATGCTGAAACGCTCCAATATGCAGCTTCTTAATCAGGTACAGGTTCAATCGAAGGATTTGGAAAATTTCTTTCTGATGAACCTGCTGCAAGGGCGATTGAAGGATAGGGAGATTCGCAGCAAAACGGAGCAATACCGTTACAATCTGAATGTAAGCTGGATGTGTGTATGCACCGTTCAGATCGATTCGCTGGAAAACACGAGATACGGGGAACAAGATAAAGACCTGCTTCTCTTTGCCGTTAATAATATAGCCGTCGAGCTGCTGCATGAAGAGGCCCGGATCGCCTCATTGCCTTTTGAGAAATACCAGGTCACGATAATGGGGGGGATGGACGGTTCACAGGAACAGTTTATGGCGGGCGTCAACGAGCAAATTACCCATATTCAGCAAATAATCGCCCAAGTACTCGATTTAAAAGTGAGCATTGGGGTCAGCCGCTCTTATACGGACTTTATGTATACCCCGGCGGCCTTCAAAGAATCGCTTGAGGCATTGTCCTACAGGGTAAGACTCGGGCAGGGCGCTGTGCTTAATATTGCGGATATTGAGCCGGCCTATCCGGTGAAGCTGATGTTTCCGGAGTCGCTGGCTCAAGAAATAGCGGAGATGATTAAGGGCGGCGAGGTGGAGGAAGCGTACAGGCTAGTGGATATGTTTGTAGATGAGATTCTGAACCGCCATTTAAGCTCCCGCGAGTACCAAATGTACCTGGTGCAGCTGCTTATGGACCTGTCGAGGCCGGTGCAGCGTAAAGGGCTGCCTTTCGTGCCGCTGTACGGGAAAGCGAATCTGTTCGCCCAACTGCTTGAGCTGCAAACGGCTGAGGAAATCAAAGCCTGGTTTAAGCACGTGATCATTGCACCTATCTTTGAGCTGCTGGAGGCCAACAGGGAGGAGCATTACAAGCAGCTGTGCGAAGAAGTGATCCGTATCGTACATGAGCATATTCACGAGAATATAACGCTCGATTCGTGTTCTCATCTTATTCATTATCATCCGGATTATGTGGGCCGTGTATTCCGAAAGCATATAGGCATTAACTTCAGCGACTATGTATCCCGGCTGCGGCTGCAGCTCGCCAAGCAGATGCTGGCGGAAACGAATCTTAAGATCAGCGAAGTCTCTTCGCGTCTCGGTTATAACAGCTCGCAAAATTTCATCCGTTATTTCCGCAAGCTGGAAGGGATAACTCCGGGGAAATTCCGGGAAGATCATTGGGACCGGCAAATCCGGAAGCATGTATAACCGGAGGCTCGGAGTACCAATTAAAGCCGGTCGGCAGCTTCGATTGCCGGGGCATAAACAAGATAGGCTGTCCCAAACGGGTATCACCCGATGAGACAGCCTCCCCAATATGCATAGCCGCTTCTAACACCACTGTATAGGTAGGGCTGGAAGCGGCTTTTCACATGCAATTCACTTTTCACATACAAATTCATATCAGGAGGGCAGTTGAAAACGGCAGTACCGGATAAACTACGGCTTCAGTTTGGCATGTTGGGCGTTCAGCTCGGCAATGACTTTATCCCCGCCTGTTTTTTTCCACTGATCGACGGCGCTGTTCCAGCCGTTCTCATCAATAGCGCCCATAATAAATTTAATCCGGGCGTCTTTAATCATTTTATCCAGCTCGGCGCCTTTGGTCACATAGGTTTCGGAAATTAACGAATAGGCCGGGTTGGATACGACATAAGGCTCATTGTCCAAATAGCTTTGTGTCATTTTTTGGCGTATTTCCGACAAGCCTTCGACATTGGAGCGGAAAATGGTGTCCCAGGTGGCGCGCAGAGCCCGCAGCGGATTGATTTCAATTTCGAATTTGGCGGAATCGGTTGTAACGGGTTTGCCGTTTTCCATTTTGAAGTGAACGCCCTCCAGCCCCCAGCTCATCAATTGAAGCACTTCCGGATCGGCCAGCTTATCGAAATAGTCCAAAATCTTTTTCAGTTTTTCTTCCGTTTTTACGCTTGATTTGGGAAAGACGAACATGGCGTCATAACCGACATTACTGAAGATACGGTCACCTTTGGTGCTGGAAACCCTTGTAACAAAGTCAATATCCGCTCCGGGTATTTTGGCTGTATTAGCTTTAAGATTGGCGGATTCGGACACAATGCCTCCATACGCCGCAGCGGTGCCTTTATAAAAAGTTTCATTTTTCTGGTTTCCTTGAAGGGTAGCGAAGTCCTGGTTCATCAGCTTTTCATCGTACAGCTTCTTCATAAATTTAAGCGCTTGCATATTTTCATCTGTCATGAAATCGGGAACCAGCTGCCCGTTCCTTACTTCCCATAAGTCAGGCCCCCCGTAAGCGGCTAATGCCACATAAAACAGATCAATGCCTTGGCCTTCAACGATCGGCAGTGTATCGTTCTTTCCGTTGCCGTCGGGATCTTTATCCCTGAAAGCTTTAAGTACCGTATAAATATCGTCCAGGCTTTTCGGTTTTTGCAAACCGAGCTTATCCAGCCAGTCTTTCCGGTACATGAACGTTTTTGCTCTCGGCAGCGGCAGTGCGCGGGGCAGACCGTATATTTTTCCATCGACGGAAACGTTAGTCAGCACGTTTTTGTTATATTTGCTTAAATTTTTATAATCCTTCAAATAAGGCCCGACCTCCCAAAACATGCCGGAGCGTACGGAGTTAATGAAGCCCGGGGTTTTATCGTAGCCCTGCGTGACGGTCATCACATCCGGCAATTGGCCTGTTGCGATCGTAGCATTTACTTTTTCATTGTACGTACCGCTAGGCACCCAATTGATATTGAGCTTTGTATTCGTAGCCTTCTGAATGATCTTCATAGGCTCTCCGTCTATTTTCGGCGGATCGGCTACCCATAGCGTGGCCATCATGCTGAATTCCAATGGAGCGCCGCTGTTGGCTTCGGTTTTGTTCTCCGTTCCGTTCTTGCCTGCAGGCGTCCCTTGGTTAGTCGTAGAAGTACATGCGGCAAGTACGCCTGCTGTCATGACAACGGTCAGACCGGCTGCGATAAACGTTCTGTCCTTTTTATAGGAAATGCCCATTCATAAATCCCCCTCATTGTGGAAATGTTGGTCTCCCGGTAACCACCCTCATCGTATATTCAGGCCGGCTACCCGTCAATAATCATGTTCCGACTAGCGCCGGATTGCGGTTTATTATGTTCTGCCCATTTTAAGATATCGATTTTTTCTCGAAAGTCGGAAATTGCGTACGTGAAGTTTATGGCCCCGGCTGCGCCTGACGAATCCACATCGGGAAATGATTATAGACGGGTCCGCAGACAGCTTAGTATATTCGGAATTGCGGATGCGTCATTTGTCATGCACTTATTAGTGAAGTAGGGAGGTGATTTCTGTGAGTCATTCAATCGGACTGCGACAATTGATTCGCAATCGTTGGCTGTATGTTATGCTGCTGCCGGGCGTCATTTATTTTCTCGTGTTCAAGTACTTGCCGATGTGGGGCATGCTCATTGCGTTTCAGGATTACCAGCCCTTTCTCGGCTTTAGCGGCAGCAAATGGGTGGGGCTTCAGCATTTTCGGCTCTTTTTTGAGGATGCGATATTTTGGAAGCTGTTTACGAATACGCTGGTGCTCGCTTTCTACAATATTATTTTCTTTTTTCCTCTGCCCATTGTGATCGCGTTGCTATTGAATGAAGTAAGGATTGAATTGTTCAAAAAAGCGGTACAAACGTTTATTTATATCCCTCATTTCGTTTCCTGGGTTGTTGTTGTCGGTATTGTGTATATGTTTTTTACGACGGAAGGCGGATTGGTTAATGAGCTGCTTGCTGCAGTCGGGTTGGAAAAGATTCAATTTCTGGCCAGCGAGTCATGGTTTCGTACGATGATTATTTTGGAAATGATTTGGAAGGAATCGGGCTGGGGGACGATCATTTTTCTGGCCGCCCTGGCCGGCGTCGAGACGACTCTATATGAAGCGGCGCGGATGGACGGGGCGGGAAGGATGAGACAATTATGGCATGTTACACTGCCGTCGATCCGGAGTACGATCATTATTTTACTGATTCTCCGCCTGGGCTCGTTTCTCGATCTCGGCTTTGAGCAGATCTTCCTGATGCTGAACGCGATGAACCGCGAGGTGGGCGAAGTGTTCGACACCTATGTGTATACGAGCGGGATCCAGCAGGGGCGATTCAGCTACAGTACGGCTGTTGGTTTATTCAAGTCGGTGATCGGACTCGTGCTCGTCTTGGCAGCAAATTATTTGGCGAAAAAATTCGGGGAGGAGGGTGTTTACTGATGCCGGACACATCGCTTCAAAGCCGTCTGTTCAACATGTTCAATTACTTGGTGTTAGCCGGTTTTTCGCTGATTACGCTGCTGCCGTTCATCTATATTGCGGCCGGCTCCTTCACGGCTTCCGAAGAGCTCATCAGCAGAGGATTTATTTTATTTCCGACCAAATTCTCTCTCGATGGCTACCGCTACATCTTGTCTACCGGCACCATTTTAAACAGTATGCTTGTAACGATATTTATTACTGTGGTCGGTACGCTCGTCAATCTGATCTTCACCTCGTTAATGGCGTATCCGTTAGCGCGCAGGGACTTGGGCGGCCGCAGAGTCATTATGCTGGGTATTGTCTTCTCCATGCTTTTCAGCGGCGGGATGATTCCAACGTTTCTGATCGTAAAAGCGGTCGGACTTGTCGACAGCACCGCTTCATTAATCGTTCCGGGGTTAATCAGCGCGTTCAATCTAATTGTGCTCAAAAATTTTTTCCAGCAGCTGCCCGAAGGCATTGAAGAATCCGCCAAAATCGACGGCTGCAATGACCTTGGCATCCTGCTCCGCATCGTACTGCCGCTTTCAAAGCCGGCCATGGCGACGTTTGCCCTGTTCTATGCAGTAGGGCATTGGAACACCTTCTTCAACGCGATATTGTACATCAACGATTCCGCCAAGTGGCCCATTCAAGTATGGCTGCGGCAAATTGTTATTCTCTCGCAAGGCGGGTTCGGTGACTCGGCAAGCGTTGATTCGGAGTTCGCTCCGCCGCCCGGAGCGGTTATTAAAATGGCTGTTATCGTCATTTCTACAGTGCCGATCTTGATTGTGTATCCGTTTATGCAAAAGCATTTTGCCAAAGGAGTTATGCTCGGTTCCGTTAAGGGATAATAAAGGAGGAATGATTCGATGAATTTGAAAAATTCGATTATTGTACCGATTTTGGGGCGTTATGCCGACAGGTTTCATGAGTATCAGCCGGCGCGCACTTTTTTTGACAACCTGCAGGTGGCTGCAGCCATTCCCGGCATAGAAGGAATTGAGGTGGTGTATCCCCAAGATTTTGCCGATCCCGAGCAGACCGTCAAGGCGATCCAAGCTGCCGGCCTGCCAGTCTCGGCTGTTAACGTGAATGTGAAGGGCGAAGCCAAGTTTCGCGCCGGCTCTTTTACGAACCCCGATCCCCAAATCCGGTCTCAAGCGGTTCAATATATTAAGACGGCCATGGATTTGGCTGCGCAGCTGGGTACCGATATGATTACTTGTTGCCCGTTGATCGACGGCCACGATTATAACTTCCAGGTGGATTACCAGAAGCAGTGGGCCTGGTTTGTCGAAGGAATCCGCGAGGCGGCGCTTTACCGGAGCGATATTAAAGTAAGTCTCGAGTACAAGCCGTACGAGGTTCGCAACAATATAATATTGGGGGATATGGGGCGTACGCTGCATCTCTGCAATCAAGTCGGACTGCCGAATGTGGGCGTAACGATGGATGTGGGCCATGCATTGGGGGCGCGCGAAAACCCGGCGGCCATGGCGTGTATGGCTCATGATGCGGGCCGGTTATTCTATGTGCACTTCAATGATAACGACCGTGCATGGGATTGGGATATGCTGCCGGGCTCGGTCAACCTGTGGGACTTGGTCGAAACGATTTACTATTTGGACCGGATGAATTGGTCGGGATGGTTGACTTACGACGTATACAGCCGTCACGGAGATCCGGCTGAGGCGTTTGCCGTTACATTCCGGATCATGGAAACGGCCAAGGAAATAGTTGAGAAGCTGGGGCGCAATGAAATTCAGGCTCTGATTGAAGAGGGAGTGCCTGCGCGCGCATTCGATTATTTGTTCAAGAAGCTTTTTAAGTAAGGAGGACAGAGCTATGTTACTGGGAGCGGGAAGTTATTTGTTCCGTTATGCGATAGGAACGGACTCGTTTCAACCGGAGAAGCCGATGGATGCCGTCCAGCTGGTGGAACAGGCGGCGGACCTGGGATTCGAGCTTGTGCAGTTCGCCGATAATTTGCCTTTGGAAGGATATAGCGATGCCGAGTTGGATGTGGTCAGAGAAACCGCAATACGGCGGAATATTGTGCTGGAAGCGGGAACGGCGGGAGCCAGACAGGACCGTTTGCTGCGTTATTTGGACATTGCCGTGCGTCTGGATGCGAAGCTGCTGCGGTTAACTCCGCATGCGCCCGATACGCATGTAACGAAAGCGGAGACATTGGAGGTGTTGAAGCATGTGCTGCCCCAATTCCGTAGAGCGGGTGTGTCGATAGCGCTTGAAAATCACTTTACCATGACATCGGAGGACTTGTCCTCCCTCGTTAGCGAGGCTGGCGATCCGTTGATTGGCGTTTGCCTGGACACGGCCAATTCCATCGTGCAGCAGGAATGGCCCAGAGATACGGTCCGATTATTGAGACAGCATGCCATATCGCTTCATTTGAAGGATTATAAAATTAAAGCGCATCCCGCAGGGATCGGCGTTATCATTGACGGAGCCCCTCTGGGGCAAGGAGATCAAGATATCCCTGCTATTTTCCGGTTCCTTGAGAATGCGGGAAAACAGGTTAACGTCATTCTGGAGCAGTGGATGCGGCCGGCCGACACTCAGGAGGAGACCTTGCAAAATGAGCGAATGTGGATCCGGCAAAGCGTGGAATCGGCCCGCAAACATATGGCGGAGTCGTATGCCTGGACAAAAGGAACCGGAAATGCGAAGGCGAAGGAGTCACTATGAAAAGAACAGGAATCCTGCATAAAGAGCTCGGTGCATGCCTGGCCGGAATCGGCCACTATGACCAATTAACGCTTGTTTCCTGCTTGTACGGTATTCCGAAGGAAGCCACCGTGATCGATTTGGCTTTAGTGCGAGGGATGCCGAAAATGAAGGCCGTCCTGGAAGCCATTCACAATGAAATTCATATTGAAAAGCTGACGATAGCCAGTGAAATGAAAATTCATCATGAGGAGCTATATCGTTATATTGACGAAATATTCACAGATACTTCAATTGAAGCCGTTCCCAACGACAGTTTGAAACAAACGGCGGCGCTTTCCAAATGTTTTATCCGAACCGGGGAAAACGTTATATTTTCCAATATTATTATACAGGCCGGCTACTCGGTCTAAATATGAAAGGTGGATGAACGATGAGTGTTACGAAAATCGGTATACAAGGTGAAAAGTTTCTGGTCAACGGTAAGCTGACTTATTCGGAGATCGAGGGCAGTAAGCCTTCATCTCACGGTTTATTAATGAATGCCCGATTTATTCAAGGGATATTCGACGATAAGGCGGCTCCGGAACGGTTCGCCCGGTTCGGCCAATCCGTATACAATGCGGATAAAAATACGGATGATCTGATTGCTGCCTTGCCGGAATGGTACAACTACGGTTTAAGAGCCTTTACCGTCGGCTTGCAGGGCGGGGGGCCGGTATTTACGATAGAAGATTGGACCAGCGTGCACAACAATCCCTTCAGCGCGGATGGGCTAACCTTCGATCCGGCGTATGAGCAGCGGCTCGACAAACTGATCCGGGCGGCGGATGAAATCGGGATGGTTGTCATCGTCAGCTTGTTTTATTGGTCGCAAGCGATTCAATTTCGGGACGGATTGGCGATACGTAATGCGGTAAAGACGGCATGCGGCATTTTGAAAAAAAACAAGTACACCAATGTCATCATTGAAGTAGCCAATGAATTCGATATTAGCCTTTGGAAGCGGCTCCCGCACATCCAACAACCGCAAAGCATGTCGTATTTGCTGGAGCTGGCACGGGAATCGTCCGGCGGGATGCCGGTCGGATCGAGCTTGGGCGGAGGGGCGATTAATCAAGAGGTTGCCGAGGCCAGCGATGTGATTCTGATCCATGCCAATAATCAGACACGGCAGGAGTATTACAATATGATTAAAAAGGTTCGAAGCTGGGGACTGGGCAAGCCGATCGTATGCAATGAAGATTCGCCGTGCATTGGAATGATGGAGGTAGCCTTTCAAACAGAGACCTCTTGGGGCTACTATAATAATTTGACCAAGCAGGAGCCGCCTGCCTTCTGGGGCGTGACGAAAGGCGAGGATGAGTTTTTTGCCAGACGTATCGCGGAAGGCGTGGGCATTGAATTGCCGCCATTGCCTGTCGATGACCACTATTATTTGCAAGGCTTCGAGCCTCTGATCACGATCGAAAATAAAAGGTGGATCCGATTGGCAAGCCTGTATCCCGAAACCGTGAATTATGTCGAATTTTATCGAAATGGCATCTTGATCGATACCGCTTATAACGAGCCGTTTATGATCCAGAACGAAACGACATGGATTCAACAGCCTTGGATCATGACATCCGAGGATAAGGAATGGACAGCCAAGGTGTTTCTGGCCGATGGAAGGATAATAGAAAGAAGCGTGAAGCTATAAGCGGAAGCTGTTTCACACACGGAGGGTTTAAGGAAAACATATTGCTTATCGACGTTGAGGACCGCTGAACCGGACCGCTGTATCCTGCGGAAGCAGGGTCGGCATGAGCTAAGTCGCAGCCGCCATTACAAGAAGCCCGACTGTCAGGGACGTGTAAATACACGCACCGGACAGTCGGGCTTTTACCCATTCTTCATCGGTATTATTTAAACCCAATGATAGGGTGCGGCACATATGGTACCGTCTGCTCGATTTGATTATTCATAATGAAGTAGTTCCTGCCGTAAACCAGATTGAAACGCACCCTTTCAACCAGCAGATCGAAAGTGCAAAATTCATGAAAGAGAATAATGTTCAGATTGAGTCCTGGGCGCCTTTTGCTGAAGGAAAAAATAACTTGTTCCAGAATGAAGTATTGGTATCCATAGCTGAAAAGTATAATAAATCCGTTGCTCAGGCGGTTTTACGTTGGTTGACTCAAAGAGAAGTCGTTGTGATTCCAAAGTCTGTACGTAAAGAAAAAATTATCGAAAACTTTAATATCTTTGATTTTGAATTAAGCCAAGAGGATATGGAGTCGATTACAACGTTAGATACGAAACAGAGCCTGTTCTTTTCACATCGCGATCCTGAAATGGTGAAATGGATCGGTACCCGTAAACTTGATATCTAACAATCGCTATTTCGAATAATGGCAGCTAAGAATATTTATATTTAGATATGATATTGACTTTTAAATTCGAAAATCTCATCAACAGCTTGATGATACCCACCTGATTTTCGAAAGGATTCCTTAATATTTGCAACGGCTTTCTTGAAAGATGAGAGGCTTAACACATGATCTACGGCTTCCCGTAGTTGATTTGCAGTCAAGCTTTGCATGTGTAATTGAATGCCTGCTCCGATATTGGCGACTTGCCCGGCAATTATCGGCTGATCCGCGCTTTGTGGGATTACAATGAGCGGAACCCCGTAATAAAGCCCTTCATGGGCACTGTTCATTCCGCCATGTGTAATAAATAATTTAGTGTATTGCAGTACATCCGTTTGTGGGACATAATTTTTTACGATGAAGTTTTTAGGGATTTCCCCCAAATCAGAAATTTGGGCTTTATTCCCAATAGACATGACAACGGTATGATCAGTGTTCCCAATTGCCTTAAAACAAAGCTTATAGAAATCAATCGATTGGTTGAAGACAGTACCCAGTGAAATGTAAATGGGGCTTTTTCCCTTGATTGCAGCAATTTCGAAGGTTTCCTGCGTTAATCGTGAAGAGATGGATGGGCCTACAAATTTGTAAGTTGGGTCGAATGCTTCTCCAGAAGGTTGAAACTCCCTGGTTGTATAAACGATTGTAAGTGGTGCGGGATTACAAAAAACTTCATAAGGAGAATGGATCTCCACATCATATTTTTCCTTCACCATTTTCGTCAGGCTTTGAAATTCATCTTGTATTGGTTTAATTATTTCTGTAGGAATTTTTTTTGAAAGCTGTTCCAACATTTTATCGAATGATTCTTTTGTCTGCGCAAAAGAAGTACAAGAATTTATTGCGGGAAGCTTAAGGATCTGGGCCAGTAAACGTCCACAACCAAACATGGAATCGTGGATGATGTAATCAAAGTGCTCTCCTTTGATCTGTTCAAGAACGCTAGGTATGACGATTTCTGCCGTATGCAAAAGACCGTTGACCCTTTCCGGCAAATAATTTCTTCCACCTGAAATAAACGCTTCGATAAATTTTTGACCGTCAAATGTTCGTACAGTAGCTCCCGTCTTCTCCATACGCTCCCGAAAAGCTTCTATCGTAAAATACACTACCTCTTCTCCACGCGAGACAAGCTCTTGCACCACTCCAATTGTTGGATTGATATGTCCTTCAGATCCGCCATTAATAAATAATACACGTGCCATCTCTACCGCTCCTTAGGTATATTGTTTTCTAAATTGTGTACGAGTAATTGCCACCGTCTCAAACCATCGCTCAACTCAAATGATGGAATTAAGTTTATCATAGCCATCCATACAGCGCAAAACCAGCGCTGCACCACAGAGTTTCAGTGCCGCCCATACTGCTACTGCGGCCGGCGAGGAAGGTCGATGAGCTATGGTGCGTGCGTTAGGGCCTATCCATTAGTCTGACTCCAATGATCACGGTGTACCAAAGAATGAGCCTCGTTTTCTTTTTTATGCAGCTGGCACTATTGGTTAATTTTTGGTTAATTTCTAAACGCGTTAAAACATAGTATCGATTGGAACGTCTTAACTTGTAGCAACTTTAAACTAGGGAGGTTTATATGCATGGTCAAAGCAAGGTGCATGAAGAGGATCATAGCGGTTATTTTATCGTTTGGTTTGATATTCAGCTTTACTATCGGGCTTGATGCCGCGGCGCCTCCTAATTCCTCGGCTTATCAAAAGTCGGGTCGATCGATGCTGCCGCCAGTGATTTCATTGTTGGAGGATACGAATTTGTATCCGGTGCCGGATGAATCGGTCGAGCCTTGGGCCGCACTTACTCCACAAGATGTGAGTACAGTTGAAGCGGACGTGGACCATCCTTACCTTGAGGGAGATACGCAGGGGAAGATATGGATTAAGATCAAGACCACATGGCTGGGAGATCTATGGGTCCATCTGGAGCGAGAAAAAGTAGGCATTCTGAAACCTGCGGATACCTATCTTGCTTTGTTATGGGACGCGCGCCTCTACTCTGAGCCGGTCAGATCTGCAATGACCGAGGCTGTATTATCCCCGCAAACCGTGCATGCGAATGCGGTATTTGAGTCTCCGTTCGCCATGTATTCTTCATCCTACCGCATCGAAACCTCTTGGCTGGGAGACCGGTGGATTGTGGCCAATCCTCACTATCTCCAAGTCGAAGTGCTGAATTCGGAGCTTGATCTGCCTACGGAAACCTTATATATGGATGAGTATGATACGGCGAACCGGCTGCAGCGGTCGTCTGATGCCAGGTTTATTCCTGCGCAAAAAGTATTTGCCATGGAAAAGACCGACAACGGAGTATATCATGTCCGAGGTCAAAACGGCAGCACATTTTGGGTAAACCCGCAATTTGCACAGCCCGTGGGTGTAAAGAAAATAGACGAGACCATAGAACTGACGAAAAATACGGAACAGCATCTGTTCCCAACAATGCCATTTCCAATCTTTGGACTCATCAGTCCGCAAAAGGTGAATGCTTTCGAGCAATGGGACGATCCGCAAGGAAATCGATGGTACCGAATTCACAGTTGGAGCGGGGAGATGTGGATACAACCTTGATCCTTAAATTGCATATGAAACGAAGCAAGCATTTTGGCCTTGTCCTCTTGCACTAATTGCTCAACCAGGCTGCGGCAGCACAACCCCATACCCAGAAGGATTAATAGCCGGGATTGTCGAATAATTTTATTTATGAACATCAAACAATTACTTTCCATTACTCTCATTTTTATTTTGGTCTTAACCGGGATTCGGCTGACGTGGATATTTGTCGGCTGGCCTCCTGTACGAGCGATAGCGATGCAAGGTGTGCTTGATCTTCGCGATGTCTCTTGGAACCGTCCGATACTATTGGAGGGTGACTGGACTTTTTACCCGGAGCGATTCCTCAACAAGTCGGGTGATGAGGTTGCGCGAACAAGCGGCGTTTTCGCCACCTTGCCGGGATCGTGGAAAGGCCTTTTCGCCGATCCTAAACAGGTGACTGGATATGGGAGCTACCGGCTTCTCATCCTACTGGACAATTCATTGATTGAGAAGCGGCTGACAATCGCGATGCCTCCCACGATGTCTGCCTCCGAGTTATACGTGAATGGAACCAAACTCGGGGCAGCAGGTATGCCGGGGAAAACTGCAGACGATACCGTTGCTTACGAGACTCCATATAATGTCACCTTCACGGTAGACAAGTCTGAAGTGGAGATTATCGTCCAGGTCGCCAATTTCGTCAATAACGTGGATGGCGGATTGTTCCAATCGATTCAATTCGGAACCGAAGATGTGATTATGCGTCACAAGCAGCTCTCGATTGCGATGCAGCTTCTTGTCTGCGTCGTCATAATGATTCATGTACTGTATGCCGCAGTTTTGTTCTTTATGGGTGTCCGGCAACGGGCGCTGTTTACGCTGGTTTTGATGATGGTCAGTGCCAGTCTGTCGGTTCTAGTCACGGATGACAAGCTGTTAGTCACATGGCTGAACCTGCCGTATGGCATCAGCTTCAGGCTTTATACATTGAGTTATTTGTGGGCAACGGCCTTGCTGCTCATTTTCATGAAGCAGTTGTATCCAACTTTATCGAAGTGGCCCTGGCATCAATATTACGGGATTGCGGTGCTAGGTTTGACGGTTGTGGTCGCGCTGATGCCTACGATTTATGTAGCGTGGGTTGACCTGTATACGATCCCTCTGCTGCTTGTCGGCACTATCTATGTGCCAATACTCACGTTACGCGCCACGCTGCGTCTTGATCGCGACTCGATCTTTTTATGGCTCGCCTTTGTTGGCCTGACCGCAAATTTGATTTGGGGCGTCTTGAATAATTTCAGCTATGTTTTCCGTTCCGTTCACTTCTATCCAATCGATTTTATTGTTGCCTTTATCGCCTTTGCTTGCTACTGGTTCAGAATGTATTTTCGGAATATGCAGCAGACAGCGCGATTAGCCGCCGAATTACAAAAAGCGGACAAACAGAAAAATGAATTTCTCGCCAACACTTCCCACGAGCTTCGCAATCCGCTTCATGGGATGATCAACATAGCGCACAGCGTATTGGAGCAGGAAAGCGTATCTCAAGACGTACAGGAACGGTTAAAGCTTCTGGTGACGGTCGGCAATCGTATGTCCCTGCTGCTGAACGATCTCTTGGACCTGGAGCGGCTGCAGGATAAAGGACTGCGGCTGCATCCGCAAGCCGTGCAGGTACAACCTTCCGTAGACGGCATCATCGATATGATTAGGTTTATGATGGAAGGAAAATCTATCGAGTTGCGCAATGAAATTCCTGAATCGTTCCCTCCGGTACATATGGACGAAAACAGGATGGTACAAATTCTATTCAATCTGCTTCACAATGCGGTCAAGTTTACGATGCAAGGTCATATCGCCATCAGGGGTTTCATTCGCGGGGAGTTCGTGGTGCTGGAAGTGGAGGATACCGGGATCGGCATCCATCCGGAAGTGCTGCAGCAGATATTCCAACCGTACAAGCAGGCCGACTCCAGCCTGACGGCCGGGGGAGGCGGGCTTGGACTGGGGCTGAGTATAAGCCGGCAGCTTGCCGAGCTGCACGGCGGGTCGCTGGAGGCGGAGTCAGAACCGGGACAGGGCTCTATCTTCAGGCTTACACTGCCTATAGCAACGGCAACAGCCTGGACAGCGGTTTCATCATCCGATGTGACCAAGCCCAGGCCCGGGAAGGTACCCTTGAAGCATACAACCGCGGAGGAAATGCTGAAAGTCCCGGGGCCGGTCTCGGCCGTCGATGCGATAGCTGAAAAGCCTCGAGTGCTCATTGTGGACGACGACCCGATCAATCTACACATCTTGAAGGAAATGCTGCCGCGGCACCGATACCATGTAGTCGCCGTCAATTCCGGACATGAGGCGATGAAGCTAATCGACGCCAGAGAGTGGGATTTGGTTGTGACGGACGTTATGATGCCCCGCATGACCGGCTATGAGTTGACCCGCTTAATCCGGCTGCGATTCGCGATGTCCGAACTGCCGGTGTTACTACTAACCGCTCGCAGTCAGACCGAAGATATCGCGGTCGGCTTCCAGGCCGGGGCCAATGATTATGTGACCAAGCCGGCGGATGGTCTGGAGTTGCAACACCGAGTGCGGGCGCTCACAGAGCTGAAGTTGACGACTGCGGAACGGATGCGCTTGGAGGCAGCTTTTCTGCAAGCGCAGGTACAGCCGCATTTTCTGTTCAATACGCTCAACTCTATCGCCGCTTTGAGCGAAATTGATGCGGAACGGATGCGGAGATTGCTTTCTGTGTTTGGCAAATACTTGAGAGCAAGCTTCGACTTTCGCAATTCCGAACGATTGGTGCCGCTTGAGCAAGAGTTAAACTTGGTCCAAGCTTATTTGTTTATCGAGCAGGAGCGATTCAACGAGCGGCTTCACGTACAGTGGGAAGTTCCTGAGCGGCTGCTGTCGACCCCGGTCCCTCCGCTTTCGATCCAGACATTGGTGGAGAACGGCGTTCGCCACGGCATTATGAAGAGGAACCGAGGTGGAACCGTACGCATCGCCGCGGAGGATCGTGGCGACTATGTCGAGATCCAAGTGTCGGATGATGGGGTTGGCTTTGACGAGAAGATCCTGAATCAGGTGTTGCAGGATCAGTCTGAAACGTCTGACGGTATCGGGTTGCGGAACACAAACCGTCGTCTCCGCCAAATCTATGGCAGCGGACTTGACATTGTTAGCATTACCGACCTGGGCACGAAAATCACGTTCCAAGCAAGGAAACGCGAAGTGTAACGGGGTTCATTCTTCGAATCATCGCGATGCCGGGAATTGTGAGTTATTATACGTTATACCACGGTTGCCGTTCCAGAACTCCTAATTTGGGTACCATTTTGCGGTAACCTGAGCTTTTCGATGACAGTTTGTTAACGGGCAGTATAACGCAGAACTTTGATTGTAGAACTGGAAGGAACGAATGGGTTGCGTGAAGATAAGAACATTCTTATGTATACTTAATCATAACCGGAACGAATAGGTAAGCAACTAAAGGAGATCCATACGTAATGAAATCTGACCGTATAAAATTCCCGCCGGGATTTTGGGCGGGATTACAACAATCAGGAATTGCCCCACACGACATAGCTCGCAAAGCGTGGCTGCCGCTCACCATTATTACAGAACCAGCCGCAGTCACCGCCGCCCAATATTTCAGAATCTGGCAAGCATACTCCGATCTCGTCGGTGACACTGCCATCGGAATCATCAAGCTTGTAACCGACTTTGAAACGACACAATACCCACCAACCGTCTTAGCGACCTACCATGCTCGTGACTATCGCGACGCCCTTAACCGAATGGCCCGGTACAAACAACTGTGCCCTCCGGAAAGCATGCGTATAACCGAAGAGGGCGAGCGCTGTACAATCGAATTGGAATGGATGCGTAGCGAGCAACCCGGACCGCCAGTGTTGGTTGGTACCACGCTGGCCTTTCTTCTAGAGCTTGGGCGACGGGGCACGGGCCAGCCTTTAACTGCGCGGTCCGTGGAATTTTCTCACTCGATGGGCGATGTAAAGACCCTTGAAGCTTACTTTGGGTGCCCTATCCGGATTGGGGCAACCGATAACCGATTGACACTGCATCGAAGAGATCTGGACCGCCCCTTTATTTCGTATAATAATGAGTTGCTGGAGATCCTGACTCCCGTATTGGACCGATCGTTGGATGAACAGCGCAGCCGTTCAATCCCCGAGATGGTCAAGTGGATCTTGAAGCGCAGCCTAACCGGAGGGCACCTTAACATTCGGGCTGTGGCGAGAGAGTTGGGCATGAGCGATCGTACCCTGCAGCGCCGTCTTACTGACGAAGGGACAACTTTCAAGCAGCTGTTGACACAGGCTCGGCATGAACAGGCACGAGAATACTTGGCAGACCCTAAGCTCGATATAAAAGAAGTGGCTTTCTTAATTGGATATGAAGACCAGAACTCGTTTTATCGCGCCTTTCGCCTATGGGAAGGCGATACTCCTTCAAATTGGCGTTCCGAATATTTAGGGGCAAACCAGCCGTCATAGAATCCCCTACCTAACCCGTTCTACGTAGGGCTAGCATTTTCCGGGTTTCATTATATGGCGGGTTAAACAAGAAATTTGGCGTTGGACGCTAGTTACCGAACGATCCAGACAAAGTAATATAATCTCTATCCGGAGCACAAGGATGTTCCAAGAATAACTTCTAATCAGCTTGCCGTGAATGACAACAAAGGAGACATAGGTTATGGATATGGGATTAAGGAACAAAACAGCTTTAGTAACCGGATCGACGAAAGGTATAGGGAAAGCCATTGCCATTGAGCTTGCCAGAGAAGGCGTCAATGTCCTCGTTAATGGACGGAATAATGAAGAGGTAGAACGAACCGTACATGAATTGAAGTCGGAGTTCCCGTCTACTTCTCCTCAGAATGCTGCAGCCGATATTGTGGATATGCAGCAAAGAGAAGCTTTATTAGAGAAATATCCCCATGCCGATATTTTGGTTAACAATATGGGTATTTATGAAATCATGTCATATGAGGACGTTGACGATGAAGTATGGGAAAAATACTTCCGAACGAATGTCCTTGCCGCCAATGGATTATCTAAATTTTATTTGCCTAAAATGTTGAAAAACAATTATGGACGAATAATCTTTATTGCAAGTGAAGAAGCGATTATGCCTTCAGGGCAAATGCCTCAGTATTGTATGACCAAATCCATGTTATTGTCATTGTCAAAAAGCTTATCTAAACTAACGATAGGAACGGAAGTCACATCCAATACGATCATGCCAGGACCAACGCTGTCCGAAAATGTATATCAAATCATTGAAAGCTTGTTTCCCGTTGATATGGCATTTTCGGAAAAAGAGAAAAAATTTATGGCTGCAAACCTGCCCCAATCCGAAATACAGCGGTTTATCAAGCCTTTTGAAATAGGCAGGCTGACTGCATTCGTATGCAGCCCTTATGCATCCGCATTTAAAGGTTCTCCAATCCGTATGGACGGGGGCATGGTGCCTACAATTTTTTGAGTAACGATGAAAAGAAAATGATGATTAAAAATCGAGATCGTCCTGGCAATTAAGCAGGACGATCTTGTTTTATATGGACTATAAACTTCTCCCTAACAGGGCCCCAACTTGTTTAGCCATAATTTGCGGCGGATACGGCATCCCATTCCTGATCCACCATTCAATTACCCCTACATAAGCGGTCCCGGCATATTGCAACATTACATCTTCACTTAAATCCGTATTTCTTCCGCTTTCTCTGTCGATCTCACCTTTGAATCCTTCAATAAATGAAGCAAGAAGCCGAGTCCTAAAAGATGATGGAGCCCCTTTACTTGCTAACATGGTCGAAAAAAATAAATAATTTTTCTCAAAGTATTCAAAATAAGGAACAAGAGCATCGATCCAATCCATCTTACATGCCCACTCATCCATATCTCCTAATTCATTAATGTGTGTTTCTATGAGTTTATCCAATAAATCAAATTTGTCCTGATAATGAAGATATATGGTTCCGCGGTTTACGTTTGCCCGGTCTGCAATATCCTGAATTGTTATGTCATCGAAGTTTTTTTCAGTCATCAGTTCAATAACAGCTTTTTTCAACGATTCTTGCGTTTTTAGAATTCTCCTATCCACTTTTGTCATCGTAAACTCCACCAAACTTTCTTAGATAATTAACATTTTCAATTAATGTGTTGATATATAAACACATTACGCTGTTTTAACCATTGAATGAACATTTCTTACGCTTATAATAATAGATGTGAGTTGATTAAACAATCATTTTTGTTTATACGTTTTCTGTTGATTTTAATGATGTTGCTAAGAAATTCGAAGAGAGGACGGTATCTATGACTGACAATAAGTAAGTTTGGTTCATCACAGGTGCCGGGCGCGGCATGGGTACGAGGATGCATAAGCTAGTGCTTGTCTCACAAGACAACTGTCATATAAAGAATTGGACATTAATAGAGGTGTTTTATTGGCTAAACGAAATAATTTGTTGATTTTCATATTAACCATTGGAGTCTTCGGTATTTTAAATACCGAAATGGGAGTTATCGGGTTATTGCCTTCGATTGCTGATCACTTTGATGTAAGTATATCCAAAGCAGGATGGTTGGTGAGTTCTTTTGCCCTTGCGGTTGCAGTGTCCGGTCCAATCTTGCCGTTATTGTTTTCGGGTATAAATCGGAAGACGGTCATGTTACTTGTACTTGGTGTTTTCGTTTTGGGGAACATTGTCTCCATCTTTACATCTAATTTTACGATTGCATTAGTTGCTCGTGTAATACCAGCCTTTTTGCATCCGGTTTATTGTTCATTGGCATTTACAGTAGCTGCTGCCTCGGTTAGCAAGGAAGAAGCTCCAACAGCTGTTTCGAAGATTTTTATTGGAGTATCCGCCGGGATGGTGATCGGTGTACCAATCGCAAGCTTCATTGCAAGTGCAACTTTTTTACAAATGGCGATGGTATTCTTTGCTGTTGTAAATATTATAGTATTCATTGCTACATTTCTATTTGTACCATCTATGCCTGTTGAGGAAAGACTTTCTTACGGAGCACAATTATCCATATTAACAAGATCAGTTACTTGGCTTTCCATTGCGGCTATCATTTTATTAAATTCAGCCGTGTTGGGAGTTTATAGTTATCTTGCTGAGTATCTGAAAACTGTTACGAATATGTCTTTAAATGCAATTAGTTTAATGTTATTTATATACGGTGGTGCTAACATTATTGGAAACGTAGTCTCAGGAAAGTTGCTGGCTAATAATGCCATCAAGTCTATCTTATCTTTTCCTTTTGTATTGGGAGTTGTTTACATTCTATTATTCTTATTTGGACAGTTTAGCGTACCAATGGCTATCATTACTTTAATCTGGGGCATTTTGGCTGGTATAGGAGCGAATATGAATCAATATTTGATGATGTCTTCGGCTCCGGAAGCACCTGATTTCGCTAATGGATTATTTTTATCATCCTGTAACATAGGAACAACCATTGGTGCGGCAGTAGGTGGGTTATTTATATCAGAGATGGGCACACCATACGTCGTATTAGTGGGATTCCTATCATTATTGTTAAGTTTTGCAACCATTTTACTAAGAAACTACATGTTTAAGCCCACTCGACAACTTTCTGGATAAAGAATTGCTTCCGTGTAAATGACCATTATTTATTAAGTAAACAACCAATAATTCATGGATTGCAGGAGGTTATACGATGATTACTGTTAATGCACGCGGGACATTCAGTCCGGAAGGTCCGTTCAAACTGACCACGATAGAGCGCAGGGATCTTGAGCCGCATGATGTCCTTATTGAGATTAAGTACGCAGGTATTTGCCACTCTGATATTCATACAGCCCGCGGCGAGTGGGGACCGGTAAACTATCCTCTCGTTCCAGGGCACGAGATCGCCGGAATCGTCACCCAGGTTGGTTCGGAAGTCACAAAGTATGCCGTTGGCGACCGGGTAGGGGTAGGCTGCATGGTTGACTCCTGCAGAGAGTGCGATAAGTGCCGTGAGGGAGAGGAGCAGTATTGCCTTAATGGAAATACGGGCACCTACGCAGCTACCGACAGATACGGGCAATATACGCAGGGCGGTTATTCCACGCACATCGTCGTAACGGAAGACTTCGTGGTCAGAATTCCTGACGGTATTGAGCTTGACGCCGCCGCGCCGCTATTGTGTGCCGGCATCACAACGTATTCGCCGCTGCGCCATTGGGGTATTGTTCCTGGCAAAAAGGTAGCTGTTGTCGGACTTGGCGGGCTTGGACACATGGCTGTAAAGTTCGCTCATGCCATGGGGGCAGAGGTTGCTGTTTTATCACAAACATTGAAGAAGAAAGAAGACGGTTTGCGGCTAGGCGCGGACCAATATTACGCCACGAGCGATCCAGAGACGTTCAAGAAACTGGCTGGTTCGTTCGACCTCATCGTGAATACAGTGAGCGCGAAGATCGATATCAGTGCCTACCTTTCGTTGCTGGCGGTGGACGGAACATTGGTCAATGTCGGTGCGCCACCGGAGCCGTTGCCGGTTCACGTATTCTCTCTTATTCCTCATCGTCGGTCGTTTGCCGGATCGGCAATCGGTGGAATTCGCGAAACGCAAGAAATGCTTGACTTTTGCGCTGAACACCACATTACTCCTGAGATCGAGGTTATTTCCGCCAACCAGATTGATGAAGCTTGGGAACGCGTGCTAGCCTCAGATGTCCGGTATCGATTTGTGATCGACATCAGCACGATGGGGAATGAATAACGATTAATTCTGGCAAACGCTTGAATTGATGGACCGATAATAATTACCATGCTTAACGCTCTTGTCAAGGTTCATGAACCGGAGCGCCTGGTCCCATTTCAAGGACCCCGGAAGGCAATGTGCTGGCGGTGACTTCGCCGGTTACAGCATATCTGACTTAAGATCTAGGACCAAATATAGGACTGACTGTCGAGTTGTTTCGACAGTCTTTTTCTTTTTCCGAATCTATAATTATCGTAACGAGAGGAGGAAAATAATGGACCTTACGAACAGTAAAAGGATCTTGCGCTCATCCAGCTACGTGATGATCGAGCTGACGCCGGATGAGCAGAAGCGGATCGAAAAAAGCGGCGGCCGGGCTCTGGATAAGATCAATTTCATCAAGCAAGTGAAAATGCTGCCCAAAGACGTGGCAAAAGCGCGCGAAGGCCTGGATGAAGAGCAGTTCCGCGAATTAAGGGACAACCTGGCGAATCTCGATCGTATCCTAAGCGTATTGACCGGAGAGCAGCGGGAGGCGGTTACGAACCTGGAACTTGCGCCGTATGCCGCAGGCATTACGGTGAGCCTGCTGACCTATATTGCCGGCATCGTCGCGGACCGGGAGGGAGCAAAGATAGTGGGCTTGCAGGTGGAGGCGTTCAAGAAGCGTCTGAAAACCGCGCCGATCGGCTACATTCATTTGGAACGCATCGAAATGTACCCGGCAGGCGTGGAGCGCGGCGAATTGATGTTCACGGTGCCGCTTGCTCCGCTCGAAACGGTTACGATCTCCCATAAAGAATGGTCGACTTCAAGCGAGGAATATGAGCGCATCGTGCAAGACTACTTCGAGAGCTATAGCGAACGCGGCGTCGCCGAAAAGACGGATGTCTCGATGTCGACCGAGAACGAATCGAAACATTCGAGCACCTTTAACTTTTCCGCTAACGTATCCGGCAGCTTCGGCCCGGTATCGATGTCGGTGTCCACGGGGCTGACTTTCAACTCCGAAGACCGGCAGGCTGTAAAGCAGAGCACGCAGCGTTCCCGTGAGGTGACGGAGAAGGCTTCCGCCAGGACGCGGCAGGAGCACAAGATTACGGCAAAGCTCGAAGCCAGCCGCGGAACGGAGGATAATTCGTTTCGTACGATATCCAACCCGTATAACGACCGCGCCTTGCGCATCGACTATTACCGGATGATGCGTAAATGGCGGACCGATCTTTTCCGTTACGGGTTGCGGTTGACTTTCGATATCGCCATACCGAGTCCGGGAGCCCGCCTGTGGGCGCTTCACCGCCGCGTGCGCGAAGTGGACGAAGAAATCCGCAAACCGTTCGAATTTCCATTGAAGCCAGGCGATTTGACCGACGGCAATTGGCCGCAGGAAGCCGCGAAATACGGCGCGGTGATCGATCCTCCACCGAAGAAGTCGATACAGTTGACGATTTCGCGTACGCTGGCGCAGAAACCAAGAGGTTTTGAGATATTCGATTTTGCCGCTCCCGACGGATACTTCATGAAAACCGAAGTAAAGGCGAAAGGTATGATCGAGCCCGGTATCGCAGCGATCATGTATCCTCCGAATACGCTAGCGCAAATAGATACGTCCACGAATACCTTTGAAGCGAAATCGGCGGCTTTCGGAGGCGATAAGCACGCCAGTTGGTATTTATTCTACACTTCGCCCACTGGGGAGATCATTATCATGGTGGCGATGGAAGCGGTTCGGGAAGAAGCGCTGATGAGCGCCTGGCAGTCGAAAAGCTGGACGACCCTCCGCGATACCGCATTTGCCGCCTGGCAGGCCAAGAACGCCAGACTCCAAGCCGAGCGCGATCGGCTGTGGATGGATTTGGCGGGCAAGGATACTTTGACGCTTCGGCGCCTGGAGCGAGAGGAACTGATTCGCCAAACGCTGTATTGGATCATCGGTGTACAATTCGATCCTACGCCTTCGGAAGTCGGAAAGATTTTGGAGAAGCTCGTCCGCATGGAGCAGGAGCAATTACCCGATGACTGGCTGGGCGCGGACATGTTGCGACAGCTTTCGAGTGACGAATGGGAGACGGCAGCGGGCTTCGGCGACTTCGTGAAGTATATCCATCATGCCGTGGAGTGGGAAAATCTCTTGTATTTCCTCTACCCGTACTTCTGGGGATCCGACGACGTCGCGCGCGAAAAGATGCTGTTTGAACACCCTGATCCCAATCACCGCGATTTCTTGCGTGCGGGTTATGCCCGGGTCGTTGTGCCCATCCGGCCAGGTTTTGAAGAGTCCTTCACGCAGCTTCTGGATACGGGGGTTTTCACCGGTGCGGACACTTCGCCCTACGTTTCCGTCGCCGAGGAAATCGCGGCCTTTGCCCGAACGAATTATGCCGGCGTACCGCCCGCCAACCCGGAGAAACATGCGCGCCCGCTTCTTTTGCCCCAGCAGCGCAAGACCTGGGAAACGATGCAGTCCGTGGTCAAGCTGATCGAGAGTTATCATGAAACGAATAACGCTTATCCGCCGGATCTGTCCCAGCTGCCAGGAGCGCCGTTCCAGGATGCTTGGGGAAACGACCTGGTTTACAACAATCCCGGAAGCGGCAACGACTACGACCTGCTGTCGCTGGGCGCCGACGGCCAAGCGGGCGGTGAAGGTGCGGACGCCGATATCTCGGCCGCGGCGGGGGCTTCGCTTGTGGCGAGCTGGTTCGATTACACGCCAACGAGCGGCATTGACATCGAGATCGACTCCAAGCTGGAAAACGTGAACTGACGGAAGGCGGCGACCGACTTGGCAACCAGGATTACGGTATGTTTCGCGCCCGGAAAAGCTCTGACGAGAGACGGGGCGCAATATTTCGGAAACGAGATCGCGGAACCGGCGATCATTCGCGATTATCTCACACAGACGCATGGCAGCATCTTGGGCGACAAAGAGCGGGACTGGTGGGACGAAAGCCCGTTCAACAATCCGAGTGAGCGGGTGAATAACCACCTCGCCATTCTGCAGAAGCGCCATCGGCTAAATGCCGCAAAACTTGCGGCACTCCGAAAATCGCCGATTCCCGACATTCTCACGTACCAGGGGATCGACCGCGATAAACTGGAAAATATGGCCCTTTTCCGTTTAACGTCCCGCCTGACGGGATTGCCGGGCATATCCGTACTGATTCCGCAGAAAGGCAATCGCCATGAATATTACGAAATCAAACCCCGCAATAGTCAGGGACAGAGCGACGGGCGCGACAAGATCGATGCCGTTCGGGAAAACTACGCCAATGCCGGCTTGCCTTATACGGCTGGCAGGACTTATCCGGACGCCTTCTACTTGAACGGCGTAGCCCATATCCCGCTTCTGATGCGCAGCAAGAAACACCGGGATCAATGGCAAAGCGCGGTCAAGGTAGCGATGGTACGGGAGAACATCGGCCGTATCGAATTATACCTGGAAGTAAGCCGAAAAGGTGTCCTGAACGGAGGCAGAATGCCCCATGGGCTGCTGTTGTACCAGATTTGCGCCGCAATCGAGGTCGAAAAAGACAAAACGGATGCCGTCGCCGTACGCATTGCCCGCGACCTCGTCCACTCGTGGACGGTCGTAGCCACGGCGGAGCTGACAGAGGAGATTCGGACCTCGATTCGGGAAGCTTTCTTAAGCTTCGAACCGGTCGCGATGAAACGGGGAGACGCTCCGGAATACGAACCGAAGACGCCTCCCATGCTCTATACGCCGCGGTTTCCTTTGATCGAACTGACGTTCAAAGAAATCTGGCCGACGCTGCGGGGAACGAAGGATGCGATGCGCGAGGCGATGATCAGCCGCGGCATCGGCCTGCCAGGCGAGGAATATCTCGTGTGCTGCGACGAATCGTTCTTTGGTATGCTGGCCAGCGATGCCGTACCCGCGATCCATCTCATCACGACCGTTACGCAAGCTCCGCTGAGGTGGTATGGGTATGTCAAGGATCGCGGAGCCTTGGGCGTGCAAGAGATCATCATCGAAGCGAATTCGTTTCTGTCGCAGGCTAAGGCACTCGCATACGACGCGTTCACCGATCTTGTCAAATGGGGGAATGACAATCCCGGCAAACGAACCGTCATCGTTCTCGTTGTCCTGGTCGTGGCGGCGGCAACCATCTACGTTGCGGCACCGCTGGTCGCGGCCGAATTGGGGATTGGTGCCGTCGCCGCAGAGGAGACGACAGTCATTTTGGGGTCCCGCGTGATCGCGAACGAAACTTCCCGGCAAGGATTGCGGATGGCGATGCAGCAGGATATCATGCGGGAAGCGTTGTTGGACGAAGCGGCGGAGAGCGTGCTGCAACGGGCGGTGGTGCGGGAAACCGTCAACGCGACGGTGCGGGCGACGGCGGCGCCACGCGGAGTGGCAGCTGCGGACGCCACGCGGCAGGCATTGTTTTCACAGGCGGGGACGCAGCTCGGAAAGAAAGCAACCGAGGAATTTCTCAAAAAGGCTGGACCAGCTATAATGGCTGGCGGCATCGGAATCACGATCGGCGCTTCCGGGAGGGTGGCCTACGCAGCCGAGAAGGCGATGCCGCTGGGCAGTGAGCCGAAGGAATCGCCGATCGGCCTCCAGATCGGGCGGATGTTTCTGCTTCGCGCCGACGCCGAACCCCCGCCTCCGCCGGCCTGGCTGGCGGGGGCGCCTCAACCGGCGAAGCTGAAGATCGGCATGGAATTTGACGCCGCCAACCACAGCAAAGAAGCGGCCGCGTTGAAATCGGGCGGATCGAAAGAGCGGAAATGCATCTACTTGGGACGGATAAAACTGAATTGACGCGAGAGGCCATCATCTAAACGGGCGCGAAAACGTGTTAATGCCCGTAAACTTGGACGGTTTCAGCATGGTCACCAGGATTAAGTACGAGGTCGATACAACAGCAGAAATCAATAATAACACGACCGCAGTAACTGTGCGGATCCGGTTGCTGGCCGGGTATCGGGTGACAAGAACATTACCTCATTATTTGCCGCGTAATCGCGGAATTTTTATTTTTTGGGATCAAGTTCTTGTTTAAATCCAAACGACAGGGATGAATTTCTTTCGAGCATAGAGACCTATAAACATCAGTTCCTTAATTTCATTGAACAAGAAAAGAAGAATCTTAGTTTTCTACAGAATAGGTTTGAACAGATGGGGATTGTCAACTCCCTAAGCAACCTAACTACTGCGGATTATTTCGAGTTCGAAGGAGATGAAGCAGTTGCGAAGACTGATATCATCCACTCTCTCCATAGCGGACTGATGCTTACGACTTGTGGCAGGTTTGAGTACCACCTTATCTTACTATGCGAGGTGGTGCAAAGGGCTTTAGAGATAGGGGTCAGCCATAAAGATGTGCATGGGAGCGGGGTTAGAAATGTCGCCAACTATCTTGATGCACTTTTTAGATTGAAAATAAGCAAGAGCTCTGAGTATAAAAGGGTAATTGAATGGTTAGAAGCGAGGAATTTACTAACACACCATAGAAGGTGACACTGAATATACAGCCTTTAGAAGTGCTGCTGAACTATTCCCCGCTGTTGCGCAGAGTATGGGAATGGAAGGAAGCGTTCACGACTTGGTATGACTGCTCGCCCAACTTTGCCGTTGCCAAACTGGGATTTGAGCGTTGGTGCAAGCAAGGCGATCAGATAATCGACCACACCGCCGTCCGAAGTACCTTGAAGACGATGTGCAATTGGAAAGAGGAGATTGTGAACTATCATCAATGCCGATGGACAAATGCAACCGTAGAGGGTCGCCATAATCGTATCAAAGCTTTCCAACGCCGCCACTATTTCACACGAAATCGTAATCGCTATAGATCTGGTATTCTCGTCGAATGCAATCGTCATCGGATGTTCAGCTAATAGTCAAGCAATGATTTTATTCGAACGTGGTGAAAACAAAAAATTATAATATTGTCCTCCAGTATCTAAAATTGGAGGACAATTTCCTAATTATAAACCCTTTAACATCAAATTCCAGTTGTTTTTATTGCTATTATAGCCTACTTCCTCCGGTGGCATCAATAAATTGCCCTGTAATCCATCGCGCTTCCTCAGATGCTACAAACACAACTACATCAGCAACGTCTTCAGTGGTCCCAACTCTTCCAAAAGCAGAAATTGAAGCTGCTTCAGCATGAGCTTCTGGGTTTGCGAGCCAATCCTTGGTCATATCAGTAGCCGTAGTTCCAGGCCTTACTGCATTAACAGTAATACCTTTTGATGCAAAAAGTGGAGCTAAAGCCAAAGTAAGTGTCTCAATGGCTCCCTTGGAAGCCGAATAAATGGTATGTGTTGGACCGGCAACACGAGTAAAGCCAGTAGAAATGTTAATGATTCGTCCACCGTTCCGTATAAACGGGCTAGCTGCTTGAATAAGAAAGTATGGAGCTTTAAGGTTAACATTAATGACATCTTCGAACGTTTCAATTGACGTTTCTTCAAAAGGAATGGCCGGTGCAATACCTACGTTATTGATTAAGATGTCCAATTGCACAGATCCAATTTCCGAGCGAACAGCATCTTCAAATGCAGCCCAAAGCTGTTTTACACCGGAAATACCAGTCGTTAATTCTGCTTGCAGAGCCACAGCCTTTGAGCCCAAAGCCTTAATATCATCAACAACTTTTAAAGCAGCATCCCTATTATTGGCGTAATGAACGCCTATAAATTCTGCTCCGCCAGCAGCTAATTTTTTGGCTATTTCAGCCCCTATCCCACGACTTGCCCCTGTAACCAAGGCAACTTTACCACTGAATTTTCCTTCATTCGTCAACATATTATCCCTGCTCCTTTTAAGATAAATTTAATGCATAATCAATATTATTAGAATATAATAGATATGAATAGTACGATATTTTTGTATCGTTACGATCAAATGGTATACTAAGAAGGGAGGACAACAGTTCAAACGTAGGCTTGTTTTTTAGTATTACTGATAGAGGTTATATGAACTTAGAGTAAAGGAAGAGGTGAAGTTCCATGATTGAATTAAAAAGTGCTGACTTAACTTGTCCGTTCACTACAGCTCAGAAAGTATTGTCGGGTAAATGGTCTCTCATGATCATTTTTCATCTAAAGGACGGGCCAATACGTTTTAACGAGCTGTTACGGAAATTTGACGGCTTAACGCATGCGTCCCTGACTAAACAACTGAAGCAGCTGGAAAACTTTCAACTTATTCACCGTGAGGTTTATAATCAAGTTCCGCCAAAGGTGGAATATTCTTTAACTGATTTGGGGAAAAAGCTTTATCCGACGATTAATGGGCTGACGGAATGGGGAAGTGAGTATATTGAACATTGCAAGATGAACTGAAGCCAGTTCGCTCCCGCAACACGCCTTGTTGTCGGTCTGTCACTATTTAGCGATCATGATAAAAAATGAGTGCATTACGTTTGCTGCGCCAAGGTACGCTAGCCCTCTGTACACTAAATCACGACCGGACGTTCCATGCGGATGCTTTCGAGGTTTCGTATTTTCGCCGATTGACCCGTTAAGCTGAACCGTATCATAAATAAGGGCAAGTTTTTTGCGAAATTCCCTGCGGGGCATGGATTTGTATATAGGGTGAAGAGTGACTGTTGAGATGTTTAAGAAGTGCAAAAAATGCAACTGATATAGTCAGTCGCATAAAGTTTATTTATTACATAGTTTCTTCGTGTTATGAAGCAACCTCAAATTTCAAGGTGTTTCGAGTTACTACGATATATTCACCTGTTGATTTATTCATTACTTCGGACACTTCCTTAGTGTGCTTTATCTCAAACCAATCATTTTGTATATCCACCAATAATTTTATTTCCACATTGCTTTCTCCATATTTTAAACCACTAAAAGATAATTTTGTCATCGTCACCATTCCTTTCGATTGCTATGTGTCAAATATGATTTTTTAGTCTCCATTTTTTACATCTCTTTATAGTACTTGAAACGGTAATAAGAGTTATATACAAGGATATACAGATAGGCAAAAACCAATAGCAATACCACTATTAAATCTATACCCATCAAGGAAAATGATAAAAATAAGGCTCCAAATACAAAAACCATCATGTCATATGCTTTCGCTTTTGCACGATTGGCGACTGCCAAATTACGCTCATCTTTCTGGTCAATCTCTAGCTGCTTCGCTGCGGCAGGATTATTCTTCATAGCGCTTCGGACGATTATTTCTCCAATACCGTGACCGAAAATAACACAGCCAAGCCCAGCACAGATATACGGCAGCGCTCGCAGCATGCCTTGTGGATCTTCAATTGTCTTGATGAAGTACAGACCACCTGCTAGTAGTCCTACGCCTACAATGGTAAGCAAATAAGCCGAAATCGTTTTTTTCATACATGTTCATCCTCCTCATAAATAAAGATTTCTTCGATACTCATACCGAAAAAACGAGCAATCTTGAACGCTAAAAGGATCGATGGGTTATAACGTCCGTTTTCCAGCGAACCGATAGTTTGCCTTGACACTTCAAGAGCCGCCGCTAATTCTTCTTGCTTAATTCCACGCTTCTTGCGAATTTCTTCTAAGCGGTTGTTCATGCGTTCACTCTCCTTATGGAAAGGTAGCTTTCCATGAAAATAATATATCGTGCAATGCAAGCAATGTCAAGCACACTTTCCATTTTAATAAAGGGCCATCCCGCTAAGGATGGCCCTAAAACTTGCCGTTACAGACAGCGCGGTGAACCGTACCACAAGTAATGGTAATTTTTTTGGGGGTTGGGCATGCAAGAGACGTGGAAACGTTCTTGTGCGGACCATTCTGGCGGAAGAAGCTGTTTTATGAGGCTTCAGCGTCCCGAGACAGGTTCAAATGACGATGGTGTACTTGGAGGGGACTTTTGCTTGGGAAAAGCAAAAGCCCCCTCCGCCGTTTTTGCTTCTTTGGTTTTAGTTGCTGGCGACATGGCTTTGGTTGCCGCTTTTTGGGCTTCAGGTGATGCCCAAATCGGTGGGGCCAGCTCGGAGACCCATCCTAGCGCTAATTGGATCGGGCTGCCCTCAATGACCGGCGGCCCGTCCGCCCACTCGTCCTTACGGGTAAACTGGATGTCTGCTGAACGGATGGTGACGTAGTCCGTTCCGTTAAAGTAAGGGTTTACTGAATCGCCTTCTCGGACGGTGAGAGCCAGTCTGACTTACCGATGCGGAAACAAGAAATAGACTATCCGTTAGTTTCGAATGCTCCCTGCTCTCCTAAAACATCAGACTTGTTCAAACACGGCGTCTAAATGGAATAAACGAGGTAATCGCTTTGGGTAGGTTGACACAATTATATCCTAATGTTAGGATACTAATATCCTAATACTAGGATAACTATGATTAAGTATTAGGGAAAAGGAGGGGGTACAAATGGAGATTAAAATCATTAAACCGCAGGACCAAGCAAAAGGTGAATTTGACGGCGGCAAAATATTAGAACAAAAGCCGATTGGATTTTCTGGTGAGGGAGCGCTCATTAAGCGCCTGGGTCCTTTATTTTACTGGGCATGGGCACAATCCTCAGGCGAAG
The DNA here is from genome assembly GCF_004354045.1 of Paenibacillus piri. GTDB lineage: Bacteria > Bacillota > Bacilli > Paenibacillales > NBRC-103111 > Paenibacillus_S > Paenibacillus_S piri. The sequence continues at coordinate 10,878 of NZ_SMRT01000030.1, read as the reverse complement.
GCGGTATCGGCCTTCATCCTCATCAGGGTTTTGAGATATTAACCTATGTCATAAAGGGTAGAGGCCGTCACAAAGATACTCTTGGTACAGACAGCGTAGTCGGCGCTGGCGGTGTTCAGGTGATGCAAGCTGGCTCAGGTGTCTCCCATGCTGAATCTATCCTTGAACCATACGAAGGGTTTCAAATTTGGTTCGAGCCGTATTTAAATGAAGCCATAAAGCGACCACCAACTTACAGAAAGTACGTGCATGAAGATTTTCCAAAAGTTTCTGAGAACGGGGTGACAGTTAAGACGATACTTGGTGAACATTCACCAATCAGTATCGTTACAGATGCCAAAATATATGATGTGCAAATTGAAAATGGTGCAACCTATAAGTATTTTCTTTCACCTAATCGGACACTAGCCGGTTTAGCCATAAGAGGTAACGGTGCAGTTATTGAAGAACGTGAAGTTTCATTTGAGAACAAAGATTTCGTTATTATTCAATCCGAGAAAGATGAGACCATTGCCCTACAATCGACAGGTGAAGAACTTCAAATGCTGCTAATCGAGATCCCAACTCAAGTTGAATATCCGCTGTATAGAAAGCCAAGATAACATTACCCTCTGGAAGATGGTTGATTTTATGTATCATGGAGATAAACAAAGCCAGCTTGATTTAAGGCTTTTTCGTATTTGGATGAAAGCTTCCAAAGTTCTTTTCGATAATGTTCGTAAGGATATTGATCGTTATGAAATTAATACTGAGCATTTTATGATTCTTGAACTTCTATATAGCAAGGGACCGCATCCAGTACAAAAAATCAGTGAAAAATTTTCTATTCCTAGTGGAAGTATCACTTACGTTGTGGATAAATTAGAAAAAAAAGGTCTAGTAGAAAGGCAGTCAAGTCCAACAGACCGCCGTGCTTCTAATGTTGTCTTGACAGAAAAAGGAACGATGCTATTCGATGAGATTTTCCCACAACACGTTGAAGCGATATCCAAAAATTTCTCTTCTGTAAGTGACGAAGAAAAAGAACAGCTCATTTTTTTATTAAAGAAGATTGGGATAGGCGCACAAAATTTATAATAAATTTTTCGAACGTGTGTCGTGAGCGGCAAAGCGGAGCACGGCGATTCGCTCGGCACCCGCAGCGTCGTCGGCCCCGGCGGGGCGCAGGTCATGCAAACCGGGAGCGGCGTTTCCCATGAGGAAGGATTTGTAGGCCCGAACATATTGTCACGGAAGCCCGGATGTGGGACGTTACCGTGAAGCCGGGCCGTACGTTCGTTCAGCCTGTGCGCAAAGACTACAACCTGACGGCGCTCGCCATCCGCGGCGACGGCGCAGTTGCCGATGCGGCGTCTAGCACAGACGTTATGGCACTAAGGCACAAAGACTTTGCCATCATCGAGCCGGAGCAAGCGACCGCAGCGAACTATACAGCAACAGGTGACGCCGAGCTCCGTCTTATTCTGATCGAGGTACCGGCACAGGTCAAATATCCTTTGTACCGAAAATAAGATCGTTGGCTACATAAACGCTGAAAGAATTGAGTATGTGAACGGTACTGAAACTGAATTTCTAATGTACCGTTCTCTTTTGAATTGAATTTAAATTGGAGTGTGGTCATTAATGAATGATGAATTCAAGCGGTATGTAGGGAAAGATATCGAAATTATATTTCACCCGGCAAGATGCATTCATTCGGCAAATTGTGTAAAAGGGTTACCGGGAGTGTTCAATGTTAAGAAGAAGCCATGGATTCATGCTGATGGAGAAACGGCTGAAAACATTGCAGCTCAAATTAATAAATGTCCTAGTGGTGCTTTGGAATATATAAGGAAAGATAACGCTAATGAAGCGAGATATGATCATGGAAACGAAACCTAACGAGATGGGGAAATATGAATGTTCAAAATTAAAGAAGATACGAACGGTTTTTATGTAGGGGAACAAGATCATAAAGAAGCAGAGATCCATTATGTTCCGAGTGGGAACGATACTATTATTGTAGACCACACGATTGTTTCCGATAGTCTACGTGGTCAAGGCGTAGGAGAGGCGTTAGTGAAGCGATTAGTCGAATTTGCTCGGACGAAAGGGATTAAGATTATGCCACTATGTCCTTTTGCTAAAAGTCAATTTGACCGTCATGAAGATTATTCTGATGTATTATTAAAATAATGTAGTGGCTATATCTGTGTTTAGAAAAGTCGCGCAGCAATTTGCTGATCGCGGCTTTTTTAGGTGAAAAGATATACAGCCAGGCTCATTAATGAAAGGCAATAACGAAATTCAAATTCCGTTAATTAGGGGAATTCAAAGCATTCTTCACAGAAACGAAGGAGCAGGCCGCAACAGCTCCTTTCGTAATTTTCGCCGTTATGACCGTTAAGGTGAACCGTAAATAAGTGACGGCTAAATTTATTAGAAGGTATGCGTTTAATGCGACTTTAGCTGTTAGCAGAAGCGCTGCTCCTATAAGCAGCGTCAGATTGCAGACGACCTCCTATGTTCCGAGTGGAACTTAGGAGGTTGTTTATTTAAAGTAAGGAGAAACTGCTTCGAGCGACCTAATCTCTAGAGCCAGGCGGCCAATTTTTGAGGTTCATGCAAGGAGCACAGTTTTCAATCGGCTAAGCGATTTGCTGCTGTTCCCTGAGTTCTCAATGCTCTCCTATAAGATTGTACCGTGGCCTCCGGAACAACCAATTCACCTCTATTACAGAGTCGAACAAAGGCGGAGATGCATTCGGGATCAAAGTGGGTGCCGCTGCCCTCAATAATCACTTGCAATGCGCGTTCTTGAGACCAGGGCTCGCGATATGATCTTCGCGAGGTCAACGCATCGTACACGTCCGCGATGGCAAGGATTCTTGCGAGCAGTGAAATCTCTGTTCCTTTCAGCTTGTCCGGATACCCCGTCCCGTCCCATTTTTCGTGATGGTGCCGGATGACGGACAGTTCTTCGGCCATGAAGCCAATATATTTGCACATCTCGTAACCTATCACAGGATGTTGCTCGATCACGATTCTTTCGTCCGAATCCAACTTTCCTGGTTTATTCAGGATCTCGGTAGGAATCTGTATTTTCCCAACATCGTGAATGAGACCGCCCCGAGCCAGGGCTCGCAATAGTTCGGAATCCAGATTCATTGCCTGGGCTAGTTGCAATCCGTACATGGCTACACGGTAATTGTGACCTGCCGTATATTCATCTTTGGTTTCCGTGGCAACAATCAGATTTTGCATGCTGCTGGAGATGCTAACGCGAAGTTGATCCAAAGATGGATGTCTATTTGCCTGATGAAATGTTTGAGTTACAGATATGTTCGACCGATACTGCGCTATAATACCATACAACAGTATCAAGGCCGACGCTGCGAGGACAACATGATACAGCCACCAGGCCAAAGTCCACATCATGGTTGTGATCATGACACATTCTGTGATGGTAAGCAGAACGGAACCAAATACGATAGCCGAATGCAAAGGAAATTTGACTAACTGAAATTGCTGAAAGTATCTCTTGGCCGCCCAAAGATACAGGAAGACTGTGAGAAACGCCAGCAGATAATTCAATGGCGTTAAATCGATGGGAATGAAGAGGTTGAAACAGGATCACCGTTTTCATTTGACTATCTGGTAATTCTCCAAAAATATAGTTGCAATAACATCCTATTCGGCGTATTATTAAATTAGTTGCAATAACAACCTATTAAAGGAGGGATAATGTGAACGAGCATTGGAGGCAGAATGACAAGGGCGCAGTGGAATCGCACGGTCAATACATCTCAGCCATCTACCGACACATGCAGGTATTGATCTCAGCCGAGTTGGCACCCTATCGAATCGGAAGCGGACAGTATATTTTTCTGATGGCGATTGCGTTTCAGCAACCAATCACTCAGAAGGAGCTAAGTGAGAAACTGTTCATTGACAAAACGACTACCGCCAAAGCGATTGCCAAGCTGGAAGCAGAAGGTTACGTACGGAGGGAAGCCGATCCCGCCGACAACCGCTATTATCTGCTCTATTTGACGGACTCGGGACGTGAGGTGGTACCTAAGGTGCAGGAAGCGCTGGCCCGCGTTAAGAACAAAACGCGGAAAGGTATTACCGATGAAGAATATGACTTTTTAGTAAGCTTGCTGAAAATCGTGCTTCGCAATCTGACCGAGCAGGAGGAGACGTAAGATGAGCAGGTACGGGAGAATAGACTTGACGGAAGAACTGTTGACCTGGGCTGGCGTTACAAAGCGTCCTCATCGGTTCGGAGGGGTGGAATTTCAGCTAAACGAAACGGAAATCGGGCATCTTCACGGCAACCGCTTGTTCGACCTGCTTTTGTCGAAATCCGAACGCGATCGGTGGATTGAAGAAGGGAAAGCAAGCCCGCATCATATGTATCCCGATTCAGGCTGGGTATCCGTTTATTTGAATACCGAGCAAGATATTGCTTGTGCCATTGAAATCGCGCGTTCTAAATATGATCAAATAAAATTGAAGGATGAGATGAAAAATGATTAATGAAGCTTTCCCCTATGAGAAAAAACGAATTCAAGTATTCGGATTAGAGATGGCATATGTGGAGGAAGGAAGCGGCGACCCGATCGTCTTCCTACACGGCAATCCGACATCCTCCTATCTCTGGCGCAACATTATTCCTTATGCCCAAAAGTTTGGCCGCTGCATTGCGCCTGATCTCATTGGAATGGGGGATTCCGCAAAGCTTCCGGATAGCGGGCCTCACGCATACACCTTTGCCCAGCACCGCCGCTATCTTGATGAGCTACTCGATCGGCTTGGCGTGGGCGATCGTGTGACCTTCGTGGTGCACGACTGGGGATCGGCACTGGGCTTCGACTGGAGTAAGCGCCATCCCGACGCAGTCAAAGGCATCGCTTACATGGAGGCGATCATTAAGCCGCGCAGTTGGAGCGAAATGCCGGAGAATGGACGTAAAATCTTCCAAGCTCTCCGGACGCCGGAAGGGGAGCAAATGGTGCTAGAACAAAATTCGTTCATCGAGTTCAACCTGCCGGTCGGCATATTGCGCAAGCTGACGGATGAAGAGATGGCACAGTACCGTCGACCGTTCCTGGAGCCGGGCGAAAACCGCCGTCCAATTCTTAGCTGGGCACGCCAGCTTCCGTTCGATGAAGATCCGGCTGATATAGCGAAGATTGTCACTGAGTATGGAGAATGGATGGCGCAAAGCGCTGTTCCCAAACTATTCATTCAATGCGACCCCGGCTTATTGCCGCAATCCCACATCGATTTCTGCCGTACATGGCCATCGCAGACCGAAGTTACTGTGCCAGGCCGCCACTATCCCCAAGAAGACGCACCCGATGAAGTTGGCGAAGCGCTTGCCGTATGGCTGAGAAATTTGAATTAACGATGCGTTTAACGAATTGTAGGGTCGATAAATGCTGCTCCTCGAAGCTATCTCATTAGAATTTCAATTAGCAGCCCCCAAAAATATTGAGACATTAACTTTAAAGAAATTGTTTCGCTAATGGGTACCGATAGTGCAACCTGCATCACGAGGCTGCCGCGGGACCGATCGGCAGTTTCATTACGTTACGGGCAGTTATGCGCAATAAAAGTTCAGTTATTCTTCACCAAATTTATATATTGGATTGAGGCATCTTTAACCACTCCGCAATGAGCGCAGGCGGTTAACCGTGGTTGCAATCTCTTGACAATCGCTCCGCTTTGAAGTGATTCCTCCATGTTGGCAGTGAACTTTTCTATTGGCCTGCGGAGTTTATCGAAAAATGCGGTGAATAGATCTCCTGCAAGCAAAATATTATCTTCAGGGTGATAATACGCAACATGCCCTAAGCAGTGACCCGGTGTATGGAAAGGAACAAGTCCGCCATAATTGCCCTTCATGTCTAGCGGTTGCAGAATGTTTGGAGCAAATGGTTTGATGTCTTTATTTTTGCTTCCTTGTCTTAATGTTGTGTAAGATCTTTCTCCAGTCAGAAAAGGAATCTCGATCTCGTGAGCCGTGACCGGCAATTGCAGACTTTCCGTCAACGCATAAAGCATTCCGACATGGTCACTATGGCCATGAGTCAACAGAATCCGGTTTAGGGATCGACCGCGGAATGTGGTGCGGATAGCTTCATGCATCGGATTCCACATGGATGGAAGGCCTCCATCGACCAGGGTCAATCCATCGCGATCCTCGACGATCCAAATCATTACAGGCAATGGCCAATACACGTATCCTGCCCAAACATGACGAGTCAATTGCTTCAATTTCATTCATTTCAACACCCTTCATTTTGTACATAGCGGTACATAATAATTAAAAAAATTATTGAATCACACTTAATATGGCACGCACGTTATTTCTTACAAAGCTTTGATCAGGCATAGTTTTGATTACAACATTTAATCCAACCAACGACATGGCTAAAAAATGTGAGGTAGACTCAATGTCTAAATCAAGTGGAATTTCACCATGTTTTTTTCCAGTCATCAAGGCATCTGCAAACATGTTAATTATTTTTTCTTGAAATTCGCGTCCTTTGGCGGCAATATTCTCATCTTGCGCAGCCAATTCAGCTATAGAATTAACAAAGAAGCAGCCGCGTCGAGCAGCCGGGTTCCTTATTGATTCCACAAATCGAGCAAACACGGCCTCAATGCCCCGAAAGCCCGACTTGTTTTTTTCCAATATATCATGAAGCTTATTTAAATAATTTTGTTGATACGCATTTAGCGCCATTTCAAACAACTCACGCTTATCTCCAAATGCAGAGTACAGACTTGGGCGATTTATTCCCATTTTACTCGCTAAATCCGAAATGGACGTTGCTTCGTAACCTTTCTTCCAAAACAACTCCAAAGCGACATTCAAAGCTTTCTTTTCATCAAACTCACGAGGACGTGCCAACTCCCCACCCCATTTTGTACAATTAGGTACATAATGAAAATAACGCACTTATATCCCATTGTCAATTCCATTGAACTTGTTTTTTTAGCTGTGTCCAACGGCGCGTGCCGCGGGCGGAATGAATAGTACTAAAGGGTACGCTAACGACAACTTTAAGCAGCGGTTGTCCTATTGAAGCTACCGCTCAACAAAAGGGCAGATTAACTTTAACAGGGAATTACTACCAGGGAATTACTACTTACTTGAATATCATGCAACATTAAGGATACAGTTTTTTCATCCCTTGTAACTTACAATTTATATACGTTATGGCTTCCATAGGTTCTGCAATTTTTGCTTCTTGTCCCAGCTCCCATATCATGTCCGTATAAAACTCCAATTTGTTAGCCGGTATGTGCATCCGAATAATTCCGCCTCCTTCGTCCTGACTTTCGATGAAATCTCTAAACCTTCCGTTACCCTCTAATTTTCTCTTTCCTTTTTCTGTTAAGCGAACACAAAATAATGTTTTTTCTTGACGGTCTAATTCCTCCACATCCCAGTTGAGCACGGACTTCCTGTCTACATCTTCAAGACAAGAAACGTTATCATTCAGACTTGCAGTCAAAATTCGATCCGTTCGAAATAGTCTGTACGCTTGCCTGGTAAAACAATATGCCGGACAGTACCAATAACCACGGTCAGAATAAAGTCCTATTGGTTGAATCTCTCTGGTATTCGGCCCGTTTTCGCTTGAATTGTAATCAATCGTAACGGCAGATTTTATCATAATTGCTTGTAATAAAACGGTGAGGCATGAGACTGACATACTCCGGTTGGGGGACCAAATGGCTACTTTATCCTGTAATCGGTTAATTTGTTCTCTCACATCAAACGGCAAATAGTGATAGAACTTATCTAGTGCCGATTCCGCTTGATCACCGAACGGAAGTGCACCAAAGTATCGTAGAGACTGGACGGCGAAAAAAATCGCAATAGCCTCGCTTTCAGTAAACGCTATTGGTGGAAGTATACGTTCATTTAGAAGCCTGTAGCCGCCACCACGCCCTTGAATGGAATAAAGGGGTACCCCTAGTTCTCCCAGATCGGTTAAATCCCTAGAAATCGTTCGTGGTGATACACCTAAATCCATCGCAAGCTCCGGAATGGTAAATGATTTTTTTGCATTAATGATCATCATCAATCGCAATAATCGTTGAGATTTATACATAAGACCGCATCCCTTATTTTTTTTTATCATATCACATAAACATGTAAGTACCTGTCATGTTTATAGGATATTCTTGTTTTGTCAGGAGACAAGATTATCGTTTCAGGAGGGAATAAAAAGTGATCGAGGTAAACAAGTTCGTTGAAAAGTATGTAGCGGTTTGGAATGAATCAGATGAAAGTACCCGGCGTAAGGTTATTACCGAATTCTGAACCCGGGATGGTAACCATTTCGCTGAAGGGATTGAGGCAAGGGGATACGATGAGATCGAAAAAAGAATCGTTAGTGCTTACGATGAGTTTGTTAGAAAAGGCGGTTATATCTTCGTCCGTGCAAATCTCTCTAAAGCACTCCAAAATGCTGTCGTGTATAGCTGGGATATGCTTCCGGCACAAGGTGGAGAGGTCGTTGCAAGTGGAATCGTTTTTCTTATTTTAGATGACAATGGCCAAATTCGTACAGAATATCAATTTTGAGCAAAAGAGGAGATTACCTGAATGATGAAGGATAATTATATAGGCCATCCGAATGGAAGAGATGTGAAAACTTCGCCATGCAGTCGAGCCTTTCAGGCTTTTCGTTCCGCATTTGAAGATGGGGACACGACTGATTTCCTAGCACTTGCTACAGAGGAATTTCATTTCTCGATCCCTTTACCATACGATGATTGGAAAGATAAACAGGTTGGTAAGCAACGTTTTAAAGAACTGGTCAGCTTTGAAAGGGAAGTGCTGCGACTAAAGCTTACTTCCCTTATTGAACTTCACGATGTCCATTTTGGAGTTGTAGTTTTTCAGGCTGAGGGGACTTTGAAAAAACAACCTTATCGCAATGAACTTACGGTAGTTTTCGAATTTGAGGGCGATCGAATTAAGTCATTCAAAGAATTTGTTGGAATGCCACTAAAAAGTTACGAAAATTAGACAAAATTCAATCAGTAGCATAGGTAATGTTGTTGCGCTATCCAAACACGATAGTTCAACAAAACAGCGGCAGTCTAGGACTTTTTTCTCGTCCATGGTTGCTGCTGTTTCTTTTATTGGGTCAGTCTAATACTATTTTCACCTGACACTCAGGACACTACTACAATCAGCGGAAAAAATGAAATGCAAGTCTACCAGCCTTGTGCTTACGCCGAATGTCATCCTAGCTTATTGACAAACCTCCACGAAGAAAGAGCGCTCTTACAGGCGAGAGGCGATGCAGTTAAGTCCCGAAAGGTGGCTTCTGCTCTAACTGTCTTACATTCATAAGTCGGTCAAGCAATTTTATTAACAAATAACCTTTGGTTTACATACAATAATTAAGGACATTTGACTATTGCAATTTAAAATGGAGGAAAATTAATGAGTAACTCAATCTTGACTCACAATACTTATGCTACTCAACCGTATTGGGAGGGACCGACGGTTATGGACGACCGACAAATGATACCTCATCCTATTCTTACGGAGTCTAGACAACTCGCACCGAACCAAATATTAATCACGTATGACCAGCCGACTGATTTAGCATCAGCAACAACAATATCTAATTATTGGATAAGAAGTAATATGACTAAACCCACTGATATTGCCGATGTTGGAATGGGAGAGGCACTTACGAGAGCAAACGCGATACGACCTGAAATGGGAATGATAACACCTGCTGATAATTCGAGAATGAGATTTATTATGAGATTTAGGGTTAATGCAACCAGGGGTGTCCTTTATGTAGTACTCCCTTGTTTTGTTAACTTAGAGGGAAGAACAGGCTACATGGGAGAAAACTGGGGGCCTTTCAGCAGAAATATGTTTATCGGAATGTAAATTGGTCTTTCTTTACCAGAAAGGTTAAGGCAGACCCCCACTGATCATTTTTTTACGTTTGTAATGACCGCGTGAACGGCATGGATAGTTGTCGTTCATTAGCAAACACGTAAAGTACCATGATTAAAAGAATAAATAAAATCAAGAAAAGCAAGATCGTACCTATGCTTGTCATTGAGGGTACCTTAGCGGACGACCCCGCCTACCTTTCTTATATAGTCTTTCTTTTGATTCCTCATATTCATCATTTGAAGAAAGGATCCTGCTGAAAGCAAGATCCTTTTTGAAAATTTAGATAAATGAACGAGAAACAATGACCAACAAAATGAAAAGTACCAGAATCGTAGCTGTTGACGTAAAGAATCCACCACAGCTACCACCAAATCCTCCCAATCCTAATCCCATGGCCTCCGCCTCCTTTCTATTTAGCTTGTGTATTTTATGGATTTATGGTGTTTCGAGATTGGACGTTTCAGAAAATCGGGCTTTCGTATGGGAAAATATATCGTTCCACATTTATAAGATTTTCATAAGATATGATCAGGGTCATCCCCAGCTGACCCTTCCCTCCTTTCTAACTGCTGAGTAGACGGGTGCATTCATTGAGCCGTCTATTTGGCATTCTGACCCAAACAAAAAAAGCCCCCGATCCCGAAGGGAGGCCACTGAAGAACTTACGTTTTTCGGTTCCGTCGATCTACCCAAAGTGCAAAGAAGACATCCAGTCCAACTCTTGGGGCGGATGTCTTCTGTTTTTCATCAGAATGGTTACAGTAGGTCGTTACCCGTCAGTCTGTTAACTTTAATATTCGCTTTAGATTTACCGCGAATATCGCCATAGCTCCTTGCATCTGCATGCCAAGCAGACCCGAGGATGTGGCGACATCATACCCGTGCCTATGTTTGAGTTCGCTATTCTTCGCTTCGATCTTGTAGCGTTCCTTTGATTTGGTTTT
>NZ_SMRT01000003.1 GCF_004354045.1 Paenibacillus piri | reverse complement strand
TCGTCTTCCAAAACGTTGGTCGTGTTTTTTGTCGGCATCTTCGCCTTCGCGGATTCATCCATCGCGTAGACGGCCTTACGCAGCTTCCGCGCACGATCCTGCAGGATTTCTTGCGGAGACTTTTGGTTGTACCTTGCTTTTGTATGGGTAGCGTCTACGATGATCGAGTTGCTTTTTAAGATATCCTTTTCGACAGCGAGGACCACCGTCTTGCCGATGAGCATGTCCAGCAGATTAATGTCCTTTAACCGCAACTTGCGGAATTTCGTCAGCGAACTCGGATCGATGACCGGGTCCTCYGGCGCCATGTCGAGAAAGTATTTAAACGACAAGTCATACCGAGAGCGCTCGACGATATCTACGTCAGACAACTCGAATATGGCTTTTAATAGGAGATACTTGAACATGCGGATCGGATCGATCGCATTGCGACCGTTGTCTAAACAGTATTTATCTTTCAATTCATCGTATATGAAAGTAAAGTCCACCAGATCGTTGATTTGGCGCAACATATTGTCCTTTGGCACRACGATGTCATATAACCCTGCATATGGACTTAAAACCATTGATTGTTGTTGCCGAATCATTCGATCACCCGCTCTTCATGATGCTTTAATTATAAGCGAAAAGAGGCACAGCCTGCTCAATTTTCTTGAGGGACTGTACCTCTTATAGATGATGCGGACTTTTTCAGTGGCCTCCAAACGTGAAGCCGATCTTTCCGGACTGCCGGTGGAAACGCTCACGTACACGCTAAGCGAAGGCCAGCAAAGCTGCACATGCTGCGGTGGAACGCTTCATGAAATGAGCACTTGCGGCCTGCTCCCCTTGTTGAGACATCCTAGTTGTTTCTCTCATTTAGAATGCCGATATTTAAAATTCCCATAATCAATCACAACAATTCCCCATTAGGTTTTTGACGTATGTTTTCTGAATTTGGCGTTCTTTTTTCTTCGTCAAGGTTCTTCTTATCGATAATCTTACTCCCTAAATCAAAAAAGAAGCCGTGATATACACGACTTCTAATGAGCTAATGTGTTTCATTAACCCACCTCCCACTATAAGTTAATGTTTTCTCGCGTTTTCTCACTCATTCTTAGGTTTTCAACCTTCGACCATTCCGAGCGTTGGAGAAGTCATGTAGCAATGACATATTGGAAAGAAGCAATATTATTTCGCCAGTCTTCTCATGCGCTTAATTCTTCGATACAAAGTTTTGTTGGGTAGCATTTTGAAATTCCCGCGGATTAACGGTTCTATATTTACCTCGAAGATCCAGATTCTTTTCCGGGTATCAATTCCAATGTCCACGGCAAACTCCCAGAGATCTGGATACATTCGGCTGACATTTCTCACCGCATGGATAATGACTTTGTTTAATCTGCGGACCATTCGTGCTCTTTCTAGTGCCGTATATTTTAAATGCCGGGTAAACAGAGTTTCAAGCAAGGTCGGCGTCCCACCGGAATGAGAAGTGGTAATAACGCTTCCCTTTTCCCCCAGTCTCCCGCAAATCCCTCCGACCTTCCAGACGCCGTTGATTCTCAAGGCATGGCATCGGAGATCAAAATGACGCAGTTCCCTTCCCCTTGTCACATTGTTAACCGCTTGTTGAATAAGATATTTCGTATCACCGGTAAGCCTCTCCACGGTTCGCCATAGTTCATTCGCTTTGACAACCTTTGTACGGGTCTCCTGTCTTAACTTATATTCTCCACGGTTCATTCGGTCGATCCGGATGACGCCTCTGGATTTCCTCCCCCTGTCGGGCTTGAGGTAAACCTTATCAAACTTTCGCGTCATACGATTCAATGAACGCTTATGCAGCAGCTCCGTATCGGGAATATAGCTTGCTGTCTCAGGCAAGTGACTGAGCTGGTAAGCAACTGCCAGCTTACTTTTGACATGGTGTACCTCAATTGGCATATTCTCACCTTCTGGCGGTCAATTTTTTAGCTTCGAGATATCTTCGATACTGCTTTAGATCTAGACTCCCTAAACCCTTAAAGTCCGGCCTGGTATTTGCCTCGATAAACCAAACTCTTCCTTTCTTGTCGATGCCCATATCTAAACCGATGATCTTTAGAGGGAAGCGTGAGCCCAGTATTTGAACAATCTGGTAGGAGACATCGATTAATTCTCTCATCACTTCTAATCTGTTTAAGGGCTGATCGATTCCTTTCAATGTTCTGTTAATCCTTATGTCCTTGGCTCCTTTGGCAATATTGGTTACAACAGAGGATCTCCGGGGTGCAACCTTGGCACTGACCCATGAAAGATGCCATCGGCGCAGAGGCTTTTGCAGGACAACGCGCACATCAAATGGGCGCCCATGATAGGTTGCCAAATTAATGCCCTGCTGAATCAGGTATTTCTTATTAGGATTCAATATCTTCTGCAGCTCATAATGCACATCATCAGTAGAGCATCGAATCGTTTTATCGTTATACGAAATCTCGCTTTCGGAGCGATTGCGCCTTGTCACTCGAACGATTCCGTTACCTCTTCTTCCAATATCCGGCTTGATATACACAGTAGAATAGGCTCGGAGCATTCTCCTAAGACTCGAAGTATGAAACCAGTCTGTTTTCGGTATATAACGCGATATAATCGGGTCGTCCATGAGTGGAGAACTCTTTTTCATTTTACTTCGGATTACCGTATGCCTCATGTGGCACCCTCTTTCAAAAAATTCTCCCACCGCTCCTTCACTTCAAAAGGCTTCATTTTTGGATGAGAGATCTGTTCGTCTGGACTTTGGGATATTCTTATCGATTTCCTCCAGAGGCTGGGCCTCGCCGTTAATGAACGTTTTTTACGAGTCTCTGGGCATTTTTGAAGTTTCCATTGCCGATGTCTCCGTCGAGCATAATCGGAATCGAGGCTGCCCGTAAATTGCTTTTGCATATTCCAGCGGGTTCAGAAACGCTATGCGAGCCTTCTCTCCATAGGCCTTCACGATGGATACCTTGGCCGACTGCGCGTTGCATTCAATGAGCCAGATCTTCCCCTTCCGATCTACACCGAAATCGATGCCGATTTCTCCAAACCTCCCATATACTTCCTCAACCCCTATATAGATATCAATCAAGAAACGATTGATATTTTCTTTTAGCTCTTCGATCTGCTCGTTTGTATAATGTGGGAATACTTTCTTAATATACCTGTTATATCGATAGGCAGAGGAATGCGTGGTGATCGGAGAGCCTTGTTGGCCTACACGGATGCAAACCCCAACGATATCGATTTCTCCTTGTTTGTTTCTTTGGAGCTCGGCGCGAAAATCGCAGAGGCGGTTGTTGCTGGCTCTGACCAGATCGATCGCCCGTTGTACGATCATCGGCCGACTCCCGAAGAAGGATTTGATCGCTTTTTGCAAGTTTTCCATCGTGTTGACTCTCTTGCGCACCAAATATCCCAGAATCGAATAGCTGTACAGATAACCGTTATGACGCAGCTTTTCAATGCGCATCACCTGGGTACCCTTCCTTCCGCGACGCGCCTTCACATACACTATGCCATGCTCTCGGATCATTCCCCTGATTTGAGCCATCGTTTGAACATTTTTGGTAGGAGGCAAATATTGGCGTACATTCTCATCCTGGTCTAATAGCTCGTAGAGATCACCTTTATTGAATGCATAAATAGGATTAATCCTCTTGATCCCCAAACGGTCGAATTCCGCTAATAGAGCATCCATCTCTTTACCTGAGCCGCCCCGGACATAGAGGATATCGGGAAAAGGAAATTGCTTTTTCTCCCATCTGTTGGTCTTAAAATTATAGTGAGTTCCTTTAATTCTCTTTTTGGAAATATCCACATCTTCGCTGCAAAAAAAGATAAGGGTCGTTTTGGCTTCCACGTTTGCTTTGGCAATCTCCTTCAATCGTGGGTAGCTGTCCATCTCCTTTAGCGTTTTTGAATTAATGCCAAAAATGACGCCGACAAGCGGACGATTGTGAGACGTAACTTCTTTGTCCATTTCGTTTCACCTCATGCAGGTTTAATAATCTATTTCTTCTGAGGAAAATCCGGCATTTCGTTGACAGAAACAATATCCGCCGTTTTCTTCGACGGTTTCTTCCAATATTTTTCGTTTCCCGGTAACTCGTCAAACCAGGTGGCCTCTTTCGGACAATCCAAAACCATAAGCTTTCCGTATTCCCCATCGCGAGACTGGTGATATTTTAAATAGGCTTTACCTTCTTCAATGGCCAGAATCTCTACTTTCCCTGAAGTATGACTCATACAAAGCCTAACTCGTTTCCCTAAACCGGACGTTCTAGCTTTGGCCTCTTCTACGATACGATAGACTTCCTCCAGCGTAAGCACGAAGCCGCGGTTCCCTGCAACCGGCCTGTTGACAAAAAAGTAATAGGGTGTAACTCCAGCCCATGAAAGCCTATCAAGCAACTCCCCAAGCACTAACGGGTCGTCATTGATTCCTTTCAACACAGGAGATTGGTTAACCACAATCGCCCCCGCATCGTGCAATGCCTTAAAGCATGTTCTCGTTTCCTCCGTTATTTCTCGCGGGTGGTTGACATGTGCCATGATATAGATCCGTTTCTCATCGGTAGAGTGTGTCCGAATCAGATCGAGAAGCTCCTGATCCTCATAGATTCGCATCGGATTGAACACGGGCATCTTCGAACCGATTCTAATAATTTTAACATGATCTATAGCTCTCAGTGCTTCTATAAGATTGCGAAGTTTGTTCGTATTCAGGATTAACGGGTCCCCACCCGTAAGCAGGACGTTATTGATTTCGGGCGTTCTCGCGATATAGTCGAGCCCATCCTGTACGTCCGGCATAGCCTCTTTTACGTCCACCCGGAACAATCGCTTGCGAAAGCAGAAGCGACAGTACGCTCCGCATACCTCTGATACGATCAGCAGCGCTGTCGTTTGGTATTTATGCTGACATCCCTTCACGACATAGTTGGTATCTTCATCGGAAGCGTCCCATCGGCCGTATTCCTGAAGCTCATTCAAACTCGGGATGATAAGTTTTCTAATAGGGTCATGAGGATTTGTCCAATCAATCAGTCGCAAATAATAATCGTTCAGTCGAAAAACAAATTTATCGGTCACTTTCTTGTAAGACACGCGCTCATCCTCTGTTAAACCGGGTATTTCGTCCACATTCGTGATGTATTTTACTGGCATTTTCCAATGAGACTCCTTTCGCCGCCAAAATGTTACTGGGAATCTAAAACCGTTGCTCCTTTCTGCAGAATTTAATTTCAGTAAATGCAGTTATTTCTTTAAGGTGTTGGTTGAAAGCGGATTTTGCCAATAAATCCGCAATCCAGAATCCGCTAATAGAGTGGTTTTTAGTATACAGTCGTGTTCATAACCCAGTAGGGTAAGACGAGGGATTACTCCCTCGGACTCCCCGTCAAACCGTGTATGCGGGCTTCCCGCACACGGCTTTCCTTCGTCAGTTCCCCATCTTCAGGAGTGAGTTCTCTTCATCCGTCGCCGGATTGCTTATTTCACTCCTGAATTAGGAACGTGTGGTGAGTAGATTTGTTAGAAATACCGTTCCTGACGATTCCAATACTATATTGGGTATCAGCGAATTAGAAACCGTAGATTTCTTTTTGCGCATAAAAGCTCGTACCCTCACGCGAGTCCATTCATCTAGTCGTTGAAACTTCTTCTTTACGTTTCCTATACCGAAGTAGTGATGCTAGACTAAATAGTAGACACGGATTAAACTGATGGAATGACTTAATTCGGAGAACTGTGTCAAAATGAAAAACCACTCTATGACGAAGCGTACAAGAAAAAGACGGTGTAGTATATCAAGGAAAGCGGAAAGCCGGTGGCGGAGGTAGCCCGCGAGCTAAAGATTAACGACAATACGCTATACGGCTGGATCAAGAACGAGATCTTAAAAATGGCCATGCATTTCTTCGCAAAAGACGTCGGTAAAATATGAATTTATCCATGAATACCGCTTCGAGTACCGACTGGAGAAGATGTTATGGCGACAACGAACTCGAAACATGACCTTCCCGTTCATGACAACGTGTTAAATCAAGAGTTTACAGCTAATAAACCGAATGAGAAGTGGGTGACGGACATGACCCGTGAGGAAGCTCAGAAGAACAACGAGCGCGCTCATTCCTCTATTCAATATTCAACGCCAGCTGAATTTGAGCACAAAGTGGATGGAGCATGGTGTATATTTTGCGAATGTGCGGAGTTAGCATCAAATAGCTCTCAACTGCCGCAGGAATACAATCGGTGGCCTCGTTCCGTTAACGGGCAGATTAGTTTATTTGTGATATGCTTAATTTTTACATCTGTAACTTTTTAAACATAGCAATTTGAAAGAAACCATGGCTCATTTTTTATGCTAATCTGTATTGTGTATAAACCTACTTAAACGCTTGAATATTAAGGAGGAAAAAAATATGAATAACAAAATCCAAAAAATCACGCCAAACTTGTGGTTCGATACACAAGCCGAACAGGCGGCAGAGCTGTACACTTCTATTTTTAAAAATTCGAAGATAGGAAGAATCACTCACCATGGCAAAAATAATCACGGGATACCAGAAGGAACCGTAATGACTGTGGGATTTCAACTGGACGGGCAACAATTCGTAGCCTTAAATGGCGGTCCGTATTTCAAATTCACAGAGGCAATATCATTTATCGTGAACTGTGAAGATCAAGATGAATTGGACTATTTTTGGGAAAAACTCTCCGAAGGCGGAGATGAAAAGGCTCAAAACTGCGGTTGGCTAAAAGATAAGTATGGCGTGTCGTGGCAAATTATTCCTTCCACTCTAACCGAGATGGTAAGCGACCCAGATCCAGAAAAATCAGAAAGAGTTATGAAAGCATTGCTCCAAACGAAGAGTAAAATTGACATAAAAACTTTGATGCAAGCGTATGAGGGATAAAGTGCACTTTGCCGTTACAGACTGGGGGAAGACCGTACCACGAGTCATTGATAACGGAAAACGTTAGTTCAGAATTTACCGCCTTATGATTGATAGGGCGGTTTTTCTTTTGGCTAGGAATCAACAATCAAGGATAACAGAGCCTAAAAAAGAAATGAATCACCAACGGGATAAGTCTGTCCAAAATTGGGTACTGTCCAAGGTGTCTATGTTGTTACAAACGACACCCGACCGTCATATCGCCCTTTCATTTCCAATATTGAAGTCTATACAGGTTAGTTACCCTAGTGCAGTTTTGTTTTGTCAATTACGAAAAAATCAGTTCCTGCTAATGGAATATAACACCACTTGTTATTAACCTCAATCCATCCGGTTTTGGAAGTATATATTATGTGAAGGCTCTTGGCCCAATAAAATAGTCTATGGCTAGAATATATAAAAGTATCATTTACACGCTCGTAATCAATTGGGTCGTAGTAGGGTCGAATGACAGCAACGTCATTATCTATCTCCATATCTATATTATTTTTCCTAAAAGCCTTAATAATTCAAGTCATTTAACGTAATAAGGTGAATGCTAATTCAACATAATCTGTAATGAACAAAGAAATAATCGTTAAAAACCAACTACAAGCTGGTACCAAAACAAACGCTGGAAATCGTTCGATATCCATTTCTGATTTTGTAGTGAAGCAACTTGAGATTAGAAGGCAAAACATGCTAAAGGAAAAAGCCGCGGCAGGTGATGATTACGAAGATAAAGATTTTGTTATAAAGCATTGGAAAGGCTATCTCGATGATAAGGACGTTCAAACAGAACCAGAACCCGAATATAAATAATCTCACTCACTTGGAGACGTCGATTACACAAGTTTCCTTCCAATATCCTTCCAATTTCTCTAAAACATCCCCATACTATTACTTCTACACCCCGCAAAACCTTGCTTTGTTAGGGCTATTTGCCATGTCTACAAAAAAAGAGACCCGCCAACGGGGCGGGCCTGCAAGAGTTTATATTAAAAAGGGGGTCTTGTTTATTATAATACTCCTCTTACATGTTAAAACGATAACAGAAATATTTCATTTATGTAACAAAATTGAAAGCGTTAAATTGCATGCAGCAATATCGCTTCGAATTCGAAAATGATCGAATCATTGAGAAAAACTCTCATATCACTGATAAAACTTATCAAACCATTGATAAACACTCTCAAATGACTGAAAATCGCTATCAATTAAAGTATTTGCCAAAATTCAGACCTTGACGTATAATCCATAGCAGAACAGAATTTCGTTACGGGGGTGAAAGGCTATGGAGGAATATGACTATCATCATTTGCATCATGTGAAAGAACAATCGAAATCCAAGAAAACCTTGTGGATTACGCTGCTGCTGACCTTATTTTTTACTATCGTTGAAATTATCGGAGGGCTGCTTTCCAATTCGCTGGCTCTATTGTCGGACTCCGCTCATATGATATCGGACGTGCTTGCGCTCGGGCTGAGCATGATTGCCATTTACTTGGCTACACGGCCGCCCAACGCACGGTTTACGTTTGGCTATTTGCGTTTTGAAATCGTCGCTTCATTTCTGAACGGTCTGGCGTTGGCGATTATCGCTATCGGAATCTTTATAGAAGGCATTCGCCGTTTCATTCGTCCCGAGCAGATTGACTTCAAGCTGATGCTGATCATTGCCTCGATCGGACTGATCGTCAACGTGGTGCTGACGCTGGTACTCAGCCGCAGCATGAAGGAAGAACAAAATTTGAATGTGCAGAGCGCACTCTGGCATTTCATCGGCGATCTGTTAAGCTCCGTCGGAGTTATCGTGTCCGCGGTACTCATCTATTTTACAGGCTTGCAGTGGTTCGATCCGTTGATCAGTATGGTGATCGGTGCGATTATTTTTACCGGCGGCTGGAAAATTATTAAGGAATCGTACCTCATCCTGATGGAATCCGTACCTTCGCGCTTCGATTTGGACGATGTGCGCCATGCGATAGCCGAAGTGGAGGGCGTTGAGGACGTCCATGAAATGCATCTGTGGGCCATCTCATCGGATCACTATTCGTTAACCGCCCATGTTTTCATTGACGATAAAATTCAACCGTTCTGCATCATTCTCGCCATTAATGAGACACTGAAAGAAAAATACGGCATCGAGCATTCCACCATTCAGATGGAGCATGCCAACATTCATCCTCACGGCGATTACGGTAAAGAGTTTCTTCGCCATAAAGAGGAAGAAAAAAGCTTGCACGACTTACCGATCACAACATAATCTGAAAGTAGTAAAAGCTCCCTCTCCGCGGCCCGCCCGATCGCTCCGCAGAGACGGGGGCTTTTTGTTATGGCGCCTATAGCAAGCCATCCCTACCCAAGCTCATTTCCATGCTCAAAATTAATCGGTTTTGACGTCCTTCGAGAACGAGCGCGTATGTCGGGTAGCGCGACTAAAAAAGCCCGAATGGACGACCAAGTCCATTCGAGCCTGAAGCAGGCTGTCGGCTACATGCCGAGCCATTTCTTGAACAAATGCTTCGTCGTGTCTTTGTTCATTGCAGCGATCGAGGTCGTCAACGGAATGCCCTTCGGACATGAGCGTACGCAGTTCTGCGAGTTGCCGCAGCCTTCGATGCCGCCGTCCTCCATCAAGGCGTCCAGACGTTCCTCCGCGTTCATTTCGCCCGTTGGATGAGCGTTGAACAGACGCACCTGCGAGATCGCGGCAGGTCCGATAAAGGTCGTTTTGTCGTTGACGTTCGGACATGATTCCAGACATACGCCGCAGGTCATGCACTTGGACAGCTCGTAAGCCCATTGGCGCTTCGATTCCGCCATCCGCGGTCCGGGACCGAGGTCATACGTACCGTCGATCGGTATCCAGGCTTTTACCCGCTTCAATGCGGAGAACATCCGCTCGCGGTTAATAACGAGGTCGCGAACGACCGGGAACGTATTCATCGGCGCAATGCGTACCGGCTGCTCCAGCTTATCGACCAGGGCGGAACAGGCTTGACGCGGTTTGCCGTTGATGACCATCGAACAGGCTCCGCATACTTCCTCCAGACAGTTCGATTCCCAGCATACCGGCGTTGTTTTATTGCCCTGCGCATTGGTCGGGTTGCGCTGCACTTCCATCAACGCGCTGATGACGTTCATATTCGGGCGGTATGGAACTTCAAATTCCTCCGTATACGGCTTGCTTTCAGGCGAATCTTGACGGGTCACGATAAATTTGACTTTTTTGCCGGCAGTCGTCGTTTCAGCCATGATTAATGTCCTCCCTTCTTATCCGTCGAATAGTCGCGTTTACGCGGCTTGATCAGCGATACGTCCACTTCTTCCCACTCAATCGTCGGTCCTTCCGGGGTCCATGTGGCTTTCGTCGTTTTCAAGAAGTTATCATCATCGCGTTCTGGGAATTCCGGCTTGTAATGCGCGCCCCGGCTCTCATCGCGAAGCAGTGCGCCTTTCGTCATCACATGGGCCAGCTCCAGCATATTCCACAGCTGACGGGTAAACGCCACGCCCTGGTTGTTCCAGCGGGCCGTATCGGTCATGCTGATGTTGCGGTAACGCTGCTTTAGCTCGTTGATTTTATCGATCGTCTCTTCCAGCTTCTTGTTGTAACGAACGACCGTCATATTGTTGGTCATCCATTCGCCAAGCTCCTTGTGAAGCACGTACGCATTTTCCTGGCCGTCCATGTTCAGCAAGCCTTCATATTTATCCGTTTGTTTTTTCTTCTCGCGGTCGAAGACGGTGGACGAAATATCTTCCGTATGCTTGGACAAGCCTTTGATGTACTCGATCGCTTTCGGACCGGTCACCATACCCCCGTAGATCGCGGACAACAGCGAGTTTGCGCCGAGACGGTTGGCGCCGTGATATTGATACTCGCACTCGCCACAGGCGAACAAACCTGGAATATTCGTCATTTGATTAAAGTCGACCCACATACCGCCCATCGAATAGTGAACGGCCGGGAAAATTTTCATCGGAATTTTACGCGGATCGTCGCCCATGAACTTCTCATAGATTTCGATAATGCCGCCCAGCTTGACGTCCAGTTCCTTCGGATCTTTATGGGACAGGTCAAGGTAAACCATGTTCTCGCCGTTGATGCCGAGCTTCTCGTCAACGCACACCGCAAAAATTTCACGTGTCGCGATATCGCGGGGCACCAGATTTCCGTAAGCCGGATACTTTTCTTCAAGGAAGTACCAAGGCTTGCCGTCCTTGTATGTCCAGATCCGGCCGCCCTCGCCGCGCGCCGACTCGGACATCAGACGCAGCTTGTCGTCGCCGGGAATCGCCGTCGGGTGAATCTGGATCATTTCGCCGTTCGCGTAGTTGACGCCCTGCTGGTAAACTGCGCTCGCGGCCGTGCCTGTGTTAATAACCGAATTCGTCGTTTTGCCGAAAATAATTCCGGGACCGCCCGTCGCCAAAATAACGGCATCCGCTGCAAACGTCTGCACTTCCATCGAACGAAGATCCTGCGCGGACACGCCGCGGCATACGCCGTCGTCGTCAAGCACGGCGCCGAGGAATTCGTAATGCTCGTACTTGGTTACAAGTCCGGCGGTTTCAAAGCGGCGTACCTGCTCATCCAACGCGTACAGCAGCTGTTGGCCGGTCGTCGCGCCGGCGAATGCTGTACGGTGATACTGCGTCCCTCCGAAACGGCGGAAATCGAGCAGACCTTCCGGCGTACGGTTGAACATAACGCCCATCCGGTCCATCAGGTGGATAATGCCCGGCGCCGCGTCGCACATCGCTTTAACCGGAGGTTGATTCGCCAGGAAGTCGCCGCCGTACACGGTATCGTCAAAGTGCTCCCATGTGGAATCGCCTTCCCCTTTTGTATTAACCGCTCCGTTAATTCCCCCCTGGGCACAAACGGAGTGAGAGCGTTTAACAGGAACCAAGGAAAACAGGTTGACGTGAACCCCGGCTTCCGCGGCTTTGATGACAGCCATTAAGCCTGCCAGGCCTCCGCCGACCACGATTACTTTTGAATTAGCCATAGTTGTTCACTCCTCCTTAACCTTGGGCCACTTTAGGCACATTTTGGAACTGCGGGTCGACAAATGCTGTCAATGACAAAATAAACATGACGGACATCACTACAAAAACGCCCATCCAGACATAAGTGGATACGCGCTGCGCTCTTGGACCGACGGTAATCCCCCAGCTGACCAGGAAAGACCACATCCCGTTGCTGAAATGGAAGACGGCGGAGACGATCCCGATACAGTACAGAACGAAGCTGACAGGACTCGAGGCAATGGCATGCATTTGCGTGCCGATCGCTTCCTGCGCAACGTTGCCCAATGTAATCTGGAAGCGCGTTTCGAAGAAATGCCAGGCAACGAACAAGAATGTGATTACGCCGGTTACCCGCTGCAGGAAAAACATCTGGTTGCGGAAATAGCCGTAATTCGACACGTTGTTCCGCGCCGTGTAAGCGACGTACAAGCCGTAAACGGCATGATAAAGAAGCGGCAGCCAAATTCCGAAGATTTCGAGAGCCAAAACGAGAGGCAGCTCGTGGAGCCACTGCACGCCTTCCAAAAACGCGGTATGACCGCCCTGGAACGCTTTGTAGTTCGTCAGCAGATGCTCGACCAGAAAGAAGCCGACCGGTATCACCCCAAGCAATGAATGCAGCTTGCGTGAAAAATACGAGTTACGAAACATTGAATTCCTTTCCCCCCTTAAATAATTGGTGTAACGTTAAAATGGCCGGTTCACACGTTAACAAACCATGTTTCATTGTACCCCCGCAGCAAACAAGCGTCAATAAAATCGCTACGCCTATTTTCCATGGATCGACAATCTTTTATGCAGTATGCAGCAAAGAAATGTGAACGAAGCGTGACATATACATACTACTCCTTTATCGCTTATAATGGAAGTGCTTATTATTTATAATCGCTTATGCGCGTAGAGCATATGCAGAGACCGAGTCATCTCCAATGGCTGTTTTCACGGTTCATCGATAGTCCCGTTCAAGAGCTGAATCGCCCGTTACTATCATCACCTTTTCGAAGGAAGGTAAACCTGTTGATTGAAAATATCGATATATTCGCCGTCGTCGTCGAAATGGAAAGCTTGAACAAGGCTTCGCAGACGCTGAACATTTCCCAGCCTGCGCTTTCCCGCAAAATTATGCGGCTTGAGGAGGAGCTCGGCGTCGAGCTGTTCCGGCGCAAGGGCAAGCGGCTGGAGCTGACCCGCGCGGGCCAGGTCTGCTACGAGCACGCCCTGGAGCAGCGTCATCTGGAGCGTAAGCTGCAGCTGTCGCTGGAGGCGTTCAAGTCCGCAGCCAAGCCGTCCAGCATCATTATCGGCGCAAGCTTGACCACACTGCAATCCACGCTGCCCGATCTGATCACGATCTATACTAAGGATTATCCGAATACGGACATTAAAGCCATCACGGGAAAAACGCATGAAATCGTATCGCTCGTTAAAGAGCGGAAGGTCGATATCGGGCTCGTCGCATCGAAGATCGAGCATCCCGGCCTGCAGTGCATCCCGCTGTTCGACGATCATCTTTGCCTTGTGCTGCCGGTCGGCCACCCGTTCGTCGACAAAGCTTCCATAGATATAAGCGACCTTCACGAGCTGCCGATGATTATGTTTTCCCGCGGCACCTGGTACCGCATCTTGATGGATGAGCTGTTTCACCGGCATGCGCTCCACCCGGATATCCGGATGGAGATCGATTCGTTCGAAGCGATCATCCGTCTCGTATCCACCTGCAAAACGGCCACCTTGCTGCCGGAGTCGTATTTGCGCCGCCATTTAATAGAAGAAAACGATCTCGTCATCCGTTTTATCCCGGCGCTGGAACAAACGACAAGAACGACCTCTCTGTTGTTTACAGAGGAGGCCGTCCATCATCCGTCGGCGCAGCAGTTCATCGAAAAGGCGAAAGATTATTTCAACCCGCAGGCGCAGCGGAATCAGCAGATTTAGCCTGAATCTTCGCCGGCGTCCGCCTCGATTCCGAGCCTGCGCGCAACATAGGCGGTTGTCCCGGCCTGCAGCAAAATCGTCAGCAGTACCGCGAGAAATGTTACGGATGCGATCACATCCGCATATTTGACGCCAAGTCCGGCCACCATGCCGGACAGCGCCGCCGGAATGACGCCCGTTTCGCGGACCCAGAACATGAACGCGATTTCGTTGCGTTTCCAGTCCGCTTTCCGGTCGGGAAGCGTCGATGCCAGCACGGTCAGCGGGCGCGCGATCAGCATAAAAATAAGGATCACCGCAAGACTCGGCCAGAAGTTGGCGAGAATGACCCGGAAATTAACCTGGCTGCCTAATAAAATAAAAATAAGCATCCGCATAATGACCGTTATATTTTCGGTGAAATGGCTTATCTCGTGATGCTTGTCTTCCAAATGCAGCTTAAACAAATCCATATTGCCCCAGATCAGCCCGGCTGTAAATGTCGCCATAAATCCGCTGACCCCCACGCTATCGCCGACCCAGTAAGCGCCGACCGCCGTAACGACGAGCGCGATTGTCGCGTAGTCGCGCAGCCAGCCCAGCTTTAAATGCCCGGATATAAAGGCAAGCGCGAGGCCGACCACGGCCCCGACCAATATGCCGCCAAAGGCCGTTTTGACGAAATCCATGATGCCCGATGACAGCGTGACGGCCTGTCCGCCCATAATGACCGCCAGCACCGAAAACGTCAGAATCGAGCCTGTGGCATCATTGAACGCCGATTCGCTCTCTACCGTTTCCCTGACCTTCGTGCGGATTTTGATCTGCTTGAATACCGGGATCAGAGTCGCCGGATCAGTCGAGGAAATAATCGCGCCCAGCAGCACCGCATACATCATCGGCAGTCCGAGCAGCCAATGCGCCGCAAAAGCGACGACCGCGCATGTAATCAATACGCCGGGAACGCTGAGCAGCGTAACGGTCAGCCACACCTTCTTGAGCCCGGACAGCCGAATATTCCGCCCTCCGTCAAACAGAATGAGCGCAGAGCCTAAAGTAAGGATGAATTGATTCGTAAACGAACTGCTTGTTTCCGTGACGAGATGGAGACCTTGGCCGATAATCATCCCAGCGACTAAAAAGAGCGCGACATCCGGCAGCTTGAGCCACCCTGCCAGTCTTCCGAAGAGCATGCCCATGCCAAGTATAAAGATTAATAAGAACAGGACGTGATGAATCATTTCGCCGACTTCGTTGTGCATACATACACTCCATTCATCACAAGACGCGCATCTGGTTTAGGCTGAAGGATTACCGGCTTACTTCATTTTCGAAAGATTCGATTTGCTGATTCGTGCCGATCACGACCATAATATCCCTCTCATCCAGCGTATCCGCAGCCGTTGGCGCAATAATGACGCTTGTTCGCTTATTGATCGCTACGACGCTGCAGCCGAATTTCGCGCGCGGGTCCAACTCCTTAAGCGTGCGGCCGGACAGCCGCTTCGGCACCGAAAGCTCGGCGATCGTATACTCATCCGACAGCTCGATATAGTCCAGCAAATTCGGCGACACCAGCTGATGCGCCACGCGGATGCCCATGTCCCGCTCCGGGAATATGACCCGGTCGACGCCAAGCTTCTGCAGCACCTTGCCGTGCAGCTCGGACAGCGCCTTCGCCACAACCTGCTTCACGCCGAGATCCTTGAGCAGAATGGCGGCCAAAATACTTGATTGGATATCGTCGCCGATAGCAACGATCGCGCAATCAATATTGCGGATGCCGAGCGACCGAAGCACCTCCTCGTCCGTTGCGTCCGCCGCCACGACATGCGTCAACACTTCGCTCATTTCATCGACCGCTTCTTCGGACTTGTCGATCCCAAGCACCTCATACCCTAATTGAATCAATTCTTTTGCCAGGCTCGAGCCGAATCTCCCCAAACCGATTACCGCGTACTGACTGCGTTTCATAGTGAACGTTTCCCCTATCCAATTGTAATTTTCCCTTCCGGGTATCTGTATAATTCCTTTTCCGCCTTCGGTCCGAGAGCGTAAGCCAGC
Organism: Paenibacillus piri; assembly: GCF_004354045.1. Taxonomy (GTDB): domain Bacteria; phylum Bacillota; class Bacilli; order Paenibacillales; family NBRC-103111; genus Paenibacillus_S; species Paenibacillus_S piri. Next base: position 499,298 of record NZ_SMRT01000003.1, on the reverse strand, counting down.
GTCAACGGCCCCAACCGCCCGGCAAACATCGTCAGCGCAATCATTATTTTACCGACATCCGACAAATCGGGAGTTAATCCCATCGTTAACCCCACCGTGCCGAATGCGGATGTGACTTCAAACAAAATCATGAGGAATGGATGGTTCTCCGTCGTGGATAATATCATGGACACAAACACGACTAGGAACAAGGCGATCATCGTCAACGTAATGGCTTTAAGAATGCGATCCTTGCCAAGCCGGTAATGGAACAGCACAATATCTTCTTTGCCCCGGATCATCGCAATGATGGCGCCGATCAGCGTCGTAAACGTCGTTGTTTTAATACCGCCGCCCGTCGAGCCCGGCGATGCCCCGATGAACATCAAAATAATCGTAAAAAACTGCGTTGCCTGCCGCATCCCGCCGATATCCACCGTGTTCGCGCCTGCCGTCCGCGGGGAAACCGATTGGAAAAAGGCGGCCAGCACCTTCCCCGGCCCGCTGAGCGGCGCTAACGTTTTCTGGTTCGTAAATTCAAAGATAAGGATGACCAGCGCTCCGAAAACAATTAAAAATCCGGTTGCGCTCAGCACCACTTTGGAATGAAGCGACAGTCTTTTGTTAACCTTAAGCTCAAGCAGATCCGAGATCACAATGAAGCCGAGACCGCCCAAAATGATGAGCCCCATCGCCACAACGTTGATAGCGGGATCGGAAGCATACGACGTAAGGCTGCTGAACGGCCCCGTGACAGGCCCGAACAGGTCGAAACCCGCATTGTTGAAAAATGAAATCGCATGCCATATCCCGTAATAAATGCCTTTGGCAGGCCCCAGATCTATCGACCAGCGAATGGAAAATATAACGGCCCCTACAAGCTCGATCGTCAGCGAATAGCGGATCACCTTGCGGATCAGGCGCACGATGCCCTCCATGCTGCCCTGATTCATCGCTTCCTGAAGAATGAGCCGCTCTTTTAACGAAATGCGTTTTTTCAGCATAAAGGCGAATAAGGTCGCCATCGTCATAAAGCCGAGGCCGCCGACCTGAATCAGAGAAATAATGACGATTTGCCCGAAGAGCGAGTAGGTCGTTCCGGTATCCACGACAACAAGCCCCGTCACGCAGGTCGCCGAAGTCGCCGTAAACAGGGCATTCAGAAAAGAGACCGGCGTTCCGGATGCCGATGCGGCCGGCGTGGACAGCAGCGTCGCTCCGATCAAAATAATCGCTGCGAAACCGATGACCAATATTTGCGGCGGCGTGAGCTCGATTTTCTTCAGCACGACTTTCATAATTCACCTCGATTGTTACCAGCGATATGGGAGTCATTAAATAAGCACGACAAAAAAGACACTGGAAACCCAATGCCGTATTATGGGTCCTGTCGTGAAGCCTACGAGGTTAGCTGACGGATTCGGGTTTACAGGTACCCTATCGTTCCAAGTGTGACCGTGTTGGAATCGAATTCACCCCTATTACAAATGGTTCCCCCGTTTTCGAAAAGAAATTCGGCTTTTTATTCAATTGATATGAATTATAATGTTCTTTACGGCGAAGCACAAAGTCCCTTTTAATCGAAAACGGGGGATATTCGTATTTATTCGCCCGATCACGCCATACAGGGAAAGTCCACCCTTCGCTTTTCAACGATTTCCCCTCTTTTGCTCGTGAATTCATTGGATTTTGAATAGGCATGTATGCTAAGTTTAAAGAATATATTGGAGAAATCGTCACTCGCTCCCACACCATTCCATCAAAGGAGAACTTCATACGTGAAACGTCAATCGGAACCGCCACTTCTGCTGCTGGCTGTCATCGGCATTATTCTTTACTTGGCTGTCATAGGAGCGTCTTATTTACAGGAACCCGGCAAGTCCGTGGAGTCGGAACCGCAATACCCGGTTATCACGAAGCAGGAGGCGGCGCAGGCGGCGGCGCAGTTCATTCAGGAACGGTTCGGCCTGCCTGCCGGTTATCGCGCCAACACGCTGTATCAATCGTACTCGACGCGAAGCGGCTATTTGCAAAAGGAGCATCTTGCCGAGGAATACAGAAAGCGGTTCGAGCATTTGCCGATCGATTATTACGAGGTTGAAATTAACGATACGTCCGGAAGGATCACCTATTACGTTGATGTCAATTATACCAATTTGCGGATACTTGGCTGGGAAGCCTACAGCCAGCTCCCGGCGAACAAGCAAACCGCCTCGGGAGATAGCCCGGACCTGCTGAAGGCGGCGGAAAAGGCGATTGCCGATCAAGGCTATGAGCCGACCGAATTCATCCGGGTGAACCCGGACCGCAGCAGCGGCATAAATGGCGAGAAAACCGGCAAACCGGCCGCAGCGGCCGGTACTCAGTTCATTTTTCAAAGCAAGGACAAACAGATCGGAAGCGCGAAGCTTCATCTCCTTGTATCGGTAGCCAACGGGCAGATCGTATCGTTCCATCCGTTGTTCGAGCTGCCGTCGTCATTCCTTGATTGGCAAAAGCGGCAAAACGCCAACGCATCCCTGATGACTCGCATAAGTATGAGCGCTTCCTTGATTATGGCATTCGCCGCGTTGTTCGTTATGATCCGCTACCGCAAAGAAATTACGTTCCGCCGCGGTTTGCTGCTCAGCTTTATGTTTCTCGCGATTTATGTTGTGAACAACTTCAATATGATGCCTGCCTTCCGGACGTCCCATTCCGAAGGGCCCTCGCAGTTCGAAGCGATATTTTATTTGATCGTCGTCAACATCTTTGTGCTGTTACTGGCAATTAGCGTCTATTTCTCGCTGCTTGCGGGCAAAGCGATGTGGCGGCGCAAGGGCTGGCAGCCTGTCGTAGAATGGAACGATCCGGCATTCGGCGGCAGCGTTATGTCAGCTATGGGCAAGGGCTATCTGCTCTGCCTGTTCGTCCTCGGCATCCAGCAAGGATTGTTCTTTATTGCCGGTGAATATTTCGACGTATGGTCGGTCAACGACCCGTCGGATTCCGTGCTCAATATGACCGTTCCCGGCATATTTCCGCTGATGGCTTGGGCGGCGGCGATTTCGGAGGAGGCCGTCTACCGTCTGTTCGGCATCGCCTTTTTCCTGAAGCTGGTCCGCAACCGGTTTGCGGCCGTGCTGCTGCCCAGTATGATCTGGGCGCTCAGTCACACCCAATATCCGATTTATCCGGTCTATACGCGGTTTATCGAGGTTACAATCATCGGACTTATTTTCGGCTTCGCTTTCCTGAAATACGGGTTTATGACCGTGCTGTTCGCCCACGCTTCGATGGACAGCATTTTGATGGGCTTGTCGCTGATCGGCATGGGCGATATGAAGCACAACGTGATCGGCATCATCTATTTAGGCATCCCGGCATTGATCGGCTACATTATCGCATGGCTTCACGGCAAAAGAAAAAGACGGGAGCCTCTCGTCCCGTCTTCGTAATATATTTCAGGCTCATCGGCCTTACCGGAGCTATTCCAGCTTCTGCAGCTAATCCAGAACCGGCTCCTGATCTGATTCCTGCTCATAGAACTGTTCATTGAACTGCTCCTGTCCCAGCTCCTGTCCCTGCTGATCCTGAGCCCCGCCGCCGTTCAGCGATTGCAATATTTGCGCGGCCAGCTTTTCGCCGATCCCGAGCGGCCGGAAATCTTCGATTCCGGCCTCTTTAATTTTTTTCAGCGAGCCGAAATGCTTCAGCAGCGCCTTGCGCCGCTTCTCGCCGATACCGGGGATCGCGTCCAGTTGGGAAACGACCATCGATTTCGCCCGGGTTTCGCGATGGAACGTAATGGCGAACCGGTGAACCTCCTCCTGGATACGCTGCAGCAGGTAGAACTCCTGGCTGTCGCGCGGCAGCGGCACGATCTCGGCCGGATCGCCGATCATCAGCTGCGCCGTTTTATGCTTGGCGTCCTTTACCAGTCCGCACACCGGAATGTACAGGCCCAGCTCGTTTTCCAAAACGTCGATTGCCGCAGAAATTTGCCCTTTGCCGCCGTCGATGACGACAAGATCGGGCAGCGCCAGGTTCTCCTTTAACACGCGCTCGTAACGGCGTCTGACGACCTCGCGCATCGTCTCGTAATCGTCCGGTCCCTGGACGGTCCGGATTTTATATTTGCGGTATTCCTTGCGGTCAGGTTTGCCGTCCGTAAATACGACCATCGCCGATACGGGGTCGGACCCTTGGATGTTGGAGTTGTCGAACGCCTCGATGCGCCGGATGACGCCGGTACCGAGCCAATCGCCCAAGTTTTCCACCGCTTTAACGGTACGCTGCTCATCCCGTTCGATAAGTCTGAACTTCTCTACCAGACTAACCCTCGCATTGTCTCCGGCCATCTCGACCATGCCCTTCTTCGTTCCCCTGCGCGGAACATGCACCTTGACCTTCAGCCAGCTTTCCAGCGCTTCCTTCACGTCGGCTTTGGCATTTTCCGCATCCGCCGCTTCAGCTTGAACATCCGGACCCGGAGCAGCCGCTGCGGCCGTTTCCGATCCGGCTTCTGCAGCATGGGCGGCTTCCGCCGGGAGAAAGATTTCCTTCGGCAGCGCCGGGTTATCGCTGTAATATTGGGTGACGAACGACATAAAGTCTTCATACGCTTCCCCATAGTACGGGAACAGGGACGCATGGCGCTCGATCAGCTTGCCCTGGCGCATATATAAAATTTGCACGCACATCCAGCCTTTATCGACCGCATAGCCGAAGACGTCGCGGTCTACCGTATCCATCGTCGTGATGTTCTGCTTCTGCATGACCGCATCGATATGCAATATATGATCGCGCAGCTCCTTGGCCCGCTCGAAGTTAAGCTCCTCGGCCGCTTCTTCCATTTTGCGCTTTAAATCATGCTTGATCTCGTCATGCCCGCCATTCAGAAACCGCGTAATTTCATGGACCATCCGTTCATAGGTTTCCGGCTCGACCACGAATTCGCACGGGGCGACACATTGCCCCATGTGATAATACAGGCAGACGCGGTCGGGCATCGTCTTGCATTTGCGCAGCGGGTACAGCCTGTCGAGCAGTTTTTTCGTCTGCTGGGCCGCGAAGGCGTTCGGGTACGGTCCGAAATATTTGGCTCTATCCTTTACCACCCGCCGCGTAACCTCCAGCCGCGGATGAGGCTCGTTCGTAATTTTGATATAAGGGAACGATTTATCATCCTTCAGCAGCACATTGTAGCGCGGGTGATGCTTTTTGATTAAATTGCATTCGAGAATAAGCGCTTCTACATTGTTGGCCGTAACGATATATTCAAAGTCGGCAATTTCGCTGACAAGCGCCTGCGTTTTCGCGCTGTGGCTGCCGGTGAAATAAGACTTTACCCGGTTGCGCAGCACCTTCGCCTTGCCGACGTAAATAACGGTATTCTCTTTATTTTTCATCAGGTAGCAGCCCGGCTGCTCCGGCAATAAAGCGAGCTTGTGTCGAATCGCTTCCGCCCGCCGCTTCCGTTCTTGTTCTCCGTCGTGCAGTGACATTCCTCGACCTCCCCTTTCGTGTCGTACTGCTATTGCACCAGGATAAACGGCTTCGCCGTCCTTAAGTGACAAGCGCGTTTATCAAGGTTGAGCGAAGCAAAATATACAATCTTATACTTTCTATTCAACGCACAAATCAACGCACAAAAAAGCTCTTTCTCAGCATAGCAGAAAAAGAGCTTTTTCTCCAAGGAAATTCCACCGAAACAAGCAGTGTAAGCTGTAAAAAACGAATTATTGATGACGGCTTACAACGTTTTTCAACGCATCCTTCGATTGGAAGCCAACTACTTTATCAACCGGTTGACCGTCTTTAAATACGATCAGCGTCGGAATACTCATCACACCGAAACGGGACGCCGCTTCCGGGTTGTCATCTACGTTTAATTTGGCGATTTTCAAGCTGTCGCCGATTTCTTTATCCAGCTCTTCCAATACGGGAGCGATCATTTTACAAGGTCCGCACCATGGCGCCCAAAAATCGACAAGTACCGTGCCGGAGCCTTCCACTTCATTCGAAAACGATTGGTCCGTAACATTTACGATTGCCATATAACGTCCTCCTTTCACCCAATAAAATGTTGTCAACATGTAAAGTATACCACAAAGCACCCTATTTTCAACCGCGGTCCGCCCTTGCAAACTGTTTCCAGACGCCGAACGGCGCCGCTTTTGGCGCATCCTGCAAAAACCGTCGCACAATTGTCACTTTCCCCGCCTTTAAATTGATCGAAAAGTTGGGTATACTATTGCTAACTAGTACAGCAATACCGGAAATGCGTTATATAACGAACACAGCGATTGCTTACAATACTGTTTTCTCACATGAATACTCCGAGGAGGACATGACAATGAGCGACCCGAAACATCCTGAACTGCACGTTAACGAAGAACCAAGCAACGACTTTATCGATACCGCCCTTGGCTTCGGCGTATTTTTTGGCGTATTGCTCCTGATTGCAGTTGCTGCAACGGTTATTTCATTATTGGTCAAGTAATAATAATTCGTCAAGGTGTCAAAAGCTCGTTTTCGCGAATACGCGGAGGCGGGCTTTTTTAACTGGTATTACGTACGCGGCTCGATTCGACGAAACCTGGGTGGAAGTCTGATATCGGAACAAAGTCCCCCAAAGTAAAGTGAAGCCCTGAAGCGAATTCCGACTACTTTTGGGGGAGCCCCCGATTATGCACGGAAATATGCTGCGCATAATTTCCTAAACAACAAGAAAGCTGCCGCTAAAACACGGATATGTAACAATACAATACGACCGTAGAAAAGCCCCGTTTCCGCCGCTTGCAAGCCATGCAGCGGAAACGGGGCTTCGTACGCTAGACGCCGCGCTTGTTATAGCCGTTCACGAGAATAACATCGACAAACGGCCGAATCCGGTCCATAATGCGTCTCCCCTTGAATTGTTCGTCGCCATCCTTGCTCGTGAAGCTGAAATGCTTCTCCAGCGCCTCCAAATCGTGATTAGACGTAAAAAACGTCGGCTTCCGGTTCATTCGGTAGTTAAGTATCGCTCCCATCACATGATCGCGCAGCCACGGGTTCAAATTTTCCGCGCCGATATCGTCAAAGACGAGCAAATCCGTCTCCTTCAAAGCGTCGACCGTCTCCTTCAGCCGGAGCGGGTCGTTAAACATCGATTTCAAATCTTCGGCGAAATCCGGCATATATACAATGGCGCCTGTATAGCCATCCTTCGCCAGCTCGTGCAGCATGTAGCACATGAGAAACGTTTTGCCTGTCCCGAATGTACCGGCCAAATACAGCCCCTGCCGCTGCAACCCGTCGCTGCGCGTTTTCAATATATAATCGTACACAAGGCCGACCGCCTCCTCGCGGTCCGCGTCCTTGTCCAATATTTCGATCGTCGAATAGCCTTCGGACAAAGCCCGCTCGTCCACGTAAAAGCTGCGGATGCGGCCGCGGATCGCCTGCTGCGATTGCTGGGCGAGAAACTTTTTGCAGGCGACCTTATGGTCGTACACGCGGGCCTGCTGATCCTGATCGGCTTCCACCGTAATAAGCGTGTAGTGCCCTTCCATGTCGTTCGGGCAGCGATCGAGCCCCGGACAGCTCGAACAGTTCCGATACTCCACCGCGTACTGGTGCAGCCTGTTCAAATTCAGCTTCATCGCTTCGCGGTCCAGCTCCGGATGCTTGCTGCGCAGCTTGACGATCAACGGGTCGGACGCCACTTCCTGCAGCTTGTCCTCAGCCTTCTTCAACAGCTGCCTTCCCGGCATCCCCCGTAAAATGTCCCCTAATGATTCCACGGCGCGTCCCCCTCTCCTTGACGGTTACTTCCGGCTGTCGAGCTGTCTTGCCTTACGGCGTATTTCCTCCCGCTCCGCGGCGGTAAGCTGCTTCGCCGGCACGGCGGCATTGTCGCCGACGATCGGCAGAGCCGGCTTCTGCGGCTGCCTGCCGCTGCCGCGGCCGCCCCGTCCGGAGCCGCCTCCGACCGCCGCCATCGCCCCTTTACCGGACTGCCGTTCTTTAAATTTCGCATAGTCGCGAATATATTCGACCGCCTGCTCGAACGTGCCGACCTGTTTGCCCAGCATATCGGTCACGCTTGCTTCGATCGAATTTTTCGCCCATGAACGCTTGTATACGTAAATAAAATGAATCAGAACATTGATGACTTCCTCGTTCAGACGGTAATTCAAGTCGACCTTGGCGAGCGTATCGAGCAATCCGTCCGGCACCGTGCCTTTGGAAAAAATTTTTTCCAGCAAAAAAGTGTACGGCTCGTTGCGCAAAATGTAATTGTATTGATGCTGGTTGCATTCTCCCTGGAAAATGTCCGGCACCTCAAGGTAATATTCCATTTCGACCGTCTTCTCATCGGAGGCCGGCTTGCCTTGTCCCGGCTGTTCGCGCTGCTGCTCCACCTTGGACAAAAAGCGGCTCCGATCCTCGCCGCGCTTCTTATCCTGTCGGAACGTTTCATTCGCTTTATGCTGCAGCAGCTCCAGATTCAAGCTGCCGTCCGGATCGAATACCCGGTCTTCATCCAGCAATCTGCATATATCTGTCAAGTACAAGCCGTATTTTTTGGCGACAAAATTAATTTGCGCCATCTGCTCGGTTTCGTACTTTAACCGCTCGACAAACGACCGGTTCTCCGACTGTTTAGGGAAATGCATAATAATATCGGCATACTGAAATCCTTTACTCGTCAGCTCCGGCCGCGATTCCGACGGCTGCGACGCCGCCGACTCGAAGAAAGCCAGCTCCAGGTCCAGGTCGACCACCTGCGAGTTCAAATGAAACAGCTCGTAGAACGGGACCGACAAATTTTCCGAGTTCGCCTCTCGCAGTTCTTCCAGCTCCGGCAGCACCAGCTCGTCGCGCAGCGCGAATACCATGTACTTGCCAACCTTGTCCCGCAGCAGGAGCGTCAGGTGCTGGTTTTTGAAAAACTCGTGAGGCGCAAGCGGCGCAAAAAGCGTGTACTCATACACGTAATCGTCCGATTCCGCGGAAAACCTGCGCACCGTCCGCAGCAGGCCGACCGCCTCGAGCTTTGACGTCTGCTCGATAAAATATTTGCGCCCGCGCTCTCCGCTTTCCAGCTCCAACGCCAAAAACAGCTTGCGCTGCTGCTCCATCGGCGAGCAACCCACCTTGTCTGTCGGCACCTGCAAAAACAACGTATGATACAGACTGACCGCATAAGCGCCGATCATCGGCTGATAAATCGTCGACAGCATTTTCAAATCCAGGCTGCTTAACGAAAAATCGCGCGACACATAAAAACGGTGATACTCCGAAAAATGCAACATATTGGTTATCCGCATAAGCTCAAATCCCATCCATCGTCCAGCATCTTAACCTCCATATTACCACATATTCCGACAAACCGGGGGATGAAAACAATTGAAAAGAGATACCGGCTCCGTTGAAAACTTATACTTTCATCATTAAGAAAAGCTTCTGACCGAAGCCCTTTCGATGAAGATACATTCGTGTTTTAGATGTAGCTTTTCTTGCAATATCAGAATTGTTCAGCTCCGCTGAAAACATATAAATTCTGATATTATAAAAAAATCATGGCCTCCCTCTATACGCGAGCTGCCATGACCTTTTGTTCCGAATCCGTTGGAGGATCCAACCGATGCTCCCTCCGCCGCTTACCCGGATATAATTTCTTTCACCCGGCCGACCGTACCGTCAGTCAGGCGAACCTTGATTCCGTGCGGGTGGCTCGGCGAATTCGTCAAAATATCTTTTACCGTTCCGATCGTCAGCTTTCCGGTCCGCTGATCCTGCTTCTGCACAATCCGAACCTGAATGCCCGGTACGACATCCTTGCGGAGCTGTCCGTTCATCATTTCCAAACTTCCTTTCATGCGATATTGCCGGTAACGGACAACCAGCACTTAGAACATTTTGTAGCCTTTGGTCCGCAGCGTCTTGATCGCAGACCCGCTCAGCACGGCGCCGATCAGTCCGCCGACAGCCGGAACATAATCCGCGATTCCGTACTCCGACAAGTTCGAGGCCAGCGATCCTGTCCCCCAACCCCAATACACAACCAGGCTTACGACAAGCACAATGTATCCGTATATCGGGAACCATGTCGTTTTCATCAGCATGTTCAATATAAAACCGAGCCCGAAAAACAATACAAACAACAGCACGGTAACGATGATCAACTGCAGCAAAACCGCCAACTCCTTTTTACACAGGCTAATCAAACTTCAGCTACACTTATGTTTATTTTATATAAAATTACGCTTCGGGTAAAGTGAACGGTTCATGAACTTCCGGGCCGTAAAAACATCGTTTTTTACCCGTTTCGGCGCCCCGTTATTTGCCCTTTCAGTATGATTTCGTTACAATGAAACAAGTGAAAATGACCCAAGATTGCCATGATGTTGAAATTCATTACCGGATCTATAGAAGGAGTGTTCATGATGAGCGAAGCAATTCAAACGTTGGAAGGCTGGTATGCGCTGAACGATTTCCGCGCCATCGACTGGACCGCCTGGAAAAGCTTGACCCAGCAGGAGCGCAAGCGCGCCGAGGACGAGCTGTACGGCTTGCTGGCCGAATACCAGCGCACCGAGGATCAGAAGCAGGGAAGCACCGCGTTCTACAGCATCGTCGGACAAAAGGCCGACTTTATGTTTATGCATTTGCGGGAAACGCTGGAAGAGCTGAACGAGCTGGAAACGGCTTTTAACAAGACGTTGTTCGCTCAGGTGACGATCCCGACGTATTCGTATGTATCCATTGTCGAGCTCGGCAGCTATATGGCCAAGCCAGGCACGGACCCGATGCAGGACCCCGACATTATCGCCCGCTTGAAGCCGATATTGCCGAAATCGAAGCATGTATGCTTCTACCCGATGAACAAGCGCCGCGAGGGCAACGACAACTGGTACATGCTGTCCGCCGACGAGCGCCGCAGCTTTATGCGCAACCACGGTATGATCGGACGCAGCTATGCCGGCAAAATCAAGCAGATCATCGCCGGCTCGATCGGACTGGACGATTGGGAATGGGGCGTTACCCTGTTCGCGGATGATGCTCTGCAATTCAAAAAGATCGTGCATGAAATGCGCTTCGATGAAACGAGCGCCCGCTTCGGCGAATTCGGCGAATTTTATGTCGGCAACCTGCTGAATCAGGACAAAATGACTGCCATGCTAAGGCTGTAGCCTTACGACAAATGACCCCTGCGCGGCCTGATCACAGGCTCCACGCAGGGGTCGTTTTTTTATCCGATTACGACTTTATCGGGAAGACCCCCACCTCTAAGGTGGGCCTTGAATCAGCTGGGGTAGAGTCCCCATCCGATTCCCCGATGTTCAGCAAAGCTGAACGAGTTCACTCGTCCTCATCCTCGTCTTCAAACCGTTCGTCACGGCTCGCCTCGCGTTTGGCGGCAAGATACGCTTCCGTATCGCGGTCGCGCTGACGCGACTTTTCCTTCAACCGCTCGATCGCGGGCAGGATAAGGATGTCGATTTCTTTTTGCACCGTATAGACCAGATCATAGCGGGTCTGAGCTTCCAAAAAATGGCCTACGTCCATAAGGGCATTGTACCGGTCGAGCTCATCCCGCGTCAACAATCCGCGTACCTGAACGCTGCAATGCCGCATATTAGAATCGGCCTTTCTTCAGCACGAGCGGAATGCCGCCAATAATATACAGGTAGCGTACATCGATGACTTTCTTCATGACGGCTGCCCAGCCGCCTTTGATTTTACGGGAACCTACGATGCCGATAGCTTCGCCGCGGCCCAGGGACGCTACGGTGCCTTTGCTTTGGTAGACGAAGTTTTTCAGCTGCTCGCCGCGAATCGAGGCAACGAGATTATGCGCGCATACTTCAGCCTGCTGCATCGAAATTTGTGCGGTCGGCGGATACGGACGGCCTTCCGGGTTCATTACAATCGAGCAGTCGCCGAGCACGTAAATATTGTCATGCCCTGGCGCGCGAAGCTTCTCGTCGACTTTGATACGGCCGCGCATCGTTTCGAAACCGGCCTCGTCCAGCATATGATTGCCGCGAACACCGCCTGTCCAAACGACAGTGGCCGCCTTGATTTCTTCGCCTGTCGCGAGCGATACACCTTCCGGCGTACATTCTTTGATGGCCGTTGCAATTTTAAAGGTAACGCCTTTATTTTGCAGCACATTCATTGCATATTCGACCAGCTCGGGGTCAAAGCCCGGCAAAGCGGTTGGGGCCGCTTCGATATTATAAATTTTAACGAGCGACGGGTCGACGTCGAATTCCTTGCACAGCTGCGGAATGCGGTCAGCCAATTCGCCAACGAACTCGATGCCTGTAAAGCCGGCTCCGCCGACGATAAACGTCAAATAGTCGGTCCGGTTCGGCTCGCGCTTATATCTTGCGAACTGGTATTCGATATGCTCGCGGATAAAGCGGACGCTGTTAATGCTGCGGATGCTCAGCGCATGCTCCTTCAATCCCGGAATGCCGAATGTTTCAGGCTCGCCGCCCAAGCCTACGACCAAATAATCGTAAGACAGCGTGCCTTCCTCCAAAATAACTTTTTTCTCCTGCGGACGAATTTGAATAACCGTTGATTTAACAAAGTCGATTTTGAATTCGTCAATCAGCTTCAGGATATTCACCCGGGCGTTTTCCGGATTGTCCGTGCCGGCTGCAGGCATGTGCAAATGCGTTGTAATATAATGATAATCATGCTTGTTGACCAGCGTTACATCGGCTTCGTTGTAGTTCAATTCCTTTTGCAAACGAATAGCCGTTACGATGCCACCATAACCTGCTCCCAAAATGACTATTCTTGGTATTCGACTCATGGTTTTAATCCCTTCCATCCCGTTATTTTTCTGTATTTTATCATTTAATAAAAAGTCACAAAAATGTTTGTGAAAAATTACACATACTACGTCGGAATATTTGTAATCATTGTTAGATCGCACTGCATATTAGCGTCAAGGTGCATGTCTAATCATCAGATTTTTAAGCAGTTCCTCAAGACATAATATAATGGAACTTGACAAATAGCAAGCATTATTTTGTTTAAAATAGCCGGAAAATACCGGACCTCATAAGCATATCTCCCTGATTACTGCCAAATACTATTATTCCCATAAAGGAACAGCTTCGACCGGCTCTCGACCCCGAATGAAAATGAAAATGGTTATTATTTTCTTTTCAAATGTCCATGTTTATAATATAATTCGATTGTTATTAAGCTTCGGAGGTGCTTTTAAAGACATGCAGAACGAATTAGTGGATATTATTATTGTAGGCGGCGGTCCGGCCGGTATGTTTGCCTCGTTTTACGGCGGGATGCGCCAGGCAAGCGTAAAGATTATTGAGAGCATGCCTCAGCTGGGCGGACAATTGGCAGCGTTGTATCCGGAAAAGTATATTTACGATGTGGCCGGCTTCCCGAAAGTGACGGCGCAGGAGCTCGTAAACAATCTGGATCAGCAGATGAAGCATTTCCCGATCGACATTCGGTTGGAGGAAAAGGTGCTTCAGGTAATCAAAAAGAGCGAACGGTTGTTTGAGGTCGTGACGGATAAAGGCGTTCACCAATCGAAGGCGGTTATTATTACCGGCGGCGTAGGCGCATTCGAGCCCAGAAAGCTGGAGCTTGCGGAAGCGGCGAAATACGAGAAAAAAAATCTTTATTATTTTGTAAGCGACTTGAATCAATTTGCCGGTCAAAAAGTGCTGATCAGCGGCGGCGGCGATTCTGCGGTCGACTGGGCTTTAATGCTGGAGCCGATTGCCGAGCAGGTTACGCTGATTCATCGCAGAGACAAATTCCGTGCCCATGAGCATAGCGTCGAAAATCTGATGAATTCCAAAGTACAGGTGCTGACGCCAAAAGAAATTACGGCGCTCCACGGCGACGATACGATTACTAAAGCTACGCTGACCGATATTAAATCGGGCGAAACGGTCGACCTTGACGTCGATGCGGTCATCGTCAACTTCGGATTTATTTCCTCGCTCGGTCCGATTGCGGAATGGGGCTTTGAGATCGACAACGGTTCGATTATCGTCGATTCCCGTATGGAAACAAGTATTCCGGGCATTTTTGCCGCAGGGGACATTACGACGTATCCGGGCAAGCTGAAGCTGATTGCCGTCGGTTTCGGTGAAGCGCCTACCGCGATCAACAATGCGAAGGTATATATCGATCCAACGGCCAAACTATCTCCGGGACACAGCAGCAACATGAAAATGTAAGACAAGCACAATGTCTCCCAAATTATTTTCTGGACAAGCAGAAGGGCATTCCGTTCCGGCAGACGCCGGGAGGGAGCCTTTTTTTGTAGAATGGCATATGGATGCCTCGGACCTCTATCGATGCCTTTCCAAGATGAGCGACCGCGATTTAAATGTAAAAAATAAGGCAGGTCAGCTGACCTGCGCATTGTTTCGGTAATATTCCAAATTTAGTTTGCGGCGTTTGATTTCATCGAGCAGCAGCTTGATAAACTCGGCCTCCAGCTTCAGTTCCTGCGCCTTGAAATAAGATTCGATCAAGACCTCATCGCTCATTAACCTCATTAAAATCACCTAACTTCTTTAATGTAAAGCTATATTAACATGTGCGTATCTTTAGAACAAGCGTTCTATTATCCACAGCGAATTGTGTATAACCTGTGCGTATCTTGTTAATAAGCGTCGAATCGTCTGCGGTTATGCGGTGAATAATGTGGACAAGGTTATACACAGCCGCTGATTGCGATCATCGTCCCAAAAATATTTTTTGGACATGCCTGTTCAACCGCAGCTTATTCGACACGATACGCCTTCAGTCTTGCCAATCCGCCCTCAACGGTCAAAATACCCGATTGCCGCGGCTGCCGGTTTAATCCCCTTAGCAAAAAAAAGCAAGCCCGAAGGCTTGCGCGAAACAAGTAATATTTTTACATGGATGTCGTTTTGTTTGGAGTGATGCTTTGATCTTTTGACGCGCTTACGTTTTTCAGAACGTTGATCATGAACAAAATGACGGCGATAGCGGTAATGGTGCCGCCAGTTGCAACAATCGGCTCCGTTCCCGGTACGCCGCTGACGAGCAGCACCAGACCGATCATCATGATGGGCAATCCGATATTGTGCAGCCAAAAGTGGAGCTTGCCAAGAGCGGAACCGGCCGCCTTCGGAAATACGTGGTACACGAAACCGGCTAACGCAAGCGAAACCCAGCCGACCAGATTGATGTGGGCATGTACGGAAGCAAATTCAAATTTGTGCGATATGGACATGAACATCCCGAACAACACACCGACAACAAAATAAACCGAAGCGATCTTAATTAAATTTGCACCCATTCGAACAGCCCCTCTACCAGTATTTGACAAACTGATTATAGCAAATCTAGACCCAAAAACAACTGCTTTTTACTGAATTTCAAACAATATTTTCGGGCGGTTATAAAATACTTTCTTGAATCAAGAATTCCGAGGCCTTTCCAAGATGATCGATCGTGATTTATATGTAAAAAACCTCCCGGAGCTGTGCTTGTACACAGACCCGGAAGGTTGCAAAAACGGTTTCCGTATTAAACCTCGACTTTATCGTCGCATTTTTCAGGAGCGCCCTCTTCGTCCTTCACCTTGAAGGATGAACCGCAGCCGCAGGAAGCTACCGCGTTCGGGTTATTGATGGTGAATCCGCCGCCCATGCCGGTATCCTTAAAGTCGATTTCGACGCCGTACAAATATTTCGAGCTATCCTGGTCGACAACGACCTTAAGCCCGTTGATCTCGAAAGCTTTATCGGTATCCTGCTCCTGGTCATCAAAACCCATACCATACGAGAAGCCGCTGCAGCCGCCGGCCTTGACACCGAGGCGAAGGAACAAATCCGGCGTTTCCTCGCTGGCCAGCAGTTCTTTAATTTTATCGCTTGCTGATTCGCTGATCGTAATCATGAATAACAGCCTCCTTCATCACATAATGCCCTTGCATTATTAAGTATACTCCTATTAAGGATACTCCTCAAGGACTTATGTTTATTCCCCCGTTCTATCCACGCGGTCTATTAAATAATATTGGATCAATAAAGAATCCAACTGCTTGCTGCAATGTTGAACCTCAGGGTGTAAAAATCCAAATTCACCAGCCAAATGAACCATATGAGTTCTAACCTTCTCAATCTCAGCCGACAGCTCCGATCTCGACAAATTTGAGTTCGGAGGTACTGTTATACGCAAGCTTGTACACCGCCTTGTCTGACTTTTGCAATACTTTTATAAATATACAGGAAAAATTAGCCAATGGAAATACAATATTTGATATTTCATATTAAATATTCCTAATGAAACGGCTTACATCCATTTTGTCGAAGTGTGTATTGCCCGCCCCGTGCTGGAGGTTTATAATAGATAGGATCGTTTTAATAGGCTCGTGCGGCAGACGCATATTGTTAATCTGTATGGAGGAGGATTTAAATGAGCATTATAGTAAGCAACCCGGATCAGCGAATGGCGGAAATCGCAGAGAAGGTAAGGAACGGACAACGCTTGTCGCTCGAAGACGGCGTATTTTTGTATGAATCCGACGATTTGCTGACGATCGGACAGCTGGCCAACGAAGTCAACCTGAGAATGAACGGCAAAAAAGTATATTTTATCGATAACATGAGTCTTTATTTTACGAACGTATGCGAAGCCCACTGCGCATTTTGTCATTTCCGCAGAGACGAGGGCGAAGAAGGCGCGTATACGCTGACGCCGGAGCAGATGTTCGAATATATCGACCAGCATTACCATCCCGAAATGCGCGAATTCCATATCGCCCAGGGCCATAATCCGAACGTCCCGTTCGAGTATTATGTCGACTGTATCCGCGCGCTGAAGCAGCGGTATCCGAACGTTACCATCAAAGCCCATACGGCGGCGGAGATCGAGTTTTATTCCCGCATCAGTGGGTTAAGCTATAAAGAGGTGCTGGAAACTTTGGTCGATGCGGGGCTGAGCACGCTGACCGGCGGCGGAGCGGAGATACTGTCGGAGCGTTACCGTCAAAAGATGGGCGTCGGCAAAGCGACGACCGACCAATGGCTCGAAGTGCAGCGCGTAGCCCACGGACTCGGTTTGAAGACGCATGCCACGATGCTGTACGGTTCGATCGAGACGCTTGAGGAACGAATCCAGCATATGATTCTTCTGCGTGAAGTGCAGGATGAAACGAACGGGTTCATGGTATTCATCCCGAACTCGGTTCAACCGGCGAGCGTCAATGCGGGCATCAAGCGCCGCGTCGCCGCATTCGACGATCTGAAGACGATCGCGATCAGCCGTTTGATGATCGACAATATCCCTCATATCAAAGCATACTTTATTAATCTGGGGACGCAGCTGACTCAAATAGCGCTGACATTCGGCGCATCCGACGTCCATGGAACGATTATTAAAGAAAAAATCAGCCACGCGGCAGGGGCGCTCTCTCCGGAAGGCCTGACCCGCGATGAGCTCGTATGGCTCGTTAAAGGAGCCGGACGCATACCAGTCGAACGGGATACTTTTTATAACGAAATTAAAGTGTACTAATTCAAGCGCTCCAGCATAGAAGGGGTTAACATGATGAAGAAACTGGTTATACTAGGCGGCGGTTATGGAGGATTGACGGTAGCCAAGGAATTGCTGGAAAAAGAATTACCTTCGGACACCGTCCTCGTCCTCGTCGATCGTATGCCTTATCAAGGATTAAAGACGGAATATTATGCATTGGCTTCCGGCACGGTTGCGGATAAAGAAATCCGCGTGCAGTTTCCCGTAGACCCGCGCCTCATTCTCAAATACGGGGAAGTGACTGCGGTCGATCCCGACAAAAAGCTGATTTTGTTCGAAAATGAAGAGCCTCTCTCCTACGATTGGCTTGTGATCGCACTCGGCTGCGTGGACAAATATCATAACATTATCGGAGCCGAACAATATTCGCACAGCATCCAGACTATGTCCTCGACCCGCAAAACGTTCCAATCCGTCAACGATACTGCGCCATACGGTCAAGTAACGATTATCGGAGGCGGATTGAGCGGAGTGGAAATGGCATCCGAGCTGCGCGAAAGCCGCCCGGATTTAAACATCCGCATCCTCGATCGCGGGCCGAGCGTGCTCTCCTCGTTTCCTTCCAAAGTGCAGGCATACGTGCGCGAATGGATGGTTGAGCATGATATTGAAATGAGGTCGCATATTTGCCTGACCCGGCTGGAAAGCGGCATTCTATACAACGATCAGGAGATTATCCATACGAACGTGACGATCTGGACGGCCGGCATTCAGCCGAGCCCGATCGTACAGCAGCTGCAGCTGTCCAAAGATAATCAGGGCCGCGTCATCCTCAACGACTACCATCAGGTTGAAGCGTACCCCGACATTTATGTGGTCGGAGATTGCGCCTCGCTGCAGTTCTCCCCGAGCGCACAAGCGGCGGAAGGACAAGGCAAGCAGGTTGCAGAGGTTATCAGGGCCGTATGGAAAAATGAAACCCCTCGGCTCGGTCAAATCAAGCTCAAAGGGGTTCTCGGCTCACTCGGGAAAAAATCGGGATTCGGCATGATGGGCAAACGAACCATTATGACGGGAAAAATCGCGCGCGCTTTGAAGACCGGTGTGCTCTGGATGTCCAAGCATCATTTCGGCTAGTCAGCCGCCTAGGAGATCGAACATGTCTTCGATCTCTTTTATTTTATTATACACTTGCTGTTTCAGCTCTTCCGCGGTGGCCGCGGCTACGATTTCACCGTTCACCAGCGCATAAGGGAACATATAGCATTCGCCGCAATTGCCGAGGCAGCCGTACTCGATCACATCGTAATCCGGGTTCGCCTCCAGCTCCTGCATCAATTTATCGGTGCCATGGTGCATATTGTTCGTGCAAAATTCGATGATCGGTCTCATTTATAATCAGCCGCCTTGTATAAACCATTTTATTTTTGTGCTACATGTAATATAATAAGTGATAGAAAGGAGTTGACGCAAATGAGTGAACAAACGCAAAACACCATGTACGATGAGGTACTGGAAGTTTTAGATAAGCTTCGCCCGTTTTTGCAGCGCGACGGAGGCGATGTGGAGCTTGTTGACGTGGAGGACGGCATCGTCAAACTGAAGCTAGTAGGCGCCTGCGGAAGCTGCCCGAGCTCGACCATCACGTTGAAAGCCGGTATTGAGCGCGCATTGCTTGAAGAGGTTGAAGGTATCGAAGAGGTCGTACAAGTGTTCTAATCACGTCTTTATTAAGACGAATAAGAAGAACCGTCCGGAAATATTACCGGACGGTTCTTTAATTTGACATTTAAACTACTGGACGAGCGTTTGCAGCCGGCCTGTTAGCCAAGGGAAGAACACGAACACCGCGGCTTGGGCGGCGTCGGCAAGCGCTTATTGCTTGCCGGCTTGCGCGCCGATGATCGCCCGGATCGGATCAAGCCCGCCCGACACATCCATAATGTTGCCGGTAATGAAATCGGAACGCTCCTCGCACAGAAAAGCGATGACCCTCGCTATGTCTTCCCCCGCTCCTGGCCGGCCGCGCGGCGATTCGGGGTCCCGCTCATGCTCGACCTCGGCGATCGTCTTTTCTTTATTCGCGCCGCGGATATCTCCCGGACAAATCATGTTGACGGTAATGCCGTAAGGAGCCTCCTCCACGGCTAATGTTTTCGTAAATGAGACAAGCCCGACCTTGGCCGCGGCATAAACGGCGCGATGCGGCCAGCCGCGCGCTTCGGCCGCGTGTCCGAAGCCGAAATGGATAATTCTCCCCCACCGCCTGCTTCGCATCATCGGCAGCACCAAATGATCCAGCTGCATGACACCCAGCAGGTTGCCGTTCATTAAATAGTCGATATCTTCCTGCGCATATTCGCCGAACAGCTTCCGCTCGCGGACGAACGGCCCCGCGTTGTTAATCAGGATGTCGATGCCGCCAAACTCCGACGCCGCTTTCCGCACCATGCTGCGCATTTCATCCGGACGGGCGACGTCGCCCTGAATCGCAAGGCAGCGTCTGCCTTTCGCTTGAATGCGCTCACATAAATCGTTTGCTTCGTTTTTGCTATGCACGTAGTTGATGATAAGATCGCAGCCTGAATCAGCGAGCAGGAGCGCAGTCATTTTGCCCAGGCCTTTGGCGCTTCCTGTAATGAGTGCAACTTTTCGTTGTTCGGACATGCCCGTCCTCCTATAAAGTTCTCAAGTGAACTCGTTCAGCTTTGCTGAACATCGGGGAATCAGATGGGGACTCTACCCCACCTGATTCAAGGCCCACCTTGGAGGTGAGGGTCTTAACCCGATAAAGTCGTAATCGGATAAAGCTTCATGAACCGTCGTATTGCCGGCCCGCAGGCAGGAACAGCGCTACTTTCAAGTATAGAGGAACGGCATCGCCGATTCAACTGCAGCCGCGGCATCAGGATGAGGACGGGTATTGCCCGGATGACTTCGATAATGCGTAAATATATGTAAAAATGATTTCGGCGGCCGTAAAGGTCATGGTGCTTCCCAAAGCCAAATCTTTCAGATGCTCTCCGATTTCCTCGGTTTTTATTCGCTGATCGGGGGTTTGTTTCGTTTCCGCCGCACGCAGCAGATCGTCCAGCAGATCGGCGTTAATGGTATGTATTTCCATGTTGCGTTCGTTGCGCAGCCGTTCGACCGGCGCTTTATATTTCACTTTAAGCCCGAAGAGCCGCTCTTCCAGTTGAACGTACAAATGGTTGTCATGCATGTTGCGGAGCACCGTAAAATAGGAATACCGCGCTTTGATTTCCTCTGTCCGGAGCCGGAACCGCTCGTTCATAAAATGTCCCAGCTTATCCAAAATGGCGAACACGCGGACAATCGCGTTCCGGTAAAAGTAAAGGTGGCGGTGGTAGTCTTCCAGCTCGTCCTCCTGCATTTCATCGACGTACAGCTTGCTGACTTTTTTGCCGAAACGGACGGCTGCATATTCGCTCTGCTCCAGCTCGTCCAAGGCGCGCAGCATTCCTCTGCTCCATACTATATAGCGCCGTTCCTGCAAATTGCGTTCCAGCTCGGGAACGGATTCGAGCATTTGCAAATAGCCTCGGATCGTTTGATTCGCTTTCGCCAGCAGCCCTTCGTCTTTTCGGCGCGGTTCGCCGAACATCATTCTCAGCATCGTGTCTGCTCGCTTCCTTTCGGTCCAAAATCGGGGCCCCTGAGTGCGCAAGCGCGCTCGGGCCGTATCATTCAGTATGTACCCGCCGCTAGATGAGCATACCGTTCGGCGGGCATACGCATACTGAATAAGCATTGCAATGCAGACTTAGGCGCCTTGAAAATATTCGCTCCACCGTTTGTCAACGAGCTTAACAATGTCCTCGCGCGGGAACAGCTCGTCCGGGTAGCCCGGCTTCATGCGCGCATCGATGACGAGCGGCAGCTCGTAGGCCAGATGATGCCCGCGCACCTGCGAGCGGGCATAAATGTCCGCCGCCGGGTTAAACCGCGTGAAGACGGTCCACAGAAACGCGGTCTGATCCCCGGCGATGGCCGTATCGTCCGCGAGGATGACGAGCGGCCATTCCTTAAGGCGGTCGCCGGCGCGCTCGAGCAGCCGCTGCGCAAGCCCCGGGTCCGCCGCGTAGGCGGCGCCGGAGACAACGAGACAGCCGCGGCAGTACACCGCGACGCTGGCGATCTCCGGCAGCTCGCCGCCGTCGTAGGCGCCCGGCAGGCTGCGTACCGGCTCGCCGACGCCGAGCAGCACGGCTTTGCTGCCGTGATTAAGCCGGTCGCCCGTATAGTCAAGCGTATCATGCGACGTATTGTTGAAAATGAACAGGTCGCGCTGCGGCTCGAACCGCTCCAGCACCGCTTCAAGGAGCCGGTCGAACCGGTCCAGCGCCACGCTCTGATCCGTCACGATAAGAAACTTGGTGAGCGTCAGCTGTCCTTCGCCCAAAATGCGGAAGGCGGAGCCGAGCGCTTCGCGGCTGTAGCTTTCGCGGACGATGGCCGCGGCCAGCGGGTGGAAGCCGGTCTCGGCGTAGGTCCACAGCTCCTTGACGCCCGGCATCGCCATCGGAAATGCCGGAGACAGCAGCCGCTGGAGAAATTCGCCGAGGTAATAGTCTTCCTGCCGCGGCTTACCGACGATCGTAGCCGGATAAATCGCATCCTTGCGGTGCCACATATGATCGACGTTAAACACGGGGAAATCATGGGTCAACGAATAATAGCCGAAGTGGTCGCCGAACGGCCCTTCCGGACGGCGCAAATGCGGCGGCACCGAGCCGCAGATTGCAAATTCCGCTTCGGCGACAAGCCGGTGGCCGCCGTGCGGGTTGTCCGCCATCGGCAGCTTGCTGCCGAGTATAAGCGACGTCAGCATCAGCTCCGGCAGATGCTCCGGCACCGGCGCAATCGCGGAGGCGATCAACGCGGGCGGACCGCCCAGAAACACGGTCACGGGAAGCGCCGCATTGCGCTTCTCGGCCTCGTGGTAATGGAAGCCGCCGCCCTTGTGAATTTGCCAGTGCATCCCCGTCGTCCGGTCATCATACACCTGCATGCGGTACATGCCGAGATTATGATGACCGTTATCGGGATGCTCCGTATATACGAGCGGCAGCGTAACGAACGGGCCGCCGTCCTCCTGCCAGCAGGTGAGCACGGGCAGGCCGTGAAGCGGCGCCTCCCGACGGCACTGCTGCAGCACCGGAGCCGAGGCGGACGGCACGGTTTTCGTGCCGACCTTGAGCAGGTCGAAGATCATGCCGCGCTCCTGCCATAGCGCCTTCTTCGTCGGCGGAATCAACGTATCCGTCGCCTGCACAATCTGCTTCATGAATTGCTCCGGCTTCGGTCCGAAGGCAAGATCCACTCTGCGGCTTGTCCCGAACAGGTTGGTGACAACCGGGAAAGAGCTCCCTTTTACGTTCGTAAACAATAAGGCGGGTCCCGCTTCATCAATCACCCGGCGATGTATTTCAGCCAGCTCCAGATTCGGATCGACCGGCGCGCTGATTTCGATCAGCTCATTTTCTTTGCGCAGCGCTTCCAAAAATACGCGTAAATTCGAATGAACCATGATTAAACAAAACCCCTTTTCCACATGTGATCCTTTATAAAAGCCCAACGGACGTAATAATCAACCGCAATAAGAAAACCTCTATCGAAGCCTATCCAAGATGAGCGACCGCGATTTATATGCAGGTTTTCTTGAAATGATTGAAAGCTTCAGCTCCGCTGAAAACTTATACTTTCTATCATTATAAGAAAAGCTTCTGACCGAAGCCCTTCCGACGAAGATACATTCGTGTTTTAGATGTAGCTTTTCTTGCAATATCAGAATTGTTCAGCTCCGCTGAAAACTTATACTTTCTATCATTATAAAACAGCAGGCTTACTTGAGCTGCCGAGCCCCGTAAGCCTGTCTGTCGCCCCCTTTGGCCTGCAGGGCAAGCACGCATAAATAACATAATATACCGAACAATCCCGAGATGAGCACGGCATGCAGAAGACTTGCCAGCAAGTACCAGTCATACCCGATGGACAACGTGACGAACGCGCCGCTCAATATTTGCAGGACGACCAGGATGAACGCCCATTTGGCGGCCTGATATGCGTTCTCATGCGGTCCCTGCTGGGCGCGGATGGCCATGAACAGCCATAAAACAAACAGCAGCAGCAGCACCGCCCCGATCCGGTGGGCAAACACGATCCGGGTCGGCCCGACCATGTCGGGAATCAGCTGCCCGTTGCATAACGGCCAGCCGATACAGCCGCCCGACGATTCGGTATGCCGCACGAACGCGCCCAAATAAACGACCGCATAGCTGTAAATCAACGTCAGCGCGACGCTCCAGCGGACTCGGACCGATAAGACGGCCGGCTTGCCGGATAGCGTGGAACCGAGCCGGGTATACACCAGGGCAAGCAGCAGCGTAAAGGCGAACGCCATCAGCGAAAAGCCGAAATGGAGCGCCAGCACGGCCGACGATTGCGGCCAGACGACCGCCAGCGCGCCGAGAATAGCCTGCAGAACGGTGAAAAACATCGCGCCGGACACAAACCATTTGGCATCGTTTCTGCGGCTGAACATAAATACAAGAACCATCGTGATCAACAAAATAATGCCAACGACCCCCACCACAAAACGGTGGCTGTATTCGATAACCGATTCAATTGTATAGGCCGGAACAAATTTACCGTTGCAGAGCGGCCATTCGTCCCCGCAGCCGCGGCCCGAGTCCGTTTTCGTCACGAGGGCGCCCATAATAATAATTAGAAACATCCCGTACATGCTCGCGAAAGAGAACCGCTTCAACCAAGTTTGCATATTCATTAAGCTGGAACCACCTACTTCATATAAATTCGACATATGCCGCTAATAAAGTCGAATCGTTCATGTATCATTATAGCCATAAAAACCAAGCAAATCCATTCGGAAATGTTACAAAGCGTTGAAACAGGGTAAACGGCTTCGCCGTCCTACGGGACGAGCGCGTTTGTCAAGGTTGTGAATACGAAAAAAGCCGCCGCTCCGCGGATGATGAAATCCGTGGAACGGCGGCTTTGAACCGCATGAGTTCGGTGCAGCCTTACTTCTTGAGGGCGTCGGCCACTTCCAGCGCGCGATCCAGAAATTGTTCGATTTCTTCCCTTGTTTTACGCAGCTTGCTGACGAACCGGACGAGCTCCTGTCCTTCGCGGAATGCGATAAAGCTGGGGATGCCCAAAATGTTGAGCTTTTCGCACAAGTCGGGCACCTCGTCGCGATCCAGCTGTATAAAATCGAGCCGGTCCCGATAAGCTTCCTCAACGGCCGGCATAAACGGCTCGATAAAGTGGCAGTCTTTGCACCATGTCGCTTTAAATACCGCAACAGTCGGTTTCGTACCCGCAATTTTTTGGTCAAATACTTGCTCGGATTTCACTTGCTCCATTCGGATGCACCGCCTTTATTCATAAGATTGGCGAGCTGCCGCCATAATAAACAGCAGCTTTTCTCTGCTTACAACCACTTATAGCATGACCTTATTCCGATGTCAACGCCCGTTTGTCCGAAATCCATCAAATTCCATTTTACATTTACTAGAAAAAGTGATATCATTTAAATATCAAATCGATATTCAATCAATACTACTACTGAATGAGAAGGAGTGTTTTATAATGAACGAACAAAAAGCTTGGGCATTAAACGGATTTCTCTCGCTTCTGCTGCTTCTGGCCGCTACGGCTCTGTCCGTAGTCCTGCTCGTAAACGGGTCTATTTTCATCGGGATTGCTTTACTTTGTATTGTGACTGTGCTGGCATCCGGCATCACCGTCGTCCAACCGAATCAGGCGATGGTCGTCACGTTTTTCGGGAGCTACGCCGGTACGATTCGAAACAGCGGCTTCTGGCTGGCCATTCCTTTTTCCATTCGCAAGCATGTCTCCTTGCGTGTCCGCAACTTTAACAGCGCAAAGCTGAAAGTGAATGATATTGAAGGGAACCCGATTGAAATTGCCGCCGTTGTCGTATTCCGGGTCGTCGATTCGGCCAAGGCGATGTTCGATGTCGATAAATATGAGCAGTTTGTTGAAATCCAGAGCGAAACGGCGCTGCGTCATGTGGCCAATAAGTATCCTTACGACCTGTTCGAGGGCGAAGGCTACTCGCTGCGCGGCAATTCCGAGCAAATCGCGGAGGAACTGAGCCGGGAGCTTCAAGAGCGGCTGTCCGTTGCCGGCGTGGAAGTGCTTGAAGCCCGGCTCACCCACCTTGCCTACTCGACTGAAATTGCGAGCGCCATGCTGCAGCGCCAGCAGGCGACGGCGATTATCTCCGCGCGCTCCAAAATTGTGGAAGGCGCGGTCGGCATGGTGCAGATGGCCATTGCCCAAATCGAGCAGGACGGCGTGATCGTGCTCGACGAAGAACGCAAAGCCGCGATGATCAACAACTTGCTGGTTGCCATCGTTTCCGATCGTTCCGCCAATCCTGTCATTAATACGGGCAGCCTGTATTAAGCTGCGCCGTGGCCATGGCTCCCAAAAAAAACTTCGCCCTGCGGCTGGACCCGAAGCTGTACGAAGCATTGGAACGTTGGGCTAACGACGAGTTTCGCAGCGTGAACGGGCATATCGAATTTTTGCTTCGCGAAGCTGCGGCCCGCGCAGGCCGGTTGTCCACTCCCCGGCCATCCGGCAGCAGCAATACGGATAGCCCGGATACGCAAGAAGACGAACGCTCCCAAGGTTAAACTTCGTGCAGCATCAGGCATACGCAGAACGAACAACCGCCTCAAATAGGAAGAAACCCGATCCGGCGGAATCGGGTTTTTTCCTATCTGTTTTAATCGCGGGATATCGTGACCGTTTGCGATTCCTGGTCCCAGCCGACTTTCGCGCCCATGCTTTCGGCGATAAAGCGGAGCGGCACATAGGTCGATTCGTTCCTGATCTCCGCGGCTTTTTCCAATGGCTTGATCATGCCGTTTACCGAAGCTTGCTGGCTGCCGACGTTCAAGTTGACGGCGATGCCGTTGAGCGGATCGGTGACCGTTATTTTTTGCGTCGACGGCTCCCAGGCCACATCCGCATCCAGCTGTTCGACTACATAGCGGATCGGGACCATAACGGTGCCGTCCAGGTTGTAAGGGGCGGTCGAATCGCCGCTGCCGCTATCCATCGACATTCGGATATCTTTTCTCGTAATTTTCAGGTCCTTCTTCAACAGCTTATACAGCTGTGAATTCGGATCCAGAATCGAGACGATTCGGGCAGGCTTGTCGGGCGCGAAAACGAACGACCCTGCGGACGTATCGATTTTATTCGCCGTAACCGGCTTATTCACATTCCACCATTCGCTGGCGGACGTGAGCTTAATCGATTTTACCGCGCTGTTTTCAGTCGGCGACGCAATCACGATTTCGGTATCCGTCTTGCGCGGCGTCAATTCACTGTCCGTATACACATCCATCTTCAACGAGAATGCATCGTCCGTCAGCAGCTTCGGCATATCCATGGCGGAAGAGCTTTCATCGAGCATTTGTTTCAAGTGGCTGTTTAAAAATGCAAATGCCGTTTCAACGGCAAGCGATTTGTTGTTTAAATATAGACTCATCATATCCATGGACGAATCCCCGTCCGGACCTTTCTCCTGCATGTACTGTTTGACAAGCGGTATATACACATCGTACAGCTGCCCCAGCATATCCTTCATGCCTTTTTCATCTGCAACCAGGTTCGTCAATAATCCTTTGGCAAGACCGATCCATTCGCTGCCCTTGATTTCAATATGAACCTTTTTTCCGTTGACGCCTTCGTTTTGATTCTGAATTCTGAATTTATTGCTGCCGGCGGTAATGTTCGCCGGATTCGGCGCATTTCCGATCAAGTAGCTGTAGAAAGCCGGCATAAACTCGATTGTTTTTTTGTAAAATTCGTTGAACTGCCGCTCCATTTCGGGAGTAATCGTCTCCTTCATCGTCTCCATGCCGGCAAATTGATTGTGCATGACGATCGGCTTCTTCGCACCTTCCAGCGCAATGACGGTTTCCATGTCGCTCATTGACATTTGAAACGGAATTTGTCCCTGGGTGTATTCGAATACCCCTTTTAGCGAAGCATGCGTCCAGTCTTGCATACTGAATTCCGATATGCGGACACTCACTTTGCTGAACAGCTCGAGCAGCAGCTGCTCATCCGTCATCGGGGTTACGCTCGGGTTCATTTCAAGCTCTAGCGTAAGGGTCTGCGTTCCTTGTGCAGATTGGATGTTCAAGCTGTTCGCAAACATTTTGCTTACGTCCAAACCGTTGACGGCCTGACAGCCTGCAAGCACGATCAGCATAACAACCAGAAAAAGCGATACCCATGTCCGTTTCATTCTATTCATGATCAACCTCCAAATAAATAAAAATAATTGCGGCGGCGGCCCGCACCGGCATACGTCTATACGTCCGCGGCAGGTAAAAGGTTCCAAGCAGCCTTCCAGTTATAAATACGACAAACGGGCGATTAATCCTTGTTCGCGGCAAAAAAGGGGTATCCCGACCTACGAAAAATCGGCACCAGCACAAAACGCTTTTGACCCCGTCTCCGGAACGACGCCGCCCGCTCCGCGCCTTATTCTCCGGCCTCCTCAAGCGAATTCCGTTGAGCTCCCGATACCTGCAGCCCGGCTCGCGCATCATATCCCCGGCAACAAAAAAAACAGGGTACCGGAAGAAACCTGGTTCTTCCGTACCCTGTCAAACGTCGTATATACAGGCTGCTAGGCGGCGGCCTTTTGAGGTCCTGATTTTTTGCCGAGACGTCTTACCGAAACCGCCAGCGCCAGCAGGCAGACGCCCATGGCAACCCAAAATACAAGATGAAGCGCATCCAGCATGGCCTGGGCATCGGCCGCACCCGCAGCGCCCGCGGTCTGATGCAAACGCGTCGAGTAGATCGATACGGAGAAGGAAATGCCAAGCACCATCCCGACATTTCTGACCAATGCGTTCAGTCCGCCGGCCGTACCTAATTTGTTGCCCGGAACGGCCCCCATCACGCTGGAATTGTTCGGAGACTGAAACAGCCCGCCGCCCAAACCGAACAACGACAAATGCAGCCCGACCACCCACGCTTCCTCGTGAATCGACAGCGTATGAAGCAGCGCAAAGCCGAGCGCATTGATCATCAACCCTAACGTTGTAAGAATGTTGGGTCCGATCTTGTCCGACAACCAGCCCGAAAACGGCGCCACGATCGCCATGACAAAAGGAAACACCATCATCGTATAGCCCGTTTTCTCGGCCGAGTACATAAGTACGTTTTGCATATAGAAGGGCATCATGACATTTGTGAAAAACATCGCGATAAAGCTCAGGAACGCGGTTATGTTGCCGATCGCAAACGTCCGAACCCGGTACAAGCCGAAATCGAGCATCGGATGGTTCGTTTTATTTTCCCATATGTAAAAATAAGCGAGAACCGCAATCGATACCGCAAGACCGCCTATTGTGACGACGGAAGTCCAGCCCCAATCCTTGCCGTTGGATACCGTATACAAAAATCCGACAATACCGAATATAAATAAGGCCGAGCCTCTGTAATCGAACGGTTCTTTGTGCGCCCGGGACTTTTCCTTCGGCAGCAAAAACCACCCGGCTATAAACCCGAGCAAACCAATTGGAATATTAATCCAGAAAATCGACGGCCAGCCGAGCCGCTCGACCAATATGCCTCCGAGCCCCGGACCCGTCAAGGAACCAAGCGATACGACCGTTCCTACGATGCCGATCGCCCGGCCGCGATCCCCTTTGGCAAACACTTCGGCGACGATCGCCTGGCTGTTGGTCATCAGACAGGATGCGCCGAGCGCCTGGATGATCCGGGAAATAATAAGCATACCCAACGTATTGGAGATGCCGCATAATCCCGAACCGATCGCAAAGAGCAGAAAGCCGTAGTTATACACGGTGCCTCTGCCGATCAAATCGGATATTTTGCCCATGATCGGAAGCGTTGCGCAAATCGTCAATAAATAAGCGGTCAGCACCCATTGAACCCAATGAATCGGAGCGTTCAGCTCGACGGACATTGTAGGCAGCGCGACATTGGCAATGCTGCCGTCCAGTGTGGCCATAAAGGTGCCGACCGACACGTTGGCCAGCACGATCCAGCGGTTGCGGACAGCGGCAGGCTGCAATTGCTCTCTGTCCGCCCCGCTCATAGGATCCATTTCTCCACGGCATAGGCGATGCCGTTCTCATGGATGGATTTGGTCACGAAACGCGCCTTCGCCTTCAGCTCGTCGCATGCATTGCCCATCGCAATTCCGGTGCCGACCGACTCGATCAGCTCGAGATCGTTGAGACCGTCGCCGAATGCGGCGACCTCATGCGGTGCAAGCTGCAGATGATCGAGCAGCCGCCGGAGGCCGAGCGCCTTGTTCATTCCGTTCGGATTAATGTCAACGGCCCAAGGTCGCCACCGGTGTATATAGTAGCTTTCCCTCCGGTCCCGGATGTAGCCGGTCTCCTCTTCCTCATTGCAAAACATAATGCACTGATATACATCCGGCATCTCCTCGCCCGTCTGAAGCGGTACCGGCTCCATAAAGCCGATCTCCCGCTGCGCTTGAAGGAACAGCGAATCGTTCTCCCGGTTCGTAAACATCAGCTCCGCCCCGTACAGCAGTACCGCATGATTGTTCCGTTCGGCCTCATGCAGCCACCCAGCGACGGTTTCCTTCGGAAACGCGTTGCCGAAAACCGTCTTCCCTTGGTAGCCGATATGGCTGCCGTTGCAAGTAACCGCCCAATCGATGGCAAGCTCCTTGCGCAGCGACTCCATCTCGTATTCGCTGCGGCCTGTACATAAGGCGAGCGCAACGCCGCGCTCCTTCAATTTCAGCAATGCTGTCCGTGTCGATTCAGGCAAGTAGTCCCGGTCGCGCAATGTCCCGTCCACATCGAATGCCGCCAGCTTAATCATATTCTGTCACCTCATTCTGTATTCTGCCTTTATTATAGCAGAGGGAGCAGGTTTGTGGGATCCTCTATGGTGCTGTATTAGCGGCATGGGTGGCCATATCTGGAGAACACCAAAAAGAGAACCACAGCGGAACAAAATATTCCGTTATGGCTCTCTTTTGAAAAGTTGCCTCCAACCTTTATTTGATTTCTTTTCCCAGCTTTTCAACTTGCTCCCAAGCTTTTTCCGGCGTTATTTTATCAAACATAATTTGTTGGACAATGTTGGTATATTCCTTGTCGAATTTATCCCAACCGTTTTTTATGCCCGGACCCGGGTAGAAGGTTTGCGCATTCGGAGCGGTTTTGTTGATCAGCTCGATGCCGGCTTTGTCGATCGGGGTAAATTTAGACTCTAACCCGCTGACAATTTTTTTAGAAACAGGCACTCCCCGCGAGGTACCCAATATATCCGCCGCTTCCGGATCGTTGATAAACCAGTCGACGAACTTTTTCGCCTCTTCCGCATTTTTGGTATCAGGGCTTATGCTCCAGTACATGGAAGCCTTCAACCATCCGCCCGCTTGTTTATCCTGAGGTATCGTTACCAAAGCCAACTGCCCCGGTTTTAGCGCGTCAAATCCCGAAAATTCGGCGGCGTGGGAGTTCCTGAACAATACCTTATCCTGGATCATGAGATCAAGCTTGGCATCGGCGCCTTTATCGGATATATTTACATCAGCCGGCGGTACGATTCCCGCCGCTCGCATTTCGGCGAATTTGTTCATCCAATCGAGCCAGGTCTCTTTATCATAGTTAAATTTACCGTCCGCTCTAGGCCAGCCTTTTCCTTTAGCCAATTGATAGGCGTCATACATCCCGTCGGTAGTTAAGTCCTTGTACACATATTTGTTTTTGTCCAGCTTGGCTTTCGCCTCTTTGCCGAATTTAAAAAAGTCGTCCCATGTCCAACCGTATTTAGGCGGCGTGATGCCAAGCTTTTCCACCGCCGCTTTGTTGTAGACCAAGCCAAACGCATTGTTGCCGAGCGGAATCGCTACCAGCTTGTCTTTATATTTTCCTGTGTCCAGCAAAACCGGATCGACATCCTTGGTATTGATCGCATTAGTCAGATCCATCAACCGGTTTGTACTGCCCCAATCGCTAATCCATGCAGCATCCGTCTGGATAATATCCGGCAGGTTGCGCGCTGCTGCCATGGTCGACATTTTATCCAAATAGCCGTCCCAAGCTTGATACTCCGGCTCAAAGGTAACATTAGGATTTTTTTTCGTGTATAAATCAAGCGCTTTCAACGTTGCATCATGACGGGCCTGGGAACCCCACCACATAATACGCAGCTTTATTGCCTTATTGCTGCCGGCGGTATTAGCATTATTAGATGCTGCAGGCTGGTTCTGGTTGGCCTCTTCCTTGACGCCGCAGGCAGCCAGAGAGACAGCCAATACGGATGAAATGCCAATTGCTGCAAGCTTACGTGCATAATTCATAAGATTACCCCTTTCGATTCTTGTTTTTTACTATGCTTATGGTACCAATCAGCGAACCGGTTGAGTAGAATAGAGATGCACAATTTATTTCAGTTTTTAACGAATTCTGTCGGGTTGTTGCCTGTATATTTTTTGAATTGCGTTGTGAAGTAAGGGACATTTTTGTAACCGACCTTTTCGGCTATTTCATAAATCATCCAGCGCCCTTCCAGAATCATACTTTTTGCTTTTTCCATCCGGACGCGGGTTACATAACTGTTAAAAGTCTCTCCAGTTGCTTGCCGAAAAATGTTGCTCAAATAATTTCTTGATATATATACCTTTTCAGCCAAGTCGCTCAAATGCAAATCTTGCGCATAATGTTCGTGGATATGCTGGATCATAAAATCTACCGCCTGTTTATGCTTCAGCTTTTCGCTTTTGCCGGACAAGCTGCAGAAAACAGCTACCTTTTCCAGCAGCCAAGCTTTAAGCTCCCCGGGAGACGTCAAACGCTCGAGCTCTTCCTTTACTTGAGCTGCGTCAAACAACTCGTCGGCTCGTACCCCGGCATCAAGAAGCGAATACGTCAAAATAGCCCATGTTTCCAAGCCTAAGTTGCGGATATCTTTCTCGGCAAGCCCGTCTGTCCCTTCCAGCGGCTGAAAAAAACGCTCCACCACCTCTTGAATTTGCGGCTCCTGCAAATGGCGGATCGCTTCGCCGAGCTGCTGGTAAAATTGCACCGGCCGCAGCTTCGTCGCCTTATCCAGCATGCCGTTTTTGGCCGCCGGGTCGCAATCCTTGACAAATTCATACAAGGGCAATCCCGGGACAGGCATATGCCGTTTGGCCGCCAATGCTTGAAACGCCTCTTCGGTTGAATCCGCAATCTCCTGCCAACGCTCTTTCCAAGTGCCTAGTCCGATTTCCAACTGTACCTTTAAATAATCGCCTACATGCTTGACCATACTTTCACAAAGCGGGCGGATGCGAAGATTAGCTTCTTCTCTCTTTGCCTTAGGCGTATGCAACAAAACGGCCATATGCTGGCTGTGCAGCTCAATCAACCGGGCATCCTTCCAAGCAGCTGAAATAACCTCCTGCAATATATTGCCGACCGCGAAACGGAACAGGTTAAAATCGCTTGGAGAAACCTCGGATACACGTACGGTCCGCAAAATCTCAACAGCAACTACAAGAAATTCAGAGGAATCTTCTCCGCAGGGACAGCCTTGTAAAAAAGGAGGGAGCGGTTTACCTGCAACCGCGTTTCCGGTTACTAGCGCCTTCACCCGCTCCTGCTCGACAAACGGCTCATAATGCATCAGCTTCTGCTTTAATTCATGCTGCTCAAGCCTCAGGGTGGAGACTCCTTCCAGCTCGAAAATCGCTTTTTCCAATACGGACTTAATGGTTGATACCGTAACCGGTTTGGACAAATAATCATCTACATTTAGACGCAGCGCTTGCCGGGCATATTCGAAGTCGGAGTATCCGCTTAAAATAATAATTTTGCCTTCAAAACCGGTTTTCCGAAGCTCCTCCACCATATCCAAACCGTTCATAACGGGCATATAAATATCGGTGATGATAATATCCGGCCTGACGGAACGGATGAGCTCCAGCCCCTGCTGACCGTCCGTCGCTTCACCTGCAAATTCCGCCTCAAGGTCTTCCCACGGAATAATCTTTTTCATTCCCTGCAGGACGGCTTTGTCATCATCAATGACGGCGATTTTCCACATAGTCATTCCCTCCGCTATCGTTAGGCTCCAGCCTTGGAATCCGCAAGGTCACCTGAGTGCCTTGCCCTTCATGGCCGGGCTCTATTGTGATGCCGTACGGACTGCCGAAATACGCTTCGATTCGCTCCCGAACATTCCTTATGCCGTAGCCGCCTGTGTTTCTCCGGGGCTGGCGGTTCCACCCCGGCTTCAGCCCTACACCGTCATCCGCAATCCGGATGATAAGCCCTTGTTCGTCCTGCAGGGCTGTAATCGTAATACGGCCTTGCTGTTTATCGTGAAACCCGTGAATCACCGCATTTTCCACAAACGGCTGAAGGATTAGCTTAGGAATGAGCAAAGCTTTCATCGATTCATCTGCGACATCAATGGTGTACAACAAGCCGTCTCCCCAACGCAGCTGTTGAATCTGCAAATAACATTCCGTATGCAACAGCTCCTGTTCCAGCGTGATCAAGCTCTCGCCGTTTGAAAGTCCGATTCTGAACATTCGGCCCATCAGCTCCAGCACATGGCTCATTCGTTCATGTCCGGCATCAATCGCCATCCAATTTAACTGGTCCAATGTATTGTATAAAAAATGAGGATTAATCATCGCTTGCAGCGCTTTGATTTCGGCTTTCCGCTTCCTTTGATGCTCAAGATCCAAGCTGCGGTATAATTCATCGATTCTTTCGGTAAGTCTGCGGTAGCCGTTAAACATAGAGCCGAATTCATTATTGTAATCCACCGGCAAATCGACCTGCTTCTGCTCTAACGGAAATTTCCCCATAGCTTGAAGCAGCTGCCGAATCGGCTTGGTGAAGCTTCGCGATAAGTATAATGTAAATAATACCGCCGCCAGAATAGAGACAAGTCCGATCCAGAAAATCGTCATGGCCAGCTTAAAGCTGCCCGCGGCAATCATTTCCCAAGGAGTAACTTCTGATATGATCCACCCTTCATTAAACGATTTGGCCCAAACGATTAAATAATCCGCATCAGCGCCGCCGGCGTTTCCTTTTTTATGCATGTACCCGGTTCCGGACTGGGTTTTGTTCAAAAGCTCCGGAAGCTTTAGTTCCGTGAAAATCGACTGATTCGTTCCGACGATCAGCCTGCCGCCGGAATCAAGCAAATAGCGGTGAGCCGTTTGTTTTTCGCCGACCATCATGTTATAAAGTACCTTAGCTTTTACATTGAGCAGCAGAACACCTTGGTATTCCAACGTATTGGAATAAATTTTGCGGGCAAAGGTAACCACATTTTGTGTCCCTTGCATCGTTTCAATAGAACGCTCTCCCAGCCAGGTAAAATCGGATTTTTCGGCAAGCGCGTACCATGGCTCGCTAAACATTTCGTTATGTTCTACAAAGCTGACATACTCTTTGGGATCGGAAGACATCGGCTTTTTGACGTACATCTTCATCGATTGCAGACTGGGCGTACTGTTGATCAACTGGCTCATCACCTTGTGCACATCGGCTTGCTCTTTCTGCTTCGTATAAAGATCGTTTTCAGGTATATCCAAATAATGCAGAAGCTCTGTATTCCGTGAAATAACGAGTGACAGTTGCTCCACTGTCCGCATCTGCAGCATCATCTGTTTATTCAGCTCACTCATGAGCTCCTGCTGATAGACGGAAGTATTTTCCGCCAATTCCTTGGAGGAGACGGTATAGCTCACCCAGCAAACAATCACGAGAAGCAGAATAAAAAATCCGGTAAAGCTGCCCGACAAAATGGAATCGATGCGGTATTTTTTTATAGGATTTTTCAGAGTGGGCACCTCCTTGAGACAAAAAGCCACGTGGCCGGGAAACCAGACACGCAGCTCTTTATTCATATAGCTCCTCTAGTTTAGCCCTTTAAACCGGTTGTTGCAATGCCTTCCACAAAATGGCGCTGGGCTACAAAAAACACTAGAATTTGCGGAGTAATGGACAACAGCGACATAGCCAGCAGCTGCCCCCAGGCGGTTGCCGATTGGGTATCGATGAACATGCGCAAAGCAAGCGGAATCGTATACTTGTCAACGGAATTCAAATAAATTAAAGGTCCGAAGTAATCCTCCCAGCCGTACAGAAACGAAAAGATCATGACGGTAACAAGAGCCGGTTTGGTGAGCGGCATAATAATGCGCCAATAAATGCCGAACCAGCTGCAGCCGTCCATTTTAGCCGACTCGTCCAGCTCTTTGGGCAAGCCGCGAATAAATTGCACCAGCAGGAAAATAAAGAAGGCGTTGCCCATTGCGCTCGGAACGATAAAAGGCAAATACGTATTGACCCAATCAAACGAATGAAACATGGAATATTGAGGAATCAAGGTAACCTGCCCGGGAAGCATAATCGTTAGCAGCAGCAATGAAAACCAAAGCTTTTTGAACGGAAACTCCAGCCGGCCGAAGCCAAACGCAACAAGGCTGCTTGAAATGACCGTAAGAATAGTTGTCGTAATGTTAAGCTTAAAGCTGTTCAAATAAAAGTAGGTGAACGTATATTTTGGCAGCGCATCCCAGCCTTTCGTATAATTTTCCCACATCCAGACGGTAGGGAACAAGGTCGGCAAAGCAAGCTCGGGATTCGATTTGAAGGAAGCGCCGATCCACCACACAACCGGATAAAACATGATCAGGCTGAATACAAGCAAAATCAGATGCGTCCAAAGTTTACTTGCGCGGGCGTTAAGCTTCATTTTTTATCACCTGCCTCGGCTTCATAAAACACCCAATATTTCGATGCGACAAAGTTAATCGATGTGGCAATACCGATGATGATCAACAGCACCCATGCCAACGCCGAAGCGTATCCCATATCAAATGAAGTAAAAGCCTTTTGGTACAAATATAGCGCATATACTTCAGTTGAGTTCAACGGGCCTCCATTCGTTACAATAAACGCGGAAGTGAACATTTGAAATGCCTGAATAACTCCCATGATCACATTAAACAAA
This sequence comes from Paenibacillus piri, assembly GCF_004354045.1. Taxonomy (GTDB): domain Bacteria; phylum Bacillota; class Bacilli; order Paenibacillales; family NBRC-103111; genus Paenibacillus_S; species Paenibacillus_S piri. The sequence goes on along the minus strand of NZ_SMRT01000003.1, from coordinate 462,749 downwards.
ATAACCGGCGACAGCATCGGAAGCGTAATGTTGAAAAATTGGCGGAGCTTGGACGCTCCGTCCACCGATGATGCCTCATACAGCTCATTCGGGATTTGTTTTAACCCGGCCAAGAAGATAATCATCGCGGAGCCGAACTGCCAGCAGCGTAATAAGATGAGCGTTCCAAGCGATGTTTCGGGTGTACCGATCCAGTTTTTCGCTTCAATGCCAAGCAGCGGAACAATATGATTGATAAACCCGTCGATCCCGAAGATGTTTTTCCATAAAATGGCAACGGCAATGCTGCCGCCAATAAGCGACGGAAGGTAAATCAATGTACGGTAAAACGAAATGCCGCGGATTTTCCGGTTCATCAGCATAGCTACCATAAGGGCGACAAACAGCTTGGCGGGTACGGAAAACAGCACGTAGGCAAAAGTCACTTTAAGCGAATTATAAAAGAACCGGTCCTTTGACATTTCTTTATAGTTATCCAAACCGATCCATTGGGCGGGCTCAAGAAGCGAAAAATCGGTGAATGAATAATACAACGATTGAAGCATCGGCCATAAGGTCAGGAAAATGAAACCAAGCAGCCAAGGGGCGATAAATAAGTAACCCGCAAGGGCAGCGTTGTTGTGATTTTTCAGTTTGGTTTTGCGGGAGGTACGGGAGAGGCTTGTCGCCGCTTTAGCATCCCGGCTCAGGGTGCTCATTATGTAACCACCTCTATTTTCGAATTTGTGATTGCTTGTTGCTGTTATTCACAGTATAGAGGGATGGCCGGTTTGCTTGTAGCAGAAGGATGAACAATTTCTTTCACTTTTTTACTAAAAAATCAGCACATCTTGAGCTTACTATTACGGATTTTGGTGTTTTTTGTCACTTTTTTTGAAGATTACCGTATTACATGTATTGCCTCAGGTTAACTTATAGAAATAGCAAACTAATCCAACAAGGGAATGTGATCGTTATGAGTCCGACAGCAGCTTGGTTTTCGGTATTCGCAGCCGGCATATTGGAGCTGTGGGCAGCCATACCGCTTGGATTTACATTGCAGTTGCCCCCCGTAGCCACCGGCATTTGCAGCGCATTGGGCTCCATTGTTGCCGCGGCGGTTATTATTTTTTTCGGGAAATCGTTCCGTAATTGGTTAGTGCAACGTTTTCAGCGGAAAAACGAACGCAAAGAAACCACGATGTCCCGCGTATGGAAAAAATACGGGATCATCGGGTTAGGTTTCTTGTCGCCGCTTCTGACAGGCTCGCCACTTGGCGCCGCTATCGGCGTTTCTTTGGGAGCGGAGCCGCGGAGGCTGATGCTTTGGATGACGCTTGGCATTGTGTTCTGGAGCGCTGTTTTGACAACAGCCTTGGCGCTTGGCATTATGTCTTATACTTCGTTTATTTGAAGCCGGCGGCGTCAATGCCCCGGATTAGCGTCTACGTCTACTATTCCTCCGGGTATATGGCTCCGCTACAACCTTCACAAGAGTATTGCGGAAGCACTCCAGCCCCCCCTCCCATAGAGCCGGTCTTGGTTGCAATTGAAGAAAATAGCGGAAGTCAAAGATTGGTTCCGCTATTGCCGCCGCCTGCCCCGCAAAGTGAAGCCAAGCTCTGATGCAAATTTCAATCCCGGTACTACCGGACCACTCTACGCGGTCTCATTCAGATATTCGGTACCATAATGATCAAAAACCTGCATATCTGCATCTGTTTACTTCTTAGTTTGTTCGCCCGGCATCTTTCCTGCAAAAATACATCTTTTTCCCCTGTTTCATTCAATTTAGGCCAGACCGGAATAAATTCCTGTACATTTGCAGCAATTATTCCCCAATTGGCGGTTTTGATGAAAAAAACTTGCATTTTCGCAGGTTTTTATATTCCAGCAACTTTGTGGTGATGATGAGAATCGTCCTTCATTGGCAGCGGAAGTTTAAGTTCCGCCAAGATCAGCTTCTTTCATTCAAAAGAAGCCCGTACAAGCTTGCACATCTGCAGCTTGTACGGGCTTTGCGGTTTCTTAGCTTCCGCCGCTTTCCTTATTGGCGCGAACTGACCGCGGGGCCAGTTTCGCGGCGATTTTCCGGATGGGCCCCGGCATTTGCTGCACATCGGACCATGTAACGGTACGGGTCAAAAGCAGCAGCAGCGGGTACAATCCACCCGTAACCGCGCAAACGATAACGGCCTGCACAAATGCGTCGCCGCGGGGATGGCCGAAAGGTAGAACGTAAGCATGTGTCAACCGTTCCAACACGAAACCTATGGCTATAATAACAATGGTCGTTACGGCAATGCCGACCCATCTGCGGCCGCCCAGAACGCGGAACGTCACTTCCTTGCGCAGCACCCGAATATTAATTATAGTCATGACGACGAAGCATAGACATGTGGCGGCGATAATGCCGTATATGCCGAAATATCGCGCCAGCGCATAGCTTGCGATCAGCTTGGCGGCGATTCCGACGGCCACGCTCAGCATGAGCGGGCGCATTTTCCCCATACCCATCAGCACCGCTCCGGACGTCTGCATCACAATCTGAAAAATCGCGCTGACCGTCAAGAAAATAATAACCGGCGCCGCGTAAGCGTCGACAATCGCCGAGCCTTTATCGTTACCGAAAATAAACGCGTTGATCGGACCGGCCGCCAAACAAATAAGCAGCACCATAGGCAGCCCCGTCAATATCGACAGCTGCAGCACTTTGCCGGTTTGCTCCGTAAGCTGCTTGGTATCTTTGGTCGAATAAGCGGACGAGATGATCGGTACGATTGATTGGCTCAGCGCGACAGCCAAAATAATCGGAATGCCGGCGAGCGACTGCGCCCGGCCGAGCAGGATGCCCAATATTTCTTTCGCCTGCTCCTCGCCCACCTGATCTTTCAGCAAAATAGTGACGATCGACGAATCGATCGTGTAAATTAACGTCACCGTTAAAGAGAAAATAACGATCGGGATCGAAACCTTGAACAGCTGCGCATATATCGTCTTAAACGGCAGGGCGCTCGTTCGAACGCCTTCGCGGGCGCCGCTGACGCACGCCCGCTCCGTGCCGCCTGTGCCAGCGGCGGCAGACAGCAGCCCTTCCGCGCGGTCGCTGCGGCGCAGCTTCAGCGCGAAGTAGAGCATGACGGCGGCGGCGGCCACACTGCCGATCACGCCGCCGAAGGATGCTCCGGCTACAGCCCAGTCCATGCTGTAGTCCAGCAGCACATACGCGAGCGCTACCGAGGTGACGACGCGGAAAATTTGCTCAATGATCTGCGACAAGCCATTGGGCATCATCATGCGGCGACCCTGGAAGTAGCCGCGCATAATCGCGATCAGCGGAAACAGCAGCAGCGCCGGCGCCAATGCGCGGATCGGCAGCGCGGCCTGCGGATTGATGATGCTGTCGGCATAGAACGGCGCGAACCCGTACAGGAACAGCGTCATCAATAGGCCGGCGGCTGCCGCAAACAGCAGCGCGGCGCGGTAAATCCGGTTCGCCTCGGCGTGGAGACCGAGCGCCGTCCGCTCCGAAATCATTTTGCTGAGCGCGCTTGGAATGCCGGCTGTCGCTACGACCAGCAGCATCGAATACAGATTGAATGCGATTCCGTAAGCCGCCATCCCCAGATCGCCCAATAAAAAAACGAGCGGAACCCGCTGCACGACACCTAGCGCGCGTGCAACCAGAGCCGCCATCGTCAAAATAAACGTACCTTTTATTAACGAATCTTTAGCCACAACGTTCCCTTCTCCCCGCTTGCATGCAGCGGCCGTACCGATAGCGTTCGCCAACGCTGCGGCACGGCTGAGCAATAATCAGTTCCAAAATATCCAGATGAAGAATAACAATATCATCAGTCCCTGCAGCAGCACCTTTACGACGACGCTTGAGAAAAAGCCGACAAGCGCGCCCAACCCGGCCCGCAGCGACTGCTTCCACTCGGTTCCGACGATCAGCTCGCCGATGACGGCGCCAAGGAAAGGTCCGATCAGCAAGCCCGCTACCGGGATCACGAACGGCCCCAGCAGCAGACCGACCGTACTGCCGATGACAGACGCTTTCGTACCCCCGAATTTTTTGACCCCCAGCGCACTCACCGCATAATCCGCAATAAGCAGAATGGCGAGCAGTGTCGTCTGGGTCAGCCAAAACCATAGCCCGAAGGAATTGAATCCGACCATCCATCCGTACGCGAAATAAGCCGCGTAAATGGCGATGGCTCCGGGAAGCACCGGATAGACCGCACCCGCCATTCCGACGATAAACAGTACGATCACCAGGATCCATGCTGCAATAACCATCGATTTTCCTCCTCGAACTTAAAGGACTGTACAGCCGGACACGGCGCGGCGGCATCAAGAGAGTACATATCGCTCGATGATACGAGCTACGCCGTGCTCCTCATTCGTCTCCGTAACGACATCGGCCAGCCGTTTGACCTCATCCTGCGCATTGCCCATCGCTACGCCGAGACCCGCTGCGCGAATCATGGACTCGTCGTTCAAGCTGTCGCCCATCGCAATGACCTGCGACATGTCGATGCCGAGCAATCCGCATACTTGCCTGATTCCGCTCGCTTTGTTAATGCCTTTCGGATTGATCTCAATATTGAACGGATGCGAATTGGTCAATTCCAAAGCATCCCAGGAAGCCAGCCTGCTGCGGATCGCCTCCAGCTTATCGGCATCCTCGTAATAGTAGCCGAATTTCAGCCACTGCTTCGAATCGACTTCATCGGTCCATTTGTCCCGGTTGAATATTTCCTGCACCGCATAGGCCCAATACCATGTGTCATATTCCAGCGCGATGGCGTGCATTTCACGGATCAGCGCCGTATCCATCAGCGTACGGCTGTGCAAAATGCCGGGCGCCGCCCACACCTCGCTGCCGTTCACGGTCACGATCGGTGCCGACAACTGCAGCTCCTCTACATAGGCCGCTACATTTTGTATGCCCCGGCCTGTCGCGAACATGACGGTAACGCCGGCCGCATGGGCCGCCTTGATCGCCGCTTTGTTATCCGCTGAAATGAGCTTGTCCTCCGTTAACAGCGTTCCATCCATATCCAGAGCGATCAGTTTATAATTGCCCACGTACGATCCAGTCCCCTTTACGTAAGAGTTACAATGCTTCGGCAAACGTCGGTCTCGGCAGCTCTTCCAAATAAGTCGCATGCCATAAGGCGAACATATAAATCGTCCACAGCCTGCGCGCGTAGTCGCCCTGCCCGTTCTGGTGCAGCTGAACCATTCTGCGCACCGTATCCATATTAATATAATCCTCGACGCCGCTTGAGGCGATCTGCTCCATCATGACGCCGCCCTGATTGCCCTTTAACCAATCGCGGAGCGGCACGGGAAAGCCGAGCTTCGGTCGGCCCAGGATAAAGTCGGGAATGATGCCTTCCATCGCTTTGCGGAAAATGTACTTGGTCGTGCCTTCGGCTATCCGGTAGCGTGCCGGAATTTTTCGCGCGACCTCGTACAACTCCACATCCAGGAACGGGACGCGCAGCTCCAGGGAATGCGCCATCGTCATCTTGTCCGCTTTCATCAGTATATCGCCCGGCATCCACAGATTCATGTCGATATACTGCATGCGCGTCACCGGATCCTGATGGCGCGTCTTCTCGTAAAACTGCTGTGCGATTTGCAGCGGATTGCGGTAGCTGCGCAGCATTTCCTTATCGATCCGCACAACCTCGGCCTTCATGTCCTCGGTGAATATTTTCGCATTGCCGATAAACCGCTGCTCGAGCGGCGTCGTGCCGCGCAGTACATAATTTCGGCCGTACATTCCGCCCGGCAGGAGGCGCGCCACCGCATGCAGCAGCCGCTTTAACGGCAGCGGCAGCCGCTCGATCGGGGCAAGCGACAGCGGCTCGCGGTAAATGCGGTAGCCGCCGAACAGCTCGTCGGCGCCTTCGCCGGAAAGCGTCACCGTGACATGCTCGCGCGCCAGCTGCGCGACGTGATACAGCGCAATAGCCGAAGGATCGGCCACCGGCTCGTCCTGATGCCATACGGCTTTCGGCAGCGCGTTAAAAAAGTCCTGCTGCGTAATGATTTTCGCATAATGCTCCGTATCCAGCGCCTTCGCGGTTTGACGCGCGATCTCCGTTTCGTTGTTCGGCCCTTCGAAGCCGACAGAGAACGTCCGGATCGGCTCGATCGACCTCATATGCGCCGCGATCGCCGTCGAGTCGATGCCGCTGGACAGGAAGCAGCCGCGGTCCACATCGCTCTGCATATGGTGAATGACCGAATCCTTCAAGCCTTCGCGGATTTGCTCCACGTAGTCGGCAAACGGGCGCTCCTCCGGTTCGAACATCGGATCCCAGTAACGGCGGATGCTCATATCCCCGTCATAGCCGATCGAAATGCAGTGACCCGGCGGCAGCTTGCGGATGCCTCTGAACATCGTATCCGGCTCGGGCACGTATTGAAATGTCAAATAATTAAGCAGGCTCTCCGTATGTATGTTCCGGTCCATGCCGTTTGCAGCTAGCAGGCTTTTAATCTCGGAGCCGAACAAAAATCGTTTGCTGTCCTTGTAGTAGTAGAACGGCTTGATTCCGAAATGATCGCGCGCGCCGAACAGCCGTTTTTTTCTGCGGTCCCAGATGACAAAGCCGAACATCCCGCGCAGCCGGTGCACGCATTCCTCGCCGTATTCCTCGTACAAATGTACGATGACCTCGGTATCGCTGTGCGTTTTGAATTGATGTCCTTTTTCCTGAAGCTCGTGCCGCAAATATTTATAATTATAAATTTCTCCATTGAATACGATCCATACCGAATCGTCCTCGTTGGAAAGCGGTTGGTGACCCTCTTTCAAATCGATGATGGACAGCCTGCGAAAGCCTAATCCTATGCGGTTTTCACCCCAAAATCCAACATCGTTCGGCCCGCGGTGCACAATGCAGTCCGTCATGGCCTTGAGCATCGTCTGGGACGGTTCCCTATCTTCAAAATACATCGCTCCGGTGATCCCGCACATGTTTACATTTCCTCCTCAAGCGTCCAAACAGCCAAAATATAGACCCAATATATGAATCAATATATTAGTATACCATATTCGCTGCAAGATCAGAAAATAAGCTCGTAATTACCAGTTACATCCAACCGCCGTAGGGAAGGGGCTCGATTTGTCAAGGTTGTGCGAAGCAAATAATGATACTTGTACTTTACATACAAAGAAACTCCCCGAAGGGAGTTTCCGCAATGATTATTGCTGTGTAGACGCTGTGCCTTTACCGCCCTTCGGCACGCCGTCCAAGCCGTAATATTGATCATACGCGTCAAAAATTTTTCTTGCGATCGGCGCCGCATTCCAGGCCCCGAAGCCGCCCTCCGGCACGACGACCGCAACGGCCAGCTTCGGGTTATTCACCGGAGCGAAAGCGATAAAGACGGCGTTATCGATCATTTTACCGCCGACCGATTGGGTCGATGTCCCTGTCTTGCGGGCAAAGCTGTATGGGAAGTCGTCGAAGCCCTGCACACCGACCTTCTCCATCCCTTTGATGACGGCATCCCAGTACGGTTTGGGGAAATTCGTCTCCTCCATAATTTCCGGTTCGATCTTTCTGACCGGCTTGCCTTCGTACGTTTCGATTTTATCGACGAGCAGCGGCCTCAGTTTTTTGCCCCGGGTCGCGAGCGTGGTCGCATATTGCGCCATTTGCAGTGTCGTATATTTTTCATTCTGGCCCCATGATGCATAGACCATCCGCGACTGCAGCGTTTCCTTCGTATTGACTTTAAATTCGCTGATGCCCGGGTTCTCTCTCGGCAGACCGCTGCCGGTCACAACGCCCATACCGAATTTGTTCATATACGATTCCCACAGATCGGGAGCCTTCGCACCGTCGCGCAAATAAAGCGGATTGCCGATCATCGCGGACATATAGGTGTTGGACGAATGCCAGATGGCATCAGCCGCATTGATCGGTCCGTAAGCCGCACGATCGGAGTTCGTCAGTCTTGCGTTGTTATCTTTCCCGTAGGTGAATACTCCCGTATCGTTGTAGATCGTATTGACGCCGAACAAGCCTTCGTTCAGTCCGATCAGCACGGACAACGGTTTGATGATCGAACCGACATATACGATCGAGGAGGGATGGTTTTTCATCTCTTCCGGCGGATAATTGGGATATGCAGTCGTAATCGTTCCATTGTTTATAAAAGGCTGAATCCGCTGAAACTCTTCATTATTCGAAAAACCGCTGCTCCATACGCCGGGATCGTAGTCGGGCATGCTGGCCATCGCGACGACCCGTCCGCTATCCACTTCCATCGCTACGGCGTAGCCTGCCCTTGCATTCGGCGCATAGCCGTAACGGGAATTGCGGGCCGCCGGCGATTTGGCATAGTCCAACTGATCGAGAATCGCCTGCTCCGTAACCTGCTGCACATCCTTATTGATCGTCAGGAACAAGTTGTTCCCCTTCTTCGGCGCTTCGACCTGAACTTTGCCGATGATTTTGTCGGAGGCGTTGACCGGGTATGTTTTCATCCCGTTTTGACCGCGCAGTTCTTCCTGATACATCAGCTCAATCCCGTCATAACCGACATCCTCGGTATCCAGGTAACCCTGCGTATTGTCTTTGTTTTTATAAAATTCCAGTCCGTTTTTCGGTTCTCTCGCTCTGGAAAAAGGCCTCATGTAACCGATCAGCTGTACGGCAATCGTGCCCGGATCATAGGTACGGATGCTCTCCTCCATAATTTCCAGCCATTTCAGCTCGTCGCGATGCTCCAGAATAAAGGCGATTTCCTGTGGCGACAAGCCCGATTTAATGCGGCGCGGTACGAAGGAATAGCTGGGCGGCGATGTCGTGTTTTTATCCAGATCGTAACCGACATCCATCTCTTTAATAATTCCGGCGGCCGTCAGCGGACTGTTGGTAGGGGTGCCGTATTCGCTGAAAATTTGCTCCAGCTTGCGGGCCAGCGCCACGATATCGTCCTTCTTTTGATCGGATTCCATTCGGAAATAGAGGGATTGCGCCGAAGAGGTGAAAGCAAGCGGATAACCGTTGGCATCGTAAATATTGCCCCGGATCGGCGCAATTGGCGAAGGGCGCACTGCCGTCTTGGCTTCCTCCTCCTTAAGCTGCTTGCCTTCGACAAACTGCAGTATCGCCAGACGCACAATAAGCACCGAAAACAGAAAAAATATACAAAAAAACAACAAATTCACACGAACCGTAAAATGACGGCGCTTCGTCGCTTCCTGCTGCTGAGGATCTTCTACGGACATCGACTTTCTTATTTTCATTGCCTGCTGACACTCCTTTTTCCTTACCAAAATGCTTGAACAGCGGGCTCGGGTGGCGCGTTTCGGTCGCGGATGCAGCATAGCATCTCCGAAAAACCGCTTGCCGACAGCATTCGCAAAGGCTGCCTCCAACAGTTTAACATAATTCGCCGTAAAGTGGAAAATCCGCGGGAGTGAAGAAAAAAGAAGGCTTACCCGCATGGCGGACACGCCGCTTTACGGATTAAGCCTCCCGGATATGCGTTTGATCGAAATTCGGCGGATCGAACCAATTGCCTCCGCTTGCGACCCAAGTAGCGTCCAACGGGACCCACTTCTGCATATCGGCGATATAAACCTCGTTCCATGCATGCGGACCGTAACCGCCTCTCCCGTCATAGCCCAGGCCGGTCACAACCTTCACGTCAAGCCCGACCGAACGGGCCATCACGGCATACAGCCGGGAATAATCGATGCAGACGCCGCTTTTGGTCGCAAATGTTTCTTCCGGCGTCTGCTCCTTCCAAATTCGTTTCTGCTCATACAAATTCACTTTATCCCAATCGTATTTCACCCGGGTGCCTACCCAGCTGTAAAGCAGTCTCGCCTTATCCTCGTCCGTCCTGCCTTTGGCCGTCACTTCCTTTGCCGCCTGGGCGATATCCGCCGGAACATTGGCGTCAAGCACCTCGTATTTGCGCTGCAATATATTCGCGAACTCCTGTTCGACCGCTCTCGTAAACACCGGCAGCTTGTCGGCCAGAAAGTCGCCGGTTACCGGCTTGATAATTTCGTTCGCGCCCTTCCGGTACAAGTCCGACGCTTGAATGTATGCAGCAGCAGGCGACTGGGGAAACAGTGAAGCGACGATAAATAACGCCGCGATCACGAGCAGAGCGCGGCCGGCTCCGATCACACAACCGATAACGCCCCCGGCCAGGCTGCTGATCAAGGCAGGCCGGCGGCTGCGCTCATGATGCCGATCCGGCTCTACGGTTCGAACCGTCCACCCGACCAGGATCGAATCGAAAATCCGAAGCAGCACTTGCTTCGAAATGATATAGCCGAGTATGAAAATAATCCCGATGCGGAGCAGCGGAAAATCGCGAACCGCGGTCACGCCTGTATAATACATCTGCTCGAAAAAACCGAGCTCACGCGAAGGAATGGCAATTTGCAGCGATGTCAGCCACATCTGCACATGCGGCGACAGCCAATTCGCCAGCTTCCAGCCGATGACAAGCCCGAGAATAACGGCAGCGCCTTCCGAAGCCATGAGCAGGAACTGTTTGGCCGAGGTCGAAGCGCCGCGGACTAACCCCATGATAACGGATAGGAGCACAATGGCTGCCAGCAGCAATGTAATCCCGTTTGCCGCGCTAATCTCCTGCCATGCTTCGCTCATTGGACTCAACTCCCCTTACAGCTTCGCGTTTTTCTTCGCCTGCTCGATGAGCGCGTTCAGCGCATCGTCCAGCTTCATCGTAAAAGACTGGTTCATGAATGTCACCTTGACTTCATTCGAGCCGGGATTGCCATCCAGCTTCAGGCTTTTCGTCGTGACGGTGAATGTGCCATCCGAATTTTGCTTGTACTGCGCATCCTTCATTTCATTAGAGAACGCAGAGACGGCCTGATTTTTTACATTGGCCGAGACAACCGAGCCCAGATCAAGCAGCTGGTCCTTATAGCTCGCGCCGTAGAAATACAATCCGGCCAGTACCGCCAATACAATAACCCATTTGACGACCGTTTTTACAATCCGTACGACGAGAAACAGCACAACGATCGCCGCCACGATAATAAACCAGCGTTCCTGCAAAAAAGACATTACGAAATCCAAATTTCATCTCTCCCTCTACACCTTTTCAATATTAATGAGCAACAAATTTGCTTGAAACTAAAACCCCTTCTTATTTGTTGTCTTCATTCCGTTTTTTTCTCAGCGCGGCCAGCTTCTCCTGAATTTCATCCGAACGATCGGCTTTCCGCGCGCGGCGGTATGTCGAACGCAGTCTGAACAAAGCAAGAAGAACGATAATGACCGAAATCAATATAAATGGATCCACCTGCCGGCATCCGCCTTTCTGAACATAATAGCTTGTGCAGTCCGTTGCGATGACCTTCCGTCGGGCTGCCGCGAAAATAATGGTACTAACCCCAAGGCTTGTCACGTAAAAGTAATGATAGACGGATAAGCAGTAGTTAATGATCATACTTGAGGTGATGATGTTGAAAACCGCTATATGGCTTTATTTGTTTATGTTCGTAGCCTTTTTCGATCTGCACGCGCAATATCCGATACTTTCACCGTTCGCCATCTCGCTGGGTGCGGCGCCATCCTTTATCGGACTCATCCTGGGCGTCTATTCGATTACGCATTTGCCCGGCAACCTGATTGCAGGCTATGGTGTCGATAAGTACGGCAGCAAACGGTTTATCGTGTTCAGCCTGATTGTAGCAGGAATTGTGCTGCTCGTACAATCCCGGGTTACCGATCCCTGGGACCTGCTCATCGTCAGATCGATCAGCGGTTTCGTTCTTGCCTTCCTCTCTCCGGCATGTTTGTCCCTGCTGGCCAAAATCGCCAAAGATAGCGTCCAGCAGAGCAAGCTGATGGCGGGCAACGGCTTCGTGCATACGATGGCCTCGGTGCTTAGCCCGGCTGCAGGCGCATTCCTAGTCGCGAAGCTCGGATTCGCGCAATCGTTTCATCTGCTCGGATGGATTCTCATTATCACCGGCGTACTTGCCATCTTCGGCGTTAAAGAACGGCAGTATACGCAAACCGCCGCCGAACTGTTTCCGCCGCCGCATAACGCACAAGCGATTCAAGGCGATGCCGCCGGTGCGCCGGCTTCCAGCGAAAGCAGTCCGATTCCATGGTTGTTCTTCGGCGTGCCGCTCGCCATTTCCTGCTCCCAGGGCATCTTATTCTTCGAGCTTCCTTTGATGAAGGAAACGAACGGCTCGATTTTAACTTCGGGCATCCTTTTTTCACTGGTCAGCCTCGGCGCTCTCGTCACATTAAGTATGGTTTTTCTAAACCGCGTATCCCCTCTGCTTCGCACGTCCATCGGAAGCTTGGCCTTAGCTCTTATCTTCTTCGGCTTGTCGGTTCATTGGCCGCTGCCGATGTATGTTTCGCTGTTCATGATCGGCATGACCAAAGGCGTGATTTATCCCGCCATTGCTTCCTTGCTGGCCAGCTTGACGAGCGCGAACCGGTACGGACGCATTTTTTCGTTTCTGTCGATCTCTTTTTCCGTCGGCGCCTTTATAGGACCCATTGTTGCCGGGCATTTGAGAAGCCATACTTCTCCTTATTTTATCGCTTTTGTATGCCTAATGACAGCATTAACGATGCTTCCGCTTCGCTCTTTTAAGCCTGTCCGTATTTAATCAATGCACCGTTTGCAAATAATCTTCATCCGATTACGACTTTATCGGGTTAAGACCCCCACCTCTAAGGTGGGCCTTGAATCAGGTGGGGTAGAGTCCCCATCTGATTCCCCGATGTTCTGCAAAGCTGAACGAGTTCACTCCGGGCGGTTATTTTTTTTCGACTGCTTGTTTCACCATCGGATTTACGGGGTAATTACACATTATGTCGGGCCATTTTTCACGAAATCGCCATAATTCCCACTATTTTCAATCCTACATAGGGGGACAGGACGGACTGATTCCGAGAAATGCGTTCGAATTTTTTAGTGTTTATTTTTATATATGAAAAAGGAGGTGAGATGCATTTGAAAAAGGCGGATTTACAAAAAATTAAACAAGGCAATGATAGGAGGAGTGAGCCCCGCATGAAGTCAGCGGTAGTTAAAAAGACAGCTCAGGTGACCGTCATGATGCTCATCATTTCGGTGTTAATGCCTGTGCTTGCATTCGCAGCAACAGGATTCAGCAATTTAACTTACAAGAACAATTCCGTTTCCGGTACGGTTTACAGCGACACTCCTTTTACTGAAGGCGCGCAAATAAACTTTTACGACCCAAGCGGCAATCTAGTAGGCACTACAACGACCAGCGCAACTTACAACGTATACGATGGCGTTTACTACAATTATTCGTTCAGCGGCTCGCCAGACGTGCTTCGTCAAACTTACCTGGATCTTAAGGAAGTTTCAAGCTCCGTTTACGGTCGTGTCTATGACTCGACATCCAGCGGCAACAGCGGCGGTGGTGGTGGCGGCGGCGGTGGCGGCGGCATCGCCAACGGATCTTCAATTACCGTATCGTCCGATGGAACAATTGACGCCTACGCTTTGAAAAATGCTCTCGACCAATACGACCTCGTCGAGCTTAAGCTGAGCGGCGACGTCGCATTGATACCTGCCAAAGCATTGGTGGACTACGTAAGCGACAAAAACAAGAAATTGAAAATTTCCAACGACAAAGGGACTTATACACTTCCTCTTCATGTATTAGCGTTGGAAGACATTGCTACCAAGCTTTCCACAACTGTCGATGACTTGATTATTAAAGTCGGCATCGCGGCAGCAAGTGAAGCTGACGTTAGCGACATCAATACGGCCGCTTCTTCCTTGAGCGCGACTGTAATCGGCAATGCCGTTGATTTCACGCTTGCAGGTCAGGCACCTGACGGTACATCGCAAGCAATCGATCTGGGCAGCAATTACATCAGCCGTACGATTCCTTTGACGAAAGAAGCGAATTCTTCGCAATCTACAGCTGTCGTGTATGATCCGACTACGAAAAAGCTTAGCTTCGTGCCTTCCCTGTTCTCCACGGAAGACGGAACGGGCGTTGCCGAGATCAAACGCAACAGCAACAGCATTTATACAGCTATCGAGCTGAACAAAAGCTTCGCTGACAGCAAGGGCCACTGGGCTCAAAGCTACATCGATCTGCTTGCCAACAAGCTCGTTATCGATGGCGTAACCGATACTTCGTTCGAGCCTGAGCGCAATATCACGCGTGCTGAATTTGCCGCGCTGGTCGTTCGCGCATTAGGATTGGATCAATCCGTTGGAAGCAGCTCGTTCAAAGACGTTTCTTCCAGCGACTGGTTCTCCAGTGTAGTCGGAGCCGCTGTTAATGCCAAAATCATTGACGGCTACGAAGACAACACATTCCGTCCGAACCAACCGATCAACCGTGAAGAGCTTGCAGCTATGGTTGTTCGCGCATTGAGCTATGCTGGCGCTAAACCTGAGGTTGACGCATCCCAGCAATCGAGCTTGTTGGCCAAGTTTACTGACGCCGGCAAAATCGTATGGGCTCAAAACGAACTGGCTGTAGCGGTTCAAGCAGGAATTGTTGACGGAGTTACCGATACGACAATTTCTCCGAATACGCAAGCAACCCGCGCTCAATCGGCAACTATGCTGAAGCGTTTGTTGACAGCGGCTAATTTCATTAACTAATTCTTTTTAAGTACACTCTCCAAAAAAACCGGATTGACCCGCGGGTCAATCCGGTTTTTGCTGTTATGCCAGAACCCCTTTTCGGAATAGACAGCCTGGAGATTATCATTGCACCGGCATCAATCTTAACGGTTCTTTTTATATAAAGGATAGTCCACCTCTGTCGGAACCTCGATCAGAATGATGCGCAAGCCTTCCTCGCCGGCCGCCAGCCGTACAGACTCCCCTTTCCCCGCCTCTGCCGCAATGACGGTGAAGTCTTTGGGATTAAACTCGACAGTCGATCGATTCGTATCCGATGCCAGCGACCAGCCGCCGCGGCCGCGGATCGCCAGCGCCGCCAGAGAGCTCCCGCCTTTAAGCTCGTGGCTGTAGGCGCTCCCCTGTGCCAGCTCCACATCCCACATCTTCACATCGGCAACCAGTTTGACCGGAGAGCCGCTGCCAATAACGGTTTTCACTGTAATCCCCGGCGATTGAGCGGATTGAAAAGCTTCATGATCGTATTGGTTATAAGCAGGTTGACGCTGCAAAGCTTCCCGCATATACGGCTCAAACCAAATTTGAAACCCTTCCGAATCCGGACCGACGAAACGTTCGCTATGCGATACCCCGGATCCGGTCTGCATCACCTGAGCGCCTCCGGGCCCGACTATACTTCGTGTGCCTAACGTGTCGGCATGCTCCGCTTGACCGTGAATCATATACGTGATAATTTCAAACGCCTGATGCGGATGCATCGGGATATAGCCTTCCTGCTTCGCATGCGCCCATGCCCAATAAAATAACGGCCCGATCCCCTTTACGGCAGAGCCTTCGCCAGGGAAACCGATCGGTTTTTGCTCCGTAATTTTCCCCCCGTCAAATTCCCCTATAGCTTGTTGGTCCGGTGTATATATGGTGATTGTCATTCTGCATCCCTCGCTTTCATACGATAATTGATTATTAACTTACTTTTAATTAGTTTATAAACATAGTTTAATTTATTGTTTCATTTTCGTCAAGCAGCTGTGAACATCTTTTTTATAAGTTTTCAGCGGCGCTGAAGCTTTCTATCATTTAAGAAAAACCGTCAGGGAAGTTCGCCCTGACGGTCCTTGGTTCTAACAATACGTTGGTGCGCTGGGAGGGAAATGGGTATGGGGTTCCAATCGCTGTTGAAATCGTGTCCCATTGAATGTATGTAGCGGTATTGACACGATTTCAAAGGCGACCGCTATCGCTTTTCCACCCCATACCCATTTCTACCTTCTGCTTT
The DNA here is from genome assembly GCF_004354045.1 of Paenibacillus piri. Lineage (GTDB taxonomy): Bacteria > Bacillota > Bacilli > Paenibacillales > NBRC-103111 > Paenibacillus_S > Paenibacillus_S piri. The sequence goes on along the minus strand of NZ_SMRT01000003.1, from coordinate 446,857 downwards.
ACTTCTACCTCTTTCTTTACTGCACGGTCTTCGATCCGGTATTCATATCCATGCACACCCTTGTAATACTCAGGGTACATTTCCCCCACTAACCTCACAGGTAAACTGCGGCGGTACTTCCGGATCTCCATCATCCATTCTATCACTCGCACTTCCGGCAGACTAGGGGGTCTATTCCTGTCCCCGCCTTCACTTTTTCCCGCCAATTTCTTCGTTTCAAGCGTTTCTTTGCTTTTACGATCCATTTCCGCGCTTGTTTTAACTTCAAGAAAACCTACATTTAAATCGCGGTCGCTCATCTTGGATAGACCTCGATAGAGGTTATTTTAACATAAAAGAAAGTATAAAATCCGGGAACCAAGGTGTTCCCCTTTTTAAGTTTTTTGGTAAGTAGAGTTATGAAGACCATTATTTTACGACAAATATTTTTTGATGATTATAACCATTGGGAAAATTTTGTGAAGTAGCATGGGAAACAAATACCGCTTAGTGTGATCCGGGACTTCGATAGGATGGATGATGGAGACCCGGAAGTGCCTCCGCAATTCGCATGTGAAGCTTGCGGCGGAGCCATGTACCCGGGATACGACAAAGGTGTGCATGGTTATGAAAATACCGGATCGAAGACCGGCTAGTTAAAAAAGAGGTAGCAGGAGACACAAGAGTAGAACAGTAAGAGGGTATGGATGTGGGGTGGAAAGTTTACGGGCCGTCTTTGAAGTCGTGTTCCCCCTCTCCAGTCTAATCGAAGGAACACGACTTCAACAACGGCTGTAACCCCACATCCATCCCTCCCCACGCTCAAACGTATATCCTACACCAAGGACGCCGCAAGGCGTTTTACTTATAACATCAGAATAGGACTTGATAAACGCTTGGAACAAAGAGCAAAACTGGTTATACTACAAAAAAGAAGCAACGGATACAAATGAGGGGTGCTTTACTGATGCCGATTACAATTATTGTAGAAGGAAAAAACGACAAAAGCAGGCTGCGCCGCCTTTTGAACGACGAAATTACGATTTTATGCACCTACGGCACGTTAAATAACGAAAGGCTGGAAGCTTTAAAAAAGAAAGCGGGTCAAAACGACATTTACTTATTTACCGATAACGATGCGTCCGGAAAAAAAATTCGCGGCATTTTACGGGATACGTTTCCCGATTCGGATCAAATTTATACGAGGAGAGGTTACGCAGGAGTAGAAGGAACGCCGGACGAATATTTAATCCAGCAGCTGGAAAAAGCCGGCCTGGAAGAGTTTATCGTATACCCTCAGCAGGACCCGGCTTTTTAAATATTATGATCATCGGTTGAACAACGTCAGAGTCGTTGCCTTATCATTATTCTTTCGTAAGCTTAATCATATCTTGAGCGATTTTTTCCACATCCAAATCCGGATCGCTGCCAACATAGTACGTTCGCAGATCGCCCTTTTTATCCACCAGCAAAATGACATTGTTATGCGTAAACGTACCTCCTTGCTTGTCTTTAATGACGGTGACGCCGAACTTTTGGGCCAGATCGATGATCGATGCTTCTTCGCCCCGAAGGAAATACCAGCCTTTCGGGTCGGCATGAAACCGGCCGGAAAACTCCTTAAGCTGCTCCTTTGTATCATTGGCAGGATCGAATGAAATCGAAACGATTGCCGTTTTATCGCCAAAGCCGCCTTTTTTTACAAGCGAATCCTGAATTTTCGAAATCGTATACGTAGTCGGCGAGCAAACGTCGGGACAAGTCGAATAGAAGAAATAAACAAGCTTGGCCTTGCCTTCCAAATCAGCGGAGCCGATCTGTCTGCCGTCCATATTTTCCAGCTTAAAATCGGGTGCTTTCTTGATGACGCCCATCTTGGTGTCGTTTCCCTTGAGCAGCATATAGCCGAAAACCCCGATCATTGCCAACAGAACTACCGAAACGATAATTTTAAATGCGTTGCTTTGCGCTTTTGAATTCATACAGCTCCCCATCCTTTATCTATAAGTCCGGTGAATCCATGCCCGCTGCGCGAGCGAATCATTTCTCCTTGCACAGATGTCCCGCCGGAACGATCCGGCTCTCCGCTTCTTCACCGGATTTCCAAAAAAATATCCCATGCTGCCATGGGATGAACGCCGTACTTCAATTTAAAGGATTACGAAACCGCAACGGTTGTTATAACCATAATAATAAACATAACTGTCAAATAATTGATGGAGTAAATAAACATTTTTTTGGCCCACAATTCTTCGTCCTGAGCCTTGAAGCCTTTAATACACAGAAAAGCCCAATAAAGCCCCATAACAACCGCCGCGTAAAAATAAAACACATTCACGTAGCCATATACATAAAGCAGCAGCGACAAGGGAACAAGCAGAACGATGTAGCGGATCATGCTGATCTTCGTTATAAACGTCCCTCTAACGACAGGCAGCAGCGGGAAGCCAGCAGCGCGGTATTCCTCCATCCGGCGAATGCCGAGCGCCCAAAAATGTGGCGGCTGCCACAAGAACAAAATGCCGAACAAAATAATCGCGCCTGCGTCAATATCGTTACGGACCGCGCAATAACCGATTACCGGGGGCATTGCACCGGAGATGCTGCCGACCACAGTGCTCCATACCGATGTCCGTTTAAACCAAGCCGTGTATATCCATACATAAACGAACAGTCCGATAAGCCCTAGCAGTGCCGACATCGGATTAACAAGCAGCCCGAGCCCCAATACACCGATAACGCCGAGAATAATGCCGTACATCATCACGACCTGCGGAGAGATTTTGCCGCTGGGGAGCGCCCGATTTTGGGTCCGCGCCATCTTGATGTCCATATCGCGGTCCAAATAATTGTTGAGCACGCAGCCGGAAGCCATAACAAGCGCCGTACCGATCATCGTATAAATCATTTGCAGCCAATTAATATGCCAGCCCGATGCAACCCAAAACCCGCCGAATGCGGTAATCGAATTGGAAAAAATAATGCCCGGTTTGGCCAACTGGACAAAATCCCTCCAAGTGACGGGACCCTGGTCAACCGATTCGGACACCGCTGCGTCTGTAGAATCTGCCGTATTGTTGAGGTTAAGCCTCATTTGATCGTCCACGATTAAAGTACCTCCTAAAACTTTTCATCGAAAAGTCAACATCGAAACCGACGTCGTTTCGTCTGGTTATAATGAACAGAACATGCCGTGTCCTCTTATATCTTCTCTATAATAACAACCCTGCACCTATTTGACAACAAACCGGGATGCGAGTTCAAAATATTGTCGATTTATATATGGCGGCGTCTCGTCGATCTTCTTTCCGGACTCAAGTGTCGCCAAGTCCGCTTCCTCATTATAGCCAAATAAGCTTGTTTCCATTTTAAAAGCGATCCGATCCAGGCCGAACCGGCGGATTTGAAAAGCGCCTTGCGGCGTCCCTGGTGCAGGATATACGTTTGAGCGTTGGGAGGGATGGATGTAGGGTTTGGCTTCCCAGATTTTACTTTGCGCACAGGGAGGCATGGGTATGCGCACGTCAAACAGCCATAGGCCCCGTCTGCCGCCTGGTGCTGCGGACGAAGGCCTATGGCTGCATTCCCTATTCAACTGCTGCATTCGAATGGTTTTGATTCTGCTATTTGCGGACATTCAGAACAGGCTTCGCAAACAGCCGCTGCCTTGTAAACTGCCACGCCGCGGTCATTAGCTCCTGAATTTCATACATTTTGCTGCCGATAACCGAAAGCACGAGCCCGTATTTATAAGTTCGGCTAATGCCGAAGTAAAGCGGTGCCCCGGGCCGTGAAGCTTGGCCCGCCGTCATATTATTCCGAAGCGGCGAATCATGCTCCTTGTTTCGTTCTTCCAGAAAATCTTTTAACGCCTCGATAAACGCCGCATCGACCCGGTCGCTGAAAACGCAAAGAGAGCCGGCATGCGTATGCTCCGCCCAGCCGCCGATGGCATTCAGCCGCAAGCCTTGGGCTGCAGGCTGAATCCGCTGCTTGGCGCAATAAATCAATTCACCGTCGTAAGTAACGGTAAGCCGATTCTGATACAGCCCATACTGAAAAAGCTCTCCCCGGTACGTCCGCCCGGGACAGACCGCATCGGCATAAATCAATACCGAGCCGGCATCCATCCGAATGTCGGTAGCGCTGTAAAACACAGCGTCCTTATACAGCATCAGCGGCTCCGGCATATATTCCACATAGCTGTCGCGCCCGAGCGTAAGCCGCTGCTCCTGACTGCTTGGCCGCGCTGCGGCACCGGCATCGCTATCGCGGGCAGGGTGAACCTTCGTGTAGGACTGATTAGTGATATAGACGTCCGTCTGCTCGCCAAACGTCCAGTCCAGCACATACCGGTCACCGGCCATAACGCCTGGCGACGCGTCCATCACATAAACGCCCAGCTGTCCTTCGGGGAACGGAAAAGCTTTGGCGATTTTGAGCGGGTAAGCATGATATCTGCCGCTTAGCCGGGTCTGCTCCCCGGCCGCCGTGAAGGAGGCCGTGACGCAGCCGGTTACATTAGGCATGATCGTATTCCCGCTCCACCCACTGGACGATATCGTCGAGCCCTTGACCATCGAACAAATTGGAGAAAATAAACGGGCGTTCGCCGCGCATTTTCAGCGTATCCTCCTCCATCACTTTCAGGCTGGCGCCTACATGAGGCGCAAGGTCGATCTTGTTAATGACCAGCATGTCGGAGCGGATAATGCCCGGGCCGCCTTTGCGGGGAATTTTTTCGCCCTGGGCCACGTCGATAATATAAATAAACCGGTCCACCAGCTCAGGGCTGAAAGCTGCAGCCAGATTGTCGCCGCCGCTTTCGATAAAAATGATGTCCAGATGCGAAAACCGATTTTCCAGCTCCTCTATCGCCTCAAAATTCATCGATGCGTCCTCGCGGATTGCGGTATGCGGGCAGCCGCCCGTTTCTACGCCGATAATACGCTCCGCCGGCAGCGCTTCGGAACGAATCAGGATGTTGGCATCTTCTTTCGTATAAATATCGTTTGTGATTACCGCAATGCTGTACTTGTCGTTCAGCTTGCGCGCGAGCCTCTCCACAAGCGCTGTTTTGCCAGAGCCTACCGGTCCTCCGATACCGATCCGCATAGGCCGGTTCAATTGATGCTGCTCCGGTGTTTCCCATTCATGATGGTGATGCGTTCCTCCCTGACACATAGACATGTCCTCCTATTCGTTATGGTTTTAAAGGTTATGACATAAAAAGCCTTGAGTAAAGCGCCTCATGGCGCATCATCGCAATGTCCGCCTGCGGGGTGCAGCCAAAGCCGTCCTCGAGCGGATCCAGATGCCGCGCTTCCCGCCATGCCTGCGCGATTGCAGGCGTCAGCTCCGCCAGCAGGCGCTGGCCTTCGGTCTGGCCGATGGACATGAGCCGCAGACCGCTGTTGATGCATGTCATCGTACATGCATACAAATAGCCTTCGGCCGCCATATCGAGCGGCACCTGCAGCTGGCGGCTGACCCAGCCGTGGATCAGCGGATGCGTACCGCGGCAGCGGCGTTCCTGCAGCGCCGTCTGCAGCGGCTCCCACATCAGCTGCGGGTAGATCGAACGGGCCAGCTGGTACAGCCGCCTGCCCATCTTTACGACCCCTTCTCTCGTTTCGGCTGCCGCCCGCTGAACATGCTGCATTTGATCTGCCCGCCACAGCGAATCCCACTGCTCGTCGGGCGAGTAGACGTACACTGCCTTCACCGCAAGGGCATCGATCGGAGCCCAGCTTTGCGACAGCATCGTTTCGATATATTGCTTCAACTGGGCAGGCCGCCGGATGATCCCTTCCTGAACCAGCGTTTCCAGTCCGAAGGAGTGGGAGAAGCCGCCGATTGGCAGCGCGGAGTCGAGCAGCTGCACATAGGAGAGCCATAAAGCCGCTGAAGGTTGCTGAAGCATCGCCCGTATTCCCCTCCCCATTATCGTGTTTCTACTATTAATATAGTGAATTGTCCGGAGTGAACTCGTTCAGCTTCGCCGAACATCGGGGAATCAGATGGGGACTCTACCCCACCTGATTCAAGGCCCACCTTAGAGGTGGGGGTCTTAACCCGATTAAGTCGTAATCGGATAAACGGCTGCGCCATCCTTAGGGGATGAACGCAATCCTGAAATCTAAAAAAGAAAATAACGCTGCGCCATCGGCAGTTCCTTAGCCGGCTCGCATGTAATCGCGGTTCCGTCAACCTTGACCTCGTACGTTTCCGGGTTCACGTCGATCCGCGGGGTTTCGCCGTTGTGGATCATATCCTTCTTCGTCACGTTCCGGCAGTTCTTCACCGGCTCGATCCGCTTCGCCAGCCCCAGCTCCCGGTGTACGCCGGCATCGTAGGCGGCCTGGGAAACGAAAGTAATGCAATGGTTCAGCGCCTTGCCGAACGCCCCGAACATCGGCCGCCCGAAGACTGGCTGCGGCGTCGGTATGGAAGCATTCGGGTCCCCCATTTGCGCGAAAGCGATCATTCCGCCCTTTAGCACCATCTCCGGTTTAATGCCGAAAAACATAGGGCTCCACACCACCAGGTCGGCCAGCTTGCCTACCTCGACGGAGCCGACCAGATGGGAGATGCCGTGCGTGATCGCGGGATTGACCGTATACTTGGCAATATAGCGTTTGATGCGAAAATTATCGGCATTCGACGAGGCTTCGCTCTCCTCATCCGGGGACGGCAAATAACCGCGCTGCTGCTTCATTTTATCGGCGGTTTGCCATGTCCGGATAATAACTTCTCCCACCCGGCCCATCGCCTGCGAATCCGAGCTGAGCATGCTGAACACGCCCATGTCGTGCAAAATATCTTCAGCTGCGATCGTTTCGGGCCGAATCCGCGAATCCGCAAAGGCAACGTCCTCCGGAATTCGGCTGTCGAGATGATGGCATACCATCAGCATATCGAGATGTTCCTCTATTGTATTGACTGTATATGGACGGGTCGGATTCGTGGAGGACGGCAGCACATTCAGCTCTGCTGCGATTTTGATAATATCCGGCGCATGCCCGCCTCCCGCACCTTCCGTATGATACGTATGAATCGTTCGACCGCCGATAGCGGCGATCGTATCCTCGACGAATCCGGATTCATTCAGCGTATCGGTATGAATGGCTACCTGCACATCGTACCGATCGGCAACGCTCAGACAGCAGTCGATCGCAGCCGGAGTCGTCCCCCAGTCCTCATGCAGCTTGAGACCGATGGCACCTGCCTCCACCTGCTCGATCAATGGCTCCGGAAACGAAGCGTTGCCCTTGCCTGTGAACCCGAGGTTCATCGGGAAAGCTTCCGCCGCCTCCAGCATTCGGTACATATGCCACGCGCCCGGCGTGCAGGTCGTAGCGCTCGTGCCGGCGGCCGGCCCTGTGCCGCCGCCGATCATGGTCGTGACGCCGGAGGACAGCGCCGTCTCGATCTGCTGCGGGCATATATAATGGATATGCGTATCGATGCCGCCGGCCGTGACGATCCGCCCTTCGCCCGCAATGACCTCCGTTCCGGCCCCGACGATCATGTTCGGCTGGACGCCGTCCATCAAATCGGGGTTGCCGGCTTTGCCGATACCTACGATGACACCGTCCCGAATGCCGATATCGGCCTTAACGATCCCCCAATGATCGATAATCACCGCGTTTGTGATCAGCGTATCGAGAACGCCCTGCTGCCGGGTATGTCGGCTCGACTGCCCCATTCCGTCGCGGATTACTTTGCCTCCGCCGAACTTGCATTCCTCCCCGTACACGGTGTAATCATGTTCGATTTCCGCCCACAGCCCGGTATCGGCAAGCCGCACCGCGTCGCCGACGGTAGGCCCGTAGGTTTGGGCATAAGCTTTACGATCCATTTTGACCATCCGCTGAAATGCCCTCCTTATCGTTATGCTGAGGCGAAGCCTGCATTGCAGTCGAAGGCTTCCACGCCTCCAAGCGGCGTTTCGCCTCGTCCGGCAGCTCGCCGTGCCGCGCCGCTCCTTGGGACAGACCGTTCAAGCCATAAGACAGCTTTGCCCCGCCCAACTCCACCAATTGCACGGGCTTTGCTTCTCCCGGCTCGAACCGGACGGCTGTCCCGGACGGAATATCAAGCCGCATCCCGAAGGCGTCCTCCCGGGTAAAAGCCAGCGCGCGGTTCACTTCAAAAAAATGAAAATGCGAGCCTACCTGAATCGGGCGGTCGCCGCTGTTGACCACAACGATGCGTACCTTTTTTTTACCTTGGTTCAGTTCGATTTCGCCTGCTTGGGTTCGATATTCTCCCGGAATCATTATAGTAAGCTCCTTTACATGAAAGTGATTAATGGGTGATCGGATGATGAACGGTAACGAGCTTTGTCCCGTCGGGAAAGGTCGCTTCGACTTGAACCTCGTGAATCATTTCGGGCACCCCTTCCATCACCTGCTCCGCTTTTAATATGGTGGTGCCGAACTGCATCAATTGGGCAACCGTCAACCCGTCCCGCGCGCCTTCCATAATCTCGGAAGTAATCAGGGCGACGCTTTCGGGATAATTCAGCTTTACACCCCGCTGCAGACGTCTTCGTGCCAAATCCGCGGCTACGGTAACGAGCAGCTTTTCCTTTTCTCGTTCGGTTAAATGCACAGAATGTGTACCTCCTCAGCCAATTGTTTAATGTAATATTATCTAACATATAACACGAATATTGGCCTTCCATAATGTTTATTATATTCGCTTTCTTGCATATTGTAAATTGACTGCGTTAGCTTTAAGTGAGTTTTGTATATCATATTTTCTGTTTTTTCACATATTGTTAATATGATTTAATGCGAATGATAATTATTATTTACACAAATGCCCATTTTTGTAATTTAGAAATATTTTTGTGTAATGTATATTGACATTTGTATAACGTAAAATTATGATAACAGATGTAAGAAATCCTTCCCTCATCATTGTCGCGAAATGTTTTTCCGACGAGAGCACCCAGACATGTTCTTACGTTTGGCAGTCCCCCGTGGCCCATGCGCTTACAAATACATAATCTGCAAAAACAATGCAGGAGCGTTCCATGCGGCACACCATCTATTTTAAAGGAGTGGTTGAACATGTTGTTGGGTAAAAGAAAAGGGATCAAAGCTTTTATGGCGGCCAGCTTGACGCTTACGATGCTTTTGGCGGGCTGCGCTACACAATCCGCTCCCGCTGCAAAGCCGGCGGCGGAAACCAAAACGGATGCCAAGCCCGAAGCGGGCAAAGACGATGCGGTGCCTGTAGGCATTCTGCACTCATTGACCGGCACGATGTCCATCAGCGAGGTTTCGGTAAAAGATGCCGAAATGATGGCTATCGAGGAGATCAACAAAGCAGGCGGCGTGCTCGGCAAGCAGCTGAAGCCGATTATCGAGGACGGCGCATCCGATTGGCCGACCTTCGCCGAAAAAACGAAGAAGCTGCTGCAAAAAGATAAGACGGCGGTTATATTCGGCGGATGGACTTCCGCAAGCCGTAAAGCGGTGCTGCCCGTTGTCGAGCAAAACAAAGGACTCTTTTTCTATCCTGTGCAGTATGAAGGCCTCGAGTCATCCCCGTACATTTTCTATACGGGCGCAACAACCAACCAACAAATCGTACCGGCGGTCAGCTGGTTGCTTCAAAACAAAGGAAAGAAATTTTTCCTGCTCGGCTCTGATTATGTTTTCCCAAGAACGGCCAATAAAATCATCAAAGAACAGCTGAAAGCGGAAGGCGGCACATTGATCGCCGAAGAATATACACCGCTCGGACATACCGATTACAACACAATCATCAGCAAAATTAAAAAGGAGAAGCCCGACGTTGTATTCAACACATTGAACGGCGACAGCAACGTTGCTTTCTTCAAGCAGTTGAAGGATGCGGGCATCACCGCCAAAGATTTGACCACGCTATCGGTCAGTATCGCCGAGGAAGAAATCCGGGGGATCGGCGCCTCCGTACTGGAAGGCCACTACGCAGCGTGGAATTACTATCAAACGACCGACACGCCTGAAAATAAAAAATTCGTAGAAGCTTATAAGGCTAAATACGGTAAAGACCGCGTTACTGACGATCCGATCGAGGCCGGTTACTTCGGCGTCTATCTGTGGGCCGAGGCTGTAAAAAAAGCGGGCTCCTTCGATGTCGAAAAAGTAAAGGCGGCGGCCAAAGGCATCGAATTCAACGCCCCTGGCGGCAAAGTAACGATCGACGGCGAAAATCAGCACGTATACAAAACAGTCCGGATCGGCCAAGTGCAGGCCGACGGCCAATTTAAAGAAGTATGGAATTCAGGCAAGCCGGTGAAGCCGGATCCGTTCCTCAAGACGTACCCATGGGGCGCCGAGGTGACAAAGAAATAATCGTTGCTTAGCTGCGGCAAATAAATGAACAAACGGGGCTGCTCCTATGCGGGCAGTCCTGCATTTTTATTCCGTTGCCGCGCGACATGCTTTTCCGGTCAGGTTCGCGACGCTTAACATTATGATCGTATTTTTAATCAAGGAGGTTGTTGCCCATGGGTTTGCTGCTGCTTCAACTGTTTAACGGTATTTCGCTCAGCTCCATCCTGCTGCTGATCGCTCTGGGTCTCGCCATTACGTTCGGCTTGATGAACGTGATCAATATGGCGCATGGGGAGTTTATTATGATCGGCGCCTATATGGCTTATACGATTCAGCTGCTGTTTCAAAAGCTGCTGCCCGCTTCCGCCTTCGGCTGGTATTTCATCCTGTCGCTCGGTGTCGCCTTCGCGGTCGCCTTTGCGATCGGCTGGCTGCTTGAGGTTACGCTGATCCGGTTTCTATATGGCAGGCCGCTTGACAGCCTGCTGGCGACCTGGGGCGTCAGTCTCGTGCTGCAGCAGTTGGCTCGTCAAATATTCGGCGCGCCCAACGTTGCCGTCAAAGCGCCGGAATGGCTCGAAGGAGGTCTCGCGCTTGGCGACGATCTGATGCTGCCTTATAAACGGCTGTTCATTATCGGGCTGGTAATCGTATGCATTACAATCATTTACTTGTACCAGTATCGCAGCCGTGGCGGACGAAACATGCAGGCGGTTATGCAAAATCGCAGCATGGCCTCGTGCCTTGGCATATCTACGCGCCGCGTCGATGCGCAGGCGTTCGCCTTCGGCTCCGGTATGGCCGGAATCGCCGGCTGCGCGCTGACGCTGCTCGGTCCGATCGGACCGTCGATCGGCACCTACTACATCGTCGATGCGTTCATGGTCGTCGTGCTTGGCGGCATCGGCAAAATTGTCGGTACCGTCGCGGGCGCGCTCGGCATCGGCGTACTGAACACCGCGCTCGAATATTCAACAAGCGCAACGCTCGGCAAGGTTATCGTCTTTACCCTGATCATTGCGTTCCTGCAGTGGAAGCCGTCCGGCTTCGCGACTATGAAGTCGCGGGCATTAGATTGACCGGGGACGCAAAGCTCAGCCTATGCATTCGATGCCAGCTTTGCTCCGCAAAGCTCAGCTTATGCTTTCGATGCCAGCTTTGCTCAGTAAAGCTCAGCTTATGCTTTCGATGCCAGCTTTGCTCCGCAAAGCTCTGAGGAGTTGACCATATGACCATATCGAACACAAAAATAAAAATTGCATTTACCTTTATCCTGCTTGCGGCGATGCTGATCGCTCCGATGTTTTTATCCGAATTCCGGCTATCCCTGCTCGGCAAGTTTCTTGCCTTTGCGATACTCGCCATGGGACTCGATCTGATATGGGGCTATACCGGCATTCTCAGTTTGGGCCATGGCGTATATTTCGGACTTGGCGCTTACTGCATGGCGATGCATCTGAAGCTGGTCAGCTCGCACGGCGAACTGCCCGATTTCATGTCGTGGAGCGGCGTCGAGCAGCTGCCCTGGTTCTGGCTCCCCTTCCAGTCGGCGGGCGTCGCGATCCTGCTGGCCCTGCTCGTCCCGGTGGCGGTCGCCTTTATACTCGGCTATTTAACCTTCCGCAACCGGATCAAAGGCGCTTTTTTCTCCATTCTTTCGCAAGCGCTCGTAATTATCACTGTAACGCTGTTTGTCGGGCAGCAGGGCTATACTGGCGGAACCAACGGTCTCACCAACTTCGATACGTTTCTCGGCTACCCGGTCGGCGAACCGTCGACCAAGCTGATGATCTACTACGTGACCGCATTTATCGTTATCGGCACCTTGGTTCTTTGTCTGTGGATTTCCTCCAGCAGGCTGGGCAAAATTCTTGTCGCGGTACGCGATGCCGAAAACCGGGTCCGCTTTATCGGCTATAATCCGGTTACGTACAAAGTGTTTATTTATTGCTTTTCCGCTGCGCTTTCCGGGCTGGCCGGCATTATGTTCGTACTGCAGGAAGGAATTATTTCGCCCGCGCAAATGGGGATCGTCCCGTCGATCGAAATGGTGCTGTGGGTAGCCATCGGCGGGCGGGGGACGATTTTCGGCGCAATTATCGGGGCGGTTGTTACCAACTCGGCAAAAACAACCTTCAGCGAGGCATACCCGGAATGGTGGCCGATTATTCTCGGCGCTATGTTCATTATCGTCGTATTATTTTTTCCGAAAGGCATTGTCGGTACTTTTCAGGATTTGGCCGAAAAATGGGGACTTTACCCGTTTAAAGGCTCTAAAAAGCTGCTGCCCCCATCCGCTCCGCTGGCCGGTTATTCCGACTTAAACAGCGACAGCAACCCGGCACATACCAAATAAAACGGTGCAAAACTTTGTTCTACAAAAGCTTTGATCGAAGCGGTGTTGCATCGCAAAACTTTGAGTCTATGCTTTCGAAGCCAGTTTTGCTTCACAAAAACTTTGAGGAGGTTCCGAAGATGGAAACATCGCCAAAAAAACAACTGAGCGGCGACTTGATTCGCATCGAACAGCTGGAGGTCGATTTCGACGGCTTTAAAGCGATCCGTGGACTCGACTTCTCTCTGCAGCCAGGCGAGCTGCGGTTTCTGATCGGTCCGAACGGCGCCGGCAAAACAACATTGCTGGATGTTCTATGCGGAAAAGTGAAGCCCTCCAAAGGCAGTGTACGCTTTAAAACCAGCATCGACCTGGCCAGACATCAGGAGCATCAGATCGCCCAGCTCGGCATCGGACGGAAATTCCAGGCGCCCTCGATCTTCGTCACATTAAGCGTCCTTGAAAATTTGCTGCTATCCATGCGCCAAAAACGCGGCCTGCTGAGCTCGCTCATCGCCAAAACGACAGCCGAGCAGCGCAGCCGCATCAAATATTATTTGCATATGATCGGGCTCGAGCATAAGTCCCAGGATAAAGCCGGGTCGCTATCGCACGGCGAGAAGCAGTGGCTCGAAATCGGCATGCTGCTCATTCAGGAGCCGGAGCTGCTGCTGCTGGACGAACCTGCCGCAGGGATGACCGACAGCGAAACGGAGAAAACCGGCGAGCTGCTGCATAAAATCAGCGACAGGCAAACTGTCATCGTAGTCGAGCACGATATGGATTTCGTCCGGCAATTTGCCAAGACGGTCACTGTCATGCACGAAGGAGCCGTGCTGTGCGAAGGCACGATGGACGACATACAGAACGACGACAAAGTCGCCGAAGTTTATTTGGGAAGACGGGGTGAACGCGATGCTGAGCATACGTAATTTGGAAGCGGGCTATGGAGAAAGCATGATACTGCGGAATGTGCGACTGCAGGTCGAGCCGGGTCAGGTCGTCTGCCTGATGGGCCGCAACGGCGTAGGAAAAACGACGCTGATGAAAACGATCATGGGGCTGATCAAGCCCCGCAAAGGCGCAATTGCCTATGACGGGCAGGACATCACCGCTGCCTCTCCCGACCGCCGGGCGAAGAGCGGAATCGGGTACGTGCCGCAGGGGCGGGACATTTTCCCGCAGCTGACGGTCGAAGAAAATTTGCTGCTCGGACTGGAGGCCGGCAGCTCGCGCAAGAGCCGCATCCCGGACACCGTCTACGACATGTTCCCGGTGCTGAAGGAGATGCTGCGCCGCAAAGGCGGCGAATTGAGCGGCGGACAGCAGCAGCAGCTGTCGATCGCGCGCGCTTTGGTCGCCGAACCGAAGCTGCTGCTGCTCGACGAGCCGATGGAAGGCATTCAGCCGTCCATCGTGATGGAAATCGAGCAGGTCATCGAAGCGATCAAGGCAAGCAAACGCATGTCCGTACTGCTTGTCGAGCAAAGCCTCGCTTTCGCCACCAGCATCGCCGATTACTACTACGTACTCGACAAGGGAACCATCGTGGCGGAAGGCAGCTCATCGTCGCTAAGCGAGGAGCAGGTGAAGAAGCATTTGGCCGTCTAGCCTCCCCTGCCATTTTATTTTCCGGAAATGAAATGGTATGATAAGGAAGAAGTACAAGCCGACCCAACAAGTCGGACTTTCTTTCAAATGAAGCTTTCATGAGAAAGCTGTGGAGGAGGATTGCAAGATGGCTCAAAATATTTCGGACACGACGACATTGCACAACGGCGTTCAAATGCCATGGCTGGGCTTGGGCGTCTGGAAAACGAAGGAAGGCGACGAAGTCATCCATGCGGTGAAATCCGCTATTGGTGCCGGCTACCGCAGTATCGATACGGCGGCCGTTTATGGCAACGAAGAAGGCGTCGGCATCGCGATCAAGCAATCCGGCGTACCGCGTGACGAATTGTTTATTACGACGAAGGTATGGAACTCCGATCAAGGCTACGATTCGACGCTCAAAGCCCTTGAAGTCAGCCGTAAAAAGCTCGGACTTGATATTATCGACCTTTACCTTATTCATTGGCCTGTTAAAGGCAAGTATAAAGAAACATGGCGCGCCCTGGAAAAGCTGTATAAGGACGGAGCCGTCCGCGCAATCGGCGTCAGCAATTTTCAAACCCACCATCTGAAGGATGTTATCTCCGAGAGCGAAATCGCGCCGATGGTCAATCAGGTGGAGTATCACCCGCTGTTAAGCCAACAGGAGCTTCGCGCCTTCTGCAGCTCGAATCAAATCCAGCTGGAAGCCTGGAGCCCTCTGATGCAGGGCAATCTGGACAACCCACTGCTGAGCGAGCTCGCTGCCAAATACGGCAAGTCGCCTGCGCAAATTGTGCTTCGCTGGGATCTTCAGAACGGAGTCGTCACGATTCCAAAATCGATCAACGAGAAGCGCATCCGCGAAAATTGCGATGTTTTCGACTTCACCTTGTCCGAGGACGATATCGCCAAAATCAATTCATTGAACAAAAATCAGCGTTTCGGCGCCGATCCCGACAACTTTAATTTTTAACGCCAATAAACCACGCGGATGTCGTTTCCATACGTCAGCCGGCGTGGTTTATTTTATAATGATAGAAAGTATAAGTTTTCAGCGGAGCTGGAGCTTTCTATCATTGCAAGAAAATCTACATTTTAATCGCGGTCGCTCATCCTGGGAATCCTCGATAGAGGTTTTCTTATAATATCAGAATTTATATGTTGTCAGCGGAGCTGAACAATTCTGATATTGCAAGAAAAGCTACATCAAAAACACGAATGTATCTTCATCGAAAGGGCTTCGGTCAGAAGCTTTTCTTATAATGATAGAAAGTATAAGTTTTCAGCGGAGCTGGAGCTTTCTATCATTGCAAGAAAATCTGCATTTAAATCGCGGTCGCTCATCCTGGGAAAGCCTCGATAGAGGTTTTCTTATAGACAAGCCTTATTCGATTACAATCGGGTCAACTGCTTCAAATAAAGTCTGCGCGTGATCAGGAAATAAACGCCTTGCATCAATAAATAAATACCGATGACGACAAGCCCGTACCCTAAAACATTTAACGAGAGTACGTTCCCGAGCGCACGCAGCGCAAACGCCGCATGTATGATGCCAACGAAACATGGAATAAAGAAGATCAGACCGATCTGCAGCGTCGTAATTCGGGTAATCTCCTTGATGGACACGCCGATCCGCATCAACGATTTATATAAAGCCTGATCCTCCTGCAGCTCGGTAAACAGTCTGAAATAAATCATGCTGCCCGACGCCACAAAGAACAGAAAGCTGACGAACAGCCCAATGAACAACGTAAGCGAGCTCATTTGCTTGAGCGTCAAGTACGATTCGACACGCGACACGAAATAAGACTGCTGATATTTGGGAACAAGCTGCTCCAGCTTTTTCACCGCAGGACCCGCCTTTTCCCAATTGTCCAGCTCGTAGCCGTACAATGCATACGTTTCAGTATCGGGCAGCCGGCGCATCATTTCGTCAAACTGGCCTTGATCGATGACAAGAAACCCTTTGTAGTTCAGCATTGACGGTACAATATGGATGCCTTCCCGGATATCGTCCACCAGCAGCTGGATGGAGCTGCCGCCCAATTGGGCCGTAAACGTCATTCCTTTTGCAATGGAGTCCTTCGAGATTTCGGCGGGAATCGGCGTCACGGCAACCGCATGGCCGCGCTCCACCTGGATGGCTTTAAGCTTTCCAGGTGCCGCGACCTCACGGTTGAACGCATCTTCGGAGATGAGCAGCGGCACGACTCTCGGGTTCGCCTTGGCTTCGGAGTTTTTCCCGGCCGCTTCCGCCGTAGGCCATGGTACCGAGACCAGCTTCATTTCCGATGCTATCGTCACCCCTTCCTGCTGCAGCACTTCTTTCAGCTTGGCCGGATCGATCACCCGATGGGCATCGGAGCCCGATTCGGCAAATGCGATGGTGTGCGGGTAGTTTTCCATCATCTGGTCTTTATTCCCTTGGTAGAAAACATAGAAGGTTCCGGATGCGCTCAGAATGACCGCGCTTAAAACCGCGACAACGAACAGCACGCGGGCATTGTCCTTCATTTTAAATACCAGCTGGGAGATCGCGATCAGATTCGTTCCGCTATAATAAACCGGCAGCGTCCGCTGAAGCCTGCGGAAAATCGCAACACTGCTCTGCGTGAACAAAAAATACGTTCCCAGCACAACCAGAAATATAACCGGCAGCACGACAAAAAGAACCTTTTGCGCCGTAGTAAAATAAGCGATCGTGTAAGCCGTCCCCAGGCACAATACCGATAAGAGCACGAGCCACCCTGAAAACACCGGCAGCGTTTTCGGCTTTTTTGCCGCGCGGATCAGCTCGATAATCCGGCTGTTTCTGATTTGAAAAACCGTAAACAAGGTGATTGCCTGAAACAGCACGAAAAATCCGGCAGCCGTCATGATGAGCGCCTTGGGTGCAAGATAGAAAGAAATCGGACTTTCCACCTGCAGCAGCTCGGACATCGCCATAAAAAAGAGCTTGGAAAACAGCGCCCCAAAGCCGATTCCTACAGCAATCGCTATAAGCGCGATAAATGTGTTCTCGTAAACGATCATTTTAT
Organism: Paenibacillus piri; assembly: GCF_004354045.1. Lineage (GTDB taxonomy): Bacteria > Bacillota > Bacilli > Paenibacillales > NBRC-103111 > Paenibacillus_S > Paenibacillus_S piri. The sequence goes on along the minus strand of NZ_SMRT01000003.1, from coordinate 429,578 downwards.
GCATTTGCCGGTTCGTCATCCCGAACAACGATAGCAGACCGAACTCTTTTTTTCTGGACTTGAGAAAGGCCGAATTGGAATACAGTACAAAGAAGAACGAAAAAATCATAATGATGTATTCACAGGCGAGCATCCCGATCCGCACTCCGCTGGCACCCTGAATATGTCCGTTGATTACATCTGGATGAAAAATAAAAGCAGCGTAAATGAAAAAGACCATAACGGAAAATACGCTGCTCAGAAAAAAGGCTCTGTACCGATGCCAGTTCCCCTGTACGTTCTTAACGGCGAATTGTCGAAAATTCATCGAAATCCCCCCCAAGCACACTAAGCGCGTCCAAAATTTGTTGGAAAAAAGCTTGCCGGTTTGTACCGCGGCGAATTTCCGAAAACAACCGGCCATCCTTTATAAATACGATACGCTGGCAGAAGCTGGCGGCAAACGGATCATGCGTAACCATCAAAACCGTCGCCCGCTTCTGCTCGTTGATTTCTTTCAGTGCGTTCATGACATCCTTGGCCGCTTTAGAATCGAGGTTGCCGGTCAACTCATCGGCGAGCAAAATCGCAGGGCGGTGGATCATGGCGCGGGCAATCGCCGCCCGCTGCTGCTGGCCTCCCGATACCTCGTAAGTCCGTTTATCCAGAATACGATCGATGGCAAGCAGCTCCGCCAGCTCCAGCAATCGGGCCTCCATTTCCCGGATCGGAGTGTTTTCGAGCACCAGCGGCAGCAAAATATTTTCCTTGACGGTTAACGTGTCCAGCAAATTAAAATCCTGAAACACAAACCCCAGCTCGCGGCGGCGAAATAATGCCAAATCTTTATTTTTCAGGCTCAACGGATTTTTCCCGTTAATTTCCACGGTTCCTGAGGTCGGCGTGTCGATGGTCGATAATATATTAAGGAGTGTCGTTTTACCGCTCCCCGAAGGTCCCATAACCCCGACAAATTCCCCCTGTTCAACGGTCAGGTCAATATCCTCCAATGCTTTATAGGTGACGTTGGCTTTGGCAGAGCCGTATATTTTGGATAATGCCACTGTTTTTAAAACGCTCATACTGATGCCTCCATTCTGTCATGATATCGAATTCAGTATAAAGGAAGCTGGCGTTTCGTCCCACCGAATTACCTTTCAATTCGGTCTTCCAACCTTACAATATTGTCACGTTCGAGACTGTCGATGAAAGGATGGGAAGCCGTTCTCCAAGCCCTTTTCCCTTTTCAACGACAGTTTCCGTTTAATCGTTACATAACTTCCTTGTGAATCGATTCGCCGGCAAAAGCAACGGAAAATGTGGAACCGCCGCCCTCTCTGGTGCTGACGGTAAGCCGATGGCCCAAACGATTGCAAACCTGCTTCGCCAAAAAAAGTCCCATCCCCGTCGAACCGGACGTTAGCCGGCCGTTATCGCCGGTAAAGAAGGCGTCGAACACCCGCGGCACATCCTGCTCGGGGATGCCGATCCCCTCGTCCGCAACATGGACTGAAATCCCCTGCGCCGTCCGCTCCACGGTATACATCAGCCGTTTCGCATCAAGTTCCGCAGCCGCTCCCACAGGCTCCGTTCTCGAATATTTGATCGCGTTCACCGTCAGTTGATTGAGTACGAATCGCATCCACTTTTCGTCCGTCTCAACCTCCATTTGCGGCTCGCCGCTTTCCAGTTTCGGATAAATCGCTTGGCGGATACACGCTTTTTTGTTGTCATTGATAACGCTTCGGATCAGACCGTTCAAATCGACCCGCCTCACCTGCACATCAAGCTCGAACTGATCCAGCCTGGCCATTTGGAGAATCATATCCAGCCCGTAGTACAGCCGGTCGTTCTCCTCCTCAATACTCTCAAGCAGCTCTCGGGCGTTCGCGGCCGCCCCGGTCTCGCGGAACTGCTGAATGAGCAGACCGATCACCGAAACCGGCGTTTTCATATGATGCACCCATTGATTCATAAAAGAGCGGTGATAGTCCTGCCTTTGACGATATCTCGTCAGCTCGTCCATATAAAGCCTGTGACGGGCCTGCATCAAATCTTGAACGAGCCGCTGCTCGCGATTCGCAGCCCCGTTCAGCATCACAGTCTTATCCGGCTCCTCCTGCTGCCGAAGCAAATCGGCGAGCCGCCTATAATAAGCCCGCTTCGAAACAAAGTCGAGAATGAGAAACAGGCTGAGTCCGGCAAGCGACAGCACAAAAATATAGACCATATTTCCCGGTTTGAGCTGCACGCCAGCGCTCAAAAAATCGAGCCCGATGACGAGGAGCACGAGCAGAACATTGACAAGAAAAATAACGATATATAAAAGCCTGTCCATAATAAAGTCGCTCAGTCTCATCGTGCGGCTCTCCAGGTTACGACCAGCCGGTAGCCTTGGCCCCGAACCGTCTCGATCGCTTTGTCCAAACCAAGCTCTTCCAGCTTTTTGCGCACTCGTGTAACATTGACGGAAAGGGTATTGTCATCGACAAACGTCGTATCGTCCCACAGAGCCTCCAGCAGCCGCTCGCGCGTGACGACTTGGTCCGGTGCTGACAATAAACAATCCAGCAGCAAAAATTCGTTATGGCTAAGCTCCACCTTGACGCCGTTCCACAGCGCTTCATTGCGGGTACGGTCCAGATAGAAGCCATCGACCTCAATCACATCGCGATTGCCGCTGCCGGAAACCGCATATTCCCCATAAGTCCGGCGCAGCACGCTTTTTACTTTGGCAATGACGAGATCAAGATGAAACGGCTTCGTTAAATAATCGTCACCGCCGTTCTCGATGGCCATGACCTGATCCATTTCCCCTGTGCGTGCAGATAAAAAAACGATCGGCACATTGGACACGGTACGAATTTGCCTGCACCAGTAGAACCCGTCATAATGCGGAAGGTTGATATCGAGCAGAACAAGATCCGGCGCATACGCCAAAAACTCGCTCTTAATTTCGCGAAACCGGATCGCGCGATAAGCGTTATAGCCATATTTGAGCAAATAGTCCTTGACAATCCCGGCGATTTTATCGTCATCTTCGACGATCATAATTTTGTACATAGGAATAACTCCTTCATTTCCAATAACTCCTTCATTTCCAATACTTTCATCTTCCTATTATACCTTAAGAGGCTGTCGATTAACTGTGGAAACCAGAAGTGGAAAGTGAAAAGATTGCCTTCCGCGAGTTTTGGCTTTAAATTCCAAACCGCTAACCCCTTTATAATCAAGGAATTTAAAACAAGATGTCTGAGCGTATGAAGGCAACTTTTCACTTGGAACGGCTTGCCTCGTTTCTATACACAATGAATCGACAGTCTCCTTAATGCCGCTAAAAATCCCGACGGGCATACAAGCAGTCCCAAAAAGCGGCGCTTAATCTTCACGAACAAGTGATAATTGTCCAAGCGTTCCTAATAGGTATTAATGTAAAGGTATTATACTATCCTTAAGGAGGATTCGAGTTTATGACGAACAATCCATACCGAGCGACGGGGAGCCCTTACGGCGGTTTTCCTGGGTACGCTCCTCAAGGAGGAGGTATGTATTACGGCGGGCAAATGCCGTCGCCACAGCCTCCTCCGGCGAGCGGACACGTCATGCCTCAAGGTCAGGCCCAATCCGGGCCGGGCATGCTGCCGCTTGAGCAATCGTTTATCGAAAATATTTTACGGCTCAATCTCGGCAAAATGGCAACGCTCTATATGACGTATGAAAATAACAGCGAGTGGAATGCCAAAATTTTTAAAGGCAGGCTGGAAGCTGCCGGACGCGATCATATTATCATCAGCGATCCGGCTACCGGCATGCGTTATTTGCTGCTTATGGTCAATCTCGACTACATTACGTTCGAGGGAGAGCTTAAGTACGCGTACCCGTACGCCGCACAACCGACGCCAAGGTAACCATGCGGTCGAAATCCGATTATAGTCGTATAGGGAGGTGATCCGCAAAAAGAATGAATGCGCGTACCCGCCGTTTATTTGCATAAAATCGACTCCGGAGCCGCGCGGAAGCTTTATACGACGTTCGAAAAAGCCGTCACTTGCGTGGCGGCTTTTTTCGGCTGGCTTGCAATCGACTTTGGGGCAGCGATGGCACATGCTATAATATAAAAACATACATGAGCGTGTTTCCGCACGGATAACCATAAAACCATTCGCAGATGAGCTGGAGAGGAGAGGCGCATATGGAAACGTTCGATGCAGTCCGGTTTTACCGGTTCGGCCAGCCGGCCGATGTGCTGCAGCTTGTCCGCCGGCGCATCCGGGAACCGGGTCCCGGCGAGCTGCGCGTGCGCATGACCGCACGCCCGATCAACCCGTCCGACCTGATTCCCATCCGGGGCGCTTACCCGCATCGTACGCCGCTGCCGGCAATTCCCGGCTACGAAGGCGTCGGCGTCGTGGAAGCGGTCGGCCCGTTCAGTCCTTCCTCCCTACTCGGCAAGCGGGTGCTGCCGCTGCGCGGCGAAGGCACCTGGCAGGAGCAGGTGATCGTTTCCGCCGAGCTGGCGGTTCCGGTACCCGATGCGCTGGACGATGAAGCGGCAAGCCAGTTGTATATCAACCCTGTCACGGCATGGATATGTACGGAAACGCTCCGCCTCGAGCCCGGCGTCACGCTGCTTGTTAACGCGGGCGGTTCCTCCATCGGCCGCATCTTCGCCCAGCTGGCGGCCATTCTCGGCTTCCGGCTTATCGCGGTCACCCGCCATGCCCGCCATACCCGGGAGCTGCTGGAGCTGGGCGCATCGCATGTGATCGACACCTCCGATGCGGACACCCCTTCCCTGCGCGAAGCCGTGCTTGCCGTTACGGAAGGCCGAGGGGCCGATTCGGCTATCGACAGCATCGGCGGCGGCGACGGGGCGGAGCTCGCCAGCTGCATTCGTCCGGGCGGAACGATCGTCAGCATCGGCCTGCTATCGGGCGTACCGGTCTCGTGGGGCGAAGTGGCAGCCAACTGCGGGATTGACGCCCGACTGTTCTGGCTGCGCCAATGGATCGGCAGCGTTCCGAATCACGTGTGGCAGGACACCTTCGCCAAGCTGCTGGAGCTGATCGCCCGGCAAAAACTGAAGCTGCCCGGCATTTGCAGGCGGTACGAGCTTGCGCAATTCGGGCAAGCCGTACTCGACGCAGAGACGCCGGGCAGACAAGGGAAAATCATATTGGTAAATTACTCCTGACCTTCAGGCGATGCTTCCGCCCATTATCGAGCCTTCCCCGAACGCCGCCGCGCTTACATCGAGCCCGTACTTTTGCCCGATCGCGTCCAACTCCATCGCCACCTTCAGCGGCAGACGGATGCCCTGCCGCTTGCGCAGCAGCGTCTGACGGTGCTCCAGCTCGCCCGGTATCAGTATCTCCTCGACGCCCTGCGCCTTCGGCTCCGCCTTAATCAGACGTATATAATCGTCCATCCTCCGCTTGAACTGCTCTACAGGCATAAACCGGCTCACGTCCACCGCGATGAAAAAATGCCCTACCTGCTGAGGCTCCTCCCAGTTTTCATACATATTGTTTACATACTTCCCATAGCCCGCGCCGGTCAGCACACCCGATAAAATATCGATAAACATCGAGATCGCATAGCCTTTCGGCCCGCCCAACGGCAGCACCGATCCGTTCAGCGCCGCCTGGGCGTCATTCGTCGGGTTGCCGTCCTTATCGATCGCCCAGCCCGAAGGGATCGGTTCGCCCTTTTGCGCGGCAACGATAATTTTCCCCCTCGCGACAACGCTTGTCGCCATATCGAGGAGGAAGGGCTGCTCCTGCCCGGCCGGAACGCCGACACAGAGCGGGTTCGTCCCGAGGAACGGCCTGACCCCGCCGGTCGGCGGCATCGTCTGGGACGCATTGGACATCACGAGCAGAATCAAATCCTGCTCGATCGCCTTCAGCGCGTAATAAGCGCCGGTGCCGAAATGGTTCGAGCCTCTCACGCCGACGATCGAGGCTCCGTTCGCTTTCGCCCGCGCCATGGCGATGTCCAGAGCGCGGGTGCCGACCACGGCGCCAAAATTGTTGCTGCCGTCAAGCAGCGTAACCATATCGCGCTCCGATACGACGGCCGGCTCCGCGTGCGGATTCATCCGTCCGGCCTCCACTCGCTTCATATAAATATCGGTGCGAACGACACCATGCGATTCTACGCCTCTCAGATCGGCCTGCACCAACGATTCGGCAACAATCGCAGCATTGGCTCGAGGTACGCCGGCCCGCGCAAACACTTGCTCACAAAACTGCTGCAGCTTAGCCCAATCATACATTACAGGCAGGCTCAATCGAGCTCACATCCTTTCTGCCTCAACGTCTGGTCGACCCAATCCCGGTTGACCGTGCCGTCTTCGATCGATTGCAATATGTCTCGCTCACGGACCTGCTGCTCAAGCACGAGCTTGAGGACATCCTTGGCCTCTCCGAGTGGCACTACCGCCAAGCCGTCCTCGTCGCCAACGAGAATATCGCCGGGGTGAATGACCATTCCGCCTATCGAGACGGGCACATTGATCTCGCCGGGACCGTCCTTGTAGGGACCGCGGTGCGTGATTCCTCTCGCATATACCGGGAATGTGTCGTTCGCAAAGGCACCTGTATCGCGGATGGCGCCGTCGATGATGAACCCGGCGATCCCTTTTTTCTGGGCAAGCCGCAGCATGATCTCGCCGACGATCGAATTCGTCACGTCCCCGCCCGCATCCACGACTATGACATCCCCCGGCTCGGCCAAGTCGATCGCCTTATGTACCATCAGATTGTCTCCCGGTCTCGTTTTCACGGTCAGCGCGGCGCCGACCAGCCTTCCCTCCTTGTGATAAGGCCGCAATGCGGATGAAATGGCATGAATCCGGTTCAAATTATCGCTGATATGCGGAGTTACAACGTTGCGGAATTGTTCCAGCAATACGGCGTCCGGCCGTTCGGTCCGGGACAAAATTCGAAATCCGAGATTAGTCATGTTCTTCACTCCTAATTAGATTTGGGCTTGCATAAAATATTAAATATAAGAAAACCTCTATCGAGGCCTATCCAAGATGAGCGACCGCGATTTAAATGTAGGTTTTCTTGCAATATCAGAATTGTTCAGCTCCGCTGAAAACATATAAATTCTGATATTATAAAAAATCGGGCGCTTGTAAATCGTTTTAGTAAATCGATTTCCTTAATTAAAATTTAACAGATATCTCCAGTTTGTTCAATCTTTTTTTTCACAGGAGATATCTGTTCAACCGCGTTACAATGCCGCCGCTATTTCCGGATTGACAAGATGCTTCGGCTTTTGGCCGTTGACGGCCAGCGCGAGATTTTGTACGGCGAGCATAGCCATCTTCGTCCGCGTCTGCACGCTGGCGCTGCCGATATGCGGCAGCGCCGTCACGTTGGGGAGCCCGAGCAGCCGGTGGTTTGGCGCAATCGGCTCCGATTCAAACACATCCAGACCGGCCGCCCAGATTCGGCCGCAGGTCAGCGCCTCATACAGCGCGTCTTCATTGACGATGCCGCCGCGGGCCGTGTTGATAAGCACGGCTGTCCGTTTCATCAGCGCAAATTGCTCCGCACCGATCAAATTGACCGTCTCCGGCGAATAAGGCGTTAACACGACGATAAAGTCCGAGCTGCCAAGCAGCGTATCCATATCCGCATAAACAATGCCGAGCGATTTTTCGGCTTCCGGCTTTCTGGAGCGGTTATAATATAAAATGTTCATGTCGAAGCCGGCCGCTCTCTTGGCTACCGCTTCGCCGATTCTGCCCATTCCGATGATGCCGAGCGTCGCACCGTAAATATCGAGACCGGTCAACTGCATCGGCGACCATGTTTTCCAATCTCCCTTCCTCAAATAATCGGAAGCCTCAATCAATCTCCGGGAAGTCGCGAGCAGCAGCGCAAACGTCAAATCCGCCGTCGTTTCCGTCAAAACACCGGGGGTGTTCGTCACCGCGATCCCTCGCTTCGTCGCCGCCGCAACGTCGATATTGTTGTAGCCTACGGCCATGTTGCTGACAACCTTCAGGTTCGGCGCCGCGTTCAGCAGCTCCTCGTCAATCCGCTCGGTCAGGAGGCACAGCAAGCCGTCCGCATCGCTCAGCCGCTCAAGCAGCACCTCTCTCGGCACAGGCGTATCTTCCTCATCCCACAGCGTGACTTCACACTGCTGTCTTAACGATTGCAGCACCGCTTCGGGGAGCTTGCGCGTTACGTATACTTTTTTCATCATCCCGCTCCTTTCTTTATGTACGAGGCTGTTCGCCGCATGATTGCCGCACAATCAAGCTCGGCTCAAGCACGGTCATACCGCTTCCTCGCGGTTTGTTTTTCGACTGAATCCGTTTGATAAGCTTCTGTGCAGCGAGCACGCCCATTTCATAAGCAGGCTGGTTCACTGTCGTCAGCGGAGGGTGCAGATGCTTGGACCAGACCGTTTCGTCATAGCCGAGAACGGCCACATCATCCGGGACCGTATAGCCGGCCTCCTTGATGCCTTCCAAAATTTCCAGCGTCATCATGTTGTTCGTGGAGAGGATGCCGTCCGGTTTAAATTCCGCCAGCAGCCGCTGCACCGCCCGTTTCGCCGCGCCTTCCCGCATCTCCGCCACTACGACGGTATAGCTGTCCTCCGCAAGGCCGCGCTCCGCCAACATATCCTTGAAGCCGTTGACCCTCTCCTGCCAGGTGCTGATCCCTTCATAAGGGTAGACCAAGGCGGCAAGCCTCTTCTTGCCCAGGCTCAGCAAATGCTCCACAGCCAGCTGTGCGCCCTTGCGGTTGTCGACCACCACCCCGTCGGCGGCGAGTCCCTCCACCTTGCGGTTTACGACGACAAACGGATACTTGTCGGCCGTCAGCTTGTCAAACATCTCTTTGTTGCCCAAGGTCGGGTTGATCACGATGCCGTCCACTCTGCGGTGCTGCAGCCCGTGAATCAGCTCCTCCTCCAGCCGGTTGTCCTCGTTGGAATTGCAGATCATCAGGCTGTAGCCGTGCTTCCGGCAAGTATCCTCCACACCTTCCAGCACTCGCGTCCAAAACGAATTTTTCAGATTGGAAAGAACGATGCCGAGCACATTCGTCTTCATCTGCTTCAGCCCTTTGGCCAGCAGATTCGGCTGGTAATTCAGCTCTTTGATCACCTGCAGCACTCGTTCCTTCGTTTCGGCGGTCGTATGCCCGTAATTTTTGTTAATAATCCGCGAAACCGTCGACTTGGAAACGCCTGCGCGCTCGGCTACGTCCGAAATCGTCACTTTCAAGCCGGTTCCTCCCTTCCTAATCTGTACAACGCTTCGTAATCGTTTACACTCAATGTATGAACTTTACCGTTACTTGTCAAGGGAGACCTGAACATTACCCGCATCATCCAAACCGATTCAACCTAATGAACGCCCGAAATACATGTTTTTACAAAATAAGCGGCACGTTTGTCGAAAAAAGAAAAATCTTGAAAGCGGTTAACTTTCAAGTTATATTTTACCTGTATTTAGCAATCTTTTACGAAGCGATTATAAACCGATTTTGGAAAACGATTTACAGAATGCAAATAGCGACGCTCATGAGACTGTCGATTAAAGGACGGGAACGGGCTTTGGAGATGACTTCGAAGCTCAAACACGTTTTATTGCATTAATTTGATTAGACTTTTCGGTATCAATGCAATAAAAAACTCGCCCTGAAGCCATTCTCCAAGCCCTTTATCGTTTCCCTACTTCACAAAATGGTATATCCGCCATCCATCGTAAACACGCCGCCTGTCGCGTAAGAAGAAGCATCCGACGCCAGGAACAAGGCTATGCCCTGCAGCTCGTCCGGCGTGCCCGGACGGTGCATCGGCGTCATCTGCAACCAGGTTTTGACCATATGGCTGTCCTTGTTCTCGTTAAAGTCCGACGCTGTCATCTCGGTCTTCATATAGCCCGGCGCGATCGTATTGATTCGAATGTTGTATTCGGCCCATTCCAAAGCCATACTCTTCGTAATCATAATGACCCCGGCTTTGGAAGCGTTGTAAGCGGTATGCTTCTGCGGAACGTTGGCGATAATGCCCGATATGGAGGAAATGTTGATGATCGATCCTCTTCTTTGCCCGATCATCACTTTACCTACCGCCTTGGAAACGAGGAACACGCTGTTCATATTGACATCCATCACCCGCTGCCAATCTTGGTAGCTCATATGTTCAATTTCGATACGCGCACCGATCCCCGCATTGTTGATCAGCACATCGATCTGTCCATATTGAGCCATCACCTTCTCTACCATCCGATCGATCTGTTCTTCATCCGTCACATCGACCTGAACGGCCAAGGCGTTGACGCCCTGACCCATAAGCTCTTCGGCAAACCGTGCGGCTGCCTCCAAGTTAATATCGGCTACCACGATATGAGCGCCGGCTTCCGCCAAGCCTCTGGCCATTTCTTTACCCAATCCCGATGCGGAACCTGTAACAATTGCAACCCTGTTATCCAAACGGAATTTATCAAATATCATCGTTCATGTCTCCTTTTTCTCAATAAATATATTTTATCGACCGACAGCCCGCTGTCTGGGTTGACGCTTCATTGTCTCGACTGACCGCACACTGGCATGGCTAACAGTCCATTGTTTCGGCTTACTATCCGTTCATGAATCTTCGTTACCCTTTCACGGCTCCCATTGTCATCCCGCGGACAAACGCTTTCTGCGACAGCCATCCGAGTATGATCGGAGGCAGCACCGCAATGGTCGAAATCGCCGACATCTTAGCCCAAAACAGCCCCTGCTGCGTCATAAACGAAGCCATATAAACCGGGATGGTCGACGATTGTACGCTTGTAAAGCTGACGGCAAAGAAAAACTCGTTCCATGTAAACACAAACACTAATAAAGCGGACGAAGCAACGCCTGATTTGATCAGCGGTAGAATGACTTTGAAAAACGCCGTCGTCCGGCTGCTGCCGTCGATCGAAGCGGCTTCCAATATTTCCTTCGGAATTTCCTTCAAGAACGAATAGACCATCCAAACTACCAATGGAATATTGCCCCCGGAATAAAGCAAAATCAGCGTCAACTTACTATCCAGCATCTGCAAATTTTTCAAAATTAAATAGATCGGAACAACGACGCCTACCGGAGGCAGGAGATTGGTCGTCACAAACCAAAAGAACAGATTATTTTGCTTCTGAGGCTGCATCCGCGAAAACACGATCGTATAGGCGGCCATCAACCCTAATACTACCGATATGAGGATCGTAAATACCGTGACGGTAACGGAGTTCCAAATAAAGCTTTGAAATTCCGGCGTTAATACCGTTCTGTAGTTCTCAAGCGTCGGGGTGAAAATAAAGGAAGGCGGCGTAACCTCGGATTCCTTTTTAAAGCTGGTCAAAACCATATAAATCAATGGAAACGAATACAATATCCCTACGGCATAAGCCAATAAAATAAGGAAAGGGCGCGTGATGTTTTTTCTCAAGCTTCTCATTAGACGGCCCCCTCCATTCTGCGCTTCATAAATTTAAAAAACATCGTAATGATAAATAAAGTCAACGCAACCGAAATGACAGACAGCACAGCCGAGTTTCCTACATTCCAGCCGTTAAAGGCCAGTCGGTACGAATAAAACGGAAGGTTGGAGGAAGTTACGCCGGGCCCTCCGGTTGTTGTGACGTAGATCAGACCGAACACTTTCAAAATAAAAATCAAACCAAGCATCACCGCTACTTGCAGATGATTCATGATGGCCGGAAGCTCGATGGACACCAGCCGCCTCCACGCGTTCGCCCCGTCAACCTTGGCGCTTTCCACCAAGTCCGCGGATATTCCTTGAAATCCGGCCAATATGATCAGGAAGAAAAACGGTGTCCATTGCCACACAATCAACATGATCACTGTCAATAAGGAGCCCGGTCCGAAAAAATCAACGGGGGTCAAGTTAAACCACCCGGCAATATAGTAATTGAAGCCGAACGACGGATTGAGAATAAGCGTTTTCCAAATGATTCCCGCCACTGCATCCATAACGAAAAACGGCAATATAACCAGCGTCCGGACTACGTTCACACCGGGAAAATCCCTGTTTAGCATAATAGCTAAACAGGTTCCCAGCACTGTGCAGAACAACAGACTCGCGAGCATAATAATAACCGTTGTGACGATAACGGAATACGTATCTTTCGACTGAAATATTTGTATATAGTTTTGGACGCCGTTGAAGTGAATTCCTTGATCGGGTCTAATCACAATCCATCGTACGAAGGACAGAACGATTGTAGCTATAAACGGAATTTGCGTTACCAGGGCTACAATGACAATCCCCGGTAATGCGAGCCAGGCGGCTTTGTCTCTCGGTTGACTTCTGCCTTCCACCGCTATACACCTCCTACTTCAAATACCCGCCTCGTTTCATCACATTGACGGTAAAATTTTGGGAGTCCTTCAGCATTTGGTCCAACGATTTGGTGCCGGCCAAATAGGCGCCAAACTCTTGTCCGACCTGATCGCCGATTTCCTGATATTCCGGAATGGAAACCCAGCCCGAGCTTTTGTACGGAACCGGATCGATAGCGGGCTTCTCATAATCCGCGTTATTAATCGAGTCCAACGTTATTTTGGCAAACGGAGCTGCCGCTAAATATTTCGGATTTTCGTAAGTTGATATCCGGGTACCCGACGGCGCTCTTTCCCAACCGAATTCGTTGCCGACCATCTCAATGTACTTCTGACTTGTCGACCATGTTAAAAATTTAAAGGCTGCGTCTTTTTGCTTGGAGGAAGTCATCATCGCCAACGACCATCCGCCAATCGCTCCGAAGTTCGGCTTTTTCTTGATCGGCGCCAGTGCGTAACCGATTTTATCCTTCACTTGAGAATCGCCGCTCATTAATGTACCGCCGGATACCGTTGCATCTACCCACATAGCCGCTTTGCCGGTTGACATCAGGTTCAAGCATTCCGTATATCCCGTTGTATTCGGGCTGGGCTCTCCTGCATCCGTAATCAGCTTCTTATAAAATTGAAGCGCTTCCTTCATTTCCGGCGATGAAAACTGCGGGTTCCAGTTCATATCGAACCATTTACCGCCAAACGTATGCAGCATTTGGGTGAAAATAAACATGTTTTGTCCCCATCCGGGCAAACCTCTCATACAAACCCCGGTTACTCCTTTGGCGGGTTCGTTAAGCTTAACGGCCATTTCATAAACTTGATCCCAGGTCGGATTTTTCGGCATCGTTAACCCTTTGGCTTCAAACAAGTCTTTCCGATAAAACATCATCGTGCTTTCCGCATAAAATGGAAGTGCGTATAATCCGCTTTTGGAGGACAATGCATTTACAATAGGCTTCATAATGTCGTCGCGGTTATATTCCTTTTTCGTTGAAGCGTCCATTTTCTCGAAATACGGATCCAACGGCTCCAACCATTTGTTATCGCCCCAATGCGGGACTTCAAACGTTCCGATCGTGGCAAGATCATACGTGCCTGCACCCATCCCCACGGCGGTAGTCAACTTATTGCGAAGTTCATTTTCGGGCAATACGATGAAGTTAACGCCAATTCCGGTTTCCTCCGTAAATTTCGGAGCCAGCTTCTGCATGATCGTCATATCCGGATTATTGACTGTCGCCAGATTGATCGTAACATTGCTCTTCTTGCCGTCATTAGCGCCGCCCTGATTTTCGTTAGCTGCATTCTGCGTACCGTCGGAATTCGTTGTACAGCCCGCCATGACCGTACTTACAAGAAGCATAGCGGAAACCGATTTTAAAATACCCTTCTTCATACATAACCTCCTTATTGGTAATATGACTTCATCATCGAAGCGCTGCCGATCACACCTGCATCATTGCCCAGCAAGGCCGGCACGAAACGGGTATGGTCGCGTACGATATCAAGCGCAAATTCGCAGAAGGCGGCGTAAACCAAATCCGTATACAATTGTCCTGCGGCTGCGATGCCTCCGCCGACGATCACCTTTTGCGGGTTGATCAGGTTAGCCGTATTCGCCAATGCGACTCCCAAGTAAAAGGCTGCCTCACTTATAATTTCCATGGCAACCCGGTCGTTGTTCCTGGCTGCGTCGAATATTTGTTTGACGCTTAAGTCCCCGGTTGCTTGGAACTCTTCCCGGAGCGCCGTTTTTTTGTTGAGCTGTACCGCTTTTTTACTTTCCCTTATAATCGCAAGCCCTGAGGAAGTCGTTTCCAGGCAGCCCTTTTTCCCGCATACGCAGGCAATTCCGGTTTTAGGCTTCACTTTCATATGTCCGATTTCCCCGGCGAAGCCTTGAGAGCCGTGCACGACCTTGCGATCTATAACAATGCCGCAACCGACGCCGGTGCCGAGCGTAATCATCACCAAATCGTTTACATCGCTGCCTGCGCCTTGCCATAGCTCGCCCAGCGCAGCGGTATTCGCATCATTTTCGACCAGCACGGGAAGTCCGGTCAAGCTCTGCATATGCTCCTTTAAAGCGACATTGCTCCAGCCCAGATTCGGCGATTCATTCACAAAGCCGTTAGCCGGATCGATGTATCCCGGCACACCGATGCCGATCCCTTGGACAGTCATACCGGCATTGCCGGTCGTGGCCTTGAGCCTACCAATCAGACCGACGATTTGGGTGCATACTTCACTGTAACCGTTTAATGATGTAGGCGTTTCCAATTTAGCCGCGATGCCGCCTTGTTGATCCACTAATGCGGCTTTAATGTTCGTGCCGCCGATATCGATTCCGGCGTAATAAATCCGTCCCGGCACTAGCTCACCCCTCCTTCCAGCAGCGATCCAAGAAACTCGCCGACATAAGCCCCGGTTTGCTCCGCATGCGCCTGTGCGTCGATACTTTTAGGCGTAAGAATGTTGAACTGCGCATGCGGAATCGTTTTGGCTGCCAATTGCCCGTAAGCATACGGATGGATCGGGTCCAGTTGATTGGCCAGGATCAATGTCGGCACCCGGATCTCGGACCACGCCCTCCGGTCGCGGCTTGGCGCATCGGCGGGAATGCGTATAAATTTGATCCATGTTTCCTCCACATGCGGGTAGTCGAACTGGCGCAGCAAAGAATCGGCGGCATCGGGAGAAACGGCGGCCATATTCATATAAATGTCCGTTTTTCGGAACTGCTCTTTTCCGCGCTCCGCTCCCAACGTTTCGATCATACGAGCGACCGTGGCGAACACCCGCTGCGACTCTGCGGGCTGCGGCATATCCTCCCAGGCAATCCGGCTTAAAATAAGCCCCCTTACTTTGCCGGAGTAATTCAGCGCAAAATGCAAGGCGACACCGGCTCCCATTGAAATGCCTCCAATGACGGCATGCTCCAGCTGCAAATGATGCATCAGCGCAAAAACATCCGCGGAGAACGTATCGAATCCGATTTGATCCGGATCTCCGAGCTCCCTTGTCTCCCCGTGGCCGCGGAAATCGAGAGAAATGAAACGGACGCCCGGTATGGGCTTATATAGCCCTGCCGGCTGGGCGACACTTCCTCCGAGTCCGTGCAAAAATATGAACGGCATCCCTTCGCCTTCATCTATATAATGGAAGCGGATTCCGGCATGTTGAAAATAAGTCATTGCATTCCCCCCTTTACATTCCCAGCTTGCTGTGGAGAAAGGCTGTACTCGCCGCAACCTGCGTTTCACCCAGCCCGTGCATAATCAAAGGGCCGTCAAACGAAGCGCTGCGCAGTAAAGAAATGTAGCAATCGTAATCCAGCATCCCTTGTCCCGCCGCGACAAACGATAATTCATCGCCTGCCGTGAAGTCTTTGGCATGCGCCAAAACAATTTGCTCGCCCAAAAGCTCGAATGCGTGGTGTAAAACGCCTTTCATATCCGCCACATTACCGGGATGAAACAAGTTGGCCGCATCCATAACCACCTTCAACCGCTCCGATTGCATTAGCCTGAGCAGAGACTGGGCGCGACCGGCGTCGGATACGATATTGGCCGCTTCGGGCTCGATAGCCAGCGTCACCTGGTACGCCTCCGCAATTTCCAGAGCCTGCTCCATGGAAGCTGTCATATCGTCCCATGCTTCCTGCGAATCATTCGCCGGATGCCGCCGCCACATATGGTCCGGGTCCCGGCTTCCCGTGCAAAGCGTAATGACCGAAGTCCCCATCGTACCGCATACCGCCGCCAAATTCCGCAGCTTGACCAACCCGAGGCGGCGCACTTCAGGGTCGGGATGCGCCATATTATACGTGCCGGAAACCGCATGGATCGCAAGCTTCCGTCTTCCCGCCTCCGCTCTCACCCTCGCTGCCGTTTCGGTCTCCACTTGATCCGGCATCGAAGGCAATCCGGCACAAGCCATATTAAATTGAATCCCGTTCAATCCGCTTCCCTGTACAGCATCCAACGTTTCTTCCAGGGAGCTGCGGACGAACGTCTTTGCAAAAATCCCCAGTTCCATATATACCCTCCGCTCGAAACTTATTTAGGATCCAAAAACACTTTGAGCGCAGATTCCTTATTATGAATAATAAATTCAAACGCTTCCTTCACTTGCCGAAGCGGGAAAGTTTTGGTTTGCAGCCGTTTGACGTTAACCTGGCCCGAAACGATAAGCTCCTGCGATTTCTCAAAATCTTTGCGGATAAACATTAAATCGCCCACCAGCTCCAGCTCCCGGTCCTGGATCAACGATACGGGAAGCAGCACCTCGTTATCGACGACGCCCAATATGACGATCCGGATTCCTTTGCGGGCTATTTCAATCGCTTGGCGGATCGTGTGCGAGCTGCCCACACATTCAAAGATGACGTCAACGCCGTCAGGCGCAAACTGCTTCAGCCGTTCCTTCAGCGCCTCGGTTTTGGAATTGACGGTGCACGGGATTCCCAGCTCCTTGGCCAGCTCCAACCGGAACGGGATCACATCCGCAATGGCGACTTCCGCACCGGCCGCTTTGGCAGCCTGCGCCAGCAATAACCCGATCGTACCCGCGCCGATTACCAAAATTTTATCGCCCTGTTTGACCCGTCCCTGATCCAACGCGTGAACGCCTACGGAAAGAGGCTCCAACATGGCCCCGTCCTCAAAAGACAGCTTGTCGTTCAATACAATGATCTTTTCGGCGGAGACCGCGATATATTCCGTGTAAGCCCCGTCCGTCAAACACCCGACGACGCTAAGCTCGTCGCAAATGTTGTAGCGTCCCTTTCTGCAGTTATAGCAAGTCCCGCAAACGATGGAAGGCTCAACCGCCACACGCTGACCGACTTGATATTTGCTGCCGGTTGCTTTTCCCAGCTTGACAATGACCCCGGAAAATTCGTGGCCCATCACAAGCGGAGGGAATACGAACGGATGCTTGCCATGATAGGTATGCATATCGCTGCCGCATATTCCGCACAGCTCCACCTTCAACAAAACCTGATTATCGCCCGGCTCCGGTATGGCTGCATCCTCCAAAACAAACGTTTCATTGCCCGTAAATTTCGCTTGCAGCATCGGACCAATCACCTCCTCATTTATATTCGCTTCTATACAGCGCCCGAAACCTCCGCCAATTTGACGGTTTCACCCGTTTCAACGGATTTGGCGATCGCCACCATAGCGCGCATCGCAGCAATTCCGTCCTCAACATCTGCACCGATCATCGGCGCTTGATGCAAAATGGTATCCGAGAACGCTTCCACCTGAAGCTTGAAAAAGTGGGCGTCCTCGCCTAGCGGCCGGTGGTACGAGCCGTCCTTGACGGAGAACACTTCGATATCGCTTGATTTGAACAGCCATGGGATATACGTTTTGCCGATAACGCTTCCGTGTTCTCCGTAAATTTGAAATCCCTCATGCCAATCCATCCGAACCGCAACGGTCAAATCGAGCTGACCGACAAAACCATCGGCAAATTCAGCCGTTGCGAACCAACTGTAGGCGCCGAATTTTTGCGTGTTCCAAGCTTTGACGCTGACAATGTCTCCCCCCAAATAACGCGCCGTATCCACAAGGTGGCTTCCATGCGTCAGCATGAAATAGCGAAGCTTATCCTGCTTCGGATTGCCTCCCGGTCGTTTGGCGTTAGCGCTTAGAAGAGGTATCGGTTGGATGTTATCCGTCACCGTATACCGGTAAGAAGAGTCGCAATACCAGGCTTTCAGCGCCAGCATTTCACCGATTTCTTCCTTAATGAACTTCCGGGCGAATGCAATGCCCGGATCGAAACGTTTCATATTGCCGACTTGCAAAATAAGTCCCGTTTCATGCACCTTCTCTCTCAATTTCTCACATTCCTCTATCGACACGCCCAGCGGCTTCTCGACAAGCACGTGCTTGCCTGCCTCCAGCGCTTGAAGAGCAGCGCTTACATGATACTGATCGGCAATACCGATAATGACGGCATCGACTTCCGGATCGGCCAGCATTTGGCTGTAGTCATTGTACGTCACCTTCGGTTTGTGAATTTCAGCCATTCTCGTCAGCAGATCGTCCGCCAAGTCGCAGATCGCATACAACTCTGCGTTTCTGGCTCTTCTGCAGGCTTCAAAATGGGCAAACTGGGAGATCGGTCCGCATCCGAGTACTCCGATCTTTAACTGTTTTGATTCTTTTTCCATGTGAACCTCCTTGCTTGTTTTTGCCTGTATACAAAAAGAATAAACGCACAATCATGCATTGTCAAGATAAATTATGGAAATAATTTTTAATGCCAAAAAGAAACAATTACCTCATATAACCCTTTATTTATAAGGACTATCCGAAATTTCCCGTAATAATAATTGACGAATCTGAATACCATGTTCTATAATTAAAACGATTCATATAACGCAATTACACGGTAATTCAATTAATTCCATGCAAAAACATTCACCGAAAGTAGAGGGCCATTTATGTTAAAAGAGGAGCGGCACCAAGTCATATTGGAACTGCTTCATTCCGAGGGCAAAGTAGTTGCCACGGAATTGAGTATCCGCCTGAACGTTTCGGAAGATACGATCAGACGGGATTTGCGCGAGCTCGACACATTAGGTCTGCTCCATAGAGTCCATGGAGGCGCCCTGCTGCAGGGTCCGCCAATCGTTAATTTCGAGGAAAGGCATCAGCAATCTCCGGAAGCGAAGCTCGATATTGCCAGAACCGCCCTGCAGCTTGTCAAAAATGGGCAGGTCATCATCATTGACGGGGGGACGACCACCCAGAAATTTGCGGAACAGCTCCCACCGCAGCTATCCCTGACCGTCGTAACCAACAGCCCCCCGATTGCCGCGACACTGGCTTCTCATCCCAATGTCGAGGTCATCATGATCGGAGGGCGTTTGCTAAAAGGCTCCATCGTTAATATCGGCGCCGGCACGATAGAAGCGTTGGATCAAATTCGTGCCGATTTGTGCATACTTGGCGTATACAGTATCAATCCTTTAATTGGAAGCGTGCCCGATCAGGAGGAAGCATTCGTCAAACGTAAAATGATCTCCGTTTCGGCCGAAACCGCCGCCCTTGTTACCGCGCAGAAGCTGGGGACAGCTTCCTCCTATGTTGTAACGGAGACGTCGAAGCTGACCTATCTGGTTACAGAGAGGAACGTAAGCCAGGAGCATCTGCTGCCGTACCGTAAATTAGGGGTAACCGTACTGTAAGATGCGCCGAACAGGCCCGGGTCGATGACCCGGGCCTGTTCGTTTTCACATTTTGAACGACCAATCCCGCCAATTTCAAAATTCTTTCCGGTAAGCGCTTGGGCTGCAGCCGACCGTTCGGCGGAACAGCCGGGTGAAATAGTTGTAATCGGGGATGCCGATTTTTTCCGCGACCTCCTGCACGAGCAGGCTGGTTTCGGATAACAGCCGTTTGGCCTGCATCATTCGGAAGTTGGTCAAATAGTCGGTATAATTGATTCCGGTTTCTTTCTTGAAAATCATGCTGAAATAATTCGGCGTGACGTTCACCTGTTGGCAAATGTCAGTAATCGAAACCGGCATATGGTAATGGGCCGTTATGTATTGCAGCGCCTTTTCCACCACTTCCCGGTAATGAACGTTAGGGTCGTTCGGATGAGGGAGCGGCAGTTCGGTTTGTCTGCTTTGGATCAGAAGTTGAAGAAACGGTCCCACATCATGCAAAGCTTCAACGGTATCCAGCTTTTCCGAGATATGCTTGTGGACCGCCTGGCCCGGCAAATAAAAGTGATCGACCGCCTGTTCAAGCCAAGCCGTGACCTGCTCCGGCTGGAACCGCGCTTCCTCCAGCCTGGAGATGAGGAGGTCATGAATCTCCTGCTTGATTTCGCCCTGGTCGGCACAACCGTTTATGTATTCCAACGCATTGTTCAGCTGCTGTACCGATTCCTTATCCATTGCGGCATAACGGTCGTCGGGCTTGTATATGGAGAAGCTGCCGTTTCCCGAATAAAACCGCCGCTTGGCCGCAAGCTCCGCTTCCCGGAGCGCTTCTTTCAGCGAATGCTGCAAAAACATAGACGCAGACTGTCCGGAGGAACGCGGCTTCATACAGCTGATACCGAGCGAGAACGTAAACGGCAAATATTGGCTAACGGCGCCGGTTAGTTTTGCAAATACCGTCTGTACGAATCGTTCATACTGTCCGTCCTGCTGTACACTGTCCTCGTTCCAATGAAGGAGCAGCAGAAGCTCACGGTCATTCCAAGCCAATATATTGCACTTGCAATATGGAAAAGAAAGCTCCTCTGCAATCCGGATCAGCACATATTTAAAAAGTGCCACATCGCGTGCGGGATATGTTTGGCGGAGGCCGCTGTAATCATCGATATGAAGCGCAGCCGCCGATAGTCCGCCGGAAGGGAGATGAAGCTTCAAATCAGCCAGCTGCTTGAAAAGCTCCTGCTCGCCGGCATACGTATGATTCAGCACATCGAGCACAAATTGTTTTCGGAGAACGGGAAGCTGTTTATGCAGCAGCTGCCTCACGCTGATCTGCTCCATCATACGGGACCGTTCCTCTTCAATTTCTTTGCGCGCTTGCGCCAACAAGGACAAAAGCTCTTCATTCCCGGACGTCACCTTTAACATATATCCGAGCGCTCCGAGAGCAACGGCTTTACGGGCAAATTCGAATTCCTGATAATTGGACAAGATGATGACCTTGATCGCCGGATGCTTTTCTTTTAATCTGCGCGTCAATTCAAGACCATCCATTCGAGGCATTACGATGTCCGTAATGACGATATCCGTCTGCAGCTGTTCACACAGCTGCAATGCTTCTTCGCCGTCCTCGGCTTCGCCTGCAATAACGTATCCGTTCTCTTGCAGGGCGAATCCATACTTAAATCTTTCTCTGACCAACGGCTCATCGTCGACAATAATTAACCGGATTTGCTGATTCATAACATGCACTCCTTTTCGGATCGATCCAGAAGCACAACAGGATAATGAATCTCAACACGCGTTCCTTTGTCTACCTCGCTCCATATCTTCAAGCCGAATTCCGGGCCGAAGTGGAGCTGCAATCGTTCGTGCACGTTGTTCAAACCAATCGAATTATAACCGTCAAGCTTCGGAACCATCGGTTCTTTCTGCTCCAGCAAAGTAGAAAGCCGTTCGGGCCGTATCCCCACCCCGTTATCCTCCACGTATAACAGTACCGAAGAACGGTTAGGTTGAATTTCGCCTCCGACCTTAATGATCCCCTGCCTTCCCTTTCCTTTGATGCCATGGAAAATGCAGTTCTCGACAATGGGCTGCAAGGTCAGCTTCAAGATCCCCAGCTGGAGCAGAGTATCGCTTAGGTTATACTCGATCTTAAACTTGTTGGCGTATCGGATTTGCTGCAGCTCGACATAATATTGCAGGCCGTTAAGCTCGGTTTCGATCTGCACCCATTCGCCCTGCTTGTCCATCGTATATTGAAACAGCCTGACAAGCGAGCGGACAATAACCGGTATTTGCTCGGTTCGTTTCAGGTCCAGCAGCGCGTTAATGGAATTCAACGTATTGTATAAAAAATGCGGATTAATTTGCGATTGCAGCGCTTTCAATTCAGCTTGCTTTTTCATCACCTCCACCTTCGATTTTTCCTCAATCAGCGTTTCGATCCGAATCAACATATCATTAAAAGAATTGCTCAAGGTTAAAAACTCGTCATTGCGCGAAAACTGAATGCGGGTTTTCAGGTTGCCGCTCTTTACTTTCTCCATATCCCGAATCATTTTCCTGATAGGTTTATTAATGTAGCCGGCCAGATGCAAGGAGGATACGATCATAAGCAGCGAACAAACGACCGCCAAATAAAAGGCGAACGTCCTCAAATCGTTTACTTTGGACAAAAAGCTGTTCTCATCCACAAAATAGACCAGAGAAAACTCATTGAAGCCGATAAACGAACGGGTGACCAAATAACGGGTATTCGTTTCTTTGACTTCGATAAAATCATGGGTATGGCTTTTGTCTTGCAGCCATCCTTTGAGCACAGGCATCAGCGGGCTGTATTTGCCGCTCGTCAATTTGATATCGGTAAGCACGGGATCGTACTGTTTATTGTACAAAATCATGGAAATACGACGATCAAAATTGATTTTGGCGATGGAGTCGTTCAAGTTGGCCAAATTGATATCGGCGACCAGGATCCCGTTAATATCGGCACCGCTTCGTACGATTCTGGAAAAAGAAAAGGTCAACCCCTTGGCCGTATCCAAATATGGACCCATTGAATACAGGTTCGTATTATCCTGGACGGTTTCGTCGAACAATTGCTTGAGCTTGCTTTTGGGCGGGTCTTTGATGCCTGACGACGGATATTTGGTTAAATCGTTGGAGACGTAGTACACTTCCTGCCAGAAGGAGGTCGAGCCATATTTGTACTGCTCCAAAACCTTTACGATGTCGGACTGGGTCAAGCTGGAGCCGTTTCTGACGATATCGCCCGACAGCAGGCTGAACGCCATCCGCATATCGTACAAATATTGATTGAGCTGGTCGTCGGCCCGTTTGGAAAGCATCTGTATACGTTCGTATTCGTTATTGGTAATAATTGTGATCGAATAATGAAACACGATAAACCCTAATGTCAGAGCAGCAGTCAAAGGCAAAATCGAGCTGATCGTAAAAATTTTGAAGCGAATCTGATTAAACAAAGGATATAGGGTTCGTCTGATCATTTTTCGGAATGAAATCCACCCCTTCCGCAAGTTTGACTTCATTTTAATATGTGCATTCCCGGTTGTAAACCACTCCCGGCAAGCGTCTGCCCCAAAGCATTGATTTTTACACCCCGAGTGTAGAATGTTGCTATAATCCTGCTCCACGCCAGGCCTTATAATAAGAAGGCAGCTGCATAATAGTTAAGGGAGGTTTTAAACCAAATGAAGCGTCGACAAAATAAGTACAAACGAATCGCAGGCTTGGCGGCTCTTATTACCACACTTGTTGTAAGCGGTTGCTCGAATGTTGAATCGGGTCCGTCCGGCGTTTCCGGCAATGAGAAAAACAACGCCGGCTCGAAAAAAGCAGTCAAGCTCGTGCTGCCTACGGGCGGCACACCCGATGAGGAGCCTTACTATCAGAATCAGGCCAAAAAATTTAACGAGTTGAATCCCGATATTGACCTGCAGGTGCAGTTCATCCCTTCGGCTCAGTACGGCAATACGACCTCGCTGATGTTCGCTTCCGACGACTGGCCGGATATTATTCGGATGAACGGCAGCATCGCCACGAAAATGACCATTTCTTATGAAAAAGGCTGGATTCGCCCGTTGGACGAATTCGTGACGAACGAGTTCAAAAAGAGATTCCCGGACAATTTCTTCAGCCCCGGCGGGCGGCTGTATATCGACGGCAAGCTGTACGGGATTCCGTTCAACGACAACCGGGAGACGACCTTCCGCCCGCTCTACGTCAATTTGGATATTCTCAAGCAGTTCGGATACAGCGCTCCGCCGAAAACCTGGACGGAATTAAGGGAAATGGGCGCCAAGATTACGAAGCAGGGAGGCGGCAAAATTTACGGCTTCTCCACGACCTCCTCACCTTACCTGGATGCGATTAATTTGTTTGAAACGAATAACGGCCGCTATTTGGATGCGCATTTGACGGAAGGCTCTTTCTATTACGATACGAAAACAGGCAAGTCGGCTGCCGCTAACCCGCAGCTCGTGGAAGCGGTCAAATTCATGCAAAGCATAAACGCCGATAAAACGTTTATGCCCGGGTTCGAATCGGTCGATTTGGCCAAGCTGTATCAGCAGTTCGCCGCCGGAAACGTAGCGATGTTTATCGGACAAAACTGGGTCGCTCCCGAAATCCGCAAGCTGAACCCGCAGATCAACATGATGCTGGCTTCGATGCCGGTACCGGACTCCGGGCGCAAAGGATATAAAGCGATTTATGGGGTATCGGAGCCGTTTTACGGCATCACTTCGAAGTCGAAGCATCCGGAAGCGGCCTGGAAAGCGATCGAGTTTTTCAGTACGCCGGATTTTCACGAAGGCTGGTACAATATCGTGCAGCTGCCGACCGTATTTTTCGACAGGTACAAATTTGCGCAGCCTGACGAGAAGCGCGATCAGGTAGCCAAACAAATTCTTGAGGGCGCCAAGGCCGACCTGCGCGTTGCCCCCTATCCGACCCAGATCAATCCGAATGCGGAAAAATTCCTTGCCGCCATACAGGCCAACGCACCGAAGCCAAGCCTGAACGAGCTGATCAATCTCGCCGTCATCGGAAACAAGGACTTCGAAGCGTTAGCCAAGGAATACGATCAGAAAATGGAAAAAATCGTGGACGAACAAATAGCGGCAATGGCTGCCGCCGGCATGAAAATTTCCCGCGACGTTCTCATTGCGCCGTCGGATTGGGACCCTGCCAAAGATTACATCAAGTAATGCGGTGCCTGACTGTGGAATGGCGATAAGCCGATTTGGCAAGTCAAATATTTGTTTAGGAGCCTGCCTATGACGACGAAGTTGAGCCTTGCTTCCAAGCGTGCACAGCTTGGACGGAGTACGCTCCTTTACCGAATGTCGCAGCATACGTGGCATTATATTTTCATCACACCGATGCTCGTTTTGTTCGGCATGTTTACTTTGTGGCCGATGGCCGGAAGCATTTATTATGCGTTTTTCAACTGGGATGGAATGGGGCCTCCGACGAAATTTGTCGGCATGGGGAATTTCAGGGAGCTCGTGATCGACCCCTATTATTGGAATGCTTTCAAAAATAATTATATTTTTGCCTTCTCCCAGGTTGTCATTCAGTATCCGTTGGCTTTAATTATGGCCATGGTCCTGAACAACGCGTTGTTAAAGGGCCGGAACGTATACCGCCTGTTCATTTTCCTGCCCGTTATTACGACGACAGCGGTCATCGGTCTGGTGTTTACGCTGCTGCTGCATCCGGTGGGAGGGGCGTTCAACTCCTTTTTGAAAATGGCCGGGACAGGGCCGGTCAATTTCCTCGGTAACCCGAACCTGGCGCTGGCTACGGCAATCGCGATTGCTATCTGGAAAAATATAGGGGTAACCATAATCTATTGGCTGGCAGCTCTGCAAACCGTTCCCGCCGAATTGTATGAAGCAGCCAAAATCGACGGAGCCACATGGACGAAAGCGCTTATCCATATTACCGTACCTATCATCGCGCCGATCGGCTCGGTCATCCTGCTGCTGACGTTTATCGGCAGCCTCCATCCGTTCGATCTGATCAAAACGTTGACGAACGGCGGGCCGATGTATGCGACGGATGTGGTCGACACTTATGTTTACCGGTATGCCTTCTCGCCCGAGAGCAACATTCCGCGCTACGGCTTCGCCTCGGCCGCAGGATTTTTGTTCGGTGTGACGGTCATGCTGATTACGCTGCTGCAAGCTCCGTTTCTGAGAAAGGTCGGAAAATATCGGTGAACGAGAGGTGGTTATATTGAACAGGAAGCTGGGGCAATCCGCTTTCCATATCGTCTTTTTCCCGCTGGTCGTCATTTGGAGCTATCCATTCCTATGGATGATCTCGTCGGCCTTCAAATCGCAAAAAGAAATGCTGCTGGGCGGAGCAAGCTTAATCCCGGAATCGTTCACTATCGCGAATCTCGAACGGGCATGGATCAAAGCCAAGTTCGCCGCTTATTTCTTCAATTCCGTCGTCGTCACCTGCTCGGTCGTCCTGGTCATTCTCATTGTTTCGGCGACGGCGGGCTATGCGCTTGCCCGGGGCAGCATGCCGGGCAAGAAATGGATTGTCGCCGGGCTGGTAGCCACCATGTTTCTGCCGAAGGGCGTTACGATCCTGCCCGTATTCGAGCTGATTCAGGGACTGGGGCTCAATAATTCCTACGCCGCCATCATTCTGGCGGAAGCGGGTCCGGCCAACATCGTGGCGATATTGCTATTCATGGGCTACTTTTCGAACATCCCGGCGGAGCTCGAAGAGTCGGCGGTCATGGACGGGGCCAAATTTTTGACCGTTTTCTCGAAAATTATGCTGCCGCTCACGAAGCCGATTATCGGCACGGTCGCGATTTTCAATTTCATCGGCTCGTGGAACGCGTTCCTCGTTCCGTTGGTCTTTACACTGTCGAAGCCGAAGCTGAGAACGCTCGGTGTCGGCATGTATTCCTTCTTCGGCGAAAATTCCGTCGATTGGGCGGGATTTGCCGCGGGGGCGCTCATTTCCGTGATGCCGACCGTCATCGTCTTTCTATTTTTCCAAAAATATTTTATAGAAGGGCTGGCCGGGGCGGTCAAAGGTTAACGGTCGGGGCAGTCAGGGAAATGGTGAAATAATGATGAAAATAATGGTGAAAAACGAGGAGGCGCTGCAATGAAACCTAGTCGGACAGCTATCGTGACGGGCGCCAGCACGGGGATCGGCCGAGGAATTGCATTGAAGCTCGCTGCCGGCGGCTGCGATTTGTTCATTTCACATCTGAACGAGCCGGAGCAGGCCGAAGAAGTCGCACGGGAAATTGACCGGATCCACAGCCGGAGATGCGTCGTTTTCCAAGGGGATCTTTGCTTGGCGGAGACGGCGGAACAGTTGGTTGAGAGAGCTCTCGAGCATTTTACAGTCATTGATGTTCTGGTCAACAACGCGGGCATTACCAGAATGGGGAAAATGACGGAATTTACCCGTGAGACGATCGACCAGCTCTACCAGCTCAATTACAGGGCGCCGATGCTTCTTACCGGACTTGTCGCCAACCATATGATCCGGAAGCAGGTTAAAGGCAGCATCCTGTATACGACATCATCCCGCGGAACAAGAGCCTATCCGGCGGATGCGATTTATGGCGGGCTGAAGGGGGCGCTGGACCGTTCGGTCCAATCGATCGCACTCGAGCTGGCGCCTTACGGCATTCGCGTCAATGCGATAGCTCCGGGAGCCATCCGGGTGAGGCCGGCAACAGGCCATCATGAGAAGCTGGGAAGCCGGATTCCGCTTGGGCGCATGGGCCTCCCATCGGATATTGGCAGCGCAGCGGCGTTCTTGTGCTCCGACGAAGCCTCCTATATTACCGGCATCACTTTACGGGTGGACGGCGGTTTGATTTTGCCGGGAATGCCCGAAAGCCTTAACGTCGACCCGGACAACATCTGGGGAAAAATCAATTAAAAGGACGGTATCAACCATGGCGAAAAGCGGACAATTGCAAATTAGAGATGTCAAAACGATTCTGACCGCCCCGGAGGGCATCAACCTGGTCGTGGTCAAGGTCGAGACGAACGAGCCCGGGATGTTCGGATTGGGCTGCGCGACGTTTACGCAGCGTTATTTGGCCGTAGCTACGGCGATCGACCAATATTTGAAGCCTTTTTTGATCGGAAAAGATCCGTCCCGTATCGAGGACATTTGGAACACGGCCATGGTCAGCTCCTATTGGCGCAACGGTCCCGTGTTGAACAACGCCATCTCGGGGATCGATATGGCCCTTTGGGATATTAAAGGCAAAGCGGCGGGCATGCCGGTATACGATTTGCTCGGCGGCAAATGCAGGGAAGCGGCGGCGGTATACCGGCATGCCGACGGCACGAGTCTGCAGCAGGTCGAGGAAAAGGTGCTGCAATACCGGGAGCAAGGCTACAAGTACATACGCTGCCAATGGGGCGGATACGGCGGCAAGCAGCAGATGATGCACACCCCCGAAGGGGCCGCGGCCGGAGCTTATTACGATCCGGACGCTTATGCCCGCAGCGTGCCTGCCTTGTTCGACCATATCCGTTCCAAGGTCGGATTTGACGTGGAGCTTCTCCACGACATTCATGAACGGATCGCTCCCGTCGAAGCCGTCCGTCTGGCCAAACAATTGGAGCCGTATCGTTTATTTTTCCTGGAGGATCCGCTCGCTCCGGAGGATCTGGACTGGTTCCGCGCCATTCGCAATCAAAGCGCCACGCCGATCGCGATGGGGGAACTATTCGTTCACCCGCAGGAATGGATACCGCTGATCAAGAACCAGCTGATCGATTTTATCCGCTGCCATATAAGCGCCATCGGGGGCATTACGCCTGCGCGCAAGCTGGCCGTCTTATCCGAAGCATTCGGCGTGCGCACCGCCTGGCATGGTCCCGGCGACGTATCCCCTGTCGGCCATGCGGCCAATCTGCATCTGGATATGAGTTCGCTGAACTTCGGCATCCAGGAATGGTACAACCCTTCCGATGTGATCCGGGAAGTATTTCCAGGTACGCCGGAAGTGCGCAACGGCTACGCCTACTTGAACGGCAAGCCGGGTCTCGGCATCGACATTGACGAGCGGCTGGCGGCCAGCTATCCGACGGAAAACCGTTTGCCGGCCTGGACGCTGGCAAGAAGGCCCGACGGCACATCGGCCAGGCCTTAGCGGACGGCATGTTGATCCTTTGAAATTGTAACGGATCGTAAGAGACAGTCGATTCATTGTGGGGAACGGACTTTGGAGGTGACTTCGAGGCTCAAACACGTTTTATTGCCTACCGTAACGCCGTTATTTGCCCCGCCAGCCGCCGGTCGGCCCCATTTCTGGCAAAATAACGACTCAGCAAAAGTAAAGGTATACAGAATCGAAACTCTGTATACCTTTACTTTCCGGAGCTGCAACGATTGTTCAGCTATAAAGAAATATCCCAATCATTTTCCTTGAAACTGAAGCTGCGGTTCTTTCAGGCTCCATTTTTTACCTTAACACTTATTCCAATCCCAGCCGCACATACTGTTCCTTTGGAGCATCATGCCGCTTCATAATGTGCACGATGGCTTTCTTTATACGCAATTCAATTTGTTCATCCCGATAAGGCAAACGTTGGGCCGGATCACGCTCGAGATCAAACAGCATCGTATCGAGATTGCTGCCCCGGTGAGCCCCGGAGCCGGCTATCTTCAATGTGCGAAGTCCTTTCGTGAAGTCGAATGGTTCGGCCAACTCGGCGGTGGAAAGCTCTTCTACGGAAAATCTTGAGCGCATGTGCGTCGGCATCAACGTATAGTTATGGAGCGGCTCGTTCGACTCCTCTGCCGGACCGAGCATATATACATAACGGCCGTCGGTACAATTCACATGACCGCCGTGTATGCCGAATAAGGCGGCATCGCGCACCGGTTGATCCTTGTCAATCGTTTCCCGCAAAGGCACCCCTGTCATATCGCGGGGGACGTCCAACCCGAAAAACTCCAGAAGCGTCGGCGCCATATCGATCATCTGCACAAGACTTTTACGCCGTTCGCCCTTTTTTCTACTGCGCGGATCCCAAATAAACAGAGGGGGATTGGCAACTTCATTGTAGAACGGCTGCACGCATTTCGCCCATTGGTCGTGTTCTCCCAAAAGAAATCCATGGTCCGTGTTCACGATTAGCATCGTGTCCTTCCACAGATCAAGCTCATCCATCAAGTCCATAACTTTGCCCAAATAAGCGTCGCACATACTTAACAATGCCGCGTATTCGTACCGCAGATGCGCGATTTCTTCCGCACTCTGGTTAACCGGTCCGTATGGAGGCCAATCGAACTGCGGACCGTTGTATTCATGAGGGTACAAGTCCCTGTACTTCTGCGGAGCATAGAAGGGCTCATGCGGATCGAACGTCTCCAATTGCAGGAACCATCGATCCTCTCCGGCATTCCGGCGTATGAACTCCATTCCGCTGGCGAACGTCCGTGCTTGCGGAAACAGGTGTTCGTTATCGCGATTCACGTATTCGCGGTTAATCAAGTCCTGTCGAAACAGCGGACTCGCCAAGTCTTTTCCTATAACAGACGAATGCTCCGGGTCGCGAACATGCCCTTTCCATAAATCGCCTTCCTGCCCCCGAATCAATTCATAGGTGCTATATCGGTTGTGATACGTCCCTCCGCCATCCTCCCAATAATGTTGGTGATCGGTTACAAGATGAGTATATACCCCTTGTTTGCGCAGCAGCTCCGGCATAGAATCATCGAACGGCTCTATCGGCCCCCAGCTTCGATGCAAGAAATTATAGCGGCCTGTTTGCAGTTCCCGGCGGGCCGGCATACAAGGCATACTGCCGACGTAACAATGATCGAACACTACGGTACGCTCCGCCAGACGAGAGAAGTTAGGCGCTTTGATCCAATCGCAGCCATATGGCGGGAGCCAGTGCCGGTTTAAAGTATCGAACATGAGCATGATCGCTCTCATTTTACCACTCCTTTTCCAAATTATACTATCCTTTTACACTGCTGGAAATGAGGCTTTTAATAAACTGCTTCTGGAACATGAAGAACATAAGAATAAGCGGAAGCGAGACCACGACAGTGGCGGCCATCAGCAGATTGTACTGGATTTGGTATTGTCCGTTAAACACTTGCAAACCGAGCTGTATGGTTCGCATCGCTTCGCTATTTGTATAGATGAGAGGATGGAAAAAATCATTCCAAATATGAACCGTCTTGAAAATACCCAACGTTGCGAATAAAGGCCCGCTTTGCGGCAAGTAAATACTCAGGAAGCTGCGGAAGGCGCCGGCACCGTCAATTTGGGCTGCATCGTCAAGCGCTTTCGGAAACTGCAAGTAAAATTGTCGCGCCAGGAAGATGCCGAATGAACCGGACAGTTCGGGGACGACCAGAGCAAAGTACGTGTCCAGCCATCCGTTGCCACCATTCCCAAGCAGATCGTTGCCTCCGAACAGCGGAATCGATTTTAAGATTAAAAATTGCGGGATGACAGTTACTTGGGCCGGCACCATAAGACCGACCAACACCATGATGAAAATGAAATCTCTGCCCCGGAACGCCATGCGAGCGAAGGTGTACCCCGCCATCATATTGAAAAATAAACTTCCGCCTACAGTGAACACGGTGACGATGATCGAGTTTTTGAAATAAAGTCCCCAATTCGTGACCGTCATCGCCCGCAAGTAATTCTCGGGATGCCATGCAAGAGGAAGCAAAGCGTTAGCGGCTAAGCTGAACTCCTCGTCGCCCTTGAAGGAAGTCAAAATCATCACGACAAAAGGTATTAGCATGACGACGGACGCAGCAGCCAGAATCAAGTGTATCGGTATTCGCCGATGGATACTATGAACTTTCATGCTTCCCTCCGCTTAGTCGAAATCGCTCTCTTTGGAGCCGACCGTGTAATTGATTGCTGTAACCACCAGCGTAATAAGGAGCAGGACGATCGAAATAGCGGCAGCATACCCCATTCGGTATTCCTGGAAGCTCGCTTTCACGATTTCGTTGACAATCGTCGTGCTTGTATTGGCAGGTCCTCCATTCGTCAAAATAAACACAAAGTCGAACACCTGGAAAGAACGGATGGTCAGCGTGATGAACAGAAAAAACGTAACAGGACGCAGCAACGGGACTGTGATATGAAAGAACTGCCTCAGGCTCGAAGCACCGTCAATCTCGGCCGCCTCGTACAAGTGGTCGGGAATTCCCTGCAGCCCCGCGAGGAATAAAATCATGGCGTAGCCGATCCCCGTCCAAATTCCGATAATTACGATCGAAGGCAGGGCCGTCTGCGGTTCGCGAAGCCAATCGTGACCATGCAGCCCCATCCATTCAAGAGCCAAATTGATCGGGCCATGCCGCGGATCAAGAAGCCAAAGCCAGGTCATAGATACCGCCACCGATGAAATGACTCCCGGCAAATAAATGAAAGCCCGGTAAGCCGCTATCGCGCTTAATTTCAAGTTTAATAGCGCAGCTAATATAAGACCGATAACCATTGTCGGTATGACGGTAAACAACCAGTAAAGAATTGTATTTTTGAGTGCCATATGAAAAATTTCATCTTTAAGCAGCACCTTGTAATTGGCAAGACCGATCCAACGGCCCGGATTTAATATCGTGAAATTGGTAAAGCTCAAATAAACGACCCAAAGTACCGGTATCAAAATAAACAGCGTATAAATCAATACATTTGGAAAAATCATCGCATAAGGCAACAATCGGTTCCAGCGAAATCGGATCCCCATGAGTTCCCTGCCCTTCTTTTCTTACTTCGTCTTGATCTCGTCTCTCGCTTTTTGAGCATTTTCTTTCAGCGCTTGGTCTACCGGTTTGAAGCCGGTATAGCTCTGCTCCAAAGCAAGGCGCAAATATTTCACGTTCACATCCCAATACTTGGATGGACTATACCCGCGAGCATCCTCCATCGCTTGAAAAATCACTTCATTTTCAGGCGCCACTTTCACATATTGATCTTTCACCGATTTGAATGGTGGCACATAACCGGTTACGAGACTGAAATTGTACAAATTATCCTTATCGTACCAAAATTTAATAAATTTCCAGCTCTCATCCGCATATTTCGTCGATTTGGACATGGTCATAAACGTTCCAAGCATCAGCGATGTCCGGGTGCCATTCGGTCCTTTGGGCGGCAGAGACCAACCAATCTTGTCCGCGCCGACACCCTTTTGCAGAATAGCCAAAGAAGGCGAACTGCTAAAGCCGATCGCAGCCAGGCTGTTGCGGAACGGAGTACCGTTCGGGTCCAGTCCGTCCGAGTTAATGACAGCTCCGTCCTTGAATAGCTTGACCATCTTCTCTACCAATTGAATCGATTCCGGAGAGTCGAAGGTCGGGTTGCCGTTTTCGTCATAAATGTCTTTGCCAAGTAAAAGCAGAAGCGACAAATACGCTTGTTCTCCATTGGTGACCGATAAATCGATGCCGGCACGCACTGTTTTCTGGTCTTTGACCACTTTCAGTTTTTCTGCATAATCGAATAACTCTTCCAGCGTAGCCGGCGGCTTCTCGGTATCAAGGCCCGCCTCTTTAAAGAAATCTTTCCGCCATTCCATCGGTCTGATTTCAGGCATCAGAAGGCCGTACTGTCCTCCGTTCCATTGACCCGCCTTCAAAATGTTCGGGAATATGTCGTCCTTGCCCTGCCATTGATCGGCTTCGATAAATTTGCTCATATTTATATATTTGTTTTGATCTACGGTTGAGATCAACTGGCCGAAGCCAAGGCCGTGCACGTCCGGAGCGATACCGCCGGAATAGGCAATGGACAGCTTCTGGGTATAATCTTTAAACGGAATCGTGGTCAGCTCGACCTTGATGGTCGGGTTTTCTTGTTCAAATTTCGCAACAACCTTCTTCACTTCCGTGATCACAAGATCGTCGCTCGCCGGGTACCAGAACTTGATTGTCGTCGGTTTGCCGCTGCCCTGCTTGTCCGAAGCGTTTGAACCCGAGCCGTTTGCGGAACAGCCGGTTAAAAAAACGGTAAGCAATAAAATAACACTGAGTACTCTTTTTAACATTTTCAATCCTATCTCCTCCTGTTTTTTGAACCTCAGCGTTAGTGTATTCATAGTTCAGGTCAAAAAAAAGAGCCCATTTCTGACATTATTGACCGCTTCTGAACCGTTTAGCGGAAAATCAGGCTGAGGGCTTCTGGAAAAGCTGCATTTTATCCTGTTTTGACATCCTTTACATCTTTTGATCGGACAAGTGACCGTCAGTAAATCTCCTTCGCATCCAACAATTTCGGGTCGTGATTGGCTCTGAATTGTCCGGGCGTCATGTTCGCCTCTTTCTTAAAAGCCCGATTGAAACTGGTCACGTTGTGATACCCGACCATCGCACCGATCGTTTGGATACTGTGATCGGTTGTCAGCAGCAGCATCTTGGCGCGTCTGATGCGCATCGATACGAGATAATCGATAAAATTCATTCCCACACCTTGCTTGAACAATCTGCTTAAATAAGAGGCATCGAGATTCAATTGATCGGCCATTCCGTTCAAGGATATATCCTTGTCGTGATTGGCCTGAATGTATTCCAACATATGATCGACTGCCGTCCAGTTCACGTTGGTTGCCGCTTCATTACGTCGGGTTAACCACTGGTCTGCAGCGGCTTCCATCCAAAGCATAATCTCTTCCAGCGTCTCAAAACGGTAAAGTTCCTTCTGCAGTTTCTCCAATTCGATTTGCCGCTCTTGACCGGAAGCTTCAGTATGGTACAGCATCATTAGAACAAACTCCCACAACGTATGGTGAATCAAAGATAACGGACAACTATCGAGGTTCTTGATCGTATGTTCTATTTTCTTCAAACAGGTAGCGATCATGGCGCGATTGTTGCTATTAATGGCCACAACCCACTCCTGCTCCATTTCCTTCCTCTCGTTATATAGGAGGATGAGCGTTTGGTGGTGATTTTTCTTCACATGCCAAATCGGGGTTAGCGCCTTCGTTCCTTTATATACGCGGAATTCCAGCGCTTCCAACGCCTGATGGAACGACTCCGTAATACAGCCGATATCCGTATGCAGATCGCCAATGCCTAAACTGACGGTAAGATCCAGATAACTGTGGATATACTGGCAGATGGAATTGACCTCCTGAAGCAGCAGATTGCGGGCCGAAGCAATCGGCATATTTTCGATCAGATTGGCGATCACGATGACTTCGCGCTCTTTCACATCTGCATGAAATGAAACAAACTGGGCTGCGAGCTGCTCCTCCGCTATTTTGGCGATGAAGTATCTCAATAGCTTTTGATCCGCTTTGCTGTATGTGCCTATAAATTGAAAATAATCGTCGATTCGGAAAACGACGACAAAATACCCGTGGTTGGTTACAGCAATTCCATAATGCCTTAGATTAGCCATACGTTCTTCGGAATACACAGACGCTTCGGTCAGAAGCTCCTGAATGAAAATTTGTTTTTTTTGCACTTCGCTTTGTTGAAACAGCTCCGACAATTGTTCCGTTCGTTCCACCAACCCGTTCACCTCATGAAGCAAGTAAGCGAATTCGTCCCTTGCCGGATCATCGAATTTTCCGCGCTGTGCCAATATTTCACGGAGTTTGGACATCGAACTGGAAATTTGTTTAAAAATCCGCACCGCTTTGTGGGAAGCCGCAACGGCAATCACAAGCAGCAATAATACGACGATCCATTCTCCGATCCCGAAAGGCCGGGAGACCGGGTAAACTAACATATATTTCCAGTGTGGAATCATTGAATCGATCACCTGCATATTATAACGACCGTCCTGCAGCTTGACTTGAAACGATAATTTCCCGTTCATGTACGGCTGGACGACCTTGTCCAGATCATGTTTCGAAACCGTTGTTCCGAAACGGGTATCGTACGCAGTTTGTCCATCGGGCAGCTGTACCCACAGCTTCTCCCCTTCGCGATGCAAGAAAGGGCTCTGGAACAGCTCCTTGGGGTCAATAACAACGACCAAAGCCCCGTCGACCGAAGTGCCCAGAATAGGCAAGGGACGAATGAATTCAAGCATGGCGCCTTCGTTGCTCCCCTCCTTGCCGGTACTGCCCGGCCGTGTCTTCACGACCCATCTGTCTTCCTTGCTGCCTTCTCCGAGGATGGTTTGCAGATCGGCGACATCCAGCTTATAGGTTGACGGGGTACTGGACGACGAAGGAAGCGGCACTTGGATCGTGCCCCCTTGCAGACTATAAACAAATATGTCTTTTACGGCGTAGGATGATGGAAACTTTTGCTGAAGGCCGGGACCAAATTCAATCGCCGCTTCGTATAATTTTGATACGTCCTTTTGGGCTAACCCTGCGCCGACAGTGGACTGATTGGCAAATTGCATGGCCATCATATCAATATTGCGAAGCAGCGCATCGGTAAATTGCCTCGTCGCTTCACTCCGCTCCAAGCTGATCCGGTCAATTTCCGTCTCCAATTTCGAACTCCGGTAACTGTTTTGGACTCCATAAAAAATGATTGAGGCAACCATTACCAAAGCGATTAAAAGATAAAGAACGAATCTCAGAAATAAGCTTCGGATTTGCAAGCTCTTCAGAGCCCGCATCAAAAAAATCATACCAATCCCTCTCTCTGCCCTTCTTGGAATGATTCCTAATTATACGGCAAATGAAACCACTTTCATATGAAGAAGTTCGGATATATAAAATCTGCCGACAATTGATTCAACAATCCTTGTTTTATACCAATAGTGTAACATAAGAAAAACCGCCCGGAAAATATCCTTTTGGTTTGCCGAGTAAAACAAATGCATTAATAAAGCTTTGCAATTGGGTGTGCATTAAGTATTCATCCACATGGTAAATCATGTAAAATGTATTCAATTTTACAATCCTCACATGAACGGGAGCACCCCGATCGCTCATTTCGGCGATCGGGGTGCTTTCGGCTGTCCCATTCCTGTCAGGCTCCGTTATGCTTTCGTTTGGGATGTGCGATCCTGCAGCTGATGGACGGAAATTTGGCCCCAGCTCAGATCGGCCACCTTGTATTTCTCGATCAAATCCCAATCCAGCTCCATGCCGAGTCCCGGTTTGTCGCGTCCCGGAACGAGCAAATAGCCGTTTTCGTATTTCACCGGATTTTTAACGACATCGCCGACGTACAGCTCCGGACCCGTAGGGTCGGACGTAAAGTTCAAATTCGCGAGCGAAGCTCCCAGGTGAGCCATCGAGGTTGTGCCGATGGACAGCTCCTGCGTCGTCCCGAGCAGGCAGCCTTTGCCCGCCACTTCGGCGGCGGCGGCCGCTTTTCTGGCGGCGGTCAGCCCGCCGATAAAGATCGGCGAAATATTGAAAATATCGACCGAGTCGTGACGGATCATTTCATACTGCTGGCGGAAGCTCCATACATGCTCGCTGACAGGGTGATCCACTTTCAGCCGGAAATGCTGCAGCCCTTCGAAGTCGTTTTGCACGGCAGGGCTTTCAATCAGCTGGAAGTCGTACTTCGACAGCCGTTTCGTTGCCTGCCATGCTTCCTTCCAGCTCAGCAGATGGCTGAAATCGAGCGATTTGATCGTCACCTTCGAACCGAACTCGTTTTTCACGCCGTCCAGGAACGCTTCGTCCGCATCGAGATTTTTACCGACATACAAACGGAACGTATCGAAGCCTTCTGCAAAGCGGGTGCGGACTACCTGAAGGTTTTCTTCGACTTCTTCCATAAAGCGGTGTCTGAAAATCGGATAGCAGACTTTGATCTTTTCTTTAATGCGGCCTCCCAGCAAATCGGCGACCGACGTGTTCAGCAGCTTGCCCGCCAAATCGTGCAAAGCGGCGTCGACTCCGTTGCGGACGAAGTTGCCCTTCTCGTAATAAAACATCATTTCCGGGAAGTTGGCCAGCAGTTCTTTGTTGATCAACGAAATATCGAACGGGTTTTTGCCGACCAATATCGTTTTCAAAACGGTCGTCAGGTCGACGATATCGAGCGAATATTGCGGAAGATGCGAGAAGTCGGACATTTCCCCGATCCCGGTCACGCCCTCGTCGGTCATAATTTCAACAATCACATGCTTGCTGACAAAGCCTGTATGTCTCGGTATCCCTACTACGGTTAGCTTCAAATCGGATATTTTCATAATTTCGGTCGCTCCTTGTGCATGATTTCACAGCCTGGTATTCTGATGGAAAATTGTCCGCTGCGCCGGCAGATCGTCCTTCCAGCCGCTGTTGTTCCCTAGCGCAATCCCCAAGCGTTCAACAGGGCGGAAACCTGATTTTTCTCGGCATCGTTCAACAGACTGATCGGCGGTCTGACGGCGTTGGAAGGCAGCAAGCCAAGCTGATACATCGCTTCCTTTACGACCGTAACGTTGTTGCCTGTGTTATATTTGGCGCGCAAATCTTCGAATGGAGCCACATCTTTCCAAACCGCCATCGCTTCCGGATAATTGCTCTCACGCAGCGATTTCAGCATTTGGAACGAACGGGTCGTTTCCACGTTGACCAGGCCCGAAGTAAAGCCAACCGCGCCCGCCGCGAAAAAGTAAGGCGCCCACATTTCGGCGGTGCCGCAAATCCAGACGATATCTTCCTGTACGCCCTGCACCGCTTTCGTAAAGGAAGGCAGATGGTTGACCGCATATTTCACACCGATCACATTTGGCAGCTTTGCCGTCGCCCGCAGCACCTCCAATGAAATTTGCTCGCTGCGCACATAGAGGATAATCGGAAGCTTGGTCGATGCGGCTATTTGCGTATAGTATTCGATAAGTCCGGCAGGCAGCAAATACGGATGAATCGGCTGATGTACCATCAAGCCGTCGGCACCGCATGCCTCGGCGTTGCGGGCCAGCTCGCAGGCTGTTTTCACATCATAGCCGACGCCCGCGATAACAAGGCTGCGCTTGGCTACATGATTCGTGACGAAGCGGGTTACTTCCTTCGCCTCGTCTACGGACAATGCATAAAATTCCCCGGTATTGCCGCAAGGATAAATCGCTTCAATCCCTTTATCCAGCAAAAAAGTGATGTTCGCTTGAAGCGCCGGCCAATCGATCTCCAGCTCGGAATCGAAAGGTGTTACGTTAATGGCGTTGATTCCTTTAATTTTCTCTTTGACATGACTGTACATCAGTACCGCCGCCTTTCCATACACAATAATTGATATAACGATTTCATGCTGCCCTACTGCCTGCCGGAGCCGCATTTATCCGATTACGACTTTATCGGGTTAAGACCCCCACCTCTTAGGTGGGCCTTGAATCAGGTGGGGTAGAGTCCCCATCTGATTCCCCGATGTTCAGCATAGCTGAACGAGTTCACTGCTTGACGAACACGGTTTTGATCGAGGTGAAAAATTCGATCGCCGCCTGCCCCTGCTCCCGCGAATGCGAGCTGGATTGCTTCATGCCGCCGAACGGCGCCTGCAGCTCTACGCCCGCGCTTTCCGCGTTGACCCGCACCAGGCCGGCTTCCATATCGTTGATGAATGAAAGCATACTGCCGATATTGCGGGTGAAAATAGACGCGCTCAAGCCGAATTCGGTATCGTTCGCCGTCCGTACGGCTTCCTCCAGCGTCTCCACCTTGATCAGCGCCAGCACAGGTCCGAAAATTTCTTCTTTGGCGATCGCCATATCCGGCTTCACATTGTCGAAAACGGCAGGCTCCACGAAGTAGCCGTCGCCTGCGCCATCCGGCACTTTTCCGCCGTACAGCAGCGTCGCTCCTTCGCTAATGCCTTTTTCCACGTAAGACAGTACGGTTTGCTGCTGGCTTTCGCTCGCGCAAGGGCCCATCCAAGTCGACGGATCCATGCCGTCGCCGACCTTCAGCTGCTTGACCCGTTCCAGCAATTTTTGCTTGAACGGCTTGTAAACGGCGCTTTGCACAATCACGCGGCTCGTTGCCGTACATTTCTGCCCTGTGGAACGAAGGCCGCCGCTGATCGTCGCTTCCACCGCCAGATCGAGATCGGCGTCCGCCGCGACGATGACCGGGTTTTTGCCGCCCATCTCCAGCTGGTATTTCGCACCGCGCGCCAGGGCGCCCATTCCGATCCGTTTTCCCGTCTCGTTGGAGCCGGTGAACGTAATGCCGTTGATGCCCTTATGATCGATAATGCCTTGTCCGATCTCGCTGCCTTTGCCCGTCACCATATTGATGACGCCGGCGGGCAGTCCCGCCTCGTGGAAGCATTCCACCACTTTCGCGGCGGTTACAGCCGTCTCGCTGGCCGGCTTGAGCAGCACCGTATTGCCGTAAACAAGCGCAGGCGCGATTTTCCAGATCGGAATTGCAACCGGGAAATTCCATGGCGTAATGACGCCAACCACGCCAAGCGGCACGCGGGTTGTAAACATTAGCGCTTCGCTGTCGGTCGATGGAATGACGTCCCCCACTTTGCGCATGCCTTCGCCGGCATAATAGCGCAAAATAGCAACGCCGCGCGCCGTTTCCCCCTTCGCTTCAGGGAATGTCTTGCCCATCTCGCGGGTCATCGTCTCGGCGATTTCATCCAGTCGTCTCTCCAGCGCGTTAGCCGCCTTGTACAACAGGTCGCCGCGCGCCGCGCCCGACAGCTTGCGCCAAGCCAACTGAGCTTGCTGGGCAGCATCGATCGCCCGGTTTAAATCCTCTTTGGAGGAGCGCTGAATATAGCCGACAATCTGCGATTTGTCGGAAGGGTTCAGACTCGGATCGGTCTGTCCGGTGACGGAAGGCGTCCATTCACCGTTGATGTAATTAAATACGGTTTCACCTGCTTGAAAAGCCATTATTGCACACGTCCTTTATGATGGGATAGGTGGAAGAATAATGAAAATTGCGAAAGGATGTGAAGCGCGATAGTTGATTTAAAATGAAATACAATATCTGATATATCAGATATTGCCATAATTGTCCTCAGTTCGTCAAGCCGCTTTTTGCGCCGTCCTTGCTATTCCGCAACGGTTGACTGAAAGCCTTATCACAGGGAGTCGGGCTCAGCCGGCCGCTGCGGTTACTTGTTGTTTTGCATAACGAAATTCGCCGTTCTGCGGATATGGGTGCGCATCGCATCCTCCGCGCCGTCCGGATCTCTCTGACTGATTTTCTCGAAAATCGAATAATGCTCCTTATAGGCCCGGTCCAGCTCTTCGATGTCCGATAAAGCCTGCTTGCGCACCACTTTATCAAAAGCACGCACCGCGGCAATCTGCTGTACGATATAATCGTTTTTGGCAATGCTTAAAATCATTGCATGGAATGCCGGGTTCAGCTCATATAATAGAGCGCTGTCATCCGCTTCGGTAGCCTTTTCGATCTTCTCTATATGCTGCCGCAGCGTTTCGATTTCTCCATCCGTAATCTTGATGGCGGCCAGCCTGGCGGCAACGCCCTCCAGCGCGGACTTCGCCCAAGTAATTTCTTCGACGGAGCTCATGATGTTAGTAGACACGAACGTGCCGATCCGCGGCTTTGTGATGACCAGACCTTCCTGATCCAAACGGCGCAGCGCCTCCTTGACCGGCGTTGTGCTGACGCCGAAATTTTCAGCGATATCCCGTTCCTTCAAATGGGCGCCCTGAGCAATATTCCCGGTTAATATGGCTTCTTTTAACGTTTCATA
The DNA here is from genome assembly GCF_004354045.1 of Paenibacillus piri. GTDB lineage: Bacteria > Bacillota > Bacilli > Paenibacillales > NBRC-103111 > Paenibacillus_S > Paenibacillus_S piri. The sequence continues at coordinate 388,436 of NZ_SMRT01000003.1, read as the reverse complement.
AACCATTTCCCGGATCGATAATACTTGCGAGCTTATGTCTACCCGATATTGCATCGTATTTCTCTCCTCGAAAACGTATTAGCTGAAGACCGTTATCTCTGATAGATACTATCTAATATATCTGATATATCATATATCCAAGAATATCATATCAACCGGTTTAAGCCGTGTCAATGCTTAGTTCATAAACGAAAGGCATATCGGACTTGCCTGTAATTGCACGCTCTCCCGCGGTGAAATCCGGCCCGATTCCCGGTCGATCGCGAACACTTCAATCCGGTTGGAGCCCTCGTTCGCCGCCAGCAAATAATCGCCTGCCGGGGATACGGCGAGGCATCTCGGCTTATGTCCTCTCGCCGGCTCCAGATCGATAAGCGAAAGCGTGCCGTCCTCGCGCACCCGATAGGCCGCGATGGAATCATGGCCGCGGTTCGTGCCGTACACAAATCGGCAATCCGGCGTCATCCGGATATCGGCGCATTTGTTTGCGCCCTCGCAGCCGGCCGGCAGCGTGGATACGGCCTGCAGCTCGCGCAGCATGCCCTCGGCTTCATCGAAAGCATAAACCGTTATGGTGGAGCTATGCTCATTGATGCAGTAAGCGCGGTCCTTCATCGCCGGGTGGAACATAAAATGCCGCGGACCCGTACCGGGAGCAACTGCGATCGTGCGGTGCAGGGTTAGCGTATACCGATTGTAATCGACCCGGTATACATAGATCCGGTCCGTGCCGAGATCCGGCACGATGACAAATTGATTGGACGGGTCCGGCACGATCGAATGCGGATGCGGCTTGTTCTGCGAGCCGGGAATAATGCTGCTTCCTTCATGTTGGATCGAGCAGGAAACCGGTTCAATCGTTCCGCCCTCCCGCAGCGGCCAGGCGCAGATGCTCCCCCCGCCGAAGTTGACGGCGAACAACGTCGAAAACGAAGGATCCACACTGGCATAATTCGGATTTACTCCTTCCGACGACTGCATGCCGATAAGCTGGAGCGAAGCATCGGCCGGCTCGAACCGGTAGGAAGCCGCCCGTCCCTCCGTCTTTCCCTCCGAACCAACCGCATATAGTATATTGCGGGACGCATCGGTAACAAAATAGGCGGTCTTGGGCATTCCGCGGTACGAATTGAACAGCGAGAGGCTGCCCGCCTGCTCGTCGAATTTTGCTGCAAACATACTTTCCTGCTGATCCGCGGCAACACAACCTATAAATACGTACATCATGTCTACACCTCTTCTTCCGTTATTTTGCAGTCAAATGGAATCATTCACCATGAATTTTGAAACATACTATCCTCAGCGAAACTAAATATCGTAAGATTCAGTCATTTCCGGCCGTTGAAAAGTCGCTTATAATGAAACAAGGCACTGCAATCATGACGCATGCCGCAATGCGGGTGGAACGCTTGTTAACCCGAGCGCCTTTTATATCTATCGCTTCCATCCAGCCAAATTTTTTTTGAGGGGGAATCGCTTCATGCTTTATGAGCTTCGTATTTATCATATGTACCCGGGTAAAATGCAGGCGATCAACGACCGGTTCGCGAATCACACGCTGCGTATTTTTGCCGGTCTCGGTATGCGCGTCACCCATTTTTGGGAGGACCTCGATGCCGGGCATAACCGTCTCTACTATATTATGGAGTTTGCCGATATGGATGAAAGGAACGCGAAATTGGAAGCTTTCCGCAGCAATCCCGAATGGGTGCAGGTGAAAACCGAATCCGAGAAAGACGCTCCCATCGTGGAAAAGGTTGAAAGCATTTTCATGAAGCAGGCTCCGTATTTTCCCCAATAATCGGAAAATCGCCTATATGCAATCAGCCGAAAAGTGAAATGGAAATCAAATACGAGGAGGCAGAACCATGAAACCGTTAAAACTTGGAATGGTCGGCTCAGGCGATATCAGCAACCGTTTTTTTGAGCAGGCAGCCCGGCTGGAGCAGGTCGCATTCACCGCAACCTGCGCGCGGCATCTAGAAAATGCCGAAAGCAAGGCCCGAAAATACGGGATTCCCCGCTGGTATGACAATTACATAACGATGATGGATACCGAGGAGCTCGATGCGGTCGTCGTGACGACTCCCCACTCCGTGCATGCCGAAGTCGTATTGGCTGCGCTGGAACGGGGGCTCCATGTGCTGAATGAAAAGCCGATGGCTACAAGCTTGGAAGACTGCCGGCGGATGGTCGAGCTCGCTGAGGCGAAAAACCGCATATTCATGAGCCTGCCGTATGACCTGAACCCCGGCATGATGACAGCGGCCCATTATTTGAACGAAGCCGTGCTGGGCAAAATTACCGGCGCCGACGTACAGCTGAACATTCCCGGTCCGGGCCGCGACAACTGGTATTATAACCGGGCCGTGTCGCATGGCGGCGCGATTCTCGACTGCCTTGTCTATCCGGTCAGCCGGCTCGTTTCCCTGCTCGGCCCGGTTCAAAGCGTGGCGGCCGAGGTGAATACGCTCATTCCGAAGCGGATCGTCAATGACGGCAAACACGTTCACAGCGACGTCGACGACAACGTTACGGTCATTGCGGAATTTGCCGGCGGCCAGCATGCCGTCATCCGCACGCTGTGGGGCACGTCGTTCGCCGCGAATCATACGCTTATTTACGGCCGCAAGGGCACGTTGGCAGTCAATGATAGCGGGTTTCCGCTTGTCATTCACTCCCCGGAGGCGCCGATCCCCGATGCGGAGCAGGTGACCTGGCGCGGCATCGCAGGCTGCTATACGCCCAAGCTGCTGCCCTCCGAGAGCACGGAGGCCGACATTATGAGCCACTTCGTCCACTGCCTCCGCAGCGGCCGACAGCCCAAGCAATCACCGCGCATGCAGCTGCATGTGCACGAAGTGATGTTCGCCGCCTATCAATCGGCGGAGACGGGCCGGCGCTGCGCGCTGACGACGACGTTCGAGCATTGGAATGCGCAGCTCGAGCCCGCTATTTTCGATACGAAGAGCGAATTTATTTAGTCGGGATGCCTATGCCTGACCCGCGGTCATTGATATGCCTTTGCGCAAGCCGTACGCTACCCGCTCCGCACGGCAGCCGCGGCATCCGATGAAGCCTGCGCAGCCTTCCGGCAAGCGCTATAAAGCTGAATAATGTTCATGCGAGGGACCGTCCGCACATCCCGGACGGTCCTTTTTCCGTTGAATATATAAGTTGAACCGATAAAGCGTGTCCATTGCATTCCAAAAGGGATGGCCTTGCAGCTTCAGACATCTTGTTTTGAGTTTCCTTGATCATAGGCCTTCGGCTTGAAGAAACTCAAAGCCAAAACAACCTTGACAAACGCGCTCGTCCCAATAGGACGGCTAAGCCGTTTATCCTTGATAACCTTTTGCCAGGCGATGCATCAGCCGTGTCCAACGGCCCAAAATCGGGTGCCGGCTGCCGACTCAGCTTACCGAAGCCGATCTTCCGCAGCCGATGGCAGCGCTCGCGACGGTGCTGCTTCTCACAGCTCCCTCAAGTCTTTCCGGTCCACAAATTCGATTCTTGCGCCGTTCGGATCCTTCACCATTGTAATGCGGCCGATGCCTGTTCCGGCCTGCTTCGGAAAGCCCTGTAAAATTTCCACACCGCGGGAGGCTAAATATTCGCCCATCTCGTCGACATTATCCACTCTTAACGCGATATGTCCGATCGGAGGGCTGACGGGCTGCTGGTTAGGACGGTTCAGAAGCTCGATCACATCTTCGCCGTAATTCAAATAAACCATGGTCAAATCGGTCGCATCCACCCGCATCCGTTTCAGTTCCTTCATGCCCATCTTCTCCGTATAGAAGCTTTCGGCCGCTTGCAAATCGTGGGCGGATAACGAAATATGGTCAAAGCTCAAAATGCGGCCCTCAACCTTCGGGTTTTTGTACGACTGATCCCGCTGGATCAATTCGACTCTCGTTCCGATCGAATCCGTCAGAAACGTAAGCCGGCCGTCTCCCGAGCCCGCAACCTTGGGCGGCGATGTAAACACAAAGCCGGCGGCAAGCAGTTTTTCATAATCCCCGTCCAAATCGTCGGTCAAAAAGCAGACGTGGTTTAAGCCGAGATTGACCCGGTCCTTCTCGTTGCCCCGGCACAATAGCTCGATGATGCCGCTGGCCAGCTGCACATAAATGCACTTGGTATTGCTCGCTTCGATATAGCCTTCGTTTACGACCTTACCGCCTAAAATATCAACGTAAAAGTTCAAATTTTCCTCTACCGCTCCGGCTACAATCCCTACATGGTTCAATTCGGTTATCATTGTTTTCTCCTCCTGTAATCTGTAATGGCATTGCATGGCCCGTTATGCGCGGTCGTGCCGTAATCAGCGCCCGGCCCGGTTATTTTTTCAGCAGCGCATTCATTTGTTTGGCCATGTCGTCAGCCGCCTGCTGCGGCGTTTTGTTGCCTTGCAGCACCTTTTGCAGCTCCGTAATAATGACGGTTTGCATTTCGGTCCACGACCCTACCGACGGCAGCATTTTCTGAAATGGGGCCGCTTTGAAAATGATTTTGAATTCCTCGCTGTTCCATGGCGGCACGTTCGTGGCGGATGCCCGCGAAGGCTCCCGGTTGGCGAGCTTGCCGAGATTTTCCGGCTTCACGAACCAGAGCACGAAGTCGCGCGCCTCCTGCTTCTGCTTGGCGTCCTTCGGCACCGAGAATGCCCAGCCGCCGCCGCGTCCGAACTTGTCGGGTCCGAGCTGCATGCCCCATTTCAGCTCCGGATGCTTTTTCAGCTCGTCAAAGGTGTTCGAGGTACCCGGCATCATCGCGACCTGATTATTGATGAACATCGGGAGAACGTCCTTCGTTAGCGAGTAGTTGATCGTGCCTTCCGGAGCCACCTTGTACTTCGTGTACAGCTCCGCCCAAAATTGAATGCCCTTCACGGCTTCAGGGCGGTTAATAATCGCTTCCGTACTGTCCGCATTCAGAAAATCGCCTCCGAACGCCCATACCATCGGTGCGAACGATGTGAATACATTGGCCTGATCGCTGTTGGAGGCCGCCAGACCGATGCCGTATTTTTTACCGGGAACGGTTATTTTTTTGGCTATTTCCAGCATATCCTGATGCGTCCAGTTTTCCGTCGGGTAAGGAACCCCGGCCTCGTCGAACATCGTCTTGTTATAATAATAAACCTGCGATCCGCCGCGATGCGGCAGCGCGTACAGCTTGCCTTTGAACTTGCTCGCGTTCCACATGCCCGGCGCAAAATCTTTGACATCCAGTCCCTGGATGTATTCATCCCACGTATCGATCAGTCCTTTGCCCGCCATCGAGGAAATCATGGTGGAGTCCAGCTCCAGCAAATCGGGAGGATTGCCCCCCAATGCCGCAGCCGTCGCTTTGTCGAGATAGCCGTTGATAGGCAGCAGCTCCATTTTCAGCTTCACGTTAGGGTGTTCCTTCTCATAAGCTTCAACAACCTTCGGTACGATATCCTGCCACCAGCTTCCGGCCCAAACCGTCAAAGTAACGGGCCCTTTCGTTTCGCCTTTCGTTTCGGAGGACGGCTTCGCCGCCGTCGGCGTTCCCCCGGCATCGCCGGTTCCTCCCCCGCCGCTGCTGCAACCGCTTACAACGCTGAGAGTGATGAGAATAGCGACTACGCCGTTGCGACTTAATCTCCATTGACCTTTCATCGTTTAACCTCCCAATCCATTCACACGACTTCGAACAAAACAATAAGCATGGCGACGGCTTTCGGCCTCCGCCCGATGCTTCCGGCCTTTTCATGATTGCCGGCCGCGACTCCCTCTTTCACAGGCAGACGAACTTGAATATCAACGCAAAGCTGCAACCGTCTCTTCTCCTTTCCATACCGCTGTATTACGCTTCGTCCGCTGAAAGTCCGGCGAATAACGGCCCGCTGCTCAGGCGGATCATTCTTCCGGTCTCTGTTGTCCCCGGATCTACGCTTCTAAATAAGCGCCGTAACTACCAGCTGGCACATCACCGCCTTTCATATGTATTAACGTTAATACAATATTGAAAAAAAATACCGGTTTCATGTTGACGCCATATGCTGTGCCGAAGAATAAAGATATGAAGACTGTCATTTTGCTTGCGGTTCAATTTTTAAATTGATGAAGTTCCGATAGATTAACATATTAACGTTAATACAAAAAAAGGAACAACCCGCTTTAGCTTACATTATGATCTTATTCTCCAACTATGCGGAACATGACTGATTGTATTCCCGTCCATTGCATCTCCGCATCAAATGCAGCTTTTAACCGCCAACCGAACCCAACTCTGTAATTAATGATACCTTATGGCCGATTGTTTTTCAAGGATGATATTCGGGTTCAGTCACTAAAGCCTTCGGTCCTTCGTTCGCCGCACTTGTTCTTTCCCCGCTCTCATGCGACAATAGCTTCATCTGAATATTCCAAACATATGAAAAGAGGGGTCCCATTGAGTTCAGGAGGATGGTCATTCAGTCTTTTGACAGCTATTATTCAGATTGTTTATCTCGTTGCAGCGGGATTTGCCATTTACGGCTTCGTGCTGTTTATTAAGCTGGCACGCAGAGGTATCCGGGCGTTGGATATTTATTTGGACGAAAAGTCCCGCAGCAAATAAATTGATTTGATTGGAGAGACACCGTTCATTCTTATGGGAAAGTACTGTAGCGCAAGTTTGTATTCGTTTGCTTATCTTAGGATTAGATAGCCGCTTGGAGGATCACGATGGCACAGGATAATCAGGAAAAACGCGCCTTGGAACGGACTGCAGTCACCATTTTCATACGGCTCTACAATCAAAACCACGATAACAAGCTCAGATTGCTATACCAGCGCGAACGGCCGGACGCCGTCCTGCAGGATGCGCGGCAGCGGATGATCGGCATGGAAATTACCCATCTGTTCTACGACTCGGAAGAAGCCAAAATGCTGCTGGGGCGTTCCCATGCGAACATTCACAGCCTTGAGGTCGTTGAGATGCTCATAAAGGAATTGAACAAGCGCATCCGGACGAAGGAAGCGAAAATCGATCAGTACGAGTCGTCGTACCCCATCGCGCTCCTTATTCGCAACGCCTCCTCCGCGTTCGGGATGTCCGACATCCTGCGGGCCAAGGAGCTAATCTGCAAGCCTCAAGGAAAGTTCACCCATATCTGGTTTGTGTCGCGCGACGGCTCCGAGGAATGGCTGATGAAAGATTTGAACGGCCTATAAAACGCCGGTTGTCGAAAGACGAAGAGCACTACACCGCTGGAAAGCGATGAAGTGCTTTTTGCCATGTATATATTACCAGCCTCAAAGCCCAAACTAACGAAGAAGGGGGTGAAACTTTTGGCACAGGATGTATTATGTGATGTGAACTCCTGTAAGTATTGGGCGGCTGGCAATAAATGCAGCGCTTCCTCGATCTATATCGTCAGCCATCGCGGAAAGCAAGCCAATAATTCCGGAGAAACGGACTGCAAAACGTTTGAATCCAAGCTGTAACTTTTTCAAGCGGCCCTTCGGGGTCGTTTTTTTTCTACTGCACAAGTAGTATACCCAAATTGATAATGATTATCGTTACTTATAATAAATTCGTTGCAATGTCTCTTCATCGTTTCGGCGTGTAATGTATTTTTGATAATGCCTGTAGTGCCACTCGTACAATTGTCCGTTTTGGGCCGGCGAATACGTTAAATACAGCTGTTTGCGGCTGCTGTCCGTATTGTTCACCCCGCTCTGATGCGGAACGAATGAATGGAAAATGATAATGTCCCCGGGGTTCGTTTCATAAAGCTCCCCTTTATTCGGATCGACCAGCGCAGCTTCCTCCGCATTAAAGTTTCTCACTTCGCCTGCCGCCGAGATCAGCCGGTCATGATAGCCCGGGAATAATTCCAAGGCACCGTTTTCGGTTGTTGCGCCGTCGATTGCAACCATGACCGAGATTAGCCCTTCCATTGGAAACGGCTGCCAAAACGCAGCATCCTGGTGCATGGTGTACCCGCTGTTGCCGGGCAGTTTAAAAATGAGCTTATCCTTGAACAGCAGCGGTTCATCCATGTAAATATCGCGCAAAGGATTTAATATCCGGTTATCCTGCGTCAACGAGGCGATAACAGGTGAAATATCTTGAATCGGGTCGAATTTTTCAATGACGCTTTCCCCGCTATCCCATTTTCGATAATTTACTCTTACGTTGTTCGGGTCAATATATTCGGAGTGCAGCAACCGTTCGATTTCTGCATTCCAAACCGCGACCTCATATTCGGAAAACACATTGCGCAATACAAGGAACCCCTTTTTGTTATACTCCTCCAATTGATCGAACGTTAAACTGTTGATCATGCCGACAACTCCCATCGTTTGGTATGGTAAGATTTTCTTTACAAGCAAATGTTACAATTTTATATTTAGTATGAACATGCATGGAATCATTATTTTCCATATACTTTTTTGCAAACAGAGGAGGCGATTCAACATTTATGGAAGCGTTTACCTGTTGTTCCATACGGACCTCGTTAATACGCCGGCACTATAGCGGTCCGGGAAAAGCGTTCATGCTGTCCGAGGATACGTATAAGCAGTGGGTGCTGATGGCCTCGGAAACCGGGACGTTTCATTACCGGATCGACGACCGGTCGGGAGTCGTTCACGTTGGCGAGTTGGTCCTGTGTCCGCCTGGGCTTACCTTCTACCGGCAGACACTCTCTCCGCTCGCGTTTCATTTCGTCGAATTTTCCATCGCCATCTCGGACGGACAATCCGACTTGAACCCGAACGACTACATGCCCTGCGGCAAAGTCACATTCCAAAATATTTCACGCATTATTTCCACATTCGAATGCATGCGCAGCGCCCCTGTCCATTATATGGAGCATTTGCTGGATGACATCCTTTTTCAGTACTTGAAGGAATCGGCCGCCCTCGAATCAGACAAAATCCCGCAGGATGAAGAAGTGCAGAAGGCCGTCGAGCATATCAGGAAGCATGCATACGAAGATCTGTCCATGCAGCATGTAGCGTCCTTGATCGGACTAAGCCCTTCTCAATTAACCCGGAAATTCAAAGCGGAGCTGGGTGTTTCCCCCAATGTCTATTTGACTCAAATACGCTTGCAAAAAGCAAAGACGCTGCTGACGGAAACCTATGCCTCGCTGCAGCAAATTGCCGAACAATGCGGCTATGACAACGCATTTTATTTCAGCCGGGTGTTTTCCAAATTCGTCAACATGAGCCCTTCCCAATACCGGAAATCCCAACAAATATAGCAGGCTTCCCTGTGCGGCAGGCAGCGATTCACCAGAATATTCACCGATTTTCAAGCAGCCTTTCCAAAAAAAAAGTAAATGATATGATTGAGGTGATCCGATATGTATTCATTAATGATTGTCGAGGATGAGGAGATCATCCGTGAAGGATTGAAGCAGTGTCTGGATTGGCCATCGCTGCAGATCGGCGCGATCTATGAGGCTGCGGACGGCAAATCAGCGCTTGACCTAGCCGTCGCAGTTCAACCCGATATCATGTTAACGGACGTCGTGATGGCCGAAATGGACGGGATTGAATTAGTCGGGGCGCTGCGGGAGCATGTTTCCGGAAAAAACATCCGGGTCATCATGATCAGCGGACATGAAAATATCGATTATATCAAATCGGCCTTGAGGCTGCAGGTGATCGATTATTTGCTCAAGCCATTTCATACCGAAGAGCTGGAAAGCATCATCCGTAAAGTACTGCAGGATTGCGAGACAGATCGCAGGCAAAGCTCGCATATTCAACGACTGGAGGAGCAAATGTCATTGTCCCGCTCTATGGTCAAGTGGCGATTTTTGCACGATCTTTGCTTCCGCAGCCTTCCCTCCGAAGAAATTCAGCAATATATGGACGTATTGGAGGAGGATACCCTCGGAAAGGGGCCGTTCCGGGCCGTCTATATTGAAGCCGAGGCGGATACGGAACTGCTGTCGGATTTGGAGGCGCAATGGGCCGGTACGGAATCTATCGTTCTGTTCCGTATCGGCAAAGGGATATACGGAGGAATATGGGCGGAAAACCTTCAACCGGATCGGGATACGATCACACGGCTGCTCGGCGGGTGGAGACTGAAGGCCGGTGTCGGCTCAAGCGTCATGCGGATGGACGATATATATCAATCGTTTCAACAGGCGCGAGTCGCGCTGATTCACCTCTCCCCTGACAAGCAGTATGCCTCTGCACTTATTGATTATGCGGCCTCGCAAAGGCCAAAGGAAGAACTCATGCTTAAGGAAATCGCACAGCAGCAGGAAGCGATTCTTCGGGCGATGGAGAACAACGAACGATTGGCACTGGCTTCGACGCTGCACCCATACTTTCGACTGATCGGCCTCATGGAGCAGCGCTCGCTCCCTTACTGTCAAGCCTACTGCAGCATGCTGCTGATCCATATCAACAGGCATTTTTCCGTTCTGATCGAAGACTCCGCTGCCAACCCGACCGTATTGGCGCTGGAAAGCATTCATGCCGCGCACGATCCGTCGGAGCTTGAACCGCTTGTGCTTCACACGATCGATACGCTCACCGGAATCATCCACAGCCGGCCGGATCAACGCAAGGTGGTCCGCGACATTACGGGTTTTATTCAAAGCGCGTACCGAGAAGAGCTGACGCTGACGCAAATAGCGGCACATGTTCATTTATCGCCGAACTATTTGGCCAACCTGTTCAAGAAGGAAACCGGCATGACCGTCAACGATTGCATTACGGCCGTCCGCATCACCGAAGCCAAACGGCTCCTGGCACAGGAAAGCAGCCTGTTAATCAGCGATCTCGCAGAGATGGTCGGATACAAGGACGGCAAATATTTCACCAAGCTGTTCAAACGGGAGGTCGGCATGAATCCAAGCGAATACAGGGAGAAGGCGCGATGATCCGATACATGCTGCGCAAGCTGGCCTCACTGGACGCCCAATTGATGCTGCGGCATAAGCTATTGATCTCGTTCGCGCTGATCGTGCTTATCCCGTCGATATGCATCGGTTTCTTTTCGCATCAAAAATCCTCCTCCATCATCCAGGAGCAAACAAGCCGTGCCTATCTGGAAGCGCTGCGCCAAACGACGATTAATATTTCGTACCGGCTGACTGAAGTGGAAAATATTTCGGAACTCATCTACAACAACGAGAAGCTGCAAAAAATATTGCGGAAAGCTAAGGAACATGAATTAACGATGGCCGAAATTCTCGATGATTATAAGAATATTACAGAAATTATTCATAATTTGGAGAAAAGCCGCAACATATTCCGCATTCGTCTGCTCGTACCGTACCCGGTGCTGTACGCCGCTGATAACCAAAACATTTTTAACGTTACCCAGGATGAATTCAAAGAATGGAATAAAGATCTGGTTGACCAGCCGGGATTGATGAAATGGAAATATGTCGCCAATCAGTCTTACTTGAGCATTGGTGTCAAGCCCGTTGTTTCGTTAAACCGGCTAATCCTCGATTTCAACAATATCAATACCGTATTAGGCACCGTTGCCATCGATGTCGATGAGGCAAAATTTAACGACGTCCTGAAAAACATGAACCTGACCTTGCCTTACCAGGCGATGCTATTTAAAAATACGGAGATGATTACGTCTTACACGCACAAGCCAGATCAAATCAAAGTCAATCTCCAAACGATTCAGGAAACGGTAAAGGATAAGCCGACGGAAGCGCAAAATTATAAAAAAATTCAGCTTCAGGGAAAGGACTACTTATATCTCGTCCAAAATGTCGAAAACGTCGATTGGAAATTGATTGTACTTATTCCGGCCTTGAACATTACCGACCAAAGCCAGCTGCTGGGCGTATACATCATGATCCTCTCCGTTACGCTGATCGCGTTCGCTATCGGGCTGTCCTTTCTACTGTCCAACAGAATCACAAGACGGTTGCAAATTTTGGCCGAAAAAATGAAGGGCATTGAACAAGGAACGCTCGGCGAGATCGTGGAGATTAAGGGGAAGGACGAAATCTCCCTGCTGCAGCGACGGTTTAACAAAATGTCAACGCAAATTAAAAGCTTGATTGACGAAGTGTACACGATTACGATCAACAAGCAGCGCGAGGAGATGAAGGTGCTGGAAGGCCGGATTAATTCCCACTTTCTGTATAATACGCTGGATACGATCAAATGGATGTCGATCAAATCGAATGCGCCAGAAATCGCGACAGTCGTAACGAATTTGTCCAAATTTTTCCGGATCAGCTTAAACCGGGGTCAGGATACGATCAGTGTGGAAAGGGAATTGGAGCATGTGAAAGCATACATCGATATTCAAAACATCCGGTTCAGCGGCAATATCCAGTACGAAGTTGACATCGATGCCTCTACTCTGTTCCCGTTGGAGATCATCAAGCTGATTTTGCAGCCGATTGTGGAAAATTCGATCATCCATGGAATCAATAAAAGCCTAAAAAAACAAGGAACCATCATCATTCGCGGACGGCTTCGAGGAGAACGGATCGCCTTTTATATTTCAGACAACGGCGTCGGCATGAATCGGGAAACTTACGAGTCGATTGTCCATTCCTCTTCAGACGGATACGGTGTGAAAAACGTCCATCAGCGGATTCAGCTCTACTACGGCTCGGAGTGCGGCGTCAAAATCCGCAGCCGGTCGGGCCAGGGGACCGTGGTCAGACTGCTGCTGAAGACGACAGGCCCCGGCTCCAAGAGCGTAAGAATAGACACCAAATCGTAGAGCTGACCCGTTTTCGCTCCATGCTGGCTCCTATATAATAAGTATCTGAAAGCGATTACAACAATAAACGGAAAGGATACTCCCACTTATGTCCAGTCTGAAAAAAGAACGTTTGCCCGCTTCGAGAGCGGCAGCCCCGACACGGCAAAGATGGTGGGTCGAGCTTCGGCAGGATTATGATTTGTATCTGCTTCTGCTGCCGGGTCTGGCCGTATTGCTGCTGTTTAAATACGCCCCTATGTTCGGCATTGTCATAGCTTTTAAAGATTTTAATTTGTTGAAAGGCATTTGGGGCAGCCCTTGGGTCGGCGGGAAATACTTTCAGGAGCTGCTCGCAGATCCGAAGTTTTATTCCGTCCTCGCCAACACGCTGCTGATCAATTTGTACAAACTGCTGTTTCAATTTCCGCTGCCGATCATTCTCGCGCTGCTGATCAGCGAGGTCCGCAATCTCGTGTTCAAACGTGTTGCGCAAACGATTACGTACCTGCCCCATTTTTTATCCTGGGTCATCATCAGCGCGATTTTCATCAACCTGCTGTCGCCGCAAACCGGCATATTGAAAGGGCTGTTCGGGTTGTTCGGACTGCAGAACATCATGATGATCGCAGATGAGCGGTTTTTCCGCAGCATCCTCGTTTTATCGGCGGCATGGAAGGAGACGGGCTGGTCGTCCATCATCTACCTTTCGGCGATTCTTTCCATCGACACGCAACTGTACGAAGCCGCCAAAATCGATGGCGCCGGTAAGTGGCGGCAAATATGGCACATTACGCTGCCGGGCATCCGCAGCGTCATTTTCTTTATAATTATGCTGCGCATCGGCAATGCGCTCTCCAACGATTTGGAGCAGGTGCTCATGTTCTATAGTCCTCTGGTTTACAATGTCGGTGATGTGATCGGCACCTATGTATACCGGATCGGATTGGGTCAAATGAAATACAGCTTTACAACGGCAATCGGCTTATTCCAATCGATCATCGGAATGGCCCTTATTGTAACAGCCAACTATTTCAGTAAAAAATTCGGCCAGCGCAGCCTATGGTAAAGAAAGCGAGGGAGCGGCATGAGGTTAAAATCGAAAGGCGAGCGGTTATTCGACGGATTTAATTATATGTTGCTAACCGCTGCAATCCTTATTTGTCTGATTCCGGTCCTGAACATTGTCGCCAAGTCGTTCAGCGCAGAAGCGAACGTTCTGGCCGGCGACGTATTTATTTGGCCGGTGGGCTTTAATCTCGAAGCGTATAACATTGTGCTGGGCAGCCAAAAGTTTATTCGATCCTTCGGAAACTCCGTATTCATTACCGTCACGGGCACTGTGCTGAATGTTACGTTGACAGTGTTTACAGGGTACGTACTGTCGCGGAACCGTCTGCACGGTCAAAAGCTTGTCATGATGCTGTTTGTGTTCACCATGCTGTTTCATGCGGGCTTGATTCCGACTTATCTGGTCATCAAAAGCCTCGGGCTGCTTAATACATTGTGGGCGCTTATCCTTCCGACACTCGTAAGCCCGTTTAATATGATTCTCGTCCGGCTTTATTTTTTCAGCATTCCGGACAGTCTGGAGGAATCCGGGAAGATGGACGGCGCCAGCAATCTACGCATTTTGTTCCACATCATGATCCCGTTAGCGATGCCGGTTATTGCGACTGTCGCGCTCTTTTGCGCGGTGGAATATTGGAACAGCTACTTCGAAGCGCTTATGTATATTAACAATTATAAGCTGCTCCCGCTGCAGGTGTTTTTGAGGGAGATGATCCTTAGCGCATCGGACGCTTCCGACAATGTCGATATGCTGTCGCAAATCCACGTTTCGCAGGAATCGATACGGGGGGCCACCGTCGTGGCGGCGACACTTCCCATCGTGATCGTCTATCCGTTCCTGCAGCGCTATTTTGTCAAAGGCATGGTGCTTGGCGCCGTAAAAGGCTGAATTCATATCAAAACAAGGGGAGGATTCATCGTTATGAAAATCATTTCCAGAAAGCTTTCATTATCCGTCGCCGTCACAGCTGCGGCATCCGTTATACTTGCGGGCTGCGGGGGCGGCGATGCGGCAACCGCGCCTGGCGGGGCGGCCGGCTCCAAAGAGAATGTCACGTTAAAGATGCTCGTTCCGAACAACGTGGAGGAGTTTCCGGCCGGTTCCGATATTAACAACAATGAGATCGCCAGCGCCATCCGGGAGAAAACCGGCTTCAATGTCCAATGGGAGCTTCTGCCCAAGGATAGCGAAGCGGTACGGCAAAAGCTGAACGTCATTATGGCGTCTGGCGAGGCGCCGGATATCATTATTATCAACGACAGACAGACGTTCGGCAGCTTTGTGCAGCAGGGATTGCTTACGCCGCTCGACGACCTTCTTAACGACGTGGGCAAAGATATTAAAGCGATGGTCACACCCGAACAGCTCAGAACGTCCACGGCGGAAGACGGAAAAGTGTATGCCGTCAGGTCGCTCACCTTCAATATTGCATCCCGCGGTCTGTTAGCAAGAAAGGATCTGCTGGACGAGCTCGGCATCCAGGAGCCAAAAACGCAAGATGAGTTTTACGAAGCGCTGAGAACGATAAAAGCCAAAAAACCGGATACCGTGCCGTACTCTGCTAATTTGGCGCAGGGCCTCTCCTCGCTGCAGGTTATTCAAAGCATGTTTTACCCGCCGGTCGATTATTTGCAAAAGAACGGAAAGGTCGTTTACCCGGCCGTTGAGCCCGAAGCGAAGCAATTTTTGACTTTTGCCAATAAATTGTTTACCGAAGGCTTGCTCGACAAGGAATCGGTAGTGAACAAGATCGATAATCTCAAAGAGAAGTTCGTCAGCGGGAAGGTGGCCATGAGCACCGTCGGCTGGTCCGATGCCAAAGCCATCGACGATGCGATCAAAACGAAAAATCCGAACGCCAAAATGATTTACATGGAGCCGCCTACTGGAAGCAACGGAGCCTTCGGCCTATACAAAGCGCCATCGCTCGTTCGTTATATCGTCATCCCGAAGTCCAGCAAGCATGCCAAGGAAGCGATTCAATTTTTGAATAAGGCGGCCAATAAGGAAATTATCGATTTCATCTCGTTCGGTTTCGAAGGCAAGCATTTCGAGAAGAAGGACGGCAAGGTGGTTCCGACGCCGGAAGCGCAAAAAATCCGGTTTGCCGTCTACTATAACATGTTCGACACCGTGGAACACGGGATGCAGCGCCTGCAAATTAAAGGATGGATTCCTTATTTTGTACCGTTGACCAAATATGCCAAATATGAAGATGTGCTGGAGCTTGTGTCCCCGATCGAAGCCGTTGATAAAAAAGCGAAAGAGCTGTTTGATTTAAGAGACGAGTATTTCCTGAAAATGATTACCGGCGCATTGCCTCTCTCCGCTTTCGACGAATATGTCGCCAAATGGAAAAAAGCGGGTGGCGAAGATGTTGTAAAAGCGATGAACGACGTTTATAACGGTAAAAAATAAAGGGCGCGCAACGCACAAGCGCGGCACAACCAGCGGAAGGAGCGTGGAATTAATTGAACAGCCGAGTACAAAGCATAATGAATCTTCCCGGTCTTGTTTCGTTCTGGGATTTCCAGGAAGAAGCAGGGCAAGCGCGCATTGCCAAAGGCCCGGTTGCCTGCCGGTTGGAGGAGATGGCCGGACCCGTAGCGCGAACGGAGGACGGACTGTTCGGCCGCTACGCCGCAAGCCTTCAATACGGCCAATGGCTCCGGGCTCCCCGCAGCGCTTGTCCGGAGCTGAATTTCTGCGGGAAGCGTGCAGCGTTCAGCATACTGGCCTGGCTGAAAAGGGAAGACCGCTTCTACCCGCAATGCCAGGCCGTCGCCGGCATGTGGAACGAAACGGAAAAGAAGCGTCAATACTGCCTGTTTCTGGACCTGCGAATATGGGACAGCGCCGATCAAATCGGAGGCCATGTTTCTTCAGGCGGGGGCGCGACACCCGGATATCCGTGGTGCATGACGACAGCAATCGGTGCCACCCCGGTCACGAAAGGCGAATGGCATTGCGCCGCCTTCACTTATGACGGGACATACGCCAAAGTATATTTGGACGGAACGCTGGACCGGCGGGAAGGCTACAACCCTTATTTATATGACGAGGGATTGCATGACGGAGGCATGGACGGAGCCGATTTTACGGTAGGGGCCGTGCATCGGTCGGGTGAGATAGGCAATTTCTACGCCGGGCTGATCGGCGGGCTTGCCATATTTAACCGAACCTTGACGGAGATGGAAATAGAAAATATTTCCAATTGTTGAAGCTGCTTCTCTCCCTCCTCGACACTAAGAAAACCTCTATCGAGGCATTTAAAGATGAGCGACCGCGATTTACAAGGAAGGTTTTCTTGTGATAAAGAAAGTGTTCAGCTCCAATGAAATTTTATACTATCTTTATCGTTAAAAAAAGCTTTACCAACCGCTTCCGGGCAGTTTACGATATACGTAATGAACGCGTTTACAAATCGGGGCCTGATGGACGCAAGAGGGAGAGGAGGGAGCTAGTGTTTTACGATGACATCCGTCTGGAGCATGAACTGAACTTTGTCAAAAAAATCGGTACGCTGACCGAGCATGAGCTGCACGTTCATGCAGCCCTGGAGATCAGCGTGCTGCTGGAAAACGATGCCAACTACCACCTCATCGACCGCGAATATCACGGCAGGCCGGGGGATGTCTTCGTCTTCCGCCCGTTCGAGCCGCATTGGAATCTCGCCCGCGAGACCGGCAGGCCGATGAAATGGACGATGGTGCTGTTCGCTCCCTCCATCGTCCGTTCCATCCCGGACGGCTACAAGCTGCTGACGCCGTTCTACGCGGCGGATAAATTCGCGCCTTTAATCAAAGGACATACTTCCTATGCCCAATCGATCCACCGGGCGGCGAAGGAAGCGGTGGAGGAGGAAGAGCGGCAGCTGCCCGGCTGGCGTGCCAAGCAGCTCGTATGCTTCATCGATATCCTGGTGCAAATTTTCCGTTGCTACACCGAGGCCCAGCAGGACCAGTCGCTGCACAAACGGCAGGCCGATCACGGGATCATTCAAGTGATCGAGTACATGCTGTCCCATTTTTCCGAGGACATCGATATGTGTGAAATGATCGCGATGTCGAACTTGCGCAAAACGATGTTTTTCAGAACGTTCAAGGAAATCACTCGGCTGTCTCCCAATGAATTCATCAGCCGGCTGCGGCTGCAATCGGCGATTCATCTGCTGGACCATACCGACAAATCGATCACCGATATTGCGTTCGAGTGCGGCTTTCACTCGTTAAGCTATTTTAACAAGCATTTCAAGCAGTTCAGAGGCGTTTCCCCCCGGGAGCACCGCAGCCTGTCGCGGAGCTCGGGCCGGTTGCGGTCCTAGAAGTCCGGTGATAACGGCCCGCTGCGCAGGCGGATCATTCTTCCGATCGCTGTTGTCCCCGGACTTCTTGAATTTATACCGCTTAGCGGTAGAAATCCGGAGACAAAGGCGAACGCTTGCGCTTCTCCAGAACGACACCGCCCTCTCCGCGTTTTCTTCACCGCACTTCTTCTAGACCTCCGTTTAATCAGCGCTCCATTCGGAAGCGAGCAGCCCCATAAAATAAGTGTCATAGTACTGCCCGCCGCTGTAGCCGTGCTTTCTCAGCTGTCCCTCGACGACAAACCCGACTTTTTTATACAGGCCGATGGCCTGCTCGTTAATGCCCCGCGTCGTTAAATAAATTTTGTTCAGGCGCAGCTGCCCGAACCCGATGGCGACCATTTGCCGCATCGCGCTCAGTCCATAGCCGCGCCCCCGCGCCTCGGGCGACAGCAGGATGCCGATTCCCGCCCGGCCGTGCTCGTACTCGATATGCTGCAAAAAAATCCAGCCGATCAACTGGTCGTCTTCATTTGCAATCGCCAATACGAGATCGCCGTTTTGCCGTTTTTTCTCGACATGCTTGACGGTCTGCTCGTACGTCAACGGCGTCCGGCCAACCATCTCGATGGAGACGGGATCGTTCAACCAGCGGTGAAGCTCCTTGATATGTTCCGGCTCGAACGCCCGTAGCCTCACCCGGCCCGGATCGCCATGCGGGCTGCTCACGCTGTCCATCTGCATTCCTCGCTTTCGTATTTGTGGAATGCCCTTATTGTAGCAAATATTCCCGGCAGCCGGATAGCCGTGCAGCAGATTCCCCGTCTCATCGAAACGAAGCTCGTACGGCTCCGTCAAGATGTCGATTTCGCCGTGACGTTTCGCCTCCTCCAGCATCGCCGTGCTGATCTCAATTTCGCCCACACGCAGCATATCCTTGATTCTGACGAGCCGGCACCGTTCATACTGCAGCATGGCACAGCTTATTTGCCAATAGATCGTTGACAGCCGTACTTGACGGTGCTATATTTTATCATAGTAAACCAATTGGAATAATAAATTTTATAGCTACCGGACATCCGGAGACTGGCTGACTGCCATGTCTCCTTTTTTTGTTGCCATGCGATGCTCCCGGAGCACAAGCACTTCAACTTAATCGAAAAGGCGGTGTATATTCTCATGAAGACATTTGTTTCCTCGCTTGCCGTACTGCTTGCCCTGACCGGCCCCTTAACGGCCTGCTCCAAACCGGAGGCCGGCAGCGCCGGCGGCACCGATGCCGCGGGCTCCGGCTCGTCCGACATCGTCACGCTGAAATTTTTATCCAACGGCCCCACCTTCACGAACACGGAGTTCAAAAACCAGATCCAGCTCCCCGTCCAGCAAAAATTTCCGCGCATCCGGATTGAACGGATCGAACCTCCCGCCGGTACGGCGATTCAGGAGCTGTTCTCCTCGGGGACGATTCCCGACATCGTCTTCGCCAGCAACTACAATCCTCTGAAAAAGCTGAAAGCGATCGAGGACCTGCGCCCGTGGATCGAAAAGTATCATTTTGACGAAAGCCGGATCAAACCGCACTTGTACGGTTATGTCAAGGCCGCCGCCGAGCACGGGGAAATTTACGCCATTCCGTATAACTCCAACCAGCACATTCTTTATTACAACAAAGACGTATTCGATAAATTCGGCGTTCCTTACCCGCCCGATGAGCAAATGACTTGGGAGCAAACATTCGAGCTGGCGCGCAAGCTGACCAGGACCGAGAACGGTGTCGACTATATCGGCCTGGACGTGGAAGGGTTGACCGGCTTTTCCAAAAGTTTGGCGCTGCCGATTCTCGATCCGCAAACCGGCAGATCGCTGCTGACCTCGCCGGAGTGGCTTCGCGTCTTCAACGCAACCAAGGAAAGCTTCGATATTCCCGGCTTTCTTCCCAAGGACAAAACGAAGTATTTGCACGGCCGCGACGTCTTTATGAAAGACCGGACGATGGCCATGCGCCCCGCATGGCTCGCCAACATGGTCGGGCCGATGGAGGAGCTGCACCAGCAGGGGATCGAGGTCAACTGGGATATCGCGCCGGTGCCGAACTTCGGCGACCAGCTGGGGAAAACGAGGGAAGCTCAGGTACACTCCGTGCTGATGACGCAGCAAAGCAAGCATAAGGACGAAGCGTTTCAAGTGATTCAATATTTGCTATCCGACGAGGTGCAGCGCATTATTGCCCGCAACGGCCGGGTGCCGGCGATTATTAACAAGGAGCTGGAGAAGGAATACGGGGCGGATGTCGGCGTGTTGAAGGGCAAAAAGATTGAAAATATTTTCAAAGGCCAGCCGCTGCAGGATCATACGATTCACGAGTTCGAAGGGGATGTCGGCAAATTCGTAACCGAGGCGAATCTCGATCTGGCCAAAGGAATCGACGTCAACACAGCGATACGCAAAGCGTCCGAGGCTATCGACAAGGAAGTCGAGCGGCTGCGAAAAAATCAATAGCGGCACAAACAGCGGTCTCCGCTATTGCCTGCCCGGAGTCTGTCATCTTTTTCCGGCGGCGTCAGTTGCATTCGGCACGGGTTTTGTCTAAAATCAAGACAATATGCTGATAGCAAAGGAGAACGTTTCATGAAACCGTGGCTCAAGATACTGCTTCAAATCGGCGTACCGGTCGTCATCCTGATTATCTTATTCAAGCTGGGCCCCTGGTACGGCTGGGCGGGTGTCGCCGTGCTTGCCGCCTTCGTTATTTATTGGCTGCGCGGAAATTACTTCGCCTTCCAGGCGAACGTCCGCTATAACAAGAAGGACCTGAGAGCCGCCGCCGATTATTACGGCCGGGCCTACAAGACGAACCGCAATCCCGGAATGGCCGTCTCGCAAGCTTTCGTACTGCTGAAGCTGGGCGAGAACGAAGCGGCGGAAAGCTTGCTGGAGCAGGTCATGCAGCGCAAGCTGTCGCGCAGCAGCGAAATCAACGCCAAGATCAACTACTCCATCGCTTTATGGAAGCGCGGCAAGCGGGCGGAGGCGATCGGGCTCATGGAGGCGATTGTTCCCAACTTCAAAAACTCCGTCGTCTATGGCAACCTCGGCCTGTTCTACCTGATGTCGAACGACTTGGACAAGGCGTTGGCGCATAATCTGGAGGCTTACGATTACAACGATACGGACAATACGATTCTCGACAATCTGGCATTGAATTATTACTTGCTCGGCCGGTACGAGGAAGCGAAAGAAATTTACGATAAGCTGATGGAGCAAAATCCGACCTTCGCCGAAGCTTACTATTACTACGCCATGACACTGGCGCAGCTGGACGAGCAGGATGCCGCCGTAAAGGCGCTGGAGCAGGGGCTGTCGTACGAGCCATCCATGATCACGGACGTGACCAAGGCGATGCTGGAAGCCAAGCTCCGTGAATGGCGGCCGGCGGCTGCAGAGGAATAGCGCTACGCGGCGCTTGGCGGCTGGCGGCGGCGATGGTTAACGCTGCAAATAGGGGCTCTAAGGTCCGGCAACACGCGCCATGCGCCATGCTGACATTACTTTGTGATCGTTGTTCCGGCATGCTCATTACTTTTGAAACGTTAACTTGAATTTCGACTAATTTCGGCTTTGCAGCGCGCAGCTGCGGCAGCTCAAAACCCGCCGTAATCGCATACGGCGGGTTTACTTTTGCACAACAATCAGAACATATGTTCGAATACAACTTCATCCGTTCTCTCGGCCAGCCAAAGGTTAGCCGGCATCGGCAGCTTACCTTGCAGTCACGCTTTTCGTATCCGTCCGGACCAAAGCCTTCTTTTCCCATGCCCGACTTTTCCAGCGATGCAGCAGCAGCACGCCGCGCACCCATTCATCTAATATAAATACGAACCATATCCCGATCAATCCGTAGCTCAGATGAATGCCGATCAAGTACGTCAGTGGAATGCACATCCCCCACATGACGATAATCCCCATAACGACGATATATCGGGCATCGCCCGCAGCGCGGAGCGCTTCGCCGATAACGATGTTCAAGCATCTGCCGGGTTCAAGCAGGAAACCAAGCGTCAACAGTGCCGCGCCAAGGGCGATGATCTGCGGATCGTTCGTAAACAGCCCGATCAGCGGTTCCCGGAAAATGAAGATGAGACAGACGCCGGCCATCGATAGCAGCTGGCTCAAGCCCAGACTGCGGAACAGCTGCCGGTACGCCTCCTCCTTCTCCCCCGCGCCGATCAGACGGCCGATAATGATCAGCGTTCCCCGTCCTAACGAGATGGACAGTACCATAATGAAATAAATAATATTTTGCGTATAGATTCGAGTCGACAGCATTTCCGCGCCGAGCGATGTGATGTAATACGTCGTGACGATTTGGCTGGCGGAATAAGCCAATTGATTGCCTCCGGTCGGGATGCCGACCGACAATATTTTCTTGATGTCCTCAAGCTTGCTCCGGACAAGATCCTTCAAGCCCAGGTTCAGCCTGACGACCTTCCTCAAAATGACGCAGTATACGATAAGCCCCAGCGATTGGCTGACCGCCGCCGAGATGGCGACCCCCGGAACGCCGAGCTTCGGAAATCCCCACGGCCCGAAAATGAACAAATAGTCGCCGGTCAAATTGAGCAGATTCATTCCGATGCTTACGAGCATCGTATATCTCGTAAAGCCGTGCACCTGGGTAATGGCGGATATCGTCAGATTGACCGCCTGGATAAACAGCGCTCCGCCGACGATAAGCAAATACGTCCGAGCCTGACTGAGCAGGTCGGCCTCCAGCCCGAACAAGCCGAGCAGCGATTTGCTGAACACCATCATACAGACGCTGATGAGCAGCCCGAACAAAAAATTGAGCGATATCGCGCCGGCCGCAAACCGTCTGACATCATCCGTCTTATTGGCGCCCAAATATTGCGATATGACCACAGCGGTGCCCGCCGAAATGACCTGAAGCAGCATAAAGGTAAACATGATCAATTGGTTCGAGACGCCCACGGCCGCTACGGCCGCGTCGGACACATGACTGACCATGAATGTATCTGCGGTCCTCATAAACATTTGCAGCGAAGATTCGATAAATAAAGGCCAGGTAATCGCAAATAAAGCAAGCTTTTTCGTATTCGTCATCTAACCGCTCCGCCCGCATCGTACATGTATCAGCATCGTCGTGCCGTCATAGGGGCTCCCCCTGTTTCTTATGATTGTCTTAAAGCGTTTACATGAAAAATGTCTCGCATTCGCGCACGCAGCTTTCCTGCTTACCATTTGTAATTTAACATATTTTTGTAAACCGGACAATTCAAATATTGCGACATGACGGCTTCGATTCGGAGCTGAGGCAAGCGGGCAGAGCAATAGGGAGCAAGATACGATTACGGCGGCAGTTCCTTAAACTCTTTATTTTTTAAACAATCTACTAGTTGACGGTCTCGTCTTCAGTTGTTTTTATATTCCTTCGGCGAAATGCCCTCGAGCTTTTTAAACACTTGATAAAAATACGCATATTCCTTGTAGCCGACCATCTCGCTGATTTGCACGATCGTATAATTGGGGCTCTTCAACAATTTTTTGGAAGCCTCGATCCTCGCTTTGGCCAGCAAATCCACGAAGTTCTCGCCGGTCTCTTTTTTCAAAATCCGGCTTATATGTCCTGCGCTTACCGAGAAACGGTCGGCAATGTCATGCAGCGTTGTTGTGACATAATGCTGCTGAATATACGAAACGATGCTTTTAACCAGCAATGAATAAGAAGATTGCTCCTCCATTTTGCTTTTGACGATGCGGATAAATTGCTTCAAATGAAGCTTGCTTTGGTCCAGGTCATTCGAGCCGCTTATTTGTTTAAACGCCTGGTCGAGCGTCGCGGCAAGCCCGTTATAATCGCCGGTGCTGTCGATATAGCTTTTCAGCGAGGAGAGGCAGGCTTCAGCCATCAGACTTTTGGCAATAACCGGGTTTCCCGCGCTGTATACGGTTATTTCCTCAAGCAGACGGTCCGCAAGCGATTCGGCTTGATCCGGTGGCGCCGACTCAAGCGAGAGCTTGAAGCGATCCAGGCTCATCACGATCGAGGCATGCTCCGAGCCGGGGTCATCCGTATCCCGGGTCAGCCTTTCAGGCGAAATCACGACCATTTCCCCGCAACTATAGAAGAAGCTGCTGTCCATCAGGACCGACGCTTCCTGATAAGCGAGTCTCATCAGGTTCGCGCTTTTATATACGGAGCTGACCGCGATGGAGAGAGACAGTTCTTCAGGCTCGGTCAAAATCCGGCTCAGCTCATGGGCCAATCCGGTTAACCACGATTTGGCATGTTTGAAGGAGCCCGCTTCCTTCATAAACAAAACGACGATCAGGTTCCCGTTGATGATCGTGTGCATAATCTCGAAGCTGTCCCGCTGGATAAGCGAATCCAGCCTTTGAACAAACTGGTCGTAGACCGGCTCCCGGCACTCCGCTTGCTGCCTTTGCTTGGCTACAACCGCCAGGCAGCCGCCCTTGAACGGAGCGGCCTGGCTCATGTTGTCATGCCAGGCCCGCTCGGATTCGTCGGCGACAACGCCTTGCAAGTAATGGGTCAGCAGCCTTCTGTTTTTTTCCTGGATATACTTTTGCTGTTCCTGAAACTGTAGCTTGTCGCCGGCGATTTGCAAGATGGCGGATTGTACCGCTGCAAACAAGTCGGCGTTTTTCACCGGCTTTACAATAAAATCGAAGACGCCTAGTTTGACCGCTCTTTGCGCGAATGTGAAATCCTCGTAGCCGGTAATGACGATCGTTTTCGAATAAGGCAAATAAGGTTTGATTTGCTGCGTAAGCGTCAGACCGTCCATACCCGGCATTTTAATGTCCGTGATGATGATGTCCGGCCGCTTGTCCACGATTAACTTTTTGGCGTCGCAGCCGTTATCGGCCTCCCCGGCGATTTCGCAATTTAGCAGGCCCCAATCCATCGTTTGTACAATACTTTTCCGTATTAAAGGCTTATCATCGACGACGATCACCTTATAGCCCATACTGAACCTCCTCTTGATTCAACGGAATCGTAATTTTTACTATCGTACCTTCGTTCATCTTGCTTTGCATGGTGACACCGTATGCTTTGCCGAACAATAGCTTGATCCGTTTATCGACATTTCTGATCCCTAACCCGGTATGTTTTTCGGCGGTTTGCGTTTCCTGAGCCTCTTGGGCAAAAATAGCGTCGATCTCGCCTGGTTCCATACCGACACCATTATCGCTTACCGTCAAGAGCAGCTCGCCGTCCATACGCCGGCTGCTCACCCGAATAAGGCCCTTGCCGCTCTTTTGCTCGATCCCGTGGATGATCGCATTTTCAACAATCGGCTGAAGTATAAATTTGGGCACCTGCACCTCCGATAAAGCTTCATCCAGATCGTAGGCAATTTCGATTTTATCCATATACGTGTAACCGTGAATAGCCAAATAATCTTGAATATACGACAGCTCTTCCCGCAAAGCAATCGTTTGCCCTTTCCATCTGACGCTTTCGCGGAGCAAGTTCCCCAACAAGCAAACCATGTTGCTGATATCTTCCTGTTTATTAATTTTGGCCATGCTGTTGATCGTTTCCAATGTATTGTACAAAAAATGCGGGTTCATTTGCGATTGGAGCGCGTTATATTCGGACTGCAGCGCCCGAAGCTCCGCCTCCTGCTTTAACAGCTTCTCCTTGTATACGGAATCGATCAGGTTTTGAATTTTCAGCGACATGAGATTGAATTTCTCCGCAAGCAAGCCGATCTCGTCCCGGCTTTTCGGCTGAATCCTTTTATGGAAATGGCCTTCCGAAATATTTTTTATTTGCTCAAGCAGAAGTCTTATATTATGGCTAATATTATTGGAGATCAGGTACGCGATCATGAGGGCGATAAAGAATGAAATGATACAGGCTGTCACCGTCCAAAATTTCAGCCGATCCGATTGCTTCGTTATTTGTGCCAGCGAAATGAGATTGACCGCTTTCCACTTGCCGGTTGCCGACGTTTTGGCGATAAATAAATACGGTTTTCCCTCATAGGCCAGTTTACCGGTCGGTTGTCCGTTTAAGTACCCGTTTTGCGTCAAATAATGAGTCATCCAATCATAAGGTATCGTATCTGGCGCGTCCCGGTTGCTGTATAAAAGCATCTCATTGCTTTCATTTAATATGAGAATATTGCCGCCCACCAGTTTATTCATGGAGACATACAGATCGCTCAGGTAAGATTTATTGATTTCGACTATAAATACGCCCAAATATTCCGACGTGTTAATATCGTATACAGCTCTCTCGATAATGATATTTTCGCCGGAGCCCGGGGACCACATGTACGTCTCCGCCGAATTTCGCAGCTTCGCTTCATCGGCGGCCGCTCTTTCCACGGCTTGCTCTTCCGTCAGCTTGGAATCGACTTTATTCACGTAGTAAACATGCTCCCGCTTGTCGACAACAGCTGCAGACATTAAATATTGCTTGGAGTAAACCAGGTAAAATAAAAAATTGCGGATAAACGTGTCTTTCTCGTTACTGCTCATTTTTAAAAGAAACGTATCGCCGTTAATCATTCTGTATATGTTGGAGCCGGAATACTGCAGACTTAGCAGTTCCTCGACATCTCTTTTTCCTGAGGTCAGGTTCAGCATCATCTGCTCCATGGAATATTCCGAATGGTTGGAGGTCACTTCCGTCAGCTGATCTGCGGAAATTTGATAATTGATCGTGCTGATCATAAACACGGAAATCAGTATAATTGCGGTGTACGAGACCAAAAACTTGGAGCGGATTTTTAAGTTGTTGAACATGGCCATAATCCGTTTCATCCGTTACCTCTACTCTGCAGTATCGCGTAATAGGCTATGAGGAGAAGAAGAGCGCACATCTATCATAGCATCAATCGTGCGCTCCTTCTATTCATTATTCGATAAGGGCCGGCTACCGTAATTAAGATTCTTTCCCGGAAGAAGCCTGTTCCTGCACGGAACCGGTGAGCGGCTTCGCCGTCCCTTCTTCTTGGGCATACAATCCTTTGGCGCCGTCCTTGAATTCCTTCAGCATCTTCCCGAAGCTTCGTCCCAGCTCAGGGAGCTTGCTCGGGCCGAACAATAATAAAGCGACAACGATAACTAGTAAAATATGACTGGGGGTAAACAGATCACCCATGAAGAACCACCTCTTTATTGGAGTTGAGCTGCTGCTGCTTGCGAATGACCGCAGCCGAGAGCCAAATACTGATCTCATACAACGCAAGCAGCGGGATTGTGAGCAAAATAGGCGATACGATATCCGGCGGCGTAATAATGCTGGCCATGATGACGAAGAGCAGGCAGGCCGTCTTGCGCTGCTTTCTCAAGAAAGCGGGCGTAACCAGCTGAAGATGGGTTAAAAACACCACCACCAAGGGAAACTCGAACACAAGCGATACCGGGAGCAGAACACCGAACATAAAAGAAAAATATTGATGAATCCCGTACATTTCATTGAGTCCGAGCTTATGCGTCAAGGAGGTGCTAAAATGCAGCGCCATCGGAAAAACGACAAAGTAGGCAAACGCGAAACCGATCAAGATGAGGCAAAAGACAACCGGTATGTAACGCAGCGTCGCCTTCCTCTCTCTCACCGTCAAGGCGGGAGCGACAAACGACCAGACCTGATACAAAATAAATGGAACCATAACGATTAATGCGATCATAAAAGCAAACTGGATATAAATCCGTATCGCATCCATCGGCGAAAACACGTTCCAATCCAGCGTTGAGGCGGGAGGCGTCCGCTTCATATATCCGAGCAGCGGCTGAACGGTGAAAAAAGAACCGGCTATAGCTGCCAGAAATACGATCAGAACCGATATGATTCGTTTGCGGAGTTCCTTCAAATGGCCCTCCAGGGAGCTGCTCTCCTGCTGCATCGATATCCCCACCTTATTGTACTCTCTTTACTTGCTGCCGACGGTATCAATCGGCCCTGTAAATCCCGGACCGCCGGCGGCGACGAAGCCGCGACTGGCGCCGAATGCATCCGGGCTGACCCAGAACGAATACAGCTCTCCCTCCGTCAGGAGGAAGCGAAGCTTAACCGGCTTGCCCACCCAATCCGACAGATCGTTCCTGCCGACCCATTGCACTTGCGCGAGCGTTTGGTCCGCACGCACCGGGATGCAGTCTTCCATTGTGTATCCGTCCACGGCATGCCCGGATTCGTCCAACAGCTCGACCCGCAGCTCCCCGTCCTTCGTGTTCGCATTGACGAATAAATAGCTGCCGTCAAACCTGATGAGACGGGTCATTAATTCCCCGCCGCCTTGCGGCGCATCCATCGAGGCGAAGCCGTCCCGGCGCAGCACGGCAAGCCCCGTGCTGGCTCCCGCATACAGATCGCCGCCCCTTTGCGGGGATATGCCCGAGAACCCGCCGACATAGAAATACAGCTCGTCGCCAACTACGAGACATGAGCCCCCGGCCGAATGCAAATAGGCGCGGTTCCATGTCCCTTCCTGCTGGGAGCAGGCCAGGAAAGGCGTGCGGTCCGAACGGTCGAAGTGAAATCCGTCACGGCTGAAGCCAATCATCAATTCCGTAATCTTGGGGAAACCCGCTTCCTCGCACACATGATTGGGCGGTCCTTGATGAATTTGGAACAACCCCAGAATGACGCTTTCATAAGCTACGGCATCAATATTGTACAGCTGGGTCGGACATTGATGCTCGGGATGCGGCGGGTCCAGATCGTCGGCTCGCGACCAGACGACCGTATCCTCGTCGGACCAGTCCGCGCCCTGCACGAAATCGTCATGCTCGCGGTAGGAGCGGATGCGGAAATAGCTGCGGTCGGAGCCTAAGCCCGTCCGGATGCTGTACACCCATTTTTGCCGGAACGGGTTATAAAAGAATGTCGTATTGTCCCCGCAAGGCCCCGTTCGCACCGGCTCTCCCCAATGTATGCCGTCAGGAGACGTATAGACCTCCCCGAATTCGCCGTCAGGCGTCCGGAAATAGGCGAACATCTTGAATCGTTCGTTCGGGTCCTGCGCGTCATGATCCAGCCATACGCCGACCCCGTCGCGCCGGAAGCCGGGCCGGGTCGCCAAAACGCGGTTCGTTCCGGGCTCGATATCGAGAAGTTTTCTTTCCCAGCGAATACCGTCTTTGCTTTCAGCATAAGCGATCCCGTCGAACCATCCGGCGTGATACCACATTTTAAACAATTGATCCTTCGGATCATAGAAGACGCCGTCATTAAACGGGCAGGCGACCGGACAGACGCCGCTATTCATTTCCAGTCCGGTTTCCGGCTTCAGCACAGGATTGCCTTCATGCCATCTCGGCTTGTGAAACGTTCTGTGCAGCGTGGATTGCTCGATGAGAAAATCATCGACAAACAATTGACGTCCGACTTGAATCGGAATAACTGCGGGCGGGTTTTGCAAATACGGAACCGGCAGCGGCTCCCGCGACGTCCCGTCGATACCGGTCGGCGGCCATATTTCCGGCAGCTTGATTCCGTTATAAAGCGTGTCCGGCGCAGCGTTCTCTCTGTTCATATGCATAAATCCTCCCGATCATGTAATATGACGCGGCTAACCTTTGACCGCGCCGACAGTGGTCCCGTCGACCAAATATTTTTGACAAAATATGTAAAACAATACAACAGGCACGAGCGACATCGTGACCCCTGCCAACAGAGCCGACATATTGCCGTTGCCCATATATCCTTGCAAAATCGTGATGCCAAGGGGCAGCGTCATTTTTTCATACGTATTTATAAAAAGTAACGGCGAGAAAAACATATTCCATGAAGCGATAAAGCTGAACACCGCAACAACCGAAATAGATGGCATGGAGATCGGAACGATAACTTCTCTGAAAATCCGGTAGCGGGACGCCCCGTCCACCCTGGCCGCTTCCTCCAGCTCGGTCGGAATGGTACTCATAAACTGCTTCAATAAAAAGATGCCGAACGGATAAATCATATGCGGGACGATCAAAGCGGCGTGCGTATCCATCCAGCCCAGCTTGCGGATCATGATGAATAAAGGAATAATCGTCACCTGATGCGGAATCATGAGCGCCGACAGCACGAGAATAAATAAGGCGTCCCGCCCCGGAAAGCGCAGCCGCGCAAAGGCGTAAGCCGCCGTAGCCGAAGACGCGACTTGAGCAAGCCCGACCAGGACGGATACTTTCATGCTGTTCCAGAAAAATGCGGCAAATGGAATCGATGCGAATACGGCGGCATAGTTGTCCCACTCAAATACGGAAGGCCATAAAGAGGGAGGCAGCTTGAATGAGTCCATCGCCGGCCGCAAGGAAGTCGCAAACATCCAAAAAAAAGGAGCCATAATGAACCAGGCGATTACAAGCAGCACCGCAGTCAGTATGAGCTGATAAAAGCCGATTGTGCGTTTTACGCCGGCAGTTTCCATGCTTCTCTCTCCTATCCTATTGATAATGAACCCACTTCTTTCCCAACCGGAACTGGAGCAAGGTCAAGACAAGAATAATGACGAACAGGGTCATGGATAAAGCGGAAGCATAGCCCATATCAAAAAACTTGAACGCATGCTCGTATATATACTGGTTGATCGTTCTCGAAGAGTCGCCCGGCCCGCCCTTGGTAATCAGGAAAGGCTCGTCGAAAATTTGCAAACCGTTAATCAGCCCCATCGTAACGACAAAAAATAACGTAGGCGTCAATAATGGAAGCGTGATGCTCCAAAACGTCCTCCATCTGCCGGCGCCGTCGATTTTGGACG
Organism: Paenibacillus piri; assembly: GCF_004354045.1. Classification (GTDB taxonomy): domain Bacteria; phylum Bacillota; class Bacilli; order Paenibacillales; family NBRC-103111; genus Paenibacillus_S; species Paenibacillus_S piri. The sequence continues at coordinate 357,640 of NZ_SMRT01000003.1, read as the reverse complement.
CCTCGTACAGCTGCTGCGGTATATTCGTCAAGCCGACAAACAGAAATATGAAATATTGCCCGCCCCCTTTCCACACGCTGAACAGCACGAGCGCAGGCACGCTCCAGAAGGAGGAGGTCAGCCAAGGGATCGATTCGACGCCAAGCTTGCCCAAATAATAATTGATGACGCCGAAATCTTTATTCAGCAAGTATCCCCAAACAATCGCTACCGAGGAGGTCGTAACCATCACGGGAAAAAAGTAAAACGTTCGCAGTACATATTTCCAAAAATTGGACGAAAGACTTTTTACAGCCAATGCCAGCGCAAGTCCGAACAAAATATGGAGCGGCAGCAGCAGCAGCAAATATTTGACGGAATTCATATAAACGACGGATAGTCTCGGATCATGGAACGCCTGTACATAATTGTCGAAGCCGGTAAACGCCATCGGGCTTATAATATCGTATTTCGTTAGTCCTAACACGATGGCCGCGATAACGGGGATGGCGATAAAAACGATAAATAGCAGCATCGTCGGAGCCAGAAAAATCCAGGCATCCAGCGCCTCCCTCTTTTTCTCCCTGCCCCATCTGTCGGCGCGTCCTATCCCCGGAACGGGTTGCCGTTGTTGCTTCACCTCATTGATCATTCAGCTGTCCTTTCTTGTTACAATCCTTTATCCAAAATTTTTTGCATTTCGGACGTCGCATAATCCAGCCCTTTCTTGAGCTCTACCTCGTTGGCAAAAACCGACCCCAATACCCGCGTATACACATCGTTAAGCTTGTTGAAGGTAGGCGGGGCTTGTACAGGCCGCGCCACTTCCGCGCTTTCATAATACAGCTTGCCGTTCTGCGGCGGTTTCTTCGGAATCTGCTCCTCGGCAACGGATTTCCGCGACGGAATGCCGGAAGAAAACAGCTGGGTCTGGGCGGCGGCGGAATTCAGAAATTTGATAAATTTCCATGTCTCGTTCGGATGCTTGCTGTCCTTCATGATCATAAATCCGTCCACCCCGTAAATCGTCGACGGCTTCTTCAAGGTCGGCATCGACTGGATATTAAAATCGGTAAATTTCTGATCCAAATAACCGGTTACCGGACTGTACCCCGCAGCCGCCATCGCGACGTTCTGAGTCAGAAAAGGATCGCCCATAGCGCCGACCTCGGATGGAGTGGGAGCATATTTGTATTTATAAATCAGATCGTGAAAAAATTGGAACGATTCTACGCAGGCCGGGTCATTGAGCGTGCATTTGGTCATGTCGTCGTTGAAGATCGCTGCGCCGTTGCTGTACAGCCACTGCTCGTTATCGATCATTCGAACCTTGAATTGATAGCCGAACTGCTTTTTGCCGTTGCTGTCGCGGGTCAGTTCCTTGCAATAGCGGAAGAAATCGTCAAGATTCCAGGTCGGAGGCGGAAGCTCCAGCTTCGCTTCGCCAAGCATTTTCGTATTGAAGTACATGACGCGGTTATTCCACGTAAACGGCAGGCCGAAATATTTGCCGTCGATAATAAAGGCCTTCTGAATATTCGGATGAATGTCGTCCAGCTTGTCTACCGGATCATTCTTCATGTAAGGCGTCAGCTCGATCGCCATATTTTTCTTGACGAACAGCTGGGTGCCTTCAATCGCGATGTGCGCGACATCGGGAGGCGTGCCGCCGGCAATCATGACCGATACCTTATTAAAATAGTCGTCCCAATCCGAACCGGGCACATAAATAAGCTGCACTTCGATATCAGGATTTTGATCCATAAATTGCTTCAGCAGCGCGTCCCAGGCGCTCTTGTCCTGTCCGTTTCCCTGGCGGGCGAATGTCAGCTTCACCTTCTCCTGACTGCCCCCGGCGGCCCCGCTTTTACCGGTCTGATTGGTCACTGCGGAGCATGCGGCCAGGAAGCCCGGCGTTGCCATACCCAGAACGACGAGCCCCGCCTTGCCTGCTTTCTCTAAAAATTCCCTGCGTGAAATCGATTTTTCGTTAGACAAAGAAAGTACCCCCTGACTTGTATGGTAAGTGTTTCTTCCTAAATTGTAACGCTTATTGCGCGCTCTTGACATGAGGTGAAATTGATCTTTTATTAGTTTTATTAACATCGTCGGCCTTAAAAGTCCGGTGAATAATTCCCCGCTTCGCAGGCGAATCCTTCTTCCAATCTCTGTTGTCACCGGATTTCTTGAATGTATACCACATTAGCAGTAGAAATCTGGGGACAATAGGCGACGAAAGCCACTTCGTCCGTTCGCGACTGTAATGCCCCATCTGCTGAATGGTGACGGCGCAGCTCGTTCTCTGTGCGGAACTATCGCTCCAACTTTTTTCCCGCAAAAAATGATCGAATATGACACCGTTATTTCGACAGCTTTTACATGACGGCTGATGTAAACTTGAAGCTACATTATCCAGGAGGTGCGTTGTTTTTGACTAATAAGAGTATCGAGACTAGAGCAAAATGGTTTATCGAGGAAGAAATCGAACGGCAGTTGACCGGTTTGGAAAGGGGTATTATTAACAGGGATCAAGCGATCGGAAGCCTGAATACGATTTTCAATATCGCGTCCGGCATCGAGGATGCTCAATATATGCAAATGATTTGCCGATTAATCGGACATATCAAGTCAAATAACCATTATTTCCAATTAAAAAAGCTGTATTTGAAAAAATACTTTGACAGCATGCAAATCGCGGAAGAAAAAGAGATTATATAATTGAACAAGGAAGCCGGCGCGGTCTTATTACCGCTCCGGCTTTTTTTGATAACGGAGCTGAAGCTTTCTATCATTGCAAGAAAACCTACATTTAAATCGCGGTCAGATTAACGATAATATTTCTTGACGAGTCCCTTCAAATGATACCGCATCAAAATCGTCTGTTCCACCGCATGAATCCCGGCTGCCGTTTCCGCAGGTCCGCTCCAAAATTCCATCGCGATCACCCCGTTCCAACGAAGTCCTCTCAGCCGCTTGACGATCGCATCGTAATCGATTTCCCCGTACTCGAAAGGGCATTTGCCCCAGCCGACCGCCGCCTGTCTCGCATGCATATGCCCGGTGTACGGCAGCAGCTTCATCGTCTCGCGCTGATCGTAGCCATGCACCTGATAGTGCAAAAAGTCGAGCGTATACCGGAGTCCCTGGACCCGCTGCGCCATCTCCACGGCTTTGGCCGGTACGTTCAGCAAAGAATGCTGGCTCGGCTCAACATGGAAAGCGACGCCGTGATCGGCGGCAATAGCCGTCATCTTGCCTAACGTCTCTGCGGCATGCTCAAAGGAGCGGTCGAAGCCCTCTTCTGCGATCAGTATGCCCGCCGAGCCCATAATGCTGCGGAAGCCCGCCAGCCCGGCAAACCGGCAGACGCGCTCGAAGCTTTCGAGCATCCGCTCACGCTTGCGGAGATCCGGCTGGCTCGTTTCCAGCTTCTCGCCATCCGCCAGAACGGTACCCAAAAAATATTCCGCCGGGCGAAGCTCGTACTTTTCGCACAGCTCCCTGACCACCTCAGCTTGCCGCTCCGGGTTGTCGATAACCTCGGCTTGTCCGATCGTACTGACCGAATCGACGTCAATGTAGGCGTAGCCGAGCTTTTGAATGAATCCGAAAATTTCATCCGGCGTGCCGGGCCCGTAATTCCGCGAGTGACAGCTGAAGCCGATCTGCAAATTATCCATTGAATGTTGCCTCCCCTGATTTGATGTGACGTTAGCTCAGTCCAGCGCAACCTGCCTGCCTTTGTCCTTCATTGAGACCCGCAGCGCGTCCAGCACCTTCATCACGACGACGCTCCGCTCGCCGCCGCTGATCGCCGACCGGTTGCATTCGCGAATGCATGAGAAAAAATGCTCGTACATCGCCGCATGCGTTTTTCCGCATTCGATCAGCGGTTTCGATTCCGTCATGTGCCCGTCGAGGTGCTGCGTATAAATCCGGATGCAATCATCCGATTTTTCCTTATAGCATTTGTTGACGTCATAACGGATCAGGCCCATATCGCCCTGAATGTCGACCATATACTCGGCAGGGGCCGCGGCGGATCTCATCGCTTTGTACAAAAAGCTGCTGCCGTTATCGAATTGGATCAGCGCCATCGCGCAGTCGTCGACTTCACCGGCCTCCCTCCGCTCAAACGGGATCGACAGGTTGTCGTATTTGTAGTAGCCGATACCGGTTACGGATACAGGCCGCGGATCGCCCAGAAAATAAAGCGCCCATTCCACATTATGCGAAGCGCTTTCCATGCTGATGCCGTCGCCGCCGATCGTTTTCCGCTTCCCGCCCGCGCTTCTCGTCGAAGCGCGCGTGATCGTCACATTAAAAACCTCGCCCAGCTCCTTGTTGTCGATCATCCGCTTGAACATCTGCATCTGGCTTTGCAGCAAGCCGTTGGAGCCGACGATGAACACCTTGCCGCTCTCATTCGCTGCCTGCAGCACCTCGCGCATTTCCGCTTCATTCAGTGTCGCCGGCTTCTCCAGGTACACATGCTTGCCCGCGCGGAGCGCATTGATCGCGATTTGGGCATGGGTGAACGTAGGCGTACAGACGCATACGGCATTAATTTCCTCCATCGCGAGCAGCTCCCTGTAATCCTCGAAAGCATGCGGAATGCCGTGCTTCTCCGCTGCCTGGAGTGCAATTCCCGGCTTGGCATCGGCAGCCGCCGCGATATTGACGTTCGAATCTCCGATCGACCGGATCGATGGAATATGCCTTTCCACCGCTACCCGCCCCATACCAATAATGCCCAGATGAATCGTTTGGTCGCCATGCATAGCAAATTCTCCTTGTCCCATATATTTACGGTCCGGACTCATGCCGGAATCGCGCCTTCTTCTCCATCTTATCTGTTAATGCCGTAAACTGCCACTGTAAAATATAAGAACATACGTTCGTTTGTCGCGTGTGCGTAGGGAGAATCCTCGCTCAAGCTTCCGAATCCGCACTTATATCTTCAACTAAAAAACTGACGCCGGCAAAATTCCGACGTCAGTTCTTTTTAGAGTTTATTGCACTTCATCGCCAAGCTTGCTCATCCAAGTCTCGCTGCCGTCGTCATTTCTTACGGAGCCGTGGGAAGCGGTGGCTTCCTGTACATCTCCGAAGCCCCAGTGACTTGCGTCAACATCCGGGAACAACGGCTCCATTCCCTTCAGCGGACCGCGATACAGCATCCGGTTGATCATGGTCACCGCCTCGACTCTGCGAATGCTGTCTTGCGGCTTGAACACTCCGTTCGGATAGCCGGCAAGGAATTTGCCGCGGTACAGCTCTTCAATCGCATCCGCAGCCCAATGCCCTTCGATATCCGTGAAATGAAGGTCGCCGGCTGTACTGACATTCAGCTTGAGGAAGCGTGCCATAACGGAGGCCAGCTCGCCTCTGGATACTTGAGCCTCAGGACGGAAGCTTCCGTCTTCGAAGCCGCTGAAATATCCGTGCTTCGTTGCAATCTTAATGTAATTCGCCGCCCAATGATTCTCTTGGACATCATTGTACGCAAGAGTTCCGTCTACCTTGACGTTCTCCGTCAATCTCGCAACGATCGCCGCAAGCTCGGCGCGTGTGAGCGAGTTGTCCGGATGGAACTTGCCGTCAGGATAACCGAGAATATAGCGTTGATGCTTCAGGTTGCCGAACCGGTCGGAGAATACTTTGACCTGTACTTTTCCATCGGTTGTTATCGGATCTGTCGCATTGCTGTTGACTGCAAATTGTCCTAAAATGTCATACTGTGCATCCATGGAGGTTATGGAGTCCCATTTCAGCACCACTTTGAAGCTTCCGCCTTCGCCGGCAGGTATGTTGGCGACATCCCACGTAATTTTGTTGCCGTCAACCGTACCGCCGTTGGCGTCTACGACTTGGGCTCCCGCAGGGATCGTAATCGTGACCTTGCCGTCCGTCAGAGTAGACGACGACAAGTTTTTGTAATTCACGGTAACGGTCGATTGATCGATTTCTTTGACCAGGTTTTTGTCGATGGACAAGTTCAGCGACAAATCCGCTGCTGTCGGTGCATACGCGGAACCGCCGCCTCCACCGCCACCGCCGGATGGACGATTTGTCGAAATTTTGCGCATGGCGAAGTCAAACGCCAATATATCTGTTCCGATATGGATGATGCCGTCCTTGATGTAGCTGTCCGAGCCTTCCGCAGCAGGCTGATTCGGCTTCGCATCCAACGTGCTGTAATTCAAGTAACCCGTTTTGCTCGCGACGATATAGTAATCGCCGTCAGGGTGTACCATCCAGCCATATTCCCCTGCGCCTGTCGTCACTTGCGGATTATGATTTTGATTCGGTGCAAACTTCGGCAGTTCCGGTAAAGTAACCGGCGTGTGCGGGGTACGGCCCTTTTGCTTGTTCAGTTCGGTATCCGCCCAATACAAGGTTACATTTACTCCGCTCAGAACTTGCCCGGTCACGACGTCGGTCACGATACCGTACGGATCGATCAAGGAGTAGACTACGCCCACCTCGCCGTTTTGGTTCACACTGATGTTAACCGACGGTCCGGCCAAAATGCTGCCGTCCGGCGCCTTGATTTGATAAGTCACGACATACTTGCCTTGCGGCACATTTTCCAGACTGAAGTTTCCGTCATCATTTAGAGGTACGGTCGAAACGACAGTTCCGTTCGCGTCTTTGATAGTCGCCACGACATTCCCGTTGCCGAACAAGCTGCTTACCGTCGGATGCGAGCTCGGATCGGTCGAGGATGTGGCGATAAACAAATCGCCGCTAATTTTGTTGGCCGGGTCGATTTTTTGTCCTACGCCCGTGATCGGACCGACCGTTGCTTTTTGTGTCGTTTTCAACGTTACGGTTTTATTTCCGACTTGTACCGGCGTTTCAATGTTCATCGTATAGGTGAAGTTGCCGCGTGGAACGCCAATCTTGTAAGAACCGTCCGGGCCGGTCGTTACGGTCGAAACGAAGTCGATAATTCCGTCGCCGTTGAAATCGGCGTTAACGGAAACAGTCGCGTTGGCAACAGGTTTTCCCGTCACCTGGTCAATGACCACGCCTTGCACGAAAGCAGGCATATAATCGATCGAAATGCTTTGCTGTGCGGACAATCCGGATTGCGGTTCGGTCACGGTTGCCGTGATCACTTCATTAACAGGCTTGGTGCTTTGGAGCGCCGGAGCCGTGTACTCCATGGAAGCGATCCCCTGCTCGTTCGTAATCGCTGTAACATCGGCCGCAGAATTGTTGCCGAAGTGGAATGTAACCGGAACTCCGGCCACCGGACTTCCCGATGTCGAAACTACACTTGCTTGCAGCGTCACTTTGGAATTGCCGTCTCCTACGACAGAATCAGGAGATGCGCTCAAGGTTACTTTATACTGCGGAACGCTGTCTTGAACCACGATCGTTTGTGTGGTTGTTTTACCGTCAAAAGTTACCGTAATCGTCGCTGTGCCAGGAGCTACGGCGGTGATTACGCCATTCGCATCGACCGAAACGACACCGGGATTGGAAGAAGTGTACGTCGCCTGACGCGTTACATCCTTTATGCTTTCATCCAGATACACGGCGGTCGTCTTCGTTTGATGAGTCGCCCCGATCGGCAATGTGTAGCTCGCCGGATCTGCTTTCAACTCGCGCAGTGCCGTTGTTGTCGTGTTCGATCCGTTGGATTGGGCCGATTCGATATTGTTGCTTACGGCGCTTACCGTAAAGTTGTGGTCGGTGCCCGGAGTAAGGCCCGTTACGTTGTAACTAGTGCCCGTTACTCCCGATGCGATCAATACGCCATTGTCGTAAATGTTATACGATTGGGCAAGCGGAACCGCATTCCAGTTGATCGTTGCACCGGTCGATGTAACATCTTTGGCCGTTACGCCCGTCGGCGCATCGATAGGCACGGTAACGGTAGCTTGTACCCTTTTGCCGCCATAAACGGCTTGGATCACGGTTGTGCCGGCACCTACAGGTGTAACAAGACCGTCCGGACCGACCGTTGCGACATGACCTGCGCTGGAGTTGTAATTGGATTGGCCTGTTACATTTCCATTTCTTGCCGTATCCGAATAAACAGTCCTGACTACAGTCTGATGAGTGGAACCGTATGGCAGTGTATAGCCGTAGCTGTCCAGCTCAAGCTTCAGTAAAGCCGGAAGCCATACAGGGTTGGAATCAAGGATCTCGGCTCCACCCTTGACCGCTTTAACTGTGAAAACGGCATTCTCTCCTGGCGTCATATCCATTACTTCGTAGGTGACATTCGTCACGCTCGGGCTGGAATAGTACAAAGTTTCGTTCTTGTACAGGTTATAAGAGGTTGCATCAGCGATTTTACTCCACGTCAACGTATTGGCCGTTGCTGGCGTTGTACCCGTGGACAGCAGCAAAATCGGTGCAGTTTCGTAAGCGCCGCCGACTGAAGCCGCGGTTATGGTAGCAGTACCATTCGGGATGGCGTCTCCAAATTCGATAAAGCCTGTCGCCTGACCGCTGCTATCCGATATTAAACCGGTCAGCGGGATCCCGTTCCGATCGACGACGGTGCCTTGCGGCGACGAGCTCAAAGTAACTGGAGCGTCCGGAACCGGGTTGTCGTCGACGTCAAGCAGTGTTGCCGTTACTTTGAATTTGCCGGGTTCTCCCGTTGGCGTAGTGGTGACTTTAACGTCTGTCGGCGCCTGTCTGTATGCATCCTTTGTAAACTTCGCCGTATCGATTGGGTCCAGGTCGTTGATAAAATACCAGGATACGATATCATGAATCTCATAGGATCCGCCTGTAGCTGCGGTAAAACCTGCATAAACTCCCGGTTTTCCTTGGAAAATCTCCTCCAGATCAATACCGTTAACATCCAACAGTGGAAGAGTCGGGCGCGTTTCGGAATTACTGATATAGACCTTCACATTTTTGGCATTTCCGTCATAGTCGATCCAAGTGTAATGATCGTTGCCATCCGATAGCTTTACTTGACTTCCACCCGTTAGATTGGTTGAGGTCTTGTCCAGGTCTTTATACCAGGCCGAGTCTGTATTTCTGACATCACCGTTTTTGGCTAAACCAATATAATTGCTGGATGGGTCATTAATATTATTCTCAGTATTCTTCCATGTATCGTATTTGACTGCAAAACTTGGTGAAATGTCCCCATATCCGATACCTGATCCTACTTTTCCTGCATTATTGGATTGGGCTTGGATAGTAAACGTAATGCCATCCGCTGGCGCGGAAGATTGTACCTTTGTCATACGAAACTTAAAAAACGTGCTGAATGAATACTTGTTCTTTGGAGCTATTAATTTCTGGTTAAAAGCAGTACCGAATAAGTTATCAATTGCCCGTGTTAAACGCAACACTTTGCGCCCTTCATTGTCGGTTGCTTCCTTTGTGTCTCCATTCAGTGAAAACAAATTTCTCTGATTGGCCGACGAGAAAAACTCATCGTTCTTATACGTCACCCATTTGGTTTCGCTTGCCGCATAGGCCGGCAACGCAAACGGCTGCAGCATAGAAATGACCATGCAGAGCATCATCGTCCAAGATATCCATTTTGCTTTATATCGCTTCATCTCTTTTAACTCCTTATTCATAAAAGTTCTGGTGATATGTAACTGCCCTTTCCTTTATCCAATTGCCTGACTTCCCCTGGTAAAGTCCCGGCCGAAGGAGAGTCTGATGTAAATCACTTCCTTCCCAAGAATCAGATTCGTACCTTGTAATCCACACGAACATCCCAGCAAAAATCGAGAGCGACGGGTTCTTAAAACCTCCTTTATTCTCGCTATCGTGACGGTAGCAATCGACATTAACAAACAAAAATTTCACAACTCTCATCCTAGCACTTGCATCTATACAAAAACTATACACACGTTGCCTTTCATCGAAGTGACATCGATTTATACGTTCGACTGGCGTTTCCATCCCTCATACCACGCTGAAATTTCAGCGCCGGGAGCGGAATCCAGTTCCTCCAGCGATGAAACCAGCAGCCCATATTGTTCTTCCACGCCCAAGCGGTTGTTTAACGAAGCATAAAGCTTCATCAGCGTATAGTGATTTTCTTCATCGTAAGGATACAATTGCCGAATCGTTTGATAGATTTTGATCGCGGCCCCCGGCCTTTTTTTCCGAACATAATAGTTGCTTACTTCCCGCGCATGATTCAGCCACAGCCGCTTCAGTCTTTCCCGTTCCGGCTCCGCCCATATATAATCGTAATCGCCAAGGTAAGTTCCCGAATACATCGCAAGCACATGCTCATGCTTGTCGATATTATGATGACCGGGCGCCCCCAGCTGTTTTAATTGCGTTTCCCATTGTTCAGTATCGATGTGAACTTGTCCGACATCAATCCTGTATCCTTCGAACAAATTCCCGCTTCTAATGGAAACAGCGTCGAGCCCGGATGACTTCAACGTTTGACGGATCAGATAGATCGTGGTGTACAACTGCGTCGTGCCTTTGGCTGTTTCGGATTCCGGCCAGCACAGTTCGATTAACGTTTCTTTGTCAACCCATCTCCCCCGATGATGGAACAAATAGGCGAACACCTCACGCGCCTTGGCGGTACGCCACTTGACCGCGCTCTTCTCTTTGTCCGCCCCCTGAATCCCGATCTGATTGAACAAACATATCAACGGCGGCGTTTCGCTGCCGTCCCCTTTGTTTGGACCCGCCCGTTCTTTCAACCGCCTTACGGTTTTCTGCAAACGCTCAAACTGCAGCGGTTTCATAATGTAATCTAGCGCATTCATTTCAAAAGCTTGGACGGCGTAATGGTTATAAGCAGTAACAAAAACGATCTCCACTCCGGGAACCGCTTCTTGAATCTGCAGCCCGGCCTGTAATCCATCAATATCATGCATGTGAATATCGAGAAATACAACATCCGGTTGAAGCTCGTACGCCATAGCAATAGCCTGATCCGGATTTGTATGCGCTCCGATTACGTGAATGCCGCCAATATGTTCCAGCAGCATCTGGAGATAGCTCACAGCCATTTGTTCGTCATCGACCAATAGAGCTCTCACTCATCAGTTCCCCCCTTTAGCGAAAATATAATCGGGCTATTCTAGAGTTTAACAATTCAATCTATACAAAATCTGTAAAAGCAAATGAAAGCTGAAAGGATCATCACGCAAAAAAAGATCATGGCTCCCATGACCATGATCGGTAAATGATGAAATTTATAAGAAATTGCCCGAAAAATGAATTATATTTATCAGGATAATTCCTGTATAATCATAATTAATTTGAATGATTATTATCGTTTTGTATAATTACTTTTTATGGAAGAGGCGGACGAATGGAAGAAAAGGACTGGCTGATTCTGAATACACTTTATCTAAAAAAGAACATTACGAAAGCGGCAGAACAGCTTTACATATCTCAGCCTGCGCTAACATACCGTATTCAACAGTTGGAGAAGGAATTTGGCGCCAAGATCGTATCCCGGGGCAAAACCGGAGTGGAATTCACTCCCCAAGGCGAATACCTGGTCAAATATGCGGAGCAAATGCTGCATGAGCTGAGAAGGACCAGGGAACGCATATTGAATATGAACAATCAGGTTGCCGGCACATTGCGGCTTGGCGTTTCCGCAAGCTGCGCCAGGTACTATCTTCCACCGCTGCTCAAAAGCTTCGTTCGTCAGTACACCGGGGTGGAAATCAATGTGAAGACCGGCTGGAGCTCCGATGTATTGTCTTATGTTCAAAAGGAAGATGTACACCTCGGCATCCTGAGAGGAAGCCACAGTTGGTCGGAGCCGTCGCTGCTCTTGACCAGCGAACCCCTGTGCCTTATCGCTAATGAACAGGTCGATCTCCATGATCTTCCGAGTCTTCCGAAAATCAATTACGTCATTAACGACCCCCGCTTGCGGCAAGACATCGAAAAATGGTGGATGGAAAAATTTTCGGTTCCGCCTTTTATTACGATGGAGGTCGACAGCATCGAAACATGCGTCGAGCTGGTCAACAACGGGATGGGCTACGGAATCGTTCCAAGTATGAGCCTGCAAAATCATAAGTCGCTGTTCGTCCACAATCTTCAGACAAAGGGCGGCATGCCGATTATGAGAGAAACGAGTCTCATATACCGCAGCTCTTCATTGGAGCTTTCGGTTGTCAAAGCGTTTGTTGATTTCATGAGTAGTAATCTTGAGAACGCTGTCGGTTAAAGGGCTTGCGGAATATTCTTTTTAACAAAACCGGTATAATGAACAGGACGAAAAATACCCGGAACAGCTGGTAAGCCGCAACTTTTGAAACGTCGGCATTCATTGCCGCCGCAGTTACGCCCATTTCCGGCAAGCCTCCCGGCGCTATACTCAAAAACGCCGTAACAAAGCTGATTGGCTGAGTCAAGCTCAGCATGTACGCAATCGCCAGCGTCATGCCCACGAGCAGAATGCTTCCGGCAAGACTATAAGGAAGAAGGCGGCGCCAGCCGCTTAACGCCTGGAGCTTGATGCCTTGTCCAAGATAGATGCCGATGCACAGCTGCGCGATAATAACGACAAGCTGCGGCAGGTGCGGCAGCACAATGCCGGACGCCGAGAAAACAGCGGAAGCAATCAGCGGCCCGATCAGCCAAGGGTTCGGAAATCGATTTTACCGGCGTCCAGCATCCCGAACAAACCGCTGAAGTCGGCTGTTGTCCATTCTACCTTGTAACCGATTTTTGCCGCGATCGCTTTTATCGCCTCGATATCGAAGCCGTCCAGCTCCTGCTGTTCATTTTTGTAGGAATGCGGCACGCTCCTGCCTGATGTTCCTACCCGGAGCACTTTTTCCTCGCCTGTTCCCGCCTTTGCCGCGGTTTGCGGTCCGGCCGCCGGGGCGGCTGTTTGAGTGCCGCAAGCGGTGCTTCTTCACCACCCTTTAAGGGCGGGGACGTTTGTCAAGATTGGCACAGTAAAACTTAATACTTTCCGGTAACGAACAAAAAAGACTATTGACGGTCTCAATAGTCTTAATAGTCTTATTATCTTTCCCGCGGAAAAATCCGCTCGAGCCTGTCGGCACCGCTTAGCTCCCGTGTCGGATCGGATCCGCTCTCTGGTTGCAGCTTAGCGGTTTACCGGATGCTTCGCCTTAAATTCGATGCGTTTGCGGTGCAAAATCGGCTCGGTGTAGCCATTCGGCTGGCGGCAGCCTTCAAAGACGAGCTCGCAGGCGGCCTGGAAGGCTACCGAGCCGTCAAAATCCGCAGCCATCGGACGATAAGCCGAGTCTCCGGCATTTTGACCGTCCACCACTCGGGCCATGCGCTTCAGCGTATCCGTCACCTGCTCCTGCGTGCAAATGCCGTGGCGCAGCCAGTTGGCGATATGCTGACTGGAGATGCGCAGCGTGGCGCGGTCCTCCATCAAGCCGACGTTATTGATATCCGGCACTTTCGAGCAGCCGATGCCCTGCTCCACCCAGCGGACCACGTAGCCGAGAATGCCCTGCGCGTTATTGTCCAGCTCCTGCTGAATATCCTGTGCGCTCCAATTCGGGTTTACCGCCAGCGGAATTTCCAGAATGCCGTCGCGCAAATCGCCGATCGATTGCTTTAATTGGTTCTGCACTTCTTTTACGTTCACTTGATGATAGTGGAGCGCATGCAGCACGGCCGCCGTCGGCGAAGGAACCCATGCGGTGTTGGCGCCTGCCTGCGGATGCGTGATTTTTTGCTTGAGCATTTCGCTCATCAAATCCGGCATCGCCCACATGCCTTTGCCGATCTGCGCATGGCCCTGCAGACCGCAGGCCAGGCCGACGTTCACGTTCGATTTTTCATAGCTTTGCAGCCATTTCGACGATTTAATATCGTTCTTGCGGATGACGGGGCCGGCTTCCATCGACGTATGCATTTCATCGCCGGTACGGTCCAAAAATCCCGTATTGATAAAAACAACCCGGTCCTTTACCTGACGGATGCAGTTTTTCAGGTTCAAGGAAGTGCGGCGCTCCTCGTCCATGACCCCGATTTTCAGCGTATGGCGCTCCAAACCGAGCAAATCCTCCACCCGGTCAAACAAGTCGTTGGCAAATGCAACTTCCTCGGAACCGTGCATTTTCGGCTTTACAATGTATACCGAGCCTTTGGAGGAATTGCGGTATGGCCCGCTGCCGAGCAGGCTGTGCATGGCGATCAGGCTGGTCATAACCGCATCCATGATGCCTTCGGGAATTTCCCGGCCGTCCCGGTCGAGAATCGCATTGATCGTCATCAAATGGCCGACATTGCGGACAAACAGCAGCGAGCGCCCGTTCAGGCTGATCGCGCCGCCCGCAGGCGAGACATACGTGCGATCGGGATTCAGCGTGCGCGTCACGGAACGGCCGCCTTTGGCGAACGTTGCGGACAAATCGCCTTTCATCAGCCCGAGCCAGCAGCGGTAGACAAGCACTTTGTCCTCGGCGTCGACGGCGGTAACGGAATCTTCGCAGTCCATGATGGTCGTCAGCGCCGCTTCCATCGCGATATCTTTGACGCCTGCCGGGTCGGTCCGGCCGATCGGATGGTCGCGATCGATCTGGATTTCGAAATGGAGGCCGTTATTCACGATCAATACGGCCGAGGGGCGATCCGCCGGTCCCTGGTAGCCGGCAAGTTTCGCGGCATCCTGAAGCCGGGCTGCGGTACCGTTCCGGAGCGTCACGGACAACTGGCCGTGAACTACGGCATAGCCGACGGCATCCTGATGGGAGCCTTCCGACAAAGCCGCCGCCCGATCCAGAAAAGCTTTGGCAAAAGCGATAACTTTCTCCCCGCGAATCGGGTTGTAGGTGGCCTGCCGTTCGGCTCCGTCCTCCTCGCCGATGGCGTCCGTTCCGTACAGGGCGTCGTATAAGCTGCCCCAACGGGCATTTGCAGCGTTCAACGCATAGCGGGCATTATTGACCGGAACAACGAGCTGCGGTCCCGCCTGTACCGCTATCTCATCGTCCACCTGCCGGGTCGTCACCTGGAAATCTTCCGTTTCCGGCTCCAAATAACCGATTTCCTGCAAAAATGATTTATACGCCGCAAACGAAAACCCGCCGCGGTTGCTGTTATGCCATTCGTCGATCTGTCGCTGAATGTCGTCCCGCTTCGCCAACAAAGCGCGGTTTCGAGGCGTCAATTCGTGAACCAGCGCGTCAAATCCGCTCCAAAACCGCTCGGCGCTCACCCCTGTGCCGGGAAGGGCTTCCGCATTCACAAACTGATAAAGCTCGGGTGCAACCTGAAGCCGGCCGGCCTGGACGTAATCTTTCATGTATGATTCCTCCTTCGGATCAATTGAATTATTGCAAGTTCAATATAATGAACTTGGTTCATTATTAAGATTATTTTATCACTAACCGCCCTGAACGGTCAACGAAAAATGCAGCAGCCTGCAATAGCATCTCCCGCTCCATAACATGCAAAAAAGAACCTTTCCCAAGTCAAGGTTCTCGTCCTTCGCTGCCTGTGCGGCACAAGCGCAAAGCTTACCAGATTTTTTTCACTCTGCGCCCAATCAATACGAATACAGCCATCATGAGCAAAGCGAGCGGGATGATCCATACGCCGAAGCCCTGGCCCAATGACATGTGCGTAAACATCGCACCGGCCATGATCAAAGCGATGACGCCTGAGGAATAAAATGCGACGCGGTGCATTTTAAAGCCGATAATCAGCCCTATGGCCGCCAGAAGCTCAACAAGCCCGATCGCATACATGAACGCAAGCGGAAAATGATAGTTTTGCGTAAAAACTTCGGCCTGCACCCGGTTTCCCGTCAGCTTCATCCCGCCGAAAAAAATATATGCCGCGGCCAACAAGCCTTGAATGATTCCAACCGTCCATCTCATACGCGGGAACGCCTCCTCGATTACATGTATTTTCCATTGTAACCAATGTTCCCGGAGGATATAGCCTAAGCCGGATGGTTTGCTGCCGCGGCATACAGTACGATCCGGTTCCCGAACGGATCGATGACCTGGATTTCCTTCGTCTGCCAAGGCGTTAATTCCAGGCCGGGTCTGGCATACTTGTAAGGCTTGGCCAGCAGTCGCGCGTGCAGCTCCTCAATATCCGCAACCTCGATGCGGACCGCCGCGCCCGGGCAGCAATCGCCGTGATGCTCGGACAGGTGGAGCCGGCAGCCGTCCTTCGACAGCTGCATATAGAGCGGTGCATCGTCCTCGAACCGGTGCTCCCAATCCAGCTGAAATTCCAGGTAGCCGATATAAAACCGTTTGGCCAGCTCGGGCTCGAAAATGCGCAATATCGGCGTTACCGATTTGAAGTTATTTACATTATTTTCCATAACATGCCGCCTTTCGCCGTTTTCTTTTAATTCATATCGAAAAACAAGCAGCTTCACCTCTCCCCTTTAATAAAGCAGGAAAACCGTATTTTGGCAATAATGTTTTTCCTGAATTGGGATATATCACTTTAACCCAGCCGGTTGACAGCCGAATTTTATGCTGTTATAGTATTATTCATAGTATGCTCATCGGTTTTTATTTATTTAATATCGTTAGGCTTAACCGGACAACCGGAGATCGGGCGAATGCCCCGTCTCCGGTTTTTGTTTGTCGCCGGCAAGCCGTTCCTTTCTTCATACTGCACTTGAACGCAGATACGGAAATAAATTACATGAACGAGGTGCTGAGCATGAGTCACAATCAAGCGAAACGAAATGTGCATTTGAACGTGTTTATTAACGGAATCGGTCATCATTCCGCCGCCTGGAAGCATCCGCTGGCGCAGCCCGGCAGCGAGCTGAGCCTCGGCTACTATGCCCATATCGCCCGAATTGCCGAGCGCGGGCTGCTGGATTCGCTGTTCATGGCCGACGGCTACGCGGGCACTTACCGCAGATTGGAACCGTTCACGCTGTTTTCCGCGTTGGCGGCGCTGACGGAGCATATCGGCTTCATCGCCACCGTAGGCACCACCTACAACGAGCCGTTCCATGTCGCAAGAAAGTTCGCCTCGCTGGATCATATCAGCGGCGGGCGCGCAGCCTGGAATATTGTGACCGGGGCGCAGTCGGCCGCCCATAATTTCGGCCGTGATGAGCATCCGGAGGTGACGAAGCGCTACGAAATCGGGGACGAATTCGTCGAGGTGGTCAAGCAGCTGTGGGACAGCTGGGAGGAGGATGCGCTCGTCTACGACCGGAGCGCCGACGTTCAGCTTGATTCGAGCAAGCTGCATGAAATTAACTTCAAGGGCAGCTATTATGCCGTCAAAGGCCCGCTGATCATTCCCCGTCCGCCGCAGGGCTACCCCGTGCTCGTACAGGCCGGATCGTCGGAGAGCGGCCGGGAGCTGGCAGCCAAAACGGCGGAGGTCATCTTCACCGCCCAGCAAACGCTGGGCGCTGCGCAGCAGTTTTACGCCGACGTCAAATCGAGACTGGCCAAGTACGGAAGGACGCCGGACCAGCTCGTCATTATGCCGGGGTTGAGCCCGATCGTTGCGGATACGGAAGCGGAGGCGAAAGATATCGAAGCCGAGTTCGGCAGCCTGATCAATATGGAGCAGGCGTTGAAGCAATTGTCCCAATATTTTACGGTCGACTTGTCGGAATACCCGCTCGACGGACCGGTTCCGGTCGATAAATCGAAGCCGTACGGTTCATTGCCGGGCGGCATTACGAGCCGGCATGAGGTCGTTGTCGATGCGGCGCGGCGGGACAACATGACGATCCGGCAGTTTGTGTACCGCAGTGCCGGCGGGCACGGGCATGTCACCTTCACCGGCTCGGTTATTCAAACGGCCGATTTTATCGAAACATGGTTCAAAACCGGAGGCGCCGACGGCTTTAACCTGCTGCCTCATGTGTTTCCGAGCGGCTTGGAAACTTTCGTCGACAAAGTCATTCCCGAGCTGCAAAACCGCGGGTTGTTCCGTACCGCCTATGAGGGAACGACGCTTCGCGACAATCTCGGCCTGACCCGTCCGGCCAACAGATACTCCCGCGTATGGGCGTTGAACCGCGAAGCCAATTAAACCGGGCGCTGCGTCCGTCCCGGCAAAAGCTGCGCCGGTCGGGCGCATGAATTCATAAACGCATAATTTTTCGGAGGAAGGAACTGAATTCGTGATTATGCAACGTTTCTAGAAGCTGCAGAAATCTCAGCTTTCTGCAGCTCGCAGCGTTCCTCCTCGAATACGAAAAACCCGGGGCTGTACGCCCTCGGGTCCATAACTTCTTAGTTCATGCGCTTGAATTTAGCGGATGTGGTTCCACCAGCTGAACCGCGCACTTCATTCACCCTGGCTATGGGTAATCTCGAGCTGCTCCCAAGCCCCGCAGTCCCACAGCGCAGTCCAAGCGTCGCCTTCATTGGTGGCCGCAACGCCGACGGGCGGGCGCGCCTGTGAAGACGATGATTAATAATGAGCCTGCGATGCCGGCTTAACGGCGAATTGATTTTCCGGATACGGCAGCCCGTAATGATCGCGGAGCGTGGTGCCGGTATACTCTGTCCGGAACAAGCCTCTGCGCTGCAGCTCGGGGACGACCAGTTCGAGAAAATCTTCCAGTCCCCCGGCCATCAGCTGCGGCATAATATTGAAGCCGTCGGCGGCCCCTTCGGCAAACCAATGCTCCAGCATGTCGGCAATTTGCGTCGGCGTTCCGGTTACCGTCCGATGGCCGCGCCCTCCGGCCAGACGGTTGAGCAGCTGTCGAAGCGTCAAATTTTCGCGCTGCGCCAGCTCGACGATCAGATTGGTGCGGCTCTGATGGCCTCTCACTTCTTTAACGGGCAGCTGCGGCATCGGTCCGTCGAGCGGATAGCCGGTCAGATCGAAGCCGACGCGGTTGGACAGCATGATCAGGCTGTATGCCGGATTGCTGAGTTCGACCAGCTTCGCTTCTTTCTCCCTCGCCTCTTCTTCGGTGCGCCCGATGATCGGGCATATGCCGGGCAATATCGTAATATGCCCGGGGGAGCGTCCGGCCTTCGCCGCACGGCGCTTGATATCCCCGTAAAAGGCGCGCGCCTCGTCGAACGATTGCTGCGCCGTAAAAATCGCCTCCGCATGCTCGGCCGCAAACTGCCGGCCGTCCTGCGAGGAGCCTGCCTGCACGAGTACAGGCCGTCCCTGCGGGGAACGCGATACGTTCAGAGGTCCTTTGACCGAGAAATATTTCCCTTTATGATTCAGCTCATGCACTTTATGATGATCCGCATAAATGCCGGACTCCTTATCGCGAATGAGCGCATCCCGCTCCCAGCTGTCCCACAGCTTGACGGCAATATCCAGAAATTCGCGGGCCCGCTCATAGCGCTCGGCATGCTCCGGAATTTGCTCCAGATTGAAGTTTCTCGCTTCGGCATCGGTGCCGGATGTGATGATGTTCCAGCCGGCGCGCCCTCCGCTTAAATGGTCGAGTGAAGCAAACCGCCGGGCCAGGTTGAACGGCTCGTTAAAGCTGGTCGACACCGTCGCGATCAGACCGATCCGCTTCGTGACAACGGCGAGCGCCGACAGCAGCGTGAGCGGCTCATAGCCGCCGATCGCCCCGTATTGGACGGCGCTTGGCGATGTCGCCACGCGATCCGCCAAAAAGATCGAATCGAGCTTGGCGGCCTCCGCCTTCGCTGCCAGGCGCTGAAAAAACGAAAAATCGAGAAGCTGGTCCACATCCGTATCGGGATGCCTCCAGGCGGCCTCATGATGCCCGACCGGCGTAACAAACAAGTTTAAATGAAGCTGACGGTTTTCTTTTGAACTCATACGCAACCCACTCCTATGTGTATAATTGTCCTGAAAGCTCGTTGAATCCATCGCCGCCGTTATTCACGGACAACGGTTTAATGGCCTGAACTATCGCCGTCATCCGCTGTAAGTGTCCCGCCATTTCAGCAGCTTTTTTTCCAAATAGCGGACAATGGAATCGGTGCCTTTACCGACCAAAGCAAAAATGATAATGCCGACAAAAACGATCGACGTTTGTGAAAATTGGCGCGCATCCATAATCAAATACCCGACCCCTTCGCTTGAACCCATCAATTCCGCGGCGACGAGACCGAGCCATGACACGCCGAGCGAAAGGCGCAAGCCTAGCAGCAAATTCGGCAGCGCCGCCGGAATTACGAGCCGCGTAATTTGTTTCCAACGGCTGAATTCCAAAATCCGCGCCACGTCGAACAGCTTCGAATCCGCATTGCGCACGCCCAGAAACGCATTCACATACAGCGGAAAAAAGGCCCCTTTGGCGATCAGCAAAATTTTGGACAGCTCTCCGAAACCGAACCATAAAATAAACAACGGCGTAATGGCGAGATGGGGAATCATCCGCAGCATTTGAACCGTAGGATCGACCGACTGCTCGAACCGGCCGAACAGGCCGGTCGTGATACCGAACAGCAGCCCGAGACCGCCTCCTAACAAAAATCCGATCGCAGCGCGCGATACGCTGATCTGCAAATGCTTGAGCAGCTCTCCGGATACGGTCAGCTCCCAGAAAGACTCGGCGATGGCCGCCGGTGTCGGCAGCAGCGTTTTGGACACAAGCCCCGCCATCCCGGCAATTTGCCACAAGATCAGCACGGATAGCGGCAATGCCGCGCCCCGCAGGGCAATCGCCCATTTTTCATGCTTGGAGCCGTTTTTGACTTGGTTTTCCCGCTTCTCCCGTCCTACCGACAAGACCGGCTGGGCCGTCAGCGTTTCCGATTTACTCATCCAACTGCACCTCTTTCCATTGATTTCAAAAAATGTTATATGCCCGAGCTGTCGATGAGCTCCAATTCCTCCACACGCTCGAATTCGTTCAAGACAAGCCTGCGGTACTCCTGAAAAGCGGTGCTCGACTTTTTGCGCGGATACGGCAAGTCGACGGGAACGATTTTGCGGATCGTACCGGGACGGGCATCCATAATTACTACCCGGTTCGCCAAATAAACCGCTTCGTCGATATCGTGCGTGACGAGAATCATCGTCGTCTGATTTTGCCGCCATATATCCAACAGCACCTCTTGCATATGGCTTCGGGTAAAAGCGTCGAGGGCGCCGAACGGCTCATCCAGCAGCAAAACCTTCGGGTTGCGGAGCAGCGCCCGGGCGATGGCCACACGCTGGGACATCCCGCCCGACAATTCGCGCGGGTACGCTTTTTCAAAGCCTTGGAGCCGTACGATGCCGACCAGTTCGTCAACTTTTTTACGAACCTCCGGCTGCTTGATCGATAAATCGGCGGCGATATTTTTCTCAACGGTTAACCACGGGAATAGACGGTGCTCCTGAAAAATAAATCCTTTATCGATGCTCGGACGGTCCACCTGGAGATTTTCCAACAGTACCTGCCCGTTATGAGCCGTATCCAGCCCCGCGATAATTTTCAGCAATGTGCTCTTGCCGCAGCCGCTTGGGCCGATAATCGTCACAAACTCGCCTCTCTTAACCTGCAGCTTGATGCTGCGCAGCGCTTGAACCGGCCCCTGAGGGGTATCGAACGTTTTGTTCAAATGATCGATGTCAAGTATCGTACTCATCCGAATCTCTCCTTTGTGCAGTGGTTGCTTGCAAAAGAAAAGCTACTGACCGAAGCCCTTCCGACGAAGATACATTCGTGTTTTTGCTAGCTTTTCTTGCAATATCAGAATGGATAAAAAAAGAGACAGCCCTTCGTCCGCCCTCCAAACAAGAGCGAATCGTCAGGAATGTCTCCGGCGTTCCGGTTGACCCCATAATTCCGATAAGTTTTGTGTGCTTTGTAGTCAGTATAGTACCGCCTGTGAAGAGTGTCAATATAAAATTGCTCTTTGAAACGGAGTGCACGTCTTTCTTTAAGTGAAGCACGGAACCGCGTCTGGCGACCGCTCGGCGGCTATTCAACCCCATCGGAGGACACGACAAAAAAATTTATCGGATGGGTATTGACGGTTCACCGGGTTGGCTGTTACTATTAGCCCAATAATACCAATTGAATTTGTCGGAATAAATTCCGGATATGTTGACCGTTCCAACGGAGGCATCCCTTAATCGTTTAAGGTGACCTCCGTTTTTTTATTTCGCGCAGCATTCACAACAAAGTGAGAGGGGCTTATCAGCATGGGAGTCAGCACTATTACATCAAAAGCATTTACGATTGAATTAGCCGGGGGCGGCGTTATTAACGGGGAAGTGAAGACGGTCGAGGACGGCGTCAGGAAACCGGTGCTGCTGCTGAGTCATGGATTCCGCGGTTTTAAGGATTGGGGATTTTGGCCTTATGCGAGCGCATCGTTCGCCCGTCAGCACTATTACGTCGTTACGTTCGATTTTTCGCGAATTTATATAAAAAACGGCGATTTCGACGAGGCCGCCAAGCTGGAAGCATTCACCGTCTCCAATGAATTGTCCGATCTGGACGCGCTGCTCCGTCACATCCGGGAACAGGCGTTGCCGCTCGCCGAGCTCTCAGACCCGTCCCGGATCGCCTTGCTCGGCCACAGTCGCGCAGGCAGCAGCAGCATCATCTTTGCTTCCGAGCATCCTGAGGTCGGAGCGATCGTCGCACTCAATGCCTCCGCTCACTTGACGCCGCAGGGCGAAGGCCGACAGGAAGCGGTCATCGCCGCAGATTTGGAACGGACGCCGGAGCGTTACGCGATCCCCCACAAGCTCGCCGCCTATCGCGGGGATGCGCTGATCATTCAAGGAGATGTGGATGCCGAACGGCTGCTGGCCGGCAATCAGGCGCTCCGGGCCGCTGCGCCGGATCAAACCTTTGTCACTATTCCGGGAGGCGACCATACGTTCGGCATCAGCCACCCGTTTCTGGACGCTACACCGGCCTTGAGCCAAGCGTTGGAAGCAGCGTCGTCCTTTTTAGCGAAATGGAGGAATCATCAATGAAAAACATATCCAAAACTTTAAAATCGACGAGCTTATTTCTCATAGCCTTGCTGACACTGGCGCTGCTCGCGGCATGCGGTCAAACGGCGGTGACGGCAGGCACCAAGTCTCAGGGCGCCGGCGATCCGAAGCAGGCCGAGGCGGCCAAGCCTAAAGAAAAGGTTGTCGTCAACATCGGGCTGCAGGGGAAAGTCAGTGTGCTGCATTACGCTCGCGAAAAGAAAATTTTTGAAGACGCATTTGCAAAAGTCGGAGCGGAGGTCAGATGGAGCGAATTCCAGTCCGGTCCTCCCTACTTTGAAGCGATGGCGGCAGGCCGTCTTGACCTTGGCTCCGTCGGCGGAACGCCCGTTGTAACCGGCCAGGCGGCCGATATCGAGTTCAAAGCGGTCGCGGTATACAGCGACGGCCGATCCAGCAACGCCATTGTGCTGCCCAAAACGAGCCCGATCAAAGATTTCAAGGAACTGAAGGGCAAAAAGCTGGCGATCGCCAAAGGCAGCTCGTCGTACTATTTCTTATATAAGCTGCTCGATATGAACGGCATGAAGGATACGGATTTGAAAATCATTCAGCTTCAGCCCGACGAGGCGAGACCTGCGCTCGAAACCGGGGCGATCGACGCATGGGCAACATCCGAGCAGCATGTCATTGCGGCCGAGGTACAGGTCGGCGCGAAAAAGCTCATCACGGGCGAGGACATTAAGCTGGATGCGCCGGGCTTTATAATTACCCGCACCAAATTCGCGCAGGAGCATCCGGAGCTGCTGGAGCTGTTCCTGAAAACCTACGAGCAGACCCGGATTTATTATGTCGCCCATCTGGATGAGCTGACCGATTATTTTGTCGGCACGACCAAGCTGGAAAAAGAAATCGTCAAACAAATTTTGCAGCGTTCGGCTCCGCTGTTGTCGCCGATTACGCCGGAGTTCGCCAAGGCGCATCAGACCCAGGCCGATTTCCTGTATGAAACCGGCGGTGTGAAGAAGAAGCTGGACACGTCCAAAGTCATGGACAACGCCTATATTGATAAAGCGCTTAAAAACTTGAAGTAATCCCACTAAAATACGACGAGGTGATACAGATGAGCTTGAATCCATCCGGCAAGCAGCTGCATTTGAACGTATTCGTGTCGGGAACGGGGCATCACGAGGCTTCATGGCGCCATCCGCAGGCTTCCCCGGAACGGAACGTCGATGTCCGCTATTTCCAAAACATCGCGCAAATTGCCGAACGGGGCAAGCTGGACTCCTTGTTTCTGGCCGACAGCTACGTGGTCGATGCGGATGTCCGCTACCGCAATGTAACCCGGCTCGAGCCGCTTACGCTGCTGTCCGCCCTGTCCGTCGCAACCGAACGGATCGGTCTGATCGCGACGGCCGCTACAACTTATAACGACCCGTTTCATATTGCGCGGAAGTTCGCTTCGCTCGATCATATCAGCGGGGGCCGCGCAGGCTGGAATATCGTCACGGCCGGGACAGAGGCGACCTCCTTCAATTTCGGCCGCGACGAGCATCTCAATCACGCTCTCCGCTACAAGCAGGCGGAGGAGTTCGTCGAAGTCGTCACCCGGCTGTGGGACAGCTGGGACGAGGACGCGCTCGTCATCGACAAGGAGGCGGGACTGTTTGCCGACGGCGGCAAGGTGCGGGAAATTCATTTTAAAGGCGACCATTATGCCGTACGCGGCCCATTGAACCTGAACCGGCCGCCGCAAGGGTATCCGGTGCTCGTGCAGGCCGGCTCCTCGGAAAGCGGCAAAGAGCTGGCCGCCAAGACCGCGGAAGTTATTTTCACCGCTGTCCAAACGCTTGCCGAAGCACAGCAGTTTTACAGCGATGTCAAATCCAGGCTCGCCAAATATGGAAGGACGCATGATCAGCTTACGATCCTTCCCGGCCTTAGCCCGATTATCGGAGACACGGAAGCGGAAGCGAAGGAGCTGGAGCAGTCGCTGCAGCAATTGACGATTCCGGCCTACGGCCTCGCCCGGTTATCCAGACTGCTCGGTACGGATATGTTCAATTACGATCTTGACGGGCCGGTCCCGATCGGAGATTTGCCCGGAATCGATGCGATCAACGGCAGAAAAGCCCGCTACCAGCTGCTGGTCGATCTCGCCGTCCGCGAAAACTTGACGATCCGGCAGCTTATTCTCAGGACGGCCGGCGCCCGCGGTCACCTCACCTTTACAGGCACGCCGCTGCAGGTGGCGGATTTAATCGAGAACTGGTTTAAAAACGGCGGCTCGGACGGCTTCAACGTGATGCCGCCCCTGCTCCCGCTCGGCCTGGAAGCATTCGTCGACAAGGTCGTGCCGGAGCTGCAAAACCGCGGCCTGTTCCGGACGGATTACGAAGGCACGACGCTGCGTGACCACCTGGGCCTAACGAAGCCCGTCAACAAGTTCAGCAGATCGGGCGTTGTGAAGTAATTTTGTAGCTTGGCAGCATCGCAAACAGACCCAGGTTTTCGATCCGGGTCTGTTCGGGTCTGTTGCGGAAGGCAGGCATACCGACTTCCATGGGTCCAAAAAGGACTATAGCGTCTGATAAAAAAGCCTGGCGCTTTCTTTTTGCGAAACCGGCAATCGTTTGGAAACCGGCAGCATCTCCGGGTATTTTTTGTGAGGCTCCCTCTGGTACCAATAAGCAACCGAAGCATAATCGTTCGATTGGGAGTTGCCGTGACCATGCTCGATGCTGAAAACCAGCGACTTGCGGAAAATGATCGGGTCGACAATATGGAAGCGGTATTGAGTCCATTTGCCGGAATAATCGTTAAACGATTTCGTACCGCTCTCTTTCCAGGCATCCCCGTATCCGTGCAACGGCGCAGCGAGTGACACACCGTGATAAGGGCTGTCGTATTTATTGGAAGGATATCCCCAGGCCGCGCAGAAATAATCCTCGGTGCCGGTTCCATGCAGTCTTGGCGGCCACGGCTCTCCGTCGATGAAGAACATGTCGTCGCCTTCCCCGGGCCAGCTGAATCCGGGCATCGGATTGAGATGGTCGATGCTCAGATTACATCCGACATAATGTCCTTCGCCTTCCGCATCCAATAGCACGTAGTTCTCATCGCCCGACAGATTGGCAATATCGTACACGATCTGTTCCGAATATCGGGGATCGTCCTGCCGATCGTGCACCGCCTTAAGTGCCGTTAAATCGACCGTTCCTTTGGTCGGCATTTCCCTTCTCCATGAAGCGTGGAAATAAAAACTGTCATCGGGAACCTCTTTCTCCACATAATCAATGTAATAATAAAGAATGATCTCATTTTCGCATTCATTGACAATTTCAATTTTGGCCCCCTTCCGGTACGGCATTTCGAAGAAGCAGTTCATCGCCGCTTTATCCTCCACAACGCCCTGTGTCGTGATCATATTCAGCGGCAGTGAAACATAATGGCTGGCAACGCCATGCCCTACCCCGAAAAAATCGCCTACCGGCGAATCGACGCTCGGCTCGCTCTCGTGATCCCAATACATCCGGATCAGTGCCTTGCGGAACGAATATTGATCCTTGGCCGCCATCGTCATCCAAATATGCTGAATGATCCCGGATCCCTCCATTTCGGCAATGACGGCGGTTGAGCCCGCTCCGATCGTAATGCGGTCTTTATTTCTTCCCGAACGGTCCCAGCTTGATTGACGCTGCGACTTCCCTTCCTTTCGTAAAAACAAATTATTCATGTACAGCCCTCACCTTTCTGTTGTGGTCATTATCTCGGCCATCGTTTTTGTGCCGGTATCAGCGGACTGAACGGCGTATGCGGCTCGCTCTGGTACCAATAAGCTACAGTCGCAACATCGTCCTGCCTTTCAAACAAGCCAAGGTTGCATACACCGATTTGCTGAACGGTTACCTTCAAGTCGGTTTCAAACCGGATCGGGTCCATGATATGCCATCTGTAAAAGCTTCTCATAGGCGGGCAATCTCCCAAAAATCGGTGGCTGTAGTTGATCTCCGCATTGGAATAGAACGGATAGCCCAGGAATGGAGTTTGAAACGTCGTTTCCACCGCTTTTTCGCCACCATTGGCCGTAATAAATCCCCAGGCGCCTCCAAAATAGTCCTCCAGGCCGGTGCCGCAAATGGTCGGATACTCCCGATCGCCGTCCATATAAAACTTGACTTCGCCTTCCCCGTACCAATACCGCTCCAATGCGCTTAGCGCCATATACGTTCCGATATAATGCCCTTTTCCTTTTACCTGATCCAAAATGACGTAATCCTCTCCCGGCACCGTTATCGGCTGTCTTCTCCACTGCGCATGGAAATAAGCGGCTTCATCGGGAATAGCGTCGTACAGACAGTAGTCGATTTGGAAGAAAAAACGTTCAATATCGCACGGATGCTCATTCAGCATAGCTACGCGCGCTTTTTTCCGGAATGGCATCGGGAAGTAACAGTTGAATCCGCGGGTCGGATTGACCACGATCGGCATGGAATTTACAGTATACGTAGCAGCGAAGCCGCTGCAAAAAAAATCGCCCAGTGGAGATTCGACTGACGGCGTCTCCTCGTCGTCCCAATAGATGCGAATTACCAGATCCCGCAGTACAAAAAAACCATGCGGCGTAGTATCTCGCACCGTCATCCAAATATGCTGCAATACCCCGGGCCCGTCGATCTGAGCCAATACGGTTTCTTCACCCGCTTTCAGCTTCACGCATGGCCTTCCTTTTCTCGACGGTCCTAACCGGCTCGCTTCCTTGCCGCCGCCTCCCTTGCTTCCGTCATGGTTTTCTCCGCTTATGGACCTGCTTCTGCCATTAGAGGTCAGCGGCAGTGCAGATAAACTGTTAATAAAAGAGCTTGTATTATTCACGGTGACATCTTCCCCTTCTTAGTAGGATTACACAATAAATCGGGGGCTCCCCCAAAAGTAATCGGAGTTGCTTCGAAGCATCGCTTCACTTTTGGGAGACCGGTTATTGCTTAACCCCACCCGCCATCATGCCTTCCATAATATTTTTCTCAAAAATAAGTACGAAAATTATGATCGGGAGAATAATAAACCAGCCCATCGCACTTATTAAATCCCAAGGCAGCTCATAGTCGTTTTCTCTCGGCAAGCTTGTGATGCCAACGCTGAGAAGACTGATATTATGCGAAAAAAACAGCGGAGTAAAAAACTCATTCAGGCAATGAATAAAATTGATGATACTGATTGTCGCTACAGCCGGCTTCATTAACGGGAACACAACCTTGAACAAAATTTGCATGTTGTTGGCGCCGTCCACATGGGCCGCTTCTTCAATGGAAACCGGAATCTGCTTGACGAAATTGTAAAGTATCAGCACTGAAAAAGGGAGCAGCGAGCTCGTGTACAAGATGGTCAACCCGGTAAACGTATCGACCATGTTAACAGATTTCATAAAATCGTATAGCGGTCTTGCCGTAACAATGGGCGGAATCATGGCGGAAAAAATCAGCAGCTTAAAGGCGCTGTCGATTCCTTTCGAGTCATCATGTCTCGCGAACGCATAAGCCGCAATAACGCCAAGAATAATCGATGCCAGCAGCGAAACGGCCGTGATCAGCAGCGTGTTATAGGCCATCTCCCCAATGCCCAAATTTTTATATAAATGGATATAGTTCTGTAATGTAAGTGTATCCGGCAAATAATCAATCGGTGTTTTAAAAGCCATCTGCTTAGGCGTCAAAGATGAAATTAAAATCCAGTACAGTGGAAACAGGATAACGAAAGAAACGATCAGCGTTAGTCCCCATCTTAAAGCAAAAGCTGCAGCTTTCATCGTTCGGATGCTCATATGCTCTCCCTTCCATTAATGCTCCGTACGTTTGATTGCAACAAGATTCAGACTGCTGAAAACGACCATAATCAGAAATAAGCAAACGGCGATTGCGGAAGCATAGCCTATATTCAAATTCGTGAAGGCCTCGACCGAGATTCGATACGCCAGCAAGCTTGTCGCATCTCCCGGACCGCCTGTGGTCATGGCGTATACGATGTCGTAGCTGACGATTCTCCACAGAGTAAAGAAAATGCAAAGCGTCAGCAAGGTTCTCATCAGCAGAGGCATCGTGATTGCCCAAAACGATTTGACCGCACCCGCTCCGTCGATTTTCGCGGATTCATAAATTTCATCCGGAATAAACTGCAGGCCGGCAAGCAGCAGAATAGCAAAAAACGGAACATCCTTCCATAAATCCACCATAATTACAGCAAGTCTCGCCGACGCCGGATAAATGAGCCAATCGAATTGGAAATCCGGATTAAATCTCCGGATCAAATCGTTGATTAATCCATACGTGTTGTTGAACGCCCACTTGGATGCGAGACCGGTTACGATCATCGGCATTGCCCAAGGAATCAGTGTCACCGTCCGCAAAAATTTTTTCCCTTTAAACCGCACATTGAGCAGCATCGCGACAAATATTCCGAAAATAATATGAAACGCCATGGAAACAGAGGTAAAGATCAGCGTAAACTTAATGGATGTCAGCACTTTTTCATCCTGAAGAACGGTAACAAAGTTGTCGAAGCCGATAAAAGTCCAATCCCCCCCTTTAAATATATTAATCTCGAAGAGGCTGCTGACAAACGTTACGACTGTCGGGTATAGTGTTGTAAATGCTCTTATGAGCAGCACGGGCAAGATGAACAGCCATGCTATAGTCAGCTTGCCCGGGGACAGCTTAAAAGCCGCTTTCATTGATTGTTCTCCTTCCCAACGAACATCCGCCCTACTTCTTGAGTCGTTGAATTTCCTTCTGCGCTTGTACCGCCGCTTCATCCAGGCTGATTTCGTTCGTGACATACTTTTGGAAAATTGCTCCGATTCCGTTCACAAATTCCATCGTTTGCGGAACAAGCGGACGTCCGCGCAGCGTACTGGTTTGAAGATATTTTTTCACGCTGTCCAGACCTGGTGCGTTGAAATTTGGATCGTTGATGACGTCGATTCTGGACGGCAATCGTCCCGACATTTGATTGTAAGCCATTTGTCCTTCCTTGCTTACCGCATAGCCTAATACTTTTTTGGCCGCATCCTTTTTCTTGGACGATTTATTCAGTACATAGTGCCAGGAGGACATGTAAGCATTATTGGTAGCAAAGGTCGGCATAGGTTCGATCTGCAGCTGTTCCGGCTTATATTTCCCCGCATCAACGAATTTCGGAATGGAGCTGGTGTACATGAACATCATGCCGTATTTGCCGTCGATAAACTTCTGAATCATCGGGTCATAAATATCGGCAAGCTGGGCGATCGGCGTTACTTTATCCTTATTTGCCAGATCGTACATGAACTGCAGCGCTTCCCGCGTTTTCGGATTGTTCCAATCGTAATAGTCACCGCCGAATAAATTGATGAATGTTCCGATTTCATTAAAAACATAGCTTTTTTCCCATGAACCGCCATAACCGAAAACCCCGTTTTTCGTAACTGCCTTCGCATACGCCAAGAACTCCTCTTTGTTCGCAGGAACCTTCATATCGGCTTGCTTCAGCAGCTCATGATTGACCCAGAATGCCAGTATTCCCAAATAAGTCGGAACGGAATAAATGCCGTTGTCGATCACGATCAYATCTTTAACGTACTGTTCCGGGAACGCCTTCACATTTTCCGGTGTCATAATGTCTTTTTCAAGCGGTTCCAGAAACCGTGCTTTCGAAAACGCCGTAATCAACTCGTCATTAACATGCATAATATCGACGGAGCTGTCGCCCGACGATAAAATCGTCGTCATTTTTGCGACCCTGTCGTCCGGATTGGATGGACTGCCGACAGCATTGATCTTCACGCCGGTGGCATCTTCGATTTTCTTTTGATAATCTTTCCAGCCCGGAAGCGTCACGTCATTGGTCATAATCGTAATGTTCTCCTGCTCCCCGGACGATTTGCCGTTTTTTGCTGCGCTTTCATTAGGGGCCGTACTATTGCTTGCCGAGCACCCTGAGAAGGCAAGAGCGGAAACAATAACGCTCATTCCAATGCCCGCCGCTTTTTTAAATGTACTCATGTGTGAACCCTCCTTATTTGTATCTTCGCTCCGGTTTGGCCTTCGCTTCGAGTTCCATTATATGAATATATTGAAAGCGTTTAAATATAAAAATCCACGTTATTAATATAATATTTCACGCAATTGCAATTGCAAACGCCCGTAATCACCCGGATATTACCAATTCTCCACCACCACTTG
Source organism: Paenibacillus piri (assembly GCF_004354045.1). Lineage (GTDB taxonomy): Bacteria > Bacillota > Bacilli > Paenibacillales > NBRC-103111 > Paenibacillus_S > Paenibacillus_S piri. The sequence continues at coordinate 326,681 of NZ_SMRT01000003.1, read as the reverse complement.
CACGCCCACATTTGATATGATATATTGATTCAATCTTTGACCCCCGATCATAACGAAACGCAGTGTAAGCGCTGTCTAACTACGAGCGCAGCTTTTACTCTCAACGGTTGGTGATGACTATGTCGATTTTATCCAAATTGCAAACCTTGATCCGCATCAAATTAAGCGGCTTCCGCAACAAGCTTGTTTTCAGCTTTTTGCTGATCTCGATTATCCCGCTCATAATGGTCGGCGTCGTAACCTATACATTATCTTACAACATCGCTAGAAACGGCATCCTGGACTCGATCACCTATACGAACAATCAGCTCAACGAAACGCTTGCCAACCGGTTTAAACAAATGCAGAACGCATCGAATGCCATGCAATTTTATATGTATACGTTAATATTGCAGCCAAGCTCTTCGATTACAAGCCAGCTCGACAAGTTCAACTACATCAAGAACAATATATCGAACTTGCAATACACCTTCGATTTTTTTAACATCAGCGTCTATACGAATCCGGAGTTTCTGTTCAGCAATCAGGGCATTACTTACTTTAAAATTGAAGAGTTGGACCGGCACCGGATTTCTTCCGAATTTCTAAAAAACAATCTCAACCGTCTGCATTGGGGATTATTTCAAAATCTGAAGGAACCCATCATTTCCGGCAAATCGACCAGCAGCTACATTTCCGCATACAGCGCTTTCAAAAAGCAAGACAGCGGCAATCTGGAATATGTGTATTTTATCGATATTGACGAAGCCGAAATTTCCAAGCTTCTGACGGACAGCAGTCCCCATCCGTCGGTACAAAGCTATATCGTCGATCAATCCGGACGGATTATATCGCATGCAAGCCGATCTGAACTAGGCAAAGCCATCGACCTCAATCTTCTGGCTGCCGTCAAGCAAAATACCGGAACCGGCAAACCGTTTTTGTTTAACAACCAGCAGCAAATCATTGTCAAATATAATCAGGTTACGGACTGGTATGTCGTTACCGAAGTTCCGGTCCAGTACATTATGAACAATATTAATATTTKGGTTAATATTTTGCTGGTCACGCTTGTCCTCGTCATTATCGTTTCAATAGTGTCCAGCATATTTATTTCCAACAGCTTGAGCACCAAAGTCAGAACGATGTCCAAAGTCATGTTCTCCTTCACGCTTCAGGATAACAACGATAAATTGATCCAATTGAAAATCCCGGTCAATAATGAAGAGGTTTACCGGGACGAGCTGGACCGGCTTGCCCTTGTCTTTAACGCGATGATTGAAAAAATGGACGACAATTTCAACAAGCTGCTGGCGATGAGTCTGCATGAAGAAAATCTTCGTTACCAGCTGCTTCAATCCAAAATCAACCCGCACTTTTTGTATAACATATTGGAGTCCATTAAAACATGCCAAACCTTGGGAAGGACGGACGATGCCAACGCAATGCTGTCGCGGCTGGCGAAATTTTACAGGCTGATTCTCAAAAAAGGGGATGAGCTGATCCGGGTTCAGGACGAATTGGAAATTGCCGTGCTTTATCTGGAAATGGAAAAGCTGAACCGGCAGCAAATGTTCTCGTGGACGATACAAACGGATGACTCGATCGAACACTTCCTGATTCCCAAGTTTTCTCTGCAGCCGATATTGGAAAATTGCATACGTCACGGTTTATCAAGCGGCGACAAACCGATGGAAATCATGATCGCCATCACTTACAGCGACGAAGATATCGTCATTACGATAAAAGACAACGGCATTGGAATCAGCCGCGACCAATTACATCAGATCCAGCAATCGTTGGAGCAGTCGCTTAAGGAAAAAACGATCGACACGAAACAGTTCTACGGGCTTAGCAACGTCAACCTGCGGCTCTCTTTATATTCGCGGAACGGCGCCGGTCTGAAGATTGACAGCACGGACAACGCCGGCACGACGGTAACGGTAACGATACAGCAAATGATACCCGATGAAATCGCCTTTTAAGAAAGGATGGAACGATATGAAACAGGTCATTGTTGTCGATGATAACGAGCTTTCCGTTGAAGGCATTTGCAAAAATATCGATTGGAGCCGGTTCGGAGCGAAGGTGTGCGCCACATGCACGAATGCCAACGATGTGCTCGATGTCATCGGGGCTGTTGAAGCCGACCTCATCATTTCCGATATTTGCATGCCCCAAATGAGCGGACTGGAGATGGCCCGAGTCATTCTTAAAAACAAGCCTCATATGAAAATTATTTTCATAAGCGCGTATGACGATTTCAAATATGCGAAGGAGGCGATCCGGCTCGGAATATGCGATTATGTCGAGAAGCCGGTCGATTACGCCTATTTGTCGGAAGTTATTGATAAAGTGCTTCAGCAATCGCAGGAGGAGAAGCGGCTTTTGGAGCAGCTGCAGCAAAGCCGCCCGGCTCTGCTGCAAAAATGCTTTAACGATCTGATCAATTCCAGTCCGGATTATGCCGAGTTCCAGCTTGTCGATCAGGCCAAGTATGTGGATCTTGATTTATCGGCAGAGGAATATTTATGTGCGGTTATTCGGATCGACAACTCAATCGAAATCAAAAGTACATTCGGCATCGAGAGATACCACGTTCTGATGATGAGTTTGATGAATGACCTCGACCATACGCTATCCCGGGACCATATTTGTTATTGCAGCAATCAAGGGAGTCACATCATTGTCATATTGGGGAACAGGCAACAGCAGCTCCATTATATTCGTATGATTTACGAACAACTATCGAGGTTTAATAAGAAGCATGAAACCTCCCCTCTCTCGATGACGATCGGCATCGGTGACATCGTTTCCAGCATATGGAGCATTTCCGTCTCTTATCAGCAGGCTAAGCACGCTCTGGAATATAAGTTCATCTTCGGCGAAGGTCACATTTTTAGCATCCGGGATATTAAAAGCAACCATCCGTCGCCTATATTTTTTACGGACGGCAGCGAGGAAGCGCTCGTTCGCCTCATTTCGCAAAAGGACATTGCCGGAATGAAGCAGTTTACGGATGATTTGGCAGTCCAATGGGCGCAGCACTATTACGATAAGAACGGGATCGCAGCTTATATTTACTCGCTGCTGGCCCGGTTGACCCGATACTTATACGATACCGGGATCGATCATCTTCAAATACGCAATATGATAACGGACATTTTTGCCGATTTCGATCAATTCCAGACAAGCGAGCAAATATGCAGCCGCTTATACGATATTTTTGTTGAGTCGTGCCAAATTTTACAACAGTCGGTCGAAACCCATCATCATCAAATCGCAGAACGCGTCATCCATTACATTGAGCATCACTACATGAATATCGATCTTAGCTTGAACGATATTTCGTCCAGCGTGAATGTCAGTCCATCTTATTTGGGCGCCGTGTTCAAAAAGGCAAAAGGGCAAAACATTTCCGATCTGATTACAACCGTTCGGATCAATAAGGCCCAGGAGCTTTTAAGCCATACCAATTTGAAGATGATGGAGATCAGCGAAAAAATCGGATATTCCAACCAATACTATTTTAGCGCTTGCTTCAAAAAGAAAATGGGGGTCACCCCTACCGAATACAGGTTGAATGTCATGAATACGAAGCTTTAAGCCGGTATAATAGCGATACGAAAAAAGGCTCCGCCGAAAACACATGGAACAACGTCCAATGCCTTCGGGGAGCAGCCTGTCATTCCGCGCTGTATATATCTTTCATCTGCCATGCATCGAGCGATTTGAGCACTGCGCTTTTGCCTTGCGACCGTAAAGATACGCCGACGCTGTCTTCGCGGCCGGGGTAGACGCGCAGGGCCGCATAACGCTTGCCGTTAACAAACACTTCGACCACGCTTTTGTCGATAAAGATGCGCAGCTTCAGCGTTTCACCCTTGCCTAGCGCTACGGAGGCCGTCTCCGGAGCGCGCGGCACGGCATCCTCAAGCGTGGAGGAATAGGACGAATCGATCGAAATGAGGCTATCGGCCACCGTGTCGCCGTACAGCTTGTAGCCTCTCTCCCTGTAAAACGCGATGCGCGTATACTCCTCTTTGTTCGGGGAGCGCAGAACGTTCAATTCGACCATCGGCGCATCCTTCGTATCAATCTCGGCGTAAAGCTCCATCGCATTGCCCCGTATCGGCTCCAGAACGATCTCGCGGTTCGCGGGCAGCTCCAGCTCTTCCACTTTCCGGTGGTCATGGCGCAATGCGGCGATATCGCCTGCCGGCTCCATCCCGAGCTCATCCCGGCCGAGCAGCGACAGCTTCATCGGAAGGCTCATGATCTGGTTCCATTCGCCAGTCTTCTTGCCCTCGTTGATGTTGAAGATGGCGATTACGTTCCCTTGGCCGTCGGGAGTTGCAGACGGCGCATGGACGCCGCCAGGACGGACAGAGCCGAAGTTAAACCGGTGATGGGAGCTGACGACGAACTTGTCCCGCTGTTGGTCGTAATCCCCGAGAAGCGCCTGCCCGCCACTCATATGGCTGAAGAACAGCAAAATATGGCGGTCGCCGATCGGCCAGAAGTAAGGGCAGGCTCCATCGTCGCCAAGCAGCGTAAATCGGTCGCCCTCGTCGAACGGATGCATGTATTCCCATGTCCGCAAATCGGGCGAGCGGAACAGGAAGTCCGTCCTGACCCGCTTGCCGCTTCCGCTGTACTTATCCGGCAGCGTTTCCCCTGACAGCGAGTAGTACATGCCGTCCTTTTTCCAGATGCACGGATCAAATATCCAGTAATCATCCTGATCTCCGGACGGATAAGGTCTGGCGGATTGCCCTATCCTCTCCCAATCCTTCGGCTTCGGAATGACGGCTCCATCCGTAAGTTTCTCCCAGTTCAGCAGCAGCGGATCGCTCGATACGGCCACCATATTGCCGACTTCGGTTCCGTGGTACATGGCGATGACCCGGTCATCCTCTACCAGCGTGGAACCGGAGAACACGCATTTCTCCGGATGCGGGTAGATCGCGTAAGGGAGGTCCTTCCAATGGATCAGATTGTCGCTTACCGCATGCCCCCAATGCTGGCGCGGGTCTTCCGGCGGATAGCCCTGATAAAAGAGATGCCATTTCCCGTTCCAGAAGCATAAGCCATTCGGATCGTTCAATGTGCTCTCCGGACTGACGAAATGATACGACGGCCGGTACCGGTCCGCCGCCTGCTTGCGCCGGGATTCGACCAGCCTGTGCAGCAAAGGGTTTTCCTCCAGCTGCTTCAGCTGCTCCTCAAGCGTGCTAGCGAAATGAAATTGGGGTACGCGCGATGTATAATCTTTGTTTTGCATCTTCTATTCAGCTCCGTCCAGTATAATGAAAAATCCGCGAATCACAGCCGCAAAGCGGGCGGATTCGATTTTGGCGCATGATGAACGGCATCATCCGGGAGAAAGTCCGGCGAGCGTTCCCCCGGGAACGATACCGCCCTCTGCGCGCTTTTATTAACTGCACATTCAAAGCGCACGGTCACGCTTGCGGTTCCCAGATCGAACCGAGCTCCCATACCGCAAGCGACAGCAGCTTCACGGCGCCGCCGAGGGCATACAGCTCCAGCCCTCTGCTGTCCGGCTGCGGATAAATCCGGTTTGAAATCGCGGATTGGCCGTTATTGACGAACACTTCGACCGATGACCGGTCCACGAAAATATGCAGCTTCAATACGCCAGCCTCCGAAGAAACGGGGGCGATGCTGATACCCGGATTGCCCGCGCTGTCGGCCCGGCTTCTGTCGAAGACGACCCGCTTATCGGCCGCATCGTAGTAGACAGCCGTTTCTTCGCCGCCATTCCCGGAAACCCGCAGCTTCAGACCGAATTCGCTTGCGCTGCAGGATGCCAGATCGAATTCCGCCATGATTTCCAGCGAATCGCCCTGCACGCCGGCCAGCAAATTCGCGGAATCCGGGGAGACAAGCGTTTCGTTCAGCTGCTTGCAGCCGGTGCGCAGCTGCGCCAATTCCGGCACAGGCTGCGTGACAAGCCTCCCTTCGCCGTCCAGCGCCAGCTCACGCGGAATCGATAACGCGCCTGCCCAGCCTCCCTGCTGCGTCGGCATGCCGACGTCCCAGCAATCGAGCCAGCCGATCATGATTCTTCTTCCCCGGTCATCCTCTAACGTTTGCGCCGCATAAAAATCGAAGCCGAAATCCATTTCTTCCGTCGATTCCGGTGTGAAGCGGCCTGTATCATAATTCATTTTTCCGACAAAATAAATCGTTTTCCTCCGTTCCAGACCCATCGGCGATACGATCAGGACATGTTTATCGCCAAGGTCGAACAAGTCGGGACACTCCCACATATAGCCCTGCGTACCGTCGCTTTCCAAGACGACCCCTTTATAGGCCCACTCCGACAGATCGGAAGATTCGTATAAGAGCGCCTTCCCTACCTGATCCTTGGTCGAGCCTACGACCATATACCAGCGGTCCGCATGCTTCCATACCTTTGGATCCCGAAAGTCCTTGGACCCGTCCGCCGGAGGCTGCGCGATCACGGGATTAGCGGTGTGCTTGACAAACGTGATGCCGTCCCGGCTTGCGGCCATACACTGCACCTCTGTCCGGTTATGCCGGTTTTGTCGGTTAATACCGCCGTCGTAGGTGACTCCCGTATAAAAAAGCAGCATTCCCCCTTCGTGTTCAACGGCGCTGCCGGAAAAGCAGCCCCCGTTATCGTACGGCTCGCTTGGCGCCAACGCAATCGGCCGATGCTTCCAATGGACCAAATCCTCGCTTGTTACATGTCCCCAGTGCATCGGCCCCCATTGAACGCCGTAAGGATGGTGCTGAAAAAATACGTGATACTCGCCCTTATATTGCATCAGACCGTTCGGATCGTTTATCCAATTGGCCGGAGCCATGATGTGATAGTTCAAGCGGTGCGGGTTGCCGGCTGCGATCATTCGCGCCTTGTTGATCTCCGCGTCTGCCGCTGCCGTTAATTGGTCATGCGCTGGTCTTTGATTTGCCTCCACCATGTGTCCATCCTTCCGGTCTGCTTCTATTTTTATAGTTATCCTTTTATTCCTGAAAGGGCGATCCCTTCAATAAAATATCTTTGAGCAAACAGATAGACGACTATGACAGGGCCGAGCGCCATCGTGGCCGCCGCCATCAGCAATGTATAATCAACTTGGTTGAAATCGGAAAAGAACGCCAACCCTACGGGTAATGTCCGCATTTCATTGCTGCTGATGAAAATAAGCGGATGCAGCAAATCGTTCCACGATCCCATAAATACAAAAATAGCTAAGGCGGTAAGCGCCGGCTTCGACAACGGCAGCATGATGTTCCAAAAAACGCGCAGCGGATTGCAGCCGTCAATAATAGCCGCTTCTTCCAATTCTCTCGGTATCGTCATAAAAAATTGGCGAAGCAGGAAAACCCCGAATGCGCTAACCAATTTCGGCACGATAAGCGACGAATGGGTATCCAGCATATCCAGGTAGTTCATGACGACAAACTGCGGAATCAGCTTCACATGTTCCGGCACCATCATCGTCGCCAAATAAACGACGAACAGCCATTCCCGGCCGGGGAACCTCATTCTGGCAAACGCATAAGCGGCGGTTGCGGACGTGGCGACCTGCCCGATCGTAATCAGGCTGGCTACCTTCAAGCTGTTCAGCATCTGGGTAAAGAGCGGGACCCGATCCAGCGCCCCGGGATAATTGGACCAATCGAACTTCTCCGGTATCCACTGCGGCGGAAAAACAAATTCGGTGCCGGGCTGCTTCAAAGAGGTGGACAGCATCCAAACGAACGGCATCACCATCATGAGAGCGCCAATCAACAAAACGATATGCGAAACGAAAGGCTTTATCTTATTCGACACTACATTCATATTCATGAATATCCTCCATTAACGATAGAAAACCCATTTATTCTGTAGCTTCATTTGAATAAGGGTAATAATCAGAATAATGATGAACAGTACCCATGCCACAGCCGAGGCGTAACCCAGTTTGAAATATTCGAACGCGTTCGTATAAATATAGTAAACCAGAACCTGAGTTGAGTATCCCGGTCCGCCTTTCGTCAGGATATACATTTGATCGAATATTTGGAACGACCGGATAATCGCCATAATCAGAACGAAAAAGGTGCTGTACGAAACCAACGGAATCGTAATGTGACGCGCTTTATACCATGCATTAGCCCCGTCGATATCCGCCGCTTCGTAATAATCCCTCGGAATGCCTTGCAATGCCGCAAGAAAAATAACCATATCGAAGCCGATATGCTTCCATACCGACATGATGATGACGGAAGTCATCGCCCACTCCGTACTGGTCAACCACCCCGGTCCATTGATCCCGAAAATACCGAGAAAATAGTTCAGCAGACCGAAATCTTTCTCAAATATCCATTTCCAAACGACCGCGCTCCCCGCTGCAGAAGCCATAACAGGAAGAAAATAAACGGTCCGGTATAAATTCGTTCCCTTCAATCCTTGATTCAGCAGCACAGCAACAATAAAGGAAATGATCATGCCGACAGGTATCGTTACAATGGTAAATATAAAAGTATTTTTAAGAATAGTTCCGAACAGGTCGTCCTTTGCCAAAGTCTCGAAGTTGCCCAATCCTGCAAACCGGGGTTCGCTCAACAAATCCCATTCAAAAAAGCTTAAGAAGAAAGAGCTTACGGTAGGCAAAATTATAAAAAGCAGGAATCCGATGAGGCTGGGCGTCAAAAACAGAAACGCATACCACATTTCTTGACGTTCCCGTCGGCTTCTTCTTGTTTTCTTTTGAGCCTTCGCTTGAATCATACTTTCAGCTCCCGCATGCAATGCCAACTATGATTCCTCCTTTCAACCGGCATCGATTCTGCTGTATCCGAAGGGGCGAGCCCCTTCCTTCCCAACGCGCGCGAATCCCGGGCGCGTTGGAAAGACCGACTTATTTTTTCTTCAAAATTTCGTTGAATTTTCCTTCGATATACGACAGGCCGTTATCGACGGTTTTCTTGCCTTCAAACATAAGCCCGAGCTCGGAATTAAACGTAGCTTCAATCTCCGAGAAAGCCGGCGGCGTTTCCAGAAGGGTCACGTATTTCGTCTCGTCATAGTAGATTTTCGCATGCTCCGGATATTTCAGAATGGCATCCGAGTTGGCGACCGATAGCCTTCCGGGTACCGAGCCCCCGATCTCCGTCATGCGGGCCTGCTGTTCCTTGGAGGCAAGCCATTTCATGAAGGTCCACGCTTCATCCGGATGCTTCGTATTGCTCATAATCGCATATCCGCCGATCCCGAACACGCCGCCGATGCCCTTCGGGCCTTTCGGATTATGAGCGATGTCGAACTCCATCTTGCCCAGAATATTCACGATGCTTCCGCGTGGCAACGAAACCATGGCCGCCTGGCCGCTAACGAAAGCGTCGAACATATTGGCCGGATTGGCTCCCGGTAAACGCATCGCGACCTTATGCTTCTGTACGAGATCCACATAATATTGCAGCGCTTCTTTCCCTTCCGGACTGTTGATCAGCGCTTTGCTGAAATCGTCCGTCATGAACTTGCCGCCCGCGCCATAAATAAACGGCGCTGCGCTGAACAAGCGGTCGGTCACAAGAAAGCCGTATTGGTCGATCTTGCCGTCGCCGTTTTTATCGACGGTCAATTTTTTGGCCGTTTCGAGGAAGTCGTCCCAAGTCCAGCCATCCTTCGGATAAGGAACCTTCATCTCGTCAAATATTTTTTTATTATAATGAATGACGGTGCTGTTCCAGTCCGTAGGCAGGATGTAGAGCTGATCTTTTGCTGAAAACGCTTTTAAAAGATTCGGGGCGAAATCGTCGAGCTTGATTTCAGCGCTGTCCTTTTTCACATAATCTTGAATGCTCAGCAAAGCGCCGGACTGGACGAAATTCGGAAATTCCTCGATCGTCATCCGGATGATGTCCGGGTTTTTTTTCGTTGCGAACTGCGTTTTCATCCTTTGAAAATAAGCGATTTTATCCGGGTCCGGAGTCATCTCGATCTTAATGTTCGGATGCTCCTTCTGAAACATTGGAATCCATTCTTCCTCGTATTTCTTGACGATGGGCGCGGAATGCTGAACGGCAAATTTTAATGTCACGGTTTCTTTTTTCGCTTCCGGCTCTTTCTTGGCGGCGGCCGGAGCTGCCCCGTCTTTACCCGAGGAGCATCCGAGCAATCCGCCTATCAACGTTAATGCGATTGCAGAGGAAATGAGCTTTTTCATAGTAACCTCCAACTCATAAAATTGTACAAACTGAAAATTAGTGCTCCCGTTCGGTCGTGCCTTGCTTTCTTCTGATAAATGACCCCTTATGCCGGTCCGAGCTTAATCTGGAGAAACAACCCCCCCGTAATTCAGAATGATTTGGATCATGATTCTTTGTGACAACGTTATCACATATTCGGAATTATATCACCGTTATTTGGAAATGTAAATAAAATTAGCTCAATCAAATTCGTATAAGATCGTTATATTTTTTGTTTACTTCTACCTCGACATTCGCTAAAATAGATAAGAATAACCTTTCAGGAACGAGCGTGTTTGTCAAGGTTGTGCGAAGCAAAGTATAAAAAAACTTATACTTTTTAATTGCAGAATAATATGACCACGTTGTCATTTTATTCTGAGATTAGGAAATAAACTTGTATCCGGCAAGCCGGTGCTTGCTATCCGTATTCAAATAGCTACATAATAGAGACACGAACCGGAATTTCCAAATGTTCACTAATAAAGTGAAAATCATAATATTGGTTTGAGGTGGAGCATGGTAACCAGCCGCGATGTTGCTAAGCTTGCGAAGGTGTCTGTCTCGACAGTGTCACGGGCCTTTCGCGAGGATGTTTATATAAGCGAGGAAAAGAAGAAGAAAGTTTTCGACGCAGCAATACAACTTGGATATACGCCCAATTTGGTGGCAAGAAGCTTAAAAAATCAAAAAAGCGGCGTGATCGGTCTTATCCTGACGGATATTGATAACATTTTTTTCTCCATTGTCAGCCGCGTTATCGAATCCGATTTAAAAAGACAAGGATATCGGCTTCTCGTTACCTACAATACATACAATAGCGATAATATGGAGCAGGAAGCGGATAATTTGAATTTGTTATCGGCATCGAGAGCGGACGGCATTATTTTTACGCCGAAATCGATAAAAAATCAATCCATCATCGAACGATTCAGAAAACAGGGAATTGCTATGGTCCAAATGTATCGGCTTGCTTATCCGGACATCGACTCGGTATTGATCGACGACCAAAAAGGCGCCTATATGGCCACAAAACATCTGCTCCAGCATGGCCATCGCAATATACTGCTGCTCAGCATCGACAACAGCATATACCAGGACATCCGCGTCCCGGGCAACATATACAGCGACCCGCGTTCCGAAGGCTATAAGAAAGCCATGCAGGAAGAAGGCGTGCCGATTGCGGATGCCAGCATGATGAATTTGCCCGTCCTGATGGACGCGCGTGAAATGATCAAACAGCGGATCAACGAGATCAAGCCGACGGCCATTATCGCCGGCACCAACCTTATTGCCAGAGATGCGATCAAAGCCTGCAAGGAACAAGGGTTTTCGATTCCGAACGATATCAGCATGGTGATGTTCGACGATGTCGATTTCGCTTCGCTGCTCGATATTACTACCGTCTCGCAGCCTATTAACGAGATCGGCCACATCGCCGGCCGCAGCATGATCGACCAGTTGAACAAAAACCGGCCCAACTCGCCGCTGCATGTCTCGTTGGAGCCGATCCTGATTTCCCGCAACTCGGTGCGTAATTTATATCACAATGCGGATAAACAGTGAACTCGTTCAGCTTTGCTGAACATCGGGGAATCAGATGGGGACTCTACCCCACCTGATTCAAGGCCCACTGTCTTCATCCAACATTTCGCCATTGAGCTGCATGGAATAAGCGCGCATCAGATCGATGCCGTTCTCTGCATTCGGCTGTGTCGTACGGTCCGTTTGAGCTTGGGCATCCGGTTCTTGAGCTTCCGATTCCGGAGTATTCGTTCCGTTCTTATTTTCGTTCGGCATCCAGACCACCTCCTTTGTTGAGGTTAGGTTTGCCCAAGGAACGGCATATTTATCCATGACCCGCGACACAAGACGCCATGCGAGTCGAACCGCTCCGAACGCCTTTTCACTTTAATTCCGCCAATCCAAAATAACGCCGAGACAAGCCTGCTTCTCATGCAAAATCGTCTCCCATGCTTCGCCCGCGCGCTCGGCCGGAAATCGGTGAGTGATGAGCGGTTCCGTCTTCAGCCAGCCTTCATCGATGCCCTTCAGCGTCTCATCCATTCTCGCTTTCGTCCAGCCCGACGGCGTATGCAGCGTCATTTCCTTGAGCCGGAGCTTCTGGATATCGACGATCCCCGCCGTCCCGAGAAAGCCCGCGGAAACGATATGGCTGTCCCGCTCCATAAAGGGCATGATCTGCTCCACGGCCTGCATGGAGCCCACTGTGTCGATCACTGCCGATACCGGTCCGGACGCGCTCAGGATGTTGCCGACATCGGCGTTCGACAGGTCGACGCATTGCACCCGCGGGTCCGCATAAGCAAGTCTGGACGCATGCCGCCCGAGCATTATGACCTGTGCGCCCCGGTGCGTCAAAGTTTGCGCCGACCAATGTCCGACCAGGCCGTCTCCGATGACGACCGCTCGGTCCCCGTGCTTGACCGGCGCCCTCGAACCGCAATTATAGCCGACCTGGGTCAGCACCATCCCGGCAAAAGCCGCTGCGCTCCGACCGCCGCCGACCGCCGCCGGAACTCGCGCCGAATAAGGCGCGCCTTGCGCCAAGCCGGCACCTCCGCTGCCCGCGGGCAGCTTCCATACCTGGCTTTCATGGGTGACCGCCGGGTTAATATGACCGCCGGTCAAATTAAACATCCCGGAGATGCGGCTCGTTGCGGCAAAAACCTGGTCCCCCGCCTGCAGATCGCGCACATTCCGGCCTGCCGCCGTAATAACCCCCACCTTCTGGTAGCCGGCCGCAATCGGAAACGGCCACGGGTCTCCGGTCTGGTAAGCCGTTTCGCCTGAAATCCGCTCCCCCCGGAGATACGATGATTCCGTCCCGATGCTGATCCAGGAATACTCCACTTCTACAACGACGTCATGCTCGCCGGGATCGGGAATATCCACATCCTGATACTTCACCTGAAGCCGGTCCGTAAAAACGACAGCTTTACCTTTCACTTGATTCGCTCCTTTTCTGCAGCATTATGCGAGCTGTAACTCCGTTACCGCATGCCCGGCACGAAGCAGACCTTGACCGCCTGCTGGCTGCGCAGCAGCTCGACCGCCCGGTCGTACTGCTCCAGCGGGAGCTGCACGGTCGCCAGCGGAGCCAGCTTCAGCTTGCCGTCTGTAATGAGTCCTAGCGCATATTCCGCCGCTTCGCGGTGATGGCCGGGATAGCCGATCACGGTAAGACTTTTATGGTTCAGCACATAATCTTCGCGCTGAACCGCGAACAAGGCGACCGTTTCTGTCGTATGATCCATAATGTAGCGCACTGCGTCGGCATATCCGACGCAATCGATGGCGATCTCAAAGGCGCCTTCCCCGCCGCGCGGCACGATTTCCTCCGCGCCGGGAGCATAGGCGCGCTCCGCACCGAGCTGCTGCGCCAGCTCGCGCCGCTCGGGGTTCGGGTCGATTCCCGTAACCCGGGCCGCTCCCTCGGCCAGCAGCATCTGCAGAGCAATCAGCCCGGCCGGGCCGAGACCGTTCACGGCGCATTCTTTGCCCGCGATTGGCGTCATTTGCTTCAGCTTCATGACACTGGCGCCGACGCACATCGCCAATTCCAGCGAGGCGACCTGCGTGAAATGCAGCGTCTCCGGAACCGCCAGCAAAAAAGGTTCCCGGATCAGCACATACTCGGCGTAGCAGCCGGGCTCGCTATGACCGGGATCTTTCCAGGCGCTGACGGTTTGACCGATCCGGAATCGGGAGCAGCCGTCGCCCAGCTTGGCGACCGTTCCGGTCATTTCATGACCGGGCTGGCCCGCAGGATAAGGAAACGGAACGGATGCCTGGTGAGTGAACATCGGCTTGCCGTAGTAAATATGCAAATCCCATTGCGGACAGGTCGTCACCGCCGTCACCTTCACTAGCACCTGCCCCGGCCCGGGCTCCGGAATCGGAAGCCGGACGATTTGCGCCTGCCGCTCGCCGACGATTTGCAGCGCTTTCATCGTATTCAAGCTCATCGTGATTCAAACACATCCTTTGCATTAGTTTCAGTATCATTGCCGTCATTGCCGTGTTGTTCCCGTCGCGGCAATCTTTGCTATAATAGAGTGAGTTATGGAAGCGCTTCTATGCTTCTATGTTACATCGCCGGCCGCGTTTTGTATTTGCAAAGAGTATAGGTCTTGCCTGGTTCATGATATGGAGAATATCCCGGTTTATCCGCTTGTTACGCTTGCGATTTAATAAAAATTGACTTTTATATATCCGATTACGACTTTATCGGGTTAAGACCCCCACCTTTAAGGTGGGCCTTGAATCAGGTGGGGTAAGCCCCCATCTGATTCCCCGATGTTCAGCAAAGCTGAACGAGTTCACTTTGCGCCCGCAGGGAGGATCGCCCATGATTCGAACATGCCGTCACGTCAACCCGCAAAAGGAAAAAATGCTGGGAGGCATTCACCCTTACTGGGAGCTGCTGTATGTCATTTCCGGTCAGGTGCAGCTGCAGTGGATGGGTGAAAGCTTCTTGCTGCAGCCGCAAAGCCTTATATTGCTGTATCCCAGCACGCCCCATCAGGTGACCGCTTTAACCGCGGAATGCAGCTTTTGGTTTGCCGAATTGGACGCGGGCAGCGGCGTTTCGGTTCCGGATTTGGAGCAGAGCATCGTATGGAACCGGCAGCAAAGCGCTGCAGCCTCTTTTTATATCGATGAACCGGCTTATGGGGTAACGCTGAATCTCCTGACCTCGGCCATCTGCTCCGGCAGCCTGGAAGCCTCGGATTATAACCGAAAAATCGCAGCTCTGGACTTTCAAAAGCTGCTGCTTATTATAAAAGCCCGGCTGGACCGAAAATCGGATGCGCCGGCTTCATCCGATCCTTCCGCAGCCGACGAGGCCGTCGTTTTCCTGATGCGCTACATGGAAACGGAATACAACAAACCGCTCACCTTGGCCGCCATGTCTGAACTGACGCATTTTAACCCTTCCTACCTGATCCGGATATTCAAAAGATGCAGTGGCGTCACCCCTGCCCAGTATTTGCAATCATTGCGGCTCAATGCGGCCGCCTGCTTCCTGTCCGCCACCGGCCTGTCCGTCGAGGAAATCGCGCTGCGCTGCGGTTACCGGAGCATTCATTATTTCAGTCAATCATTCAAAAAAAATTTTGGCGTGAGCCCAAGCTTGTGGAGATGTCGGATGAACCTTATTTCCCGCAACAGAATAATGTAACACTGGGCCATAGGAATACATGTGCCGGCTCTATTATTCGTTTGCCGGGAGTGAGTGTAATGAAATTGAATGAATGTGCAGGCCGCTATAAAAGCTTTGTGAGCTTGGGTTCCACTTGCCAGGCAGCCTATCAGTTGAGCAGACTCGGATTGCGTCAATTTGCAAGTCCGCTCGACTGGTTTATTTCCGATTCCGTGGATGGCTTGGTTCGACTGCTGCATCATCGGTTTGAAGGTTTTATGAATTTTTCAAATCTCCAGCTGGTCGATAGGACACAGGAATGTTTCGTTATCAAAGATCGTATATACGATATCGCTTCTTATCACGATTTTCCGTTATATATCGGTCGCTGGTGGGATGCATACCCGGCTTTTAAGGAGAAGATGGACCGGCGTGTCGATCGCTTTTGGCGCACGATTCAAAACAAGCCTGTGCTGTTTGTTCGTACCGATACGAGCCGGGAGGAAGCGCAGCAATTGAAACGGGCGCTGAATGCACTAATGCACGGGAATTTCAGATTGCTGATTGTAAACAATAATCCCCATTTTACCCCGGAAGTGCTGGAGGAGAATTGGGGGATTGAAGGCGTTTGCTGTGTAACTGTCCCCGGCGGGTTCGATTGGAGAGGCTCCAATGAGGCCTGGAACCTGGTCATGAGCAGCTTCACGCTATAACGGCTTCTCCATCCATAGGGGACGCGCTCGTTTGCCAAGGTTCGCGGCGCGTATCCCTTCTCAAGCCTAAGGGCGCCGTCCCGCTTGCGGACAGCGCCCTGCACTTACAATGATTCCGATCTGCGCAGACTAACCGCTTATTTTCCTTGCTTTGCCTTCCATGCGTCCAACTGCTTCTGTACTTCGGCCATTACTTTAGGCTGGCCCGCCTTCTTGTATTTCTCGATAAATTCGTTGTATTTTTGCGCAGGGTCGACGGTGCCCGTGCTTAACGACGGCAAATATTCATCCTCCACCGCTTTCATGTTGGCGATTTCGGTTTTGACCGGATCAAGATTAAAGACGAAGCCCGTCAGGACGGAAGGAGTCGCCGATTCGTTAAGCTTTTGCGTTTCTTCCCATGTGCCGGAAGGCTGCCCTTCCTGCAAATACGAGTTGAACACATTACCGAACACCCACGACTGATTCGGAGCGTAGCCGCCGTTCGGAACGCTTTTTACGTGATCCGCATCAACTTTGTTGTAATGCTTGCCCTCGATCCCGTAGCTGATCAGGTTGAACAGCTCTTTATCCGAATTCAACAGCTCCAGGAACATCATGGCCCGCTCGGGATTTTTCGAGTTTCGGCTGATTCCCATCGCGGAGGACAGATTGATCGCCGGCAGCGTAACGCCCGATGTGTACAAAGCGATGACATCGTTGCCGCCCATCGTCACCCTCTCTTCGCCTTCCCGTCCCGGTTTGAGCACGTTATGGAAGATCGCGGCGACTTTTCCCGTCATTTGCAGCTCGGTAATCGATTTCAAGGTAGCTGCGTCCTGGTTGATATAACCTTTTTTATACCAGTCGTGCAGCTTCGGCAGCAGATTCTTGTATTCGGGCGTTTCGTAGGTCGGCACCAGCTTCAGCGATTTATCTCCTCTGTAGACCGATACCCCTGACGTAACGCCTTCGAGAATCGGATTTAACATCCCGCCGGTTGCGCCGTTCCGGCTGACACCGTAAGGAGTAACATCCTTTTCGCCCGCCTTCAGCTTGGCGAAAAACGGTTCCATATCGAAAGGATCTTTAATATCCGCAGGATTCAGCCCGTATTTATCGGCATACCGCTTTTGCACGAGAAAGCCCGATCTCTCCGTCACTGTCTGATAGCTAAGCACGGCATATGTTTTCCCGTCGATTTTCGAGAAGTTCCATACCGATTCCGGACGACTCTTTTTCAGCTTGGGCGCATATTTGTCAATCAGGTCGTCCAGCTGCAGGAAGGCGCCTTTGGCTACGTTCTGGTCCATTTTAAAGTTCCAGTGCGATGTCCAGATGATGTCCATCGGTTCATTGGCCGCTACCATCGTATTCATCTTTTGCTCGTAGCTGCCAATGTCGATCGGCCCCATCTTGACCGTCGCGTTCAGCTTTGCTTTCGTTATTTTGTTAACCTCTTCTTCGATCGTTTTTTGATCCTGCTGCATTTTGTTCATCGGGTAATACCAGATCAGCTCCACCGGCTTCAAATCCGTTTTGCCGTTATCGGCCGTCTTCCCCGGTTGATCTCCCGGCTTGGCCGCTCCACCGCCACCGCCTCCGCCGCCGCTGCATGCGCTCAACATCGCGACACAGAGCAAGCCGGCCATTGTAACCCTCAATCGATTTACTTTTGATAGCGCTGTCATAATTGTCGAAACCTCCGCCCTTATTATAAAATCAACCTTTTAACGAGCCGACCGTCAAGCCTCTTACAAAATATTTTTGGAAAAACGGGAACACGAACAGCATCGGCCCGGCTCCCAATATGGCCATCGCCATGCGAGCCGACAAATTCGGGAACTGCGACATATCGATGGTCATTGTGGACATAAATTCCGTATTCGATTTCAAAAATTCGATCGAGTTCATGACTCTATACAGCAGCAGCTGCAGCGGCACCAGCTTCTCCGCATCGATAAACAGCAGACCCAACCACCAGTCGTTCCAGTAAGTAAAGGAAATAAACAGACCTACTGTCGCCAACGCCGGCGTGGACAACGGCAAAATGAGGGTAAAGAAGATGCGGAACTCGCTCGCTCCGTCCATTTTGGCCGATTCGATAATCTCCAACGGAATTTTTTCCAGAAAGCCTTTCATGACCATGACGAGAAACGGGCTGAGCAAATAAGGCAGGATTAGCGCGCCGATCGTATCTTTAAGGTGCAGGTACTGCGTCACTAAAATGTAGAAAGGTACGAGGCCGCCGTTAAACAGCATCGTGAAAAAAACGTAAAGCGTCGTCACCCTTCTGTAGCGATAATCGGGCCGCGAGATCGTATAGGCCAGCATAGTGGTCAACAGCAATCCGCAAACGGTTCCAAGCACGGTAACGAGAATCGTAATCCCGTAAGCATTGAGCAAAATGCCCGGCGCTTCGAACAGCGTGTTGTAGGCGGCAAGGCTGAATTTGCTCGGTATAAACCGGTAGCCTTCGGAACTGAGGGTCACTTCATTCGTAAACGATACCGAGATGATAAGTACCAGCGGGAGCAGCATAACCAGGGTAAGCGCGGCAAAATAAGCGTGAATCAGCCACTGCAGCGGCGAAGTTTTGGAAAGCACGGTTAGCGTTCCCCCTTCCTACCATAAGGCGTTTTCGTGGTTGATTTTTTTGATGATGGCGTTGGTGCACAGCACCAGTACGAAGCCGACGACCGACTGGTAGAGGCCGACTGCCGTCGACATGCCCAGATCGCCAACGACCTTCAGCGAACGGAACACATACGTGTCGATGACATCCGTAGAGGAGTAAATCATGCCCGAATTGTTCGGAATAAAATAAAACAGTCCGAAATCGGCGCGGAATATTTTGCCGATATCCAATATAAACAAGATCAGGATAAGCGGCGTCAGCAGCGGAATTGTAATTCGGGTAACCATCTGCCATCGTCCGGCGCCGTCGATTTTCGCAGCCTCATACAAGCTCGAATCCAATCCGATGATACCGGCGTAGTAGATCAGTGTGGCAAAACCGACACTTTTCCATAAATGCACCAGATTCAGGATAAACGGCCAATGCTGAGCCTCTTGATACCATTTAATCGGCTCTGCGCCAAATTGTATCAACCATTGGTTAATAAAGCCTTTCTCATGATCGAGAAATGCCAGCGCGATATAGCCGACAACGACCCATGAAAGAAAATGGGGCAAAAACAAGGCCGTCTGGTAAACTTTCATAAAACGCTTGGTTACTTCGTTCAACGCGATCGCAAGCGCCAGGGCGATAACCGTTGTCAGCAAAATAAAGCCCACATTGTACAAAATCGTATTTCTCGTAATCCGGAATGCATCCTCGGAGGTGAAAAAAAACTCGAAGTTTTTAAAGCCGATCCAGTTGCTGCCGAGTATGCCTTTGTCGTAGCGAAAGTCTTTAAACGCCAACACCAAACCGATCAACGGCAAGTATGAAAACACAAGCTTGAACAATACTCCCGGAAGCGACAGAGCCAGCAGCTCCCGGTTTTTTCGGAACGTCCCGCGCTTTCCCGGCGCTTTGCCCGTATAAAGAGCGGAAGCCGTGGCGCTTGGCTGGCTGGCGGATGGAGCCGTGTTGTCCGGATTCAATCGTTTCACCTCTCTTCCCTCAATTAGATCTCCTTGCGTGTACTTGGCTTTTGCCTCCACCGCTTCTTCAACATAATACGGCTAACCGGCCCGCGGCTACTGTCAGTTGTATAGATTTATGCATGTGCCGGTATCATTTTTAAACATTACTGTATGACGGATACATGACTCCCGCATCAACGCCCCGATATTGGCTTGTTCAGCTGAAATCGAGCAGCTGCTTGACCCGGTATTCCTTCGGCGTAACGCCGAATTTCTTCTTGAACTGCCGAAAATACGAGCTTTGATTGCTGAACCCTACCCGGTCCATAATGTCGGTGATGCTGTATTGTTCTTTGCCGAGCAGCTCCAGCGTAATGTTTAACCGAACCCCGTTAATATAGTCCGCCACTGACATGCCGACGCAGTTTTTAAACATTCGTCCCAAGTAAACCGGCGACATTTTGACCATGGAGGCGATCTGCTGCAGATTTAAATTTTTGTCGGCATAATGTTCTTCAATAATTTCCTTGATCGCATCGATCAAAATTACATGCTTATTATCGTCACCCTGCTTCAATTGGTCCAGAAGCCGTTCGACGAGCGAATCGAAAGCTTCCCGGATTTCGTCCAGCTGCTCCATTTCCATGATTCTCCTGTTAAAATCCTGTATATCCAGGTCAATCGGGATGAGCCGGTGGTAATTCATCTCGCGAATCGTGTTGGATACCATTAAGGAAAGCCGCAGCATATTGAACAGCACATGATCCGCATGCAAACCGGCGATACAACCGAAAATCCGGTCCAGTACGGCGGCGATTTGCTGCCGGTTTCCCGCCTTGAGCTCCTCGATAAATTTTTCCTCCAGCTTTTCCGGCATATGAAGCTCCCGGTTGTTCAGATTGCCCTTCACCCGATCCGTTGTAATGACTTGGCCGGTCCCGCATACCATCCGGTATCTGACAAGGCTTAACGCCGAGCCGTAATGCCGGGAAATGTCCTCGTAGCTTGGAATCGGGTCGCTTAGCGCCGCGGTGGAGGAAATCCGGTAAAACGCCAAAATCGTATCCTGAATTTCATGCAGCCGGGCGGCTGCCGCCTTCAGAACGGAATCCCGGTCGGAGGAGCCGTCAACCGAAATAAGCACGGCCAAATGATCGCCGCGCATGTCGACGGTCTCATTGCAAAACGATTTGTCCATGATTTCCTTGGTGATATTCGTTATCGCGAACTTATAAAGCCTGAGATCGGCCTGCTTCGCCTTGCGCGACAGCGCCGAATAATGTTCGATATGAAGCACGGCCAGCAGGTAGGGGCCGTCTGTCTTTAACTGGAGCCGATGCTGATCGATGCATTCCTGCATTTCCGACGGCGTGAGCGAGGCGCTGTCCATGATCAGCTTGCGCACGTAATAATGCTTGACCAGCGACATCTTGGCGAGCGAATCGCGTTCGATGCCGCGCATTTTTTCCAGCACATGCGTATAAACCGAGGACATATAGAGCAGTTCGTCCTTCTCGTTGAATGACGCTTTGTCCTCGCGCCGCGTATTTTTGCGGAATTGCTCCATCAGCGTTTCGATCGGACGGTACAGCTTATGGGAGATAAGCAGCGAAAGGAGCGCCGTCAGCGGCAGAAACAGCATGGTGACGACAATGGACGTATTGCGCATCCGGTCCAGCTTGCCGACGATGCGTTCATACGGCTGAACGATCACGAGCTTCCACTGATAAGTGTCGAAGTTCAGGTGAGAAACGATTGTTTTTTCACCGTTAAACGTACCGATGAAGGTGGATGACATGTTGCTCGACAGCTGGCTTCCGGCCCCTTTATCGGCCAAAGCCGCGGCCAGCGCATTGCTGTTGCTCTTCGGCTCGCGGTTCGGAGTCAAAATGTTACCGCTTTCATCCATAATAAAAATATGATTTCCCGGTTCGTTGCCGATTCCGTTTAACGTCTTCATATTGTCGAACAGCCATTCCGTCTTTACATTGAATATAAGCGCATTTTCCATTCTGCCTTGGCCGGAATTCGGACCGGTCAGCTCGTCATAAATAAAAAAAGAAAACGCATTGATGTCATCGTGATCGTCCGCTCCCCGGCTCATGCGCATCGGAATCAGTCTCAGCTTGGGGATATCGGTTGTCGAACCGATATAGTTTTTCAGCAGCAGCACGTCGGGATCGGTATTTGCAGCCAAGCCGGATGCCGTGGAATAATAACAGCCGCATATGCCGTTGTAGACGACGATCGATTTCAGGAAGGTTGTAGAATCGACGATTTTTTCAAGCCGGCGCAGCTTGTTAACCAGCTCGAACGTCTCGATCTCGTGATGGGTCATTAAGGGCAGGATCTGGTTGTCGGAGAAGGTGGACGTCGCCAAATTTTTGACCAGCTCGTTCATATACCGGATGTTGAAATTCATTTGAGTCAGCACTTTTTTGTTGGCATCCTCCTGCAGGTCAAGCACGACGGATTCCGAGTTATAGTAAAACGTAAACGAAAAAAAGGCCATGAACATAATCATCAATAAAGTGATGGAAAGCAGCATTCGTTGAAAATATTTTCGCGACTTGTACATTTGAAAAAATTTCATCTTGCTCACCCCACATTCACAACATCCATTGATGCTTGAAAAGGCTGCCGCAAGCAGTTGGACTTACCGCTTATGACAGCCCCCGATTGGCAATTGATGTTCAGCATGCTGCATCGGCATTTCGTGAGTCGGCTATTTCAAATCCGTTATCCGATTACGACTTTATCGGGTTAAGACCCCCACCTCTAAGGTTGGCCTTGAATCAGGTGGGGTAGAGTCCCCATCTGATTCCCCGATGTTCAACAAAGCTGAACGATTTCACTGTTCCTTCTTGGTTAACGCTGCCGCGGAAACGTATACGAACCGCTCGAACCTGGCGAGAACATGGCACTTCTGTTCCGGATAATGTTCATACAAATAATCTACGAAGTAGCCGGGCTTCTCGCTGTTTCCGGCAAACATATCGTAATGCAGCGGAATAACGGTCTCCATCTCCGCCGCAACCGCCAGCTCGGCGGCTTCCCGGTAGTTCATGTTGCCGATCAGTCCCTTGGCTCCCCGGAAAGCATCGCGCCCGTTAATCGGCAGCATGCCCAGATCGATGCGTTCGGCCTTCAGGCTGTCGATCAGACCCGGATAAATGACCGTATCCCCGGCATGGTACAGGGTAACGCCGTTAAGCTCCAATAAATACCCGACAAACCGGTGATCGCGGGACGGCTCATAGTCCAGCTCTTCATGCGCGGCAGGCACCGGCTTGATCCTGACGCCGTCGCCTTCCCGCCATTGCCCGGTTACCGCATCCAGCAGCCGTTCGGACTGTACCCCCAAATCCAGCATTTGCCCGCGGCAAAAACCGGGAGCCATAAATACGGTGCCGCCGTTTCGAGCCAGCACGCCGAGTGTGGATGGGTCCAGGTGGTCGCTATGCTCGTGCGTGATCAAGCAGTAAGTCGCGTTCGTTACGTCCTCCGGCCGGAACGGCGCCTGGAACACTCTGGATTTCTGGGCTGCCAAATAAGGGTCGATATAAATGATGGTGTTTCCACCCTTAATGACGACGCTCTCCTGGCCAAGAAACCAAATGGCCAGCATGCCGTAAGGCACATGCGTTTCGTTCATTTCGCGAATCATTGCGTCACCGGTGCGTTTGTTGTCGGTTTGGTTGGTCACGGATCTAACTCCTCCCATTTATAAGTGCTCCTCACTTATTCGACGCTCGATGCTTGGTAATCCTCCCCGAGAAAAAAATAAGTTCGATTGTTATCCGTTCCAGCAAACGACCGTTTCGCCCGTCAAAAAGTCGGACTGCGGTCCGCAAAGAAACATCACGATGTTCGACATGTCCTCCGGCTGCGCAATCCGCTGCAGCCTCGATCGTCCTTCCTGGTTGGTCACGGTTCTCGTCGCCAAAAAACGGGCTGTATAGGTCGGAGCCGGAGCGATTGCGTTGACATTGATATCGAACGGCCTCAGCTGCTCGGCCAGGCAGCGCGTATAATGGGAAATCCCCAATTTCGCCGCCGCGTATATAATTCCTCCGCGAACGGGCATATGGGCTGCGGTCGAGCCGACATTGACGATTTTTCCAGAACGGCGCTCACGCATATGCAGCCCGGCAAATTTGCACGCAAACATGGTGGACAGCAGATTGCGGTCCACGACGGAGCGGATATCTTCCACGGATATATCCAGCGCATCGTTCGGCTCCGGACGCGGCGTATGAAGTCCGATGTCCCCGCCGGCGTTGTTGATCAAAATATCGATCGAGCCGAGCGTTTCGATCGATTGGCGGATCAGCGCCTCCACCTGCTCCGGATCGGACATATCCGCTGCGATAAATTTAGTTTTGACGCCATGCGCGGAAGCCAGTTCTTCCGCCACTGCGCTGCCCGACGCCGCTTCGTTGAATCGCGCCGCCGCTTCTTCATTTACGTCATGAATAATAACATTGGCACCCGCACGAGCTAACTGTTCCGCATATTGTCTTCCAAGCCCCCGGCTGGAACCGGTTACAATTGCATTTTTCCCGCTTAAATCTGTCGCTGCCATGCTTATCACCTCATCGGATTATAGGTATAACTTGCGCTTGCGCTTGCTTATACGGTTTTATCAGGTTGGTCAAATAAGCAATCCCGGCGTGCAGTTCCCCGATCTCGTACTCGGCGATTTCATCCGGCGAGGCTCCTTTCTCGAATGGTGTTCTCCAATCGCCCCTGTGTCTGGCATGATCTTCGACAAATCGGAGCAGGCGGGTCAATTGGCGGGCTGAACGCTCCGGATATTCCGTCCAGAAATCCTCCTCCAGCACCCGTACGTGCCTGGCCTCCAATGCGCCGTGCTCGACCGACATCGTCACCTGCGGGTTAGCATCGTTAAAGATGCGCAGCAATTCGGGAAAGTTGATCACTCCCTGCCCGAGCGGCTTGCGGACGAGCCGGAATCCTTCTTCCGATCCATAAATCGCATATTCCTTCAAATGCACATTTTTTACATACGGGGCGACTCGACGGAAAAAATCGACCGGTTCTTCAGCCGTCGCCAGAGGGTTGCCGGTATCGAGCGTAATTCCGAAACGGTCGGAGCCGATCGTTTCGCAGAGCCAGATCAGCTCCTCGGACGCCAAATCCTGGTGGTTTTCCACGCTAAGGCTGGGACCGGCCGGGTCCGCCGAATCCATTACTTCCTGGAATGAGCGCAAAATAGTTTGAAGAAACGGCTGCCAGGTGCCTGCCATATGCCGGCGGTCACCGCCGAACTTGGCACCGCCGACGACCGTTCTGACTGTCTGAGCCCCTACGCGCTTCGCAAGCTTCATCGCTTCGATCAGACTGGCCGGTTCGTAGCCACCTGCGGCTACGTTAATAAACAACCCTTTCTGCTGCGCGTAACCTGCTATCTCATCGGGATCGCCGCTCTGTACGATGCCGTACGGAATCTCGGCTCCCTCAAGCCCATACGATTCCGCCGTCTGCAGAAGCTCCATCGCGGTGATGCGCTCCCGGTTTACGCCTGGACGAATCCCCATTGCATATACGGTCCCGTTTACCGTAAGCCCGAATTTCATGACAATCGCCTCCTGATAAATCGCTGTATTCGGCTGTTCAGCCGACAGTTCATAGCCCGAGTCCTCCGTTGATGTGAAGCTCGGTGCCGGTTATTTGGCTGGCTTCGTCGGATAGCAGGAAGACCGTTCCGTAAGCCATATCCTCCGGCGTCTGCATACGGCCGCTCGGTATGCTCGACTCGGCTCTTTTGCGCAATTCATCGGGACTCAAGCCCCTGTTCTGGTGCAGCTCGATCTCGCCTTCGGAAGCTACCCAGCCGACCGTAATCCAATTGGACCGGATATGGTCCCTGCCATAATGACCGGCGATATGGCGGTTCAAGGTCAGCATGGCTCCCTTCGAGCACGAATAAGCGGCAAGCTCCTTCCCGCCCTTGTAGCCGTTCGTCGAACCTATTTGGACGATGGAGCCTCCGCCCGTCTTCAGCATGGACTGAATCGCATACATCGAACAGAAAAACGCGCCTTTTATATTGACCGCGAATATCGAATCGAACATCTCCTCCGGCGTATCGGTCATCGTTCCGCGCGGAAATATGCCGGCATTATTGACCAGACCGTCAACCCGCCCGAAGCGGGCGACCGTTTCCTCGATCAGCTGCCTGCAAGCCGGCTCCCTGCTGATGTCTCCTTTTACAAATAGCGCTTCAGCCCCGTATTTCTCTTGAATGTCATGAACAACCCGCTCCCCGTCCCGCTCGTTTCTTCCGTTGATCACGACGCGCGCCCCTTCGCTGGCCGCCATCAGCGCAATGCCCGCTCCGATTCCTTTGGTTCCTCCCGTAATGACGACAACCTTTTCCGCTAAACGGTTACCCATCGAACTTCATGCCCCTCTCCTAGTGACTTTTTGAACAGCCTCTTTATAAACGGTACGTATTGAAGATCGTATCCAAGCCCATTTTGGCGACCTCAATGGCGCTCTTCACGCCGAAGCTTTCGATAAACAATTCCAGCGACAAATATCCGCTGTAGCCGATTTCGTACAAAGAGCTCGCAAGCTGCCGCGACGGCGCGCTGCCTTCGCCCGGGAATACCCGGTCCCGATCGGCGATCGCCTCTCTGGCCGGCGCTGCGGGATAATCGTTCACATGTACGATGCCGATTCGTCCCCCGTTCAAATAGCGCAGCCCGTTCATGCCGCTGCCTCCGGTATACATATGGAACGGGTCAAGCAGAAGCTTGGCGTCGGGCACGCCGCTTTCCATCGCCACATACACGGCTTCATGAAGTTTGGAGAGCGTCTGGGCCCGTCCCCAAAATTCCAGGTACGGGTCGACGCCAATCCGTTTCGCCAAATCCGAAAGCTCCGCATAATGCGCCGCCATTCTGTTTAGCGTTACAGGCCCCACGTTTCCGAACGGCGGCGCCGCCACAGCCGTGCAGCCCAGTTCGGCAAGCATGATCATCTCCCGCTCGGCCTGCTTCAAACCTTTCGCTCTTTCGGCATCATCCGCATCGGCCCATTTAAAAAACGCGATCGCGTTAACAACCGGTATGCCGGTGTCGTCTATATGCCGCTTCAGCTCCCGGATCGTTCCTCCATTGGATAAATAGGCATCCACATCCCTTACCCAAATTTCAATGCCTTCATAGCCGGCCTCCGCCGCTGTTCGTACTTGCTGCCTGATATCCAGCTTGAAAGGAAACAAGGTCGAGGCATTCAATGCCGTTTTAAAAGGAAACATCGGACTCCTCCTTTCTATCTTTCATGAAAGTCCGGTGAGTAACTGCGCTTCGCGAGCGGATCATTCTTCCGATCGCTGTTGTCCCCGGACTTTAAAGTTCCACCTGCATCGTTCTTTGTTCCCGGCTGCTCTGCAGCGCCAGCTCGATCAGGCGAATGGCCGATCGCGCTTGCTCCGGCTTTACCTCGAGCTCGGCAATCCCCCTGATATGATCGGCGATATTTTGATAATAGGACGTATAAGAGCCGGGAAGCGTCTCCATGCGGCCTTCCACATGAAGTCCGCCTATGGAGGTGTTCAGCTTGGCCCACAGCTCCGCCGGCTCCATCCCCCAGCCTGGGGCCGCCGGCGTCAAGCCCCGCTTCAACGCTTCCTCCTGCGGATCGATGCCGTATTTGACGAAAGAACCTTTCGTTCCGTGCAGAGCATAGCGCGGACTCGGCTCACGGACAAGCTGCGACGATTGCAGATTCACCTTCAGCCCGCTTTCGCAGCCCAGCGTCACATCGAAATAATCGTCCGCCAGGGAGCCTTCCCGCTGAATCCGGATGTCCGCGCGAATCGTCTGCGGGAGCCCGAATAAGCAGAGCGCCTGATCAAGAAAATGCACCCCGAGATCATAAAACACGCCGGCTCCAGGCGCTTCGCTGTTTCGCCATCGGCCTGCCGCCGCGATCGGATTGTAGCGATTCCAGCGAAACTCGCATTCGGTTACACGGCCGAGCAGCTCCTGTTTGAGCAGCTCGCGGATCGTCAGAAAATCACCGTCCCAGCGGCGGTTATGGAAAACGCTTAGCACTTTACCTTGTTCCTTTGCCAGAGCGATCAGCTCATCGGCTTCGGCCGAGGTCGTCGTAAACGGCTTTTCTACTACAACATGCTTTCCCGCCAGAAGCGCGTCCTTCACAAACGGATAATGATCGGTGCTCGGCGTCGTGACGACGACCAAGTCTATGGCGTCATCCTCATACAAGTGCCGGACATCGGGAACTACCTTGACCCACGGGTACCGCTCTTTGGAAGCCGCGGTACGGCGTTCCACCACTGCCGCCAGCTTCAAATCGGGCACGCAGGTAATGACCGGCGCATGGAAGGTCCGGCCGGCGAAGCCGTATCCGATCAATCCGACCCGAATGGGCTCGTTCATTCCACAAACCCCATTTTTTTCAAGTTGCGGAAGCTGATCTCCAGACTTTCGAAAGCCGAGCGCCGGGAGCCGTCCTGCTCGACGACCAGCCATTTCGTGCCGATTTCCTCCGCCGCCTTAACGATATCGTTGAAGTCAAGAATGCCTTCCCCGATTTCCGCAAAAAACTGCTCCTCGCCCGGCTCCATATCCTTGATGTGGAGGAGCGGACAGCGATCCGGCAGCCTGCGCAAATATTCCGCCGGATCTTCGCCGCCCCTCTTCACCCAGTATGTATCCAGCTCCATCTTGACCAGCTCGGGATCGGTTTCGCGAAGTAAAATATCGTACGCATATTCGCCGTCATACCTCGTAAACTCCCAGTTATGGTTATGATACAGAAATTGAATGCCCCGTTTGCGGCAGTTTTCGCCGATAAGGTTAAACTGCGCCGCCGATTCGATAACCGCCTGCCTGGAGTCGAATTTGGAGGAATGCGCGATCCAGCCCCCGCCCACTTCCTGCAAATAATCGATTAACGCGTCAAGACCGTCGGTCAGCACATCGATTCTTGCATGAGCGCTGATGACCTGAAGCCCCAGCCTTTCCAGGTGGCCTTTCTGCTGGCCGATCGTCATGCCTTCCGGGGGCGGTCCCAGTTCAATTCCGTGATAACCGATCTCCGCCACCTTTTCCAATGAACCCAAGTAATCCTGCTTCATTTCTTCCCGTATCGTATACGGCTGTACCGCTACCGGAAATTTCATGATTCAGCACATCCTTTTTTTCGTTATTGGTTTATCGGGCTACGCATCCAGCATATTGTATTTCAAACCAAGCGGCAGCGGTGCCGGGCGGTCGCAAGAAGCCTTGACGGCGACATGCCTGCCCGTTTCCGCGGACTCATAGATGCCGATCATGACGTCAAGCACATGGCGAGCCAACGTACCGCTTGCGCGGTGAGCCCGCCCCGAGCGGATCGCATAAGCCATGTCGGCAATGCCGATACCTCTGCTGTTTTCGGTAAATCCGTGCGAATACGGAAACTCCTTGACTTCGCCGTTCTGCTGCTTGATCATGAGAGGTCCGCTGAAATTGTTCGGGTCGGGAACGTAAAGTATGCCTTCCGTTCCGTATACTTCCATACGCGGCGTATATTTGAAGCCTTCCTTGGCAGCCTGCAGCCCGGCAATGACTCCGTTGTCAAATTGCAGCGAGGCCGCGATATTCGTCGGCGCTTCTACAGGCACGGTTTCGCCATAGCGCGGGGATGCCGGATTGTCGACGGTAATCTGCTGCTTCAGTTGGGCTGCGAATCCGCTGACATTGCCGATAGGACCGAGCAGAAATACCATGGCCGTAAGGTAATACGGCCCCATATCGAACAAAGGATCGCCGCCCAATCGAAGGAAGTTTTGAAAATTAGGATGCAGGCCGCCGGATCCTCCGCCCATAAAGATCGTCCCGTTAGCTGCATAAGGGGTACCGATCCAACCGTCGTCAATCAGCTTTCTGCATGTTTGCAGACCTCCTCCGAGAAACGTATCCGGAGCGCAGCCGACACGAAGACCTTTGGCTTCGGCCAAGGCAAGCACTTGATCCGCTTCTTCCCGATTCAAGGCAAACGGCTTTTCCGTATACACATGCTTGCCGGCTTCAAGCGCTTTCATATTGATCTGCGCATGAACCTTGGGAGCGGTCAAGTTGATAACGATTTCAATTTCGGGATCGGCCAGCAGCTCTTCAACCGAGCAAGCTTTCGGGACTCCGAATTCGTCGGCCTGTTTTCGCGCCAGCTCGGGAACCAAATCCGCGCATGCGACTACCTCCAAAATGTCAAACGTTTGCGTGCAGTTTTTCAAATAAATGCCGCTGATCTGGCCGCAGCCGATCAAGCCTACCTTCACTTTTTCCATTCCAATGATCGCTTCCTTTCTGACATTAGTCTATTTGCTTAAATACATCGTTATGAAAGAACATTTGCGGCAGTCGGCATGTCTGCCCGCTCCTCCAAACATAATACGGCCGGTATTCCCGCGCTACTGCCAGTTGTATAGTTTGGTGCAATTGCAAGTATCATTTTTAAACATTACTGTCTGTCGAATACATGCTCATCAAACGGCGGCAAGCATCCGCTTAATTAGATGATATCCTGCAACTGCGGGAACCGGACGACTATACTAGTATTCTAATATACCTTACATAAATTGGGAACACCAAAATCGAGGCGAGCCGAGCTGCACCGGGCCTCATCGCCCAATCGCAGCTCATTTGCCGGCCCCTTGACATTTTTTAACGCGAACGTACGTTTTGGATTGTGTAAAAGTGAATGAAAAAAAGGCATTCATAACTGCCGCCAGTTTGAATGCATTTTCATTGCCTGATTTTCGTACTGCTGCCTGGTCTCGCACCTGGGTGCGCGAAATATTTATTTGTACCGGGGAAAAATTTTGTTGCGTAAGCAATACTTTTGGAGTAGTATAATAATCATCATTCAATTGCGAGGCATAAATTTTTTTTACTTTAAAAGTTGCCCGAAAGCAACTTAATTGCCAAAAGGAAAGAAGGCTGTACGATGGAAATCGTCACAAATGAAAAATCGGTATCGAAACCTGAATCCGGTTGGGCTAAAGAAAGAAATTCCGTCAGCCTGCCGGAAGTTTATAAGTCCGTATCCATTCCGAAGAAAGGAAGTTTTCTGCGCAAGCTGCTTGCTTTCGCAGGACCCGGTTATTTGGTTGCCGTAGGGTACATGGATCCCGGAAACTGGGCTACCTCGTTGGCGGGCGGGTCCGCATTCAGTTACTCCCTGCTGTCGGTCATTCTCATTTCCAACCTGATGGCCATCCTGCTTCAAGCCTTATCGGCCCGCTTGGGCATAGCGACCGGCAGGGACCTCGCCCAGGCATGCAGAGACCATTTCAGCAAGCCGGTCAATTTCTCTTTATGGATCTTATGCGAGCTCGCCATTGCCGCTTGCGACTTGGCGGAGGTTATCGGTTCGGCGATTGCGCTTCAACTGCTGTTCGGTCTGCCGCTATTGGCGGGGGTTCTGATTACTTCGCTCGATGTCATGCTGGTGCTTCTGCTGCAAAACAAAGGCTTCCGCTATATCGAAGCCATTGTTATAGCTTTTATTGCAACGATCATGGTATGCTTCGGGATCGAAATGTTTTTATCCAAGCCTGATATCGCCGCGGTTGTGGGAGGGTTTGTCCCCAGTGCGGAAATCGTAAAAAATCCCGAAATGCTCTATATTGCGCTCGGCATACTTGGCGCTACGGTGATGCCGCATAACCTTTATTTGCATTCTTCCATTGTTCAAACGAGACATTATGAAGAAACGACGGAAGGCAAACGTTCTGCGATTAAATTCGCAACGATCGATTCGACCGTTGCTTTAATGCTTGCTCTATTTGTCAATGCAGCTATTCTGATTTTAGCCGCTGCGGCCTTCCACACGACAGGACATACCGAGGTGGCTGAAATTCAGGACGCGCATCAGCTGCTGACTCCTTTACTGGGAACCGGGCTTGCGAGTATATTATTTGCCGTAGCTCTTTTGGCATCGGGCCAAAACTCGACGCTGACCGGCACGCTCGCTGGGCAGATTGTGATGGAAGGCTTCTTGAATATCCGACTCAAGCCTTGGATCCGCAGACTCATTACCCGCCTGATCGCCATCATCCCCGCGGTGATCGTCATCGCCATCTATGGAGAAAAAGGCAGCGGCGATCTGCTCATCCTGAGCCAGGTTATTCTTTCGTTACAGTTATCTTTTGCAGTTATTCCTCTAGTTATGTTCACAAGCGATAAAAAGAAAATGGGACCTTTTGTTGCGCCAAAATGGATGGGCGTATCGGCCTGGGTTGTCGCTGTCATTATCGCCGTTCTTAACGCATATTTGTTGTATGGAACCATTTTTTAATCAAACAGGTTGAAATTATAAGCAGCCTTGATTGACGGGAACCCGGAAATCAAGGCTTTTTTCTATTTGCTCTATTGCTAAACTCAAATAAATGAGAAGAAGTTCAATTCAATTGGTAATTCGTGCTATACTTGTTTCGTTCCGCATTATACTTCACTAGCGTTACGGAGGGGTTAATCATGACGCCTGTTGTCCTGCTGGTCATTCTGCTCGTTATCGTTACATTGCCCTTGATCGTTTTTTTCGGCTATATGTACGCCTTGTCCAAAAAGCCAAAGCATTCCATCATTCGCTCTCATCCGTTTCTTGGCTGGGTGCGTTATTTGCTTGAAAAGCTGGGGCCCGAGTTCCGCCAGTACTGGTTTGACCATGATACGGAAGGCAAGCCGTTCTCGCGAGCCGATTTTATCGGAATTGTGTATGCGGCGAAATACCGGACGGATCTCATCTCCTTCGGCGGCAGACGCGATTATGAGAAGCCGGGCTTCTATTTGTCCAATGCCATGTTCCCGAAATTGACGAGTGAGCTAAGGGTGGATAACGAAGCGCTCATTCCCGGAAAAAAATATGTGATTACCGATGAAGGATTGTTTACAAGAAAGGAAGCATTCGTGGAGGAACAAGTGAAGCCATGGCTGCTGCATGACGAAGATGTTATTGTGGTAGGCGAAAACCGCAAATACCCTTGGCGGCTCAAGGGCATGTTCGGCGCTTCGGCCACTTCCTACGGGGCTGTCGGCGAGCACTACATTCAGTCCACAGGCAGCGGCGCCTTCATGGCGGGCGGCTCCTGGATCAATACCGGCGAGGGCGGAGTCGCAAACGTACACCTGTTCTCGGGCGCGGATATCGTCTCGCAGATCGGACCCGGCCTGTTCGGCTTCCGCGATGAAACCGGCCGCTTCTCCATAGAGGAGTACAAACGCAAGGCCGGCGTTCCGGCTATCAAGGCATTCGAGCTGAAGCTTCATCAGGGCGCGAAAATACGCGGCGGGCATCTCGAAGGTGCTAAGGTTACGGAAAAAGTCGCGGCAGCCCGCCTGGTGCCCGTAGGGAAAACGGTCAATTCACCGAACCGCTTCGAATTTCTCACCAATCCGGCGGAGACGCTTCGCTTCATAAGCACTCTGCAGGAAGAAGGCGGCAAGCCGGTGGGCGTCAAAATCGTTGTCGGCGATCCGAAGCGGCTCGAGCCGTTTTTTCAATCGATGGTCGAGTTGAACATATATCCGGATTTCATTACCGTCGACGGCTCCGAGGGCGGTTCCGGAGCGACGTTCAAGGCAATGGCGGACGGCATGGGGCTGCCGCTCTTCGCTGCGCTGCTGATCCTTGACGATACCGCCAGAAAATTCGGCGTCCGCAGCCGGTTCCAAATTTTCGCTTCCGGCAAGCTGATTACGCCCGACAAAGCGGCGATCGCCTTGGCGCTCGGGGCGGACTGCGTCAACTCCGCGCGCGGCTTTATGATGGCCAACGGCTGCATCATGGCGATGCAATGCCATACCGGCAAGTGTCCGACCGGGATTACGACGACGGATTCCAAATATCAGGAGGCATTGGCTCCGGAAGAGAAACAATGGCGCGTGATGAACTATATTATTCAGATGAGAGAAGGCTTGTTTTCGCTGGCGGCCGCATGCGGCCTGGAGAGTCCGCGCGAACTCAACCGGGAGCATGTGGTGTTTACGAACGAAAACGGGCAAAGCGTCCGAATCGCGGATTTGTTTCCTTATCCGGCGCCTGCTGCAGGAGAGAACGCTGTCTCCTAATTTAGGCTGCGAGGGCCTCAGGTCTCAATTAAACAACGAATTGCATGCAATACCTAACAGGAGAATTCCGCTTAAAATCGTACCGAACTGCCCTAAGGTGAACGAACCGATGCGGACCCCCGCTACTTTTCGCCCTAAAGTAACGCCGAACCAAACCGTCACGAAGCTGCCGAGCGCAGCCGTCAAGGAGATGGCCAGCGGAGACAGGCCAAGCAAGCCTGCGCCTAATCCGTTGGTGATGGCATTCGCGGACAGCGCGATACCGAGAATGACAGACTCGCCCCAACCGATTTCCCCCGATTTATCGGCATCCGCCGCCTCCGGATTTTGCAGCAGCCCTTTTAACGACTTGGCATCGGCGCGATCTTCGGAGGGTTGCTGCACATCATGATTTTTACGGGGAAATGCCAATAAAATGATGCGAATCCCGATAATCACCAGCAAGAACGCCCCCACCAATACGGGGAAGATGCCGGGCAGCACTTCGGAAAGCCATTGGCCGCCGCTAAGCCCTGCTTCACTGAACAAAAAACAAATTATCGCGATGATCAGATTCGATATAAAACCGATCCGGATTCCCCGAATTCCGTATGAAATCCCTACACCCAAATTATCCAAACTCGATGAAACGGCAAATCCTAAAATCAACAGCCATGCCATATCGTTTCACTCCTCAACACTTTTTACAGTATCGTATGGATCTTGTTGAGAAAATGTGCTTATCCACTCAAAAAGTGTTGAGAAAATTTCAACATCGTATCGTTTCTAATTCAATATACGTGTCAGCATGCTTACGAACTCGGCCCGCGTCGCGTGCTGCTCCGGACGGAAGCTCCCGTCCGCAAATCCGCTAATCCGGCCTTCCGCTTTCATCTGCTTTAGAATACCGATGCCCCAGTCACCCTCTTGAACATCGGTAAAAGGAAGCGGCCCCTGCTACGAGCCGCCCAACTTCATAATTCGCGCGATGATCGCAGTCATTTCCAGACGCGTAAGGGATCGGTCCGGAGCGAACGTTTGATCCGGATATCCGTCCATCATACCCGCCTGCACCGCTTTTGCGATGTACGGATAAGCCCAGTGGCTGGAACCAAGATCCGTATAGCGGATTTCTACCTGCCCCGAAAGCTTGAATCCGCGAGTAAGGATAGCGGCTGCCTCCGCTCGTGTAATCGGCCGATCAGGCATAAACCTCTGAAGGGCATAGCCGTCAATCATATTGCGTTCCGCCGCCAGTACAATTTGATCGGCCGCCCAATGTCCCTTGATATCGGTATACCCCCCAAGAACAGGCTTGACTGCCGCTTCAAGCCCGTAATACTGATCCTCGAACGCCCCGTTTGCAGTGAGCTGGATATAATAATTGCCCGGCTGCAGACGCCGGCTCAGGGCAATGTCCGCAGTTCCGGATGAACCGGCTGAGGAATCGATCAGCTTCAAGGTGCTGTTGTAAGCGGACATCGTCATCTGTATATGACTCGGGATGCTGGACAAATGAAGCTCGACAACACTATCCTCAACGACGTTGAGCGAAAACCAGCTCGCGTCATGTTTACTGTCGATAAACCCTTGATATAAAGTATCTTTTTGCATGGCGGTGGCTAAATACGGTTTATTGTTCGGTTTATTCGGATCGAGCAATTTAGGCTTGTAATCAATGGCAAGCGTGTACTCGCCCGTGATCGGCGATGTATATCCCTTTGCGTTGCTGACACGAATGTAATAATCTCCGGGGTATACGTCCATTTCAGGAAGATATTCCGTCTCGCCTTCACCGCCCCGATCTATCGTAATGCCTTTCTCGCCTCGCTTCTGGACGAGCAGAACCGGATCCATCCGCGCCGTATCTACCGATAGCTCCATACTTAGCCTGCCGGTGCGGTCGATAGGAAGCATATACCAGTCTTGTTCGTTATTGCGATGAAAAGTTCCTGTAATGCTCTGACTTCCTGTCGGCAAAACATATGCCTTATACTGTAAATCATTATCCGCATACCGA
This sequence comes from Paenibacillus piri, assembly GCF_004354045.1. GTDB lineage: Bacteria > Bacillota > Bacilli > Paenibacillales > NBRC-103111 > Paenibacillus_S > Paenibacillus_S piri. The sequence goes on along the minus strand of NZ_SMRT01000003.1, from coordinate 290,912 downwards.
TCTTTATATATTTCAAAGTCAGTCGTCAGCTTAAACATAAGCCTTTGTTTCACGGAATGATCTTTAAGCTGCAGCTTGAGATAGCTCTTGCCCTTGGAAACCGGCAGCGTAACGGATTTGCCTATCATCAGGTTATAATCGTTCGTTTTTCCCTGGGCATCCGTATGTGTAACAACTACCTCATACGTGCCTTCCATTCCCAGCTCAAGCCTGACGCTGCCGTCATACGGCGCATCGAACGTATACCAGCTCTGATCTTCCCCGTTGGCAAACGAAGCGCTGATCATTTTGGACACGGAAATCGGTTTGGCCTGCTCCTTGCGGCTGTTGGGCTTGTACATATCATCGGAAAAAGCGTTGTTCATTACACGGTCGGCCCGCAGCAAGCCATATCCGGTTTCGGAATTCCAACCGTTCCCGCTCAGCTCCTCGGAGGTTTGCCGAATAAGGCTTCGAATCTGATACGGCTTCATCCAAGGATATTTGGTCCATGCCAAAGCGCAAACAGCAGCTACTTGGGGCGCAGCCATTGAAGTCCCGTCCTTATATTCATATCCGCCGCCAAGCGCCGTCGTAAACACATCCCATGGCGCAACGACATCTATCTCCGGTCCGGTATTGGAAAGTCTGTGCGCTTTTTTGTCTATTGACATGCCCCCGACAGCCAGCACAGTGGGATAGGCGGCAGGGTATTTGATTCGGTTTCGTTCGTTGCCTGTCGCGGCTACGAGAAGGACATCTCGATCCTCAGCATAACGCACGATTTCCCTAAGATAGCTTGAATCTTTGTTGAGACCAAGAGACAGGACGACGATCTTCGCTCCGTTGTCCACCGCATAGCGAATTCCTTCTCCGAGCTTCGTCTCGCTTCCGGTACCGTCTCCTTCCAACGCTTTAATCGGCATCAGCTTTGTTTTCCAAAGGATGCCGGCAATTCCCTTATCATTGTTAGCCGCTGCTCCGATAATGCCGGCGACATTGGTGCCATGTCCATTGTCGTCCTGAGGCGGCTGCCTGGGGACGATCAAATTGACCCCTTCCACCAAATTCGGAGTAAGGTCGGGATGGCTGAGATCGATACCGGTATCAACGACAGCGATAACCAAAGAGTCGCCGCCGGTTGCGACATCCCATGCCTCTTCAATATGTATTTGCTTCAGATAAGCTTGTTTATCGACAAAAGGATCGTTGGCATGAGCCGAAATACGAACGTCCTTATGTTCGGCCGCCCACGCATGCTGCACGTAAAAGAACATCATCCCTATCACAACAAGGCACAAAACAAAACGTTTGCTCATTCTATAAGTCATCATAGGCTTTCCTTTGGCAATCTATTTTAACGGTCCGTATCCGCTCCATTCAGCGGCCGATTATGTTGAATTCCGTTGGGGGCCGGCGAATAATGTCTAATTTTAAGAGTACACTATTCCTTCTCGTCTGAAAAGTGCCAACAAACCCAATCCTTTGTCCGGAGCCGCTTCCATCGTGCGGGATCGATTTGCGCTTGACATGCAGCTAAATGGCTGCATATAATACGATATGGATACGTATTTAAGGCTTTAGCAGATGGAAGCCGAAGACAGCTGCCCGATCAGCTCTATAAGAGAAGTGGACAAACCTTGGGCGAGCTGTGCGACCATCTGGAGTCATGACGCGCCAATCGGCAACCAAACATGATCACATGGAGGAAAAGAACATGGCAAACGTATTGTTTATTAAGGCAAACAATTGCTCGGCGGAAGATTCGGTAAGCGTGAGAATGTACGATACATTCTTGGCAAGCTACAAGGAAACGCATCAGGACGACGAGATCGTGCAAACGGATTTGTTTTCGGAACACCTCCCCTACTTGGGAGGCACGATGATTACAGGAAATTACAAGGTAGCCAACGGCTATTCGCTCACCCCGGAGGAGGAAGCCGAGCAGGCGTTTGTCCGCAAGCATCTGGAGCCGTTTCTGGCGGCGGACAAAGTCGTCATCGCCTTCCCGCTCTGGAACTTGACGGTTCCCGCCGTACTGCACACATACCTCGATTATTTGCATCAGCCGCGAAAAACTTTCAAATATTCGGACGCGGGTCTGGTCGGGCTGCTGCCGGGCAAGAAGGTCGCTTTGTTGAATGCCAGAGGCGGCACGTATCGGGATGAAGATGAAATCGCGGTCAATTTCGTCAAGAAGCATTTGCAGGTATTCGGCATTACCGACTTTACAATGGTCAGGATCGAGGGGCACAGGCAAGCTCCCGGCCGCAGCGAGGAGATTATTGTGGACGGGCTCAGGGCTACGGACCAGGCGGCGAGAATGTTCTAACGCCGAAGTGTTTGAGCTTCGAAGTCATCTCCAAAGACCGTTCCCGTCCATTAATCGATAGTCTCTACATTGCCGATATGCAAGTCTAATGGAAAGCGAATGGAGAATGCAGGGAGCCCCCGATTATGCTCGGAAATATGCTGCGCATAATTTCCTAAACAGGCACGAAAAACCCGGCGGCTGGCCAGGTCCTTGTATAAAGCTTATATGTTTGTACGTACGGGACGCCAGCCGATAGCTAGGCGCCGCAAGTATCCGTCGACCGGGGAAACGCCGTTTCGGAGTCGGAAAAAAACTCCTCTTCCAGGGCGATGCATATGGCATGATAAATAGGCAGATGGCGCTCCTGAATATCGGGAGTGCTGTTATAAGGAACGCAAATCGTTACATCGCATATGTCCTTCATGCGTCCGCCGTCGCCTCCGGTAAGTCCGATCGCTGTCGCTCCCAGCGCTTTGGCTACCTGGAGGGCGTAGACGACATTTTTCGAGCTGCCCGACGTGCTGATTCCGATCACCGCATCGCCGGGCTTCACATAGCCGAACACTTGCTGGGCGAACACCATGTCGGGAGCGACATCGTTGGCAAAAGCGGTGCTTACGGCTGTTTGGCTGACCAGGGAAATGGCCGGGAGCGCCCCTTGAAGATGATTGGCCAAATAATCCCCTTCTCCGGGAAAGGCCGTCTCCAGCTTGACCCGAACCTCATCCGAGACCGGACGGCGCATCATGAAGCCCTTCATCAATTCGCCGACGATATGCTCGCTGTCCGCAGCGCTTCCGCCATTGCCGCATACCAATATTTTTCCGCCCTTGCGGTATGCTGCGGCCAAAGCTTCAACCGTCAGGATAATCGCCGGAAAGCAGCTTTCCAGGTCGGGGTATTTGCGCATTAATTTTTTGATTTCCTTTTCCATATCGGGTCACCTGCCCTATTGGTTTTAATCGGCTATCCCTTGACTGCGCCGCCCAGCGTGAAGCCTCCGCCGAGCCATTTGGTCATGACGGCATAGAGGATAATAACCGGCAGCGTATAAATAATGGAGAACGTGGCCAGCCCGCTGTAATCCGTCGTATACTGGCTAAAAAATTGATAGATGGTTACCGCCGCAGGAAGATGATCCCCTTGCAGCAGGATGAACGGGGTGATGAAGTTCCCCCATGCATGGACAAACGTATAAATCCCTACAACGGAAGCGCCAGGGATGACGAGAGGCGCGACAATCCGCAGCAAAGCCTGGAACGTGCTGCAGCCCTCCACACTGGCCGATTCCTCCAGTTCCCGGGGAACCGCATCTATGAAGCCCTTCATCATCCAGGTCGCAAAGGGCAGAGACGTCGCCGCCATAAACAGAATGGTGCTCCATAAGGAATTGATCATGCCGTAGCTGACATAAAACTCGTATACCGGCACCATAAGCGCAACCATGGGCAAACCTGTCGAAAAAATCATCGCATAAACAAACGAATTCTTAAACGGCAGCGAAAATCGGGATAACGGATACGCAGCCAGAGCGGCTATGATCACAGTGAGCAGCATCGTGCCGAATGACAAATAGATCGAATTCAGAAACGATTTCATATTGTCCGGCGAAAACACCTTGATGTAATTGGTCCATGTAAAGCTTTCCAACGGTATGACGGACAGTGTTGCATGCTCCTTCAAGGAGCTGATCACAACCCAAATCAACGGGATGGTAAACAGCAAGCCGATGACGAGCAGCAGCAGATCGCCAAGCTTGTGCAGCATAGGACTCCGGGTCGAATGCGATTGTATCAATGTCATCACTCCCTGCTTTTATTCGCTTGCCATCATTGGCTGCCTTGCTTTTTCAATATTTTCATATAAACGACAGAGAGCAGCGCTCCAATTATTAGCAAAATGACCGAGATCGCCGAACCGTACGAGAGCTGGTATTGGGAAAACGCCTTATCGTACATCAACACGGAAAGCACTTGCGTTTTATTGCCGGGACCGCCGCCCGTCATCGAATAAATCAAGGTGAAGTTATTTAACGTGCCCAATGTGATCAGCACCAGATCGATCAGAATCGCTTCGCTGATCATCGGAATCGTAATGTAAATCAGGCGCCGCCAAGAGGAAGCTCCGTCCACTTCGGCGGCCTCTTTCATTTCCGGCGGGATATTGGCGATCGCAGCTGTGAAAATAAGCATGGAGAAGGCCACGCCTCTCCAGGCGTTGCCCAAGGAAACGGATAGCATCGGATGTTCGATCAGCCATGTTTCGTACGGAATATGCAGGAAGCCCAGTATGTTATGAAGAACGCCGCCGTCCGATAAGAGCGCGAACCACATGAAGGAGGCGACAATTTCCGGTATGACCCAGGCCAAAATAATGACGCCGCCGACAATCGTCCGAGTCCATCTAAGCCGTTTCTCCAGAAGCAGCGCAAGAAAAAAACCGAGCACGCATTGCCCCAGGAAGGCGGAACCTGCAAAGTAAATCAAGCTCAATCGGACAGAGTTGAAAAACTCGGCGTCGCCAAACAGGTTGATGTAGTGAGTGAAGCCCACCCAGCTCCAGTTCACCGCGGTGGTTCCCGTAAGCTGCATATTGGTGAACGATAAAAAGAAGGTCCAGATAACCGGCCAAGCCAAAAAAATGATCAGGATGACCACTAGCGGGGCTAGCAGGACCGCGGAGATCAGCAGCTCATTGCGCCGCTTGGAAGACAGCCGTCTTTTGCCGGTTCTTTCCCGTTCGTTGGCCAGTACCGTGTTCAATTGAAATCACCTCGTTTGTGAGGCAGGCCTTTGCAAGCAAAGACCTGCCATTTGATTCGTTATTATTTTGTCGCAGTCTCCACTTTGTCCGCACCGGCGATCTTCGTTACCTCTTTCGCATATTGTTCCGCAGCTTGCTCCGCAGTCGCGCTGCCTTGGGCGATATCTCCTGTCAGGCGCGCTATAACTTCGGAAATTTGCGGGTATCCTTCTATAGAAGGACGGTAATGCGTATTGGCTACATATTTAATCGATTCTTTTAACCATTTGTTGGTTTCCAGCCCTTTTTGCATGACCGGATGCGATTCGACATCGCTTCTCGGAGGAATGGAGCCTTTCAGACTGTTGTACAGCGCAAGGTTATCCTTGTTGGAAGCCACTTTAATAAATTCGGCCGCAAGGTCCGCATTTTTGGACTTCGCGCTGATCGACAGCGCCCAGCCGCCGGACTGATTGGTGAAGGACGGGTTTTGGCCATCCGAGGTCGGAATTTTGGCTACTCCGTACTCATCGAAGCCTTCCGCCCAAGGCTGCGGTCCTGTAGGTAAAAAGTTGCTTCCGATCCAGCTGCCGTCGAACACCATTCCCACTTGATGCTTCGGCATCAGCTCCCGGTTCACGATAGACGAGGCATTCGTATTCGTCCAATATTTTTGCGGCTCGAGCAATCCCAATTTTGTCACTTGCTCAAGGAATTTCCACGTTTTATCGAACCCTTTGCCGCCGGTCACCCATTTTTTACTGTCGTAGTTGTACATCGTATTTTCCGTTCCCAGCAGAAATACCTGGAATCCACGGAACGTTGAAGCTTCCCCAAGCGCTTTGCCGGCATACAGCCATATCGGAACCAGATTGGAATCCAGCTTTTTGATCGCCTGGCCGGCATCGATAATTTCCTGCCAGTTTTTCGGCTGCCACTGGGTTGGAAGTCCCGCTTTTTCGAACAGCTTTTTGCTATAATAAATCACTTGTACGTCCGTATTATTCATAACGCCGTATACTTTGCCATCCGCCTTCACGATATCCTGCATCGCGGGGTAGAACGAGCTCCATTCCGACCATTGTTCAATGCCTGGAATCGGCTGCAAATAACCGGCTTTCGCATCGGGACCGATCATAAAAGAGTCTTCGTAGACCAAATCCGGGGATGTCTGCTCGCTTCTGAGCATCAAGGTCAATTTCGTATAATAATCGTTGCCGCCCGCATTAATCGGGACATATTCGAGCGTTACCCCTTTATGCTGTTCCTCGAACTGCTTTTTCGCCGCACCCAGCCATTCCTTGATCGGCTTCGTATCGCCATATTCGCCATAGGCGATTTTGAGCGTAGCCGTTTTGGGAGCGGCGCCTCCAGCCTCGGCATTTTTTGGTGAATTGTTCGCAGCCGGCTGCGAGCAGCCAACGAGTGAGGGCAGCATGGCTGCAATGAATAAGCAGGTACCGATAGGTTTCATTCTTTTCACTTTCCATCACGCTCCGGTTATTATTTTAAAACAATAATTGCCTTGTTTCTCAGACCCTGCCTTGAGACGGGTTATGCTTGCAGCTCGAGCATATTGACTTCCCTGACAGCCGCTTCCGCATCGTCGGGAATGAACAGCGTCTTAATTTCGTATTTGCCAAATGGAACGTTCCACGTACGGCCAAGCATCGGAATGGCGATCTCGACGACTTCCTCCCGACCGTTTGTTTCATAGCAGCGGAGTATGTAACCGTCGTCGTCCTCCGATCGTTTGAATGCGGCGGCGATAACATGGGAAGCCGAAATGCGTATTCCCTCCGAGCTTTGAGGCAGAGCGCCCTTATGATAAGTTTCAATGATCGATACAGGCGGGACATTGAACTCCATTGCTTTTCTGGTCGCATCCCCCGTCCGCCAGTCCCCTTCGTGGGGGATAAGCGCATAGCCGAATTGCTGTATGCCCTGATCCATAAATTCGCATTCTTCATCCCTGTCGCCGTAATGATCGGCAAATATCGCTCCCCGGGCGACGGTCATCCGCATATCGTTATCTTTAACATCGAAGCTGTATTTGGCATCGTTCACGAGCGTCAAACCGTAGCTGTCCAAGCTTCCATCCGCATGAACCCCCGTTACGCTCAGCCACTGCTGGCCAGGCTCCTCCTCCCCGTTAACCGGTCTTTCAATATGACCGTACGGAATTTCATAGGCAGCCTTCGGATCGGCAATACGAGCAGGGAAAGACAGCTTCAGCATCTTATGCTCCTCTCTCCAGTCAAGCTTTACTTTGACCTCGATGCCCGGCTTGTCTCTGTAGAGAATGAAATCCTGCCGCAGCACGGAACGGTTATACCGGCTGACAACACGCAGCCTTGCCCGCAATGGACCTTGCTCCATCAGCTTAATGTCCGCATCGCCGAATTTGGCGACTTCGTTGCGGAATTCGAAAATGCCATGCGCCCAAGTATCACAATGATGCTCGTCAATGACAACCGGAACGGCGGCTTTGCCGTTAAATACCTCGACGCCGTTTTGTTTGTCAAAAAGGCTCGCGATATGCCCGGTATGCGCTTCCAATTCAAGCCGGTACCAATCGTTTTCCAGCACGTTGCGGTCGGCTGCGAGCTGCCCGGATGGAGCAGGCGAAAATGATTTTTCTTTATAAATCCAATAGACCCGGTATCCCATAGCGGGGATTTTTCCCATAAACAGCGTATCGTATTTATCGGTCCGGTTCGTTCTCGATCCCCGTACCACCTGAAGATCAACGGCTGCGCCCTGATCATCGGTTATTCCTTTGACCGTCTTATTGACATGAATTGGCGCATGAACCTCCCATGACAACGGGTTAAACACGACCAGCGGTATGCCTTCGTCCTTTTGCTCCCAAAGCGCCCAATCCATGTCCTTGCTTAAAGCCTGGATGCCGTCCTTCATCGTATCGATGGACCACGAAATTTTTTGCAGGGCGGCATTCAGAGAAACCGCAGCCGTATGCAGCGCTTCCCCGTACGAGTCCCGGGCGTCCTCATAAGCCTCTTTGATCGAACAACCGCCCATAATATCGTGGAAGTGGTTGAACATGACATTTTCCCAGCCCCGGCGAAGCTCGCGTTCCGGATAAGCCAAGCCCAATTGACGATAGGCGATCGTGCTGAATTTTTCCGCGGTCAGCAGCCGGTGCTCCGCTTTCCGGTTTAACGCTTTCGTCTCCGAATGCGCGGAGTAGCATCCGCTCGCATGATGCTGCAGGTCGTCGCGGAAAACAGGGAGCTCTGCGCCGATCCGTTCCATTTCCGCAAAATAGGCGTTCGGCGAGCTGAGCTTTATTTTATCGCTTCCGTATGTTTGCTGAAGACTGTGAATTGATTGCAGGTTGGCAATGGTCGGTCCTCCGCCATGATTGCCGACTCCGTAAAAATTCATGAAGCTATGACCGTCCTGATCCGCTAAAGCCATCACATCCTGAACCTTTCCTTTGAACGGGTCTTCATGCTTGTCGGAGCTCGCCCAGTTGCCGTAGCTGAACGGAATGCGGAAGGTCATTACCCGGCTGCCGTCGATGCTCTCCCACCAGAACAGGCTGCGATCCATGCTTTTCTCCTGCTCGTTGGGCCGCATGTACACATAAGCGTCCATGCCGCTTTTCTTTAAAATTTGCGGGAGCATGCCATGATGTCCGAATGAATCTACGTTGTAGCCGACCCGGGCCATGACCGAAAATTTTTCCAAAAAGTATCGCTGACTGTACAAGCCGTGCCGCACAAACGATTCGCCCGACGGAAGGTTGCAATCCGGTTGAATCCACCAGCCTCCGACAACGACCCATCGTCCTTCCTTGATACGTTCGCGAATTTCCTCGAACATCTCCGGGGCGTTCTCCTCTACCCATCTGTAGTATGCCGCGCCCGCGCAGGTGAACACGAAATCGGGAAACTCCCGCAGACGATCCAGCGCGGAACGGAATGTCGCCTTGATTTCCGCATAGCCTTCCTGCCACTGCCAGAGCCATACCGGGTCCAAATGCGCGTTCCCTATCATATGAATATCGGTTTTAGATGCCATTACCACTCATCCTTTCGTTTCGTTTCATGTTATGCAGCTGCTCAAGACTGGCTCAAATGCAGCGTTCTGGCAACGGATAGGGCCGCCATATCGCCGACCTGCTCTCCAAGCCCGGCCGGAACGATTTCGCAAACCGCCAAGGCGCCGGGAAGCGCCTCCTTGTGCAGTTCCTCCATCATGTAAGGCTCAATCAGCTTTTTTTGCCGGTTATAAATGCTGCCGATCACAATTTTATCCGGATTGAGAATGTCGATCAAGACGGACAGCCCGCGTCCGAGGTTTCGCCCCACCTCCTGGAATATTTGAAGGGCCAGCCGGTCGCCCGCAAGCGCCGCATCCGCAATGTCTCTTGTCGTAATCAATTCGATCGCCTCGGCGCTTTTGCAAAACGTCGGGAGCTCCCCGCCGGCTTCGAGCTGCTCCTGCACAATCCCCTGCGCCAGCCGCTTAATGCCTCCTCCGCTGCAAAATCCTTCAAAGGAACCGGCCTTGTTATGTCCGACAGGGCCCTGCTCGGCGAGGCGAATATGCCCGATTTCGCCCGCAAGATTGTTCGTGCCGGAATATAACCGCCCGTCAAGAACAAGCCCTGCTCCCATACCTGTACCGAAGGTCAGGAAAATCATATTGCGGCTGCCGATTCCCGCACCCCACAGCCACTCGGCCAGCGCGCAGGCGTTGGCGTCGTTCTGCAGAGCCGCAGGCACTCCGAAATGTTCGACCAGCGGGCTAACGACGTCCACCTTGCTCCAAAGAGGCAGGTTGGGCGGGGATAAGATAAGCCCCCGTTCGGAATCAAGGGGCCCCCCGCAGCTGACTCCTATCGCCTTCAAGTGTTCTCTTGCTGCCGGATTCCTGCTAAACAGCCGGTCAAGTTCGTCTATCGCACACTTTAATGCTGCCGTCGGAGCGGGGGCTGTCGGAAATGAGGCTTTATCTAACAGTTCAATACCGTTTTCTGTGGAATGGCCCAATGTGACGGCACATTTAGTGCCTCCGATATCTACTCCGGCGTACATATCCATTTTTGACAAAATACCCTCCCAGTACGTTCCGTATCCATATTTTGATGGCCGCAGCTTGCAGAATGCAATTATTACGTTGGTTTTGAAAGCCTACCCTGCATTCCGGCAAAGCCGCTTGACTCACTCTCATCTCATCTTATTAACTATAGTTTAATAAGTACAAAAACGTTATTCAATTAACTTCAAAAACACCGCGGTATACTTTGCATTATATTCGATGTAAGCGCTATTGTCTATGGGGATTAATCATTTTTTATGAATCTTTTTGAAGTTAGTTTAATATTTGAGCAGACCGCTGCATACAGCGACGGATCGTGGGATTACTCTTTGGATAATCGTTCCTCGAAAATAAGCGCGCCCGCTCCGGTAATGCCGGCGGCCCCCTCCAGATAGGAAGGCTGCAGTACAATCGATTTATGGAACGTGGCAAAGCTTCTGGATACTGCAATAGATTTTACCTTCTCAAAATACGAATGCTGCCCGTTTACGAGCAGGCCGCCAATAATAACCGTCTCCGGAGCGAGAAAATTAATCGCATTGGCCAGAGCGATGCCCAAGTATCTGGCCGATTCGTCCAAAATATTGACGGCCAGCCGGTCCCCTTCCCGGGCCGCTTCGATAATGTGCCGAATATCGAGCGCATCTTCTCCGCTTTCGTACAAAGCGGACAGCGCCGTGCCGACTCCGCGGCGTATTTCTTCCCCGGCCCGGCGTATAATCGCCATACCCGAAGCAACCGTTTCCAAGCAGCCGTAGTTGCCGCAATTGCATTTCGGACCGTCCAAGTCGATCGTGCCGTGGCCGATCTCGCCGGCTCCGTAAGGGAACCCTTGATGGATTTTACGATTAAATACCAACCCGCTGCCAATCCCGAGATCGGCGTCCAGGTAGAGCAGATTGTTGAACCCCCGACCGCTGCCGAACCACAATTCGCCAAGCGCCATCACATTGGCGTCTTTATCGATCATGACGGGCAGCCCGAAATGATCCCGCATCAATTGCTGTACCGGGACGGAAGCAAGCCCGGGGATGTTGGGGGGCGTAAGCACAATCCCGTTATACGGATCGAGAGGTCCCGGTACGCCCAAGCCGATGCCCGATATTTGCTCCTTATTTACCCCTGAAGCGGCAATGACCGATTCCACGGCACGAATGATCTGCTTCATAATCGTATCCCGGTCGGTGCCGCTTTCCAGCTTCGCCTCGGCAGCCGAAACGGGGACGCCGCAAAAATTGATTACAGCCGTTTTTAAGGTGGAAGCGCTGACGTGAACGCCAACCGCGTACAACGCGTCGGCGTTCAATTCCAGCAGCACCGGCTTCCGTCCTCCGCTGGAAAGGTCATAGCCCGCTTCGCGGATAAAATGCTGATTGGTCAATTTCTCTACGATATTGTTAATCGCCGTGAACGTCAAATTTGTTTTGGCGGCCATTTCCGCCTTCGTCATCGGACCATTGTCACGAATCAGCTGAATGATCGTATATTGATTAATATTTTTACGGCTGTTTTCGCCTTTGGCTGATCTCATAGCTTACCTCGATTCCTTATGTTTCACCAAGCTTCCTTGACCAAAGCCGGCCAATCGGGCTTTTATGATAACGCTATCTGAAAACAGGCGGTCTGTCAACATTTCGCGACCAAAGAACGGCGGTACACCCGGACTTATCACCCCCGGGAGCGGAAAGTTCCCCTCGTTATTGTTTTAGCAATAGCGACTCGCTTGCCTCTTTTTTGGGACATGTCCCTTCCGACTGAGCCCACGCCCTCATTGCAGCAAAAATAGGTTGGAGACGCTGCCCGCGTTCGGTAAGTTCATATTCGACGTGCAAAGGGACTCCGGGATAAAGAGTACGCGTCACGATTCCTTTCTCCTCCAACATGCGCAACCGGTCTGTCAAGGTTTTCGGGCTGATTGGATGCAGCGAACGACGCAGCTCCCCAAACCGTTTGATGCCATTGAACAAATCGCGCAGAAGAAGAAGGGTCCACTTGCCATCTAAAATCTCCAGAACAGGTTCGATTGCGTCAGGACATGCTGGATCGATCATTAATATTCCCCCTTGGTTCATTTTTTGAAACTACTGCACTTTTTTGTAACTACTTTTCAAATGTACCATAGACCGCTACTATTGTGAAAGGGGAGGAAATCGACTGTTTCAGATCAAGCAGCCTTGTACAAAGGTCCAATAGCAACATCATTATCGTTCGGCTGCTCGAACGGCACCATAAAGGGGATAATGGTTTGGAGAAGGGCTTCAAGATTCTACTTGTAACTTATTGAACTATGAATGGAATGAGGAGGAATTATATGAAAACTATTCTTTGGGCAACCTTAACCGCTAATGGCAACTATGCACAATCCGGCCCCGAGCATCCGCCCAAACAGGAAGCGCTGGACGATTTTGCGACACATGCCAAAGCTGCCGGAAATTTCATTGTCGGACGTCGAACTTTCGAGGGCATGAGGGCAAGCGGCGGCGGGGGAGCTTTTGCCGGTATGGACATCGTCGTGGTTTCTGCAAGCATAAAGGAACTGCCCGGTGTCACAGTTGCGGGGTCGCCGCAGGAAGCCTTGAGCTACCTGCAAGAAAAAGGCCATCAAACAGCCCTTATCGCGGGCGGTGCGGATTTGCACAACGCATGTCTGGGCCACGGGCTTGTCGACGAGCTGATATTCAATGTGGCACCTGTGTTGGAGGGCAAAGGGCTTAATCTATTGACCGATCAAGACAACTACCAGTACAAGGATGTGCAGCTGCTCGATTTCAAAGCGCTTGGCAGCGGCGTCATTCAGCTGCGTTACTCGCTGGGTCGTTCCTAAGTAAGCGTCAAACTACATTCATGTCGCGAGCTTTTGCTGGCAGCAGCATGCTCTCCTAAGTCGTTATTCTTTTAAAAGCATAGATTGAAAATGAAGCTGCCCGGAAGGCTCCGCGGCAGCCCTACTGAGCTCTCGTTATATTAAATATAAGGCAGTTCCTTTCCTTCGACCAAAGCTTTCAAATTTGCCAACGATTGATCGAAGCCTGCCAAATTCATTGTAACTCTCGTTCCGCTACCCGCTTCTTCCAGCCTAAAAGATATAAGAGTTTCTTGTGAGTCCAAATAGAGGGAAAACTCCTGATTAATACTCACATTCCTAATTGTCAAGGACATAGGAAGCTCCTCTGTCAGATTATTATGGGCACTGGGCATTAACGTAAAAGTGACTTTTCCCCCGGTTTTCAGATTAGGAATTTCCCAAGGCGAGCCCGGCGCATACCATTGCGAAAGCTTGTCCTTATCCGTAATAGCATTCCAAACGGTTTCAATGTCTCCATCAATCACAATCGAACTATTCAATTCTGAATGACCCACGACTCATTCCTCCTTTTCATTTTGTAATATTTTAACATACCAAATAAAAAATTGTAATTAATCTGACCTGCCCGTCCGCTCAAAAAAAAGAGCACGCTCCTGCACTTTCGCTTGGGGGTAATCTCGCGTATGCAGCCGCTGCCTTGACCCGCCAATACGATCTCGCCCGTTTCTTTGACCGTTTCGAGACGGCTTGCCCTATTTTTTCCCTATGGCATAGTCGGTGGGGCTAATTCCGACTGCATGCTTGAAGACTCGGCTGAAGTAAGCAGGATCGGAATAGCCTACCATCTCGGCAATCTCATAAATCATATAGCGCTGCGTTTTCATCAGCTCTTTCGCCCGCTCGATTCGGTAACGGGTTAAATAGTCCGTAAAATTATCGCCTGTCTCGCGCTTGAATATGCTGCTCAAATAGTTTCTGGTTAATTGCAAATCATAGGCAAGCTGACTAAAAGAAACATTTCCGTCATAATTTTCAGCGACATATTTTTTTACATATTGCACATAAGAACGCTGCTTCACCGAGCTATATTTTTGTTCGAGCAGCTCCAGCAGCTCGTCCAATATAGTCCGGATTTGATTCATTAAGGATAGGCCTGTCGGCGCGGACTCGATTCTTTGCAAAAAAGGAGCCAGATGATTCACATCAAAGGCTGCGGCTTCTTCGGCTATCGTGTTTAAGACAATACTGCTGATCATACTGATGCATAAAGTTTTCGTATATTTCAGGGAAGCGCCGTTTTCTTTGAATAGCATCAGCTCTATGCGCTCCCACTTTTCCGCCACGCTGTCACGATCGGTCCGCAGCAAAGCTTCGGACAATTGTCGGATTAGTTCTATAGGATAACTTGGCCATTTCTCCGGAAAAAATTCCTTTGTTTCTTCGGCATCGAATACATGCCGGTAGCCCTCGTATTCGACCATCGCCAGCATATCGCGAGACTCTTTGTGGGATACCGGATACGCCGTAAATTGCTCATACCACCGGCCAATGCCGACATTCGCATCCAGCTCCAGATAAGTTCCGATACTTCCGATAAGCGCTTCGGAAATTTGCCTGGCCCTTTGCCTGGTCGCTTCCTTTGATCCGTACAAAAAGATGGGCAGCCGATCCTCCATATAACGAAGTGCATAGCCATTGCCCATTTTGGCGACAATTTCTTGGGCGATATTATAAGCGGCAAATTTATATAACTGCCAGTCTCTTTCCAGCTCGGTCTTCATATTGCCGTCTTTGAAAATCATAAGGCTCATGACGAGTCCGCCGTCAAATACGTCGCTCGTCAAATGAAGAAACCGTATCCTGCTGTCGCCAATATCTTGCTGTCTCATGCCTGCGGTAATCATGTCGAATAAAAATTGTTCTCTTAAAATGGGGATGCTCTGCTCTAATTGACTTTGCAGACCGTGGAAATACTGTTCCTTCTTCTCGGCAACCTTCATCTCGTTGATTACGGCTTCCAATACGGTTTCGATTTCGGTAAAAACGGACGGTTTCAAAATGTATTGCGATACATTCAGATGGATCGCCTCTTTGGCATCGTTGAATTCGCCATAACCGCTCAGTATAATGACCGGAAGCTCCGCATTGACTTTTCTTATGCTTTTGATCAGCTCCAGCCCGTTCATTCTTGGCATATACACATCGGTAATAAGCAGGTCGGGCTGATCGTGTTGAAATTTCTCCCACGCTTCTTCGCCATCCTGGGCGGTAATGATTTCGTCTATGCCGAGACGTTCCCATGAAATCGTATTTATTAATCCGGATACGACATAAACATCATCGTCCACCAACAATACTTTCATTCCGACAACACCTCATTTCAAATTACTGATGCAATTGACCTTATGTATGGAATCCAAATAAGGAAGCGTGATTGTCACTTTGACGCCTCTCGTTTCCCTGTTCTCGATATGCACCCCGTACTGCGAACCAAGATACAGCTCAAGCCGCTCCCTTACATTTTTTATCCCGTAACCGCCCGATCCCGATACGTATAGAGAGCTTTTCTTCCGCTGCTCGCTCTCATCCTTCTGCTGCCGGTCAAGTCCGGTTCCGTTATCCACAATGATGATTTTAAATGTATCCTCATCTATTCGTTCGGCTGAAACCGATACTTCCGCTTTCTCCTCATGCAGAACGGAAAACCCGTGAATGATGGAATTTTCGATGAATGGCTGCAAAATAATTTTGGGCACATAGCATTGTTTGAAATTAGGCTTCACATGCTCGCTGTACATAAATCGGTCCTGCAGCCTGAGCTGTTGAATTTGCGCGTACAGCCCGGCATGCTCCAGCTCTTCCTGCAGAACAATGAACGGACTGCCGCCGCTTAAACTGATGCGGAACAACTTGGCCAGCTTGGAAGCCATGAAGCTGACTTCCATGTTCCCTTTCATCGCTGCAGCCCAATTAATCATATCGAGCGTATTATAAAGGAAATGGGGATTGATCTGGCTTTGCAGGACGGTTAACTCCAAATCTCGTTTTAACCGGTTTTTCTTGTCCAGCTCTTCAATCGTCCCTTGAAGCCGTATAGCCATAAGATTAAAGGCATGAACCAGCTTGTTGAATTCAACGATCGAATGTTTTTTCAAGCTTGTATCGAAATTTCCTTTCTCTATCTGTTGAAATCCTTTTAATAAATCAGGCACCGGCCGAATTATCCGGCTCGATAAATAGGAGGAGACCGGAAAAATAAACAGCAGAATGACCACTCCGATGATAAGCATAATATTGCGGATGATTTGGACATCGCGATACAGCTGATCGTTTTCCAAAAACTCGACGATTCTCCATTTCTCCTGGTTTTTCATCGAATAAATCATAAGATACTTGTTGCCGTTCATATCCAACTGCCGATATCCGGCTTGCTGATTAATCGTATCCAGGTACGATTCGAACGTTTTCATCAGACGGGAGTTCATATCGGCGGACATTCTGGACATGATCCTGTTGTTCGAATCAAGAACGAGCAAAGAGCGGTTCGTTGGCGATGACTCCGCATTATTTTTGAAAAACAACCGGACCCATGAGTCTTCGTTCATATTGATCGCGACGAAACCGGCAGTCCCCCCTTTGCGGTTATAAATTTTCAATACATAAGTAAGGACCCGCTTCTCAGGATCCCACATCGTTTCGCCATGGGAAGGCACCCATATGGCGTCCATGTCAGAGAACTGGGGCATTTCTTCTTTCCAGGGCATTTTCGTTAGGGGCAGTATCATATTTTTACCGACCGGTCCGATTTGCTGATATTGGGCATATTGATCCGTATAGATTTGGATGCTGTCGATATACGGCTTGACGAATGTGAACGTATTTAACCATTCGCTGACTTTGCGCTGCAAGAGAATATAATCGTATAAATCGATGCTGTCGTTGTGCTCGAGAACGTCCTTGATGATCGGATGTGTGGAAATCGTCAGTGCCATTCCCTCTACATCCTCTACCCGCTCAATCAATTGAAGCTGATTGCTGTACAGCACTTGCAAACGGGCCTCGCTAATTTGTTTTGTAAAAAAATAAGTAACGCTGACATAGATCGCAATCGTAATCAGCAATAAGAAAAATATGTTGGACATCACCATGACAGAAAACAAAAACGGCCTTAGCTTCCATTGCCTCTTCATCCGAACAACCGCCTTTTTCCGCAGTACGATCAACTTCTTCTATATAAAAACAAATACAGAGGCGGTACCCGTTGTTTACCGGATACCTCCCTCTGAAAACGCTGCTTTTTTTGCAGTATAATGGACTTGCCCATACAAGACTTATCGTGACATACTCCCACCACCTACACTAACGCTTAGAGGTGGGGGCTTCTTGGGACGTACCAGCTAACGCCAGCATAATGACCAAGCTATCCCCGTTTGCCCATCGGTTCTCTATAACTGATGGCAACTTTAAGGCGTTGTTTTTCACGGTTCTTGCTGCCTTTTTTACGTTTGGATAGCTTACGTTGTGCTTTTTTCAGTTTAGCTTCTGCTTTGCGATAAAATTTTGGATAATCAGCAGGATTGGCTTGGCTATCCACAAACAATGATGGAGACGAATAATCCAACCCTAATACGGTTTCTCGTGTTGGTTCTACTGACTTTATATTCGCTTCGTACTCAACCAATACGGAAACGTAGTATTTTCCTGTTGGCGTTTTGCTAATGGTTGCAGACTTTATAGCAGCTTCCTTCGGCAATGAACGATGAAGCTTAATTCGCACATCTTTCAGTTTGGGCAGTCGGATGGTTGCAGGGTCAATGAGCCGAATCGTGCCGCCTTGATTGTTCGTGGTATATGATTTCTTATCCTGATGCTTGCTCTTGAATTTCGGAAAACCTACGGACGGGTCTCGAAAGAAATTGTTATAAGCCGTATGCAAATGAAGTTGTGCATTTGCCAGAGCCAGACTATCCACTTCTTTGAGCCATTCGAACTCCTTTTTGAAATCGGCGGGAAGCCGATATTTCTGTCTCTTCAAGGCTTCTTTATCATCTTTAAATTGCTTATAGATTTCTTTCCGATTCGCAAGCATTTGATTATAGACAAATCGTACACAGCCAAAGGTTTTATTAATGAGAATTTCCTGTTCCGTACTGGGATAGATACGATATTTGAATGCTTTGTTCATATCTTCTCACCTTGACTTTCGATATAACGTCTGACCACTTCAATCGGCGCACCGCCTGTTGTAATTCGGCGCAATATACGCAAATATTTCTTTGAGACGATTCGATATGTTATCATCAATCACTTTTCGACGATATTTTATAACCAAGACGAGGTGATAGTACATCGAGAATACTGAATGATTATTATTGTCTAATTCCACATGATCACCGCCATATATAACTATACTACTGATTATATCATGACGATGTATATTTTGTAAGCTACGCTTCGAAGGCGATAATTCATCCCCCACTTAAAAAAGTGGGAGACTTCTTGTCGCATAGGTTAAACAGGCCGGGCGCACTAGCCTTTGACCCCTCCCGATGTGAGTCCCTCGATCAAAAACTTTTGCAAAAAAATAAAAACGGTAAACACGGGGACTAGCGATAAAACGGACATCGCGAATAGCGCCCCAAAGTTCGATTCTCCGCTGGAATCCAAAAACGTCCGCAGTCCTAATGACACGGTAAATTTATGACTGTCATTGATGTAAAGAATTTGGCTGAAAAAGTCGTTCCAGGTCCATATAAACGTGAAGATTGCCGTTGTTACCAATGCCGGGAGAGCTAATGGCAGTACAAGCCGCCAATAAATTTGAATCGGTCCGCAGCCGTCGACAATTGCCGCTTTATCCAATTCCTTCGGAATGTTCCGGATAAACTGGATCATCAGAAAAACGAAAAAGCCTTCCGCCGCAGTAAATTTGGGCACGATTAGCGGCAAATACGTATTGATCCAATCCAGTTTATTGAAAATGACATACTGCGGGATTATCGTAACATGATGCGGCAGCATAATGGTCATCAGCATCAAGCCGAACAATACGGCTTTTAACCGAAAGTCCAGACGGGCAAAAGCGTACGCCGCCATGGAACAGGATAGCAGGTTCCCGACAATAGAAAAGCCGCTGACAATAAATGAATTTTGAAAAAACAAGGCGAACGTGTTGCTGCCCAACCCTTTCCACCCGTATATATAATTGGCAAGCGTGAACGTTTCGGACCAAAGCCCTCTGTCCATCAAAATATTTTGCGGCAGCTTAAAGGAACTGAAGAGCATCCATATCATCGGATACAGCATAATAAGCGATATGGCGATATTCAACAGATGCCTGCCGATACTCGAGCGTCCGGAGACGACTTGATTCGTTTGGTTATTCATAATGCACCCACTTTTTGGAAGAAAGGAACGTGATCATTGTAAATATACCGATGATGACAAGCAGTATCCAGGCCAATGCCGAAGCATAACCCATTTGAAAATTGACGAACCCTTTCTGGTATAAATAGAGCGTATAGAACAATGTCGAATTCAGGGGCCCGCCGGTACCGCCGCTGATGACATAAGCCGGTGTGAACGCCTGGAATGAATTAATAATTTGCATGACCAGATTGAAGAAGATGATCGGCGTCAGCATCGGAATCGTCACCCGAAAAAATTGAGCCCGTTTCCCCGCCCCGTCGATAGAAGCCGCTTCATATAATTCGTTAGGTATTTGCTGCAAGCCGGCTAAAAAAATAATCATAGGCGAACCGAACTGCCATATTTTCAGCAGGATCAGCGTATAAAGAGCATACTCGGGAGTTGCAATCCAACTCACGCCGTCGATCCCGAAATATCCCAGAAAAATATTGAACAGCCCTTTGGCCCCAAACACTTGTCTCCATAACAAGGCGATAGCGACACTGCCTCCGAATAGCGAAGGCACATAATAAATGGCACGGTATAGCGGCAATCCCGCCAATCCTTTTTGAAGCATAAGCGCAATGGCCAAAGCGAACATAAGTTCAAGGGGAACCGCCAGAAACACATACCGGAACGTAACGCTTAAAGATTCCAGAAACTGCGTGTCGTTCGTGAATATAGTCTTGTAATTGGACCAGCCTGTCCAGACGGGACTATGGAACATCTCGTAATCGGTAAATGACAAATAGAAGGAAACCGCCACCGGTATGAGCGTAAACGCGAGCATACCTATAATCCAGGGGCTTAGAAATAAGTATCCAATCCCGTCTCTTTTTAAAAACCGCCGCATTTCTCCCGCTCCTTTTAACGGACGGAACGGCACATTCCGTCCGTTCAATTCCAACGTTCTATATTATTTTAATATTTTATTGGCCTCGTTAAAGAAATCGTCTACAGCTTTCTCTACGGTTTTCTTTCCGAACCCGATAGCCTGGCTGGTAATCGTTATTTGTTTGTAAATTTCGCTGTTGCCGGCCGGCGGGTTATTCGGAATCGTAAAGAACTCCGCTACCTTTTGCTGGAATTCATCTACTTTAATATTGGCCGGACTAAGAACAGGCTTGACCGCTTCCTGCATCTTTTTGGAAGGGCTTGGTCCAAATTCCTCCTTGAAGATTTTGGCTCCGTCCACATCGTTCAGAAGATAATTAATAAACTGAGCCGCTTCCTTCGGATGCTTCGATTTTGCCGCGATGGAGAAAAAGATGCCCCCGAGGTCTTCCCCATGTTTGCCGTTAGGCAGAGTCGGTATTCTTCCGGCCTCCAGCTGATCCTTGACGAACGATTGATAAATTCCGAGTTGATTGGCGCCGCCCGCAGATACGGTCAGCGCGACTACGCCTTTGACGAGCATGGATTCCTGCGCAGATTTATTCGCATACTCAGCGACGACCGGCGCAGGAGGAATTATTCCGTCCTTACGCAATTTGTCCCAGTAATTAAACCAATCGATCATATCCTGCTTCTCAAAGCCAAGCTTCCCTTCCTTCGAATAAACATCCTTGCCTCTTTGCCGAAGAAAATAGCCGAATATGTCGCTATCGGGCGTAATTCCGGTAGGATCGTCTGCGAAATAAATATTCGGGTTATTTACGGCCTTTTTAAATTCGGCGCCCTTGGCTGCAAACTCATCCCACGACGCATCGAATTTCGGCGGTTGGACGTTCGCTTTTTTGAACAGCTCCGTATTATAAAACAACCCTTTTGAAACATTCCCATTCGCAACCATAATGATTTTGCCGTTTACTTTACCCGCGTCGAGCATTCTCGGGCTGAAATCGGATGTGTCGATTGTTTTCGATTGAACGAAATCGTCCAGCGGAAGCAGTTGATTGCGGTTGGCGTAGTCTCCATATCGCGATAATTTCATCGAGATGACATCCGGCAAGTTATTGCCGGCCGCCTGCGTCGCCAGCTTGTCGTAAAAAGGATCCTGATCGGCGAATTCCTGTTCGACTTTAATGTTCGGATTCTTTTTTTCGAAATCGGCGATCATTTCCGTATACTTTTTGTGGCGGGCTTCTCCGCCATAAAAGCCGAATCGCAGCGTCACTTTTTCCTGGGTATCGTTTTTGCCGGCCGGCTTTTGTGCGGCTTCGCCGCCGCTGCAAGCGGATAAGGCGACCGCGAGTATTGCGGCCATCCCGATTGTAAACCCTTTCTTAAACATGGATAAACCTCCCTTTTCGACAACCTGTTTGTACTATCAGGACTTGTTTACATTTCTTAATATAATGAAAATACGCTGCGAAGTGAATGGATTGAGCACCACTTTTCTTGTACATTTGTAATATTCAAGGAAAGAAGCTGGCCGGCAGCCTCAATTTTCCGGCCAATTTCTTACAGGCTTGTAACCGGCATTTTGCAGAAAATCATGCTGCAGCTCGCGAGTCAACCCTTGCATGCCGACTCCTTGCCGAAGTGCGTGGATGTGCATCTTTGCCGTATATTCCAACGTTTGCAAAGCCATTCTCGCTTCCTTTAAGCTCTTGTCGTACACGATAACTCCATGATTTTCCAAAAGCATCACATTGGTCAGCTTCGCTTTTTGTTTCACGGCCGACGCCAGTTCGCGACTTCCCGGATGCCGGTACGGTATTCTTTCGACTCGTTCCAAATAATACATCGCTTCAACGAAATAGTTGGCGGGCAGGTCGAGGCCGGAACAGGCGATCATCGTGCTAAAGAAAGGCGAGGAATGAAGGATCGCGTTAATTTCAGGCCGTTCCTCGTAAATGCCCTGATGCATCAGGAACTCCTTCGATTGCTTTTTCCCCTCCTCCAGACCTGCCCCCGAGCATAATGAAAAATCGTCGACCTCCATTTCACCCAGATACGTGCCGCTGGCCGAAATATAAAACTGATCGTTGGTAAAACGCGCGCTGATATTACCCGCTATCCCCCAGGCCAGCCCGTGCTCCATCATAAATACGCCCGTCTGCTGCAATTGTTTGACCAGCTCTAACCGAGACATCATAGTTTCACTCCCGCTTTATATAAATATTTGCTCGAAGCTGAGATACCCTCTGCGAATGGCCGATATGAATCCATACAAGGAGTCCATCGCCTCCGTTCGGATATTTAAATGCTCGAAGCTTGCCGCACTTTCACGAAATAATCGGGGCTGCCAAGCTGTCCGCCCTTCAAAGCCACTTCCATACCGTTCATCTTCTCGTCCGTTGAATACGCTCTGCATAAAGGCGCTCCCGGGGAAACGGGAATCATCATTTCAAGCCCGTACACGCCCAATTGCCGGGTTACGAATCCGGACGTGTCGCCGCCTGCGATAATAATACGGCGCACTCCGGTTGCGAGCACGATTTCCCGCATCCATCGACCGAGCTGTCCGCCGATATGCTCGCCCGATTGGAAGTCCTCCATTCCCATTTCGTTGAAATGCTTCCGGGTTTCGGCAATCGACTCGTCATCCGGTCCCATCGCGGTATACATAATCACGCTGTACCCTGCTTGAAGGAGACTTATCGCCTGATCCAGCAATTCGCGGGGAGTCGAGCCCGACTTCACAATCTGTTCAGCCGGAATTTTAATGCCGTGGAAACCTTGCTCCAGCGCATTTTCGATCTGATGCCTTGTGACCATGGAACAGCTTCCCGAAACGGCAAGCACCTGATCCGACGGCTTCACGGATACCGGTTTCTGATGACTGCCCGGTTCGAAGCCGGCCGATTGCCAATAGCTTTTCAGCGCGTAACCGATGCCGGAGGAGCCGACTACAAAGCTCGATCGATCTCCGGCCGTTTCCCATATCAATCTTCCGGCGACGCTCAGCCGCTCATCATCCAATACATCGAACAGAAGAATGCCCGGATGGCCAAGCTTTTCCTTGAACCGTTCCCGCACGGTGTCCATGCTTCCGTCCAGCTCCAGAATGTTCATGAGTCCGATATATTCTGAGGTTTGTTCCCCCAGATGAATGCGGAGATCGGATTCGCCCATCGGCGTAATCGGATGTTTTGACATCACCGGATGACGATCCAGGCGATATACGGTATGCTGGATGTTTGCAAAATGGTGGCCAAATAACGTATACCGCCCTAATGGCGGCGCACCCGCCAATAGGGGGATAACCTCCTGACCGCTAAAATATTCCCGGGCCACTTCAATCGCCCTGCCGATGCTTCCGACTTCCGGCGAAGAATCGAAGGTGGAGCATGTTTTATAGTGGACGATTGGGACCTTCATCTCCGCAAGCCGCCTGAACACCGGCCGCAGTTCTTGTTCCATGTCGGCGGGACGCTTAGCACGGCTTGTTCCGGCTACACCGATGCAGCGTATGCCGTCAAACCGTTCTATCATTTCCGGTGTCGGCGTTTCCAGAAATAGGACCGTCCGATACCCGCTTGCGGAAAGCGACTCCATCGCATCCGCCGACCCGGTGAAATCGTCGCCGTAAAAGGCGAGCAGCAGTCCGTCTTCCTTCGTCATGTGTATGTCCTCCCTTTCCTGCGCAGAGTGCTACTCCCGGTCGGACAGAAATAGTTCGTCCTGCAGCTGCCGGAGCTCCCACAGCGTCGAATGCTCGGGCGCCTCCACCATGGCGTAGGTGATGACGGACCCTTTTGCAATGTCGACCTTCGCTTTGTTGCCATCCAGCATATGGGCAGGGATAGGATTGTTGTCGTCCCGTTTGGAAGCGGGCAATATGATCGCCGTCATTTTATAATCATGGTCGTTACCGAATACTTCTCCGGCCCTGATATCTCTTGCAGCCTTTTTGACCAGGTCGAAACGGGGCTTGTATTCAAGCGAGCCTGTATCCAGTCCCAATAGCCCGGCAACCATGAAGGAGCTGGATGATTCGACCCCGCAAAGGTGATACGGCCGGTAGATCACCGCCGTCGATTTGTCATAATTGGGAATCTGTCCTTTCGTGGTCAGAATGTAGTTGGAATACGCATTGTCACAGCGAACGACCATGAATACGCCGCCTCCCATCCCGGCTTCGTCGGGCCTTCTGAAGCAAGTCGCTACATCGATAACACCTTCTTCCTTAAAAATCCCGCCGTTCTTTTGCGAACAATAGGCGACCGGCAGCTCCGTAATACGAAGCGTCGCTTCATGCATCGGTGCGTAATCGGGGACGAGATCGGTTGAATTCGCCATGATGGTAAGCTCGCACAAGTCGAATGCGCCTGCGCCTGGAAGCGATTTAAGTATTTCCGCCCTTTTTTGAATGTATGCCTCGGATTGGCCTTCGGGAATAAATTCAAAGTATTTGGCTTCATCTTCGCTTATCGTAACGGACACGGATTCGTGCACCGTGATTCCATCGGCTTCAATGGAAATCGTTCGGTTCTTTTCATCGTAGACGAATTCTCCGTCGCGGGCTTTGCCGGCGGATATAACCGTCAGTCCCACTAGCTTCGCCCACTCCACCATAGCTATGAGAAGGCCGTGCTGATCTCCGTCGACGGGCGTATAGACGACTCCCTTTTCCTGCGCCAGCTTTTTAAGAATAGGCCCGACTACGGAATCGGCCTCCTTGTTGATCATGGCGACATGCTTGCCTTTATCAATAGCCAGTTTGGCGTAAAGGGCGCCCGCTTCGGGAATGCCCGTTCCCTCGCCCACAATGTCGATTGCCGGAACGTCCATAATCATTCCAGCTTTATCCGTATAGACGAATTTGCCGGCTTCGATCGCTTGTTGGGCGTCGGCAGCGTTATCGGAGTAGACAACCAGCTCTTCGGCGATCTCCGCCTTAATAAATGAGGACTTGGCCGCATCCAGGTTAATATCCGCCACGATGCACACGCGTAAATATTGATTATAATTTTGCTGCGTGACTACGGCCGTGCCAAAATGGCCGGCTCCGATAATGGCTGCGTTGACACATTCCTTTTTTCTCATTTTGTCCAATAGATGATGGTAGATCATAATTAAATAAAACCTCCTTTTTCGTTATGCCATCTTAACAAGCAAGATTGATGCCAACTTTTCCATTTGCTCTAAAAAAGGACTTTGGAGAGATGATTTTTTTCTCTTTATATTTAAAAACAGCCCGTTTATGGGGAAATATTCAAAAAAATAAATTGATCATCCATACGGATTCGATGTATAAATAACTTAAAGCTATTTGCGCTGCTGTTGCATCGATGTATGTCTGCAACATATCGGAAGGAGAGATTGCAACGCATGATTCATATCACTTATATGGTTCCTTACCCGGAGCTTGAGGATTTGGTTTATAAAAGCTTTGCCGCTCATCCGCAAAAAGATATGTTAAACCTGACCATTTCGGTTATATCGGCAGATCGGCTGGAGGAGGCCGACTTTCAATGCGATGTTTTGATAGCGAGAGGATATACGGCGGAGAGGCTGAACAGGCTGAAGCTGCGCATTCCCCAGATTGAGGTGCATATTACCGGATACGATATCATTAACGCTCTGGAGGAATGCCGGACGCAGTTTAACCCCGGAAAAATCGGGTTCGTAGGTGCATACGCAACGATACATAGCGCCAGGAAGCTGCGCGGATTATTTCATTGCGACATTGAAATATACAGCTCGGAAACCATCCATGACATTAAGGCAGCAATAGTTCGCGCCATGCAGGAGGGCTGCGATTCCATCATTGGCGGGCATTTGGTTAATAGGTGCGCGAAGGAACTGAACGTGAACGCCGTTCTCATCAAAACAGGGGAAGAGGCGATTACTCAAGCATTAAACGAAGCAATCCGAACGGTCGAGGTCATGAGGCAGGAGCGGGCCAAAGCGGAAATATTTCAAACTATTGCCCAATGCTCCCACGACGGCATCGTATATGTTACGTTCAACGGCCGGATCGACACGATTAATGAAAGCGCCTTAACTATGTTTTCGGATAAAGAAATTGATTTTTACCACAAAAGCTTGAATGAAACCATTCCCGATATGGTCAGTCACTTTAAAGAGGTCATTGCAAGCGGCAAAGAAAAAAACAATGTGCTGCACCAGTTGAATAAGCAGGTTTTATCCGCCAACTATATCCCGGTAATTACGGATAACACGGTTGCCGGGGTCGTAATTAATTTTCAGGATATTACAAAAATCCAGCAGGTTGAAATTCAAATCCGAAAAAAGATGAGCGCCAAAGGACTGCAGGCAAAATATCATTTTGATCATATTATTCACAAAAGTAAACTCATGGGCCAGACGATCGAAACCGCAACCAAATTTTCGCGCGTTTCATCCAACGTATTGCTCGTCGGCGAGACGGGAACAGGCAAAGAACTTATGGCGCAAAGCATCCACAATGCCAGCAATCGCCATACGGGGCCGTTTGTAGCCGTAAACTGTGCGGCATTGCCTGACAATTTACTGGAAAGCGAGTTGTTCGGATATGTTGAAGGCGCATTCACCGGGGCATCCAAGGGCGGAAAAATAGGGCTTTTCGAGCTCGCTCACAACGGGACGCTGTTCCTTGATGAAGTATCGGAAATTCCGATAACGTTCCAAAGCAAGCTGCTCCGCGTACTTCAGGAAAAGGAAATCCGAAAAATAGGCGCCGATAAAGTGATCCCCGTAGATGTGCGCATCATAGCCGCAACGAATATCAATCTGAAAAAGCTTGTTCAGGAAGGCCAATTCAGACAAGATTTATTGTACCGGCTCGATATACTAAAGCTTTACATACCGCCCCTCAGAAAAAGACAAGAAGATATTTACAAGCTGTTCATGCACTATGTAGGCGAGTTCAATCAAAAATTCAATACCAGTATACAAAAACTGGCGCCGGATGCGCTGGAGATGCTGATTGCTTATGATTTTAAAGGAAATGTGCGAGAACTAAAAAATATAGCCGAACGGCTATGCGCATTGAACGCCTCTAAAATCATTAACAAAGAAGCGATGCAAATGGCCCTGTTCCCTCAAGATATCGATGAGGATGCCGGCTTTGGGGAAACGGAAGCAACGATTAGGACCGATCGCATCCGGAATGAGAAAGAGCTGTTAATGAAGGCGCTGGCTGCCGCAAACCATAATAAAAGCCAGGCGTCCAAAGCGTTGGGAATAGACCGCAGCACATTGTGGAGAAAACTTAAAAAATATCATATTCACATATAAGCGGGCGGTTCGGGCTGTTGCATGGTGTTGCATTCGTTGCACACGTTGAAGTCCGAATTGCAAAAAGGAGAATACGATGCTGCCAAACTTCAAGCTTGACCAGGTTCAAACTCAAAAGCTGCATCTGACGGCCGAACTGAAACAGTCTATCGAAATTTTGCAGTATTCCGCATTGGAGCTGGAACAGTTTTTACACGAGCAGGCTTTCGAAAATCCGATGATTGAAATCGAAGACTCCTACGGTCCAAAGCCGCGTGGTTCGGGAAAAAGAAGTGATTCCTCCGGCGATTATGACAGGATTGCCCGACTGCCCGATCGTGACATTTCTTTGGAGCACTGGATCGTCTCTCAGCTGTTGATGACCCGCTATACGGATCAGGAGTATCGAGCGGTTTCGTATTTAGCGGGAAATTTGAACGAATCCGGTTATTTAACCGTCGATATGGAGGAAGCCGCTCATCAGCTTGAGCTGCCCCTGCCAATCATAGAACAGTCCTTGGAAATTTTACATTCATTCGATCCCGCAGGCGTCGGATCCAGAAATGCAGCAGAATGTTTACAGCTGCAAATTCAAAGAGATACGGATGCGCCTCCTCTCGCTTCCGGAATTGTGGCGAATTATATGGAAGAGCTCGCCAGAGGCAATCTCAACAACATTTCCCGGGAGCTGCGGGTTCCCAGAAGCGAGGTGGAATCGGCCTTATCGTACATCCGCAAGCTAAACCCGAGGCCGTGCGCGTCATTTGGAGCTGCCGATGCTGAATGCCTGGTCGTCGATGCCCACATATTTATCAAGCCTGGCCAACAACCGCAAATTATTATTAAAAATGCGAAAGGTCCCAAGATCAGGCTGAATGACCATTACTTGAAATGGAGTGAGGAGGCGGAAGCCTTCAGCGATGTCCGCGTATATGTCGAAGAGAAGACCCACGCCGCAAAGCGGCTGATCCGGAGTGTCGAGGAGCGAGATCGTACTTTGCAAAAAGTCATCAGCGTAATTGTGGAGGAGCAGCTGGACTTTTTCACAGGCGCGGCAGGCGGATTGAAGCCAATGATTCTTAACCATGTCTCGCAAAAAATAGGAATGCACGAATCGACGGTCAGCAGGGCGGTACGGAACAAATATGTCAACACGCCGAAAGGCGTGTTTGAATTGAAGTATTTCTTTTCAAGCGCCATTCAAACGGCCTCCGACAATCCTGAATCCGCAAGAAATGTGAAGCGAAGAATCCGATTGCTGGTTGATCGGGAGGATAAAAGAAAGCCGCTTTCCGATCAAGCTATCGCGACTATTTTTCAGAACGAAGGCATACAAATATCGCGCCGCACCGTTGCGAAGTATAGGGATGAGGAGCGCATATTGCCGTCGTCAATGCGAAAGTGCAGGTAAACAACCCCCGGATCCGGACAGCTGAACTCAGACGAGTCAGCCGCTTGCAGAGACTGCTCAAGCAGACGTTCATTGAATTGATGCGGGAAAAAGCCTCGGAGCAAGCTCCAAGGTTTTTCAATTTAACCGGTTCGCCGCCGGAACGGGCAGCTTCGGTACAGCCGCAAGCAGGCTGCGCGTGTAAGGATGCTCGGCCTTCAGATGGAACCCGGCGCTTTCGCGCATTTCGACGACTTCCCCTTCGCACATGACGGCAATCCGGCGGCTCACCTGCATCACCCTTGCCAGGTCATGCGAAATAAATAAATAACCGTATCCGTACTTCTGCTGCAAATCGAGCAGCAAACGGATAATTTGCGCCCCCGTGGATACATCCAGCGCCGAGATGATCTCGTCGCAAATCAATATTTGCGGCTCGGCCATTAGCGCCCTGGCGATATTGACGCGCTGGCATTGCCCGCGGCTTAACTCGCCCGGATAACGGCTGAGCAGCCCGCCGGTCAGGCCGACCCGTTCGATGGCCAGCCTCGCGCGGTCTCTGCGCTCCTGTGCCGAACCGATGCCAAAGTGGTAAAGCGGCTCCGTCAATATCCGCTCGACCGTCAGCCTCGGATTCAAGGCATCCACCGGGTCCTGGAAAATAAGCTGAATGCTCCGCCGCAGCTCTCTCGCTTCCTGAAACGAAGCGCGCGTAATGTCGTTTCCGTTCCAGTGCAGGCTGCCGCCGCTCACCGGCTCAAGCAGCGCCATGCAGCGGGCCAGCGTGCTTTTGCCGCTGCCGCTTTCGCCGACCAGCCCGACCGTCTCGCCGGGCCGCAGCCCAAGCGTAACGCCGTTCACCGCCCGGGTTATGAGCGGCTGGCCGAGCCAGCGGCGCTGTATATATTGTTTTTGGATATGTCGGGCAACCAGCATGTACAACCGTCGCTTTCTTTGTCCGCCGGCCAGGCCGGCTTTATGTCGTCGAATGTGCCGCAGTCTGCAGCTGGCGCCGTTCATAGGGCGGCACCTGCTCAGGCAGCGGCTGGCCCAATACGGGCGCCATAACCAGCAAATGGCGCGTATACGGATGCGTCGGGCGCGCCAGCAGGCGGACTGTCTCTCCATACTCGACGACCTCGCCGCAGCGCATGACGACGATCCGGTCCGCCAGCTCGGAGACGACGCCCAAATCATGAGAGATGAACAGCATGCCCATGCCGAACTCACGCTGCATCTGTTTGAGCAGCTTTAAAATGCCGGCCTGCACGGTAACGTCAAGCGCTGTCGTCGGTTCATCGGAAATCAGCAGCTTAGGCCGGTTCAGCAGCGCCATCGCGATCATGACCCGCTGCAGCATGCCTCCGCTTAATTCGAACGAATAGCTACCCATCATTTTTTCAGGATCGGGCAAGCCTACGCGGCTCAACATATCGAGACATTGAGCCCGTTTCGCCCGCCGGCTTCCTTCCCGCAAGCATTCCGTCAGCTGGGCTCCAAGCGGAAGCATCGGGTGGAAGGCGCTCATCGGGTCCTGGAACACAATGGAAATTTCGCTGCCGCGCTGCCGTTTCATTTCCTTCTCGGACAGCTCCAGCAGCTCCCGGCTCTCCAACCGGACACTGCCGGAAACAATGCGCAGCGGCGGTTCGAGCAAACGTAAAATGGAAAGCGCCAGCGTGCTTTTCCCGCAGCCGCTTTCTCCGACTACCGCCACCGTCTCGCCCTGCTCGATATGAAAGCTTACATTACTCAGCAATCGTCTTTCGCCGCCTGAGACGGATAATGCGGCGGAGAGCCCGTCGATTTCAAACAGCGGCCGCTGCGTTGTCCTCATGTATGTCCCGCCTTTCTTTATGCGTCGTATCGGACTGCTTCCATTTCCTTTCCAGCCTGCCGCCGATGCTGTTGACCAGCAGGATCGAGCAGGCCAGCGCCAGCGTCGGGAATACGACGGTCCACCATGCCTGCATAATAAAAGGATGTCCGTCGGCGATCATCGAGCCCCATGTCGGTGTCGGCGGGCTGATGCCGATCCCGAGAAAGCTTAGCGTAGAGATGACGCCGATCGCCATGCGGAAGCAGATGGTGGTAAGCAGCACGACGGTCGGCAGCAGATGAGGTAAAATATGCAGCCGGACGACGCCCCATTTGCTGCTGCCGAGCATAAAGGCCGCCCGGATGAAGCCTCTTCCTTTAAGCGCTTTCGTCTCATCGTGAATCAGCCAAAAAAACTGTCCCCAGATGGAAAACGCCATCGACAGCACCATGCCCAGCGTCCCGTTGCCGAATATCGTAATAATAAGCAGCGGCAGCAGCTGAACCGGAAACACGATCGAGATTTGGCCGATGAACAGGATGAGCGGCGTCAGGAATGGCGCCACGTTATAGCCGGCCAGCATGCCGAGCGCCGTCCCGGCCGTCATCGCCAGCAAAACCGCAAGCACGGCCAGCCCCAGCGTCAAATACGTTGCATAGATAAGCCGGCTGGCCACATCTCTGCCCAGGTGGTCGGTCCCGAGCCAAAACTCCGCGGAAGGCGCATCCAGCTTCGGCCCCTCGAATGGCGCGGTCGGATCGTGGGCGTACATATTCATATAAAAGAGCGAGCATACGGCAAAAGCGACGAGCGCGGTCAGCAGCCATATCCAGTAACGGTTTGAAGTGTTCACAGTTCTTTTCGCTCCCACACCTGATTTTGCCTCACCCTTGGATCTATGAGAGGATGAACCATATCCAACATAAAGCGCGAAACGATAAACAGCAGCGTCGTAAAGATCAAACATGCCTGAATAAGCGGAAGATCGTGGCTCGCAATCGCACCGACCGTCAGGTTGCCGATGCCGGGGTAAGAAAAAATCGTTTCCACGACGATCGTGCTGCTCAGCAGCACGCCCACCTGAATCGAGACGAAGGAAAAAATCAGCGACAGGGCGGGACGCAGTAAATAATGGATGCGAAAACGGAAGCCGCCGACATTTTTGGCTTTTGCAGTCACAATGAACTTTTCCTTGGCTACTTCCAGCAGCTTGGAACGAAACAGCAGACCGATCTTGATCGCTTCGGCTCCCGCGAGCAGCAGTACGGGCAGCACCAGCGACTGGACGCCCTGGCTTCCCGACGGAGGAAACCATTTGAGATGGACGCAAAACAGCTCGATGGCCAATATGCAGGGGACGAAGCCCGGTATGGAATGCAGCATCAACAGCGCCTTGTTCAACCGCCGGTCCGCCTTGACCGGCAAATACAATCCGAGGAAGCCGATGCCGATACCGCCGGCAACGCCGATCGGCAGAACAAACGCGATCAGCTTCACCGTCGCCCATAAATAAGGGAGCGCAATGTCGAGCACAGGCTCGCCAAGCTTATACGAATTGCCGAACTGCAGCGTTACCGTCTGCAGCATGTAGCGACCGAACCGTACGATTGCCGGCGCATCCAGACCTAACGCTTGGTGCAGCATGGCCCGCTCCGACTCGGTCGCATCATGCGGCAGCAGCGACCGGATCGGGTCGCCCATTCCGTGCGAAACGAAAAACAGGATGCCCGATACGGCCAACAAGACGGTGAGGCCGACAGCAAGTCGTTGAACGGCCGCTTTCATTCCTTGCCGCATCTTACTTCACCTTAATGCGATGAATATCAATTCTTCCCGTGCCATCAGGCTTCCAGTCGATATTGCCGGACATACCGTAAATATTCGGCGGGAACATGAGCCAGTTCACAGGAGACCCTTGCTTCGTTTTATCGAGAATTTGTTTGGACAGCTCCAGCCGCTTTTTCTCGTCCGACTCGGCCGCATAGTCTTTGATCCATTGCTCGACCTGGGTGTCGAGCTGATAGCCGAACGTTTTGTAAATCGATTTTTGGCTGAACGCCGCTACGAGAATGCGATATAGCTCGCGATCCGGATTATCGTAACCGGAGAACAAAAGAATAGATCCGGCCGTGCTTTGATCATATCGTTTGGGGTCAAGCAGCGGTCCGATTTCCATCAGATTGATTTTCGTTTCGATGCCTATTTTTTTCAGCTGCGCCTGCAGTACCTGGGCGGTGTCGATATCCCGCTGCGTAACGTCAAGACCGACGGATAGCGGCGTTTTGACGCCCGATTCCGCCAGGAGCGCTTTCGCTTTCTCCGGGTTATAGTCGCCGAGCGGGTACGCCTCCACAAAGCCGGAGCCGGATTTCGTAACGGGAGCGACCGCAGGCGAAGCAAATTCGCCAAACATATTTTTGGCGAGGGCCGCCCTGTCGATTCCGTAATAGAGCGCTTCCCGCACCTTCGCGTTATCGAACGGCGCCTTAAAGAAATAGCTCTGCCAGGTTACCCGGAAGCCGGGCTCGGAGACGACCTGGTAGCCGGACTGCCCCTGAATCCGTTTGATCGATGTCGCCGACAAGTCCGACGCAATATCCGCGTTGCCGCTCAGCAGCTCCGCCATGCGCGTTGCTTCGTCGGCTACATTTTTAATCGTAACTGTCTTGAACGGCGGGCGCTGTCCCCAATAATTCGGCGCCTCCTTCAAAACCGCGGTTTCCCCGCGCTTCCATTCGCTTAATATGTACGGGCCGGTACCGACCGGATTCGTCTTGTACTCTTCGCCGGTTGCAAGCTGTTTGGCCGAAAGCATCGGCAAATCGACGAGGAAATTAATCAACGCATAATTGGGTGAAGCGGTAATAATGTCAACCGTATATTCGTCAACGACATTTGTTCCCGTCACGCCGTCGAGCAGCGTTTTGAACGTGCTTTTGGGCACCTCGGGCGACATCAGCTTGTCGATCGTCGCCTTGACCGACTGCGCATTGAACGGATCGCCGTTATGGAACACGATACCCTTCTTAAGCTTGATTCTCCAATTGCTGTTATGGAATTCATAGCTCTCCGCCAGAGATGGAGCGAGCTTCCCGTCCTGACTTCTGACGAGCAGTGTATCGAACAGGAGCGTGCGCGGAAGCGTAATATCTTTTTGATAAGGATCGATGGTCGTAAAATCTCTCGTTTCATTCGTTTGCACAATGACGAGGCTGTCTTTCGTCTTGGCGGTCGACGTGTTTGAAGCTCCCTTGTCGTTCGATTGCGGCGCCGTGGCCGACGGTTGGGCGGCGGGCGGCTGCGTGCATGCGGCCAACAGCAGAAGCAGCAAGGCCATTATGACCGCAATCTTATAATTTCTTATGCTGCGTATATACAACATGATTCGTGACTCCCCCTATATGGTTGACTGACTAACGATCCGGGCATTTGTCCGCCGGGAACTTCATCCTGACGGCAAATTGCAATGACGCATTATGTATTAACGTCGTCCTATGACAAGATAGCGCGGATGCTCGGGCATACCGCCCCACAACGCCGCTTCCATCAACGGTTGTACCGTAACTTCGTTCAAGCCTTTCGATCGGAAAAACGCAGCAAGCTGCTCGCTCGGCTGACCGCCATAGAACGGCAGACGGCTGCGAATCGTCGCGTATTCGGTCTTTACCTCCTGATTCTCCCACTGCCCTTCGACCAAAGCTATGCGCCCCTGGGGCTTCAGCAGTCGCATCCATTCGTCGACGGCATCAGCCGGATTCGGCAGCGTCCAGATCAGATGGCGCGCCACGATCAGATCGTAGGCACCGCCGGGCAGACCGGGGCGTTCCGCATCGCCTGTGCGGAAATCGATCGGCAGGCCGGCGCTCTCCGCCTTGGCCTTGGCCAACTGCAGCATTTCCTCGGCAAAGTCGATGCCGGTCACTTCATGTCCCAGCTTGGCCAGGAGCAGGGAAAGAAAGCCTGTGCCGCAGCCCAGATCGAGCACCTTTAAAGGCTCGCTGCCGGCAAGACGGCTCAGCACAGCAACCCAAGCCTGATGCTGCTCCTCATTCAGCAGGCCGTGGCTCGGCCCCTGGTCGAAATCGGCAGCGCGGCCGTTCCAGTGCTGCTTCACCAATTGTTTGACTTCGGTTTCGTTCAATTCGGATGGATGCATGCTTCCTCTCTCCTTTTAGAGAATGATTATTATTATCAATTATTTCTCAAAAAAATGGCCGTCGATCACGTCGACAGTCACTTCATCTCACCGGCCCAAAACGATTCGGGCAGCGTATTCGATCGATTCGGTCGCGACAATCCGCTGTCGGAGTTGCGTCAATCGCTCCTTGCAGTGATATTATATCCGACCTATATGATAATGAGAATCTTTATCAATTATCGTTTGATGCAAATATTTCCATATTATCTCTATGTTCCTTCTATTTACTTACGATTTCTCATTATTTCATTTATTTGATCCGATTTCTTCCTATCGACGATTTAACGGACAGGAAAAACGCTATATGTCGCGCCATTCGTTCATTTGAACCATTCGCCACATCATAGCGTCACCTCTGTCCATTACACTTGAAAAACTAACGTTTGGCTGCAAATAAGTGCTGTGGGGTCCGTTACGGTATTACGCCGTTGGAAAGGCGTCCGGGTGGCACCATTCTTACGTTCTCCTTACGCTGCTATCGGAATGTTATACTAGTAGCCTCTCGTACGTATAACCGTATTCACCAGCGGCTCCCCCCGCAAAAACCTCGCGAAATTTTCCAAATACAGCTCCGTTCTGCGCTGTGCCTTCTTCGGCGTTACGCCGACCGCATGCGACGTAATCAGCACATTGGGCATGGTCCATAAGGGGCTCGTCTCGGGGAGCGGCTCGATCTCCGTCACATCCAGCCCTGCGCCTTCCAACCGGCCGTTCTGCAGCGCGTCGATCAATGCTGTTTCGTCTACGGTAGGTCCTCTGCCCACATTGACGAATACCGCGCCTTTCTTCATTTTCCCGATTCGCTCGGCGCTGATCAGCCCTTTCGTTTCCTCCGTTAACGGCAATGCCGATACGATAAAGTCCGACTTCGCCAAGGCGCTGTCCAAATCGGCGGTCAGGCACAGCTCGTCTACAAAAGCGGGACAATCGGTTGCGCTGCGTTTTACGCCAATCACATACGCGCCCAAACCCTTGGCCTTGCGGGCCACCTCAGTGCCGATATCGCCCAGACCGATGACGGTTACGGTCGAATCCTGAATTTCCAGACAGTATGGATTGCGTTTCCAGATGCGTTCCGACTGCTGGCGGAAATGGACGTGAAGCTGCCTCGTAAACGCCAGCATTAGCGCCAAGGCATGTTCCGCACCGGGAACGCCGAACACGCCGCTGGAGTTGGTGACGATGACATCGTCCCTCAGCAGCTGCCGATTGACGATACTGTCCGCTCCCGCGCTCGGCAGTTGAACCCAACGGAGCGAAGGCATCGCTGCAAGCTCCTCATCGGTAGGCCATCCGATAAAAACGGCGGCGTCCTGCAAATCGTCCGGCGCAAGCTCCGGTCTCGGCTTACATACAAATGTCACTTCCGGCAGCTGCCGTCTCAGCCGTTCCACATGGCTTTCTTCCAAATTAAAATCTCCGGCGTAACACAATACCGCTTTCATTCTCGTCCAGCCTCCTCCCAATTTGTTTCCATTATATATGCTGGCTGCAAGCCGGACAAGCCGTCCCTTTCCCGTAAGGAAGAAGGACGGCTGTGGTATAACCGGGCATGCTGACCGGCGCTGTACCGGTGATCCTCAACAGCCGCTGCTTGACCGGTTTATAGCTCCTGATAGTCCCCATGTCCAATTGTCTAATGCTCCCGGCGTTCGCCTGGCCGGGTCGGGTATGAGGCTCCGGATCGCGTACACGTTTACCGGCAGCAGCTCAGCACCGCGCTCCGCAGCAGCTCGAGCATCCCTTCATGAAGCAGACCTTCCTTGTTATGCGCAGGCGTAACACAGCACACCTTGCCTTGCCCGAAGGAATGCGTCCAACCGGCAATGGAATGTCCGTCAATGGAATCCGAATGCAGAAAAACGGTTGTATTCGGTTCATCGCAAATGACGAAATAATGCTCATCCAAAATGTCGAAAGCCGTTTCCCGGGAACGATCCGCAGGGAGTACTCCTGTATAGCTGACCATTTGATGCTTGGACGGATGGTATTCGAAATGGCCTCTCAGCATTCGGACAAAAGCCGAATCAGACGGGTAAGATGCCAGTCCCGAGTGCCAGGCAACGAATCCGCCCCCCTCTTCTACGTAGCGGGTCAGAGCTGTCGATATGTCTTCGGTTAACCAATGCCGGACCGTCTCGTCCCCGGGGTTTACTCTGTCTTCCTTAAACAGGATTACGGCCGCAGGCTTATCGTCCAGCCGTCCAACCAAATCGTCTGCCGATATGTACGCTAGCCGATATGAGCCGCCTTCCGTAAGCGGCTGGAGTGCCAAGCTTAAAGACGATTGAATGACCGTCTCGGCATGATAGAAATCTCCGACAATCGCATAGATGGTTTTCATTCGTTGGTTCCTCCCTATCCCACGGCTGCAGCGGAGCTATGATCCCGCGCAGCGATATATTCGCCGGACTGTCAGATTGGCATCGGTTCGCCTTTGAAATTGATGAAAAATGACTCCGGGTCGACGTCCTTTTTCATCTCGATAATATCGATGATTCCATGCGCGCTTTCGGCCGGATCGCCGGGCGCCTTCTCCCCGCCCATATCCGTCTTGATCCACCCGGGATGAACCGCATAGACCCGGATGCCTCTGCCCTTGACATATTTTTTGAGCTGCTTGGAGAACATGTTGACCGCCGTTTTTGAGATGGCGTAAGGATAATCTCCGCCATACGCATTCGTCAAGCTTCCTGCTTCCGACGATATATTAATGATGGCACGAGGACTCCCCTCCGGCATCAACGGCAGCAGATGCTTAATAACCCGCATCGGTCCGTACAGATTAATTTCGAAGCTTCGGGCTACGTCCTCCATCGGCAGCGTCTCGATCGTCGCCCCTCGGCTCAGCAGAATGCCGGCATTGTTGATAATGGCATCCACTGCTTTCCCTTCCGCCTCCAGCTTCTTCGCCAAACGGGCGACCGTCTCTTCGCGGCATACATCCAGCTCCTCGGCAACGATCCGTGCAGGGAACCGTTCGAGCAAATCCCTCAGCTTCCCATCGGGTCTGTCGGAACGTATTCCCGCCACGACAGTATGACCTCTTTGCGCAGCAGCGGATGTTATTTCATAACCAAGACCGCGATTCGCGCCTGTAACGATGATGTTCATGCCTGCTCCACCGCCTTCGGCATCACGGGTTTATCCTTGGGTTCGCCGATCTCCTGAAGGCCGAGCGTCACTCCCAGCTTCGCAATCGTATCAAAATAGCTGTATCTCCCTTTTCCGTATTCGCCCTTATGAGCCAGTGGAAATCCTTTGCCTTCCACGAAATCGATATGCCGCTCAAAGCCGGGAACGGTAAACGTAATAAAATGGACGCCTTGCCCATACTGCTGCTTGAACTCGTTCCACGGTCCCGGTTCGTCATACGGCTCCAGCAATTCCACGGTCACAGGCCCCATCTGCAGATTGGCCAGTTTAACACGGCCCGGGATGAAGGTGCCGCGGTACCATGTATATCCGCTCTCCGTATGCTCGGGAACGCGGTTCAAATCCGGCACACGAATGGCCGGCAGCTCCAGCCCGAACAATTCGGCGTAATGCTTTGCCGCCTCTTCGATATTGTCTACGACAATGCCGATTTTCATCAAATTGTTGTTTTCTATGGACTCCATATACTGCACTCCTTCCTGGTACGTATCGGATCATAACTATTTCTTATCGTTTTCCAGCAGTTCAATAATGACCTTTAATGATTCCAGAGTATCGATATAGGCGTATCTTCCGCCGGTATACTCGCCCTTTTGCAGCAGAGGCATTTGATTGAGTTCAAGCGTCATCACCTTGTCCTTCATGCCCTCGATTCTGAACGCGATATGATGCGGACCTTCGCCATGCTCGTCCAAATACTCGCGCCATGTGCTCGGATGTTCATCCGGCTCAATCAGCTCCAATTGCAGCGAGCCCATCTTGAAAAACGCCAGCTTCGCTCTCGCCTCCGAACGTTCGCCTCTGTATTCCGTCCGGGCCATTTCTACGGGAGCGGTAAACGACCAGCCCGGGTTCTCCACTCCGAAAAATTCGGCGTACGCCTCGCATGTCTTTTCGATATCGCGAACCAAAATGCCGATCTGCGCGATAACATGAGTTCCCAGTACATTTTTTTCCATGTTCTCATACTCCTCTTTTAAATGATTTATACTAAATGAGGTTATGCAAAATAGCCCCGCTTATTCGCCTTTCATCGCTGCATTCGAGAGTGACCCGCTAGCCCTTTACCGAGCCGAGCAGCATGCCTTGATTGAAATACTTTTGCAAAAAAGGATACACGACGAGCAGCGGAATCGCGGTGAACACGACGGCGGCCATTCGGACGGCCGGACTGAATTCTAGACCTTCGACGGCCGGGCCCATATTTTCGCTCGGCTGAATCAGCATTTGGCGAAGGAACACCTGAATCGGCATTTTTTCGGCCGAAGTCAGGTACAAAATCGAGTTGAAATACGAGTTCCAATAATCGACCGTATAAAACAGGGTGAAGGTCGCCAAGACCGGCTTGGAAAGCGGAAGCACGATTTTCCATAACAAGCCGAATTCGGAGCAGCCGTCGATTCGGGCGGATTCCTCAATTTCCATCGGGAAATTTTGAAACGAGCTGCGAATCACGATCAAATTAAACGGAGCGATTGCGCCCGTCAGAAATAAGGACCAGTACGAATCCAACAGGCTCAAGCCTCTCACAAGCAAGTAAAGCGGGATAATGCCTCCGCTGAACAGCATCGTGAACAAGACCATAAAGTTGATGATTTTACGGCCCTTCAACCATGTTTTGGATAAACCGTATGCCATCAAGGTCGTAAGTGTCATGCTGATCGTGGTGCCGGCGACCGCGATTAGGGTCGAGTTTTTAAAGGAAGTGAGGAAGTTTTTGTTTTCCATTAAATAGGCATACGCATTCGTCGTCCAAGTCCTCGGTATCAGAAAAAAGCCCCGCGTTAAAATTTCCTGCTTCGTTGCAAATGAGGCAAGCACCACATACAGGAACGGAATCAGAACGATGACAAGGACGAGAACCAGCAGCGTATTCACAACGGTTTGGTAGACGGGAGCCCTGCCTCTGAAATCA
Organism: Paenibacillus piri; assembly: GCF_004354045.1. Classification (GTDB taxonomy): domain Bacteria; phylum Bacillota; class Bacilli; order Paenibacillales; family NBRC-103111; genus Paenibacillus_S; species Paenibacillus_S piri. The sequence goes on along the minus strand of NZ_SMRT01000003.1, from coordinate 251,006 downwards.
TGCGCCTTCATCTCAATAGACCCCTTCCTCTCCGAATTTTTTCGCAATCCGGTTCACAATCAGTATCAAGCTTAATCCGATCACCGATTTGAACAGTCCTACTGTCGTCGTATAGCTGAAATCGCCCTGCAAAATACCGATCCGATATACATACGTGTCGAATACGTCGGATAGCTGCAGGTTTGTCGGGTTTTGCATCAGAAGGATATGCTCGAAGCTGGTGTCCATCAAGTAGCCAACCCTAAGAATGAATAAAATAATGATCGTTGTGCGCAAGCCCGGCAGCGTAATATGCCACATCTGTCTCCAACGGCTGGCGCCGTCGATTACAGCCGCCTCGTACAAGGTCGGATCGATGGAGGCTAGCGCCGCGAAAAAGATGACGGCGCTCCAGCCGGCTTCCTTCCAAATGCTTTGCGAAACATAAAGGAAGCGGAAGTAACCGCTGTCCGTAAGCAACGGGATCGGTTCGAACCCCCAATCCGCCAACAGCTTGTTGACGCCGCCTTCCTGCACGGAAAACAGCAGGATCGTGAGGCTGACGACGATGACCCATGATAAAAAATGGGGAATATACACGACGGTCTGCACCAATTTGCGGAACCAGGCGATTCTCGCTTCATTGAGCAATAGAGCCAGCACGATCGGCGCCGGGAAAAACAAAACCAAATTCATACAGCTGAGCAAAAGCGTGTTGTTCAGCAATCTTACAAAATCCTGCTCCCCAAACAGTCGGCGAAAATTGTCCAGCCCTACCCAATCGCTTTTCAGAAATCCGTCAAACGGGTCGAACTGCTGAAAAGCGATAATGACGCCGCCCATAGGCACATATTTAAATACGATAAAGTAAAGCAAGCCCGGTAAAATCATCAGGTACAGGGGAATTCCCCGCCTCCAAGACCGAATTTTCCTCTGGCTCTCCGACAGTGGATGTATGCCTTCCTCTTTCCCTTTAAGACTAATTGCTTTCATAAAGTATTGTCCTTTCCCAATATCGAATGTCGGGTTCGGCTTGCATGAAGGGAAAACTGCGTGCGATGGGACGTAAAACAACCGGTTTCGTTATTTTGACAGCTTATATTGCTCGTTCATTTCTTCAATAATTTTGTCTCCGCCATCTTTCTTCCATGCTTCAACTGCCGCATCAATCGCTTCAAGCGGCTTTTGTCCCATAATGATCGCGACCATCTCGCCCATCAGCTTTTGATCCAGAGTTGCTCCGGACTTCGTAGACGTTTCCGAGAACAGCCCTGCCCCTTTGTCCTTGACCAAATATTTTTTATTTTCTTCGAATAAAGCCTGCACCTTTTTAGCCTTGTCCTGGTCTTCCCACGGCCTGATCGTATTCAGCGCGTCAAAACGGTGGAAAAACCAAAAGTTGATCAGCATCGGACGGTCGGTTTCGAAGGCGGGCAGCACCTCATACTTGTCGCCGGTTTTTTTGAAGTGAATGCCTTCGACTCCGTATGTAATAAGGTTGTGACCTTCGTCCGTTACCATATAATCCATCAGCGCCATAATGCGCTCCTGCTTCTTCTTGTCGAGCTTGGCGTTGATGACTACTTTATTGGTGGTCGCGTAGGTCGTATTGCCTTGAAGGCCTGCGGGCCCCTTCGGCGGCGCCAATTGAAGCACATCGGCGGTCGGAACGACCTTCCGGAGGTTCGGTAAACCCGTATCGTAAATATTCGTTCCGGGAACGTCCGTAAAGCCGACTTTATTGGCTTCGAATTTAAAATCGGGATCCTGCCCCTTATTGATGGCAAAATCTTTATCCAGCAGCCCTTCGGCATACATTTTTCGCGTAAAGCCCAGGAAATCTTTCAGCTCTTTGGTTTGAGACTGCCAAGGGATGATCCTCCCATCCGCTTCCTTCCAACCGTTGGCCAATCCGAAAGCGAAACGAAGCGGGTCCGCTCCGCGGGTGAAGCTTCTGTTATTCGAGATCGCGAAGGAATACCCGATCGTATCATCCTTGCCGTTGCCGTCCGGATCGTTTTTCGTAAAAGCTTTGGCCACTTCGTATAATTCGTCGACCGTCGTTGGCGGCTTCAAGTTCAGCTTCTCCAGCCAATCTTTGCGGACGAGCAGCGTTTCCCGGAATTCCGGAGTCCAGTTGGGCAGAGCGTACGTTTTGCCCTTGGGATTGCCGATAGCCAGCGTTTCCGCGTCCATCGTTTTCACGAGATTGGGATATTTGCCGAGCATAGGCGCTATATCGAGAAAAACCCCCTTATCCCGCCATTTCAGAAATTCGGCGCTATTAATTCTGAATACGTCCGGAAACGAGTTGGAAGCCGCCATCACGCCCAATTTTTCCGAATAGTTATCGGACGGTACCCATTGAATTTTCAAGTCGATATTGAGCTTTTTGTTTAATTCGTCGATAACCGGATGCTTGTCCGACCAAGCACCGCCCTCATAGGCGATCGACATCATATTAATGCTGATCTTCTCGCTTAAATCTATCCCCTTGGCTTCACCCGCAGCAGGCGCTGTAGCGCCCTTCGTTTCACCGGCGGGGGGCGGCGCCGTGGCGGCTTTGTCGCCTTGGCCCCCGGAGCAGCCTGCGATCAAGCCGGCTGTCATTGTTAAAGCGGTTGACACTTTCATCCATTTGCTCATTCGACGTTCCTCCTTGGCTAATGAATCTTACCTGTCTAACATTAAGCCATTTTGAAACCGAATACATTACCATATATTATGACTTTCCATCAAATATTATCATTTTTCAGAGTCGTTTTCGGGCTGTACTCAAGGCTGATTGACATGAAATCGGAAGATGACGGCGGCCGAGCGAACTCGTTCAGCTTTGCTGGACATCGGGGAATCAGATGGGGACTCTATCCCACCTGATTCAAGGCCCACCTTAGAGGTGGGGGTCTTAACCCGATAAAGTCGTAATCGAATCAACGGTACGCCCGGGCAGCGGACACGGCTTCACCGGTACTATGGCGGTTGTTCGCTGCCTGCATTTATTACGATTTCAGTTCCAATCTTATGATCGGTAAGACTCCCAGGGGAACGCTCATTCCAGATGAATCGGTATCCGAATGGATACGACGGCGCCCCAACCCGGAAACGAAGTCAGCTTGACTCCGTACGCATTGCCATATTGCAATACGAGCCTCGCATGAACGTTCGCAATGCCGAGCGAATCCTGCTGAGCCTCGTTCTGCTCCAGGGCAGCCGAAATCTCCTCAATTTGTCCGGTAATTCTCAACAGCTCCTGCTCCTCGATACCGGGACCGTTATCCGCTACCTCGATGACCAGATCGGAGCCTTCGTCGTAAGCGCTAATGATGACCACTCCTTCTCCGCCTCTCGGCTCGATTGCATATTTCACCGCATTTTCCACGATCGGCTGGAGAATAAACTTGACGACACGGCAGCTTATAAATTTTTCATTAATGGAAAACCGGCTCTGAAAATGCTTCGGAAAACGAACATGGATGATGTCCAAATATTTGCGCAGCTGTCTCAGCTCATCCTCCAGCTTCACTTCCATCTCGGTAAATTTGGCCGTATACCGGTATACATCCGACAAGTTTCTTGCCATTCTTTCGATAACCGGCACGTTTTCAAGATAAGCCATACTCGATATAATACCGAGCGTATTGTACAGCAGATGGGGATTGATCTGATTTTGCAGCGCCTTGATCAATGTCTCCTTTTGCTTGAGCAGCGCCTGCATTTCCTTCATCTGCAGTCGCGAATTCGTCACGATCAGTTCATCCAGACGCTTGACCATTACATTAAAGCTGTGGAACAGCTGCTGCAGCTCATCCTGTCCCGGCACCGATTCGGTCTGTACGCTCAGATCGCCCTTGGAAACTTGTCTCATCAACCCTCGCAAGGTCAAAATCGGATTGACGAAACGACTGGACAGCAGCGGGACGACCAACATGACAAGCAAAGTAATGATGCCCAGCACCCACAGCATGGAAAACCGTGCGGAGCTTAACCCTACCGCCACCTCGGAAAAGGGGACCAAGGACACGATGCGCCATCCGGTGACAGGCGAACGCGAGCTGCCAATCAAATAATCGTTGCCGCGAAACTGTTGGATGGAAGCTTCCGTATTGTCCGGAATTTTAAGCGAACCCAGCTCCGTCTGAGACATCGGCTGCCCGTTCCATTCTTCTTTCGGGTGGTAGACGATGGAGCCGTTGTCTGCAACCATGAAAAAGAACCCCGAGTCCCCCAATTTGGATACCTTGAACGATCTGTCGATTTCCTGCAAGGAGATGTCTACGGCAAGAGTTCCGATCAGCTCGATCGTCTCCTTATTATAAATGGGCAGCAGCAGCGACATGACAGGCCGCCCGTAGGCTCCTTCATATTTGGCCGTATGCGTAGGAAGAATCAGGACACGGGGAGATACGGGAGCGCCAAACCACGGCTCGTCTGCAAACCGGTCCAGCTTGCCGAAATATTGCGCCATCGAAACGATATGATTCGATTTGGAGATGAGAAACATGCCCTGGATTTCCGAATAATTCAGCGCAAGGTATCTCCTCATTTCCTTCTCGACGTTTTGAACGTCCGCATTCGTATAGGTTTGACTCGTAAGCCAATCCTGGACAATATCATTCTGGATCAAAGAGTGGGTTGATTCCCGGAGCTGCTGATAATAGTAATCCAGATGATAATTCAATCGCGCCGTCGCTTCATTGGAAATCGTGAAAAACTCCTTCTCCGCCGCCCTGCTGTAGTAGTAATTGGAGAAGAGCCCCAGCAGCAGCACTGAAAGCACGCTCACACTAAGAAAGGCGAGCACCATCTTCGTTCTGATCGACAGCTTCCGCAGGAAGGTGTTATTGCTCATAGCCCGATTCTCTTTCTGTACTCCGCGGGGGTTATGGTCACAATCTGCTTGAAGATGCGGTTAAAATACGGCATCGAAGAGTAGCCTACTTTATCGGCAATCTCATAAATTTTCAAATCGGGATCTTGCAAAAGCTCTTTGGCCTTCGCGATCCGAACCATATTCAAATAATTCAGGCACGTGTGCCCGGTCGTTTTTTTGAACAGCATGCTGAAATGGGAAATGCTCATGCGGGCAATATCGGCCATTCGGGCCAGCGAGAAATTTTCAAGGTAATGAATATCGATATGCTCCTGGACTCTCTTGATGGAGGAATTGACGTGGTGATTTGTATATTGAGGATAAACAAGCAGCCAATCGTCCATCAGCACGGCAAAATGCTTGCGGATGCCGGCCTCGTCGTCGGCCGTGAGCGGTAGAAAGGCATATCGTTCGTCATACGCCTGGATTAAGCCGTTCAGCTTTGCGGACAAAATCGCAAGCAGGCTTTTGCGCATGCCCGGCGAGGTTACTCTCATATTCAGGATGGATGTCAGGAGAGCTTTGAGCTCATGAAGGACAGTCGACTGATTTTTCTCGGACAAATGCTCCACAAAGCTTTGGATTTGCAGCACGCCTTCATGAATTTCCGTCATGCCTTCCAGTTTCTTGACCGACCTCTTTAAAGCGGCCTGCAGTTCTTCTTCGTCGACCGGCTTCAGCAAATATTCCGAGATGCCGAAGCGCATCAACTGCCTGGCATATTGAAAATTATCATAGCCGCTTACAATAATCGTAACCAGAGGGAGATTAGCCTGATAGATTTGCTCGCTCAGCCAAATCCCGTTTTTATGCGGCATCATAATATCTGTTATCACAATACTGGGCCAATGCTCCTGAATGAAATCCCATGCTTCTTCCCCATTGCTTGCCTCGCCTACGACAGTAAAGTGAGGCGCCAGCCTGTCAACCATTTCTGCTACGGCATCGCGAATCCACTGCTCATCTTCCGCTACCAGTACCTGAAACATAATCAACCTCCTCAACTATATGAAAATCGCGAGGTTACAGAGGCATCGGTTTGCCCAAATGATTGATAAATGCAATTTTGCTGGTGATCGTCACTTTCTTTTCGATAATATTCATAATCCCTCTTGCCGTTTCACCCGGTTCAGTCGGCGCTTCATCGCCGCCCATGTCGGTTTTCATCCAGCCCGGGTGGACGGCGTATACCTCGATGTCTCTGTCTTTCAAATAATGACGCAGCCGCTCGGAGAACATATTGAGCGCCGTTTTTGACATGCTGTATGCATAATTGGTGCTGAACGCGTTCAGGATCGTGCCCGCTTCCGAGGAAATATTAATGATCGTTTGGTTCCGGCCTGCATAGAGAAGCGGCAGAAGCTGCTTTATAATGTGCATTGGCCCGAATGTATTCACATGAAAGCTAGCGCGAAGCTGGTCGAAATCAAGCTCTTCGATCGTCTTTTCCCGCTCCAGCAGCACCCCGGCATTGTTGATTATGACATCCAGCGAATCGGTTAGCCTGCCGATTTCCGCGCATGCGTTGTCCATGGAGGCTTCATTGGCCATATCTGCAGCAATGCGCCGCAGCCGGGTTGCGTATAGCTGCTCCAACGGCTCCAATAGCGGACTGGAATTCAAGGAACGCACCCCCGCATACACGATATGGCCGCGTTCAAGCGCTTCTACCGTCATACAATAGCCTAGCCCCCGATTGGCACCGGTAATAAACATCTTCTTCGGATCAGCCATGCCGCATCAGCTCCTGCCTTATGTTTTCATCGTACATGTTCAACAGCTCCATATTTATTGTTGTGCTTGCGCCTATCCTTTCACCGATCCGTCGGATAAGCCTTTGATGAAAAACTTGTTGCATAACAAAAAAATGACAAGCACAGGCACAGACACAACCATGGAAGCTCCCATCATGGCGCCCCAATCGATAACGAATTCCCCGCTGAAATTATTAATCGCAATCGGTAGCGTTCGGACGGTATTGGAATTGGTCAAGTTCAGCGCGAACAGAAATTCCTCCCATATGTTTAAAAACGCGTATACGCTGACTGCAATAATTCCCGGCATCGAAACGGGCAGTATAACGCGGGCCAGCGAACCGAGGTTCGAGCAGCCGTCGATTTTGGCCGCCTCCTCAAGCTCCCTCGGAATAGTTTGAAAAAACGAACGGAGCATGATGACCGACATGGGGACAGTGATCGCCAGATCGGCAATAATCAAAGCCAAATACGTATCGACCATTTTTAGCTTGCTGAACACCATATACAGCGGAATAATAATGACGACGCCCGGCATCATTTGGCCGTACAGCAATCCCGAGGACAGAACCCGCGAGCCTTTGAAACGATAACGGGCGAACCCGTAGCCGGCCAGGACGGCGACGATTAATGTAAGCGCCGTTGCGCAAACCGTAACGACGATGCTGTTGAAGAACGCCCTCGGAATATCGCTTTCGAACACGACTCTCGAATAATTGGCCGCCGTCGGATGGTCGGCAATCAGTTTGGGCGGAATAGTAAAATTTTCTTGCGACGTTTTAATCGAAGTGACGAACATCCACAGCGCGGGAAACACGCTAAACACAATCAATACGACCAAAATCAGGTAGCTGACCGCCGCTTTCGTGTAATAGCTTCCCTTTCGTTTCCTCATCCTCCCCTTTCTCCTTTCATAAAAAACTTCATGTACAACCAGCTTAATAAGGCAGTGATCATAAACAACACGGTGCTGGCCGCCCCCGCCATCCCGAAGTTGTAATTTTGGAAAGCGGACTTATAAATGAACATGGACAGTACTTGCGTGCTGTTCGCAGGCCCTCCCCCGGTCAAAACAAAAATAAACGTAAATGCGTTCAGCGTCCAAATGATCAACAGCAAAACGATCGTATAACAGGTTGCGGACACATGGGGTACGGTAACTGTAAAAAACTCCCTGATTCCCGTTGCGCCGTCCACTTTTGCGGCATCCTTCAGCTCATTCGGAACAGACTGCAAGGAAGCCTCAACCATCAGCATGACGAGCGGAAACATTTTCCACACATTTACTATGACCGCAGACAGCATTGCATAACGCTCATCCGCTACCCAATTGATTGCGGCTGCAGTAGCGCCCCACGTTTTTAGCAAGTAATTGATATAGCCAAAATCGGGGTGATACAGCCATTTCCAAATATTCACGCTGATGACGCTCGGCAGCACCCATGGGATCATCAGCAAAATGCGTATCAACCATTTGAATTTAATGAACTGCTGGTTTATGATCACCGCCGCCATAAAACCGACCAGAAACTGAAACGCTACGCTGAAAGCCGTCCAAATCAACGTATGATGGATGGACGATAAAAACTCGGCATTTTGAAATAACTCGATATATTGCGAAAAGCCGACAAACTTCCATTCATCGGTATAAATGTCGTTTTTATTGAACCCCAGCACCATCGTATAAATGAGCGGAAACAGCATCACCATAGCGATAGCAAGCACAGCCGGTAAAACGTATAGTAATCCCGGACTGCGGGTCGTCTTGTATATGCGCATTGCATGCACCCCTTCCCGGCCGGTCTGTACAGCCGCAGTATCGAAGGGTCTCCTTTTGCGGAGTCGGCTTACGTCCCGCCAAATCGGCAAAAGGAGACGCTTTGCCCGGCTTCATGATTTCGGGCTATTTTTTGGCAAGCAAATCGTCAATTGCTTTGGATGCCTGCTTCATCGCATCCTCCGGCGATGCCTTGCCGCTCAGCGCAAGCTGTACATTGTCAAATACGATCTGTTTAATTTGGGTCCACTGCGGAATCTGCGGCAGCGGCTGCGCGTAAGCTAAAGCTTCCAGCAGCGGCTTGGCTAGCGGGTCTTGATATTTCGGGTTGCCGGCCGCGGATTTTCTGGAAGAGAACGTAACGCTGTATTCCGCGGAAATATCCGGCTGCGTAATAAAGTTGATAAACTTCCAGGCGGCATCCGGATTTTTGCTTGAAGTAGTGACGCCTACCGCCCATCCGCCAAGTATCGTCTTGCGGTTTTTATTGGCCGGCACCATGGCTACGCCCATCTGAGCGTTGGCATTAGCCTGCTTGATCGGATCGATATCGTATATTCCCGTCATATACATGCCTATCTTATCGTTGGAGAACAAATTGCGGTTGGCGACGCCGTCGTTTTGCAGCATGCTGTTCGGAACTACCTTGTACTTCGTATACAGCTCCACGTACAGCTTGACCATCTCAACGGCCGCCGGTTCGGTCAGCATCGATTTGGTATTGTCGCTGTTCAAAATAGCCCCGCCGTTGGACATAATCATGTTAAACAGCTGTGTCGTCAAATTGCCGACATTGGTGCCGGGAAGGGCAATTCCGTATACGTCGCCCTTGGTCAATTTCTGGGCCTGCTCCATCACCTGCGTCCAGTTTTCCGGCCCTTTCGCCGCATCGATTCCTGCAGCTTCAAAAAGCTTTTTATTGTAGATAAGTCCATGCGTCTCTGTACGGTACGGCAGCGCATACACTTTATCGTTCACTTTGGCGACCGAAATGGCGCCATCGTAAAAGTCTTTTAAATCGACGTTATCTTTCTTTATATAATCATCCAGAGGCATAAGGCCTCCGACCGCAGCGAACGGCGTAATCCAATCGACAGCCATGTTCACCAGATCCGGGCCGTTTTTCTGCTTCAATGCAATCAAATATTTATCGGACATGCCGTTATCCGGATTGGACTGCACCTTGATTTTAATGTTCGGATATTTCTCCTCGAATTTTTTGACAATGCCCGGCGTCTTGGCATCGTTCCAGGCGCCATCCCAAAACGTCAATTCAACCGGTTTATCGGCGCTTGCGGACGGCTTGGCCGTATCCACAGCTTTGTCCGCGGCTTTGTCCGGCCCCGAGACGCCGGTACTGCCTCCGCCGCAGCCAACCAGACTCGTTCCCAGCATGACCGCAGCGGTTAACGAAGCTCCCGTTTTTTTAACTCTCGACATTCGGATTGCTCCTCTCATTTGAGTTTACTGATTGCCCCGCTCCTTAAACTCCAATGTTACTCCAAGCTTGGAAGCGGTATCAAAATAGGCGTAACGTTCATGCCCTTTTTCCGTTTTTTGAATCAGACCCATCCCTTTGTTTTCCAGTAAATCGATATGTTCTTGAAAGCCTTCCACATGAAACGCCACATAGTGAACGCCCTGCCCGTGCCGCTCCTTGAATTCATTCCACGGACTGGGCTCGTCAAACGGTTCGATCAGTTCAATGTAAATAGGCTCCAGCGGAATGACGGCCGTCTTGCAGCGCACATTGCGGTATTCGCCGCGATACCATGTATAGGCCCCATCCTCTGGTATTTGTACGGGTACATCCGATTTGGGAATCCGGATCACCGGCGGTTCGATTTGAAAAAGCTCGGCATAATGCTTGACCGCCTGTTCGATGTTGTCGACGACAACGCCGATTTTAACTATTTGGTTCGTCGATATATGCTCCATGTTCATTCTCCATTTCTGATCATTTATGAACTGCAGCCGCGCCAACCGAATCACTGCTGCGGTATATTGCCCATGCGTTCCGATAATGATATCGCCGCTGTCTCTTACGGGTTCGCGGATCAGCCGAATCGTTATTTCCGCCCGAGCCAGCATGTTCAACATTTGCGATGTTCAATAGCGGGCGCCTCCTTCATGCATGAAGCTGCGTCGGTCATACGTGTGACGTATGACCGACGATTTGTAAAGGCTTTCATTACAGGATCAACGATAAGGCTACTCATAAACCTTCAATTGCGGGCAGTCCGGGTGCAGCTGCATAAATTCGATGCGGTTGCCGTCGGGGTCTTTGGCCCAGCATTGATAATTTAAATCAAGCCCTTGCTTCGGCTCCACATCAAGCGTTACACCCTTGCTTTTCAAGTAATTGGCGATCTCATGAATATCGTCGACTTCCAGACACAGGTGCGCATAACCGATTGTGGCGGAATCCGCTTCCACCCTTTTTTCCCCGCCGTAAAACAACTCGATAAACTGACCTTCCCTTACTTTCAAATACACAATCCACGGTTCGCCGGTAGCCGGCTTTTTCAGCTCGAACAGCTTTTTAAACCCTAATACGTCCGAATAAAAATGCAATGATTTCTCCATATCCTTCACCGTATAAGCATTGTGCCCGATCCCTTTAATCATGTTGACATCCTCCCGAATTCAACTTTTTCATCGTTTAGCGGCATGTGTGAGTTGGCATTGCGTGTGCTGGCTTTGTGTGGGTTGGCATTGCGTGAAATAGAACTGCGTGCTTTGAAACTGCGTGAGTTGGAACTACGTGACAGGCTGCGTGAGTTGGAACTGCGTGACATAGGGCTGCGTGAGTTGGAACTGAGTTACATAGGGCTGCGTGAGTTGGAACTGCGTGACATAGAAATGAATAAGTTGAAATTGTGTGAAACAGAGCTGCATGAGTTCAGTTTAATCTACGCGTATTAAGTTTCCGTATGCTGTACAATCCGTCGAGCGGCATATCGTCTTTTCTGCGTCCCCCCCCCTTACGTCGGTTTTTCTAGCCATACGATCGTCCGTCCTGTTCCCGCTTGATTCTGGATGCTTTCCTTCTCCATGCCGCACCGTACCTGGTCGATACATGGCAACTGCTTCTATATAAACGCCGGGTTCACCGGCGGAAGAAGGCGGCTGCAAGCCTGCAATCGCATTATATATTGCGCCAAGCAGACATTTCGCTAAAAATAAACGCGCGTTTATGGATATTTAAAAAAAGAGAGCCGCTGCTATATATGTTGGACTAATGGTTTCGTTTCATTGGAAAGGATTTATTCCAAAGCAACGATTGAGAAAGGATGATAGGAAAAACTGCAATTGTACATCTTTTCTTCTGCTCATCAATTCGCGTGATTAAATTCCTGAGAAACTGCATGTTTTCTCCGCTTCCGCTTCTGATCGGTCCCTAATCCGTGAGAACACCTGCATATTTGCAGGAATTTCCTTATGAACAAGCCATTTCGATAAAAAAGCCTGCATTATTGTAGGAATTTCGTTTCGCTGGAGCAGGATCATCTGCTGGATTATGTATGTTCTTGCTGCTTTACACGCACGCGGGTTTCTTTCGTTCAACTTATATAGCTTATATTTTTTTGCAGGATTCTCTTTCGATCAACGTACATCCAAGGGTCATAATAACGGACTCGGCCCCGGTGCCCTTCTCTATGGCCTGGATGACGCTTTGGGTAATTCCCGTTGTAAGCTCTTCGTAATTTGCCCGAAATGTAGTTAACGCAGGTTTATAATAGGCGCTTAATATTTGATCGTTCATCCCGATGACCGATATGTCGTCAGGAACTTTGAGAGAAAAGTCGTTTATCGCCCGAATGGCTCCGAAAGCAATGCTGTCGCTTGCGGCAAATATAGCCGTTGGAAGGTCCGTTGAGCTTTTGAGCAGGTTCGACATAGCCTCATAGCCGCCGGCTTCATAGTGGCCGTACATGATCCAGGTCTTATTAATAGCCAGGTTATGATGCTCCATCTGCTTGACGAAGCCTTGAAATTTGAAGCTGGCCGCCGCCTTTTTCAAATCGCCGTTAATAATGCCGATTCGTTTATGATTCAGCCCGTACAAGTAGTCTACAGCTTGCGAAGCGACCCGCTCATTGTTCAGGTTGTAGACGATCCGGTTAGGCTCCTTTCGTCCGGGTAAATATTGATCCAAAATCCCGATGACAAACCCTTCGGCTATCAATTCCTCGATAATCGGCTCATGATTTTCAGCGCCGATAAAGATGCCGGCATTAATGCGCCCCTGATAAAAAATTTCCTTGACGTTCTTGATGCTTTCCGGATTTTTAAGGTCTCTGACAATATTGGTCAGCACAATGTAGCCAAAAGCAGACGCGCTTTCAATTACGCTTGTAATCAGCAGGTTGGCCGAGCTGTCCTTCGAAAACTGCCATTGATCAATGAAAAACAAGCCCAACGTCTTCGTTTTTTTTCCGGCAAGCACTTGTGCCGACAAATTCGGCGTATATCCGTACTGCTCGATGATTTTCATAACCTTTTCTCTTGTTTTCGGCGGAACATTGGGATAATTATTGATTACCCTGCTGATCGTGCTGCGGGAAACTCCTGCAATTTCGGCGATTTCTTTGCTCTTGATATCGATTTTTTTCATGTAATTATGCGACCTCGGTCTTTAAATTTATGTTTTGTGAACGCGCGTTTATTTTATATTAGCAAACGCCTCTTGGGGTGTCAACCCGTATTGAACCGATCATTTACGAATGAATCAAAATCGCGCGACCGCTTTTAACGAGATGATAAAATTGGATAAATTATACTTAAATGGTAATATTAATAATGACATAAGACTCAAAGCCGGAACTGTAAGGAGACAAAAATGGCGGATTTCAAAGCGGAAATTTTACAGGAGGAAGCCTCGCCCCCGCATGCGGCGCAATGTCAGAGATGCGAGCTTTCGAAGCAGCGACAACGTGTTATTTGGGGAGAAGGCAACCCCCATGCACCGGTTTTTATACTGCTGGATAACCCCGGTTTACGCGAAGACAAGGAAGGCAACGCTTTTGTATGCGGTACCCGGGAAACGCTGCAATATGGGATGAGGGAAGCGGGTTTTGATGTGAATTTGGTTTACGTGAGCTATCTTTTGAAATGCCGTCCAATACGAGCGTATAATAAGCCGCTTGCCAGGGAAGCTTGCTTTTCGCATTTACAATTGCAGCTTGAGGAGAAGAAGCCTCTGCTGCTGTTTGGTTTAGGTAATGCAGTCGTGCAGTCCTTGTTTCCGGATCAGGATGCAGATGTAAAAAGCTTCAGAGGTACGTGGCATACGGTTCAAGGGATATCGGCCGCTTTTTCCTATCACCCGCTGGCAGTGCGGCGAAGACCTGTACTCATGAAGTATTTCGTTGCAGATTTAAAGCTTGTTGCCGGGAAAATAAATAGTTTGCTTTCGCGTTAAAAGCAAGTCTCATAATCGGCAGGCATCAGGGAAGCATCATTGGATGCACAAAGTGTCCCCAAAAATCTGGAGGATCCGCTCTATTCATGCCGGATTTTATCAGACTAACGAAAACTCCATCCGTTCAAGATCGTCGCTCTCCAGTACGACTTGTCCATCCACGTACAGCTTGTATCCGAGAGGCAAGGACGCATCGCGCTTGTTATAGGTCACACCGATTTGATGTCCGGCAACCTGTACATGGGTCAGCTGAAAAAAATCAAGCCCGATGTTCACAGGGTTCAGTACGATGCGGTCCGCCTCGACATTCAACCCTGCCACATGTCTTACGATCAGGTCGATATAATAGGAGTGATTATAATCAACCTCGTCGCTCAGCGCTTCCCCGGTCTGGCTGTTGTAATGCTCGACCAGATACGGCTTGCCGAGATCCCTGTGCGAGAAGTGCAGCAGCGAATATTCCCGTAAATAATAGCCGAACCGCTCGTCGTACCGGTGATCCATACGCTTGCTCTCCAGCGCCATGGCGTCCAGCACGATGCTGTTCGTATACGGCCATGTCGGCCCGTCCCATACGCAGCCGTTCCGGCCTTTAATGAAGTTCCCCTGCCAGCCGCCTTCAGGCTGGTAAGCGGGACAATCCGCGGACACGGACGGAAACGGGTACGGCGTATTGAACTCGTCGTCGGCAAACAAGTGCAGAAATCCTTCGATATGCTCGCTGCCCGTTATTTGCGCCCAGTACGGGTAGAAGCCGACGATATTTTTCACCAGCGCTTTTTGGTCGTTCTCATAATGCTGATCGTAAAAAAACTGCGACGTCTCATCCCACATTTTATGCAAAATGTCGCTCCGCAGCTCCCGCGCAAGCTGCTTATACCGATCGGCCTCAAAGTCTCCCGCCGTTGCACACAGCTGCGCCACGCCCAGGCAGTTTAAATAATGGTACACGGAGCGATCGACCCGCTTAAGCGGCGTGAACGTGTTCGGGTCTTTACAATTGATTGGGAAATTATGGAAATACCAGTAACTCGGCTGATATTCCTTGCCGGTACGGTTGTGGGTATGCTCCGTTATCAGCCTGTCGGTTTCATTGCCCAGCTTGCTGCCTTCCCCGTCAACCTGCGCTTTTAGCGATGGAAGCATTTCACGAAGCATGGGCTCGTCGCGGTGAACGAGGTAAAACTGGTAGGCGGCCCAGCCCATAAAATTGGCATAGGCATGCATCGTTTTATTAACGAAAAGGCACCGGTAAAGTCCTTCCTCGTCCTGGCTCGCCTTCATATTGCGAATGGCGCCGGTGCCGTTGGTGCTGTCCTGATACCAGCGCGCCTCCAACAGATGCATGGGGACCGTCAGCGGAATCATTTTGCTGAATTCCCAGCCTTTCGGCGCGAAGGGCGTTTTGGACATTTTATGAGATCTTCCTTCATAAAACAACGGATGCTGCAAATTGCCGCATTGCGGGTCGGCGAGATTGTGCCGCAGCAGAAACCAGCGGTATTGCCACGTCTTGTTCAGCAGCGGCTCGTTGGACACGAACTGCGGCGCCTTGTCGAACCAGCTTTGATACGTCCTCTGCTGATCAGCCACCAATTCGGTATTGGACAAACCGGGCCGAACGAACCGGCCCGCGCGCTCGCTCAGCACGGAGAGCGTTTCCTTGCCTTCGATGCCCAGAGATGCGGCGATAACCAGCTCGGCCTTCTCCCGGGGCGCCAGCACAAGGCCGCCGTCCGCAAGCTCGGGCCGGTTCATCCGGAGTGCCGCCACGATGGAAAATTCATACTGCGGCACTTGTAATACGCCCGACAAAATATTGTCATCGCGCTCCTGAAACAGTGCCGCATCGGTTGCCAACGTCAGTACGAGCTCCCGGTCGCTCGTATTTTCCCATGTTTGGCACGATACCGCGCAGTCGTCCCAGGTGATGAATTTACGCTCCGTGAAACGAAATTCGGAACCCGCAGCTTCCATCGACAGATGGCTCGGACGCCATTCAACGTCGCAGGGCTCTAAGGAGACGGGCTTCCCCGGCTTGACCGTGAACAGCAGCGGAATATTCAGCTTGTGAATAAAATCGATCGTCCCCGCAAACCCGGGCTCCGGATTCAAATAATCGGCCCATAACCGGGCTCCCGTCGGCCCCAACAGGCAGGACTTGGGCAGCGTGCGCAAGCTTCGCTTGCCCGTGGCTAATGCTTCATCAATAGTGGTGGCGGTAAGCACGAAATGATCGCTCCTTCCTTTACTTTTCCGCAATGCGGTCATACGCCGGCGCTTCTTTGCAGCGATTCTTCACGATGCTTCTTCACTGGCGATTCTGCCCTTCTGGCAGCATTTTACCGAACCGCCTGTATCCCGTTACACGCGCAATATCGTACCCGCAATATGGCGCGGTCCGCCTGTCGGCGTGCCGTTAGGCTCATTAAAATAATAAGCGGCCAATATTTGCCCGTCCCGTACCTCCACCGCCCGCGGGTAGCCGAGATCATAATGTCCGCCGTCGTCGCGGACAATCAGCTCGGTCCCCCAGGTGCGTCCCGAGTCTTCGCTGATGCGGGCCCGGATGCCATACGGCGGCCGGCGGTAGCCGTACACGGCGAACAATCTTCCGTCATCAAGCAGCGTCAGATGTACGGTGTCTCCATGATCGTTGATTCGGGAGGCGAATCTCCACGTGCGCCCGCCGTCATCGGATGCGTAGAGCTCATCCCACGCCCCGTCCAGCGAAGGCTTGCAGCGCACGGCGACAACGATAGTGCCGTCGGCAAGCAGCGCAGGCGACGGGCAAATCATGCGGTATTCGCCGCTGTTCGGCATCATGGACATGAGCGCCCAATTGCGGCCGCCGTCATAGGAAGCGTACACGACCGGCCGGTCGTAGTGATTATGCTGCGGCTTGGCGGTCAGGAACAGCAGCACGACGCCGTCCGGACGCAGCAGGTAAGAGGGTCTTCCCTGGAAGCGCGGGATATTGCATGGCGGCAGCAGCACAGCCGGACCCCATGTTTCCCCGCCGTCCTCCGACAGCTTGAACCAGGCCTTCGCCTGCGGATCGGCCGAATTGGGCGTCGACCAGCAGCTCAGCAAGGTGCTTGAACTCGAGAAATCGACCGGCTTCGGATAGGCTTCCGCCTTGCCGTAGATTAATTGGTCCGCCAGCTCCACGTTATTCGCAATGGTCGACGGTGCGCCCCAGGTCCGGCCCCCGTCCAAGGAGCGCACCGCGGCGATCCGGCCGAACGTTTCGACCCGGTCATGGTTCCGGTTGCCGGGAACCGCATAATCGCAGGCGATGTTCATAAAGCCGACCAAAATATTGTCGCTGCTGATTTTCCACATGCCTGCATTGAACGGCCAGGAGCAAAATTCATGCTCGCTGCGGTAGATCGTCACATGCTCCATGTCAGTCGGTTTGAACGGTTTTTCGTAGTTCATGAATCAAACGCCCCTCTCAAATGGTTTGCAAATAATTAATATAATAATAAGCCGCTTGCACAGGCTCATCGGCTCCGGCAGCATCGCTGCCGGACACTCCCGTCTCCACATTCGGCTCGCGGCGAACCGGCCCGGTGCGGAATACGATCCGCTCGACGGAGCGGACCGGCACTACAAACCGGAACGTCTTCCTGAACGCGCCGATCGCAAGCTCATAATTTTGCTTAACGACATCGACGGTAAGCTGAATGTCATACCAGCTGCCTGCGGCATAAGTCTGGACGTCTGCATAATATCCTTGATCCAGCACGCGGATGCACCCATCGCTGTCGAATAAGATGCGCACCGGGGCCGTGCTTATCCCGTCGCAGCATTCGATAAACAGCTGCCCATGATCGGTCTGCCTGGCCAGCACTCGGAACCGGATCGTGACCGCGCTGCTTTCCGGAAAAATCCGTTCCGCCTTGGCATAATCGTACGGGTCGCGGTCCATAAGCTCCAGGCTTTTATCCGCAGCGGACGGGAACTCGGCCACAGTTACCGGGGCCCAAAGCGGGCTGTACACATTCCAGCCGGGGATATGGCCTCCGCTGTCCAGATCGTCGAACCGGTCGTCGACATGCGTGTCCGTCCGATCATGGACGGGCACCGGAATTTCGCTGACCCATATATCCTCCTTGTTCATGCTGTATGTGATCCACAGGCTGCCCCGGGGCGGCGGCGAGCCGTCTGCAGCCTCGATACCCCGGACATAGTTCAGCCCGTAATCTTTATGCTGTCCGTCAAACCGGCGCGGAGCCACCTCGCCGCAGACCAGCCGCATATGATCGAAGTCGCGGCCGTCCTCTCCGGTAACGATCGCAAGCGGCCAGCGGTGCTTGCCGACAGGGGAAGGGTTATAGACGAGGGCATAATTCCCGTCCGACGTTTGCTGACCCCATATTTTCGCGCCAGCCATGACGAGCGACGGAACGTCCTCCATCCCGGACCACGTGTTCCCTCCGTCCGCGCTCAACGCGGCTTTGGAAAACTTCCACAATCCGACGACGGTTCCATCCGGCAGCCGGTAGGAAGACAACGCCTTACCGCCTTCTATGGCGTAGAAGCCGTCCGGACTGCGGTCTTCCTCCCACCATTGCAGCGTCACGAGCTTGTCGGCCAATAGCGCTTCGCATGCTTCACGGAACGCCGAATCCGGCGAATCCGTATAAAGCGGGAATGACGTATTGCCTTCATGCCAGCCGGCGTGGCGATTATAGCGGATAAAACAGATCGGACCGAAGCTACCGTCCGGCAGTACTTCCCGGACGACCCGGCCGATGCCAAGCCCGTCGTTCGGATGATCTTTCGGCGCCGGGCAAAAGCCGTAAAACCCGAGCACCAGCAGCTTGCCGCCCGGGCTCACATAGAAGCCCATTCGCTGGTGCATGACTGCATCCGTGCCTGCCGGAAGCTCGACACCGTCCGGCCGTCGAAAAGCCTCGCTCAGCCGGTACTGCGGAAACACGACCCGCGGCTTGCTCCACCGGATGCCGTCCTCGGAATCGGTCAGCAGCGTTTGTCCCGGCGGAATATGCTCGCCCACCGGGTCGCTTAAATATTCCAAATAAAACTTGCCGTTCCAGTACGCCAGCATCGGCGCGTGATTGTACGTCCAGCCGTAATCGTCCGCCCATTCGGGATGGGAGCGGTTGGCCCGCAGCACCTGATAGTGATGCACGCCTGCCACCGGACGGAGCTGGCCGTGGTGATAATCCAGATTGGCAACCGTCTCGCCGGTATAACGAACCGGCCCGTTCAATCGATCCATCGTTCTTTCCTCCTAACCTTTTAACGAACCGAGCAGCATCCCCTGCGTAAAATATCTTTGCGCGAACGGGTATACGAGCAGGATCGGGAATATAGCCAGCACGATGACCGCCGCTTCGATATTTTTGGGCAGCAGCGTGTACCCGTCGCTGATCACATTTTCCATCGTTGTGCTCCCCGGGTCGGGGCGTATAACCAAATTATAAAGAATGAGCTGGATCGGGTGCAAAGCTTTGTCCCGCAAGTAAATCATCGGCGTCAGGAACGAATTCCAAATGTTGACCGCATAAAATACGCTGATCGTAGCCAATACGGGAGTCGACAGCGGGAAATAGATTTTGCCCATGATTTGAAGATCGTTAGCCCCGTCGATAAAAGCCGATTCCTCCAGCTCGTACGGCAGCGTGTCGAGAAAGGAGCGGGTCACAATCAATAAAAAGGTGCTGATCGCCCCGGGAAGGATCATAATCCACCGGGAATCGACGAGGCCCAGCTTTTGATTGATCAAATAGTTCGGAATGAGCCCAGCGTCGAAAATCCAGGCGATGAGAAACAGCATCATGATCGCGTAGCGGCCCTTCACTCTTTTTTTGGACAGCGCGTAAGCCGTCGCAAACGTTAGGCATACGGCAAAAACGGTGCCGACGACCGTGTAAAACAAGGAATTGAACATCCCCTGTGTTATGCCCATTCGGGGCGTGCTGAAAATATATTTAAACGTTTCCAAATTCAAGCCCTGCGGCAGCAAATATACTTTGCCCGACATCACTTGAACACCGTCGCTAACGGATACGGCGGCAATATTGATGAACGGGTATACGCAGACGAACGACAAGAGTAGGAGCAGTACATTGTTGATTGCGTCGAATGGCTGAAGCTTATTTTTCACCGTCTGTCGCCTCCTAGAAAAGTCGGGTTTCCGAATACTTTTTGGCCGCTTGATTGGCGCCGTAAATCATCAGCAGCGCAACAACCGATTGAAAAATGCCGATCGCAGCGCCCAGGCTGTAATTCGTAAAGCCCTTTGAAGCGAAGCCGACGCGATACACATAGCTTTGGATAACATCAGCCGTCTCATAGACGCTCGGATTATACATCAGCAAAATCTTATCCAAATCGACGGAAAGGATGTTGCCGATATTGATAATAAACATAACGACGATAATGTTGGAAATGGCCGGCAGCGTAACATAGCCCATTTTTTGCCAACGATTCGCCCCGTCCATTTCGGCCGCTTCATATAAATGAGGGTCGATCCCGGTAATCGCCGCCAAATAAATAATCGCACCGTAGCCGAATGAATGCCATATGTTCAAGCCCACATAAATAGTGCGAAACCAGCCCGGCTCGGCCATGAAAAAGACGGATTCCAAACCGGACAGCTGCAGCAGCTCATTGATCAGCCCGCCCTGCGGAGACAAAAAGGTGTACGCAATGCCGACGGTGACGGCGGAAGAAATAAAATAAGGAAAGAAGCTGAACGACTGGGCGAAACGTTTCACCAGCTTGTTGCGGACCTCATTAAGAAACAAAGCGAAAATAATAGGAATGGGAAATCCGAACAGCAGATTATAGAAAGCCAGCAGGACCGTATTTTTGATCAGCACCAGCGAGTACGAATCGCTGAAGAAGGCGATAAAATGCTTCAATCCGACCCACGGACTGCTGAGCACTCCCTTGAACGGACTGTAATCCTGAAAGGCGATCAAAATACCGAAAAGAGGAAGATACTTGAAAAGCACCATATGAATGAGCCCCGGCAGCAGCAGCAAATACAACAATCGGGCATCCCACAGATAGGAGAACAAGGTTCGCCGCTTCGGCTTGACCGCTTCGGCTTCGGTTTGATAGGGTATGGAATCCATCTCCGAATACTCCTTCCATATAAGGTGGCCCTCCCCCCGAGCATCATTCGCCCGGGCGGACGGCGGTCGGCGCAGCAAGCTGCGGTCTATTTTTTGTTCATGGCGTCGTAAGCGGCCTGGTCGATATCTACGACCTTCTTATACCCGAGCTTGTCCATCTCCGCGATAAAAGCGTCGAGTTCGCCCAGCGGCCGCTTGCCGCTTACAAATTTGACCAAATTGGCGGTGACCGCCTCGTTGATTTTCGCTACCAGGTCGCTGCGTTCTTTTTGCTGATCGGTGCTGTATTTCAATGTCGGGTACGTTTCGGCATATTTGCTGAAATAATCGGCGGCGTAGCTTTTGGTCAGATCGTCGTTAAACTCGTAAAACGCTTCGTTATTTACCGGCGCCGGGAATGTGAGGCGGTCCTGCAGGAACAGCCAGTTCGGCGTTCCGAGCGGCTTCGGCACTTCTTCCGAGAACTTCACCAGAAACTCGCGCTTGCCGTTGACTGTTTTGAACGTCTGGCCTTCTACGCCATACTGCATGATCGTCTGGCCTTCGGCGGAGAAAACAAAGTCGAGCAGCTTAATGATATCGGGCGCTTTCTTCTCGGCCTTGGCATTGATCGCGATAAACCGGCTGTCCGGATATCTCGCATTGGTCGACCGTTTGACCTGCTTGCCGTCGATGCCCATCGGATAAGGCAGCACCTTCATGGAATAGTTCGGATCGTTCTTCGGTCCGCCGTTCAGCATAAACCAGGAAGGCCGCGTAAAGAAATCGTCGGAGACCGCCCCGTTGCCGACCAGCATTTTCGTTTGCCACGATTCTTCGTTGGCGGCGCCCGCTACCCATTCCGGATCGATCAATTTCTCGTCATAGAGCTGCTTGTACCATTCCACCATTTTCTTAAAGCCCGGCGCGTGAATGTCCGTACCCGTTCCGACGGTGTAAATGCCCTGCACCTTGCCGTTCTCGATCCGGTCGTGCGCGCCGAATACTTGCTGGAATTTCACGAACCCTTCGCGGCCGTTGAACGGATAAAAGTTTTTATTGTCCGCATAGGCAGCCTTCAGCTTGCGGAAAGCGTCCGTCAATTCTTCGATCGTCCGCGGTTCTTTGGTAATGCCGGCTTTCTTGAACATATCCTCGCGGTAAAAGGTGACGCCCGAAATTTTCGGATATTCCTGCGTCAGACCGTAAATTTTGCCGTCCGAGGCGGTGATCATCGCTTTATAGTCCGGATTGCTCTCGATATACTTTTTAATATTCGGGGCGTGCTTTTCAATGAGCGGCTTCAAATCAAGAAACGCGCCCTGGGTTCCGTACACTTCCGCTTGAGCCACGTTGACAATGCCGGCATCCGGGAAATCCCCCGAGGCGATCTTTAAATCGATATTTTTATAATATTGCGCGCCTGCACCGCCTTCGATCAGCTTAATGTCGGCATTCGCTTTATCCAGAAAAACTTTGTACCAGTTCAAATCCTGCAGCCATTTGACGAATTTGTTCTCCATCGTGTAGGAGAATGCAATCTTTTGTTTAGCGGCCGGGGCTTCGGCCGTCTTTCCCGTGTCCGCAGCGGCAGGCGGATCGGCAGCGGGTTTTGCGGCCCCGCCGTCGCCACCGTTCGTGCAGGCCGGCAAAACAAGAGATGACAGCATGAGCAAGGTCAGGCCCATACATTTGGATTTCGAGCTTTTGTTTTGGTAAGAAAGCATCGTTATAACCTCCTTGAATGGTTTACACCGGATTTTGAACCAAACTGAGCAGCTCTTCCTTCACCTGGTCGCCGACCGGGGCAACCGGGGCCCTCGCTTGACCCGCCTGAAGACCGAGCATGTTCAAAGCTTCCTTCAGCGCCGACGGCAGCGTCCCGGCCTGAATGGCGGCACGAATCGGGCGCAGCCGGTTCTGATTCTGCTGCGCTTCCGTCAGCCGGCCTTTCTTCCACAGCTCGTAGATCGAGACGACCAGCTCCGGGGCGATGTTGGCCGTTGCGGCAATCGCTCCTTTGCCGCCGGCGAGCAGCGTCCACAAGATGAGCGAATCCGTTCCGGCCAGTACGGAAAAGTCCGGTTCGGCCCGCTCGATATATTGCAAAATGTTTTCGAAGCTGCCGCTGCTGTCTTTGATTCCGACGATATTGGGCACCCCGGACAGCTCGGCGACCGTATTCGGCTCGAGAGAAACGCCGGTTCGCGCTGGTATGTTGTATAATAGAATTGGCAAGGAAGTTGCAGCCGCAACCGCGCTATAATGGCCGATCAGCTCTTTTTGACTGAACGGGAGGAAATACGGAGTGATGACGGACAAAGCGTCGATTCCGATGCGCTCCATATCGCGGGACAGCCTGACGACTTCCCTGGTGCTGATCCCTCCGGTTCCCATATAGACGGCGATCCGGCCTTTCGCTTCGTCCGCGACAATCTCGGCGATTCGCACCTTTTCGTCGTACGTCAGCGAAAAAAACTCGCCGTTCGTACCCAAGCAAAAAATACCGTGAGCCCCCGCGTCAATAAAACGATTCACCATCTGTCGTATGGCTTGCTCATGAATTTCATCGTTTGGTGTAAAGGGTGTAATCATAGCCGGAATGATACCTTCTGGTTTGAACATGTGTATGTACCCCTTCTTCTTAGTTTTGATATGACGGCGCAATCCAGGAAAGGCCATCACCTCCCTCAAAGAATCCAATAATTCATGTTTCACCAGGCTTCACGGAAGAAGCTTGTGATACAAGGCTTGCATATCCTGCACAAATACCTGCTTCGGATTGTTGTTCAGCAGGCGCGTCACTTTGGCTGCCGCTTCGGCAAGCGGCGCAACATCCCGCTCCGTCACCCCGTAATCGTGCAGGTTCTGGGGAATGTGCAGCTCCTTGGTCCACGACCGGATTTGCGCGACGATCCGGTCAGCTGTTTTCGCTTTGGTGCCGCCGGTTTGCAGTCCCATCGCTTCTGCGACGCAGGCCAATCGATCCTCCGCAATCGCATCCATATTAAATTCCATTACGTGAGGCAGCAGCATCGAGTTGGCGACGCCATGCGGGATATGGAACTTTCCGCCAAGCGGATAGGCCAGCGCATGAACGGCCGCCGTACCCGCACTCGTCAGGGCCATCCCGCCGTACATGGAGCCGACCAGCATGCGCTCCCTGGCGGTGACGGACGAACCGTCGCGGTAAGCCTCCGCGATGCTGCGTGAAATCAGGCGGATCGATTCCAGGGCGAACATGTCGCTGAGCGGATTGGCCTTGTTGGAAATGAACGATTCCAAAGCATGGGTAAAGGCGTCCATGCCGGTGCTCGCCGTAATCGGCTGCGGCAGGCCGACCGTCAGAACCGGATCGATCAAGACGAGCTGCGGCAAAAGATGCCGGCTTACAATACCGATCTTCAGCTGTTCCTCAGGCAGGGTGACGATAGCGTTGGGGGTAACCTCCGAGCCGGTCCCCGAGGTGGTCGGGATCATGACGGTCGGAATGCCTGCTTGTCCGACAAGATCCGTCCCGATCATTTCCGATACGGATGCGGGATTCGTCGCCAGCACCGAGAGGAGCTTGACTGCGTCCAGGACGCTGCCTCCGCCCAGACCGATATATAAATCAAACGCTTGGCCGCTTATCCGGTCATAGACCTGCTCCACATTTTGCACAGTCGGCTCCGGCTTTATCCCCGTCTCGATTTCTGTGGCAATGCCCGCAGCGGACAGTTGACGGCGCAGCTCTTCGACAATGCCCTGCCTGATCATGCTGGGCTGCGTGACAATAAGCGCCGATTTGATATCGCCGAATAATCGTAAATGAGCCGCCAGCTCCCGGGTACAATGAGGACCGCCGACGATTTTACCGGCCGTCTGATGGGTATAAGATGCAGCCATGCCGATTACACACTCCTTGATGATGTCATAATCAAAATGTTGTATACGCTTACAATATGCAAAAACAAACGGATTCGCGACTTCTGTCCGGGCTTTTATCTCGGGCCTCCGTTACTCCTGGTTGCGTACATAGATCGATATGCTTTAAAGTATGTTGTATACATGAATAGACTATAGCATTGCGAATATTTCCCTGTCAATTGCCTTAATTAAAAATTTTTTGCCGCTTTTCACCCTGTTTTTGACTACAATCATTCAATATTGACTAAATGATACCGTTATCGTACACTTTTATCTAGTATACAACATTTAAGAGAGGGGATTGGATTAATGAAAGTAAATCTCCCTAAGCTCGATAATTCCAATTTGTGGGATAAAACCTATTCCATTCTGAAGGAGCGGCTGATTCGGCGCGAATTCAAGCCCAATGAGAAATTATCCATTCCCGAGCTGGCCGAAACGCTGGGCGTTAGCCGTACGCCGATTCGCGACGCCTTAAACCGCCTGGAAATGGAAGGTCTCGTCAAAACCGTCTCCAAAGTCGGAACGTTCGTCAAACCGATCGAAGTCAACGATGTCCTCGACATTATGGATACCCGGCTGATGATTGAATTTTGGACCGTGGATAAAATCGCCGCGATGCCCAAAAAAGAAGTGACCGACCGTTTGGCGAAAATGGAGGAAATTTTGCTGCAATCTTCAAGGCTCATTGAATCATCCGTATTCGAGTCCTATTTGCAGGCCGATTTTAACTTGGCGTTTCATCTTGAATTCATCAAGCTCGGCAAAAACCAAAAAAACATTGAGATTTATCAAAACCTGATGAACTACCGGTTTGTCGCCATGAAGTCGTCGCTCATTACCAAGGAAATGGTCGTCACTGCACAGGAGCAGCATCACTCGATCGTCGATGCGCTGAAGGACGGTGACGCCGGGGATATGAAGCGGGTGATCCAGCTGCATATGGAGGATTCCAAGGAACGGCTGCTGAACAAGATCAAGCATAACGGCGGGATCATCTGATCCCCGCCGCCGTATCCGGTTTGCCGGAACACCTGATCGCAGGCACATCCTGTCTTCGCTCCATGTCTGCACGATCTGTCCTCATGCCATCTGCACGAGGCGGATTGTGGAGCGCTGCAGACGCCATCTGCACGATGCGAATTGCGGAGCGCGGCAGACGCCCCGCTCCCCTCCGCTTTACTCACACCCGATTCAGCAGTCTGTCCATTTTCTCCTCGTCCGGATCGATGCCTAGGCCATGGCCTTCAGGCACGCGGATGAAGCCGTTCTGCACGACAAATTCCTTGGGCTCGAACTGTTCTCTGAGCTCGTCCTTTTCAATCGAATATTCGTAGTAGCTGTTGCATTCCGGCGTGCTGGCCGCCAGGTGAAGCGCTGCGGCAAAGCCGACGCCCTTGGTCGTATTATGGGGCACATAATGAATGCCGAAAGCGCGGCACAGCGTCGCCGCCCGTTTGGCCTGTGATATGCCGCCGCATTTAATCGGATCTGCCGCGTACAAATGACAGGCGCCTTTAGCTATGAAATCGCGGAATGTAAATATATTCCAGTCTTGTTCACCGACATGGATAGGGACCGGGAGCGTCCGGCAAAGCTTGATATAAGCTTCGATGTCATAGTAAGGGCACGGCTCCTCATAATAATGCAATTGATACCGGCTTATTTTCTCATACAGCTGCACCGCCTGAATATAGGTGTAAGAGCTGTTGCCGTCAACCATCAAGCGGCATTCGTCACCGATCGCCTCCCTGACGGTTTTCACCTTCAAGGCATCCCGATCCAGGTCGACCGGCAAACCGGAACCGTATCTCGGGCCTACCTTGATTTTGACCGCTTTGAAATGACACCGCTCAATGCCCTCCAATAATTTGGCGGCTTCTTCCTGCGGGCTTAAATCACGGCTATCTTATCTAGTACATAGAAAATCCCTGTTTTGTGCTTCCTTCATGCCCTCTCAGCCCTTACACTTTTATCCATACGTTTGCGGGTAGTATCAGCTGCGCTGGTACTATCCCTACTTGTTATTGTTTATTACCCAAAGCTCTTATGTGGTGTTGTCCAGGAATTACATTCTATTGGGTGACTGCTAACCGCTAGTCTAGTGATAGTTATAGTTGTCATGGATCTAAATTCGCTTTCGTCAAAAAAACGCCATCCGGCGATAAAGAATGCTGACGATTCTCAGCATTCTCATCTCCAAATGACGGCCACCCTCTATTCCAGCATCCCCGCACCGCCAACGATTTCCACCGCATCGATGTTGACGAAGGCATCTGTAGCTAACGATCTATGCTTCCCGCTGACGACGAGCTTTAAAGTATGCGACTCCGCTGGATCCAGTTCATGCACAGCAAACAAGGATTTGCGGTACCCCGTTGTCCGGTTGTATGCATCCAATGTACCGCGGTATGCGCCATCCACGAACACATCCGCCATTCCGCCCTCTTCTCCGCTCGTGCCTACAAGACGGACAGAGCTGCCTTTGAAGGCAAAGGACATTACCGCATCAACAGCGTTGGAACGGTGTACGGAACGGGCGTAGGCATTGAAATTGCCCTCAACATGCGCCCACTCCTCCGAGTATTGGATCGCCGGATGATGATCATTATAGCGCTGGCAGCTGACACTAGCAGGATCCTCTGAGACCGGTTCAATCCGGAGCTGTCGGAACAAAGCAGGATGGTATCCGCTCGCCAGCGCCACTTGCCCTGACGGCAGGCTGCAATCGCGAATGCGCACGAGCGGCTCTTCAGCTTCGTCCCACCGGACCTCGATGTCATCATTGTCGAATCGCAGCTCGATCCGATGCCAGGAATCCGGTGCGAATGGCTCCCTCCTCCCTTGAACAAGACGTTCCTTTGCCGCCCATAGCTCGTACTCACCATTCGGCCGGATGACAAACCGATAGCCTTCTGGCGGCTGGCTGCTTTTATCTGTAAAATGTACACGTCCAGCCAACGAGATATACCCGGAGGCAACCCCTACTTTAGCCTCCACAGATACTTTATAGTTAGTCCACTCCAAGCTGCCGAGCAGCGTGTAGGGCTCCGGTGTCTTACGATATGTCCAATCGATGGGAATCTGACCCTCAGTAACCTGCTGCTTCAAGCAGACGCCTTCACCCGGTACTTCGACCACCTCGAACGCTCCGCCTTGGTCAGAGGTGTACTTTGGATAATAGCACTCGCTGCCTGCGGTAAGCTCATCTGCATAGGGAAGAGGGAACCCCGTAGTCGCAGGAATGCACAAATGATCCGTTCCCTTGCACTGTCCTGTCGTTGTAGTCAGGGTGTAAACCGAGTACGGAGCAGCTGTAAACTGCAGCTTTCCCTCCACACACGCAAGGCTCTCTTGCTGCACAAATTGCTCCTGTTCGTCCGTACGCCAAACATGTACGGCTGTGTTGACAGCGATTTCCCCGCTTAGCTCAAACAAATATTTCTTCTCTGTCGCTCCCGTGTTGGCTACAACGATACTGAAATTGGACCCATCCGGTGCAAGCAAGGTGACGAACCCGCCCTCTTCATCAGCCGAACAGCCGCTGTCCACATAGGACCAGCCAATCTGAGCGAATTGGGTGAAATGCGCTATCACCCACAGCCCGGGATCAACGACATAGTGTCCGGACCAAGGCCAGGTCGCAACGAGAATTCCTTTATAGTTAAAAGGCGTATTCTCATATTCGGCCTCGACCAACGGGTGCAGCTCATATTTCACCATCCGGCCGGACACATACATGTCGATCATCCGCTTGGCAATATGCAGTCCGCCCGATGTAAAGCGGTGCCGGAACGGGGCCAAATCCTCACTCAGCCACAGAGACTTGCCGCTATTCTTCGCCGTGTCCGTGCTATCTTGACGGTAGTGGACGCCGTAGGCATGAACCGCTGCAAACAGCTCCTCATCCGCAGCCGCGTGGTCTGCGATATCCCATCCGTGGTCACTGTCATCCGCTACGAGCTTAACATGGCCGAATCCATCGCGATCAAGACCCGGGCGGAGCACATTAACCGTCCAATCCCGGCTGAACGCTCCTTCGTTGATATCCGGCCCCAAGTAATTAAATTCAAGACCATATTCATCCCTTGCCCCACGCAGGAAATTCAAATAGTAGGATAGCTTGTCATCAAAATGCGCAATCCATCGCGGTGTCCCCCAGCGCAGCGCATCCAGAACTAAATCCGGCCGGATGGCCTTGGCCAGCTTGGCAACCGGCAGCCCGACTCCACGTTTGATGTCAAAATCATCACGGCTTCGCATATGCGAAGGCTCTGTCCCGCACGAGGTGTTGACGTCGGACCCAATCTCCACCTTCAAGTGCTGCAAGCTTGCGCCGTAGTTTGGTTTAAAGAGCAGCTCCATGATTTCTTGCTGTACAGACTCCGGATAGTCCATGAGCAGCTTGGACATCCCGTTGCTCGTAATTCCGCCGATCCCTTCGAAGGTGCGCCCGCCGCTGGCTGTATCAATTCGGATTGTACGACCAACTTGCTCATTCT
The DNA here is from genome assembly GCF_004354045.1 of Paenibacillus piri. Taxonomy (GTDB): domain Bacteria; phylum Bacillota; class Bacilli; order Paenibacillales; family NBRC-103111; genus Paenibacillus_S; species Paenibacillus_S piri. The sequence goes on along the minus strand of NZ_SMRT01000003.1, from coordinate 221,696 downwards.
GCTCTACTTGCCCCATCGTCTCGGTTTGCTTCATCTTCATCCTCTACCTCCATCTACTGCGACCCACCCGGCCGCCTATTCCATCTCAAGGAAAGACTCGCCCGGCCAGCCTCAAATAGCGACTGCCGGGAGAGCTTATGCGCCTTATTTTTTCAGGTAAGCTTGGTAGGCATCGTTATAAACCTTATCCAAATCGGACAATCCGCGGGATTGCAATTCCTTCACGAACGCATCCCACTCGCCGATCGGACGAGCGCCCATAATGAATTTGTCGATGTTTTGCTTAAAATAGTCGGTAACGGCTGTGCCTTTGCTGCGAAGAACTTTGTTCTGCTCGTCATCGAAGCTTAAAGTAGGATCCCACTGCACGATTCCCTTAGCGTCTTCCATGACCTTACGCGAGTACATATACAAGTTCTCATCTTTGTTATCATTCGGGTTCAACGGCTTTTCATGCTCCAGCGGGAACTCGAATTTGTTCAGGTAGTACACCCAGCCAAAATCCTTGATCAAATCCTTCCCTGTCGGATTGCTCTTACTCTGCATTTGGGCAGCAACTGAAATGGTTCCGTCGCTGTTCTTCGTATACGTTTGGCCTTCAATACCATAGCGAGCAATATCACGGCCTGCGCCATAAATCCAGTTGATGAACTTGAATGCGGCTTCTGGATTTTTGGAGCTCTTTGAAACAGCGATACCTGCATTCGCGAGTACCGGTGAACGTCCTTCAATTCCGCTTGCTCCTGTCGGACCCTTCGGCGGGGCAATGGCAACTACACGAGCATTGCTTTTCTTGCCAAGATATTGGTCATTCAGCGTCTGGATGCGGGAAATAAAGTCAATCGTGAATAGCGGCTGCTCATTAGCAAACGCTTGCTCCCACTGTGGCGTCGTACGCAGAGCGTACTCTTTGTCAAGCAGGCCTTCGTCGAACATTTTTTTCAGCCAAACGACCATCTGCTTGAAGCCATCTTCCGTCGGTCCATACACGTACTTCTTGGTTGTCGTATTGAGGTAGAAGCCTCCCGTTGCAGTCTCATAGCCGGTATTCCAGCTGTTGGCTAGACGATTCATCAAATGCTCGGAGCCGCTTCGGTTGATCCAAGGAATTTTATCCGGGTACTTCTGTTTCAGCGTCAACAGCACTTTTTCCAGTTCATCGAATGTCTTAGGGGCTTCCAGCTTCTCTTGCTCGAGGATATCCTTACGGAATATAAAGAGCTCGGTCATCGTGTCGAACAGGATGCGCGGCATAATGTACAGCTTATTGTTGTTAGCCGCAATCGTCTTCCGAATATCCGGGTATTGGTCGAGCGTGTTCTTGATGTCCGGAAGCTTGCTTAAATAATCGTCGTAGGCCAGAAAAGCACCTTTTTCACCAAGAGAGTTAATATTCGCGTCATTGTTACTGTTCCAGATGATATCCGGCAAGTCGTTGCTGTTCAGGATCAGGTTCAGCTTCTGCTTGTAAGCATCGCCATCTGGCACGGACATGATATTCAGCTTAATGCCGGTTTTATCCAAAATATACTTAAGAAATGCACTATCTGCGAAGGACTTCACAGGAAAGGAAGGATGCTCCTGCATGAACACGGTCAATTCGGTCTCCTTATCCACAATCCAGCCTTCCTTGCCACTGGTTGCCGGCATAGCCGCTCCGCCTGGTGCGGTTTGCTTCAAATCGGTACTTCCACCGCTTGTACAAGCCGTGAGAGCAATAGCCGATGTCAGCAGGATAGATAATACTTTCCCCGGATATTGTTTATGCATCAAATTATAGCCTCCCTAATGTGTATGAACTAGCCTTTAACCGACCCCATCATTGCTCCTTTGACAAAATACTTCTGAATGAATGGATATACCATGACGATCGGTGCAATCGCCACCACAATCGTTGCGTACTTGATCGAATCGGAGATGATCAGCTTGCTCGGATCAATACTAGCATTCGCCTCTGCAAACGAGGTGGAATCTGAAATCAAGATTTGCTGAAGCAGGATTTGCAGCGGGTATTTCGCCTTATCATTCAAATACACCAGCGGTAAAAAGTATGAGTTCCAATGCCAAACCGCATAGAACAGCATAATCGTGAGCAGGATCGGCTTGGATAAAGGGACCACGATCCGCAGCAGCACCTGCAGTGGATTGCAGCCGTCCATAATAGCCGCTTCCTCCAGCTCGGAGGGAAATTCTTGAAAAAACGTTCGCATAATCATCAAGTTCCACGTACTGACCGCCACCGGCAGTATGACCGCCCACATCGAATTGATCAGCCCCAGCTCGCGGACAATCAAGTAATTGGGGATGACACCACCATGGAAGAACATGGTGAACACGACCAGTACCGTGAAAAAGCCCCGCCCATACAACGATCGCTTCGACAGCGCATAAGCCATCAGTGTCGTTAAAACCAAGTTGACTGCGGTTCCAATTAAAGTGTACATGACCGTGTTTCCATAGGAGGTCCACAGGAAGGAATTGTCCAACACCGCCTTGTAAGCCGTCGTATCGAATCCGATCGGGAAGAACGTCACACGCTTTTCGAGTACCGCATTCACTTCACTTATGGAGACCGAGGCGACGTGAAGGAACGGGTAGATTGTAGCGACGACCACTAGCAGCAGCCAGGAGTTCGTCAGCACATCGAACAAGCGGGAAGCCCATCGACCTGCATTCATGTTGCCCATTGTCTGCTCTCCTCTACCATAAGCTGCTGGATGAGAATCGCCGCGCTGCGTAGTTCGCGATGACGACCAGTCCGAATCCGATAACCGATTGGAACAAACCCGCCGCCGCGGTGAAGCTGAACTCCGCACCTACGATCCCCCGCCGATACACGTACGTACCAATCACGTCTGCTGTTTCGTACACATTGGGGTTATACAGCAGCAAAACCTTCTCATAGCTGGCGTTCATGATCCCACCAATTTGGAAAATGAGCAGCACAACTGCTGTCGGAATCAAGGCCGGTACATTAATGTACAGGATTCGGTGCCATCGGTTCGCTCCATCGATCTTCGCGGATTCATACAGCTGCGGATCCACTGCAGCCAGAGCGGCCAGGTAAAGAATCGAGCCCCATCCAATTGTCTGCCATATGTCCGAGGTGACGAAGATCGTCCGGAAATACCCCGGCATTAACAGAAACTGTTTGTGCTCGAAGCCGAACCAGCCTGCAATCTGATTGACCATCCCATTTAGTGAGACGAAGTTGAACACCATCCCGCTGATAACCACCGTTGAGATGAAGTGCGGCAGGTAGCTGATGCTCTGTACCGTTCTTTTCCACCACGGGCTGACCACCTCGTTGAGTGACAGCGCCAGCACAATCGGCATCGGGAACGAGAATACAATCGTATACACGCTCAGCAGCACCGTATTGCGGAAGATGATGTAAAAGTCCGGCGACTGGAACAAGTCCAGAAATTGCTGCATGCCGTAGTGAGGGGCCCACGGACTCCCCCATATTCCCTCAAAGATGTTGAATTCCTTGAAGGCGATCAGAACCCCGTAGATTGGAGCATAATGAAAGACCAAATAGTAAATGAGCCCGGGCAGCAGCATCAATAAGTAATACCGGCTGCGATAGGCGGAATGCAAGTGGTTCCGTATCGGCTGTCCCAAGTTCATGACCTAAAACCCCCCTTTCTCTTACTTGGATAATGCTGATTATGGGTGACGGGGAACGGAATGAAAATAGCAAAGTTGCGATATTGCGCTTGAACCATGGTCTGAAGTCCCAATGTACGGGTAGCATTAAGTATAAGTTTTGTTTGTTGTATTGGATGAGCTGGCTTAGCAGCTCTTACTATCCTTGGAACAGCACCATGTTGCTCTGCCTCTCCCCCGCAGTTGACAGGAAATCATCAGGCTATTTTACCCAGCGGGAGCTTCTCCAGCTTCCAGAGCTATTCTTATCAGCTAAGGATAGACGGCTCTACCGTCTTCAGGGGACGGGCGCTTTTGTCAAGGTTGTGCGAAGCAAAGTATAAAATCTTATACTATCTGCTAAGAAAAAACCGCCCGGTCTCTTCTAAAGACCGAACGGCATACGCTTACTTGAATGGGGTATAGGGCTGACCTCCGCCGCTATTCCACCTGTTCCTCAGTTAGCCTTCCAACCGCTTCTGCTCCGCCAGCTGTTCCATGAACTTCCCTGGGGTGACGTTCATCAGCTTCTTGAACACTTTGATAAAATAATGCGTGTTATTGAAGCCAACGGCCTCCGAAATTTCCATGACCAGCATATTCATCTCGGACATGAGCTCGACGGCTTTCTCGATCCGCACCTGATTGATGTAATCCGCCATGTTCTGATTCACAAATTGCTTGAACAGCCGGCCTACATACACCCGGTTCAGTCCTATTTGCTCCGCGATTCCATCCACCGAAATCGGTTCGCGGTAGTGCTCATGAATGTAATCCAGCATTTGCCGCACGTGCTCGTTGGAGGTATGCTCCCGGCGTTCCAAGATGTATCCGCAGAACCACTCGGTCCAGCGAATCAACAGGTTCAATCTCATTTGATCCGATTTCGCTTGAAGGATCGACTGGCACAAGGACGAGAAGGATAATCCGTCGAACAGCACGTCCGTCTCGGGTATGTTCAGCTCCATCAGCTTACGGGCCAAGGTATGGAGCAGTTGGAACGACAGCCATTGCTGTTCTCCCGGATGCGAGGAACGCCGCCGCTCGTCGAACATCTCCCGGAGTCTAGCCGCCGCCCCTTCCTTATCACCCTTCATGAGCTGCTGGAGCAGCTTCTCTTCCAGCTGGATCGGATATTCCGGCTGGGCGGACGCCCCATGCAGCTCCCGATACGTGACCACCTCTTGCGGACCGACGGTTTCGGCATACGTCAGGGCAGTAAGCCCTTCCTGGTACGATTTGTTCAACTGTCCAGGGTTTTCACGGGCCAATCCTACACCTGCGCTGACTGAAATTTTTATATACTTCCTTATCGCATCCTTCATCGCATAGACCAGATCAGCCGCCTTGTTCTCGGCTTCCGAAATGCTCAGCTCGCCGGTTGAGAAGCTGACCGCCACAGCGAACTTTGCCGTCTCCAGACTGAGGAAGAAGCCAGTCCCCGATTGCCGTACGATCTCCATCACGATATTTTCCATGGCAAATTCCCACAGCATCCGGTCACCCAACGTAAACCGATTCACATACTGCTCCACATCATCTACACCGAAGACGATAACCGTATAATTCGACTGCTGTGTCAGCTCAAAATAGTCGAGCTTCTCCCGAATCTCGTGCTCATTGTAAACGTTGCGCACCAACAGATCATATAAGAACTGCCGCTTCAGAGACTGACGGTTGCGGTCGACCGCTTCCTTCAGCTTCTGGTTCTCATTGAGGAACTGATGAATATGCCCCATAATGAGCTCATACTCATCGCGATTGTTCGCCTCGTTTAAGCCAAGCAAGCGAACAATGTCCTTCATGGGTCCATACAGCCTGCGAGACACGTTCGTTACAGCAATGACACTAATGAGAAGCGACAGCGCTACGATAACGAAAATAATCTGCAGCGGCACAAGCATGCTGCGCGACAGAGGATCGTAATCCGATTCGCTGACATATTTCCATCCATACTGTGGAGAGGTGTAGGAAGAGATGATTACTTTTTTCCCGTTGCGTGAGGCTATGTAGTTGTCTTCCCGATTCTGAAGCACCCGCTCAGGATCCATGTAAGTAAAATCCTGAATTTGCCGGAACAGCTCATCCTCGGAATCCGAGGATACGAAGATCATCCCCGACGGATCAATGATCCGGAATCGAAAATCATTGTACACCTTCTGGTTCCGAATCAGAAAGCGAAACAGCTGGTTGGCGTCCACGTGCAGTACGTAAGTAAACGTATGGTTCAAAGCGTGGAGGGGAAAGTTCATCACGATCGGGATGACCTCTTTGTCCCCGTTCGGCAGCGTAGGCAGTTTTCGGGCTGGTAGAATCGTCAAATCCTTCGTTGTATCGAGAGATCCCATCCAGTCTTTGTCGTAGAAATCGGACAATTCGAAGCTGAAGCCCATGGACACATACACATGATTATGCGTGTAGTAGTAGGCCGAATGAATAAAATCGGAAATCTTCGTAATGCGATTCAATCGCTCATAAATTTGCTGATTCTCAAACTCCACACGGTTGCGGCCGTCCAAATGGACTGCATCGTCGGAAGCCGTCCTTGTCCCTCCATTCTCATCTCCAATGGATACCATCGCCGCTTTAATCGTCGTATCCAGAAACAACTCGTAGGTGGATGCAATTTGCTTATCCATCCTTGCATTGTTTGTCATCAGCTCGTTCACAATGTGACTGCGAATACTTGTGTAATACACAGCGCACCCGAGCAGAACAACGAAGGAGACGACCGTAAGCATGTAAATGACGGAACGGAGATATACGCTTTTTCCACCCATGCTGTTCCCTCCGTTACTTCTGCATATTCAGCAATTGTGTGTACCGGGCTCGGACCGACTTGATCAGATCCGCACGCGCACCCAAGCTGTCTCTCTTGATGTTCTCCTGAAGCTGGCTCAATGATAGGCTGCCGACAACGACCTGAAGCTCTCCGTTCTTCGTCTGTTCAGCATAAGCCGGATGGGTCATCGAGAAACGAACGGTTTCCGGCGCGAAGCCCATGCTGTACGAGATCGGATTCGTGATCAGCATCTGACCCTTCTTCCGGTAATATTCCAGCCGTTCATTCTCGATCGCATTATCTCCGAGCCGGGCGAGACTCTCCCCGCGGAACGTGTCCGAGATCCCGAACAAGTCGCGCTTTACCGCCGCATTCTGCGCCTCGGTTCTGGAGAGAATGCTGCGATTTGGGTCAAAACTGTCATAATGAATGCCCTTGACCCCCAGATTACTGAGCTGGATCATTTCACGGGTGTTCATTTTATCGAGAAAAGCTAACGCCGTGTTGTACGGAGCATTCTTCGTAATGGCAAACACGGCATTCGACCCCATCATACTGCCCGCCCCATTATACCCGTACGATTCCGGAACGAAGTTCCAGATCCGGCCTTCGTCATCACTCGGTCCGAGCAACCATTCCAGCTTAGCTCCCGGTACGAATGCCTGCAGCTCCTTCTCAAGCTGAACGGTCTCATAGGTGTAAGCGCCGATCAGGCCGATTTTGCCCAAAATAAACTTCTGTTCCGGTCGGCTCAAGCTCAGAAAATCCGGATCTAACCAACGGTTCGCATAGGCTTTCCTTGCAAAATCAAGCAGTGCCGGATACCCACCCTGCTGTTCTCTCAGTTGAACAACATTAGCAGACTCACTCGCATCCGGATGCAGCGAATTCCAGAGATAGTCCGTCTTGAACGAACCGCCGAACACGCCGCCAAATTCATTCAACCTCCATGAGGTAATGCCATATGTATCCGCTTTGCCATTGCCATCCGGATCCTGGGTGACGAATGCCTCCATGACCCTCTCGAAATCTTCCCGCGTTCTGGGTTCAGGCAGCTCCAATCGCTCCAACCAGTCCTTGCGCACAATCACGCCATACGGAAACGAAGTGGTGACCCCGGGAACGCCGTATACTTGATCATTTCCCCCCACCTTCATCATGGAGAGGAGAGAAGGCGTTACATTCAGGTCTATATTCGGTGCACGATCCAACTGGATCGGCATAATCAATCCATTCCGCACCCAGCCGGGAAGATTCTCTTCCCCAGCCCAGTTGATCTGCACAATATCCGGTGCCCGACCGGAAGCCATGAGTACGTCGAGCCGCTCATTATAGCTGCTGGCCGGTACGGTCATAATCTCGAGATCGATGCCGAGTTCCTCGGTCAGCTTGGCAATATAAGGGTTGTTTTGTGATCTGAATGCATCCCCCATCTTCAGCAGCACGGTTAGATGCGGTTTTGATGCAGGCGGAGTGGCTGGTAGCCACCGGGTGTAAACAAACCATCCCACAGGCAGGGCAGCAACCAGGATCAGCAACAGCATCCACTTCATTCGCAGCAATGGAGCACGCCCCTTCTTCTAAGTAGTATCCATTGTCCTACAACCAGCAAGGGATGTAAATAGCAAATATGCGATGTATAATTGATGTAATTTGCGGAAAATGCGACCTCCTGCAAGGCAAGGCGAATCGAGGTCCCTGCCCGATTTCTAGCTGAAAACATGGGGGCAGCCATTGATTATAATGATGATGCTATACAATCTGTCACAATCAATTACGATAAAATCTACAGCGCTTCAGGGATCACACACTAGATGATATATTGGTATTTTTCCATAATCATTGGCCGATAAAGTTGATCCATGCTATATTGAACGTATATAGAAACCGTCTCTTTTCAAATGGTTGGGTGGTACCTCCAAAGCAATGCAGACATTACAAGCTGAAAAGTTCTTTTTCTGATCACAGCGTTACCTCGCTTTGCATGTAGTAAAATATGCGAACAAGCCGGCTTACATATTAGTAAGCGTTATTAACTTTCAATTCACACTCCCTTCTCCGCTTGCATTCGATCTGAGGTCATTTTAAACCACCCCTCGCTTCTATACCAAGATGAAATCATTTGGGATCGTGAATATATTAAGAATTTGGGTCGGAAATTTTATAGCGCTATGGAAATTGTAAAAGGATTCGACCATACACAATTGCCTATCCCTCCGACAAACAACAAAACCGCGGCTTTGTGCCACGGCTGCATACAAATAAGGAGCCTTACCGGCAAACATCCAAAAAAGGTTATCCGCCAGTTCGGCTCGGCATTTCGGTATGCTTCTGACGAAGATGTTGCACAGTCATCCGCATAGAGAACGAAGTGTAGCCCACGTTCTGTCAATTCTTTATCCATGTCATCTAGGAGGATAATCGCTAAAAGAGGACTCAGCGGTCCTCCTTGCGGAGTTCCCTCTGCCGTTTTCTGCTTCATTCCTGCCTAGCGCGGTCGATCAAGGCCCATAGCGATCAAAATCAAGATTGGTAGCCTGATGCCCTTAGCGTTAGCTCATGCCAATAAGATTGAGATAACCGGTTCGCATCCATCACCCTTTTTTCGCCGTTTTCACAAAAGTGATAAAGCGTCCGCGTCAACGGCAATTCGAATCCAAGATGGTTCGCCGCGTCTAAAAACATGTCGATCTGACCGATTTTCACTTCGACTTGTTCCGCTTTGCCCTGTATAAATTTATCGGCAATCGCAGTAAATTGCCTTCGGAATCCGCCTTCGCCGCCGACGCCTTTCTTGAGCGCTTCCGCGCTGACTCCTGCCAGCACACCGTAAGCGATCGTTTCGATAAACGCGGCGTTAACCAAACCGATTGCCAGCTGATTGACGCCCTTCACCACTTGGCCGCTCCCGCTCTCGCCGCAGTAAACGACATGCTCCGGATTGCCCATAACTTCAAATAACAATGCGTACTTGTCGTACACAGATTTGCGGCCGCCAATAAATATATGCAAAGTTCCGGTATCCGATCCCGGCTTCCCTCCCGAAACCGGTGCATCCAGCAGCTCCGCCCCCTTGGCCCGGAGCACTGCCGCGATCCGCTGCGTTTCTTGCACGGACGATGTCCCCATGTCGATAAAAACCTGGCCCGCACGGGCATTATCGATAAAATAATTATCCATAACTTCAACAAAAATGGGCGGATAAGGAAGGCTGGTCATAACGATATCGCAATGCTTGACCAGATCCGCGTGATCGCTTGCAGCCTTCGCCCCCTCCTTGACCAGGGCATCGACTGCCTCCTGCCGGATATCAAACACCGTCAAATCGTGGCCGGCCTTCATCAAATTCTTTACCATACCCGGTCCCATATTACCTATCCCGCAAAAGCCGATTTTATAAATTTCCATTGTGCTAGCCCTCCTTGAATAATTGGAATGTCACGCGGCAACAGCCTTAAAGCGTCACGAATCGCAGCGTTCGATCCGACTCATGATCTGTTTCATATAGTCCAAATCCCTTTTAAACATATTGTTATAATCGTAATTTTCTTTCATCTGGCCGTAAGTCGGATTCAGACAGATGACAGGACTTACGTTGTCTTTAACGGCTTGCTTGATCATCGGCTCCACCGGCCAAGAAGCGTCCTCCAGCGATGACTTCCATTTGAGCTCTTGGGCCCCGGGCTCTGCCTGCCCTCCCTTGACATGAAGATAACCTATAAGCGGTTTTAAGTTCCGGTACACGTCCATCGAAGGAAATGTTCCCATTTGCCAAAGATTTTGCACATCGTAAGTCAGCGATACGTTCCCGGACCGGTTCAGCTTCATGAAGAAATCCAAAATATCGTCCACGTTGGAGAAGATCGAGCTTTTTTCATTTTCGATCGTTACGGCATATCCGGCCTCGGAAATTTGATCTACTGCCGTTTGATATAGCCGGTATAGCCAAGGATATTGCCGTTCTATGCATACTCTCGAGCATTCGGTCTGCCGCCGTTCCGGCAGCCGGGCGGGAAGCAGCCTGATGAAGGTCGGTTTGAACAACGCCGCGATGTCAAGAACGCGTTCAACCGACTGCAGATGCATGCCGCCGTATTGCCGCTCGCCCTTCTCGATATCATCCTGGAAAATAAGGGTCGACAAGCAATGAACCGACATATTTCTTGCCTCGATTAAACGGACCGCTTGCTCCGCTTCCTTATAAGAAAGATTTTCAACGGACTTCCCAAAAATATGATCCTTCATATCGAGCACTTCAATTCCCCATGCTTTTTGAATGTCCAACGATTCGTTGAAATCTTTGGATGCCATCCAATTGAGCATCGTTAATTTGGCCATCATATCGACCTCCATCGGATTTTTTCAAAACTATCTCTTTAAATATCTGTCATAAGCCGCTTGCTGGATGCTTACCGCTTCGTCAACCTTCATTTGCTTCAATTTTGCAGCATAGTCGTCAAATTTGGTTAAAGGCTCATTTCCCATAATAAATTTCAGGAACATTTGATCCACATACGTATTCACCTCGTTCATAATGGAAGCCAGCTTCCTCCCTTCGTCCAGGGTTGGCGTTACGCCCATCGGGTACTGTCTTTCCGGCGTACCTTTGGCCCAATTGGGACCTGCCTCTTTTTGAGCCGGGTAAATCAACAGCTGCTCCGCCTTCCGTTCGTCTTGATTAAAGAAGCGGCCGTACAGATCTGCGATCGTGTATTGCGATAAGGCGTTGGTCGGCGATAGAGACGGATGCTTCAAAACGGCATCGGTATATTTCGGGTATCCGTTCATCCAATTGTAGGACTCCCCTTCGATCCCGAAGTTGAAAATATTATGTCCCCATTCGGTGTAGCCGAGATCCAGCCATTTTATCGCTTCCTCCGTTTTTTTGCTTTTGCTTGAAATGCCGACGCCGGAGCCGTCATAGCCGGTCAGCACCGCACTTTGGAAGTTGTATCTCTTGCCGTCCTTCGTCAGCGGTGGAGCGACTCCGGCCAATTTAAAATTAGGATCATTTTTCATCAGATCCAAATAGCGGCCCATGCCTCCGTTCAGCAAAGCGGAATAGGCTCCGATGCGGTTTCCGGTAATTTTGGCGTCAAACTGCTTGCTGTCGGTGGAGGCAAAGTCCGGATCGATCAGCCCCTCGTCGTACCACTTTTTGATCGTCGTTAAAAATGGTTTGTAATCCGGTTCGTTGGGACCGTATTTCACCTTGCCGTCGACGATATAAAAACCGTATGCCATTCCCCACGCCGCCATAAAATTTCTGACAGCCAGATCGTTCGAATTGCCGAAAGGAATCACCTTGCCGGTGCCGCCGGGATCTTTTTCTTTGAACGCCTTCAATACCGCATACCAGTCGTCCATCGTATCGGGAACTTTCATTCCTACCTTGTCCAGCCAGTCCTGGCGGATTTGCAGACCGGATGTATACCGCTGCACCCGTTCCTTCCGAACAAGAGGAATGGCATATATCGTACCGTCATCCATTAACACGTCTTTTTTAATATCCGGATTGTCATTAAGAAATTTTTTGAAATTGGGCGCATATTTATCGACAAGATCATTTAACTTGATAATAACTCCGTCGCCTACGGCTTTGGCCGGACCGCCCGGGTACTGAATCCAGTTGTTGCTGATCATATCCGGGAGCTCTCCGGAAGCTACCATCAGGTTGAATTGTTCTTTTTCCATGCCGGAAGGCGGATGAACAAAATTAATTTTAATACCGGTTTCTTTCTCCAAATAAGGAAAAATGGAAAGCTCGGCGTAGCTTTTTTTCGTTGCCGAAACTTTGGAGTCCAGCTGTACAAAAAAGCTTAGCTCCGTCGGCTTGGTCACCAAGGGAAGCTGCGGTTTGCCGGAGGCCGCCGCTTTAGGCGCATCTGCCGGCTGGCCTTTGCCGTCTGTCTTCGGCTGTTCGGCCGTTTTGGAATCCCCCTGAGTGCATGCGGCGGCGGTCAACATGGCCATTGATAACACAACCGCGGCCCATTTGCTATTGGATTGCCTGTTCATTGCTTTTCACCCTCCTTAATCATCCCTTAACGGCACCGATCATGATGCCTTTCGTGAAATATTTTTGCATAAACGGATAAACGCAAATAATCGGGAGCGTTACCACGATAATTGTGGCGTACTTGATCGTTTCTCCAAGCGGCTGCTGATCAAGCTGCGCCACAGCTCCCGCTACCATGCTGTCCACACTGCTTGCAATCAAAATTTCCCGCAAAATCAATTGAACCGGGTATAAATCTCTGGATCGCAAATAGACAAGCGCCGGGAACCAGGAATTCCAGTGCTGAACCAAATAAAACAAAAGTATAACGGCGAAGACCGGCAGGGTTAATGGAATGAAGATGCGAAACAAAATCATAAAATCGTTGGCGCCGTCCATTTTCGCCGATTCTTCCATACTTTCGGGAATAGCCGCAAAAGCCGTTCTCATCACAATCAAATTAAACGTATTGACGGCAGACGGAATGATAAGAGCCCAGGGAGTATCCAGCAAACCAAGATTTCGGACATTTAAGTAGGCAGGGATCAAGCCGCCGCTGAAAAACATCGTAAACACGATCATCAGCATAACCGCTCCGCCGCATCGCAAATATCGCCGGGAAAGCGAATATGCTCCCAAAGCGGTCATGAACATATTAAGACAGGTACCGGCAATTACATAAAGCATCGTATTCCTGAACCCTGTTACGATCATTGGATTTTCAAATACATACTTGTAGGTTCCCAACGTGAAGCCATGAGGCCATAGCAATAATCCTCTGTTTTGTACGATATATTTAGGATCGCTTAAAGAAGCCATTAAAACATAAACAAATGGATACAGCGTCGCAATCATCAGGCCAATAAGGAGTACATAGACGAGCGTATCGAACAGCTTTTCGTACACAGACCGTTTATACATATTCCGCTCCCCGTCCCTCCTTCCATTACCATAACGAATTTCCGCTTCTTCGCGCGATTTGGTTCACCGTTACAAGCAGTATGAAATTAATGATTGAATTGAATAATCCGACAGCGGCACTGTAGCTGTAGTTCATTTCCAGCAATCCTTTCCGGTAAATAAATGTCGAGATCACATCCGCCGTTTCGTAAATGGCGGGATTATACATTAAAATAATTTTTTCATGCCCGACGGACATCATATCGCCGACACGCAAAATGAGCATGATCACGATTGTTGGCGTTATACCGGGTATCGTAATGTGCCATAATTGCGACCAGCGGGTCGCGCCGTCCACTCTCGCCGCCTCGTACAATTCCGGCGAAATGGAAGTTAAAGCCGCTAAATAAATGATCGATCCCCAACCGACGGTCTGCCAAATATTCGATGCAATATAAATGGTACGAAACCATTCCGGCTTTTGCATAAACGGAATAGCCTGCCCGGTTAGCGCGGCAATGAGCTGATTGACCAAGCCGTCTCTTGCAACGAAGTCAAGAATCATCCCGACAATAACGACTAGCGATATAAAATGCGGCAAATATGAAATCGTTTGCACAAATCTCTTGAAACGAAGCTGCGTAATTTCATTAAGTATCAGGGCCAATATGATGGGCGCGGGAAAACCAAAAATCAGATCGTAAAAGCTGATGATGACCGTATTCCTTAAAAGCGTCCAAAAATAATAGCTGTTAAAAAAATCAACAAAATGTTTAACCCCGACCCAGTCGCTGCCAAGAAATCCTTTTAGCGGGGAATACTCCTTAAAGGCTATGATGACGCCATAAATCGGAAAGTAATGTATCACAACGTAATAAATAACGACCGGCATCAGCATTATGTAAACATAACGGTATTTGGCCAGCTCCTTCTTTAGCGCATTTAAATAACCCGCAAACCCCGCGCTTGCATTCGAATAGGAATTTGCAACCGACTTTGTCTTCAACTGAAAACACCCCCATCCCGCCTCGGCTTTTTTTCGCTGTGATCTTCGGCAATCGGTGACAAGCCATTTCTACCCTGACAAAAGAGGTCATATACATAGATTGAGCCTATTTGCATCCGTTTACAGACCGTTCGTTTCCTCACCTCCGCTTGACCCAAGTATAGAACCGTCCGAGCGGAAAAAGATACCATCCGTTTTACCGAAAGGTTATCTTCTTTGCTGCTTTTCACCGATTGAGGAAAACGTACGGCTCTTCTAAAAATTAGACGGTGTACATAACGCCCGTTTTCCGAGACAATAAGATAGGTGATGCTTATGAAGGGTAATCGTCAATGGTTCCAATGGATTCGGTTGAATCGTAAAAGCGTGCTGGTTACGTTTCTTGTATCGTATCTCATTATTTTCCTGATTCCGGTTGCCCTGGGCATCGTGTTTTACTTGCGAACGGAAACCGCCATCGAGGAGCAAGCGGGCAAAACCAACCAGGCGATGCTTGAGCAGATTCGGGAAATGCTCGACGGCCATTTGAAAGAGGTTGAGCAGCTCATGCTGCAAGTGGCCTTAAATCCTAAGGTGAAAGAATTCGTAAACCGGATGTCATCCTCGAGCTCGTTAACCGCTCTGGAGTATGTGGAGCTTAAAGAAACGCTGCGCAGCATCAAGACGTCCAGCCGGTTCATCTACGATTTCTACCTTTATTTTCTGGACGACGGAATCATCGTCACTCCAAGCACGAAATCGGACGATACAGTATTCTACGAGCACTATTTCAGTTATCCCGGATTGAGCTTCACGGATTGGAAGCTGCGGCTGCATACCGGCTACCAATATTTGCGCTATTTCCCTTCCGAAGCTATCAATAAAGAAGATGAACGCATCCGGATGCTAACCGTACAGCAGACGCTGCCCATCGAAGAAAAAGCGCATCCCCATACGACTCTCGTCATTCTCATCGATGAACAAATCATCCGCGATTTGTTCAAAAATATGGAGTACGCCAATTCCGGCAATATATTTATCGTCGATGAGAAGGGACAGATTATAGTCAGCAGCGGCGGTACTGTTCCTCAACAGGCAGAGGAAATGCTGGATCGATACCGGAAAGGCTCCTATTCGTATTACGACCCGTCGCGCCGGGAAGAAATGATCCTTTCCCATGCGCAATCCGGCCGGACAACGTGGTATTATATTTCAGCCATACCGAAAAGCGCATATACAAGCAAAATCCAGACAATCAAAAACTGGGCTTTATGGATCGTATCGCTCAGCTTCATTATCGGTTTTTATGCCATATTGTACATGTCAAAGCGGCAGTACCATCCGGTCAAGCAACTGATGGCGGCTCTTCCGCAAATCAAATTCGCCTCGGGGGATAATGAATATTCGTTGATTCAGAAAAAGCTCGAAAATGTGCTGCATGAAGAAAAAAAGATGCATCGGCTGCTCCAATCACACGCTCCCTTGATTAAAGCCAATTTCTTGACCCGCTTGCTCCACGGGCAGATCGATGACAAATCTCTGGACTCCGCAGCGCTTGAGTCGCTTGATATTATTGGCAATGAAGGCCTGTTCGCCGTATCGGTCATCGGAATCGACGACATCTTCGCATTTGACGACCGCAACAGCGAAGAAAGCTGGGCGCTAGCCCGGTTTATCATTACCAATATCAGCCTCGATCTGATTCGCACCCGGCACCGGGGCGATGCCGTGGATATCGATAAGAACCGGCTGGCGCTGCTGATTAACCTGAGCACCCGTTCGGAAGGGGAAGCTTTTGAGGAATTAAAGCGGATTTCGGAAAATATCCATTCGTTTCTCCGAATCCGTTTCAAAATGGGGATGACTATCGGAGTAGGCCGCGTTTACCCTGTATTGCCGCAAATTCATGACAGCTACCGCGAGGCGTTGAAGGCCCTCGATTTTAAAATTATCGAAGGCTCGAATACCATCATACATTACAGTGAATTGACACCGGCGGCTCCGTTATATTACTATCCGCTGGAGCTGGAGACTCAGCTAGTAAACCTGGTGAAGAGCGGAAATATGGAACGTACGGAACAACTCATCGACGGTCTTATCGAAACCAACTTCCGTAATCAGACCTTGAGCCCGGCAATGAGCAAATATTTGTTTTTCGATTTAATAGGCACATTGATCAAAGTGATGGATATGTTTAACATTAAGCCGGGACTCGTGTGGGACAGCGACCGGCTCGATCCGATCCGGCTGTACGCCGAATGCGGGACCAGTAGCAGGATGAAAGAAGAGCTCATTCGCGCTTATTCCGAGGTATGCCGGTATTTGAAGTCCGACCGAAGACCGTCCACCTTTCAACAAGTCCGACAGATCGAGGAATTTATTCAAAAGCGCTTTGGTGAAGGGGACCTGAGCCTTATCTCCATCGGTGAAGCTTTTGCGATGAATCCGAACTATGTATCTTCTTTTTTTAAAAAGCATACTGGGCAAAATCTTGTGGATTACATTGCGAAGATTCGGGTCCAGGAGGCGAAAAATTTATTACAAACCACCTCGTTGACCGTCACGCAAATCGCGGAAAAGGTCGGGTATGCCAACGACGTCGGGTTTGCCCGGATGTTCAAAAAGCTGGAAGGAATCACACCAGGCAAGTATCGGGAACTGCAGTCCGCTAAGTGTTCGTGCGATATTTAATCGTTAAAATGGAAGTTTTTGGTAATAAGATAAAGGTCCCGAACATTGCCAATAAAAAAAAGACTGTCGAGGTTTCTCAACAGTCTGATCGGGGCCATTCCCCGGGCTCATTTTCTCGGCTCCGTTACGGCAGCTGCAGCTTCACCGTGAGTTCCGAATCCCGCTCACATTCGAAAGGACATTCACACATGCCTTTAGCTGCTTCTGATCCAAACGGTCATTTCGCCGGGCTCCCGGTTGCTCCAGGCGAAGTACGGAATCGCCTTAACCGGTGCGGCCGCCCGCTCGAACGGCCGCGTCCCGTATAAGATTCCTTCCGCTTTTGCCGGAATGACGCTGCGCGAGCCGACGCCTGTCAATACAGCTACGCCGCCCAGCAGTCCGGCATCGTAATTCACATCGAACTGCGCATCGCTCGCGATGGCAAGATCTTGCAAATTGGCGCCATTGTCGATCTCCTCCAGACAGTATACGATCGGCCCCCGCTGCAGGGCGACTTTGCCGGCATTGCTTCGCACATTCGGATGCGAATGCATGAGCTCGACCGGCATGTCGAACGATAACTCGATCCGGTCGCCGTCCTGCCAAGTCCGGGTTAGCTTCGCGTAACCGTTGACCGGCTCGCCCGCATCCGTCTCCGCGCCGTTGACGGAAACCGTCCACTTCCGGCACCAGCCCGGTATGCGCAAGCATACGGTCAGGTCGGCCGGCTGCTGAAGCGATAGCTGCAGCTCCGCTTGACCGTCCCACGGATAATTCGTCTGCTGTGTCAACTGCACGGGTACACCCGCGAGTTCAACCCCCGCCTTGCTTCCGACATACAAATGCACGTACAGCTCGCGTTCGTCCTCGCCCGCCGAGTACACGTACTGCCCAAGCGACGCAATCAAGCGGGCAATATTCGGCGGGCAGCACGCGCAGCCGAACCAGGGCTGCCTCGTCACCTTCACCGTATGCATGTCGTTGCGGAAATTGGCGGTATCCGGCCATACTTCAAGCGGATTGACATAGAAATAGCTTTTGCCGTCGAGCGAAATCCCGCTCAGTACACCGTTGTAGAGGGCCAATTCCATTACGTCGGCATATTTGCGGTCCTTCTCCATCTGCAGCATCCGCTGCGCCCAGAACATCAGCCCGATCGCTGCGCAAGTTTCCGTGTAAGCCCGATCGTTTGGCAGGTCGTAGGGAACGGTAAATCGTTCCTCGTAAGCCGAAGAACCGATGCCCCCGGTTACATACATTTTGCGTCCGACCGTATCGTTCCACAGCGTCCTGCACGCTTCCTTCAGGCCGTCGTCGCCATATTCGACCGCCAGATCGGCCATTGCGCTGTACAAATAAACGGCGCGAACGGAGTGGCCTTCCGCCGTCGTCTGCTCCTTGACCGGCAGATGCGCCTGGAAATAATCGTACGTCCGCTTCTTTTTACCGGAAGCTCCTTGAAGCGCCTCCCGCTCCCGGATCTCCGCATCGAAGAAATGCGGCTGCTGTCCGCGCTCCTCGACGAAAAATTTGCTGAGCTCCAAATAGCTGCGGTTGCCGGAAGCCTGGTACAGCTTCACAAGCGCCAGCTCGACCTCCGGATGCCCGTCGTAGCCGCGCTTCTGCCCCGCTTCCGCGCCGAACACCGTGCCGATATAATCCGCGTAGCGGCACATAATATCAAGGAACTTGCGCTTGCCGGTCGCCTCGTAATAAGCAACGGCCGCTTCCATTAAATGGCCGGCGCAGTACAGCTCGTGATTGTCGCGTAGATTGGTCCACCTCTCGCCCGGCGCTTTTACCGTATAGTATGAATTTAAATAACCGTCCGGCTGCTGGGCGCGCCCGAGCAGGTCGATCACGTCGTCGGCGAGCTTCTCCAGCTCCGGGTTCCTTTCCTTGGAGAGCGCAAAGCCGACGGTTTCCAGCCATTTTCCCAAATCGCTGTCCTGGAACACCATGCCGTAATAGTCACCCTCCGCATCTCCGGCGGCGATTCGGAAATTTTCGATCGTGTGGCTCGGCTCGGCACCTGGAATCCCGTCATTCAGCGCATCCCACTGATAAGGGATGACGGTGCCGATCACATTGCGTTCCCGGGCGGACCAGAACGGATCCTGAATCGTAACTTGACGCAGAGGAATCGCCTTCAATGGTTTAAAATTCGTATGCTCAGTTGTACTCATAACAGTCTCCTTTATGTTGTTATTCGTTATTCGCCTTTCAGACCCGACAAAGTAACGCCTTTAATGAAGAAGTCCTGCGCCAGCAGGAAAATGATAATGAGCGGCATAATGCAGATCACCGTTCCCGCCATCAATACCGGCCAATTCGTGGAATACATCCCCTGCATCGCCGCCAGCCCGAGCGGGAGCGTCATTTTATTCTGCGTATTAATATAGACGAGAGGCGCCACGAATTCGTTCCACGTTCCCATAAACACGAATACGCCAAGCGTGGCCATCGCCGGTTTGGACAGCGGCACGAAAATGCGCCAGTATACGCCGAACGGCGTGCAGCCGTCCATCTTGGCGGCATCCTCCAGCGACTCCGGAATGGAGATGAAAAATTGACGCAGCAGAAACGTGCCGAACGCCGACACAAGCGCAGGCAGGATTAGCGACCAATGCGTGTCAATCAAGTCATAATAGCGCATGACGATAAAATTCGGAATCATCGTCACCTGCGCCGGCACCATCATCGTAGCGAGATACAGAGCGAACAGCGCATCGCGCGAACGAAAGCGCAGCCGGGCGAACACGAAGCCGGCCATCGAGCTGGTCAGGAGTTGGGCGATGACGACGATGACCGTAATTTTGACGCTGTTCAGAAAATACAGATCGAACGGAAAGCGGTCCGAAATGCTGAAATAATTGACCCATTGCAGCTTCGCACCGAAAAAGCTTGGCGGGAAGACGAACACTTCGTTCAGCTGTTTCAGCGATGTGCTGACGGTCCAAAGAAAAGGAAGAATCATCGTGATCGCGCCGGCCAGCAGGACGACATGGGAGATCATTCGAGCCGCTGTGCGTCTGCTCATGCCTTCACCCCCCTTCGTACAAGCCGAATTTTTTCTGCCGCCACAGTTGGAGCATTGTAATGAGAAAGACCATGAAGAACAGGACGTAAGCCATCGCGCTTGCATAACCCATATTGAAATACTTGAATGCGTTCTCGTACAAGTAATGGACGATGACCGAGGTGGATCGCGCCGGTCCCCCCTGTGTCATCAAAAAGACGGTATCGAACACCTGAAACGAGCCGATGAACGACATGACCGTGACGAAGAACGTCGTCGGCGACAGCAGCGGAATGGTGACGTAAAAAAACTTTTGACGCCATTTGGCCCCGTCCAGCTCGGCCGCTTCGTAATAATCGTTCGAGATGCCCTGCAGCCCGGCGAGAAAAATAAGCATGTTGAAGCCGACATTTTTCCATACGCTTGTAATAATGACGGCCGGCATCGCCCATGCCGTGCTGGTCAGCCAATTGGGGCCTTTGATCCCGATCAGGCTCAAAAAATAATTGAGCAGCCCGTATTCCGGGTTATAAATGAATTGCCACACGACAGCGACGGCGACCATCGACGAGACGACCGGAAGAAAGTAGGCCATCCGGTAAAATTTCTTGAAGCTGATACCCTGATCGAGCGCTACGGCCAGCAGCAGCGAGCAGACGATGCCGACAGGCACCGAGACACCGGCAAAATAGATCGTGTTCCAAAATACCTTGATAAATGTTTCGTCCTGCAGAAGATTTGCGTAATTGCTCAGCCCGACCCATTGAATCGCCGACAGCATATCCCATGATGTGAAGCTCAACAGAAACGACGCGATCACCGGAACGAGGGTAAACGCAAGGAAGCCCAATATATTCGGCAGCAGCAGCAGGAAAGCCCATGTTCCGTCGCGGTAAAACCATTTCCTGACCGTCCCATTCATGTTATCATCATCTCCGAGAAGGTGCCCGGCCCGGAGTTGCTCCGCGGGGACCCCATTATTTCGCCAGCTCCGCATTCGAGCGCGTCTCGATATTTTTCAGCGTGTCGTCGACGGATTGTCCGGAATACCACAGCTTATCCGTCTCTTCCGTAATGATGTCATTCACCTTATTTTGCGTAATTAGTGTGAACGGGTACGGCTCCGCATCCCTGAAGAAAGCGACGAGTCTTGCAAACCCTTCCGGGTGAACGGATTTGTTGAACCATTTCTTCATGCCTTCTTCGGTATACAGCGATTTGCGGTTCGGCATCCACAGACCGGCGCTAATATTTTGCGTCTGGTATTCATCCGAGGATAAAAATTTCAACAGCTCCCACGCTTCCTTCGGATGCTTCGTCTTGGCCGCCGCCGCATGGACGTGAGCCTGCCCGTGCGTCTTCGCTTCCTTGAATTTCGGCAAGGCCGCAACGCCGACCGGGAAGCCCATCGTCGCCAGCTCCTGCAATCCCCATGAGCCGTCCACCACCATCGCCACCTTGCCGGTCTGCAGCATCTGGTTTGCCTTCATGCCGATGCTTTCCAATGTCTTGGCCGTCGGAGAGGCGCCGTCCTTGACCCGCAGGTCGTAGATGCTTTGCAGCACCTGCTTCGCTTCTGGCGTGTTCAGCGCCATCTTCGTTCCGTCCTGGTTGAACATTTTCCCGCCGTTGGAGAAAATTTCGGCCGTCGTCATGTAAAAATTTTCGAGCCCGAAAGCGCCGTACTGCGCTACTTTGTCGCCTTGCTTGACCGTCAGCTTCTTCGCCGTGTCGCGGAATTGCTCCCATGTCCATGCTTTGCCCGGATCGCTCGGCGGATATGGAATATTCGCCTTGTCAAATACGGCCTTGTTATAATAAAGTACAGGTGAGACCGTACAGCTGCTGATGCCGTACACTTTGCCGCCGATGTTCATTATTTGCGCCGCCGACGGGATGAAATCGTCCAGCGACATATTGTCCTGCTTGAACAGCGGCGTCAGCTCGAGCAGCACGTCCCGCTTTTGAAAAGAGCGGTAGTCGGTCGCGCCCAGGAAGAATACGTCCGGCGCCGCGTTGCCGGCCAGCAAGGTCAGCAGCTTCTGCGAGTACTGCGCGTTCGGAACCGGCTGATAGTCCACTTTGATGTTCGGATGCGACTTCATAAACGAGTCGAGACCTTTTTTGACGGACTCAGTTTCCAGCGGGCTCGCTTCCCACCCCATGAATTTCAACGTAACGGCTTCCCCCGCACCGCTTTTGTCGGCGGAGCCGGCAGGCTTGGCGGTCCCGCCTGCGGCGCCGCCTTCACTCGAGCAGGCGGAAACGAACACCGAGACCAGCAGCAGACCCGATACGATAGGCAGTTTTTTCAACGGCCATCCTCCTTCGCAAAATTGGATACATGCTTTGCGCGGTTAGATTCATGGTGAACGTACACAAGCCCATCTTAGCATTGGAGTTTGCCGTTGTAAGTAGCTGCTCCACAACATTAGGTGGATAAAACCGACCTATTGGAAGCGTTGTCAAATTTCGCTTTTTTCCGACAATGCTTATCACGCCATTTATGGAAAGGGGGCGAATTGTAGCTATGAAATACATGAAAGCCGGGATCGAACGGCCTGTGAAGTTCATTTCCTGCGGATTATTCGTTTCGGAAGTGCCCTGGACTCATTCCTATCGTACGAACGACTCGTTGGAAATCATTATCGGCATCGATAAATGCCTGTATATTTCCCAGGAGGATATGCAGTATGAGGTAAAGCCCGGCGAGGTGCTGCTGCTGCTGCCGGGGCAGGGCCATCATGGGTACCGTGCGTGCGAGGAAGGGATTTCATTCTATTGGTTTCACTTTAAGACGGCCGATCCCTACGAGCTGATCGACGAGGCGGGTCTGCTGGATCAGCTGGCGCAGCTCACGACCCCCGATTCTTCCAAGCTTTTCTCCCATGTATGCTTTCCTCTCTATTTCAAACCGGCGATCATCGAACGCATCAATATTTTGTTCCAGCAGCTTCAACATATTGTCAGCTCGAACTATTACACGCAGCAGGCTGCCAATTACATCTCCACTTCGCTGCTCATCGAGCTTTCGGAACAGCTCATTTCGGATTATTACAACTCCGGCAAAATGCTGCAGGGGAATCGAAACATTTCGGAAATTATCGAGTGGATCCGGATTCATATGCGGCAAAATATATCGGTCGCGGACGTAGCGGAGAAATTCGCTTATAACAAAGATTATCTTTCCCGGTTTTTCAGGAAAAAGACAGGCCATAATCTGCAGGAGTATATTCATCTGATCAAAATTTCCAAATCCAAAGATTTGCTCACCCGCAGCACCGGAAGCATTAAGCATATCGCCGAATTAGTCGGCTTTCACGATGAAAAATATTTCATGCGGCTGTTTAAAAAGTACGTCAAAATGACGCCGACCGAATACCGGCAGGCTTATCATAAAATCCATATGAACAACCATTAGCCGGCCAATAAAGGGTGGATAATTACGTATATCAATAGGACTATTCAGATGCGAATTGGCTTCGCTCTGTCAAAGCCAGCCCGGCGCTCCTGGCAAAGAGCCGGCCATCCGTCCCTGACGGTTGGGATGTCGTAACAGAGTGTTAATGTGACGGAATGTATGAACGATACATTACACTGACAGGATTTTACTTCAGGAAGCTACGAAACCATGAACGCTGCTTTGGGGCCGCGACAACTTGCCTGTGGGCATGCTGTTGCGGCCTTTTTTGACCTGATTTCAAGTGCTGTTAAGAGTTCGTTCATATCGATTTTTCATAAATAATTATCGTATTTTTACATTTACAATCCAGTTTGTCAAGCATATGATTAATTTATCGATATTACATCCCGGCATTTGCGACAGACCGGCAACGATATTTCTGTAGATGCTAGTTATAATGATTCAATTGCGGAATTTTCTTGGTGAAAAGCCTGTTTTTGATTGAAAAAACCGGGAAAAATTATATATGTCAGAAAAACCGCAAGCGCTTGCAATGTCTGTGATACTGAGAGTAGACATGCGTAACAGTGTTTTGGCAGTTTCCAGCCTGCAACGCTGCAGATAGGCGTAAGGCGTAATCCCGCATTCCTGTTTAAAAATGCGTATAAAATGATCTGTCGTAAGAGAATATTTCTGAGCGAGTTCGCTTATATCATATTGCTTCTGGGGATGTTGTTGAAACATGCGGCATAGTTCATTAATTTTTTTGGAATACGCCCCGCCTGATGTTGGCGTTTTACTTTGATATTCCGTAATAAGCGCTTGCAGCCATATTTCCATTTGTGACAAGTTACTTCTTTCTTCGGCTAAATGAAAGCGATTGAAAAGCTCTAGTACAAAATGATATTGATCAAAATGGCGATGCTCAGGCAAATCACACAAAATATCCGGATTACGCAATGTGAAATCTATATAACGAACATCGAGACTGGCATGATCATTTTGATGGGCATTGACCGCCTTCTTATAATTGATAAAAAAAACATCACCGACACTTAATTGGTAGCGGTTCTTGCCTAGCATGATTTGACCGCTTCCACCCCAAACGCTCCACAAGGTAAACCCTGGATGACAACCGACGGGAACATTCCATTTCCAATCCGGGACGCAGTGCTGCCCGTAATGCATAGATGGGATATCCATATGCTTCACTCCGATTATCATATATCGATTATTCATAAAATACAATTAAATATTGACATTTATAGCCCAGTTTGTCAAGCATGCAAGAGCTTTCGCGGACAGTCATTATGGCTGCATGATGCAGCAGTGCGCAGGCGGCATAAGGCGATAATGAGCAGCTCATTCGGGCGTATGCTTTGTTATCAGCCTCGTGCCCGTCTGGATAATATAAAAATGGAAAGAAGGAGTGGTTTTAAATGAGAACTTATCGTTTACAGCAGTTGGCGGATGTTACAGAGGGACATATTTTGAAAGACATTATGCCGGGGGATTACATCTCTTACGGAGGACTTGCCTTCGAGAAGCCTGGCGCGCGCGCTCATACGAACGATGGTCCGGGAGGCATCGACTATCATGTGCACGAAGATTGCGAAGCTTTCCTTATCTTGCAGGGCACAGGCGAGGTTGAAATCAACAAAGAACACATGTACCCGGTAAAGACGGGAGATGTCGTCATTATTGAGCCGGGAGAGGACCATCATCTCATTTCAAGCGTGGAAGATCCAATTGTCGTCGTCTGGTGCCATGCCGGACCGTCCCGAAACAAAAATCAAATGTAAAGAAGCGAGGATGAATAACATGAAGGTAGTTCTGGTAGGTTTAGGAAACTTTGGTTCAGGGTGGTACAAGAGACTAAGACGTCATGCGGGCGTACAAGGGGTATGCGTTGTTGAAGCAAACGTTCAGCTCAGGGAAACGATTGATCTGGAAACTCCGTTTTATTCGTCTTTGGAAGATGCGATTATCAGTGAGTGCCCCGATTTTGTCATAAACGTTACGCCTCCTCACATTCACACTGCGATTAACGAGATCGCGTTCGCGCATGGCCTGCCTGTCCTCTGCGAGAAACCGATTTCGAACGATATTACGGATGCGCAATATATTGTAGGTCAGGCCAAACTGAAAAACATCCCGTTCATGATTTCCGAGAATTACCGATTCTTCGCCCCGGTACTGAAGGCAAAGGAGCTTCTAGACATCGGCGTCATCGGAAAATTGTCATCGGTACACATTGAATTCGACCGCTACCATGTCGTACCCGTTCCTTATTTCGGTCGGCTGACAAACGGACTGCTGGAAGATGTCACGATTCATCATTTCGATATGATCCGTTATTTTACCGGCCAGGAAGCAGTGAAAGTGTTCGCCATGAACAGCAATCCGCCCGGAAGCTGGACGGATACTACGACGATTCACCTTAGCGCATGGATGGAGCTTGACGGCGGGACGGTCGTGGATTATCACGGCAGCATGATGACCAAGGGTAAACAGACCGAATGGTATGGAGATTGGCGTTTCGAAGGAGAGGAAGGCGCGATTGCGATAACGAGCAACCGGGTGCAGCTTATGAAGGAAGGAATGGACGAAGAAGTGCACACCTTCGACGGGGTAGGAAACATGCTGCCGCTAGATGAATTTATAGCTGCTTTGAAAGAAAAGCGGGAGCCGAGACCAAGTGGAAGAGATTATTTGAAGTCGCAAAGCCTGGTGCATGCTGCGGCCGTATCGTCTAGAAAGGGTAAAATGCTTTCCGTGGAAGAAGCACTGAGAGAAGTTTAAGCCTGAGATCGGCGGCATAGCCACCAGCGGACTTAAGGGATAGCAGAACCGGCTGCCACGGCAGCCGGCTGCTTGTTTTATCCGATTACGGCTTTATCGGGTTAAGACCCCCACCCCTAAGGTGGGCCTTGAATCAGGTGGGGGAGAGTCCCCATCTGATTCCCCGATGTTCAGCATAGCTGAACGAGTTCACTATAGGTGCCCCCCGGCTGAAAAAAGACCCTAAGAATTGTCGCCTGTGCAGAAGCGAGTTCGCTGCGGCTCTTGCAGGAGTTAAAACGAAGTGACCTGCAGATCGGAATAATGACTTTCGCGTGCTGTCGAGCAGGAATAAGCGAGCCTGTTCGTCAAGTCAACCATCGTAAGCCGAAGATGATGCTTCGCCCCCGTATCGATACCGATTTTATGATTGGCAAAATAAACGCTACCCGGTTTGCAGCCCAATCGTTCGGTGGGCGTATGTCCGAACACGACATACGGGTCGGGAACGAATGTATCCGCGTGAAACGGTTGGCGTATTTCCGTCAATGTCTGAACTGGCTGCTGCTCCAGCGGCAGTCCGGGCTGGATTCCGGCATGGACAAACAAATACCGGTCATACCTGATGTAAGGCTTCATCGAACGGATCAGCGGAAGCCACGCTTCCTGCCAGTCCGTCGGGTAGGGCTCGTTCAGCAGGCGGACCTCATGATTCCCGATCACGGCCTCCGCCCCGTCATGAATCAACTCCTGCAGCAGGAGGAGCGTCTGCCTGTTTTCCGACTCCCTGTAGCTTAAAAAATCGCCGAGCAAAAACAATCGATCATTTGCCGGCACATATTCGGCATAATCCAGCAGCAGCTTCAAGCCTCTGCTATGTCCGTGAATATCTGAAATCGCTAAAATGCGCGACATGTGGATCACAACCTCTATCTTTGATGTTCAACAACGTATTTCCCCCGAATGACACGACAGCTGTGAAGAGGGACTGACAGCTCGCAGTATTCTCCGATGGACCTTTCGCTTTGATCCCATGCTTCTATTAGTATTGAAGGAGAAACGGAACCACTCTCTTCGATCTGAACCCGGTACTGCCATTCCGAGCCGTGAAAAGCGCGCTGTCTGATGCGGGCTCTGAACGAAACGCCGCTGGGCCGTGTGCCGCCGTATGAGGCGAACTCGACTGCTCCGGGACGAAACAAAATCGTCACTTTCTCGCCCGGAACCGCGTCTTCGTCCTGTACCTCTACGCGCAATCCGCCGCAATCGACCACGGAAACTCCGCGATCGTATTCCGTTACGGTTCCTTCCAATAAATTGGCAGCCCCCAGAAACGATGCTGCGAATACGGAACGGGGCTGCCGGTACATGTGCACCGGGGATCCGGTCTGCTCGATCCTGCCTTCATTCAACAGCACGATCTCATCCGCCATGCTAAGCGCCTCGTGCTGATCGTGGGTCACATAGACGGACGTGATTCCCGCATCCTGCAGGATCCGCAGCAGGTCCCAGCGCATTTGCTCGCGCAGCCGCGCATCCAGACTCGATAGCGGCTCGTCCATAAGCAGCACTTCCGGACGGGTCGCCATTGCCCTGGCTATGGCGATTCGCTGCTTCTGTCCCCCTGACAGCTGATGCGGGTAATGATCGGGGTAAGCCTGCATCTGGACAAGCTGCAGCACGTCGGCAACCCGTTCCTTAATTTCTTTATCGGCCATTCGCAGCACCTTCAGTCCGAACGCAACATTATCATAAACGCTCATATGGGGCCATAAGGCAAAATCCTGAAACACCATCCCTACGTTGCGAAGTTCCGGTGGCATCGTATAGCCCGGAGCGGAATACAGCTTCCCGCCAATATGGATTTCGCCTTCATCAATGTCCGTCAAGCCTGCCAATATATTCAGGAGCGTTGTTTTCCCGCAGCCTGACGGACCCAAGAGCACCGTGAATTGCCCTTTCTTCACCTGCAAGGAGACATC
The DNA here is from genome assembly GCF_004354045.1 of Paenibacillus piri. Classification (GTDB taxonomy): domain Bacteria; phylum Bacillota; class Bacilli; order Paenibacillales; family NBRC-103111; genus Paenibacillus_S; species Paenibacillus_S piri. Next base: position 193,525 of record NZ_SMRT01000003.1, on the reverse strand, counting down.
CTGGAGGATCGACCTGCCGCCAAGACGCTTATGGATTCGCTCAATTTGAATATGCATGGTACCCCTCCTAAAGATGTAGTGTCTGCCGGGTGCGCTCAGCCGTTTGCAGCGGCGCCGTTTCCCGCTTAATCCTATTGTCGGCGGCTTCCTTGCGGCCATCCGGTTTTCGAAGCCACCGATGCGTCAGCAAATAGATCAGTATGAGCACGGCCATGCCTTCTACCGCCATGGCCGAGCCCGCAGGCCAATCGAAGGAATTGAACCGGGCGGCGATGGCAACCGGCAGCGGAGGCTGGCCCGCGGGATACAGCATCGCAGATGCCGGCAGCTCAAAGAAGGTATGGATAAAGGTGAGTACAAAGCTGGACATCACCGTCATCCGAATCAAGGGCAGCACGATGACTCGAAGCACTCTTGTCTTGCGGGCTCCCAGTACTTGAGCCGCGGTCAGCAGGTTGCCTGACAATTGGCTCATCGCGCCCAGCTGAAGACGCACCGAATAAGGCAGGGCCGAAGCCATGTAAGCAAGGGCCAGGCATACCGGGGTACCATAGAGCACCAGATGGAGCGGTATGAGCCATGTCGCGTTCCAGGCGAAGACGAAGCCGGCCGCCAGGACAACACCGGGGATGGCCATCGTGGACAAAATGATCGTATCCATCGCCTTATTGATTTTATTTTGAAAAAAGGTCATTTGAAACGAGATCATCAAGCCCAGGACAAGCGTCGCCGCCGCTACGACTAACGCGTACGCAAGCGAACGCATAATGGCCGCCAGCACTTCGCCGTCCGTGTCCAGCAAAGCCGCATAATGCGCCAGCGTCCAGTTGGAGCCGGCAATCCCGCCGCTCCACGTTTTCCATAAGGACACGGTTAGCGTCGAACCGAACGGCAGAAGAACGGCGAATAGGAGTATGGCATAGCTTGTCCATACCGCTCCCCATGCCGGCCCCTTCGATTCCATAGGCTTCGTATGGGTGGAAACGAGCGTATAGCTGCTTCTCTTCATCCAGCGAAATTGCAGCCAAAGCGCCAGTGCGGTGACGATCAGCACGATGGCGGAAAGCACGGATGCGTCGGGGTAATTGACCGGCGCCTGGTTCAATGCCGTGTAAATCCGATACGTAATAGTCGGAACATGCGAATGCGGCGTGATGGCCGCCGCCATCCCAAAATCGCCGAAGCCTTCCGCAAATGCGATGGACGCTCCCGCCATCCAGGCAGGCGTCAGGAGCGGAAATACAATCCAGGTAAACAGGACCCGTTTATTCGCCCCCAGCATGCGTCCCGCCCTTATATATTCTTCGCCTAATTGGGCGAATGCCTGGCTCATGGACAAATGGACAAACGGGAAATAGCGGAAGCCCATTACCAAAATTAAACCAAACCGGGAAAAAAACCAGTCGGACCAGCCCGCTTGAAGTCCGAATAATTGAACCGCAATTCCTCCATTCTGCATAAAAATGATCCATCCCTGAGCGATCAAATAGGAGGGGGAGAAAAAGAGCAGCCACACGGAAAGCTGCAGACAAGCTTTCACTTTCCCGTCCGACTTCCAGGCCGCGTAAGCGGTCAGCGTGCCTAACAGCGTAGCGACGACGGCGGCGCAAACTCCGGTTATCGCCGAGTTCATAACGGCTATCAGGTTTGTACGGTCGGTGAGTACGGCCGCAATAGACGTAAGTGAAGGCTCCCAGCTCATCTCCATATCGAACAGATGCGGGAAGACGGCTTGAAGCAGCAGGCTTGCCAACGGGTACAAAATCAGAACTGCCATCAGCAGCAGCCCGGGCAAGCTGCCCAGACCTTGAACCGACCACCGGTTAAGCAGCCGCTTCGATTTATTGTACAATGCTGTCATGGAACCACTTCTTGAGCTCATTTTCAGCTTCCGAGCCTTTAATGACATCCACGTTCAACCATTTTACTTCCTGGGTTGGCCGCTGCGGGCTCATCTCTACCCCCTGAATGATAGGAAGATAATAAGAGTCGGCTTCTCCGACCTTCGGATCGACCATTTGCTTCTGCGCTTCCGGCGACAGCACATATTCGACAAACTGCTTGGCGGCATCCATACGCGAAGATTTGGGACTGACCGCAATTGTTCCGTACAGCATCGGGACGCCGGAGGCAGGATACACGATTTCTACCGGGTCGCCCTTCGTTTTGGAGTTCAATATCGCCGTGTCCTGAATCATAATCGCTTTGGTAGCGCCGGTTAAAAGCGACTGCAGCGTATTCGGGTTTTTCGGGAACGTCTTTAATCCGTTTGCTTTCAAATCCTGAAAAAACTGTTTGCCTTTGGCTTCCCCAAGCTGCTGCAGCATGCCGGCGACAAACGGGTATGTCGGCCCGGAAACGCTGGGGTCATTCATGGCGACGGAATTTTTGAACTCCGGCTTTAACAGATCGCTCCAGTCCTTGGGAGCTTGTTCCTTTTTCACTGCGTTCGTGTTATAGGCAATAGCTGCCGCTGCGGTAACATGAGTCGGGAAGAAGGCGCGGTCGGACGGAATCAGTTCTTTTCCGAGCGAGGTGTAATTGGAGACGTTGGCCGGGGACCAATCCTTCAGCAGCAGTCCTTGCTTGTTAAGAGACTGCATCGAGGTCGCGCCGTCGAACCAGGCCACGTCCCAATGCGGGTTATTGCGTTCCGCCTGGATTTTGGCAATCAGATCGCCTGTCGCGATGTGGACGATATTTACTTTAATTTTGGTTTTTTCCTCAAAGCTTTTGGCCAGCGCCTTATCGAAGCTCTCCGCTACGTAAAGCGTAAAATCTTTGGAGGCGCTCTCCGCTGCCGGTTGAGCGGCCTGTGCCTGCGGCGCCGGCGTCGATGCCGTATCCGTTCCCGGCTTGGCTGTAGTGCCGCATCCGGCGATAAGTCCCGTTACCGTCAGCATGCCGGCAAGAACAAGCGAAAGCCTGGGATGCTTCAAAATTGAATTTTTCATTTTTGACGAGCTCCTTTTCGATTACATGTTTTTTTCCTCACATAATCAATATAAAGCCCATAGTTTTTCCCCGTGTAAAATTAGCGTAAATCCCTTGTTAAATAACATTTATAATCATTATAATATTATAGATTTCATCAATAGACAGGATAGAGGAGATTGCCAATGAACCTGCAGCAGCTTCGGGTGTTTGTCTTAACCGTTAACTATAAAAAGCTTACGCTGGTAGCGGAGAAGCTGAAAATATCCCAGCCTACAGTTACGTTTCATTTGAACAAGCTGCAGGAGCAGATAGGAGTTCCGCTGTTTCTTTCCAGCTCCAACCGGTTGATCCGGCTGACGGATGTAGGAGAATCGTTCTATCATTACGCGAAACAAATGATAGGCATGGAAGACGAGATGCTGAATATGGTTGATGAATTCCGCGGGCTGCAAAGAGGGAGAATCGCCATAGGCTCGACGTATACTCCCGCAACCTATATACTGCCTCAATATCTCTCGTTATTTATGGAGCTTCACCCCCATGTGACGATTTCATTGGAGGTCAACATTGCATCGAGATTGCTGGACATGCTGAACAATTTCGAATTGGACGTCGCTATTATGCCGCATTATCGTTGGGAGCATGAGGAAGGGGAATATTTCATTACACCGCTTGCCCGGGACGATCTTATCCTCATCCTCAGTCCCGGTCATCCTCTCGCCGGCATGCGGGAGGTCGGCCTCGATCATTTACGCAAGCTGGCTATCATTATGCATGAAAAAAAATCGGTCAGCCGCGAGCTGATCGATCAATGGTCCGAAGCAAACCGTCTGCAGCTGCAAAGCGTGCTGGAGGTGTCGGCTACGGAAACGATGAAAGAAATGGTCAAGAAACAGCTTGGAGCCGCCATCCTGTCTCAAAAAAGCTGCGAACGGGAAATCGGCAGCGGCGAGCTGATCGCCTTTCCGCTGCCGTCATTTCCGGCCAGCCGCCATATTTATATGGTCCGTAAAAAGGAAAAGCTGCCGACTCCCGCGATTAAAGCGTTTTTGGACTGTATTACAAGGGATGCGTGAGACGAGCGTGCCGCGATTAACCGTTCAACTCCCACGGTCCATTTTATCTGACCGCTTGTCTATCATTTTCGATATGCATTCAGCACTTTGCCGCTCTCATAGTACGCCCGGATCGCGGCGCAGTCATTTTCTTCAAGCTGGGTCAGGGGCTGCCGTACTTTCGGATTGGCAATGACCCCTTGCAAGTACAGCATATATTTCTCATATGGGATCACGTCGAATTTTAACATATGGGCGATGATCTCGTTTGCCGCGCTTTGAATTTGGACAACGGCATTCCAATCTCCACGGCCGATCTTGTCGAACATGTCGGTATACAGGCTGGGCATCATGTTCATAGTGCTGCCGATTGCGCCGTCAGCTCCCATCAGCGCACCGGCGGCATACACCTCGTCATGACCGTTCAAGATCAGGAAATCCGGTCCGCATTTGGCGCGGATTTGCTGCATTTCGAATAAATTCAAAGAGGTGAATTTCACTCCGAGGCATTGCGGATGAAGCGCCATCTCCTCAAAAAATGACATCGTCAGACTCGCACCGGTAGCGCCGGGGAAATGATAGATCAGCATCGGCAAACGAACGGCGTTCATGATTGCTTCATAATGGCTGCGTATTTCGTTCATTCCGACCTTGTAATAAAACGGCACGACGGCCGAAATCGCATCGGCCCCCGCCTGTTCCGCATGGCGGGCAAGCATTATGCTTTCGTCCGTACTGATGCAACCGACATGTGCGACGACTTTCGCCCTCCCGCGATTTGCAGTCAGCACCGTTTCGAGCACCTGCTTTCGCTCCTCGGACGACAAAATAAGCCCTTCTCCTGTGCTTCCGCCGACATAAAAGCCGTGTATGCCGTATTGCAGCTGGTGTTCCACCAGTCCGGTTAACGACGGTAAGTCAAGACTGCCGTCTTCATGCATCGGGGTAACCAGTGCTGTGAATATTCCTTTAAATGAGGCTTTAAGTTCCATGTACTGCTCCTCCTCTACATCAATTAATGGAGATCGTTGACACATCCATTATTATAGATAAAACAAAGGCGGACAGACGTACATTTTTTCAGGAACATATTGCATATTTTCGGTATAATAAAATGAAGAAGTCCGATCACGAATGCGGAGGTATCCGATGGGCGTCTATCCGAGATATTTATGGGAATACCCGAATCGCGACAGCTCATTCCCTTTTTTCATGGAGCGGAAACACCGCTGCTTAGTCCCCGCTTACCGTGGCGACTTCCTCACTCTCATTTTAGTTCTGGATGGAGAAGGAACAGGATGGATTAACGGAGTAGAGCATCCGATGCGGCGCGGCACTGTCACGTTTACGCTGCCATACCAGATTCATGAATATCGCAGCCATACCGAGACTCCTCTAACGATATGGGTGTGCAATTTCGATCTGGGCTTGCTGCTGCCGTCGGGCCACCATGATTGGGGCATGCAGGAGCTGTTGGACGAAGCGGATAACGGTACGCCGTTTTGTCAGCTGGACGAGGAGGCCTTCGGCGAATTGTTTCGCATTTTTGAAAACATGGCATCCGATTACGCAGGGAGCGATCGGTGGCGGAACGTTTCGCTGCGCGCCCTTCTGTTCGAGGCTTTAATTTTATTCGATCGTCATCGCGGGGTTCCGGAGCTTAAAACCATCTCGCCGCGTTCACGAACCTCCGATATATGGAAAGTTATTCATTACGTGCACCAACACTACTCCGAGCCTTTGGCGCTAACGGAATTGGCCGACCGCTTTCACTTCAACGTCACTCATTTAAGCGAAAGGCTTAAGCAAACATTAGGGCAAAATTACATTGATTTCATCCGCGAGCTGCGCATCCGTCACGCCTGCGGATTGCTCGCTTTCACTGAACTGTCGATCTCGGAAATCGCTTTGGAGGTCGGCTTCAACACGTTTTCCAGCTTCTCAAGGAGTTTCAGGGATATTCGCGGCATGAGTCCGAGCAAGTATCGGAAAAAGGTTAAATAGAGTATGTTCAATAGAAGCAAAGCTCAAATAATTATAGGCTTTGCCGCTGACTCGAATCACGGCAAAGCCTACATTTTTTATCCGGGGACTTGGACGCAGCAGCAATGACCCGTCAGACACTCGCTGCATCATCATTAGGACCTCATTCCATCCGAATCAAGGTGTCAGCACCTGCTGGAGTCCGAGCAAGGCCAGGCTATTGGATTCATTGCTGACCCAATTCTCAATGCCGTAGATCGACCAGTCGGCATTCATTTGAAACGTATAGCCGGCTAACGATTTCGGATATCCGTTCAGCGTACCGCTGCCTGCAATATTAGGCAGGAACATGCCTCGCGGATTATCGGATAGCGTCTTCGTATCCACTCTCAGCATTTCCGCTTCAAGATCCGACCACTGGTTGGCAGGAGACAAAACCGCATTGGCTATATGCAAAGTACCCAGCAATGAACCCTGTCTCATTTCTTTGTCCGAGCTGACCTTGCCTCCCGGTTCGCCATCGTAATTGGTTCCAACGTACATTTTACCGTAAAAACCGCCGTTCGTTGTGTCGTGGATAGGTTGAGTTCGAAGCGCATTCAACATCTTCTTCGAGATGTTCATGAAATCATTCTTGATTATTGAGTTTGTTGTGACCGCGGCCGCACGCACAAGCGCATCGATTTCTTCCGAAACCTCGCCGATTTTCGCTTGAGTATCCCATATTTTATTATTACCGTAAGTTGCATCTTTGACGACATAGATACGTGTAAACAAGTTATAGGTATTGCTGAAAGCCTGATTGTATACGGTCATAACCTGGTTATGGCCGGCTGTCACCCATTCCGGATGATTGAAGCGCGTTCCCGCGTCAACCAGCGCCGCCCCGAGCTCGACTTGACGGTCAACCCGATAAGCATCGTCAAGATAGATCGTATTGGAGCCGCAGTCGCAGTTCCCCATATTTTTGTCGTGCTGAACCCCCAGTACTGGATCAATGCTGGTGTACTGCTTTTGAGCCCAATTTACAATGACGTTTTCCCAATAGGCGACATCACTTGGATTATCCGTATAATCACGAAGTCTCAGCAGCACATAATACATCCATCCTTTCGGACTGCTGGTGCTTCCATATTTGGATTTTACCGTCGGGAGAAGACGTGCGATTGCCGTATTCTGTGAAGTATCGCCCGGATGGCGCCATTTGTACCAGTACATATGCTGCAGGGCGCGGATATCATTCTGGCTGTCATGTCTCGTAGCCGAGCCTCGGGCATCACATATACCGCTGCCGGCGCAATTAATCTTGTTCGGGTCGCTCCGGTTCCAGTTAATGTAAATTCCGTTGTTGGCCGGGTCCCATCCGTAGGAATTGATCCCGTCCAAAGTAGTCTTAATAATACCGTCGATAACGGGATCTATCGGTGGCGGCCCTCCTGATGAAGCTTTCACGATGATCATATAAAGGGCTGTGCTTGTATTGCCGTTATCACCCAAAGATACCGTCGTTCCGGTATTGAACGATTTTTTATACAAGCTGTATGTGTTATTTTGATTGTTCTTCACGACTTCGTTCGTATTCGTCCATCCGGACATCCAGGCCGGCTTCGGAGTAATAGAGTCGTTGTGAGCTACATAGACATCGGCAGCCGAATTCACCTTAAAGCTAACCAGCGTTGTCCCTGTAAAAGTTTTGGAATCGTTAGCCGTTCGAATCCAATCGCTCGCGGCCACGCTCGCCGGGACGGCAGTAAGAGCATACGTCCGATCTCCGTATTGCATATCGCCCGCTTGAATATTGGATTGAACTGACCAGTTTGCCGCATTGGCGCTATCATTTACGGTCAGGTTCGCGATGAGATTCGAGCCGGAAGCCGCTTGGTAACCCGGCGTAGCGAGATAACCGTTCATCGTGTTTTCGTTCATCTTGATGCTCGCGCCTGAGCTCATATTGTTAGTATTGATTTTTAACACGATATCGAAATATAATTTGTCCCCCACGCCGAAACTTACGGCCGCGCCTGAAACTGCAGGCAAAGAAATCAACGTACTGCCGCTTCCGATCGTTTGCCCTGCCGCAACCGAATCGACGATCAGCGTATAGTTGCCTGTAGAGCTGCGTTTATAAGCACGAACATGGACGTCGGCAACAACGGTACCCGAGCTTGTTTTAAGATCCTGGCTTGCAGTCCAGTTCCCTGCGACAATTTGCTGGCCTTCCAATGCAGTGTCATTCCAAATAAAGCCGTTTCCGGAAGGAGTGGGTGCGTTGGAGCCGATCGTTCCCGTACCTCCTCTGGACAGCAGCTCTACCCATCCGGTTGAATTATTTACGGTCGTTGCGTAACTGGTCGGATTGCTTGGCTGGGAGGAAGTCAACTGCCGCGCGTTCGGTAACAGAGTGTCATCTGTTTTGGTTCCATATACGGTTAATAGTGTTGCACCCGAAGCGGAAGTTATAAAGAGCAGATTACCTACAAGCATATTGCAAGCTAATAACACGATGAGATGCAGCTTGAACCATGAAGAAAACAGGAACAACTTTCTCATACATTTTTCTCCCTTCATACTAGCGTTTAAGAATCAGCAATGAAGTAGAGTCGTATCAAGTTGCGTGTGTGGTAAAAGCAATTATGCGGGGGGGATGCCGCTTTGTTTCTCTTAGAGGAGACGGGTCACCGCTGCTGCGTCCAAGCAGATTATCCGAATGAGGAAAAAACGAAGGGCCGCAACCGTAACCGTACGTTTTAGCCCTTTCCACGAAATAATGCGGATCGCCTCCTTTCAGATCTGTTAGCGCTCTATCTCAAAGACTGCCTGGCTTCCGCCAGCTTCATCAGGTTGTTCAAGCTGATCTGCAGGCTGTCCATCGGATTTCCGGGACAAACGTCCTGTTCCACCGCGTACCATTCGACTCCGGAAGCTTCACACCAGTCCAATATGGGGGCAAAATCAATAGAGCCTGTTCCTATCTCGGCAAAGGTTTGTCGTTCATCGGTCGTCATATCCTTCAAATGAATAATCGGCATCCGGTTTATGTAAGGCTCAAGAAACAATAAAGGATCGCGGTTCCCTTTTTTCACCCAATAAATATCGATTTCCGCGAGCACCAGATTGTCCGGCGCAGGCTCCAGCATATACTCCAATGCAAGCTTCCCTTCGACTTCGGATTCAAGTTCAAATGCATGATTATGATAGCTGATCCGAAAGCCTTGCGGGGCTAATTTGCGTGCGACTTCATTCAAAAATCGTCTTACCGAACGATAGCCCTCCTCTGTCCGCAGCTCTTTTCCGATTACTTTAAGCACAATATCTTTAGTATCGAACAGCTCCGCCTCTTCAATTACAATATCCAGCTCGTCCTGCAGCCGGTTAAGCGGCACATGAATCCCTGCGGCTTTCAATCCGATTTCTTGCATAACCGAAGCAATTTCCCGCGCCTCATACCCCAAAAGTCCGGAAATCTGTGCTCCAGCCCACCCCATTCGTTTCAATTCTTTTAAAATTTGGGGGAAATCGTCCCGGCACAAATCTCTAACCGTACTTAACTGAGCTGCAAATTTATGTTGCATTGTCATCACTCCCGTATATATTTAGATATAATAGAGACATCCTGGCATCGGGGGTGATACCGTGTATTGGAATCAACCGAATACCATATTGAAATATGATCAATTGACGGTCAAGCATATTCGTAAAGATCATTTTTCCATGGACGATCATTTTCATTCCAGGTATGAGATTACTTACCTGATCGACGGAGAACGGCATTTTTTTATAAAAGACACCACATACACTCTGCAAAAAGGAGATTTGGTCTTTATAGCCCCTGCCGATATTCACCGCAGCTTTGATGCCAATCCAAGCGGGTATGAGAAGATCGAGCTTTACTTCGATCCGAAGTGGATTCACAAAACGGGCGTTATCGCGTCCGATTTTGATGTGGTGTACCCTTTCGATCAGGAAAATCGAATGTTGAGGCTGGCATCCCGGGAACAAGAATACGTTGAATCGTTGCTTTTTAAAATGATGTACGAAATGAAACAGCAGCCTGCCGGTTACAATCATGAAATCACGATGTTGTTAACCCAATTGCTAATGTTCTCGACACGGCAATGCCATCTGCTAACGCATCAGCAGCCGCGAACGCTGCCCGTATCGGACAATATAACGAGGATGATCCGCTATATAAACGAAAATTATACCGAGAAACTGTGCTTGGAACATTTAGCGGCCATGTTTCATTTTAATCCGAGCTATTTAAGCTACCGTTTTAAAGAAGTTACAGGAATTTCGTTTATCGAATACGTGAACAGCGTTCGTGTCAAAGAGGCGCAGAAACTGTTGACAAAATCCAGCTCCCCTGTAACGGATATTGCGCTGCAATGCGGCTTTACAAATTTGACCCATTTTGGCCGAGTGTTTAAATATATAACAGGCATAACACCTTCGGCTTACAGGAGAAAACATTCGATAGATTCACCTCGATTATAGCAATGTACCGAAACAGGAAGATACACATGTTTTTAGCGTTTTTCTACATATATTTAGGTTTTAATTAAAATGCAGCCGTGCGCTTCTACATCCCCGCAGACTTCGCTTTTACTTGTACTGAGGCAACAATCAACCCTATACGAAAAACAAAAAGCCCGTCTGATTGACAGGCTTTTGATTATGGGTATTCATTTCTGCGAACTGCGGTGAAACCTGGTTAACTTTGCAAAGAAATCTTCATGAATAAAACGGGCGTCTATCGTTTCATATACACGTATCGGGCGGTATTGGCCGGTGTGAATATAATTCATATTCGAGTCAAAGAGAGGAGCCGGTTTCCACGTCCATTTGCCGCAATTGGGATACATGATGACTCCGACTGCCGGAGAATCGCCCAGAGAGCGGTATTCATCGGGACTTTTCCGGTTATTATTGAATTCGAGTAACTGCTCGACAAGATATTTGCCGATCTCTCCTAACGGATACACTTTTTCAAATAACTCTACGTAGCTTACTGCCATCAACCTATATACGCTGCTAGGAATTTGCCAAACCTCCAGCTTGGATTTAAAAATGACATTTGCCGCATGGATGTCGTTCGACAGATTGTATTCGGGACCGCCTGACGGATACTCCGCCCCGCCGATCCATATTACCCGAATGTTACGTTCCGCAATCTTCGGTTCAATAAGAAGAGCCGAAGCCATTTCGGTCAGCGGTCCAAAAAAGGCTACATGCAGAGGACGGTCGTCGTCTTTCATCGCTTCTTCAATAATCAATCTTGCGCCCGGAGAATCGACGGCTGTCTCTTCATTCGGCATGGCATAAGCCGCGCCCGCTTCGATACGAACCTGTCCTTCCAGCCCCATCAGCCTAAGAAGCAGCACGGTCTCGTTGTAGCTGTCTTGCATGCTCGTTTTGGATTTGCGTTCGCCGAAATGGGCGGGAATAATACCTTGGAGATCAAAGGAAGGCGTCAGGATCGAATAATTTCCGAATGAGGATATACTTTATAATAATCGATGGGATTGCAATAACGGATGCAACACATATTACGAGAGCTATCCCTTAAGTCCTAAAAAGTGAAAAAGTCCCGTAAGCGTATCGACCGACCGGTCCCAAAACATATAAAATGCCGCCTCCAACACCACTATATTAGTGGGGATGGAAGCGGCATTTTACATGTAAATTCATATCAGAGTGGGGGGTTGAAAATCCAAAAATGACTTTTGGGACAGCCCTTCCTTACCTGTATACTTCAAAGTTTCCTGATTTTAACTTCACAATAGCTTTCTGTATATGAGCTCTCATCAAGGATTCCGCTTGATGACCGTCGCCTTCCTCTAAAGCATCTATTATATCCATATGCTCTTGGTAGGTGTCATTGGGATGAAGGTATAATCCCTGCTGGTGGCTGGTTTGAATAATTCTGCATGACTTGATAGTCCGGATCAATAAAGAATCCTTGGTTGATTGGACAATAATATTATGAAATTTAACGTCGGCCTCGTAATATTCGTGCATCATATTTTGCTCTGACGGCTTGGCTTGTTCAAACATGGCCCTCAAGTAGGCCAAATCAGCTTTTCCTATCTTTCCGGCCACTAATCTGCAAGCTAATCCTTCTAAAGCAGCACGAATTTCAAACACAGAAATCATATCCTCGATAGAAAACTCTTTGACAAGCCAGCCTTTTGGCATTCGTTCAAGTAAACCTTCCATTTCGAGCTCTGCCATTGCTTTTCGTAATGGGGTTCGGCTAACCCCCAGTTGATCGGACAATTGATTTTGAATTAACAGTTCTCCGGATTTAAAGGATTTATTCATGATCATTTCTTTGAGCTTTACATAGACCGCACGGTCTAATGTATCCATTGATTGATCCAAGCTATGACTCGCCACGTTAAAAACACCCGCCTCATCAACTTTCCATGCTGCGCTAATTATAGCATATTCAAGTATGAAAAATCTTCAAAGAGGCCGACTGTTATTGATATGTAAGTTAATGCCTCCTACTTTATGACAATTACAGCATCTTTCTTGGCAGATTCATAGCAAGCGTATACGATGTTTTGCGAAGTAAGGTAGGTCTCGCCATCTGTTTCAAAATCAGCGCCGCTATGTAAGCAATCGATAAAATGCTGTTGCGCTCCTGTCGCGCATCCTCCGTTCCAACCTATTGGAATCTCATATGGATGCTCCGTTTCGACCGATCCCCGCAAAGTAACATATATTTGTCCTGACTCGTTAAGCCGTAATTTACCTTGATCACCTTCAAGCATCATCCATCCGTACGCAGGCGGCCGTACCGTCTCGGTATACACGACCCGATTAGCATCAAATATCCCTGTCATGCCGCTATCGAATGCCAATTGAACAACAACCGCGTCTTCTCCGATGACGGCAGGGTTCCATGTTCTTGTTTGACAATAAACCGAACGAATATCTCCGAATAAATATCTGAAGGTGTCAAGCCAATGAACCCCCGTTTCATAGAGGAGAAGTTTTTCCATATTTTTAAAATAGGGCTGTAACGGATATGGGTGATCGCCATATCCGTCTCCTGTGCGCATTGCAAAGTAAACATGAAATAATGTGCCCAGTACACCTGAAGAAATGATCCGTTTTATTTCTCGGTACCACGCGCTCCATCTCCAATTCTCATTAATCATGACGGGTACATTGCGTTTTTTACAATAACGCACTAACGCCTGGCTCTCTTCCTGTGTTGGAGCTACCGGCTTTTGGCAAAGAACGGGTATGCCTCTATCCGCAGCCAATTTGACATAATGGAAATGGGAATCGGGAGGAGTACATATATCAATAAAGTCCGGTTGTACCCGCTCTGCTATCTCATCAAAACTGTCGCCCGCGAAAGGAACTTCGAATTGGCCGGCCAAACTGCGGGCATCGCCCTTATTCAGACTTACTATTCCGGCAATCTTTGCTCCCTTCACCCTGGACCAAGCATCCATTTGAATTTTGGCGAAATGCCCCGCCCCAATGGTAATTCCCTTCAATATTCTCATCGACTCGGCACCTTTATTTCAATATTTGATGTAGAGACTCTATCACAGCATCTCCAACCTGATTTGTTCCTGCACTTCCGCCAATATCGACGGTCAAACAAACACCTTCATTTAGTACATTAGAGATAGCCTGCTCGATAGACTTGGCGGCCTGCAATAATTCGGCATCGCCATGTCTTTCACCTAACCAATCGAGCATCATAGCCCCTGATAGAATGGTTGCTATCGGGTTAGCTATATTTTTCCCGGCAATCGTTGGAGCCGAACCGTGTGCGGGCTGGAATAAACCGTGGTTATCCCCAATATCCGCAGATGGCGCGAGCCCTAATCCGCCTATTGTTGCAGAAGACAGGTCAGACAAAATGTCCGCAAACATGTTTTCGGCTACCAGAACGTCGTAATTGTGAGGAGACATGACTTGATATAGCGCCATAGCATCGACATAGGCGTAATCTTTGGCTATGTGCGGATATTTTTGCGCAACCTCATCATACACTTTGCGAAAATAAGCATATGAACTTAGCACATTCGCCTTATCTACACAAGTAACCATAGACTTGCCGTCGATCGGCCGCCCGTTTCTCTTTTGAGCTAGCTTAAATGCATATTCAACGATTTTAGTTGTCCCTGTTCTCGTTATAATGATGGTATCCGTGGCCAGCTCGTCACGAACGTTGCAGCCTCCTGCACGCGAAGCATATAAGCCTTCAATGTTCTCGCGCACTACAACGTAATCGATTCCTTTCGATGTATCTCTTAGCGGTCCCGGAACACCTTCAAACAGCTTAACCGGACGAATGCCGGCATACAGGTCCAGGTCGAATCTCAGCCGGAAAATAACGTCGCCGTTAACCTCGCGTCCGTCCGGATGCCTCGCTTCAAACAAACCAATAGCGCCCATAAGGATGGCATCCGCAGCTTTGCAATGGTTAAACGTATCCTCCGGCATGGTAACACCTGTTTTCAAGAACCGTTCCGCCCCGGCGTCAAAAATTTGAAACTCAAATTGAAACGAGCTGTAGTACGTTTGGATATACTTCAATATTTTCAAGGTTTCTATTGTAATTTCATTACCAATACCATCGCCGGGCAGCACGGCAATCTTATACTGTTTCATGTAAGAGCCCTCCGTAATCAAATTCAGTTCTTAATTGGATCGTTCCAATACAGTTCCATCTTTTAGATGAATAACCGCCTTCCATTTGGATGGCCCTGAATCGGCTTGTACGGCATCTTGCAGCCAATTTGACCGGAAATATACGGCGAACGGTTCAACATAACCTGTATAAATGAATATATCGTTTTGATAAAAATCTACATAATCAATTTTCTCCGGATACAAGCTCGCTAACCGGATCCACCGTTTGCCTTCGTACTCCATTTCCGGCTCGCAGCCTTGAAGATAATATTGCTCCTCTTCGGGTATGGCAGGCAATGAAATACCGATCCCTTCCGCCATACGGTAAGCAAAAAATTGATCCTCACCGCGGGTAATCCGCCAATCTGCAGGCGGCTCCTGCTTCGTAATGTTATTGTAGTACCCCCATGAGGTACGGGTACGGAAAGCGACTTCAAGCTGTCCAATAGCTTGGGAATCCTCATTGCATACGACCGGTTTGCCGGGAGCCCATGCCTTTACCTGCCGGATATGATTATAATAATCTTGCCGTGTCAAGCCGTTTCCATGGATCAGAATGACATCGCTTTCCTTACAAACGTCTTCGTTAATAAAGTTACCGGTGCCGCTGCAGCCAACAGGCATCCCTCCGGATTCGGTGCGCGCAATTTCCAGCAAGGCTACCATACCTTCGCCGCTATAAATCAACGGATGCCCGTGGTGTTGAATATTATGCTCGTTGCATACTTCAATAATGACATTGGAATAGCCGCCGTCCTTCAGAAACCGGGATGCTGTTCTGACAGCGTTAAGCACTCCTTTAGCGCCCTCTAAACGTCCCGCTTGACCAGGATAAAAGTAGCTCACAATAACGATCATTCCTATTTCATCCGCCGCCCGGATTAACCGGTCCATTCGGCTGGCGTAAGCGGGATCCAGCGAGGTTCCTTCCGAACCGAAAGGATTGTTGTCGATGGTATTGTTGGCAACCGTGAAGCAAGGTCCTCCTCCCTGAAAGCCGACTGTAAATGCCCGAAGCCCTGCATTATACCACTCCGGCAGCGCTGCGATTAGATCATTTGTGTTACGCTCCGGGTCAAAGCTGCGGCCGAACCGGTTATACCGGCTGCAGTCAGCTTTATCGTCAAATATGCCTTGAATAAACCGCGCATTCATCAGCAGTCCATGGGCCTCGGGACGACTTCCTTCGATTTCGGAATATACAAGCTTACCGTTGATACAGAACTGTTCTCCGCGAATATCCAATACTGTTTTTCCCATAATGACACACTCCTGTTTTAAAATTATGAAACTCGCCTTTACCCTTTAACAGATCCTAATACAATCCCTTTTACAAAATACTTTTGCAGAAACGGGTAAACAAATAGGATGGGCAGCATTGAAATAAAAATTTGCGCCGCCTTGGCAGTCCGGTCCGACAAGTCTTTCAGGCTTTCCACATCCTGAACCAGCTCCGGTCTTGGATTAACAATCATTGTTTGGAGAAAGGTAGACAGAGGGAATTTGTTCATATCGGTAATATAAATCAAGCCGTCAAACCATGAATTCCATTGGGAGACCATTGTAAATAAGGCAATTGTGGCTATAGCCGGCTTCGCAACCGGAATGAATATACTGAACAAATTCCGGAAATGCCCTGCACCGTCCATAAAGGCGGCTTCTTCCAATTCTTTAGGAATTCCGGTCCGAAAAAAATTAATTAATAAGATTAAATGGAACACATTAATGATACCTGTGAAAATAAGCGCCCACACTGTATTTATAAGACCCAGATTACTTATGAGAATATATTGCGGAATAAGACCGACATGGAAAAGCAGCAGCGCAACAAAAAAATACATGTAAAAGGTTCTTCCTTTAAACTCATGCTCCTCCTTGGACAAAGGGTACGCCGCGAGAATCAATACGCCCAAAGTGATAACAGTACCCAACACCGTTCTCTCTACTCCATGATATAAAGCATAACCGAACCTGTCGTTATTGAGCATCTTAATCCAGGGATCTAAGGTAAAATCAACCGGCGTAAATATAACCATATTCGCTTCCGCCGCTGCGGCACCGCTCAAGGAAACTGCCAGCAAGTGAACCATAGGGAGGACGCAAGCAACGGCTAAAGCAAGCAGAAATGCGGTGTTTATCCATGTAAATACACGGTAATAATAACTTTCAATATGCACCTGCAAACCTCCTCAGAAAATACGGTAATCAGCGAGCTTATAGGCCGTGTAGTAACCGATAAGGATGAACATAAATCCAATAACCGATTTAAACAACCCTACGGCGGTAGCAAAACTAAACTGCCCTCCCAGAAGTCCGATTCGATATACATAAGTATCGATAATATCTCCCGATTCATAAACCAGAGGGTTATACAAATTAAATACTTGATCAAATCCGGCGTTAAGTATTTGTCCAAGCGATAAGGTAGCCACCACAATAATAATGGGGACAATTGCCGGTAGTGTGATATACCATACTTGTTGAATGCGGTTAGCCCCGTCGATCAGCGCCGCTTCATACAGATTCGGATTTACTCCCGCAAGCGCCGCCAAAAATACGATCGCCGAAAACCCGAATTCTTTCCATAAATCACTGGTAATCAACGTAAATACAAACCATTTATTATCGCCTAGAAAAAACACCGGTTGAAGCCCGAAAAGCTGCAATGCCTGATTGACAATCCCCCCCTTAACCGATAAAAGATCTATTAAAATACCTCCCAGAATGACCCAGGATAAAAAATGCGGAAGATAAACTAACGTCTGGATCGTCTTTTTAACAGAGCTTTTACGTACCTCATTCAACAGCAGAGCAAACAAAAGCGGGACTAGCAGCGAAAAAACAATTTTAAATGAAGAAATAAACAAAGTATTCCTAATGACGCTTCGTGTATCGCCAAATTGAAAAATCCGCATGAAATTCTCAAGTCCAACCCACTCGGAACCGGTGAAGCCTAACCACGGCTTATAATCCTGAAAAGCTATGATCATCCCGGGGAGAGGTCCGTAATGAAAAATTAATCCTAATATAAAAGCGGGCATCACTAAAATATGAAGAGGCCAATTCCGCTTCCAATTCCAACGGGTTCCTTGCTTCACGGCTTTAATGGAAACGGATGCTTGGTCCGATTGTAAGGATACTTGTTCCACAAAATACCTCCTCTTACTTTTTCGTTACCGAATTGTACCATTCGTTAACTTCTTTCGTAATTTGCTCTCCTCCGCCGTCCTTCCATTCTTTCACAAATTTATCAAAGGCGTCGACCGGAAGCTCACCGTAAATAATTTTCGTAAAATATTCGTCTTCGATTTTTTGCAATTGGGCCATACGCGAGAGCATGGTTTTGGTCGGAGCGGTCATAAACTGGTCGCTTACACGGAATGGTCTTGTATCCAATACATAGGCTCCCGCTTCAACCGTTAGATCCCCAAGTCCTTTGGTTCTGATTTCATACCCGCTCTCCGGAGCTTTGCCTTCAAACAGTTTTTTTCTTATCGTATTCTGAATGAGAGGAATTTCCGGTTGATTTATCGTATAAAGTCTGGCTGACATAGCTCCGCCTGGAATGTCCTTGAAATCAGCGACCCCGTTCTTCACAACGCACTCGTATCCTTCAAAATAACAATTGTAAAATTCGGAGCTCTTATCGCCTAAGACGTTGCCATGCAAAGTATCGTAATAATAGAAAAACGCATCGATATGTTTAAAGTCTTTATTGAACAAAGCAATATTGGCGTACAGGTTTGAAGCGCGATGCCCCCTTTTATTGTTTGGTCCGGCCGGGTAGGCAAAAGGTTTCATTTGGGCGCCTTTTATCTTATCTATATTGATTCTGCCGAGCGGAGAATGGAATTGACCGGCTATCATCCCTGCTCTGCCGGAGTTGAAGGCTTCCGCAGCTTTAAGCGCATCCATCAAGCCTACTTCTTTATCCAAATATCCCTTCTTAAACCAATCCTGCAGTTTCGCCAAGCCTTGCTTCACATTCGGCTGCAGGGAACCGTATACGAGAGAGCCGTCCGGCGCCTTATTCCAAGACCTCGGCATATAATCTCCGTAAGCCCCGAAAATCCAAGTCATCGCCTGCTCTATTCCGCCCTGCATGTAGAACGATAGCCCCGCCGTCTCCTTACCGTCCGGTTTATTAGTTACAAACGCTTTCATTACCGTTTCCATTTCGTCCAGATTCTCAGGTTTCTTCAAGCCGAGTTTATCCAGCCAATCCTGACGAATCCAGAGGACAGGATCGCCTCCATCCCCGCCGCTGGTCAAAGGAAGCCCCATCTTCTTTCCTTTACGGTCAACCAACTGCCACAGCTCCGGGAAATCGGAATAAATCTTTTTTAATCTCGGGGAGGCATATTTATCAAACGCTTCTTTAATATCCATGACTTTGCCGGAATCCATTAATTCGCCCGCTACCAAGAGATTAGGTACGGTTATAACATCGGGCAGCGGTTCATTAGCTGCAAGCGACAGTCTGAGCTTATTTTCAAACCCGTTTTGCTCAGCCGGAACCGTCCATAAATATTTAATATCGATGCCAAGTTTTTCTTTGGCCCATCGGGTATGTACATTGTTAGCAATAGTTTCCCCGTCTCTGAATTTTAAGCTCGAATCTACTCCTCTGGCCGTCGTCATCATAACCGGAGGATCGTATTTCTCGCCCGGCTTTTTGGCCTCCTTTGCTGCGGAATTACTTGTTGCACTGGTTCCTTCTTTCGTTGAAGAGCTGCAGCCGCCTAGAACCAGAGTACCGCATAATGCCGTAGCCAGGCTCGTCATGATCCATTTTTTCCCCATATAAATCCTCCTTTTTTTACCGGGCTTACAGACCCCTGCAATTTCCGGCAACCATTTTTGTTAGCGCTTTCACAAAATTTGCACAGTACCATCCGGATATTCATTTACAACTCTTGCAACTCTTCAATTCGTCGTTGCTTTTGCCTATACAGATCCGCCTCCCTTTTTAATATCCTCCATCATGATGTGTACGTTGTATACAGTTGGAATAAAAAATTATTTGTAAATATCGATTTTTCCGGATTTTAGATTTAAAATCGCTTTTTGAATATGGCTACGCATTAATTGTTCAGCCGCCAATCCGTCACGGTTGCGCAACGCGTTGATAATCTCGAGATGCTCGGTAAAGGTTTCCTTGGGCTCCCTGTACAATCCTTGAATAAAGCTGTAACCTAAAATATCGTTGGAAAGCGCCGTTCTTTGGAGAATTTCATCACCTGCAGCTTCCATAATCATATTATGAAATTTAATATCGGCTTTATAATAGGCATCGGCTTGTTGACTATCCCTTTGCTGGTAGGCTTCCCGGAATAACGTTTCCATATAAACCAGATCGGCATGAGTTAAATTAGGAGCCGCCATACGGCATGAAAGCCCTTCCAAAACAGCCCGAATTTCAAATATCGAGATCATATCCTGAAGCTTGAACTCTTTGGCATACCATCCCTTTGAGGATCTAAGAAGAAGTCCCTCTTTCTCTAATTCTCCCAATGCTTTGCGAAGAGGCGTTCTGCTTACTCCCAGCTCCATGGAAAGCTGATTTTGAACAATAGGCTCTAGAGGTTTAAGTTCCTTGTTTATAATCATCTCCTTAAGCCGGTTATACACGGTATTATCCAGAGTTTCGTAGGATTTTTGCAGCATTACGGATTCATTCCCTCCTAATAACATCTCATATGGTTGAATTCGGAATTAACCGTGTTATTTATAATCTAAACAGCGTGCGGGGATTATGATGAAAAATCTGTTCCAGCTGTGTGTCCGATAGCTTTAATGAATGGAACTTGGCCAGTTCAACCGGGACATTACTAATATGATCGGATCCCATAATTATTCTTTCAATCCCAGCAGCTTCGATCATTTTCGATACCGTATAAGTCGGACACCAGGAAGGCTCGAGAATGATGTTTTCACATAACTTCGCTGCGACAATCGCTTCGTCCGTATAAACAGCGAATCCGGCATGACATAACACAAAGGTTACATCCGGATATCTTTTGGCCGGTTCCATTACAAGAGCCGGCAGCGAAAAGGGATTACCGATTCCTGTATGAACCAGCACAGGCACACGGAATTGCCTTGCTGCCTCATAAATCTTATTACATAAAGGCGATAAGGGAGAAATATTGTGTCCCATGGGGTGAAGCTTGATCGCTTTAAAGCCGTATTCCTTCAAGCAAACCGTTATTTGATTATTATATTCGTCGTCCGATACCCAGGGATCGACGCTGGCCATTCCGAATATTTGATTGGGGTATTTTTGGGTAAGTTTGAAAATTTCTTCATGTACCGATGGAATAGCATCCAATGTAGGTTGAGGCATAACTAGACAGGAATGGATATTATATAGGACCATACTGTCGAGAATGTCTTCTTCGCTGGTTTCTACACCGGAAAACTTTGATTTCCCCAAATGGACATGAGTATCAATGATTTTCATGCTCCGTTTATCCGCTCCTTTTTGTGAACAGAATCATGCAAAACTTTACGTTGTATTCATTGTATACACTGTATATAGTGCTGAATATATCTTATTATTTTTCAACTGTCAATACAATTTTTAAGATATATAGAGCAAAAAGTGCCACGACAACCGTCTTCTTCCAAACATCATAATATCCGTTCGCGCTCTGCTGATTTCACAACACACACCAGGAAGTTCCCGCAATGGAAAAGGAGTTCCCCGTTGCCGTTTTCCGGATGAGCTCGCCTTCGTTGCAGATCATGGTCCGGAACGAAGGCGGACGGGGCCCGATCTTTAAAATCTGCAAGCTGCGGAATTGCCTGACGATATTGGCAGCGGTGAAACCGTTACCGAACCCCGTTCGAATACCGGATCATCCACACAGCACAAAACCAAGCTTCAACTTCCTCATCTGTTATACCTTCATCATGCAGCGATTTATATACCGGCTTTTCTCAATCTTACGGCCATATATTGCTTGCCGGGCAGCTCGATCCGGAACGCTCCTTCATAAGCGCCATCCAGCTCCGTTACCGTCATCTCCCATGTATCGATCACATCCACGCGATACCGGATCCCGGGTTTCATATTGAATTGTCTGTACCGCGGTTGGTTAAAGCCATAATAAAATAAATAATATTCGTCCGGGATACCGGCGCACGGAGCGTCAAATTCGGACTTCAGCGGATTCAAACCGCCTTCCGGTCCATTCTCCATAATCTTGGTCAGAAACGCAATCCGTTGCGGGCTGCTGCCGTACAATTGTCCTCCTTTGGACCACCATAAAATATCGTCGGGATGCATATACGTTTCACCATGTCCGACATAGCCGCCCCGGACCGCGCCTTCCCAGAATCTGCGTACCATCTCTTGGCCGGTAATATTCCCCCACCCCATGCCGATGTCGCCTTCGTATGCACATTCGTCGATAACAACTGGTTTATTCCAGTCATTGCGCCATTGATCCGTATTTTCAGCCGTCTTGTAGACATCGATCCGCTGAATGCTGCAGTGGGTTACCCACGGCCGGTTATAATCGTAAAAAGCGAAGCAATTATGAATCGATATCAAGTGTCGGTACGGATCATGGTCTGTAATAATCTGGGCAAACCGCTCCCAGTCCTCCGTTTCCTTGCTCCACATCAAATCGTATTCATTTGCCAGCGACCACCAAACATGACGGTAAGCCGACAAGCGAGCCGCGATATACCGCAAATACCTATCGTCGTCGGGCTTTTTCATTTCCGAAAATCCCCAGCGGTCATAAGGGTGGAACAGAATCAGATCCGCTTCAATTCCAAGCCGGCCGAGGTCGGCAACCCTTTCCTCCAGATGACGGAAAAATTCAGGATTAAACCGCGTATAATCCCATCCCTTCTCTGGAGAGCCTTCGTAAGGATAATAAACCGGCTCGTTCAAGTTATACAGGTATGATTTGGGAAACACGCACATACGTATCTTGTTGAACGGGGTTGATTGGAGCGTTTCCAATGTTTGCTCCTCCAGTTCCCGGCCTTGATGCGTCCAAGCGTAACATGTTGTACCGATTGGCAAGTAAGGCGTACCGTCCTCATAAGCGAAGTGGAACGTATTTTTTACCCGAACCGGCCCTTTATTGCCCGCCGGGGCAGCCTGACATATAAAACTTCCATCAATGCCGTTCAACGATCGTGCCGTACTCTTGGTCCGGAATGTCCACGTCCCTTCGGTATCGGGCATAAACCGTATGCGGTACAAGCCTTCCCCATCATAAAACCCCGATGTGTGCAGTATACGGTCCCCCAATGTAAATTCCGCGCTCAATTGGACATCCATGAACGGATTGCCATGGCTAGGACCTTGTAACGTAATCTCAAATACGTCCCATTTCCCGGCGAACTGCGGTGCCGTGAAGGTTGCAGATCCAACCGGTACCGATTCGTCTTCATAATCGGCAGGCGGAGCGGTATCCTTAAAAAATTCCGTCTCCTCCTGCACATCGGCCAGCTCTTTAAAAATGTTCTCCAAGTGCTCCTGCGTCCATGCCCAAGCCTGGTTGGAAACCGCAAGCTCCGGCAGCGTACGTCTTTTCCAAAAGGACAGGTAAGGTGAACCCGCTATTTCCGGAAGATGCTTTAAAACAACGTCCCTAGCCTCCTGGTTCGCCCATATTTTCCCTAGTTTTGTTTGTTCTGTGAAAGCCATAGTTCGAATCCCCTCCTGTATTCATTTTCTTGTTAACCGCCATATCTCTCCAATTCGCGAATGTATATCTCGCCGCTAGTTCCTCCCGCTTCCTGATTGGTGTGCTTGCGCTTCGTACAGCGCGGTGGCAACCGCCTTTTTCCAACCTTCGTAATACCGTTTACACTCTGCTGATTTCATAGCCGGTTTATAAATCCTGCGGGAATTATGTCCGATGGCCACATCATCAAGAGATGCCCAGAAGCCGATGCCGAGCCCTCCCATATATGCCGAGCCCATAGCTGACAACTCCGCAACCTCCGACTTCACCACGGTTCGTTCTAAAATATCCGCTTGAAACTGCATGAGCAGCGAGTTTTCAGAAGCGCCTCCGTCAGCCTGCAAACCGACCATTGTAATGCCTGTCTCCGCTTCCATCAGCCCGACGGCATCCCGCACTTGATAGGCGATGCTTTCAATCGCAGCGCGTACGATATGGGCTTTGCCGGTTCCACGGTTCATACCCGAAAGAATCGCCCGGGCATTCGGCTCCCAATATGGGGCCCCCAATCCGACGAAGGCAGGTACGAGATAGACGCCTTGATTATCAGGCGCCTGCTCCAGCATATGATCCATCTCTTGGAACGTTTCAAACAGTCCAAGATTGTCGCGCACCCACTTGATGCAGTCGCCCGATGTCCGTATCACCGCTTCGAGTGCGTATGTCACCTTCCCGCTCATATTCCAAGCGATCGCCAGAACAAGACCGTTCCCGGCTTCAACAGGCTTCTCTCCGATGTTCATGAGGACGGAGGTGCCTGTTCCGTAGGTCGCTTTCGCCGAACCGGGTGCAAAGCAGAACTGACCGAACAGCGCGGCATGGGAGTCGCCGACAACCCCTGCAACCGGCACCCGCTCACTGAACCATTCAGAATCATCCGTATACCCGAAACATTCGTCAGATGACTTCACTTCCGGCAAAATATCGACAGGAACTCCGAATAAGGTGCAAAGTTCCTGATCCCATTCCAATGTCCGGATATTGAATAAGGAAGTCCGGCTTGCATTGGTATAGTCGGTCGCATGTACGCGTCCCCCGCTAAGCTTCCAGAGCAGCCAGCTGTCTATCGTGCCCGCGAGAAGCTTACGTTCATTCAATAACCGTTCGGCATTGGGAACATGATCCAGAATCCATCTCCACTTGGTAGCCGAGAAATACGGATCGAGCATAAGTCCGGTTTTCCGGCGCACTATCGCCTCTTGGCCGCTTGCTTTAAGCGCCTCGCAAGCCCCTGCTGTCCGCTGACATTGCCATACGATAGCATTATAGACGGGGAGCCCCGTACTGCGATCCCACATGACAGCGGTTTCTCTTTGATTCGTAATCGTAATTGCCGCTAGCTGGCCGGGCGAAATATCCGCCAGCTTCATAGCGGCATGGGATGATTGAATGACGTTATTATAGATTTCCATCGGGTCGTGCTCTACCCAGCCTGCAGAGGGGTAATACTGACTATGCTCAACGGAGCCTCTCGCTACAATCCGGCCGGCCCGGTCGATCACAAGGGCCTTGGTGCCAGATGTGCTCTGGTCGATTGTCAAAAGATATTCCTTCATCACGCGGCCACCTACCTGCCAAGCAGCTCAAATGCAATTCGTTTGATGTTCTCTGCATTGATGCCGTAATGTTCGAAAACCTCGGATGTCTTGCCTGCGATCGCCGGTTCGTCGGGAATGCCGAGAATCCGAACAGGCACCGGATGCCGCTGCACAACAATTTCAGCAACCGCCGCACCGAGCCCTCCATGAATGCTGTGCTCTTCCACTGTTATGATGCGGCCTGTCTCCCGGGCCGAGCTAATAATCGCTTCCTCATCAAGCGGTTTAATCGTATGCATATTCAGAACGCGGACGGAAACCCCTGTTTTCTTGAGCGCAACCTCTGCGTCCAACGCAACACGAACAGTTTCTCCAGTCGCAATGATCGTCAGATCAGAGCCCTGACGCATCGTGACTGCCTTACCGATGATAAATTCATAATCATCCGACTCATACACGTCCTCAACCGGATTACGGCCGATCCGGACATAAACGCCGCCCTCGTAATTTACAAGCGCTTCGGTCATTTTCTTTGTTTCGTGGCGATCCGCCGGCAGCATGACGGCCAGGCCCGGAATGGCCCGGGTGACCGCAATGTCCTGAACGGAGTGATGGGACATGCCAAGTGCGCCGTAGCTGATACCGCCGCTAATGCCGACAAGTTTAACGTTCGTGCCGGAATAAGCGACATCCACCTTGATCTGCTCGATGCTCCGCATGCTCAGGAAGCAAGCAGGTGATGTGACAAACGGTTTCTTGCCGCTGTGCGCAAGACCGGCGGAGATTCCGACGATATTTTGTTCTGCAATACCGACCTCCACGAACTGTTCCGGATAAGCTCCTGCAAACGGAGCCATTGCGGCCGAGCCGCGGGAATCGCTTGCCAACACCATGATATCGCGATCGTCTCTCGCCAGTTCGAGCAATGTATCGCAGATGACTTGGCGATTCGGAATTTTGTTAGTCATCGTTTATCGCACCTCTCCTTCCTGAAAGCTTTTAAGTCTGGCAGAAAGCTCCTTCAAGGCTAGCTCCAGCTCCCCGTCGTTCGGCACATGATGATGCCAATGCGGTACGTTCTCCGCGAAGGAAACGCCTTTGCCCTTCACGGTGTTCGCCATAATCAACGTCGGCTTCCCCTTTACAGTTGGCGCTTCCTCAAATACTTGGACTAATGCCGCTATATCATTTCCGTCTACTGAGACCACATTCCACCCGAAAGACTCCCATTTCTTATCAAGCGGATCAAGCCCCATTACGTCCTCGGTAGATCCGCTGATCTGCAGCCGGTTTCGGTCGACGATACCGACCAAATTATCGAGCTTGTAATGCGCGCCCGCCATAGCGGCTTCCCATACGGATCCCTCCGCCTGCTCTCCATCGCCCATTAAGCAAAATACCCGGTAACCGGCACCGCCCCTCTTGGAGGCTAAGGCCATGCCGACGGCGATGGCAAGTCCGTGCCCCAGCGCACCGGTGTTCATTTCGATACCGGGTACTTTGTTATTCGGATGTCCGATCAGACGTGTGCCAAACTGGCTAAATGTTTGCAGCTCCTCCTTCGGGAAAAACCCGAGATCCGCCAGAATGCACCATAATGACTCTACTGAATGGCCTTTACTTGCGATAAAGCGGTCGCGATTCGGCAGCTTCGGATTGGTCGGGTCAATTTTCATCACCTTATAATACAGCGCCGTCAAAATATCGGTATTACTGAGAGATCCGCCTGTATGTCCAGTCTTTGCCCGATGGATCATGTTCAGTAAATCCATCCGAATTTGAACGGCCTTCGCTTTCAATGCAATCGTATCCATTGCTGTTCATCCTCCTCATTTATAAGCCCGCTCCCCGCAGCCAGGCTTGAATTTCCTTTTCCGTCGGATCGACAAGATCGGGCTTAAGGCCCGGAATATAGCTGCATGCCTCATAAAGAGCGGGAATGACATTCGCATGAATACCGACAGAATGATGTACGTACGGGCCTTTTACAAGCTTCTCTTCCCACAGCGGCCAATCGTTGACCTCCACCCAAACGTAAGAACCACGGGTATAAGGCCCCTGGATACCCTTAGCTTTGCCAAGAAATAATTGATAATCGCCATGGTCGCCGTCGAAGCGGGCCAACGTCATGCTGCCGCCCTTAATTTCACCTTCGTGAGTTCCCGGAGAGTGATCGTCGAACAAAAAATGCTTGCGCAGCTTCGGCTTATTCTCTACCGATAATGACACTGGGAAATTGCCGCAATGGAAAAGCAGCTCGCCGTTTGCGTTCTCCGGATGACGGACGGTCAAATCCGCAAAAAATGTCGGCTGCGTATTCATAGCGGCCGCCTGCACCATGACCGAGGTAATCGCTCCGTGAATATCCGTCTCGCAGGTAACCGGAATTTGCTCATCGGTCAAAATTGCGTTAGCTAAGCATGGCATGATTCCCATAGCATCCTGTAATGAGGACCAACATTGAATCGCGATAGCCGTGCTTCCGGTTTGTACCGCGTATTGCTTCATCGCCACCTTCAGGGCTGCAATTCGCTTAACATCGGCTTCGCTTACTTCGGACCAATCCAGCTTGGCCTTGATGTAGTCGACGGCCGCTGCCAGCTCGGAGCTGTTGCCGTTCTCAATCCGTTGGGAAGCGCGCTGAATATCGATTAGCGTAATCGGATAACATTCGATTCCGAATCGTTCCAGCAGTTCGCCTTCATTACAGATCATCGTCCAAAAGGAGGCCGGACGCGGCCCGATTTGCAAAATCCGCAGATTCCGGAATTGGCGGACAACATTTGCTGCGGCAATGAAATTGGTGAAGCCCCGCTCGAATACGGGGTCGTCTACCCGACTGTTCGTTACATAAGTGAACGGTACGTTAAAGCGGCGTAAAACTTTGCCCGTAGCAAATAGCCCGCATTGTGTATCGCGTAGCCGCATGCCGTCCTCTAACGGCGCTTCGTCCCGCGGCCCCCATAGCAGAACAGGCTTGCCCAGCGCCTTGCCCACCCGTGCGACTGTATCCTCGGTTCCAAAATTGCAATGCGGAAAGAAGACTGCATCGACTTTCTCCTGGCGGAACCGTTCCGCAATCTGGTCGGCATTAATATGGTCGTCGTATAGCAGTCCTTCTTGGTTCAGCCCCTCCAAATCTAAGATTTCAATGTCCAATCCAAAGCTTTCAATCTTCTCCTTGATCATAACCTTGTAGCGGAATGCATCCTCCGCACTGAACACGAAGCGGCGTGTAGGCACATAGCCAAGCTTAAGCTTCCCCATCATGGCATCTCCTTTTTGCGAATTTTATAAACAAATTAACTAAACATTACTAAATTTTCGATAGACAAAACGAAGTGTATTTTGCTTATCATTAATTTATCATCCAATAACAGGCAGGTCAATGCATATTTTAGTTGTTTTAACATAAATATTTCAGTTATTTATATAAACTAAGTATAAACTTATTTAGCAACAATTGATTATTTCATAAAAACCATGTACACTAAACTTACTAAACTCACCTCGTTAGAAATGGAGATGCTTTTGATTTGAAAATGGAGGATATTGCAAAACTTGCAGGAGTATCTAAATCTGCTGTATCCCTGGCGTTTAGCGGAAAGCCTGGAATTGGACCGGACACAAGGGAGCGCATTCTGCAAATCGCGCGAGATAACGGTTATTTGCCGAAACCACGTACCGGAACGGCAGAAAGAGCGAACAAATTGTTGACCTTCCTGGTCTTCGCCAATTCCGGAATCGTATTAGAGCACTATTATCAGCAGCCTTTCTTCCGCGAACTCATTCATTACATCGAAGAACGATGCCGGATGAAAGGATATTCGCTTATGTTCAGTACCGTCGATTTGGACAATCTTGAATCGGATATCAAAAAGGTTTCCGACGACCGCCGCTGCGAAGGCATCATTCTGCTGGGAACCAATTTGGACCGCAGTCAAATCGCCAACATTACCGGACTCCTGTCTTTGCCGCTGGTCGTACTGGACAACTGCTACGATACTCTGAGTGTGCCTTTCATTGAAATCAACAATATGATGGGTGCATATCAAGCCGGTATCCACTTATATGAACTCGGTCACCGCAGCATCGGTTATATTGCTTCAAACGTTAGGATCCATAATTTTGAAGAACGGAGACGCGGCTTTTCCTACGCCCTGAGTGAAAAAAAACTTTCCGTTGAAGATGGCTGCGATTTCTCTGTCGCGCCCACCATCCTATCTTCACAAAAATCGCTCAATCAGCAGTTGAGCGAGCGCATTAATACTGGCCTTCCACTGCCTACCGCCTTCTTCTGTGAATGCGATTATATAGCGATCAGCGCAATCAAAACGCTGATCGAATTAGGTTTTCGAGTTCCTGATGACCTGTCCGTCGTCGGTTTCGATAATATTTCAGAATCTCGAATCATCACACCCGAACTCACTACCGTTCATGTAGAGAAGGAGCTAATGGCACAACTAGCTGTCGATCTGATCATTCAATCAATCGAATCTGAAGACTCGGTCAAGACCAAAATCAAGGTTGATACGCAACTGATCCCGAGACTATCGACATCTCATCCGACATTTTAAATCCGTATCATCAATTTCAAAAAAAAATGACGCACTTCATGAACAGAGCCACTCATTGAAGTGCGTCATCATTGTATAATTATCCATTTTTACTCATTGTACCCATCCCCAGTGCCGCCCCAGCTCGTTGCTCCATGCATGCGCCCGGGGACCGTTTGTCCGTTCACGGTATAAATACTTCGGTCGCGGTTGCCCCGGACACGGCAAAGAGGGCACCACTTATTATCGTGGCACCCTTTTAAGTATTAAGCCTTTAACCATAATAGTGGTTTGGGATCAACAGTAAATACGCTGGAATCAAAGCTTTTCTTCATCAACTCCAACTTCTTGACCAAATAAGCAGGATCGTCCCAAAGATTTACAAACTCATCCGGATCATTTTCGTGATCGTACAACTCCCCGACTTCTTCTCCATGGAAGACAACCAGCTTGTATCTTCCGTCATAATACATGGTCGCGTAGACATGGTCGTGCGAACCTAATAAAGCGTAGTAATATTCCGAATATACATGATCCTTGTGTATGTACTCGTTGCCAGCCATTCCCTCTAAGATCGGAAGAAGGCTTTTGCCCTGCATATAAAAAGGAATTTCAATACCGGCAAGCTCCAGCAAGGTAGGGGCAATATCGACAAGCTCCACCAACCCGTCAAATCTCACATTTTCTTTAAAATGCCCCGGATACGATATGATCAGAGGGACATGTACCAGACCCTCATAGAAATGCGCGCCCTTAAGAATCAAGCCGTGATCCCCTAGCATTTCCCCATGATCGCTCATAAAGATGATAACGGTATTTTCCCGTTGCCCAGTCCGTTCCAACTCGTCAAGCAGCCTTCCGACGTTGCAATCGACGAGCTCGATCATGGCATAATAGTCGGCAATGTACTGCTGCTTCTCCAGATCGCTCATGCTTGCGCAGCTCGGGCCGACACCGCCTTGTCCACCATTGAGGTAATCTTCCTTTTGAATCCGCGGCTTGTTGTCTAATTCGCCTTCCTGCCATTTGGGCAGCGGCATGTCCTCCGCACGGTAGCGTTCCTTATACGTCTGCGGAGGGTCAAACGGTTCGTGCGGGTCATACACATTGACGCTCATCAGCCAAGGCGCTTCACTGTTATGGTTAATGAAGTGAATCGCTTCATTTGTCGCCCAGGTGGTCTGATGGTAGTCCTCATGGATCCCGCCGTTGCGTCCTTTATAATGCTCGCCCCACTCGATTCCCTGCTGCTTGAGCCATACTTGGTAATCGTGTCCGATCGGCCATGCGTCGCGTTGTGCCGGGCTCCACTTAAAGACTCGGTAGCCGTCGTCATTGCGGGGTTCAATCCGCCCTATAATTCCGGATAAATGAAGCTTCCCGGCTAGGCCGCAGTCGTAACCGTGATCTGCCAGCATTTTAGTAACCAGCACTTCATCCTCAGGAAAATAAGGGCCACCGTTCTTGGTCACTCTCGTCGTTCTCGGATAACGACCCGTCAGGAAACTGGCTCTGCTCGGGGAACATACCGTGCTTTGGGCATAGGCCCGTGTAAACGCGACCCCCTCGCTAACCAGCCTGTCTAAATTCGGCGTATGAATATGCGGGTTATTTAACGCGCCGATTGTATCAAAACGCTGCTGGTCCGTACAAAACCATAATATATTGGGTTGTTGCTGTTTCATTGTTATCCCCCTATCCTTTAACGCCTGAGCTCACAATACCTTGCACATAGTATTTTTGCAGAAAAACAAACAGCAGCAACATCGGTATAGCGATTAATGTCGTAGAAGCCATAATGTAGTTCCATTGAAGTCCTGATTCCGACTTAAACATACTTAAGGCCAATTGTACGGTTTTCATTTCATCAGAGTTCGTAATAATTAGCGGCCACGTATATTGATTCCAGTTATTGATTGTTTTCAGCAGCGCTACGGTTGCAAATACCGGAAGGCTTAAAGGAATGTATATGTTAAAAAAGGAACGCAATCTCGAACAGCCGTCCACCTTCGCGGCTTCATCCAATTCCTTGGGGAATCCCAGGAAAAACTGCCGGAAT
This sequence comes from Paenibacillus piri, assembly GCF_004354045.1. GTDB lineage: Bacteria > Bacillota > Bacilli > Paenibacillales > NBRC-103111 > Paenibacillus_S > Paenibacillus_S piri. The sequence continues at coordinate 162,025 of NZ_SMRT01000003.1, read as the reverse complement.
AAAAACATGCCGAAGGGATGAGCCAAATGCGGAACAATCAACCCCCAATACGAGTTGAGCCATCCTGTCCCACCATTGCCCCAGATATCATTGCCGCCGGCAAACGGGATACTCTTGATTTTCATAAACACGGGAATCATAATTACTTGCTCAGGAATCATCAGACCTACCAGCGAAAACAGAAAGAGTATATTTCTTCCCGCAAAGTTCAATCTGGCAAATGCAAACCCTGCTACCGACATAACAATGATGCCGATCCCTACTGTCGTCGAGGTAATAATGGTTGAATTCATAAAATAACGGGGCCAGTTGCCCTGGCTCATCGCATTTGCATAATTTGAGAACAGGTAAGTATGAGGCAGCAGTTGAAACGACGGAGACTGAATTTCAGCCATCGATTTCAACGATGTTACAAGCATAATGATAAACGGAACCATAAAAATACATGCAAACGCAACAACCAATCCTTGAACAACCCATCTTTTAGCTCTTGTTGGTTCCATCCGATCTCCTTACCTTTTAGTCGATTTACTTTTTATGTTTCGAGGCTCCGAACTTCATGTTTAACACGGTAATCAACAGAACACCAAGCAGCAGCACAACGGATTGAGCAGAAGCATAACCCATTTTGAATTCCGTAAATGCCCGAAGATAGATTTGGTGTACAATGGTCGTCGTCGAATTCACCGGTCCTCCTGCTGTCATGACGTTGACCTGCTCAAATACGTTAAACGAAGCAATAATGCCCGTCACAAAAAGAAAGAACGTAGCCGGAGCCAACATGGGAACGGTAATATGGATGAATTGATGCCACTTGCCCGCCCCATCCACGTCCGCGGCCTCGTACAGATCCCGGGGAATCCCTTGCAGCCCGGCCAAAAAAATGATCATATTATAGCCGACGCCCTTCCATATGCTCATCAAAACAATGGAAAATAACGACCATTGTGGATCTATGAGCCACTCTTTAGGCGACATCCCCAATGCTATTAATATCCGGTTAAAAATACCATGCGACGGATCGTAGAGCAGCATCCAAACCATCGAAACCGCAACCATGGAAACGATGTAGGGCGTGAATATGAAGGTTCTCGCGACCTTCGTATTCACCCATTTGATATTCATGACTACTGCAGCCAACATTCCAAGCGCCATCATTGGGACTATGGTGAACAACAGATAAATCAAGGTATTTTGAATTGACTTGAGAAAAACATCGTCCTTCAGCAGTTTCACGTAGTTGTTCAGCCCTATAAAATGCTTTTGCTCAAACAGGTTGAAGTCGGTGAAACTATAAACGATAACCTCTAGGGCCGGAATGAAAATAAAATATAGGAACATCAGGTAAAAAGGAGCAATCAGCAAGTAAGCTACCGGATCACTAAAGTGATTTTTTCTCAACAGCATTTTTAAAGGCATAGGGATTGTTTTCCTCCGCGTGTTACTTGGAAATCTCTTCTTTCAATTTGGTTACGGCATCCTTCAGAGCCTGATCCACCGGCTTTCTTTTAAAAGCCGACTCCTCATAGCCTTGGGTTGCATATTTTCTGTAAAGCGGTGACCATGTAACGCTAGGGCGCCCGGATCCCACTGATATAGCATCCATAACCGGCTTATTAAACGCAGGATCCAATTTAATATAGTCCTCGACAAGAGATTTCCTCACCACCGCCGTGTTGGTATCTTTCATCCTGGCGGCCATCTTGTCCTTGCTCATCAAAAAGGTAATCAAATCCCAGGCGGCGTCTTTATTTTTACTTTGTTCGGACATGGAGAACAGACGCAATCCGCTGAACGTTGCCGGTTTTTTACCCGGTACGTTGCTGACGATACCGATCTTGTCCACTAAAGACGGATCGTTGTTAATCATGTTCTTAATCGTATCCGGCAACAAATAACTCATGGACGATTTGCCCTTAGTAAACGGAATGTTGTCCACCTTATTCATGTCCGCGAACGGAATTGAGTATGGCATTAGATCAACCAGATATTGTACCGCTTCAACGGCAGTCGGCTGGTCGAACACAGGAACTTCATTCATCTCATCCACCAGGATGTTCCCGTTCTGTCTGGCAAATATTTCGAACAATAACGAATCTTCCTGCTTCGGAATATCGAAACCGGCTCTAATGACCTGGTTTCCGTCTTTCTTGGTTAATTTCATCGCATATTGCTTAAGCTCATCCCAATTTTTGGGTGGCGAGTTAGGATCCAGACCCGCTTCCTGAAAAAAGTCTTTACGGTAGGCGAATACATAAGGCGTCGGAGCATAACCGATTCCGTAAACCTTTTCTTTAAACTTCCCCAAATTAATAATATTTTCTTGAATATCCGCCTTGTCCTCCCACTTTTGAATATAACTATCCAGTACGGCGAATTGATTCAGTTGGGCTCTGCTCGGAAGATTCACGATCCCGACATCAAACAAATCCGGAGCCGTCCCTCCCGCAAACGCCGCATTCCATTTGGTTTCTACATCGGCAATAGGCACAAAATCGGCAACGATCTTGACATTCGGATGCTTCTGCTCATATTCTTTAAAGTCCGCTACTAAACTTTTGTTCAGTGGTTCGGAAGCGTTTCCACGGAGCCAAAATTTAAGTACAGTGCTGCTGGGCGTAGCCTTCCCGGTTTCTTTATTGATTTGTTCAACAGCGGTACCCCCACAGGCTGTTAATACACTCGCCATAACGGATGTCAGTACCAGTCCGGAAACAATTGCTTTTTTCAACGAAATCCCCCCTAGATATTCAAAGACACGCTTTGCAAACGGTTAACTATATGAATCGCCTTTGCTTTACTTAATATAAAAGGAAAAAGAATAAATAACCATGCAGCCCGATTATTTATTCTTTTGCTGTGATTAGATCTTCTTCAATTGTTATAATCATCTTTTTTCGCTGTGCTTAGAGTTTATTTCACTTTTCTTAGGTCCCCCATAAAATTTCGTGGAGATTTCCCGTAATACATTTTGAAGGCCGTGCAAAAATGAGACTCGCTAGTATAACCTACCTCGGAGGCAATTTCATTGATTTTTAATTTATTTTCCAGCAAAAGCTCCTTGGCGCGTTCCATTCGAACCGACATCAAAAACCGGGTTACGGATTGACCGGTCTCTTTTTTAAACATTTGGGAAATATAGTTTTCGTTCAGATGAACCAGACTGGCCAATTGAAACATTTCCACCTTTTGCGGGTAGTGTTCGAATAAATACCGAATGATTTTATTGGTAGCTTCACTGTACCGAAACAGGTGTCGGGTCGATGTCTCCAGCATGGCGGTAAGCTGCTCTATGACCCGGTTGCGAAAGTGGCTCTTAAATTCACTGTCTTGCAAAAGAAAGTCCGGGTCGTAAAGAAACGGGCTTGTCGTTCCCCCTTCCATCATCCCCATCAGCTTATGGTTGAGCATTTCCATCATATTGACTATCATTTTTTTAGCGTCTTGTGGCGTTAGTCCGTTTTGCCCTTCATTGAAAATTCCGTCAAGCGTTTGATCAACTCGTTCTACGACATGCTCATCGGCAAATTGAAAATGTTTCAGTAATTCATGAACATACATCAAGCAGCGATCCCGCGTCACATCATCTTTCTTATGCCGTCCATACACATGCAGACCGGACGGACCGGAGTAAAATCTATACTCCTTGGCTTCATTCGCCCCGGTGTAAGCCAGCTTCATTTCTTTGAGCGTCTCAAATGCCGAGCCGAACCCAAAAGAGACCGTACAGCCGAAGCGCAACCGAAGATAATTATTCATTTCTTCGCAGAGCCTAGGCAAAACTTCCACAAACGGGCGTCCATCATCCGTTCTCTTCCCAACAATGATAACGCACTCGTTTTCGGCAGTTTGAACAGCGGCTACGGATGAAATCCATTTCTTGAGGTGCTCTTGTATAATAGCGGACAGTAAATCGAGCCTTGCCCTCGTCTCCTCCTCCGAACTGTTGGCAGCCCTAGCCCATGCAAAGTAACCGTCCATCGAAAACGTCAATATATACCCCGGGCACAAAGAGGCATCGGCCAAATAACTCTCAATTTTCTGCAGGGGCTCTTGCCCAATCGAATGATGGCGTAGATAGTCCCGGATCAATGTTCCTGCAAATTCATGACTGTCCCCGGCAATTGCAGCCCGCGTATTGCCCCAGCCTTCTTTACGGATGATTCTTAACGCTTCGATGATTTCCACATCCGCCGTCTCCGCCTTAAGTAAATAATCCTTTGCGCCCATTACTAAGCCTTTTTTCACATATTCAAAATGGTCGTAATTGCTGAGAATTAGAAATTGCGGGGAGCCCCCCCGTTCTTTAACCGCCTGGATCAGCTCAAGTCCATCCATGACCGGCATGCGAATATCCGTAATAATAATGTCCGGTTTATATTGCTCATACATGTCAAGGGCTTCTTTGCCATTCGAACAGACACCGGCAATTTCGAATTCTTCTTCGTATTGGCGGATAACGTATTCAAACCATTGACGAATCGGTTTCTCATCATCAACAATCAATATGGTTAACGCTGTATTCATTGGGTCACATCCCTTTCCCGGATCACGGGGAGCACAATTGTCACTCGCGTTCCCCAATCTTTGGCGCTGTGCAGCCATACACCGTAGTTGTCTCCGAAATGCAGCTTGATTCGTTGTTGAATGTTCCGTAGTCCGATCCCGTTTGATTCCTCACGATACGACGGATACCCCTCCGATAAAGGGGACGGCTGCTCATTCAAATCGATCCCTACCCCGTCATCGAAAATTTCAACTATGATCCGGTCCCCGTCAGGGTATATTTTCACATGAATAATCCCGTTTCCGTCCTTCGGCTCGATACCGTGAAAAATCGCATTCTCGAGAATCGGTTGGAACAGAAGCCTTAACGTATAACATGGAAGAATCTTTTCGTCAAAATCACACACTACATCGAATTTATCGCCGTATCTGACTTTCTGAATCAAAATATAGTCCGATAAAAACTTAAGCTCATCCGAAAACGTAATCAACTCGTTGCCGGCATTAAAATTTTGTCGGAGCAGCCGTACGAGAGAGATGATCATGTCATTCGTCAGATCGGGCTGGTTTGTCCTTACCATCCAGCGTATCGAATTTAAGGTATTATACAAAAAGTGCGGATTCATCTGGGCTTGCAGGCCCTGCATCTCGGCTCTTCGCTTCTTTTCATGCTGAATGACGATCTCCTTCATGAGCGAATCGATTCGCTCCAGCATCGTATTGTATTTGGCCACAAGAAACCCGATCTCATCTTTCCTGTTCACGTCGATCATATGGTTCAGGTTGCCGCTGCTTGCCAGATTAATCGATTGGACGAGCTTTTTAATGGGAGAAGAAATCGCATACGAAATCATGTACGACAATACAAACAAAATAATCAGTTCCGCCATCGCGATGAGCACAATGTATTTCTTGATGCTCTGCATGCCCTCCAGTAAGGAGGATAAAGGTGTCATATCCACGATATACCAATCCAGTTGCTGAACCTTGTGGAATGAAATTAACGTTTCTTTGCCTTCGTATCCGGAGAGAAAATATCCCGACCGATTGCCGCTTATCTTCTTGAAAAATTCGGTATTCACCGCACTTGTAGTGAGCCGGGATTTATCCGGACCTGAAATCAGGATACCTTGCGAATTGTAGATTTGGATATGGTTATCTTCCAGGTTTTTATAAGTATCGAATAAAATATTCTCATCAAAATCGAGAACAAGCAGTCCCAAGTCTTTGCCGGTATACACGTTTCTCATGTAGCTGATTACGGAGAAGATATACTTCCCGTTTAACCGGTACGTATCCGCCCAAATCATTTTACTCTTGTCTTCTTCGAACAATTTTATCCAAGCTGCACTGCGCAGTTTGTCCTGATCCCGCCGGTCCGTCCCTTCGTTGTTGTAATAATTTTCATTGAATCCCAGCAGGGTCATCATATGATTCAAATATTGGAAGTTATTGTTTACGGTATCAATCAGCGTCTTCATTTGGTTTTGGGTAACCAGTTCTTCATATCTTCGGTCGGTCCAATCATTTTTTAGCAGAAGTCTTATGTTGGGGTCAAGAAAATACATCGTTGAAATCGATTTCACGTTCCCATTGATAATTTCGATTTTATCGGCGATTTGAAATAACACATTCAGATTGGCATCGCCTGCTTTTTTCAAAATATTTTGTTCCGCATACGAATAGAAAAAGTAAGCAATCGACAAAATGACAAGAAAAAAGAGAGGCGCGAACGTGACAAATATTTTGTTTTGAATCTTTAAATTTATGAAAAAGCTCAGCATGATCGTACCTCACTTTTACTTGCCATAAGCATTTGCCCATGGAGTCTACGGATATTATACATAGCTTTGCTAAATAATCAAATTATTTTTAAAAGTCTGGTAATATTGGATCGAACATGCGATAACCTTAAACCATAACCGCCGATTTCTTTTAAAACTAACGTTAAAATTCCACTCGACCGGAATCTATAGTATGCTAAACCATAAGGGAGGAGATGAATTTATGGTCAAACAACTGATCGTCGGCGACGCAACGCATGAACTGGCCACTACGCGCCGCATTCTGGAAAGCTTGCCCGAGGAGCATATGTCGTGGAAGCCGCACGAGAAATCGATGACGCTCGGCGGGCTGGCCACGCACCTGACCAACCTGCTGAACTGGCAAATCGCGATTTTTCAGTACCCGGAGTTCGATCTTTCGACCGTGCCGCTGCGGCGGGAGCCTTTGGAAAAACGCGCTGACGTTCTGGAGGAGTTCGACGCGAACGTCGGCAAGTTGGAAAAGCTGCTCGCCGAATGCGACGAGAAAACGCTTGGTGAGGAATGGACGCTGCGCCATGGTGACCATATCATCCTCCGCGAGCCGCGGGCGATCGCGCTCCGTACTTTCGGATTAAGCCACATGGTTCATCACCGGGCGCAGCTTGGGGTTTATTTGCGGCTTCTCGATATTCCGGTGCCGGGCATCTATGGCCCATCGGCCGACGAGGAAGCCAAATGAACTAAGCTTCTCGATCCGATACGCGCCAAAAAGTCGCAGGGTACCGGCATGACTGCCGGTACTCTGCGACTTTTTTTAATGTTGTATTTACCACCTTTCCTTAAAATCCCATCAATATTATAATAAATCACTTATCCGCCGGGATTGGATCCAACAAGGCAGCTCCTGCAATTCCCGGATGCGTCATTTCATAAGGATCAAGGCCATAATTTCTTCTGCAGCCTGTACAATTGCTTCCCCCAAACGGTTGTTTAGCTGTTTAACCTCCATGTTTGCTAATGCCGCAGCTTTTTTCACCATCGCCATAGAAGTGATTAACCGTTCACGACTGATTGTGGGATGCTCTCCAGGCACGGGAACCAAATCTTCGGCGGTATTGCCAATCGCCTGAGTACCGGGCTTCTCGTCGTAGGATAAATACATGTCGCACAGCGGGGTTCAGTTCTTCATTTTCCCAAATGTATTCCACTTGCTGGTACACCTCAAAAGCAGCAGTTCACAATACGCTTGCTTTAAGATATCCTTTTATTTTCGTGGCAATGACCTCTAGAGCGATCGCAAACGCTAATATTAAATAGGTAATCACACCGATTTCCCTCAAGTCATAATAAAATCCGCTGGCCATAAACATATCGAATCCGATCCCTCCTGCGCCAGCGGCAGCACCCATTGCAACTGAAACGGCAAAATTGATTTCAAATCTCAAGAAAGTCCAGGAGATGATATACGACATCGTAGAGGGGATAACCGCCTGAAAAACAATCTGCCACCAGTTTGCACCGCTTGCTTTGAGCGCTTCAATTACGCCTTCGTCCAATTCTTCAAATGATTCGGAGTATGTTTTGATTAAATAACCTACTGAATGAAAGGTCATTCCAACGACAGCTGCAACGCTCCCGAGCCCTGCGGCCACCGCAAAAATCAGAACCCATAGAACTGTCGGTACAGCTCTGACAATAGCAACGAAACCTTTAATACCAATTGAAACGGATTTCGTTGACAAGTTTTGGGCGGCGAATAACCCTAAAAACAATGCGATGACAGCACCGAATAATGTCGTTAAAAAAGCAAGTCCCAAGGTTACAGTGACCTGATAAAGGGCTTCGATAAATGTGAAATGCTGTAAACGAGGTTCAAAAAACATGGTTTTAATATTAAGGATTGTCGAAAAGATCCCTTCGAAAAAGTTAATGTCTTTATAGTCAAAGCTCATAATGCCATATACGGTTAACAACGATAAAGCGATCAACGTTAATCGTATTGCAATCGAGGCCTTATTTAAAGGTTTCAACTTTATTCGCCGGGTTCGATCTAACCGTGCTTTGTTTCCGGCCACAGAAACGGCATATGTCGACTCATCAACTTCCATTACATAATCACCCTTCTTACATAATTTGAAATATACTCGATGATGAGAATGGCTGCGATGACTACAATCACAACTAGACTGGCCGCATGATAATTCAAGCTTTTATAATACAAACTAAATGAAAATCCAATTCCTGTACCTGTTAAGATACCTATTAAAGTGGCCTGCCGTATGTTCGTTTCAACCATGAACAATATCCAACTAATCATTCGAGAAATACTTGAAGGGATGACAGATTGAATGATGATTGGAAAATAATTGGCACCTGTAGCTTTTAAAGCCTCAACCGAACTGCTGCTGATTTCATCAATGGTTTCCATAAACGCTCTCGTCAAAAAACCAAAGGAACCAAAAAAAAGCGCAAAATATCCAGTGAGTTCACTTTGCCCAAATGAAAAAAGCAAAATCATGGCCCACGCCGCCACATCAATGTTACGAAACACAGTCGCGATTGCTCTGCTGATGCTGCTGAAGAATCCGTTAATTCTTGTCGTATGGGATCCAAGTATGGCAAACAGGAAGGCAAAGACAGCTGCGACCGTTGTAGCCGCAATCGACATCAAAACCGTCTTTTTCAATTTCACCAAAATATCCGGAAGCTTATTCATTGCCTTTTCATTCGGGTAAAAATTTGAAAAAGCCCATTGTACAGCCTTTGGTACAGAAGTAAAGCCCTTCACCACGTTATATTCGGTAATGATAATAGAGGCAAAAGTCAACAATAGAAGGATTGCGATAAAAATTAAAGAGTTTCTCCTTCGTTTTGCAAAAAAATCACCCTGCATTTTCTCCTCCAAGTTCAATAATGAGTTCCCCAGCTTCAGTACCATATATGTTCCGAATTTGATCCGTCGTTATATCTTTTGGCGCTCCGTTATAAACGACTCTCCCTTTATTTACACCGATAACTCTGTCGGAATACTTTAATGCCACGTCTACCTGGTGTAGATTTATAAGAATCGTTATTCCCATGGTAGTAGAAATGTTTCGGAGATGATCCATAATAATCTTTGATGCATTAGGATCCAATGAAGCAATCGGTTCATCGCATAAAAGCATTTTAGGGTTTTGGATCAGAGCTCTAGCAATGCCTACGCGTTGCTTTTGCCCGCCGCTTAACTGGTCGCATCGCTTGTAAATTTGCTCCTCCAATCCTAAAACGCCCAGAATCTTTAGAGCCTGTTGTTTTTCCTCTTCACTGTATAAGCCTAAAACTCCCGCCAAGGTAGATTTGTATCCGAGTCTGCCGTGCAGGACGTTTTCAATTACACTTAACCTGGATACTAAATTATAATGTTGGAAGATCATTCCGATTTTTGTTCTAATTGCCTTCAACTCTTTTTTCTTAATTTCCAATACATTGACACCATCAAAGATGATTTCTCCGCCGCTTGCATCAATCATTCGGTTGATACATCGTAGGAGAGTTGATTTCCCTGCTCCCGATGGGCCAATAACGGAAACAAACTCTCCCTCTTTTACAGAGAAGTTAACATCAGATAACGCTTTTGTATCATTACCATACTGTTTTGATACATTTTTAAATTCTAGCAACGTCATTGTTAACTCCCTTACATGAGTTTTATTATAAACAGTTCAATAATTCACAGGATCATCTGTTCAACGGGTGGCTAGACTGCTACCGCCCATGGGTATCGTCCCCTTTTACTTTGAGAATTTGACAGGCGAAACCAATTCTCTGTATAGCAACAGGGGACTTTTTTCCATCATGCCTCACGGCTCTTTCTGTTCAGTTCTCCCAAGCATAGCCTGCGGCTTAATATTTGAGTTATTTGGATAATTCTCTAATCGGATTGAACCAGGCATCATCTGCTTTTACAAATCGCTCCTTGCCGGTTTTCTGCTTAAATATACCTAGGAATTTGGAATCCTTGGGTACAAATATCTTTGGATTTTTAGTAATTTCATCGGATAACAAGACTTCCTGAAGCGCTTTTTGGTCATTTTCACTGACCGTTTTCGTGTTAATGGCAATTGGCGTATTGAGAACCGGTGTAACGGAAATAAGCACAAATTCTTTTCCTTTAAGTGTAGTAAACGGCTCGGCAGCGTCTTGTTTAACTTTATAAACCGCTCCCGGCTTGTTGGCATCACCCGATGCTAACTCTACGTAATTTGCGATGCAAAAATCGCAGAAAGCGGCAACATCTGCCTTGCCGGTAAGCAGGTTCACTGCAGAACCCTGATGAGAACCACCGTACAGTACCTCACTGAAAAACTTGTCTTTTCCGCCTTCAAGCAAATCTTCTGCCGTTAATTTCTTGTATTCATTTTTTTTGCTAAAATAGCTTACGATCCCTGAGGATGGCACTACAAACCCGGAAGTTGAGCTGTTGGAAACAAAGGAGAATTTTTTTTGCACAATGTTATCGATAGAAAAGCCGTCATCCTTTTTGTAGTGGACTTCGTCTCCCTTTCTAACGTTTAACCAACTGTAATAAACGGCATCGTCTAGCGTTCCTGAATCACCGCTTACAACAGCAAGAGGAAGAACGTCTTTATTTTTATTATGAGCTTCAATATATCCTTGAGCTCCCATATACGCCAAATCGGCATTTCCGTTCGCTATCGACTCAATGGCAATGATATAATCGGTTGTCGTCTTGTGCTCAACTTTCTTTCCAGTCGCTTTTTCGATTGCTTTTCCAAACTCATCGCGTGCTTCTTTTAAATCCGCGCCGGATTCATTAGGATACCATACCATTCTAATGGTGTCCTTTGCTTTTTCGCTGGCGGCCCCTACTTTTGAATCCATGGTCGGCGTATTTGAATCGTTTATAGCACAACCTGTAACAGCAGCTGCAAGGACTAAGGACAAACAAAATGTAAACATTTTCTTCATGTGAAGACTCCTCTCCATTTTTAGTTCCTCTTCAAAAATTTTTCGAACACATGCGGCATTGCAACTATTTCATACAATTCATAGATACTTTTTACTTTGTAATCAGAGTCCGAATGTTGAAAGGAGAGTGCATCGTCATTGTTATTTTCAACCCATACCGTCCTCATTCCCACTCTCCTGCCGCCCAGAATATCTGTCTCCAGGTTGTCCCCTATCATGACACCGGAATCCGACTTCGCTCCAAACATCTGCAAGCCGTATAGAAAAAGATACGGTTCCGGCTTCCCTATACATTGTACCGTTGTACCTGTAACGGCTTGAATGGCGGCAATGATTGCGCCGGTTTCAGGTATCTTTTTCTGGCCTTCCGCAGGATGAAAATGATCTGAATTCGTACCTATAACCAAACTGCCTCTACTTACCTCCTCTGAAATTCTTTGAAGTTTTTCATAAGTAAAATCAACATCTCTGCCGACAACGATCACATCGGCCTTGTCTTTATCTTCCAAGGGAACGATGCGGTGTCCTTCAAAGGCAATCGCATCATTTAGACTGGAGCTGCCTACTGTTTTGATTGAAACGATGCCGAATTTTTCTTTTAAATATTTACCGATAAAATCTGTTGCAGTAATAATTTTCGAGGTATCAACATCTAATCCGATGTTCTTCAGTTTTTTTGCAATTTCTTGGCCGGTTTGTCGAGAATTATTCGTAATAAAGCTGTATTGAATATGACGTTTTTCCAGCTCTTTCAGTAGTGGCTTTGCTCCGTAGGCCAACTTATTACCATGATAGATGCAACCGTCCAAATCGAAAAAACAGACATTGACCCCTGAAAGAAATGCTTCGTTCAATTTATTTTCACCGACTTTTCAATTGAATTGAGGAACTGGAAGTACTTAACTCCGCAGAAAAAGCTGCTTCTCAGTAGACGGACTACTAAGAAGCAGTCTGTTTCTACAATGCACTACTTCTTTAATTCCAGTGCTCTTAAAATAACGGTGACCGCTTCGGCACGTGTGCTGTTCGCTTTCGACTTCACCGTACCGTCCTCGTAACCGTTGATCAGCCCTTTGGCGGCCGCAGCAGCAATGGCAGTACGAGCCCAGTCGGATACCGTTTCGCTATCCGAGAAGCTGATGTTCTTGTCTGCCGAATCGATCTGAGCGGCGCGAATCACGATTGCTGCCATTTGTTCGCGGGTAATCAAGTCGTCAGGACCGAACGCTTTCTCGCTATACCCGTTAACAACACCAAGTGACGCTGCAGTCGCAATAGCACTCTTGGCCCAATGGGATGAGGCGTCGGCGAAGTTCTTGCCGTCTTCCGATTTAAGATGAAAAGCTTTAACGATTACGGTTACGAACTCTGCTCTTGTGATGTTGTTATTCGGCTTAAAGGTTTTGTCCGGATAACCGTTAATGGCACCCAGTTTTACCAAGTCCCGAACGCTCGCTGCGGCCCAATGCCCTTTGATATCTGCAAAATCAACATCGTTAGTCTGAGGCTTTGCACTCTCTGTTGCGGTCCCTGTTTTATCCGTTGCCAGAACGGCAAATTTAGTGAAATGTTGTACGGATCCCGATACTGTAGCTTGGTCTGGATCAACTTGGAGAGAATCCAACTGCTCCCACTTATTCGTTTGTTCGTTTAACCAGTACAGGCCTACCATCGACCTATTCAAGTCAACCTTAGTCTTGTCGAAGGGCAGAGTAATGACGATCGGCTTGCTAAATTCGCCTTCTGTATCTTTCTTAATCTCGTAGACATCGCTTAACAATTTCAATGCTTCATCTGCAGGCAAGATTGAGGTGTCGCTTACTCTAACAACGCTTATTTGAATGTTGTCGGCCGTCGCTCCGACCGGTACATCGATTTTGGCCCCATTCAAGGTTAGCGTTCCTCCGCTGGCCGCCACAATCGTACCGGAGTTAGCCGGGGCGCTACCGCCTCCACGAGTTCTGCCGCCTCCACCTATGTTGCCGTTGCCGTTACTATCGCCATCACCGCCCTGTGCCGCCGCACGGGTGACCGTAATCTTATACTCCTTCTTTGTTACCCCATCTTCTGCCGTTACCGTCACCGATACGGTGTTTTCTCCTACAGCCAGAACGCTTCCGCCTACAATTTCAACAGAAGCTTTCTGGTCTGTAGCAGAAGCTGAAACCGCCACAGAATTAATACTGTTCCCTACATTTACTGTGTAATCCAACTTATTTGCATTAAAACCGGCTACTGTCACGCCGTCTACCTTCAAATCGCTCAAGTCGGCATTCGATGAAGGTTGACTGTCGCCATCACCACCCTGAGCCGCCGTACGGGTAACCGTAATCTTATACTCCTTCTTCGTTACCCTATCTTCTGCCGTTACCGTCACCGATACGGTGTTTTCTCCTATAGCCAGAACGTTGCCGCCTGCAATTTCAACAGAAGCTTTCTGGTCTGCAGCAGAAGCTGAAACTACCACAGAGTTAATACTGTTCGCTACATTTACTGTGTAATCCAACTTCTTGGCATTAAAACCGACTACTGTCACGCCGTCTACCTTCAAGTCGCTCAAGTCGGCGTTCGATGAAGGTTGACTCTGTTGAATCTCGCTGAGTTTATTCCCAAGCATGATGCGAGCTGATCCAAGCGCATCCGGAGACTGGTTCCAGTTCTTAAAATCAGCAGCTATACCCTTGCTGATGTTCAATGCCCATTCACCGTATCCGGCTTGCTTAAGCATTTCAATGTAATCAAAATCATAAATCCCGTCTCTGATGTTTTTAAGTCTTATCGAAGGTGCCACTCCTTTAAGACCCGCCTGTTCTCCAGGATAGATGAGAATGCCCTCGCCCGGAGTTTCCACGCTGCTTGCTTCTGCGTTAACACTTGCCCAAGGACTGCTGGACCAGTAATTAACAGTCCAATAGAGCAGGCCGTTAACTCCAATGCTCTGGTTGATAAAGCCTTGATTTATTCTGTAATTGATAGGCGCGTAGTCGATTGCCCACTTCGGCGAGTAGTCATCCTGGGACATTGCGGCATATGTCCATACCATCGCGCCCTTATCGAGTGCTCTTTTGACTACCTCTTCACTATCTCCGTAGTATGTGTTGAGAATCGCATAGATGTCGACAATCGGTTTGCCTGCTCCTCCCGGATAATCATCATCTGTAAGCAAATCGTCGTATGGCTTCGTCACGACCAACTGCTTTACTCCGGCCTGATGCAGGTTATCCGCCCACGCCTTCATCGTGTTGCGGAAGGTGTCGTGATACTTCGGTTGATCATACACGAACTCAATTTCATCCGCCGTGTAATTATACAACAGCAGCCGCGAATCATGTTTGGCCGCTTCCGCAGCAATTTCATCTACTGTTGGAGGCGGGTCCATTGTTGTATCGCCATAAGAGGTGTTGCCCCAGAATCCCGTATTCAGAGCCTGAAGTCCCATGGCGATAAGCTCGTCTTCATCTTTCGGATTCACTCCCGATTCAGGGTTTATTCTATTCCTGAGCAATTCCTTATGAACGTTCACGTCATTCTTGTAATTATGATTGGTAACATAATCCCCTGGGTTGCTATTGCCATCGCCCCTGATCCCGAATGAAGTGTACAAATTAGATTTAACCGGTACGGTAAAGTTCCACACGTTCAGGCTAATTTCCCCAGAAATCTCGCCAGCTGCTGTATGTACCGTATATGTTCCGCTGTAGATTCCCGGAGCAGTGTCAGCCGGCACATTGATATCCACCCAGAAAGGCATGTTTTCCCCCGCGGCAACCGTATAAGGAATAGCTTTATATAACGCACCCGCTGTAGGCGCAGCGCCTGTCACCGGATCAATGAACGGAATCAATGCGTCCGGATACCATTCATCGGGCAGCCTGTTATTTGTTCCGCCCTGCCCTCCTTGAGTACGCGTTCCTACTTTAATAAAATGCTCGCGGTAAAGATCAACATTGGCGCTGTTGATTACATTGCCATTCGGTCCTGTTAGATTTGATATTTTCAAGTCTGAAATATCAAGAGTTTTGTTATCAGCCGCCTTGACGACGATTTGGAAGGAAGTCGTTTCGCCTTTGCCGGCGTACACTTCCGCGGCTTTTTGGATACCTGCTGCCGACGTCTTCTTCGCACGGTCAAGACTGCCCAACGTCCAAACATCAACAGCAGTTGTCACCACTAGTGATTTAAAGGTCGAAATCGCAGTTTGCAGCGCTGCTGTTGCCGCATCCAATTGCGCTTGGGTTTGATTGGCTGCATCATATACAATCGCCTGTGCTTCAGCAATGGCCTTCTGCAAGGCTGTTCTCGCCGACGCAGGTGCTTGACCAACGCCGCTGCCTTCTGCGTGATTCACTAGAAGCTGGCTCGCGGTGGTGAGCGCCGCATTCAACGCCGTTGTATCCACCGGATCCGGATCTGGCTCTTCCCCGCCGCCTGTGTAACCCGTTGTTTCAACAACCAGGTCCTTAAAGTAGACAATGGAGTTTTCATCCATTTGATTGGAGCGAATACCGATTCTCGAAATATTATTGACCTTGTTTTTTAATAAATAAGAATCCCAGTCAGCGCCGTTTAGAGTCCAATGAAATTTGCCGGCTGCAGGATCTATTTCAAGCTCCATATCATACCATAAACCTTGCTGCAAGCCTCCGATGTCTCCCTTGCCATAATCATAGTAGGGGACACCCCACATAACGATGGAATGCTCCATAGCCGACTTGCCTTCGTTGTCTTTAATATAGAGAATTGGCCCGTATGCATTTTGGGTATTGCCATAATCTTTTACAAATATTTTGTACTTAAAAGTAATATTCGTGCCATAAATAGGTTCAGGAAAGTCGAAATAGGTGTCATATGGCATTGATCGGCTATCTTTTGCTTGAATCACCTTTGTACCTGAATCGTCGATTGCCGACACGTGGGAAAGCTGCTGATTCTTCCAATTTGCAGGCATATTCCCCACGTTTACACCGGAAAGATCAAGTTCCCAGTGAGCAGGAGTTAATTCAAGCCCTGGAGGCAATCCTAAGCTCGAGTTAAAAGGCAAAGGATATCCTGCTGTTTTTACTACTGTCCACTTCCAGTCTTTAATAAAATTCCATGCAAGAGTGGTTTCATAAAAATTTTTGTCAGCGAGCTGAACTGCAGTTGCAGTGCCAACACCTGCCTGCGACACGACTGTGCCGGTTAAAGCCATGTTTGCGGCATAAAAGTTATTGGTAAGCGTGCCGCTTGCATTTGCTCCGAAAAATTGACCTGCGCCTGTCGTAGCATCAACCGATCTGTTGTAAGCAACGCTGTTCGTTATTGTTGTGATTGAACCATTACTGATGTTGCCAATAATTCCGCCAGCGATGCCATTCTTTGCTTTAACGGCACCTAATGCCAAAGAGTTTTCAATCCTTACGTCACCGCCTGAAGTTTCGCTTGTGCCGACAAGGCCGCCCACTAAGCTTGAACCGGTAATTTTGGCAACAGAGTAGCTGTTGGCAATTTTCGACGTACCTGACATACGTCCAGCAATCGCGCCAACACCTTGCCAGCCGGAAATTTCACCGGACACAGAACTGCCTTCAATACTGGAAGCTCCGGACATTACGGCGACAAGCCCGGCATAATATCCATTGCTGCCGTTCAAATTGCTGTCAACAAGATTTACATTCTTAATGGTTGCGTCATTCATATAGCTGATCAGGCCTGTGTAGACTGAGTTACCATCCACTTTCCATGTGTCCGAATATGTTAAGCTTAAGTTTCTAATGGACTTTCCATTGCCATCGAAAATGCCGCTGAAGTAACCTGCTGATCCTCTGTTGTCACCGAGCGGAAGGTACCCGGTAATTCCTTTCATGTCGATGTCATTCATCAATTTAATTTTTGCATTCATGGGCACATTGCCGCCGCGGTTTGCCATCTTCTGACTGAGTCGAAGCAACTGGGACGGCTTGCTGACTTCATACCAGCCATTGACAACCGGAGGAAGGTAAGCATCGACCTCCGATTGCTCCACCGGGGGATTCGGATATTCCCACGAACCAAGATTCTTTGCACGCGGAGTGTTTGTTATTACTACTTTCGAAGAGACGTCAAGGTTTCTAAAGCCATTTTCATCTTCTTTAAAATCACTTTCTCTGCCTTCCTCTTGTTTTGTCACCCCATCTTTAGGAAGCATCTTGATTCCCTCGGAGGTTATCGATATGCCGGTCGCGTTCACATCAATAATATGATAGCCGCTCACAACCCAGTCGGTATATTTTTCTGTATATGTGCCGGTAACAGGGTTAAATTGTCCGTATAGCGTACCGAATTGGTTGCCTGCTGTCGCGCCGGTAATATAAGTTGTTCCTGTGCCAGGAATAGTTGCCACCTGATTGTTGTTCATAAGCTTTGAACGCAAGTAAAGGTGATCATGTCCCGAAATAACAACGTCTATTCCACATTCATCAAAGGCGTCTGTGACAGTCCTCCAATATTGGGGCTGCGCAAACCTCCCATTGTATGGGCTCTGATGCATGGCGACGAATTTCCATTTTTTGTCATTCGTCTTCAGAACGGACTTCATCCAGTCAAGCTCTGCTTTAATCGCTTTATCGGAGTTCAGTGAGTAGCCTTTGTCGCCCGTTTCGTCAACATTGCTGGTGTCGGGTGAATAGTCAAGCACGAAGAAGATGGCATCGCCGTATTCATAGTAATAGGTGTTACCATCAAGGCGTTGCTTAATTGCGCCTGTTACACTAGGTTTCAAACCATCTGTTCCCGCACCTCGGTATGCCGGACCGTTCTTTGGTACGTTTATACGGCCTTTCGCAGTGACCATATAAGGATCAATCGAATCCCAGCTTCCGGTTATTCCCGGATTGCCTTCATACTCATGATTACCTGTGGAAGAATAATAAGGGGTGCTATACAAATATGGTTGCATTGCGTTGTAATAAGCGTCCCATTCCTTGGTGTCAAAACCGAAATCCACATTATCGCCTGTACTGAGAATGAAGTCTATACTTGGATGCTTAGGATTAGTAAAAGCCTCTCGTACCGCTCGTCCCATATATTTATCGTACTTTCCATAAACTGTTTCAACGTCAACACCGCTTTCCTGCGGGTCGGTTATCCAGAGAAATGAGAACTGATCCACATTAGCTGCAGGCGTTTTGAAACTTGGCGGGTTGGCCGTATCAATGACATTAGCGCCACCGTCGCCAACAGAGTAAACGTATTCTGTGTCCGGTTCAAGAACGCCAGACGCAGCTCTATGGCTGATTACGGGTGTGAGTTGCACTTCATTTTTATATTGTCCTGTAAACATCTCATATAAGTCTCGCTGGTCAATCGGGGCAGCCTCACCAATAATCGTATTAGTGAATGTACCGTTAAAACCTTCCTTTTTTGCGTAATTAAGTACCGAGGTATTAATTTCCATATCGGAGGTCACCCAGTTGAATCGCGCCTTCAATCCTTCTTTGTCTGCCGTGTCAAAGAGGAATGTTACCGATGTAGGGATTGCGCTAATTGAACCTGGTGGCGGCGTTAAAGGAGTAGCATACACCATGCTGGTCACGCTACGAGTCGTATTCACCGTGAGTGTGTTATTTCCTTGGGCAATCCCTTGCTTGTTATCATTGCCATATACAGTCCCGCTTACATTGCCGTATACATCCCCGCTTACAACAGCGTTGGTGCCTACGGCAAAAGCCGGTTTGATCATAACCGCCAAGGCTAGCAATAATAATGTCGCTGCAAGGATAGTTTGAATTTTTTTCTTACTGTGTTCGAACTTATTCATCCAAGACTTCACATTTATTCCTCCTTGCTTTCATGTTCAGTAATGATTGCATCTGCACCCGAAACTTTTGAATACATCTTGTCCCTTTCTTCAATCGCTCGATCGCATCCCACCTTTCAAGCATTGGCCTGTATTATGTGAACATTCGTTGGAAGTACCAGATCAGACCGAAACCCAAAATTCCTACTGTGATTGTTCCCTTCAACAAGCCGGACCATCGGAATCTTCTGACATAAGCCAACAAAGGGAATAACAATACAATAATAAGGGCTTGTCCACATTCCACTCCGATATTGAAGGAAGCGAGAGACAGAAGAGCGTCGAGTGTCATTTTACCTGTCAGCTCCAAAGCGTCTGCGAAGCCGATCCCATGAATCAATCCAAAAATAAAAACGACCAAGAGACGAACCTTCGAATTTGGTCCAAAAAAGCTTTCCAGAGCCGCGTAGGCAATGCTTAAAGCGATCAAAGGCTCAATAATTGCAGGAGAAACGGAAATAACGTGAAATGAGGAAAGACACAGCGTAACGCTATGGGCTAAGGTAAATACCGTAGCCACCTTCAACACATCTTTGATCTTTCGGGATCCTAATACGAGTGCCATAACAAAGAGAATATGGTCGTATCCGATCATAATATGATGAAATCCCAAGTTGATGAAGCGTTCGATCTGAATGAGGAAGCTTGTTTTACCGCTCAGGAATTCCCGCGCACTGTTTTGAAAAACAAATTGCCCTTGCTCTCCGCCCCAGTCGTAAATCACAATATTTCGATGCGACGGATCGATATCGTCAAAGAACATATGGTAAGAGATATGCAATGCTTGCGAATTTTTTTCCATGGGGTAATCCAGAAAAATATGGGCATACATACGATTTAATTTCTGTTCAACGTTTGTTTGTACCACGTGGCCTGCCACCCGTATCCCGTCAATCGACACTTCCATGTTACGATTAATATAGTCGTTCACAAGCTGGCGGTTGGTCTCAAGCTTGGCGGACATCTCCCGATCTCCTGCATTCGGTTGGACCTCCAAATCCACCACGTGACTAAGCGTGAAATACTCAATATAAAGCTCATAATGCATGAGTCTGGCTCCCGCATCCGCAGTAATTTTGGAAAACCCTACGCTATCATCCGTATGGGCCCAAGCACCTGTTGGAAATAACCACAATCCCAGACAAAAAACCAACAAAACGCAAATTCGTAAGTTGGTTACTTTCAATGTTTCGCACCTCTTTCTTCTGTCTGTCTTTCAATCTTGATCCACCAATCCCTTACAAGGCATATCGCACAACACATATAAAAAAGAGAAAGCCAAACAACAAACTAGGGCATGTTACTGCCTGTTTATTGTTTAGAGCTTTCTCTTAGTCACTCACTCCAAACTGGGGATTATGAAATTATACCATTTAAAGGGTACGAGACAAGTCTTGAAACGTAAGGTTCCAAAGGGTCGTATCACTGACTGATAGGGACGTCGCACCGGCATGCAGCACTTCGATGGTTTCTTCTTTTGTATGAATCAAGCCACTGGCAACAATAGGTATGTCGGTCAGTGTTTCGGAAAAGGTATGAATGATTTTGGCAATCACTCCCGGCATCAGCTCAATGCCGTCCGGCTGCACAGTTTGAGCCAAACTCAGCCCGTTCTTCAAAGCCAAGGAATCGATCACAAAAAGGTGAAGAATGGCGTACAAGCCGACCCGTTTGGCTTCCTTTATTAAATGGCTTTTCGGTGTGATGATTCCGTCCGCACCGACGTATTCAGCAATGAAATCCACACTTTCCTTATCGGTGCTGGACAATCCTTTAATCAAATCGAGGTGGATAAAAGCCCCTTTTTTTCTGTCCTTCGCCAAGCGGACGGAGTGAATGATTTCCTTTAAATTCCCGCCCATGAAAAAAATGTTCTGCACCTGACTGTCCAACGCCCGTTCGATCTCCTCAGGCTTGCGTAAAGCGGCGATAATCGGATTATTGCCAAGCTTGTAAAGTAAGGGCATCAGAGGAGTATCCTTTCATCGTGTGCTGCCTGATAATTTTTATTATCGACCTGAATTGTTATCGGAATATGAACTCCATATGAATCTATTGTTAATATTCGGCTGAGACTACGAAACTCCATCCTGAAATATCTAACCGTTTCTGAAGATGAAATATATCAGGAAAAGCCCCCTTTAACGCTCACTTCGCCGCCTGCGCCGGCTTCGGCTCTTTATATTGCAGCTCGTACAAGCGGTAATAGTAGCCCCGCTGCGCCAGAAGCTGATAATGGCGGCCGATCTCGCGCACCTTGCCCTTGTGCATGACGATAATCTGGTCGGCATGCTGGATCGTCGACAGCCGATGTGCGACGATCAACGTCGTCCGTCCTGCGGAGATGTTGTGCAGCGCGTCCTGTACGACCAGCTCCGTTTCCGTATCGATGTTCGAGGTCGCCTCGTCGAGAATCAAAATTTGCGGGCGGAAGGCGATCGCCCGGGCGAAGGAAAGCAGCTGCCGCTGGCCTAGCGACAAATTCACGCCGCGCTCGCCGAGCGGGGTCCGGTAGCCCTGCGGCAGCTGATCGACGAATTCGTCGATATGCACCATACGGGCCGCTTCCTCTACCTGCGCCTCGCTAATTCCAACATTGTTCAGCCTTATATTGGAAGAGATGTCGCCCGTGAACAAGAACACATCCTGCTGCACGATGCTGATGCACCGCCGCAGTTCATCGAGCGAAATGTCGCGGATATCAATGCCGTCCAGCTTGATGCTGCCCTTCTGAATATCGTAGAAGCGGTTGATGAGCTGGATAATCGAGCTCTTTCCTGCGCCCGTCGCGCCGACGAACGCAACCGTCTGCCCGGGCTGTATTGTAAAGCTTACGTCCTTCAGCACCCAATCCTCGTTATTGTAGGCAAACCACACATGGTCGAACGTAATTTCGCCACGCACCCGCTTCGGCAAGCTTTTCGGAAGGGCGGCTTCGTTGATGGCCGGCGGCTCGTCGAGCATATCGAAAATCCGTTCCGCTCCGACCATCGCCGTCTGAATCTGGTTATATTTCTCCGCCAGGCTCATCAGCGGTTGAAAAAACTGCCTTACATAATGCGTAAATGCATAAACGATACCGAACGTAATGCCTCCGTCAATGACGCTGCCTCCTCCATACCACAGCAGCAGCGCGATGGCTACGTTGCCAAGAAAGCCGATCGCCGGCTGGAAGATCGAGTTGATGACCGTTCCGCGCATCCCCGCGCGGTAATATGCCGTATTGTGATGCTCGAACTGGTCGCGCTGCCGCTCCTCCCGGATAAACAGCTGCGTGATGCGGATGCCGGATAAATTTTCAGCCAGAAACGAATTTAACCGGGATAAAATCGTTCTCGAGGTACGCTGCGCCTTCCGTACCACGATCCGGTACCAGATCGTCAGCGCCGCCAAAAAAGGAATGACGGCGAACGACAGTAAAGCAAGCTTCAAGCTAAGCTGCAGCATAATCGCCACAATCCCGATCAGCACGATCACGTCCTTGACCAGGTTGACGACAACCTGGGAATACAGCTGGTTGAGCGCCTCCGTATCCTGCGTTACCCGCACGACCAGCCGTCCGACCGGGTTGCGGTCGAAGTAAGACATCGACATCCGGCTCAAATGGTTGAACAGCTGCTCGCGGATGTTGAATATAATCGTCTGCCCCGTATACTGCAGCAGATTGCTTTGCAAATAGCTGAGCAGCGCCGCCCCGAATACGGCCAGCAGAAACAAGACTCCCAGCTGTATAAAGCCGGCGTAGTCCTGCTTGCGGAACAGCTCCGACGCTTGCCCGTCAAGCTGAACCGCTTCATAGACCTGCCCTTCAGCGGTAATGCGCAGCTTGCCCGGCGTATCCCCGGACAGCTTCACATCCGCCTGCTGCGAGGGCAGCCAGCCCGCGATCATGTATTCGTTATCACCGACCGATACGATCTGATGCCGCTCGGCTCCATCGGGAAAGCTTCCCCGAGCGACGGCATCCGCATCCAGCCTGGCGTAATCCCGGCTGCCCCAGCTGGTCAGCCTGCCGTAAGGCTCCAGTTGGCTCCTGCTGCCGCTATCTACCGAAAGCATCGGCTTGTGCAGCCCGTTAATATGTCCGTCTATCGCAACTTTAATCAAGTACGGTCTGGCCAGATCGGCTACGACAACGAGAAAGGCGAGAACGATGCATAGCAAAATCATTTTCCAATACGGCTTTGCGTAAGCCATAAGCCGTGACAGCATTTGCGAGTCCTTGTATTTTTTGACTTCTCTCTCTGCGTGTATGTTCATGCTCCCGCTCCCCCATGCAGTATTCGCGCTTTCGCCGGCTTTTCCGGCTGTTGTCCGTCCTGCCTCTCGGCTTCCTGATCCAGCAGCTGCTTGCGGTACATATCCGCATACAGTCCGTCAAGACGGACAAGCTGTTCATGCGAACCGCGTTCGACGATTTCCCCTTCGTCCATGACGACGATTTGATCCGCAGCCTGAACCGAAGAAATACGGTGGCCGATGATGATTGTCGTCCGCTTGTTCATGACCGATTGCAGCCCTTCCAGAATCAGGTCCTCCGTAATTGTATCGACAGCGGACAGGCTGTCGTCGAAGATGAGAATCGACGGCCGTTTGATAAGCGCCCGCGCGATGCTGACACGCTGGCGCTGCCCGCCGGACAAAGAAATGCCCCGCTCGCCCAACGCGGTATCGAATTGCTCCGGAAACTCGACGATATTGTCGTACACCTGGGCGATTTTGGACGCCTCGATCACCTGCTCGTCCGTATACGGCTTCGGATCGAACCCGATATTGTCGCGAATCGTCGAGGAGAACAGAAATTGATCCTGCGGCACGATCCCGATTTGGCCGCGCAGCGTGCGCAGCGGAATTTCATGAATATCGTGACCGTCAATGAATACCGTCCCCCGCGGCGAATTGTACAGCCTGACCAGCAGATGCACCAGCGTGCTTTTGCCGCTGCCGACGCGTCCTACAATCGCCAGGCTGCTTCCCTTCGGCACGGTCAGCGAGATATCCCGCAGCGTCGGCCGGTCGGCCTCGGGATAAGCAAACGTCAGGTTGCGGATTTCGATATCGCCGTCGATCCGATCGATTTCCTGCTTCGCAGCGGTATCGTCGACGACCTCCGGCTGCGTCCGGAAAATGTCCATCAGCCGAATTTCGGACGCTTTGCCGCGCTGCAGCAGGTTGACCACTTTGCCCAAATTTTCAATCGGGCCCATGAGCAGCGATAAGTACGTATTGAAGGCGACAAATTCACCGAGCGTAATCGCGCCTTTCAAAACCATGATCCCACCGAACACGACCGAGACCAGGAAGCTGAAGCCGACGATCCCGGTGCTGAGCGAGCTGAACAAGGAGTTCGAGCGAACAAATCTGCGGTTCATTTCGACGGCATGCCGATTGTCCTTCGTAAACAGCTCGCGTTCCTCCCGCTCCTGGACGAACGCCTTGACGACGCGAATGCCCGCCGTAAACTCCTGCACCCGGCTTGTCAAATCGGAAACGGCCGCCTGCACATCCGTGGACTGCTGCTGAATCCGTTTGTTGAACCGGTACGCTAATATACTGAGCAGCGGCAGCGGCAGCATCGTGACCAGCGTCAGCAGCGGATCGACCGTCGTTACCATGGCGACGACCGATATCAGAATGAGCATGACCGCTTCCATAATGTTGAAGTAGCCTTGCATCGTCACCTCGCGGATAACCCCTACGTCGCTGATCGCATGCGACATCAAATCGCCGATACGCTGATTGTTGAAATATTGCGCCGACAGCTTCTCCCAGTGGGTGAACAGTTCGCCCCGCACCCGCGTCTCCAGCATGCGCGCCAAACGAAACAAATAAATTCTGCTGGTTGAACGGAAAAAGGCGACGCCCAGGCCGACCGCCGCCATCCACAATCCGAATGTAATCGTTTGCTTGTAGGTTAATGTCGAACTTTGCAGCTTGTCGGTAAACTGCCCGAGCAGCATGGGAATGAACAGCTGCAGCAGACTGGATATGGACAATAATGCAAAGCCCGTCAAATAAGACCACCGGTTTCTTTTAATATGATTCCAGAAAATATTCTCTCTCTCCATCCGATTCCCTCCGCGTGCATTCTGCATAGATGCTGTTTTCTATAAGCAATAGCCGTACTTGTTGTTAAGGCTATTGTTAAGATTACCGCGATCGGAAGAAAGTTGCCATGGATATAATCATCTTAAATTATGGACTATCTTACTTTTTCAAAATACCATATATGAATCTTCGCCGCTCCTCCCGGCACCCATTGATTCAGCTGCAGCCAATCCGTATTGTCGAAATTCAGGCGGTCAGACGACTCATTTGCAGGACGTTCGGACTGCAGCCGGACAGCCTTGAGCAGCTCGTATTCTTGCCTTGAAAGCCCGCTCCAAACCTCGACAAATAAACCGGGCTGGTCCGCTCCTTCATACAGCTCAAGCTCCGGGTAAGCCGCCCTCACCCGCTCCATCCAATTTGAATACACTGCCTTGTACTCTGTAAATATTTGGTACTCGATAAACGTCTTATGCATGTCACCATATCCTTTTTGCTTTATTTTACTGAATAAAATGATACACTAATCATAGAACCAAATCTCGATAAATGCATCTTTTTTCGCAGCAGGATGCTTTTTTACGGAAAACAACTCAGGAGGGAATTCCCCATGGACAGCGCAACACACCTGGTGATCGGATTCGGATTAGCCGGTCTGGCTTACATCGATCCTGTCGTAGCAGCAGACCCTATGGTTTCCACCGCCGTCATGATCGGAACGGTCATCGGATCGCAAGCGCCTGACGCCGATACGCTTCTCCGCTTGAAAAGCAACGCGGTCTATATCAAAAACCACCGCGGCCTTTCGCACTCATTGCCTGCGGTCGCGCTGTGGAGCGCACTGATTACAATGGCATTAATGCTTATGTTCCGCGGACTTCCGGTCGGACATGTCGCATTCTGGGTATTTTTGGCCGTGGCTTTTCACGTGTTTACCGATCTGTTTAATACATACGGCACCCAGGCAATGCGGCCGTTCTCGGATAAATGGATCTCATGGAACATCATCCATATATTTGACCCTGTTATATTTCTTTCCCATATTGCGGCAATTTTTTTGTGGACTGTTCATCTGGCCGACCCGGAGCTGATATTTCCGATACTTTACTCCGGCTTGGCGGTATATTACGCTTGGCGTTCGTGGTATCATTATTATTTGGAATCGCAGCTCTACCAGAAAGACCCGACG
This sequence comes from Paenibacillus piri, assembly GCF_004354045.1. Taxonomy (GTDB): domain Bacteria; phylum Bacillota; class Bacilli; order Paenibacillales; family NBRC-103111; genus Paenibacillus_S; species Paenibacillus_S piri. The sequence goes on along the minus strand of NZ_SMRT01000003.1, from coordinate 135,729 downwards.
TACAGCGAAGGCGACCGCTATTATTTAATTCCGACGTTTCGCCTGCAAAATTGGCAGATCGTCAAACGGAAGCCCAAAGGCCGGTTTATGTTGGGCGAATTCAGAAACAGCCGGATCAAATGGGTGGACGAAGTGCAGAGCGCGGTTCATCCGGCCGTGGAAGCTTCCAAGCGGCATAATGATATTGCGTCGTTCCTTTATTTTACGTCGTTCGCTTGCGCGGAACTGCGCTGCCATGACTGGGGATATGAGGTGTATTGGGCCGACGTCCGTTACAGGCACCGCAAGCAGTACCCGTTCGTCGCCGTGCTGCTGCTGAACAGCAAGCTTGAGCCGATGGATTGTTATGTAGGCTGGGTTAACGATTCGCGGCTAGGCAAAAAGCTGCGAGTGAATCTGTAGATGCAAGTTTCTGTCCGAAGTCAAAAAGCCCAAGGATTTCTCCTTGGACTTCTATGATGAAGCATTTTTTGTACAATTAACGAAGTTGACCGCCTGCAAGCGATTGCTCTGCAATTTGAACCAGACGGCGAGTGATGTGACCACCGATTGCACCTGTGTCACGAGTAGCCATATAACCAAAGTAACCGTCTTGTGGAATTTGAATACCCAACTCTTGAGCTACCTCATACTTCATTTGGTCTAGAGCTGAAGATGCTTGTGGAACCACCAATACGTTACTGCTGCGGGATTGTCCTTGTGCCATGATGATCAGCACTCCTTTCAATCTGAATGAATATCCTTGATGTATTTGCAAGCTTGCAAACTTATTATGTGATGGATCGAAAAAAGTATACGCGCATTCTGAAAAAAGTTTTTCGATTTTCAAAACTCTCTCGGAAAGGCGGATAAACCCGCATGAACAAAGGACTAGCCCTCTTTTTCGCGATACTCGGCACCATTCTTTTAGCCGGTATCAGCTACTCTATCAGCTTGGGCAACGGATGGCTGGTACTGCTTTTCTCCGTGCTGTCTGTCGCTTTCATCGGCTTCGGCTTTGTCGTCAAAGCCAAGCAGCGCAAACGAAACGGCGGCTGACCGCCGTTCGCCCGCACCGTTTCGAAACGAATCAGAACAATATAAAGCCCATCTTCTCTTTCACTTCGCGCAGCGTCTTCTCCGCCTGTTCGGCAGCCCGTTCGGCGCCTTGACGAAGCGCGCTGTGAAGCTCACCGGACTCGCGAATGCTGCGGTATCGTTCCTGAAGCGGCTCCAGCAGCGCGACGACCTGCTCGGCCAAATCTTTTTTGAACGGACCGTAGCCCTGTCCGTCATACAATGCCTCGATTTCGGCGATGGGCTTTTTCGAGCACTGCGCATAGATGCTGATCAGGTTGCTGACCTCTGGCTTATTGTGCGGGTCGTACTTGACCTCGCGCCCGGAATCCGTGACGGCCCGGCTAATTTTTTTACGGATCACGTCCGGCGCATCCAGGAGTGCGATGAAGCTGCCCTGGTTCGGATTGCTCTTGCTCATTTTATTGGATGCGTCGTCCAGCGACATGATCCGGGCTCCCACTTGCGGGATGTACGGCTCCGGAATGACGAACGTCTCGCCGTACCGCTGGTTAAACCGGTGTGCGAGATCGCGGGTCAGCTCCAAATGCTGCTTCTGATCGTCACCGACCGGCACGAGATCCGCGTTGTACAATAATATGTCTGCGGCCATCAAGGAAGGATACGTAAACAGGCCGGCGCCTACCGATTCTTTGCCGGCGGACTTGTCCTTGAACTGCGTCATCCGCTCCAGCTCGCCCATGTACGTAAGCGTCGTCAGCATCCATCCGAGCTCGGCATGCTGCCGCACATGAGATTGCAGGAACATAGTCGATTTTGCGGGATCGATCCCGGCCGCGATATAGAGAGCGGCTACCGCCTCGCTCTGCTCGCGCAGCGCTGCCGGTTCCTGCGGTACCGTAATCGCATGCAGGTCGACGATCATGAAATAACATTCATGCGTATGCTGCAGCTCCGCAAAATTTTTCAATGCCCCGATATAATTTCCTAACGTCAATTTTCCGCTCGGCTGCATGCCGGATAATACTCTTTTCATCCTAGCTCCTCCTTTTTTGTAAACGCAACGATACACGGCTTCGCCGCCCGTACAACCAACGATAAACGGCTTCGCTGCCCTTCAAGAGGCAAGCGCGTTTGTCAAGGTTGTGCGAAGCAAAGTATATATCTCATACTTTTCCGGACAACCAAAAAAGGCTCTCCGTCAAGGGACGAAGAGCCGTGGTGCCACCCTATTTTATTTTCCGCCGCAGCCCAAGCGCTTCCTGCGCCGCGTACGAAAAACCTCAAGCTTCTGTAACGGGAAGCCCCCGGATCAGCCTTGGACACGGTAATGGAAGCTGCTGCGCAACGCCTCTTTCCGCTGTCTTTCAACCGTCAGCTCAAGGATCCATTCAACGCCAGCTATCTACCGGTTCTCAGCTGCCACCGGCTCTCTGAAAGAATCGCTCCCGTTTACTTATTCCTGTCATTGCTTGTTTGCTTATCATCATAATCAATCCCGCACGTTCTGTCAACTTGGCCAGCCCTTCCCTATTGGCCATCCCGGGCAGGACCTTTTAATGTTCGGAAACATGTCCTATATACGAACGCTTGGGCATAAACTATAATAATAATTACGAATTAAAAGGGAGAAATGTCCATTGCGTCCATCAGTCCAACGAATCAGCACGAATGTGCTCGCCCTCATCTGCCTTGTACTGCTGTTTCTTATTTTCACCCAGCGGCACCCGTTGAACTTATCCTTTATAAGCAGCGATATGCTGCAAAACTTCAAGACCTTGTTCCTGAGCATTATTTTGGAAGCTTTGCCGTTTGTGCTGCTGGGTGTTCTCGTATCCGCAGTACTGCAAATGTTCGTCTCCGAGCAAACGATCCGAAAGCTGGTGCCCAAAAATCCGGTGCTAGGTATTTTGTTCGCCTGCGTGGTCGGAATTATTTTCCCGCTGTGCGAATGCGGTATGATTCCGGTTATCCGCCGTTTGCTGCGCAAAGGCATGCCGCTCTACGTTGCGATTGTGTTCATCCTGGTCGGACCGATCATTAACCCGGTCGTTTACGCGTCCACTTTTATGGCGTTCCGCAGCCGTCCGGAAATTGCATATTCCCGAATGGCGCTCGCATTCATCGTCGCGCTGGTTATGGGCCTGCTTATTTACCGGTTTTTCAAAACCAACCAGCTTCGCAGCCCGGGTTCAATGAATCCGTCTTTGCCTATTCACGGGCAGAAGCCCAATCATCACGATCATGCCCACGATAATGACCATGTACATAGCCATCACGATCACTCGCATGATCACGGCCATGCACACAGCCATCACGATCATGCCCACGATCACGACCATGCGCATAGCCATCACGATCACTCGCATGATCATGACCATGCTCACAGCCATCACGATCACTCGCATGATCACGACCATGCACACAGCCATCACGATCACTCGCATGGCCGTACCGGTATAGCAGGCAAGCTGTTCGGCATTCTCGGGCACGCTTCCGACGAATTTTTCGATATGGGCAAATATTTGATCTTCGGCGCCTTTATTACAGCTGTCATTCAGACGGTAGTCGACCGGGAAAGCCTGATCTCGATCGGACAGGGCCCTATTGCGTCGCACTTGTTTATGATGGGCTTTTCTTTTATATTGTCGCTTTGCTCCACGTCGGATGCGTTCGTCGCCTCTTCGTTCGGTACGACTTTTACGACAGGCTCGCTGCTGACGTTTCTTGTATTCGGGCCGATGCTCGATATTAAAAGCTTGCTGATGCTGCTTTCCACCTTCCGCAGCCGCTTCGTCATCGCATTGTCGGCGCTGGTCTTTGCCGTCGTGCTCGTGTGCTCGCTGCTGTTCGAACGTATTTTTTTAACTTGAATCCAATTACCGTTACGATGAGGAGCGTGCTGTCGTGAGTCCGCGTATGTATAGCTTGCATTATTTTATAAAGGCCGCCGTTTTGTTCGGCTTTGCCATGTATATCGTCCATCTCGTCAAAACCGAAAATATTTTGTTTTATATCGCGCCGCGCATGATCGATTACGTCAAATGGTCCGCCGTCGCATTTTACGCCATTGCCGTGTACCAGGTCTACCTGGCAATCCGTGCGTTTTTGGGCTCGGCCGCGGCCTGCGATTGCGATCATGATCATACGCCGTCTTCCTCCCTGCTGAAAAACACCGTCATCTACGGCTTGTTTTTCTTTCCGCTGCTGCTCGGCTTCTTATTGCCGGACAGCTCGATGGGCAGCAGTCTGGCCGCCAAGAAAGGGATGAACCTGAGCAGCTCCGCCAATGTAAAAAAGGATCCGGCCGCCGCCGTGCCCGCTGCTCCGTCTCCGGCGTCTCCTGCTCCGTCCGGTTCTTCTCCGGCCGCCCCGGGACCGGGAGCTTCGGGCCAAGCAGCACCGGCGCCGGCGCAAACCCCGCCCCCGGCATCGAGCCAGCCCCCGGCTCCTGACGGCTCTTCCGGCGGAATCGCGGCTCCTTCAGCCTCCGGAAATCTGGACGACATGTTTCCTTCGGACAAATTTACCGAGCACTACGCCAAATACGCCAAGCAATTGTACAAAGGCAGCATCATTCCGGTAAAAGAAGACTTGTATATCGAAACGTTGACAACCGTCGATCTGTATCTTGACCAGTTTATCGGCAAAAAAATAGAAATGACGGGCTTCGTTTACCGCCAGGAGTCGATGAAAGATAATCAGTTCGTAGTCGGACGTTTTTCCATCCAGTGCTGTTCGGCCGACGCCTCCCCGTTCGGCGTGCTCGTCGAGTATGACCGCGCAAAAAATTTTGCCGACGATTCATGGGTCACTGTCACCGGCAGCATTCAAAAAACAAGATTCAACGATATGGACATCATGATGATAAAAGTCGAAAAAGTGGTGAAGGCCGAGCCGGCCAAGGCGCAGTACGTATACCCTAACCCAGACTTCGGCAGCTAATGCCTGGCGAAATCGCTGATGCACATCCCAGGCCCTTTTTGGTACAATGAAGGCAGTTTGGATTTCAAACGCGTTAAGCGCAAGCCGAATCCCTATTAAAAGGAGTCCTCCATATGACAAAGCAAATCGACTGGCAGGGAACCCCTGCGTACATACTGGAAAACGACGAGCTTGCCGTTTCCGTCTGCCCTGCCATTGGCAACAACGTTTACAGCATCAGGGATAAAAAGCTGCAGCGCGAGCTGCTCCGCACCCCGGAAAGCCCTGCCGCGCTGATGGAGCAATTCGTCCAATACGGAACGCCCGTGCTAATGCCGCCGAACCGGATACGCAGCGGACAGTTCGAGTTTGAAGGACGCAGCTACCAATTCGACGTCACGCAGCGCCATTTTGGCAACCACATTCACGGCGTTGTCCGCGAGCAGCCATGGCAGGTCGTACAGACAGGGACGTCCAAGGAAGGCAATCCGTTCATCACCTCCGTCCTCAACCTGGCTGACGATCCGGAAGTGCAGCGCCAATACCCGCATGCGCTGGAGCTGGAGCTGACCTATACGCTGAAGGGCGGCCGTCTGATACATTCGCTGAAGGCGCTGAACAAAGGCGGCGAAGCCGCGCCGTTCGGCTACGGCCTGCATACCTGGTTTGTGCTGGACAGCCAGCCTGAACGCTGGAAGCTGCAGCTGCCGGTCAGCGGAATTTGGGAGCTGGATGAGCAAAATATTCCGAACGGAAACATCGTTCCGCTCGGACGTTATGAAACGTTGATCGAGGGCGATGTCTTAAAAGGCCATAATATGGACACCGTCTTCCAGATTGGCGACAACCCATGCATCGCTATACTATCCCGGGATGACGTCGAGATTCGTTACAGCGGCTCCGATATGTTCAAGCAATGGGTCATTTTCACAAAAGGCGAAGCCGATAATTTGATTTGCCTGGAACCTTACACATGGGTCACCAATGCGCCGAACCTCGAGCTGGCGCCGGACGTCACCGGCCTTCGCGGCATTGCTCCGGGAGCAAGCCTGCAGTTGGAGGTCGTGCTGGACGTTATTCATAAATAACGGACCTTCGCGGGAGGCGGCATCAGCCAGACCGGCTTCGTTCACGCTTTTTTGCACGAATGCGCTTCTCCCGAGTCTCGGCGCCGTAAGCATGCGCGCAACGTACGCCGTCCTCCGCCAGCAGTCCGTTGCGCCGCGCCGTTTGCAGGCGCTGACTCTGCAGCGTTCGCAACCGAACGGACTGTCACAAAATAAGACCTCGAATCCGTTCATGGGACTGTAAATTGACCCAAAGGCGAAACGAGGCCACTGAAAAGTTTTATTCATACGAAAAGGTACAGTCGCTCATGAAAAATGACGAGTCTGTACCTTTTTTCTGTCAATGAAAGTATGAAAAGCGTGTGTATCCTTTACTGATATTATGAGAAAGCCTCTATCGAACCTTTCCAAGAAGAGCGACCGCGATGATAAGAAATACTGCTATTGTACATCTTTTTTTCTACTCGTCAATTCGCGTGATTTAATTCCTGCGAAACTGCAGGTTTCTCCGCTCTCGTTTGCATTCGGTCTCTAATCCGTGAGAACTCCTGCATAATAGCAGGAATTCCCTATGAATTAGCCATTTCGATAAAAAATGCCTGTACTATGGTAGGAATTTCGTTTCGCTGATCAATCTACTGGATTATATATACTTCAGAATTCAACATGTAGATACGAAGCAATTCGGATTCCTGGGCTTAAAATCGTAGTCTTTCTTTCATTTTCCGTGATTCAGTTTCGACCGATTCTATCGCATCGAGCTTATCGTTAATGATCCTAAAAAGAAGCGTACGTACGCGCCGCTCAAGCCCGGCGTGCCAGCTCGACGTCGCGCCGGACATCCTCGGCATAAAGCGGATACCCGAATGTCTGTTTTACTCTTGCCATAAAATACGGCTTGTTATGCAGGCTCCATATATACCCGAGGCGGTCCCAATGCCCGCAAGCCTCCTCCAGATGCGCAACCGCCTGCTCCTTGCGCTTCTCGTCGCCTGTCAGCTTATAGCGGTTCAACTCGAGAGCGGCGCTGAACTTGCACACATAATAACGTCCCATCGCGGCATACGATTTCAAATCGAGCAGCGTGCATTCGGCATGTCCGCCCATCAGCTCGCCCAGCTCGGACTCCAGCCGTCCCGCCGCCTGTTCCGTAGCCGCCGAAGCTTCCGTCAATATCCGCAAAATATCGGCCGGCATTTCCTCGTACGACCGTTCGGCCTCCTCAAGCCGCCCTTCCGCTTCCGCGCGGGCATATTCCGGCAAGCCCATCACGCCGACGCCCGGCATCGGCGCGGCGTCGACAAAGTCAAGCACCGTTTTAAAGCCGCTCACCTGCGACAGGCAGCTCTCCGCATGCCATTGGAAATCGTAATCGATCCAGAACAGCCGGTTTACCGCCGGGATGATGCGGGACGCTTGCCGCAGTCCTTCGAGGAACGCGGGGGCATGCTTCGGCCCGTAATGGCTTGTAAGCAAATGCGTCCACGTATCTTCCCCGGTTTCCGGATCGTAGGATAGACGGCCCCACAGCTGGAACTGGAACAAATGCCGTTCAAAGTCGTACTTCCATGTTTTATGCCCGTAATCGGCATGCTGAAAGTCGCGTCCCCAGACATAGCCGTCCGCTCCCCAATAAAACCCTTTCACATAAGGCTTCAGCATGCCTTTCACATAAGCCCGCACATAATCCGGATCGCCCCACCGATGGGCGAAAACATCGTCATTGCGCACCGTATATAATATCTGGGTCGAATCCAGATCGATCCCGCTCCATGCATCCCACAGCTTCTCGAACTGCGGCTGCGGATGGGAATAACAGTGGGCGTTGGAATATTTCCAGCTGATATAAAACCGCTTCGGATCGAACTGCGGCTGCACCATTTCTTTAATTTCCTTGCCCGCGTTCTGCATGTTCGTACGATGAATAAACGGAATATCGCGTCCGGACTGCTTAATCGCCTCTACATACGTATCGATAATCCACTGCTCGCGCTCGTAGCCGGAGCCGTCCATCCATTCGCTGGCGGAGGTGCCAAGCCCTTTCAGCTCCGGATAGGTGAGCAAAATTTGCAGCACCATTTCACGGATGTAGTCGCGAATGACTTCCGACTGTCCGCGGAACCTGTTCAGCGGCAGTCCGACCCGATGAATTAAATCGTCGAACATATTGCCGTAATCGCCGACATTTTCGGGCAGACCGAGTCCTTTGGCCACCTCCGGAGTCAGACGGATGTTCCACGTAAACAGGTAAATGTCGATTCCCCGGCTCGCCGCATAGCGGAACAGCTCGCGGAAAAACCGGATATTGCGGTCGATCTCCACATCGCTCAGCGGATTGGCCGCCCGGAATTTCGGCGATACAACCATCAGATGGTACGGATGCTCCGACCATAAGCTGAGGCAATTATAGCGATTCAAGGCGAGCATATCGATATATGCCTTCCAATATTCGATATCCATGCACGTTTCCGCATTTTGGACAAAAGGATCCCCGTCATCGAACGGAACATACGGAAGATTGTACTTGATGCCGCGAATACCGAGTGCCGGCTTGCCGCAAATTTCCTCCCCTTCCGCAAGCGCCGCTCCCCGTCCCAGTCTTTCCGACCATTCCAGGCAGCCGTACATGACGCCCCGCGAATCGGAGCCCTCGATATGAATGCGCCCTCCGGAGCGGTATATGCGATAGGCTTGATCCTCGTATACCGGTGCCTGTCCTCTAGGCGTAGCCACCTTATGAATGACAATGCCGTTCAACGGCGGTACTACCGTTCCCTGCCCCGTAAATTGCTCAATAAAATAAACGCCTTGCCGTTCCAGACTTTGCTTCAACTGTTCGGCGCCAAAGCCGATTAACGCATCACGGTGATCATAAATAAGTTTCATGGGAGCATCCTCCTGAAAAGTAGATATGGCTGCTTCAACTGCAAATTTCCGACCGGTCCGTCGCGAAGTTGTGAAGCTGTGCTGCGATACAGGCTGCGGCTCGCTTTACGTTTCAATGAAAGCTCGTCCCTTTACTCTGCAGCAGCATCGTTCCTCGCTTCGGACCCTCGCAGGCTTCATGTTAGCATCGAGCCGGGCGGCATGACACAGACACTTTTTGTCCTCGCAATGTTGTCCGTCTGAGAACGGCAAAAGCGCAAAAAATGACCGGCTCGGCGCAAACGACAGCTATCCGGAGCCGCACGGGCCGAGAACCCATTTTACGACGATCCGGTTTGACTGCGCTGGCGAGCGGTGATAAGATATCGGTACAATATACTGAACCAGTTTCATTATTTCGATATAGATAGGACGGACAGAAATGGAAAAAAAATATTGGGTGCCCGCCCTGGAAAAAGCGCAGGCAATCATCCGGCTCGTCGCCGAAGAGCCTGCTCGGCTCAAGCTGACCGATTTATGCAAACGTCTCGATATTAGCAAAAGCTCGATGTTCTCTCTGCTGCAAACGATGGAGGCGCTCCAATGGCTGAGCCGCGACCGCTCCGATACGTATACGCTCGGTATGCATTTTGGCATCATGGGAAACGCCTTTTTCCGGCAGTTCGATCTGATCGATGCGTTTCGGAAGGAAGCGCCGGCTTGTATGCGCGAGCTGAACGAATCGATTCAACTCGCCAGCCTGGAGGGCAGCGAAATTGTCTACCTGGCCAAGGAAGCGGCGCCATCGCTCGTTCAGATGGTGTCCGGTCCGGGTACGAGGCTGCCCGCGCATGCGACGGGTCTCGGCAAAATGCTGCTGTCCGCGCTCGACGATACCCAGCTGAATCTGCTCTATCCCGACGATTCGCTGGAAAGCTTGACTCCTTTTACATTGAAAACGAAGCAGGAGCTGTTCCGTCAGCTGGCGGTCATCCGTCATCAAGGCTATGCACTCGACCTGCAGGAAGGGGTTATGGGCTTTAATTGCATCGCCGTGCCGATTTATCAGTCGGGCAGCCAGACGGTAGCCGCGATCAGCTTCTCGATGCCGCTGCACAATTGGGAAGAAAAGCGCGACAGAGCGCTGCAGGCGATCATTGACTTGGCCGGCAAGCTCTCGTTCAATACGGGTAACGCAAGCAACGGGAAAGGAAGCGCCGATCCTTCCTGACAGCTTCCATTCGCAATACATCTGAACTCTCCCCTCGCTCCCTGTCGTATTGACCGGATATAGGGGAGGTGTTATGATTTCCTTATCAATATAGGATGAACCGTGTTCAATATATTGAACAACCATGTCGCATAAAGCTGCCCATTTATTTAAAAGGAGATGAATCGGACATGAAATTTGCCCGTTATCGGGAAAATAATTCAGGACTAATTAAAAGCGCCGTTTTGAAAGAGCAAGCACTGCATGAAATTGAAGGCGACCTGTTCGGCGGCTGGACATATACCGGCCCTTCCGTCCCGTTGAAGGATGTCACGCTGCTCCCTCCTCTTGAGCCCCGTTCGGTGATCGGCGTAGGCGCCAATTATATTGCCCCGGGGGGTACGAAGCCGGAGCAGCTGCCCGATATTCCGGTGCTGTTCTTTAAGCCGTTAAGCTCGGTTATCGGTACGGATGAACCGATCGTCATTCCGGCCGGAATCGAGGAAGTCAAATTCGAGTCGGAGCTCGCCGTTGTCATCGGCAAGGCGGCTCGTCATGTATCAGAACAGGATGCGCTTGATTACGTATTCGGCTATACGATCGCCAACGACGTGACGGCTCCGCAATTTTTCCACCCGAACGGCCATTGGATGGTAGGCAAATCGTTCGATTCATTTACGCCGCTCGGTCCTTATCTGGAAACCGAAATCAACCTGGATACCGTTCGCGTTCAGGCCGCCCACAATGGGAAGCTGAAGCAGGACAGCGGACTCGACTTGATTATTTTAACGGTGCCTTTTCTTATTTCATACTTGTCTCGTGTCATGACGCTGCAGCCGGGCGACGTCATATTATCCGGCTCGCCGGCCGGCGCCGAATTTATGAAAGCCGGAGATGAGATCGACTGCATCATCGATGAGATCGGCGTTTTGCATAACCCGGTCGTTGTCGAATAATTCAGGTTTACTTACGGACTTATCCATAGCTTATCGCAATGATTCACGGCTTCTGCGTCCCAGGGAACGAGTTCGTTCGTCAAGGCTGTGCGAAGCCAGCTATAACACTAATACTATTGCGTTCAATCCAAAAAAACCGCTGTCTCCCGGTACGGCCTTGGCCGTTAAAGGGGAAGCGGTTTTTTGACGTGCTGCCGTCTCGGAGGCCTGCCTACTCCTCCTCAAACAGCCGCTCGCCGCGGTACAATCGCCAGGCGATGGTCGCCGTGTGCGGCAGCTCGCGGGCCGTCGGCGCATGCGCCGCCAAGTACCTCGTGCAGGCAAGCAGGATCGTTTCTTTGGCATAATTGGCAAAAGCGTCCGACCGCGCCTGCCAATTAGCAAGCTCGGAAACCGCCGCCTCGTACATTTGAAATGTATGGAATTCCGCATCCTCCCGCAGAAGGCCGTGGCCTAACGTGTTCAGCAGCGCGTCCGTGTCCCCTCCCGCCTGCAAATAACCGGCGACCCAGCCCGCCGCCTGCTCGACCTGCTGCCGCCGATCCATAAGGCTAAGCAGCTCCGACGCCGGAGCCGGCGAGGTCAGTGAAGCGCCTTCCCCTTCGCCTGCGGCAGCCTTGACTTTCGGCCGCGGCGCGCGCGGTACGTTGAGGAAACGGTCGTGGTACACCGCCACCGCGCCATAATACAACGCCCGGATTAGCAGCGGTTCCGAGGAGCGCGCAAGCCGTTCATGCACCGCATGGGCATAGGTGAACGTGTGGAGCACGGCGATCCAATCCTTGAAATCGTTCTGCGTATGGAACCGTACGATACGTTCCGCTGCGGCAACCGCAATGAGACCCGCGAGCCGGACCGGGGCGGCTCCGCCAAGCAAAGCTTCCGTGATTCGCTCAATCGTCTCCAGAGGCCGATCGTTTAAAATACGCTCCACCCATGCCATTTCGTCCGGCACAGCTTCTTCCGTCCTGGGCTCCGCCTGCGCGATCCGCTCGAACGCCTGCTTCAATGGCGTTACGAGATCTACGGGAGCCTGCCAATGATGCAATTCTTCGCTGCGCGTCGGATCTCCGATCAGCGGAACCAGCGAGGCCAATATCGGTTCTATATATTCTGCGCCCGCAGCCTGCAGCGCTTCGAATGCTTTATTATGAAAATCGAACGTATGCCCGCCATCCAAATAAAAATGGTCGGTTACGGATACGAGCATCATTTCGGCGAGCCGGTCATGCGGAATGCCATTCGCAATTGCGGTGAGCAGCACTTTCTCGGCGCCCTGCGTATCGCGTACCTCGACGCAGCTGCGGTACCATTGCACGAGACGGTCCGCCGAAGCCGAAGCGGAGGGCATCGGACCGAGCAAATGGCGGGGCGCCCGCCCGGAGCTCGCCCTGGCGACATGCACAAGGCCGTGGTACATGGCCAGAATTTGCCCGGTTTTATCCAGCTTGGGCAGCACATTGCGCATCGCAGTCAGAATCGTCAGCCCCGACCCCCAGCCGCTGCCCTGCGATGTGCCGAAAGCCAAGCCGATCCGGACTATATCGTCCGCATGAACGCCCGATTCTACCAGCCCGACGACGGCTTTCGCAATTACGATTCCGATGTTTTGCTCCAAACCTTCCCGCAAGCGGCGCTTTAGCCTCTCGACGGTATCGGCGTTTCTCGGCTGCGCGCTAACCCATACGCGGCTTCCTTCCAGCTTCACATCATATGCGGGCACATCGTCCGCCCACGGATCGAGCGTGCCCCCGCTGCACACGTCAAAGCGCGCATGATGCCAATGGCATGTCAGCATCCCGTTGCAAACGCTTCCCAAATGCAGCGGAAAACCGAGATGCGGACAGCGATTGTCGACCGCAACTACCTGATCCTCGTGATAAAATACGGCGATCCCGCCCTTGACGACTTTAGAGCCCGCTTCTTTCAGCTCCTCCACCGTGCCGGCAAAAACCCATTGATCTTGGTTCATTTACTTCGCCTCCCTCCAGATAATACGTTCATAACCAGTATACACCGGAACCGCAGCGGATAGAAAAAGAAAGATGGAGACCCTTCGCTTAATGCGCCGAATCTCCATGGCTTTGTCCGCCCCGCTCTATTTTTTCAACCATATCCCTATCTTCTGCAATTGCATCAATGCCGCCGCCGTCTTCCTGTACGAGCTGCGAGACCACTTTGACCGTATCGGCGAAGTACGGCCGGTAATCCAGTCCTTCGACGAAGGCTAGAAACTGCCTGGCGACCGCTATAACCTGACTCTTGTACGGCTCCACGGCAGCTTTGTATACGCCCAGCTCCCTCGGCTGCCCATCCGGTCGTTCCTCCAGCTCCGTCAGCTCTATGATTCCTCCGGGGATATGACGTACCCGGAACGAATAAGCTCTGCATTCCGGATCGCCGCAGCCGCAGCAAAAGAACGGCATTCGGACCCATTCCTCCGGCGGGGCCCAGCGGTTCGGCTCTACATCGCGGTACATGCTGTACAGCAAGGTGGGGAGCCCTACATCGACGCATAAAGGCTCGTCGATCAACAGCTCCCCGTCCGCTTCAAGCCGCACATCGGCATGAATGATTTGCAAATCAGCATCCCATGACCATCCGTCGCATTGCAGCTTCAACATGAACATGCAGCTCCCTTAACATTTCTTTTATTCGTCGCGTTCCTGATCCTTCATTCTATTATAATCACCGTCAAAACCGTTGTACAGTTCACCCAAGCCGCGGCTTATTCCTGCATGCAGGCTTGGATTCATTTTCCAGTTTATGGTGTGAGTATATTTCCGCTATTGGCACATACTACCTAAAGAACGGAGGTGATAACTATGGCACAAGGACAATCCCGCAGCAGCAACGTATTGGTTGTACCTCAAGCTTCTCAGGCTTTAGAACAGCTTAAATATGAAGTGGCACAAGAATTGGGAATTCAAATTCCTCAAGATGGTTACTATGGCTTCATGGCAACCCGTGACACTGGTGCAATCGGTGGTCACATCACTCGTCGTCTTGTTCAAATCGCCGAGCAGCAGCTCGCCGGCAAGTTTTCCAGATAAGATTCGACTCCCATACTTACACAGGGTGACTCCACAGGGGTCGCCTTTCTAACATGTTCAACCGGGATCAGCATCGAATTGCGGCAATCCGCTATGCTCCGTCATGAATTCCAAAAACGCGAATCGTTCTCGCTATCCTCCTTAAGCCGGTATACGGAAGTGACGTCGATGGAGGCCTCGGGATCAATTTCAAGCACAATATCTTTAAGCGATGCTTCCTCCAAGCGAAAAATTTCCAGCCGAACCATGTGCTCCGGTTTTCCATCCTTACTTTTGGCATCAAACAGAAGACTGGCCTTCTTATTGGTTCTGCATTCGATGGCCGCTTTAATTTGCGCGGCATAATGGCTTTTGACCGTCAGCATGCGAACGAGCGATGAACGTCTGGATAAAGATAAAGCAGCCAGCAGCCCTGCCCCCGCTACGAGCAAATAGGCGGCCACCGTTACCATCAGATGCAGCCGCTCGGCTGTCGTCACAGTCTTCAGCAGAGCTTCGTCATAGCTCGCGACGGCATACATCGTGTCCTTGCCCGTACGTACCCAACCTGACATATAACCTTTGACTGGATTCATATAACTCACTCCCCCTCACTTTAATAAGGCGTTGAAGCCCATTGAAGCTTGCGGCGTTCAGATCCCGTTCAAAGTACGCTATTCCTACTCGTGAGATACCGTTTTTTTGCGTTTTTCGCGACCAAGACCCAGCGACTTGTATACCCACTCCATGCCCGAATAGATTTTCTTCGTCTCTTTCGTAAGCAGCGGCCCAAGCACCGCCAGGATCAATACATACAGCGCTGCAAAAGGTTGAATGATCGGCAGCAGATGTCCTGCTTTGGCCAGGTTTGCCATAATAATGGAAAACTCGCCCCGCGCAACAATCGTCAGACCGATATTTACAGACGATTTCGGCGACAATCCTGCGCTCCGCCCTGCCCACATGCCGGCGGCAAAATTTCCGATCAGTGTGAGCACTACGGCACCCAGGCTCAGCCAAACCGCGCCGCCGAGCGACAGCGGATCAATCGTTAACCCGAAGCTGAAGAAGAAAATCGCTCCGAAAAAATCGCGAAACGGCAGGATCAGATGCTCGATCCGCTTCATATGCTCCGTCTCGGCCAGCACCAGCCCGACAAGCAGCGCACCGATCGCCTCCGCCACATGTATCGTTTCCGAAAAGCCTGCGATGACGAACAGTACGGCAAAGATAACTAGCAAAAACAGCTCATTCGAGCGGATTCGCAGCAGCCGATTCAGCAGCGGGACCGATTTGCGGCCGACCACAAGCACCAGCAGCATAAATCCGAGTGCGATGGCAGCCGACAGCAGGATCCCGCCGATCGAGGTCGAGCCGCTGAGCACAAGACCGGACACAATCGAAATATAAACTGCGAGAAAAATATCCTCGAACATAATAATGCCCAAAATCATTTCAGTTTCAGGATTGGCGGTCCGTTTCAGGTCGACTAACACTTTGGCTACGATCGCGCTTGAAGAAATTGTCGTAATACCCGCGACAATCAACATTTCCATCATAGGCAGTCCGGCGAATAAGCCGAATAACAACCCAAGCGTAAAATTGATCAGTATATAAATGGTTCCGCCTACCGCAATCGATCGTCCTGATTTGATCAGACGGCCCACTGAAAATTCGAGCCCCAAATAAAACAGAAGGAACAACACGCCGATCCGGCCAAGAAATTCGATAAGCTCGGCACTTTCGATAAATCTCAGATCAATATGCCCCCAATGGAATGAATGCGGGCCGACGGCCATTCCAACCAATATATAAAAGGGAATTACGGAAAACTTTAGCTTTGCCGACAGTAAGCCGGCAAGCGCAATTAATACGAGCGCCAATCCGATTTCAAATACGAGATGGTTCATCCGCATCACATCCATTCATTAGAATCTGTTTGAAATGTTTCTGTTGGCTCCTTTCTCCCGCCACAACAAGCGTCGTCTCGGCAGACAGTACCGTTTCCGGTCCCGGGTTTATTTGCTTTCGGTGCTTCTCGATGACCGCAATAATGGTTGTTCCCGTATTTTGCCGTACTTTAAGCTCGCCGATCGATCGGCCCACACATTTATAATGAGGTTCGATCCGGTACCATTCGATTACAAGATCGTCCAGAGCCACCTCTATCGATTCCAACGCCTTTGGCTTGTAATTCATGCCGCCGATAATAGCGGCAACCATTCTGGCTTCATCATCGTCAAGCGTAATCATGGAAAGGCTATCCTCGCCGTCGGCCGAATCAAAATGATAGCATTCCCTGCGGCCGTCATCATGGATGACAATAACCAGTTTATCTCCTCCGCGCGTTGTTATTTGGAATTTTTTTCCAATTCCAGGCAGTTCAATTTCCCTTATGGACATATAGCGTAATCCTCCTTGGTTTGGGTTTGTCGTTCGTTAGTTTTGGCATAGTTTAGTTTTGTCATAAAATTGCAGTATTACAGGCAGCATGAAATAGACCTGCCAAACTTTATCGTTTTCGGGCGTCGTCAAATAAACCGTGAATACTCGATTTTTTAAAATCAAGATGGACAGCTTAAAATAAGCCCTCGAGGTCGGATTTTTTGAAAAAACCGTTCCGGGCAGACTCAGGTCCTAGTTATCGATTGAAAAGCTGGAGCCGGTGCCAATTGGCGGGCAACTGAAAAAACGCATGTTTGGGTAAAATATGACTTTAAAATAATAGCATGGGGAGAACAACCACTACACGTAAATCGATGTATAACGGATAGGGGACAAAAGCAGCCGCGTCAGGCGACGGGCAATTTGGGGGCGAAACGAAACGCGAGCCTCGGACCGGGCACGCAGAGCATTCAACATAAAGCCGCTTATAACAAAGAGGGCGAAGACGGTAAACCGTTTGCTGTCTAGAACGGAGGCATTTTTACGGGCGGCCATATTGGTGCTGTATTCAAAGCCTTGCGAAGAACCGCGCACGGATTCATTCGGGTTTATCTCCAGACTGGGTGTAGGCGTAGCAAACAGCATGAACACCGCAATCATAATAACAGAAAACCAACGATTGGACGATCTATGAAGAGATAACATTCAATTTCACCTCCTTTTCACCGCTTTTCAATGAAATTATATCATAAATCGCTGATTTCTTCAAATTTTAAAGCTTGAATATTTTTGTTAATACCAAACCCATTTCATCAAAAAAACACCTTTCCGGCCCAGGCCCGCCATACGGATTCGCCTAATCGGAAAGGTGCTACGATTCGATTTCATTACAATAAATTGTAAATAAGTGCGGTGTAAAAGCGACCAACCTTTTGAATATAATTAAAAAAGTTGCCTGCTGAAAATCGTTAGAGCATTCTGTAAGGATCTTTGTCAGCGATCACATTCGCCATGTTGTAGTTTGATTCAAAAACGACGCTGGTGCACAGCTTGTCCTGCCGTTTAGCGAATTCAAACTGAATTTCCCCATGGCTCCAATGTTTCAGCTTTAAAGATTCCACCGCCGTCTTGCGGAATGTTTGCTGTTCCGGATCCGACAAGCCCTTTTCCATTTTTCGCAGCTGATCTCCTCTGCTTTCGATGGGAAGGGCGCGAACCCCGAATTTGCCCACAACATTGTTGCGGATTTGCACAAACACCGTTCCTGAGGTCAGTTGAGCCAGTTCTTCCTTAATTTCCCGGAATACAATATCCAGCTGCCTGGCCAAAGGCACATTTTCTAAAATCATCAACATCCTCCTACCTATTTTTAACTTGCAGTTCCTAGGTCTGCAGTCCCATTATATGTAATAATTTGCTAATTTTCAATGATTTTATGTAATATTCAGAAATTTTTATATATTTCTACAATTAAATCCATAAAATTACAATTGCATTTTGTTGCAAATATCCAATATGACCGGTTTCAGCGGACATATGCGCGTGATTTTCGATATCTCATGACGGCGGTCAGCTCGCATGGCGCTTTAACGGATACTGGCCGCAGCATACCTGACTCACTGTACTGTAATTTCGATCTCCGTGCTCAAAATCGTTTTATTCGTATAAGCAGGGGCGTCAATATAGCGGACTTCCGCCCCGATCTTATAGGTGCCGGCCGGGAGCGCGCTTGGATACAGACTCGTATCGTACGGTCCGCTGCCCGGATGTTGCCGGTCTAAATTGTACTGCTGGAGCAGCCATAGCGGAAAGTTCCTTTTGAATACGTCACCTGGCAGTACCGCCACAGGTTTGACAGCCAATATCCGACCTAACTCCGAGCGAACTCCTTGCTCGTCCTCTACATAAAATCCGATAAACTGGCCCGAATATCCCAGGTCGAACGAAGCATCGCCCTTGTAGCGAAGCTCGGCCCAAATATTCATAAACTCATTTTGGCGGTATATCGATTTATCGGCTAACAGCGTCAGCTCAAATTTGTCATTTTCCCGGGCCGAATGCGCTTCCGCTTTCACTTCCAGCACGGATGGAAATTGAACGTTAATTTTCTTGGACGCCTCTTCATAGTCGACTACGGCGCCCATTTGCTCCGCCAGAAATCTCGTCGGGACGTAAGTGTCGCCGTCGATATTAAACGTACTGTAATTCGGCGGCAGCCTTCTCTCCTGGCCATTGAAACTATATTTTGCCGGAAAAAATACGGCTTTCCCGATATCGGAGGCATATGCAACATGACATATCGATAAAACCAGACCGCAGCTCAAACCGAGCACAAACTTGTTCATATTTACCTCCACAAGGATAAATGGCTTCGCCGTCCTTAAGGGACGAGCGCGTTTGTCAAGGTTGTGCGAAGCCATGTATGAGAAACTTATACTTTCAACTAAAAAATCTTACAATAGCATACTTCATATGACTGTAAGATGCTGGCTGTATCATATAGTCGTTGCAGACACCAAATCAATGAAAATAGTTCCACATTTTATGATGTCTGCAACAGTAAACTGACTCGTGGAATAAAGTGTTATAGATAGACTTCCAAATTAGTCCTGCGGCTCACTCCCCGTCATACCGCTCCGCATTGATTTCGATTACATTATGGTCCGGATCGAGCACATATATTTGCGGAAAGCCCGCTTTCGCATGAGGTCTCGCCTCGTACGAGACACCTTGCCGGTCCAGCCACGCTTGCGCCGCCTTGAAGCTGCCGACCCGAACGGCGAAATGGCCGTCGCGCGTATCGATGCCGCCCTGCCGGAACGTCTCCCCGCTATGGACGATGAGATGAAGCTGCTGGCCCCCCGTTCCGACCGCATACCAGGCTCCCGCAAAATCAAACGGCGGCCGCTCGATCTCTTTAAATCCCAGTACCTGTTCATAAAAGGCTTTGGCACGATCCAGATCGCGTACGGTCAAGCTGACATGGTGTATGCTTTCCATATTCATCATTTTTATCTGCTCCATTCGTCATAGAATTATACGAACCTAAAGTCCTATTTTACCAAAACAGGTCGAAAAATGTAGAATCTGCGGGATTCGACTGTAGACCATGGTACTATTTGGGTGATATAATGCTTCCGTAAGTAAATTTTTAACAAAGATACCAAAGGGGATATGCGGATGAATCTACAGGGAATGTCATTTAAAAAGAAGCTGCAGCTCGGCTGCTATGCAATCGTCGCGCTTTATTCTGTTTTACTTCTCATATTGATCACGATGTCACCGGGTCTGATGGTGATCGGCCTCATTTTTTTGGTGGCCATGTTTGCGCTGAGCTTTCCGTTTATCAGCTGGTTTGAGAGAGCGCTTACAGAACCGATAAGCAACATTTCCCGGGTAGCTCTGAACATTTCCAAGGGCGATTTCTCGCAAAAGGTGGACGTGCAGTCCAACGATGCTTTAGGCGAGCTGGGCAGCGCGTTTAACAAAATGATGGACAAGCTTCGCGACATTTTGCAGGATACCGGCACGATGTCGAAGCATGTGTTCGATTCCAGCCGCGATATTTTTTTCAAAAACGAAAACCTGAAAACCGTACTGGAGCAGGTAGCCGTCTCCTCGAACGAGCTGGCTTCCGGCGCCAACCAAATATCCGAGGAAATATCGGGCATCTCGATCGCTACCAAAGATATTGAGCAAAAAGTAACTACGTATGCCGCTTCAACGCAGGAAATGGACTCGCGCTCCGGCCATATGCTGGCTTTGGTGGAAAAAGGGATGCTCAGCGTCGAAAATCAAAGCTCCGGCATGAAGCGAAACGTCGAAGCGACAGGCAACGTTTCGCGCACGATCGATCAGCTCGCGGAACAAGCTTACGGCATATCCAAAATTACGCATTCCATTTCCGAAATTGCCGAGCAGACCAACCTGCTCTCACTGAACGCTTCCATCGAAGCGGCCCGTGCGGGCGAGCACGGCAAAGGCTTCGCGGTCGTCGCCCAGGAGGTCCGCAAATTGGCGGAGGAATCGACCACCTCGACCAAGGAAGTGTTCCAGCTGGTGCGCAGCATCGAGGAAGGCATCCAGCAAGCGCTGGCGCATATGGCCGAGAACGAGCAAATCGTCAATCATCAGACCGTTTTGATCGCCGAGACGGAAACGGTATTTGCCGAGATCGTCAACAGCGTCAAATTTATTTCCGAGCAGATTTCATCCTTTGCCGGCGAGAGCGCGCAAATGCTGGAAAGCGCACAGCGGATTTCATCGACGATGGAAAGCATATCGGCCATTACGGAGCAATCCGCCGCCGGAACGGAGGAAGTATCCGCTTCGATGAATGAGCAGATTTATTCCGTACAAGCAATTGTCGAGCAGTCCGAGCAAATGACCAAGCTTGTGACCAAATTGCAGCAAACGATGCAGCTATTCAAGCTGTAGCGGTAATCGGGAAGCCGGAGGCATCGACCTGCCGGCTTCTTTTTCCGTTATTCCGTCACACGGAGAAATTCGCGAACATCCTCAACCGATAAGTCCATCGCACGCTGCCAAAAATCCGGCTGCCGCAGATCGACGCCAAGATGCTTTTGCGCCAGATCTTCTACGGTCATGCGGCCGGTATCGCGCAGCAGCGCGACGTATTTGTCCTCGAAAGCGGCGCCCTGTCTAAGCGCCTCGGCGTAAATGCCTGCGCTGAACATATAGCCGAACGTATATGGGAAGTTGTAAAAGGGAACCTCCGTTATATAGAAATGCAGCTTCGATGCCCAGAAATGCGGGTGGTACTCGGCCAGCGCATCGCGGTAGCCCTGCTTTTGCGCCTGCACCATCAGCTCATTCAGCCGCTCTGCGCTGACAAGCCCCTTGCTGCGCTCCTCATAGAACTGCGTCTCAAACAAAAATCTGGCGTGAATGTTCATATAGAAGGCGACCGAGCGTTGAATTTTATCTTCGAGCAGCGTCAAGCGTTCATCCTCGCTGGCGGCTCCTTTCATCGCCGCATCCGACACAATCAGCTCGGCGAACGTCGAGGCCGTTTCCGCCACATTCATCGCATAGTCCTGCGCCATAGCGGGCAGGTCGTTCATCACATGCTGGTGGTAGCCGTGCCCCAGCTCGTGAGCGAGCGTCGCCACGTTGGAAGCCGTGCCGGCGTAGGTCATAAAGATGCGCGTTTCCTCCGCAATCGGAAACGACGTGCAAAACCCGCCCGGCCGTTTGCCCGGCCGGTCTTCCGCTTCGATCCAGCGCGCTTCGAACGCTGTGACGGCGAAATCGGCCAGCTTCGGACTGAAGCGGCGGAACTGCTCGACGATCAGCTGCGCGCCCTCGTCGTAGCTGAAATGCTTGCTCCCCTGCCCGACGGGAGCTTCCACGTCATACCAGCTCAGACGCTCGACGCCGAGCAGCCGGGCTTTTCGCTGCAAATACTGCACGAAGATGTCCTTGCCCCGCTCGATCACGCCCCACATAGCGTCGAGCGTCTCCTTGGACATCCGGTTGATCGCCAGCGGCTCCTTATGAACGCCTTCCCAGCCGCGGCGCTCATACAGCTTCAGCCGGAAGCCGGCCAGATGGTTCAGCGCATCGGCGCAATAGTCGGCGTGTTCGGCCCACTGCTCCTCCCACAGCTTGAACAGCCGCCGGCGAACCGCCCGGTCGGGATGATGCATTTTATTGGCGGCCTGTCCGGCGGACAGCTCCATGACGCTGCCGTCTTCTTCATAGCGGATTCGGAACTTGCCGACCGTGGTGTTGTAAGCTTCACCCCAGCCGTGATAACCGTCGATCGCAAGCTCGTTGGCCAGCGCCTCCTGCTCCGGCGGCAGCTTCTCTGCCGCCAAAGACCGGCGCTCCTCGAGCGGGAAGGCGACATCGTGAAGCTCCGGAGCCTGCAGCCATTGTTCCCACGCGTCGTCGCCGATTTCCGTCAGCTGCTGGTCGAACCGGGTCAGCGCGGAGGCGAATGCGGCCGATAGCGTTTTGACCCGATCAGTCAAAATGAGCGCTTGTTTGTCCGCCTGATTTTCGGCGGCCAGGCAGGCGACGAACGAATCGGCTTCGCGGATTTTTTTGGCAATCGCTTGCAGCAGCTCCAGTACCGGCTGCAGGTCTCCCGCTTTGCCCATCTGCGAAGCTTTCCGTTCGTCAAGCAGCCGGTTAAACGCGGCTACATCGTTCCCGAGCTGATCCAGAAACGCCCGGAACGCTTCCGAGGCGCTTCCGCCCGTGAAAAAAACCGATAAATCCCATGTTTGCTGCAATGGGCTCTGCATCCAGGCATCGCACCTTTCTTTGGAAAGTACATACAATCTAATTAAACCATACTTGATGCCGCTGCTAAAATACCTTCCCCCAAATTTTGGTTGAATTGTTACTGCTGGTATGTTTAAATGATGACTATAGTTCTATAGTTCTATTGACAGGAGCTGACATATCATGAAACCTTTACAAATTTCACCAGAAACGGCACAAAAATTGGCCAAGCAGCTGAATGTCCCTTTGGAACATTTGATGCATATGCCCCAACATATTTTACTTCAAAAGCTGGCGGAGCTGGCTAAGCAGCAGACGGAACCCGGCGGGGAGCCGGACGGCTCGGATTCCTCGAATCAGAGGTCATAGCCGATGATTCCATTCGACCGGACCTGGCCCTATGAATTGGTTCAGCAGGACGTATATGTGCACGAATGTCCATTTTGCGGCGAATCGAACGTGCTGCTTCCGCTGAAACGCAACGATTTACCCGATATCAGCCGCGGCGTAAAGCGATTGCTCGTTTTTCCTTGCTGCCGCAACAAAATCACCTTGGTGGATGCAGACCGTGATTATCTGCTTGCTAACCAACCTTTAAGAACCCGAGGCTGACATCAATATTTTAACGATTGCCGGCTTTATCAGGAGTGGAAACAGCCTATGTACCATATTCCGTTTGCGAATGCCTGCACGCTTATCGCATTAAGCTATATCGCATTAAAATTAAAAAACAGGCTGTTTATGGAGCGTTACGAAGCTTTAGGCGCTCCTCTCTTGACCGGCTTGGCCTGCATCCTCATGATGCTTCAGCCAATACCCGACCATACGCTTACAACCGACCTTTCCTTCGCACCCATCGTCATGGCCGGATTGCGCTTCGGATGGCAGATCTCGCTGCTGTCCGCCATTATACCCTCGTTGTATGTTTATTCGATCGAAGAACCGTTCGGCTGGATGCGCATTGCTTATGACTTTGTCATCCCCGCCATCATAAGCTCCATGTTTCACCGTAAGGAAACGGATTCCGGATTTGCCGTCATTCCTTATATAGATGGCATCAAAATCTGCTCTATTTTGGCAATTGTAAGAGTAGCGATCAGCGGAGCGATGCAGCGGGATGTATCGTTTTATTTTTTCAGCGCCCATGTCATGATCCTGTTTTTATCCGTTGCGGCCGTCATCGTTCTCATAATTATGTATAACGACGAGAACCGCAATTGGATGCTGCAGCGCCGGTTGGAGCTCCAGGCGAATCAGGACGGGCTGACCGGCCTTCCGAATTTGAGAAGCTTCATGAATACCGCCGGCAATACGATACAGCTTCGGCCTGTGTCCATCATGATGATCGATATTGACAATTTCAAAAAATATAACGACACGTTCGGCCATCTTCAAGGAGACCGGCTGCTGTGCGAAGTCGGTCAAATTTTGCGCGGGGCGATTTACGAGCATGATTATGTGGCGCGGTATGGCGGAGAAGAATTTATCGTTCTAAGCCAAGTGACCGACTATGACGAGCTGAGCCATTACGGCCAAAAGCTGTGCCGCGCCGTGGAAGCGCATCAATCCGCCAGCAGGGAAACGGAGAGCACGACGGTATCCATCGGCATATCCGTATCCGCAGCCTCGCAGGATGAGCTGCTGAGGCTCATTTCCGAGGCGGACGAAGCGCTGTACGCATCCAAAAACAACGGGAAAAACCGCTTTACCTTTTTCAACGATATTTATATGGGGACCGGCTAATGTTCAGAATAGAGCCCGAGGCGCCGCGAGGCGCGTAAATGGCAAAAACGCTTCATGCCAGCTTCCTTCGCAGGAAAAGACATGAAGCGTTTTTTTATAATATCAGAATTTATATGTTTTCAGCGGAGCTGAATAATTCTGATATTGCAAGAAAACCTACATTTAAATCGCGGTCGCTCATCTTGGATAGGCCTCGATAGAGGTTTTTTTATAATATCAGACTTTATATGTTTTCAGCGGAGCTGAATAATTCTGATATTGCAAGAAAACCTACATTTAAATCGCGGTCGCTCATCTTGGATAGGCCTCGAATAGAGGTTTTTTTATAAGTTGAACCAATAAAGCGTGTCCATTGCATTCCAAAAGGGATGGCCTTGCAGCTTCAGACATCTTGTTTTGAGTTTCCTTGATCTTATAGGCCTTCGGCTAGAAGAAACTCAAAGCCAAAACTCGCCTGCAAGACCATTCCCTTTTTCCATTTCATTACGTTTATCTCGGATGTTCTTTGGTTCAACTTATATAGTTGAATAGCGTATAAGTTTTTATACGGACAAACGCGCCTGTCCTTTAAGGACGGCGAAGCCGTTTATCCTTATGTATAACTTGCTTTAACCTCGTATATGGTTGGCTTAATACGGATTGTCCAAAGGCGGGCAGCATGATGTTGTTTTACTTTTTCTCGCTCAGCATCTCCTCCGGCAGCTCCAGCTGCTCGGCGAGCATATCTTCCCTTGTCGTGACCCATTGCTCGCGGGAGGCGCGAATCATCGCGGCATCCATGATCCGCTTGTCGTTAATCACTCTGCCGAACCATTTGACCGCTTCCTTATAGTTTTTTAGCCTGCGGTTCAATTCACCCATCAAATACATCAGCCGGGCATTGTTCAGCTCCCCCGCTTCCGTTTCGAACACATTCGTATACTCATCCAAAGCAAATTGCAAAAACCGCTGCTCCTGCTCCACCTCTCCCCGATAACGGTACAGCCATGCGATATGATGCAGCAGCCCGGCGATCACGCGCCCCTTCTCGTTCCGGATCTGGGCACAAACGAGCGCGAGCTTGTACGCCTGCATCGCATCCTCCCAGCTGCGCTCGTTTCCGAGCTCCTTCGGCGTCCAATGATCCGCGACCTTCTCGCGGAATTCCTGGCGTTGCGCCGGCGACAGCTTGCCGGATGCGTTCTCGGAGTCGGCATATCCGCAAAACGGGCAGACGCGAACGACATAATAGTCGGGATTCACATCTTTGTAATGGATACAGAAATCGGTATCCGTATGCTTCGCTTTTTTAAAGCTCGGTCTCACTCTGGACGTTTCAAACGAGAACTGGCAGTAAGTGCATTCCACTTTGACATGATATAACGGCTCTACCATAAGCTACACATCCTTGAATAAAATGAATGCAAGTCCATATATGAGACTTATCCTTCCTTATTTACAAAATGATAGGCAGGCCCCTGCAGCCGCTGCAGTACCAGTTCGGCCAATCCGGCCTCCATGCCGATTTCGGCAAGCGCCTCCTTCATGCAGCCGAGCCAGGCGTCAGCCCGTTGAGGCGTGATTTCAAACGGCAGATGCCGCGCACGCATCATCGGATGCCCGTACTGTTCCGAATACAGCGGAGGACCTCCAAAAAACTGGGTTAAAAATAAATACTGCTTCTCCTTAACCGGATCTATATTGTCGGGAAATAACGGACCTATCAACGGATGGCTTTGCACTTTCGGATAAAATGCTTCCACCATGCTGCGGACTGTACCTGCGCCGCCGATCATTTCATACAACGTCGTTGGCTGTGGATTACGCGGATCGGACATCTCGTTACCTCACATATCTGAATGATGTATTTGAACAAACAAAAAAGATGCTAATGCCTGAGCGATTAGCATCCGTTAGCTGGTGGAAATAGCTGCTCCTTGCATCAGTTCTCCAAGTCCTCCTCGCCGGAGGTCATTAATGTTTCCCTAATGACATAGACGAACGCACATACGAGAATTCCAGCAATTACACCCATCATAAGGATCAACCCCTATTCTCATATTGGTACTATTGTACCATAATCGTAAAAATAATTCAGCATTTTTAAGCAAATGCCTGTTATTTTTATGCCTGCTTGTCCTGTTTCGTTCAGGCATGTCTCCCTGGCCTTGTACATATAAGTAACTGACGGGCCTTTCGTTCTATGAGCTAGGACTCGGAACCAAGCCGCAGCTGCAATGATGCAAGCGGAAGGCTTTCCTTACGGAAAGCCCAAGCTTATGCTTTCGATGCCGGCTTTCCTTACGGAAAGCCCAAGCTTATGCTTTCGATGCCGGCTTTCCTTACGGAAAGCCCTGAGGAGGTTTCCCCCACATGCCCTTGAAACAATTTTCCCCTGTATTCATCATCGCCATGACTATGATCGGACTAATGGGCTTAACGATTTTTTTTCCGGCCGAATCGTTCCATGCTTCGCTGAAAGGGGTTGCCATATGGTGGGACGTGCTGTTTCCCGCGCTGTTTCCATTTTTCGTCATTTCCGAAATGATGCTGGGCATGGGGCTCGTCCACTTTTTCGGAACGCTGTTTGATCCGATAATGCGGCCGTTGTTCCGTATCCCCGGAATCGGCGGCTTCGTCATGGCGATGGGCTTCGCCGCAGGCTATCCTATCGGCGCGCGGCTCACCTCCCAGCTGTGGGAGCAGCGGCTCGTCAACCGCGAGGAAGGCGAACGGCTCGTCGCGTTCACGACCTCATCCGATCCGATCTTTCTGATCGGGGCGGTATCGCTCGGCTTTTTCCAGGATGCCGGTCTCGCCGGAATATTGGCCGCCGCGCATTACGGTACGGCCATCCTGCTCGGGCTGCTGATGCGCTTCCATGGTCGCAGGGCAACTGGCCCGTCACATGCCGAGCCTGCAGCTCCCAGGCCGTTGGGCGCATCGTCCAACATTATCGCCCGCGCCTTCGAAGCGATGCATGCCGCCCGCATGCAGGACGGCCGCGCCTTGGGCGATATGCTGCAGCAGGCGGTGCGCACGTCGCTGCAAAATATTCTCGTCGTCGGAGGACTGGTTGTATTTTTCTCCGTTGTGATGGAGATTATGACTTCGGCGCATATAATGAGCATTTTTTACATAGGCATTAATTCGGTGCTTCAATTTTTCGGCGTCCCCCTCGCGCTATCGCAAGCGGTCGCTAACGGCCTGTTTGAAGTAACGCTGGGTGCGAAAGCAGCCGGCGGGGCCGGGGCTCAGATCGATCTCGTATATAAAACCGCCATCGCCGCCTTTGTACTTTCATGGGCCGGTCTATCGGTACACGCGCAAATTGTCAGCCTGCTCCATCATACGAACCTGCGTTATTTGCCTTTTTGCGCAGCCCGGCTTTTGCACGGTTTGATGGCGGCCGCAGCCGTTTTCGTTTTATGGGAGCCGTTGCAGCCTTATCGCGGAGCGATCGCCGCTTTTGTCCCGAATTTGGATGTTGCCTCCCCCATTACCACCCTGCTGAAGTATACCGTACCTTGGGGAGCCGTCTCGTTCGCCGCTGCTGTTTTGGCGCTGGTGCTTCTTTATCTTCTTTATCGGATCACGAAGCCGTGGATGAAGCTTTTGGGTAAATATAGATAGACGAGGAATCGTTTTCGGATACAAATGCCGAGCGGCTGGGTGTTGGAAATCCGGGAGTTAGAAGAAATCTTGGAGACAACGGTGAACGAAACCAAGATCCGCCGCCGGGCGGGCATCGACTCACCGGATTTGAAGCTTATAAAAATACGCCATTCAAAAAATAATAAGGGAACAACAAGACAAATTGTCAAAGGTTGGTGGAATCAGCCATGGATACCTTGTTTTCTTACCGGAACATGAAGCTTCCGAAAACGATCGAGCGGCTGCCGGAGCTTGCCTATAACCTGTGGTTCAGCTGGAATGACGACGCCAAGGAGTTGTTCGCCATGATCAGCCGGGAGCTGTGGGACCAGTTTCTGCACAACCCTGTTCGTTTGCTGGCCGAAACCCATCCGGACGTCTGGGAGCCGCTCAGTAAAGATACGGCCTTTTTAAAACAGTATGGAAAAGTTTTTCGCCAATGGGACGAATACAGCCATGCCGATACCTGGTTCGAAAAAACGTTTCCCGAACACCGTCAGCAGCAGTTTGCCTATTTTTCCGCGGAATTCGGCTTTCACGAATCGCTGCCGATTTATTCCGGGGGACTTGGCGTGCTTGCGGGAGATCACTGCAAATCGGCCAGCGACCTCGGACTTCCTCTCGTCGGAATCGGCCTGTTATACAAGAAGGGCTACTTTAATCAAAAAATAAATAAAGAAGGCAGGCAGCTGTCGGAAGCGGTCCGTTATGATTTTTCCAAGCTCCCCCTGCTCCCTGCTTTTAACGGGCAAGACGAGTGGTTAACGGTGCAGCTCCAGCTTGCCGACCGCACCGTTCAATTGCGAATATGGCAGGTGCTTGTCGGCCGGGTCAGCGTCTATTTGCTCGATGCCGATGTTGAAGAAAACAGCCCCTGGGACCGCGAACTGACTGCCCAGCTGTACGGCGGCGATCAGGATACCCGCATCGCGCAGGAAATGCTGCTCGGCATGGGCGGGGTGAAAGTGCTGCGTGCGCTGAATGTGCCGACCGCCGTGTATCACATTAACGAAGGACATGCGGCTTTTCAGGCGTACGAGCGGATCCGGGAACAGCTGGAGGCGGGCGTGCCGTTCCATGTCGCCGTGGAAATCATTCGCGCCAGTTCCGTTTTTACGACACATACCCCGGTGCCCGCCGGTCACGACGCGTTTCCGCTGCATCTGACCGACTACTATTTGAGCCCGCTGCTTACCCGTTGGGCGGAGCATAAGGAAGGCTTGATCGGGCTTGGTCTGGACGAAGGAAAACAGCTGTTCAACATGACGCATCTTGCCTTGAATACATCCGCTCTGCGCAACGGGGTCAGCAAGCTGCACGGGGAAGTGTCGCGGGAAATGTTCCGTTCGATCCACGGCCATATCCAGACGAACGAAGTGCCCATTTCCCACATAACGAACGGCGTTCACATGAACAGCTGGCTCGCCCATGAGTTGAAAGAGCTGTACGGCCGTTTTCTGCCCGGAACGTGGCTGACGAATCAGACGAACCATGATTTATGGAGGCAGGTTGAGCTCATCCCTGCGGAGTCGTTATGGGAAACGCATACCCGGCTAAAAGAAAAGCTGATCGGTTACGCGCGCTCCAACCTTCGGGAGCACCGGCGCCGAAACGATATGCCCGCTCATTTGGTCGAAGAGGTCGGCGGCTACTTATCCGGCAAAGCATTAACGATCGGTTTCGCCCGACGGTTCGCGACTTATAAAAGAGCTACGCTTCTTTTCAAAGATTTGGACCGGCTGGACCGGCTGGTCAACGATCCCGACCGTCCCGTCCAATTTATGTTTGCAGGCAAAGCCCATCCCGCCGATCAGCCGGGTCAGGATATGCTCCGTGACATTTATCTGGTATCCCGGATGGAGCGGTTCCGCGGTAAAATCGTCCTGCTCGAAAATTACGATATGAACATGGCGCGCTATTTGGTGCAAGGAGTCGACGTATGGCTGAACAACCCGCTCCGTCCTTACGAAGCAAGCGGTACGAGCGGTCAAAAAGCCGCCATGAACGGCGTTATCAATCTCAGCGTGCTGGACGGCTGGTGGGACGAAGCCTATGAAGGGACGAACGGTTGGCGAATCGAAGGGGACTTCAGCGCCGACCCGCAAGCGCAGGAACGCGAAAATACCGACTCTGTTTACCGGCTGCTCGAACAGGAAGTCATCCCGCTGTATTACAACCAGGGCCCGCTTCCGGCCCAATGGGTTGACAGAATGAAACGATCGATCATGACGCTGGCCCCCGTCTATAATACGCACCGGATGGTCATGGATTATACCCATTCGTCTTATATGCCGACATTGAACCGGACCTTATCGTTTTTAGCCGATCGTAATGAGCTGGCGGTCAAGGTCGCCGACTATAAATCGTTTATGAAGGCGAATTGGCATTTTGTCAAATTTTTGGAAATCAATGACGGCTCCGGCGAACGCGCCTTGAATCCTGCCGGAACGGTGAAAGAGCTCGGGCAGCCGCTCAAGGAAGTGACCGCAACGATTAAATTCGGACCTGTCTGGTATATGGACACCGCCGTGGAGCTCATCTACTACGAGGAACAGGAGGGCCATTGGCAGCCTGTTGTCGTAACTATGAGCCCGGTGAAGGAAATCGACAACCGGGTGATGAAGTACCGAGCCATGATCCCTTCCCATTTGCGGCATGGCGCCCATTTTTCCGCACGCATCCGGCCCGTCAGTCCGAATTTCGCGACTTCCTTCGAACTCCCTCTGATTACGACGCTGTAAAAAGCGCTGCGATCTGCTTACGCTCTATGCCCGGCCGAGATGGCCGTCCGGTATAGGGCGTTTTTGCCGTCCGAAAGGTCCGCCATTGTATTATTGGTCATTATTGATTATGATGGAGGTATTGTCCTTAAGGTTTATATTATTTTCTAAATGGTGATTCTATGAAATGGAACAAAGCGCTGGCTCTGGAACTCGTTACAACCGGAATGACCTGCAGCCTCATCATTGTCGGTGAAACGAAGGATGGATCGCCATTTTGCTACGAGGATACGTTTGCATTGCTTAAAGCGGATGAGCAGCAATTAGTTGCAGCTCTGGAATATCATTCGATGCATCCTTTGGAAAAATTACATCATGTTTGCTTTATCGAAATATCGTTCCGGGAACGGGGCGTTTTATATTATGCGTTTGTCGATTTGCTCGAGCTGGAAACGAAGCGCAGCATGTATTCGTTGACGCTGTCGCCTCCGCAGGAACTAAGCATGTTTCAAAACCGGCGCTTTAACCGGATCAACCTGCAGTCCCGGACACCGTTAACGTGCCGCATCGTCGGCGTCCGCAAAACGTCCACCCACCAGGGCATCGCGTTTTCCGGACAAATTCACGATATTTCCGCGGGCGGGCTCTCGTTTGTAACGAATACACGTATTTTTTATCCGTTGTATTTGGAGCTCAGCTTTATACTGCCCGACCATCCGAATCCGTTCGTCGTTCATGGCGAAATTGTACGCGTCTCTCATTACAGCAGCGATTCGTACCGGATTGCCGTGGAATTCCGCAACTTGTCGGAGAGCCTGACCCACCAGATTGACGAATACTGCTCGCGCTACTCTTAAAGACGAGCAGGGCCGGATGGTCATCGGCGCTATACAGGCAATGCTAACCAAAGATAAGCGGCTTCGCCGACCTTCTGGACGAGCGTGTTTATCAAGGCAGTGCAAAGCAAAGTATACATATCCATACTTTCCTTACAACGAAGAAAGTTTTTGCTGACACAAAAACTCAGTAACGCTTACGAAGAAAGTTTTTGCTGACGCAAAAACTCTTAGGAGGGACCCCCTTGAAATATAACGTTGTACACCGCGGTGACGATCTTTCCATCCAGCTGATGCAGAACTTTCACCGTCTCGTTCAGCAGCATGGCTTAATTCTTGAGGAGCAGCATCCCGACATCGTGCTTTCCATCGGCGGCGACGGAACGCTGCTGCATGCGTTCCACCAATACAAAGACCAGCTGGAAACGATCGCTTTCGTCGGAATCCATACGGGACGTCTCGGGTTCTTTGCCGACTGGAAGCCGGACGAGGTGGAAATGCTCGCTCAAGTGATGTGCGAAAGCGCCGAATTGAACGATCTGCGGGTAGTAAAATATCCGCTGGTCGAAATCCAGATTACAACGCCGCAAGGCATTGAAACGCAGTTGGCGCTCAACGAATTCACGTTGAAAGGCGTCGACGCCACTTTAATGGCCCAACTGCACATTAACGATGAGCTGCTGGAAACGTTCCGCGGCGACGGCATCTGTATTTCTACGCCTGCAGGCAGCACCGCCTATAATAAAAGCTTGGGCGGCGCCATCGTTCACCCGTCGCTCGACGCGATTCAGATTGCCGAGATTGCGTCGATCAACAATCGGGTATTCCGGACGCTCGGATCCCCGATCATTTTGCCGAAGCATCATCATTGCGACATTTATCCGAGAGCCAATCAAAATATTTTATTGTCGCTGGATCACGTCTATGTACAGCGCAACGACGTTCTCTCCATTCGCAGCATGGTCGCGGCAGGCAAAAAAGTGAAATTTGCCCGCTTCCGCCCGTTTCCTTTTTGGAGCCGGGTACGCGAAGCGTTTATAGGTTACGAGCCCCTCAACGAAAACAGGCACTGACCTAAGGTCAGTACCTGTTTTTATATTATTGCGGAAACCGGTTATGATAAGGCACGCTTACACTAAGTAGGCTTTACGGTTTTGGTCCCGTGCGAATTGGGCTGATCGTGCCTGGCCTGCTGATGGTGCGGCTTCGACGACTGGTTATGGTGCTGTTTGCGCTGCTGGTTGTGCGGCCGCTGTTTGTTTTGCTGCTCTTGATGCCGTTGATGACGCTGTTGTCTTGGTTGGTTCGCCTGCGGCTGCTCCTGCTCCAGATCTTGCTCCTGCTCATCCAAATCAACCAGGCTCTCCTCTGCCAAGCCATGCTGCTGTTCGCCGGTCTGATGCTTGGAAGGGATACGTTCGATAATGAAATACGCGCAGCCAAAATTACAATACTCGTTCAAATAGTCCTGCAGCGTGGCGATTGAGGACTCCTTGGTCGCTTTAGGGTGAGTTTCTTTAAAAAAACCGCGCAGCCGCAGCTGATTATAGCCCCAATCCCCAACGATGTAATCATACCTCTCCAACACTTCGCTGTAGCGTTCTTTGAACGCATCCGGCTTCCATCCGTTTTTATGGTCTACTACTACTTCGTATGTTTTGTTAGCAATGTGGATCACTCTGAATGTATCCCTCCTAAGAGTTTCGCTGTGCGAAACTTACTTCGTAAGCTTATGCTTAACTTTGCATTAGCAAAGTTAACTTCGTAAGCATCTACTGAGTTTCGCTCTGCGAAACTTACTTCGTAAGCATCTGCTTAACTTTGCGCTAGCAAGTTGACTTCGTAAGCTTATGCTGTGTTTCGCTGTACGGATCGTAAGCTGTGCCGTTCAATTATGCCTGCTGGGCCGACTTCACCTGCTCATGCGCATGATAGGAACTGCGGACGAGCGGTCCCGATTCAACATGGTTGAAGCCCCGCTTCATCCCTTCGGCTTTCAGCTCGGCGAATTGGTCGGGCGTATAATACTTTTTCACCTTTAAATGATTGACAGTCGGCTGCAAGTATTGACCGATCGTCATAATGCTGCAGTCAACCTCGCGCAGATCGTCCATCGTTTGCACGATTTCCGCCCATTCTTCGCCAACGCCCAGCATAATGCTCGACTTGGTCGGTATGCCGGGGGCGATTTGCTTCGAGCGGGCGAGCAGCTCCAGCGACCGGCGGTATTTCGCTTTGGAACGCACCTTATCCGACAGACGCTCCACCGTTTCAATGTTATGATTCAAAATATCCGGCTTGGCCTCCAGCACCGTTCTTAACGAAGCCTCGTTGCCCAAAAAGTCGGGAATCAACACCTCGACGCTGCAAAAGGGAAGCCGTTTGCGAATCGCCCGTATCGTCGCCGCAAAAATCGAAGCGCCTCCATCCGCCAGATCGTCGCGCGCCACGGAAGTTACCACTACATGCTTCAGCCCCATCTGCTCGGCCGCTTCGGCCACGCGTTCAGGCTCCTGCAAATCAAGCTCCGTCGGCAGGCCCGAAGTAACCGCACAGAAGCGGCAGGCCCGCGTACAAATATCGCCCAAAATCATAAACGTCGCGGTGCGGTTTGCCCAGCATTCGTGGATATTCGGGCATTTCGCTTCCTCGCAAACGGTATGCAGCGTTTTATCGCGCATCATATTTTTTAATTCCTTGTAATTTTCACCTGTTGCCAATTTAATTTTCAGCCACTCGGGCTTGCGTTCAATTGGAGTAGACATAGGTTTAGTCCCTGCTTTCAGCTTGTTTGTCCGTACTCTTGAAGCTATTATATCATGAAAGCCATAACAATCCACTTTCCTTTTGTTTTATGATAAACTAGAAAAGTATATGAAATTTTAACGGTACCTTATTGCACACCGTTTCGGGGGAATATGGCTCATATGATCAATTTGGAAGCTGTTCTAAAGCTTGTCCGTTCCGGAGACCTTGATATTGCCGAGGCTCACAAGCATATCGACGATTTAATGAATAAAAACAACGAATCCGGTTTCCGGATCGACGATCTTGGCTTTGCCCAGCTCGATATTGACCGGGAACGCAGAACCGGCTTTCCTGAAGTCATTTACGGCGAGAGCAAGAGTGCAGAGCAAATCGCGGCCATTTTTCAAAGGCTGATGCAACATTCCGACAAAGTTTTGGCAACCCGGGTCAGCGCGGAAAAGGCGGCTGTGATCCAGCAGCAGCTCGCAGGCATCACATACCATGAAGCGGCTCGCGCGCTCGTCTGGTACAAGAATGGGGAAGCGCGCTCAGCGGACAGCGACGGCTATGTGGCGGTCGTTTGCGCGGGCACATCCGACCTGTCGGTCGCCGAAGAAGCGGCGCTGACGGCCGAGCATATGGGCTGCCGCGTCGAGCGCGTTTACGATGTCGGCGTTGCCGGCATTCACCGGCTGTTCCGCCGGTTGGAGCTGATCCGCGGCGCGACGGCGATTGTCGTTGCCGCAGGCATGGAAGGCGCGCTGACGAGCGTGCTCGGCGGGCTTGTGTCCAAGCCGGTCATAGCGGTGCCGACCAGCGTCGGCTATGGCGCCAGCTTTCAAGGCTTGGCGGCGCTGTTGGCGATGCTCAATTCATGCGCGCCAGGCGTCTCGGTCGTTAACATCGATAACGGGTTTGGGGCCGGTTATAACGCCGCACTCATACATAAAAACACGGTAAAGAGGGATTAAGCGATGAAAATTGCCTATTTGGACTGTTTTTCCGGAATTAGCGGCGATATGACGCTGGCGGCGCTGGTTGATGCTGGGGCCGACCGTAATTATATTGAGGAAGAGCTGCGCAAAATCAAGATCGAGCCGTTCTCCCTTGAGTGGAAAAGGGTCAATAAGAAAGGGATCTCCGCTTTAAAAATGGATGTCCTGATTGATCCGAACTCGCCTCCAACCCACCATAGACATTATTCCGAAATTGTAAAAATCATTCACGGCGCCGGCTTCAACGAGCGGGTCGTCAAGCTGAGTCTTGCGGTTTTCGAAAAAATCGGGATTGCCGAGGCCAAAATTCACGACATTCCTCTGGAAACCGTTCATTTTCATGAGGTCGGAGCGATTGATTCCATTGTGGATGTAATCGGCGTTGCGCTTGCATTGGATTCGCTGGAGGTCGAGAAAGTTTTATCCTCCCCTGTCGTACTCGGCTCCGGAACGGTCCGCTGCGACCACGGGATCTATCCGGTGCCCGCACCTGCTACACTCGAAATGATGCGCGGACTTCCGATTGCGCCTACCGCCTATGCGCTGGAGATGACGACACCGACAGGAGCAGGAATTATCGCCGGTACGGTTGACGAATTTGCCAAAGGCTACCCTCCGATGATTGTCGATTCGATCGGCTACGGAGCCGGTACCCGTGACTTGCCGAATCAGCCGAACGTGCTCCGGGTCGTCATAGGCCGGGCGGACCCGATGCCTCATAAGTTCCAGATGCAGCACTATGAGGACCTGCCTTCGCACGGCCATCATACCGTGCATGAGCATCATCATCACCATGATCATTCGCATGACCATGATCATTCGCACGGCCACGATCATTCGCACGGCCACGATCACGCGCACGGCCACGATCATTCACACGGCCATGATCATTCGCACGGCCACGATCATTCGCACGGCCACGATCATTCGCACGGCCACGATCATTCGCACGGCCACGATCATTCGCACGGCCACGATCATTCGCACGGCCACGATCATTCGCACGGCCACGACCACGCGCACGGCCACGATCACGCACACGGCCATGATCACGCACACGGCCATGATCATTCGCATGGTCATGATCATGCACACAGTCATGACCACACACAGGACCATGATCATTCGCACGCGCAGTGCCATGAAAATACAGGCGATCATGTCCATGGGCAAGCCCATCTCAAGCAGTAGCGGCAAACTCCCGGGCAGCCTTCCGCATCATAATAATAGAGCGAAGAGTCCCCAGGTCTGCCAGGGGCCTCTTCGCTGTGTCAGTTCATGTTAAAAAGTTGTGCTCAAGTTCAGCGGGGTGAACCGCTTCATCAGCCGCAAACGGAAGGTCTGCTTCATCCAGGCAGCCAGCCGACTGCTTCCTACAGCATATCGCTGTGCTTCTCCCCGTTCAAAAACAATCGTCTGACCTCGTCATACACCTGCTTGAGCGGAACGCCGTATTGCTTGGCTGCCTGCTCGCATTCCTTGAATTCCGGCGCGAATTGAACCATTCGGCCCCGGTGATAGCCGACTTTCACGTGAATTGCGCCCCAAGGAGTCGCGACCTGCTTGAATTCGCGGGCCAGCCGGTGGCAGGATGCCCTTAAATACCGCAAACCGATAGTGGTCGTTTCGCGGAAAATCACTTCTTCCATCCGCTCGAGCCGGCTTTCATCCACGAGCACGTTCAGCATGACGCCGGGGCGCCCTTTTTTCATAATAATCGGTATCCAATACACATCATTAGCACCGGCCTCAAACAAGCATTCGCCCACATAGGAGCATAATTCAGGATTCATGTCGTCGATATTGGCCTGCAGCAGCAGCATCCCCTCGTCGATATGCTCCTCCCGATGCTCAAACCCCATCCCGCATCCTCCTTCATATTTTTATAGCCAATTTATGATGATACGACTATGTTCATTTTCCGACTAGCTCGTCCAGCCGCATACCGGATCGGACATGGTCCTTTCTTATAATATCATTATAAGAAAAACGTCGATCGTCGTCTATTCAAGGATGAGCGACCGCGTTCAAAAAGACCGGCAACCGGATAGATCCTCCTGTTTCCGGGTTTCAATTGGATAAAAGAAGCTGAAGCTCCATATCCTAATCCCATACACAATTACTGGCCGACGATGGAGGTTAACCGGACATGGCTCAATATTGGAAGCAATCCATAATTATGGCAACGATATGTGGAACTGTCCTGCTTGGGGTATGGCCGGCGCAGGCCGCTCCCGAGAAGAAGGCAAACAATGCGCCTGCCGAAACGAAGTCGATGAAAGCCATTTTCGCCGAACGGAAAGATACGTTTGAAAAAGTCAGCGCTTTAACCGGAATTCCGTGGTATTACTTGGCTGCCGTCGACCAATACGAGCGGACGATCAACCTGGCCAAAAAACGGACCGTGGATAATACGACCACCGGAATTTATATTACGGAACTCCAATGGTGCGGGATGATGAATCCCGATCATGAAGACACGGTTGAAGCAAGCATCGCCCTGTTCGACGGGATGGGCAGGGACGGCTCCGGCGATGGGCTTGCCGACCGTAAAAACGGCCTTGACGTACTCTACTCCATGGCCATGTATATGCTCAAGCGCGGCACGGCTCAGGAGGATCTGAGAATCGGCTTATGGGAATATTATCAAAATACGCGCAGCGTCGAAAGAATACAGCAGTTCGCCGGCATCTACTCCAAGTTCGATACGCTCGATTTGCACGAGCATACGTTCGTAATGCCGCTGAAGGCCGATTATACATACCGCAGTACCTGGGGGGCAAGCCGCGGCTGGGGAGGCTTCCGCATTCATGAGGGAACCGATCTGTTCGCCGGGTACGGCGTGCCTGTCCGAAGCGCGACCTACGGCATTATCGAGGTTATGGGCTGGAATCCTTACGGGGGCTGGCGGGTCGGCATCCGCGATTTGAGCAATGTGTATCACTACTTTGCCCATTTGTCGGGCTACAGTAAGGAAGTTAAACAAGGAGATATCGTCAAGCCCGGACAAGTAATCGGCTGGGTCGGCAGTTCAGGGTACGGCAAACCGGGCACATCAGGCAAATTTCCCCCGCATTTGCATTACGGCTTGTACCGCGATAACGGCTTGACGGACTGGTCGTTCGATCCGTATCCGTTTTTGCGCAAATGGGAACGGGAAGAACGATTGCGCAGCAAAAAATAGCGTTCCTCTATTCATTCCATGCCCGACTAACCTAAGAAGCGTATCTCATGTATGCTGAGGATACGCTTCATTTGATCGCTCAGTCCAACGTCTTCGCCTGCGATTTCGCAAGCATGCAGCTAAAACGGTCGTTATTTCTTTTCCTCCTTCGCGGGACCTTCGCCATGTTCGCCGCCCGAAGCCGGATTCGATGCTTTGGGGAGACTCAGCTGCGGCAAAGTAACGCCCGGCGGCAGTGCCGGGCTGCCGCCGGCCGGATTGCCTTTGGCGTCAAAATAATATGTCGGCACATCCCCCACGACCAGCGCATACGAGATCGGCACCTCCGTCTCCACCACTTCCGGCACCGTATCCAAAGGAATAATTACCGATACCTCCGCGGTAATCCGGATATATACCTCAACGAGAATCATGTTGATTCCGACATTTTGCGGTCGCGTGTCCAAATCCACCTTAACCGCGCCGGCCGGCACGAGCCGGATCGGAATGTCCGGTCCGAAGGAGGCCAGAATCGGGCTGTTCAGCGCCTGCCCTAACGGAATATGCTCCGGGATGCTTTTCAGACTGCTGAGCTGATCCTGTACCGTTTTTATCGTATCGGCTGTAATTCTCATATGCTCTGCATAATTCAGCATGAAGCCCGTAATTTTACCGTTGCGGTCGGTTTTCCAGTCGATGAGCTTTTCAAAATTGGTGTTTCTGGCAATCCGGTCGGAGATCGCCGTATTGATGGACTGCGTCGCGATCTGCTTGACCCGTACTTTCGCCAGATTCGTCAATGGCGGCTTCAAATTTTTCTCAATATAAATATAGGATTGGAGCGAAAACAAAAACACGATAATCAACAGCAGTATAAAGTTGCGTTTGATCTTTTTGGAACCTGCGGGTCTGCTTCTCCATCTTCGCCTAAGCACAAGCATGTATGCGGCTCCCCCTGTACATATTTGCTGCAGCGGCACGTACGCCGGAAAGCTCCCCGGCTTATCCGATTTCAGCGATCAATCGAATGGCCTGACGCGACTGGCCGGTTATCCGATTACGACTTTATCGGGTTAAGACCCCCACCTCTAAGGTGGGCCTTGAATCAGGTGAGGTAGAGTCCCCATCTGATTCCCCGATGTTCAGCAATGCTGAACGAGTTCACTAGCGTAAACCTTACGGTTGCCGCCAGCCTGTACGTTACAGTTTATGCGGCCCAGCCATAAAAAAGAAGCCGGGATTAGCTCCCGGCTCCTTCCATCCGGCCTTAAATCTATATGCCTGCTTCATCCGGGCAAGCATGACGCAATAAGCAGAAGCAGCAGCGAAACGCTTGCCAGCAGCATCGTCGTCCGTCCGGACAGCTTCCGGTTCGCCGGGCTTTTCAACCAGCCGGAAAATTGCAGCCGATTGCGGTAAACGATTTGCAGGAGCAGCACATTAGCGAGTCCGGCCATCCACCACATATTCCCGCCGGGCGCGACGCCAATCATGCTGTAAATCGCCCCTTCCACTTCACCCAAAATCGCCAGCCCGAGCGCGAAAATGACGATAAACCGGGCAAACTCCGCGAAAAATGCCAGCCATTTGATCAATGCGTGCTCGCCTCCCATTCCTTGCCCTTCTGTGCGGCCTGCCTGGAGCTCACGTGTACGACTGCGCCGGTAACGACCAGCAGCAGTCCCGTCGCGACAAAAATCCAATGAATATTAAGACCGAGACCAAGTACGCCGCCGATTAACGGCCCGGCCATCGCCCCGAACTGGTTGGCGCTCGTCGTTAACCCGAAGGAGCGGCCGCGGAACTCGGCATCCGTATGATTGATGACCATCGTGTTAATGGAAGGCGTGACGCCTGACATGAAAAACCCGAAAATAAACTGCACAGCCGTAAACAGCCACAGCTGCTGAACGAAATATTGTGTAGATTCTACGGCGCCTGCGATCAGCAGACAAATGCAAAGGATATATGTATAACTGTATTTTTGCCCGATCTTTCCCCAGAAAGGCGAAGCGATAATGCCGGCGATACCGATGATAGAGAAAATAATGCCCGATGTCAGCACGGCTCCCTGCAGCTTCCCTTGAAGATCGGCGATATGTAGAGTAAGAAACGGCTGGATCATATTAATCGACAGCTGGAAAATAAACAGCAGCAGCAGCATAAGCATCAACATCCGGTTGCCCGCCGCTTCCTTCCACGTCTGGAGTACGCCGACCTTGGCGGCGCTCGCCTGATTGCCGTTTTTCCCTTCGTCCACCCAGAAAATAACGGCCAACGCAGCAGTCAAAATAATGCAGGCCGCCACGACGAACGACATCCTTAGTCCGAACCAATCCGCCAATATCCCGCCAAAGAGCGGACCGAGAATGCCGCCGGACATCGTTCCCGCCTGCATCATGCCGAGACTCCAGCCCATATGCTGCTCCGGCGTCTTCGAGGCGACGATAGCCATGGAAGCCGGAACGAAACCGCCGACAAAGCCGTGCAGCAGCCTGACTCCCATCAGCTGCCACGGATTTTGGACTATCGAGAATAATGCGTATATGACCGCGATGCTCAATCCGGCGCGAATGACCATTTTGCGTTTTCCGTAGCGATCGGCCAGAGAGCCCCAGAAGGGCGCCATGATCGCCCCGACAAGGAAGGAAGAGGAATATACGATTCCCGCCCACAGATTGACCGTTCCTTGGTCCACCCCAAGATCCAGCAAAAACAACGGCAGAAAAGGCACCGACATCGTATAGCTGGAGCTGCAGAGCAGCACGCCTACCCACAGTATCCACATCGTTCGCTTCCACGGTTCCATACCGACCACTCCGATACGTTATATGATTTATCGTTAATGGTACCCCTTTCAATCGCAAATTGAAAGATCGTTTCCTAAACGTAATATAGTTACTTAAACGTTAGTATTGGACTCCGGAAGTCCCCATCCACAACCGCCGCTAAATCCCTTTTCCGGCTGCCGATCCAATGTCGATATTTCCCGAGAAATAAAAACCGAAGGTAGCGACGGCCCAGGATAAGTACAACAAGCAAAGAACTCCACGCCATTGTTGCGCATGGAGTTCTTGGATCGATTGCCGGATCATTCCCGTCCTATTTGGAGGATAGCGTAAGATTTCCCGATAAAACTTCGTCGATTCGCACCGGTCTTTTTTCCTTGACGGAACGCCATACCGCTTCGCCTGTACCGATGGAATCGGCTCCATCCAGACTGCCGGACAAAATCGTGTAAGGACGTTTCGGATCCGGTCCGAGGAACAAATCCTCAAGCAGCACCGGGTCGCCTCCGCCATGTCCGCCTTCGCGATGCACAACATGAATCGTTTCCTTCGAGCCGAACAGCGGGAAGTAATCGATAGTTTGCACCGGCGTCGGGAAAGGCACCCTTGCAGGCATGTGGAATTCCGTCGTTTCCAATCTGCCCTTCGTTCCGTTGATCGCCAGACGGTAGCCTTCGTACGGCACGGAAAAGTTGACGGAGTAGCTGAGCAGAGCCCCTTGATCGTAACGGACCGTAGCCGTGTACGTATCCTCGATATTGATCTCGGAGTCGAAAATACAGGCGTCCGGACGGTAGTTGCTGTAAGCCTCGGTCGGTCTCATATTGCCTACGGCTCCCAGATGGTCGTCCTTGACATTCAAATTTCGGCTGCGTGTCGACCAACGGGTATAATAGCTGCAGTCCTGCTTCACCTCACAGGTGCTGCAATGGCGTCCATCCTCTTTCTTCGGATTCAGCTCGCCTTCCGGACCGTAGTAATTCAATGCCCCGAACGCAAAAGCTTCCACCGGTCTTTGTCCGATCCACCAGTTGACCAGATCGAAATGATGCGAGCTTTTATGAATGGACAAGCCGCCGGAATTTTCGCGGATGCGGTTCCAGCGCTTGAAGTAGCTTGCGCCATGGTACGTATCGATGTACCAGTTCAAATCGACCGATGTGATGCGGCCCAACTTGCCATCCAGCACCATTTCTTTAATTTTCGTATGGATCGGCGCATAACGGTAGTTGAACGTGACGGTCACTTTGCCTTTGCTTTTCGCCTCGGCATCCATAATCCTGCGGCAATCCGCCCCCGTCGTCGCCATCGGCTTCTCGGTCAGTACGTCCAGATCATGCTCCAACGCCTGAACGATATAGCCGGCATGCGTGTCGTCACGACCCGTTACGATAATAACGTCAGGCTTCGTTTCGGCGACCATTCGTTTAAAATCGTCCGGACCGTATTCGCGTACGTCGGCCAGCGAAGGAAATTTGTCTTTGCATATCGTGTGGCGCCTCGCATCGATATCCAGCAATCCCACCACTTCGCAATGATTCGTAAAAGTATTCAGCATAGGTCCGATAAACATCGACATAGCCCGGTTGCTGACTCCGCAAACCGCATATCTTTTTTTCATGTTAAGCCCACCTTTGCAATTAAGATTTAGAATAAGATGAAGATTATAATAACGCAGCTGCGCCGCGAGCTTGCCAATTTCGGATGTGTCGCTTATTTCGAAGGATGTATCCTTTCGTAATCGGCCTTATACTCGGCCATAATATCCTTGCCGCCCGCCTGTTTCCATCGCTCGATTTCCACCTTCCAGCCGGCATCGTCCAATTTCCCCATAATGTAGCGGGTTTGAGCGTCGCCGATCAGCTGCTCCAGCTCTCTGCCGCGCTCGGCATATGTCGTGGACAGCAGGTTCAACGCCGGGTTCGGCAGCACATACCGGATGTTGTCCTCAGCGATCTGTTGGGCTTTCTCGCCAAGCGGCGTGTCTTTCAGCGGCGGAACGTTATAGCCTTCAATCTGCGGCAAATTGTCGCGGTAAGGCTTCACATCCCGTTGAAAAGCGGTAAAATCCTTGTACTCGGTTTTGTCGCCGGACTTGACATAATGCTTGCCTTCAATACCGCGAAGCAGCAAGGCGGCCATCTGCGGGTCCATCATATGATCCAGAAACGCCAGCACCTTTTTGACGTCTTCTCCGGTTTTGACCGACGATCTCGGGATGACGTAGAAGCCGTTATTGCCCGTTTCCCCGGCAACGCGGATGCCCCCGGGCCCGCGCATCGGCTCGACGTCGACGACAGCCCACGGATCCGTCCTGGACAGTCGGTCCTGCTGGCTTTTCGCGTTTTGCGCGACGGCGACGCGAATCCCGGCCCGCCCGGAGTCGTACAGCTTCTCCGCTTCCGTCTGGTCGAGTACGGCGAAATCCGGATTGATCAGCTTTTCGCCGTACAGCCGCCGGAACAGCTTCAGCACGTCCTCGTACTCCTTCGTCATGAAATCCGGAACAAAGCTGCCGTTCTCGATCGTCCACTTGTTTGGCGTTCCTAGGCAGACGGCCAATCTGCTCATCAGCGAAGCCTGTCCTTCGTTGTACTTCTTGTACAGGAGCAAGCCGTACGTATCGTTTTTGCCGTTTTGATCCGGATCCTTCAACGCGAGCGCCTTTAAGACCTCGTACCAATCGTCAATCGTTTCCGGCTGCCGCAGCCCCAACCGGTCCATCCAATCTTTGCGGTAAATGAACGCGGCCCGCCCGATATCGCGGAAGTTGGGAATGCCGTATATTTTGCCGTTTACGGAAACATTATCGTAATACTGGGCATGCTGGGCGCTTAAATTCGGATATTGCGGCAAAAAAGGCCCGAGCTCCCAGAACAAATCCGCCTGCATCGCTCCGATGATATGCGGCGTATATTCCGCCCTCAGCAGCTTCGGCAGCTCGTTGGAGGCAATGAGCACGTTTATTTTGTCGGTATAGGCAGCATTCGGAATCCACTGAATATCCAGCTTCGTGTTCGTATAAGACTCGATGAGGCGCTCGATTTCGTTTCCTTTGTCGGGCACCTCGCCGACCTGCGCCACGGCGATGGACAGCGGCAGCGGGGCTTGCTCAGGCAGCGCAGCCGCTTGCCGGGACTCTCCGCTGCAAGCGGTCATCGCGGCCGTCGCAGCAACTGCGCAAGCCATAGCCATAGACGGCCTTGCCTTCATGCCATATCCCCCCGCAGCGCTGTTCTCGCCTTGTCATTTTCGATAAGCCGTACGCTTTATCAGCCTTT
This sequence comes from Paenibacillus piri, assembly GCF_004354045.1. Classification (GTDB taxonomy): domain Bacteria; phylum Bacillota; class Bacilli; order Paenibacillales; family NBRC-103111; genus Paenibacillus_S; species Paenibacillus_S piri. The sequence goes on along the minus strand of NZ_SMRT01000003.1, from coordinate 91,113 downwards.
AACCGAACCGAGCATAACCCCTTTGGCAAAATGCTTCTGCAGGAACGGGTAAACCAGCATGATCGGAATCGTCGCGAACACGATAACAGCCATCCGAATGGTCAAAGGCTGAATCTCCGTCTCCTCGAAGCTTGTGTCGCCGATCCGGCTTTGCGCCAAAATAACGATTTCGCGCAGCAGCACCTGCACCGGCCATTTGGTATTGTCGTTAATGTACATGATTGCGTTAAAGAATTGGTTCCAATGCGTTACCGCGTAGAACAGTCCGAACGTCGCCATAGCCGGCAGGGACAACGGAAGCACGATCCGGAACAATACGCCGACATCGCTGCAGCCGTCGATCCGCGCGGAATCTTCCAGGCCGTCAGGAATTTGCTGGAAAAAGTTTTTCAAGACAATCAGGTTAAACGCGCTGATCGCATTCGGAATCATAAGCGACCACAGCGTATTCGTCAGACCCATCCCTTTGACTACAAAATAGGTCGGAATCAGCCCGCCGCTGAACAGCATCGTAAACAAAACGGCCATCAATATCGTTTGCCGGCCGCGCAGTGTAGGGCGGGCCAGCGGGTAAGCCATCAGCGAGGTGAGCAGCAGGTTGATCGCCGTTCCCACCACCGTAATGTAAATCGAAACGCCCAAGCTTCTAATGAGCGTGTTCGTCGAGAAAATGTATTTGTAAGCCGATAACGACCATTCCTTCGGGAATAAAATAAATCCGCCCTTGGCTACCTCATGCGGGCTCGTGAACGAAACCGCCAAAATATAAATAAAGGGAAGAATCGTAATCAATGCGATGACCGACAATACGATATAGTTAACGCCGTCAAAAATTTTATTGCCCAAAGTATTATCGTGATTCATATAGGTTCAGCCTCCTTATCTCCAGCTATATTTTAATAGACGCCTTCTTCACCGAATCTTTTCGCCAGCCAGTTAGCGCTGATGACGAGAACGAGTCCGACCACAGACTTGAACAGGCCGACCGCGGCGCTGTAGCTGAACTGCGACTGCGTCAAACCTTTCACATATACGTACGTGTCGAACACTTCCCCAACCTCGCGGTTTGTCGGAGCCAGCATCAGGAAAATATGTTCAAAACCGGAATCCAGGAACGATCCTAACCGCAAAATGAGCAAAATGACAATCGTGCTGCGGATCGCCGGAAGCGTAATATGCCACAGCTGTCTCCAGCGGTTGGCGCCGTCCATCCGTGCGGCTTCATACAGCTGCAGATCGACGCCGGACAATGCGGCCAAGAAAATGATCGTGCCCCAGCCTACTTCTTTCCAGATCGACTGCGTCACAATCATCGTCCGGAACCATTCCGGCTCCAGAAGGAACGCGATTTTTTGACCGGTAATGGCGAACAAAATTTCGTTGATAACCCCGCCTTCGGTCGTTAACAGCATATAGAATACGCCGACGACAACAACCCAGGACACGAAATGGGGAACATAAACGAGCGTTTGGACGAACCGTTTGAACCGCTCTCTGCGCACCTCGTTCATCATCAGAGAGAGCACAATCGGCAGCGGGAAAAAGAATACCAGATTATACACGGCCAACAGTGCCGTATTCCTGAACAATTCCAAAAATTGAGGCTCGTTGAAGAAGCGGGTGAAATGCTTCAAGCCGACAAACGGACTGTTCAGCATCCCCAGATGCGGCTTATAGTCCTGAAAGGCCATAATCAAGCCGTACATCGGGACGTATTTGAAAATAATGAAAAACAGCACCCCCGGCAGCAGCATCAGGTACATCCATTTGTCGCGGATCAGATCTTTCATTAAAGGGCTGCGCTGTTTAACCTTTACTTTGGCATTTGCATTATTCGCAAGTAAACTCATGAGCTGTCCTCCCTACTTTGTGTCGATTGACTTATTTGATTTTATTATCACACCTAACCGGAGAACAGGCTATCGCTATAATTAAACTTGTTGACGAACATCGGCTTTGTTCCGGTTTGACGCCGTTTTTACTGGCGAATACGGCCGCTGCCGGGAAGCAATAGTCGGAATTCAACCTGCAATCAACTTATTTTAACCTGTCGGCCCCAGTGTAAATAAAGCATATGGCTCGCGCCGCAGCCTTCTTGTCGAATCTTGTAATGGAAGCTCAGTTGACCATTTTGACCAAAGATTAACGGCTATGCCGTCCTTAAGGGATATGCGCGTTGGTCAAGGTTGTGCGATGCTTACGACAAAAAAAGACCCGGGGGCGGGTAAGCCTCCAGGTCTGCTGCGCCGGCGATAGCACGGCTACTGTTTATTATATTGGTCCCGGTATTGCCCCGGGGTCACGCCGACAATTTTCCTGAACGTGCGGATAAAGGCGGTCGTATTCGTGTAGCTGAGCTTTTCGGCAATTTCGGATATTTTCCAGTTCGTGCTCTCCAGCCAGCTCTTGGCCATGTTCATCCGGTAGTCCGCCAAATATTCGCTGAAGTTGATGCCCATTTCTTTCTTGAACACACGGCTTAAGTAAACCGGATGGAAATTCAGAATCGATCCGCATGCTTCCAGCGATATTTCCTGATCGAACCGCTCGTGCACAAGCTTGACCATCTGGTTGGCGATATTCAAGTACTGCGATTCCGCCTGAAGATTCAGGAAAGCGATAATCGGCTCGAACAGCACCGTTTTAAACCAGCGTATAATATCCTCAAGCGTATTTAGCTTCATGAAATGTTCGAACGACGCCTTTTCGCCAAGCACATTGTTGACCGATCCGCCCTGCTCCTGCACAAGCTGGAACGCTTTGGAGATGAGCTGCATCATGAGCGCCGGATACTCGTTGAAATGAATGCCCTTCTCCACGATCGCGGAAATATATTTATCGAAAACGGCATCCACCCGTTCGACGTCGCCCAGCTTCAGCGCATTCACCAATTGATCCTCGAGCATTTTGAGCTGAGTGTAAACGGTGACCTCCATCGCCTTCTTGCCTGCATCGATATCCTCAAAATGGACAATAATAGCATGACCCAGACTCATTCTGCATTTCAGCGCTTCGAGCGATTCCCCGTAGCCTTGAACGGCTTCGGTTACTTTCCGGAAAGGCCGGCTGATCCCGATGCTGACCTGGAGCTGCAAAAATTCGTTCACTTTCTCTTTCACGAGCTCGGCGGTTTGATGGAGATACGCTTTCAGCTCTTCCTCATCGTCCGAATCGCTTGTAATCAGCGTCACCTGCGACTGATCGAGCAGCACGGGACTGAACCGGCGATTTTGCGGCACGAGCTCGCCCACAATATTATTAATGGCAAACAGCAGCAGTTCCCTGTCATGCTCGCCGTAACGGGACTCCTGAAGCGCATCGATCTGCAGAGTCAGCACGCCAAGCCGCTTCCAATCGGACGGAAAGCCGTACATTTGGGAACGATAAGCAAAATCGTTATCGGACAGCTGCCCGGAAAACAATTTCAGCACGAAAAATTCTTTCAGCTGCGTCACTTGTCCGCTTACCTGCTGCTGCAGCTGCTTTTCCGTACTGAACAAGGTGCGGAAACGCTCTTCGATGGACACAAACTCATCCTGATACCGATCGTCCTGCCCTTCAACCTGAATGCCCCGGGTAAATTCGAATAAACGTTTAATCGGGGAATACATTTTCCGGCTGCCGTAAAAAGCGAACAGGGCGATCAGCAAAAATAAAATCGCACACACGAAAAACGTAATCCATGCTATTTTTTTCGACTGCTTGGTAATGTCCTCAATAGATACTGCGGATATATAGACCCATCCGTTATAAGGCGACGACCGGTATGAAACACCCAGTTCGGTGCCGTTGACGCTGGTGTTTAAAAAACCGGATTCTTCATCGGTCGCCCGCACTTTTTGCAGAACAAGCTCATGAATGGCTTTATTCGTTTCGGGATCGCTGTTCTCGCCCAAAAAGTTGCGCCCGTCCCGGTCGAGAATGAATACATCGCCGAGCTTTTTGTTGTTGGATATAAGGCTCTTGACTTGACTGTTTAAAATTTCAACGACTAAAAGCGCTTTCGGTTGGCCGGTTGTGGGAACGACAGGAATTTTGTACACCATGCGAATGGAAGGAAGCGAGGTTGTTTCCTCCACAGCGGCGTCAGCTGCCGACTTATCGTCGGAATCGGCCGGTTTATCGGCGTTATCCCCAGTCTTGCCGGTTTTCACGCCGCTCGTCACCCAAAACAGACTGCTGTTCGGATGCTTGGCGTAAGCTGCGAACGTATCGCGTTCGGCGGCGCTGCTGTATTTTCCAAACGAGGCGAAGCTGACTACCCAATCCTTTTGCAGGTTGATCAAGTGAGCGTCGCGGATGCCGGCAAACGTCTGCAGATTATACAAGCCGGTCGATAAATTCCGGACCTCGATAAAATCGTCCGCCGTCAGGCTCGCATTGAGCGCGCCGTTGACCAGCGGCGAATTAATGTATTGCAGCGATGTCAGCTCCAGCGTCTTTAACACCTGTTCTACGCGCATCTGCGTCTGCAGCAGCACCTGCATATTGCCTTCCTTAACCTTGTCTTCGATATCGTTAGATGCAATAAGATAAGAAATGAGTCCTATGGAAATGACAGGAATCGCCGCGAGAATGAAGCTAAAGCTGAAAAGACGCAGCAAATATTTAGGCATGGCGAATTCCCTCCTTGCATGATTTTGAACAATTTCGACATTATCCGACAGTCCGGGTACCATTATACCTTATGAAAAAAAAAGCTGCAACGAACGAATCATACATATAATCCCTTATTTTACATGATTTAAATTTAATTAACGACTCTTAGCTCTTCGAACCATAAAAAGGTCCCACCCCTTTTTACACTGGGATGGAACCGCTGAATGGAACGTTTGGCCGAGCTGCTCAAGCTTCGGCATAGTCCGGCCGCACTTTATCCGATTACGACTTTATCGGGTTAAGCCCCCTACCTCTAAGGTGGGCCTTGAATCAGGTGGGGTAGAGTCCCCATCTGATTCCCCGATGTTCAGCAATGCTGAACGAGTTCACTTACGGCTGGAAGCCGAGCGGATAAAACCGGACGCAGGTCGGCTGCGAAATCGCGATATGCTGCCCGGTCGATGTCAGCCTGCCGCTCTCCTTATCGACCTGAAACAGCTGTACGGAGTCGGAATCCTTGTTGGCCGCAAACAAATAACGGCCGCTCGGCGACAGGCTGAAATGGCGCGGATGACTGCCCAGCGTGGATGTATGCTCCACAACCGACAGCATCCCGTTCTCCTGATCAATCGAACAAACCACAATGCTGTCGTGGCCGCGGTTCGATCCGTACAAATACGCGCCGCATGGGGAAATTTGCACCTCGGCACAGCTGTTCGCCGGTCCGTCATACGCTTCCGGGAGCGTATTGATGATCTGGATCGGCTCCAGCTTGCCTGCCTGCCGGTCATAGGATAGCACAGTGAGCGTCGAGCTCAATTCCTGAATGACATAGGCGTAAGGCAGTGTCGGATGGAATGTCATATGCCGCGGCCCCGATCCCGGAGCCAGTCGAACCTCATCATGCGGCTGCAGCTTGTGACGCTCCCGGTCCAGCCGGTATACGACGATTTTATCCATTCCGAGATCCGGCACAACCACGAATTGATCGGACGGATCGGTATAAATCGAATGCGGATGCGCGCTCTCCTGGCGTGCCGGCATGATGCTGCGTCCTTCATGATGCACTTGATCCGACAGCTCGCCGATGCTGCCATCCTCTCCAAGCGGCAGCAAGGAAAGCGTGCCTCCGCCGTAGCTGACAAGCATCAAGTATTGTCCCGCCTGATCCGTATTAATATGGGTTGACGATTTATCCGCTGTCGGCTGCTGCCCCATATAGGCAAGCCTGCCTGTTGCTGTGTCAATCCGGTAAGCGACGGCAGCGGATTTCTCAGGCTCCCCTGCAGATTGCGAGAAGGCGTACAGCGTCCCGTGCCGGAGGCTGGGCTTCAAAAATGACGGGTCCTTTACATCCGATACGGAGTCGACAAACGTCAGCTCCCCGCTCCGCTCGTCAAACTCGTAAATATAAATGCCCGGCGCTTCCTTCGCTGCATAAGAACCGAAATAAACCATATACTTTGCAGTTTCCATACATTCATCTCCGCTCTTTATAAATTATTGTTGATCCCTGTAGATGATTGCCCATCTTATTGTATCCTATTTTTGCTAAAAAGGAGAAACGGTGTCCAAGAAAAACCGAAACGAATGCCGCTAACCCGTATCCACCGGGTTTCGTCAAGAGTGCAAGCAACTCTTGACCTTACTTTTGGAGGAACCCCCGATTGGAAGCCCGTGTTCCATAGAATTCGGCTGCGCAACATTTTCCTGGTAACAAAAAAACCACACCTCCATTGTTAGATGATGTCCAACAATAGGGGTGCAGTTCAAGGATGCGTATGCATCGTGACGGTTTTGCGGGTTAAAGTAATTACTTGACGGCGCCGCCGGTCAAGCCTTTGACGATTTTTTCCTGAGCGAAAAAATAAACCAGTAAGATCGGCAAGCTCGCCATCGTCAAGGCAGCCATCAAGGCCGGCACATTGACGGTCAATTCCCCGTAGTACTTTTGCATCCCGAGCGGAAGCGTCATGTTCTCGGGACTTGTAATCAGCACCAGCGCGAAAATAAATTCGGTCCATATATGAATGAAATTATAAATTACAATGGTGGAGAGCGCCGGTGTAATCATCGGAAGAACAATGTTCCAGAAAATACGCCGGTGGGAGCATCCGTCAATCTCCGCCGCCTCTTCAATTTCCCGCGGAAGCTCGGACATAAACTGCGTAAGAATAAAGATCGAAATCGGCAAGCTGAATGCAATATAAGGTCCGAGCAGCGCCATCAGCGAATCATAGATACCCGCATCCTGAGTCAGCTTGAAGATAGGAATTAGCGTCGAATGGATCGGCAGCATCATCCCCGATACAAACAGCATGAACAGCGCCTTGCTCATTCGAAACCGGATCCGGCTTAAAGGGTAGCTGGCCAAAGCGGCGAATAAAACGATTAAAATGACGGAAAGCGCCGTAATATAAAGACTGTTCGCAAAATATCGGGTCAAGCCTTTCTCGAAAGCCAAGACGTAATTGCTGAACTGGACCGGTGTAAATAAGGAAAACGGATCTTTAAAAAACATTTCCTGCGTCTTAAACGAAGTCAGCACCATATACAGGAAAGGATACCCGGTAAAAACAAGCAAAATAAGCGAAAGGATATATAAAGGAATCGTTTTGAAGGTACTTACGGCCATTAGAATGCCTCCTTCTTTTTCCGATTATATTCCATGTATTGGATGGTGCCTGCCACGAGAAAAGCAAGCAAAAACATCATGAACGCCACTGCGCTCGCAAAGCCCATATTGAAATGAATAAATGCCTGTTTGTACATGTAAATCCCCAGCAATTCGGTTTTACTGTTCGGGCCGCCGCCCGTCATAATGTAGAAAATATCGAACGCTTTTAATGAGCCCACTATCGCCAAAATGGAAGACGTTACGATGGTTGGGAGCAGCATCGGAAACGTAATGCTCGCAAATCGGGTCCAGGGACCGGCGCCGTCAATCGCCGCCGCCTCATACAGCTCCTCGGATATGCCGACAATCGCAGCTTTAAATAAAATCATATAAAACGGAGAGTACTGCCACACGACAACAAGCAAAATGGAAGCCATGGCCGTTTTTTCGTCGCTCAGCCACGCCACATTATCGATGCCGAATAAGCCGATCAGTTTATTTACGGAGCCGTTCAACGGATCGAACATAAATACCCACAACAAACCGATCGCAACCGTAGACATCAAGAAAGGCATAAAATAAACGGTTTGAAAAAACCGCATTCCCTTAATCGGAGCGAACAGCAGAAGCGCCATTAACAGTCCAAGCGGGATTTGAAGAAATACGGACGCTAACACCACCTTCAGGTTGTTGGCCAAGGAAACCCAGAAAACCGAGTCGGCAAACAGCTTGGCGTAGTTGTTGAAGCCTACGAACGTTTTATCCGCTCCGCCCTTCCAATCGTATAAGCTGTATTGAAACGTCCCGAATATCGGGTAGACGATATAAATTAAATAAACGAGGAGAGCGGGAGCAATGAATAAAGCGACGGTGATTCTTTTACTCCTCGCTCTCCTTCTTTTCATTTGCGACTGCGTCTTTGCGATGCTGCCGAGAGTAGAAGCAGTTGTAGTTGAATCCATAATCTTCACATCCTCCGCGCCTTAGTTTGGAGAGAGGGGAAATCCCCTCTCTGCCGGTTCAAAGCTTTTCGTCTTATTTAAGGATTTGCTTTGCCTTCTCTTCCATCTTCTTCGCCGCTTCTTCCGGTGTCATCGACAATCCGAACAGCGCCTGCGTCGTATCTTTGTGCAGCTCGGCCAAATCCGGCGGCAGCGTCTGGTCATACGGCCAGTGAATATCTTTGGCCTTCTCGGCAAATACGCCCAGTCTTTTTGCAAACTCATCCTTGTAAATAACGCCCTTCACCCCAACCGGAGAACCTGTACGGTCGGAATAGCTTTGCGCCGTCTCCTGGCTCGACAGCTCTTTGATCAGCTCGATGGCCAGATCCGGATTTTTAGATTTGGCGGATACGGACCAGACCGGAGCGGACGAGCCTCCGACATCGGACGGATCTCCCTTGCCGTCAGGCACCGTCGGGAACGGGAAGAAATCGAGCTTCTTCTCGAATGTAGGAGCCTCCGACCGCACATTGTTAACAATGGAATTGGACATAACGAGCATGGCCGCCTGCTCCGTATAGAGAAGCTGTCTGCCTTGTCCGGCGTCCCAAGGAATACCGTTAAAGCCTTTGTTAAATGCGTCCCGCTTCACCAGGTCTTGAATATATTTGCCTGCCTGCACGTACCCCGGGTCGTCGAATGTTTTACCCGTACGTCCCAAGGCTCCCTTGAACAGCTCCGGACCCGCTACCCGATCGGCCAAATACATGAAGTAGTATGCTCCCGGCCATTTCGGCTGATTCGCCAATGTGAGCGGAATGACCTTGTTTTGCTTTAACGTATCGATGACCTTCAAAAACTCGTCCCATGTTGCCGGCGGCTTTAAGCTGTATTTGTCAAAGATGTCCTTGTTGTACCAAACCATCGTAAGCGACAAGCCTAACGGCACGCCGTAATTTTTGCCGTTGAAGGTAGCGTTGTCCAATACGGTTTTCACATAAGAATCGGTATTGATCTTGCCGGTAACATCCAGCACGTTGCCTTGATTGACGAATTCCTTCAGCCAGCCGCCGCCCCACGAATGGAACACATCGGGAGGGTTGCCGCCGGACATGGCGACAGCGAATTTTTGCTTATAGGTATCATTCGGCGTCTGCAGCGTTTTAACCTCAACGTCAGGATGCTTTTTCTTAAACCGTTCCACCGCTTCCAAATAAACCTTTTCCTTATCGCCCGGGTCAATATACCAGAACTCCAATGTTTTCTTCTCTCCGGGTTTACCTGCATCCGCCGCCTTCGTATCGGCCGGTTTGGCCGCAGGAGTGTCCTGCTTGCCTGCGGTGCCGCTAGCAGCTGGAGATGTGCCTCCGCATGCCGCCAATAAAAGCATGGATGAAACGGTCAATGATGCTGCTGTTTTTTTCATACTGCAACCCCCCTGATTTGTGTATGCAAACGATTTCATTTTAATGCTTGCCTAGCTGTCTTGCTGTTCCTATTGTAAAAATAATTCCCCATTTGATAAAGGGGAGTATCTTCATGATTAGGTTAGAGTATATTCAGGAATATTGGCGGGCAAGCTGAATTTCCCCGCTTGCTTTTATCCGATTACGACTTTATCGGGTTAAAACCCCCGCCTCTAAGATGGGCCTTGAATCAGGTGGGGTAGAGTCCCCATCTGATTCCCCGATGTTCAGCAATGCTGAACGAGTTCACTTGCCGGTCAGTTCTTCCCTGTATTCGGAAGGGGTTTGCGCATGGTACCTTTTAAACTGCTGACTGAAATATTTGACATCCTCATAGCCGACCGCACGGGCAATTTCGCTTATTTTGACAGAAGGGTCCATCAGCATTTCCTTCGCAAGCTCCAATTTCTCCTGAATCAAATAATCGCCGAAGGTGGTGCCTGTCACGCGTTTGAACACCTCGCTGAAATGGCCCGGATGAAGATGAACATACTGCGCAGCCTGCTGCAAGCTCAGCTTGCCGCTTCCGATATTTTGCCTGATATAGGCGATAGCCTGCTGTACATAGGCGGAGGGGCCCTTCGATACGCTCACATGGTACGTAGTCATAACCGTCTCGAGGTATTGCTCCAGCTTGTCGCGCATCGCCGCATCGCCGCTGCTGCCGATTGTGGAATAATCCGAGACGCCGTCCTTCAACGCATCCGTTTCGGCAGCCATTCTCTCCAGCCAACGAAATCCTGCCAAAGCCAGCGATTGGATATAGGAGGAGTAAGATTCGTACGTGACCTCGGGGTGGTCCAATTGCTCGGAAACCCGGGTACTGATCCACTGGTTCAGGCGGATGGAATCATTCGCCGTCAGCAGCTGCGACAGCTCGGCCTCCTCCTGGCGGGAGCATACCGTTTTCCAGCCTTTGCGCCGAGCGATCATGCTGTAGCTTAATATGCGTTCGTGAGTGAACATTTCCCAATATTTCGTCGCTTGAACCGCCTGCTTGTACGAAACGCTCAGCTCTTCAACGGCTGTCACGGATAGACCGGCAGCGCAGTACAGCGTGCATTTCAACAGCTTCTCGATGACAGGGAAGCACTCCCGGTACCTTTCTTCCTCAAGCGATCCGCCGTCATGCCGAATAACGGCCGTCAAATAAGGCTTGCCGGCCAGCGTCTCGCAGTCCATAATCTCGCGAAGCATGTTTTCCACTGCAAATTGCAGCAAAGGCCCGCTGCCGCTGCCATCCCCCCAGCCTTCCGCCTTTATCATAACCGCTTGAAAGCGGCTCTGTATCCCGGTTTGCGCGCCCTTGAAAAACGGAACATTTTCCTCCGCCATCTGCAGGTCCAAACCGGTATCTCCGGCCAGCAGCTTCTCAAACCAATGCTTGCGTATTTCTTTTTCCTTTTGATGCACCTTGCTGCTCGCTTCCCATTTGGAACGGATCCGCTGAGCGGCACGAAGCACTGCCTGAATAATATCGCCGGGACGGCTTGTTTTGAGCAAATAGTCGCTTACGTCGTTGCGGATCGCCTGCTGCATGTAGGCAAAATCGTCATACCCCGTCAATACGATGATTTCCAAATCGGGCATTAGCGCCTTGGCCTCCGCAGCCAAAGTCAGTCCGTCCATCTCTTCCATTCGGATATCCGTTAACAGCAAGTCCGGCTTTTCAACCGGCAGCCGTTCCAAAGCTTCCTCTGCGGATTCCGCAGGCTCCAGAAAATGAAAGCCGAGCTGCTTCCAATCAATGACCGTTGCCAGACCGTCCCTAATGATCACTTCATCATCCACGATCATAATTTTCATAATCATGCTCCTTTACCGGAATAATAAACGAAACGCGCGTTCCATGGCCTTCCTGACTTTCCAGCGATAATTGAGCGGCAACGCCGTAATGAAGCAGAAGCCGTTCGTTGACATTGCGCAAGCCATAACTGCCCGAATGATCGGGAATGTCCTCGGCGAGCGGCTTCAGCAGCTCCTGCGACAGCTTGGCCAGCCGCTCCCTGCTCATGCCCACTCCGTTATCATGCGCGGTGAACCGTATGCCTCTCGGCTCTTGAACGGCGCTGATGATGATGATCCCATGCCGCCTGTTTTTCTTAAAACCATGAATCATCGCATTTTCCACCAGCGGCTGAAGCAGCAGCTTCAGCATGGGCAAGGACCCGATTTTCGGATCGATGTGAAAGTTGAGGTCGAATTTGTTCGGATAGCGGATGGACTGAATCAAGGCATAGTTTTTAACATGGTCGATCTCCTGCCGCACCGTGCAATAATCTCTCCCTTTGTTCAGGCTGAACCGAAGAAAATCGCTGAGCGCGCCGACCATATCGGCGATCTTATGCTCCTTGCTCATCAACGCGATCCAATGGATGGAGGACAGCGTATTGTACAAAAAGTGCGGATTAATTTGCGACTGCAGCGCCCGGATGTCGGCTTCTTTTTTCCTTGTCTCCAATTGGATCAGCTGCTCTTTGAGCCGCTTAATATGCTCGCCCAGTTTATTGTAGCTGCCGACCAGCTGCCCTACCTCGTCGGGGGATTCGAATTGATACAAAGGCATCGGCTCATTCGGGTCGAAACGGACCAGAAGGCGGCGCAATATTTTCAACGGTTTGGTTACATGGCGGACAAGAAACAAAATTAGCCCCGATGTCAGCACGGCCGCCAAACTGACCGCAGTGCCGGTCAACAGCCATATATACCGGTTTTCCTTACTATAGAGCTCATACGGAACAAGTCCGACCAGCGTCCACCCCAAGCCGGGAATCCGGTTATACAGTACTGTTTTTTTATCATGGCCTTCGCCGTAATTAAAAGAGCCGTCGGACAGCGTCATATCGGATACCCGCGATTGTGGAAACAGCGTCTCCCACTGCTGGGCGAGCCATTCTTTGCGATTGCCGGAAATGACGTCTCCTTGACGGTTCAACAAAATAATATCGCCTTGCCCGACACCGAAGTTAGGGCTCCCCAAATAACGCGAAAGCACGGATTCGTTAATGCTGATGGAAATAAAGCCGAGCGGCTCGTAATTATCCCCGCTTTTGACGCCCCGCAGAAATGAGAATACATTCTCCGAGCCGTGGATGGATTGATTCATGTATAACGGCGTCCATCTTTTCCCGTTTAAGTCCCAGTCCTCAATCACTTTCGATAAATTGGAATAATAAATGCTTTGCGTATGCAGCGGCATCGTTTTATTTTTCGAATAAATCGTAATATTGGATATATATTCTTTCGATTGCATCAAATTCATCGTCATGGCCAATATCCGCATGCGTTCGGGCGAGTCGAAGTCAAAGCCGCTCATATACTGCTGCACGTCTTTATCGCCGGTTAAAAAAACGGACAGCCCTTCCACATCCTGCGCGATGAATTGAAGCGTCGCTTGAATCCTTCGGAGCGAATCGATTCCCGTCTGCTTCGTCTTTTCCTCATTAACCCGTGCAGAGGTCATATAAGAGAACGCCCCGAGAAAACATAAAGGTATGATGGTGGAGATCAGCATCATGACCGACAGCTTGCCTTGGAGGGAAGTGCTTAAGAAGCGCCGCATAATTTTCTCCCTTTCACCGGTTTATCTGAATTTTCCAAGCACATTGGCCTGGGTATCCTGCAGTTTTTTCGCCAGCTCCTCGGGGGAGCCGCCTTTCAGCAGCTCCTGAATGCCCTGACTTAACGCCTCTACAGCCGCTGTAGTCAGCTGCGTTTCATAAGCGGGCAGCAGCGTCACCTTGTTCACCAGCTGATGCAGCTCCACAAACAACGGATGCGCCACGCTCCGGTCCACATCGAGCCGGTAGCTGACCAGCGTGTTGCTGTTCAATATTTTTCTTTGAGCTTCCGGAGCAGCCAAGGCGTAAATCAGCTTGAAGGCGGCTTCCCTCTGCGCCCCCTGCAATTGACTGTTTACCGCGAAGCCCGTCCCGACAACGCCGGAGGTCGACATGGGCCGTCCTTTCCCTCCCGGCACGTCAGGCAATAAAGTAATATGCGTAGCCTCCAGCACATCTTTCGGCGCCTGGGCAATCATATTGCTGACCACGGAGCCGCCCTCGATTAACATGGCGGCCTGCTTCCGGTAATATAGCTGCTCCATTTGAATATGATCAATATAATTGAAATTTTCTTGAAATGCGTGCGCTTTGGCGAGCTGCTGCATTCGAGTAAGCGCATTCACAAATGTCGGGTCCGTAAACCTCGCTTCATTTTGCGCCACCACGTTCAAAAACCAATCCGTGCCGGTCACCCTGTCGGCGAGCGTACTGAAAATTGCGGATTGGGCGACCCATGACGATTTATTCCCCAATGCGATCGGAGTGACGCCGTTCCGGTTGAACTTGCGTACCGCCTCCATCAGCTCATCCCATGTTTCAGGCACCGATACATCGTACCGGTCGAAGATGGCTTTGTTATAAAAGACGAAAGAAGTAGGCGCCATCGACATCGGAACCGAATATTTATGCTCGTCCACCGTAAACGAATCGAACGAATGCGGCATGAAGCCGGCGACCCACTCGGGCTGCGACTTTAATAAATCGTCGATCGGCTGGATTAATCCCCCTCTTACAAATTCGCGGGTCATCGAGTCCGGCCAGATGAGAAATACATCCGGCAGTTCCCCGGCCGAAGCCATCGTCTTTAAACGCGATCTGTATACGTCGCGAATAATCGGCTGTGCCCGCAGCTCTACCTGCGGATTTTCCCGTTGAAAGCGGTCCAACAAGCTGCGCATCGTCGCGGAGGTCGAATCCTGCCCCATCCAATCATGCCAGACGGTTAACGTGATCTTCTCCTTTCCGTCGGAGCCGTCCCCTCCCGTCACCGGCTGCTGCGCCGGGAACGTAAAGGGCGTGCAGCCCGGGGTCAGGAGGCATACGGATAACAGAAGGAGCAGCAGGCAGCTCCGATTGGACCATGGATGGTTAATTGTCATCAGACATGAACCCCGCTTTCCTTATTGCAATGTGGTACAACCAAATTCAAAAACTGTGCACATATTCTACCACAAAAAAATACAAGTCAATATTAAAATTTTATTTGTTGCAAAACGCACCGGGAATAGCTTATACGTCTGCGCCCGGAGGGGATGAAGGTGAGGTTAATGAAACAAGCCGGGTCAGGACGTTGCTCCTGCCCGGCTCATTTCATTGTTCGAATACGTAGGGTAAAGCTTTTAGCTTCATTTCTTTTTCATTTCCTGGTACGCTTTCAGCTGCTCGTCCATGACTTCCTTGCCGCCGATTTTCATGTACTCGGCCACCATATCGTCGTAAACTTTATCGAAATCGGCCGGCTTTGCCGTTACGGATTTTACGTACACTTCGACGGCTTTATCGCCAAGCGTCTGGCTGTATTTGATTTGCGCTTCGATCGGTCTTTCAAATCGCGCAGGCAGCTGCCCGTCCTGCTCCCCGATTTTGATGCTGTTCATCGTAAAATCTTTATACTTGGGATCGGCCGCATTCGCCTTTAATGTTTTCTCGGGATCGCCCATATCCTTGCCGTTGATCAGCATGCTGTAGTCCAAATAGTTGTACATGACCTTCTTGGCTTCATCCGTATCGAGAAACAGCGGAATGCCGTCCTCGCCCATTTTGTATGTAACGCCTTCGGTACCGTTTTGCAGGTCGAAAATAACTTTGTAATCCGACATCCAATTTAAAAACTTGATAACCTCCACAGCCCGTTTGCTTGATTTCGGGATCATCAGATGGGCCGATAGCGGATGGTACACCGTCTTCACATGCTTGCCCTCGTAATTGGTAAACGGATCGACAGGCAGCAGCGTGGCGCCCGGAACGTTTTTCTGCAGGGTGGAATAATAGGCCATATAAACAGGCTCGTTCGTATTGGTAATGGCAAATCCGATCTGGCCATTGACCAAATCCGCCTGAAACTTTTTGCCGTCCTTATCGAGCGCAAAATCGGGACTGATCAACCCTTCGTTATACAGTTTGTTTAAAAAGCGGTATCCGTCCTTATTGCCCGGCTTCATCAAATCAGGCAGCGTATAATATTCTTCCTCGGTCATTTTTTTCCAAAATGTTCGGACAAGCGGATCCAAATTGTTGTTGTACCTGATCCCGTAAGGGATGACCTTGCCTCCCGTATTGCCCGGATCCTTTTCCTTGAACGCTTTCAGCACCGCATAAAATTCATCGGTTGTTTTGGGCGGCTGCATGCCCAGCTTATCGAGCCAATCCTTGCGGATAATTGGCGTGTGCGTTGCCAAAATAATTCTCTTGGCAGGGATCGTATACTGCTTGCCGTTAATAACCCCATAATTCAGCAGCTTGTCTCCAAGGTATTTTTTCAAGTTCGGCCCATGCTGGTTTAACAAATCCCCCAGCTCGGTCAGCCCGCCCTGCTTGATCCAGTTTTGTACGGCAGGGTCGCTGTAGGAAAAAATCAGATCGGGCGCCTCGTTTGCCGACATCAGCACGTTCAGCTTGGGCACCTCTTCCGTCCGCGGAACGGTAACGAACTCAATCTTAATGTTATTCGGATCGCCAAATTTCTCCTGTATATATTTGACAAAATAGCTTTCCGTCAGCGGCGGGGCGCCCGGCGGCGTATTTCCGCGGTCGAACAGCTCGATTTTGAGTGTTACCGGGCTTCCTTTTTTGCCGCTGTCCTGGGCTCCCCCGCCCGGGCTCTCTCCTCCCGAGCAAGCGGCAAGCGCACCGGCAAGCAATGTAAACGTAAGCGGCCAACTGACTATTTTGATCTGCGATTTTTTAAATTTCATAGTATTCATCTCCCTGTTTCCATTTATTTGGAAGCTTGCGTAAAGCTGCATGCATGAGCCCGTTAGCCCTTTACGGCACCGATCATCATACCCGATATAAAATAGCGCTGAAGCCATGGATAGACCAGCAAAATGGGAATGGTAGCGAACATAATGCTCGCCGCCTTCAAGCTTTCAGGAATCGGCGCAGTCGCGTTCATGCCTTCCGTAGCCGTCGAATCGCTCATTTGGTTGCTGATTACAAGCTGGTACAGCTTCAATTGGATCGGATACAGCTCCTGTTTCGTAATATAGAACAAAGCATCCATAAATCCGTTCCACCGGCCGACCGCGTAAAACAAGCTTAAGGTAGCGAGCACCGGCAAGGATAGCGGCAGTACGATGCGAAGCAAGGTGCCGAAGTGGGAGCTGCCGTCCATTCGCGCCGATTCCTCCAGTTCTTCAGGGATCGAGGAAAAGAACGATTTAAGAATAATTAAATAAAAAGCGTTGATCATGCCGGGCAACACCAATGCCCAGATCGTGTTGGTCAGCTTTAAAGATTTGACTAGCAAATATTCGGGAATCAAACCGCCGCTGAAAAACATCGTAAATAAAATGAGCAGCAAACAAAAATCGCGGCCCTTCAGCTTTTTCTTGGTGAGCGGATAAGCTGCGCAAATCGTCATGACCATGCAGATCACGGTAAACAGAACAACGAGTATAATCGTGAACAGCAGCGAGCTTATCATTTTGCCGTCTTTCAATACCGTTTGATAGGCTAACGTGCTCCATTCCACCGGAAACACCGTGACTTTGTTCGAAATGATAGCGGCATTGGAGCTTAACGAGACGGCCGCCAAATGAAGGATCGGAACAAGGCAAAGAAAGGATGCGGCCGTTATGACCACGATAATGGACGTGTCGATCCATTTGTCATTCAAGCTTCTCTTCATAGGTTCCTTCCTTTCTACCAGATGCCCTGGTCCGTAACTTTTTTCGAAATATAATTGGATGAAAGCAGGAAAATCAAGCCTACGACAGCCTGAAAGAGCCCGATTGCCGTCGCAATCGTAAATCTGGCGGATTGGACGCCCACCTTGTACACAAACGTGCTAATCACATCGGATACGTCGGTGACAAGCGGGTTCCCCAATACGAACGGACGTTCGAAGCCAATGCTTGCCATATGCCCGATATTAATAATCAGCAAGATCATAATCGTCGGCTTAATGCCGGGCAATGTGATGTTCCATATTTTCCGCAGCCGTCCGGCTCCGTCCACTTCCGCAGCTTCGTACAGCTCCCGGTTGATCCCGGTCAACGCGGCCAAATAAATGATCGTGCCCCAGCCCGCATTTTGCCAAACTCCCGCGCTTACATAAGTGACGACCCAGTACAACGGATCGGTCAGAAATGGAACCGCTTTCAATCCGGCCGCTTTTAATAAATGGTTGACCAGTCCGGTGTTGGTAGACAACAGCTGGTAAATCATGCCGCCAATAATGACCCAGGAAATAAAATGAGGCAAGTACAGGATCGTCTGCGCGCCCTTCTTGAACCATTTGATCCGCAGCTCATTCAATAAGACTGCCAAAACAATCGGCGCCGGGAAGGACACAACCAGATCCAGAAGATTGAGCAGAAGCGTATTGCGCAGCACCTTGTAAAAGTCTTTCATTTGGAAGATTTCACGAAATGCGTCAAACCCCGCCCACGGGCTGTTCCATATTCCCTGAAACATATTAAACTCTTTGAAAGCAATCGTCACACCGTACATCGGTATATATTTAAATACCAAAAAGTACAGCATCGGTACGGCCAGCAATGCATACAGCTGCCAATCCTGGGCGAAGGAAAGCATGCTTCTTTTCCATACGGTCGATCGTGCCAAAGCTTTGCGTGAAATCGTGTTTTGTACCACTGGCTGCTTGCCGGGCATAATACTCCTCCTTTTCAACAACGGTATCTATACCGTATTCCAACCGCCGTATCAGGGTCAATTTACAAGATTCGCCCGCTTATCAAAAAGTAAGAACGCACCCCGGTTCCTATCCGGACTTTGGCGTGCGTCATAGCTGGACGGCAAATAAGCGATTCCATCGAATCGCTTAACATTTTCTCACACTTATATTTATCGAAGACGAAGGGAATCCAACCGTTTTCACGCCTAAATACCGGAGCTGCCTTCCGCTCTTTTCCGATAGTCGCCGGGCGGAAAGCCGTACATATTTTTGAACGCCCTATGAAACGAAATCACATGCGCATAGCCTACCCGCTCCGCAATATGCTGCACCGGCAGCTCGGTCGTCAGCAGTAAATTCCGCGCTTCCTCCAACCGTATTTTTAACATGTAATCAATAAACTTTTCGCCGAACTCATCCTTAAACAGCTTGCTTAAATAGCGCGGATTCATCCCGAACTGTTCGCTGATTTGGTTTAAGGACAAGTCGGGGTCTGTATAATGCATTTCTATGTACTCTTTGACCCGGCGAATAAGAGCGTAATTGTTTTTGGCCGATCGCAGCGAGCGGATGCCGTTATCCAGCTGCGTCAGCAATGCGTTGATCCGTTCGCGCCACTCTTCCAGCGTTTCGGAGCTGCCTGCAACCGCCTCAAATTCCGCCTCAAATTCGTTATGCCACAGCGTGCTCACCTCTTCCGGCATTTCCGTTATTTCTTTGTGCAAATGGTATACCATATAATCGGTTATCGTTTCAATATCCGCCTGCGATATATAGCCCTGCTTCAGCGACTGAAACAATTGCGTATAATGGAACTGCCATCCGCCGTCGCCCAGCCGAAACGATTTGGCTATAGTCCGCACCAGCTGCAAATGGGGGAAAATCCGTCCCTCCGCTTTGGAATGCACATCCCCGCTTCCGATCATGGAGCCGACTCCGAATACAGGCTTGTACGATACGTATTCCTTGGCCTCCGAGTAAGACTGAACCACATCGCCCGGATAATGCGCCTCGGGTCCAATCCCTGCGGAAACGGTAAAATCCAGATTGCTCTTCACCCAATCCTGCAGCTTTTTCAGCACGCCGGTGATGTGATTTGCATCGTGCCCTGCGTTCAAATAGAAGACAACCGCCATCTGCTGCGGCTCGAACCATTCGCTCCAGGCAAACAGGTTATCGTTCTGGGCCGTTTCCTGCAGCACATTGCCCAATACAAATTTAAGCAAATATTGATCTCTTGAATTATAGGTACCGGTAAAATTCGCAAACCGGTCGATTTCAATCACGGCCACCATCAAACGCTGAAACTGCGACGGCATCTGAAGCCCGATCATTTCCTGCTCCCACTGTGCGGCGCTCATCGCTTTATGGCCTTCCAGCCAGTCTAGAAGCAGCTGTTTTCTGCGAAGCAGCAAATCGTCCTTATGAAGCTGCTCGTATTGACCCGCCCTTTCCAATAATCCGTCAATCGCCGCTTCAATATAGGTAAGCTCGTTGTTGAACGCCGCCGTTTTCACCAGCTCGCCGCTTTTTCGCTTCGTGTAGTTATGAATACGTCCGGCTATCGCCTGGATCGGTTTGTAATTCCGGTGCGTGATGTACGTAAACCAGATGAGTCCGGTTGCGATAGCGGCAATTCCTACGAGCATCCAGGATTCATTCAGCAGAGCGGCAAGCGATAATCGCTTGTCGGTTTCTCCGCCCCCGGAGCCGTATTTCCAGCCGGTATAATCGGAAATGATGTAGCGGGACGCCGGGTCCTGCTTGGCTTCGCCATCATGAAGAGCGGCGGCGCTTCCGCTTAAGTCGAAAGGCTCCGAATTCACCGTAAGGAGCGAAATCCGTCCGGCGTCGATCCGCGTTAAGTCTTTGACAAAGCCGACAATCGCCTGCACCTTGATATTGACGACGATAGCCCCCTGCTTTTTCCCGGTATCCGGATAAAATTTGACCATCGTGACGACCCGTTCATCGCCTGATTCATGGGAAAACTCTCTAAACGGCCGGGGCTCCGTCCATACTTGCGCATTCGTGTCGGAGGAATAAGCATTCAGCAAAAAGCCGCGGTCGCCGAACTGCTCTACCGGAGAAAGCGCGCTTCTCGATAAAACTTTACCGCTTATGGCGTTGTATACATAAATAGTGTTTGAAAAAGGAAGACTGGAGGAGAGCTCGTCCATTTTTTGAGAGATACGAAAGTAGTCATATAACGCTTTATCGTCCGTTTCCGCAAAAAATTGCTTTAATGCCGCATTCATATAAATTTCCTTGATGACGATCCGTTCCGTCGATTTCAAATTCGCGTCGATGACCTGGGATACTTTCGTCGCGATCGCTTCATTCGTCCTCACAATCTGCTTTCGGGCGGAATCGTTCAATACGGCAAAAAAAGAAAAAATCAAGACAGATATAACGACGAAAAAAATAGGCGTATAGGACAACAGCATCCGGTAGTACCAGCTCATCTTCATCATTCAGCCTCCTGCAAGCGTAAAAATTAGGAACAAGCAGCTTTGACGGTTATCGATGTTGTGACGCATGTTGATGCTTGATGACCATGCCGTGAGTCGTAGATTTAAAGGCGATCGTGAAATGGAAGAATTTTCCCTAATCGTAGCATTCCGATAACATTAATTCAATAAGCAATCCATCTGGCAATTAACCTTGTGTCGATTTTTAGGAGGCGCCCTTCCGGGCCCTTCGCGGACAACAGTGAACTCGTTCAGCTTTGCTGAACATCGGGGAATCAGATGGGGAATCTACCCCACCTGATTCAAAACCCACCTTAGAGGTGGGGATCTTAACCCGATAAAGTCATAATCGGATAAAAACAGCCGGCCAGGAATCCCTGACCGGCTCACTTGCCATGTTGAAAGCCCCGCTCGTATTAGCGCGGGCATCCTTCTCTTCCATAATTATGAAGCCTTTTATAGCGCCGAGCCGCCCGGCATTTGGCTGGGCCTTCGTCAATTTCTCTTTTCGATCATTATTCCGTTTCGAAATAGATCGCGTTGGTAAAAGCGATCATCGTCCGGCACCCGTTCAACATGCCGTGCAGCTCTGCGCGCAGCCACGTCATAGCGGATGCATCGATAAGTACAGCGGCAGCGCTCGATCCGGCCGGCATCGCGACGGATTGGATAATCCCGGCGTTCCCGACAAGCCTGATCTCCAGCGTCTGCTCCGGCAGCGTCCACACAGATGCCCGGCGTTCAAAATCCAAGCGAACGGATACCTCTACGTTTCTGCTGCCGCCCGCCAGCGTCAACACTTCTCCAATTCCCGCCGCAGACCCATCACCTGCCGCCCTCATGGTCAGCAGCGGCCCCATCGAGACGGCGACCGCACCTTGCGCAATGGCCTTAGCCGGGTTCTCCTTCGCTATATAAGTGACGGCTACGGGTTCCCGCTCTGCTGCGCCCGAAGCGGAATCGTGCCAATCCCGGCCGCATGTTGCCGCCACGCGATATCCGCGGTTCAACACTTCCGTCCAAAGCGCAAACGCCCGCTGATTGCTCGTGCGCACCGAGGGAAACGTACCCGACCAAACCTCGATAAAATCGATCTTGTGCCAATCCGCGATCTCATACTCCCAATAACAGCCGGTACACATGGGGCTTCCTACCCTGTACGGATGAGCAAGGCCCGCCAAGGCGCCGAGCGCCTTCGCCTCGTGCAGCCCTTGCGCCAGGTCGCCGGGCCCCAGCATACGCCAATCCGCATAGTCTCCCTCTCTCAACCCGAGCAAGAGCATATGTCCATAGAAGGTCGTCCACTCGAGCCCGTTCAATATGGATATACCGGCTGCACGTTCAACCTCCTCCTTGCCGAGCAGACCGGAGGTTGTATTATGGTCGGTCAGCGCGATCCAGTCCAGCTCCTGCGCCGCTGCGCCAAGCGCCAGCTCGTAGAGCGTATGGCGGCCGTCACTGTGAAGCGTATGCGTATGAAGCTCGCAAGCAAGCCATCGATCCGGCGCGATGGCTCCTGATTTACGCAAGTCCATCCCCGGTCCCCTCCTTCCACCCCGATACCCGCAGTTCATACGTACAGTTTTCGGTCACGATTGCATGCACGCTTACCGTGATGCGCCACACACCCGGAACCATGGGGCCCGGCAAAAATCCGGGCGACGCTTCGCCGAAGCCGATCCGGTGCGCCTGTTCCGGCGAATGCCGGTGCGCAGCCCCGCGAAACCTGTGCGGATCGTCGAGCGATAGCGTAAGTAAATTTTGCAGCGGAAGAGCTTGTTCCCAACGCTCCATATAGCTGCCAAGCTGCGGCTCCTCCATATATTGGGGCGCTGCCGTCCGAATGAGCTCCAGCGCAACCCTCTTATCCTCCAGCAGCTTCGGCGAATAACTGAACTTGACCGTCAGCCCGTCCAAGCCTGCCTGTACCGGAAACGCGTACATGATCTGACTCTTGGACGCAACGGGCGTCAGTCGGCCTTGTACCTCAACCAATGTTCTCATAACGCGCACCACAACCGGCCGACCGGCGCATCAGCCGTCAAGACAAGCTCCTTCTGCGTCTCTACAGATACGGTCGGCATGCAATCCTCTTCCAGCATAAAAGCTTTCAATCCGCGAACCGCGACCGTCCGGTCGCCGCCTTCAAGCAGCTCCGCTTCGATCGCTTCAACATCGCTCATTACCGTTCCTTTGGGCAGCTTCACCGTCGTTGAAAACCATTCGTACGGCCCATTGTAAGCAGCCCGGAACTCCCCGATCCTCCAATCTCCGAACGAGCTCGAATAAACGGTATCGCTGCCTTTAAGCCGGACGCGCACATCCACGCACGTGCGTTTCTGCAGCGTCGGCTCCGCAGCCCGCTTGGAAGTCTGCACGTACAAGTAATCCCGCACATCCGTCACCTGCCAAGGCTCCGAGCCTGTGCCGACGGCAATAAGCTGCGACAAGTTACGGTGCCGCTGAAACTCCCAACCCATCATCCGGTACGTGAACGGAAATGCATCCATGACTCTCTCTCGCGGCTCGACGGCCGGGTTCCAGCGATAAACCGGGGCAAGCATAAGCCGATATCCCGACGTCGGGATATCCGTTACCATGCCATGCGCGCTTGCCGATTGCAGCGCCGGATGACCGCCAAGCATATATTCGCCCCGAAATTCGGTCGTCACATGATGAAGGCCTTGATAGGTCGCTTCGACTAATCCCCCGTCCGGCCCCAGCACGACGCGCAGCGTCCATTCGATATCGGTGAGGCGCCCCCATTTGGCCATCAGCATAGGCGCCGGCGTCCCCTCGTCCTCATGGCTGTAAATCACGTGATATTCCAATACTGTCCCCGCCTCGCCCTGCTCCAATGAATAGAACATAAGCAGGGGCGTATCCGTATATCGGCTTTCAGCCGGATGCTCTAAATTTCTGCCGTACAACAGCGGGGCATACCGGTAAACCAAACCGGGCTCGGAGTCGCGGTCCACCCGGTGGATAACAGCCTCCTTCGCTTTCGCCTGCCGCGTCCCCGGCGACGACAGCTCGTGAAACCGCAGCTCCAGCTCATAAGAGCCTTCCTCCAAATAGCCCAGCAGCCGCGGATACTCGAGCCAGCGGTCGCCGTAGAACAAGATGATATCCTGATTGTAGAAACCATTCAGCAGCACCTGCAGCATCGCGGATTCCCGCCCTTCGATCAGCCAATCTCCGTCGCAAGCCGCAGTAAGCGTAAACTCCGCAATCCCGGCCTTCTCCATGTTGAAGTGAAGCCTCACCGCCCGTCCGGCATCAATAGCCTCCGGAGCCGCCGGCTTGTAGTGCATAACCAATTGTCTCATCTTATTGTCGCTCCTCCTGAATCATACTGCGAATGTAAAAATACCCCATAAACGAGCAGAGCAGGAACATGAACACCGCCGTGGCGCTTGTTCGGCCGATCTCCTTGTAGACGCCGAACATCTGCTCCATCGCAACTCCAAGCATCTGCGGCGCATTCGGGCCAATCAGGAAAGGTGCGGTAAAGCTGCCGATGATGCCCATAAAGACGAAAGTCATCGAAACGAGCATCGTCTTGTACGAAAGCGGAATGATAAAGCGCACAAGGATTTGCAGCCGCCCGGCTCCCGCATCCTTTGCGCTTTCCACGATGGAATTCGGTATGCCTGCCAGTGCGGAGCTGAGCATCATTGTCGTGAAAGGGATGTTGAACCATAAATTAGCGAGGACGATACCGCTGTAGCTGTAAATGATTTTCGGGAAAGAGTCCCCGCCCGCCAGCAGCACAAACCTTGCAAGCCAGCCGTGATTGCTGTACATCGAAATAATGCCGTAAGTGCCGATAACCGACGGGATGAACATGGGAATAAAATAAAGCCGGCGAATCCAATCGGCTATCTTCCCTTGGTTGAATCTCAAATACATCGCCAGCATGTAGCTGACGAAGATGACGATGACCATCGAGACCAGTGTCAAGCCGATCGTGAAGCTGATGTTGCGCCGCATAAATTTGTCGGCAAACAGGAATGCGTAATTGCTTAGCGTAAACGCTCCGGTGCTATCGTCCTTGAAGCTCTCCAGCACGGCAAGCACGATCGGGATGACGACGACGAGCAGCAAAATAAGAAAAGAAGGGATAACCATCGCTATCCCCAAAAAATTATGCTGTTTATTTTTCATCGCTGTATTAGTTGCCTCCGGCGACTTCCCGCTGCCAACGCTTGTTAATTTCGTCGCCTAACGAGCCGATGGTAAAGGTGCGGTAGCCTTTCGCCACGCTTTCGAATTTCTTCTGCAATTCATCCGGCATCTCGGACCACTTGATTCCCGGATAGCCATACATTTTGTTGATAACGACCGTCTGAGCTTCGGGGGTCAATGCATAATTGATGAACTTCTGCGAAGCTTCCTTCTTCTCGGACATCGCCGGGATCGCGATGTAGGACGGACCGCCGGTAAAAGCGGGCTGAATTTGAGTCAGCTTGACGGTCTCCGGAAGCATCTTCTTGCTGAGCTGCTCGAGACCCATATCGGACCATGCCGGA
This sequence comes from Paenibacillus piri, assembly GCF_004354045.1. Classification (GTDB taxonomy): domain Bacteria; phylum Bacillota; class Bacilli; order Paenibacillales; family NBRC-103111; genus Paenibacillus_S; species Paenibacillus_S piri. The sequence continues at coordinate 65,784 of NZ_SMRT01000003.1, read as the reverse complement.
ATCATGTCGACTTCGCCGCTGGCGAGGATGTCAAGGGTGCCCTGGTTTTTCTTCGGATATACGCCTTTTTGGTACATGAAAGGACCGAGTTCCTTGAGCAGCGCAAAACCTTTATCCCACTGCTTCATGATAGCCGGATCCTCATTGTGGATTGCGTCGGGAGGCAGGAAGTTATAGATGGCAGTCTGTACGAACGAAGAGCCCGAGCCGCCTGTAGCAGGATCGTTGTAAGCGAACTTGCCCGGATGCTTGCGGATCCAATCGTACAGCTCGTCCGCCGTCTTCGGCGGCGTCGGTACGTTCTTGCTGTTGTATGCGAGCACGACGGACGAAGCGCGGTAAGGCACGGCAAGCTGATGGACGTCGTTCATGTAAGCGGAGTCCACCTTGCTCAAATTCGGGATGATAGTCTGATCAAGCTTCTGCCATACGCCGTCCTTCTCGCCTTTGGTCAAATTGCTCAGGCCCGTCTCGAAAACGTCAATGTCTATGCTCTTCTGCCCGGCTTTCTTGGCGCCCAGCAATTTATCGACTGCCGCTCCTTCAGCTTGCCCGTCCGGCAGGTGTACGAGCTTCACCTTGATACCCGGGTTCGCCTTCTCGAATTGCGGAGCAAGCGTCTCCCACATTTCCTTCACGTTGGCAGAGCCGGAGAAGTAAAAGTTGATCTCGACCGGTTTGGCGCTGCTCGTTTGCGCCGAGCCCTGCGCGCTTCCGTTCGATGCGGCCTGCTCGACCTTGCCGCAGCCGCTAAGGGCGACGGCCATCGCTGTTGCGGCGAGCGCCAAAGTTTTGCCTTTCAGCATTCTTTTCATCCACTGTTTCATCATATTGCTGCCTCCTCAAGGATTGTTTTGAATTTATCCTGCATATGCGGTTACCCGCGCAAAACCAATAGGTATCGATTGTCCGTGATGCAGCGAAGCGGCTCGCTCGCGAGGCACGAACAGCTTGACGGGCCCGGCCTCGGTGTCCGCCGTCACTTCGGCATAATGGCCGAGGATCATCACTTGACGTACGGTTGCCGGGAATACATCCCTGTGTTCTTGTACTTGATCGGCAGTTTCGACAATGAACACATCCTCCGGGCGGATGGCTGCGGTGACCGTTCCCGCGAGGTTGCGTTCGACCGGGAAGCGTCGGCCCTGAATATCGACAGAGGCGCCGGCGCCATGCCCTGACAGAAAGTTCATCCGTCCGATGAACTGTGCGACGAAAAGCGACTCGGGATGGTCGTAAATGCGCTGCGGCGTATCGATTTGCTCGATGCGTCCGGCATTCATGACGACGATCCGGTCGGAGATCGACAGCGCCTCCTCTTGATCGTGCGTTACGAATACCATCGTGAGCCCCGTGCTCGCCTGGATCTCCCGCAGCTCTTCGCGCATCTCCAGGCGGAGCTTGGCATCGAGCGCCGAAAACGGCTCGTCCAGCAGCAGTACGGCCGGCTCGAGAAGCAGCGCGCGTGCAACGGCAACCCGCTGTTGCTGTCCGCCGGACAACTGGCCGGGCATCTTGTTCTCGGTGCCGGGCAGGCGGACAAGATGCAGTGCTTTATCGACGGCGGCCCGAATCTCCTCCTTTTTAACGTTCCGGATTTTCAAACCAAAAGCGAGATTATCGAATACGGTCATGTGCGGCCAAAGATTGTAGCTTTGGAACACCATCGCCGTCGGCCGCTTCTCCGGCGGTACTTTAAGCACGCTTTGGCCCTCGATGAGGATATCGCCGCTGTCAGGCTCCAGGAAGCCGCCAACCGCGCGGAGTACCGTCGTCTTGCCGCAGCCGGACGGGCCCAGCAGCGTAACGAGCTCGCCCTTGCTCACATCCAGATTCACGCCTTTCACGCCGTCACCCGTTTTGAACACCTTCTGAAAGTTCTTAATGGACAATTGAGGTTGTTGGAGAGTCATTGCGTCCGCCCCCTATTTGATTGTAAATCCGCTCGACAACACATCCGCATTGATGAAGCGGCGTGCAGCCAGCAAAAGAAGAATCGTCGGCAGCGTCAGGATAATCGAGAAGACGCCGCCTGCCGTCGTCGGGTAGTTCTGAACAATGGTGTACATGATAAGAGGCATGGTGCGGAAGTCCGGAATCCCTACCATAAATGTCCCCTGAGCCTCGTCAAGCGACGACAGGAACGTGAAGATCGAAGCTACGACAATGCCTGGAAGCGCCATCGGCAGCGTGATGTACCAGAACACCCGGAACGGTCCGGCCCCCGCGTCCCGCGCCGACTCTTCCTGGGAATGATGAACGCTCTTGAAGGCCGCTGCGGGAATCCACGTCATGTACATCAGCGTGTTGACCATATGGATGAGCACGACGCCGAGGAATGTGTTCATCAGGTTGAGCTTGAAGAAGAGAACAGCGATCGACACGTACAGACCCATTTTTGGAAAAGCATGCGTTAATAAAAACGAGAACAGGAACAGCTTGCTTAGTCGAAACCTGATTCGGGCAAACGCGTAAGCCGCCGGCAAGCAAACGATTACGGACAGGAGTGTCACGACGGAGGCAATGCCGAACGAAAGCGAGATGGATTCGATCACCTCGTTTTGCGTCAATACGTATTTCCACCACGAGAACGACCATTCCTGAGGCAGGATCGCGGGGAACTGCCACTTGCCGGAGAAGGCAAGTATCAACAGGTTGAGCAGCGGTCCCATGAAGAAGAAAGCGAAAATCAACAGGATCGACCATTCGATCCACGCTTTGTACGAGACGAGTTTAATGTTCCAACCCATAAAAGGCTCCTTTCAATCTCACAAGAGGTATAGACATCTTTAGGCTCTATGGATATATTAGCCGAAGATTATTAGAGGATCGTCAAATACAATTAAATATATTGTAAATGCGCAGCAACCCCGATCTGCGGGGCAGACCGGGGTTGCTAAATGGATATAGGCGGTTATGTGGTTCGTCGGATCCGGAAGGTAAACACATCGTTGCGCAAATAGTCGAGCGAGTACAGCACCGGCTTGTTCGCATCGTCATAATGCACCTGCTTCAAGAGCAGCACCGTCGTTTGGGGATGAAGCAGCAGACGCTGGCAGTTCCGATCGATATGCAGCGGCACGCAAATTTCAGAGTCTGCGGTTGCGATTTTGCGGCCGAGACGCTTCTCGAAAAAGTCCAGCAGCGAGCCATGAAATTTGCCCTCGTCAAAAGCATCCCCGGCAATGCTTCGCGGAATCACATTGATGGAGAAAGCGACCGGCTCGCCGGACGCCGTACGCACGCGCTCCAGGTTGACGACCGGGTCGTTCGGTTGAATGCCGAGCGCTTGCGCGGCCTCCGGAGAGCAGCCTTCGGTCTTGAGCGAGACGCGGCTTTCGCCCTCGTCCAATTGCGCCGTCCGGATAATATTGCCTATGCTTGCCAGCTTCTCAAGCGAGCTTGGGATCAGCGGAAGCGGTTGAATGACGAAAGTCCCTACGCCGTGCTTGACGAGCAATTTCCCCTCTTTCTCCAGCATCCGGACGGCCGAACGAAACGTTTCGCGGCTGACGCCGAACTCCTTGGCCATTTGCAGCTCCGAGGGCAAACGTTCGCCGATACGCAGCTTTCCGCTCTCCATCATCGATTCCAGAGACTGCTTGATCACGTACTGCTTAGCTTGCATAATTACCTCTACTCCTCTAGACATTATAAGTATTTATATTGTGACGCAGGAATTCAAATCTTGTCAAGACGTACTTCAGAACGTACTTCAGAACGTACTTTAGAACCGTACTTCAAAACCGTCATTCGTACCTCCCCTGACGAAAGACTCAATCGAATGCGATTTTAGCTCTTCTCGTTCATGTCGCTAGGGATCAATAAGGAAAGGGCAGACAAATTTAAGCATTCGTCTGCCCTGCCTATACTCGAAATCGTTGTCTTTCATGGTTCATGCATGCAAGCTTGCCGGAATCAATTATTAGAAAGGAGCTCATCTAAGCCCGCAGCAGAACCTGCTTCTCTGCCGGCTTGAGCGGCAGCGTCAGCTGCAGCGCCGTACCGCCGGCGCGCTGAAGCTCGGCATGCACGGCTGCGCCCGCATGCCCCCCGCCTTCGACGGACGCGGCATCCGCCGACGCGTCCAGAGCCGCATCCTCCCCCGCTTCGTCGCTTAAGCGGAACGCGAACAGCAGCAGCGCCCGCTCCATGCTGCGAAAGTCAAACCGCTTGCGATCGCCCGCATAGATCACATAGTCAAGACACAGCCTCTGCCCGTCTTGTACGAGCTCCCAGCCGGGCTGCCCGCCGTCGAAGGCGGCGAACAATGCGCGTACGCGCATTGTTTGTCCCGCCAACTGCACGGCAGCTTCCTCTGCCTCGCGTTCAGGGGCGGAAGCCTGAACCTGCTCCAGACTGCCGCCGATTTCAAAGCGCAGCCGCAAATCGGCCGCTTCGATCGTGCCGTCAATCGGGTCCAGCCCGATGTGGGTGTCGCCCCCGTTCGTGCAGAAGCCGATGCCGAACAGCACGTCCGCTTGCTCCTGCGCGCTCGTAAATATGGCCGACGAATAGTCGTAGCCGTCATGTAAAAAGCGCAGATGCATGTAGCTGAAGCTGTCGCCGTTCCGCACGTAGGCAAGCAGGTTGCGCCGCTGGTTCCACATGACGTCTTTACTGAACGTCCCGATGCTGACAGGTCCGTCCATATACGTCGTCGCCGTATTGAAGACGCGGCCCGTCTCGTCTTTATGGATGGCTTGCCGGATCGTAGCCGCCGCCGTCTGCCGGAACGCCGGCAAATAACGGTCAGGGCAATGAATCTCATTGCCGTACCAGTCCAGATTGTACGCAATGTCCCCGTTGTCCATCAAGGACAGCGTGCCGCCGCTGGCCATCTGCAGGAAAGACAGGACGCCCGGCGTCATCGCCGTGCTGTAGCTGCGGCTATGCGGCCCCGACCATTGGCGGCTCGGCGCATGGAAATGCTCGGCAACCATACGCCAAGCTACATCCAACATGTCGGCACTGAGCCGCTTTGCCTCCGGGTTGTGCGTCGAGGTATGAATGCTCGACAGCTCCTGGATCGCTACGATCGTATACGTCGGGCTGTTGTATTCCTGGAACGTCCCGAGCTCCTTCGTATAGTCGCTGAATTTGCGCAGCCGCTCCAATCCGTAGTCCGCGTACGGCTGATGCCCGTATAATTCCCCGGTAATCAGCGTTACGAATGCGCCCATGATCGCAATATTCGTGTAGCCGGGGCCGACGTTGCGCTTGATGATCGCATCGCATGCGCAGAACAGCGCCTGCTTGATTTGCGCGCGCAGCTCCGGACGGAGCAGCTCCGCATGCCGCTGCTCGGCCAATACAAGCCGCTTTCCGCAGAAATCGGCCCAGTTCCAATCGGGCGGAGCCATCATCGTCAGCGGCTCCTCCAGAAACCAGGACCAGATCCCAAAGGTGTTGTTCTCGCGGTTTTGATCCTGCAGGCTGATCACCTTTTCGATAATGCCGGAAGCCCGGTCGATGTTGTCCGTCAGACCGCTGTCCAGCAGCGCCAGCGCATATACCAATGCGGCCAGCGTAGGATGAGTATAATCCACATTTTTCAACGTGCTGTGGTAGCCGGGGGTATGAAACGGCTTGCGCACCATCCGCACCTCGCGGTCATACTCCCGGTGCCAGCTGTCCAGTTCCCGCAGCAGCATTGGTTTGGCGTCCATTGACATGGTCGTCTCACGCTCCTTCCTTTTCGATTATTGATTCGTTATGCAGCCATTGGCTTGGCAGTATTCCATGCTTCTCTTCCGAACAGATACACATTTGAAGCTTCTTACCATGATTGTTGTTGTTCCAGGCGTACCTCGCTCTCCGTAACCAGATCGTCTTGAGCATGACTGCGCCAACAATTTCCCGACCGAACAAGCCCCCGTCTCCATCCTGGGAGGGAGGCTCGCCCCGCTTACTTGCCCTTTACATTTTTCTCATACCACTGCTGGGCCAGCTTATCGACATTATCGCCGCCAAGCCGCTTCCATTCCTTGCGCAGCTGCTCAATGCCCCATTGCGCGTTGTATTGATTGCCTCCGGTGATGACCTTCGTCTCAATTTCCTCGGCCAGCGGCGCAAATGCGGTCGAGAGCTCGCTCAGCTCCGGAAACGTCGGGTTGAACGGGATATCGCGTCTGAATTTATTTTTCATCGCGACCTTCAGCGACTCTCCCTGTACCTTGGCGTATTCCTGGGAGATGGCGTCCTGAGCGGCCATAATCGGGAAGTCCTCCGGCTTCGGACTCCATTGGTCGAGCACCGCATATTCGGGAGCGTACAGCAGCTCCTTCTTGTTTTTCTCGGCATCGATCGCCTGCGGAACGCCGTTCACGAGCTTGTAATGCACTCCCTCCTGGCCGAAGCGGATATCGAACCAGTTTTTGTCGATCATCCAATCGAGCAGCTTCACGGCAGCTTCCGGGTCTTTCATATTTTTATTGAATACGATCAGCTTGTTGGCAGGCGGCTCCTGGAACAAGCCGAATTTCCCGTACTTCGTCGAGACCGGTTCGAGCGGCACGAGCTTGGCGTCCGGCACGTTCTGCTTCAGCTCGCGGTATTCGGCCGCAATGTTCCAGCTCGCCATGTATACGCCGGCCTTGCCTGTAACAAGCAGCTGCCTTTCCTTCTGGTAGTTTTTATCGGTAATGTATTCTTTGTCGATCAGCCCTTCGTCGAAATATTGCTTCAGCTGCGCCAATACATCGGTATACCTGTCGGTAAAGTTGCCTTTGACCAGCTTGTCGTTTTCCAAATACCACAGCCCGCCGTGAGCTGCGAACATCGCCTGGATGATGCCGGTATAGTTAAAGTTGAAGGCGGCGCCCACCGTGTCGTTTTTGCCGTTGCCGTCCGGATCCTTTTCTTTGAATGCACGCATAACCGTGACCAGTTCCTCCATCGTCTGAGGCATTTTCAACCCGAGCTTATCGAGCCAATCCTGACGAATCCACATCCCGTGATTGGCAATTGCGTCAATGCCGCGCGCGCTGGTTGCAATGTACGTCTTGCCGTCGAACATCGTATACGGCTTCAACTCCGGATGCGCTTTCAAATAATTTTTGTAAGTCGTGCTGTACTTCTCGATATAATCGTCGATCGGCTGAATCGCGCCCTGATCCTTCAAGGTCGACATGTAGTCGCGGCCGAATTCCCACATCAAGTCCGGCGCTTCTCCCGCAGCGATCAGCGTATTCAGCTTTTTGGTCGATTCCGTCCGGATAACCGGCACCCATTTCACGTTGATGCCCGACTTTTCATTAATAAATTTGGTCACCCGGTTGCTCTCGTACGTACCTTCGTCGCTCGCCACCTGGCCGCGGTCCAGGATCGAGACGCTGACCTCCAGCTTTTTCTTTTTGTCGCCACCGCTGTCCTTCGCCGTATCCCCGCTCTTGCCCGATCCGCCCTCCGAAGAGCATGCCGCAATCGTCAATAGAGCGGCCGCCAGCAGAAACGCCGTATGTTTTCGTTTTAACATCGAAAGATCGCCTCCGTCTTTTTCGTTTTTACGTCGCTTCAATCGCTCCGCTCCGCACTCCGCTCGCCGTGTTCACCCTTTGATGGAGCCGATCAATACGCCTTTTACAAAATATTTTTGCAGGAAAGGATAAATCGTCAAGATCGGCGCAACCGATATGATAATAGCCGCCGCCCGTATCCCTTCCGGTGTCACCAAATTTTGCATGGCGGCCCCTTCGCCGCCGTTGGTCGCATTCGAGTTGAGCAGATTTTGACTTGTCGTATCGATCATCTGCAGCAGCTTGACCATGAGCGACTGCTTGCCCGAGCCCGTAATGTACATCAGCACGTTCATATACGAATTCCACCAGCTTACCGCATAAAATAACGTCAGCGCCGCAATGATCGGCATCGATAGCGGCAGGATGATTTTCCAAATAATGACCAGATCATTCGCCCCGTCGATGGCCGCAGACTCCTCCAGCTCCGAAGGCAGGTTCTCGAAAAACGTCTTCATAACGAAAAAGTTATACGTGCTTAACAAGCCGGGCAGCCAAAGCGCCCAGTACGAATTCATAATGCCCAGCGTTTTGATCAAAATATAATTCGGAATGATGCCGCCGCCGAACAGCATCGTGAATGTAATGAACATCAGCATCGCGTTGCGCCCCTTCAACCGCTTGCGGCTTAAAGGGTACGCCGCAATGATGGTGGCGGCGATATTGAGCACAGTCCCGACGACGGTGATCAATACCGTATTTTTCATCGCAACGAACAGTTGGCCGTCGTCAATCAAATTGGAAAACGACAGAAACGTAATTTCCTTCGGCCATAAAAACACTTCCCCCGACATAACGGCCCGCGAGCTGCTCATGGATGTAGCCAGCACATGAATGAACGGAAACAACGTCATCATGGCAAGCACAGCCAGCAGCACATAGACGAGAACATAAACCAGCTTTACCAACAACGGCTGATTGCCGGACACCGCATTTCCCTCCTTACCATAGCCCGTTTTCACCCATGGCTTTAATGATTTTATTGACGCTGACGATCAATATAAGGCCGATCACCGATTGAAACAATCCGAGCGCGGTCGTATAGCTGTACTGCGCCCCTTCCAGACCGACATGGTACACATAAGTGCTGATGACGTTGGAAACTTCATAGACTGCCTTGTTCTGCATGACGAAAATATGCTCGAAGCCGACGTCCATCATCTGCCCTACCCGCAAAATGAGCAAAATCGCGATCGTGCTGCGGATGCCCGGCAGCGTAACATGCCATATGCGCCGCAGCTTGCCGGCTCCGTCGATTTTGGCCGCTTCATACAGCTGCGGATCGATTCCCGCCATCGCGGCGAGATACAGAATCGTCCCCCAGCCGGCATTTTGCCAAATTCCGGACAAAATGAACGCGATCGGCCACCAGAAATTGCTGGCCATGAAGTAGATCGGCTCGATCCCGAACAGCTTGACGAGCGCAATGTTGACGACGCCTGTCGATGGGGACAGCAGCGCGATCACGATACCGCCAAGCACGACCCACGAAATAAAATGCGGGATGTACAGCAGGTTCTGAATCGTCCGTTTGTACCACTCGATGCGAACTTCGTTCAAGATGACGGCCAGCACGATCGGAACCGGAAACGCAAACACAATGCCGTACACATTCAATAGAAGCGTATTTTTTAAAACCTTGAAAAAATCCGGACTCGTAAACAGCCGCTGGAAATGCTTCAGCCCAACCCACTGACTCCCCCAGATGCCATCGGCAAACCTGTAATTTTTAAAGGCAATGATTTCACCGAACATCGGAGCGTATTTAAATATAATGTAATAAGCCAGTATGGGCAGCAGCAGCAGGTACAAATATTTGTCCCGCTTGAGATACTTCCACGCCAGCTGCAGCCTTGTCGGCTTCGTCGATGCATGAGCGCCGGCTTGTGCCGTTGCCCCGCCGGTTTGCGATTTCATTGCGACACCTCCCTCCCGTAACTGCCTGCCGATTACTTTTTCATCGTAAAGGGCATGCCGCAGCTTGGAAATGTTCTCTTTTTATGGTCTTCGCTTTTTTTAAGAAATGGGGATGTTCACTTTTTATCACCTGTACTTTTTTTCATGTTTTCCCTGAATTCCCCAGGCGTTTGCCCGGTATATTTCTTGAAAATACGGATAAAGCTGTGCGCGCTGTTATAGCCGACGCTCTCCGCAATCGCATTGATTTTCAGCTTCGGATCGAGGAGCAGCTCCTTCGATTTTTCCATCCGGATTTGAATCAGCCAATCCATGAAATTCGTTTCCGTCGTCTCCTTGAACAGTTTGCTCATATAGGGGACGCTCAGACCGAACCGCGAGGCAAGCAAATTGAGCGACAGGTCGCTGTCCATATAATGCTGCTCCAGGTAGGACATCACTTGCTTGATCGTTTCGTTGCCGCTTCTGGTTAACCGTTTCTCCTCGGTGCGGACGATGAGCTGATGCAAAAAGGAGGAGATGTAGCTCTTGATCTCGTCCACGTTGGCGCATGATTCGATCCGGTCGTATATATTTTCCTTCGGGTCGAGAAACTCTTTAATTTCCAGCCCTTTATCCGAGATGACCTTGATCGAGTTCATGATGAGCTGTATGCACAGCTGCCGGATTGTTTCCGGCGGGACGTTGTTCGCTTTCAATTCCGCGAAAATTTTGTCCAGCTGCGCCTCCGTCTTCCCTTTATCGGTATCGCGAATGTAGCCGACGACCGAATCGCTCATCGCAGTGATCCGGTAAAATTTATCGTTGAGCAGGCTGCCGGCAATATCGTCGATCGAGATGACCGTGTTATCGCCCATGATCAGCTTGTATTTCAGCGCGTTCAACGCTTCCTGATACGATTTGTTTATGCCTTCCAGATGCAGCTGCGGCCGGCCGACTCCGATCGTCACCGTCTGCTTGAAATGGCCTTCCACATAATCCTTGACGAGATCGGCCACCTGTAGCGCCTGAATCTGATTGCCCTGCGCATCATCCTCCTCGAAGCTCATAACAACGGCGACTTTCCCGTCTGTCAGCTCGACCGATACTCCTTTGCACACGCCGGCGACCAATTCCTCCGCCACATTGCCGATAGCGTAAGTAAACAAGTATACGTCGCGGGGCGCGGCGATGTCCTGGATGCGATCGAGCTCGATCGCAAGCACAATGAATTGAACGGGATGCAGGTCGACGCCAAGCGTATCGAAATACGGCTTCATCCGGTTGTAATTGGCCTTGTCACCCATGAGCAGGCTCAAAATAAGCCGCCATTTCAAAGCGGGCAAGCTCTCGTGCATTTGCTTCTGCAGCGTTTCGTTATCGGACATCATCTGCTTGAAAAACTGCTCCATATAGGTCAGATCGCCCGGCCGGCTCATCTTTTTTCCGGTAAACGAGCGGAAGAACAACTCGAGCGGCTTGAACGTATAGTTGCTGACGGCAAACACGATCGCGATCGCCAGCAGAAACATGCCGACTGCGACGGTCAGCAGCAAATTGCGGATAATTTCCAGCGGACGGTTCATCTCCGGATTCGGAACGATGCTCACATATTTCCAGCCGTTATAGGCCGACGTTAAATAAAAGGTCGTATAGCTTCCGTTAGCCGTATTGCTGATCAAATATCCCCGGCTGCCCAACTGGCTGAGCGCCGGCGCTCCCTCGATGCTGCTGACAGGCCGGAACAACTGCTTCTTGTTCTGCGAAGAAATAATCATTCCCTGCTCGTTGATGACCAGCGTCTGCCCCGCCCGCTGCTTGTCGACGTCCTGAATCAGATTGGAGACGGTGTTTTCGGTGACATTGACGATTACCGCGCCTTTGCGATACTGCGGGGTGCCGATCAGCGGGTATGAGCGCACCAGCGTAATCACATCTTTATCGACATGGAGACCGGAGCTGATTTCCGTAACCTTGCGCGTATCGAGCCACTGCTGGTAGCCCTTCATCGAGGCGAGCGTTTGCCGCCAGGCTGTATCGTAAAAGTCGGCTTCATCGGAAAACGTCGTATCCGTCAGCAGCGATTTATTTTCAATCGAATACAAGTAGAAGGACGAAATATTGCTGTTTGAGAACATCAGCGCTTTGAACCGGTCATTCAGCACGCGGAAATGGTTGAACCGCAAATCGTCATTCGCATACCGGCCGTTAAGAAAAAACGCAACCTCGGGCTCTTGAATAAAATTAATCGTATTCGTATCGATTTCCCGCAGCATCATTTCGATTTTTTGCTGAATCAGCGTAAGCAGCGCCATGTTCGTGCTGCGCAGCTGATCCTCCAGGCTGCCTTTGGAGCTTAAGTAGGACAGCCAGACGGTCGACGAAATGATGATTAAAAAAAAGATGCCATAAATCGCTTTAAACCGGGTAGAAAGATTTCCCTGTAAAAGTCGCATACAGCAGGCTCTCCTTTACTTTATTTTTTGTAAACGCATACAAAATGTTGAAGACGGCAACAAGCCGCTCGCCTCTAGCATATCACAACAAGCGTTCCGCATGGGGGCTGCCGTTTTCGGATGCTTCCCAATGCTTATTAGGGGACGAGCGTGTTTGTCAGGATGTGCGAAGCAAAATATAAAATCTTATACTTTCAAATACAACAAAAAAAAGACATCCCGCCTAACCGGAATGTCGTGCCGTTCATGATTAAGCCGCTTTTCTCGCGGCTAGCTTTCGATATGAAGGTTTTGCCGCCGCAGCGCGTCCGCGCTTTTTTGCGAAAATAACGGGATCAGCAGCGCACAGCCAAGCGCAAAGGCGAGCAGCGTAACGAAGACGGGGCCCTTCAGCTCCTGTACATTCAAAATGAGAATTAAAATGAAAATCCGCGATATGTTCAGGAAACATTCCCGCCATAACAATATGCGCGCCTGCTCGATCGAGGTGTGGCGGCTGATAATGCGGAACTGATCGCTGTTCCATACCGTACCGAAATAAAACAGCCCGACGGTCGTCAATATGTTGGAAATGACCAGAAACACGGAATGCTGCAGCAGCGCCACCAAAAAACCGGCGGATATCGCGACCATGCCAACCTTCAGCCATATGCCGCCCTGAATGTTCAATCTGCGGTGCAGCACCATCGCGATAATCGCCGACACCGCATACAACACGTTCAGCAGCGCGATGACGAGCTTGTCGCTGGACACCGAGAAGGTGAAAATAAGCGCGAACAGCCCTTGAAACTGCAAAAACACGCCCGCCGCCAGACAGGACGGAACCATCCAGCGGATCGCCGGATACGAAAACACTTCCGAAAACCGCATGTTTTGAAACAGCGGCTTCTTTTCCGTGGATAATGTGATGGGCGGGATCATAAACGACACCGTCATCAGCACGGCGACGAATACAAACATGAGCAGAAACGAGCCGGAATAACCGATCCACTTAATAATCAACGCGAATACGACCGGATTCAAAATCGAAATCGCCTGCCCGATAATCGTCGCGATCGAGAAATACACTTCAAAATCTTTACCTTTGCCGAATACCGACAGCGTAATGTTTTGCGAAGAAGCGTAAAACCCCCACATGATTCCGACGGGGACGGCGATGATTGCAATCCATAACAACCGGTTGTCCAGCGTCAGCGTGGTCAGCAGCAGAAACGTCAAGGCGCCGCAGGCGGCAGTCATCCGGATCAGCACTCGCGTCGTAAAGCGGGTCAGCAGTCTGGAACCGAGCGCGAAGGCGAGGCTCCACGTAATAAATAAAATCAGGTTGAACCAGGTAACGTCGAAAATGCTGCGGCTTTTTTCCCAAATGTACAAATTTACGAAAATACCGATGTAGTTAAAAATAATGTTGGACGACGCGTTCATTAAAAGCACCTTACGGATAGGGGCCGCGATCTGCATGATGTTATTTATTCATCTCCTGCGCATTTTCGTAAACCGTATATGGAACAAGCGGGCCGGCTCCGGTCATCGTCGGCTCGTATAGCTTATTCGTGATCTCCCTCGACAGCATATTCAAAATCTTCCATATCGTACACTTGAACCGGCACTTCGGCGTCAATCAATTTATCGGTAAATTCCGGCTGATCGGTCAACAGCGGCGCCTTCTCATGCAGCGAAATCAAGATCAAATCGGTCTCGATCGGGTCGAATTGCTCCCCGTACTCCGCATTTTCAATCGCGTAAATGACCGTCAGCGACACGTTGTCGTTTATCGGAAACGGCAGGCTCTTGCTCCAGGGCACGGATAGCGCCCGCTCCATCTTTTTACGATTGAACGGCTCCTCCAGCATGCTGATCAGCTCTCCGATCTTCACTCGCACGTGGGCTTCGTCCTCGCGATCCGGCATGATCGGTTCCCTGCTCTCGCGTAGCTCGTACAGCTCCTGAATCGTCGAATACGGAATCAAATATTCCACTTCCCGTTCCGGAACAAACAATTCACCATATATAGCCAGCATTACAGCTTCTATGACCAAACGTCTGCGCATGGATAACAACCGCTCCTCTTTCTGTAATTCTTATTAAGCATACTGCCTCCGCCGCTATTTATCAATATGCGGATGCGAACGATGCCAATCCAGCAGCCGCCGGGCGGTAGCCATATCGGTAACCAGCGCATGAATACAGCTACCGCGCAGCGCCGACACGATCGCTTCCGTCTTGTCGCGTCCGCTCGCAACGGCGATCACGTTAGGAATGCGGCGAAGCTCGGCCACGCTTATTCCGATCATCCGCAGCGCCGCTTCATGCGGCACATCCCGTCCGTTCGCATCCAAAAACGAGGTGCATATATTGGACAGCGCGCCCAGCGCCCGAACGTCTTCGATATTTTGGCGATCGAAATAGCCCGACTCCACGATGGTTGCTTTTCGCGAAACTTGCCCGATCCCGACCAATGCTATTGTAGCCTGTTTGGCGCAGTTCAACACATCCGCGATTTCCGGCTCCCGGACAAACAAATCCCGGGTTTGCCGGGAAGCGACGATCGCCGGCGCATTCAGCAGCAAATAGCGCGCCTTCAGCCGTTCCGCAAACAAGCGCGTGTTCGAGTTGGCATGCCAGGAAGCGCCCTCCGCCCCCCAGCCGCCGACGAGCGGGACAAACTTTACGTCTTTTTTGACCGAATAATGAAGCGCGCCGCCGACGGAAGCGATCGTTCTGCCGGCCATCACGCCGACAATATCGCGATCCCTGATTACGCCCTCCAGGAAAGAGGCGGCTTCTCTCGCCACGTGCAGATCGATAAGCTGCTGGTCCTGATCCGCATCGGGCACCTGAACGACAAGCACATCCCGCAAGCCGAACACCTCCGAGATGGCGCGCTCATAGACCTGCTCCTCGGAGAACGGATTGCGGATTGTAATTTGCACGATGCCTTCGGCTTTCGCCGCTGCCAGCATACGGCTTATTTGCGGGCGCGAAATGCCCAGCCGTTCGGCAATTTGCTGCTGATTGAGCCCGTCCGCATAATAAAGCGTACTGACTTTGACCAGCAGCCGCGGTTTATCCTGAAATGACTCGGTCACGTTGTATCCCCCTCCTTCTTCGTAACGAGCTTGCTTGAACATTTGTTCATAACGGAATTATCGTTCATAGTTCTCTGCACATTATATAGGAAGAGCCTTGCTGCCGGCAACTGCTTTGCGCCGCGCCGCTGCGCGCGGAACCATTGTTCGCGGCAACTGTATTGAACAAATGTTCGTTATTGAAATTAAGTTCTAAAGCTCCATATAATGGCCTTATTCCAAAAGTCCCGGTGATCCATAACCGCTGTGCTGACGATGCTTCAACCGAATCGCCGGGACTTTTAAATCATGAAATGAAGGAAGGGGTCGTTATGATGGCGAATCAGCCCGGTTATTTCGGCGGCTACGGGGGACAATTCGTCCCGGAAACGTTAATGCATGCTTTGCGGGAATTGGAACAAAGCTACCTGCACTTTCACAATCAGCCTGATTTTATGGCGGAGATTTTGGAATTGCTGGAGGAGTATTCCGGCCGGCCGACGCCGCTCACGTACGCCAAACGGTTGACGGAGCAGCTTGGCGGAGCCCGGATCTATTTGAAACGGGAAGATTTGAACCATACCGGGGCCCATAAAATCAACAATACGATCGGGCAGGCGGTGCTGGCCAAAAGGATGGGCAAGCGCAAGCTTGTGGCGGAGACGGGCGCCGGGCAGCATGGCGTCGCTACCGCTACGGTCGCCGCCCTGCTCGGTATGGAATGCACCATTTTCATGGGCGAGGAAGATATCCGCAGGCAGCGGCTCAACGTGCTGCGGATGAACATGCTCGGGGCGGAGGTTGTCGCCGTCACATCCGGCGCACGCACGTTAAAGGATGCGGGCAACGAGACGCTGCGCTATTGGGTTGCCCATGTCGAGGATACGTTTTTCATCTTCGGCACGGCGGCCGGTCCCCATCCTTATCCGACCCTTGTCCGCGATTTTCAACGTATTATCGGCGAGGAAACGAAATCGCAAATGCTCCGCAAGAAGGGGCGTTTGCCGGACACCGTCATCGCTTGCGTCGGAGGAGGCAGCAATGCAATCGGAATGTTCCATCCTTTTCTTGACCATCAGGAAGTGCGGTTGATCGGCGTCGAAGCCGGCGGGAAGGGACTGGACACCTCGGCGCATGCAGCTTCCTTGACCAGAGGAACCCCGGGCATCTTTCAGGGCTCCCTCAGCTATTTGCTGCAAACGCCCTTCGGTCAAATTACGCCCGCCCATTCCATCAGCGCGGGTCTGGACTACCCCGGGGTCGGTCCCGAGCATGCCTATCTGATGGAGCAAGGCCGCGTTGCCTATACCGCCGTAACGGATGACGAGGCGCTGGAAGCGATGCGTACGCTCAGCCGGAGCGAGGGAATCATCCCCGCGCTCGAAAGCTCCCATGCCGTGGCGCATGCCTTGCAAATAGCCCCGCATTTGCCGCAGGACCACTTGCTCGTCATTACCGTTTCCGGCCGCGGCGACAAAGATATGCAAACGATTCTTGAACTGCAGGAGGGACATTAAAATGAATGCAGCAATTCAACATATGTTCGATACGCTGGCCCGGGAACGCAAGCCCGCTTTCGTGCCTTTTATTACTGTCGGCGACCCTGACCCGGAAACATCGCTCGATATTTGCCTTACGCTCCAGTCGGCGGGAGCCAGCCTGATCGAATTGGGAGTTCCTTTTTCCGACCCGCTTGCCGACGGACCTGTCATTCAACGCTCATCGACGAGAGCGCTATCCGGTCGGGGCACCACCGTTGCCGACGTTTTGCATGTCGCCAAGCAAGCCCGGCAGCAAGGGTTGACCGTTCCGCTCGTGCTGTTTACTTACTTCAATCCGCTGCTGCAGATCGGATTGGACCAAGCTTTCGCACTGATGGCCGAAAGCGGGATGAACGGCGTCATTATCCCCGACCTGCCGTACGAGGAGAGCCACCGCGTGCTCCCTTTCTGCAGGCAGTACGCCCAGGACTATATTCCGCTCGTATCCATCACCTCCAGAGATCGGGTCGCTTCCATCGTATCCGTCGCCTCCGGCTTCGTCTACTGCGTATCCTCCATCGGCGTAACCGGCGTCCGCGGCGAGCTTCACGACGGGCTGGAGCCGCTCATCCGTACAGTCCGAAACTGCACGGACCTGCCCATCGTGACCGGCTTCGGCATCGGCACGGGCAGCCATTACAGGAAAGCCGCCGACCTGTGCGACGGTGTCGCGATCGGCAGCGCGCTCGTCGGGCTGATCGAGGAGCATTTTGTCCGGCGGCAGGCGGCGCAATCGGGCCACGAGGCGATCCGCCAATTCGTTTCCGAATTGCAGGGAACGCTTCGTTAAACCTGAATAAACCGTTTCAAGGATGGCGAAGCGGGTTAATCAAGATTGGCAAACTCGCTTCCGGACAGCTTCTCCTTGTATTTCACTCACTTGGACAGCAGCGAAACGTCCGGAAGTCCAGCGGTCTCCGTCATGCAGGCCCCGCACTACCGCGAGTCTAGGCTGCGCGGGCGACGCTTACGCATGGCCGGGCTCAACCAGGATAACAGCAATTCCGCGATCCTTCAGCTGTGCCACCGTATCGGCAGGCGCGCGGCTGTCGGTAATCACCGTACCGACCCGGTCCACGTCGACGATCCGGTAAAACGCAGCCTTGTCAAATTTACTGGAGTCGACGAGTGCGACCACATGCCGCGCATGATCGATGATCCGCCGGACCACTCTGGCCTCCTCCATGCTCGGAGTCGTCAGACCCTGATCGATGCTAAAGCCGTTGGCGCCGATCAGGGCAACCTCCACATAGACGCCGTCCAACGCTTTCTCTGCGGCCTCGCCGATCAAGGCAAACGTATTCGGCCGGATATGGCCTCCCGTAAGAAATACCTGAATCCCGTCGGTCCTCATCAGATCGGCGGCGACATTCATCGCATTGGTAACGACCGTCAACGATGCGCGATCCTGAATCAGCGGTGTGACCAGCCCTATCGTCGTGCCTGTCGATAAAGCGACCGTCATGCCGTCCCGGATCAGCTTGGCGGATTCCTTCGCGATCGCCGATTTCTCGTCCTTGTACCGGTCTTCCTTCTCGATAAACGAAGGCTCCAGAAACAGATGCTCGTTAAGCACAGCTCCGCCATGGCTCCGCAGCAGCAGCTTATCGCGTTCGAGTTTTTCCAGATCTTTGCGCACGGTCACCTCCGATACCTTCAGCTCGGCGCTGAGAAACGAGACATCCACACTTTTATGCTGCTTTAAATATTGAACGATAAACTGATGTCTTTCCACGCTTCTCATCCTGCGGTCCGCTTGCGGTTCTTCCATGTACAGCCTACCTCCGTATGAATTGTCCTCGACTTCTGACACGTACGGCCTCTCCCTGCGATTATAGCCGCGGGTTTTGCCATGCGCACCCGCATAGCGATCATGGCCACGGTTTGCCATGCACAGTCTGCCATAGTGATCATGGCTCCGCTTGCCATGCACACCCGCATAGCGATCATGGCTCCGCTTGCCATGCGCACCCGCATAGCGATCATGGCTCCGCTTGCCATGCGCACCCGCATAGCGATCATGGCTCCGCTTGCCATGCATAGCCTGCTATATCACGGCTCCGGTTCGGGTCGGGCTTTTGTTGTCATCTGTTCGAATTATTCGCCCTGTCCATCCCTAGCGCCTTGCTGCCGCCGGCAAGCGGACGGTGCCCGTCAGCGGTTCAGCAGCAATATTTTCCCCTTCACCGCTCCCGGCTGCCGGTACAAGTCAAATGCGTCGTTAATCCCGTCCAGGTCGAACTGCCGGAACACGATACCTTTCAAATTCAGCAGCCCTTTACGGAGAAAATGAAGCGTCAGCTCCCATTCCTTGCCCGGAAACGGAGCGCTGTACGACATCCAGGAGCCGGTCAGCGTAAATTCTTTGCGGTTCATTAATTCAAACTGCTTATGCGAAAATGTCAGCTCGCGCACGGGCGTTCCGACGAAACAAACCTTCGCCTTGTTTGCCGCCAACTCAAAGCTCAGCCTCATCGTCACGTCCGAACCGGCCGTTTCCATCACAATGCCGAAGCCTTTGCCCGCCGTAAGGCGCTTCCAATCGTCCTCAAAACCGGGGCGCAGCGTATTGACGGTATGATCCGCTCCCAACTGCCGGGCCGTGCTCAACCGCTCTTCATCGATATCGAATACCGTGACCTCCCGGGCTCCGAGAATTCGGGCCCATTGCAAAACAAGCAGGCCGATGTTGCCTCCGCCCAGCACGGCCACATGCTCGCCGCCCTGAAACCCGATCAGCTGAAGCGCATGCAGCGCGACCGCCGACGGCTCGACAAGCGCCGCCTCTTCGAAGCTGATCTCCTCGCCGAACGGAATCGCATTGCTTTCCGGAAGCGCGACATATTCCGCCCAGCTGCCGTTCACCCGGGAGCCTATGAACGAATAATGCTTGCATTGGGCAAAATGGCCGCTGCGGCAGTCTTCGCATTTCCGGCAAGGCTTGAGCGGCACGCCGACCACGCGGTCGCCCGTTTTCACGCGGGTGACGCCGCCGCCGACACGCTCTACCGTTCCCGCAAATTCATGTCCCAGCACAATCGGATAATGATGGGCCGCATCGCCCAGTACCCGCGGCAGATCGGAGCCGCAAATACCGGTTGCCATCACCTTGACCAAAATCTCATCCGGCTCCAATGCGGGAATTTCGAGCTCCTCCACCCGAATGTCGTTCGGCCCGTGAAGCACGGCCGCTTTCATACTCTTGTTCGCTTCCATAAGCTTTACCATCCCATCCTTGGAAATAAATCCTTCAACCGGTTGTACGTTTCCAAATATATGTCATATACGCGGGCGTACACCGGCTCATGATGCGGATCGGCCTCATATTCGCGGCTCATCCGCACCGTCCGTCCGACCGCTTCCTCGTAATCCCGGTAAATGCCCGTTCCGATGCCGGCCAATATGGCCGCGCCAAGCGTCGTGGCCGAATCCGACGAAGCGATTTTAAACCGTTTGCCCGTCACATCCGCTTTGATCTGCGTCCACAGCGCGCTGTTGGCCGCGCCGCCGGTGCTGTGCAGCGTATAAATCGGGACGCCGCTTGCTTCCGCCGTCCTCAGATTATGCCGCAGCGCCAGCGCACAGCCCTCCATGATTGCGCGGGCCATATGCCCTCTCGTCTTCTCGTACGTCAAGCCGAGGAAGACGCCTTTGGCGTCGGCATCCCAGATCGGGGAACGCTCGCCGGCCATATAAGGGAGGAACAGCAGTCCCTCGCTGCCGGCCCGAATGCGCGCTGCCTCCTCATTGGCCTGCCGGAAAAAATCCGGATCGGCGTCGCCCGCAAACTCCCTCCTCATCCAATTCAGGCTGCCGCCGCCCACCGTACCACCCTGCAAAATCCACCGGTCCGTAACCGCATGGCAGCTAAGAATAAGCTTGTCGTTGGCAACCGGCCGGTCCATGACGATGCTCATGCCGCCGGCCTGCCCGCCCTGCTCCTGAACCTCGCCGGGACGGATCGCCCCCGCGCCCAGCGTGGCGCAGGCGGCATCCAGACCGCCGGCCACGACCGGCGTGCCTGCGGCCAGCCCCGTTGCCGAGGAAGCGAGCGGCGTAACCCCGTCTACGACATCGCAGCATTCATAGATTTCCGGAAGCAGCTCCGATGTGATGCCCATTTGCTCGGCCAGCGAATAATCCCACGTTTTCGCCGCGATATCGAAGGCATGCAGTCCGTTGCCCTGCGATACGTCCTGGGACCATCTCCCCGTCAGCTTATAGACGATGTAGCTGTTGCACTGCACGAGCTTGGCGGCCTGACCGTACAAATGCCGCTCATGCTCCTGCATCCAGAGCAGCTTCCCCGTCACGTAGGACGGAGCCAGCGGATTGCCGGAAACCGCGAACAGCTTCTCGCTGCCGATCGTATCGAGAAGCTGAGCGCACTGCTTGTCGGATCTTCGATCCAGCCAGATGATCGCGTTTCTGAGCGGCTGTCCGCGCTGATCGACCGCGATCGCGGCTCCGCTCTGCCCGTCCACGCCGATGCCCTTAATGTGATGCGGCTGTACGCCGGCCTGCTTGAACATTCGATGCAGATTCACGCATACGGCGCGCCACCATTCCTCCGGATTTTGCTCCGCATAGCCGGGCTGCGGATAATAGGTCGGATAAGGCTCCGTACCTTGGAAGACGACCGTGCCGTCAGGCTCGAACAGCGCAACCTTGCAGCCGGAAGTTCCGATATCGATGCCGAGCAAATAACTGTTCCCCACGTGCAGACGCCACCTTTTTCAGTTGAATAGAAAGTATAAGTTTTTATTACTTTGCTTCGCACAACCTTGATAAACGCGCTCGTTCCCCTAAGGACGGCGAAGCCGTTTATCCCTGCTTGAATTCGACCCACTATGCTTTATTCGTACAGCCGCAAAGCTCCATCTTCTCCATCGCCAGCCGCTTCACGACCTGCTTGGCGGCGGACATATAGGAGCGCGGGTCAAGATCGCCGGGGTGCTCGGCGAAAAACTGCTGCAGCGAAGCGGTAAACGCATTTTTCAGCTCGGTCGCCACGTTCATCTTTGCCATTCCGAGCGAAACGCAGCGCCGTACCTGCGCTTCCGGAATACCGGAGCCGCCGTGCAGCACGAGCGGCACATCCACCAGGCGGGCGATCTGGCCAATCCGCTCGAAATCGATATTCGGCTCTCCCTTGTAAATGCCGTGCGCTGTGCCGATCGCCGGAGCCAGCGTAGCTACGCCGGTCAGCTCGACAAATCGCCGGCACTCATCCGGGTCGGCCAGCGCAGCCATATCCTCATCGACATGAATGTCGTCCTCGACGCCGCCGACCTTGCCCAACTCGGCCTCTACATTGACGTCTAACGCACGGGCCGCTTCGACTACTTTACGGGTCACCGCCACGTTATGCTCGAATGGATGCATCGACTGGTCGATCATAACCGACGTATAGCCCGCGCGCATGCACTGCATGATGAGCTCGAAGCTTTGGCAGTGGTCCAAATGCAGAGCGATCGGCACGCTGGCCTGCGCTGCGGCCGTTTTGGCGGCCCCGGCTATATATGCGATGCCCAAATGCTTGACCGTACCGACGGTCGTTTGCAAAATAAGCGGCGAACGGCTTTCCTCCGCCGCTTCGACGACGGCCTGCAGCATCTCCAGCGTATGGACATTAAAGGCGACGATGCCGTAGCCCTGCTTGCGCGCTTCCTGCAATAAAGGTGTGGATGAGACTAATGGCATAATGAAAACCCTGCCTTCCTGAATCAAAGATT
The DNA here is from genome assembly GCF_004354045.1 of Paenibacillus piri. GTDB lineage: Bacteria > Bacillota > Bacilli > Paenibacillales > NBRC-103111 > Paenibacillus_S > Paenibacillus_S piri. Next base: position 43,571 of record NZ_SMRT01000003.1, on the reverse strand, counting down.
TTAGTTTCGTTTTATTTCGATTAGTTTCGTTTTCTTTTATATCAACACCATATTATGGTTCGTCATTTTTGTCAATCCATGTCGGGCCGCTGTTTGATGCGAATTGAAGAAAATTGCGTTATTCCCAAACGGCAGCCAAGCAATTTTGGGAAGTCGTCGGGTTTCTTTCCCGGCTGTGTATGACTGGGGTCAGTCAAGTTACGCAAGAGCGACGCCGACCCATATCTATCAAATTCGTTGAATTATGCACGGTTGTCACATATTATAGTCTTAAGTCTAGAGGTTGAAAGGAGCATAAGTCGTGAAATCGGATTGGTCGATGAACGCCGGTAAAGCGTATACCATTATCATCATAGCCTGCTTCTTGTCGGTTGTCCCATCCTTCTATGTTTACGAACTCGTGAACGGATGGGGATTGCTCGTTAACGGCACACTCCGTCTGGAGCTCGATCTGGGGCGAATAGTCCTTTTTCTTCTATCGATCGCAGCTCTATCCTGTTTGCACGAGCTTACGCATGCGGTCGGATATGTATATATCGGCAAGGTGCCGTGGAAAAATATTCGAATCGGCATCATGTGGCGCTCTCTGACTCCATATGTTCATTGCATGGTCGGGGTGCGCGCCGATGTGTACAAAATCGCAGGCCTGCTGCCGGTTATATATGGAATCGTTCCGCTTCTCGTCGGATTGATCGGAGATCTCAAATTCTTTTATATATTAGGCGTGTTCATGCTTATGGGTTCATACGGGGATTTGCTGATGCTATGGATTTTGAGAAGTATTCCAAGCGGTACTCTGGTGAAAGATCATCCGAGCAAGCTCGGCTGTGAAATCGTCGAGGAGTACTGACCGATTCAAAGCGACCGCAACATCATGAAGCCCTGGCCGAGTTTCGGCCGGGGCTTCATGATGTTGCAACGAGTATTTGTCAACCGCAGACTGAACCGCAAGCTCAAGTCAGCCAGCCTGGCGCCTCCGCAGCCGGTTACTCCTTTTCTTTATAATATCAGAATTTATATGTTTTCAGCCGAGCTGAACCATTCTGATATTGCAAGAAAAGCTACATTTTAATCGCGGTCGCTCATCCTTGAAAGGCCTCGATAGAGGTTTCCTTATAATATCAGAATTTATATGATTTCAGCGGAGCTGAGCCATTCTGATATTGCAAGAAAAGCTATATCTAAAACACGAATGTATCTTCATCGAAAGGACTTCGATCAGAAGCTTTCCTTATAAACAAAATAATCAAAATCCGCATGCTTCTTCATGCCGCTCAAATCCTGAACGCACATCCCGATAAACGTTCCGGTAAACCGGATATAGGCCGGGAAATCGTCGGACAGATGGGTAAGCTCGATCCGTCCGCCGACAGGCGTCCATTCCCTTCCCGCATCGGCATAATAAAATTGGACGAGCTCGCGGTCGATTTCCGCCTTCAACCGGTACCGGCCCGTACCCTGTAAACGGATATCCCGCTCCAGCAGCTCGTCATACAGTCCGTTTTTCGATTGTACGATGCCGAGGCACGGTCCCAACTCCTCGTGATGCGTGACGCGCAAATAAATGTAGTCCTTCGTATCGTAATACAGAATTAATCCGGCCATCTGCTGAAAATGTTCGGGAGCGAACTCAAGACATGTTTCCGCCTCGCACCGGAAGCTTTGCTGCCGTCTGGCCACCATGCTTTGCCTGTGCATGGAGCTCATCGATTCCATGCCGCGCAGGCGCAAAAGCCGGGACGCTCCGTAAGCGTCAGCCAGGACGGGTCGGGCGGTATCCGCAGCGTGCTCCAGTTGACGTCTAACTGCGTCCGATCGAAATCGTCCGTCGCCGGCTCGTGCGGGAATGGCTGCGGAGCCAAGTCTCCCGGCGCTTCGACATGGACGCCGGGCGTTCGCCCGCCTCCGGCCAGCCGAAGCCAGCCGTCATCGCTCCATTCGCACAGCTGGATGGCGGTTTCCCTGCCGAGATTGCAGTACTGCTCCTTCACCGGACGGCCGCACAGATGGACCATATACCACGCGTCCGAAGGCGTTTGCACCAGGCTGGCATGGCCTGCCTTTTGCAGCTCAAGCTCCGGCTCGTCCGCGGAGCTCAATATCGGATTGAACGGATCGACTTCGTAGGGTCCTTCAATCGTACGCGAACGGGCCATGGTCGCCGCATGCTTGTATTGGGTCCCGCCTTCCGCAGTGAGCAGGTAATAATAACCGTTCCGCTTGTACAGGTGCGGCCCTTCGGTCAGCTTCAGCTCCGTTCCGCGGAAAATATTGGTCGCAGGACCGACCAGCTTCCGCTCCTCTGCCGAATATTGCTGAAGCACGATTCCGGCGAACTTGTTGTTTCCTTTCCTGTGATCCCACAGCATATTGACCAGCCATTTGCGGCCGTCGCCGTCATGGAACAAGGAAGGGTCGAACCCGCTGCTGTTCAAATAAACAGGCTCCGACCAAGGTCCCGTAATATCATCGGCCGTTACCAAATAATTATGCGTGTCTTTGAACGCGCCGATCCTGCTCTTCACATCCGTATAGATCAAATAAAACGTCCCGTTATCGTAGCTCAAGCAGGGCGCCCATACGCCCCCCGAATCGATATTGCCTTCCATATTCAGCTGCGATTTGCGCGTCAGCGCATGCGTCAGCAGCTTCCAGTGAACCAAATCCTTGGAGTGATGAATTTGAACGCCCGGGAACCATTCGAACGTCGAGGTCGCGATATAATAATCGTCCCCCACCCGGCAGATCGACGGATCCGGATTAAAACCGCGAAGAATGGGATTCACGATCCGATTCATAGAAGCAGCCCCCTTGTCCTGTTTATCCACTTTATTTTAAAAATCCCGGTAAAATCGCATAAAAAACATACCTGCTTTTGATTTATTGATGGCGGAGGCGAGACATAGGCGGCAGCTTGCGAAAGAGCATAAGCAATGGGATACAGCGAGCCCCGCCTCTTGAAGACGCTCTTTGAAAAGCTTTCCGTACGACCCATACTATTCACGATCATTTCTTAAAATTGTGATAGCCCAGCTGCTCCAAATACGATTTGCTTGCTTGAATCGCCTCTTGCGCAGGCATCATCGGGTCGCCTTTCCGCGTCTGGCTCCACTGATTGCCGTCCAGCTCGACATGAGCATAGCCGTCGTAGCCGCTGTCCTCCAGGTAGGACAGAATTCCTTTCACGTCCACCGTACCCCTTCCGAGCGGCGTGTAGCCGAGAAAGCCCGTTTTATCGACTTCGCGGCCTTCGCTATCATGCTCGATCGGGCCGCCGATATAATCCTTCAAATGAACGATCCGAATCAGCTCGCGATACGTCTTCACGATGGCCAGAGGATCGCCGCCGCCTTTGGCGATTTGCCCCAGGTCCGGCGCGAAGGTAACTGCCTGTGGATCGAGGGCGTCCATAATGCGGTGAATCTCCTCCTCCGTTTCCACAGGCGTGCCCGTATGCGGGTGAAAGCAGCAGAGTACCCCGCGGTCGGCAATGCGCTGCGCCAGCTCGTTCAGGCAGGCGGCGATATCGGATGCGTGATCGCCGATGGCGAAGCCGTCCCGCTTAATCATTTTGCCCCCGATAATGACGACGGGACCGTTAAATTTCGAATACAAGTCAACCCACTGCAGCACTTGGCCGATTTCTTCCCGGCGCACGGCCGGATTTAGCACATCGAGATGACAGTACAGGGAGGTCAGCTCCAGTCCGTTCCGTTGAAACAGCTCCGGCAAATTTCTTCCCTTCGCCTCCCATTCCTCCAGCACCCAGCCGAACGTCTCGGTGCCCCAATACCCGCACGCGGCGATGGCCGGGATCGCCTGCTCGATATCTTTATTGTCCCAAGTTATCGCCGTATGCCCAAACCGAATGTTATTGTTCATCGTTCTTTCGCCTCCCAGGTTAGTTTGACTGCGGGTTCTGGTTCCGCCAAGAATACATCGGCTTGTAGCCCAGCTTGTCGCGCAGCTTTTTGGCGGTGATGAGCCCTTCCGTACCTTCAAGATGAGCGGCCATCCCCGTTAAATCCGGCCACATCTTGGCGACCGCGTCCTTCGTATCCTCGACGTGACGGCTGTCGGTCAACAAATGGAACACCTCGAACCTGTCCAGATGATCGGCTTCGATGGCCAGGGCAAAGGCTTGTGCCGCATCCCGCGGATCGACATACTGATAAGTCGTGACGACGGGTCCGCCGACATGCTGCCGCGGCTCGAACGTAATGCCGTATTTGTAGTCATCCTTGCGGAACGGCCAATCGATTCCTTGCAGCCGGAAGGCGACCGCACGGATGCCGTACGCCCGGCTGTATGCTTCCAGAATATGCTCGCCCAACATTTTGGACAGCGCATACGTATCTTCCGGACGGTTCGGATGCTCCTCGTCAATCGGCAAATAATCGACCTGGAAGGGCGTGCCGCTCAGCCTTCTGCCGAGGCCGAGCGCATAATAGGAGGAGGCGAAAGCGACCGTCTTCACATGCTTGAACCTGCGGGCGGCATCCATCAGGTAGAATGTGCCCATCGTATTGACGCGCATCGTCTCGTCCTCGGGCAATCGTTGAATTTTCGGCTGACCGGGATTCAGCTCCGTATCGTATGGGATTGCGGCGAGATGGATGATCGCCTCCGCTTCGGATAAGGAGATCGCCCGCATGCAATCCTCCAGCGAAACAAGATCGCCCTGGACAAACTGGACGCCTTTCGGATAATTGGCCGGATCGGGCACCGTGCAGTCGAAGCCGGTCACCCGGTAATCCTTCTCCAATAAATGTTCGATCACATAACGGGCCAGCCGTCCGTTTCCTCCGGTGACGAGCACATGCTTCATCTTCATCCCACCTGTCCTTTCGTTTGCCGTAATCGGTTTAAATAGCGAATGCTTTGTTCAAAAAAATCCAGCTCCTGCTGTCGGATATCGCGCTCCGCATCCCATTTCATCCAGCCCGGCTCGATGATCAGATGCAGCCCTTCGGCGCGGGGGCTCCGTTCGGCCAGCAGCTCCAGCGCCCGCGGCAAATCGACATGCCCTTCGCCCAATGTGCAACCATAAGGAAGAAACGGAATGACTCCTCTTACGGGAGACTGGATGACGGCCATATCCTTGATGTGCGTCGTCAACGCATAGGGCGCCAATGCTTCGATATCGTCATTGGGATCGCAATATACGGTAAAGCCGTTGGCCGTATCCAGTGCAGCCCCCACAAATGGGGAATCGACGGCGTCCAATATTTGCGCCAGCTCGCGGCCGGTAAAATCGCAATGATTTTCGACCGCAATGGACAGCCCGGCAGCCTCCGCCATTCGTGCGGCCTCCTTCAAGGAAGGGACGAGCGCATTCATATGGTCGCGCACCGCAACGCTGCGGTTAAACCGGCTGCTGTCGACCTTCAACCGGCCGTATCCCGTTCTTACGACCGGCATGCCGAGCAGCTTCGCCTCCCGCAGCGCCTCCTGCAGCTTGGATTTCGCCGAGGGATCGGCTTCGGGACCGGCCAATTGGAAGACGCCGGGAGCCGATGTTTCCAGCTCAATCCCGAGCGATGCAGCCAGCTCTCCAAGCTCCTTTCGCCGTGACGGCTCCTTTGGAAGCTGCCGCACCTGCAGCACGGTGCAGCCGAGCTCAGCCGACCTGCGCACCAGCCATTCCGCCGCCCCCTCCTCCTCAACATCGGCCGGAACCGGGTAAAATCCACCCTGCACACCTATTTTCATCGAGCTGGCCGCAGATTTCATTTCGTAATCGGACCGCTGCTTCATGATCGTCCACCCTCTCCCCGGGTCGTTCAAAAGAGGGGAGTAAATCCCCTCCCCGGTTCATTATTTTTTACTGCCTTTCCACTTGGCGTCGTATTCCTTCTGCATGATGGACATATACTCGTCGAGTCCCATAGCTTTTAATTCCGATTGGAATTTATCCCAATCCTTCTCGATATCTTGATTGCCGACGATGAAGTCGGCGATGGACGCTTCCAGCTTTTTGTTGATCTCCGTCTTCAGCTCGTTGAACCTCGTCGCCGCTTTAGGCTCGAAGAAAAACTTCGGCACCGATACTTTTCCCGCATATTTGTCGTATAGCTTGGCAGCGTCGAACAGCACCTTCTCCAGGTCGAACTTGCCATCCGGCAGCTTCTCGCGGGAATCGGAACCGAACGGCGGCCATGTCGAGTTCGCGCCCTGCCAATGCGTATTTTGCGGCTCCTGCCACAAATCTTTGCCGATCAGCTTGAACTTCGCCTCCCCGCCGTTAGCCGCGGTCGTCCCTTTAGGCACCTCCCAGTTGACGCCCGGAACCCCGTATCTGCTGCGCAAAAACGATTCCTGGCTGTACATGAAATCGATCAGTTTCATGACGACATCCGCATGCTTGCCATTCGCGGGGATGACGAACTGGTAGTTGCCGACGACGCCGAATTCGTTGAAATAAGCGGTCTGAAAGCCTTTGGGCCCTTTCAAGGGCGGGACGATTTCATAATTCAACCGCGTAGCGTCATTGGCCGCGAACGCATGGGGTCCGCCGCTCGGAACGGCGCCGACGTTATTGCCGTTGTTCAGCTCCACAATCTGTTTCAATTGGGACTCGTCATTCGTAAACCCGGTCGGATCGATCAATCCTTCCTTGGACAGCTTGTTCAAATAGCGAATACCGTCTCTCCATTCCGGCGTCGTAAAGGCGGCGATCACTTTGTCATCCTTGACATACAGGCCGTTCGGATCCTGGTACGTAAAAGCGTTCATAATGAACTGGTCGATTTTGGCAAACCAGCTCGTTTTCGAGCCGGTCATCGGGATCTCATCCTTTTTGCCGTTTCCGTTAGGGTCTTTCTCTTTGACCGCCTTCAAATATTGATACAATTCATCCGTCGTGGTCGGAACGGACATGTTCAACGCTTTCAGGAACGACTTATTGACCCAAAAGCGCATCGCCCGGTCGCAGTTATAGCACACGCCCACTTGCGGAATTCCATAAATATGCCCGTCGGGCGCGGAAGTCGCCTGTTTGGTATTCGGGTATTCGCTGTACATTTTCTTGATATTGACGCCGTGCTTCTCGACCAAATCCTCTATCGGCCGAATAATCCCCTGGGAGCCGTATGTAGCCAGCGCGGAGTTGTCCAGGGAGAAGTTGCCCATGATGAGGTCGCCCATGTCGCCGCCCGACGAAAGCTCGAGATTCAGCTTCGTCTTGGCGTCGGCCGCCGGATAAAAGTTCCATTTAATATGAACATTCGTCTGATCCTCCAGCCACGTGGTCAGCTCGTTTTTACCGTATTCCCAGGACAAAACGGTCGGACTTGACGGCACGGTAACGGTAATGGTCACCTTCTCCTTCGTAATCGGCAGCGCGCCCGGCGCCGAAACGTTCGCATCCGACGCCCCTTTCTGTCCCGCCTTGTCGGACGAGCATGCGCCGAGCAGCAGGGAACCGCATACAAGAACCGCCACGCCACTGCTGTACACCCTTTTTTTCATACTCATTCTCCCTTCGTAATCTTGCTCTCTATATCCGTCAAACCGGCTAGGGCCAGCATGCCCCCAGGGCCGGTGAATGACCTGGTCCGTCAACCTTTTATCGAGCCGATCATCACGCCTTTGACAAAATGCTTTTGCACGAACGGGTAGACGATCCAGACCGGCAGGCTGGCGACGATAATAATCGAATATTTGAGCAAATCGGCCAACCCCTGCTTTTTGGTCATCGACTCGGGATCCGTAATGGTCGACGGATCGACCTCGTTCTGGATCAAAATATCCCTCAGTACGAGCTGCAGCGGAAATAAATCTTTGTTTTTCAAATAAATAAAGGCGTTGAAGTAGGCATTCCAATGCGACACCCCGTAGAACAGCACCATGACCGCGATAATCGCCTTGGAAAGCGGGAGCACGATGCTCCACAAAAATCGGATGTGCGAACAGCCGTCCATTGATGCGGCCTCGAACAGCTCATGGCTGATCGTCGTCTGGAAAAAGGTTCGCGCAATAATCATATTCCATACCGCAAGCGCGCCCGGAAGCAGCAGCGCCCATCTCGTATCGATCATCCCGAGCGATTTAATCAACAAATAATTCGGAATCAGACCGCCGTGGAAAATCATTGTAAATGCAAACAAGTACATAATCAGGTTGCGGCCGACCATCGTTTTACGGGAAAGCGGGTAAGCGGCCATAATCGTCAATACGACATTGATCGTCGTGCCGACGACCGTATAAAAGACCGTATTCCCATAGGCGGGAATAATTCTCGCATCCTTGAAAATCGCCGTGTAGCCCTCGAACGAGAAGTCGACCGGCCATAAAAACACCTTGCCCGATACGACGGCAAGCCTATCGCTGAACGATGCGCTGAAAATGTATACAATCGGATACAACACAACCAGCAGCGCCAACAGCAATATCAGATCATTAAAGAAAAAAAACAGTTTATCCGCATTCGTGAGTCCCACTTTATTGCTTTTCATCGGACGGCCCCCTTCCCCATAGTTACCACAAGCTCGTTTCTCCTACTTTTTTGGCAATCTGGTTGACGATCAAGATGAGGATCATGTTCACGACGGAGTTGAACAAGCCGATCGCGGTGGCATAAGCGTAATTGGGCGCGCTGGAAGCCAGACTGACTGAATACACATAGGTGGAAATGACTTCGGACGAAGCGATGTTCAACGGATTTTGCATCAAAAATATTTTTTCAAAGCCGATTCCCATAATCGACCCGGCATGCAAAATGAGCAGCGTCACGATCGTCGGCATAATGCCGGGCAGATCGACATGCCTGATGCGCTGAAACCGGCTCGCGCCATCGATGGTCGCCGCCTCGTGCACCTCCTGGCTGATCCCCGACAACGCCGCCAAATAAATGATCGTGCCCCAGCCCGTCGTCTGCCAAATGCCGGACCATACATAAATCGATTTGAACCACTCGGGATCGCCCATAAAATTGACCGGCGCAATGCCGAGCAGGCCGATACCCGTATTGACGATACCGATGCGCGGATTCAGAAACTGCAATATCATGCCGACCATGACCACGGTTGATATAAAAAACGGCATATAGGTGACGAACTGTACGGTCTGCTTGAATTTCGTCCTCAGTGTCGCATTCAACGCCAAGGCCAGAATGATCGGGAGCGGAAAGCCCGCGATCAGCTCATACAGGCTGATTATGATCGTATTTCCGACAACCCGGACAAACTGCGGCGAATTAAAAAACTTGACGAAATGATCCATCCCGATCCATGGACTGCCCCAAATGCCGTCTAAAATTCTGAAATTTTTGAACGCGAGCTGCACCCCGAACATCGGGATGTAATGGAAAATAATGAGCCAAAGCAGTGGCAGAAAAATAATGACATACAATTGATAATCATGACGCATCTGCTTGAGCCGCAGCATCCGTTCTTTTTTCAGAGCCGCCTTCGGACTGACCATGGCATTCATTGTCGTTTGCTCCACGTTTCAATACAACTCCCTTGTCTGTTCTATTCGAATCGGCGGTACGGATAAATTAAGAACGCGCGTTCAATTTGAAGTGCATTTGTTAGCGGTTACATGGTAAAATATACATAGAAAGGAATCAATTGCTTATAGTTTAAATGCTGACTCCGAAAGGTTACATGCCCAAAGTCGGACTTCTTTTTACCCAAATTTAAACATAGCCAGGCTGCAGACGAGCGATGAACCGATGCATTCGTCATTACCAGAACTTAAGGGCAGGTGAACGGTATGGCCAAGTTGGAAAATTCGAAAATCAGAGATTTTACGCTGGAGGAATATTTTGCGGAGGACATTCAAACCAATCTCCATTTATTCAGCATGCACGGCCGCCGGGTGAAAGGGACCTGGTTCTTTCCGTCGCACGAGCATTTCCAATACGAGCTGAATTATGTGATCGAAGGGCATCAGGACTTCACCGTAAACGGAAAAACATACGCCCAGCAGGCGGGCGACCTTATGCTCATACATCCCGGGGAGGTTCATTTCAACCGCTCCGGCGACGGGAAGGAATTTTCGTATTTCTGCCTTCACTTTCAAATGGACGACAGCCAGCTGCTCCCCGCTTTGAGCCGTTCCACTCAAACCTATTTTCCCGCGGGCTCCGCGATGACGGAACGGGTCATGCCGCACTTGCATCGTCTGATCGGATTTTCCAAGCATACCGCATCATTGAATGTGCTCGACCGGATGAGCATGATGGCCGAGCTGTTCCAGCTGTTCGGCAGCGTGGCCGATGTGCTGAGTTCGGAAAAAACCGCTCAGCCCGAACCGCCTGAGAACGACCGTCTGGCCGTCTACATAGCAACCCGGATCGAGCAGTTGGTCAAAAATTTACATCTTCACGGCCCCAACGACCGGGACAGAACGTTCATCAACGATATTGCCGCCGATCTGGACATCAGCCTCTCGTACTGCAACCGAATATTCAAACGGCGGTATCACATGTCTCCGCGCCAATATCTTTCGTCCTTGATGCTGCAAAAGGCGAAGCATCTGCTGAAGCAGAAAAACCTCTCCATCGACCATGTCGGAGAGCTTCTCGGCTACCGGGAAATCGCCCATTTCAGTAGGCAGTTCAAGCGCTGGGCGGGCATGTCCCCGGCCTACTACCGGCAGATGAACAAATCAAGAGAGCAGTCGAATTAGCCTGTGCAATGCCCGCAGGCAGCTGCACCTGCTGCGCATCATGGACCGTCAACAAAAAAACCATCGCCTCCGCAAGGGTGATGGTTTTAATGTCTATGCAAGCGGCCGCAATCGTTTCAATCGCGGCTGCGGGTTACGCTTTATAATTGCTTCCGGTCGTAATCGACATATCCTGAAAATTTTCTACCGACGTTTGTTTTTCATAGAAATGGGTCGCATTCGCCTGAATGCCTGCACCCGTATAGAAAGGGTCGTCCGGCTGCAGCGGGAACAGGACCTTTTCGCCGGTGCTTGCCGATTTGTAAATGCCGACGATCAGCTCGAGCGTATTGCGTCCGCTTATGCCGTCGATCAAAAGCGGCGACCCGGTTTCAACAGCCGCCATCACATTGTCGATTTGCCCGGCGTGGCCTTCGTATACAACCTCCGGCAGGCTGTCATACAAGGATTGAATCTGCTGCTCCAGCTCCGGATTCGGCTCGGGAAATCCGTTCGCCTTCGAGCTCGACGCTTTCAGCTTCCATGGAACGGAAATGCGCGCCTGCTTCGCTTGAAAAATAAGCTGCTGCTCCTCGCCGTGATGCACAACGGAGCTTGTAATTTGCGCCAGCGCCCCGGTCGGATAACGCAGCATAGCGACGGATAAGTCCTCTACCTCGGCGTTATCATGGGACGTATTGCTCATAAAGGCCTGAATCTCGCTCGGGCGCCCCATCATCCACAGGAAAGCGTCGATATGGTGCACGGCATGATTGAGCGTGCAGCCTCCTCCTTCCTTCTCCCAGGTCCCCCGCCACCATAAATCGTAATAGCAGTGCCCACGCCACCAGAAGGAATCGACCTGAGCGTGGACGACCGGACCGGCCAGGCCGCTTTCCAGCACCGATTTCAGCTTCATCATCGGCGTTTTGAAACGGTTCTGGGCTACGACCGACAGCAATTTGCCGCTCTCCCGCGCCGCCTCGTTCATGTCGTCGCACTCTTTTAGCGAGGAGGACATCGGCTTCTCGACCAGCACATGCTTGCCGGCACGCAAAAAATCAATGGCGATCGGAGCATGGGTATAAGGCGGCGTGCAAACCGATACAAGATCGATTTCCTCGTGCAGCAAATCGCTATAGTCCTGAACCGCTCTGGCATGAGTCAGCCGGTATTCGTTGACGCGCTGCTGCGCCTTATCCGGATAGATATCGCAAACCGCCACAATCCGGCACCGCTCCGGAAACTGCAAATAAGCTTGAATATGGGCGGCGCTGATCGCGCCCGCGCCGATGACCGCAACCTTTAACATGGGATAGCCCTCCTTCGACATCGAACCGAACTCGTTCGTTAGCGTAACCGCTTGCATTTAATTTTACTTGATGCGGCTTCCGTTTTATATGTCGATCTTGTGCGAAAATGTTGCGATCTTGCGGAAGACGCCCATGAACGACATGGGCGTCTGACCTGCATCATGCTATATCCGAAAGAACACAATCCTGCCGCCATGGCGGAACGAATGCCAGGCTGCAAAATTGCGTGTCATCCCGCCTCGACCGCTTCGTCCGGCCCGTCGGCTGCGGCGCGCCAGGCAAGGCCTTGCTTGGCGCTGCGCACGCCGAGCATCATGCCGGCGCCGATTGCGGTACAGTCCAGCGGCCTCTCCGCAATATGTACGGGAATGCCCGTCTCTGTGCGAATGCGTTCATCCAGCCCTTCCAGCAGGGCGCCGCCGCCGCACAGCAATATGCCCTGCTCGATGACGTCTCCTGCAAGCTCGGGCGGACATTTCTCCAAAGTCGTGCGGATCGCCTCGATCAGCGATTTGAAAAAGTCGTCAACCAGCTTATAAATTTCACCTGAAGAAATCCGGATCGATCTGGGCAGTCCTTCAATCACGTCGCGTCCCCGGATCTCGATCGTCTTTTCTTGTGCGGACGCGTTCGCCGTTCCGATCCGCATCTTGATTTCCTCGGACGACCGTTCCCCGATCTCCAGATTGTACTGCTTCTTGACGTATTCCATAATATCCCGGTCAATCGACATACCCGCTCTGTTTACCGTATGGCTCGCGACAATGCCGCCAAGCGACAAAACGGCTACCTGACAGGTGCCGCCCCCGATGTCGAGCACCAAATGTCCGATCGGCTCGCCGATCGGCAGCCCGGCTCCAAGCGCCGCCGCCAACGGTTCCTCGACGGCAACCGCCTTTTGGGCCCCTTTATGAATGATCGTCTCCTCAACAGCCCGCTTTTGCACATTGGTGATGCCGCAGGGCACCGATATATACACCTGCGAGCTGCGCAAAAAAGACGAGCGCCCTTGAATTTTTTTAATAAAATGCTGCAGCATATTTTTGGTCATATCAAAATTGGCGATAACGCCATTCGTCAAAGGGTATGTAATATCCACATAGCCGGGAGCCCGTCCGATCATCGCTTGCGCCTCAGCACCGACAGCCAGCAGCTCGCCGGTTTCCTGATTGACGGCTACGACCGACGGCTCGCTTAGCACGACGCCTTTACCTTTTTCATATATAACCGTGTTCGATGTTCCCAGATCAATACCGAATAGCTTGTCAAATCGTTTTAACATCATTACTCTCCTCCCCAATTTTAAAAATGGACGCAGAGGCTGTTCAAACGGATATGCTATAGTATTCTGCATGAGATCGGGATTTAAGGGGGAAGCATGTCAAATTCCTGAAGTAATGCCGAGATGTATCTTTCATGACTCCGAAGGGGAAGCCAAACGTCTGCTCACCGTATTTCAAATGTAAGCATATTATTCGATTACGACTTTATCGGGTTAAGACCCCCACCTCTAAGGTGGGACTTGAATAAGGTGGGATAGAGTCCCCATCGGATTCCCCGATGTTCAGCAAAGCTGAACGAGTTCACTCGGAAGCGTCCCGGCCACGCTTAAGAAACGGATGGGGGCGCCGTTTCCGGCCCCCCCCTTAACTTTCAGTATGTCCGATGTGCTTCAAGCGCGTTTATTTTTCAGCCGCTGCCCCAGCTGATCGCATACTTCGCCGATATGCATGACGTCGGCATATTTGTGATGAAGGTCGAACAGATTAACCTGGTGGGACAGCATATTCCGGTCAAAGCAGCATTCCTCCACCACGACCGTGTGGAATCCGGCGGAGTAGGCATCCACGGCCGAAGCCCGGACACATCCGCTGGTCGATTCGCCGCAAATGATCAAGCTGTCCGCATCCATCATGTTCAAAAAAGCGGCCAACGGGGTACCGTAGAAGGCGCTGGCCCGTGTTTTATAAATGATCAAATCATCCGCTGCGGGTTGAAATTCCGCAAAAATTTCAAACGCTCGATCGTCCGGCCGCTTGGAGCGTCGATGAGTCGCCTGCAGCCGGGTACGGGAACGCATCCGCAGATCGGCCGTCGAATAAATGACGGGAATGCCGATGGCGCGGGCCGCTTGAAACAGCCGCTTGGTCGGCTCGATCGCTGTCCAGGCGTACTCGCCGCAGGAGCTGGGAAAATCACGCTGCAGATCGATGACGGGCTTGTCTCCTCCTTCATAAGCGCTGTTATACAGATCGATTGCGAGTAAAGCGGGCCGTGAGCCTATGAACGTGTCGCGTTCATAAGCCTTGTAAATTTGCAGCACCTCCGGGCTCATCAAATGTTTCCAGCAATGGTCTTCAAATCCGTATTTCATCGAAACCGATCTCCTTTCTGTGCGAAGCTATAGTCAACTGCGGTACGTAAGCCGGGCGGGCTTCGCCTCACCGACGGGCGGCGTTTGTTCGGCTGCAGTGGCGGCTGCAGGTGCGACTGCAGGTGCGACTGCGGGCTCTTCTCCCTGCGCCGGACGATTCAGTCTGGCCGAGCTGTAAACGGCGAATCCAAGCATGGTCGCCAGCAGCAGCGTGCCGCCGGCGCAAAAAGCGGCCGTCAAACCCATCGTCTGACCCAGCACCCCGAACAGCGCCGGGCTTGACATTTGCGACAGCCGGTTCGTCAGCAGGCGCAGCCCCATCACCTTCCCCCGCTCCGCGTCCTTCGTTTCATCCACCATGATCATAATGCTGACCGGCAGATTAATGCCGACCGAGCTGCCCAGCAATATTGTAAGCGCAATCATTCCTGCGACATGCAGGGAACCGAGCGGAATCAGAATTAGGCATATGGCGGCGAGGCAGCCGGCCGATATCAAGATGCGCTCCATCGTCATCCGCTTCATGAGCAATGCCAGAAATAATCGCGACAGCAGTCCGGCCATGCCCGTCAACGAAACGATGACGGAAATGATCAGCGTGGAGTAGCCCGCACCGTTTAAATAGAGCGGTATAAAGCTGCCGTAGAGCGATTGAATGAACATGATCAGGAACGTGCCGGCCAACCCGAACCGGATTCCCCGGTATTTGGTCAAATGGATGCCGCTCATATAGCTGTCCATAATGGCGCGGGGCCTGAACAGCCTGCGGGTCTCGCCTTTCACCATCGGCTCGCCCGGACTGACGGCGGCAACCCGCCATACGGCGGCAAAGGAAACGATGCATACGGCCAGCGAAGCGATAAAGGCGGCCCGGTAGCCGGACAACGAGGCGCCGTAGAAGGAGACGACCAGTCCGCCGAGCAGCGGTCCCGCCATGCTGCCTGCCGACGACCAGGTGGAATAGCGGTTGATGTTGCGGTTGCGCAGCGCTTTATCCGACTCGCCGTCGGCGGCCAGCACCTGCAGCGACGATGCGACCATGATCGTACTGGCGCCCAGCAGCAGCTGCGAGACCGCCAGCAGCGGAAGCAGCGTGCTGGAAGCGGTAAGCGCCAGCGAGACGATCATCAGCAGGCAGCCCAGCTTCGTTAACCGGAGCGGACCGAGCGTATCGATCATTTGCCCGACCGGCATGGCGATGATCATCGGCAGCAGCGCCCGCAGCGTAACAAGGAAGCCGATAACGGCGGTCGAGGCGCCGAGACTTTCGGCATACAGCGTGAAAAACGGCTGGGCCACCGAATTGACGGCGAAAAAAACGCCGCCGCCGTATATACCGACGGCCCTTACCGCGCTAGCCGGCCGCATGACAAGCCACCATACGCCGTTCTCCCGCGCCGGTCAGTGCAGGCTTCTCGCCCAGGCAGCGGGGCTGCACGAGCGGGCAGCGCGAATGAAACGCGCAGCCGCCCGGGGGATTTGCCGGACTCGGCAGCTCTCCTTCCAGCACGGTAATTTCCCTGTCCGCTTCCACGGCCGGATCGGGTACCGGCACGGCCGCCAGCAACGATCGCGTGTACGGATGCAGCGGATGGACGAAAACTTCTTCCGCCGGCCCCTGCTCCACAATTTGACCCAAATACATCACCGCGATCGAATCGGAGATATGACGCACCGTCGATAAATCATGCGAGATGAAAATAAAGCTGAGTCCAAGCTGCTCCTTCAAATCGCACAGCAGATTGATCACCTGGGCGCGGACCGACACATCAAGCGCCGAGGTTGGTTCATCGGCTACGACGACCGACGGCGACAGCGCAAGCGCCCTGGCGATGCCGATCCGCTGGCGCTGGCCGCCGCTCAATTGATTCGGATAGCGGTCGAGAAACGACGCATCGAGACCTACCTGCTGGATCAGCTCCCGCACCTTCCTGTTCCTTTCCTCCGGAGCGGTTTGCCCCTGGACGTCCAACGGCTCGGCGATAATATGTTCAATCGTCATTTTCGGATTAAAGGAGGAGTACGGATCCTGAAACACCATCTGAATTCGTTTGCGGTACGATTTCATTCCCTCCGCGGCTTCTACCGCCGGAATGCCGTCGACCGCAATGGCTCCGTCACTGGGCGATTCGAGCCCCAGCAGCAGGCGGGCAACCGTGCTCTTCCCGCAGCCGCTCTCCCCGACCAGCCCCATCGTTTCGCCGCGCCGCAGCGTCAAGTCGATGCCGTTAACCGCATAAATATGCTTACCCGGCTTCCACGGCAGCAGCGACGGCTTGCGGAACACTTTGTGCAGCCCTTTGACCTCCAATATATGAGGAGCTGCGCTGGACGGAGAAGCAACGGCCGAGGCTCCACCCGCCGATGTTTCACCCGCATACGCCGCCGATGCCGCCGCAACCGCCGCCGGCGTTACGGATGAGCCGGCTTCCGTTTCGTCAGCGCGTCGGATGCCGCCGGCCGCTTCGACGTCCCTCCAGCACGCCGCCAATTGTCCTTCTCCCCGGGCGGTCAGCTCCGGCATGTCGATCCGGCACCGCGCTTCCGCCAAGGAGCAGCGCTCGCGGAATGAACAGCCTTCAATCGGCTTGCGCATATCCGGCGGAAAGCCGTGAATCTGCTGCAGCCGTTTGCCCGGCGTCCCGGCAATGCTCGGAATCGTCCGAAGCAGGCTCTGCGTGTAAGGATGCTGCGGATTCGCAAACAGCTGGGCGACGGTACCGTATTCGACGATCCGGCCTGCATACATGACGGCCACCTTCTGGGCGAAACGCGCGACAAGCCCAAGATCGTGGGTAATGAACAGCATCGCGCTGCCGGTCTGCTCCGTCAACCGTTTCAATAACTCGACGATTTGCGCCTGGATCGTCACATCCAAAGCGGTCGTCGGCTCATCCGCCAATATCAGCCTTGGCTTGCAGGACAAAGCCATCGCAATCATGACGCGCTGGCGCATGCCTCCGCTCATTTCGAACGGGTAGCTGCCAAGGCGCGACTCCGGGTCCGGAATGCCCACCTGCTCCAGCAGCGAAACCGCATAAGCGCGCGCTGCCGGCGCGCTGAAGCCCAGATGTCTGCGGATCGCCGATACCATCTGATCCTCAATGCGCATGACCGGGTCCAGCGAGGTCATCGGGTCCTGAAAGATCGTGCCGATTCTGCCGCCGCGAATCCGGTTCAGCTCGCGCTCGCTCAGCTTCGTCAAATCATTGCCTTCGAACCAAATCTGGCCGCCGACGATGTTTCCCGGATATGCGATCAGCCGGATGAGCGACATCGCCATGGCGCTTTTGCCCGAGCCGCTTTCGCCGACGATCGCCAGCCGTTCCCCGGCCTTCAAATCGAACGAGACATCGTTTACCGCGCGCACCGTCCCGCTATCCGTCTCGAAATGTGTCGTTAACCCTTTTACCCGCAGCAGCCATTCATCGTTCATACCCACTCCCCGCCTCTCCGTTATATGTTTTACGCTAAACTAAGTTCTCCATGACGGAAACGGAATTTGCTTGCCGAAGCTTCGCTTATTTTCTCGCTTTCGGATCCAGCACCTGGCGTATGCCGTCGGACATTAAATGGAGGCCGATCGCGATCAGCAAAATGACAACGCCCGGCATGGTCGAAATCCACCAAGCCTTCTGCAAATACATTTGCCCGTCGTGGATAATATTGCCGAGCGACGGCGCCGGGGGCGTAATGCCGAGTCCGAGGAAGCTTAAGCTCGCTTCGGTCAAAATCGCATTCGCCGCCGTAATGCTTGCCGCGACCAGCATCGACGCGACCGTGTTCGGCATGATGTGCTTCCACATCAGCCATCTTCCGGGCGCGGAGACCATGCGTGCCGCGTCGATGAACGGCCGCGTCTTCAGGCTCAGCACCATGGAGCGCTGAAGCCGGATCATCCGGGGCAAATCGGCCATCGTAATCGCCAGCACGACCGGGATCGTACCGGCCCCGATAATCGCGACCAATCCGATCGCCAGCAGCAGCGAAGGAAACGCCAGAAACATATCGACGACAGCCATCAGCGTCCGATCGACTTTGCCGCCGTAGTAGCCGGAAATCGTACCGACCAGCATGCCTCCGGCAATCGCGAGCGCCGCAACGCTGAACCCGACGACGATCGAGGTTTTCAAGCCTGCGAGCGTGCGGCTTAAAATATCCCGGCCCAGCTTATCCGTACCGAAAGGATGCTCCAGACCCGGGGGTTGAAAGCTTTCCTTCACGCTTGTTTCCAGCGGGGCCGGAAGCGGCAGCAGCGGCGATAATACGGCGAGCAGCAGGAGCGGAATTAGCAGCAGCAATGCGCCTGTGAACCGTTTGTTCCTTACGAGCTCCCGGGCCAGCGGAAATTTCCAATTCCGGTAACCGCCGGTTACCGGTCTGACCCCGGCTCCGGCGACCGTTGTCGTTGCGCCCGATTCCATGTCCATCACCTCTCATGAGTTAAAATTGAACGCGCGGGTCAAATTTTTTGTAAACCAGATCGGTTATAAAATTGACCATAATAAACAAGGCGGCGTAAACCAGAATAACATTTTGCACAAGCGGATAATCCCGGCTGTTAATTCCGTTCACCAGCAGACTGCCGACGCCCGGAATCGCGAAAATAAACTCTGTAATGACGGTGCCGTTCAGCAGATGACCGAAGCTTAGCCCCACTACGGTAACGATCGGCAGCATCGCATTGCGCAGTCCGTGACGAAAGACGGTAACGAGCTCCGAACGGCCCAGCGAGCGCGCCGTACGGATATAATCTTCATTCAGCACCTCGAGCACGGCTGTACGCGTAATTCTCGCCAACGACGCTACCTGCCCGATCGCCAAAATCATAATCGGCAGCGCAAGCCGCTTCATCAGAGCGCCCCAGTCCTCGAACTGGATCGTGCCCGTGGCGGGCAGCCACTTGAGCGTCAAGGAGAACAGCAGCAGCAGGAGCAGCGCCATCCAGAACGACGGCATCAGGTCGACGAGCATCGCCAGCCACGTAAGCGCATGATCCAGCGTCTTGCGGCCCTTGTTCGCCATGTAAGCCGCCATCGTCCCTAACGGGACGGCAATAAGCACACCGATGACAACCGTACACATCGCGATCAGGATCGTAATCGGCAGCGCCTGCAGCAGCAGCCCTTTAATCGACAGCGAGGTCGTGATCGTCTCGCCGAAATCAAGCCGGAGCAAATGTCCCAAATACGATACGTATTGCTCCCATAACGGGCGGTCCAAGCCCAGTTTGGCCTGCAGCTGCGCCATCGCCTCCGCCGACAGCTGATCGCCCGCCATCGCGGAGGCCGCATCCCCGGGGATAAGCCGGATAGCGAAAAACACGATCGTGATGACGCCAAGCAAAGTCAACAGCAGCTGAAACAGCTTTCTCATCGTATAAACGACCATTTTGGAGCGCACCTCCCGTTAATTATTTTTAAGCCGCGCATTCGATAACGGTTCGTTACTTGTTTTGGATATCTACGCCAAAGAAGTTGACTTGGGCCAGCTTGTTAATGACGACCCCGTTCACCCATTTTTGGCTCGGCCAATATACATTGCTTGTATACATCGGCAAATACGGCAGGTCGGCCATAACTGTTTTTTGCACGCTCGCATAGAGCTCCTTCCGCTCTTTCTCATCCGCCGAAGCGCGGGCTTTTTCCAATTGCTGCGTCAGCTCCGGGTTATTGTAGCGGGCGCCGTTCAGCCCTTTTGGAGCGATATTGTCGGGATGCAGGAAGCTGAATAAAATCATATCCGGGTTCACTGCCGGCAGCAGACGGCCGCTCGTTTCAAACTCGCCGTTATTCCGCTTTTTGTTGTACGTCGGCGTATCGGTCAGCTCGAAGTTCAAATCGATGCCGACCTTGCTGAGATATTCTTTTTCCAGCTGCATCGATTCGGTTACACCGGTCGCCGATGTCGACGATTGATTGATTTTGAAGCCGTTCGGGTAGCCCGCTTCCTTCAGCAGCGCTTTGGCTTTTTCCGGGTTATATTCATATTTGGGAAAATCTTTCGTATACACATCCATCCAGTCGAGCAAAATACCGTCCGGCGGCGAGTTCAGCTTGGGCGAAGTCGCCTTGACGATTGCGGCCCAATCCACCGCATGCGCGTAAGCTTGCCGAACCTTCAGGTCCTTCAATGCCGGATGCTCCAGATTAAACACCTTGAGCGATGCGGCGTAATTGTCCACATGGTTCATCTTAAAGCCGGCTTTCTCCAGATCGTCCAAATTTTCCTGACGGTTCGCGCGCATCAACAGATCAACTTCTCCGTTTTGCAAGGCGATGGTCGCGGTTTGCTCGTCTTTAATGATGTTGAAAATGAGCTTCTCGATCGGCGCTTTTCCGCGATAGTAATCGTCATGACGGGTCAGCACGATTTGCGAGCTCGGATTGATGCTCTCCAGCTGGTAAGGTCCGGTTCCGACCGGCTCCCATTTGACGTTGTTTCCGGCCTTTTCGACCGCTTCCTTCTTCATAATCTGACCCTGGTGATAATTGGCGACGACGTGCAAAAAGTTTCCATCCGGCTGCTTGAGCTTAATGACAACGGTGTAGTCGTCCGGCGCTTCCATCGAAGCGATATTTCCCAAATCAAGCGCATAGGGAGAGGCCGTTTTGGGATCAAGAATACGCTGATAGCTGTAGAGCACATCCTTGGACGTCAGTTCACCGTAGCCCTTCTGCCATTTGACGCCTTTACGCAGGTGGAACGTCCATTCTTTATTTCCGTTGGTTTCCCACTTTTCCGCCAGATCCGGGATGAGCTTCCCCGTATCCGAATCGTAGGTGGTCAGACCGCTGAAAATGTTAAACGCGATGTTCTCATTTTCAATCCGAAAAATATTGGACGGATCGAAACCGGCCGGATCATCGTAAAACCGCACCTTCAGTACTTTGGGCGCAGCAGTGTTTGAGGCCGCTCCGGCTGCACCGGCGTTCTCCTTGTCCGCGTCGCCGGCACAGCCCGTTGCGGCCAGAAGCAGCAGTGTTGCCGCCACGCCCGAAAATATCGATTTGATGAGTCTGATTCCCATGATGGACCTCCCCTTTTTGTACTTGACTGGATTTGCAAGCTATATGATCAGACCGCCTTCACTGCCGACTTGCCCGTCTCCTTGTCCTTCAAGCCCGACATCACCGACTGAAAATAACCAAGCGCCGTATTCAGGTCGATCACGTCCGCATATTTTTGGTTCAAATCGTACAGGTTCATATAATGCGACGACTCCGTCCGGTCGAATACACAATCCGAAACGACGCCAATCTTGTACCGGAACGTCGCTCCGTCCACGACGCTGGCGCGCACGCAGCCGCTCGTCGTCTCCCCGCAGACGATCAAAGTATCGATACCGAGACTGTTCAGTTGAAAAACGAGCGGCGTTCCGTGAAAAGCGCTGGCTGCCGCTTTTTCGATGACCCATTCGCCGGCTGCAGGTTCGACCTCTTGGACAATTTCCCGTCCCTTCAGCATTTCTTCCTTCGTCAGCGGAAGTTCTCCCGGCTTTCTGCTTCCCCTTCCCCAATGATTGACGCCTGTGTGCAGACCTTTAACATGAATGACGGGAATACTCAGCTCTCTGGCGGCCGCCAACAGGACAACTGTTTTATCTACAGCTTCCCAGCCTTCCAGACCGGTGCTCATCGGCCATTTTTTCATCGATTCGAAAATCGGCTGCCGCTCCAGCCCCAGCACGCTGTAATAAATGTCGATCAGCAGCAGCGCCGGCTTGCTGCCGAAGCCCGCCGGTTCCCGTTTGCCGCGAAGCCGGTCGTGCTCCTTGTCCTGCTCGGTAAAAAATCGTTCCCATTGCGATTGCAAATGATGCATGCGGACTCGCCTCCTTTATTGATTGACGACCTGTTTCTTGCTCGCTCCGACCTGCTCCAAATATTGCTTGGCATACGCCAAGTTCACGACATCGGCATATTTCTGGTGCATATCGTACAGATTGAGGTAATGCGAGGACTGTGTCCGGTCGAAAACGCAATCTCCTACGACGCCGACTTTATATCGGTAAGTGGCTCCGTCGACAACGCTGGCGCGCACGCAGCCGCTCGTCGTTTCACCGCAGACGATCAAGGAGTCGATGCCCAGACTGATCAGTTGAAACAACAGCGGCGTTCCATGGAAAGCGCTTGGCGCGGATTTTTCGATGACCAGCTCTCCCGCTATCGGCGCGACCTCATGGACGATTTCCGTCCCTTTCTTCATCAATTCCGGTGTCATGCCCGCCGGAGGGGCGGACCGTTTGCGCCGCACCCACGGGCTGATCCCCTGCATCCCTTTTACATGGATGACCGGAATATTATTGCTCCGGGCTACAGCCAGCAGCTCGGCCGTGCGGTCAACCGCCTCCCAGCCTTCGAGTCCGGTGCTTCCCGGCCACAGCTTCATCGATTCGAAGAGCGGTTCGCGCTTCAAGCCGAGCACGCTGTAATAGATGTCGATGAGCAGCAGCGCCGGTTTTTCGCCAAGTCCGGCAAGCTCCCTTTTCCCCCACAGCTTGTCGTGCTCCTTATCCCGTTCCGTCAAAAATGGCTCCCACTGTGCTTCAAACATCGCTTATTCCTCCTTCGAGATTTTCAAATAGTTTGTTATGTTATATAACATAGACTTAACAAAATATTTGGTTTATACTTAGTTTATTCAGAATTATCTGACAAGTAAAGGATGCATTTTTGAATGTTGCTATTCAAACGATGAATAATTGATAAGTCATGGTGAGTATTATGTTATATAACATAACATTAGGAAAGGAGTGATCGATATTGACCCTCGAGCAAATTATTACCTTTGTCGCCGTCTACCGGTTGGGCAGCTACTCCAAAGCCGCCGAATCGTTGTACCTGCCCCAGCCTACGGTATCCCATCGGGTCAAGCAGCTGGAGCGCGAGCTTGGCAAGCCTCTGCTGATACGGGGAAAGGGCGGCATTCTTCTTTCGGAGGAGGGCAACGCCTTTCTCCCTTACGCCCTTAATGTGCTGAACTCCGTTGAACGGGGCCGCGAAGCCGTCGAACGTCTGAAACAAGGACTGAACGGCAAATTGTCGATCGGATGCAACAACTCGTTCGCCGCCTCCGTCATGCCCTCCATTCTCGAAAGCTTTATCCACGCCTATCCGGACATCGCCATTCAAGTTCATTGCTACTCCACGCAAGACCAAATCAAGCTGATGAAAAACAAACAGTTCCAGCTGGGCATTACCCGCTACGCAACGAACGATCCGTGGCTTACCTTCCGTCTGCTGTACGCCACTCCGGTGCACGCCATCGTATCCGCCCGCCATCCTTTCGCCAAGCGCGGATCCATCCGGATACAGGATCTATTGAAAGAGCGGCTTATCGTGTACCAGAACGATACCCTTTACCGGAAAACATTGGATCTCACCTTTAATAGCCTGAATCTCCAATACGATATCCAATACGAAACGAACAACCTGCAGCTGATCAAGCAAATGGTCCACTGCAACCGCGGT
This sequence comes from Paenibacillus piri, assembly GCF_004354045.1. Classification (GTDB taxonomy): domain Bacteria; phylum Bacillota; class Bacilli; order Paenibacillales; family NBRC-103111; genus Paenibacillus_S; species Paenibacillus_S piri. The sequence goes on along the minus strand of NZ_SMRT01000003.1, from coordinate 19,797 downwards.
ATTTTCCTGTCTTGCCCGTTATTCATGCAGGGTGAACTGGCGTCCGGCGATATTGTCGCCCTTACGATCGAGCGCAACCCCTTTCCGCAAAGCCAGGTGTTTCTGATGTATAACGAAGAGGAAATGAACAGTCTCGACTATTTATTTTTCCGCCATTTCGAAAGCTGTATGAACGCATTGCAAGCGCATGTCAAGGACGAACGGCCGCCGCTCAAGCAGCATGCCGAATAATACCGGATACCCTCCTGTTCGTATTGCATACCACAGCGATCCCCCTTGCAAACCGGGCTATCCCGGTTTCCTCCGCAACGTTTTCATGAAGCCGCCGATTGTCCGGGTGCACGGCATAAGCTCGGCCTTCCTGTCTCAGCTTCCCGTTGACCGTTGTTCCCATTCCGCCTATGATAGATATATACAACTCAGAGACGGCTGTACCATTCTTAAAGCAAAGGAGACACCCGCATGATTTATGCAAGACCTCCCAGCTAAGATGCCAGACCAGACAGTTCACGGGCACCGCCGCGTTTCGGTTGAAAGTACAATCCGAAGCCGGAAGGAGCAAACCGATGAACTTTTCAGGAAATATATGGAAATTATATGCAATCCGTTTTTTTCACAGCCTGATCCCCGCCTATGTCATTGAAAGGCTGTTCTGGGAACAAAGAGGCATGACGATCCAGATGGTCGTCTACACTGAAATTATTTATGCCGTTACCGTCGTTTTACTGGAGCTTCCGTCAGGCATTTTGGCCGATAAGTGGAGCCGGAAACATATGATGACGATCAGCGCCTGGTTCATGTGCTGCTTTTTTCTTATTTTAACGTTTGCCTCCGGGTTTTGGCATTTTGCTGCAGCCGTTTTTCTGGCAGGCATCGGCCGTTCGGCAAGCAGCGGAGCGGAAAATGCGCTGCTGTACGATTCATTGCTGCTGGACGGCAAGGAACACAGCTTTGAAAAAGTATTGGGCCGCATCAACGTATGCGACTTTACGTCCGCCATACTGGCGGCGCTGTGCGGAAGCTTGTTGGCCAGCCGGTTTGGTTTCGAGCTTAATTATTGGATTTCATTGGCCGCAACGCTCGTATCTCTGTGTCTATCGTTCATGCTGGTCGAGCCTTCCGTCACAAGCGGCGCCGGCGAACCGGCTCAAATCCGGCACTCTGTGATAACGTCCGTCCGCTTCTTCAGAAATAATGCCGGGGTATGTCTCGTCGTGCTTTCCGGTATGGTGACCGGCGCAGCCTTAAATTTTATTTATGAGTTTTGGCAGCTTTATTTAAACAGACTGGACATTCCGGTCATCTACTTCGGACTCTTTTCCGCGGCGTTTATGTCGCTTGGCATTCCCGGGAATATGCTTGCCCCGATGCTGATCGGACGGTTCAGCAGCAGGACGCTGCTGTCGGGAGTGACCGCCGTCTTCACGGCAGGATTCCTCTATATTTGGGCGGTTCACGACTATACCGGATTAGCGGCGATTTTCGCCATTGGCCTTGTTTCCGGCATCGTCGAACCTGTTACGACCGGGTATTTGCATCATCGCATCGATTCTTCGATGCGGGCGACGATGGATTCGTTCCAGTCATTGGGGCTCAATGCCGCGCACACCGTGATAGGCCTGGGGTTCGGATTTTTCTCAACAAGATATGATATTTTCGGCGGATACGGATTCATTGCTCTAGTTTGCGGCTTGTTTTTTATTTATTTTCTCATCGCCTCCAAAAGCTCGGTGAACAAGTAGCGGAGCGGTCGAGCAAAGCGGCAGCCGAAGCGCGCCAGCTCTCAGAGCTGCAGCTTCGGCTGCCGTGCTGCGAACGTACTGTGAAGCGGCAGGAGTGAACACGTTCAGCTTTGCTGAACATCGGGGAATCAGATGGGAACTCTACCCCACCTTAGAGGTGGAGGTCTTAACCCGATTAAGTCGTAATCGAATAAATCCGGGCTAAAGAATAAAACGGCCGCAACCGGGCCGTTTTTTCTGCATATTCACTTGTCCGCTCAAAACTACCGCAAGCGATATATCGGCTCCGCATTCCGCTACAGCCTCCTGTACAACGCCGGGGTCACCCCCATTTTCCTCCGAAATACTTTGTAAAAAAAGCCGATATCCTCAAACCCGACCTTATGAGCGATTGCCATCACTTTCATATCGGTATGCTTGAGCAGCCGGCACGCCTCGCCAATTTGCAGCTCATGCTTGTATTCAAGAAAGGTCGTGCCGGTAAACGCTTTGAATTTGGCGGAAAACGACGCGATGCTCATCCCGCACATCCGGCTGACCTGATCCAGCGTTAATGTTTTATCGTAATTTTCCGCAATGAGACCTGCGGCGAATTCCATCCACTGGCGGTCGGTAAGGCCCGTCGGTTCGGAAAGAACGCTGCCGGCGTAAAAGCGGCTGAGACCCACCATGCATTCGATCATTCGAGCCTTGACGATCAGTTGGAACCCCGATTCCTTCCGCTTCGTCTCCTCCAGCAGTGTCTCCAGATGCTGCTCGAACACCCTGCGGTTCCGTCCCGATATATACATATGAGGTATAAAAACGGACGATTTGCGCAGAAACGGGAGCAGAAACAAAAACTCCAGCATCGGAATGTCGGGTTCCATCGACTGCAGCTCCCGATAAAGCAGATTGCGGTCGAACAAAATATTGCAAATTACCGCGCACTCCGTTTGCGATCCGTTATAGCTGTGAGGCGTGCCCGGCTCGATAACGAACAGGTCCCCGGCCCTGAGCGTATACGTATGCCCGCCGATATGATGCAGCGCGCTCCCCTGCCGGACGTAGGCCATTTCCACAAAATCATGGGCATGCTCGCCGATGATCTCTACTTGCTTCACCGTGTACGTATCGATATGGAACGTCAGACCCGGATTCCCGAAGTAAGATGCCCCCTGAAGATGTTTCATGCTAGACATACCCCTTTCGGCCAGACAGACCGCGAAGATCCAGGTACCGCTCGATGTACTACCGCACCCCTCTAAAGCCGAGCAACAAGTCAGACCCGGGACGGTTATTTGAAAATTCCCCCTAATATACTAACAATTATTTTCAAACCGAAAATTTGAAGAAGATCGACTAATCGTTTAAGCATATCGCCCAATGCCGCTTCCCGCTCCCTATGATACAACTAAGACACAAGGATAGACAGCTTCGCCTTCCTCGAGATGGGCCTGCACGGCTGTCAAGGTTATGCGAAGCAAAGCGTAAAACCGCTTTCCTTATAACTAACAAAAAAAGGAGCCGATGTAAACATGGAATATCCCGTCTCGCAGGAAAAAATTTCATTTTACCGGGACAACGGATTCGTCCTACTGGAGCATGTCGTTAGCGGGGAAGAGCTGGCCGAGCTGCGCGAAGCGATGGAAGAGGTGATGGCGGCGGACAGCGAGTTGTCCTTCGACAGGGAGAAAGGCAGCGCTTACTACAATATCCTGAATCAAAAAGTAAATACATGGCGCGATTCCGCCGGCATGGCCAAGTTTTCGCTTCATCCGCGCTTTGCGGAGATTGCGCTTCAATTGACCGGAGCAGCCGCGATCCGTCTCTTCCATGATCACGGCCTGTGGAAAATGCCGCATGATTCCAAGCCGACTCCCTGGCATCAGGATGCGCCGTACTGGCCGATGCGGCAGACGGGGGCGTTGTCGATGTGGCTGGCGCTGGACGATGTCGACGTATCGAACGGCTGCATGATGTTCGTGCCGGGCTCGCATAACGTCGGCAAGCTGACCGGGATCAACTTCGAGCAGCCGCGGAGCATTTTCGACGAGGTGGAAGGAACGGCAATGAACGCGCCGGTCGTCGTACCGCTGAAGGCAGGCAGCTGCACGTTCCATCACGGGTTGACGTTCCATTATGCACATGCCAACAGGACCGATAAGCCCCGCCGCGTGCTGGCCGTCATCTACATGCCGGACGGCACCGTCTTCCAGTCGCGCAACGGCAGCGGCATCAACGATCATGTCGTCACCAAAGCGGTTCCGTTCCGGGACGGCGATCCGCTTGCAGGACGGTTTTTTCCGGTATTGGCGAAGGCGGGCAGAAAGTGACCGCTGCGGGATTAACGCTTAGTAGAAAACGAGAGCCTGTATGTTGACAGGGTTGACCGGGTTGACCGGGGTCATCTTTACTCCCCAACATGACGGCTTAAAAAAAATAACCCGGCTGACAGGAGCCGGGTTCGCATCTTTTATTTCCAATTAAATGGATTTTATCATACCGCCGTCGATCACAATCGAACTGCCCGTTACATAAGAGCTTACGTCAGATACAAGAAAGGTGACGACTTTGGCGAATTCCTCCGCCGTGCCGTAACGGCCCAAAGGAATTTGCTTCCTGGACTGCTCCTCCACCTGTTCGCGAGTTTGACCCGTCTTCTTGGCCTTCACTTCGTCGAGATAGGCAACCCGGTCGGTTGCGATCCGTCCGGGCGCCACCGTATTGACGAGGATGTTATAAGGGGCCAGTTCTTCGGCCAGTGTTTTCGTTAAACCGACGATTCCCGTCCGGAACGTATTGGATAATATCAAGCCGGGAATCGGTATTTTAATGGATGACGAAGCGAGATTGACAATGCGTCCGCCTTTTTCCTTCAAATCCGGCAGCGCCTCGCGGATCACCCGGATATAGCTGAGCAAATTCAGCTCGAACGCCTTCTGCCAGTCTTCGTCGGAAAACTGCTCGAAATTTCCGGCCGGAGGCCCGCCCGCATTGTTGACGACAATGTCAAGGCTCCCGAAGGCAGCGCGCGCCGCCTGCACCAGCTGGCGAATTTGTTCCGCATCGGTAATATCGGTTACATGATAGGCGGCTTTTCCCGGACCCGTCCGTTCCAGCTCCTCTTTCACCGCCAGCAATTTATCCGCATCGCGGCCGGACAGCATTACGTTGGCCCCTTCCTTCACCAGCTCGGCGGCTATCGCTTTGCCCAAGCCTTGGCTGGAAGCGACTACCAGCGCGTTTTTACCTTGCAAGTTTAAATCCATTTCTTCGCATCTCCCTTATCATCATGTTCTAAACGCCTCCCGTTTGTTTTCTGCGGTCCCGCTTACAAAGCCGTATACCCGCCGTCCACCGTCAATGTCGCGCCTGTGACGAACGAGGCTTCATCGGAAGCAAGAAACAGAGCGGCATTGGCGATTTCCAACGGCGTTCCGAACCGGCCGATCGGGATTTTACCCAGCGATAACGCCCGGGCTGATTCGGGATCCGATTCACGCATGAACGAAGCATGAAGAAAAGGCGTGTCGACCGGGCCCGGACAGAGACTGTTTACCCGGATGCCATCCTGCGCATGGTCTAATGCCATGGATCTGGCCATATTGACGATAGCGCCTTTTGCCGCCGTATAAGCGATGGAATTTCGGGTACCGACCAAGCCAAGCTGACTCGCAATGAAGACGATGGCTCCTCCCTTGACGGACAGCAGCGGCACAGCCGCCTGGCCCAAGTAGAACGCGGAGTTCAGATTGACGTTCTGAACGTCCAGCCAATCTTCTTCCTTCATCGTTGCGACAGTTCCCTTCCGCGAGATCGCAGCCGCATGAACAAGCGCTTGAAGCCCTCCGTATCGCTCGCTCGCGGCTTCAACCATCTCCAGGCACGATTCCCGGCTGCCCACGTCACCGATCACCGCAGCCGCTCGCCCTCCTGACGCAGCGATTCGTTCCGCGGTAGCATGTACGTGTTCGGACACATCTGCAGCGACAACGGATGCTCCTTCCGCCGCAAACAGCAGCGATACCGCCCGGCCAATGCCCGAGCCCGCTCCTGTTACAAGTACGGTCTTCCCCTTCATCCTCATCGAGACCTTCACCCTTTCTCCAAATCGCGGAGCCCGCTGCGGACTGTACCTCGACTGACTTCACTTTATGGATGTATCCTGACGGACTGCGTCTGTATGAATACGTCAATACTCGTGAGCATCAAGCCATTTGACATAATCGGCCAAACCCGATTTGAGCGGATAAGCCGGTACAAACAACGTATCGTTTCTTAGCCGGGACGTATCCAGGCTGCCGGTTCGACTCCTTGTATTGGTAGTCATAGCATCATCGGACGGTTTATCGGTAACGACGACCTCCGTTCCCGGTATCGTCCCGGCAACCGCCTCGGCCAGCTCCAATAACGAATAAGCCCGTCCGCCCGAAATGTTATACACCTCATGCTTCCATGCCGGCGCAAGCAGCAGCTCCGCGACGCCCTCCGCAATATCCGATACGTAGGTAAAATCGAGCACATAGTCGGGGGAGCCGATAAGCAGCGGTTTGCCCGCTCTTGCTCTGTGCACCGCATGCCATACCATTGACATCGCCGTTCGCGCGCCGGTATTCCGTTCCAACGGACCGTAGCAAGCGGCAATCCGGGCAGATACCGCTTCCGTTCCGGAATCCTCCGTCATTTGCCGGGTCAGCCATTCGCCCGCTACCTTGGTCAACGGGTACAAGCCCGTTTGCTGCAGGCGGCCGCTTTCCTTCAGCACGCACATCGGATCCGGCACCGGTTCGTAGATGGAGGCGGAGCTAAGATATACAAACCGTTTGACGCCATGCTTGACCGCAGCCGAAACGACAAGCGAGCAGCCTATGATGCCGATCTGCAATATGCGTTCCGGTTCCTCCAATTCGCGCACGGCCGTCGGCGTAATTGCCGCCGCATGAATGACGCGATCGACAGAATACCGGGCAAACAACGCAACCAACGCCGCCTTGTCGGTAATGTCGGCCCGCTCATATGCAATATGGCCGCCAACAGAGTCCCACAGCGACTTCACCGGCTCCGCAGGCTCATACAAATCAACTGCGACTACTTCTTCTCCCCGGCGGGCCAGCCGCTCTACAATATGACTGCCGACAAAACCCGCCCCTCCGGTAACCAGTATCATCGAATCCCCCCTTCCTCATATGCCAGCTTCATTTATAGCTACAGCGCGGACGAAAGGAACCGACGCGTTCTTTCGTTCTCCGTATTTCGGAACACCTGTTCAGGAGTGCCCTGCTCCGCAATGACTCCGCCATCCATAAACAGAACGCGGCTCGATACGTTCTCCGCGAATTTCATCTCATGGGTGACAACCAGCATCGTCATGCCGTCCTGCGCCAGCTTCGTCATGACCTCAAGCACCTCACCGACCAGCTGCGGGTCAAGCGCCGACGTCACCTCGTCGAACAGCATTAATTCGGGCTCCATCGCCAGCGACCTTGCGATCGCCACACGCTGCTGCTGTCCGCCGGACAAGCTTGCCGGATAATGGTCCGCTTTGTCGGCCAATTTGACTAATTGGAGGAGATGCTTCGCCTTTACGATAGCCTCCTCCTTCGGTATCTTTTTCAAAAGCACGGGACCTTCAATAATGTTTTCCAGCACGCTTTTATGCGGCCATAAGTTGAACTGCTGAAACACCATGCCGACCCGGGTGCGCAGCTTCGTAATTTGCGGATGGTATGTTCTGGCCTTCGCTTTCGGAGGAAGACTGTCCACCTTTTCATCGCCGATCCAGATCGTGCCGGACGTAGGCTCCTCCAAAAAGTTAATGCAGCGAAGCATTGTGCTTTTCCCCGTTCCGCTCGGCCCGATGACCGCGATCACTTCACCCTTGTTCACCGACAAATCGACGCCTTTTAAGATTTCGTGGTTTCCGTATGATTTCCGCAAACCTTGAATTTGCAGGACCGGCTTCATATGGATCAGCTCCTTGTTCAAATGATTAGCGGCTATAATAGGACAGCTTCTTTTCGGCCCAATTCTGGAACAGCATCAAAATGCTGGTCATGATCAGATAGAGTACGCCGGCCGTTCCGAGTATTTCGACAGGACGGTAGGTGGCGCTGTATATTTGCTGGCTGTTCAACATCAAATCGGTGACGGTTATCGATGAGACGAGCGCAGAGTTTTTAATCAGCAGGATCGAATTGTTAATATAAGGCGGAATAATGACCCTTACGGCTTGCGGAAGAATAATACGTCTCATCGCTTGTCCGTAGCTCATGCCAATGGCTATGGCCGATTCCAGCTGACCGCGGGGAATCGCTGAAATACCGGCACGAATAATTTCTCCTTTATAAGCGGCCGAATTCATCGACATGGCCAATATGGCCGCGGCGAATGCCGGCATGCGAATGCCCCAGCTGGGGAAAGCGTAGTACACGAAAAACAGAACGAGAAGCAGGGGCGTTCCCCGCATAATCCACATATAAGTCATGGCCGCTCCCCGGAAAAACCGGTTGCTGGAAATTCGGATAAGCGCCAGGAAGGTTCCTGCGATCGTAGCGATCACCATGGTCAGCAGGGAAACCTCCAAGGTAACGAGCGCTCCTTGCAAGAGCGCGGGCAAATAGGTGACAACAACGTCCCACCGGATCATAGTAATCTACTCCTTTTGCTGGTTTGAGGCGTTACGTCGATAATCTTATTGAGAGAAAGTCGAACCAAGCCACTTTTTTGCAATTTCATCGTATTTCCCTTGCTTTTTGGCGTTTTGGATCGCTTCGTCGATCGCTGCTTTCAAGTCGGTTTCGCCTTTTTTCATCGCCACGGCAAGCTTGCGGCCTTCCATCCCTTTAGGAGATACGGTGTAATCTTTTCCTTCGGTTTTAATCCAGTGTCCGGCAAGCATTTTCCCCGTTACCATCACTTCGATACGTCCGTTTTGCAAATCGTGGAACACTTCGGCTTGACCCGGATAAGTTTTCAAATCTTTGTAACCGCCGATTTTACGCGCCGGCGCGTCGCCGTTGGACGATCCGGTAACAACTCCGACAACACGCCCTTTTATATCCTCCGGACTGTTGATGCCCGTCGTTTTCTTGTTATAGACGGCAACTACCTCGTCATAGGCGATATGCTCGGAGAAATCCAATGTTTTCAACCGCTCCTCGGTTACGCCGATCCCCGACATCCCGATATCGAAATTGCCGGTCAACAAGCCCGGAATGATACCGTTGAAATCCATTCGCTTCCATTCGATTTTGACGCCGAGGTGATCGGCGATGATTTGAGCCCAATCGGCGTCGATCCCGACCATTTCGTTTTTCTCGTTCGGGAAAATCGTCGGCGCATTGTTGCCGCTGGTCGCAATAACGATCGTGCCCCGCTTTTTAATATCAGCCAGAAGGCCTTTGGCGCTGCCGGCCCCGGAATCGGCTTTGCCGTTGGCGGAAGGAGCGGATGAACCGCCGGAGCAAGCGGCAAGCAGCAGAGCGAAAGTCAGCATCAACGAAAGCACAATAACAGAAGATTTTTTCATCATGTGTTATCCCCCTAAAAATATGAATTTAATTAATATCGAGCTGTGATCAAGAACCGGTTGTCAAACTATTTGCAAGGTGAACGTCAATCCCGTTAGCACTTCTTTCCAGGCATCGCCCCTCTCGTATACCGCGGCAAAACGTTGAACGGAACCCGCAACGGCAATGCCGATTTTTGTCGAAATTTGTATTATTGTGTAACGAAATATAACGTGGGTCTAACTTTACAACACCAAAAATGAGTTGTCAATGATCAAATGTTAGATAATATAACATACAAATGCTATTTGATTAACTTTCGCTATTAGGTGTTATGAAATGTAACGCACGTATTAGCGTTTACATTTTTGAACTGCCGGAGCGGCGCTTGTTCTATATCTTTTTTCGCCTCTATGATAATGTAGGGGTAAAAGGACAGAATCATAGCCTCCAAACGTTTGATTATTTGAGAAATTGATTGCAATTATCAAATATTGATAATAATATACTGATAATTGATAATTAATAGTGAATTATCAACATTATATTTCGTTCATCGCTATTTTTCAACATAATTGTTCAAGATCCATAATTTGCAGAAAGGATGAATCGTAAAGTGAGCACACGGAAGACATTGGAGATACTGGACTTGTATTCGTTAGATACGAGGGAACTGAGCGTCCCGCAAATTTCCGAGATGATGGATATTCCACAGAGCTCGGTATACCGTTACATCCGCATATTGAAAGAGAAAAAGTATTTGGCGGAGACGAGTCGCGGAACTTATCAACTGGGACTTCGTTTTTTGGAAATGAGCAATTTCATCAACCTGAACAACGAATTGTCGCTCGCGGCCGGACCGATTATGAGACAGCTGACGAACGAAACCCAGGAAACGACGGTTCTCGTTATTTTATCGGGTCTTCAAGCTATCTGTATCGAAAACATTTCCTCCTCCTTCCATATGGTTAAAGTTTCCTCGGAACCGGGAAAATATATTCCGCTCTACGCCGGCGCTTCCTCCAAAGCCATTCTGGCTTATATGGGCAATGAAGCGGTCAACAAATTGTTTAAGTACGGCGTCGTACGCCGGCACACGGCCAATACGATCACGGAGAAGGAAGCGCTGCTGCAAAATTTGAAAAAAATTAGGGAGAACGGCTACGCCGAATCCGATAACGAGCTTGATGAAGGCGTCTACACATATGCAGTGCCGATTTTTTCCGGCACGACCGTCCTCGGCTCGCTCAGCATCGCGGGTCCGCGTGAGCGTATGATAGCAAAGGACAAGGAAGCTCTGATCGCCAGCCTGAAGGAAGCGGCACTGCAAATTCAGCATAATTTATAATCAACAGCTTCAACATCATTCCGGGCAGCTTTTCTCTTGAAGAAAGGCTGCTTTTTGGGTTGTTCAAAAAAATGCGTATTGAATTTGACAGCGAAATCAATTATCATTATTACCAATTAATAATAATTTATTATCAATAATTGATAATTAATATTGAACATCATGATGACTTTTGGAGGCGTTACAACTATGAGGCTTGATTTATGGATAAAAAACGGATTTGTATACCGAAACGGAGAGAGCTTCAGGGCAGGCCATGTTGGAATCAAGGACGGAAAAATCCATATTATATCGGAATCGTACGCGGAATTTGAGGCGGAGCGCGTTATCGATGCGGATGGCTTGCATGTGCTGCCCGGCATGATCGACGCCCATGTTCATTTCCGGGAGCCGGCCAAAAACCCCTCCGAAACCGAAAACTTTTTCACCGGAACACGCGCGGCGGCGGCCGGAGGCATAACGAGCATCATGGAGATGCCGAACTCTTATCCGTGCACTTACAATACCGAGCTGCTCGCCAAACGAAAACAAATATTGCATACGGAGGCACTGATCGATTACGGCCTGTACGGCGCTGCAGGCAGCGACCATCTAGAAGACATCGCTCCGCTTGCATCGGAGGGAATTTCCGCATATAAAACCTTTATGCACCGTGCGCCCGCTGGCAGGGAAGACGAATTCGAAGGATTTACGATGACCAGCGACCGCGATTTATACGAGGGCTTCAGCCAAATTGCCAAGACCGGACTGCCGCTTGCGATTCATGCGGAGCATGACGAGCTGCTCGGATATTTCTCGGAGTACGCGGAGCGTCATTTTATAGAGGATGATGTCAACAAGCATTTAATCGCCCGAAATCCACTTGTGGAGACTAGCGCGATTCAACGGGTCGTATTTTTTGCCGGGCAGTTGAAGATTCCGGTCATTTGCTGCCATGTTTCGAGCCCGGAAGCATTGGAGATCATCAAACGGGCGAAGCGGGACGGCATTCGCGTGTACGCGGAAATATGCCCGCATTATTTGCTGTTTGACGACAGCCATTTGGAGAAGCTCGGCCCATATGGTAAATGCAATCCGCCGCTGCGCAGCGCGGAGCAGCTCGAGGCGCTTTGGAGCTACATCGATGACGGAACGATTGATTATATATCCAGCGACCACTCGCCTTTCCCGAAGGCGCTCAAAGATCTCGGATATGCGAATATTTTGAAATCGCCGGCAGGCTTTCCGGGCACCGAGATGACGCTCCCGCTGATGCTGGACCAGGTTAACAGAGGGAAGCTGTCGCTGCAAAAGCTGGTCGAGCTCATGTCCGTCAATCCGGCCAAAACGTTCGGGATGCATCCGGAGAAAGGCACTCTCGGCGTCGGTACCGATGCCGACATTACGATTATCGACCTGAACGCCAAACGGAAGGTGGATATCCGCGAGCTGTACACGACAGCCAGAGAGACGGCACTGCTTTATGATGGGCTGGAGCTCCGCGGCTTGCCGGCATATACGATTGTGCGCGGCAAAGTTGTGGCCGAACGGGGTAAAGTCGACGATACAGCCAAAGGCTGGGGAAAATTTATTTCCTCCTGATCGGTCGAACTGGCCGGGACAAGACAGCGAGACCGCGTTCCCGGCCGGGCCCGATCGATTCCGCGACCCCATCGCAGATCCACAAGCGGTACGTGCTGACCCGAAAGCGGGTCATGTCGCAGCCTTGGGTGAAAATAAGGAAGCTGTGACAGAGCCGGAGAACATGTCTTCGCCTGGACAAGTACCGCTATCCGATAATATCGGGCACGGCGCAACCAACAGTCAATAATGCCCGGAAGAAATGTCCGGGTGATTCAATGCCATCCATCATCATGCAAAAGAAACCTTAAACCCCACTGAAGGTGGAGCTTAAGGTTCCTTTGCGTTTCAATACCGAATTACGGACTTCCTTTTTCACTGGCGTTCAATGTTCCATCCAGATCATCCTCGGAATCGGCTGGCTTCTCAACGAATTCCTGATTATAGTTAGGCATTGCCGTCTGCTGCAAATAAGGCGAATCGATATATTTGGCCAAATACTGCTTGCCGAATAACGTGTCATACTGCAGCTGCCGGTAATTGCTTACGTCGTCGGCCAGAGCCTCCGGCACATCGCTATACATCTGCATATTCGCATCGACTACGAGATTGCGAAGCAGGCCGGGCATTTTGCGGGACAACTCCCGGTTGTACGCCAGCGTCTCGGGCAGCTGCATGCCCATATGATCCAGCATATAGGCGCCAAGGAACGAATTGCTCAACACAGGCACCTCCTCCTTCGGCAGGTCGATGTTCGACCAAGTAACGAAAGGCACGCTGCGCATCCGTCTCAGCTCATCCAGCGACCATTTCTCGGACTTGGGCGTACTGATGAAGCCGGTCTGCGCATACACATCGAAGTCGTATCCCAGCATCGGCAAATGGTCGCCGTAAAATACGATGACCGTCGGCTCGCCCGTTTCGGTGAAGTGGTCGATCAGCTTTTGCAGGCTCGCATCCGCATCCTTTACGCCTTGCGTGTACGTCTCCAGCGTATTTTTCGCCTCCGGCGTCAGGTCGCCCTCCACCTGAACCTCACTGCCGCCATAACGGTTGTCGTCATACGGACCGTGATTTTGCATCGTTACCGTATAGATGAACATCGGCTTATCCGTACTGTCTACCTGTTGAATAATATGGTTCGTTACCTCGTCGTCGGAAATAAAATCTCCTTTGTACTGCGGGTTGTTGAACTGATCCTTGCTCATGAAGCTTTCGAAGCCCATCTCCCGGTATACATTTTCGCGGTTCCAGAACCAGCCTTCGTATGAATGAATAGCCATGCTCTTATAGCCCTGCTCTTCAAAGTATCCCGCCAGACTCGGCACCGGCTTGGAAATGTACTGCTGGTACGGCACGGAGCCGGCCGGCAGGAAGCTCATCGATTGTCCGGTCAGCACCTCGTACTCCACATTGCTTGTGCCTCCGCCAAATTGAGGGGAAAGCAAGTAGCCGGAGGTCGACTCCTTCTGCAGCCGGTGAACGGTCGGCGCCGGATCTTCGCTGAACGTAACGTTCGGCAGCAGCGTCGGATCCCAGAACGCTTCGTTCATGATGAAAATAACGTTCGGCTGCTGCCCGCTAAAAGGATTCGCCTTGGCCGAAGCCGTCTGTACGCCGGCTTGAGTTTTCAGCGACTGCGCCAAATTCGCCATGGAGGGCTCGTCGTAGCCTTCGGGCTTGGGGACGATCGCGTTTTTCACATTCATCGTAAAAGCGAGCGCCATCCCGTTATTCCCGTAATTTTCCGACTGGTTCCAGACGATTTCGCTGGCGCCCATTTGGTACATGACCCGGCTCGCCCATGGCGCATTCACCCCGAACGAATACAAGGCGAAGACAGCCGCCAAGCCGACGACAATCCGCGTTTTCCAGCCCAGCCGAAGCCGCGGCAGCCAAAATGACGAAACGAGCAGCGCCACGACGACGCCCAGCATCGTTCCGATCCGCAGCATAGCCGATTTGGTGGTGACCAGCGGCGCAATGTTCATGCTTTCTTTATTGAGAAATATATCCCAAGGGAAAAACGGCTCGCCGATCAATTTCAGCTTAAAAAAACTAATAAACGACATGACGCTAAGCAGCAGCACCGATAAAGCAATCGTAGGCAGCAGCCGCCCGACCAATGCATAAATAACTAAAAAAACGAAAAAATCAAGCAGTGCGTTCATAACGAACAGCTTTGGATTGCTGCTCAGCCACATCCAGGCTTCGTTCATATTGCCCCGTTGAATAAATTCAACGCCGAAAACCAATGCTAATGGTATGACTGCGCAAGCAATCAAAATAATCATATAAGTCCATAAGCGGGTTAGCGCAGGCCCTGCTTTTTTCCGCTGTTTCGATTCCGTGGGACGCATGGGTCACTCACACTCCTTTTGCGCGCGATGTTATCTTTCTATGTACGCGGCATGTTATATTAAGACATTGTAAACTCCAAACATTAAAAACAGATGAAAATTACCAAATAATTTACTTACATCCTATTTTTAACTATTTATTGCTTATATTTACATATATAATATTTTTATCGGCATCTGGCTTCAAGGCAAAAGCGTCTTATACAAGATAACGATGAAAACTGAATACTGCCTGAAGACGGACTGAGAGCGCACTTAAAACTGCGGCGCTGTACAATTAATAAATGCATCGGTCAGCCAAACCGAAAATCGGCTTCCAAAGCCCGTTCCCGTCCTTAATCGACAGTCTCCTTCGATCCGTTATTAAAAAATGCCGCCTCACGGGGCAGCATCTCGTTTTTGCACATTATAAGGGATTTTACATACTCGCATATTTTTTCGACTGTCGGGCGTTTATCATCCGTACCAAGCTATACACAATAAGAAACAAAAGCATAAAGCCAGCTGAATAACGGTACATGACCGCATACCCGGTTACGGAGGAGATAGCTCCAAGGATGAGCGCGCCCAGCGCGACGCCAAGGTCCGTCGAGTTATAGAACATACTGTTGGCCATGCCATGCTGTTCCCGCGGCGTCGACCGCAGCATCCACGCTTGCAAAGTCGGCTGAATCGCGCCGAATCCGAGTCCGTACAGCAGCGCGGATACGATGAGCAGCGGCATGGAAGTCGCCATGGACAAGACCACCATGCTTGCCACAACACTGGCCGCCGCCGGAAACAGCACCGCCGCATGTCCTCTTTTGTCAAACACCTTGCCCGAAATCGGTCTTACGATAATGATCGTAATGGCATTAAACAAGAAAAACAGCCCGACCTGCTCCAACCGCACCGATTGGCCGAACAAGGCGATAAAGCTGAGCAGACCGCTGTAAGTAACGGAAAGCAATACATTAAGCAGGGCAGGAAACAACAGTTGTACGGGAAAAGCTTTCCTGGCCGGCTGAGTCGTGCCGGTCTCTGCCGCTGCCGGTTGGCGCTTCGGCTCCGGCGGTATAGACCGTGAAACAAGCAAAATCGGAAAAATCATCGTCGCCGTGACGGCGCCGGTTACGGCCAGCGCGCCAAAGCCGTACTGCTTCATTACGTTCAAGCCGATCATCGGTCCGACTGACATGGCGAGACTGGTGGAAAGCCCGAAATAACCGATTCCCTCCCCCATGCGTCTGATTGGAATAATTTGCGAAACGAGCGTAGGAATAATAGTGCTCGCCATGCCGAAGCCGATCCCGTAGGCTACCCGCATAACGAGCAGCGACCCGACGGAACTGGCCGCAATATACAGAGCGGTGACGGCCGCCGCCAATCCCAGTCCCACGAATAAAAGCACGCTGCGACGAACTCTTCGGACGAGCGCTGCGGTTAAAAAACGGGTTGCGATCGCGGATAGCGCGAAAACGCTCGTAACCAGACTTACGGTAAAATCGCCTGACGCAAATTTATCCTTCACATAGGCCGGAAATGACGAAAGCAGCATCTGCAAATTCAGAAATAATAAAAATGAGCCGATCGTTAATGAAACGAATGATTTTGTCCATAGTTTGGCCGGTTGCTCCAGATTGTTCATCCTATTCATGTTGTCGATTATCCTTCTCTCTGTCCGTTAGTTCGTTGACGCGGCGATTGACTCGAAGAAGAAGTTCCATAAATAGGTTGTACTCCCCTTCCGTCATGCACCGCTTGACTTCATCGATCGTCTGATTCTCAATAGGCAAAGTCGCATGAATAAGCGATCTCCCTTGATCCGTAATGTAAACGAGGAACGACCTCCGGTCATTCTCACCGGTTTTTTTGTAAATATAGCCCTTCCCCTCCAGCTGGTCCAATATTCGGGTTGTCGTCGGCCGATCCTTGTCTGTCCGTTCGGCTAATTCTTTCTGGATTAAGCCGTCGGCCCTTTCGACCTGATATAATACGGACCATTGCTCCGGCGTGATCTCGTGCTCCTTCAGCCGGGAATGCAGCAGGTTCGATAGCTTCCGGTACGTAACGCCCATTTGAAAGCCGATGGAATGATCCAGACTGTTATTGCTTGTATTCATGCGCTAATTTTACCCCTCTGAATATAGTTGTCTTAACAACTATAATTAAAACAACTATTAATGTCAATGGAAACAGAAAAAAGCTTGACCGGAGCGCGGCGACCTAGCGGGCTCCAATCAAGCTATTCAGGTATCAATTGAAATTTTTCATACGCGGTTTTAAAACGGGTTGCGGAATCACTCCTGGCTATGCCTTCTTCGCATGAATGCTTAAAGCGGTTGGCCGGCAGTCATATGCCGTTGAATTTCCGCCACTAACGACTGATGATCGAATGACCCTTTTTGGACGATGCCCTTCACGCAGCCGTTCAGCTTCAAGCGCTCTTCCGGAGTCAAGGACTTGGCTGTCACAACGACTATCGGTATCGATCTCCACGCATCGTGCTTGTACAGCTCCGCAACGAATTGAAAGCCGTCCATCTCCGGCATCATCAAATCAAGCAGGATCAGCTCAGGCGTATGCTTGGCCATGCTTTCCAAAGCTTCCCGACCGTTTATCGCCCGGGTAACGGTATACCCGGCCTTCTGCAGCAGCCTGGTCATCATTTCGCTGGTCGTTGCATCGTCTTCGATAACAAGGATGGAATGGTCGGTCCGTGACGATACATATTTGTCCATAATTTCAATCAGCCGCTCCCGGTTTACCGGCTTCATTAAAAACTCGGATGCGCCAAGCGCAAGCCCCAATTGTTTGTCGCTCGTGAGCGACCAGATGACGACGGGGATGTTCTGAAGCTCGGGATCGTTCTTCAGCGCCGATAAAACGCTCCATCCGTCCATGCTTGGCATCAGAATATCCAAACAGATTACCTTGGGGCGAAGCAGCTTCGCCAGTCGAAGCCCTTCCTGTCCGCTTTCGGCGAATGCCAGCGACCATTTTTCTTTTTCGAAATACCGCCTCATTAATTGATGATTGAACGGCTCGTCGTCGATGAGGAGAATATTCACTTGACTGTCTTCAATTTCCCTGTGCGCCGCGGAGCCGTCCGCGCGATGTTCTTGTCCCGACGGATCGATCGGAAGCCAGCAAGTAAATGTGCTGCCGGAGCCAAATTCACTTTCAACGCGGATCTCGCCGCCCATGATGCTGCAGAAGCTTTGGCTGATGGCCAAGCCAAGCCCGGTCCCGCCATATTTCCGCGTCATTGTCGAATCGGCTTGCGTGAAGGGCTGGAACAGCTTCTCCATTTGCTCCGGCGTCATGCCGATACCCGTATCCCGGACCCGGAAGCAGTAACCCGCTTTGCCGTCCCTGGCTTCATGATAAACGTCGAAAGCGATGAGGCCGTCTTTAGTAAATTTGCTCGCATTGCTGAGCAAATTAAGCAAAATTTGCCGCAGCTTCGTCACATCGGTAGACATCCCGCCTTCGATCGTCCGGGTCTCCAGCTGATTTCCGTTGCTTTCCATAAGCGGTTTGACCGTAGTTACCACATCCCGGATCAAATCCGCCAAATTGAAGTTTTCGATATAAGCCTCCATTTTTCCGGCCTCGATCTTTGAAATATCCAAAATATCGTTAATAAGCGCAAGCAGATGTTTGCCGGAATGGCTTATTTTCCCAAGATCTTCGACAAAGGTCGGCTCGCCGAGCTCCTCCGCTTCCTCCGCAAGCATCTCGCTGTATCCGATGATGGCGTTGAGCGGAGTCCGCAGCTCGTGGCTCATATTGGCCAAAAACTGGCTTTTGATCATATTCGCCTTGACGGCTTCGTCATGCGCTTTTTCGAGCTGGGCGGTACGTTCCTTCACCAATTCCTCCAAATGGTCGTTCAACTGCCGCAGCTCCTGGTTCATTAAAAAAATCTCATTTGATTTTTGCAATATTTCCGAATCTTTATTGGAAAATTTGTTGGAGATGAAAATGCCGAGCAGCGACAGTCCGAGCGTAAACAACGTGCCTCCGGAAATGAAATACGCCAGCCCTTTTTGATCCCAGGCCATTCCGGCCGACAGCTTCGACAAATCTCCCAAATGGAATTGCGCGGCGGTCATCCCCGTATAGTGCATGCCGACAACCGCGGCGCCCATAATGAGCCCGCTGCCCAGCTTTTTCCAACGTTCACCCCGCTCGCCGCCCTTTCGAAAATAAAACGACAGCCATAGTGCGGCCACAGATGCGATAAACGCAATGACGATAGAAAGCGTGAAATAAAAAACATCGTATGTAATATCGATCAGCATGGCCGCCATCCCGATGTAATGCATGGCCGAGATGCCTGCCGCCAGCATCACCCCGCCCCCGAGCAGCTGACGCAGCGTTAATTGATCTCGACCCACAACAAATAAGGCGATAAAGGAAGCGATGATGGCGACCACAACCGACAGCAGAACCGTGACAAGATCATAAGCAACCGGAACCGGCAATGAAAAGGCGAGCATCCCGACAAAATGCATTGACCAGATTCCCATCCCCATTGCAATCGCCCCGAACAGAAGCCACAGCCACCGGCTCCTCCCCGCAGACGTGCTGATTCTTCCCACCAAATCAAGGACGGTGTACGATGCCACAACCGCAACGACATATGAAAAAGCGACTAAAACCGCATCATACGAGCCATGAATATGCTCCAAATGAAACCCCTCTTTTCAAATTCAAATACACGGCAACAGAAATGCAACCGGATCGATTGCCTTATTTCTATTATCGGTATTTTGAATTTGATTTGTTATACGAGAGAGGCCGGTTTTCATGCGAATAGCAGCCTGCGGTCGGACGGTCTCTAATATTGTTCGCTGGAAACCTGATTCACGTTTTTCATCTATCCGTACGGGCTGAGTCCACCATCACAAGGCCGCCCAGAAAAAAAAGTATTATTCCAGAAGGTTTTTTGGTATGAACCGATAGATTCCAACCACATTCTTTACAGTGCCCTACCTCTATGCAGCTAACTACTGGTGCTAGACTCAATATTGGACACGGAGAACCGAGAGTGCGAAAATAAAAGCATTCATAATCGAGGTGTCCGACATGACAAAAAAGTACGACAAAGAATTCAAACTTCAAACCGTTCGACTCGTTCAAGAAGATGGGAAGTCGGTGGCGCAGGTAGCCCGTGAGATGGGTCTGCATGAGAATACGATCTACCGCTGGATCGCCGAGTTCAAACAGGACGGCAGTCAAGCGTTTCCCGGTAGTGGACAACTAAACCCAGAAGACAAGGCCATCCGTGATCTTCAGAAGCGGATTCGTGA
>NZ_SMRT01000029.1 GCF_004354045.1 Paenibacillus piri | reverse complement strand
TCTTTTCTTTGCGCTAAAGTGCGAGCACGGAACGCGCGCTACCAAGTTCGTTGGAGACTCCTCAGACGGAGAGATAAAATGTGTGTAACCAACCCACGTATATCAGAATGCTCAACGTCGAAAAGATTTTTGCCTTCACGCTCAGCCTTTAAGCGGAACTTTGTAATGCTTGACATGGAGCCTCTGCGGGTATGACATCCTGGCGAGAGAGCGATTACGTTGTTCACTTCATCGCCATAGGCCAATGAGCCTATCATACCCGCCCCTCCATGTAAAGCATCACAAAGAGTTACTTTTTATTCAAAATTCAAAAAAACGGGGAGCTTCAAGAGACGCTCTTGACAGACCTCGTTCATATCAGAAAACCTACCTTTAAATCGCGGTCGCTCATCTTGGAAAGGCCTCGATAGAGGTTTTCTTATCTAATATGAACCAATCCGATAATGCCATGATCCGGCCAATGGAACGAGTCCGTACCCAGCACCGAATTCAGTCTGAGCCGGATTGCCGGGTCCGTCAATATCGATTTCATCAAGTCGTTCGTGACGATGAGTTCATTTTCGCGTTCTCCGGACCGAATAAACAACCGGACATTCCGTTCGGCCACGCCGTTTGTTTCTTTAACCAAATCCGTGAACGAGGCGGTCATTTGCGCCGGCGTTTCACCATACGGAAGCGGTTGGTCATAATGGTACTGCGCCTGATCGCCGACGATACGGTCAACGATCAAATCCGGCTCGCTGGCCTGATTCGACGAAAGCTTGAGCGTCAAAACGGGACGATTCGTCGATTCGATCGGCGAAATGTCTTTCATAATAGCCGTCTTCGTTTCCGGTACCCAGTTGACTTGAATCCCCAGCCGTTCCGCCGTGCTTCTGAGCGCGACATAGACGACGCCGTTATAATTGAACGGTTGATTTTCCGGCGGGTACAAGCTTCCGTCCACTTTCGCCTGCACATCCGAATAGGTTACTCCCGCTACGAACGGCTCGGTTCCGACAGGTATGCCGCCTCCTCCTGTAAATTGCGATTGCGCCGGGTCGCCTTTGGCCGCAACGCCCCCCCAATCCGTACGGAGCCTAATTTCATTGCGGTTTAAATCGGCGTTCCACACCGTGATATAGCCAAGTACGTCTCTGAAAAAGGTTAACGGCACGTACAGTGAATTTTGAAAGTACAGAGCCGCCGGCGTGACCGGCATCTTCTTCCCTTCAAAGATTACATTAACGTTCTCACCCGGATACAGCGTAACCTGATGCACGCCTGGATCAGGCAGCGGCGTCGGCTTCGATTCCTTCAACGATTGCAGGCGGGCGGCTGCCTCGTCGCCCTCGAATACGTCGGATTCGCTGACGGCCGGACGGCCCAGCCGATTGTTGGCGTATACCAAATAGTTATGTCCCTGCTCGAACGTATAGCCGCACTCGCCTGCGCCCTGCGGCGTCAGTACCGTTTTGATGCCTGCGCCCTTCAAGCTCGTATCGGTTACAAAAGTAGCCATACGATACGGTATTCCGTCGAAGTATACGCTCTCCACATTCAATACCGAGCCGTAGAACACATTGCTTGCCGCCAAATAATCGTATTCCGGTGTCGTGACCTCCGTTTTAGTGCAAGCGTACGTCGCTTGAGGCTCGGCTGCATATCCTGCCGCCGGCACGGCGGCCAAGGCGAGCACGGCAGCCGTAATGCCGGCGACCATTTTTTTTCTCATAAAAGACACTCCTTTATTCGGGAACGAGGTCCCCCTGTTATATATATATAAATTATGTTTAAACTGCAAAATGAAAACCTTTTACCTTCCATCTAAAAATTAATATTCGGATGATGCCGCCGTTTTAAGGGTGTTGTCCCGTTTTTCATTTCGCTGCGACAAAGCGAAAAAGCCTTCGCGCCCGCATGTTTCAAGCGGTTGCGAAGACTTTTTTCGTTTTTCGGGCTGCTTCTATACGTCAAGCGCGAGCCCGTCATAAGCGTTGAAATCCGCTCATATTTGATGTACGGCGACGGACTGCTCCGCAAGCTGCTCCAATATTTGCGGGTCCGTCTTCCCGTCCGTAATCAGATGCCTGATTTCATCCCACGCCGCCACATGGGCTAAAGACTGCTGCCCGAATTTGCTGTAGTCTGCGAGAATATAAACTTCGTCGGCGATACTGATCATTTTCTGCTTGATTAGCGCCTGCAGCTCGTTCGATTCGCTCAAGCCGCGCTGCACATGCAATCCTTTGCAGGATAGAAACGCCTTATCGACGTGATAAGTATTAAGCGAACGCTCGGCCAGCGGTCCGACATATGAAAGCGACCCCGGAGACAGCAGGCCGCCGGTCGAAATCACCTTGACCTTCTCCTTGCCGCTCAGCTCCATCGCGACTTTAATGGAATTGGTAAGCACGGTCAGCGGCATATCCGGCAGCAGCTGCGCCATATACCAGGCGGACGAGCTCGCATCGAGAATGATGCGGTCGTTTTCGAGAACCTGCCTGACCGCTTCTTGGGCGATCCGGCGCTTTTCATCCGCATTCGTCGTTTCCCGTTCCAAGTAGGGTACTTCCGACTGGACCGACTTCATGCTGATGGCGCCGCCATGACTGCGCAGCAGCTTGCCTTCGCTCTCCAGCTTATCCAGATCGCGGCGGATCGTCTCCTCCGTTACTTCGCATATGGCGCTAAGCTCGGAGACGCGAATGCTGCCGCGTTCATTGACAAGCTGAATAATTTTTTGCCATCTTTCCGCTACCAGCATGACGAAATCCCTCATTTGTTTCAAAGATGTAGGCTGTGCCATCCGGGCATCCGGCCGTTCAGAAGCCGATGAAAAAAGCCCGCTGTGCAGGAGGATCGCAGTTACGATCGCTGCCGTCCCTGATTTCGTAAACGGTACGATTCACCGGTTCATACACCCGTTATTTTTCGGAAGACAGCATAAGCCTGCTCCCACTCTCCGCTCTGCTCCGGCATATACGTATCCGGCGGAAACGAGGCGCGAATCATCGTTCTGGCCTCCTGCATACCGGATATATGGCCCAATGCCATATATTGTACAACAAGATTGCCGATCGCACTACCTTCCGCCGGCCCTGCCCAGACCGGGCGCCCGATCGCGTTGGCCGTAAACCGGCACAGCAGCCTGTTGTTGATGCCGCCGCCGACCATGTGCAGCCCGTTGAAGCGCCGGCCGCCGGCAAGCTGCTCGGTCCGCTCCAGAACGACCCGGTATTGAAGCGCCAGGCTTTCCAGGACGATGCGGATCGTTTCGCCCGGCGACTGCGGCAAGTATTGTCCCGTACGGCTGCAGTAAGCCTGAATTTGCTCCGGCATATGCACCGGATTCATGAACCCGGCGTCATCCGGATCGATGAACGCCGCAAACGGCTCGGCCTGCTCCGCCAGCTCGACAAGCTGCGGGAAGGAAAGGCTGAGTCCGGCCTTATCCCAGGCCCGCTTGCATTCCTGGACGAGCCACAGCCCCATAATATTGCGCAGCAGCCGGTATGTGCCGTTCACGCCGCCTTCATTGGTGAAGTTCCAGTCCAGCGCCTGTCGGCTCAGCACCGGCTCCTTCACTTCCGTACCGAGCAGCGACCATGTGCCGCAGCTCAAGTACGCGAAATGCTCCTCGGCCGCAGGCACGGCGGCCACCGCCGACGCCGTGTCGTGTTCGCCGACGGCGATAACCGGGATCGCCGGTACGCCCAGCTCGGCGCATACCTCTGCAGACAGCGCGCCTGCGCGGGTGCCTGCCGGAACCGGAGGCAGCAGCAGCGACGCCTGCAGCTGCAGCCGCTCCAGCAGCCCGGCATCCCATTCGCCGGTTCGCGCATTCAGCAGCTGCGTTGTCGATGCGTTCGTGCTCTCGCTCATCATGACGCCCGTCAGGAAATAGCGGAGCAGGTCCGGAATCATCAGCAGCTTGTCGGCCTGCTGCAGCTGTACGGACCCGCGCTTCTTCAACGCATACAGCTGATAGATCGTATTAAACGGCAAAAATTGGATGCCGGTCTTGGCAAACAGCGGCTCGCGGCCGATCAGCGTGCCGACCTCCTCCATCAGGCCGTCGGTCTGATGGTCACGGTAGTGGCGCGGATTGCTGAGCAGCTGGCCCGAGGCGTCCAGCAAACCGAAATCGACCGCCCACGAGTCGATGGCCAGACTGTCGATGGCATGATGCCCCGCATGCCGCGCCTTGACAATGCCCTGCTTGATTTCATGAAGCAGGCGCAAAATATCCCAGTGCAGGTGCCTGCCCACCTGTACCGGATCATTCGGGAACCGGTGGACCTCCTCGACAGTCAGACGGCGGGCAACTGCCGGTCCCGGGGCGCCGGCTCCGGTGTTCGCCTGATCGCCGTCATCGCCCGAATCAATCGGCTCCAGCTTCCCGATAACGGCCCGCCCGCTGCTCGCACCCAGGTCGAACGCAAGCGCAGTCGCCGCCGCGCAAGCGGCGCGGCTCACCAGCTGGCCCCGCCTTTGCCACGCGGCAGGATGCTTTCGCCGTAGCCGCTCTGCAAATAAGCCTTCATCGGATCGGCAGGCAATCCTTGCTCCTCGCGCAGCGCGACGAGAAGCGGCGTGACGTCGATTTCGTAGGCCGAACGGACGGCGTCTTCCGCGCCCAGCACATCCTGGCGCGCCTGCGCCTCTCGTACCTCGTCGAAATTGACGAGCAGCGCTTTGGCATATTGCGTTTGCACGTTCAAGACGGAACGCAGCATAGCCGGAATTTTCGGCTCGATCGCATGGCTTTGGTCGATCATGTAGGCGATATGGTCGGCGGTGCGGCGTACCCCGGCATTCGTATCCGCAGCGGCCTCGAGAATTTGATAAAAAATAAGGAACAGCTCGTAAGGATTGGCGGAACCGACGATCAGATCGTCATCGGCGTACTTGCGGCTGTTGAAATGGAACCCGCCGAGCTTCTCCTCGTCAAGCAAATAAGCGACGATATGTTCGACATTCGTCCCCTGCGGATGATGTCCCGTATCGACCAGCACCTGCGCTTGCGGTCCCAGCTTGTTCGCCAGGTTGAAAGCCATGCCCCAGTCGGCCAGATCGGTATGGTAAAAGGCCGGCTCGAAAAACTTGTATTCGATCAGCATCCGCATGGCCGGATCCATCGCCTGATACATTTCGGTCAGCGCTTCCTGCATCCATGCTTTGCGTTTGCGGATATCCGCCTGGCCCGGATAGTTCGTGCCGTCCGCAAACCACAGGCTGAGCGCGTCCGAGCCGACCGTCCGGGCTATTTGCACGCATTCCAGCAAATGATCGGTCGCTTTGCGGCGAACGGCCGGGTTGGAATTGGTCACGCTGCCGAATATGTAATCGTCCTCCTGAAACAGGTTCGGATTGACCGCCCCGATCCGCACGCCGAGCGATGCGGCATGCCGCTTCAATTTGTCGTAATCGTCCACTTTATCCCACGGGATGTGGATGGCAACCGAAGGACAAATACCCGTCAGCTTATGCACCTGTGCGGCATCCTCGAATTTTTCGAACGGATCGCGCGGCACTCCTTCCTGCTTGAACACTTTGAAGCGCGTTCCGGAATCCCCATAACCCCATGAAGGCGTTTCCACCTCGATCGATTTCAGCTTGCTTTTTACATGCTCGAGATCGATGCCCCGATTTTTTTGCTGCTCCTCAAATACGGCATAAGCGCGGTCCTGCAAAGTCATTGTCCAATACCCCTCTCCCAAATAATGAATGCTTTTTCCCGTCAGGTACGACTGGCATTGCTCTGGCAGTCATCCCGTCTCCTTAACCGAAGTAGCCGATTGCCGTCATGAGCGCATTGGCCGGCTGGGTCGCATCCAGGCGGCTGTACTGCACAACAATCGGCACGGAGCTTTCCAGGCTAAACGCGTAAGGCACGCCGACAGGAATCGTTTGCCCGTCTTTGGCAAGCGAACTCGTACGGATGTGCCGGGTACGGCGGGCGGGAACCGTCACCTCGATATGTTCAATCGGGTCCCTGTCTTCAAAATATACGGTTATTGCAATGCTTGCATCCTCTTCCATGCAATTCAATACGCAGATCGATTCGTGACTCTCCAGCTCTCCGCTGCTGTGCGGAGGAATATAAGCGTCGGGAACATACCAGGCCGTGCGGCCTTTTGCGTGATCGGTTGTCATTGGTTCGCCTCCTGATAAAAGGTTTCACATCATAAAAGGTCTCACATCAATTGAACCGCGCGTCCGTTCCCTCTTCCATCGGGTGGACGCGCGGGTGAAGCCGAAGCCTTACCGGGTAAAAGCCGCCGGAACGCCGCCGTCGACCGTCATCATGCAGCCGGTCGTTTTATCCGCCTTGGAGGAAGCGAAGAAAGCAATCGCCTCGGCGATATCCTGCGGGTAAATGTTGACGAGCAGTGTCGTTCTTTTGCGGTAATATTCCTCCAGCTGATCCGGCTCGATGCCGTATGCCGCGGCTCTTTCATTACGCCAGCCGGAGTTCCAGATCGCCGAGCCCTGCAGAATTGCATCCGGCAAAACGGAATTGACGCGAATGCCGAACTCCCCGCCTTCCGATGCGATGCAGCGGGCCAGATGCACCTCCGCCGCCTTGGCCGTGCTGTAAGCGGAAGCGTTTTTACCCGCATAAATCGAATTTTTCGAGCCGACAAACACCATGCTGCCGCCAATCGATTGCTGCTTCATCAGACGGAACGCTTCTCTGGCGATCAGGAAATAGCCGGTAGCCAACACGTTCATGTTCAGGTTCCATTCCTTGAGCGACGTCTGGTCAAACGGACTTGAAGTGGCCAGCCCCGCATTGTTTACAACGATATCGACGCCGCCGTATGTCAGCACCGTTTGCCGGAACGCTTCGGCGACCTGCTCCTCGTCGGTCACATCGATCTTCACCGCTGCAACTCTCGCTTCGCCGTACCGTTCGTTCAGCTCCTGCGCCAGCTTTTGCGCGCCTTCGATGTTCAGGTCGGCAATAACGACATGCGCGCCCTCCTGCAGCAGGCGGCGGCAAGACGCGCTGCCGATTCCGCCGGCGCCGCCCGTAATGAAGGCGACCTTGCGGGAAAACTCCGCTTCCGCCGGCGCCAAGGTCAGCTTATACAGCTCCAGCGGCCAATATTCCACGTTGTACGATTCGTTTTCGCTGAGCGATACGAACCGGCCCAGCGCCGTCGAGCCGCGCATGACGGCGATAGCACGGTGGTACAAAGCGCCGCTTACTTTGGACATGGCCCAGCTTTTGCCCGTATTGATCATGCCGATACCCGGAATTAGAATGACGCGCGGCGCCGCTTCGAACATTTGATCGCCGTCGCTGCGGTTGCGTTCGAAATAAGCTTCATATTCGGCTTTATACGCCGCGACGCCGCTTTTTACCGCTTCGGCCAAAGATGCCGCATCGCCCGCTGCCGGGTCCCATTCCACGAACAGCGGCTTCATCTTCGTATGTACCAGATGATCGGGACAAGCCGCGCCGACCTGGGACAAGCTTGCCGCATCGCGGCTGTTGACAAATTGCAGTACGTCGTCGGAGTCGTCGTAGGTCAAGATCATCTTCTTCTCTTCGCTGACCGCACCGCGTATGACCGGCATCACCTGAACTGCGATATCTCTTCTCGCTTCAGCCGACAGCGCCCGATGCTTCGCACCGCCGTACAGCGAATCCATATTTACCCGGGCTTCGATGAAGTTCTCCGCTTCTTGAATAATCGCAATCGTTTTTAAATAGCTTGCCTCCGACGTATCTCCCCATGTGACGAGCCCGTGCTTCTCCATCAGCACCAGCTCCGCCTTCGGATTCGCAAGCACGCCCTGGGCAATCATCCGCGACAGGCTGAAGCCGGGACGAATATAGGGCACCCATACAAAACGGTCGCCGTAAATCTCCTTGGCCAGTTCCTTTCCGTTATCCGCGCAGCATAAGCTGATAATCGCATCCGGATGCGTATGGTCGACATGCTTGAACGGCAGAAACGCATGCAGCAGCGTCTCGATTGAAGCGCGCGGATGCTTGCTGTCAACCATGCAGTGTCCCAGGTAAGCGACCATTTCCTCGTCGCTCATCGCTTCCCTTTCGAATAAAGGACGAATATCGTCCATCCGCAAGCCGGTAAAATTGCCCGCTTTCATCGTCGCCAAATCTGAGCCGCTGCCCTTCACCCACATAACCTCGACAGGTTTGCCGCGGAAGTCGGTAATCGTCGTTTTCATCGAAGTGTTGCCGCCGCCCCAGTTCGCAACCGAACGGTCCGTTCCGAGCAGATTGGAACGGTAAACGAGCTCGTCCAGCCCTTCGGCAAGTTGTGAAGCTTGTTTGTTGTCCCATAAATTGGATGGCATTGTTGATTTCCTCCCGAATGATTTTTGAAAATGTTGTTTTATGATATTTTTATATTAACATATGTTTGTTTATTTTTGTATATGTTTTTTTATGTTGGAATATATGGAGTGAACAAAACAAAGAACCTGCGGCACGCCTCGTGTGGAATGCTGCAGGTTACTTTGTTTTCTTTTAAGCAGTGATCGTCAGCCTGTTTTTGCTTTTCAATCCGGTCTTGCCACATAGCCCCCGTTGCGCCGGATCAAATGAACGACCTCTTCGTAGTCCGAATCGTTCACCCGCACCGACAACACATAATGCAGCCGATCCCATTCGTCGCTTCCTCCGTCCAAATCATCAGCCCCAAGGAGCGGCGCCAAGCCTGCGCCATTGTCCGTGACGGCGGCCGTCGCACCGGCCATGGTGGCTCCGGTACCATTCGGGGTAATGTCCGCCGCTAACGGAAAGATCAGCGTCCGGCCGTTCCTTCTTGTGCCATCGTCCCTGATCCCGACCTCAAGCATGTCTGTATCATATTTTGCCAGCAGTACTCTAACATCTTCCGCTTCATTTTCGGTATGGAAATAAGACTGAATGCCTCTGCTCATGCCTATCTCTCCTTTGCTTCAATTTAGAGATGCCGGAAAGCGGCAATCCGCGTTCCTTATATTACCATTACCCTAAAATGGCGTTTTTACCCGAAAACTTCGAAAATTCGCCGTTCGTCAAATCAACTCGACGCGGATTGTTAACTGCTCCTCGACCGCGGGCGATTTGAGTGTCAGATCGATCAAGTACAGCTGCACGTTTTCCGATTGGTGATTAACGAAATCGACGCATTGGATTGCGCTGGCCAGCTTGTTCGCGTCATACAGGAGCTCGATGCCGTTCTTTCCTTGTATACGAATTCGCCCGTCCGGAAGCACTACCGGCTCTATATAGGAAACGAACCTTTCCGTTACCGCCGTCGGTTGAGCAAATTTAAAACGGTCCTGGACGGTTAACCGTCCGTTTTTGTCAAACGTGAAGCTGCGGATGAGCGACTGCAAACTGTCATTGCCATAGGCTTTCGCAATATCCAGTACAAAGCTGTCCTTCCCTTCAGAAGAATCCGCCTCCATAATTTGCGCCCGATGCTCCTCACCCTGAAGCTGATAGCCCCCTGCGATAACCGGCACGGAATGTCCATGAGACCCATTGCAAATAAACGTGTACCTCTCCTTGCCGAAATACTGCTTCGTATATTGTCCGGCACCCGGATCAGTTAGCAGCGTCTCGCCGTTCACATGCAAAATAAAGCTCCCGATATCGTTCTGGTTGTGCGGCTCATCGTTATGCCCTCCTTTGGCGGCAAAACATACCATGCGCTCCGCGTCACCTTTCCGGCTGACCAGCATCTGCGAATCTTGCAGGTAATAAAATGCTTCCCCCCAATCGGCGCTCTCCTGCCCGCTGTCGCTCCACACCAAATTCCGGATCGCATGCGCCCATCTGTAGCAGTGGTCGTCGTTGAAGCCGGCGCGGTATTTCACATGCGGCACTTCCAGCTCCGGATACCGTTTTTTCAAATGATGCGTCAGCCCCAATTGGTAGGCAGATCGCAATGAAGCATCCGAAAAGCTGACGGTATAATCACCGGTCAAATAGCTTTTTTGCTGAAAAAGCGCGATTTGCTTTATTTTCTCCCCCTGCATCAAATCGACCTTTCCACCCGTGCGCTGCTTCAGCAGCTCGGCAAAATAAACAAAAAAACCGAACCCGTAATTCCAATAAGCAATCCCTTCTGTACACGCCCCATCCTCCTGAAAGCCGCTCAGAAAGCAGTCCATCGTGGCAATCAAGCGCTGAACAATAGGTGCGAGCATCGCGTCGTCCTCGATTAAATACATCGCCGCCGCCCCGACGCCCGCCCCGCAAACGGCCGCCCAGTTCATCGTCAACCGCTCCCAGTGGAACGACGCATTCAATTCGCAGAACGGGTCCAGTATGCGTTCCTTGACCTCTTTTCTCGCCCGGTAAACGATGAGAGGCGCCAGCTTGTCCTCCAGCATGCTGACGATCTCCGTTAAGGCAAACCCCGTCTCGGACGCAAATAAATCGACTACCCGGCGGTGCTCCCTCACTTTGGCTCTCAATTCGCCCATGCCTTGCGTATGCCCGTTTATATTTTCGACGACGGAGATCGACGTTCCGTTCAGATGGGCCGGCAAGCACCACGTGTATTCGTCGCAAATCGCCCATATACTATTTTCCAATGCTTCTATGTAGCGGGGCTCTCCGTACGTCATCGAAAGGATGGCAAACGTGTTCAGCCTTTGTCTGCGGGCAAAATAGGCGCGCTCGTATTCGATTCTGGAACCGGTTTCGTCGAATATTTTATACTGCGAATACGGCAAAGCGATGATCGGTTCGTTAAGCAGCAGCTCGCCGGTTGCTACGACTTCCTGCAGCAGCTCCCGGTAATAGGCCGATTGCTTGATCTCCTGCCATTTATGGGCAGCATGCCCCTCCCCGAACAGCGCCTGCTTGCCGGACGCAGCTCGAGTACCGTATTCCAATGCTTCCTGCAACCCTCTGTAATCCATACATGACAGCCTCCAATCCCTCTCGGGTTTTCATCGTCATTGTAAACCAGAAGCCGGCCAAAATAAACAACCGAATTCGGGACTGAATGCGGCGGGTGTCGCGTCACGGGCGCTGAAACGTCTGAATGGTCCGAAAAACATACGATACAGCCCTATTTATCCGATTATTAAAATTGTTATATAGCCTTCTGTTGAATATAGATTGTGTTTTGCCTTCGCATCTTTTATAATCATTTTTACGACTAAAAATGGAGTGACATCATTTGACCTTAATCGACGTTGAACGACTACATACGCTTGCCGATTTTTTAAAAGCTTCGCGCACCAGTCTGCCGCCTGACGCAGCAGGCTTGCCGGGCGGCAGACGAACGCCGGGACTGCGCCGCGAGGAAGTCGCACAGCTGGCGGGCGTGAGCACAATCTGGTACACGTGGCTGGAAGAGGGCAAGGAAATACATGTCCCGCCCCAGGCGCTGAACCGGATCGCCGCTGCGCTGCAGTTAAATACCGAAGGCCGCAGCTATTTATTTACGCTGGCTTCCCGGCAAACCTCATCGCTGTTCAGCGAAACGCCTGCGGTCATCGACCCGACCCTGCAGCGGATACTCGACTATTTGAACCCGTGTCCGGCGTTCATAGCCGACCGGCGGTGCGACATTATCGGATGGAACAAGGCGGCCGGCACGATGTTCGGCACGATCGGCACATTCAGCCGGGAGGAGCGGAACATGGTGTGGCTTGCCTTTATGAAAAAGGAAATTCGCGATATGGTGGTCAATTGGGAAGATTTCGCAAACGATTTCTTAACGATTCTAAGAAATTATGAGACCCAGTACCGCGGCGATCCGTGGTATGGCGAATTTATCGAGCATTGCGGCCAGATGAATCCGCTCTTCCGACGGCTGTGGCACAACAGCGAGCTGCCTGCCGAGCCGAGAACGCAGCGCGAATTGAACCATCCGCGCGCCGGGAATATGAAATTTGAACTGACCTCCTTTCAGGTATACGCCCGAGCCGATCTACGCTGCTGCGTGTATACGCCGATGCCCGGCACACCTACGGAAGCGAGGATGGAACGGCTGCTTGCCGGTTATTAGCGGTTAGTCTCATCTCGTTCTTTCACCGTTCCTTCATGGAGGAGCCGGGCTTTGCTGACCCACGTCGCGTTACAGATCCCAAATGTCGATACGTGAATGGATATGGCGTCAACGCGGCGCGGAAAGACGAATATTGTGTCGTCTGCTGCGCTTCCCCGGGAAATACGAACCGTTCCGGATCGAGCGACAATGGTTATATCCACGATCAAGATACGTTTCTATCATGAACTGCAAAGAAAAGGACAAGGCCGTGTCGGCCCTGCCCTTTTCTTTTGTGAGTTCCAAATAGCCTTTCACGGAGTCTTGATTTCATCCGGCTCCTTACAGTTTCTGACCCGATGCCGTTCAGCCATACCGTGTCCGCAAAGGCCGCTGCCAAACTTGCGGCAAACGGCTCGCGCTGCCTTACTTTCTTCAGACGGCTAACGCTTCCGATGCTTCAGCCTTCATCCTCGCGATTCCACAAATGCCGCAGCTCTTCGCTCGATTCAAGCAGCTGCTCAAGCGTTCCTTCGGCCTCTACGCGGCCATCCTTCAGCACGATGATCGTGTCGGCATGCGCGAGGGCCGTCTTGCGATGTGAAATAACGAGACATGTTGCCGGCCTGTGCTCGTACAGCCGCTCCCACAGCTTGCGCTCGGTGTCGACGTCCAGCGCGCTGGACAAATCGTCGAACACGAGCAGCTCCGCCTCGCGGACGAACATGCGCGCAGCTGCCGTCCGCTGCGCCTGACCGCCGGACAGCTTCACGCCGCGCGGTCCGATGACGGTATCCATGCCGTGCTGCAACGCGGCAATGTCCGGCTCCAGTACGGCGGCGTATACGGCCGCCTCAAGCCGCGCTTCATCCTCCTCCAGTCCGAGGAGGATGTTGTTTTTCAGCGTGTCGCTGTACAGGCGCGGCACCTGCGGGGTGTATGCGCTGTGCGGCGGGACGAAGAAGTCGCCGGGTTTTGCGATCGTTTCGCCGTTCCAGCGAATATCCCCCTCATCCTTCGGGAGCAGTCCCAGCAGCGTGCGGACGAGCGTCGTTTTACCGGAGCCGATACGGCCGGTTATGACCGTAAAGGAGCCGGCCGGTACGCGCAGGCTGATCCGTTCGATACCGCGGCCGGTTTCCGGATACCGGTACGTCAATCCGTCCACCTCCAGCAGAGGGATGCCCCCCTGCTTACCGGACGTGGATGAATGCCGTCCGACCGGGCGAACAGCCGGTCCGCCTGCCGCCCTCTCTGCCGCCGGACCGCCCGACACGGCGTTCGCCCCCGCCGTCCCCTTCGCTTGTGGCCCTTCTTTCGCAGTTGACGGCGCTCCATTGCGCTCCGCTTGCCGGGCAGCCGTTCCGCCCCGCGAATCGCCTTGTGCACCATCCGTTTCCATCCCTGGCGCCGGCAGCTCGCCCCGCAAATAAAGCGGATGCGACTCGGTCAATATCGTTTCCTCCGCTCCCTGAACCAACGAAGCGAGCCTTTCCTTGGCAACCGTGCTCTGCTTGAAATATGTCAAAAACTTGCCGAAGTTTTGAATGAACTGCGTCACGAACGTCAAGTAATAGACGAACAGCGCGAAGTCGCCGACCGTAAAGCTGCCGTCGCGCATCGACTGCGCGGCCAGCAGCAAAATAAAGCCCGTACCGATATTGACCGCATTCGAAAACACCGAATCGAGCGTCTGCGTCAGCAGCTTATCCTTCAGCATCGCCTGGCGCCGGTTATCGTTCAGCTGCCGGAAACGCGCAATGACCCGTTCCTCCGCGCTGGCGATCTGAATCGATTGCACGCTGCTGAACATTTCGCTGATCGCCCCGGTCACCTGACTTGTCGCCTCCCGGCTGGCCGCGCGGAATTTTTGCAGCAGCGTCGTCGAGGCTTGCGCGATCGTCACGACGAGCACAAGCGGCAAAAACACCCACAGCGTCATGGTCGCACTGATGCCGTACAGGATATAGAAAGAAACCGCCGCGAATATCGTCATGCCGAACGAATCGACGGACCAGCTGACCGTCTCCTCCACCTGATCCACATCGTCACGGAAATTGCTGATCGCCTCCCCGGGCGAGCATGGAATCGCCTTCGCGCCCGGCTCCTTCAATATACGGCTGAGCATATTGCGGCGCAGCAGCGAGCCGACGCGAAACCGGAAGTTTACGTCTGTTACAAAACCGAATAAAATCATCGTAACCCGAGCGAGTGCCGAAGCGATCAGCAGCGCGATTAACGCTCCGACGCTGAACCCGTAGACGGCGTTGCCGGACAGCGTGTCGAAAAACTGTTTCGTAATCCAGCCAGGAGCGATCGGCGCCAAATAAATGAGCGACCAGGCGATGGCGTTAAGCAAATATAAGCCTATTCGGTAGCGGGTCAGTTTGAATAAAAAAGCGAACGTACTCACGCCAGCATCTCCTCCATTCCCACCTGCAGCATATAATTGTAGCGGGAGCGCGTATCGGCGGCCAGCCGCGTCCGATCTCCGTATTCTATCATCCGCCCTTCCTCCAGAATCAGGATGCTGTCCGCCCGCTGAATCGTCGCGAGCCTGTGAGCGATAATAATACAGGTGCGGTTAACGAGCAGCCGGTTAATCGCCTTCTCCATCTTTTGCTCGGTCGCCGGATCGAGCCGCGAGGACGCTTCATCCAAAATAATAAGCCCGGGATCCGATAAAAACACGCGCGCGAACGAGATAAGCTGCGCCTCACCGGCCGACAATCCGCCGCCGCCGGACTCCAGCCGGCTGTCCAGCCCTGAAGGCAGAGCGTGATACCAATCGCCGAGACCAAGCTCCTCCAGCACTTCGATAATGTTCCGGTCCGGGATACCGTCTTGAAATAAAGTCAGATTGTCACGGACCGTGCCTTGAAAGATTTCAATGTGTTGCGTCACCAGCCCTACGCGGCCCCTCAAGTCGTGCAGCGTCGTATCGCGGATATCGATATCGTCCAGGCAAATCGCCCCCATACGCGGGTCGTAAAACCGCAGCAGCAGCCGGGCCAGCGTCGTCTTCCCGCTGCCGGTTCTGCCCAGCACGCCGAGCACCTTGCCCTTTTCCAGGCGAAAATCGATTCCCTGCAGTGTGGTCAGCTCATCCTCGTAGCCGAACTCCACACTGTTGAAGCCGACGGTCAGCGGGCCGGACGGGAGCGGCACCCCAACGCCGTCGCGGATCGCCGATTCCGTCTGCAGCAGCTCGCGGATTCGCACAATGCTGGCGTCCGCCTTTTGCAAATCTTCCATTTCAGTCCGTATTTTCTCAATCGGTTTGGCCATCAATTCGGTATAATAAAAAATCATGTACACGGTACCGATCGTCATGGCCCCCTGCCTCCACAGCAGCGCAGTTATCGCGAAAGCGATCGCGCTGCCGATCGTAAACACGAGCAGCGTCGTAATCCACATTGATGCCCAGCCGAAGAACGCTTTGATACGCAGAGGCAGCCA
Organism: Paenibacillus piri; assembly: GCF_004354045.1. Classification (GTDB taxonomy): domain Bacteria; phylum Bacillota; class Bacilli; order Paenibacillales; family NBRC-103111; genus Paenibacillus_S; species Paenibacillus_S piri. The sequence goes on along the minus strand of NZ_SMRT01000029.1, from coordinate 40,746 downwards.
TTCGCGGATCAGCATATGGAAACGGTACATTACATATCCGGTAGCGCCATTGGCGCGGGTATCTTCGGTCCCCTCCAGATGCTCGCCGAGAAAACCGTAAAACCGCGAGCTCATCGCCCGCATGTTGCTCCAGTGAGGCACGGCGAACTGCCGGATATACTGGATCGCATAGATCGCAAACAATACGAACAAGGTCATGCTGACGCCGACCAGCCAGCCTTCCCGAAACAGCAGAACGAGCATTCCGGCCACTAAGAGCAAATTGCTGAGCAGGGATACGACAAAATTGGAAAAAAAGTTGGCCAGATTGTTAATATCGCCGTCCACCCGTTCGATAATGGCCCCGGACGTATGCGATTTGTGAAAGGACATATCGAGCTTCATGCAATGGGCAGCCACGTCGCCGCGCAGCTTGTTGGTCGCGATCCAGCCCACATTTTCTCCTATGTAGGTTGCCGCCACGGTGATCCCCTGATGCGCGAGCGAAACGGCGATGAACAAGCCGGCCGCATACCAAAGCGGCTCCATGCTGCTCTGGATATTGGCCGTATCAATAAAATAGCGGATAATTTGCGGGTTAACGAGCTGCATCCCGATCCCTGCCAGCAGTAAAATAGACAGCCCGATAATGCTTTTGCGCTGCGGCTTTAAATAAGCGGACAGCAGCCGCGTATAATCGTTGAGCGGTATTTTGCGTCTCACCTGATCGCTCCTCTCTCGCTCCTGTTGAAATTCGCCGCCGGCAAACGGCATTTTATAAGCGTATGTTTGTAACTTTAGAGTATGGGGCAAACGGAGTCAATGGGATTTTGAACGGGTCGAACCGTTCGGAACCGGAACTGCAGCCCATGCGCGACTTCGCCTGAAATCGACATGGACCAGCCGTAAAAACCCGATTTTTCTTTGTTATAATTTAAGTATTTAGACCTATTTTATGTTAATTTCCAAAACTTTTAATGAAATATTAGGAGTTTTGATTTACACTGATAAAGGTGCTCATGCACTAAATATGGAAATGCCTGTCGGTTGACCGGCATGCGCCTTCTCCCGGAAGGAGATACTGAAGTTGAAATGGCAAAAGTAATGGTTGCCGAGCAATACGATTCAATCCGCTATTTATTAAGAACCGTACTGACCTCTGTCGGTCACGAAGTCGTCGTCGAAGTTAACAACGGACCCGATGTGCTATCCACCTTTCATTCCACGCTCCCGGATATCGTTTCGCTCGATCTGCGGCTGCCGTCCATGGATGGATTCGAGCTCATGAAGCATATAAAGAGTACAAGCCCCAACACGCGGATTATCGCATATTCTTCCGGTATTCATGCCGTAGATGTCGAAATGGCCATCTCGTGCGGAGCCAGCGTCGCGTTCGATAAGCCTTTTGACCTCGACGATTATTTGAAGCACTTCCAATAGATGTGTTGTCAAAAAAGATTTAAGCGGCGGACGGCTCCGTGCTATAATGAGAACAATTGCCTCGGAACAGGAGCCGTGCCTATCGAATGTGGATCAACAACCGCTACCCTATCCGTTCGGCTGCGCTATTAGCGGCCGCTGTCGTGCTGATGCTGATCCGGGCCTCCGGGCCGGGAAACGATCCGCGGCCTCCCGTCCCTTTTCAACCGCCTGAGGTGAATTGGACGCATGAGGAGTTGAACCGCGACCCCAATGTCATTGTCATACTAAGCGAAGCTTTCTGGGACCCTACGCAAATCGAAGGGCTGACTTTCAGCCGCGACCCGATCCCGACCTATCACGCGCTTGCTGAGAAGTACACAAGCGGCCACATGCTTTCGCCCCAGTTCGGAGGCGGAACTGCCAACGTCGAGTTCGAGGTGCTGACCGGCAATTCGATGCGTTTCCTCCCGGATGATTCCATTGCTTATGAAACCGTTGTCAAGCAGGATGTCGATTCGCTTGCCAGCATATTGTCACGGCAAGGTTATACCGCTACGGCAATTACCCCGTTTCATCATTGGTATTTTGACAGCTCCAATGTGTACCGGCGGTTCGGCTTTTCCAATTATATCAGTCTTGAATTTTTCAACCCGAACGAATATGTAGGCCCTTACATCGGCGATCATGCCGTAGCCAAGCGAATTATTGAAGAAAGCGCGCGAAGCGCCGGGCCCGATTTTATTTTTGCCAATACAATGGAAAATCACTATCATTATTGGTCGAATAAATTCAAACGCAATACGATTGATATCAAAGGAAAGGCATCGGACGAAGCGCTGTCCATTCTTGAAACTTATGCGCAGGGCGCAAGCGGCGCCGACAACATGCTGAAGGAACTAGTCGAGCACTTCAGCCGGGTCAAGGAGCCGACGATTCTCGTTTTCTTTGGCGATCATTTGCCGCATTTGGAAAAAGACTACTACGTTTACCGGGAGACCCAATATATTCACGGCGAGGACGATCCGGATTTTTTGCAAAAAATGCATAATGTCCCGCTGCTCATCTGGAACAATTACTTGCCGGAGGGCAAAGAAAGCTTATATATGAGCCCTTCTTTCTTAAGCCCTTATATTTTGAATTTGGCAAAGCTGAAAGGCAGTGCCTACACGGACTATTTATCTGCCTTGTCGAAGCAAATACCGGTCATTCCGCCCAAATCGTATTATGAAGCGATGCGCATCAACGAGGCCGATCTGGCCGAGTATGAAGGGTGGCAGCAGCGTATTTTGGCCGGTACGGCAACCGGCGATTCGCCTTACGGCGCTGCGGACAGTACCCCATTGGCGCCTTCATTCACACTGGGCTACGGAGAACCGGCGATCCGATCCGTCTTTCCGGAGTCTCTCCCGCTGCAGGGCGGGGTCGTACCCGACTTCATGAAAACGACCCTAACCGTCACAGGCGGCCGTTATGGGCTGGGCAGCTTCGTATTCGTCAACGGCACGCAGCTGCAAACGACCTGGCAGTCCGAGGACAGACTGACCGCCACCGTTCCCAAGGAATTGTTAAGCAAGCCGGGAACGCTGGACGTGCAGGTGCGCGTCATCGATGAAAAGCAGCAAACGATTGCCCAATCACCAACGTTTCAGATCGCGGTTAAAGACAAAAAACAGCCCTGAACGGCGGTATCCGAATCGGATCGGCTTCCGTCCTTCGGGGCTTTTTGCATGCTTTACTCGGCCCCCGACGGCTGCGGCCAATGGCTTTTCCGGTAGGCCGCCGGGGTCATGCCTTTGCTTTCCCTGAATATGCGTGCGAATGTATTGTACGAGCCGTAACCGCTTTCCAATGCGATATCCAATACGCTCATTTCGGTGGAAATCAGCAGCCCGCACGCTTGGCGGATCCGCACGTCATGGACGAAGGTGACGAAATTTTGGCCGACGGCCTTTTTAAACAATTCGCTTAAATACGGAACGCTGAACCCGAATCTTTCCGCCAGTCCACTTAATGTCAAGTCCTCCCGGTAGTTCGTATGAATAAATTGGATCACCTTCCATACGCTGTCGCGCGGTTTCCTGCGGTCCTGGATAGCCGACGGCGCAGTGATGTCAGGCTGCTGCAGGCTTCGGCGAAGTCTGTCGAACCGGACGAGCACCTCCGTCAGCTTTGCCTTGATCAACGAATGCCGCCAAGGTGCCGTCCCTGTATATTCCTCATACAGCTCCTCCAATACAGTTTGAAACCGGTGCTGTTCATCCGGATCGTCCACCTGCATGAACGGTGGAAGCTGCGCTTCGGCCGATAGCCAGTCGATACCGGGAAGCGGCTCGGAGGGACTGTACAGATGAATGCCGAAATTGCAATTGTACAGCGTCAGCGGGGTCCCCGGCTCCGATTGAATCTCGTGGAATTGATAAGGCATAACCAAAGTGAACGTTCCGGGCTGCATGATATGCCGGACACCGTTTATCGTTTCGTACCCGTGCCCGGCGATGACATACGAAAACTCCAAATAATCGTGCCTGTGCGATTCAAAGCCGTGCAGCAGCCGGTTCACCTTCAAATGAAACGGCAGCTCGGAATCCATGTTCGGATAATGGGTCAAATATTTGGGAACGACGCTCATTGGATCATGTACTCCCCTTGCCAGACTGCAGTCATCCATTAACGTTACGCTGCACTTGATACCCGGGATAAACGGTCGCCGTCCATAGGGGGCGTGCGCGTTTGCCAAGGTTGTGCGCAGCAAAGTATAAAACTTATACTTTCCATTCAACCAAGCTGAAAAAATGGGATGACCACCGTAAAAAATGGCATGTATTTTACACCCTTACATTTTACTATAAAATCAATTGCTGCAACATCCTTAATATCTTATTTCAGGAGGCTATCCTACTCATGAGCACTATGAATAAAATCAGACTCGGCGTCATCGGCGCCGGCAATATCGGCAATGTTCACATGACGATTTTCAAGCAGTTGCCCGACGATGTTATCATCACGGCAACGACCGACATGTATTTGCCGTTGGCGGAGAAACGCGCCGCAGAGCACGGCATTCCGAAGGTTTGCAAAACAGCCGACGAATTGATCGCCGATCCGGATATCGATGCGGTCGTGATCGGCGTACCGAACCAATGGCATGCGCCGATTGCCGTCAAAGCGCTGCAGGCCGGCAAGCATGTGCTGCTGGAAAAGCCGATGGCGATCGACGTCGCTTCCGCGCGGGAAATCGTCCGAGCCCAGCGGGAAAGCGGCAAAGTGCTGATGATTCCGCATCAAATGCGCTGGGAATGGCTGCCGCTGCAGGTGAAAGAACAGGTCGACAAAGGAGCGCTCGGCCATATTTACAATGCCAAGGTCGGCTGGTTCCGCCGCAAAGGCATTCCGGGCTGGGGCACCTGGTTTACGAAGCGCGAGGAATCCGGCGGCGGTCCGCTGATCGATATCGGGGTACATATGCTCGATCTCGGCTTCTTCTTCATGGGCGACCGCAAGCCTGTCTCCGTGTACGGCTCGACTTATGCCGAATTCGGACCGAAAAAACGCGGCATCGGCACATGGGGTACGCCTAATTGGGACGGCCATTTCGATGTGGAAGACTTGGCGACCGCATTGATCAAAATGGACGACGGCAGCACGCTTTCGCTGGAAGTGAGCTGGGCGGTCCATATGGATACCGACAGCCAGCATTTCATTCATTTAATGGGCTCCGACGGCGGGGCTTCAATCCGTGGCAATCAGGGCAAGCTGCTTACCGAATCGTTCGACCGCGCGACGGAAGTCACGCTGACACCTCCGGCTAACGACGAGGGCGGACGCATTCGGGTGAGCCGTCATTTCATCGAATGCATTCGTGAAGGCAAGCAGCCGACAACATCCGCGATGGCCGGATTTACGAACAATTTGATTCTCGATGCGATTTATGAATCATCACGTACAGGCCATGAAGTTATTTTGGACTGGAGCATTTGACGTTAGCAAAATCCGGTTCCGATACCAAAAGGAGGGTTTCCCTTGATAAAAGGTCTTACAAGAGCCGGCATCGGCAATGTCGGCAGCATTGAGGCGTTCGTTAAAGCTGCGGCCGCGCACGGGTTCGGGGCGGTCTCGGCCGGCGGCCAGGAGCTGGAGGAGTGGATAGCGTCGCAAGGCGCATCGGCGGTTCGCGCCTTCCTGCAGGAGCATGGCGTGCAGATCGCGACGATCGGTCTTTCCGCGCAATGGCGGACAACGGAGGAGGAATTTGTGAGCGGACTTGGCCGGCTCATCCAGGATGCCGAAGCGGCCGCAGCCGCAGGCTGCACCGTCTGCAGCACCTACGTGCTGCCCTCGACGGACCACGATGCCGCAACTTTCACCGTGCAGGCGACACGCCGGCTTCGCACCTGCGCTCAATTGCTGGCGCCGTACGGCATTCGTCTTGCCATTGAATTCGTAGGTCCGCATCATTTGCGGACCCGTTGGAAGCATCCGTTTATTTGGGGCTTGCAGGAAACGGTGGATTGGATCGATGCGATCGGCGAACGAAATGTCGGACTGTTGTTCGACAGCTATCATTGGTACACCAATGAGCTTGGGGTGGAAGATATTGTCCGCCTCGACGCCAGCCAAATCGTGCTGGCCCATATTAACGACGCGCCGGACCTGCCGATCGCGGAAGTGCTTGATAACGACCGCCTGTTCCCGGGCGAAGGCGTGATCGATCTGGCCGGGTTCTTGCGCGGCCTGAAGCAGATCGGCTACAGCGGCGTCGTAGCCCAGGAAATTTTGACGCCGAAGCCGCTGGAGCAATCGAGCGAGCAGCTGCTTCAACGCTCGCGCGAGGCGTTCCGCAAGGTGTATACGGCTGCGGGCTTGCAATAAGAAAACCTCTATCGAAGCTATTCAAAGATGAGCGACCGCGGTTTAAATGTAGGTTTTCTTGCAATATCAGAATGGTTCAGCTCCGCTGAAAACTTATACATCCCACATCGTTAACAAAGTCCCCCAAAATGGGGGAGTCCCCGATGATCCGCAGAAGTATGCTGCGCATAATTTCCAGCAATAAAATAAGCGACTGCCGTCGTTCCAGGCCGTCGAAACATGAAAATCGACCTTATCCCGAGCTTGGGATAAGGTCGATTTTTCCGACTGCGCACCGCCGCGGCGGTTTATAGCGCGGCACCGACTGTTTGCAGCCATGCGTTGGCGATCAGCGCATGGCCGCCCGGCGACGGGTGAACGCCGTCCGGAGCCCAGAAAGCGGCCTGCACGCGCGCAGACGCCTGGGCGAACAGCCCGTCAAGGCAGACGAGGCGTGCGCCGAATTCCACTGCCAGCTGGCGGACAACGGCGATTTTCGGGTCCAGGTCTTCCCTCCACTGTTTGCGGTCCTCAGGCACAGGAAGCACGAACGGCTCGATCAGCACCAGCCGGGCTTCCGTCCTTTGCACCGTCTGCGTCAACAGATTGCGGTAGCCTGCTTCGAACTGTCCGGTTGACGTAGGGTCGTTGCGGTCATACCGGCGCCACGTATCGTTAATACCGATATAAATCGATACGACGTTCGGCTTCAAATCGAGGCAATCCTCCGTCCAGCGCCGTTCCAAATCTTTGACCCGGTTGCCGCTGATCCCGCGGTTCAGAAACCGTACCTGCTTTTCGGGATACAGCGCCGAAAATTGCGCGGCAGCCATGAGAGCGTACCCTTTGCCCAGATCGTCCGCCTTGTCGCGGATACGTCCCGCATCGGTTATGCTATCGCCTTGAAACAGGACAACGTCGCCCTGCTGAATCCATGCTGTCATCTTCATTCCTCCCGATTGTTCTTAATAGAACGAAATCAATACGAGCTTTAAAAGACGAGTCCCGATCGGGCGAACCCGGCTTGCCTGACCTGATCAATCGCCTGCTCCATGATGAATTTTCCAAACGAATCCGCTGTACGCCGATTGCCAGCCCGCATCCGCTGACGATACCGTACCTGTTAGTTTGCCGTCAGCTGCAGGCTGAACCTCCAGCTTGCGCCAACGATACTCGCCTTGTTCATAGGCGAAGCTCTCTCCGTCATCGTCGAACAATTCAAATCGACCGGGCGCCGTTCCATAATGATGCAGCTCCAGTTCAACCGATTCCCCTGCTTTCGGCGCATGATCCAGCTCCGGCATCATCGGAACGATCGCTCCGTCCTTTACAAATACCGGAATACGCTCCAGGCCGGGACGGACCTGAATCGTTTGTCCGCCTGTCCGGCGTTCGCCGGTTTCAAATTCATACCAGATCCCCGGCGGCAAATATACGTTCCGCTGCGTTTCGCCTGCAAATAAAGGCGCAACCAGCAGCGCATCGCCGAACATGAACTGGTCGTCCATTTCAGCGTCGCTCACCCCGCCGTATGCAAATTCCGCGGAGTCCAGCTCGTGCTCGCGGCCAGCGCTATTCGATGCTGCCGCACCCGATTCCAGCTGCATGGCGCGGATGGGCGGTATGCCCTCCAAACGGTATTTGGCAAATGCCGAATACAGGTAGGGCAATAACCGCATCCGCAGCGTGATGTATTTCTTCACGATCGTCTCCACCTCGGGAAACGACCATGGCTTCGTGCCGTCGGCCCATGCATTAACCATGGCAAGCGGCGAGAAGCATACGACCTGCATCCGCCGCACCCAATCCTCCGCGCTCGCGGCCTTCCGTACCTCGGGCGTCCAAAGGAGGCCGCTGAAGCTGGCGCTGCACATGGCTCGTACAAACTGCCGGTGATCGTACAGATCCGAATACAAAACGTAGGGCAGCGTCGACGCTCCTGCCGAGGAAGCGCGCACCAGGCCGTAAGTACGGCGATTGCGGCTGCGGTACAGGTCGTCGGTCATTTTTTGCAGCAGCAGGCCGTACAGCTGCCGCATCTGCTCCCCGTCCGCTCCGGACGGAAATTCGGCATGGGCCGGAAATATCCATGAGTTTCGCGTCAGCTCGCTGCCGTCGCATTCATCCAGCTTGTAGCCCGATACGCCGATATCGACGTGCTCGTCGGCATGCTGCTTGATGTATATGTCGCGCGCCTGCGGCAGCGTATAGTCCGGCACCAGGCCGTGCCACACCGTATGCGAGCCGGATAACGGCTTCAGCGGCTCGTAGATCGGCGCATCCGGAGATGCGTACGGATGTTCCCATAGGTTGACCTTGAAGCCTTCCTCCTCCATCCGCCGGAGGAAGGCTTCCGGCTCGGGAAACAGCTCCCGGTTCCATTCGTAGGTAACCGGATAGCTTTTGCTGTGCCAGCCCGGCTCCAGGCCGATCACATCGCACGGAAACCGCCGCTCACGAAATGCCAGCGCTTCCTCCACCACCTGATCGGCGCTGTACGACTTCGGCACGCGGTGCCAGAAGCCAAGCCCCCATCTCGGCGGCAGCGTCCCGCCGCCATGAAACAAATTATAGCGGCGAACCGCATCGAGCGGAGTCGGACCGCCGAAGACGTACAGGTCGGCTCCCCCCTCCGGCACGACCAATTCTACCGTATCCGCAACCGGCGTCGCCTTCCAGCCGGCATCCGCATTGCGGTCCTTGGCGTCGCCCTCCAATCCGCTGTCCATCCGCACAGCGGAGCCGCAATAAGCTGTAACGATCCGCGAGGTGTCCACCATAACGCCATAGCCGAGGCTGGATACATAAAACGGGACGGGAGCATGCGTTTCCCCGGTGTCCTGCTTCGGATCGCTGTTTACGCGCAAATAGCGGGTGCGTCCCCGCTGATTCAGCTTCATCAGCTGCAGCCCCATGCCATAAACGGCTTCCTCCCGCCGCAAAGGAAGCGTAATGACCGTTCGCCGTGCCGCGGTCGCAATCCGGATTGCTGCCGGAGCGAACGGAAATTCGGCTTGCTCTAACGACTCCATAGCCTCGATTTCGGGCTGCTTTCCCATCACGGACATGGCCGACAGCTGCGACGGATTTCCGATCCGAACGGACCATACTCCGGGTGCGGCCTCGCGCCATTGCAATTCGCTTCCAACCATTTCCACCACTCCCTATCCGATTTTTATGACAACGCTTGCAAACGGACCGGAAATCCGGGCCGCCATTCACCAAATCGTTAATTCCTTCTTTTGTTATATCGGAAAAATCGCATTTTGTACATGCTTCCGCTTACGATCATTTGATTTTTTTAGCTGTTCACTGTTTCCGCTTTCTGCAGCTTCCGCCAGACTAGCTTCGGTTCCTGTAAGACGGTGCCGCTTGCCGACGCCATTCGCATTGCGCCGGCTCTCCGTTATCCGTCCGGAGCCGTCCCGACATATTCGGATTTTCTTTGTCGGATGCAGTCCACAAGCTCTACGATTTGCAGCGCTTCCCGGACGCCGCCCACCGGCGAACGTCGTTCCCGAATCGCGTTAAAAAACGACTCGTTTTCCGCATAGAAGCCGTTCGTAATGTACAGCTCACCGCTTCCTGCCGTTTGATCGCCGGACAGCTCCTGCCGCAGCTGCCCGTCTTCAAGATGGATCAGCCTTCCCGGGTGGTCGTAGGCCGCCCAAATAGGCAGCTCGAGAAAAAACGTATGATTCAGAGCATTCACCACCCCGCGCTCGATCACGACGCCTGCTGCCGGGCAAAAGGCGAGATGCCCGACGGCGCCCGATTCGAATTCGCATTCCATATAAATATTGGCTGCATACCGGTACAATCCTGGCATGTCCCGGTACGTAAACCGGACCTTGCGGAACGGCGAGCCCGCCATAAACGATACGGCGCTGATCCCGTGAATCGCAGTCGTTGCGAAATCTTCGTCCATGCGGCCCACCCGATAAAAATCGTAGCCTATATAATTTATATCGCCGGGAGCGAAATTTTCGTCTAGCAGCTGCTTCAGCTTTGACATAAGCGGCGCGTGCCAACGGTTGAACGCCACTTGGTTCGGCGCCCCGCTTGCTTCGGCAGCGGCTGCGATCCGCACCGTGTCCTCCCGGGTCAAGCCCGGGGGCTTCTCCAACAGCAGCGGGAACCCCAGCTTCAGAACAAGCGCCGACAATGGCGCGATCTGCGATTCGCCGACCACGAGGCAGACGGCATCCGGCCGCTCCCGCTCCAGCATGATCCGTATATCGGTATCATGCCGCAGAAACCCGAATTGCCGTTGAAAGCTTGCAGCTTTTAGTGGTTCAAGATCGCAGCATGCAGCCAATACGGTTCCGGGGTATGTATCGGCATATTTGCGGTAGGACGGTCCGTGCACCCGGGTCGCATGTTGTCCGCAGCCGATCGTGCATATGCGAAAGCTCATAATTTCCCCCTTTTTTCTTATCGTGATTTAGCCATCAACCGCATTATTCTTTGCTCAAGCTGCGGAATTCGCTGGCCGACACGCCTTCCTGCTTGCGAAAAATTTTATTGAAATACGATGGCTGATAACCGACCGTTTGAGCGATCCGATGGATTTTCCAATCCGTGGTACGGAGCAGCTCTTTCGATTTTTCGATTCGAACCATGGTCAAATAATCGATAAACGTGGAACCGGCTACCTGCTTGAAGCCTTTGCTGAGACGAACCGGATGCACCCCCAATTGATCCGCGCAGTGTTCCAGCGATATATCATTCATGTAATGAGCGGCGATCATATCCATCGTTTGCTTGATCATCGCCTTCAGCTGCGCATCCTGCGATTCCCAATATTCCCGTCCGAACGGCTCCAGCACCTTATCCCGCAGCCATCTGCGGATTTCATCCCGCTCTCTCTTCCCGAGCAGCTGCTCGTACAGGTTTTCGCCTCTGTACAACTGATGCGGGTTGAAGCCCATTTGAATCATCGTCTGCAAAATATTGCCCAATAAATAAAGCACTGATTGCAGATAGGCAAATTCGGTCACGCCATGGCGGCTTAAACTGCCGAGAAAGCTGTCCGCAAGCTTGACCGCTTCCGTAATATCGCCGCGACGGACGGCGATTTGAAGCTCTTTTTCAACCTGAAACGGATAATACGAGGCGTCTCCCTGACGCGGTACGATTTCGTCCATATCCAAAATTTGATTATTCTCCTCCAAATCCCGATACAGCATCATTTGCCTGACTTCCTGCAAAACGTTCGGAATATCCCCGACATTTTCCGTCGTCTTGCCGATGCTGACAATAACGTGCAGCTTCAACAGTGCATTCATGGTTACGGTCAGTTCGTCCGCCAGCTTGAATAAATCGCTCTTGAACTGCTTCCATGGCTTATGGATCGGATAGGCGACCAACAGGCCGATCGTCAAATCCTGAAAATTAATAACCGAAGAGACATCCATTTGATTCCCGGACAGCTCTTCGATAATGTTGGCGGCTGCAAATGTAATCAGCTGCTTATCCTTTTCCGCGAATTTCCCGCCCGAATGAAACGCGCCCGCCAGCCGGATCACCATGATCGAAAAACAGCGGTCCTCGACACTCCAGCCAAATCGGAGCATCCGTTCCCGCAACTCTTTTTCCTTGAACGCATACAGATGCCCTTGAACGAGCTGCAGCATAAAGCCTTCACGCAGCGTCGGCAGCTGCTCTTCCAACCTGTCCTGCAAATCGTTGCTTTCGTGAATCAGATACTTCCATTGGCTCTCGATAAACGTCAACTCATCCTTCGTTTGGACCTGCTTCGCCGGACTCGGAACCGCTCCCTTGACGAGCTGCACGAGGCGACGAATCGGCCTGTACAGCCGTTCGGAGCCGAGCCAGGCAAGCAGCACCGCCGCAGCGAGACCGAGCCCGCTTACCGCCAAAATCATACGCGACATCACGAGCACCGGACGGATCAGTTGGTTTACCGGCGACGCCGTCACATAAACCCAGCTGCCACCTTCCTGGGAGAGCCTGCCGTACGAAACCGAATAATTTTCCTTATTCCATCTGGAAATAAACGAGTCCGCAGGCGCCTCCCGCTGCCGGACGCTTCGGCTCAGGGACAGCTCCTGGACGGTGGGGGCATATACGCCGTCAATGCCCGTCGTAATCCACTCGCCGCTTTCTTTGAACAGAAAAGAGGAAGATTCTTCTTTATCCGTCGTCAGCTCCCTTACCATCTCGTTGACCTTGGTCTCATTGAGGATGATGATGAGCCCGCCGTACCGGTACAGCCCTCCATTGGCAAGCGCATGGATCAACGATAGCGATTCCGCGTCTTTTTTGACCGGCATTTTCGTCCAATGCATCGAGGGCTTCTCGCTCAACTGCGCTTGCAAAAATGCGTTTTGATCCGACGGCAGCTGTCTGACGCCTTCATCTTCCGAAACGAGCAGCTGCTGGTCGCCCATATACAAATATACTTGCTCGATCAGCGTGCTGGAGCCTTTTATAATAAATAACGCCCTGAACAAGTCCTGCGTGTAAATGAACTGCTTGTTCAGATCCGCAGTTTTCAGCCGCTCGTTAAAAAGCGGATTCAATGACCATTGAGAGGCGGTCAGCTCGATATGCGCAAGCTGCTCGTCGATCCGCTTGCGCGCCTTTTCCAGCTGGCTACTATGCGTCGCATTCACTTCCTGCTCGATCTGAGCGGTTCCGATAAAATAAAAGCTCACTCCGATCAAGGCAGCCGGCAAACAAGTAATCATAAGAACGATAACCAGGCTTTTCTTAAAAAAGCTTCCTCGTCTGAATTTTAATCCGTCCGATGACGGCACCCATTCATTTGCAACGTGCGCTCCCGGGATTTGCGCGCGTTGGAAAAAAAGCCATTTTCGTGCCATATATTATCGTCTCCATATATCCAGGTTTAGAAAGATGAAAGAATGGCCCCGACGAGGCCATTCGATCCGTTAAGCCGATTCACCCGCAGTCGGTTGCAACAGGACGGGCTTGCCCGAACGGTTCGACTCGTATACGGCTAATATAATTTCCAACGGCTTCCTGCCTTCGATACCGTTGACCAGCGGCTCCCGGTCATGCTCGATGGCCTCGATCATATCGGAGAATTGAAGCCGATGCGTCTCGCCCGAGATCGACATCGGATTGGAGGCGCCATTGGCGCCGGACGTTCGATGTTGGACGGAACCAACCGCGTCCGTTATCGTCCCGTCCCCGGCCGCTTCCTCATATTGGCAGAAAACAAGAGAATCGTTCTCGATAATCGCGCTTCCCTTCGTGCCGAACAGCTCGATTCTCGTGTTTAAGCCGGGGTAGGCGCTGGTGGTGGCCGTGAGCGTCCCGACGGCGCCGCTGCCGAAACGGAGCAGTGCTGCCGCCGTATCCTCCACCTCGATATTGCGGTGACCCAATGTTCTGCATTGCGCTTGCACGCTTTCGACAGGACCCATCAAATATTGCAGCAAATCGACGATATGAATGCCCTGATTCATCAACGCTCCGCCTCCGTCCCACTGCCAGGTGCCCCGCCATGAGCTGCTGTCGTAATATTGCTGCGAGCGGTACCAATGGACCGCGCCCGCAGCTAATACAAGCTTACCGAAAGCGCCTTCACGAATCAATTGTTTAACCTGGGCGACCGACCGGTCCAGCCGGTGCTGCGAGACGACGCTTAGTTTCGTTCCGGCTTCCTGGCATGCCGCAATCATCGAATCTGCCGTGGCGAGCGTTATGTCCATCGGCTTTTCCACAATGACATGCTTGCCTGCCTTTGCGCAAGCAATCGCCTGGCCGCCATGCAGGCTGCTGGGGGTGCATATATTGACGATATCGATATCGTCCCGCTGCAGCATATCGTTCAGACTTGTATAAGCGCTGCACGAATACCGCTCGGCGAATTGCCCCGCCCGCTGCGGATTTTCGTCGCAAACGGCGATCAGCTTCGCGCCTCCGACCTGCTTGAGCTGCTCCGCGTGAAAGCTCCCGATCGCTCCGCTGCCGACGATGGCAAAGCCGTAAACTGCCTTATTCACTCTTGTTCCCCTCTCTGCTCCCCGCTTTATTTCGTCCATTCCAGCAGTACGCCCAACGCCTGGTCCTGCTGGTGCAGCAGCATCTCATATCCCAGCTTCGCCTCGGTATAGGCAAGCCGGTGCGTCAGCAGCGGGTTGACCTTAAGCGCCCCCTGTCCGATCATGGAGAGCACATAGCGCGTCAGTTCAAGTCTGGACGTAAATCGCTTGTTGTTTTGCAGCGCTTCATGGGCGCCGGTATAACGGACTCCTTTTCGATGTATATATTCGTATACATTCAGATCGACATGTCCCCGGGTCGAGCCGAGAGCAATAACTTGACCGAGCTCGCGCACCAGCTGCAGTGCAGGTACGACCAATTGCGGCGATCCGGTCGCTTCGACAACAACATCGGGCAGCAGACCGCCGGTGATTTGCTTCACCCGTTCGTTCAAATCGACACCGCTGCCGGAAAGGATCGTATGCTCGATCCCCGTTTCGTGGGCCGTCTGCAGCCGTTTGTCCACGACATCCACCGCGATGACGCGGGCGCCCTGAAGCATGTACAGCTGCGCAGCCAGGTTGCCGATCAGGCCCATGCCGATGACGACAACGGTATCCCCGATCCTGAAGTCCGTCTGCATGACGGATGTCATCGAGATGGCCGCCAACCTCGCAAACGCCGCCTTCTCGTCCAGCCGCGAATCCGACAGCTTCAATAACGGCACCGTTAAGGCCTGCGTATCGACCGTATTGTAAGCGGCGTGCCGGCCGATTGTGTAGATCCGGTCGCCGGGACGGAACTCCGTCACCTCGCTTCCGACCGCAGCGATCCGACCTACGATGGAATACCCGGGATAGAATGGATATTTCGCGAATTTATTGGCCGGATCCGGCAACCCGACATGGGTCCCGGTATAAAGAGCAAGCTCCGTTCCCGGACTGATAAGGCTGTATTCGGTGCGAATTAGCGCAAGACCACCATCCGGATTCCAATCTACTCCTGCCGTCTCGTAATCCAGCTCGAGCGGCCCTTTAAATACGACCTTCGTATTTTTGAGCTCCGTATCCAATAAAGGCTTAACTGCTTCAGACATATTGACATCCGCCTCTCCCACTTTATTTCCCATTCGCTTTTTGATACGCTTCGTTCATTTCTTTTACATATTTTTGGAAATTATCATCAGTTTTCAGCTTCGCCGTAAACTGGTCCCACGCTTCGATCGGCTCGCTGCCCATTATAATTTTCGTTTTTAAATCCTGCGATTTCTTGTTGAATTCCGGCATGTACTTGACGCCCGTATCGGAGATCAGGTTCAGACTCGGATTCGCGACGCTGTATTTGCTCCGTTCGTCGATGATGCTTTTGTTCCGGTCGAAATAATCTTTAGGAATTCCGGTAGCATAGCCCCGCATGTACTTGTCGTTGAATAAAAAGATTTGCCCGAATACTTCCTGCGACACATTATCTTTGAAAGCTTGCTCCGTCGAAATTTTCATCCCGTCAGTTTCGTTGTAATGGACGCCCTTGATGCCGAAGTTGGCAATATCCGATACAGGTTCCGACGAGCCTTTGTCCATCAGCGCGAGAATTTGGTTGACTCTCGCTTCCGATACTTTCTTCGGAATGACATACATACCGAAATGGCCCGAATCCCTGCCTACAAATTTTCCTCCCGGACCCTGCACATAGTTAAGCGGCAAATAATCGGCTTTGGACTCTAGCTTCCGCAAATCGTTCAGCATGATCCAGCTCTGCTGCATCGACTCGGAGAACATGCCTGCCTTGCCCGCCTTCAGCTGATCCTTCATCTGGGACAGCTTCATGACCGCAAAATCCTGCGACATCAAGCCTTCCTTATACAGCCTGTTCAGCCATACAAGCGCATCCCTCGTTCCCGGCAGGACGTCAGGATGAATAATTTGATTGCCGTCCACCTTCCAGCCGTTCGCCTGATTGAACACATCGCGCACCCATGTAAAGCGCCCGAGACCGTCCGCATCCACATAACCGCTAAAACCGATCGTATCGTTCTTGCCGTTGCCGTCCGGGTCCTGTTCCGTGAACGCTTTCAACACCTTGTACAAATCGTCCATCGTTTCCGGCACCTTGAGGTTCAATTTATCTAACCAATCTTTGCGCAGCATCGGGATGCCGTAGCCGCCGATTTCCGGGCGCGCGCGCGGAATACCGTAAATTTTACCCTCGATTTTAATGTTCTCCCAGGAGTCCTTCGGGAACGCCATCAGATTGGGATAGTCTTTTACTTTACTCGTCAAATCCCAGAAAGCCCCTTGCTTGGCTGTGCTTATAATGTTCGACAGCATCGGGTTTTCGACCAGCATCAAATCCGGCATGTCGCCGGAGGCGAGAGTGACGTTCATTTTATCGGAGTAGTTGTTGGCGGACAGCCATGTAATATTGAGCTTGGCGTTCAATTGCTTTTCCAGCTCCAGCCCGATCGGATTGTCCTTGCCGGGCGGCTCCGCACCGCGGAAAGTCGTCATGATGCTGATTTCGAACGGTTTGTCCGCTTGCGGCTTGTTCCCGTCCTGCGCGCCTCCTTTCCCGGCTTCGCTGTTGGAGCATGCTCCGGTCAATACGGCCATCAGCAGCACTGCGCTTAATGCCGTACAACCATTATTGCGCCCTCGACCCTTTTTCGCCATGTTAAAATGCCTCCTTGAATTATAATTTCGGCCAGCCATGCACATTCTGCTCTGCATTCATTCCTTCACGGAGCCGACCATCGCGCCTTTCGCAAAATGCTTTTGCAGGAACGGGTACACGAGTACGATCGGCACCGTTGCGACGACGACGGCCGCCATTTTTAACGTTTCCGGCGGAATGCTCTGTTCGGCCATCATTTCCAAAGCGACCGAGCCTCCGGCCGACGTGGAGGAATCGATCAGCATATTTTGCAAAAACACCTGCAGCGGCCATTTGCTAAAATCGTTGATGTACAAAATCGCCGTGAAAAAAGTGTTCCAGTACGCGACCGCATAAAAGAGGCCGAACGCCGCCATGGCAGGCAGCGAAAGCGGCAAAATGATCCGGGTCCAAATTCCGATATCGTTGCACCCGTCTATCGCCCCGGCCTCCTCCAGCCCCGCCGGAATACTGTCGAAGAAGCCTTTCATCAGCAGCACATACCATCCGCTCGTCACAACGGGCAAAATCAGGGAGAAAATATTGTTGATCAGCCCGAGCTCCCTGACCAGCAGGTACGGCGGAATGATGCCCGGATTAAACAGAATCGTTACCAGAATCGCGAGCATGATCAAGCGTCTTCCCCGCAGCCTTTTTCTCGATAGCGTGTAGGACAAAGCCGCCGTGAGCAGCAGACTGAGCATCGTCCCCACAATCGCCAGAAATCCGCTTACCCCGATCGAACGGACGAATGCGCTTGTCGATAAAATGTACTGATACGAGACGACACTCCATTTTTTCGGAAAAAGCACGCCGCCGTTCGCCCGCATATATTCCACCGGATCGGTAAACGAAACGACAAACACATAATACAGCGGAAAAGCGGCGATGAAGCTAATTGCGAGCAGTACGAAAATATTAATAGCGTTAAACAGTCTGTCTTGCCATGAGTGTTGC
Organism: Paenibacillus piri; assembly: GCF_004354045.1. GTDB lineage: Bacteria > Bacillota > Bacilli > Paenibacillales > NBRC-103111 > Paenibacillus_S > Paenibacillus_S piri. The sequence goes on along the minus strand of NZ_SMRT01000029.1, from coordinate 22,914 downwards.
AATCCGATCTGCCTCCGTTCCAGTCGATTAATACACGCCCTCTTGTCCCAGCTTTTTGGCCAGCCGGTTCGCCCCGACGACGAGCGCAAGTGCAACAACGGATTTGAATAAACCGACCGCCGTGCTGAAGCTGAACTGACCCTGCTGGATGCCGACCCGATATACATACGTATCGAATACATCGGCGACTTCCGACACCGCCCCGTTCGCCATTAAGAACACCTGTTCGAAGCCGACATCCATAATGTGCCCGATCCGCAGAATGAGCAAAATGATAATCACGTTGCGGATAGCCGGCAGCGTAACATGCCAAGCCTGACGAAAGCGGCCCGCCCCGTCGATTTTGACCGCATCATACAACTGGGGATCCACACCGGCAATGGCCGCAAGAAAAATGATTGTGCCCCAGCCGACCTCCTTCCAAATCGACTGCAGCGTGAGCATCGGCCAAAATAGTCCGGGCTTGGTTAAAAAACCGAATTCCTGGAAGCCCATGCCGACAAGCATTTTGTTGATCAGCCCTTGCGATTGCGACAGCAGCAAAAAAGTGATGCCGACGATAATGACCCAGGACAAAAAATGCGGCAAATACAAAATCGACTGAACGAATTTTTTGAGTACGGCTTGCTTCAATTCGTTCAACATCAGCGACAATACGATGGGCAGCGGAAAAAAGAAAATGAGATTGAGCACATTGATCGCCATCGTATTGCGGAACAGTTTGAAAAAATCGGGACTGGAAAAAAATCGCTCGAAATGCTCGAACCCGACCCAATCGCTGTTCAGCAGCCCCAGGTAAGGCGAATAATCCTGAAACGAAATGATGACCCCCCACATCGGCACATATTTAAAAATAAGAAAAAATAATAGTCCGGGCAGCGCCAATACATATAAGTACTTGTCCCGTCTGACCTCTCTCCACAGCGGCGGAGCATTGTATTTGTTCACGGCCGCCGCGTTCGATTTCATCGCTTGCCTCCTCAGACCATCCGCTTTCATTCCGGTCTTCCATCCTCCATTCTTCAGCTTCCATCTGCACCAAGCTTCCGCCGGCCTTCCACCTGTGCTTACTCTCAACGTAAAGGTTTCGCACTATAGCGGCAAGCATACTTTTTTTCCCGGCAATGACCTGGCTGGTTTGGAGCACGCAAAGTCCCCTTCTTCCAATAAAATCATACTTTTTTTCTAATCGATGAAGCCAACCGAAAAAAAATGCCTATGTCGAAGCAAGCCCGCAAGGCGTCTAATCGCCGATAAAACATATGTGCAAATACAAAACAGATCACTTCATGGAATAAAATTCCTTAAAGTGACCTGTTTTTATTTGACCGGTATTATAATTGTCGCTCTGATGATTTCATCAACTGACGACGCATTAACGTCATCGAGATGACAACTTCGTTAAACGTATGTTTCAGCTCCATTTGCTCCTCTCCTGTTCAAAAAGGTTCGGATGCTCATGATTTGGACGCACAGACATAATATTTCGATCGCCGTTTTCAGTTCGGAGAGCGTAGGGAACGTCGGCGCTATGCGAATATTGCGGTCCCGCGGGTCGTGGCCGTAAGGGAATGTGGCTCCGGCCTTCGTCAAGGTGACGCCGGCCTCGGCCGCCATGCGAACAACCGAGCGGGCGCAGCCGTCCATAATATTCAGGCTGATGAAATAGCCGCCGTTCGGCTTATTCCACGATGCGATCCGTTTCCCGCCGAGCTCGGTCTCCAGCAAATTCAACACCATTTCGAATTTCGGCTTGATGATCGCCGCGTGCTTTTTCATATGCGCCTCGATATGAGCCGGGCCCTTGAAAAACCGGACATGCCGCAGCTGGTTGAGCTTATCCGGTCCGATCGTCTGCACGGCGAGCTGTTTGCGGATGAAGTTCATGTTGTTCTCGCTGCCCGCCATAACGGCCACGCCAGCACCAGGGAAGCTGATCTTGGAGGTCGAGCTGAACATCAGCACCCGATCGGGATGCCCTGCCGCTTTGCACGCGGCCAGCATCGGCTTGAGCCGATCCGGCTCATCCGCTAAATGATGGACGGTATAGGCGTCATCCCACATAATCCGGAAATCGCCGGCACACGTCTCCATCCTCGCTAACCGGTCGACCACTTCATCCGAATACGTAATGCCGTCCGGATTGCTGTATTTCGGCACGCACCAGATGCCCTTCACGGCATCGTCGCCGGCGGCCAGCTTTTCAACCTGATCCATATCCGGCCCGTCCTGCAGCATATCGATGGCAATCATCTCGATGCCAAGCAGCTCGCAAATTGCAAAATGCCGGTCATAGCCGGGACTTGGACATATAAATTTGACCGCCGGCAGCTTTCCCCACGGAAGCGAGCTGCCGAATACGCCGTGCAACATGGCGCGGGAGAGCGTGTCATGCATCATCGTGAGACTGGAAGCGCCGCCGATGATCAATTCGCTCGGGCTTACGTCCAGCAGTTGCGCGAACAAGTCCTTGGCCTCCGGAATTCCATCCAGCCCTCCGTAATTGCGGCTGTCCAGTCCGCTCCGGTCCGTCAGCACGTCACCCGAGCCTACGATATCGAGCATCTCCAGCGAAAGATCGAGCTGTTCGTCGCATGGCTTGCCTCTGGACATATCGAGACTCAGCTTTTGGCGCTTGTACGCTTCATACGCTTCCAGCAGCTGTGCATGAATGGCGTTTAACTCCGCCGTGCTTAAACGATCGTAATCGATGTCGTTCATTCGTTAGGCCTCCTATATTCATTATCAATTTATTAACAGTACCATACCACTGATCGCCTGAAATTTCACCTATAAAATAAGAGCGCAAACGTCGTGTTCGCCGAACGTGCTGCCAATTTCTATGAAGCTTATTTCGCCTGCATACGATAGCCCTGCCAAGCCGGCTTAACTAAAGGTAACTGCTGCGCTAATTTTCTAAACAACAAATAGACCTCCGATCCCGCTCAATCCGGCGGTATCCAAGACCTATTCTTTCCATATTGCGAACAGGGGCTACGCGAAAATCTCTTCAATCGGCAGCCCAAGCTCATCGCTCATCCTGCGTAAATCGTCCAGCACCTTGTCCTTCAGCGGAATGCCGTTTGCACTTCGTTCGCGGTAGATTTGATTTTCCTTTTCGCCCGGATATTTCATCGGCTCGGCTCCCGCAACGGTAGGCGCAGCATGGATTTTACCGATCATTTCATCCATTAGCCGCCCAAACCCACCGCCGGTCGGGAAAGCGTCAATCCGCAAAGCGCAGAAAGCATGGCTCTCCTCCCCACTATTGCGGAACATGCTGCCGCCGTCACCCGAAAGCAGACCGGTTAAAATATCGGAGACGAGCAGCAGGCCGAACCCTTTATGAATACCGTGCGTAGCCGTGCTCCCTAATGGAAGCACAGCTCCCTTCTCGGCAAAATAGACGTTCGGGTCGGTAATCGGCCGACCTTCGGAATCGACGGCCCAGCCTTCCGGCATGCTTTTCCCCTCATCCTGCAGCATATGCAGCTTATTCGCGATCGCCGTCGTCGGCGCCATATCAAGCACGAACGGCCCTTCTTTGTCACCGGGGGCGCGAAAGCCATCACGTTGTTGCCGATCATCCGCTCTTTCCCGCCCGGACCCGCCACCGTCGAGCCGCCGGTTGAAAAGAGCAGACCGATCATATTTTGCCGTGCGGCCATCAGCGTATAATAGGCCCCGGCTCCGCAGTGATTGCTGTTATAGACGGTCGTCCAGCCGGTACCGAATTGCTTCGCCATGCGAATCGACTCGCTCATCGCCTTGTGGGCGACAATAAAGCCAAGCCCGTTATCGCCATCTACGGAGGCTGTGGTCGGACTGCCGTGCGCGATCCGGATATCCGCCTGATCCGGCAAGATTCCTTAATTGCGGTAAAATGATGGTTCTTCTGATATAACGGATCGAGTGCTGTTAGCGGGAACACTGTTTATGTTGGAAACGATCTACTCGTTCTTGATCTCGCTGCTCCCGATCGGCTCGCGTTTCTCGATTAGACGAAGCAGCCGATCGGCATCCGACGGCTTTTTAATTATAACGATGGTTTTCGCTGTCGTCTCCGCGTAAGCTTGAAGCTTGCCGATGATGGCCGGCCGCTTGTCCCTCTTGAAATTCCAAATCCATTTAATAAAATGCATATCCAGCTGCTCCGGACAGCCCTCGTTCAGGTCGGGCCTCGTTTTGCCGTGATACATAATTCTTCGCTTGAATATCCGGTACATCGTAACCCAGCGGGACAGGTCGAAAAAAATGATCGTATCGGCAGCGTCCAAGCGGATGTTCAAGGTTCTTCCGTAATTGCCGTCGATAATCCATTCGTCCCGGCGAATGATGTCCCGCTGCAGAGCGTCCCATTCTTGGTTCGGCGTCGGCACCCAACCCGGTTTCCAGTGCAGTGCATCCAAATGGTAGACAGGCAGCTTCGTTACCGCTCCCAGCTTGCGGGCCAATGTCGATTTACCCGAACCGCCGGAACCGATAAGCGCGATTTTCTTCATTCAGGATGTCCTCCTCACCTATTCCGCAAAACCGAAGCACCATCGGCTTCAACCGCCGCTGTGCTTGGTACTAACAGCTGCTGCGGAAATCAAACCAGCTTTTTCACAAATCTGTAACCGGTTACATCATAACCCATCATTTTGTAAAACGCATGCGCCTTTTCCCGTTCCGGCTTTATTCCGCTTGTTAGCGATACGCTATCTGCCCCTTTCTGCGCAGCCCATCGCTCGACAAATTGAACCAGCTGTCGTCCGATTCCTTTCCCTTGATGACGGCTTTGCGTCACTAACGCCGATATTTGCACGGCAGCTCCGTCACCTTCGTAATAATGTACCAGGCGGGTGCCGATCAACCCGACGACCTGCTCGTCCATAACCGCGACAAACGTGGCGTATAACGGATTAGCCTCGATGAGGTCCATCCTTTTTTGCATGCTTTCCATATCGGTGGGATAGCCCAAATCGGACATGAGCTCCGTTACCGCCGCCAAATCGGCGTGACGATACTCGCGAACCGTTATCATGGAATCCTCTCCCTCAAGCGAATTACTTCTCAAAGTACGATTTCAATAATTCTTCAACAGGGATTCCATTAATTGTCATCCCGCTTAATTCGCAATCGGCAATTTCAACCCGGGACAAGTCGCAGCGCTCGATACGGCTTCCCCGGAGATCGCAGCTTTCAAACCGCAGCGGCCTTTGCTCGGCCCCGGGCGTATAGGCCGGATGCCCTTCGGGCGGCAAGCCGATATTATGGATAAACGCCCCTCCGAGCTGCGCGCCGTCGATTTCCAGATCGCTCATATTCGCATCCGTTATTTTCGTGCCCGCGAGTGAAACGTTTTCGAAGTATAACCGCTCCGCCCCGACACATACAAATCTGGATTGATCGATACAAGCATTTTTGACATCCAACCGTTTGCTCGCATTCATAATATCCAACTTTTCCATAGCTAACGCCTCCATTCATTATTATATGTTCGCTATTCATGAAGCCGATCAAAAAAGTGCTTAAGCTCATCGGCCGCCTGAGGTACGAAGCTTTCGACGAGAGCAGGAGTTATGTATATCAATGCGACCCCCGGTTCATTCGCCGGATTGTGCAGCCAATCAAAAACATGCTTTCTGAACTTTGTCAGCTCGCTTCGGGTGTAAAGCCCCTCCAGCTCGTATAAATCGCTTTTGTCCACTTCAGTTGGTAGCCGTTCATGCTGCGATGCTTGACGAAATAGCTGAAAATCCATCTGGATTTCTTCCCGCCACAATATTTGCTTGAGCGATTTATCGTACTGGCTCACAGCTTTCTTAATTTTTGCCCAACTTATATCTGCAATGATGTGACTTATGTAACCGGATACAAACAGTTTAAAATCTTGATCCTGCTTATTAAGCCTGACAGTTTGGCGATAGAAATCAATAAGATGATCCGTACTGCGGTGGCTGATATCGAATAAATGCGACTTTAGTTTAGCAGTCGGCTCGTTCTCTCTTAACGTGACGGCGTCCGGAGCGATACTTCCGAGCAGATAGGACGGCGGAGGTTGATTGTCAAATAACTTGTCGGCAATTAAAAAATGAATCATCGGCCAAGGCATGACATCGCTCCCCTTCATCTTTATTTGTACGTTTTCCCATTATACGCATTCATCTTCTTTTTTCCAATACAAATTTACGGACATCCCCTCCAAAAGTGAACCCATTTATTTAAAGCTTATTCCGATTACTTTTGTGGGAGCCCCGGTTTTCTGCAGAAAGCTGCTGCGCACATTTTCTTGGCAGCCAAAAAAGCCGGCCGTCTCGTGCAGCCGACTTTCAAAGGTGTTGGCGTTATAGATAAAAATTTATCAGAACGATTATGCCCGTTCAAGCTCCTGCTTGGCCAGCACCAAGGCGCCGCTCAAACCCGCATTGTCGCCCAAACCCGGCGGGACGATGTAATCGTCGATGCCTTCCGCGACTTCCCGCTTCTGCACGTAGCCGTTCAGCATGTCACGCACATGTCCGCGAATAAGCGGGAACAGCTGCTTCTGCTTCATGACCCCGCCGCCCAAAATAATTTTTTCCGGAGACAGCATATAGACGAGATTCGTCACCGCCTGCGCTACATAATAAGCTTCGAATTCCCACACCTTGTCCGTCTGCTCGAGCTCGAAGCCTTTTTTGCCCCAACGCTGCTCGATGGCCGGACCGGCGGCCATTCCTTCGAGACAATCGCGATGGTACGGACATCTGCCTTCAAAATGATCCTCCGGATGGCGCTTGATCAATATATGGCCCATCTCAGGATGAAGTAGGCCGTGCAGCAGCTTCCCTTCGACAAGCGCTCCAGCCCCGACTCCGGTTCCGATCGTTACGTACACGCAACTCGCCAGCCCCTTGGCCGCACCCCATTCCGCTTCTCCAAGGGCGGCCGCATTGACGTCGGTATCGAAGCCCAGAGGCACATTCACGTGCTTTTGCAGCTCGCCCAAAAGCGGATACTGATTCCAGTAAGGCTTCGGAGTCGTTGTAATATAGCCGTAGGTGCTGCTGTTTTTGTTCAAATCGACCGGACCGAAAGAACCGACGCCGATCGCTTCCACATCTTGTTCCTTGAAATAGCGTATGACCTGTTCCATCGTCTCTTCCGGCGTCGTTGTCGGAAAGCTGACCCGGTCGAAAATTTCTCCCTGCTCATTGCCGATGCCGCAGACGAACTTCGTACCGCCCGCTTCGATTGCTCCCAGTTTCATTAGTCAAAGTCACCTTCCATTACCGAAAATACCACATCGCTTGCTCAGACAAGCCGCAATTGGCCACAATTATTTTAGCATACAACATCGGATTTGCATCAGTCAATCGTTCATACGATATCTAGCGGCATTTTACGCGACGGCTTGGGAAAAACCGCATCCAGCTTGCGCAAATCGTCCTCGCCCAGCTCGATTCGTACGGCTTCCGCATTTTCCAGCACATGCTTTTCCGACGATGCTTTCGGGATCGCGATGACATCCCCGCTGCGGATAGACCAGGCCAACAGCAATTGGTACGGAGTGATCCGGTGAGCGTCGGAGATTTCCCTGACGGTAGGATCGGCAATCAAGCCTTTCCTTAATGAACCGGCTTGGGCAAGCGGACAGTACGCCATCGTCGGCACGTGACGCTCTCTTTGCCATGGCAGCAGATCATATTCGATGCCGCGCGAGCCGAGATGGTACAGCACTTGGTTGGCGGCGCAGCGCGCTCCTCCATTGCAGCCGAACAGCTCCTTCATATCGCCGGTATCCAGATTGGATACGCCCCATCTTGCGATCTTCCCCTCCTGTACCAAACGCTCCATGCCTTCAATCGTTTCGCTTAACGGAACGCCGCCTCTCCAGTGCAGCAAATACAGGTCGAGACGATCCGTTTGCAGCCGCTTCAAGCTTTGCTCGCAGCTTGCGGCAATCCGCTTCAATCCGGCGTTATGCGGATATACCTTGGAGACGAGGAAAACTCGCTCGCGTACGCCCCGAATCGCCTCGCCTACCAGCTCCTCCGCTTTTCCGTCCCCGTACATTTCGGCGGTATCGATCAGCGTCATGCCGAGCTCGATGCCAAGCCGCAGCGTGCGGATTTCTTCGTTCCTCCTTGCCGGATCGTCCCCTATAAACCAGGTGCCCTGCCCCAGGCTGGGCACGGATGTTCCATCCGGAAGCCGCACGCTCCGGTCAGCGACGGCGCCGCGTATTTGCTCAATCCGGTTTGCATCTAATGCGGTCAACTTGTCCAACTCCTTCCCAAGTGCATATAATGGCTAGTTCCAGTATACCATTATATGCTAAGCCATCGTATCCCACATTGCCTGCGTAACCTGAAAGCCTGTTGGTTCGCCGCGCCTGCATTCCCGCACTCCTTTATCAGGTCATAATGTCGAGCTGTTCCTCCCTCACTTCAAAACGTAGCGGATCTCCGTTGTAGAAGCGCTTTATTTCCTCCACCATCATCGTGCCGATACGCAGCCGCGAATCCGGATTGACGCCGGCCAAATGCGGCCGGACGATCACGTTGTCCATACGGCGCAATTCGCTGTCAGCACGTAGAGGCTCTAAGACAAATACGTCCAGCGCGGCATAAAACCGGTTCTTCTTCAGTTCCTCGACAAGAGCGGCTTCATCGATCAAATCGCCCCGCGCCGTATTGATCAGCAGAGCGCCGTCGCGCAGCAAGGACAGCTCCTCCTTGCCGATCATCCGGAACGTTTCGGGAACTTTCGGAGCATGCAAGGATACAATATCGGCTTCCGCTATCAATTCCCGCAGCGGCTTCAAAACGACCCCCAGCTCCCGGGCCTGCGCTTCGGATACGAACGGATCGCAGCCGAGAATGCGGACTCCGAAAGGCTGCAGCAGCTTGATTACTTCCCGCGCCACCATCCCGAGACCGATCAAGCCGACGGTCCGTCCCCTCAGTTCATAGGTTTCATAAGCCGCGCTTTTGGCGTTTCCGCCTTCCCGCATAACCCGATCGACCGGAATTATTTTATGCCCCAGCGTCAATATAAGGGCAAGCACCGATTCGCTGACGGATACGCCGATGGCGTAATTGCTGTTCAGCACCCGGATGCCGCGCCGGTACACCTCGGTTGAAGGCAGGATCGGTTTGACCGAGCCCGCCATATGGGCGATCAGCTTCAATTCATCCGCATGCGCAAGCACCGCTTCCGAGATCGGTGCGCTTTTCCATGTCGTAATCACCGTGTGCTTGCCTTGTATGCGTTCCAGCAGCTCCTGCTCCGTGAACGGACGATCATACGGATTCCACTCCACAACGCCCAGATCGTTCAATATATCCAGGCTCTCCGAAGTAAAAAAACATTCAACCGCATTACGCGGAATTTGCACCAGGATGCCGCGCATGGCGTGCCGCCCTCTTTCCGTCATGATTTTAACCGCCTTTTTTTGCGTCAAGCGCTTTTTGGTAAATTCCGATATACGTTTTCAAATTCATCTTATCCAGCGTTTGTACGTAATTGTTCCATTCTTTCTCGATATCGGCGTCTCCGGTAACAAACCGGGCGATGCTTGATTTGACATAATCGTTAATCGTTTTATCCAGATCGGCCAACTGTTGGGCATCGTTCGACGGGAAAAATAACGGTGGCACAATTTCTTCAATTTTCGGTTTATACGGCTCATAGTTTTTCTTCGTAATGTCGTAGTACATCTTTTCTTTATCCGGCTGCTTGAGCACCGCCTGGCCTGCATAATAGTCTTTATCCGTCCGGTAATTCAAGCCGTACTGGGCCCAGTTTTCGTTCTGTACGCGGCCGAACGGGATCAAAAGCCGGTACGTGGCCGGATTTCCGTCCCTGCCCAGATCCCCCGGTTTCGCTTTCTCCCAGGACGATCCTTCAATGCCGAAATTGGAATACAAGGCCGCCTCAAACTCATACATCGCATCGGCCCATCGCATCGTCGCTTCCGGATATTTATTCGCGCTTGTCATAATAAATTCGCCCTGCCTGATCTTGTCGTAGGCAAGCCAAGTCGCTTTCGGCGCGCCGTTCGGCCCTTTAAGCGGTGCGATCGGCTGGTAATCCAGCCACCTGCCGCTTTTTCCTTCGACAATGGTAATATCGGACGGAGAGTGGGCGGGAATCGCTCCGGCGATAGCGATATCCGGATTTTCCGCAATTTTTTTCAGCCCGTCTTTATCGATGGTGAAGGATTGCCTGTCAAGCAGACCTTCCTTATACAGCTTGTTTAAATATTTGAGCCCTTCCTTCCATTCCGGCTTATTGTAAACGACGTCGATCTTCCCGTCCTTGACGATCATCCGCTTTAGTCCGTCGTCATAAATAAAGGAGTTCATCAGAAAAACGTCAACCTGCGATTTTATCGCATTTTTCGGTTCTCCCCCGATAAGCGCAATTTCATCCGGCTTGCCGTTGCCGTTCGGATCTTTTTCCTTGAAAGCCTTGAGCATTTGATAAAATTCATCGAGCGTCGCAGGCTCCTTCAAGCCCAGCTTGTCGAGCCACGGCTTGTAAACGTACATTTTGTAATCGAGCGAGCAGTGGTAGCATTCGTTGATGTAGGGCAGGCTGTATATTTTGTTGCCCGGAGCCGTAACCGCGCTTTTCACCTCGGGCATTTCTTTAAATATTTTTTTCGTATTTTCCCCGTATTTCTCAATGAGATCCGTGAATGAAACGAACATGCCCTGCTCGCCGTAAATCATTTGCTGTTCCGGAGACACATCCAGGTTCATCAAAACGTCGGGCAAATTGCCGCTCGCCAAAAGCAGATTCAGCTGCTCCTGATAGCTTTTCTCATCCAAAATCGTCCATTCGACGTGAACATTCGTTTTATTTTCCAGCCATTTGGTGTAGCCGTTTGTTTTCAGGTCCTCGACAAGACTGCTGCCTCGGATAGCCGCCTTCAACGTAATTTTGTCTTTCACAACGGGAAATTGCCCCGGCGGATTGACATTGGCCGCATTCGGACTTCCCTTCGGTTCCGCAGACGGCGGAGCGGCCTGGTTCTTCGAGCAAGCGGACAGCAGCAATGAGCCGCAGCAAAGAACAGCCAATAATTGAACAGCCTTTTTTTTCAATGCGTTCAGCCTCCCTTTTTCGTACACTCGACAACGCTGCACGGTACATCAGCCTTTGATGGAGCCGATCATCACCCCTTTGACAAAATGTCTCTGCACAAACGGATATATGATCAGCATAGGTGCGGTCGCCACCACAATAAGGGAGTATTTCAACAAGTCCGCAAGCCCTTGCCGCGCTATCAAATCATCTTCATTCGTTACCATGCTCGGATCGATCTGATTTTGAATCAGGATCGTACGCAGCACCAATTGAATCGGGTACAAGCTTCTGTCCTTTAAATACAACAGCGCGCTAAAATACGAATTCCAATGCGACACGGCATAAAACAGCGTGAGCACGGCAATAATCGGACCCGCCAATGGGATCACTATTTTTAACAAAAATTTCCAGTCCGAGCAGCCGTCGACTTGCGCCGCCTCAAGCATTTCATTCGGAATCGTCGTTTGAAAGTAGGTTCTGGCAATAATGACATTGAACACGCTCATGGCGGAAGGCAGTATCATCGCCCAAGGCGTATCCAGCAGCCCCAGGTCTCTGACCAGCAAATAGTTGGGGATGATCCCTCCGGAAAACATAATCGTGAACACAAAAATGAACATGATCGCGTTGCGACCGATAAAATCTTTACGGGAAAGCGGATATGCGGCGATAATCGTCAAAACGACATTGACTGCGGTCCCTGCAACGGTGTAAAACAGAGAATTGGCGAATCCGGTCCAGATCGCGTTGTATTCAAATACGGCTCTATAGCCTTTCAAGCCCGGTTCGACCGGCCACAGCCATACTTTGCCCGAAATGACGGCATCCGTCGAGCTGAAGGACGCGCTGACGATATAAACGAGCGGATAAAGCACGGTCAGGAAAAACAGCGTGAGGATCGTATAATTGACGGCATTAAAGATCCGGTCGATTTTGGCTTCTTTCACTTTGGCATTCATTCGCGCGTTCCCCTCCCGTCTACCATAAACTGCTCTGGCCCATTTTTTTTGCGAACCGGTTTACGGCCACCAGCAAAATGAGATTGAGCGCGTTTTTGAATAGTCCGATGGCGGAGGAGTAGGAGAAATTGACTGCTGTCGATGCCAGCCCGACTTTATATACATAGGTGTCGATAATTTCCGACGTTTGCAGATTGAGCGGATTTTGCATCAAGAAAGCCTTTTCAAAGCCGATTTCCAGCATCCGGCCAACTTCAAGAATAAGCAAAATGACCGCAATCGGCAGTATTCCCGGCAAATCGATGTGCCACATTCTGCGCAGCTTGGTCGCTCCGTCGACGACTGCCGCCTCATGCAGCGAAGGATCGATCCCGGACAATGCGGCTAAATAAATGATGCAGCTGAAGCCTACATTTTGCCAAACACCCGACCAGACATAGATGCTTTGAAAATAATCGGCATTGCCCAGCAAGCTTACCGAGTCGAAGCCCAGCGCTTTCAGCATCAAGGTAACCAGACCGATCCGCGGATCCAGCATTTGGAAAATAATGCCGACCATAACGACGACCGATATAAAATGGGGCGCGTACGTTACCATTTGTACCATTTTCTTAAATTTTTCATGCATCACATAATTCAAGCTCAGCGCCAGCAGGATAGGGAAAGGAAACCCGGCAAGCAGCTGGTAAATACTGAGGCTGATCGTGTTCCACATAATATTCCAAAATTCATACGATTCGAAAAACCGGATAAAATGAGCCATTCCGACCCAGGAGCTGCCCCATATCCCTTTGGTCGCCACAAAGTTCTTGAATGCGATTTGAGCTCCGTACATCGGAATATATTTGAAAATAACGATATAGGCAAAAGGCAGCGCAATCAGCGCATATAATTGCCAAACCTTCGCCATATCTCTGATGAGCTTGATGCTTTTGCTTTTCTGTTTGCCTGCCGTCAGTTCCTTCACGTCGGTGAATTCCAAACCCGCCACCTCCTTCCGGATCGTCCTTATCCCAATCGTACCGATTCCCCGCAGCGCTGCGTCCGTTTTCTATCTCCCGTCCAGCAGCGCCTGCGCCAATATCGTCTCGGCAACTTCCATCGTCTTCAGCGCATCCTTGAAATGCGAGGACGGCTGCGTTCCCGCCTTCAGACAGTCGATAAATTCGCGATGCTTCGCCCGGAAGCCGCCATATTGGAACAACGCGCCGCCTCCGCCCATTTCGCGCGCGTCATACTCGACCCCCTTGGTATCGCCATCCGCGTATAAATAGCCTTTCGTTTCATGCTCCGCTTCTGCGCATATATTCGGGGCGTGCATTTCAACTGAAAAAATTCTTCGGCCGCTGGACCAGCTGTTGATCAAATAACCGGTTGCCCCGTTATCGAAATGAAGCGTCGCCGAAATAAAATTAATATCCGGCACCTGGACGCGCTTTGTATGGCTTTCGATCTTGACGACTTCGCCGCCGCACATCCAGCGGATCGTATCGATCGAGTGTACCGTATCGTCCATCATCCGGTCTCTGGCGCCGAGAAACGGCTGAATCTCGGATTTGTAAAATCGGCATACCGCATGGGTGATCGGTCCGCGCTTCAAGCATTCCTCGCGCAGCTTCGTCACCATCGGCGAGCTTCGTCTCTGGAAGCCGACCTGGGTGATGCAATCGTTTTTTGCCGCCGTGTAAGCCAGCGCCCGCGCTTGATGGATCGTAATCCCGAGCGGTTTCTCGATGTACAGGTGCAAACCGCGCTCCAGGCACCACATCCAAATATCGTACATGACATGCGGCTGTCCGATCACATATACCGCCTGCGGGCGCATATCCTCGATCATGCTGCGGTAGTCGGCGTACCGGTTGGCAATTCCGTACTTGTCACCCGTCTCGTGCAGCGGCCCCGGAAACAAATCGCATATGCCGACGATTTCTACATCGTCAAAAGAAGCCAGGGAAGGATAATGGACGCTGTTCGCCATCCTTCCTGCGCCTATAACCGCGACCCTTACTTTTGAACTCATCTGATTATCCTCCTGCAAACAATGATTTGGCGTAGTCAATATCTTGTCGAATCAAGCGGTCGACTTCCTGTTCGTTCGTATATTCCGCAGTCAGGCAGACGACTCCGCGATAGCTGCGTTTTTTCAAGTAGGCCGCCGCACGGGACCAGGACGCAAGTCCATGCCGGGCGGACGTAAAGTAACGCTTCCATTCCGCCGCTTCCGCCTCCGGTCCGCTCAGCAGCTTGTAATAGGCGTTTTTGAAATTCACCATGCACAGATGCGACCAGACGATATCAAGACCGAACTCGGGCTGCTGGCCGGCCAATGCATCATGCGCGGAATCCCAGATGGCGCCGACATAGTTCGGATCATAGTCCTCCAGCAGATGATGCAGGCCCATCGCATCGACAATATGATTGCCGTAATGCTGCTGACAGCCGACTTTAATTCCGTATTTCTCGCAAAGCGGGAGCAGCGCTTCGATCTGCTCGCGCGCTTTTTTCTCCGAGGCCATGTAGCCGAGCTCCCGGTCGATGCTTGGCATCATACGGATCATCGGAATGCCCGCTTCCGCGCAGCCGGCAAATATGCGTTCATCCGTACCGCTTGCCACGCTGTATATGGTCAATCCAAATTCGGCGAATTGCTCGACCAATTGAGGCAATCGATCCGCGTTGGCGGGCTCCAGCTGATAGCCGTCGCGCAGCGGAAATTCCACCCCGTCAAAGCCCATGCCGCTGACCAACGTCCCAAGCTCCCACATGGATAATGCTTTCCACGGTTTCGTAAATACGGAGAATGAAATCGGTTCGGTTGACATCTGTACACATCCCTCTTTTTAAGGTTTTTACCGTCTACAGCAATACCATTGCGTCAGCAAGCGCTTTCATATTCACGTGATTTGGCTACCGGCACGTGCTGCGCGAATCGTGTTCAAATACTGTACTTAACAAGTCCGGCTGTTGAAGCGGTTTTCATAATAATCGGGGTTGTCCCCCAGCTTGTGCAATACCGGCTCCGTCATTTCGTTCAACCGGGTTAAAATATCCAGTGACAGCTCATAGACAGCGCCCTGAATGTTTAAATCCAGCTGTGCGATATTGCGCGACCCGACGATCGTTGTGCTTACCGCCTCATTGGCTGCCGCCCATGCCAGCGAAAGAACGGCCATATGGACGCCAAGCTCATCCGCCAGCTGCCTGATTTCCCGCAATGCCCGATGAATTTCGGCCTCCGCCCCTTCTTCCCCATGCCGCGTCCCTTCGCCTCTGCTATGGTGAAAATGACGCGTGCGCGACTGCATCGGTCCCAATTCGTCGATCGTTGCATACTTGCCGGTCAGCAGCCCCTGAAGCAGCGGCATATAGCCGATTATTCCGACTTTGCTTTCGACGCAATAGGGTAAAATGGACGCCTCGATTGCGCGCGACAGCAAATTATACGCCAATTCGTTTGCAACGACCGGCACACCGGTAGCCTGCACTTCCTTCATTTGCATTACGCCGTGGTTGCTGAGCCCGATATGGCGAATTTTTCCTTCTTTTTGCAGCGCGTGAAGCGTATCGAATACTTCCGGTACTTGCGGCGGATTTTCAATTAAGCCCGCATCCTTCGTAAAATGCTTCACGGCCAGCGGACTGAGCGGCCAATGCAGCATATACAGATCGATATAGTCGGTTTGCAGCCGTTTCAGACTCGCTTCGCAGTGGGCCCGCAATACTGAGGATCGCGTATTGGAAGTGCTGATCTTGGAGCCGATTACCGCTTGATGGCGCCTGCCTTTTAACGCGATTCCCAGTGCAATTTCGCTGTCGCCGTCATTATACACCTCTGCGGTATCGAAGTAATTCATACCCGCATCAAGCGCTTTATGAACAACCTCGTCGACATCGCTCTGACTCTGCTCGCCCCAGTAGCTGCCCTTGCCTCCGCCGAACTGCCAGCAGCCCATACCGAGCACGCCGACCTCAATGCCCGATGCGCCCAATGCTCTCTTCTTCATGGACATTCTTGTTCACCTCCCCGCAACTGTATTCAATTTCCGATGACGCGGCCTTTTTTCAAAAGCAAACCGTTCCTCGTACCCGATCGCCTGCAGCAAATCCGGATTGTGTGCTTGTCGCAGCTATCGTTCCCTTTTCCCATTCTTTACTTGGGTGAGCCGCAATTTCTTTAGCTGTTTTCAGGATTATTCTAATCCTCGCTCATTTATGCATAGATTTAAATTAAGTTGCCGTTGAGAATATGGTAAATTATGGTATAATCATGACTCAAGGCAGCAATTACATCAAAAATCGGGATAAGGTGCCGCTATGAGCCAAAATGAACTGCGCGATCAAAAAGGAAGCAAGCTGAATATTTTACAAGCTTTGCGTATCAAAGGCAGCATGTCAAGGATCGAATTGACACGGTTAACCGGCTTGAGCCGCGCCACCATCTCCATCTCTATCGCAGAATTAATAGATTGCGGGCTGGTTTACGAAACCGACAACCGCCTGTCGACAAAAGGCAGGCCGGCCACCGCTTTGGAGCTCGTTCCCAATTCCCGCATTATACTCGGCGCCGATCTCGATAACAAGACGTGGACGCTCGGCGCTTTCGATTTGCTCGGCAACACCGTTAAAACGATGAAAATCCCCGTTCATACATTCGAACCGGAAGCGACCTTCAAGGCTCTCGCCGGTGAAATCGCAAGCTTCGTTCAACAATTGGATAAGGCGCCAGTTCCGATGCTCGGCTTGGGCGTGCCGGGCCTGGTCGATGTTCATCACCGCTGCATCCGCAGCGCCGCCGACCTGGATTGGCACCAGGTCGACGCTGCTGCCCTATTGGAGCAGCACATCGGCTGGCCGACAGTCGTCGTAAACCGTCACCGTGCGCGCGGTTTGACGGAATGCCGCTACGGGGCAGGGCAGCAATTCAACAATATGATTTATATCGGCGTCGGCATGGGGATTGCTGCCGGTCTGTACATCGACCGGCAGCTGCTGTCGGGATCGCTGGGCGGAGCCGGAGAAATCGGCCATACGACAATTGAGCCGTCAGGCCCGCTCTGCCCCTGCGGCAATCACGGCTGTCTGCAGGCGCTGGCGGCCGGCCCGGCCATTGAGCAGGAATTCCGCAAGCTGGTGCGATCCTCGGAATTAGATCAGAGCAATCCATACCGGCATATGGATCTTCAATTTTTAAAGGTTCAAGACGTATGTGCCGCCGCCGAGGAGGGGGATGAGCTTGCCGTACAGGTGATTCATCGTGCCGCTTCCTACTTGGGAATCTCCATGGCCAATCTGCTGAATACATTTAACCCGGAAGCGATCATTCTTGGCGGTACCGTTCCGAATGCAAGCTCCTTATTCGCAGAAACCGCGACCAAAGTGATGCGGCAAAAGGCGATGCGTCCGCTTGCCGTCGATACGATCGTACGGACTTCCTTATTCAAGGACAATGGCGGGGCCCTCGGAGCGGCCAACTTTGCATTCGATAAGCATATTTCGATCTCTGTTTTTAATTAAGAACGAATTGCGTCGATGATTCAACACGACTGAAATAAAAAACAAACCCGGTGCCATGACCGACATCGGGTTTGTTTGACAAAATTCGGGATTTCGCCGCTTTATTTCACTTCGCAATCAATCATGACGTGGATCGTATCGCCTTTATGCTCATTGCGCAATTGGAATGCTCTTGCGACTTCAGCCAGCGGAACGACATGCGTAATCATTTCCTCGGTATTGACCAAGCCGTCCAATACAAGACGCAGCCCTTCATCGAAGTAACGACGGTTGTCGATATCCCGCTTGGGCTCGGTGGAAAGAATGTCAAGGCGTTTTTTATGAACCTTGAAGAAATCGACCGGCTTGTGGCAGGTGCCGATGCAGCCGTACATGACGATACGCCCGTTTTGTGCCGCAGCGTTGATCGCATCAACCATGCCGGCGCCCTCCAGCAAGCAAGGAATAACGACGTCAAAGCCATCCGGAAAATCGGCCCCGACAATATCCATCGTATTCGCATGCTCGTTCGGCATTTTGTACGTATGGGTAGCCCCGTATTTACGGGCAAGCGCCAGCTTCTCGTCGAACAGATCGGTGACGACCAAATTTCTCGGGCTGAACATATTGACCACCTGCGTCATTACCAAGCCGCTGACACCCTGCCCGGTAATCAATACATTTTTATTGGGCGAAATGTCGCCGAGCTCGGCTGCATGGATGATCCCCGGCAGCACTTCAATCAACGAGCCTTCGATTAATGGAAGGTCTTTGGGCAGCACCTTCAGGGAGAACGGCGTGCAGCACACATATTCCGCAAACGCGCCCCATACGTACCGCAGCGCGACATGATCGCCTTCCTTGACGCCGATTACGTTCGGTCCGACTTTATCAATGACTCCGGCTACTTCATGACCCAGACGTGTCGGGTACGATATAAATTCGGGCTCGCGGGCACCGCGGAACACTTCGACATCGCTGCCGCAAATGCCGACCCATTTGACCTTAACCCGCACTTCCCCGTCTTTCGGCTCCGGGATCAAGGCGCGCTTGACGCTGATTTCGCCTATCGCGTCCATAACCGCACACATTTGTGTGCCGGGACCGTCGTAATCCACCAATTCCATAGGAGGTACTGACATTTTTCTAACCATTTGCGTAAATCTCCTTCCAGCATGTTTGAAAGCTGCATCATTTCCCGGTTATTGCAATTATTGCAGTCAGCTTATTCGTTTTAAACGTTACGCCATAACTTCCCACATTTTCTCGCTTACCTCGTATGAGGTCTTTTCTTCATTCAAGCCGCGAATAATGTCCTTCACGACTTCCTCCATCAGTGAAAGATGACCTTGTACCGATGCGCCGGCCACATGCGGAGTCAGCAGCACATTCGGCAGCGAACGGATCGGGCTGTCCGCCGCAAGCGGCTCCTTCTCGAACACATCGAGCGCTGCGAAGAAGCGGCCGCTTTGCAGCTCGTCCATAAATGCCTTCTCATCGACCACAGGTCCGCGCGATGAGTTAATGAAGACGGCGCCGTCCGGTATGCGCGCCAACAGCTCGCGGGTCAGCATCCGTTCCGTTGCGGGAAGCTTCGGCGCATGCACCGAAATAATCGGGCAGCTCATAACTTCTTCCAGCGTCGCTCTTTTGGCGTTAAGGCTGGCTGCCGCTTCCTCCGACAAGTACGGATCATAGATGAGCACATTCACTTGAAACGGCGCCAGCAGATTAATAAAGGCACGCGCCGTAGAGCTGGCGGATATAATGCCGATCGTGCTGCCGGTAAGCTCCCGGCCCTTCAGGCCAAGCTCTCTCCATTGTCCGGCTCTGAGCGACGCGTCCAGCGTCGTCAGGTGGCGCAATGACACAAGCAGCGCCGCCAGACAGTATTCCCCGACGCTAAGCGCGATGCGGGGCGCTGCGGAAAACACTCTCACCCCGCGGGAAAAAATTTGCTTCGGCACGAGATTTTTAACCGTTCCGGCCGCATGTCCGACTGCGCGGAGCTTGGTCGCCTTCTCCAACGCATCTTCGCTAAGACTTGGCGAGCCCCAGCTCGTAATAATAACTTCGGCGTCGCTTGCCATTCCGGCAAGCTCTTCCTTCGTATAATCTTTGCCGGTTTCATTCCAGGTTACATCGAAATGCTCATTCAGCAATGCCCGGCATTTGTCGGAACAAACCTCTTTCAACCGCGATTCCGGCGATAGTACCAACGCTTTCCTTTTCATGTGTTCGCCTCCTAATTTAATAAAACCCGCTTCATTAGAGACTGTCGATTCAATGGGGATAAGGGCTTGGAGGATGGCTTCAGGGCGAGTTATGGTTCTGGGGGCTCCCCCAAAAGTAATCGGACTCAGCATCGAAGCGTCACGTCACTTTTGGGGGACTGGATATTGCCTTGACACAAAAATCCTAATCAAATTAAGGCAATAAAACGTGTTTGAGCTTCGAAGTCACCTCCAAAGTCCGCTCCCCACAATGAATCGACATTCTCCATTAAGCCATTAATCCCGAATCGGAACGACCTGATGCGTGCGCATCGATTCGAAGCAGGCGTCAATCACTTTCATCACGCGAATGATTTCCTTGCCCGAGGCGAGCGGCTCCCGCCCTTCGCGAATGGCGTCTGCAAATTCTTGAAGCTGCCAGGTGAAATTGGCGTTCGTCCGGTCGCATTCGTCCTGTTTTTCACCGTTCAACAGCAGTTCGTATTCATCCTTCAGCTGCATCATGCCGTTCGTACCGATCAAATAGCGTTCGTAAATACTATTCTGGGTCGACCAGATACGCTTGCCGGTCAAGCCTTCCTCATCGGTCGGCCGGGCGCCCGCATTAAACGACATGAGTACATTGGCCATTTGGCCTTCGCCAAAGTTGAGTGAAATCGCGACCTCGTCTTCCCCGCTCCAGTTCGGATTGTTGGAATGTCCTTGCGCATAAACCGATACGGGCATTTTATCGTATGCCCACACGATATAGTCCAATATATGGCTGCCCCACAGCGGGATAATGAATCCGCCGATTTTGGCATCATCCTTCCACCAATCGGTGGCCGGCTTATCCATATGGGCCAGCAGCAGCGCATTAATGTTGATCAATCCGCCGATTTCGTTCGCTCTGACGCGCTTGATCGATTCCATAACCGGACTGAAAAACCTCCGGCTTTGGCCGATCATCAGCGTAGCTCCGCCCGCTTCGGCGGCGGAAGCCATCGCTTCCGCCTCCTCCACGTTCATCGCCATCGGCTTCTCTACCAGCACATGTTTGCCGGCGCGAAGCGCTTTGATCGAATACTCCGCATGAATATCGTGAGGCAGCAGCAGCAGGAACGCGTCAATATCGGGATCCTGCACTGCGTCGTCATAGGAGGTGTACGTTTTTACGCCTGTCCACTGCTCCGCCTCATGTTGCAGCTTGCTCGAATCGCGGGTTACAAGCGCAACCAGCTCGATTTGTTCAGATAGCTCCCGTACCGCCGGAAGATGGGACTTGGAGACGCGTCCCAATCCGACTACGGCCAACCGTAATTTTGGCAGCATGGTATTCCCCGCTCCTTCTTTATTTATTTACCGTTTTTTCTATCCTGGTAAGCCTGGTTAAATTCATCGATCATCTTCATGTAGCTGGCATCCGCTTTGAACGACTTCACCATAGCGTCCCACGATTCAATCGGTTCTTTGCCCATAATGACTTTAATTTTCATATCGTCCATTTTCTTTTTATAGTCCGGCCCCATCTTCAAATCGACATCGGACAGCAGACCGATCGAAACATCCGCCACGCCGTAATTGACGCGGTCGTCGACGATTTTTTTGTTGCGCTCGAAAATTTCTTTCGGCATACCTACGCGGTAAGCCCACAGATACGGGTCATATCTTTCGAAAATTTTACCGAACGAGCTTTGCGACACGCTGTCTTTGATAGCCTGCTCCGTTGCCGTTTTGAAGCCGTCTACAACCTTGAAGTGAATATCCTTCAGCCCGTAGCAGGCCAATTCAAAGCCTTCCTCCGATGCGCCGTAATCCATCAGAGCCAAAATTTTCTTCATTTTCGCTTCCGGAACCTTTTTCGGGATCAGGTACAATCCGGCAAAACCGTTGGACGTATGCACCATTTTACCGTTCGGGCCTTCCAAATAAGTCATAGCCACGAAGTCGGCTTTCGGATCCAGCTTTTGCGCGCCCTCGGTCGAACGGTACACGCCTTCCGTCGTATCGGCCTGAACGCCGACTTTGCCCGCTTTCGCCATATTTTCATAATCGGTCGTTTTCATGACGGCGAAATCTTCCGGCAATATTTTATCCTTGTACATTTTGTTCAGATAAATAAGTCCGTCTCTTGTACCTTGTTCCAGATCGGTGTCAACCAGCTTGCCGCCTGCTTCTTTCCACTTGCCGTTGCTTTTGTTAAAAATATCGATAACACGTTCCCAGTTTTTGCCGTTATAACCATACGTATCGTTTTTACCGTTTTTGTCCGGGTCTTTGTCGACAAACGCTTTCAATGCGGTATAAAACTCATCCATCGTACGCGGCATCGGCAAACCGACGTTGTCCAGCCAGTCTTTGCGGATATTGAAGAAGTTGCCTCCCTGAAGCGGACGAACCGACGGTAAAATATACTGCTTGCCGTTAACTTTCACAATGTCCATGATCTCTTTCGGATACGCGGACAAGTTTTTATAATCTTTCAAATACGGTCCCAAATCCCAGAAAGCGCCCTGTTTAATCATGTTGATGGCCTGCGTTTGCTTCATGTCCTTGATTTTCATCAAATCGGGCAGATCGCCCGAAGCGAGCATAACGTTCTGCTTTTCTTCCCATGCGTTAGGAGAAGCCCATGTAATGTTCAGCTTGGTGTTCGTGCGCTTCTCGAATTCCTTCGTAACCGGATTGTCCGCTCCCGGCGGTTCCGGCGTGCTGAACTCGGTAAAAATGCTGATTTCCGTCGGCTTCTCGTCTTTGGCGGCACCTCCGGTGCCTGCGGCCGGCTTGGCCCCGCCCGAGCAAGCGGACAAGAGCGAAGCGACCATGACGAATGCTACCGATGCAGGCAGCGCCTTGCGTTTGAACGAATTCTCTTTTTCTTTCATGAAGAACCCTCCTCGTATAATCAGTTTAGAAGCTCATTTTGAGCGAATTTCCAGTTGATCCGGACAACGGGAAAGAGCCTAAATGAATTTCCAATATATAAGTGATGGTGGCACCTCTACTTGATGGGGGATGTGGGCGTAGCCGAACCCGTACCGCAGCCCGAAGGGCGAGGAACGGAAGTCGGGGAAGCGAAGCCTTCTTCCTTCCACTCCAATCGATCCGGACGATCAGAGAGCCCCACCTTCACTTGGAGAAAGCCCCGGTTTCCTCGTCCACATGGTTTTGTTTCACCCCGTTTTACC
>NZ_SMRT01000028.1 GCF_004354045.1 Paenibacillus piri | reverse complement strand
GCTTCATTCTTCCATTTGTAATGAGAAGCTCTGCTTTGTCTTTATTCACTTTCGACCAGATGCTCCTAGCCCTACGCGGAGTAAATCGTTGAACCCACATTTTTTCATCAAACTTTTCCTTCTGGCTGTCAACCCATCCGTAACACAATGCACTTTCAAGTGCTTCATCGTAGGATACTGTAACCACACCGGAATTTTTTTTCGCGATTTGCAACCGGATTCCCGGTGAAGTGTCATGATTGTTCTCAAGCCAATTCTCGAGAGATTGCTGTTCGCCAAAAAACATAACCGGTAATTCATTGGACTTATTGATCACTTGAATCGCCTCCTACTTGTAGTGTACTTCAATATAGTTGACAGATACAGTCAGTGATAGTCTAGCCTTGCTTGAGCTATTGCTAATAGCTCAATTCCAGAAACAAGCCACCGCGGTACGAGTAAATCTGTTGAGCAATACTGCCCGTTAGCGTAATGCGGCTGCCGATAGATGTCGGCAGCCGCGTCGTACGTTTTTATTTAGCTATCGTTACCCGTTAAGCTTAGAAACGGTTTAATTCTAGAACTTGATCATGCGTGGTGGAATTTCTATTGATGATTCTGACATACTGTTATGACATTGAAATCTGGGTCCCTCATATTAAAGAAGGAAACCGAGTTATTTCTGTGGATACCACCATAAATAATTTCAAATCCCAGTTCTTGTATAAACTCGGCGGCTTTATCAATATCCGTAGCTGGAATAAAGAATAACGGAGGTGCCTTATCTGGAAGAGGTACCTTATCCATGCCATTTGAATCAATCATAATATCAATACCATTCTGAAGTTGAAGAAAATGGAGATGTCCGGTGCCTGAACGACGCTGCTTGTCTGGCGAGAGTTGAAACAACTTGCTATACATCTCAGCGGTACGATCAAGATTTCTGGACCATAAAATCACGGTAGTAATCTTGCTTTCAATAGGGGACCGATTAGATACGTTATTAATTTCACTCATCTCATAAACCTCCACATCAGTATGGGAAATATTAGCGCCAGATATAGGTACATGTTAGGAACGCCAGTCGATCCCCGGCGCCTTCTGCAGCTGTACGGGTACTCCGAGATGTTTACCTGCCTCAAACAACAGCTCTTTGCAGAAATAAAACCCTCTGTTATAGACAATCCTGCCGTTGTCGAACTCGAACTCCCGGATATCGTGTAGCGCGGGGCCTTCATCCGTCTCCACAAGCACGACGAATACCTTACGGCCCCACAGCGTCTTAAGGGAGACGAGCTGCGCCGGGCCTCGGTGTCCCCAGGAGCCATCGATCATTTCCTGCTTGGAGTACTCCTGGAGTCCCGGTTGCGCATCGTTGTGGACACTTTCTTCCAGCATTCCGATGATGCGTTCAGAGTCACCGTCCCTCATCGCTTGAAGCAACGTCTCGATCAAAGCGGCTTCTGTTTCTTGCAGCTCCGTAGGGACTTGCTTCGGAACTGCATCCCAATATCGGCGGACGTTTGCCCTCGCACGGTGAAGTACAGCATACACGGATCCCTCGGTCATCCGGACCATGCCGGCCACCTCCGAGGCCACGAAGCCGAAAACTTCCATCAGCAGGAGTACCGCGATCTGCCTGGGAGGTAGGTGTTGCACGAGCATCTCCACCACCTCAATAAGTTCTGTCGGGTCAATCTTCCGGCAGGTCGATACATGGCTTTCAGTTTCCTCATACGGTTCTATAGGTAACCGCTTTCGGCGCATCACATCGATCCGGGTATTTGTGGCGATCCGGAATAAATAGGAGCGATAAGCGACCGGATGCCACATCTGTGCCATCGTGGCGAATGCTTTAAGTAACGTCTCTTGAAATAAGTCCTCTCCGTCCCATGGAGAACCGGTTAAGTACCGGCAGTAGCTCCACAGGGATTGGCGATGCGGTTCTATTAACGCCTCGAACTTCCTGTGCAGGGCGCGCGTCTCTCCCGCGATCGGGTCATAGCGATCCGCCATTTCATCCCCTCCTGTCGTGATCTTCACTATGTAAGACGTGTCTTGATTCCCAAATTATACGGTACATGCAAAAAAAATTGTATAGCTGCCATCCCTGTGGCTATTCATTACACTAAACTGCCAATTAGCGCAATGACGGCTGAGCCGTTTTGGTGTTGCACTATCGTATCCGTTGGCGTAGCACCCGCCAAATAGTTACTGAAGCCTATTTCAAGTTTCAAAAATGAATAGACGCCGATATTTTGAGCGACGCCGATTGGTTATTCATAAAGGACGGTAACCCTCCTTTATTTCGTCACGATAAAGTTAGGGAGATTTTTTTCAAGATACTTAATTCTTTCCGAATAATCTTGTTCTGCATAAGTTTCCGAAAGTATATTGTTCGACACTAACAAGTCATAAAATGATTTCAGCATCTGGGCTGATATAGCGGAAGTAATCATCATTCTTTGACCGTCGATCAGAACAGAAGATATTTTTTCAGGCTGTACAAGTTCAATCTGTACGCCGTTCCTGTCGATTATGAAATACATCTCTTTTACATTTTCAAACACTAAATGTTTTACTTCTGCCCCGTTTGCCAAGCGACTCTGAACTTCTTTCATTGAATAGCCCGAAATCGGATCATTTATCAGCAGCCATTTTGCAAATTCTTTTGCATCGACTTCATCAGTATCATATTTTTTCCAAACTGCGCCATTATCTTTGCTTATCTGTACTGTGTTATCCATCATGACACGAAGATATATTTCGTTGTCCATATAAACTGCACGATACTTTGAAGCCATTAGGCTGTCTATCAACTTCGGTACATCATATTTCTTGTTGAATGTTAAATCGTGCGGCATTAAATCTGTAATGGTGGCACCTTGAGATAATGCGGGCACTATCTCGGTAGTGATGGCACCTTGATATAATGCGGGCACTATTTCGGCTGAAGGTTCGGCTGTAGGATTGTCGACATCCGTAACAGCTTCCGTTTTGTCCAATGCAGAAGTCGCGAAGATGATAACGACACTGGCTACAAGCCCAATAGCGAGCAGCGTCGTGGCGATCGTGATTTTCTTGGTTTTCATGATCGAAATAATCCTTTCTTCGATCGAGTTTTTGGAAAAGCTAATAATCATCGGCGACAAACCGATTTTCTTTTCTTCCAAGCGTACAAGCGCTCTAGCATAAGTAGGTTTCGTGTTTTCCCCAAATTTTCGTATGACTGTTTCATCACAGAATAGCTCGATATCGCGGTTGGCAAGAATATACATGACCCATACAAAAGGGTTGAACCAATGGACGCATACGCTAGTGGCAAGAATCCATTTTTTTAGTGTGTCGAATCGCTTGATGTGCGTAAATTCGTGGGTCAGGATAAGCGCAAGTTGTTTCTCATCGTCATAGTCTAAATTTTTCGGCAAGAGTACAACAGGCCGAAAAATACCGTAGGTAAGCGGAGTTGAAATATTATCTAGTTGCCTGATTTGAACATCTCGCCATAACAAATTTGAATGCTGCCATTTTCTTATAAAATCGTTTCTAATAGGCACAGCCATTTTGTAGATTTTGCGATACCTTAAATGCGGAATGATAAAAAATAAACCACACAACGTAAAACCAACTAACCACACCCACACAATAGGCGATATTTGTGAAGCCGTCTTCAATGGCACAATCGGCGCGGTCACATGTTCTGTAATTGGTGGCATAATTACCGTAGTTCCATTCATAAATGTTGAACTTTCTGGCGTGGAAATCAATTTTGGCGCTGTAAACATTCTGCTTAAATGTTCCGCTGCCGTAAAAATACTAAATTGCGATTGAACTGAAATAGGTACAAGTAATTGAATTAGTGCAACACCCCAAAGAAACATAAAGGTCATTTTGGGCAGCTTGTGAATAAGCAAAGAACGTAAGAAAATAACTGCAAGAATAAAGACGGAAGCCGAGATACTTAATTGAAGTAACGACATTCCCTCACCTCATTCCAAACTATCGATTAGACGTTTTAAGCGGTTAATTTCTTCCGTCGACAGTCGTTTCTGTCCCAACAATGAAGCAATCAGTCTGTCGGGGGCGCCATCATACATTTTATTAATCAACTCTGTTGTTTCGTGTTCTTGCGCTTGCTCTCGTGTAACAAGCGCATGGCAAACGAAATTAGGCTCATGCCGCTCGACCGCCCCTTTATCAAGGCATCTCTTGATGATGGTATACGTTGTTGTTTTACTCCAACCTACTTTTTCTTTTGCAATTTCTGCAATTCTCTTTGCAGGGGTATCGCCTTCTTTCCACAAGATTTCCATAATATTAAGCTCGCTATCGAATAACCTCATGACCAAATGAAAACACCTCGTTCATATATATTCTACTGCTGTAGAATCACATATTTACATTCTACTTTAGTAGAATCGTTTTGTCGATAGAGTTCTGTAATTTTTTTTGCACCAGTTCCCTCTTCCCCATGTAGCCCTTCTTGATTGTCTTTGAAATTTAATATTCAAACTAAAAAAAGACGCCGATTATTCGACGTCAATCCATCACGTATTGTGACAAAACTGCCAGTTAGCGCAACGACGGTAGCAGATCTTTTCCGACTGGCCACCGTCGTGATCGCGATGCCCCCGGATCGCGCGGCCGAGAATCTCCTCGGACTCCCCGCCGGTATAACGGTTAGCCGTGTCAAAAAAATTAATTCCCTTATCGATAGCTTGATGAATGATGTTAACCGCCGCGTCAGCCTCTATTACCTTGCCTGGCTTTCCCCACCGCGGATTGCTGCTCCCAAAATTCCAGCAGCCTAAGCCAATCCGCGAAATATTCAGCCCGGTCTTACCCAATCTACCATATTCCATGACCCGTCACTCCTCACTTCCGTTCTACCCTCAAGTATAAGTGAGGTTGCCCGGAATGGAAATGACTGAACATTTTGAAACCTACTCACTTCCAGTATACTTGCCACGCGGTGCGCCGCCCCCCCCGCTCGCTAAGAGTGACAGCAACGGCTAGTACACTGATGGAGTAAGGAACACCCCGTTCAGCTTGCGGCGATCGCGCGAATTTCCGCTAACGTCGCTTCGTCCAGCTTCACTTCCGTTGCCGGCAGCACACCGAGAATATGGCTCGGCTTGCGGACACCTACGATGGCGCTCGTGATCGCCGGATGCGCGAGGACGTACGCGACGGCAAGCTGCGGAAGGGTGAGGCCGAGCCCATTCGCGATCACCTTCAGCTTCTCCGCACGATCCACGTTGCTGCGCAGGTCCACCGTGTGAGCTTTGTTCCGCGACCGCCAATCCGTTTCGGGGAACTTGGTCTCATAGGTATAATTGCCGGACAGAAGCCCCG
The DNA here is from genome assembly GCF_004354045.1 of Paenibacillus piri. Classification (GTDB taxonomy): domain Bacteria; phylum Bacillota; class Bacilli; order Paenibacillales; family NBRC-103111; genus Paenibacillus_S; species Paenibacillus_S piri. The sequence goes on along the minus strand of NZ_SMRT01000028.1, from coordinate 55,395 downwards.
AGGTTAGCGCGCTGTAGGAAACTACCCCGATCCCTTTCTCTTGACAGTAGGGCAAAATTTCCTTCTCGATGGCCGGTCTAAGAATCGAATAGGGAGGCTGCAGGGAATCGACGTGGCGGACCGCAAGGGATTCCTCCAGCAGCGGAATGCTGTAATTGCTCACACCTACATAGCGGACCTTCCCGTCCTGGACCAGCTTGTCCATGGCGCGCATCGTTTCTTCCGCAGAGGCCTTCGTATCCGTATCCGGCCAGTGCATCTGATAAAGATCAATATAGTCGGTACCTAGGCGACGCAAGGAATCTTCCGCTTCCCGAAGGATGGAGGCGTAGGAGCCGTTCTTGGAAACCTTCAGGTTCTCATCCCACACCATGCCACACTTGGTCGCGAGAACTACCCTGCTGCGGTCGCCCTTTAAGGCTTGGCCTATCACTTCTTCGGAATGCCCTTTTCCATATACCGGTGCCGTATCAAAAAAGGTAACCCCGGCATCTAACGCGGCACGAACGCTTTCTGCAGTAAGCTGATCGTCCTGGCCTCCCCAATCTCCCCCGGCTGCCCAGGAGCCGAACCCGATGGCCGATATTTCCGGGCCATTCTTGCCTAATTTACGATATTGCATATGACTGCACTCTCCAATCCATTATGGGATAACTTCATTATACGCTTATTGGGATTGGAAATAAAAACCCCCTAAAGTAAGCGGTCCTGGCTTGTCACCCGGATCCTTCTGCTTCAGGGGGCTCGTGTCTTGCCGCTCCGCCGTTACGGAGTCGTTATCGTGATGTTATCGAAGTAGGCGGTACCGACCGTGTCCGGATTCGACCCGAACACGATCCGATCCAGCGAGCTCAGCGGATTGTGGAAAGCGGCGTTCGTCACCTTCGGCGTCACCATATCGTCTCCCTTAAAGGAAGTTGTTCGGAATAAGCTTTTCGGCACAAAACTCGGTCAATATGATGTTATGTAACCATCGTCGGGAATGGGATAATGTTCTTGTCAATTTCGGGAATGGGATAAAGTTCTTGTCATTGAAATTTGACAAGAACTTTATCCCATAAATCAAAAAAGCCGCCATTTATGCGGCAATTAATGAGATAATGTTCTTGTCACCCGACATGTGAGCCTGGATACGTATTGATCGACGTAACCTCCAGTACTTTACAGAAACTGTATTCGTTTTGCATATCGCTCTGATGGGCGCCCCAATTTATCTCTCGGATTCTTCGGCATATCGTTTGAAACTGTCCATAATCGCTTGCCAGCCCGCCTGCTGGAACTCAACGGGGTGAGTACTCTCAGGGTCGAAGATTTCAACGACCTTCGTTGCGTCACCTTGATCAACAAAAGTAATATCCACCTTCCGCCCGTCTCCCAATGTGTAGGAAATTGACTCATGCAGCTTTACTTCGTCATAAATGCCGCTAAAATCAAAGCCCATGCTGCCGTCTTTTGCTTCCATCCTTGTCAGGAACTCCCCGCCGACTTGCAAATCATTTACCGCTTTTGGCGCATGCCAATCCTCTGAAGGCTGATTCCACTTCGTGATATGGTCCGGCTCGGTCCAATAACTCCATACTTTTGCTACAGGGACTTGAATGACGGTCTCTACGGTTACTTTAGCCTGATTACTTGTTTCCATTATAAATGACACCTCCCTCGGGAATTTTGCTTCACACTAATATAGACGAATGCCGATCCCCATATTCATCGGTCTATTTGTTCCGGAAACCCCAATCGAGAAAATAATTTTGCATTTATGAATTGAACATGGAATATGCGATTATCTTTCACTTCAATCACGTGGATGCCCCAAGGCACCAGGACGGATGCCTCCTTACTCGGCACATACTGAGCCAGCGCGGGATAACCGCCATTCACTGTAGCCCGCAAAAACTTGAACCCCTCGCAAAAGTATACAGCCTAGCTCAGTATAATTTAAGAGAAAAATGCTGACAAACTATTAGCTGGTTTTAATTGATTGATTGCAGTGATATGGCCAGTATACCACGTTATGTAACCATAATGTTCTTGTCAATTTCGGGATTATGTTCTTGTCACCCGACAAATCAACAAATCACATGATATTATTGTCGGTTGGTTGACAAGAACTTTATCCCATTCCCGACAGGACAAAAAACCCATCGCCAATTAATTTTGACGATTGGGTTCAAAATTGTACAATAATAATTTTTCTTCGCGCCTCCTTGATGGTGTTGGGTTTTGAACCTTGGACAAACCCATCATACCGAGGCGCTCCTTTTTTGACAAAGTCCATTTCTTAGGACTAACAGGAATGTTTAGCGTAACGTATGCCGCGTGGCAAAGATTAACGAATTTTTGCATACTATTTTTCATCAACTGATACTGTATGGGGAAAATAAAGTATTAGACCGGAGTTGTTGATTTGACGCGGTTTTCCGTTTTGAAAATCGTCAGGTTTTAAAAAATAAGTTTTAGACTGTGACACGAGTGAGTCCTCAAAATAGAATCAAATCAGATAATAAGTATTAGACTGAGAAGCATCGAACGCATCGAGCTGCTGCTGCTGGCAATCGTGACTGGCTTCCGATCGCTTACCGAGTCTAATACTTTATTTTCTTAATCTACAACTATATTTTCCTAGTTTATCAGTTTACTTTCTTCTGACACTGGCGTGAACACCATCATTGCAAAATCGCTGCTCTCAGAGATTTTAAAAGTATGGTATCGGAAAGTCAGCAGCTCAGTTTCGGGAAGACGGATTATTTGTTCACCTTCCAAAGTATCGGAAACATCATGTCGTTCCCATAGTATCCTGAATTCTTCGCTCCTGTCACATAACTTGTCGACCAGTTCTTGATACCACGAATCGTTCATGTAAAAGGCAAACCGGCTTCTGAAATGGGCCACCATCGTAGAGGCGACATTCTCCCAATTCACGATGCGAAACTTGCTGTCCTCCACCGCGAAGACACGCCAAAGAATATTTCTTCCGAGCTCCGGGTCTCGGCTGAAGTCTCTACACAACGTATCCGATATTTGGTTCAATGCGATAACGTTCCAGCGTCTATCAATAATGTACGCCGGATAGGTTCCCATCCTGTCCAGAATCTTCTGCAGGGAAGGAGGAACGGCATCATCCGCTTTTGACTGCGGAAGCGGGGAATGATTGGCCAATACGAGAAGATGGTTGCGTTCGTCGCTGTTAAGACGTAATGTTCGTACCAAGCTTTCCAGGACTTGCTCCGACGCATGAATGTCCCGGCCCTGCTCCAGTGCTGTATACCACGGCAAGGAAATACCCGATAAGCTTGACACTTCTTCCCGTCTCAAGCCTTTCGTGCGGCGGCGTGACGTTTCAACCTGTAAACCCACCTCTCCTGGGGATAAACGCGAGCGACGTGACCGGAGAAAATCAGCCAATTGTTTACGTCTTCTTTCATCATTCATAAATATGTTACCTCCTCTCCATTTGGTAATAGTATTTATATTAGTATTCGTGCCAATAGTATCTGGAACAGTACTATAAATGCACACCTGTGTATCGGTTCTATGACTGATTATAATCGTGTTATCGTCCGTTGTTAAGGAGGAGCCGGAGATTAAACAAGCTGTACCGAATTTCCCATTGATCGGCTGTTCGCGGCTGATGAGAATCGTTTGGCAAGGTCAATCCAAATATCGAATACGAAGGAGATTTTTATTTTGAAAACAATGCAGATCGAACATGGGCATAGTTTCAAAGGCAAACGTGTTGTTATTCTTGGAGGAACGTCCGGAATCGGGTTTGCGACTGCCGAAGCCGCCGCTCGGGAAGGGGCATACCTGGTCGTCGTGTCCAGTAAAAAAGAAAAAGTTGACCGTGCCGTTTCGCGTTTGCCCGAAGGTACCGAGGGGTATGCGGTTGATTTGACGAATGAGGAGCAGGTTAGAAAATTTTTTAGTAATATCGGGGAATTCGATCACTTGGTTTTCACTGCCGGCGACCCAATGATGATCGAAAATCTCGATACCACCGACGTCGAGACAGCGCAGCAATTGTTTAACTTGCGATACTGGGGAGCGTTTATGGCTGCCAAATATGGCAGTCGAAACATCCGACGGGGTGGGTCGATCACGTTGACTTCCGGCGTTGCCGGAGCTCGTCCACAGAAGGGAGTTACTGTTGCAGCCAGCATATGCGGTGCTGTCGAGTCGCTCACCAGAGCGTTGGCCGTCGAGTTGAGTCCGCTTCGCGTCAACACCGTTTGCTTCGGCATTATGCGTACCGAGTTTTGGAATGACGTTCCTGAGGAACACCGGAACACAATGTATGAAAATGTAGGGGAATCACTTCCAGTTGGGCGAATCGGCGAACCGGAGGATGGTGCCGTAGCATTTTTATACTTAATGCGGGAGAACTATTCTACCGGTCAGATCGTTGTAGTGGATGGCGGTTCTACTCTCGTTTAAGCTTCTTGTAGGTGTATGGGGAAAATAAAGTATTAGACCGGAGTTGTTGATTTGAAGCGGTTTGCCGTTTTGAAAATCGTCAGGTTTTAAAAAATAAGTTTTAGACTGTGACATCGAGTGAGTCCTCAAAATAGAATCAAATCAGATATTAAGTATTAGACTGAGAAGCATCGAGCTGCTGCTGGCAATCGTGACTGGCTTCCGATCGCTTACCGAGTCTAATACTTTTTTTTCTTAATCTACAACTATATTTTCCTAGTTTATCACTTTATTTTTCAGTCTAATACTTTATTTTCTTCTGACACCACACACTGGTTGTAGAAAATGCCTATAGTTAAACTATCCTACTCGTTTAATAAACCATAGAGGAGCTGCCACCCGGCAAGCTCCTCCACTATCGTACCAGTAATGAATAAATTCGATCGGTTCCTTTTAAGAACCATCTATAAATGAAAATGCATTATGGCAATCAGGTTTTCCCAGCAAACGCCCATGTCTTGTTTAATCTTTTCCTTCTGACCGGTGCAGCGACCCGACCAGTTCTACAAAGTGACGCCCACGCTCTTCAAAGTTACGGTATTGGTCAAACGCAGTGCATGCAGGACTCAGCAGTACAGTGTCGCCCGGTTCGGCCAGCTTATGCGCCTGCGCCACTGCATCGGCTAGGCCTTCGCAGCGGACAATAGGCGGGCAACTCGTAACTCTACGCGCCGCAGCCTCGATTTGACTGGCCGCTTCGCCGATCAACAGTAGCACCTTGACATGATCGGGCAGTAGCCTGGCCATCTCGTCAAACGGTACTTTCTTATCTCGCCCGCCGGCGATCAGTAGAACTCGGCCCACATGCGCGTGCAGTGTGGCGACGGTACGGGCGGGGCTAGAGCCGATTGAATTGTTGTAATAATGCACGCCTCTCACAGTTGCCACCCACTGGTTTCGGTGCTCCACGCTGACGAAGTTGCGCACCGTCTCCAGGATTGCCTCATCCGACACGGTCCCCCGCACAGCGTTCATGGCAGCCATTACGTTTTCCACGTTGTACCACCCCGGCAAACGAATGTCACTGATAGGTATCAGACCGTCGATGACCCCATCGTGGACAGTGTGGGCGCCGAAATACTTGGTCCGCCCCAGCCCGCGCAGAGCGGCGGTCGCTGGATTATCGCCGTTTAAGACGGCAAAGTCGTTAGCAGTCTGAAAATCCAACAGGCGGCGTTTGGAGGCGGTATATTCATCCATGTCGCGGTGCCAGTCGAGGTGATTGGGTGAGAGGTTGGTGATCACTGCCACATGGGGAGAGCGCGTCATGTCCATCAGCTGGAAACTAGACAACTCGACCGCGCACGCATCCAGCGGCGACATCTCACCCACGCGCGTCAGCAGTGGCGTGCCAATGTTGCCGCCCAGATGTACCGTACGTCCCCCGTCAGCCAGCATGTCTGCAATCAGCGATGTGGTGGTGGTTTTACCGTCCGAACCGGTCACGCCAAAAATTGGACAAGGACACAGAGAAAAAAACTCCTCCATCTCACTGGTCACACGGCTGCCGCTAGCGCGGGCAGAGTCCAGCGCCGGATGGTCTGGACGCATGCCCGGAGTTCGAAACACCACGTCGCCCCCAACGCGATTCAAATAATTCTCACCTAGGCGCAACTCGACGCCTAGATCGTCCCACTCCTCCCTGGGCAGGGCCGGATTACGGTCGCGCACGGTGACTCGCGCCCCGGCTGAGCACAGCATTCGGATTAGAGGTGAATTGCTGATGCCGGCGCCGATGACGGTCACGTCTTTACCGGCCAGCGATTGGATATAGGTATCAAAAGCAGGATTCATAAACACCTCCGCTTAGAAAATGTCATTAAATAAAATGTACCATAAATTGGAACTATCCTGCCAGTTAGTTTAGCGATGCCGTCAGTCTACTACTTTATTATTTCAGTCTGCAACATTATTATCTAGTCTAAAACTTTATTATTTACGGACAACAAGAAAACCGCGATTTCAAAGCAAATAATGAGATATTGTATTCCGAACAAACATTCGAGATATTCAAGATATTTACATTACTACCGTTCATATTTTTTCTTAATGCAGCCCTTGATTTCCACGTTATGTAACCATCGTCGGGAATGGGATAATGTTCTTGTCAATTTCGGGAATGGGATAAAGTTCTTGTCATTGAAATTTGACAAGAACTTTATCCCATAACACAAAAAAGCCGCGATTTACGCGGCACTTAATGAGATAATGTTCTTGTCACCCGACAGTTGGTTGGTTGTTGTTGTTCCCACTGCTGCTGCTGCGACACATGACAAGAACCTTATCCCATAAATGACAAGAACCTTTTTCTAGCTCTATATTTCTTGATTCTTTTTTTGTGACTATCTGGACAACTTGTTGCTTATATACATTGGATTTGTGATTAAAGAACATCTTGGAATCCAGGTTCCCCTGCGTGGCGCCATTCACCGCGTCGCCGGTCAACGCGACGCAATCGACCGCATGCTCATCGGCGTATGCGAGCGCCCGTTCGAAACGGTGCCGGGTATCGAGCGCGTCGAGGCCGTATGCGCGAATCGACTCGACAAGCGCGCCCGCACCCCGATCGTCCGTCTCGTTCATATGGCAGTCCGTCAGGTGAAAAATCGTCAGCGGACGCGCCAGTCCCTCCACTTCGATGATCGCCTGCTTGTCGCTTGAAACGAGAAGATGATTGAACTTCATTGCCTCAGCCTCCTAATAAGTGATGGATGTCCGGCAAATGCCGAACGATCAGGTCCGCGTCCGGATGCGAGCTTGCCGAAGATGCGACTGCCGATTCGTCCAGCCCGCTAAGCCACGCCGTAAGCATGCCGGCCCGCTTGCCCCCGACGATGTCGGTGCCGTAATTGTCCCCAACCATGACACAGTTGCCAGCCTGCCAACCGCCTAGCTCAAGCGCGTACCGAAACAGATGGGGTTCCGGCTTGCCCGCGAATTCCGCGCGCGCACCGACGGCTGCTTCGATCGCCGCCACAAGCGCGCCGGTCTCAGGTACGCTCGCCCCGCCCGACCCGGGATGGGATCGGTCGGCGTTAGCGGCGATCAGCTTCGCTCCCCGCTTAATGTCGCGGACCAGCCGAGCCAGCTTCGCATACGCGAACGCCCGGTCCAGGCCGACGACGACCGCCTCGGGGCAAGCCTCGTCGTCTATGCCGACAACTTCGTGTCCTGCAGCCGCCAGGGCGGCGCGAAGCGCATCGCTTCCCGCCGCCTTGACCCGCAGCGAGCCGTAGCGCTCCCGCGCATACCGTCCGACGCCTTCGGTCGCCGCCACGACGTCTTCCGCTTCCGCCGCAAGGCCCAGCCCGCGCAGCTTCGCTGCGATCTCGGCCGCAGAATGCCGGGAATTGTTGGTGACGTACGCCACCCGCTTGCCCGCGGCTCGCAGCCGCGCCACGACTTCCCGCGCCCCCGGCGCGACGGCGTCTCCGAAGTGAATGCTGCCGTCCAGGTCGAAGAACCAGGCGTTGGCCCGCCACAGCAGTTCCTCCACCGTTTCGTTTTTTGACCGCAACCGCCCGTTCCCTCCCTCCCCTTCAACTGAGGGTTTCACGCAAAAAAAGCCCCGAACGACGGCAAATAGAGCCGCGATTCGGATCGCGTTCCGTTTGCCGTCTAGAGCTTTCTCTCGTCCTTCACCCTAAACAATCACCCTCATTATGGCATAAGATGCGGAGCTTGGCAATGGGGCCAGCGCGAGCGAAGGGCAATCGCTTACGGATTTGTTGGTATTTGAAGAACTTTGAGTAAACAATTGGGATCCAGTGCGCAGATTTTGAGTTTGGTTCTCATGCTTCCCTTGCGAGATGTCTCTTAGATAGCCAGGAAAGAAGACCGTCCCTTCCTTTCATCATGTTCCGTTTTCGGTACAAATCCTTCCTCAAAGGTACATATAGTCATTTATATTCAAACAAAAGCTTCCGACCATGCTTTCTGCCAAATCTGCTCCACGGTTTCCCCGGCGGATAGATCCGATGAGTCAAGCCACATACCGATCTTAGGCGTTTCTTCGCGCAATCTGCGGTCAAGCTCAGCTACCGTCCACAAACCGTACCCTTTTTTCGGTCGAGCTGCTTCCCTGCTTGCTATCACTTCCTGATTTGGCGTCAGCACAACAACGTACAACGGACGATTTCGAATAAACGCTACGGTTTCCTGAAGCATGGAACCCATAATAACATCCTGTATCACGACGTTAAACCCCGCTTCAAAGTAAGCATCTGCGGCAGCAGCGGTAATTTGGTGACGTAAGCGAAGCTGATTGATCGCTTCTCCTTCCGAGTCCGGCAACATTTCCTCTCTTCCGCTCACGATCATCCTTCGGAATGTATCTCCGCGCAAATGAACGCCTTTATCAAATTTTTCAGCAAGCAGTTGAGCGACCGTCGACTTTCCCGAGGCCATAACCCCAGTGATCACAAAAATCCCTCTTTTTTCCTGTGTAAGCATAGCTATCTCACCTTTCTTTGATCGATTGAATGTTGAAACTGAAGAACGCCGCGATTAAAAAAATGAAACTTGCCGTAACGTATACGACAAACAAAGATGTTGCATTCAAGAACATTCCGGAAATCGAAGATCCGATAAGCAGGGAGCCTGTAAACACGGGAGAGATCATACCGTTCATCCGACCGATATAAGCACCTTCCACGGCTGTAAGCATAAATGAGGACAGGAAGGTCTGGACCAGAGCGATGGCGATCCCCATCAAAAATCGCACGAATCCAGTCAACCACGGCCAGATCGACCACACTTCGATCATCGTCAATCCTCCTAGAAGAAAGAGACTGTAAATAACCCCTTTATTCCCGGAAATAGAGCGAACGAAAATACCTGCGCAAATTCCGCCTGAAAGCATTCCCAAGCCCATGGATCCCGTCAGCCACTGAACATTTTCTACGGGCAGTTGCAAACGGTCTCGGACCAGAAAAATTTCCACAGGCTTTAATAGCCCTTCCCCTAGCGCTACTAATGCAAAAATGATTAGAAAGAAACCCAAATGTCGGTTCTTCTGCAAATACCTAAAACCCTCTGTAAACTCGGATGAAAAAGAAGACCGATCCCTCCTTTCTTCATGTACTGATTTCGGTAAAAAACTCAGACATAAGGCGGAAAGTAAAAACAGGATCAACAAGCTGCCAATTGATGCCTCCAGTCCGAATCTGTTGAAAACAACCGTTCCTAAAGCGGGACCGCCGATCAGAAATAAAGACTTCTGCGTCTGAGATACAGCCATGACCGTAGAAATTAGCTTCTCGGGAACGTGCTGCTTGATGATTATTGCCGCAGAAGGCTGAGAAAATTGCGAGACAATAGAGGATATGGCCCCCGTCACAAAGACGGCTTGCCAATATCCCATACGGATACCTGCCATGATCAGGAGAATAGATAAAAAGCTGAACAATTCCCCGTAAATCATAGTCGCCTTGGGACGCCAGCGATCCGCCAGCACTCCACCTACAATGGAAAAAATAAAAATTGGTGCATACTGCACAACGGTTAGCATAGAAACGGCCAACGGATTGCCGCCTGTCAGATCCATCACAAAAAACAGCAATGTCATATTTCGGATCCATACCCCAGCGGATTGCAATATACTTGAAATGGTAAGCTTAATAAATACAGAGTTAGTTATTAGTTGTTTCATATCCTTCCTCAACGATACACTGAATGTGATCTCATTCTTCTTGTAGATCGAGAATGACAGTATAGAAATTAGATTAAACTTGCTGCGAGATCTTCCAGTTGATCCCGTACTTGTCTACGACCTCGCCATAGTGCGCTCCCCAAGGCCCCATTTCCAACGGATACGTCTGCGTACCGCCCTCTGCGAGGTTGGCATAAGCTTGCCTTGCCGCTTCCAGATCACTGAAGGTCAGTCCGAAGGCGATACTACCCTCCGTGCCGACGTGATCGAAGGCTTCGGACAGAAACAGCACGTTCCCCCCGGCTACTGACAGCACCATGTGCATCACTTTGTCCTTGATCTCCTCAGCGGCTTCAGGCAGTTGACCGTGTGTCATCACGGATTGAACCTCGCCGCCCAATGCTTGGATGTAAAACTCGGCTTGTGCTCTTGCGTCTGTCGAAACGATGTACGGAGTTAACTTTGCATTCATTGGAATCTTCCTCTCATGGTTTGATTTGTGCCAGGATTACAGATGATTTATTCATTCCGAGATCCGGCATCTATAAGGACGACGAACGCAGGACAAGAAAATCGACATGTCTGCAAAAGAATATTTCAATTTCCGATGTCTATCGGGACTTTACTCGCGGCGCCTTTACAACTAAAGTGAGCTAGAAGCCTGACTTAGCAGCGATACTAATTGTTCTGAATCAAACGTCTCCCCTTTGCGCAGCTTCAATGTTTTTCTTTCCGGAGGACCGTCGAACATGCCTCCCGGGAACGTTAACTCTGAACAATTAAAAATGGTAAAACTAACCGTTTCCTTCGCTATCGAGATAGCCGCGGCATATTTTCCATTTTTCAAAAAGTGAGGCTTCTTATACTGAATACGTTCATGTACATTGGGAATCGCTTGGTGGACCACTTCACGCAGACTGACGGTAACTTCCTTGTGCCACGCTTCTTTTAACGCCTCGATAAAATCGGTTACTTCCTGATTCATTCTTCATACGCTCCTTTAAAGTTGAAAGTTATAATCACTATAATCTTCTTAGCATGTGGAGATGATCTTGCAAATCAGCTTCCATGGTCTGCATGCCAGATTGCGACAGGGAATTCGCATTCTCTTCCAGCCCTCGTATTTCAATCGTACACTCGCGGCCCGCTGGAACCGGCATCCGAAGTGCCCATTTCAAAGCCTCGTTCTCCGACCTTACATCGATCACCGTATATTCCGCAACGAGCTCCTGATCTACCGGAAAAGGGCCGGCCTGTATCTCCGGCTCCCCGCCTGCCAACGGATAACATATCCTCATTCCGCTGGAACTGGGGCGAAGCTCTTCGGCGGCTAGAAGCGCACCGACTCTGGCCAAAGACTTCTTGTAAGCCATCATCGCATCGGTGTGTTCCTGGCTGTGATAGACCCCAGCCTCCGAGTACCCGGTCGCCTTGATTATCAACATAAATCGCAATTGGGTTTCCTCCTTCTGTGGGAAGCTGACTTGAGACAGCAGCCCGCAGCTGCTATCCCCTTCCCTACTAACACGACGAACGGGAAACCCCGTCATCGACATAAGGAGAAAATATTATTGGGATGTGCCCAACCCGCATTCCGTTGCCCGTTGAAGCAAAAGTTCCCGCTCCCGGGTATTTCGGGTCATCGATGCAGCGCGTTCAAATTCTGTTCGGGCTTCATCGTACCGCCCCAGTTTCGCAAGAAGATCGCCGCGAACGCTTGGAAGCAAGTGGTATCCCGTTAAAGAAGGTTCGGTATTCAACTCGTCGACGATCTGCAGCCCGAAGGACGGACCGAAAGCCATGGATATGGCAACCGCACGGTTTAATTCAACGATGAGCGAAGGCGCCTTCCTCGCAAGTGCTTCGTAAAGGGCCGCAATGCGAATCCAATCAGTCTCAGCTTCGGAACTCGCCTGGGCATGACAAGCGGAAATCGCAGCCTGAAGCGAGTAAGGCCCAAGCGGCTGTCCCAGCTTCCGGCTGCGCTCCAGCGCCGCCAAGCCGCGGCGGATCAGCAGTTGATCCCACTTCGCACGGTTCTGATCCATGAGAAGGACGGGTTCTCCGCTCGCGTTAACGCGAGTTTTCAACCGCGAAGCTTGAATTTCCATGAGAGCAACCAGGCCGTGAACTTCCGGTTCATCAGGCGCAATTTCAGCAAGAATGCGTCCCAGCCTAAGCGCCTCCTGACATAGCAGCGGCCGAATCCAGTGTTCTCCGGAAGTTGCGGAATACCCTTCATTAAACATTAGGTAAATGACCTCTAGCACGGGGGACATGCGGTCTTTCAGTTCCTCCCCTGCAGGTACCTCAAAAGGGACCTTCTCGGCGCTGAGGGTCCTCTTGGCCCGGACAATCCGCTGGGCGACCGTGGACTCGGCAGCGAGAAAAGAACGTGCGATTTCATCCGTGGTAAGCCCGCACAACAAGCGCAGCGTCAGGGCCACCCGAGCATCCTGCGATAACACCGGATGGCAGGTCATAAAGATCAGACGAAGGAGATCGTCGCCGATCTCTCCGTCTAAAGTAAGGGCCAAGTCGTCCTCCGTATACAAATCCGTCGTGTGGGCAACTTCTACATACTTCTGATCGCGCAGCTTATTCCTACGCATAAAATCGATCGCGCGCCGCTTCGCTGTTGTCATCAGCCAGGCACCCGGATTGTCCGGAATGCCGGTCTCCGGCCATCGTTCAAGGGCAATCACCAAGGCATCCTGGGCCAGATCTTCCGCGAGACCCACGTCCCTTACCATTCGTGTCAGTCCCGCGATAAGCTTCGCCGATTCCATTCGCCATATGGCATCAATGGTTCGATGTGTCTGGAACGAATTCATGCTTTTTTCTGCTCATTGACTTGCTTGCGAAGGGCCGTTTCCTTGGCCAGCGTTTCGGGATTCTCCATGAGGTCCTCCGCTTCGAACACCTGTCTGAGCTCAATCTCACCCTGTCCAAATCCATGCGGATCCGGCATACGCAGTGCCCATTCGATCGCTTCTTCCCTCGATTTGACCTCAATCAGCGTATATCCGGCAATCAACTCTTTTGCCTCCGTAAACGGACCATCCATCATTTTAGGCTTGCCCCCGGGCTCCGGATAAGAAATCCGGATTGCGTTTGTACTAGGCTGCAGTCCATCCGCCGCCAGCAGCACGCCGGCCTTGACCAATTCCTCGTTATACTTCTGCATGGCATCAATCAAATCTTGGCTAGGTATGACTCCCGCCTCCGAATCGGTTGTGGCTTTGACAATCAACATAAATCTCATAGATTGGTCCCTCCTCATTTTATGGCGAAGCTTTCTTATTTGTTTAAAAAATCAACGATATAATTCACAATGTTATGAATCAAGTAGCAAAATTCACTCTTCACTCTTCGTGAACCTAAACCTGAAGAGCTTCAGCACGTAATCTAGCGGAAAGAACCGAAACCCAACCGAAAGCAACAATTCCGGCGCACCCCATGATAACGCCAATCCAACTAGCGATACTCGAGCCAATAACGATAAGCACAGGCGCAAGAATACAAGTTGCAATACAATAGATACTCCAACCACGTTCGCCTTGGGTAGCAAACCGACGTCCAAAGACAATGCTTGCTGCAATTAGACAAATAAATGCTGTAAAGAACGCCACGGAATGAAGCCCTGCATGGCCGCTCATCGATGCCGGCATTTCCGCAGGGGCACCTGAGGGAAAGCTGAGGCCAGGATCCGGGCGAAACATACCTGCCATGATCATGCCAATCCCATAGATCCCAAAGAGCAACGAACCCCACGTGCCTCCCATACGCCCTCGAAGTAAACGTCGCACTCCAATCGCTGCACATACAGCAAGCAATCCTGTAAGGAAGAAATTAGCGCTTTGAATCCATCCCATATCCCCCAACGTAAGGGTACTGATGGCGTGTCGCCTGATATCGAATCCTGTACGTGTAAACGATTGAATAATGGCTACTACGAAGAAAAGAGGTGCTGAAACAACCCCGCCCATCAGAAGCAGACGAATCGCCCTCGTATTCCGCTTGTTTGTAAACATAATAATCTTCTTCCCCTCTCATTGTCCAACTTATTATCTAGTATCTCCGGTCGTAATTGCTGTTTTAGAAGTGAGGTTTAAATAACCCTTTACTTGCCGCAGCTTAGCGATTGCCCATAAAGAATGCTGCAAGCTCCGATGAGATCTTTTGGGTATCGAGTTTTTTGGTATGACCAAGTCCCTTTTTACTCAGCAGCCTTGCATTGGGAAGGTTTCCCGCCAGTGCATGGGCACCATGACGCAACGCAATCGGACTCTCCGTTCCTTCGATCACAAGGGTTGGCATCGTAACCGCATCCCACAATTTTTCAGGCAAGGCCTTTCCATCCATATATCCATCGAGCAAGGCCGCGTCGTAAGGAAGCGTATGGGCTACAGCCATGAGCTTGGACCACACGCCTGGCATCACGCGCATCAAGCTGACCACAAATGAAGGCGCACCCATCCCCTTGGTCATAAAATACTCAATGGCCTCGCCCCGGCGATTCGCGGATATAAGCTCTGAAACCCGCTTGACGAAATCTTCTGGCGGCTTGTGACCCGCATCATCGACTACTAAAGGCGGTTCATGCAAAGCGAGTTTCTTAATATTAGCCCCTGCCGCCGCTGTCTGCAGAGCCAGAACCGCGCCAGATGACAATCCCCAAACATAGGCCGAGCCACCGGCTTCATCAATCATGGCCTGAAGATCTTCCATCTCGCGTTCGATGGTGTAACACGGTGTATCTCCGCTATCGCCTCGGCCGCGGCGGTCGTAATTGTAGACCGTGAAATGCTCTGACAACAAATGAGCCAACTGCACTTGTCCAGGGAATTTGCGATAGCTGAACGCGCCCGCGACCAGAATAAGTGACGGTCCCTGGCCAACTTTATCATAGGCAATCTTTGTACCGTCCTTCGAAGTTACTGTGTGCATCGTATGTCTCCTTTTCAGTTAAACCTGATTTTAATTTAAGCCTCTATTTAGACGACGAACCGATAACGGCGAATTCGACACACTCGCAAATTTTTTTATGGTACCGTATGCCCCCGTATTCTCCTTATCAGTCATTGCGAATGATATTACTGGATCATCCAACGTGTCGAGCCATGATCCTCATCTGAATGGGCAAAAAGACGTCTCCATCTCCACTTACGCAACGATGATGGAGACGTCTTTGGTTGAATGAATCATATGGCTTTGTTGTTAATGGCCTATCTCGGGCTGGTAGATGTGAATCGCGACACCTGATCTTAGCGTTTTGGCGTCCATGAGGCGCATAGCAGCCTTCTCGCTTCCCTCTCTGAACAGCCGTTGTCCGCGACCTAAGATTACAGGGTGGACCCAGAGCCGGTATTCGTCGATGAGATGATGCTTCATCAGCGTTTGTGCAAGATCGCCGCTGCCTACGACCAGCAAGTCTCCTCTGAACTCCTGCTTGAGCTTCGCTGCTTCTTCGACCACGTCGCCATGGATGATAGTGGCATTCCAATCCGCATGGCTCAGGGTTCTCGAAGCCACGAACTTCGACATACCGTTCATCCGATCGGCCAGCCCCCGCATGCCGGTCGCTGACGGCCATGTTGCCGCGAAGCTCTCGTAAGTTTTACGCCCCAGAAGAAGCGCTTCAACCGCGTGGGCCTGCTCGACAATGAGTGCCAGGTGCTCCTCGCCAACATATGACCGCTGCCAGCCCCCATACTCAAATTCATAGAGATCGCCAGGTGCCTGCATGACTCCATCCAACGTAATGAATTGCTGCATGATGATTTTTCCCATTGTTATATCCGTCCTTTCGTGTCGTGCGGTCGATTCCAAAACGCTGCGTATCTCCCGAATGTCCTTCATTCAAGGTCAGCTGAACTTCGCCGCTATAAAGACTACGAACGAGAGAAGGGCAAATCGACATCCGTGCCATTCTTTTTGTGACAATCTTGAATATAGTGATATAAACGACCTCAACCCATACTCGGCTTGTTGAGTGATCGTCCCGTTTCAGGTTAATCGATTCCTTTATGAGGCTGCATTAGGCTTCTTTTAGTGATTTACTTTTTAATGAAAACGAGTAAAATACGGTAAACATGCCGATCACAATACTAATTGCTCCAATCCAGCCCAAATTCATGACTGATGTTTGGTTTACCACCCATCCGCCTGCACCGGCTCCAATAGCTATTCCAAGTTGAAGCACGGAATTGTTCAAACTGAGTACCAAACCGGAGGAGTTCGGAGAAAGCGACACAAGATAGTACTGCTGTGCAGGCGTTGTCATATAGGCAGATCCTATCCAAACGGCAAGGATCACTATGGCCCCTATAAATGTTATTCCCACCCAAGGAAGTGCCGCTAGCGACACAGCGTGGAGCAGCAGACTGACAAGCAGAGTCCGGTAAATCCCCCACCGGTCAGCGCCGTATCCCCCGATACGCGAACCTATTACTGCAAATATTCCGCATATGAATAGAGCTGCGCTGATCTGTGTCGTAGTGAGGCTTGCAGCCTCCTGTAGAAAGGGGGAGATATAGGTAAATAGTAATTGATACCCTATGACCCAAAAAAACGTAATGAATAATCCGCTAATGATTCGGCGATCCCGCAATACCGCAAGCTGAGTTTTTAACGAAACCGATTCCTGACTTTCCATTTTGGGAACGGATGCAGCAATCCCGATGATTGAAAACAGGGCTAAAATATTGATACACATAAAGACTAAACGCCATCCCCAATATTCTCCTATTAAAGTCCCAAGCGGAACGCCGACGACCAAGGCCGTGCTTGCACCAGTGATAATAATGCCGATAGCACTGCCCCGCCTCTCAGGCGCTGCTATACTTGCTCCTACAGTCAAAGCGACTACTGTAAACACACCGGCACTCGCCGCCTGAACAATTCTGGAAACCATGAGAATGGTGAAATTAGGGCTGAAGAAGGCAAGCAAATTACCGATGACGAAAACAAAAAAAGTAAGTAGAAGAAGGTTTTTCCTTTCCATCCTTGAAGTCAGCGATAGCAGAATGGGCGATCCAGCCGCAATGACAATCGCATAGACGGTCACCAATTGCCCGGCCATACCTACGGACACATTCGTATCCTGTGCGATCATTCCCAGAATACCCGCTACAACAATTTCGACAGATGCCATGACAAATACGCAAAAGGCAAGTAAATAAAGGACCAAGTTTTTGTTCATTTTCAATCTTCCTTTATCCATCGTGTTATTGAACAATCATTAAAAAATAAAGAAAAAAAGGGGACCGTCTTTCAATCGAATATCGAAAGAGTGACCTCAACGATGTCCTCCAGAACAGTCATATCCGCTACTGTCTTGGCAGTAACCATCAATCCCCCTTGCGCATTGTTCAAATATCGCGCAAGCGCCATAAGATCCTGATAGCGCTCATTGATTTCTTCCTGTTCCTTGGCTCGGGTCAATGCAAGGTAATAAGCGCGTTCAAGACGGATTCTTTCCTTTTCTATAAAATCGGCAATCTCGGAGTCATGCGGTGCGAGTTCCACGCAAGTATTGTTTATGAAGCATCCCCTCGTTCGATCCGAATGGGCAAGACTTGCCAGCAAATCACGGAACACTTGAGTGATGGCTTCTTTTCCCGAAGGCGTATGTTCGAGCGTATGAACCACCGTACTTTGATTGACATAATGCTTGAGCGCCGCGAAGAACAAGTCGCGTTTGCCCCCAAAAGTATTGTAAAGACTTTGCGCCTTGATTCCCACATGATTCACCAATTCTTGCATGGACGCACCTTCATAACCATACTTCCAGAAATAATCCATGGCTTTGGAAAGAACCTCTGTCGTATCGAACTCTCTGGGTCTGGCCACTATGTTCCCTCCTCGTACAAACAACTTTAAGTCAATGTGACAAGCAATTCCCGGGTGACGTCATAGAGCCGCTTTGAGGCGTCCTTGTCAAAGGACTTGTGCTCCACGCTGATCCGCTTGCCTTCCACGAAAGCGCTCAGCGGCTCGGGCGGCGGAGCGTTGATAATAACGACAATCGGTTCGATGCTCTCCACCACTGGCTTCCCGAATTTCTTCATCGCCACGATGTGAGCCGCCGTTGGCTCATCGTACTCGCCGGAGAAACTGGTAGACGTTGTGCCCGGGTGGAATAGAACGTATCGGATTCGGCCCGCTCCGTGCTTGCCAGCGAAGGAGACACCGAGCAGGTCGTTCAACTTGCCGCCTTGGGTCAACGCCGTGCCTCCGTTGTAGCCCTGCTCAAGCCCGAGATCGTTCCAGTGGATCACGGATAGGTCGGCTCCAGGCCCGGCCACATTCATGATAATCGGGTTGTCGGCCTT
The DNA here is from genome assembly GCF_004354045.1 of Paenibacillus piri. Classification (GTDB taxonomy): domain Bacteria; phylum Bacillota; class Bacilli; order Paenibacillales; family NBRC-103111; genus Paenibacillus_S; species Paenibacillus_S piri. The sequence goes on along the minus strand of NZ_SMRT01000028.1, from coordinate 36,936 downwards.
CTCCAACGACTCGACCAGACCGTGACTGAGGAGAAAACGGCTGAGGTAGAACAACGCAAAATTGTCCTCGAACCCTTCCGCCGTTTCCAACCGTGTCGTACGATAATGCCGCGCGCAAAGTACGAGCGCGTCCACCACAGAGAATTTCGACTTGATCTCCTCGATAACCTTCTTGTTCTCGCTGACCAGGCTCAGGTCTGCTTGGATGAAATAAGCCCTCGTGCCAGCGTCAATTTCGTTGGCAGCTTCGATGAACGCCTTTCCCTTCTCCTTATTACGGCCGATGACGATGATGTTATCCCCTCGGATTAGATAAGTAAGCGCGAGCGCCTTACCTATCCCGTCGGTTCCGCCTGAAATCACAATATTCTTCACTTGGCACCTCCTTTACCAAGTAGCTTACCAGTTTTTTAACGAACATTCAATAATCAACAAGAAAAAGTTCATCAAAGAGCAAGTAGCGCAACAAGCACCAAATCATACGTGAACGATTGTCATTATTTTTAGCTAACACTATTTAATTCTCGTTCTATATAAGTTGAATTAATGATCTGAAGTTCACCTGATTCCATCCTAATGCAGAGTCGATCGATTATTTTCAGGGGCCGGACTGTTTGTAATCTTACAAATGCGATCCGCCAGTTCCATCGATTAGTTGTCCCGTTACCCATCGCCCATCAGGTGAATCCGTGAAGGCGACGATATCCGCGATATCCGAAGGCTCGCCGATGCGTCCAAGCGCCGCCATCTCTATGGCAGACTTGCGCCCATCGGGTGTGTGCAGCCATGAAGCGTTTACGTCGGTATCGATTATGCCGGGCATGACTGCGTTCACAGTAATCCCCATGGACCCAGTAGCTGAGCTAGGTGTAGGGTGAATGTATTTAGTGCGCCTTTGGTTAGATTGTAGGCCATGATATGCGGAAAGGCAATTCGTGTCACTCACTCCGGATGAGATATTGATAATGCGGCCTCCGTCTCGAAGACGTCCGAGCGATTGTTGGACGAGGAAGAACGGCGCCTTGACGTTGACTGCGATCAGACGATCAAAGTCCTCTTCGCATGTCTCTTCAAATGACGGGGATGTGCCGATGCCGGCATTGTTGACTAAGATATCGAATTGGTTCCGTTGCCTGTGTCAAATAAACCGTATTCCATACACTGATTGCATTGATGAGGATATTTAATACGCTGGCACGTTGGAGCTGATCCTGCAGTGCGCGTTCACGCAGCTCGCCGTGTTTGCCAAAAAAGATCGCTCTGGCCAATGCGTTCATCGCTTCTCCTTTGTTCAAACCCCGATTGATCTTCCGCCGCATCGCTTCGCTTGAAATGTAGTCCAGGATGAAGATCGTTTTTTCGATTCGTCCCATTTCACGGAGCGCGATTGCTAAACGGTTTTGACGAGCATAAGATCCGAGTTTCCCCATAATCAGCGAAGCCGAAACCGTTCCTTCCCGAATACGGGTACAGCCGAGATACGTGTAAAAATAGATCATAGGCTGGTATTAGTTACCATATTTATTTTCGCATTAGGGGTCACCTCACGTTTACTAAACTCTGCCCGTTTATTTCAACGACCAAGAGCAGGTCGCCGCGGCGCCTGCTCCTGTCATAATCATTTCACTATCGTTCTCCGTTAGCTTAATCCCATCTGTTAAATCATCAATTTTATTCCTCTGTAATCTGCTTGAGCACCTTGGCTGGATTACCTGCGACTATTGTGTTTGCTGGCACATCTTTTGTTACTATTGAACCGGCTGCCACAATGGAATTATCACCTATCGAAACCTCGGGCAGAATTGCGCAGTGCCCACCAATCCAAACATTATTTCCAATCGTAATGGGGATGCCGTAACCAGATTTATTTCGGTCCTTGGGTCCGATATTATGACCAGCCGTGTAGATCCCGACATTCGGTGCTATCATGCAATCATCACCGATACGGACCCCCGCCATATCCAATATGGTGCAATTATAATCGGCATAGAAATTACGTCCAACATGAATGTTGTAACCCAAATCACAATGGAAATTATGCTCAATGCTAATACCTTCACTCACGCTGCCAAACAGTTCTCGAATCAACCGTTCTTTCTCTTGTCCATCCTCAGGGTCGCAGTCATTAAAAGCCTTCCAAGCCTTTGTGCTCGCATGCTTTTCTCCCTCAGTTCATTCGTTCCCCGTTCGTAATAGACCTTCTCTTTTTTTTCTGACATGGGTTCCTCCAGACAAGATGGTTTTTATAAAGTATAAACTATCCGGTATTAGCATCGGAAATGCTCTCGTTACTTCAATGAAACGGGAGCAGCACTACGGCGGTCTACCCACTGTTTTGGTTGAACTATCGTAACCCGTTAGCAGAACGCACGCTTTTGAAACCCGAATAAGATGTAGCACGGAATATGAGCATCCCTGCGATAATTCGGATATTCCTCTACTGTTTTCGGTGAAAGCTGAGGTTCAATCATCCGAACAAGCGAGAAATTCAACGATAACATCCGATTCACGTAGGCGCTCATTGGACGATGAAACATTGGAGCAACCGGTTGATCGATGACGTACTCCGCAAAATATTCGCGAACTTGAATATATCCGTCATGCATAAAACGTTGTCCCCCTTCCTCGAAGCACGGATGGGCAATCGAAAATACGAACAAGCCGCCCTCCCGAAGCGCATTTGCGCATTGCAGAAGCGCGGTTTCGAAGTCCGGAATATCCATTAAAACCATGTTTGCCACGACTGCATCGAAATTTCCCGCGCCATTAAAGCGGCATAAATCGCTGCATACATATTCTATTCCGAGTTGTTCATTTGTTTCCCGTTCGGATGCATATTTATGGAAAGCCGACGCAGGTTCGACCCCTGTGACGCGCGCACCCCGACGAGCCAGCAACCTGGAGAGGTAACCATTTCCGCAGCCTGCATCCAAAATACGCTTGTTTCCTACATGTCCCAAAATGTCAAAAATCGCTGGATTGAGCAAATACCTGCGGGCAAAATCCCCCTCCTCTTCAAATGCAGAAAGCGACTTTTCAGCATTTTGATCCCAAGCGTCTATGACAGTTTCATTCGTTATATCGGACAATACAGCTTCCCCCTCCTTTAGCATATAAATAAGCTCTTTTTAAGATTACCTTAAATATACATATTTTACGACCTGCGCTATTAAGCCTGCCATTACACTTCCAACGATTTTCTGTTCTCGTGTCCAGAGTACGGTTGAATTAGCACGTAAGATAAGTTACTTATAAATTATAGTATCCTCCCAGATAGCTTAATGGGGCCGCCCGATTTTATCCGCGGCGGCCCCATGATTTTGATTACTGCGCTATGTTCCTCGTCGTATTTAAATTTAAACGTGTTTCATCTCTTCAATCTGTATAATGTGACGTCGTTCATGAACCCCGACAAACTGAGCCCACTGCTCTGCACTTAACAGACCATACCTAGGATGGGGTGCACCATGGATTCGAAGAACATCAACATCTACGGATGAAATGAACGACAATAAGAGTTCACGCGATTGGTCCAATTGGTTGCGTGCTTCGTCTAGGTTCTTGAAAAGACCTTTCGGGTATATCGGATCAGGGGCATCTAGTTTGTCCGCTCGGTCCAGAACAGGTTCAAGTGGATTGACTCGGATCTGTTCGGTGAATGGCGGTTTGGACAATGCATCTTTGATGACCCTAAGCGCTACTTGCTCCACTAAAAAGAGATGTTCCAAGACATCCAGAATTGACCAACCGTTACAATCTTGGCGTCTTAATAATTCATCAGGTAGTCCATCAACAGACTTCCAAAGTGCATTGCGCGCCTCTAACACTTGATCCATTTAACAACCGCCTCCTTGTAACAATATTGTACAAGAACAATCGGCTCAGGGAATTGTAAAAATGGAACATATGCTTCCGCCGCGTTATTTCAGAAACATCGAGCCAAGTAAGTTACCTCGTTTCCGGTATTCTCGCGGGGAAAAGCCGGTATACCTCCGGAACGCCTTAAGGGGTCCCGCCAACATTTTAACGAAAATATACGCTAAGCTGCTTACATCGTATTCAAAATCAATCCGATATGCGTGAAATAATTTAATGCGCCAAACAAAGTGAATAAGATTCCCGTTATTGTCCAGCAGAACTTTATAATCGCAAGTACTGCTGGATTTCCTTTTGCCAGCGAGAAGGGAAGAAGAATCGCCCCGAGGCCGGTAAGCGCATAGAGCATCGAAATAAAGGTAGCCTCAAGCATAGGGTAATCCGCGAATCTTCCCGATATAGGTTCTTCGGGCGGCGCCGCAAAAAGTTGATAATACATCCCTGCAATGCCAATTGAAATTAATGCAAGCCCCATAGCTGCTGCAAAATAAGAAAGGGGGTGAACCGCTTCGGCCAAATGTGTCATTAACGATGCCGATTGCTCCTTCGATTCTTTCGCCGCTACTCCCGATTCCAGCGACATTAGGCTGGATCGCCATAGAAATATGGCCCCGGCTAACAACATGACACCAAACGCAAGAGAAGGTTCACCGAATATGATATCATCAAAGGGAAACCCTATTTTGGATAAAGGCCATGTAAGCGTCATGTGCCCGCCTGTTAACGTTAATATGAAGCCTGGGACCGCAAAACCTAAAGCCCATCCTTCCAAGCTTATTCGTTGTCCGCTTCTTAAAAGTCCTCCGAAACGAACCAACATAAGAAGACCTACTCCCGTCGCTACGGACATAATCGTATTGTATACCTGTGTTACGGACCAATCGATATGCATGCTGTTCCTCCAAGAACCACTATTTTAAATTTTAATCATAGTTTGTATAACTTAGTGAGAATTATGCACTTTCAACATGTGAATATAATATTTGGCTGAGTTCAGCGCATTAGTTGCTTAGGAACGTTTGTTCTGATCTTCTTAAGGAAGAACAAAACGTTCGGAGGCGTTGCAAATGGCTTATATTCCGTTGAATGAAATTAAACGATCACTTACGTAATTTATAGCTGAGTGATTTTCGTTGGACCACCAGTACCAGGATATCCAAAAAGAGGCATGTGCTCATTCGGCGTATGTCTCTTTTTCTTATTTCTCTCCTCGCTTTCCTTGATCCCTCTCCTGACGACTCACACTTCCTGCTCGTTTTCCTACGCATACCAATCATAAGTTCTGCTAATGCTTAAGATAGCAGATCGGTATTTCACATCCATTCAGAAGCACTATATAGTGGAAGCATAAAGAGCATGCATGTTCCTTTTCAGATAATATCGCACCAGGTTTGCCCCGTTGTACACGGCTATCATCCCGTCATTCTTCTTAGAGTACAACGTTCACTCACTCGTGCAGGCTAAATCGCAAGGAGTGGATTATAACATGTCAAAGTCACAGGCTCTCGCCGGAGCAAAAAACAAAAAACAGTACCTCGGCTTTTACTTAGGTATTGGCTTAACTTTACTGATCGCCCTCGTTGCCAAATATTTGGCCGGGTTTCCCTTTCTCAGCATTATGGGACAACTCGTTATCGCTATCCTGATCGGAATTGCCTGGCGAGCCACAGTCGGCGTGCCGCAGCAATTGGCTGCCGGCACCAACTACTCCAGCAAAAAACTGCTGCGTCTCGGAATTATTTTGCTCGGGATGCGGCTTAATCTGTTGGATATCGTCGATGCAGGTCCCAAAGTATTTCTCATAGCGGTGATCGTAATTGTCTTTACGCTTTTCGTCGTTTACGGACTGGCTCGTTTGTTTAAAGTCGAACAGCGCTTAAGCATCCTGACCGCTTGTGGAACGGCGATTTGCGGTGCGGCAGCCGTCGTCGCCATTGCCCCGCAAATCAAGGCAAAAGACGATGAAACCGCGATTGGTGCTGCGATGGTCGCAATTTTAGGCACGATTTTTACACTGATCTACACGTTCTTGTATCCTGTATTAGGCTTTTCCCCGATCGGCTATGGCATTTTTTCCGGAGCTACCCTGCATGAAATCGCTCACGTTATTGCCGCTGCTGCACCGGGTGGAAACGATGCCGTGGATATGGCCGTCATCGTCAAGCTGACCCGTGTCGCTCTGCTGGTTCCGGTTGCGATTTTGATCGGCATCTGGGCAAACCGCGCCAGCCTGAAAGAACACGGTGGCAGCACAATAGCGTCGTGGAAGTCGATCCCGATTCCGTGGTTTATTCTTGGCTTCCTCGTCGTCAGCGGCATCAATTCACTTGGCATCATTTCATCTGGAATTGCCGGCGACATCGTCGTCCTCGCTTACATGCTGATCGCGATGGCGATGGCCGGACTTGGTCTGAATGTCGACCTGGTCACATTCCGTCGGCTTGGGATGAAGTCGTTTGTGGCCAGTCTGATCGGCTCTGTATTGCTTTCCGGGCTCGGTTACGGATTGGTTTATCTGTTTGGACTTGCATAAATCAGTCTTTGCAAAGGAGAGAAAGCCGATGATCAGTTCAAAAGCAAAGCAATTGATAGAAACAGGGAACGTAGGTGCGCCGGACGTACGGTACGGATCGATTTTGCTCGCCGTAGACGGCTCGGCTCCGGCGATCGAAGCGACAAGGCATGCCGTACAACTGGCCAAACAGATGCATGCCAAGCTTACAGCCGTGTTTGTCGATTACGATGGGGAAGATGAAGTGATTCCCGAGGAGCATTGGCCGCGTTATGCCGAAGAAGAAGAGCAGGTCTTGTACGGATTGGCAGGGATAGAAGTAGCCAAAACGATGGCGGAAGCGGAAAATGTGCCTTTTATAGGCATCTTTTTACTCGGCAGCACCGCACAAGCAATTGCTGCGCTGGCCAGTCGGCAGCATGTCGATCTCATTGTCGCAGGCGATACCGGCTTGACCGGGTTCAAGCATTTTCTGCTCGGGAGCTTCGCAGAAGCGATTGTAAAAGAAGCTCATATTCCTGTGCTTGTAATTAAAAACAATCGGGAGGCTGAGACACCATGAAAAGACAGAAAATCACCGTTGTTGGCAGTGGAAACGTCGGAGCAACAGTAGCCCATCTGACCGTTTTAAAAAACCTTGGTGATGTCGTCCTCTACGACATCGTTGAGGGCTCACCGCAGGGAAAAAGTCTTGACTTGCAGGAAGCTGCACCGATTGAAGGCTTTGACTGCTTTGTCATCGGAACGAATCAGCCAAAAGACACAGCTGACTCCGACATCATCGTAATTACAGCAGGCATGGCTCGCAAACCGGGGATGAGCCGGGACGATCTGCTCGACACCAATGTCTCAATCATGCGTCAGGTCGTACGTCAGATCACGCCCCACTCCCCCAACGCCATCCTGATTATCGTCACCAATCCGTCAGACGTCATGGCCCAGGTCGCTTTGCAGGAAAGCGGCTTCGCTCCGGAAAAAGTGCTTGGACTGGGCGGTGTGCTGGACTCGACCCGCTTCCGCAGCTTTATCGCTCTTGAGCTAGGGGTTTCCTTTGAAGCTGTCACGGCACTCGTGCTTGGCGGACACGGTGACAGCATGGTGCCGCTCGTGCGCTACTCGTACGCGGGGGGAATTCCCATCGACAAGCTCCTGGATGAAGAAACGCTTCATTTGATTGTGGAGCGGACACGAAAAGGAGGCTCTGAAATCGTCGACCTGCTGAAAACAGGCAGCGCCTACTATGCCCCGGGTTCGGCGGTTGTCTCCATGATGGAAGCGATCCTCAAAGATAAAAAAAGCATCATGCCCGTATCCGCTTACGTCAGTGGTGAATACGGACTGTCCAATGTCTACCTCGGCGTACCGGTCATTCTCGGCAGTCACGGCGTTGAGAAAATCATTGAATTGGACTTGCTTCCTTCTGAACATGCTGATTTGCTCAAATCAGCTGATGGTGTAAAACGCATCCTCACGCGCACGTAACAAAAGGGATTCACCTTGCCATTCATCACGATCCAAGCGATTATGATGCAACGTACTGAGAGCGATTTTCTCAGTCCCGGGAAGTGCCGCAACTACATTCGATAAATTCCATGTAATTCAAGCTGCTAATGAAGCAATGGATGAAGTACGACGTAAAGAACGAAAAAGAAGTGCATTGTTGAAAGATATCCGTTATCTGTGGTTAAATAAACGCCGCGGCGGACGGAAGACTGGTCAAACGCTAAGGGCGAGCAATCGTTCGGCGAGCTGCTCCTGTACAGTGAACGATTGCGACTCGTTTTTTTATCACAATGTCCGGTTATACTTATATTAACTTGTATTTAGGAGGCAAACTTTATGGTAGATCAAAATAAAGTGACGATTAAAGTGAACGACAACGGACCGCTTCGGGTAACGGGACTGGTAGAACTGGTGGACGCAGTAGGCAACCCGTTCGAACACAAAGAATCGTTTTCTCTGTGCCGGTGCGGAGGATCGGGCAATAAACCGTTCTGCGACGGCACGCATAAGTCGATCGACTTCGAAAGCGCGCCGAGAGCGAAGTAGGACTATTTTGCAGGGTGGCCGCCTGGTTTCGCGAAGTCCGCCGATATCCCGTTTCGAAGCAATCGGCTGCCACGGGGAACGGAAGTCAGGGAGGAAAGGGCGCAGCTTCGGTTATTTCGAAAAGGGTGCTCAAGGCCATTACGATCGCTGCCGGGAGTTACTTGCTTAAAACGGATATCCAGTCTGGCAAGGAAGAAAAAGTGTATTCTGTATCCAATCAAATTATTAATTCTTTAATCGGATATGATATTACTTTGTACTGGATCGAGTACGATAAGAAACGTGACGAATCCGGAAATATCAACTGGAAACTTATTATGATGGACCTTACAAGTCATAAAGTCACAGAACTTCAAAGAGGCGTTGGCCAAGATCAGATCGATCCCCCTGTACTTCGAAGTTACAAAAATAAATAACTTGGATTGAAAAAGAAATTAAAGACAGTATCGTGTTTAGCAATGTTTACGTGTATGAAAAGGAACAATCACCTCGCATCGTATTCACAGCTCAATTAAATGAACAGAACAAAGATGTGAGAAAAGGGGTATTCCTAGATATACAGAGACCCGTAGATGCGGGGTTATTGATCCAACAAACGGTTTTTACACCAAACAGTGAAACTGGAAAATTTGATAAACAAGCTCAAATATCCCTGTATCCATACGATGGTAGCCCTTCGAAAGTAATCATTGAAACAGATACTTATATTGATTTCACACAAAGTAATGATTGGTTTGTGTGGGCAACAATAATGGAGCGGTTTATGTTGCATCACTTAGCACGGGTAAAATCATCTATAAAATAGAAGAAAAAATAAAACAACGACAACTGACTCCCCCTTTATTCGAGAAAATACATTGTTTTACCGTTCATCCATGTTAAGTATTTCGGCTGTAAATTTACAAACAGGTGAACAGTAGAGCTGCTTTAGAAAAATATCTGTCAGACCTCCCTCCGGACAGTCCTTATCTGTTTCCATCGGAGAAAACCGGTGATCGATTAACCGAACGTGCTTTACGCCATTTGATTAAAAAATATATGAAAGCAGCCCGGCTTGAAGGATTGAGTGCCCACGATCTACGGCACCGGTTCGGCTATGTGATGGCAGAAAACACGCCGTTGCACCGCCTGGCGCAAATTATGGGACATGATAGTCTGGACACAACGATGATTTACGTCAAGGCAACCCGTGCGGATCTGCCAGCGGAAGTCGAAAAAATAGCTTGGCAATAGGGGGATGAAGTATGATGTACGCGAGAGTAAGGGAACTGCTGACTCCGGAGGAACGGCTGCAATATTTGCAGATACCGCCTGATCTCCGCGAATGGGAATTGGGCACCTATTTCACATTTACCCAGCATGACCTTGAAATCATACAGCGGCGGCGAAGAGGATATAATCGACTCGGCTTTGCCGTGCAGTTGTGCGTGCTTCGTTATCTCGGCTGGTCGCTTTCTGATATAAAGGAAGTGCCGGTTCAAGTTCTTCATTATATTGCAAAGCAAATCAATGCCGATGTGGAGTCTTTTGCATCTTACGGCGAACGGGAAGCCACGAAATACGAGCATCTGGAGGAAATCCGGAAGGAGTACAGCTACCAGACATTTACCTTGAGCGAGTATCGTTCTTTGTGCAAGCATCTTTTTAGCCATGCAATGGCAAACGGCAATCCCTTGCACCTGATTCAGTTCGCACTCGAAGATTTACGCAAGCGTAAAATCATTCTACCCTCAATGGCCACGATCGAAAGAGCAGTTTGGGAAACTCGCAAACGGACAGAAGAAAAAATATTCAAGCTGCTCAGCAATTCACTGACAGAATTACAAATTGCTAAGCTGGATCGCGTCTTAACCACCATGCCGGAAAGCATCAAAACCTACTTGGCATGGTTAAGGGAAATTCCCGGTACCAGCTCTCCGGATTCTTTTTTGAAGGTTATCGAAAAGCTCGAATACATACGGGATTTGCAAATGCATGTCGATACGAAAGGCATCCATCCGAACCGGCTACGGCAGCTTTCCAAAATCGGTTCGCGTTACGAACCTCATTCCTTCCGCCGCTTTAATGATCCGAAAAAGTACGCGATTTTAGTAGCGTACCTATTAGAGCTGATTCAGGATTTGACAGACCTGGCATTCGAGATTCACGACCGGCAGATTATGATACTGCTCTCCAAAGGGAGAAAAGCCCAAGAGGAACTTCAAAAACAAAACGGTAAATCGATCAACGAAAAGGTTGTTCACTTTGCCGATCTTGGGGCCGCTCTGATTAAGGCACGAAGTGAAGGTACTGATCCGTTTGTGGCGCTTGATGCCGTTATCCCGTGGGATCAAATCGTCGCATCCGTGGAAGAAGCTAGACGGCTGGCGCGTCCCGTAGATTACGACTATTTGGACTTGCTGGAAAAGAAATTCTATGCGCTTCGGAAATACACTCCAACGCTGTTAAAATCGTTGGAGTTTCGGTCAACCAAGTCGGCAGATCCGTTAATGAAGGCGGTCGATATCATCCGGGATATGAATGAAACCGGAAAGCGAAAGGTTCCGGAAGGCGCACCGCTGAACTTTGTTTCGAACCGCTGGCAAAAGCACGTTTACGACGATGACGGAACGATCAACCGGCATTATTACGAAATGGCTGTCCTGACAGAGCTGCGGAATTACGTTCGTTCCGGGGACGTATCCATTGTCGGAAGCCGTCAGCATAAGGACTTCAAGGAGTACCTTGTACCAAAAGCGGATTGGAATAGCATCGATCCTAACGCTACAAAGCTTGCCGTTAGCTTGTCCGCAAAGGAATATCTTAAAGAACGAACTGAATCACTACTTCAAAGATTAAACTGGGTTTCGGACCACATCTACGAGCTGCCGTTACCAATTATAAAGCATTTGCCAGTGCTACTTGGACGACACAGGAGGCTATTTCAAAATTATAAATCAGTATCCCCAATGGTAATTTCCTATACAACTTGTCCGAACTGTCCCCAAGTGGTTGCTTGGTCAGAATAAGGGCTTGGATTAACGGATGAATTTAGATAGCACAGCCCCCTCCAAGCTGTTCGGGGGTTATTCTTGCTTGGCTCAAACATAAAGGAGCCATTTCCATTCTTCAACTAAACCAAAGAAAAACAGAACCTGTATCAGCAAAAAATGTGTTATTGAAAAAGTGTTCCAACTTTTCAGTTTCACGAGTAATTAGTGGGATAATATCTTTTTTTCGAATAGAAAAATACTTCAAACTCCGTCTCCCAGTAGGGAGGTTTAAGTCATCGTTTCGATATAAATCTGTTACAACTGGATAAATCCCACCTCTAAGCTTATTTCCAATAATTATTTTTGAAGTTAGCTTTAATCCCTTTACATTAATACTTTGCAGCACATCGTCAATGTAAACCCCCTTAACATCTGTATAATGCGGTATGATTTCTGTGCTAATTATATTTATTGAAGTCTCATTCGGTGTTGGAATTTGTGTCATTGCATCAGAACCAATTATCACAGAATATGCAGCAAATAGCTGCCCCACTTCACTGATGTCAGTTGGTTCGAAGGGTGATTCAAACTTCTTCATTTTAAAGGAGCTTTGATAACTACTTTCATTTGAGTAAGGCTTTTCAATTTCCACTAACCAATCAAACATAAATGTCCAAACCTCAAAAAAATTCGAAATTAATATCTTTTAGAATATACCGAGACCATCCACCCAATTGTTACCATAATTGGAATTAACCTGCCAGTTAGTTGGGACGATCAAGAGGATCTGGAAGAGATGCTTTCGTTGCCTCATTATCACTTTCTTTGTATATACTCGACATCTAGAGATGTAAGGCTATTGTTCTTGAACGTTGGTCTACTATCCGAAGAATGAATAAACTCCGTCGCGTTTCTTTTATTATTCACACAACCAATTTAAGGGAATTAAACCGGTTCTCGGAATAAAAAAACTGTATTGTGATAACCTAAAGAAAAAAAGGTGGTAAAATCCCTGTGACTAAACTCGAATTCGAGAACACGACCCTAACGCAAGGAAATATATCTGATCAATTGACATCTGCCGAAATAGGGAAAATATGGGTGACATTTTTAGGGAACAGTATGTCCCGATGCGTGCTGCGCTATTTTCTTCAACATGTGGATGACGTAGAAATCCGGAACGTCCTGGAAGAAGCGCTTCAGCTAGCCAATCGATTCACGCAAACAATCACGGACATTTTCGTTCGGGAAAATCATCCGGTCCCGACTGGCTTCACCGAAGATGATGTTAACCTAGGGGCCCCCCGGCTGTATGCTGATGAGTTTTACTTGCATTACTTGAAGTATACTGGCAAAGCAGGGATGAATATATACGGAATCGCCGTACCGTTGATGACCCGTCCGGATATCCGGAAATTTTTTACCGATTGCCTCGATTCTACGATCAAATTGATGAACAAAGTTAACGATTTACTCGATACGAAAGGTTTTTTGGTCAAGCCGGCTTATATCCCTGTCCCGAAAAAAATCGATATCGTGAAAAAGCAAGATTATTTGAACGGTTTCTTCGGGGATGTCCGTTCGCTCAATGCGATAGATATCACTCATCTTTATGATAACGTTCAGAACAACGCGGTCAGCAGAGCGGTATTGGTTGGCTTCTGCCAAGCGGCCAAGCTTGATCAGGTTCGAAATTACTTCATAAGAGGGAAGGAAATCGCCTCCAAGCAATATGATATTTTAAGCAAATTGCTGCGAAAAGAAGATTTGCCGACTCACACGCTTCTGGATCATCTAGTCACCGATTCCATTGTATCACCGTTTTCCGATAAATTGATGGTTTCCCATAAGCTTGACATGTTTTCGATGCGAATCCGAACGTACGGTAATGCTCTAGCCTTCAGCTCAAGACATGACGTTGCTGCCATTTACACGAGGTTTATTGCCGAGGTGGGAAATTACGTAGAAGACGGTGCAAATATTATGATTGATTTAGGCTGGATGGAACAACCTCCGCAAGCGGCGGATCGTGACGCATTAACTTCATCGTAGTGCTATGGCCAGGACATCCCGCATCGAGGCGATATTGTGGAGCGTGGCTCTCCCGGGATTCGGTCAACTTCTTAACGGCAAATATATAAAGGGCATTTTGCTGATCGTTTTGGAGTTTTTAATTAACTCGAAGTCCAATTTGAATTTAATCATTATATCCAGTTTCCACGGCGATTTCCAGGCAACCATCGCCCAAACGAATTACCAATGGTTATTGTTTTATCCCTGCGTCTATATGTACGGGATTTGGGATGCCTATAAGGATGCCGGGGGAGGCACAAAGCCGTACGCTGTAATCCCTTTTGCGTTCGGGGCCTTCATCGGGACGATTGGGGTTATTTTTTCGAAGGATTTCCTTGGGGCTATATGGCTTGGGTTATTCGGTTTATGTATCGGTGTCTTGATCGGAATGGGTCTCCGCTTTATCCTACGGAATCGTTCAGCCGCCTGATAATGGAATAGTATTCACGAAACGATTGTCCTCCCCGTTACTTTAACGAAACCAGGGAGCAGCTGCCGCGGCAATCTGCTCCCTGGTTATTCCATTATCGTTACCCGTTTAGCTTAATGCCTGAAGCCAGTTTAGCTTTGTAACTCCGTTTTTGCGGGCATCAGCTTATCGCACTCGGTGCTTCTTTCAACCCTGCTCAGCCACGTATTATAAAATGCTAAAAACTACATCTGTAATGAGAATCCATATCAATCACGATTAGCCATATACGTTCTTGTCTTTTTTCTTGTCGTCTTACAATATCAAAGCATTTTTAGTTTTGATTGGACACAACAAATCGCTTACGGCTGATTGGGAGCCATCGGAAACAAATGCTTATTTTCTGTAGCTTCTGTAATAAAAGTAACTATCATTTTCCATATAAAATTGGTTATCCCCTATTGGCGTTCGTCTTTCAAGCAATTTAAATCCACATTTTTCAGCCAATTTGTTCGAGGGAACATTGGCACAATTAATTGTCAGGATTAAATACTTAACATCAGATACCTCAAAGCACCATTCTGCCAAGGCACTTATCGCTTCTCTGGTATATCCGTTCCTTTGATGTTTTTCCGACATGAAATATCCCAGTTCGATTTCATTTAGCTTCTCTTTAAGCCCCACCCCTATGCTACCAATCATCTCATCGGTGTTTGGCAAGGCAATCGCGTAGGAACGGCCAATGGAAATATCCGTATTATCCGATTGCTTTTGATACTGATCAATCAATCCATAATAATCCTTCGGATGTGCGCGTCCGTCAGCCCAATCTGGCATATAACGGTATACAGCCGATTCCCTGGCAATTGAATAAAATCTTTTAGCATCTTTTTTTTCCAAGGTTCTTATAACAACATTTTGAGTTTCTATGCGCATGGCAGATACTCCTCCTAATACAAATTTTGTTCGCTGCTCATTTGTTTACCTATTATAACTTACACACACTTGACAGTTAGGCTTGTGCTTCAAACAGTTTATCACAAACTTTTTTGGAAAGTACGTTTATAACTAAACTATCCTGCCCTTCCCTCGGTTTTAAGGGTTTATCTTACGTATTCTCACTCATTCGCAGGATTTCAACACCTTGTACTGCAAGGGTTGACACGAAAGTAAGTTGTATCCACCGTTGAAATCCTTTTTAAGGCATGCGGGAATAGAAGAAACGCTCTTGAACATTTCCCCAGGGCTGTTATCTACTGCACGCATTCTCCACAAGATGCCCTGGAGTTTACCATCCCATGGCTCAACAGGTCTAAGCCCTTACATTCCATCGTCATACTTATCCAAGGTGTGGAGACCGATTGCGTTTAGCGGACGGGTCTAAGCCCTTCTCGGGCAGGAACTCGGTTCTCCGTGCTTTCTTTGTAAAAATCCTGCGAATGAGTCAACCTACGTGGTATTGCAAGTGTTTATGCAGCAAGAGCAAAAGCCTTTCTTGCTTTCTCAGGCGAAAATATTTCTCCTGTTTGGACGATACTGACCAGAATCCTAGCCACTTTTCCCACCAGTTTAAGTACAGATTGTTGTCTCTTCATTTGCTTCACTTTAACGTTATGTTCATGCAGCTCTCGAAAAACAGGATTGACTCCTATCAGTTGTATGGCAGCAAGAAACATATATTTGCGTAGTGTGGAATCCCCGCGTTTCGACAGAACTATCTGCCCCTTTCGCTTCCCCGACGTGCTTTCGGCAAGATTAAGGCCTGCCTTTCGCAGTAACTGACGTCCATGTGCATATTGTCTTAGGTCGCCGGCACCAGCTAAAATTGCTGCTACGAAGATCGGGCCAAGCCCCTTCATAGATCGGAGCTGACCGGCCATGGGGATCTCACTAAGTAAAGTAAGGATCTGCTGTTGTATTTCCTCCAGCATATCCACGATACGTTCATACTCTTCAATGAGTCGCTTTAAATCATGCTTTGCCTCGTCCAAAGCCGTTGTATCTCCCACACTCCTCTTGGCCAGAGCAATAAGTTCAGCGGCTTTCTGTATCCCTGTAGAGCCACCTGCTTCTTCCACGTCGTAATCAAATCTGCCACAGAAAACGATGCGAGATCTTGTGGCGATGGCAACTCTTTCAATGTGGCCATTGAACGTTTACAAGTCCAATCCTTAAACACCGATGTATACTCCGGAAAACGAATATCCAACCAACGGATAATCCGATTCTGCAATCGGACACGGCTACCCAAAACTCTCTGTCGCTCATCACGGTACGTAACCTTTGGAAACCATGACTTTGTTGTGTGTATTCATAGTAGAAGCCGCGACTTACTACATCTGCAATGACAAGAGCATCCTTCGGATCGTTTTTAGAGGGAGAATTATCCCGATTCTCCTTATTTCTTTTAGTCGTCGCAGGATTCACCAGAACGACGTTAATTTCTTTGATGGTTAGCCAGTTCGCTAAGTTCCACCAATAATGTCCTGTTGGCTCCATGCCAATAATAACGCTATTTAATCGGTTCTTTTGCTGGAGTCCTTCTATCCATCGTTGCAGCTTTTCATATCCTTCTATGCTATTACTAAACGAGAGATGGCGATTTGTAAGTACGATCCCGCGATAGTTCGTTGCTTGTGCGACATGAGTCTCTTTGGCCATATCGATACTTACAACAAGGTGAGAGGTACTGATTCGTTCAATTCGTTGATTTTGCTTTTGCGATTGGTTAAACTTCATATAAGAGCGCCTCCTTGATGGTGTTGGGTTTCGAACCCGTGGACAACCCATCATACCGGGGCGCTCCTTTTTTGGCAAAGGCGATTACTTAGCCTTAACAGGAATGTTTAGCTTAACGAGGCCACCGATTCACGCTCATCCTCTTCCAGTAGCAACGCCCCGTCGGGAATGCCATAAAGTTCTTGTCGTCTATTCTGACAAGAACTTTATGGCATAAAATGAAAAAGCCGTATTACATGCGACTTCTAATGAAACCATGTTTGAACTTGATGTCATAAATGACAAGAACTTTATTTGAAAATTGATTTTCAATAATTAGTTTTTAATGACTATTAAAGCCGAGACATCAGTACTCGTTTTTTTCATTTTCCAAATAACAGCTTTCACAGCGATAATCGCCGACGTATCCGAAAACAGGAACTCTGCTGCAGTGTTCATGGGTAAAATCCATTAAATCGGTAAGATTACTTAAATCCGCATGCACCACTCGCCATTGTACCCCTGTTTATAATGAATCTTCGTTGAAACGGCTCTTTCTTAGACCTTTGCCTTTTCATGAATGATCGGCACCTTACGCCTCCTAGGCAGCCCAATCGCTACAAGCGCACCTGCCAACGATAAAACGCTGGATATGCTGATTGCAGGTGCGAATCCGGTGTTAAACGATTGGGCAGAGCTATAATTGCCATTTGCTGTGAACACAGTAGCTATGATCGCAATGCCAAATACGCCGCCGAGCTGCAACATATTGAATGCGCCAGATGCCTTTCCGATCTCGCTTGGCGCAACCGAACCGACAACAGCACTCATGGAAGTAGGTTGTACCATGGATACACCAAATCCGGCGATAATAAGTGGTGCAATAAATTCATTGTAGGCGGTGCCGGGATCTGCGATTATCCCGATCCACATCATCCCCAGTGATTGCAATAAGAGTCCACCAACGATGAGCGGGCGCTCGCCGATCCGGTTGACCAAATTGCCTGCTACCGGCGCGACAATAAATAATGTCGCGGTCCAGGGCAGCATTCTCACCCCTGCGTCCAGCGGTCCATATCCCTGAGCGATCTGCAGATACTGTGCTAGAAAGAACAAAGCGCTGACCAGCGAGGTATTGAGCAAATAGTTAGCGGCATTACCTATAAAAAACGCGCGAGAGCGAAACAAGCGCATTGGCAGCATCGATTCTCGTGTGTGCAGTTCCCAGATCACAAACAAAATAGTCAGTAAGATGCCAACGGCCAAAGTCGATAACACTTCCAGGCTGTTCCAGCCAACGCTGTTGCTGCGAATGAGCCCCCACACTAGCCCGAGCGCCCCGCCTGTCGCTAACAAGAGACCGCGAATGTCAAGGGCGGTGTTTGTTCCAAAGCTCTCTCCATTCCAGCTCCATACCGGAAAAATAATGAGCAGCCCAATCGGGACGTTGAGCCAGAAGATCCATTGCCACGCAAGCCCCTCGGCGACTGCCCCTCCCACAACTGGACCCGCTAGCACAGCCAGCCCCGTAACACCGCTGAAAACGCCAAGTACCTTCGCCCTCCGTTCTGGAGGGAATGCCGCGCTCAAGAGGGCTACGGATAGCGGCATAATCAGTGACGCACCTATACCTTGAACGGCACGAAACGCGATTAGCCAACCTAGGCTCTCAGACAGTGCACACGCTGCCGATGTAGCCGTGAACACGCCAATACCAGTTGCAAATAATCTACGGCGGCCGAACCGATCACCGAGAGCCGCAGCAGTCAATAAAAACACCGCGAAGCACAGACTATAGGCGTTCACCGTCCATTCCAGTCCTTCAATAGAAGCGCCGAGATCCAACCGGATCTTACTCAGGGAAGTTGAAACGACCAACGTGTCCAGCGCGACCATGAACGATGCAATCGAGGCAAGAAACAAAACCCAACCGTTTTTTGTTTTGACATTCAATTCTGCCAAAAATAATCACATCTCCCCATTAAGTTTTACTAAGACAAGTCTTTCAGGGCTTACATTTTTGGGTAACTGTAATAAAGCATAGGAAGCTTTGATGAAATTATGTTCCTCGTTCAAACACTCCCTCAATAACGAGAATTCTTTCTTCATTCAGGTTCGCAAACACATTGAGAAACATCTCTTTGAATGTTGATCCGAAAAGGATCTGTGGACCAAGCGTAGAAGAAGATTTTCCTTGTGACGCATCTCTGAACCAGTTCAGCGCTTCTGCACTGCAATCGCGCCAGCTCACCTCTTTAAACTTCGTATTGACCAGCAATTCACGAAGGGTTTCAGGATAAATAAGAAAGCTCAAGGCTGAATCAGTTGCCCAAGGAACGGGAAAATGAACGGGCTGCACCGGGCCGGCAACGATATCAAAGAACGTAAAATGACCACCCGGTTTAAGAACTCGGGAAATTTCTTGGTAGAACCGTGCTTTATCAGCTATATTTAACGAAGCATGTTGGGTCCAGATAGCATCGAAGGCGTCATGTGAAAAAGGTAGATCAAGTGCATTGCCGTGCTTAAAAAGGATAAGATCGCTTAACCCCGTTCGTTTCGTGAGCATCTCTCCTACTCGGCAGTATTCCGCGGTAAGGTCGAGAACGGTGACATGACATCCCCGCGATGCTGCGAATAATCGAGCAGTCCCCCCCATCCCGCCGCCTACATCTAGAACGTTCATACCTGCACTGAGGGGAACACGTCGCAGGAGGTCAAGCGTTGCTGCTTTCCCCCGAATATGAAGCTGATCTATAGGTTCAAGGTCGTCAAGATGGAGATGATTAGAGTCTTTGCCTGATGCTCGCAAAGCGTCAAGGATTGTAGTACCAAGGTCCACCTTTCCATAATGCATATTTACCTTTTGGTCATAGTACATGGCTGGTTATCAATCCTTTCGGTCGTGTAGTAGCGAAATTCGAGACTCCAGATTCCAGACTTGAAAAGATTCTCATGGACTAGGATGAACGCTGTCCTGGCGCGGGAAACAGACCAATTTGCTGCAGAAAACCTAGATCATCGCGGATAGCCCAGTGGTCAGCGATCTTACCGTTCTCCAGGCGCAGGATATGGATATGTTGCACGGCGACATACTTACCTGATGGTTTGATTCCCGGGAGAGGACCCGGCCCGAGATGCGTCCCGCTCCTTGTCCCGCGATACCAAACCTTATCTTCCTCTGCCCCCATATCCTCAATTTCCATATGATGATCGGGAAACGCCACAAGCAATGCACCAATCGCTCTTTTAAAATTTTCAAATCCATAGCGCAACTCAGCAACGAGTACGGCATGATTAACTACATCTGGCATAACCAAACTACCCAGCACCGACAAATCATGCTTATTGAGAACTTCATCCACCCAACGTCTCACAATCGTTTTGTTTTCCAAAATCGTCATAACCAAGCACCGTCCTTCTCGATAATATAGTTTGATTTTCTAACTAAATAAATTATGTTATAATAGTATGAAAATCAAACTAAATTGTCAAGTACTTGGAGGAAAATATGATGACCATGAATCAACAGCCTCAAAATCCCTTAATTGGCCAACACATAAATACCATCCTACAGGCCATACTCAACCGGAATCTCTCCGTTCTCCATCAAGCCGGTTTTGATGACATCCGCCCTGCTCACCTTTCCATCTTTAGGAACCTCGTCCCCCACGGTCTTCACATCAGTGAGCTCGCCAACCGTGCCGGCATCACGAAAGCCTCGGTAACCTATTTAGTAGATTATCTACAGGAGCGGAGATATGTAGAACGAGTGCCTGATGCTAACGATGGACGTGCAGCACTAGTCCAGTTCAGCGAGCGTGGTTGGTCGGCCTATCATGTAGCTTGGACAGCTGTCCAGCACCTCCAAGAAGAATGGGCCCAACTTGTAGGCCAGAAGGAAATGGATAATTTTATCGACACCCTTACTTATTTAGCAAACCACGTCTCCGAGACGGAGCAAGCAGAGCCAAACATTGAACAGGGGCCTCGCTTACGTGGGAGACGCCATACTGGTCTATAAAGGAGAAGATCAATGCTCCAGAAGATTCGCCTCTTTAGTTGTTTCGGGTCTTAACCGGATAACGTCCCATCTCCATCAAATTCTGCGGTAATGTGATTTGGTTATAGGAATTCAGGATAACCTCGTCACTGCCCGTTAAATCAATGAAAAAGCAGACTGTCGCGGCGGTCTGCTTGTTAAAGTATAGTACCCGTTAGCTTAATTCCACAAAGTGAGTCTCATTTTCGAATTAGCCTTAACAGATAATCCGATAGATTGATAAAAATAATCAATCACATGGTTGTAATCACGTGCAACGTGAGTAATAGTTTACGGAGTGAAGGCGACAAGGTCATGAATAATTACTCCCCGCATTCGAATGGACATTGAGCCGGGACCTAGTGACCCATCATCGCGTTGGCGTTGGCATTCTCCGGTTCGCTGCCTTCGCCGCCGTTTTGATCGCCCGACTGCGGCTTCGGTCTGCGAAGAATAAGTCCAAGCAGGGCTCCCGCGCAAGCAATGCCCGCCGAGAGCAGGAAGGTGTCGCCGTACGCGGCTACTGCGGAGCCGATTGGATCGGTTCCTCCGGATTCCTTCATATGCCCGGTCAGCTGTGAAGTAAGATATCCGCTCAAGCCTGCCACAGCGAAGGAAACCATAACCTGCTGCGCAGCTGTGGTCAACGGAGTTACGCGGCCGACCAGCCTTTTCGGTGCGGATTGAAGCACATGGGTATTAAGAGGCATCATAGTCAGACCGCTGCCTCCTCCTAACATAACCAAGCTGAGCATAGTGTAGGTCAAGCTGGTATCTGGAGAAATCCGAGAAAGCATAACAAATCCTGCCGTAATAAGCCCGAGTCCTGTCATCGCCAATGGCCGCGCGCCGATTTTATCGAACAGTCTGCCGCCGATGGGCATCAAGAATGCTGAGGCAAGCGCTTGGGGCAGCATGACCAGCCCTGTTTTCAATGGACCGTAGCCTCTGATATCTTGTAAGAACAATGGAATGAGAACCATGGCACCGAATAATGCGATCTGCAACATCCACGCGATCAGAATGCCCCGAGTGAAATCGGAGGAACGGAATACCCGAAGCTCCAATAGCGGCTCCTTCTGCCGCAGTTCGACAATGATGAACAACAGCAGGGCAATCCCGCCGATTGACAACCCGGTTATGGTTTGGGTGGAGGTCCAGCTATGGCTTCCTTCGTTGACACCGTATGCCAGCATGGCGAAAGCGGCGGGTCCAAGGATCATTCCCAGATAATCCAGCGCAGGAACGGCTTTGTGTTCGAAGCGAGGTAAATAACGGATGCCGACTAGAATAGCGATGATTCCGATGGGCAAATTAATTAGGAAAATCCAATGCCACGTGGCGTATTCCACAAGCCAACCGGACAAAATGGGACCGATGGCAGGAGCCAGAAGCATCGGAACGCCGAGCATTCCCATTACGGCGCCCCTCTTCCCTTCTGGAGCAAGCTTGAATACCAAAGCATAACCGATTGGCATGACCATACCGCCGCCGAGGCCTTGAATAACTCGGAAGAGAACCAGTTGCTCCGGTGAAGCAGCTAATGAACAAAGCACCGAGCCTAAAGTAAATAAGCCGATGGTAATCAGAAAAATACGTTTGGTTCCGAACCGGTCTGTCATCCAGCCTGCTAACGGTATGACAGCGGATAAAGCGAGGGTATAGCCGGTAATGGCCCATTGCATGCTGCGTACGTCTGTGTCGAAATAATCCAGGGTACAGCGTTGTTAACCGCCGTAGTATCAAGGAGGACCATGAACATTCCTAGTACGACAGCCAATAACGGTCCAATGAGTGATTTAATCGATACGGATTGAGCTGATTCTGCGGAGTTTGTTGTTGATTTGCTCATACAGGAGTCATCCTCTCAGTTTATTTATCAACTAACCAGTTGGTTGAATAATGCTACAAGAGGGCAATTTCTCCTCTTGATTTCCTAGGCTAATTAAAGCTGTCCTAATGCTCTAACTTGAACTGTTCCTTCATTGAGCTAACATAAGAATTGCGGACGGAAGTCCTCAATAAAGGATTGCCGGAAGGTCTGTTCGTCCATGCCTGAGTACTCCGTCCATTGCTCGCCGATGGTAAGATACAACAGAACGGGACCGAATCCGAAGAAAAAGATGTTCATTTTTAACCGAGTCAGCTTCTCCGAATCCATGCCCGCCTTTTCGGCCAACGTATTCAAATGGGGGATGGCGGATTCGACAATCCGGAAGATATCCCGGGCGAACTCATCGTTTTTTAACGCTTCGATGGCAATAATCCTCAGGAACGACCTGCGTTTGACGAACATCCCCATCATGTGTTCGCCGAGTCGTTCTGCAAGAACGGGCTCGTCGGAAGACAATGATTCGATGAAACGCAGCTTTTCCTCGGACATTTCCTTGAAATGCTTATCCGTTAAGGCCCGAAGCAGCTTTTCCTTGCTCTGGAAGTAATAATAAAGCATTGCTTTATTGACGCTGGCTCTTTTGGCGATTTCATCAACTCTTGCGCCGTCGAAGCCCTTTTCAGCGAACACGGCTTCTGCGGCGGCGAGAATTTTCTGCTGGCTGGCTTGGGCATCCCGCTCTTGAGCGGCTTTGGGTATCTTGGGCAATGGCTTACCTCCTCGAGATGAAGTTTACAACCAACTGTTTAGTTAATAATGTAGCCCATTGGATGGAACTTGTCAATGGTGTCGAAAATCTCGAGATCATGCAGTACCATACATGCCAATGTCCTCGGCACGCATGACTTTCGCTTTTAACACAGTATTGGAACTATCCTGCCCATTAGCGCAATGACGGCTGAGCCGTTTTGGTGTTGCACTATCGTGTCCCGTTAGCTTAACAGGACCGAAGGCCGAATAGCCCGAAGCGTGAATGCGGTGTTAGCCGATGCTTCCTCTTCTTCGAGTTACCCACCGAATATGTCTTGATCTTCTTATGCCCTTATCCGAACTTGACCTTAGATGCTTCTGGCTTTGAGGGTTTACCCATATGTTCTTAACCTAGGAAATTTCGGCTAACGTTTTGTATTGACGACGTCCTGGCCCCTTAGAGCCGTTGCTTATAGTTGTGAGGCTTGCCGAACACCTAATGCAGTGACGTCCCGACGGGCTTTAGGGGGCTGGATGTGGTCACTCGCTTCTCAGAGTGACCCCGAGCGTCAATATGGTGTTAGCCGAAGGAAGTTCTGGAAGCAGCCATTGTATTTAAGGCGTTCTCAAAATAGCTATATACTTCATCTGCAATTCCAAGAAACTCTTCAACAGGTACATGACTATCCAAGTAACAAGCATACAGATAATCAACTAAAGCGGAATCAATCTCACAATAGTCTAATATGGTATTTTTCATCTTAATAATGTCATCTTGCCATACACCTGTATCTTCTAAAACCAAAGAGTATAATGCACGAATTAATCTCTTAGAATAACCTTTAATATATCTAGTTTTCATTGTGTTATCACTAGCATTAGAAAGTAAACTATGTATACGATCTACTTCCTCCTTGGTCTCTGTATTTAAGTCTAAAATGAACTCTGGAGAAGTGATTATCGGTGGCACTCTTTCACCAACGTCATGACCATATACGCAAACACAAATTATCTTAATCCAAAAACCCCACTCATTCGGTTTACTTAATACATCGTCAATCGAGCAAATTATCGTATCAATCTTAGTTACTACTGGATATTCTTCCAAAAGATTGTCTTTAATATTTGACAATCTTTCGTAATCAATATCTTTGGGATTTACACATACAATAGTAAAGTCTGCATCTGACTTAAAAGGTTTAGCAGTTCCTTTTGGAATCGAGCCACACATATAAATGCTATGAATCTTACCTTTAAATTCGGTAAGTATATTATCTATATACTTATCAACAAAATCCTTATATTCACTTTGTATTACAATTCTATTTATAACTTTTTCTAATATCATATAGACTCCTCCTAAACATGTAAGAACTTCTTTCGGCTAACGTTCTTGAATTCTCGACGTCCGACGGAGTCGGATGTGTCCGGCTGAATCTACTACCTGGCTTCTCAACTTCGAGGGCGTAGCCCGAAGCGTGATTGCGGTGTTAGCCGATGCTTCCTCTTCTTAGAGTTACCCACCGAATATGTCTTGATCTTCTTATGCCCTTATCCATTCTTGACCTTTATATGCCCATATCCGACCTTGACCTTCATATGCCCTTATCCGAACTTGACCTTAGATGCTTCTGGCTTTGAGGGTTTACCCATATGTTCTTGACCTAGGAAGTTTCGGCTAACAGTGTATTTACGAACTTCGCGAAAATTATCAATTTTTAAGTATTCGCGAAGTTATTGAACAATTCTGCCCGTTAGCTTAATGTCGATGCCGGTTGTTACTTAAATCCCTTCTTCAATTCACTGTGATCCGTCGGGAATGAGATAAAGTTCTTGTCATTTGATTTTGACAAGAACTTTATCCCATAAAATAAAAATGCCGCGATTCACGCGGCAATTAATGGGAAATGTTCTTGTCACCCGACAACTTTTAATTGACCGGACCTTTAATATTTTCAGATAATCCAAAAATGATAAAGCCCCAAAAAATAGTGGCCAATTGCAAAGCATACGTTTTATTAGGTATTCCAACTGCAGATTTATCCATAATTGCGGCTCCAGTTAAGAAGTTATATTAGTACGGTTTGTGTTATGAAAAATTGGTACGGCTTAATTGATATTGGATTCCTGCGGTTGTATTGCTTAATTCTTCGCTGACAATCCAATCGTCATAACCTTGGTAGCTTTGTCCCAGTTCGCGGCCAAGCTCGAGCTCAGTCGGCGAGAAAAAGGTTGTTGTCTGCATAAATTCGGGCATATATTGCGGCGTCTGCGGTACTTTCTCAGAATCGGAATAATCCATATCCTCGTCGCTGTCATAAAACTTTTGTTGCGGCACATCGTCCATATCGACCTTTTTTTTATCAAAGTAATCATTCCAACCGCCTGCATCTTCCTTCTCCTCATAAACGTCTGCGTATTGGTCAAATTTCCCCGCTTTTTTGGTTTTCCGGTCCTGAGAGGTTGTAACATAATATTTTTCCCCGGGAATATCTTTGCCCCCGACCGTCGTTCCGGAATCGCTGGTAAGCTTATTCGCTTCAAAATAGGTTCCTTTTACTTTACGGGTTGGAGTTTCTATCTGGGTACGACGTCCGTGCTGCCCCGTATCATATTGCTCCGGACTTATCGTGGAAGGCTTCTTGCCGCTAGGCAAAGGCTCTTGTTCCTGATCGGTGGTGCGGATCTTAGAGGTACCGCCCGACTTAAACACTTGCCTTTTTTTCGATCCTAAAATCATCCGCTCCTTTTGGGACGGATCTGTTATCGTATCCTCATAGCCCTGTTGGTGTCCACGGGTGAGCTGCGGATCTTTTTTTCTTTTTTTCTTCTGATGGTCCTCTTTATCTGTCACGTGTTTGCCTGAGGTTCCGACCTTCCCTTCCGCAAAATCTTCCAGCGATTCCCCTCCGTATTCAGACTTGCGTTTACCTGTCGGACGGCTTGATATATCGGTATCCGTAAAGCTGGAAGAAGGATTTTCTCCGACGTTGGCATTCCAATGGATTTTACCGCTGCCTTTCTCTTCAATTACGGTTAATGACATCTCATCAAGCTCTTTCTTTTGTTGAGCAGACAGTTTTTTGCTTTTAAACAATTCATACCGTTTACTTTTGGAATTCGTTGTCCAGCGTACCGATTTCTCGTCCAAGCCTGTATGGGACATCGGATGCCATACCGGGAGCATGCCTTTATGCTCCGGTTTGTGGAATTCCGGATTTTCCGTGGGAGCTCCGATTTTCTCATGGCTGCGGTAAAAGCCTTGGCGGTTTTTAAAACGTTTGGCCTTTTTCATGTTTTGTTGATCCACAGGTTTGATAGTAGGCGCTTTGGACGTATCTCCGGCGATATGAGCGAAAAATGAAGCTTGGTCCGGATAATCGTAAATTTGGGTACGGTCCTGGTGCCGGTTTCTTACCTCGACTTGTTCATTAGACTTCAGCTTCTTAAAATCATCATCTTCCTCATCCAGCCTTGCAAGACTGCCGTTATAAGTAACAAGCCTTTGCAAACTGCCTGCCTCTGCGGGCTTCACAGCGGATATATCCAGCGACTCCAACATCTGTTTGGTACGCCGGTTACCGATCGTCCGCTGCAAATAGGCAGCGTGCTGCGGCAATTGACGGCTTGATGAATATTGAAGCCTGTTTATGATAGAGTTGGAACTGTACTCTGGAGGAGCCTGTTTATCCTGACTATTATGCCAATGATCTTCTTGTGCCCGGTTCCGGCTGGAAATATGGTGATGCGTTGGTTTCATAATATCCGTCCACATCCTTCCGCTTCATAGAGCCATAGCTTTCCATATTATAACATATCCGGAACGGCCGCAAAGTAAAAAAGAATCCATCATCACAAACGACGATGGATTCCAGCCATAGTTTCTCAATCCGGAACTATAAAATAATTTCTGCCGAACAGATCAATAACCTCTTCATGATCCGCTTTTTTACCGTTGCGATGCGCTAAAAATTGTATGAATTCGTAAGCTGTCCTCTGGTCGTGTTCATTTAAACCGTCCAACAAACAAAGTAACTTTTCTTTACTAACCATACATAAATCCTCCTCTCAAATTAAAGAAAGTAGAGACGGAAAGACTTATTTGCTCCTGGAATGCATAATAAACACAAGGCTAGATCTTGTGTTTAACCAAGCAAATCTATCCTTCCCACTCTCGCCTACGAGGTTAGCTGCCGGATTCGGACGGTGAGAAATCGCCCTACAACATGCACAAGTTGTGCATGCTGATTCACCCCAAGTACTTGGTTCCCCCGTTTTTCTCAAAGAAAACTCAGCGTCGACAAAGTGATTTTTGGCTGTACTATATTTTACCTCTTGGACAGGCATTTTGTAAAGATCAATTTTTTTACCATTAGTTTGGATAATCTTGTCGAAATATTAAACCTTTTCCTTTCCTCGTTCGTCAGAAATGTATGGAGTATGGCCTCATGAAGCGGTAAACTAATAAAGTTAGGATGTTTTGATCCATGAATATTGAACCTGTAATTAAGGCCGATCGTCCAATGATTGAGGTGGCAGTGTTGGAATCCAAGGCGAATTTCGAATACTTAAAATATTTGTCCGAAAGCTCTGATAAAAAAGCGATTCTTGAGGAGCTGATGACGGCTTACGGCAAGGATGTGTGGAATTATGCGTTCAGTATGACCCGAAGATGGGACCAAGCGGATGATATAACGCAGGAAGTATTTCTCAAAGTGTTCCGCAATCTATATACATTCCGCAGTGAATCATCGGTGAAAACATGGATTTTGACGATTAGCCGCAATATGACGCTGGATTACCGGCGCTCCGCCTTTTATCGCAAGGTAACGTTAATGGAATTTATAACCCCGGCCGGCGAGCCGGTTAACAAAACCGAACAAGCCGTGATCGAAAAAATGGCGGTTAACGATTTATGGAAGCTTGTCCTGAAGCTGCCTGTCAAATACCGGGAGGTGCTGCTGCTGTACGCCCACTACCAGCTTTCGATCAAAGAAATGGCTCAAATATTAGGATTGACCGAAGGAACCGTTAAATCAAGGCTGTATCATGCCCGTAAAAAAGTTTTGAAGCTAAAGGAGAGTCAGAGTTATGGATCCGATTGACGACGAGTTGAAAAAAGGCTTGGCCGACGGACCGCTTATCCGTGACGGGTTCTCCGAAACATTAAAGAAACGCATTATGGAACGCGCGGAGGAACAAAGCGGAAATCCAAAGCAATGGCTGCGTTGGAGCGCCGGCATTTGCGCCGGACTATTATCGGTAGCTGTCTTTTTGTCCGTGGAATGGAACCGGCCGACTGAACAAGAAGCAACCGGGTTATTAGTTAATGAAACAACCCGCAGCGAACCTGCCGCGGCACAAATGGCCAGTGAGTATCCGTTCCGGCTTCACTCCGCGCTGCTAATCGGCTTGCGTAAAGATTATCCGCAAGCGGCCGGCAGCTCCGAATACAGTACTTACAGAACCGTTTTGCTTGCGCCGGAAGACGGCAGCTTACGCCGGATTGCCGAGGGTGACGGAATCGTAATGCCGTATAAAACCGATTTTATGAAAATTGCACCCCAAAGTACTCAGAAGGCCGATGGTGAATACCGGTCGTTACATGCTTTTACCGCTACCGGCAGCCTCAAAATGCGCGAGCCGGCTTCTATACCGCCTGCGTCCGCAAGGCTGAATGAAAAGCTGCTGTTTGCCGGCAACCGTTATTTGGCGTTAGCCCAGACGATCAGGCAAAAGGACCAAACCAAGGAAAACCGGTATGAATATGTTTGGGTTAAAGACCTGCAGGAATTGGCGTCTAATAAACCTCCAACCCCGTCACCGCCGCAGCTGGATCCACATGTTTCCTTGACGAAGGTTTTAGGCGACTCCGTGAAGCTCCCGCTGAAAGCAATAAACGCTGTTGCCCCCAGGGCACCGGGCGCTGTCGGACCGGTTAAGGCTGTACCGGATGAGAACGGTGAAAGCTGGACGATAGTCCGCAAGCAAGGCGAATGGGTCCCGCAAGTTGCCTCGTACAACAGTACAGACCCGTCGGTTTTCGGCTACCAGCTTCACGAGTTACCGGTTGATTTGCCGAACGCGGTCGTTTCCTATGACCGGTTATCGGCCGGCTGGGATGAAATCCGGCAAATACGTCCGGACGCGAAGGACGCTTTTTCTTCACCGAACGATGACATAGTAGGAATCATTTCGGAGCGGGAAATCACCGTATATCCGTTTGACGGCCAAATCGTTCCCGCTCCCCTGCTCACCATTAACTTAGCGCCAAACGAATCGGTCGTTATGCTGCAATGGGCGGCAGAAGAGCCCTACATTGAAATGTGGAAGCAGAAAGGCAAGTTGCTGCTACATTAACCCCGGCTCAACGATGTTTGTATCTGAAAATCACACAGAGATGTTGAAGTAGACATAATAATTATTATGTCTACTTCTTTTAGCTATCGTTCTCCGTTAGCTTAACCTTCAATAGTTATTTGATTTTCTCAGCCAATTCCAAAATAATTCCTTCAGGACCACGAACATAACATAACTTATAACTTTCTGCATATTGCTGTATCTCACTAAAGAATTCCGTGCCCGTCTTTTTCAATTTGGCAACAATGAATCCAATATCTTCAACAGCAAAAGCAATATGTCGGATACCCAGCGTATTCGCAAAGGGTAATTAAATATAACTGCTTTAAGATATTTGTTGACGTCCTTATTTCGTCACTACTTCGCTCAACGATTGTTAGCATATGAGGCAATAGAATGAAATCCCGAGCCATTGTGTATTCTTCGGGTGTCGGTCGAGAAGTTTTTAGATTACACGTTCCATATGCAGCCTCCTTTATGTCTACATTTTATCATCCAACAGCATGTCCGGTTTCTCATGGATTGCTAATGTGCACAGTCCTGGCCTGACCGAATACAAATTTAATTTAACGAAGGATGGTAAATCAAACAATTCTGCCAAATAATAATTATTAAGCTTCATCCATTGGGTCAAACTGCGTAACGACATCGTTGCCGTATACATAGAACTTGATCTTATAAAACAAAAAAGCCGCGATTAATGGGAATAAGATTTGGTCACGAGATATAGATTTCATGACAAGTCATGAACTGGCTTTGAATCCGAAGAAAAGGGCAAGTATACAGTAAAACTCGTTCCTTGTCCAACTTCACTGGCTACTGTAATGCAACCTTGATGGGCCTCAACAAATTCTTTTGCAATTGCGAGTCCCAATCCCATCCCTCCCGTATGTCGGGAACGCGCTTCTTCGACGCGATAAAAACGATCAAACAAGTATGGAAGCTGCTCCGCCGCGATACCGGCTCCCGTATCCGCGACCGAGACAACGGCAAAACGCGAGCCCTCGTGGAAACTATTCGTTAGACGGATCGTGATATTTCCCCCGTGCGGTGTATACCTCAGCGCGTTGGTCAACAAATTATATAATACCTGTGTGATACGGTTTGGATCGAGGAATACGATCATCGTACTCGCTTGGTAAGAACAAATCATTTCGATTTTTCGATCTTCCGCTTCTGGCTTTAGCATATCGATAATCCGATTCAAGAGTAGAACAAGATCGGCCGGCTTCCGATCCAACGGCAATTTCCCAGCTTCGGCCAATGTCAGTTGGTGGAGATCGTCGACAAGCTTGGATAGACGAATCACTTCATCCTGCATGGGCAATAAGATTTCCGGAGGGACGTCTCGTCCACCCACCTGGATATTTTCCATTTGACATTGAATGATCGAAAGCGGCGTCCTTAACTCATGAGCCACATCGGCAGTCAGATGTTTACGCACCTCTTCTGCACGCATCAATTGCTTCGCCATATGATTGAGCGCTTCCGTTACCTTCCCGTATTCATCCTTCGTTGACACGGGAATTTGAATGTGAAGATTTCCATGTGCCATTTTTTCAATGGCCGGGATAAGACGCTTCAGGGGCAACGTCAGTCTCCTGATTAACCATAAGCCAAGAAGCAATGCAATTACCCCGGTTAAGGCGGGTACGATAAAACCTTCTGTTAGCATGGAGTCGAGAACATATATCTTTAATTCATGAGCTTCGGTTGATTCCCACCTGTCTACAAAGATTGTGCCGACAGGTATTTCGTTTATCTTAATGAGTTTTTGTTTCCCATGCTGAATCAAGGATTGAGGATCGCCTACCCCCTTGAAAAACAAGATATCTCCGTCAGTAGATAGTAGGGAGATTTCGCGTTGGTCCGGACTTCCCTGGCCCATTCCGTTGGAAATTTTCATTCGTTCTATGCCTTCCCATGAATTTCCGTGGTCCTTATAATAGGTTTCAAATATTCCTGACGTCTTATCTTTGGAATAATGCTCAAATCGGCTTTCCAAGTATCCCTGGGTTGTCCCAAAGTAGAACACAGTGACAAAAAGAACCAGCACCGCCATTGCGCCAAACAATTTTCCCCGAACGTTCATAACTTGTCACCGAATCGATAACCAAATCCATAAACGGTTTGAATATATTTCGGGATCGCCGGATCCTTTTCGATCTTTTTTCGCAGGTTGCTAATATGGGAATCGATCGTACGCTCGTAGTTGATAAAATCATCTTCCATTGCCGCTTTCATTAATTGGAGCCGACTGAATACAATACCGGGTTTGGCTGATAAAGTAAGCAGCAGTTTGAATTCGGTTGGAGTTAAAATGATTTCCTCTTCCCCATTCAGGACTTGGCATTTCGATTCAATTATCGTCAATTCTCCCCTTTGTATCGCCTGATGTTCTTCGGTTTTCCCCTGTAGCCGGCGTAAAACGGAACGTACCCTTGCTGTCAACTCCCTCAAGCTAAATGGCTTGGTCATGTAGTCGTCCGCTCCGATCTCCAACCCGATGATTTTATCTATTTCCTCCGTTTTTGCCGTCAACATAATAATTCCATACGACCCCATGTTCCGCAGTTCGCGGCAAACTTCAATTCCGCTCAATCCCGGAAGCATCCAGTCTAAAACGACCAAAGCCGGCTTCTCCGATTTGGCCATCGTTAGTGCATCTTTGCCGTTTGTGGCACTCACAATCCGAAATCCTTCTTTTTGTAAATACGAGGCCATTGCCTCAAGCATTCTCACTTCATCGTCCACCAGAAGTAAAGTCGTTTCCATATTCAACCCAGCTTCTTTCCGTTGTTTTACTCGTATTATAGCTTTATTTTCAGACAAAAACATAAGCACCATGCAAACAGGAGAAGTTCTCCACAAGTTCTGGACATTTGGCTGGTACACTTTGAGTCGAGTCTGAGAGAACCGGCTTGTGTTCCGGAATCGAATATCAGGTCAAAATCCGAGGTGGTTCCTTGTTGTTTTCCTGGGATGTAACCATGCTATGTAGCTTTCTGCTTGCCTTAAGAGTTGGACATGATTGGTGGATTAAAAAGGACTGCTTCCGGTTGTTTATGTTTCTGGTTTTTATTGTTTTCACTGTAGGATCGGCATGTATGGGATGGTTGTACATCAGAAATGTGGATCAGAACAACTCCTTCATAGAATGGATTTGGGAAAGTATGTCCATCGCAATCCTCATTTTGTTGGTACCTGTTTTTATGAAGTACCTCTATCTGCTTGCAGCCTCCAAAGGAGGATTTTATATCGAAACGGGAATCGTTCTTATGGTCATTGGAATGATGGCAGTCCTAACCCGTTTATTCGAAATGATGCCGTTCATCAGTTTAATCAGTGCAGGAGCGTTTTACTTCGGCTACGATTGGCTGCTAAACAAACACCATAAATTTTAGCTCGGGAGGTTCACAACATGATTTTGATTATTGCGGATTTGGCCATGATTTTTTTACTTTTTGTCATTTGGGGGATTGCCGGTTATCGCTCCAGCCACTTGCTATCCCTTCCTACGAAGAGCCGGGTCCGGTCCAGTGTACGTGGGATTATCGTACTATTCGGCATCGGCGTATTATTGCTGCTCGGGAAAATCGTAACCTCTTCCTTACTCGCTTCGAAAGGATGGTTATTTATACAGGATACTATTATTTTGCAGTCAGTACTGGTCGTGATACCTATAGTATCTGTACTGGTTTTTTCGGTTCCAAGGTTGCAGAAGATTGCGCGCCGCGAAATCACTAACCTAGAGCAACCGATGGACGTAACAGACAGAGCCGCTTTCTCCACACCGGCTCTCATACTTCCGATCCAGGCGGTAGGCTTCGGTACTGCCATGGAGTTGATACTGTCGTTATTTTTTCCGGCACAATCGATGGAATGGTCGAATCTCGTTATAATTCTGATGATATTCGCTGCTGTTACCGGCGTCCTTTGGGTGATCCAACGGCGACGCGGACGAACTGAAGGACATTCGGATAATCGGCAGGGTCAAAACCTTTTGTGGATTTCTGCCAGCGTACTTCTTGGCATTATTGTCGTTTCAAGCTGGTTTGTACTGTCGTCACAATCAAGCAGGATACCAGATCGAATGAGTATGACGATGGGGAAAATGGATTTTGGCCGGGGCGCTGTTACGACGGAACATCATATGAACGGGATGAACCACACGGTTTCTGGTGATGGGAAAACCGTCAGTGTGACCGATCTTGTCGGGCCTCAAACCGGAGTGCCGGACAAGAAGTTTACGCTTACCGCCTTGAAAAAAACAATACAGCTCAATTCTGGCTCCACAATCGATGCCTGGACGTACAATGGCCAGTCGCCAGGACCGGAACTACGCGTGAATCAAGGGGATCTCGTTGAAGTAACGTTGGTCAACAAAGATATCGACGAAGGAGTGACGATCCATTGGCACGGTCAGGATGTACCCAACGGCGAGGACGGCGTATCCGGGCTAACCCAGGATGCCGTCATGCCCGGACAAGCTTTTACCTATCGGTTCCACGCCAACCAAGTGGGATCGTATTGGTATCACTCTCACCAGCAATCGTCCGAACAAGTGCAGAAAGGGTTGTTCGGGGCATTCATTGTCGAACCCAAAGAATCATTGCAGTCAGAAACACAAGACATCGTCGTGATGACACATAGGTGGAATGACACGAATGAATCAGCGGCAGACTTGCTCGATACGCTTGAAGGACGTAAGATTGCGCCGGGTTCGCCGTTGCGGTTCCGATTGATTAACACGGATAACAAGCCGACAAGCTTTTTCCTGTCAGGCGTGAAGTTTAAGGTTTCAGCCATCGATGGAACGGATCTCAACGCCCCTGCAGACCTTGAAAACGCCCGACTGGAAGTCGCTGCAGGAGGACGCTATGATGTAACGTTCATCATGCCGGAACAACCGGTTTTACTCTCGATCGGTTCTTCGGCAAACCACATTTTATTAAGCGCAGACGGCAACGGGGCCACGCCGGAAGTAGTAAAAGGACCGGTGCTCGATCCTTTGTTATACGGCAGTCCGAAAACGACGCCTTTCGGGCTAGATAGCCGTTTCGACCGCGAGTTTGTGATGGTCATTGATAATAAGTTGGGATTTTTCGACGGCAAATTCGGTAGATTGCATACCTTCAATGGCGAGGTGTTCCCGAATACGCCAATGTTCATGGTTAAAGAGGGGGACCTTGTGAAGACGACGTTCGTGAACCGCAGCTTTGTGCCTCACCCGATGCACTTACACGGCCATAAAATGCTCGTACTCAGTAGAAATGGCAAAACAGCTTCCGGAAGCCCATGGTGGACAGACACACTGAACGTTAATCCTGGAGAAATTTACGAGGTGGCTTTCCGAGCTGACAATCCCGGCATTTGGATGGATCACTGCCACAATCTCATTCACGCTGCCGAAGGCATGACGCTGCATCTCGCTTATGAGGGTGTGACGACGCCATTTGAAGTCGGACATGCAACGATAAATAAACCGGAATAACTCTGTGGCCTCTACGAGGTCCCCCATGCTCATGCGTTCAGTGGGCGAACGGGGAACGAGGTTTCCAACCAATCTAACGTGTTACTAAAAGCATGAAGCCCGTCGCCGCAGTCCGCTGCTTAAAAAGGAAGCTGTTTTTCGTGAATTTTCCTCTAAATCGGCATTCGATCGGGTATTCTGGCACATGGATATCAGCACATCGGTTCCATTCGCGCAGACGACGGCGATTCGCTTTCCGGGGCCGATGGACAACAGATTCCGCGCAGCTCCCACTCCTCGTTCGGAACATACCGAAACCAAATTCCGTCGAATAGTGTCGTCACGGCGTAGGTATGCTTTGATGTAGCGAGTTTGCAACCGGGCGATACAGTTTTCGTATCCGGATCCCCCGTTTTTCCTCCGCCCAATATAATAGCGGCAAATTCAACAGGCAAATCTACCCGCCAAATGGCTGGCCGCGATCAGTCCGGCTTCAAATTAACGCGAACTTACGGCGAAGGAACCTGCACGTCTCATACCCCGTCTGGCTGGGCATCATGACGTCCAGGATGACGAGTCCGATTGCCGGCTGCCCCCTTCCAAGAAATTCAGCACTTCCCTGGCCGTTGCCTGCGGTAATAATCTCGTATGGCTACTCCGCCAAAGCGGCCATCTCGACCCGAAAATTTACCGGATCGACGTCAACCACCAAGATCGCCGTCTTCGGTTGATTTATCGTCACACCAGCGGCTTCTTGCCGGCACAACAACGTCTGCGAAATTTCCGCGCGAGGCGACAGACAGCGCCTACCTGAACCTGATGTGCCGCCCCTCTCCCTTGGAAGCTTCAGCGGCCTCTGCGCCGCTACCATGACTGACCGGTAATGTAAACGAAAATGTGGATCCCCTGCCGACTTTCGAATCGACTTCGACATGCCCACCGTGCAGTTCGACCTACCGCCTCACGATGCTGAGCCCGAGTCCTACCCCTCCATATTCCTTTGAAATCGGCGTGCTCGCTTTCACGAAAGCTTCCAAATATCATTTCCAGCTTATCCACTTGGATCCCAATGCCGGTATCGGCAATTTACCTGTAGCGTCGCGTTTGAAATCTTTCAAGCGACATGTTAATCTTGAGCCTGCTCTCCAGGGATTTTTGGAAGAATAGCCATATCGAGGTTAAGACGTAACATAATATCATCTGAGCCCTGAACGAAGCGCAGCTGCTTTACTGAATTTGTCTCCCCCTTATACCGATAATCATTTATACCATCCCATCTCGTCGGGAATGAGATCATGTTCTTATCAAAATCGGGAATGGGATCAAGTTCTTGTCATTTGGATTTGACAAGAACTTGATCCCATAAAACAAAAAATCCGCGATTTACGCGGCAATTAATGAGATAATGCTCTTGTCATCCGACAACATAAATGACAAGAACGCTGCGCTATCGTTCCCGTTAGGCTGATTAGGGATATATTTTTTCACCTTTTTCAAGCATCGCTACAAACTGTTGAATTCGTTTCGCCCGGGTTTCTTGCTTCTTGGCATTATGGATTCTGAACAGAACTGCATATTTATTTTGGCTATTCAACGTATCATAAAATGCCTTCGCTTTGACATTACGCTCAAGTTCAATTGCGAAATCCTCAGGCATAGAAGCGATACTTTGCGATTCGTAGGCCTTGTCCCATTGTCCATTCTTTTTGGCAACTTCAATCGCTTTGAACCCAGAGGGCTTCATTCTTCCATTTGTAATGAGAAGCTCTGCTTTGTCTTTATTCACTTTCGACCAGATGCTCCTAGCCCTACGCGGAGTAAATCGTTGAACCCACATTTTTTCATCAAACTTTTCCTTCTGGCTGTCA
>NZ_SMRT01000027.1 GCF_004354045.1 Paenibacillus piri | reverse complement strand
CCCTCTCAGGTCGGCTACGCATCGTCGCCTTGGTGAGCCGTTACCCCACCAACTAGCTAATGCGCCGCAGGCCCATCTGTAAGCCACAGATTGCTCCGTGTTTCATGAACGGAACATGCGTTCCATCCAGCTATCCGCTCTTAGCTATCGTTTCCGATAGTTATCCCGGTCTTACAGGCAGGTTGCCTACGTGTTACTCACCCGTCCGCCGCTAACTGTTCCCGAAGGAACAGTCCGCTCGACTTGCATGTATTAGGCACGCCGCCAGCGTTCGTCCTGAGCCAGGATCAAACTCTCCATTAAAGACCCCGTTAACGTCCCGAAAAGTGAAGCAGAACCTCCGCAGAGAATTCCGATTCCTTTCCAGGTGTCTATACCGAGGTATAAGGAGCTTGTCTTAAGCTCAAAAGTAATGCTAGCGAGAATTTGCATTCTCTATTTTTAACACTCACTCGTTGTTCAGTTTTCAAAGGGCAATTATTGCAACCAAGCCGCGTCATTGCTGAACTTCGACCCGATTAACCAGCCTCCAAAGCTTAACTCTTATTTCTTGTTAAGTTTTTAGCGGCGACTTTCTTAATATATCACATCCGCCCATTACTTTGCAAGAACTTTTTTAAGGTTTTATTTTCCAACCTTGACTTCGTTCTTATTGCGGAAAAAGTGACGAAAGATAATGTATCACAAACTCCAGGCTCAAGTCAAGCGGTTTTTCAAGCGATTCTTAATATTTTTAATGATACATCCGATTCCTTGCATATTTGGATATTTCCTTAGGGGAAGCGAGGCGCGCATACATACGGAAAATGACCTTATACCGCGATTCAATCGCCACTTTAATGTCCCCGTCAATTCGTTTATCGTTCAAATCGAACAGCATTTCATCCAACTCTTTTTTCAATACGTAGTCCAGCTCTCTGCACTCTCTTTCATTGAACAAAAAACCGAGCATTGGCTTAAGTGCCCCTTTCTTATTTGCGGTCGCTATCCGGATTCATTTTTAGACACAAAAAAAGCATGCGAGGTAAAAAGCCCATTTTAGCTAAGTCTGGAGAATATTGAGCGCTTTTATCTTGCATACTTTTGCCTGCTTAAGCATCTTGCATGCTTTACTGTTATGCACATATTTGGTTATTTTTATGCCAGCCGATTTCTAATGATTTACAAGCCAAAAAGTGAAGGTGCTTTCAATAAGCGCCGCCGCTGTCAAGGAAATAACCAGTATCAGGATCACCGGAACTATTGCTTTGGCAAAGCCGCGCAGCTCTTCTTTGTATTTCACGGACCTCTCGGGACTTATAACCGATGTAACCAGCTTCAGCATTAACACACCCAGCCGCAGACCGAACGCACAGGCAAATATAATCGCGGGGATCTCTATAATGCCATGCGGGATAATCGCTTTGAGGAAAAACCATAACGACTCCTTTTGCGTGGAGATGGTGCCTACATAGCCGAGAATGAGCCCGTTGACTATCAAGAAAAATAAAGGAAGTATGCCGAACGCCGCGCCAAGCGCAATGATCACCACCGATTTAATCGCATTATTCAAAAAAATGAGCCAAAACAATGACCACTGCGGATGCTCCTTGCCGGCGATCGACTTTGTTATTTGTTCGAGGCCTTTCAACTGACTCTCTATGAAACCATGAAATTGATCGGAAAATCCCGCTCCAAGCACAACCGCCAATGCAAAAACGAGTGCGGAGGCGATGAAATAGTGTTTCATAAGACGAAACTGACGTATCAAATTATTCATGTGACCACTTCTCCCCGTTTCATTTTGCATCCGATACGACTAGCATATCTTTCTTGTCCCAGCATACATTTTAGTAAACTCAAAATCATACAAGCCCTATCTGCGCACATGAGGGCAAAGGAGGCTACGTTTTGTGAACTATTTCTATGTACTGAACGGTAAAAAATTGAAACAAGCATTCATCATCGCTGTTGCCGTCATATTTGCCATCGGTATCATTTACTCGGAGCGAGACAATGTTACGGTTTTCTCTCAAGGGGCGCCGCAAGCGATTTACAGCATCCAAACGGACAAGAAGGTTATTGCCCTTACTTTTGATATTAGTTGGGGAGATACGAGAACAGAACCGATTTTAAAAATTTTGGAGGAAAAAGGCATTAAAAATGCGACTTTCTTTCTGTCCTCTCCCTGGAGCAAAAGTCATCCGGACATCGTCAATCGTATTGTCAAGGGCGGTTGGGAAATCGGCAGCCACGGTCATAAGCATACGGACTACAGCAGCTTAAACGACGATGAAATCCGCAGACAGATAAGAACCTCGCATCAAATTTTAAATGAGGTGACCGGGCAGAGCCCAGGTCTGATCCGGCTGCCTAACGGCGATTTTGACAAAAGGGTGCTGCGCATCGCCAATGAGCTGAACTATACGGTAATCCAATGGGATACGGATTCGCAGGACTGGATGAACAAAGGCGTCGATACCATCATTAATCGCGTCGTGTCGAAAGCTCACCCCGGCGATATCGTCCTGATGCATGCCAGCGATTCCTGCAAGCAGACTCATCTGGCTCTGCCGGTGATTATCGACCAGCTTCGTGCGAAAGGATACGAATTCGTAAGCGTCGGCCAGCTGCTGAAGCAAACGCAGGTGGACGGCAAAACCCCTGTGGAAGATCAGGCCATGAAACAAATGAAATAATAATTTAGGAAGAGAGCCGTTTACAGCGGCTCTTTTTTGCTGCCCAGCACTTTCGATAAAATTAAAATTTGCCATGCATTACTCGCCAGCAATGGAACCATCATAAACAGTGTGGAAGCCGCGCTGTTTATCCGTAAAGCCGGAACCGCCTCAATGGCTGTCACTGTCGTCATGAAAAATAATGTCGGGATGAATCCGTTGCGGTTCGTCAGCTTCACTTTCCACAACGCCGTCCCCAGCGCGACGGCAAGCATCGCAAGCGGCAGCGCGGAGTACGAAAGCCAGCTGTAGTCTGTACCCAAGTGGCGTAAATAAATTAAATCAAACATTGTGATCAGGACGAGGATAACTTGCAGTATATCCCACACCCACTTGCTTTTGACAATCCCCATCGCGATGTAACGGATAATAAGATAGGCGAAAAATCCCATTTGGCTCAGGACGCTGATCATCGCTCCGCCAAGCAGCATCGTAGCTGCATTAAAGCTGATTTCTTTGCCGCCCATCAGGCCGAATTGCTGATCGTTTGCCTGCAGGATGAGTCCGATTATTAAAGCCGCTCCGGCGCCAATCAACATCGTTGTCCAAAATAAATAAAACCATTTTCTTAGCGTCACAATCTATACCCCCAAAGCAAACTTATATTCAGAAGTTAATTGTACCAACGTTCACAATAAAAAGCCAACAAGCCGCGGGTTGAAAATATGGCGCTTTGGCGAATAATAAGACCATCTTTTTAGGGAAAGGAGTCATGGCAATGATTTTAAAAAAGTGGTTGCGAATGGTTCCATTCATTCTGACCGTTCTGTTAATTACTACCTCCTGCGGCTCGAGCAAACAGACGACTTCGCAAGGTCCTCAAAGCACTGGCTATAAAGATACGAAAACGATGGTGCTTGATATTTTGAAAACCGAGGATGGGAAAAAAGCAATTATTGCCGCTCAAACGAGTGCCGTATCCAGCAGCGATGGGCAGATCAAGCTGCTATCGACCGGCGATTCGCAGCATATTCAGCTGGCGGTCAAAGATGTGTTAACCGATACAACCAACAACAAGTTTTTGCAAACCGTTATAACCGACCCTAAATTTGCCGGACAATTCGCCAAAGCGATCCAAAAGGAAATGAAGCAGATGCAGAAGGATCTTATGAAAGATCCGGAATACCAGCAGGCCGTAATCAGCACATTAAATAGCCCGGACTTCGAGAAAATGCTGCTGGATACGATGAAAAGCCCGCAATACCGGCAGCAAACAAAAACCGTTATGCAGGAATCGATGCAAAGCCCGCTTTTCCGTCTGGAAGTCATGAATTTGATGAAAAAAGTATTGGAAGAGGAATCTATGCCGAAAGCCAAAGGCGCTCAGGCCGGCGGCGGTGGTGGCGGTGGCGGCGGAGCTCAGAAGAAGAAGGGTAAGGGCGGCCAGAAGGATCAGGAAAGCAGCGCCAAACAATAATTAGTTCCAAGAACAAAGTCCCCCAAAAGTGACGTGAAACTCCGAAGTCAATTCCGATTACTTTTGGGGGAGCCCCCGGTTATCCACAGAAATTTGCTGCGCATAATTTCCTAAACAAGCAAAAAACCAGCCCTCCCAGGCTGGTTGCTTTCCATTGTCCGAGACCTGGCTGTAAACGCCCGTCATTCGCACTTATCCTAATTTATCGACAATATGTCGGGCAAGCTCCGCGTAAATGCGGCCTGTCTCGGTATCTGCCTTGTACACAGACGGGGAATAATCGGGTTCGGCAATATGGTTATCAGGCGCGCCGAGCGGGATTTGGGCTACTAATTCGGTATGCAGCTCCTCCGCCAATTTGGCGCCGCCGCCTCTGCCGAATACATAGTCCTTCTCGCCGCATTGGCCGCATTGGTAATACGCCATATTTTCAACAATGCCCAACATTTCATGCTCCGTATGTATCGCCATCGCCCCTGCTCTGGCAGCGACAAACGCCGCGGTCGCGTGCGGTGTCGTGACGATGATTTCTTTGCTCTGCGGAATCATCTGATGAACATCGAGCGCCACATCGCCTGTGCCCGGCGGCAAATCGAGCAGCACCATCTCCACGTCGCCCCAGCTTACTTCCTGGAAGAAATTGCGCAGCATTTTGCCCAGCATCGGGCCGCGCCATATAACCGGCGTATTCTCCTCAACGAAAAAGCCCATGGAGATCACCTTCACGCCAAATCGTTCCACAGGAATGATCTTGTTGCTGACGAGCTCCGGCTTCTGTTCGATTCCCATCATATCCGGAACACTGAACCCGTATATATCCGCGTCGATCAGTCCGACTTTTTTGCCCATCCGGGCTAGTGCGACTGCCAGATTGACGGTAACGGTCGACTTGCCTACACCGCCCTTTCCGCTCGCGATGGCGATGAATTGGACGCCCTCCGCCGGATCCAATATGTTGCGGACTTGCTCCGCCGCTTCGGTATGTACTTCGGCCGCATGCGCCTGCAGCTTGCGCGCCGCTTCGTTTCTGTCAAATTCGGATAAAGCCCGGAAGCGCAAATGAACATCCTTAGCGCCGGCCTGCTGGAAAGCTGCCGTAATTTGCCGCTCCAGATTTTGCTTATAGGACTCATCCTCCGAAGATAGCAGCACAGTTGCGGAAACGTTATCTTCTTTAATCATCATATCTCTGACGAACTGCAGCTCCGCCAGGTCCAGCTGAAACTCGGGATCATGCAGGTGGCGTATGGCATTCAATAATTGTTCTTTCGTTATCACATCTTCACCCCAGCGAAAGTATTCCTTATTTTACTGCACCTTATTATATCACAATTTCAATAAGAACCCACTTTTTCCCCCGAGTAGTACCGGAGAATACCTTGGTAGATGGAGGCTGCGATTTTTTTCTGATAAGCCGGCGACCGCAGCAGCCCCGCCTCGGCCGGGTTGGAAAGAAATCCGACCTCGACGAGTGCGCTTGGAATTTGCAATGTTTTCAGCAAATAAAAATTGTCTATCGGTTTAGCGACCCGGTCCGTATTCTTCAAATTTTTCTTCACTTCGTCTTGAATTAACGCGGCCAATAATCCGCTTTGTTGATGTTTAGGGTAATAAAATGTTTGTGCGCCTGACCATTTCTCGGACGGAGTGGCATTTAAATGAACGCTGACAAATAAATCCGATTTATGCCCGATAATAAACTGTGCACGGTTAATCATGTCTTCCGTCTTTCGTTTGCTGTAGCCTTTCGTTGAAGGCTCCGCCAAATCTTTATCGTTTTCCCGGGTCATGACCACCAACGCCCCGGCTTCCTGTAAATAGTCGCGAAGATGCAAGGTTATTGCCAAATTAATATCTTTCTCAATGATGCCGTCTTTGCTTTGCGCTCC
Organism: Paenibacillus piri; assembly: GCF_004354045.1. GTDB lineage: Bacteria > Bacillota > Bacilli > Paenibacillales > NBRC-103111 > Paenibacillus_S > Paenibacillus_S piri. Next base: position 55,277 of record NZ_SMRT01000027.1, on the reverse strand, counting down.
CCCATCAGGCCCGCCGTGACCCGGATCGAGCGCGATCGTTTTGCCCGATAGAGGCAGCGTCCAGTTCGTCCACGTATTTGTGGCGGGCAGCTCGTAAGTAAACATGTACAGCATGAGTCCAACCAATAAAGCCGATATCATCAGCTTAAGGCCGCTCTGCATGGTCAGCCATACCACGACCCGCTTTCTCCTTTTCAACATAAAAAAATCCACCTCGCATCCCATAGACTCACTACCATCTATATGGGACGAGGTGGACAAATATACCTTCGTCCTACACCTGATATTCGGGTTCTTTCATGCCTTCAATAAGGACTTCCGCCACTTCCGGACGGGTAAATTCAGGCGGCGGGCATTGGCCGTCACGAAGCAGCGCACGAACCTTAGTGCCTGACAAATGCATGTGAGCCGCTTTGTCGTGTGGGCATGTTTTGCTCGATGCCATATTGCCGCATTTCGTACAGTAGAAGCTGTGTTCAAAAAACAGCGGCGTAATGCCGATTTCTTCTTTCGTAAAATTGCTGAATATTTCTTGCGCTTCATATGTGCCGTAATAATCGCCTACGCCTGCATGGTCGCGTCCGACGATAAAGTGAGTGCAGCCGTAGTTTTTACGAACCATAGCATGGAAAATGGCTTCTCGAGGCCCCGCGTAACGCATAGCCGCCGGAAATACACCAAGATGAACACGGTCCTGCGGGTAATAATTGTCGAGCAGCACAAGGTAGCTGCGCATTCGGACGTCTGCGGAAATATCGTCCGACTTCGTTTCGCCCACCAACGGATTCAAAAACAGTCCATCCACAATTTCCATAGCGCTCTTTTGGATGTATTCATGGGCGCGGTGTACGGGGTTGCGCGTTTGGAAACCGACTACCGTTCTCCAGCCATTCTCTACGAAAAGGCGGCGCGTATCCGACGGGTCAAAATAAAATTGTTCGAATTTGTCCGGCTTCGGACGGTTCAATACCTGGATCGGGCCTCCGAGAAGGATGTTGGAGCGCGACAGCAGCTTCTGCACGCCCGGATGCGCTTCATCATCGGTTTTAAACACTTTTACAGCCTCGTTCTTCTGATCGACCTTGTAAATGCTTTGGACGTCCAAAATGCCGTAAACGACGCCGTCCTGCTCGCCTACAAGCGCGACCTGCTCTCCATATTTAAGCGTTTCCGCGATGGCCTCATCTATGGGAAGCGTAATCGGAATGCTCCATACCGTACCGTCTGCAAGACGCATCCGTTCTACGACCGAATGGTAATCATCTTCGATCATAAACCCGGTCAAAGGCGAAAATGCGCCCACACCGATCAAATCGAGATCGGAAATCGTCCACGAATTAATTTGAAGCTGGAATAATCCTTCCGCCAGCTGTAACAGTCTTTCTCTTTCCGCACCATCCGCGATACGGTTAATCAATGTGCCTCCGTGAGGCTGAATCGTTTCTACGGACATAGTTCCCGAGTCCCCGCTTTCGCTATTATTTGTGAAGTCCGCATTCCGTCTTTTCGCTTCCTGCCCAACGTCCCGCGCGCGGATCTTCTCCCGGCATAACTTGACGTGTGCAATGCGAACAGCCGATACTTGGATAGTTGTTATCATGCAGCGGGTTGTAGATGATATTATTGCTGCGGATATAATCCCAAACGTCTTCGGTAGTCCAACTGGCCAACGGATTGAATTTGACCAAACCGAATTTAACGTCGTACTCCACTTTTTTCGCATTCGCCCGGGTTGGTGCCTGATCGCGGCGGATGCCCGTAATCCAGGCGTCATAGTTTTTCAATATGTCCGTCAACGGATCTACCTTGCGAATATTACAGCATTGATTCGGACTGCTTTTCCACAGCTCCTCGCCGTATTGCGCAGCTTGCTCCTCCAACGTCAGCTTTGGCAGCACTTGAACGAACTCAAGGCCGTAATGCTGCTGCAGCCGGTCGCGCGTATCCAACGTTTCCTGAAAATGTACATTCGTATCCAAATAAAAAATGTCGGTTTTTGGGCTGACTTTTTGAAGCATATCCACTAAAACCACATCTTCGGCGCCGAAGCTGCACGCTAATGTAAGGTTCGGAAATTTATCTACCGCCCATGTAATCAGAGCTTCCGGCGTTTGTTTTTCGAACGTTTCCGCCGCTTCCTGAATCAATTGTTCCTTTTCGAATAAATTCATGCGCTTACCTCCTGTAATTTTTAATTCCGAGTATATAAATGTGTTTTATCGTATATGTTTTAATTATATTCAGTACCGACTTTTTGTCAAATTAAATTTTTGTTGGGCCATTATCCAGTATATTGATTTGATTTATTGAAGGTGAACCGAAAAATAAAAAACCTTTCCACCGCAATAGTGGAAAGGTTCGTGTTTTGTATGGAATTAACGTTTCGAGAACTGAGGCGCACGACGTGCAGCTTTCAATCCGTATTTTTTACGTTCTTTCATACGAGGATCGCGAGTCAAGAAACCGGCTTTCTTCAACGATCCGCGGAATTCAGGATCTGCTTTCAGCAATGCACGGGAAATACCGTGACGGATTGCTCCGGCTTGTCCGGAAATACCCCCGCCGTTCGCGATAACCAAAACATCGTACTTGCTCAATGTTTCAGTCAATGTGAGCGGTTGTTTAACGATAAGCTTCAAAGTTTCCAAACCAAAATATTCATCCAGGTTGCGTTTGTTGATCACGATCCGGCCTTCTCCAGGTACCAAACGTACACGAGCTACCGAATGCTTACGACGACCTGTACCATAGTATTGAACTTGTGCCACAAGAATGTCCTCCCTTTATATTATCCGCGAAGTTCATACACTTCAGGCTGTTGAGCTTGATGTGGATGTTCAGATCCCGCATATACTTTCAATTTTGTTTTCAAGCTGTCGCCAAGACGATTTTTCGGAAGCATGCCGTGAATGGCAAGCTCGATTACGCGCTCCGGCTTGTTATTGATCATATCCTGTGCGGAAGTTACTTTCAGACCGCCGGAATACAAAGAGTGACGATAGTACATTTTATTTTGCAGCTTTTTACCAGTCAATCTGATTTTCTCAGCATTAATGACGACAACAAAATCGCCTGTGTCCACATGAGGTGTGAATTGCGGTTTATGTTTGCCGCGAATAAGGCTTGCCGCTTCGCTTGCAAGACGACCCAGTGTTTTGTCGGTTGCGTCAATAATGTACCATTTGCGTTCTACTTCATTAGGCTTAGCCATATATGTGGTACGCATCAATAGTTCCTCCTAAACATTTTGCACTTCGGTGCTCAATTCCCGTATTTGATGAAATGACATAGCTTGAGAACATAGTCCTCATGAAGGATCTCATCAACTTATTTATGTGCATCGTTAATTTGATTTTATAGTTGTTGGCCCTGTCCTGATCCGGGGCCGTGGGATAGCCGATCAAGAAACGCCAAGTAATATTGTACTATAGCCAGCATACAAAATCAAGTAATTGTTGCATCCTGATCGTACAAAACTTCCCACAGCGTCAAGCCGTGCGCCATTGCGGTCGGCCCTGCTTTCGCCCGGCTTCGCGCATTCAATATTTCGAGCATCGCCCCGCCGGACCGCTTCCCTTCGCCGACTTGAATTAACGTCCCGGCAATGATCCTTACCATATTGTATAAAAAGCCGTTTCCGGTCACATAAATATGAATAGCGTACGATTGTAAAATCGGATCCTGCGGTTCGCATTCCAGCCTGGCTTCATAAACGGTTCGGATATTGGACAGCTTGGTGGATCGAACGGAGCAAAACGATGTGAAATCATGGCGGCCTTCTATATATGCAAGGCCTTCTCTCATCGCCTCGACGCGTAGAGCGGTCGGATGATAAAACTCAAAATGCCGTTTGAACAAATCCGGATGCTTGCCGCAGCGAATCGTGTACCGGTACGTTTTCTGAACAGCCGATCTTCTCGAATGAAAAGAATCGTCCGCAAGTCTCGCACCGCTCACGACAATATCGGCCGGCAGCAGCGTATTTAACGCCATACACCAGCGCTCTACCGGAATTTTCGATGCGGTATAGAAGTTGATCACCTGACAGCGCGCATGCACGCCTGCGTCCGTACGGCCGGAGGAAGTCACTTTGATCGTTTCCCCGGTCAATGCCAAAATCGCCTTCTCCAGCACATCCTGTATCGTATTCTGATTGGGCTGGGTTTGAAAGCCGTTATAGGCCGTTCCATCATAACTGACTGTCATGCAAATATTCCGCACGGTCGACCTCCGTCATTTCATCGTGCACGCTGCAGCTGTACTCAAAGCTACAAAAAAAAGGGTTTCATCAGAATCAAGAGATCCCGTCCACCCTTTCCTACCCTTTTATGCACGATCTACTAGCTCTAAATATACCATAGGCGCTGCATCGCCGCGACGAGGCCCAAGCTTCAAGATTCTAGTATATCCACCCTGACGCTCAGCGTAGCGAGGTGCCAGATCGGAGAACAATTTTTGAATTGCATCTTGCGATTCATTAGCGGACTCGCGGCGAACAAAGGATGCAACTTGACGGCGAGCGTGAAGATCTCCACGCTTAGCCAATGTAATCAGCTTTTCTGCGATCGAACGCAATTCCTTCGCTTTTGCTTCAGTCGTTTGGATGCGTTCATGTATGAACAAGTCAGTTACCAAGTCGCGGAATAATGCTTTGCGCGCGCTGGAATCACGACCCAACTTTTGGTATGCCATTTGTGCAACCTCCTTCTGCTTCATTTGCTTATTGTATTATTTGTCGACGATTAGTCTTCCATTCGAAGGCCAAGGCCAAGCTCCTCGAGCTTTTCTTGTACCTCTTCAAGAGATTTGCGTCCAAGATTACGAACCTTCATCATGTCTTCTTCCGTTTTCGTAATCAATTCCTGCACCGTATTGATACCTGCACGCTTCAAGCAGTTGTAGGAGCGAACCGACAGATCGAGCTCTTCGATAGTCATCTCAAGCACTTTTTCCTTCTTGTCTTCTTCCTTCTCTACCATGATCTCAGCGTCCTTGGCTTCATCCGTCAAACCGACAAACAGCATCAAATGCTCCGTTAAAATCTTGGCGCCCAAGCTTACAGCTTCTTCAGGTCGAATACTTCCATCGGTCCAGACTTCGAGGGTTAGTTTATCATAGTTGGTAACTTGACCGACGCGAGTGTTTTCGACGCTGTAATTGACGCGGGTAATCGGAGTGTAGATCGAATCAATCGGAATGACGCCGATCAACTGCTCTTCCTTCTTGTTCTTGTCGGCTTGTACGTATCCGCGGCCGCGATTCGCATGAATTCGCATATGAAGACGCGCATCGGAGGATAAAGTAGCAATGTGCAAATCCGGATTCAGAATTTCTACATCGCTGTCACCACGAATATCGCCGGCTACGACAGCCCCTTCACCTTCCGCGTCGATTTCCAACACTTTCTCCTCGTCGGAATGTATCTTTAACGATAGCCCTTTAAGGTTTAGGATAATCTCCGTAACATCTTCCATAACGCCTGGAACCGTGGAAAACTCGTGCAGCACGCCGTCAATTTGAACGGACGTTACCGCTGCCCCCGGGAGCGAGGACAACAAAATTCTGCGCAGCGAGTTCCCCAGCGTGGTTCCATAGCCTCTTTCCAATGGCTCCACAACAAATTTGCCGTATGAGCCATCTTCACTCAATGATACGGTTTCTATTTTCGGCTTTTCGATTTCGATCACTTATAACCCTCCTTCAAAACGTCGCTTCCCTCTGGATAACTTAAGACGCATAAAACGTGCAGTATACCTATCCATATAGTATTCACTAATTTTGGATAATTATACCACTCTTTGCCATCCTGAATTAGACGCGACGACGTTTTGGAGGACGGCAACCGTTATGTGGGACAGGAGTCACGTCTTTAATCAGGTTTACTTCCAAACCTGCTGCTTGCAGCGAGCGGATAGCCGCTTCACGACCTGCACCAGGGCCTTTAACCATTACTTCAACCACTTTCATGCCATGCTCCATAGCGGCTTTGGCTGCGGACTCAGCGGCCATTTGCGCTGCGAACGGAGTGCTTTTACGGGAGCCTTTGAAGCCCAGGTTGCCGGCACTTGCCCAAGAGATTGCATTACCGTGAGGATCCGTGATAGTTACGATCGTATTGTTAAACGTAGAGCGGATATGTGCCACTCCAGAGTCGATATTTTTCCGGTCACGACGTTTGGTACGAACTACTTTTTTTGGTTTAGCCATTTTCAGTGTTAACCCCCTTTACTATTTTTTCTTGTTAGCTACAGTACGACGAGGACCTTTACGCGTACGTGCGTTCGTTTTCGTGCGTTGACCGCGAACAGGCAAGCCGCGGCGGTGACGAACACCACGATAGCATCCGATCTCGATCAGACGTTTAATGTTCAAAGAAATTTCGCGGCGAAGATCGCCTTCCACTTTAACGGTCTTGTCAATAGCATCTCGAAGTTTGCTAACTTCGTCCTCTGTAAGATCGCGAACGCGAGTAGACGGATCTACGCCTGTAGTAGCCAGAATCTTCTCAGAAGTGGTCTTGCCGATACCAAAAATGTACGTCAACGCGATAACAACGCGTTTGTCACGCGGTAAGTCTACACCAGCAATACGTGCCATTATACAAGCACCTCCTTATCCTTGTTTTTGTTTATGCTTAGGGTTTTCGCAAATTACCATTACGTTACCTTTGCGGCGAATGACTTTGCATTTTTCGCAAATCGGTTTGACCGATGGTCTAACTTTCATCTTAATTACCTCCTGATAGTTTTTCGCGAGAAAAACTTGCATCGAAAGCGCTGCTTGACTATAAAGCTTGCTTTAGCAAGCGGGTTCGTTCACAAACCGATCTATTTAAAACGATAGGTTATACGGCCTCTGGTCAAATCATAAGGGGAAAGTTCCACCGTCACTTTATCACCAGGCAAGATCCGGATAAAATGCATTCTGATTTTCCCGGATACATGAGCAAGTATTTTATGACCGTTTTCCAATTCAACCTTAAACATTGCATTAGGAAGAGGTTCAATCACTGTACCTTCAACTTCAATTACATCTTCTTTGGCCACAGTCATTCTCCTTTCTCTTGTGCTTCTGATTGTAGTTGATCCACGTACTTAAAGAGTGCAAACCGCAGTTTACCGTTAGTTACGCGACCGCTATCCTGCAAGCTTTCCACGACTTCACTGCTGATCGCCTGCAGCAATTCGAGATGAGCCAAATTTTTCTTTTTAGGATGATCGAACTTCCGTTTGTCGCCGTCGGCAATCCATACGAATCGTTGGTCTTCGACGTTGATAATAACGGCGTACTTCCCGGAATCTTTGCCCCGAACAATCCTAACGATTTGTCCCAGTTGAGGTATGTTTACCGAATCCACTCTATCACCTACGATCCAGACTTGGTCAATATTTCATACCCTTCTGGCGTAATAGCGATGGTATGCTCGAAATGCGCGCACAGTGTGCCATCCACTGTAACAACCGTCCAATTGTCGTCCAATGTCTTGACGAAACGTTCGCCGACATTAACCATCGGTTCGATTGCTAATACCATACCCGGCTTTAGACGAGGACCTCGTCCCGGCAAGCCGTAATTCGGAATTTGTGGTTCCTCGTGAAGCTCGGAACCAACTCCATGCCCTACATATTCTCGAACAATTGAAAAACCGGCATCCTCGACGCATTTTTGAATCGCATGAGAGATCGTATACAATCGCGCGTCCGGCTTAGCTTCTGCCAGTCCAGCGTATAAGCTTTGTTCCGTTACTTCTAATAATTTCTTAGCTGTTTCGGAAATCGTGCCTACACCATACGTCCATGCGGAGTCGCCATGATAACCTTTGTACTTGGCGCCGATATCGAGACTGATAATATCGCCGTCTTTAAGCTTACGTCCGCTTGGGATGCCGTGAACCAATTCATCATTAACCGAAGCACAGATGCTGCCAGAAAAACCGTTATAGCCTTTAAAAGATGGAGTTGCGCCCTGACTGCGAATGAAATCTTCTGCGATTTGATCCAGCTCTTTCGTTGTAATATCGGGCTGAATGGATTTCTGCAACAAGCGATGCGTTTCGGCTACAATACGACCGGCTTCTCTCATTAATTCCAATTCAGCTGCTGATTTACAAATGATCATTACGCTTGCCCTCGCAATAGTGAACTGATTTGTGCAGTAACCGTATTAATCTCTTGCTCACCGTTAACCTCACGCAAGTTTCCTTTGTCACGATAATACGACAGCAAAGGCGCCGTCTTGTTCATGTACTCATCAAGGCGAGTACCTACTTTTTCTTCGGTATCATCCGATCTTTGATACAGTTCACCTGAACATTTATCACATACATTTTCAGTTGCAGGGGGGTTAAACAAGATATGATACGTAGCTCCACATGCTCTACAGATTCTTCTTCCGGTCAAACGAGCCAACAACAGGTTGCGATCAACGCTTAAATTAATTACATGGTCGATGTTTCTTCCCATGCCTTGCACAATTTCGTCGAGTGCTTCCGCCTGCGAAATCGTTCTGGGAAAACCGTCCAGCAAGAAGCCCGGAACGCAGTCAGGCTGCTGCAGCCTTTCCTTAACGATACCTATGGTAATCTCGTCAGGAACCAGCAAACCTTGATCCACATACTTTTTGGCTTCGAGCCCCAGCGGCGTTTCCTGTTTCATTGCCAAACGAAACGCATCACCCGTAGAAATATGCGGGATTTGAAATTCATTGACGATACTTTCCGCCTGTGTACCTTTACCTGCACCAGGAGGCCCCATAAAGATTACGTTCATAATGACTTCCTCCCCATCACATCAAGTGATGCTAACAGCACAATAGGTGCCGATAGTCAATAAATCACTACCAGAACCTATTTGCTATTTATTAATAAAGCCTTTGTAATGCCGTTTGATTAATTGGCTTTCAATTTGCTTCATCGTTTCCAAACCAACACCGATGACGATCAGCAGGGACGTTCCGCCAATACTTACCGAGCTCGGCAAGTTGGCCAACTTTCCTAAGATCATGGGCAGAATGGCGACGATAGCGAGAAAAATTGCGCCGGATAACGTAATCCGCGTCATCACTCTCGTCAAGTAGACGGAGGTGGTTTTGCCAGGACGAATCCCGGGGATGTACCCGCCGTTTTTCTTCATCTGATCGGCCATTTGCTCGGGGTTAATCTGCACGAAAGTGTAGAAGAAAGTGAACCCGATAATCAGCAGCACATACAAAGTCATTCCAAGCGGATGCGTATAGTTCAGGTTCGTAATAATCCAGTCGGCAACCGCATTCCCTCTCCAGAAGCTGGCTAAGGTCGGAGGAAATACGAGCAGCGATAGGGCGAAAATAACTGGAATTACGCCTGCGGCATTTACTTTTAACGGAATGTGTGTGGATTGACCACCGTACATTTTACGGCCAACCACCCGTTTTGCATATTGCACCGGAATTTTGCGAACACCTTGCTGAATGAAAATGACCCCCGCGATAATCGCTATAATAACGACCGCGATGATGAGCATCTTCAGTACATTCAAGAACAACGCGTCACCGGCTTGTGCAAACTGGGATTTGTAGATCTGCGAAATTCCTGTTGGAATGGCCGCGACGATCCCAGCGAAGATGATAATGGAAATACCATTTCCAATGCCGTTCTCAGTGATCTGTTCCCCTAACCACATCAGAAAAGCAGTGCCCGCCGTAAGTACAATGGCGATCAAGGCATATGTTGCGAAACTGGGGTTCACAACCAATCCGGCGTAGATGCGGTTAAATCCGATCGCCACACCGAACGCTTGAATTAGCCCCAACACAATCGTACCATACCGCGTAATCTGCGCTAGCTTTTTCCTGCCCATCTCGCCTTCTTTGGCCCATTGAGCAAACCTCGGAATGACATCCATCGACAACAGCTGTACGATGATCGACGATGTAATGTAAGGCATAATCCCCGTCGCAAAAATGGAGAATTGAAACAATGCCCCCCCGGTAAAGGTGTTCAACAAGCCAAAAACATCGCTGGAATTAGCATGGTCTTGAGCTTTAAGAATATCTGTGTTGATGTTAGGTACCGTGATGAAAGCACCAATTCGGTAGACGATCAGTACCAATAAGGTAAACAGAATTCTTCTTCTCAAATCGTCTACTTTCATAATATTGGATATGGTACGAAACATTAAATCACCTCGGTTTTACCGCCGGCAGCCTCGATTTTATCTACCGCAGATTGGGAAAACTTGTTAGCTTTTACGTTCAATTGAACCGTAATTTCGCCATTGCCCAAGATTTTAATGCCGTCTCTTCCATTTTTCACGATTCCGGACTCAAAAAGTACTTCCGGCGTCACTTCCGTGCCAGCAGCAAACTTATTAAGTTCAGACAAATTCACGATCGCAAATTCCTTACGGAACCGGTTAGTGAATCCACGCTTAGGCAAGCGACGATAAAGAGGGTTTTGACCTCCCTCAAAGCCAGGACGTACGCCACCGCCGGAACGGGCGTTTTGACCTTTATGACCGCGAGTAGATGTTTTACCCATGCCGCTTCCGATACCGCGGCCTACACGTTTGCGGGCTTTGCGGGATCCAACAGCCGAAGTAAGTTCATGCAATTTCATCGTTTGCACCTCCTCTAGTACTTATTGTTAAGCCTTATTAAGCTTCGATTTCTTTAACTTCCACAAGATGACTTACTTGATTCACCATACCGCGAATCGCAGCGTTGTCTTGTTGCGTAACAGATTGGTGCAGTTTGCGCAATCCGAGAGAAGCAACTGTACGACGCTGTACTTCCGGACGACCAATCAGGCTGCGTTTGAGGGTAATTTGTAATTGCTTAGCCATGGTATCCCTCCTAACCTAACAGTTCTTCAACAGTTTTGCCACGCAGCTTTGCAACTTCTTCAGCACGCTTCAGACGCTGCAAGCCTTCAAGGGTAGCATTAACCATGTTGATGGAGTTAGAAGATCCTAGGGATTTGGTCAAAATATCGCCTACACCAGCCAGTTCCAACACCGCACGAACAGGGCCGCCGGCAATAACGCCGGTACCTTTGGAAGCTGGTTTCAACAATACGTTGCCTGCTCCAAATTTACCGATAACCAAGTGAGGGATGGTTGTGCCGACGATAGGTACATGAATCAGGTTTTTCTTGGCGTCTTCGATACCTTTGCGAATCGCATCAGGCACCTCTCCCGCTTTACCGATTCCTGCGCCTACCCAGCCATTACCGTCGCCTACAACGACAAGAGCGCTGAAGCTAAAACGACGTCCGCCTTTTACTACTTTAGCAACGCGGTTAATGTTAACGACTTTTTCAGTTAACTCTAAAGTATTGGGATCAATACGCAAGTGACTTTACCTCCTTGTAAATTCTATTAAAATTCAAGACCTGCTTCACGAGCTGCATCAGCCAAAGCCTGCACGCGTCCATGATACAAATATCCGCCGCGGTCAAATACGACTTTCGCTACACCGCTCTTTTTAGCGCGCTCCGCAATCAAAGCTCCGACCTTGCGAGCCGCTTCAACATTGCCGCCGTTACCGATACCGTCTTTCAGCTCTTTATCTTGAGTAGAAGCGGCAGCGATCGTTACACCCGTCACATCGTCGATCAATTGAGCGTACATGTGTTTGGAAGAACGGAAGATATTCAAGCGTGGACGTTCAGCCGTTCCTTGAATTTTCTTACGTACACGAAGGTGTCTTTTCAGACGAGCTTTATTTTTATCGCTTTTTGTAATCATCCGAGGTTCACTCCTTTCAGCTTGACTAAGACATTAACGCTTTACGCGATATTGTTATTTCTTCTTACCGGCTTTACCTTCTTTGCGAATAATGCGCTCGCCTTCGTATTTAATACCTTTACCTTTATACGGTTCAGGCTCACGAACGGAACGAATCTTGGCAGCAGTAGCGCCGACCAATTCTTTATCGATACCTTTGACGATGATCTTAGTGTTTGAAGGAACCTCGAATTCGATGCCGCTTTCCGGCTCGATCTCAACAGGGTGGGAATAACCAACGTTCAAAACCAGCTTATTGCCGGTTTTATTCGCACGGTAACCTACACCAACCAAATCAAGGTTTTTCACAAAGCCTTCAGTTACACCGCTAACCATGTTGTTGACAACGCTTCTTGTCGTACCATGAAGGGAACGATGTAATTTATTATCAGAAGGACGCTCTACTGAAATTTCATTCTCAGCAATAACAACCTTCATGTCTCTGTGTAATTCACGGCTCAAAGTACCTTTAGGGCCTTTTACCGTAATAAGTGTGTTATCCAAAGTGATGTTGACGCCACTTGGAATTGTAATTGGCTTACGACCAATACGGGACATGGTATGCACCTCCGTTCATTAAAATTCTGTTTTACCAGACGTAGCAGATAACTTCTCCGCCGGATTTGGATTGACGAGCTTCCTTGTCTGTCATAACGCCATGGGAAGTGGAGATAATTGCAATTCCCAAGCCGCCAAGTACGCGAGGAACCTCTTGACTTTTTGTATAAACGCGCAAGCCCGGCTTGCTGATTCTTTTCAGACCGGAGATAACACGCTCATTGTTAGGGCCGTATTTCAAGAACAAACGGATAATCCCTTGCTTGTTATCTTCGATATATTCAGCGTCACGGATGAAGCCTTCCTTCTTGAGGATCTCAGCAATTTCTCTTTTGATCGTCGAAGCAGGAATTTCTACAGTCTCATGACGCACAACGTTTGCATTACGAATGCGAGTAAGCATATCTGCAATTGGATCTGACATGACCATTTTGGTGAACCTCCTTCCCGAAACTTGGGTAATTACCAGCTTGCTTTTTTCACGCCAGGAATCTGGCCTTTGTATGCCAATTCACGGAAACAAATTCTGCAAATTTTGAATTTCCGTAGAACCGAATGTGGACGACCGCAACGTTCGCAGCGAGTGTAAGCTTGCACCTTAAATTTAGGAGGGCGCTGCTGCTTCACTTTCATCGAAGTTTTTGCCACTTATTTTTACACCTCCGGGGCTTAGCCAATCCGAATTACTTCGAAAACGGCATACCTAATTGGGTTAATAATTCACGCGACTCTTCGTCGGATTTAGCTGTTGTTACAATAACGATATCCATACCGCGTACTTTATCGACTTTATCGTACTCGATTTCCGGGAAAATCAATTGTTCTTTCAGACCCAGCGTGTAATTGCCGCGACCGTCGAAAGCTTTCGAGGATACGCCGCGGAAGTCACGAACCCGTGGTAGAGCGATGTTGAACAATTTATCCAGGAAATGATACATCCGCTCGCCGCGCAAAGTTACTTTTGCACCGATCGGCATATTTTCACGCAATTTGAAACCTGCGATCGATTTTTTCGCTCTCGTTACAACAGGCTTTTGACCGGAGATAAGCTGCAGATCCTGTACCGCAACATCCAGTACTTTGGAGTTGGAAACAGCTTCACCTACACCCATGTTGATAACGACTTTCTCGATCTTAGGCACTTGCATTACCGTGCTGTAGTTAAACTTTTGGATCAATGAAGGTGTAACTTCATTCAAAAAACGATCTTTTAATCTTGCTGCCATGTTTCATGTACCTCCTTTCTTACCTTATACGATTAATCGATGACTTCACCGGATTTTTTAGCGATACGCACTTTTTGACCGTTGTCCATTACTTTATAACCTACGCGGGTAGGCTGGCCGCTCTTCGGATCGATCAGCATCACGTTGGATACGTGAATTGGCGCTTCCTGAGCAATGATGCCGCCCTGCGGATTCGACTGCGATGGTTTCGTGTGCTTCTTCACCATGTTCACACCTTCGACCAACACGCGGTTTTCGCGAGGATATGCTGCGATTATACGACCTTTTTTACCTTTGTCTTTACCTGTAATCACGAACACATTGTCATCTTTTTTCACGTGCAATTTATTGTTGTGAGACTCCAATTTCTTGGGTTGCTTTGGCATTGAGTTTCCACCTCCTGAGAGCATTCGTAAGAATGCTAACTTCGTAAGCATAAACTTTAAGTTTTCGTTAGAAAACTGACTTCGTAAGGTACAGCTGAGCATTCCTGGGGAATGCTATTTATATTCGTTAGCCGCCGCGCGGCTGTTCATTAGATAACTTCAGGTGCGAGAGAAACGATTTTCATAAAGTCTCTGTCGCGAAGTTCACGAGCAACTGGCCCGAAGATACGAGTTCCGCGAGGACTTTTATCGTCCTTCACGATAACCGCCGCATTCTCATCGAAGCTGATGTAAGAACCGTCTTTACGACGAGCTCCGCGTTTCGTGCGGACGATAACCGCCTTAACTACATCACCCTTTTTGACAACGCCACCTGGTGTTGCTTCTTTCACCGAACAAATGATCAAATCGCCGATGTGACCTACGCGACGACCTGTGCCACCTAACACACGGATACACATCAGTTGCTTGGCGCCAGAGTTGTCAGCCACATTTAAACGAGATAGAGGTTGAATCATTGTCTAAACCCTCCTTCCGGAATTGATGCATCTTGCATATCTTAAACGATAACCGCTTTTTCTACGACTTCGATCAATCTCCAGCGCTTGTCTTTGGAAAGCGGACGAGTTTCCATGACTCTTACAACATCACCGATTTTAGCTTCGTTGTTTTCATCATGCGCTTTGAATTTTTTCGTATATTTGATTCTCTTGTGGTAAAGATCGTGCTTTTTATAGGTTTCAACGGCGATGACGATGGTTTTATCCATTTTGTCGCTCACGACTTTGCCAACTTGAGTTTTACGATCATTACGTTCACTCATTGGAAAATCCTCCTCTCTCTTTCATTAACTAATGATCCCCAGTTCTCTTTCACGCAAAACAGTCTTTGCACGAGCAATCTCTTTGCGGACTTCTCGAATCTGGACTGGATTATCCAGTTGACCGGTAGCTAGTTGAAAACGGAGGTTAAAGAGCTGCTCCTTAAAGCCGGAAATTTTTTGTTCAATCTCAGCAGTGGTTAAGTTGCGAAATTCACTAGCTTTCATTTGCTTCACCACCTACATCTTCTCTTTTAACAAACTTCGTTTTGATTGGCAGTTTGTGAGAAGCAAGACGCATTGCTTCGCGTGCGATTTCTTCGCTGACGCCAGCCAATTCAAACATAACTTTACCAGGTTTTACAACAGCAACCCATTTTTCCACATTACCTTTACCGCTACCCATCCGGACTTCAAGCGGCTTTTGCGTAATTGGCTTGGCTGGGAAAATTTTGATCCATACTTTACCGCCCCGCTTGATGTAACGGGTCATCGCGATACGGGCAGCTTCGATTTGACGGTTGGTCACCCAAGCCGGCTCCATCGCCTGCAAACCGAATTCACCGAAATGTACTTCCGCTCCGCCTTTAGCGCGACCGCGCATTTTACCGCGATGCTCTTTACGGTGCTTTACACGTTTAGGAACTAACATGATTAGTTGCCTCCTTCCGTAACAGCCTTTTTCTTAGCCGTTGGAAGAACTTCGCCGCGATAGATCCACACTTTTACGCCGATCCGACCATAAGTGGTGTGAGCTTCCGCCGTACCGTAGTCGATATCTGCACGAAGTGTATGAAGAGGCACTGTGCCTTCGCTGTAGCCTTCTTGTCTAGCGATTTCAGCTCCGCCCAAACGACCGCTAACTGATGTTTTGATACCTTTGGCTCCGGCTCTCATCGATCTTTGGATCGCTTGCTTCATCGCACGACGGAACGATACGCGACGCTCCAATTGTTGTGCAATGCTCTCGGCAACAAGAATCGCGTCAAGCTCCGGATTTTTAATTTCAGAGATATTGATGTGAACCTTTTTACCGTTCGTCAGGTTGGCAATGTAAGTACGGATCACTTCGATCTCGGACCCACCTTTACCGATAACCATACCAGGCTTCGCTGTATGAATGGTTACATTTACACGGTTTGCCGCACGTTCGATGTCAATATGAGAAACAGCGGAATCTTTCAGCTTTTGCTTCAAGTATTCACGGATTTTAACGTCTTCCAACAGCAAATCGCCGAAATCTTTACCAGCGTACCATTTGGATTCCCAATCGCGAATAATCCCAATTCTAAGTCCTACCGGGTTTACTTTCTGACCCACACGTTATCCCTCCTTATTTTTCAGATACCACTAACGTAATGTGGCTGGTACGTTTATTGATACGGCTCGCACGTCCCATAGCACGTGGACGGAATCTTTTCATTGTCGGGCCCTGATTCACATAAGCTTGAGAAATAACCAAGCTGTTCGGGTCCAAAGAGTAGTTATGTTCAGCGTTAGCAATCGCCGAGTTCAATACTTTCTCAACGATCGGAGATGCCGCTTTCGGCGTATGACGCAGAATCGCGATAGCTTCTCCTACTTGCTTGCCGCGGATCAAGTCGATCACCAATTGCACCTTACGGGGAGCAATACGGACGAATCTTGCAATGGATTTAGCTTCTTGCATGGAAGTACCTCCTTTCAGTTAACAGCTCAATTCGTTGCAAACTTAACGCTTGCTCGTTTTCTTATCGTCACCGTGACCTTTATAAGTACGCGTTGGAGCAAATTCGCCGAGCTTATGTCCAACCATATCTTCCGTTACGTACACCGGCACGTGCTTTTTACCATCGTATACCGCAAATGTATGTCCGATAAATTGCGGGAAAATCGTAGAACGGCGCGACCAGGTTTTGATCACCTGCTTTTTGGCAGTGGTATCGCCGATCGCTTCAACTTTCTTAAGCAGATAGCCGTCCACGAAAGGACCTTTTTTCAAACTGCGACCCATGTTTCGTTCCTCCCTTCTTTAACCGTTGCAAGAAATAAATTACTTCGTACGTGGGCGTACGATATATTTATCAGAAGCTTTGCCTTTTTTACGTGTTTTATAACCAAGAGTCGGTTTGCCCCAAGGAGACATTGGAGATTTACGACCGATTGGAGCGCGGCCTTCACCACCACCGTGAGGGTGATCGTTAGGGTTCATGACGACACCGCGTACTTCAGGTCTTTGACCCAACCAGCGGGAACGTCCGGCTTTACCGATCTTAACCAGTTCATAGTCTTCGTTGCCGACGGAACCGATTGTCGCGCGGCAAACCTTCAATACTTTTCTTACTTCGCCGGAAGAAAGACGAACAGTTACGTATTTATCTTCCTTACCGAGCAATTGAGCTTCCGTACCGGCAGCGCGCACCATTTGGCCGCCTTTGCCAGGCTTCAACTCGATATTGTGAATCACCGTACCTACAGGAATGTTCTCAAGCGGCAACGCATTGCCGATTTTAATATCGGCTGTCGGACCGGATACAACCTGATCGTCCACTTTCAAGCCTTTAGGAGCGATGATATAGCGCTTTTCACCATCAACGTAATGAATCAAAGCGATGTTGGCGGAACGGTTAGGATCGTACTCGATTGTAGCAACGCGTCCTGGTATTCCATCTTTGTTCCGTTTGAAATCGATAATCCGATACTTACGCTTATGTCCACCACCATGGTGACGAACCGTAATTTTACCTTGGTTGTTACGACCGGCTTTTTTGCTCAAAGGAGCCAAGAGCGACTTCTCCGGAGCAGATGCCGTAATTTCTTCAAATGTAGAAACCGACATAGCACGTCTTGCGGGCGACGTTGGTTTGTATTTTTTGATTGGCACTAGGATTCCCTCCTTACTTCAAAAAGTTAATTACACCGTTTCGAAAAATTCTAGTTCTTTGCTGTCTGCGCTCAAGGAAACAATCGCTTTTTTCCATTCGGACGTATATCCCGAGTGACGACCGTAACGCTTAGGCTTAGCCGGCATTCTCAATGTATTAACATTGGACACCTTCACATTGAAAATTTGCTCGATGGCTTGCTTAATCTCCGTCTTGTTTGCACGGAGGTCCACTTCGAACGCATACTTCTTCTCGGCCATCATCTCACTTGTACGTTCAGTGATTACAGGGCGCTTAATAATGTCGCGAGGGTTTTTCATTACGCAAACACCTCCTCTACCTTCTGTACCGCGTCCTTCGTAATAATCAGCTTGTCGTATACCATAACATCAAGCACGTTGATTCCTTCAGCTACTACAAACTTCACGCCAGGAATATTGCGCGCGGACAATGCCACGTTTTCTTCATAACCAGCTGTAACTACCAAAGCTTTACGGTCAACTTTCAAATTATTCAAAATCGTTGCAAATTCTTTTGTTTTCGGCTGGCTCATTTGAAGCTGATCCAACACGATGATTTCATTGCCGATTACCTTGGAAGATAGGGCAGATTTAATTGCAAGACGACGAACTTTTTTAGGAAGCTTGTAACCATAGCTGCGTGGAGTCGGTCCGAAAACAACACCGCCGCCCTTCCATTGAGGAGCACGGATACTGCCTTGACGAGCACGGCCCGTACCTTTTTGTTTCCATGGCTTGCGACCACCGCCGCGTACTTCGGAACGGCCTTTTACTTTATGAGTACCAAGACGCAAAGAAGCGCGCTGCATTAACACCGCCTCGTTCAACACATGAACATGCGGCTCAATTCCGAATACGGAATCGGACAGTTCGACTTCTCCCACTTGGGAACCACTAACATTATAAACTGCTACTTTTGGCATCTGAAATCCTCCTTTCCTGCTTTACTTTACTGTCGATTTAACGCTGACGAAACTATTTTTAGGTCCAGGAATGGAACCTTTAATGAGAAGCACATTGCGTTCCACATCAACCTTAATTACTTCAAGACGCTGAATAGTTACTGTTTCATGACCCATATGACCCGGCAGTTTTTTACCTTTCGGCACGCGGTTCGCTTGGATTGAACCCATGGAACCTGGACCGCGATGGTAACGGGAACCGTGAGCCATTGGACCTGTCGATTGATTATGTCTTTTAATAACGCCTTGGAAACCTTTACCTTTGGAAGTACCTGTTACATCAACGAATTCGCCTTCTGCGAACAAGTCGGCTTTAATTTCCTGGCCAACTTCGTATTCAGCGATCTGAACACCGCGGAATTCTTTAATGTAGCGCTTAGGTGTTGCGCCCGCTTTTTTCGCATGGCCCAACTCTGGTTTGTTGGCATTCTTTTCTTTCTTTTCTTCAAAACCGATTTGAATGGCTTCGTAACCGTCGTTCTCAGCATCCTTTTTCTGCAATACCGTGCAAGGACCTGCTTGAATTACCGTTACGGGAATTACCAAACCTTCCGGAGTAAACACTTGAGTCATTCCAAGCTTTTTCCCTAAGATACCTTTAGTCATCGTTGACACCTCTTTTCCTCTCGTTCGTTCATATATTTATGCACATGTGAATTACAGTTTAATTTCGATGTCCACACCGGACGGCAGATCCAAACGCATCAAGGCGTCGACCGTTTGCGGCGTCGGATTCACAATATCGATCAAGCGCTTATGTGTGCGCATTTCGAATTGCTCACGCGAATCTTTGTATTTGTGAACCGCACGAAGAATTGTAATCACTTGTTTCTCCGTAGGCAGCGGGATCGGACCCGATACGCCTGCGCCGGAACGTTTAGCCGTTTCTACAATTTTCTCAGCGGATTGATCCAAGATTCTGTGATCAAAAGCCTTCAAACGAATACGAATTTTTTGCTTTGCCATAGTATTCCCTCCTTCTATCGCCCAATTTTTTATCGGACATACTCCGTGAAAATCTCCTGACGCCGCCCCTATGGCAAAGGGGCCGGGTGTGTCAGCAACCTCTCACATCATCGCAACGTCACAGACCAACGTTCACTATTATATTAAAAATGAAAGCAAAAAGCAAGAAAATTTTCATACATTCGCCTAAAAAAAATAAATCCCCTCATTTCATAGAAATGAAGGGATTTATCGTCAACAGCAATTACTTGCTGATTGTAGCAACCGCGCCCGCACCGACAGTACGTCCGCCTTCGCGAATCGCGAAGCGAGTACCTTCTTCGATAGCGATTGGGGAAATCAGTTCAACCGTAACGGTGATGTTATCACCAGGCATAACCATTTCAGTACCTTCTGGAAGCGTAATGATACCAGTTACGTCAGTTGTACGGAAGTAGAACTGAGGACGGTAGCCAGTGAAGAAAGGCTTATGACGTCCACCCTCTTCTTTAGTAAGAACGTAGATTTGAGCCGAGAAGTTTGTATGAGGCTTAACCGAACCCGGCTTAGCCAATACTTGTCCGCGCTCGATATCTTTACGGTCTACACCGCGAAGCAATGCGCCGATGTTGTCGCCCGCTTGTGCGGAATCCAGCAATTTGCGGAACATTTCAACGCCGGTTACGATCGATTTGCGAGTTTCTTCAGTAAGACCAACGATTTCGATCTCGTCTTGTACTTTAACCGTACCGCGCTCTACACGACCGGTAGCAACAGTACCGCGGCCAGTGATGGAGAATACGTCCTCGACAGGCATCAAGAAAGGCTTGTCAGTGTCGCGTTCCGGAGTCGGGATGTAAGTATCGACTTGCTCGAACAGCTCGATGATTTTATCAGCCCATGCGCCATCAGGGTTTTGCAAAGCTTCACGAGCAGCACCGCGAATAATCGGCGTGTCGTCGCCTGGGAATTCGTATTCGTTAAGAAGGTCGCGAACTTCCATCTCAACCAATTCCAGAAGCTCTTCGTCTTCAACCATGTCGCATTTGTTCAAGAATACGACGATGTAAGGTACGCCTACTTGGCGGGACAACAGGATGTGCTCGCGAGTTTGCGGCATTGGGCCGTCAGCTGCGGATACAACCAGGATCGCTCCGTCCATTTGCGCGGCGCCTGTGATCATGTTTTTAACATAGTCGGCGTGGCCTGGGCAGTCTACGTGTGCGTAGTGACGGTTAGGTGTTTCGTACTCAACGTGAGCTGTGGAGATTGTGATACCGCGCTCGCGCTCTTCTGGAGCTTTGTCGATTTGATCGAATGCAACCGCTGCTCCGCCGTATCTTTTGGACAATACAGTAGTAATAGCAGCTGTCAAAGTTGTTTTACCGTGGTCAACGTGACCGATGGTACCGATGTTAACATGCGGCTTATTGCGCTCAAATTTCGCTTTTGCCATGATTAGATTGCCTCCTTAAAATAGACATTTATTATTATTAGGCGCCTTTGTGCTTTGCAATGATTTCTTCTGCAATGGACTTCGGCACTTCTTCATAGTGAGAAATTTCCATCGAGTAAACGCCGCGGCCTTGTGTGCGCGAACGCAATGTAGTAGAGTATCCGAACATTTCGGAAAGAGGTACCTTTGCACGGATGATTTGCGCACCGAAGCGAGCATCCATACCTTCGATCCGTCCACGGCGGGAGTTCAGGTCGCCCATAACGTCGCCCATATACTCTTCAGGAACGGTTACTTCTACTTTCATGATTGGCTCAAGCAGTACAGGAGAACATTTGTCTACTGCAGCTTTCAAAGCCATAGAACCTGCAATTTTAAATGCCATCTCGTTGGAGTCAACATCATGGTAAGAACCGTCAAGAACGGTTGCTTTGATATCAACCATCGGGAAGCCGGCAATAACGCCGTTCTTCATGGATTCCTCAATACCGGCCTGAATAGGCGCAATGTATTCTCTTGGAATCGCACCGCCGACGACTTTGCTCTCGAACTGGAAGCCGGTTCCAGGCTCAAGCGGCGAAAACTCAACCCAACAATGTCCGTATTGACCGCGGCCGCCGGACTGGCGAACGAACTTACCTTCGACCTTCGCAGTTGCGCGGAAAGTTTCACGGTAAGCAACCTGCGGTTTACCCACATTGGTTTCCACTTTAAATTCACGAAGCATACGGTCAACAAGAATTTCCAGGTGAAGCTCACCCATACCTGCGATGATTGTTTGACCTGTTTCCTCATCTGTATGCGCACGGAAAGTCGGATCTTCTTCAGCCAGCTTCGACAGTGCAATACCCATTTTGTCTTGGTCGGCTTTCGTTTTAGGCTCAACAGCAAGTTGAATTACCGGCTCAGGGAAGTTCATCGATTCCAAAATAACCGGATTTTTCTCGTCGCACAAGGTATCGCCTGTAGTTGTATCTTTCAGACCAACAGCTGCCGCGATGTCACCGGCATACACGATGCTGATTTCTTGACGGCTGTTTGCATGCATCTGCAGAATACGTCCAACTCTTTCACGCTTGCCTTTCGTTGCGTTGACTACGTAGGAACCGGAATTCAATACGCCGGAGTATACGCGGAAGAACGTCAATTTACCAACAAAAGGATCTGTCATGATTTTGAACGCAAGTGCGGAGAATGGCTGGTCATCAGCCGATTTACGGGTAACTTCCGTTCCGTCTTCCAGCGTACCTTTAATGTCCGGCACATCTATTGGAGAAGGAAGGTAATCGACAACTGCATTCAGCACTAGCTGAATACCTTTGTTTCTATAGGAAGATCCGCAAACGACCGGAAAGATTTTAACTTGGCAAGTTGCCGTACGCAAAGCTTTTTTGATTTCTTCGACGGTCAATTCTTCACCCTCGAGATATTTCATAGTCAGCTCTTCGTCCAGTTCGGCCACTTTCTCAACAAGTTCAAGTCTTAATTCTTCAACTTTAGCTTTATATTCCTCAGGAATATCTGTTTCTTCAATATCTTTACCCAGATCATCCTTGTAAATATAAGCTTTTTGTTCGATCAGGTCGATAATACCTTTAAAATCACTCTCGGCACCGATAGGCAATTGGATCGCTACTGCGTTAGCGCCTAGCTTTTCGCGCATTTGCTCGATAACTGCCAAGTAGTCGGCACCGATGATGTCCATCTTATTCACATACGCGATACGTGGAACGCTGTACCGGTCAGCTTGTCTCCAAACTGTCTCGGATTGCGGTTCAACGCCTTCTTTAGCGCTGAACACACCTACTGCTCCATCCAGTACGCGAAGGGAACGCTCTACTTCAACCGTGAAGTCTACGTGTCCAGGAGTATCAATGATATTGATGCGGTTGCCCTTCCAATGAGTTGTGGTAGCAGCGGAAGTGATGGTAATTCCGCGCTCCTGCTCTTGTTCCATCCAGTCCATCGTTGCTGCACCTTCGTGCACTTCTCCGATTTTGTGAGTGATACCTGTGTAGAACAAGATCCGCTCCGTAGTTGTAGTTTTACCTGCATCAATATGAGCCATAATCCCGATATTACGCGTATCGTTCAAGGAGTACTCTCTAGCCATGAGGATGTCTCCTTCCAATTCATCAGGAATAAAATTCTACCAGCGGTAATGCGCGAACGCTTTGTTGGCTTCCGCCATTTTGTGCGTATCTTCACGCTTCTTAACGGAAGCGCCTGTGTTGTTGCTGGCATCAATGATTTCTTGAGCCAATCTTTCTTCCATTGTTTTCTCACCGCGAAGGCGGGAGTAGTTGACCAACCAGCGAAGACCCAAAGTCGTACGACGATCTGGTCTCACTTCGATTGGCACCTGGTAGTTGGCACCGCCGACACGGCGAGCTTTAACTTCAAGAACTGGCATAATGTTTTTGATGGCTGCTTCAAACACTTCCATCGGCTCTTTACCCGTACGATCTTGAATCATGTTAAAAGCGTTGTATAGGATGGTCTGAGCGACCCCTCTTTTGCCGTCAAGCATAATGCGGTTGATTAAACGTGTCACCAGCTTGCTATTATAAATAGGATCTGGCAATACGTCTCTGCGAGTAACTGGACCTTTACGAGGCATAGTTATCCCCCTTTCTCAAAAAGTTCATTCGTTTATTGCAAAGATTACGATTTTGCCGCTTTCGGACGTTTCGTACCGTATTTCGAGCGAGCTTGCTTACGGTTGTTGACACCGGATGTATCCAATGCACCGCGAACAATGTGATAACGTACCCCTGGAAGGTCTTTTACCCGTCCACCACGGATCAATACGACGCTGTGCTCTTGCAGGTTATGTCCGATCCCCGGGATGTATGCAGTTACCTCGACACGGTTAGTCAAACGAACACGCGCATATTTACGAAGTGCGGAGTTCGGTTTCTTCGGAGTCATTGTACCTACACGAGTACATACACCGCGCTTTTGAGGTGCGCTAATGTCAGTCGCTTCTCTTTTCAGAGCGTTGAAACCTCTTTGAAGAGCCGGCGATTTCGACTTGTCTACTTTTGCTTGACGTCCTTTACGAACGAGCTGGTTAATTGTTGGCATGTGGCCACCTCCTTCCAAAATTTGAAATGTCATTTTTCAAGCCCACAGATCCAGGCGAATCGTAAATGAACAAAGGAAAAGTTTTTACCGGCAACATCGATGGTTTTCGGCAAAAACGGATTGTGCATCATTCATTCACTTACAGCCGCAACCGCGGCTCCAACTTCAATACCACACGCTTTACCTAACAACTTCATGGAATCCACGTATGTTACTTTAACCCCCATTTTTTTGCAAAGGTTAACTATTTTTATCGTTATTCGCGGATCTGCATCTTTCGCAACAAAAACTTCCGAGGCTCTGCCCGATTCGATCATTTTTGAAGCTTGCTTCGTGCCAGTGCTTACGTTCGCAGCCTGTTTGACTTTTTCATATGACATGTGAATCATCCTCCAAAGGACAGGAGACCGTTCATAAATTGGCACACTACGATATATTAGCACTAGGAAAGTGCCATTGTCAAGGATAATCCCCCAAAAGTGACGCGAAGCTCCGAAGCAAATTCCGATTACTTTTGGGGGAGCCCCCATCCACAGAAATAGGCAGCGCATCATTTCCGAAACAACAAGAAAAACGCGCGCCTTCATAAACAATTCATATCCAGCTATTTATGAAGGCACTGCGCGTCTTGTACAAGTTATCGTTACTCTACCGGAACAGGCTCCATATCCAAGGAATCTTCTACGATCTCCTCTTCGTTTGGATTCGTGATCCGGATGTTGCGGTAGCGCGCCATTCCCGTTCCTGCAGGAATCAGCTTGCCGATGATGACATTTTCTTTCAAGCCGAGCAGCTGATCGACCTTGCCTTTGATCGCCGCATCCGTCAGCACTCTTGTCGTCTCCTGGAACGACGCCGCTGACAAGAACGAATCCGTTTCAAGCGAAGCTTTCGTAATACCCAACAGCACCGGCTTGGCAACGGCAGGCTCTTGATCGGCAAACAAAGCGACTTTGTTCGCTTCTTCATATTCATGGATGTCAACGAACGCGCCAGGCAAGAGCGTCGTATTTCCGGAATCAACGATACGGATTTTGCGAAGCATCTGGCGAACCATAACCTCGATATGCTTATCGTTAATTTCTACCCCTTGGTTCCGGTATACGCGCTGAACTTCTTGAAGAATATAGTTTTGAACGCCGCGAATCCCTTTGATTCTGAGCATTTCCTTCGGATCGATCGAACCTTCCGTCAGCTCGTCGCCGGCTTCTACCTGCTGGTTGACCGTAACGCGAACACGCGAGCCGTAAGGAACGGCGTACACTTTAGATTCCGCCTCGCCCAACACTTCGATTTCACGACGATCCTTGGCTTCGCGAATATCTTTGACGATACCGTCCAGCTCGGAAATGATCGCTTGACCTTTCGGATTGCGCGCTTCAAACAGCTCCTGAATACGCGGCAAACCTTGCGTAATGTCATCGCCCGCGACACCGCCGGTATGGAACGTACGCATCGTCAGCTGCGTTCCCGGTTCACCGATCGATTGCGCCGCGATAATCCCTACCGCTTCGCCGATTTCGACATGCTGACCGGTTGCCAGATTGCGGCCGTAGCATTTTTTGCATACGCCGTGTCTCGAACGGCAGCTGAGCACGGAACGAATTTGCAGCTTTTCAATGCCGGCTTGAATGATCTTGTCGGCAATGCCCGCTTCGATCAATTCATTGCGGCCGATAATGATCTCGCCCGTCTCCGGATGACGAATCGTCTCGAACGCATAGCGTCCTTCGATACGGTCGTACAAGTCCTCGATAACCTCTTTACCGTCCTGAATCTTGCTGACGGTAAATCCTTTATCGGTACCGCAATCTTCATCGCGGACAATAACGTCCTGCGCCACGTCTACAAGACGACGGGTCAAATAACCGGAGTCCGCGGTACGAAGCGCCGTATCCGCCAAACCTTTCCGCGCTCCGTGCGTGGAAATAAAGTACTCCAACACGGTAAGACCTTCGCGGAAGTTCGATTTGATCGGCAACTCGATAATTTTACCGGACGGATTGGCCATCAGACCGCGCATACCGCCCAGCTGGGTAATCTGCGATTTGTTACCGCGCGCCTTCGATTCGACCATCATGTTGATCGAGTTGTACTTGTCGAGCGACTTCATCAAAATATCCGTCAGCTCATCCTTCGCTTTACTCCAGATCGCGATGACCCGGTCATAACGCTCATCATCGGTGATGAGACCGCGGCGGTACTGATTGGTGACGACGGCTACTTTTTCATCCGACTCTTTAAGAATCGCTTCCTTCTCGCTAGGAACCGTTACGTCCGCGACAGCGATCGTAATACCCGCTTTCGTCGAGTAAGTGAAGCCAAGCTCTTTAATGCGGTCCAAAATAACCGACGTCAGCGTCGTATGGTATTTGCGGAAGCACTCGGCGATAATCGAGCCCAGGTACTCCTTGCCTACCGCCTTGCTTTCAGGAAGCTCCTGCATCTTCTTGCGGATGTCGCCGCCCTTGTCAAACACAAAGTATTCGTCGGAAGCGCCGTTCAACAGGTTCGCTTTTGTCGGCTCGTTGATAAACGGGAAATCCGCCGGGTAAATTTCATTAAAGATTACTTTCCCGATGGTCGTGATCAGCATGGCTTCCTGCTGCTCCGGCGTAAAGCTCGTTTTATTCAAAGCTTTGGCCGGGATGGCAATACGGGCATGCAGCGATCCAGCTCCGCGCTGGTACAAGGAGACCGCTTCGTGGACGCTGCGGACAATCGTCAGAGCGCCTTTGGCCTCTTTATTCTCCGTCGTCAAATAGAAGCTGCCCAAAACCATATCCTGCGACGGCGTGACAACAGGCTTGCCGTCTTTCGGGTTCAATATGTTGCCGGATGCCAGCATCAGCACGCGTGCTTCCGCTTGAGCTTCCGAAGACAATGGCACGTGCACCGCCATTTGGTCGCCGTCAAAGTCGGCATTGTACGCTGTACATACCAACGGATGCAGCTTGATTGCGCGGCCTTCAACCAGGATCGGCTCGAATGCCTGAATACCCAATCTATGCAATGTGGGGGCGCGGTTCAACAGAACCGGATGCTCCTTGATCACTTCTTCCAGTACGTCCCACACTTCAGGGCTGACGCGTTCCACCTTGCGTTTCGCACTCTTGATGTTATGCGCCAATCCTTTGTTGACCAGCTCTTTCATAACGAAAGGCTTGAACAGCTCAAGCGCCATTTCTTTCGGCAGACCGCATTGGTACATTTTCAAGCTCGGTCCTACAACGATAACGGAACGGCCCGAATAGTCAACGCGCTTGCCGAGCAGGTTTTGCCGGAAGCGTCCCTGCTTGCCTTTCAGCATATGGCTGAGCGATTTCAACGGACGGTTGCCCGGACCCGTTACGGGACGGCCGCGGCGGCCGTTGTCGATCAACGCATCAACCGCTTCCTGCAGCATCCGTTTCTCGTTTTGCACGATAATGTCCGGCGCACCGAGATCCAGCAGCCGTTTCAGGCGGTTGTTCCGGTTGATCACGCGGCGGTACAAGTCGTTCAGGTCGGACGTCGCAAAACGTCCCCCATCCAACTGTACCATCGGACGAAGCTCCGGCGGGATGACGGGAAGCACATCCAGCACCATCCACTCCGGCATATTTTTCGAATTGCGGAATGCTTCCATGACTTCCAACCGTTTGATCGCGCGGTTACGGCGCTGTCCTTGAGCGGTTTTCAGTTCTTCCTTGAGCATATCCACTTCTTTGTCGATTTCGATATCCTGAAGCAGCTTTTTCACCGCTTCGGCACCCATGCCGGCCTGGAAAGCATAGCCGTATTTTTCTCGGTAGCTGCGGTATTCCTTCTCGGACAACAGCTGCTTCTTCTCCAACGGCGTATCGCCAGGATCGGTTACAACATAAGAAGCGAAATAAATGATCTCTTCCAACGAGCGAGGGGACATATCCAACGCCAATCCCATACGGCTCGGAATTCCTTTGAAATACCAGATGTGGGAAACCGGGGCAGCCAGCTCGATGTGCCCCATCCGCTCGCGGCGCACTTTCTGACGCGTCACTTCTACGCCGCAGCGGTCACAGACGACGCCTTTATAACGGACGCGCTTATATTTACCGCAATGGCACTCCCAGTCCTTAGTTGGACCAAAAATCTTTTCACAGAACAGACCTTCCTTTTCAGGCTTTAAGGTTCTGTAGTTGATTGTTTCCGGTTTTTTTACTTCCCCGCGGGACCACGATCGGATCTTTTCCGGAGAAGCCAATCCAATTTTCATAAATTCGAAGTTGTTAACGTCCATCAAGGAGCAACCCTCCTTAAGAAGAATGTACTATATGCTAAGCAAGCCCTGCGTTATTCTACACCTAACTCCGCGCCTTCAAGATTGAGATTCAGCTTATCGCTCGTAACCTCATCTTCATCGTCCATTTCCTTCATTTCGATTTCCTGCTCGTCTCCGGACAATATCTTCACGTCCATACCCAAGCTTTGCAGCTCCTTGATCAAAACCTTGAAGGATTCCGGAACGCCCGGCTCTGGAACATTCTCCCCTTTGACGATGGACTCGTACGTTTTCACGCGGCCTACCACGTCATCGGATTTCACAGTCAATATTTCCTGCAGCGTATAAGCGGCCCCATAGGCCTCCAACGCCCAAACCTCCATCTCCCCGAAGCGCTGTCCGCCGAATTGAGCTTTACCGCCCAACGGCTGCTGCGTAACGAGAGAGTACGGGCCTGTGGAACGCGCATGAATTTTATCGTCAACCATGTGCGCCAGCTTGATCATATACATGACGCCGACCGTCACTTCGCGTTCGAACGGCTCGCCCGTCCGTCCGTCATACAGGATCGTTTTACCGTTGCGCTGCATGCCGGCCTCTTCCATCGTATCGAACACATCATACTCGTGCGCGCCGTCAAATACCGGCGTCGCCGTATGAATGCCCAGATACTTGGCCGCCATGCCCAAGTGGACCTCGAGCACCTGACCGATGTTCATCCGCGAAGGAACGCCCAACGGGTTCAGTACAACCTGTACCGGCGTGCCGTCCGGCATGAACGGCATGTCCTCTTCAGGCAGAATACGCGCGATAACCCCTTTATTTCCGTGGCGCCCGGCCATTTTATCCCCTTCGGAAATTTTCCGCTTTTGCGCAATGTAGACGCGCACCAGCTGGTTCACGCCCGGAGGAAGCTCGTCGCCGTTTTCCCGCGTAAATACTTTGACGTCAACGACGATACCGTCCGTACCGTGCGGCACGCGCAGCGACGTATCGCGGACTTCGCGTGCTTTTTCACCAAAGATGGCATGCAGCAAGCGCTCTTCCGCCGTAAGCTCCGTGACGCCTTTAGGCGTTACTTTGCCGACGAGAATATCGCCTGCGCCAATTTCTGCGCCGACACGGATAATACCGCGTTCGTCCAGATTTTTGAGCGCATCTTCACCGACGTTCGGAATATCGCGGGTAATTTCCTCAGGTCCGAGCTTCGTATCCCTGGCTTCGGACTCGTATTCCTCGATGTGAATCGACGTGTACACATCTTCTTTAACCAGCTTCTCGCTTAACAGGATCGCATCCTCGTAGTTGTAGCCTTCCCATGTCATGAAAGCGACGACGACGTTGCGTCCGAGCGCCAATTCACCCATTTCCGTGGAAGGACCGTCAGCCAAAATATCGCCGGCGCGAACCTGCTCGCCCTTATGGCAAATCGGACGCTGGTTGATGCACGTACCCTGGTTGGAACGCATGAATTTGTGCAGCTTATGCTTGATCAAGTCGCCGTTAACCAATTTGCCGTCGACAACCGCCTGACGGCGAACCCAGATTTCATTGGCCGACACGCGCTCGACCACTCCATCGACCTTGGACACGATACATACGCCCGAATCTTTAGCCGATTTGTGCTCCATTCCGGTACCGACAAGCGGCGCTTTCGGAATAAGCAGCGGAACCGCTTGGCGCTGCATGTTCGATCCCATCAATGCGCGGTTGGAGTCATCGTTTTCCAAAAACGGAATCAGCGCGGTCGCAACCGATACAACCTGTTTCGGCGAAACGTCCATATAATCGACGCGCTCTTTAGGAAGAA
Organism: Paenibacillus piri; assembly: GCF_004354045.1. GTDB lineage: Bacteria > Bacillota > Bacilli > Paenibacillales > NBRC-103111 > Paenibacillus_S > Paenibacillus_S piri. Next base: position 25,138 of record NZ_SMRT01000027.1, on the reverse strand, counting down.
TCAAGTTATCGTCTTTATAACGAACGATAGCCGCGTCTTCCGCCAGTCGCCCGTCTTCCGTCAGCCTGGCGTTCGCTTGAGCGACAACATAGTTATCCTCTTCATCTGCCGTCAAATAAGCAATTTGCTCGGTAACGATCCCCGTCTTCGGATCCACCCAACGGTACGGCGCTTCAATGAACCCGTACTCATTGATTCGCGCAAACGTGGACAAGGAGTTGATCAAGCCGATGTTCGGTCCCTCCGGCGTCTCGATCGGACACATCCGCCCATAGTGGGAGTGATGCACGTCGCGGACTTCAAAGCCCGCGCGCTCTCTCGTCAAACCGCCGGGTCCGAGTGCGGACAAACGGCGCTTATGCGTCAGCTCCGCTAACGGGTTCGTCTGGTCCATAAATTGCGACAGCTGGGAGCTTCCGAAAAACTCCTTAATCGATGCGATAACCGGTCTAATATTAATTAACGCTTGCGGCGTAATCACATTGGCATCCTGAATCGACATCCGTTCGCGAACAACGCGCTCCATACGGGACAAGCCGATCCGGAACTGATTTTGCAAAAGCTCACCGACGGAACGCAATCTTCTGTTCCCGAGATGGTCAATATCGTCCGTGCTGCCGATTCCGTGCAAAAGATTAATAAAATAGTTAATCGAAGCAATAATATCAGCAGGGGTAATATTTTTCACCGTTTTGTCGATCTTGCCGTTTGCAATGACCTTCACGATCTTGCCGTCTTCGATAGGCGAATATACGCTAATGCATTGGAGCGGAATATGATCCATCTCGTTCATGCCGTTAGGAGCGGTATATTCTTTAAACCCGACATTTTTCTCGAGGTACGGAAGAACTTCGTCCAACAGGCGACGGTCGAGCAGTTGTCCGGCTTCGGCAATAATTTCACCTGTCTCCGTATCAACCAAAGTCTCGGCCAGCCGCTGATTGAACAAACGGTTTTTGATATGCAGCTTCTTGTTGATTTTGTAACGTCCTACGTTCGCCAAATCGTAGCGCTTCGGATCGAAGAAGCGGGCAACAAGCAAGCTTCTTGCGTTATCCAACGTAGGCGGTTCGCCCGGACGCAGCCGTTCGTAAATCTCAATCAAAGCTTTGTCCGTCGAATCCGTATTGTCCTTATCGAGCGTATTGCGGATATACTCGTCGTCGCCCAACAAGTCCAAAATGTCGGCGTCCGTGCCGAAGCCCAACGATCTGAGCAAAACGGTCACAGGAATTTTACGGGTACGGTCGATCCGCACATAAATAATATCTTTTGCATCCGTCTCCAGCTCGAGCCATGCGCCGCGGTTGGGAATGACGGTTGCGGTATACGTTTTTTTACCGTTTTTATCCACTTTCGTGCTAAAATAGACGCTGGGAGAACGAACCAACTGGCTGACGATAACCCGTTCAGCACCATTGATAATAAAAGTTCCTGTTTCCGTCATTAACGGGAAGTCTCCCATAAATACTTCCTGTTCCTTGACCTCACCAGTCTCTTTGTTGATCAAGCGCACTTTCACACGAAGCGGAGCTGCGTAAGTTACATCGCGTTCCTTGGACTCATCCACCGAATACTTGGGCTCGCCCAAGCTGTAATCGATGAATTCCAACACCAAATTCCCCGTAAAATCTTGAATAGGGGAAATATCCTGAAACATTTCACGCAATCCTTCTTCCAAAAACCACTCGTACGATTTTTGTTGGATTTCAATCAGGTTTGGAACTTCCAACACCTCATGAATCCGAGCGTATGACCTGCGTTTGCGTCGACCTAATTGAACAAGATGACCCGCCAACTTTGATTCACCCCTCATGTCTACTCAATAGAACAAAATAAAAGCCTCTCCTTGAAGCCTTCTCGAGTAAATACCGCCCAAGTGACACTTCTTCTAGAAGCTTTTCCTGACATCAACTTTCGTACTGCCACTATTTTCCTCATACCTAGTAGGCTTTACTTAAAATTTAAACATTATACGTCTAATGTCCAATTTTTATTCACCAGGCGAGAAAAAACTTCTTGACATTTTAGTGAACTAAAGACATATATCCCAGTTTAATACTGACATTTTATTATAATATCACATATGAAATGTCAAGTCAACATTTTTTGTCACCACATACAATCATTTCACAGCTTTAACAATTCGGTAGCCTTTATCCTTGGTAACCTCGGTCACCTTCGCAAACAAACTTTCCAATTTGGCAAAAGCGGATGGCGCCCCTTGTTTTTTCTGGATAACGATCCACAAAGCTCCGCCCTGCCTCAGCACCTCATAGGATTGCTCGAATATTCGATGCACCGTTTCCTTGCCCGCGCGGATCGGCGGATTCGTCACTACCACATCAAACTGCCGGTCCATTACCTTTCCCAGCATATCGCTCTGCAAAATGTCCACATTCGCAATATGATTGCGCTGCGCATTTTGCCGGGCCAGCTCCACCGCTCTTTCATTAATATCGACCATCGTCACATGTCCGCGAGCCGCCAGCCCCGCTGCAGCAAATCCAATCGGACCGTAGCCGCAGCCGACATCCAGCACCTCGGCCGACTCATCGATTTCAAGCGCTTCAATCAGCGCCTTTGACCCGTAATCGACCCCCTTTTTCGAAAATACTCCCGCATCCGTTATAAATGTATACTTGCGGCCGCGCAATGTCTCCTCGATTGTCTGAATCTGATGCGCCGCAGTCGGCTTTTGCGAATAATAATGTTCCATATTCCACCCTCCCAAACCCTCCCTACAGGGAGGGCTCCAAAGGGCTTTGCCCTCTGGACACCCTTTTGTTATGACTGCTGCATAGTGCGACTGGATCGCTTTCGTCCCTGCGGGACACGCTATACGGTTTTTTATGACCCTCCCAAACCCTCCCTACAGGGAGGGCTCCAAAGGGCTTTGCCCTCTGGACACCCTTTGTGCTGGGACTGCTGCAGAGTGCGGTTGGATCGCTTTCGTCCCTGCGGGACACGCTTAACGGTTGTGCTTATTTTGTGTAGACTTTCTCCTGGCGTTTCTTTTTTGCATTCGTCCTTAAGAACTTCACAAAACGTTTCGCCACTAACGGAAACCAGCGACGTTATTTGCGGTCAAACGCTTCATTTTTCAGGCTAACGGACTCAGCAGCTTTTATTTTGTCGTAAACGGAAGTATTCGGAGGCCGGTCAACCTAATAAAGGCGCTCAGGTCCGTTACAATCCGCAAAGGGCGAAATTAGGTCAAATAACGACTGCTCAGTCCGTTAGCGCAGCGGTCTACAATCTTGAGCGAGCTAACCACCTGTAGGCCACGCCCCATCCATCAACTGCTGTTCCATTCTTCTCTATGACGTTAGCGGCAGGCACACTTCTGGCGTTTATTCGCGCGAAATCGGTCAAGGCGGTTGAAAAAGCCCCTTGAAGGTAAACTCCAAGGGGCTTCATGAACAGCATGAAAAGCGGATTCTTATTTCACTTCTACTGCTGCGCCAGCTTCTTCAAGCTTAGCTTTAACAGCGTCAGCTTCTTCTTTGCCCACTTTTTCTTTGATTGGTTTCGGCGCGCCGTCAACCAGATCTTTTGCTTCTTTCAAGCCAAGGCCCGTGATTTCGCGAACAACTTTGATAACGTTGATTTTGGAAGCGCCAGCGCTCGTCAAAATAACGTCGAATTCAGTTTGCTCAGCTACTTCAGCAGCTCCGCCGCCAGCTACAACAGCTACAGGAGCTGCAGCCGTTACGCCGAATTCTTCTTCGATTGCTTTAACAAGATCGTTCAATTCCAAAACAGTCATACCTTTAATTGCTTCCAAGATTTGCTCTTTACTCATGGTATAGTTACCTCCGATTAATTGTTTTTTAATGAAACGGCCATCCAAAGGTGATTAAGCCTCTTGTGCGCCGCCTTCTTGTTTCTCAGCCACTGCTTTAACCGCAAGAGCGAAGTTGCGAACAGGCGCTTGAAGCACGCTGAGCAACATGGATAGCAAGCCTTCTCTGGAAGGAAGGTCGGCCAATGCCTTGATTTGGTCAAAACCTACTACACTACCTTCAACTACGCCTGCTTTTACGCTCAAATGCTCGTTCTTCTTAGCAAAATCAGTCATGATTTTTGCCGGAGTTACGATATCATCTTTACTGAATGCAATAGCGGTTGGGCCTGTCAAATACTCATCCAGTGCGCTCAACTCGGCATTCGCAGTAGCACGTCTTGCCAAAGTATTCTTCAATACCTGGAATTCAACGCCTGCTTCACGCAGTTGTTTACGAAGCTCAGTTACTTGAGCCACGTTCAAGCCGCGGTAATCCGCAACAATCGTACATGAGCTTTCTTTCAGCTTGTCAGCTACTTCACTCACTTGCCGAGATTTAATCTCGATGGTTTTTGCGTTTGCCATTTTTGCACCTCCTAAGTGCTTCCTGTAAGGAAGCATTCTTCGTAAGCATAAGCTTAGCTTTCGTAAGAAAGCTGTCTTCGTAATCATAATCTGTGCTTCCTGTTAAGGAAGCATTTTTCGTAAGCGTCCATGATTCCGTACTTTTCTTATCCCGTAAACAACTCGTCAGCGTCCGCAGCACGAATTCAGCTGCAGCGTCTTGCGAAAGCATCCGCCAAAAGCGAAAATGCCTTCGCAGACACTGCGAAGGCATGATGAACGATGTAATCTTTGATTCAAAGCAAAGATACCGATCTTATATCATAACACCTCGGCAGGAAATTAAGCCCGATTCATCAGGCACCTGCTGTCTACGGTAAGTCATATTCGATTGTTAACTTAGATAGGTTAGCATGCGTGACGATAAAAGTCAACTGCCAGGCTCAATCCTTATCTAAAGGTTTGTACGTTTACGCGCGCGCTAGGACCCATCGTCGAGGAAACCGCAATGTTTTTCAGGTATACACCTTTAGCAGCCGCAGGCTTCGCTCTGTTCAACGCATCCACCAAAGCTTTGAAGTTTTCAGCCAACTTCTCAGCGTCGAAGGACACTTTGCCGATTGGAGCGTGGATTTGTCCGGCTTTATCCAAGCGGTATTCGATTTTACCGGCCTTAATCTCTTGAACCGCTTTAGCTACATCGAATGTAACCGTACCGGCTTTAGGATTCGGCATCAAACCTTTACCACCCAAAATACGACCCAGCTTACCCACTTCACTCATCATGTCGGGAGTCGCTACGCAAACATCAAATTCGAACCAGCCCTGCTGGATCTTATTGATCATGTCCTGATCGCCTACGAAATCGGCGCCTGCCGCTTCCGCTTCTTTGGCTTTGTCGCCTTTAGCAAATACAAGGACACGTTTGGTTTTACCTGTACCGTGCGGCAGTACAACGACGCCACGAACGGCTTGGTCTTGTTTTCTAGGGTCTACGCCCAGACGAACTGCTACTTCAACGGTTTCGTCAAATTTGGCAGTTGCCGCTTTTTTAACAAGCTCGATCGCTTCAGCCGGCTCATAAGTAGCTTCAGCATCGATCAGCTTGGAAGCTTCCAAATACTTCTTGCCGTGTTTAGGCATTTGATTTTCCTCCTCGTGTGGTATTAGCGGAAATTCCTCCCACTTATGTGCAACCGCTACTTAGGTTAAACCAAGTCGGTTGTCACGATGTGCAACTGTTGCATCACGCGAACGATGTCAGTTGTCACAGTATGCAACTGCTACTTAAGCGAAGCCAAGTCAGTTGTCACGATGTGCAGCACGATTGCCGCACATTGTTGAATCCAATTAGTCAACGATCGCTACGCCCATGCTGCGAGCAGTACCTTCGATCATACGCATTGCAGCCTCAACGGAAGCAGCGTTCAGATCGGGCATTTTTTGCTCGGCGATTTCGCGAACGGTTTTGCGGTTGACAGTCGCAACTTTCTTTTTGTTCGGCTCACCGGAACCTTTCTCGATCTTAGCAGCAACGCGGAGCAATACGGCAGCCGGCGGAGTTTTGGTGATGAACGTGAAAGAACGGTCTTCGAATACTGTGATTTCAACAGGAATAATCAAACCTGCTTGGTCGGCAGTACGAGCGTTAAACTCTTTACAAAAAGCCATGATGTTAACCCCTGCTTGACCAAGAGCCGGACCGATTGGCGGAGCCGGATTCGCTTTAGCGGCAGGAACCTGCAGTTTAACAACCTTGATAACCTTTTTTGCCATTGTGTGACACCCCCTTACATGTAGTATGACGGATTAGCAACTTTAAAGTTTTTCCACTTGGTGGTAGTCCAGCTCTAACGGGGTTTCCCGTCCGAACATGTTCACAAGCACCTTCAGCTTCGCTTTATCGAGCAAAATTTCTTCAACCGATCCGACAAAGTTCGCAAAAGGTCCCACCATAACACGTACGGTATCTTTGAGTTCGAAGTCGATCTTCGGCTTTGGTTCTTCCATGCCCATATGCTTAAGAATAGCTTCCACTTCGTCAGGAAGCAGCGCGGTCGGCTTCGATCCAGACCCTGTCGAACCGACAAAGCCCGTCACACCCGGCGTATTGCGGACAACATACCAGGAATCGTCGGTTTGAATCATTTCGACCAACACATACCCCGGATACACTTTGCGCATAACCGTTTTTTTCTTGCCGTCCTTATTCACAAGCTCTTCTTCCATCGGAACCAAAACGCGAAAGATTTTGTCCGTCATATTCATAGACTCGACGCGTTTCTCCAAGTTTGCCTTTACCTTGTTCTCATACCCGGAATAGGTATGCACGACGTACCATCTTTTTTCCATTTCCATGATTAGCCACCTAACTCCCGCTTATTTGAAAATAAGACGAAGCAGCTCAGAAATCCCCAAATCAAGTACGTAGAAGTAAATGGTTACAAAGGCAACCGTAAACAGAACGACTAGCGTATAGCTGATCAGCTCCTTACGACTTGGCCACTTCACTTTTTTTAATTCGGACCAGCTGTCCGTAAAAAAGGAAAATGTGTTCTTCATTCTAGCTAAAAAGGACACAACTACACCTCCAAAGACTACCTAGTTTCGCGATGAGCGGTATGTTCATTGCAAAACTTGCAAAACTTCTTCAACTCCATGCGGTCTGGATTGTTGCGCTTATTTTTATTGGACGTATAGTTTCTTTGCTTGCAGTTCGTGCACGCTAACGTAATAATAACCCGCATGATGTACACCTCCTACGGACCAGCCTCGTATTTTGAAAACCTTAAACGATCAGCAAAAAAACGCCTCTTTTTAGGGCTACCTGAATACTTTAGCATAGCGCCATTTTCATGTCAAGGAAATCCTATTAACACAACCGCTCATCGGCTTGATCTTACTTTTGCTAGTATTAACGCCAAATGGGAAGGATAAACTAAACGGACAAAAAATAAACACCCCCCGCTTCCGCGAAAGGCGCCGTTCATGCATCCCTTATTTCCAAATAACGTTCAAGCTTTCGTTTCACCCGCTGCAGGGCGTTATCTATCGACTTCACATGCCGGTCCAAATCGACCGCAATCTCCTGATAGGAACGGCCGTCCAAATACAGCATCAGCACGCGGCGTTCCAAATCGCTTAAAATTTCACCCATTTTATCTTCTAAACCGCTGAACTCCTCTTGATTAATAATGAGCTCTTCCGGGTCCGTTACGCGCGAACCGCAGATCACGTCAAGCAGGGTGCGGTCGGAATCTTCATCGTAAATTGGCTTGTCCAGCGAAACATACGAGTTCAGCGGGATATGCTTCTGCCGCGTCGCCGTCTTAATGGCCGTAATGATCTGACGCGTAATGCATAATTCCGCAAAGGCTTTAAAGGACGCAAGCTTGTCTCCCCGAAAATCGCGAATCGATTTATATAAACCTATCATACCTTCCTGAACGATATCCTCGCGGTCGGCGCCTATCAAAAAATAAGAGCGAGCTTTGGCGCGTACGAAGTTTTTGTACTTGTTGATCAAATACTCCAGCGCATCGCTATCGCCGTCACGGACCGCCTCGACAATATCTTCATCTGCCTTGAGGTCATATTCATGCATTCTCAATTCTTTGAGGTCGACACTCACAAATAATCCCTCCGGCCCTGGCAAGACTGCGAAACCTATACCTTTATAACCACGTAAAGATAGGATTAGTATACATTATGTAATCTAACATCGTCAACCAAATTCCCATTAGCAAAAGCTTCAAAGCATTGTCGTTACTGGCCTCTGCGCCACTTTTCCAACAGATCCTTCATCTCTGCGCTCAAGTTGCTGTCAAATGTGTTCCGCTTCGCCGGCACGTCGTCGCGAATTTTTTGGCGAATTTCCCGCCGCGACTGTCTGATCTTGACCAGCAGCTCGCTTGCCGGAATCCGGAACGCCCCTTTGCCGAAGATGACATGCTGCTCGGTCATATCCGAGGTTGCCACGTAAATTTGCTTGCGCCGTCCGATATGCTGCGTAACGAGACGCTCAATCAGCTCGTCGGCGGTTTCCTTTTCCTTGGTGTAGTAAATGCGCAGCTTGCTTTGCACATATTTGCCGCCCAGACCGGGGACGTAATACGCATCGAAAACGAGCAGCACCTTCATGCCGGAAAAAGACTGGTACTCCGCCAGCACCTCGATGAGCCGGTCCCGTGCCTCCGCAAGGTTGATCTCCTTCAGCTTCTGCAGCTCCGGCCAGGCGCCGATAATATTATAGCCGTCTACGATTAGAATTTCCTGAATCATACCGGGTAAACCATCTATTTCGCAGACAAGCGCTGACGAACCGCTTCATACATCAGCACCGATGCCGCGACCGATGCGTTCAAGGAGTTGACGTGGCCGAACATGGGCAGCTTCAGCAGAAAATCGCATTTTTCCTTGATCAGTCTGCCCATCCCCTTCTGCTCATTGCCGATCACCAGCGCCAGCGGCATATTCAAATTCGTCTGATACACCTGCTGCTGAGCCGCTACATCGGCCCCCGCCACCCACACGCCGCGTTCCTTCAGCTGCTCGATCGTTTGCGCCAAATTCGTAACCCGGGCAACCGCCACATATTCCACCGCTCCGGCCGATGTTTTGGATACTGTAGCGGTCAAGCCGACGGATCGGCGCTTCGGGATAATAACTCCGTGAACGCCCGTACAGTCCGCCGTCCGAAGAATGGAGCCCAAATTATGCGGATCTTCGATCTCGTCCAAAATGAGGATAAACGGCTCCTCGTCCCGGCTCGCGGCCAGCGCCAAAATATCCTCAACCTCTACATAGGCATATGCCGCGACTTGGGCAACTACGCCCTGATGCTGAATATTGTCGACCATTTGATCGAGCTTGCGTTTATCGGCAAACTGCACGATGACGCCGTTTTGTTTCGCTTCGGCCACGATCGGCTGGGTCAATTGCTTCTGCGCGTTTTCCGCGATCCATATTTTATTAATCGTCCGTCCGGACCGGAGAGCTTCCAGCACCGAATGCTTCCCGGCAATAAATTCTTCCTCCATCAACGTCACTCCATTCATAGCTGGCTAATCCCGTTCCAGAGACAGCATCATCAAATATTGAAGCCGCTCCAGCTGTTTCGTGTAATATAAATAACCGATTAAACATTCAAAAGCCGTGCTGTGCCGATATTCCAAAATATCGGCATTTTTGGCGGAGGTGCCGGATTTGGCGTTACGCCCCCGCTTCACAATACCGGTTTCTTCCTCCGTCAAATGAGGCATCCATCTTTGCAGCGACTTGGCTTGCGCTTTCGCCGAAACGTATTGAGTCGATAACCGGTGCAAATGATTAGGCCTCTGATTGGTCTGCGCAATGACGTATTGGCGGATAAACACCTCATACACCGCATCGCCGATATAGGCCAGCACGATCGGATTCAAGAGCCTCGGTTCTTTGGCCGGCGGGAAGCAAAAGAGCCCGGAATCGAGAGAGAATGGCTCTTTCATTATTTGTTGCGCCGCCAGCGGATACCTTGCGCCGTATCCTCCAGAATGATGCCTCGCTCCGTCAACAAATCGCGAATTTCGTCGGCGCGCGCCCAGTTTTTCGTTTTGCGCGCTTCGGTACGGTCCGCAATCAGCTGCTCGATCTCCTCGTCGAGCAAATCTTCGTCGGCTTGCACTAGTATGCCCAGGATTCGGTCCATCGCCTCGAATTGCCCGAGCAGCAGCTCAAGGGAGCCTGCGGTTACCCGCTCCTGCTGCAAGTGCAGATTAGCCGCATTGACGAGCTCGTAAATAGCCGTCACCGCGTCCGGCGTATTGAAATCGTCGTCCATTTTCGCCGCGAATTGCCGGCGCGCCTCATCGACAGCCAGAACGACGTCGGAAGCCGCCTCCCCGCTCTCGGCTGCAGCCAGCCGGTGTTTCACGTTGGCCAGGCAATTTTCAATCCGGGTCAACCCGTTTTTCGCCTGTTCGACTGTTTCGTCGCTGAAATTTAGCGGATTGCGGTAATGCGCGGACAGCATGAAATAGCGAATGACCTGCGGGCTCAGCGATTGCAGCAGCTGATGGACGTTGACGCCGTTGCCCTGCGATTTGGACATTTTCTCATTATTAATGTTGATATATCCGTTATGCATCCAGTAGTTGGCCATCGTATGCCCGGTGAAGCATTCGGATTGGGCAATCTCGCACTCATGATGCGGAAATTGCAAATCCTGGCCGCCGCCGTGAATGTCGATCGTTTCGCCCAAATATTTGCGGACCATCGCCGAGCACTCGATATGCCAGCCTGGCCGGCCTTCGCCCCAAGGGCTGGACCACGAAATTTCGCCGGGCTTGGCCGCCTTCCACAGCACAAAATCCTGCGGATTCTCCTTGCGCTCGTCCACCTCGACCCGGATGCCGAACTGGAGCTCCTCCAGGTTTTGATGCGACAGCTTGCCGTATTCCGCGAACTTCGTCGTCCGGAAATAAACGTCGCCGCCGTTTTCATAGGCATAGCCTTTGCTTACGAGACCTTCGATAAAAGCGATGATTTCATCGATATTTTCCGTTACCCGCGGGTTCAGCGTCGCTTTGCGGATGCCGAGACCTTCCGTATCTTCATAAAATTTACGAATAAATAGATCCGCTACCTCTGGAACCGTCACTTCCATTTGCGCCGCTTTTTTAATCAGCTTGTCGTCCACATCGGTGAAATTTACGACATAGGTTACGTCATAGCCGGTCGATTCCAAATAGCGCCGGACCACATCGAAAAAAATCATTGGCCGCGCATTGCCGATATGGATGTAATCGTACACGGTCGGGCCGCATACGTACATCTTTACTTTGCCGGGTTCTATAGTTTGGAACGTTTCTTTCGTCCTGGAAAGCGTATTATAAATTTTTAGCGCCATGCTCCTGGCTACCCCCGCTCTTGGATTTAATAGCTGCCACTTCGGCCTTCAATTGCTCGATCTGCTCCTGCATCTGACGAAACATGTCAATGACCGGGTCGGGCAAATTATGATGATCCAGCCGTCCTACGCGAACGCCGTCGCGCTTCACCACACGTCCAGGAATGCCTACAACGGTGCTGTTCGGAGGCACCTCGCTCAGTACGACGGCGTTCGAGCCGATCCGCGAGTTGTCCCCGACGACGAAGGAACCGAGCACCTTGGCCCCCGACGAGATAACGACATTGTTGCCGATGGTCGGATGACGCTTGCCCTTCTCCTTGCCCGTACCGCCCAAGGTGACGCCTTGATACAGCACGACATCGTCGCCGATTTCGCAGGTTTCGCCTATAATAACGCCCATCCCATGGTCGATGAAAAAGCGTCGGCCGATCACGGCGCCCGGATGAATTTCAATGCCTGTCATGAAGCGGCTGATCTGGGATATCACTCTTGCCATCGTATACCATTGACGTTTATAAAATCGATGAGCGAGCCGGTGCGCCCAAAGCGCGTGCAGCCCGGAGTAAGTGAATACCACTTCAAACCCGCTGCGGGCCGCGGGATCGTTCTCGAATATAGTTGCAATATCCTCTCTCATTTGATTAAACAAGAACATCCACCTGCTTTCTTACTGCTCGCTTTCCATATCGGCAATGAAAATAGACGCATGAGCCCGGCCGAGCCCCGATAATGGCCGAAAAATAAAAAGCCCCTACAGCCTGACGGCTGCAGAGGCGTAAAGTCGCGGTTCCACTCTGCTTGGACGTGCATGCATAACTGCGCGCAGCGTCCATCTTGTGCGTTCGTAACGTGAACGGTACGGTAAGACTACCCTGCCTGGCGTTCGCTTCATGTTCCCAAGCCAGCGCGGCAGCTCGTCGATACGGCTCCCAGGTGCATTTCCAATCCGCGGGAATGGACAGCTTTCAGCCCGGCGCATTCGGCCGGCTGTCCTCTCTGTAAAACCCTTGCAGCATTTGTACTCTCCTGATCGACGCCAAATATGTCATTTCAAGTTGCTCATTTCCGGTTCAACCGGATGCTTGCTGATATTATATCGAAAAAGGGTACGGTTTACAATAATTTATTCAGTCGGGCGACGACTTTATTTCTACCCAGCAGAAACACCGTCATATTGAGATCGGGGCCGTGGGTCTGTCCGGTGAGTGCGACACGGATCGTCATGAACAGCTGCTTCCCCTTGTAGCCCGTCGCTTTCTGCACCGCCTTCAGCATGGCCGGAATATGCTCGGCCGCGAATGTCTCGGCCTTTTCCACTTCATCCAAAAAGCCGCGCAGCACGATGGGAACATGGTCTTCCGCAAGCAGCGCCTTGGCTTCTTCTTCAACGTGCGTGACTTCATCCTGGAAGAACAGCTCCGATAACGGGACGATTTCCGCAGCATACTGCATTCTTTCCTGATTGAGCCCGACGAGGCGCGTCACCCATTCCAGCTGCTCTGTTCCTGGCTGCTCCGGCACGAGACCGGCCTTTTGCAGATGCGGCAAGGAGAGCTCCACGACGCGGGACAGCTCCGCCTTTTTCAAATAATGATTGTTCATCCAGTTCAGCTTATCCATATCGAATACGGCAGGGCTCTTCGAGACGCGGTCCAAACCGAATTGCTCGATCAGCTCTTCCTTGGAGAAAATCTCCTCTTCACCTTTAGGCGACCAGCCGAGCAGCGCGATAAAGTTCATGACCGCTTCGGGCAAATAACCGAGCTCTTGATACTGCTGAATAAATTGAATGATCGATTCGTCCCGCTTGCTCATTTTTTTGCGGTCCTGGTTCAAAATAAGCGACAGATGCGCAAATTCCGGGATCGGCAAACCAAGCGCCTCGTACATCATAATTTGTCTCGGCGTATTGGACAAATGCTCCTCGCCGCGGATGACCAAATTGATATCCATCAAGTGATCGTCAAGAATGACGGCAAAGTTGTAGGTCGGAATTCCGTCGGGACGCACGATAATAAAATCGCCGATGCCGCCCGAATCAAATTCGACATGCTCGCGGACGCGGTCCTCGAATGCAATCACCCGGTCCTCCTTTACGCGAAAACGAACGGACGGCTTGCGCCCTTCCGCTTGGTACCGCTCCAGCTCCTCAGGCGTCACATGACGGCATTTGCCGGAGTAACGCGGCATTTCGCTTCTCGCTTCCTGCTCCGCGCGCTCCCGCTCCAAATCCGCTTCCGAGCAGTAGCAATGATAAGCGCTGCCGCTCTGCAGCAATTGCTCGATGAACGGCCGGTACAGGTCCAGACGTTCGGTTTGCCGGTAAGGACCGTAAGGGCCGCCTACATCGACGCTTTCATCCCAGTCCAGGCCAAGCCATTGCAGACCTTCCAGCTGGCTGCCGATACCGGACTCCACATGCCGCGTCTGATCGGTGTCCTCGAATCGGATAACAAATTTCCCGCCAAGCTTGCGGGCCAACAAATAATCGAATAATGCCGTACGCGCGCCGCCAATATGAAGATGGCCCGTGGGGCTTGGCGCATATCTGACACGCAGTTGATCTGACATAAGTGCTTGCTCCCCTCTGTGACAACCGTATACTGAATATTTTTGTTATGATAGCACATCTTGGATTAAACAAACAACCGATTGTGCCGCAATTCCTTCGCCGCGGCCGGTAAAACCGAGCTGCTCCGTCGTTGTCGCCTTCACATTGACCTGGGACGGCGCCGCTTCCAGCGCTGCGGCAATCCGTTCCACCATGGCCGGTATATGCGGCGCCATTTTGGGCTTTTGCGCGATAATCGTAGAATCGATATTGCCCAGCCTATAGCCCGCTTCTTTAGCCAGCTTCCATACGTCCAGCAGCAATTGATAGCTGTCCGCATCTTTGTAGGCCTGATCCGTATCCGGAAAATGCTTGCCGATGTCTCCCATGCCGAGTGCGCCCAAAATCGCATCGCTGATCGCATGCAATAGCACATCCGCATCGGAATGGCCGAGCAGCCCTTTTTCATAAGGGATGTCGACGCCGCCGATAATACATTTCCTTCCTTCCGCCAATTGATGCACATCAAACCCCTGTCCCACTCGAATCATTGTACGCTCTCTCCTCTGACATGATGAATAATCCAGTCCGCCCAAGGCAAATCCTCCGGCGTCGTTATCTTTATATTGTAATAGTCGGCCTCCACGACTTGAACCGGCGTTCCGATCCGCTCGACCAGCATGGCGTCGTCCGTTCCGGTAAATCCGTCCTTCTCGGCCTCCGCATATGCGCGTTTCAGCAAAGAAAGACGAAAAGCTTGTGGGGTTTGAATCGCCCACAAGCTCCGCCGGTCCGGCGTAGACTGTATCGTTCCCGCGGAATTGACCACCTTGATCGTATCCTTGACCGGAACGGCTAGGACGGCGGCTTCCGTCTCCATCGCTTTGCGCCAGCAAGCCACAACATGCTCCACCGCCACAAAAGGGCGGACACCGTCGTGCACCATTACCCATTCGGTATCCGCAGCGAGCGCCTGAAGTCCGCGATATACGGAATGCTGACGCTCCTTGCCGCCCGCTACAATATGCTTTACTTTGCTTAGCCCATATTGCCCGACATAGCCCGAACACCGTTCCATGTCATCGGTTCCGGTTACCAGCACAATCGTATCGACCTGCGCGATCCGCTGAAACAATGCCAACGTATGTACAATAATCGGTTTCCCGTTCAAATGTAAATATTGCTTGCTCTCCTCTGTCCGCATCCGCGAGCCTTTGCCCGCGGCTACGACGACAACCGCCAGCTTCCCCATTGCTTCCCCACCTGCCAACTACTGCATCCGGGCACTTTTTCCAGAAGTGCTGCCGCTCCCCTTATCATATACGTTTTAGAGCGCTTTTTCCAATAGTTTCGGTTTGGCGAAAATCATCCGGCCCGCCGACGTCTGCAGCACGCTTGTAACGAGAACATCCAGCGTCATTCCGATAAAGTCGCGTCCGCCTTCCACAACAATCATCGTACCGTCATCCAGGTAAGCGACGCCTTGACCGTGCTCCTTGCCGTCCTTAATGACCTGCACCAGAATTTCTTCTCCCGGCAGCACGACCGGCTTGACCGCATTCGCCAAATCGTTAATATTCAATACCGATACGCCCTGCAGCTCGCATACTTTGTTTAAATTAAAATCGTTTGTAATGACTTTGCCCTGCAAGACTTTGGCCAGCTTCACCAGCTTGCTGTCCACCTCGGAGATTTCTTCGAAATCGCCTTCGTAAATCAGCACCTTGACGTCCAGCTCTTTTTGAATTTTATTCAAAATGTCCAATCCGCGGCGTCCGCGGTTTCGTTTGAGCAAATCGGAGGAATCGGCAATATGCTGCAGCTCTTCCAGTACAAATTCAGGGATGACCAAGGTCCCCTCGATAAATCCGGTTTTGCAAATATCCGCAATACGGCCGTCGATAATGACGCTTGTATCCAAAATTTTATGCTCCTCAAACCCTTTGATTTCACCGGCTGCGCTCCGCTCTTTGGAGCTCCGGCCCTTGGACAGGAGAACGATGAATTCCTCTTTTTTCGCGTAACCGAGCCGGAATCCGATCACTCCGAACATCGCCGTAAATATGGCTTGCAGCAGGGGCGAAACGATCCCCGCCTGTCCGAACGGCGTCAGCAGCATAACCGCCAGCAGCAAGCCGACCACCATGCCCGCCGTACCCGCGAAGAGGTCGGCAATCGGCATATGCGCGACTTTTTCCTCCCCTTGCTTCATCCACTTCATTCCGTAATGGGCTGCCCAAGATCCGATTATATAAAAGAGCAGCACGCCAACCGCCGTCAACCAGTATGCCTTTCCGGCTACTTCGCTCACACCAAACATCTCTATGAATTTAAAAAATGGTTGACCGACCGAATCACTCCACCCATAACATAACATGCCTCCAATAACTGCAAAAAAGCACTGAAACCATCTTTTCATCATAGAATCACCTCCACGCTTTCATTTATAAAAAATTCATTCAATATAATTATGAACCAAATCCTTCCTGCCTAATCGTCTTTTGTCAAAAGAAATGCAAAAAAAAAGCATTCACTTTCCGATTACGGAAAATAAATGCTTTTCATTTTCGCTTATTCGCATCGTTATAACGATCTTGTTTCCGAGTTCACATCATCCATGGATTTGCCGTTTCTTTTGCGTTTCCTAAACAACAGGCGTTCAACGTTTTTTTTTAAGCCGTACAGCGCATAAAGAAGCAGCGGTACAAAAATCATTTTCGATAAGGTGCCCGGATAATTCACCGCCACGATAACGGCGACGATAACGACAACGGGCGTAATCCATATAGCCGCTTTGGGAATTCCCACTTTTTTGAAATTGGGATATTTCACGGTGCTCACCATCAGATACGACAACAGCAAGGTGCTGAGCACGAGCACAACGGTATTCAGCTCTTTATGGAATAAAGCCAGCGTACACAATACACCGCCGGCCGCTGGAATCGGCAGACCGATAAAGTAGCCCGGAGTTCCGGCCACAACATTAAATCGCGCCAAACGGAGCGCTCCGCAAATCGGGAAGATCGCAGTAACCACCCACGCTGCAGCCGCGTTAAGCTCTGTAAAAGCAACCACATACATAATAAATGCGGGTGCAACCCCGAACGAAATAACATCGGATAAAGAATCCAGTTCTTTGCCGAATTCGCTTTGGGCATTCAGTGCACGCGCCACACGTCCATCCAGTCCGTCCAATAACATAGCCACGATCACCATAATTGCTGCGAGCTCCGGCCTGTTATTAAAAACGAGAATGATTGAAATTATTCCTAAAAACAAGTTCCCTACTGTAAATAGATTGGGAAGAGATTTAGTTAGCATTATTTGTCCACCTCTAGTTTACTGTACCCTAATATACCTAATTATATTAAAGCACCCTCTGATTGTATGCAAGTTAAATATGTCTGTCAATGAGAACTTGGTCTTGAATCCGCTTTAAGCCTTCCTTAATCGCCCTTGCCCTGACTTCGCCTATGCCGTCCACTTCATCAAGCTCCTCTATGGTTGCCATCAACAGATGGGGCAGTCGTCCGAACGTTTCAACCAGGTTATGGATGATGACCGCAGGAAGCCGCGGTATTTTGCTGAGCACGCGATAGCCTCTTGGCGATACCGTCTCCTCCGCAAGATTGCTCGTATGCTGATAACCCAGCAATCGGGCTATATGATAATGGTCCAGCACTTCCTCTGCCGCCAGCCGTTTTAGGCTGTTGGTCATATCCTTGATTCTATCATCATTTAGCTCTTTAATATAGTCTTTTAACAAAAGTTGCGCTTCCAATTCGGTATTTCCGACCAATTCTTCCAGCTGCATATTGATAAGACGGCCTTCCGTCCCCAACTCGTTAATGTAGCGCTTTATTTCTGCTTTAACGCGCAGCACCATCTCGACGCGCTGAATCACGTTCGTCACATCGTGGAGCGCAACTAGCTCCTCGAATTCCGAGGCGCCCAAATTCGTCAACGCCTGATCCAGAACCGTTTTATATCGTTCGAGCGTTTGGATCGCCTGATTCGCCTTCGTCAATATAACGCCTATGTCCTTTAATGAATAGCGAAGATTGCCCTGGTACAAGGTGATTACATTCCGTCTTTGGGAAATGGACACGACAAGCTTGGAGGTTTGCTTGGCGACCCGCTCAGCCGTCCGGTGGCGGATTCCCGTTTCCGTGGAGGAAATTGACGAATTCGGTATAAGCTGCGTATTCGCGTATAAAATTCGTTTCAAATCTTCGCTTAAAATAATCGCTCCATCCATTTTGGCCAGCTCATATAAATAGTTCGGCGAAAAATCACAATTGATGGAAAAGCCTCCATCGACGATTTCCATTACTTCCGGGCTGTAGCCGACAACGATCAGTGCGCCCGTTTTGGCCCGCAGCACATTTTCCAGGCCTTCGCGAAAAGGCGTTCCCGGCGCGACCATCTGCAGCAGCTGGCTCATCACATCCCGTTTCAATTCTTCCTTGCTCATGTTGTCCCTCCCTAATCCCCCTCCCTACCCTTCCCGCCGGGAGAGCCTCGGAAGGCTCCGCCCACTGGACACCCATTTGGGAAAGGAGGTTCGGTAGCAGTTCTTTCACCTATATACATTACCCCAAGGCGGCCTTTAACGCCTCCGCCACTGTGTTCACGCCAATAATTTCGATAGAGGCCGGAGGGGTCCAGCCCTTCAAGCTTTTTTCCGGTAAAATAACGCGGCGAAAGCCGAGCTTTTCCGCTTCCTTCACTCTTTGGTCGACGCGGGATACGCCGCGAACCTCGCCCGTCAGCCCAACCTCGCCGAATATGACATCGAAAGGCTGCGTAGGCTGCTCCCTTAAGCTGGAAGCAATACTAACAGCAATTGCCAGATCAACGGCAGGTTCATCCAGCTTAACCCCGCCGGCAACGTTGACATATGCGTCCTGATTTTGCAAAAACATGCCGATTCTTTTCTCCAGCACAGCAATAATCAACGCCATCCGGTTATGGTCGATTCCAGTTGCCATGCGCCGCGGCGATGGAAAATTGGTCGGCGAAACCAACGCCTGCAGCTCGACAAGCACAGTCCGGGTTCCTTCCATGCTCGCAACTACCGTAGAGCCCGATACGCCCAGCGGCCGCTCCGATAAAAACAGCTCGGAAGGATTATTCACTTCTACCAGCCCGTTTTCCTGCATTTCAAATATGCCGATTTCGTTTGTCGCCCCGAAGCGGTTTTTCACCGCCCGCAGCAGCCGGTAGGAATGGTGGCGTTCTCCTTCAAAATACAGCACGCAATCGACCATATGCTCCAGCATCCGCGGCCCGGCAATCGCGCCTTCCTTAGTAACATGACCCACGAGCACGGTTGCGATACCTTTTATTTTGGCAATGCGCATAAAATGTCCCGTACATTCTCTTACCTGCGAGACGCTGCCGGGCGCGGACGAAATGGCCGGATGGTAGACGGTCTGAATGGAATCGATGACCAGGAAATCGGGCTGCACTTGCTCAATCGCCGCTTCGATCTGCTCCAGATTCGTTTCGCACAGCACATATAGCAGCTCGGAAGTCGCCTGCAGACGATCCGCGCGCAGCTTCGTCTGGCGAACCGATTCCTCCCCGGATATGTACAGCACCTTTTTCTCGCTTTGCGTCAAATCATAGGAGGTTTGCAGCAGCAGGGTCGATTTCCCGATGCCCGGATCCCCGCCAACCAGCAGCAGCGAGCCGGGTACAACTCCACCGCCCAGCACACGGTTCAATTCCTTGTTGCGTGTCAAAATGCGCTGCTCTTCCGTACCTTTTATATTTATGATCGAAACGGCCTTTTCTTTCGTCCGCAAAAGAGAAGATTGCATCCCCTGCGTCTTCGTGACCGTTTCCAGTTCTTCGACAAATGTATTCCATGCCTGGCAGCCCGGACATTTGCCAAGCCACTTGGGCGATTCAAACCCGCATTCCGAACAGAAAAACTTCGTTTTTTGCTTAGCCATTCCAACGCTCCCAGCTGATTATTAAATCCGATCCGACAAAACGGTGTATATCAAAGTTTACCATTTTGGGGAAGTAATGAAAACCCTCTTGCTGAAGAAACTGCCCCTTGCGGCAATAAAAAAAAACATCCCGCGGCTATTGCCGCAGGATGTTCGCTTCCTGCCCCGTTATCAGGATTGTGTTACTCCTTGACTGCGCTCTACGGTTAATTCGCCGTCCTGCTCGTCAATCGTTAACGTATCGCCTTTCGATATCATGCCGCGCAGCAGTTCTTCGGACAAACGGTCCTCGATATGCTTTTGAATCGCTCTGCGCAGCGGTCTCGCTCCATAGGTCGGATCGAAGCCTTCTTTGGCCAGAAATGCTTTCGCCTTATCGGTCAAAATAAAGTCGACCTCTTGCTCTTTCAGACGTTTGCGCAAATCTTCGGCCATCAAGGTTACGATTTCCGAGATATGATTCTCATCCAAGGAGTGGAACACAATGATCTCATCGATCCGGTTCAAGAACTCCGGACGGAAGCTCTTCTTCAACTCGCTCATTACTTTATCCTTCATATTGCCGTAATCTTTGCCGGCATCCTGCGCGGCCGTGAAGCCGAGCGAGGAGTTTTTCTTGATCATTTCCGCGCCTACGTTCGAAGTCATGATGATCAACGTGTTGCGGAAATCTACCGTGCGTCCTTTGGAATCGGTCAGTCGGCCGTCTTCGAGAACCTGCAGCAGTATATTAAATACTTCCGGATGCGCCTTCTCGATTTCATCCAACAGGACGACCGAGTACGGCTTACGGCGAACTTTTTCCGTCAGCTGGCCGCCTTCCTCATAGCCGACGTACCCCGGAGGAGCCCCTACCAGCCGCGATGTCGAATGCTTTTCCATGTATTCCGACATGTCGATCCGGATAACTGCATTTTCATCGCCGAACAGCGATTCCGCCAACGCGCGGGCCAGCTCGGTTTTACCGACACCTGTCGGACCGAGGAAGATGAACGAGCCCATCGGCCGCTTCGGATCTTTAAGGCCTGCTCTTGCGCGGCGGATAGCGCGGCTGACCGCTTTAACGGCTTCATCCTGACCAATGACACGGTCGTGCAGGATCGATTCCATCTTCAGCAGACGCTGCGTTTCCTCCTCCGCCAGCTTGACGACCGGAATGCCGGTCCAGCTCGCCACGACCTGCGCGATATCGTCAGGCGTTACTTCGGAGTCAGTGCGCCCTTGCTTTTCTTTCCAATCGTTCTTGGTCGTATCCAGCTCTTCACGCAGCTTCTGCTCCGTATCGCGCAGCGATGCGGCTTTCTCGAACTCTTGGCTTTGAACGGCCGCGTCCTTCTCCTTGCGGATATCTTCGAGCTTGCTCTCCAGCTTTTTCAGATCGGGCGGTACGGTGTAAGAGCGAAGCCTTACTTTCGAGCTTGCCTCGTCAATCAGGTCGATCGCCTTATCCGGCAAGAACCGGTCGGTAATGTAGCGGTCGGACAATTTTACCGCTTGTTCAATGGCATCGTCGGTAATTTTAACGCGGTGATGCGCTTCGTAACGGTCGCGCAGCCCATGCAAAATTTGAATCGCTTCTTCCGGAGAAGGCTGATCTACTGTAATCGGCTGGAACCGTCTCTCCAAAGCCGCATCTTTCTCGATATATTTGCGGTATTCATCCAACGTCGTTGCCCCGATGCATTGAAGCTCGCCTCTGGCTAACGCCGGCTTCAAAATATTGGACGCATCGATCGCACCTTCCGCCCCGCCTGCGCCGATCAGCGTATGCAGCTCATCGATGAACAGGATGATATTGCCGGCTTGGCGGATTTCGTCCATTATTTTTTTGAGACGATCCTCGAATTCGCCGCGGTATTTGGTGCCGGCTACAACCGAACCCATATCCAGCGTCATCACTCGCTTGTCGCGCAGCGTTTCGGGAATTTCATTGTTAATTATTTTTTGCGCCAAGCCTTCGGCAATCGCCGTTTTACCGACGCCGGGCTCGCCGATCAGCACCGGATTATTTTTCGTTCTGCGGCTCAGCACTTGAATAACGCGTTCAATTTCTTTGCCTCTTCCAATAACGGGATCCAGGTTGCCGTCTTTCGCGTAGGCCGTCAGATCCCGCGCCAGGCCGTCCAGCGTCGGCGTGTTGACGTTTGCGCTGCTGCCGCTGTTCGTGGATACGACTTCGCTGCTGCCCAACAGCTGCAGCACTTGCTGGCGGGCTTTATTCAGGCTGACGCCCAGGTTGTTCAGGACGCGGGCCGCCACGCCTTCGCCCTCCCGGATCAGACCGAGCAAAATATGCTCCGTTCCGACATAAGTATGGCCCAGCTTGCGCGCTTCATCCATCGACAGCTCGATAACTTTTTTCGCGCGGGGAGTGTATGCAATGTTGGTAGGCTGCTCTTGTCCCCGGCCGATTAAAGCCTCCACCTCGTCCTGGATTTTTTCCAAACCTAATCCTAAAGCGATCAGTGCTTTGGCGGCAATGCCATCACCTTCGCGAATCAAACCGAGCAAAATATGCTCCGTTCCGATATTATTATGACCTAAACGAACGGCTTCCTCTTGTGCCAGTGACAATACTTTTTGCGCACGTTCCGTAAATCTTCCAAACATCATGCGTAACACCTCCATAAAGAATAAGTATTAACGAAGTACGTTTGACATGTAAGAAGCAATCAACTCGCGATGCGCTAAGACTCCGATGTCAGTTTTTCCCTAATGAGCTGTGCTCTTCTTATGTCTCTTTCTTCAGCTGTTAGCTTTTCTCCTGCATACTGCTGCAAAAAACCCGGTTGGGTCATCACCAGCAGTTCATTCATGATTTGCATGGGAACATTCTTAATGATTCCCAAATCGATGCCCAAACGTACATCGGACAGGCGCTGAGCCGCCTCCTTCGAATCCATAATTGCGGCGTAGGACATAATGCCGTACGATCTGCTGATGCGGTCGACAAGCTTGGACTTCGTTTCCAGTTGAAGCTTTTCGCGCGCCGCCCGCTCATGCTCGATAATTTGCCGTACGACCCCGTACAAATTTTCGATTATTTCCTGTTCGGACTGCCCTAACGTAATCTGATTCGAAATTTGAAACAGGTTGCCCAGCGCCTCGCTTCCTTCGCCATACAAGCCGCGAACCGCTAACCCGACCTGCGTGATAGCCGATAAAATCCGGTTGATTTGTTGGGTTAATACTAAGGCCGGCAAGTGAATCATGACCGAAGCGCGAATACCGGTGCCCACATTGGTCGGGCAGCTCGTTAAATATCCGCGTTTTTCATCAAAAGCATAATCGAACTCGAATTCAAAAACATCGTCGATCTGGCTGGCCAAATCCCAAGCCTCCTGAATTTGAAAACCGGGGCACAAGCATTGTATTCGTAAATGGTCCTCTTCATTCACCATAATGCTGACGGATTCGTTATCGCTTAGTATGACGGCGCCGTTTCGCGATTCATTGGCCAAGGCCGGACTAATTAAATGCTTCTCAACCAATACCCGCTTTTCCAATTCGTCCAGCTCATCGAGGGTCAGCAACGTAAAATTACTGATCGTGCCCAGCTCCTCCTGATTCAAAACGCTCGATAGCTTATCAAGCACTTCTTGGGATTGCTGGTTCGTGGAGAGCATCGGAAACGGATACGACTGCAAGTTTCTCGCTATACGAATTCGTGTGCTGATAACGATATCCGAGTCCGGCCCTTCACTTTTCATCCAGTCGCTTAAAGCCTGCTTCGTAAACCGATTCGCTTTAGCTGTCATAAGTTTTCCTCCTTGCCATAAAGAGAACCCCGCCGCAATCCAATGACTGCGAATCCGAGTGTTTTATTAATTAGCTTTTAACTTTCAGCGACTTTTCTCTCGAGCTGGCGGATCTCGTCGCGAAGTTTGGCCGCTTCTTCAAATTCTTCGCCTTGAATGCGAAGCAGCAGTTCCTTTTTCAAATCTTCAATCTCTCTCTTATATTTAATTAACCCGCCTGAGCGTTTGGGAACCTTTCCCGTATGAACGGTATTGCCGTGCACTCTTTTAAAAAGCGGGTCGAGCTTGTCGTCAAAATGCTTGTAGCAGGAGCTGCAGCCGAAACGGCCCACTTTGCTGAACTGGCTATATGTCAATCCGCACTGCTCACAGCGTCCGGGCTGCGATTTGGATGTCACGGAGTTTTGCGAAGGGTCAAAATCAAGCAGACCTGACAATAGATTATGGATAGAAAACCCATTCGGTGTGCCCGGAATCAACTCCCCCTTCTCGCGAGCGCACGATTCGCAAATGTGAAATTCCGTCTTCTCGCCGTTTAATATTTTAGTAAAATGAAGCGTTGCCTGCTTCTTACCACATTCCTGGCATAGCATCGACATTCCCTCCTTACTTGCTCAACAAGGATATCAGCATAGCTTTCAAAATTCTGGCGCGAATTTCGTCTCTCAGCGGCAGCTTCAAGACTAATACTTCTCTGTCAATCGCCGCCTTCATCAGCGCGGCTTCTCTAGAAGTAATGTAACCACTCTCCTTCAATTGATACAAAAGCCCTTCTGACGTGGTTTGATCAATTTGGCCGCTAATTGTTTTAAATATATGGTCAAGCACCGAACCATGTGCATTCAGTTCGATTCTTTGAATCCGGATATATCCGCCGCCGCCGCGCTTGCTTTCGACAATGTACCCTTTTTCCAAAGTAAAACGAGTGCTTATCACGTAATTAATTTGCGAGGGGACGCAAGCGAATTGATCAGCCAGATCGTTTCGTTGAATTTCGATCATGCCTTCATTGCTCTGCTGTAAACTTTGCTTTAAATATTGTTCGATTATTTCCGAGATATTACGCATCAATTCAACCTCCTAGCCAAGAAGTAAATTGACTTTGACTTTCTTTGACTTTAATAACATTATAGCAGATTTGAAATAATTTGCAACAGCGTCGCTTTAAGTTGTTCAAGCAGCTTTTTATGGCGTTTTCGACGTGCAAAAAGCATTGTGAACGGCGACTCAAGATTGGATTATACCGGTGAAAATTTCCGCTTAATTCCGAGGCGACAAAGAAGCAGCCGATCCATTAAGGATCGGCTGCTTCCGGTATTTGCTTGGCGATGTCCTACTCTCCCAAGACCCTGCGGTCTAAGTACCATTGGCGCTGGAGGGCTTAACGGTCGTGTTCGAGATGGGAACGCGTGGTTCCCCTCCGCCATCATCACCAAACGTGGTTTAAGTTTGATGTTCCCGCCAAGGAACATCCGTTCTTCATGCCAATTGCTCTCGGGGCTCCCCGCAAAGTAATCGGCATTATCATCGGAGCTTCCCTTCACTTTGTGGGGTGAAGTTATTGCGCCTTGAAAACTGGATCCGAAACCGGCAAGCATAGCTGTATTGCTTTTTTATCAGGGGTCCCGC
>NZ_SMRT01000026.1 GCF_004354045.1 Paenibacillus piri | reverse complement strand
CGCGGGCGTAGGAAATTTGAGAGGAGCTGTCCTTAGTACGAGAGGACCGGGATGGACGTACCGCTGGTGTACCAGTTGTTCCGCCAGGAGCACGGCTGGATAGCTACGTACGGAAGGGATAAGCGCTGAAAGCATCTAAGCGTGAAGCCCCCCTCAAGATGAGATTTCCCAGTAAGTAAGACCCCTTGAAGACGACGAGGTAGATAGGTTCGGGGTGGAAGCGCGGCAACGTGTGGAGCTGACGAATACTAATCGGTCGAGGGCTTAACTAACTACCCAAGAAAGGGACGAAAGGCGCTTAGCGCAGTCCGATTCCTTTCACGGGGCCTCTAAGAAAAGAAGAACCAAATATGCTTGCAGGTTTCGGATCCAGTTTTCAAGGCGCAATAACTTCACCCCAGAGTGAAGGGAAGCTCCGATGATAATGCCGATTACTTTGCGGGGAGCCCCGAGAGCAATTGGCATGAAGAACGGATGTTCCTTGGCGGGAACATCAACCTTAAACCACGTTTGGTGATGATGGCGGAGGGGAACCACGCGTTCCCATCTCGAACACGACCGTTAAGCCCTCCAGCGCCAATGGTACTTAGACCGCAGGGTCTTGGGAGAGTAGGACGTCGCCAAGCAAGCATATGTACAACGAACGAAGAAGCCATTCTGGATTTGCAATCCGGGATGGCTTCTTCGCTGTTTTCCAGTCGGGTGATCGCGACGACAACGGAAAGGGCTCGGAACAGCACGTACATCGTCACGCCCAATGCGAGGAAGGCTGTTCATACTCGCACCGGGAGAGGCGCGCATCGCATCGTGCGGCGGTGCAAACAATTTCGCGATATTGAGCTGCCATCAATACTCCTTACTGCGCGTAACAGGAGGTGTCTTGCTTGTTGATTTTCAGCAGGCCGCTCTCGTGGTGACGCCGGAAGCGGTAAAACACAATATAGCGCGGCAGCATCAACCAGACGTGCACGATCAGGCAGCGGGCAATCAAATCAAGCGGAAGCCAAGGAAAGAAGCATCCGCAAATGACCACGGTGATCCATAAAATATGCAGATGAAGCTTTATTATTCGACGTAACGCGATGTAATTGGTTGGAATGAACCCGACCCACGGCAGCTGATATTGAAACGTCCACTGGCTGAGCGGGCGTTTTTCTTTGAGCATATAGTACAAGCAGATCAGCAGAGTATGAAGCGCAGGGATGGCAATAAGCGCGAATAATAAGTAAAATGGCTGTATGTGGATCAAGTCCCTTATGTACAGCACCGCCAATAAGCCCCAATAGATGCAGATTAACTTTTTATTGGAGTGAATTCGTTGCAAAAGCCGATAATGGTAAACCGTCGATTCTTTGGATAACTGCTGTTCCCTTAACAATGCGGATCCCTCGTCCATTTTCATAGATTTGTTCAACATAATATATCGGCAGGTTGAGACCGCGACATGAGTCTTTACAGGAACTTTGTACGAGCCATTTTCATAAAAATATAGCAGTAAGGGTTTACTTTAAGAGAATGGGGACATACTGATAGAAAAGAAGAATAGAGGTGAGTTATGTGGGGGAGCCATCACAAGAAACGATAACCCATAACTGCATCATCTGTGGACAAAACAAGGAGCAAGGCATTATCATTATATCAGAATTTATTTGCGAGGACTGCGAGCATGAAATGGTCCAAACCGACGTTATGGATGCCAAATATCCTTTTTTTATCCTTCAAATGAAGCAAATTTTATATAAAAAAGACGCATAGTTCGTCTACGAATAAAAAGAACGGCTCTCATCCTGCGGCATACCGTTGGTTGAGAGCTTTTTGTTTGATACAATAGGGGTATACATTGACAGGCATTATAGGGAGAACTTTAATGATGGACAAACAGAAGGCCCCGCTGTTCGAGCGGTTAGTCGAGCACGCCGGCAGCAAGCATATTAGCCTGCACGTTCCCGGCCATAAAGCAGGCCAAGGGCTGGCGGCGTCGGCCCGCCCTTATTATGAAGCCATCCTGCAGTTGGATGCGACGGAAATTACCGGGCTCGATGATTTGCATCATCCCGAGGAAGCGATTTTGGAAGCGCAGCAGCTGGCGGCCGATTGCTTTGGCGCGGAAGAAAGCTTCTTTCTGGTAAATGGCAGCACAGTGGGCAATTTGGCGATGATTCTTAGCGTGTGCCGGAGAGGAGAGCTGCTGCTCGTTCAGCGGGATGTGCACAAGTCGGTAATTCACGGGCTTATGCTTGCGGGGGCGAAAGCTGTATTTTTGAACCCGGAGGTAGATTCGGAGACCGGATTGACGCTTGGGTTGCGGCCTGATGCCGTCGAGCAAGCATTGGAAAAGTATCCGGCGGCAAAAGGACTGCTGCTCACACGGCCGGGCTATTACGGCACGGCGGTTTCGCTGGAGCCGATCGCGAAGCTCCTTCATGACCGGCAAAAGCCGCTGCTGGTGGATGAGGCTCACGGTGCGCATTTCGGGTTTCACCCTGCGCTGCCGAAGGCCGCATTGTCCTACGGAGCCGATGCAGTCGTGCAGTCGACGCATAAATTGCTGACCGCCATGACGATGGGGGCGATGCTGCATGTTCAAGGAGAGCGGATAGACCGCAAAGAAATCAAAAGGTACCTGACGATGCTGCAAAGCTCCAGCCCGTCCTATCCATTGATGGCCAGCCTGGATCTTAGTCGGATGCAGATGCATACAAAGGGCGAAGAGCTGCTGCAGCAGGGGATGTCGGTTGTGGGACAATTCAAGGAGCATATGAAGACGCAAAGCCGCTTTCAACTGCAGGAGCCGCAGGCTGCGGATGTCGACGGCGTGCTTCAGGATCCGTTCAAGGTCATTCTTACGGATGCCGAAGGCCGGATGAGCGGCTTTGCTCTAAAGGATGAGCTTGAAGCGCGAGACTGTTTCGTCGAGCTGGCCGATCCGCAGGCTGTGCTCCTTGTGTTCAGCTTGGCGTCCACGTCGGATGATGTCGACCGGCTGGTCGGAGCGCTGCGCAGCATCGCGAATGACCTTCAAGGGGAGGCCGGGCCGCCCGCCGATTTAAGCAGCCGGCTGCAGCCGGCTCAGACTTATTCGGCCGTACCCGGATTGTCTGAGCCTGTTTCGTTCGATGAGCAGATGTACCGGAACAAGGGAACGGCGCAGCTTCCGCTGGAGGAAGCGGTCGGTATGATGGCGGCCGAGATGATTGTCCCTTATCCGCCGGGAATCCCGGTCTTATGTCCGGGCGAATCGATTTCCGCGGAGGTTGTCCGGTATTTGACCCGGCTGTCCGCGATGGGTGCGCGTATCCATGGAATGACTTCGGGGGCAGAGCCAATGCTGCCGGTATTAATTGCGACAAGAGAACAATAGATTGGGGAAAATCGGACGATGCATAAAGGTTATTTTTTGACTGTAGAGGGTGGGGAAGGAGCTGGCAAGTCATCGGTTATATCGCGTGCCGGCGAATATTTGGCAGCATTGGGTCATAAGGTGACCGTCTCCCGTGAGCCGGGAGGCATCGAGATTGCCGAACAAATCAGATCCGTCATTCTCGATAAACAAAATACGAAGATGGACGGACGCACCGAAGCGCTATTATATGCCGCGGCGCGCAGACAGCATCTTGTCGAAAAAATTATCCCCTCTTTGGAAGAAGGGCACGTATTGATCTGCGACCGATTTATCGACAGCAGTTTGGCGTACCAGGGGCACGCCAGAGGGCTTGGCATCCAGGAGGTCATGGCGATTAACAGCTTTGCGATCGATCATGTGCTGCCGGATTTAACGATTTATTTGGATGTACTGCCGGAAGTGGGCTTGAGCCGTATCCATGCGCATGGCGACAGAGAAATCAATCGTCTTGATCTGGAATCGATGGCGTTTCATGAAAAGGTCCGCGAAGGCTATTTGCTGATCAGGGAAATGTTTCCGGACCGGATCGTGACCATTGACGCCAACCAGGGACAGGATGATGTTTTTGAGCAGGTAAAGCAGGCATTGGATCGCTTTCTGGCGCGAAACAACGGGTAAGGCAGGCAGCAGCGCGGTTTGTCTAAACGAAATGCGAACCTGGGCGGCATTGTCGACATATACTGGTGTAGTACCCGGTTCACAAAAGCGGCGTGCTCAGCGTAATCGGCCTCTTATTTATGAAAAGCCGGCAGTTCTTTAAGACCCGCTTCTCCCCAAAAAGCAGGAATTAGGCATATCCGTGTCAAATTATATACTACTGGAGGAAAAACACTGCCTAGGAGTCGTCATACGCGGCCAGATGGCGGTAAGTCACTCAGCCGTGATCCGGGAAATCGTTTCAATAACGAAAAGGAGGGCAATGTGATGAAATTAGTTGTTGCCGTTGTACAGGACAAAGATAGCAACCGTCTCTCGAACGCTTTGATCAAGGAAGGATTTCGGGCAACGAAATTGGCGAGTACCGGCGGTTTTCTGCGGGCCGGCAATACAACCTTTATGATCGGGATCGAAGACGAGCGGATTAGCGAAGTCATGCAGGTAATTAAAGCGAATTGCAAAATTCGTGAGCAAATGGTCACACCGGTATCACCGATGGGCGGTACGACGGATTCCTATATCCCGTTCCCGGTAGAGGTACAGGTTGGCGGGGCGGCGGTATTCGTGCTTCCCGTCGAACGATTCGAGCATTTCTAGGAGAGGTTGGACTACAGCGTGAAAATAAATCCGGGCTGGCGCCCTTTCGGTAAAGAGATTCAGCGCAACGAGCATGCATCGTCCCAGCAGCTGCAGAGCAAATCGTTTTCCGATATGATGCAGCAGCAGGACGAAAGGGCGTCAGAGGAGCAGCTGCAGCGCATATTGCAGCAGATCAGCATGCAGGGCGACAGGCTCGCCAAATCGATGACGGTGCGGGAGCTTCGCCAATATAAGCTGCTCGTCAAGCAGTTTCTGGAGGAAACCGCACGCCGCGGTGTTCAGCTTCGCGATACACGGGGATGGGATCGACGCGGGCGCGCCAAGCGCTATAAGCTGCTCGAGGAAATCGATAAGCAGCTGCTTACGATGGCGGACGATATGCTCCAGTATGAGCAGGGACGCATTGACCTGCTGCATAAAATCGGCGAGATCCGGGGTATGCTGATCAATCTTGCTTTTTAATCCATGAACGTGCGAATCGCATTTCTTCTATATAAACGTGTTCTTCTATATAATTTAGGAAAGGATTCAACTGACCTGAAATGTCTTTTCAATCCATCCCAGGACAAGATCGTGTCAAACGTATATTACAAAACAGTCTGCGTACCGACAAAGTGTCGCACGCTTATATATTTACGGGACCGGCGGGCACGGGGCGGAGACAGGTGGCGCTCGCCTTTGCCCAGGCGCTGTACTGCCAGGTGCTGCCTGACGACGCTTGCGGCGAATGCCTGGACTGCCGTAAGGTCGAGCATGGCAACCATCCGGATCTGCACTGGGTAAAGCCTGACGGCGCCTCGATCAAAATAGAGCAAATCCGCGAGCTGCAAAAGCAATTCTCTTACCGTGCCGGCTC
The DNA here is from genome assembly GCF_004354045.1 of Paenibacillus piri. GTDB lineage: Bacteria > Bacillota > Bacilli > Paenibacillales > NBRC-103111 > Paenibacillus_S > Paenibacillus_S piri. Next base: position 57,946 of record NZ_SMRT01000026.1, on the reverse strand, counting down.
GTCGGGACTGAAGATGTATGTGCTCGAGGATGCCGATAAAATGACGGTGCAGGCGGCGAACAGCCTGCTGAAATTTTTGGAGGAACCGACCTCGCGCGTCGTAGCCGTGTTGATTACGGATAACGGACAAGCACTCCTGCCGACGATCCGGTCACGGGCGCAATGGGTCCCGTTTGCCCCGCTCAGCCGTCAAACGATGGTCGCTGCACTGCAGGCGGAAGGCCATCCTTCCGTCCTTATCCAGCCTGCGGTGCGGCTGGCGGCGGGAACGGCTGCCGCGCGGGAGCTTATTCAAGGAAATGGGTTTGCAGAAATCAGAAATCTAGTGATACAATTGACGAAGGAGAGCTTGACCCGTTTGCCTGCGGCCATGCTGACAGCGCAGCAGAAGCTGGCGAAATCGGAGCTGTCGGATCAACTCCCTATGTTTATGGACATGCTGATCTTATGGCTCAAAGATATGGTACGGTTAAATCTCGGAGACCGGAACGACCTGGTTTACGCAGATCAATCCGATTGGATGGCAGGGCAGTCCCTGTCTTATGATATGAAGCATTGGGTTCACTGCCTGGATCAAGCGATTGAACTGAAAAAAAGACTTCGCTTCCATGCTAACCCGCAGCTCGTGCTCGAGAAAATGTTGATGCAACTGAAGGGGGTGTAACATGTACTCGGTTGTTGGTGTTCGCTTCAAAAAAGCGGGCAAAATTTATTATTTTGATCCTATCGATTTGCCGGTGGACAAAGAAAGTTCAGTCATCGTCGAGACGGCTCGCGGCATCGAATACGGTAAAGTGGTGATCGGGAAACGAACGGTGCAGGAATCCGATGTCGTGCTGCCTTTGAAGAAAGTGATCCGGATCGCCGACCAGACGGATGCTCAGCTTGTAGAAGACAATAAATCGGCGGCCAGGAACGCTTTTGCTTTATGTCAGGATAAAATAAGAGACCATCAGCTAAAAATGAAGCTGGTGGATGTTGAGTATACATTTGACCGCAATAAAATAATTTTTTATTTTACGGCTGAAGGAAGGGTCGATTTCCGGGAGCTTGTAAAAGATTTGGCGGGCGTGTTCCGCACACGGATTGAACTAAGGCAGATCGGCGTTCGCGACGAAGCCAAAATGCTTGGAGGCATTGGTCCATGCGGCCGGATTTTATGCTGCTCTTCGTTTTTAGGCGATTTTGAACCGGTCTCGATCAAAATGGCCAAGGATCAAAATTTATCCTTGAATCCTACGAAAATTTCCGGGCTTTGCGGCCGGTTGATGTGCTGCTTGAAATATGAGCACGATAATTATGAAAGCGCCAAAGAAGATGTGCCGCGGGTTGGCAGCGATGTCATCACTTCATTAGGCAACGGTCGTGTCGTTTCCTTGAATATTGGCGAGCGTACGGCCAAAGTGCAGATTTACGAACTGGGTAAAGTGATGGAGCTTTCCTTTGACGATGTGGTGGCGGCGGCGCAGCATTAAGCTCTTTTTGAGGTGAAAGTGTGGATAAACGTGATGTTTTTGTGCAGATCGATCAAATGGAAGAGCAGATGGGGACCCTTTATTCGGAGTTAGGCCGGATGAAGCAGCATATCAAGGAGCTTTTGGAAGAAAATAAAAGACTCAGTCTCGAAAATCAGCAGCTGCGCAAGCTGTTGAAGGATGTCGATCACGCAGACGCTGAACTGCCGCTCGTTCCTATCACAGCAGCGCAAGCAAAAGAAATAACCGGCGAAGGCCACGACAATTTGGCGAGGCTGTACCATGAAGGCTTCCACATTTGCAATGTGTATTACGGACATTTGCGGACCGAAGGCGATTGCTTGTTCTGCATGTCATTTTTAAATAAATAATGGTACGTGGATGAATCTCAATCTTATGAATGGGGGAAACGCCGTAGGGAAGGAACACTTCTCTGCGGTTTTTTCTTGGGTTGTATGGAAAGTATAAATTTCATACTTAGCTTCGCAAACTTTGATAAACGCGCTCATTTCGTAAGAAACCGCGAAGCCGTTTATTCTGGAAAGAGGATAAACTAGTATATGAACAATGTTAACTTGAAGGCCAGCGAAAGGCTGGACGATTTGCTAACGGAAAACATTAAAATCATTCAGAGCGGCGAAGTATTCAGCTTCTCGCTGGACGCCGTATTATTGGGGCGGTTCAGCTATGTGCCGCCAACCGCCAGGGGACGTGTAGTCGATCTGTGTACCGGCAACGGCGTCATTCCGCTGCTCCTGACAACGAGGACGAAAGCTTCGATTGTCGGGGTGGAAATACAGGACAGGCTGGCCGATATGGCGGAGCGCAACGTGCGCATCAATAAGCTGGAACAGCAGGTTCGAATCGTGCACGGAGATTTGCGTCATGCGGATAAACAATTGGGTCATGGCGTCTTCGATGTGGTTACCGTAAACCCTCCCTATTTGCCGGTGCCGAACGGCGAGCAAAATGTCAACGAGCATGTCGCTGCGGCGAGGCACGAGGTCCACTGTACGCTGGAGGATGTCGTCAAAGCAAGCTCCAGGCTGGTACGGAGCGGCGGACGCGTCGCGATGGTGCACAGGCCGAGCCGGCTGGTGGAAATTTTTTGCGTGATGCGCGAATATAGACTGGAGCCCAAACGGATTCGCTACGTGCATCCGCGCGCCGGCGAGGAAGCGAACATGGTCTTAATCGAGGCGCTCAGGGACGGCAAGCCGGAGCTGAGGACACTGCCGCCTTTAATCGTTTACAAAAATAAAACGGAATATTGCGATGAGCTGCTGGACGTTTATTACGGCAAGCGGACCGAGCTCATTCAACCGCCCGTTATATAATGAGGGAACGCGTGTGAATATTCAAAAAAGCTACCAAAACGACAACGGGAAAGGCAAGCTGTATTTGGTCGGTACGCCGATCGGCAATTTGGAAGACATCACCTTCCGGGCGATCCGGGTGTTGAAGGAGGTGCAGCTGATCGCGGCCGAGGATACGAGGCAAACGCGAAAGCTGCTCACCCATTATGACATATCGACCCGGCTGGTCAGCTATCATGAACATAATAAACAGGCCAGCGGACCCGAATTAATCCGGCTGATGATGGCGGGCGAATCGATAGCGCTGGTCAGCGACGCCGGCTTGCCGGCGATCTGCGACCCCGGCGCCGATCTCGTTAGGCAGGCGGTGGAGGCAGGGGTGGACGTTATACCGATTCCGGGCGCCAATGCCGCTCTATCGGCCCTGATCATATCCGGCCTGCCGACAGACCGATTCACGTTCCTCGGCTTTTTGCCCCGGGACAGGAAGCCGCTGCTGGAGGAGCTCCGATCGCTGCAGCATGTTAAGGACACGCTGATCTTCTATGAGTCGCCTCATAGGATTGAAAAGACGCTGGAAGCGATGCTCGAGACGTGGAATCCGGAGCGGCGCATCTGTTTAATTCGCGAGCTGACGAAGAAATATGAAGAGGCGGTCAGAGGGACGGTTAAGGAATGCAGTGAGCTGTTGAAGGAACAGCCGCCGCAGGGCGAATACTGTATCGTTGTAGAAGGAGTAACGGCCGCCGAGCAGACGGCAGCCGCAGACTGGTGGGAAGCATTCAGTCCGGAGGAGCATGTCGAGCATTATGAAGCTCAAGGGCTTGACCGCAAAGAGTCGATCAAACGCGCCGCGACCGATCGTCGAATCCCGAAGCGCGAGCTGTATAATTACTTACATAAATAGGAAAACATCCGCGAAATTAATAATTTCGACCGTTGGAACGGGCTGATTAAACGTCTTTCTTCTATTATATAGTGTGCAAGCCTAACAGTCGTAAGGAGTGGAAAGAGGAGAGAGCAGCCCCCGCTCTTTCAGCCGGAAATGCTCTCGCTCCCGCGGCAGCCGTTCAAAAAAAATCCCCAATTGGCAGAAGCTCTGCTAATCAGGGACATAGAGGAGATATGAAAAAGGTTAGAATTACCTAAGTAAGAATTGCTATCCTTATTATAACCTATTTTTCTTATTTTGTCACAGGTATTGGCATTTCTGATAAACATTCATGGCAAACAATTTTTCCCTTAAAATACGAAACGTTCTCGGCATTGCCGCAGAAGATACAAGCCGGCTCATATTTCTTCAGCATGATCCGTTCGCCGTCCACATAAATTTCCAAAGCGTCCTTCTCGCCAATACCCAATGTACGGCGAAGCTCGATCGGAATAACAACGCGACCCAATTCATCGACCTTTCTAACAATACCGGTAGATTTCATCATGATAATAAGTCCCCTCTCGGAAAATAAATCGCCATGTTTCGACATAATTCTTATTTCTTATGATACCAACCATTCCCATAATAGTCAACCTGCTATTTACTAATTTATTTTTCAAAATATGGAAGAGAGAAGGCGATTTTATGAAAATTTTATTATAAATTAAGGAAATCCTTCACAAAAATGCAAACCCAATGCATCCAATTCGGAGGTTTTTCTAGTAAACTTTTGATATAAAGCTAATTATTGTAAGCTCTGAAAAAGTCGAATTTGGAAGATTTTCATGACATTTTTCGACAAATATCGCCTAATTGCGAAGTGCTTTGTCGAAAAAATAATCGTACAAGGAGGTAGCCCTTATGACACTTCCCTTAAGAGAAGAAAAAGTATTCAAGGATCCGGTTCACAAGTACATTTATGTTCAGGATCGAACGATTTGGGACCTGATTAACACGAAAGAATTTCAGCGGCTTCGCCGGATTCATCAGCTCGGCACCTGCTTTTTGACCTTTCACGGCGCCGAGCACAGCCGGTTCTCCCATTCGCTTGGCGTGTACGAAATTACCCGGAAAATCATCTCGCAGTTCGAGCGTAACCGGTATGACGATTGGCCTAGCGAGGAAAGACTGCTTTGTTTATGCGCCTCACTGCTCCATGACGTCGGGCACGGGCCGTTTTCCCATTCAATTGAGAAAACGTTCGGAACCCATCACGAGGACTGGTCCTGCCGCATCGTACTGGGCGATACGGAAGTAAACCGGGTGCTCCGCGAGGTATCGCCGACCTTCCCTCAACAGGTTGCGGAAGTCATTGCCAAAACGTACCATAAAGAAATAGTCGTCAGTCTCGTTTCCAGTCAGCTGGATGCCGACCGGATGGATTATTTGCTGCGTGACGCTTATTTTACCGGTGTCAATTACGGCATGTTCGATCTGGAACGGATTCTGCGCGTCATACGGCCTTTCCAAGGACATATCGTCTTGAAAGAAAGCGGTATGCATGCCGTAGAAGATTATTTGATGTCACGCTACCAAATGTATTGGCAGGTGTACTTTCACCCGGTAACCCGCAGTGCCGAAATTGTTTTGCATAAAATATTCCAGCGAGCCAAGCAATTGCACGAGGAAGGCTATACGTTCTCCTTTATGCTGCCGCCGCTGCCCAGCTTGTTTCGACAAACGCTGACGGTGCAAGAATATCATATGCTGGATGAAGCGCTGATGCAGACGGCTCTGATGCAGTGGTCGTACGAGCGCGACCCGGTCTTGTCGGACCTGTGCTCGCGGTTTTTGAACCGCTGTCTCTTGAAATACGTGATGCTGGAACGGATCGAGACACCGCTTATCGATCAGCTCCGCGAGATGATGCGCAGCTTCGGCATCGACCCCGAGTATTATCTCGAGATTGATTTTCCTTCCGATCTTTCGTATGATGTGTACCGTCCCGGCGAACATGACGAGAAGCTGCCGATCCTGCTGCTCGACAACAAGGATACGCTGACGGAAATATCCCGCAAATCGGAAATCGTCAGGTCGATCAGCGGCATCCATATGGGCAAATACCATTTGTACTTCCCCGAGGAGCTGCTGGACCAGTGCCGTTCCCAGTCGATTTCGCCTGCATTATGCAAGCTGCTCAGGCTGGAATGAACGCCTGATGACTACAGCGCAGTCCAATACCGAACACGCACATTAAAGGAGATCACATTGCCATGTTGACCGATACTCATACCCATCTTAATGCTCCCCAGTTCGATGAAGATCGACATGATGTCATTCAGCGCGCGGTTGAGAGCGGAATTAGTCGAATTATCAATATCGGATTTAACCGCGAGACGATTCCGAGCTCGATCGCACTGGCGGAGCAGTACGATTTTATTTATTCAACCGTTGGTTGGCATCCGCAGGATGCGAAAGATATGACGTCTGACGATCTGGCATGGATCGAACAATTATGCAGTCATCCCAAGGTTGTGGCGATCGGCGAGATCGGACTCGATTATTATTGGGACACGTCGCCCAAGGATGTGCAGGATCGCGTATTTCGCGAGCAAATCCGGCTCGCCCGCAAGCTGGACATGCCGATCGTGATTCATAACCGCGATGCCCACCACGACATCCTCCAGGTGCTTCGCGAGGAGCGCGCGGCCGACGTAGGCGGTGTGATGCACTGCTTTTCAGGCAGCTGGGAAACGGCCAAGCTATGCCTCGATATGAATTTTTACATTTCGTTCGGGGGCCCGGTAACGTTTAAGAACGCCAAGCAGCCCAAAGAGGTGCTGGAGAAAGTGCCGTTGGATCGATTGTTGATCGAAACCGACGCGCCTTACCTCACTCCGCACCCATTTCGAGGCAAACGCAACGAGTCGTCATATGTGAAATTAGTCGCAGAAACCGCAGCACAAATCAAAGGCTTGACCTTAGAGAAGCTGGCTCATGCGACCACGCAAAATGCAATTACATTATTCGGGTTACTTTAATTGCATAAGAGGGTTGAGACGAGTCTATTTTCGTCGAAAAGACGATAACGCGAGAAAAATAGTTAATAAAGTACGACAGCATTAGAAAGATAATGATTACATGCCGTATTTCGGGAAAAAAACGGAAATTCGGATGAAAATCGCAGTTTTTTGGTGTGTTTGTATACTTTACAATTTTGCATCAGACAGCGTAAACTCAATATTAACTTAATACGTTTGCCAAATTTTCATTTTCGCTGAGTTTCCGTCAGGGAAACGGGGGAACCGCAAGGTGGCCGTCCAGTTTTTACAATGAGACAAAGGTCACATTTTCAGGGGTGAATCACGGTTAAGGTTATGCAGTTTGAACCGGCCGTGTAGGGCGACTCTCAAGTCCGAATCCGTCAGCTAACCTCGTAAGCGTTAAGAGAGAGGTAACGATTGTCGTGCGCTTTATTTCATAACAAGTGAAATAATTCAAAGTCACGGGAAGAGACCTCTTTCCGCGGCTTTTTTGTTTTCCTTCGTTGCAGCAGCTTGGAAGTTTAACCTTTGATCGGGAATACGAACGTACCCGGGTATACAGGAGGTGATGACTCCGCAGGTAAAAGAACGATATGGAACGGAAGCTTGCAGCCCTTACTTATGTTGAGAGACGAAAAGCTTGCAAAACTTAACCATAGTCGCGTCAGATGGATCTTTTGAGTAATAACGACGGCGGGGCTTTGAAGGAGGACCGAACAAGTGGGAGCTATTCAACAAGAGCAAACCCATGTAAGACGATCATCCAGCATGTCCTTCGCAATGCGATGGAATCATGAAACCTTGCGTTTAACATTGATTGTTTCAGTAAGTTCGATCGCGATGATTTTATTGTTTATGCTAATGTTAAGCGGTACGGCTGCCAAGAAGGTGACCGTAATTGTAAACGGCCAGGAATCGGTTATCGTTACGAAGCAAGGGGAATTACAGCATTTACTGGATGAGCAAAAAATTGCAGTAGGAGAGCATGACTATATATCGCAGGGACCGGGCTCGAGGTTGAGGAACGGTGACCGAATTACGATCGAGCATGCCAAGCCGGTTCAATTGACCGCAGATGGCGAAACGAAAACCGTCTTTACGGTTGGTAAAACGGTAGGTCATGTTTTAAATGAACAGAATGTACCTGTTGGCGAGCTTGACAAGGTAAACCCGGCTGTCGATGCCGCGCTGCCGACTGATGGAGCGATTCAGGTTGTCCGTGTCAAGAAAGAAACCGAGGAGGTTTCGGAGCCGATTGCTTTTGATGTGGAAAAAAAGAACGATCCTCAGCTTCCGAAGGGCAAGGAGAAGACCGTTCAGGAGGGGCAGGAAGGATTGCTTCTCAAGACGAAGGAAAAGTTGTATGAAGACGGCAAACTGATAGCCGAGCAAGTGATTGACGAGAAAGTAAAGTCCGGAAGCGTTAATAAAATTGTGGCCATAGGAACCAAAAATCCGGTAGTGGCTTTATCGGCCTCCTCGCCGAATACGCAAGATGTGATCAAGAGCGGGGTCTCCTTCGGAGTGAAGCAGGTTATTAACAACGCGACGCTTACGGCCTATTCGGCTGGGGTTGCGTCGACCGGCAAGAGCGCCGAGCACCCGCAGTATGGACTGACGTCCTCAGGCACGAAAGTAATGGAAGGTCGAACGATTGCAGTGGATCCGAATGTAATTCCGTTAGGTTGGTGGGTTTATATTGACGGTCTTGGATTTCGCAGGGCTGAAGATACCGGCAGCGCAATCAAGGGTAACAAAATCGATGTTTATTTTGACAGCAACGATTATGCGAACCGGTTTGGCACGAAGCGCGGGTATACGATTTACGTCATTGGACCGAAGAAACCGACGGCGGACTAAAGGCCTGCAATTGGGGCAGACTCATCATATATAGAGACGATTGAGAGAGAAGAGGGAGTCCTCTTCTTTTTCTCTGTTTTTCCCGCCGCTTCAAGCTCCGGGCAGGGACGGGATAAAGAGCTTCCGCTCCGGATGCCGAAATAAATAGGGACCTTGAGGTAAGGAAGTGCTTCCTGTGATATGATAGGTGAAACATCGTTTTCCTCCCCGGGGGACATGCTCCCATTGGCGCACAATCCGGCCGAGATGGGGTATTGGGTGAGGAAGTATTAGGGAAGTTTCGGGAGGAAATAGGCAGATCATGATCAAGGAAATCATCGTTGTGGAAGGCAAGGACGATACGACGGCCATTAAGCGGGCGGTGGATGCGGAAACGATAGAAACCGGAGGATCGGCCATTAATAAAGATATTTTGAAACGGATCAAGCTGGCTCAGCAGCGGCGCGGCGTTATCGTACTGACCGATCCCGATCACGCGGGAGAGCGGATTCGTAAAATTATTGCCGCACAGGTGCCCGGCTGCAAGCATGCGTTTATTACGCAGGAAGAAGCGACCAGCAAAGGGGATATCGGTGTGGAAAATGCTTCTGTTGAAACGATACGGAAAGCGCTGACGAACGTACGTACGGATTATGAGTCGGTGGAATCGGACATTCGCTGGGACGACTTGATCGCGGCGGGACTCATCGTTCACCCGCAGGCCGCTTCCAGACGGATGGCGGCGGGGCAAAGTCTCGGCATAGGCTATTGCAACGGCAAGCAGTTTTACAACCGCTGCAGAATGTTTCGGATTACACGCGAGGAATTTGCCGCCGCATGCCGGCAGTTGGATGAAGAAAAGGGGTAAGTCATTATGGACACAGGTAAAACGGTTGTACAGGAGGATATTGCTTCCCCGAAAAAAACGAGCGAGCTTTTGAAAAGGCATGGTCTCGTATTGAAAAAAAGCTTGGGGCAAAACTTTTTGGTCGACCCGAATATTTTGCACAAAATCGTAGCCGCGGCAGAGCTGGACAAAACGAAAGGCGCGCTTGAAATCGGGCCGGGCATCGGAGCGCTGACCCAGCAGCTGGCCAAGGAAGCCGGTAAGGTGGCGGCTATCGAAATCGATCAGCGGCTGCTTCCGTTACTGAAGGAGACGCTTGGCGGCTACCCTCATGCAACCGTCATTCACGGCGACGTGTTGAAGGTGGCATTGAAGCCGTTATTCGAGGAGCAGTTTCAAGGCTTTGAGCAGGTCAGCGTCGTTGCCAATCTGCCCTATTACATCACGACGCCGATCATAATGAAGCTGCTGGAGGAAAAGCTGCCGCTGGAGAACATTGTCGTAATGATCCAGAAGGAAGTGGCGGAACGGATGTCGGCCAAGCCGGGGGGCAAAGAATACGGCAGCCTCAGCATCGCCGTGCAATATTATTGCGATCCGGAGATTGTGACGATCGTGCCGCATACCGTATTCGTGCCGCAGCCGAATGTCGACTCCGCCGTGATCAAGTTGAAGGTGCGCAGGCGGCCGGCGGTCGAAGTGGAGGATGAAGCGTTTTTCTTCGATGTCGTCCAGGCTTCATTCGTCCAGCGCCGGAAGACGATCTATAATAACTTGGCTGCGCGTTATTTCACCAAGGAAACGAAATCGCAGCTGGAAGCGATATTGCGGGAAGCGGGGATTGAACCGTCCCGCCGGGGAGAAACGCTTTCGATGCAGGAATATGCGCGGCTCAGCGGCATCCTGTCTCAAGCGGTGGGGCGTGCAAAATAAAAGGTTGCGGTCACCAAATGCCGACCAAAGCCATAGGATACACGAGGAGGCGATTGCCCATGAAACAGGGAGATCTGGTCACTCGTAGATCTTATGGCGGTGACATTCTTTTTAAGATTCAGGACATCCAGCCGCAGCTGGCCGTTTTGCGGGGGGTGGATTACCGCCTGCTGGCCGATGCGCCGTTAAGCGACTTAACCGTGGCGCATCAGTACGATCCTTATCTGCATGCGGGCGCGGCAAGGCCGCCTTGGATGGATTCCATGCGCATAACCCAGCCTGCGGCCATGCTGCCGTTTCCTAACGGCTGGACGTCGAACAATGCGAATACGGCGCCGCAATATTTCGAAATGCCCGGTAAAGTGCTCCATTTGGACGGAGACCCTGCATATTTGCGGAAATGCATGAATCTGTACGGAGAGCTTAGAGTGCCTGTAGAGGGCTATTACGTGGCCGAGGCGGACATGGCCGATGCGTTATACCGGCTGCTCCCGCAAACAAGACCGGATATTGTAGTCATTACGGGACATGACGGAATTTTGAAAGAAAAGCGAAAAGGAGATATCAGCCAGCTCAGCAGCTATAAAAATTCCCATAACTTTGTGAAAGCGGTGCAGGCAGCCCGCCAATATGAGAAAAACAAGGATGCGCTGACGGTAATCGCCGGGGCGTGCCAATCGCATTTTGAAGCTTTGCTGCAGGCGGGGGCCAATTATGCCAGCTCGCCTGCCCGCGTCCTGATCCATGCGTTGGACCCGCTTTGCATCGCCGCTAAAGTAGCGTTTACGCCGATCAAGGATACGGTCAATATGGTGGATATCATCAGGCTGACTCACAGCGGACTGGAGGGTATGGGCGGTATCGAATCGCGGGGAAGTTACCGCCGGGGCGTTCCCAAAGTGCAAAAATATATTCCTGCTCAAGCGCCTTAGGGTGCTTTTTTTTGTAAATTCGACAATTGTGTGAACGAACCCTTTCTTTTTTGATTCAAAAGCGGACCGGAATAAGGTAAAATGCCGTTGACAATAGGTTTGTGTGGCTGATATAATATTTATTCAAATTTGACATACTACCTCTATTGCTGTATACTTTGTAAGGAAAGAGGTGGAATGGTCAATGGCAAAAAATGCGCTGTTGGAGATCAAACGCAGTTTGGAACCTCATGTCGGACAAAAAATCATGTTAAGAGCAAATGGCGGACGCCGCAAGACGATTGAACGATCCGGTGTGCTGGAGGAAACCTACCCTTCCGTTTTTATCGTAAAACTGGATCAGGAACAAAATGCGTTCAAGCGAGTCTCTTACAGTTATGCAGATATATTGACGGAGTCCGTAGAAGTAACCGTGTGCAATGATGACGGACAAGTACGGATCACGATACAACAATAAATACATAAACAGCATGCCCCCGGGTGTGCTGTTTTTTGTTAGGTGAATAGAAAGAATAAGCTTTATACTTAGCTTCGCACAACCATGGCAAACGCACTTGTCCTTAAGGACGGCGGAGCTGTTTATCCTTGGCTGAAAGCTTGATAAACGCTCTCGTCCTCTAAGGAAGGCGAAGCCGTTTATCCCGGGCAGGGAGCGGCTGCATGGAACCGGAGCGGCAGGGCATACTACAGCTATATTATCGTAAAGGAGGGATCGTGCATGGCGCGCAGAAGCCGCGGAGTGATGTCGGAGCAGTTCAAGTCCGAGCTGGCGAAGGATCTTGGTTTTTATGAAACCGTGCAGCGTGAGGGCTGGGGAGGTATACGTACGAAGGATGCGGGAAACATGGTGAAGAGAGCGATTCAAATTGCCGAGCAAGCCTCCCGCCAACCGCAGCAGCCCCCGAGGTATTGATCCTGGCCGGTTTCAACGGTCCAAACGGAAGCTGGAGCACGCGAAGCGCGCTTTAGCTTTTTTTTGTTGTCTGGTATAGTATTAGAAAAAGAACTTTAGCGCTGTAAAGAAGGTGTCCTATGAAAGTTTTTGAGAAAGCGCCGGCCAAAATCAATCTCATGCTGGATGTCCTGCATAAGCGGGAGGACGGCTACCATGAGGTCGAAATGATCATGACGATGGTAGACCTGGCCGACCGGATCGAAATGCAGGAGCTGCCCCGCGATACGATCATCATTTCGAGCCAGGCCGGTTACATACCGTTGGATGAGAAAAACTTGGCTTTTCAGGCGGCAAGGCTAATTAAAGAACGCTATGACGTGAAGCAGGGCGTTTACATACATTTGGATAAAAAAATACCGGTCGCGGCCGGCCTTGCAGGAGGCAGCAGCGATGCTGCGGCTACGCTGCGCGGCTTGAACCGTTTGTGGCAGCTCGGGATTCCGACGCCGGAGCTGCAGCGCTTGGGGGCGGAGCTCGGCTCGGATGTGCCGTTCTGTGTTACCGGAGGCACCGCGATTGCTCGCGGACGCGGCGAAAAGCTGGAGCCGATCGAAGCGCCGCCGCAGTGCTGGGTCATCCTGGCCAAGCCGCCGATCAACGTATCGACGGCCGACATTTACGGCAAGCTGAGAGCCGGCCATATTCAGCGGCATCCTTCCGTGGCGAAGGTGCTGGAAGCGATTCGGCTGAAACGGTTCGATCTGCTGTGCGACGGTCTAGGCAATGTGCTGGAGGAAGTAACCCTGGACCTGTATCCCGAGGTCAGGCAGCTGAAGGAGTGCATGCTTCGGCTTGGCGCCGAAGGGGTGTTGATGTCGGGCAGCGGTCCGACCGTGTTCGGCCTCGTTTCCAAAGAGGCGAAGGTAGCGCGGATATACAACGGGCTGCGCGGTTTTTGCAAGGATGTGTACGCGGTGCGGCTGCTTACTTGATAAGCAGCCTTAAGTTCATGTTAACTGCATGTCAGAATAATTTTCATGAACATCTTGAAAAAATACGTATAAAAATGGTATATTCTCATTATATTATTCGGATTTTATGCCATTTTACGAATGAGGGGTGCACCGATGAAAAAGTTGAAACGAAGCGCAAGATTGGTCGAGATGACGCAATACTTGCTATTTCGCCCTCATACACTTATTCCTTTAACTACATTTGCGGATCGGTACAATTCGGCTAAATCCTCGATCAGCGAAGATTTGGCAATTATTAAGGAAGTGTTTGAGGAAGAGGGACTTGGCGATCTACAGACGTTGGCCGGAGCGGCCGGAGGGGTCAAGTTTATCCCGAAGGTATCCAAGGCGGCGTCGCTGATGTTTATTCAGGGCATCTGCAAGCAGCTGGAGCAGCCGGAGCGGATTTTGCCGGGCGGATATATGTACATGTCCGATATTATGGGGCAGCCGTTTATTTTGAACGAAGTCGGCAAAATGTTTGCAACCGCTTTTTCCTCCAAAGATATCGATGTCGTCATGACGGTGGAAACGAAAGGGATTCCGATTGCTTATGCGACGGCGTCGTTTTTAAACCTGCCTGTCGTGATCGTAAGGCGCGACAACAAGGTGACGGAAGGATCGGCGGTCAGCATCAACTATGTTTCCGGCTCGAACAAACGAATCCAGACGATGTCCTTATCGCGCAGAGCTATGAAAGAAGAATCGCGAGTGCTCATTATAGACGACTTTATGCGGGTTGGCGGGACCGTGCACGGAATGATGGACTTGTTGAAGGAATTCAAGGCGACAGTCAAAGGGGTCGGCGTATTTGTCGAGTCGGGCGAAGTGGAGGAGCATCTGGTCGAAGAATATATTTCGCTGGCCAAGCTGTCCGCAGTCGATCCGAAGACCAAGCAAATTACGGTAGTACCAGGAAACTATTTCTATGATGGAGTGTGACCATACATGGCATTGAATACAATCGCAACCAATCAGGCGCCGGCCGCTATAGGCCCTTATTCACAAGCCGTTCAATTCGGCAATCTGCTGTTTACTTCCGGACAAATTCCGCTCGGATTGGATGGGCAGGTGGTTGCAGGCGGAATCGAGGAGCAGACGCATCAAGTTTTTCGCAATTTGGAAGCGGTTTTGTCGGCCGCGGGCGCGAATTTCGACCAAGTGATTAAAGCAACCGTATTCATTAAAGATATGAACCAGTTTGCACAGGTAAACCAAATATATGCGGAGTATTTCGGAAGCCATAAACCGGCCCGTTCTACAGTCGAAGTTGCCCGGCTGCCCAAGGATGTGCTTGTCGAAATCGAGCTGATCGCTGCGGTTATTGTCGAATAATTAACAATTAATCAAAAATTAATTAAATTATATTAATTTAGATAAAAAAAGAAGGAATTTGCCCTAAAATGTGGAATTTTATAGACCAAGTCTTCGAGATGGAAAAAGGTGGTGAACACTAGTGCAGATTACAGACGTGAGACTCCGTCGGGTCAACTCCGAGGGAAGAATGAAAGCCATTGCTTCCATTACCATCGACAACGAATTTGTGGTTCATGACATTCGTGTGATTGACGGTAACAACGGCATGTTTGTGGCTATGCCCAGCAAGCGCACGCCCGATGGGGAGTTCCGGGACATCGCTCATCCGATCTCTTCCTCCACCCGTGAAAAGATTCAAGCCGCTGTTTTGGCGGAGTACGACCGAGCAGCGACTGAAGAAGAGGTAATCGTTGAAGGCGCATAATCGATTGGTGGGAGAGCCGGAAGGCTCTCTTTTCTTTTTGCGCAAATTCATATATATTGAGTGCAGGGCGTGCAATGCGCACATAAGATAAGCTTATAACCTGTGGGGCGCGCGAGCTTCTGGCGCGCTTCTTTTTGCGACATGCGATTGGCGGCCCGGCGGCGAATGCCCCCTCAAAGAGGCGGAATGAAACGAACGGGTCTAGAAGTGGGTGAATAAGCAGCGGAGCGGACGGGAAGCCGTCCGCGCGGCAGGCACTTGATTCAACCGGACTGCAAAGGGACTATTAATGGGTAAAGGAGTGGGCTGGAATTGAACATCATGGGGATTGTACTGGCTGCCGGACAAGGCAAACGGATGAAATCGAAATTGTATAAGGTACTGCATGAGGTCGGAGGCAAGCCGATGGTAGGCCACGTCGTTCATGCATTAGAACAGATAGAGACGCAAAGAACCATCGTCGTGGTCGGGCACGGAGCCGAGTCCGTTCAAGCCTACTTGGGCGACCGGGTTGAGTATGCAATGCAAGAGCAGCAGCTCGGAACCGGGCATGCCGTGCTTCAAGCGGAGGCACTGCTTGGCCGGGAGGACGGTCTGACCGTCGTGCTGTACGGCGATACGCCTCTCATTACAAGCGAATCGCTGCACGAAATGATCCGCATCCATCGGGAGAAGGGTGCCGCGGCGACCGTTATGACCGCAATTATGGACGATCCGACCGGACTGGGCCGCATCATTCGAAATGAACAGGGCGGCGTGTCGAGCATTGTGGAGCAGAAGGATTGCACGGCCGCGCAGCGCGAGATCAAAGAAATCAATTCCGGCATGTACTGCTTCTCGAACCGCAAGCTGTTCGAAGCGCTCAGCCAAGTAACGAACAACAATGCGCAGCAGGAATATTATTTGACGGATGTGATCGGTATATTGGTCGGTCAAAACGAAATCGTCGAAGCCTACTGTACGCCGGATGCGATGGAAACGTACGGGGTTAACGACCGCGTGGCGCTGGCCGAGGCGGAGCGTTTCATGCGCGCCCGCATAAACCGCCGGCATATGCTGAACGGCGTAACGCTGATCGACCCGGCCAACACTTACATCGGTGCGGATGTACAGATAGGTGCGGATACGGTCGTTTTGCCCGGTACCGTGCTGAAGGGCTGCACGGAAATCGGAGAGGATTGCGTCATTGGACCGCAAACGGAAATTACCGACAGCAAGATCGGCGACGGCGTTCATATCAGGCAGTCGGTACTGCTGGAGGCCGTGGTCGGCAACCGCTCTGCCGTCGGGCCGTTCGCTTATTTGCGGCCGGGCGCCAAGCTGGGGGAGCAGGTTAAAATCGGCGACTTTGTCGAAATTAAAAATGCCGTCCTGGCCGATGATGTCAAAGTGTCGCATCTTAGCTATATCGGTGATGCCAGGATCGGCAAAAACGTCAACTTCGGCTGCGGCGCCATCACGGTCAATTACGACGGCTTCAACAAGCAATTGACGGAGGTGGAGGAGGATGCCTTCATCGGCAGCAACGTCAATCTGATCGCACCGGTCAAAATCGGCAAAGGCGCCTACGTGGTTGCCGGCTCGACCATTACGCACAATGTGGAGGCCAACGATTTGGCGATCGCCCGCGAGCGTCAGGTCAACAAACCGGGCTATGCGGAGAAGCTGCGCAAAAAATTTTATGAAAAGAAAAGACAGTCGCAAAACAAGTAGACTGTTTTGATTGTCCTTCAATTGGGTAAATTAACATTAGGGATTTCTGTTAGAACCTAATCCGGTTGGCTAAATTGAAGGAGGTTTTACCCTTATGGCAGTAACAATGAATGCGGAAGAACGCCGCAGCGGTACGAAATCGGAACGCAAAGGACTGCGTGCGAAAGGGAAAATTCCGGCAGTTCTTTATGGATCGAAAGTTAACAGTATACCTATTGCGATAGATGAAAAACAGCTCACGACGCTGCTTCGCTCCAATCCTCATGCCATAATCGAATTGGACGTACCGCAGCTCGGCAAACAAAATGTCATGATTAACGAAGTACAGCGCGATTCGATTTCCCGAAACGTTCTGCATGTCGATTTCCATCAAATTAATATGGACGAGCCGGTAACGACAACGGTGCGTCTTGACTTTACGGGCGATGCGGCCGGTGTCAAAGCGGGCGGTATTTTGCAAATCCAGCACCATGAGATCGATATTCGCTGCCTGCCCAAACATATTCCGGCTTCCATCGAAGTGGATATAAGCGAACTGGAGATCGGGAGCAATGTCCTTGTATCCGAGCTGAAGGTTCCGGCATCGGTTGAAATCAAAACGGATATGAACGACGTGCTGGCTACCGTGCTGCTGCCGCAGAAAGAAGAAACTCCGGCTGATGTGGAGGAAGAAGCGGAAGCGAGAGCGGATTCGGCGGAAGCTGCAAGAGTGGAGCAGCCGTAAACAATCGTTAGCGTATCGGGCCGGAATGGCCTTGTTGGCTAAGGGGAGCGTGTCGAACTTTGGTTCGGTGCGCTCCTTTGTCGCGTCCGCGGCTGTGCGCAACAGGCGCTCTGAGCGTCTGCACAGAGATTTAGGCAGTAGTCGAAATCCAATATAACGTGCGCTGGCGCTTCCCCAGAACGCCCTCTCCGCTATATGTACCGGTCTGTTAGCCGCCTGACGTAGACCGGGCTTCATGAATGAAGCAAAGTCTGGTATGATCGAGTAAGGAAGGGGAGAGCGTACGACGTGAAATGGTTCGTAGGATTAGGGAATCCGGGAACTGCATATCAGTCAACCAGACATAACATCGGCTTTATGGCCGTTGACCGGTTTGCGGATAAGCATGGCATAAAAGTTTCCCAGAACAAATGCAAGGCGCTGATGGGCGAAGGGCATGTAAACGGGATCAAGGTATTTTTATTGAAGCCGATGACGTACATGAATTTATCCGGAGAATCGATCCGCGCCTTTATGGACTTTTACAAAGCGCCGATTGATGAATTAATTATTATTTATGACGATCTGGATACGCCTTACGGACAAATACGGCTGCGCTATCAGGGCAGTGCCGGAGGCCACAACGGGATTAAGTCGGCGATCCAGCATCTTGGCACACAGTCATTTCAACGCATCCGGATGGGCATTAACCGGCCTGCACCCGGATATAATATAGCAGATTATGTATTGTCCTCGTTTTCGAAGGAAGAATTCAAAACGATGCCGCAATTGCTGGATACGACCTGTGAAGCGATGGAGCATGCGCTGGACAATCCGTTTGAAAAAACGATGGCGAAATTCAACGGCTGACCGCGGGGCTGGCGGGCTAAATTTCTCCTTTTTTGGTCATAATGAAGGAAAAGGAGGAGAGCGCGCGTGGCCGTAAAGTATATTTGCCGTCATTGTCAAACGCTGATCGGGGAGTTGGAGCAGCAGCATGTCAGCGAGGAGCTGTTAGGCTTCCATTTCTTGACCCCCGAGGAGCGGAGAGATATAATATCGTATAACCCGAGTGGGGATGTTACGGTGAAAGTGATCTGCGATTATTGCAAGGAAGCTTTGGACAGCAACCCGGAGCTTTCATTACTGACCAGCCCGCTGCAGTAACCGTTTGGGTCGCAGCATCGTTGACACGGATTTGAAAACAAAGTAGTCGGATACCGCCTGGGCACGTTGAGTCTAGGCGCTTTTTCGGGTGCGCCGAACGGTGATTAACCCGTAATAGGCCGAACCAATGGACCGGAGTGAAAAAGGAGCCTTGCCTCACGGGGTAAAGCTCCTTATGCCCGTTGGAGCGGGGGCTTTACGAAGGCGGGCGGGAGGAAAGTCGCGCTTGCTCGGTCTGGAGGCAACCGCCGGTCCGGTACAGGTGACTTTTATACAGGAGCGTAACGGTTCAGGGGCGGAGCATGCTGGCGCCGAAGCGTTACGCCGTTAATGCTTCCATGTAGATGGAAGCTATATTGAACAGGCTTACGCAAGAAGCCTTTGTTAATGGGTGAGAGGGGTGTACGTTTTTGCAGGCTTTAATTCAAGCTTTCTCCGCGGATTCTGATTTGCAGAGCATTGTGTCAGGCGTACGCTCCGGAATGAAGGAGCAGCTCCTGTCGGGCTTATCGGGTTCGTCCCGTCAGGTCATGCTGGCGGCACTTTATGAACAGCTGCAGCAGCCTTTATTTATCGTGACGCATAACATGTTTTCCGCACAGAAAATATTCGAGGACTTGGTGGAATGCTTGCCGTCGGACAAAGTTTTATTGTTTCCGGCACAGGAGCTGCTGGCGGCGGAGTCGGCCGTAGCCAGTCCGGAAATGCTGGCGCAGAGGATCGACGCTTTAACGAAGCTGGCCGTCGGGTTCCACGGAATTGCGGTCATACCTTATGCCGGGATGCGCCGGGTGCTGCCGCTCAAAGGCTTGATCGCCGAGGCGAGAATTCCGGTCGCGGTCGGTCAGACGCTGCAGCTGGATGATTTTGTCGCCCGTATGATCGGGATCGGCTACGAGCGCGTAGAACGCGTCGAGGCGAAAGGGGAGATGAGCGTCCGCGGCGGGATTATCGATTTTTTCCCGTTGTATGCCGTTCATCCGTACCGGATTGAATTGTTTGACGAGGATGTTGATTCGATTCGGACCTTTGACATCTCGACCCAGCGTTCGATTGACAAACTTAACGATGTTGTCATTGCGCCCTGCCGTGAGATTATTGCCGATGGAAAACGGTTACAATCTGCGGCGCAGCATGCTTATGAGCTGCTGCAGGCGCAGCTGGAAAAAATGGCCGACCGCGGCGCGAAGGAGCGGCTGCTTGAAGGCGTCGGGCATGAGATCGAAATGCTGCGGGAAGGTCAATATTTTCCCGGATTGTTTAAATATGTTTCGCTGCTTTATCCGGAGCGCCAAACGCTGCTTGATTACATGCCGGCGGACTCCGTCCTGCTGATCGACGAGCCGGCAAGGCTGCTCGAGACGGCGAAGCAGCTGGAGCGGGATGAAGCGGAATGGACGACCATGTCGCTGCAGGACGGGAAAAGCATGCCTTCGCTTGTCCTTTCGAAGCCGTATGAAAGCTTGCTGCAGCGCAAGCCGTTTCCGACGCTGTACATGTCGTTGTTTTTGCGTCAGGTGCCGCAAACGCAGCCGCAAAATATCGTTAATTTCATGTGCCGGGTGATGCAAAATTTTCACGGGCAGATGAACGTGCTCAAATCCGAGATGGAACGGTGGAAAAAATCGGGCGCCAAGGTGCTCGTTCTGGCCAACGGGGAAGAACGGGTGGAGCGGGTACGGCGCGTGCTTGCCGACTACAGCATCGAGGAGCCGACGATTTTAAACGGCAACCTGCAGACCGGGTTTGAACTGCCGAATATTCATCTGGTGGTCATTACCGAAGGGGAAATGTTCACGCAGAAGCAGCGCAAGGCGCGCAAGGTAGACAAGAAGATCGAGAACGCCGAACGGATCAAAAGCTACCAGGAGCTGAAAATCGGCGATTACGTCGTTCATGTGAACCACGGTATCGGCAAATTTGTCGGCATCGGGACATTGGAAATAAATGGAATTCATAAAGATTATTTGCATATCATGTATGCCGGCGGAGACAAGCTTTCGGTCCCGATCGACCAGATCGACCATATTCAAAAATATGTGGGCTCCGAAGAAAAGGAACCGAAGGTATACAAGCTGGGCGGAGCCGATTGGAACCGCGTCAAGAGCAAGGTGCGCGCTTCCGTTCAAGACATCGCCGACGATCTTATCAAGCTGTATGCCGAACGTCAGGCGACGCTTGGCTATAGCTTCAGCCAGGACAGCAACTACCAGCAGGAGTTTGAAGGCATGTTTCCATATGAGGAAACGACCGATCAGCTTCGCGCGATCGAGGAAATCAAGGTAGATATGGAGAAGCCGAGGCCGATGGACCGGCTGCTTTGCGGCGATGTCGGCTACGGGAAGACCGAGGTTGCGATCCGCGCCGCCTTCAAGGCGGCCATCGACGGCAAGCAGGTGGCCGTTCTCGTGCCGACGACCATATTGGCCCAGCAGCATTACGAGACGTTCCGCGAGCGCTTCTCCGGTTATCCGTTCAATATCCAGGTGCTGAGCCGCTTCCGCTCGAAGAAGGAGCAGACCGAAACGATGAAGGGCATAAAGGCGGGTACCGTCGACATCGTCATCGGCACGCACCGGTTATTGTCGGCTGACGTGAAATTCAAAGATTTGGGACTGCTGATCGTCGACGAAGAGCAGCGGTTCGGCGTATCTCATAAAGAGAAGCTGAAACGGTTGAAGACGAATGTCGACGTACTGACGCTGACCGCGACGCCGATTCCCCGTACGCTGCACATGTCGATGCTGGGCGTACGCGATTTATCGGTTATCGAAACGCCGCCGGAAAACCGGTTCCCGGTGCAGACTTATGTCGTGGAGCAGAGCAACGCGCTGGCGCGCGAAGCGATTGAGCGCGAATTGGCCCGCGAAGGACAGGTGTACTATTTGTTCAACCGCGTGCAGGGCATCAATCAGATGGCCGAGCAAATTTCGATGCTGGTACCGGACGCCAGAGTTACGGTCGCGCACGGTCAAATGTCGGAGCAGGAGCTGGAGAAGACGATACTTGACTTCCTGGACGGGGAATACGACGTTCTGGTCAGCACGAGCATTATTGAGACCGGCGTCGACATCCCGAATGTAAACACGCTGATCGTCCATGACGCGGACAAAATGGGTTTATCCCAGCTCTACCAGCTGAGAGGACGTGTCGGCCGGTCGAACCGGATTGCTTATGCTTACTTCACCTATCAGCGCGATAAGGTGCTTACCGAAGTAGCGGAGAAACGACTGCAGGCGATAAAAGAGTTTACAGAACTGGGGTCAGGGTTTAAAATTGCGATGAGGGATTTGTCCATCCGCGGCGCGGGCAACCTGCTCGGGGCGGAACAGCACGGTTTTATCGCGTCTGTAGGCTTCGACCTGTATTCGCAAATGCTGGCGGAGGAGATCGCCAAGCGCAAGCATGAAATTACGGGAGAGGCGCCAGAGACGCAGAAGCCTTGGGTGACGCAGCTGGATATCCAACTGGATGCGTATATTCCCGGCGACTATATTTACGACAGCGTACAAAAAATCGAAATTTATAAAAAGGTTGCCGCCGTTAAATCGTTGGAAGAAGCGGCCGAGCTGCATGACGAGCTTGTCGACCGTTTCGGCGATTTGCCGGAAGCGGTCCATAATCTGCTTGCAGTGGCGCGCCTAAAAGTGTATGGTTCTTTATATGCGATCGAAACGGTGTCGCAAAAAGGATCGGATTATGAAATCAAAATTCATGCCGGCCAAACCGGCAGCTTGGACGGGCAAAGATTGTTCGCAATCGCGAACGAATTTGAAGGCCGGGTGAAGCTGATCGCGGGTCCGCAAATTCATATCCAGCTGAAAGGCAAAGGACTGCAGCCGGATCAATGCATCGAATTGCTGGAAAAATTTTTGATACAATACAAGCGGGCTTTGAAACTGAAGGGAGAACTGCAGAATGCTGTCAAATAAATGGGTGAAAACGAAAAAGGGGCTTATTGCGCTGTTGGCCGCCGTAACACTAGTCTCGGTGGTGGCGACAGGCTGCGGGAAAAAGACGGAAGCTCCGGCCGACACGAGCACGACGGCGCCGGCCAAGCAGGAGGGCAATCCTGACGAGGTGCTGGTAACGTATAAAGATGGCGGCAAAATAACCCGCGGCGAATTCAACACCTTTTTGAATATCAATACGTTCTTCTACAGGGAATACGCCCAATATAAAGAAGATCCGGCATTTCAGCAGGATATGATGAAACAGCTGGTTACGTTCCGCGTGTTGTCCGCCCGTGCCGACGATAAAGCCAAAGCGGAGGCGGAGCAGAAGACGAAGGAGCAGATGGATCAGATCAAAATGTTCCTTGGCATGCAAGAAGGCGGTCTGGACAAGCAGTTGAAGGATGCCGGAGTGTCGGAGAAGGACATTAACGACTTCGTGCTCCGCAGCATGCAGGGGATTGCGGCTATGGAGAGCAAGGTAACCGAGCAGCAAATTAAAGAAGGCTACGATAAGCATTTGGCTCAAGATAAAAACGTTTATGATGTCGCCACCGTAAGCCATATTTTGATCGGTACGATGGATCCGACCACCCAGAAGGAAACGCGTACGAAGGAAGAAGCGCTGAACCGCGCGAAGGAAGTGCAGGATAAGCTGAAGAATGGCGGCGATTTTGCGGCGCTGGCCAAGGAGTATTCGGAAGATCCGGGCTCCAAGGAAAAAGGCGGCAAATATGAGAACGTCGAAATTTCCCAATGGGTGCCTGAATTTAAGAAGGCGGCTATTGAGCTGCCGTTGAACCAAATCAGCGATCCGGTTGAAACTACCTACGGTTATCATATTATGAAGGTCGAATCGCGCAAGACAAAAACGTTCGATGAAGTGAAGCCAAATCTGCGTTCCGAGGCTGCGGAAAGCCAGGTATATGAATTCGTCGAGAAAGAACTGCCGACGATTATCGAAACCAACAACTTGCCGAAGCCTACACCGGCCGCGCCGCCTGCATCGACGCCGGCTCCTGCGCCAACTCCGGAAGCGCCGAAGACCGAAACGCCAAGCAAGTAATATATTACCAGGGTACCCGAATGGGTACCCTGTTTTTATTTCTCAAATATGGACATAATGTATTCAACGGCGTCACCTAGCAAGTACATAGACGGCCCGTTTGACGCCCGCTAGCCATACATGTATAAGCCGCTGGGAATCGAAGAATACTATGGCTACAACTCCAATTCCCTCTATATTGAACAATACAACTGAGTCATCCAGTCGTAACTATCTCTTCAAGGAAAGCGAGGCATCTAGAAATTATGAAAGCAACTGGGATCGTTCGTCGAATTGACGATTTAGGAAGAGTGGTTATCCCTAAGGAAATTCGCCGCACACTACGGATAAGAGAAGGGGATCCGCTGGAAATTTTCGTTGACCGCGACGGGGAAGTCATCTTGAAGAAATATTCCCCGATCGGCGAATTGGGCGATTTTGCCAAGGAGTATGCGGAATCGTTGTACGAAAGCACCAATCATACTACGATGATCTCGGATCGCGATACCATCATTGCAGTGGCCGGGGCGTCCAAGAAGGATTACTTGGAAAAGCAGATCGGTTCCCTGGTGGAATCATGCATGGAAAATCGGAAGAGCGCAATGGAAAGCAATTCAGGCCAATATGAAGTCATCAAAGATGTGAGCGAAACGTATTCGTCCTATGTAGTTGCGCCGATTGTTGCCGGAGGCGATCCGATCGGATCGGTCGTACTGTTCAATAAGGATGAAAATGTCAAAATGGGCCAAATGGAAATGAAGATGGCGGAAACGGCCGCCGGGTTTTTAGCCAAGCAGATGGAGCAATAATCGGGAGAGCTCAGAGAAGCTGAAAAGGGGGTCGAGGGCTCCCTTTTTTGTGTGCGCCTGATCCGTACGTACAAAAAGAAAAGAGAGCGCAACGCTCTCCCTCTTTCCCTCTTGTATGAAAACGATTATTTTTTCAAAATGATGTTTTCCAGGTCATTCAGCATCAAGTTGGCGGCAATAATGCTGCCGGAGGAGTTCCATATATCGTCATTCACTTTAAACGCCTTGCCGTTCTTCACCGCGTTCAAGTTTTTCCACAATGGTTCGTTCGTCCATTCCTGCTCGCCCTGGCTCGATTCCTTCTTCTCGTTATCCCATACATAATAGAACAATATATCGCCATCCATGTCCGGAATCCGTTCCTTGTTCACGTCGTCGGCGAATTTGTCCTGATTTTGCGCCGGAGGGCGCGGAAATCCGAGTTTTTGCAGCATGAACCCGGCGAACGTATCCTTGTAGTAAATCCTCGTTTTACTCGGAATAAACCGGACAAGGGATACCTTCATGTTCAAGCTCTCGCCCGCCTTTACCTTGAAATCTGCAATTCGTTGGTCGAGCTTGGCAAGCAGCTGGTCGCCCTCGTTCTTTTTGTTCAATGCTTCGGCGTACAGCTTGAAGTTTTTTTGCCAGTCGGCATTGATCCGTTCGGAAAATACAGTGGGCGCAATGGCGGACAGCTGGGCGTACACCTTCTCCTGGCGCAGCTTGTTGCCGATGATCAAATCCGGCTTCAGCTGGGCGATTGCCTCCAGATTCGGCTGATTTTCGTCGCCGACAACCTGGACGCCGTCCAAATCTTTTTTCAGATGGTCATAAAACGGGCTGCCGGACCATGATTTGACCGCCCCGACCGGCTTGATGCCAAGCGACAGCAGCGCCTCGGTGCCTCATTCGTCAAGATGACGACTCGGGCAGGATTGCCGGCAATTTTCGTTTCACCCATCGCATGTTTGACGGTATAAGCTTGCGCCGCGGCTTTCGGCTCTGCCGGCTGCGAGGTACCGCCACCCGCGGCGCCCCTCCTGACCGGTCGTTCGGCTGCAGCCCGCCAGGAGAAAGCTGACGGTTAGAACGCCGGTAAGAATAAACGCCGAACGCTTTTTCATTCGGCGGTATGTATGGAATAACAACATGAATCGCTCCTTTTTTCAGTTGAATTGCACAACCTTGACAAAGGCGCTCGTTGCCGAAGGCAATAATTGATAATGATTATCATTATTATCCAAGGATAAACAGCTTCGTTGTACGGATAATTACCTTGTCTGTCAATACGGAATTTGAAGCAGTCCTGCGGGGAAAATGACGCGTTCCTGGCGGCATTCTTTTTTTGCCAAATTGGATGGTATATAATAGATGGATTGCAGCGGTGCCGTGAGAACGGCCGAAGGCAACGGACAAGTTTGGTAGGCGAAGGGGAAGCGGGGATGAAAGAAAAAGCGCAGGCTCAGGGCCGAGAGGCGCGGCAAACGGGAGCGGTGCTGCTGCGGGGCGCAGCCGTGCTGGGAGCAGCGGCAGTGCTGTCCAAGCTGATCGGTACCATGCAAAAAATTCCGCTGCAAAACGTCGCGGGCGACGAAGTCTTCGGTATCTATAATGCGGTCTATCCGCTTTATATTTTAATTTTATTTTTGGCTACGGCCGGCTTTCCGATCGTCGTGTCCAAGTTCGTATCGGAGCATGCGTCAGCGGGCCGTTACGAGGAAGGGCGGCGCGTGCTTAAAGTATCGGCGGCGGTGCTGGTCGTCTCAGGCTTTCTGTTTTTTTTATTCCTGTACTTCGGTTCCGGCTGGCTGGCGGACCTGATGGGGGCGACGCAGACCGGCATGGCCATTCGCAGCGTCTCGTTCGCGCTGCTGCTGGTCCCGGTAATGTCCGCGCTGCGCGGCTATTATCAAGGCTATCAGAACATGATTCCGACAGCCGTTTCGCAGGTGTTCGAACAGACGGTCAGGGTGGTGACGATGTTCGCCCTGCTGCTGTTTTTCGTCCATTACGGCTACGGAGCGGACTGGATCGCCGCCGGCGCGACATTTGGCTCGGTCATGGGAGCTGTCGCCGGACTGCTCGTCATGCTTTATTACGACCGGAGAGAACGGCTTCGCCGTAAGGCAGGCCAGACTCGAGCGGAACGGGAGGACCTTTACGGGGGCACTGCCGCCGGACCCCGTCCCGCCGTAGATGCGGCGGATGCGAAGACACAAGAAGCGCCTTATGAGAGGGAAACGACAGGCAGCCTCGTGCGCCGCCTTCTGCTGTATGCGCTGCCGATTTGTCTCGGCACGATTGCGCTGCCGATTCTGACCATGGTCGATTCATTCACCGTACCGCGGCTGTTGATGCGTTACGGACTTGACGAAAGCGGAGCGCTGTATCAATTCGGCTTGTATAATCACGGGCTCCCTCTTGTGCAGCTGGTGGCGATGATCGCCTCCTCGATGTCGGCCGCGCTAGTCCCTGCCATAGCGGAGGCCAAGTACAAGGGGGATGCCGCGCTGCTGCTCGGCCGTACCGTGATGTCGCTGCGGATCACGTGGCTGATCGGATTGGCCGCCTCGGTCGGATTGTCCGTGCTGGCCGAACCGATCAACATGATGCTGTTCAAGAGCGCGGAAGGATCGATGTCGATGGCGATCCTCGCATATACCGCGCTGTTCAGCACGCTGAACATTATCGCGGGCAGCATTTTGCAGGGCTTCGGCGCCGTGGCGGCGCCGGCGCTCTACCTGCTCGCCGCGGCGGCGGTCAAAGTCGCGGCGAACGCCGCCCTCGTGCCCCGCTGGGGCATCGATGGCGCCGCAGCCGCGGCGGTGGCCGCCTATGCGCTCGCGGGCGGTCTCGCGCTCGCCCACGCGCTGCGCGCGACGGGCGTCACGCCGGCGGTCGGCCGCGCGGTCATCAAACCGCTGCTGTGCATCGGCTTGATGACCGCGGCCCTGCTCGCCGTGACGCACGGCCTGCCCGCGCTGCTGGGCGCGCTCCGGCTGAGCCTGCCCCCGCGGGGCTTGGCGGCCGCGGTCGCGCTCGCAGGCGTAGCCGTAGGCGCGCTCGTCTACGCGCTCGCGCTGCTGAAGCTCGGCGTTGTAACCTCCGCCGAGCTGGCGCACATTCCGCAGCTGCGGGGCAAGCCGCTCGCGCTGCTGCGCAGGACAAGGCTGCTGCGGTAATATGCGGCGCTCCCCCTGCCGCTCGGCGAAGCGTGAGCGAGCGGTATCGGCAATACATTTCAGTTATCCTTATAAGGAGGCGAATGCCATGCAACCGCAAATTATCGTCGTCGGTCTAGGCTCCGGCGATCCCGATCAGCTGACGCTCGGCGTCTGGAAGCAGCTTCAGGCGGCGGACAAGCTGTGCCTGCGCACCGACCGGCATCCGATGGTCGCTATGCTTCAAGCGAACGGAATCGGATATGAATCGTTCGATGCACTGTACGAGCGCCACGACTCGTTTGAGGAGGTTTATGAAGCGATCGCCGGCGATCTGCTGGCTGCGGCCAAAGCCTCGTCCGCGCCCGTCGTATACGCGGTGCCCGGCCATCCGATGGTGGCCGAAAAGACGGTACAGCTGCTTCGCGACCGCTGCCCGCAGGAGGGCGTGGCGCTGCAGCTGCTGGGCGGGGAAAGCTTCCTGGACCAGGCGTTTCTGCGCCTCGGGTTCGATCCGATCGAAGGCTTCCAGCTGCTGAACGGAACCGATCTGTCCGTACACAGCTTGAACCCGCAGCTGCATACAGTCATCGGCCAGGTGTACGACACGTTTACCGCCTCCGACGTCAAGCTGACGCTGATGGAGCTGTATCCGGACGATCTGGAGGTCGTTGTCGGACATGCATTAGGCGTAGCGGACGAGGAGCGGATTCACCGCATCCCGCTGTACGAGCTCGACCATCTCCAGGATTACGGCAATTTATCGCTTGTATGGGTGCCCCGTTCCGACGAGGACCGGCTGCGCAACCGGACGTTCGCCCGACTTCACGAAATTGTCGCCATTTTGCGCAGTCCGGAGGGCTGCCCTTGGGACCGCGAACAAACCCATCAGTCCTTGCGCAAAAACTTGATTGAGGAAGCATACGAGGTGCTGGAAACGTTCGACGAAGCGGATCCCGAGCATATGGCCGAAGAGCTGGGCGATTTGATGCTGCAAATTATGCTGCACTCGCAAATCGAGGCCGAAGAAGGCGGGTTTACCGTGCTTGATGTGATCGGCGCTTTAAATGAGAAGCTGATCCGCCGCCATCCTCATGTTTTCGGAGACATGCAGGCGGAGGATGCGGAGGACGCCTTGCAAAACTGGCAGCAGATCAAGCAGGAGGAGAAACGCCAAAAGGGCGTCGATCCTGCGGAGCTGTCCGTACTGAGCGGCGTGCCGCGCGAGCTGCCCGGCTTAATGAAGGCATACAAGCTGCAGAAAAAAGCGGCCGCCGTCGGCTTCGATTGGACACGGCTGGAGGAAGTGCTGGAGGTTGTCGAATCGGAGCTGGCGGAAGTGAGGGAAGCGATCGCCGAACAGTCGTTTAAGGAGCAGCAGGAGGAGTTGGGCGATCTGCTGTTTGCCGTCGTTAATTTGGCCCGTTTTTTGAAGATTGAACCGGAAGAAGCGATGGCTGGAGCGAATCGCAAATTTTTTGAGCGATTCGGTTATATTGAGCGCCAATTGCGTTTAAAGGGCAAAAATTTTGACCAAACTGATCTACAAGAGATGGAGTCTTTGTGGCAGGAAGCAAAAAAAGTTTTAAGAATCGACATGAACTAGCAGGAATTTCCTGACTAACAAAGAATACATAACACAGTGTTATTTTTGAGGAGGAAAAGTATCCATGAACAAAACAGACCTGATCAACAACATTTCTGAAAAAAGCGGTATGACGAAAAAGGACGTTGAAACCGTTCTTAACAACTTTCTGGGCGAAGTAACCGACGCGCTGTCGTCTGGCGACAAAGTACAATTAATCGGCTTTGGCACATTCGAAATTCGCAAGCGCTCCGGGCGCACGGGCCGCAACCCGCAAACGGGCAAAGAAATTGCCATTCCTGAGTCCAAAGTTCCGGCTTTCAAAGCAGGTAACAAGCTTAAAGAAGCGGTAAAATAATGCGCCTTGATAAGTTTCTCAAGGTTTCCCGGTTAATCAAGCGGCGTACGGTCGCCAAAGACGTGTCCGATCAAGGACGCGTCTGGATTAACGGGAGAGATGCGAAACCGAGCAGCGCCGTCAAAATCGGCGACGAGTTGAAAATTCAATTCGGGCAAAAGAGCGTGACGGTGCGTGTGGAACTGCTTTCCGAGTCGCCCCGCAAGGAAGACGCGGCAAAGATGTACACCCTGCTGAAAGAAGAAATGCACAAAACCGAATTATGGCAAAGCCAGGGAGACTGATTCGTTCAGTCTCTTTTTTTGCTGGTTCTAATCTTGGACATCCCTCCATATTTTTAAGTAAACAAGCTTTGTTCGGGGTTACCCAAGCCTTCAACAAGCTGCCGGGAGGGATCGTACCATGGCAATCGAGCCGGGAAAAGTGAAGCGACAAGAAATCAAGATGCTCAACCGCAAACTGCTCGAAGTGTCCGGCGTCATGAACGTGGAGAGTTTCGACAGTGAAGAGTTTCTACTGGAAACCGAATGCGGATTTCTCATGATCAAAGGGCAGAACCTGCACATCAAAAACTTGAGTCTGGAGCAAGGGTTGGTGGCGATTGAAGGATTGGTGAACGAGCTGGCCTATGTTGATACCAATTCCCAAGGCAAATCCAAGGGATTGTGGGGCAAGATCTTTAAGTGACGCTGCAGACGCAGTTCGTAACGATGGGCATGATGCTGTTGGGGGGACTATCGTTAGGCGGTATGTTTGATTTGTACCGGGTGCTTGCAAGCCAGCTGAAGGCACCGAGGTATGCCTACTACCTGTTGGATCTCGCATTTTGGCTCATCGGAACGCTGCTCGTATTCAAGCTCTTGTACATGAGCAATCTGGGACAAGTGCGGATGTATGTATTCATTGCTGTTTTGGCCGGTGTGGCCGTATATTTCGCCTTGTTCAGCCGGATGGTCATTGGGTTCGTTTTATTTTTGATCCGTATGGTCCGCGCGTTGATCCGCATCGTGAAGCGGACGATCGAAATTTTTATCATTACGCCGGCTGTATGGTTGTATCGGGCGGTAATCCTATTTTTAGGATTTTTGTGGGCCATAGCTATTTTCCTTTATAAAATTATGTTACAATTGCTTTATCCTGTGTGGAGACTGTTAAAGTGGCTTTCCATGCCGCTGATTCGGAAAATAAACGTCCCTGTATGGGTAAAACAATTAGGCCAGACGATTTCGTCGTTGATTCGGCGGCTATTCGGCCGGACGTAGGAGGATTTTGCAGTTATGAGTTCTGCCTCCAAGGCAAGCAGCAGTGCGAAGCCTTCCAACAAAGGCTCATACCGGAGACGCCGGTTGGTGATGATTGTTTTAGGCTGTTTTTTGAGCTGGGCGGGAGTCACCCTGTGGAATCAAATCGGTAAAATCAATGATCGTGGCGAGAAAGTAGCCGCGTTGGAAGAGAAGCTGAATGAGGCGAAGCTGATCAACGAGAATACGAAGCGCGAAGTCGTCCGATTGAACGATCCCGAATACGTGGAGCAAAAAATCCGTAAGGAGCTGCACTATATCAAGCAGGGGGAAATCCTGTTTTATGTACCCAAGGAACAAAAGAAGTAGGGCGCGACAGCGCTATCAAAGCTTTTGTTGACCATATTGTAGCTGTACGTTATAATCGGCATGTCAGGGTTTTCGTTAACTATTTAAGGGAGGAACATTTTACTTTATGGCAATTGAAGTGGGCAGCAAGCTGGAAGGAAAGGTTACGGGCATTACTCACTTTGGGGCGTTTGTGGAGCTACCTGAGGGCGGTACGGGCCTAGTGCATATCTCAGAGATAGCAGATAACTATGTTAAGGATGTCAACGACCATCTGAAGTTGAATGACATGGTTACCGTCAAAGTGATTAATGTGGATAAGGACGGCAAAATCGGTCTATCAATCAAGCAAGCGGTTGATAAGCCGGTGGAAGCGAAGCCCGCTCGTTTTGAAAGACAAGGTGGCGGACCTGGCGGACCTGGAGCTGGCGGCGGTTTTGGCGGCGGAAGAAGCGAAACCGGTCGTGGCGGATTCGGCGGCGGCGGACGCGGTGGAGACCGCGGGGGTCGTGGAGGCAAGCCTCCTGCTGGCAAATTGACATTCGAAGATAAAGTATCGCGTTTTCTGAAAGACAGCGAAGAACGCATCTCGTCCCTGAAGAAGAACACCGAGGGGAAACGTGGAGGCCGAGGCGCCAGACGCGATTAACCATAGCATATTTCAGCCGTATGAACGGGGAATCGTTCGTACGGCTTTTTAGTTATACGTGCCTTCACCGAGCATTGTCCGATCAGCTTGACAAAACGGATGAGGCATTATATACTCATGCTTGTTGTGGCGGCGTAGCTCAGCTGGCTAGAGCGTACGGTTCATACCCGTAAGGTCGGGGGTTCGATCCCCTCTGCCGCTATTGCAAGTCACGAAAGGCACCCTGCCGAGAACGTTGATTCCGGCGGGGTGTTTTTTTTGGATTGAGAGCAGGCACATCGTAATCAGAGAATATCGGCGTTTCTGACGGTTTTTCTTTTAAATCAGGCAGACTTTTGGAACTCTTTCCCTAAGCTTGTCGTCGCGCTGAAGCCGGTTTCGGTGCTTTTGTCGTAACCTTATGGGGAATAGGCTGAATCGACAGCATCTAACGGCAATAGAGCATGCATAGCGTTCCGGTGAGGCGAACGTTCGTTTCAAAATAAATTTTATTTTAAATTGTAAACGTTTACAAAAATGTCTGCCGCTTACTGCGGCGTGGGCTGCGGGCTCGTCCTGTTTTTTGTCGGAAAAAACTTTTGGCTCGCCAACTCATTGTGACAAACTTTTATGGGGCACTGCCGCTATACTAGGAACCACTAATAGCTTATGGGTGGTGTTCATAAAATATGCTAAAAAAATTAGGCTTAACCAATGCAGGGCTTACATGGAACCGGTGGACGCAGCAGGCCAAGCAAAAAACGGCCGGCATCGTGTTGGACAATCGGCTCGTTCAATCGTTCGTCATCAAGAAATGGTCCATCCTGTTATTATTGATGTCATTTTTACTGGGCAGGGCGATGATCCTCGACCAATTGGCGCCTTTCGCCGTCGCTTTTTTTGCCGTTATCTATTTTTTGCGGCGGGAGCTGGTGCTCCTGTCGGGGCTGCTTCTGATCGCAGGGAGCCTGTTTTCGGCCGAGCCGATGCATACCGGTTATATGGCTGCGCAAATTCTCGTTTTTGCGCTCATTCAGAAAGGTGTGGAGCGCTTTGAACGATCCGATATTTCTTATGCTCCTGTCATCGTCTTTGTATCCGTCTTTTTCGTGCAGCTGTTCGCCTGTCTTGTCACTACGGAGCTGAGCTGGTATACGTTTATGCTGACGAGCGTCGAGGCGCTGCTCAGCTTGATATTAACGCATATTTTTTTACAGGCGATTCCTGTATTTACATTGACCCGCAAAAACTACAGCCTGAAAAATGAGGAAGTGATCTGCCTCATTATTTTGCTCGCCTCCGTCATGACAGGGACGGTCGGCTGGCTGACGGGTCCTGTTACAGTGGAGCACGTGCTCTCCCGCTATTTGATTCTGCTGTTCGCGTTGGTTGGCGGAGCGCCACTGGGTGCTTCGGTTGGCGTCATTACCGGCTTGATTTTAAGCCTTGCCAACTCCAACGCCATATACCAGATGAGTCTGTTGGCGTTTGCCGGGATGCTCGCCGGCTTATTGAAGGAGGGCAACCGGCTGGCCGTTGCCATGGGAATGCTGCTGGGCTCGTCCATCCTTTCCTTCTATATCGGCACCCAGGCGGAAGTTATCCATTCCACATGGGAATCGGCGGTGGCCGTATTGATGTTTCTGCTCACGCCGCGGAGCATGATCGAATCGCTGGCCAAATATGTGCCCGGCACGCAGGAAAATTTGAAGTCGCAGCATGATTACGCCAAGCGGGTGCGGGATCTTACGGCGAGCAGGGTGGAGCAGTTTTCGGAGGTATTCCGTCAGCTTTCCAAAAGCTTCAAACAAATAACGGTCGATGCGCAAACGATGCGCAAGGAGGAGGATGTCGGGCATTTTATGAACTCCGTGGCGGAGCGCACCTGCGCTGCCTGCTGGAAGCGGAATCAATGCTGGGACAACAAGTTTTATCAGACGTACAAGTTTATGACCGATATGATGACGGAGGTGGAGCTCGATCCGGAGATGACCCGCAAGGATATCCCGCCGCAGTGGAAAAAAATATGCGCCAAAACCGATCAGGTGCTCGAGGTGATGAAGCAGCAGTACGGCTTGTACAAAAACGATCAGCATTGGAAAAAACAAATTATCGACAGCCGTCAATTAGTTGCAGACCAGCTGTCCGGCGTGTCGCAGGTCATGGAGGATTTGGCCAAGGAAATTAAACGGGAAGGCCAGGAATTGTTTCTGCAGGAGGAACAAATCCGGGGTGCCTTGGAGGAGCTGGGGCTATCGATCCATAGCATAGATATCATCAGCCTGGATGAAGGCAATGTGGAAATTGAAATTATTCATCAATATACGAAGGGATATGATGAATGCCGCAAAATTATCGCCCCGCTGCTGTCGGACATTATCGGAGAGCATATTGCCGTAAAAAATGAGCAGCTGCTGGAGCGCAAGGAAGGCTACAGCACCGTCGTATTCGGTTCGGCCAAGGAATACGAGATCGAGACCGGCATTGCCGCAGCCGCCAAAGGAGGCGATCTGCTGTCCGGGGACAGCTTCAGCACCGTCGAGCTCGGCAACGGCAAGTTCGCCGTCGCCTTGAGCGACGGCATGGGCAACGGGGAACGGGCGAGGGCCGAGAGCAGCGCCGCTTTGACGATACTGCAGCAGCTGCTGCAGTCGGGTATGGACGAGAGGCTCGCGATCAAGTCGGTCAATTCGGTGCTCATGCTGCGTTCCTCCGACGAGATGTATGCGACGGTCGATGTCGCGATCATTGATTTGTACAGCGCGCATACGACGTTTTTGAAGATCGGCTCGACCCCGAGCTTCATTAAACGCGGCAGCGAGGTGTTTCCGATTACCGCGAACAATTTGCCTGTCGGTATTGTCGACGATATAGAGGTCGATTTGGTCAGTATGCCGCTGCTTCCGGGCGATATTTTGATCATGATGACCGACGGCATCTACGATGCGCCGGGACATGCGGTCAATAAAGAAATGTGGATGAAGCGGACGCTTTCGGAAATTGAGACCGAAACGCCGCAGGAATTTGCCGATATATTACTGGAGCGGGTTGTACGCTATCACCACGGAGAAATTTATGACGACATGACGGTCGTGGTGGCGCGTATTGAAAAATATAAGCCGGAATGGGCAACCTTCAGTTGGCCTGGCATGCAGCGAATCGAGCGGCCCAAGACCGTAAGCTGACAACATGAGCCACAAACCGGATGACTCTTGCCAGGATACAACATCGGGTCCTGTTTATATAAGGGTGGCGGCAGAAGGCGGCAGCCTCGCAGCGTAAAGCAATTGGATAAAGGGATTGTTCAAGGAGCTCCGCAGACTCCTTGGACAATCCCTTTACCTATGCAGCAAGAGCGCCCGGGAGAAAACGTTCGAAACCTGCCGCGGCAAAACATTTTCCAAGTTTAGGAAACCTATGAAATGGAAAAACTAGTAGGAACGATAGGCGAGCGCAAACGAGACGGACAAACCGCATCAGTCGGAGCATACACCCCGGCCAAGGCTGATGAATGCCAATGCCGGCGGCACGCATTCGGCGCGGCTTCCAAGCCGGTTTGCTTGAGTGAGCCTCAGCACAGGAGGGTACAAACGATGAAACAAATTATACTCATCACCGACGGTTGCTCCAATGTAGGGATTAGCCCGGTCATTGCGGCCGCCCAAGCGAAGGCGGAAGGAATCGTGGTGAATGTCATAGGCTTGCTGGATTCCGGATTTTCGGCCGAGCACGGAGCGGAGGAAATTAACGAAATCGCCGGCGCGGGCGGTGGAATGAGCCGGATTGTTACGACGGACCAGCTATCCCAGACGGTTCAAATGATGACGCGAAAGACAGTTACGCAATCGATCCAGCAGGTGATCGGGAAGGAACTGCAGCAAATATTGGGAGATTCCCGCATCGAGAGCTTGCCGCCGGACAAACGTTCCGAGGTCGTGCAGGTCATGGATGATTTGACCGAAACCACCGATCTGCGCATCGCTTTGCTGATTGATACGAGTGCCAGCATGAAGCCTAAACTGCAGGCCGTCAAAGAAGCGATTTACGATTTGCAGCTTAGTCTGCAGGCGCGGGCAGGCGTCAGCAAGACGGCCGTGTTTCATTTTCCCGGTTCGACGCTGCCGCAGCTGGATGTGGAGATGGATTTGGATTGGACAACAAATCTTGCAAATCTAAACCGTTTGTTTTATAAATTAAACATGAAGGGTACGACCCCTACGGGTCCTGCGCTGATAAAAGTCATCGAATTTATGACCGGCGGCATTTCTGACGATATAAGGAATGAAGAGAATGAAGCGGATAATCAGGGGCATGCGCCGGGACGCACGCGGAAGGGCAAGGATGGGATGCTGAGTGACTACGTCGTTTGAGCAGGAGCTGCAGCCGGGTTCTGTCATTATCGGAAAGTGGAATAAATCGCAGTACCGCGTCGAACGATTGCTGGGCGCCGGGGCGAACGGCAAGGTGTATCTCGTGAAGCGGGGGCAGCTCAGCTATGCGATGAAAATCGGCTTCGACGCCGCAGATCATCAATCGGAGATCAACGCCCTGAAAGTGCTGTCCAGGTCGGACACCTCGTTTCGCAACTATTTGCTGGATGTCGACGACTTCCGTCTCGGCGGCGTCGATTATCCGTATTATATTATGCGCTACATTAAAGGCCAGTCGATGACCGACTTCATTTGGCGAAACGGGCGCGATTGGGTGCATCTGATCGGGCTCAACATGCTGCGCAAGCTGGTCGAGCTGCATGCGCAGTCCTATATTTTCGGCGATATTAAGGTGCAAAATATGCTGGTTTCCGGCTACGGCGACGTGGAATTGATCGACTTCGGCGGGGTCACGGCGAAAGGACGCTCCGTTAAGCAGTTTACGGAGGTATACGACCGCGGCTACTGGGGCGCGGGCTCGCGCACGGCGGACGAGGCTTACGACTTGTTCGCTTTCGCCGTTTTGATCATCAGCAGCATGGAATCCGAGCAGCGGCTGAAAGGGCTCGACAAGCTGCTGCCGCAAAACCGCAGCGTCGAGCTGCTTCTCGGCATGCTGCAATCGAACACGGCGCTTCGCCCCGTCGCGCCGCTGCTGCGCAAAGCGCTGCTCGGGCAGTATGCGACATCCCGGCAGGCATTGGCCGAATGGCGTAGGCAAGGCTATAAGAAGCCGGCGCTTGCATCGTCGAAGAAAGGGCTGGCCGGCTGGTTGAAATTGTGCTTCGCCCTCTCCCTGCTTATGTTCGGAGTGACGTTATATTTGGTTTATTGGCCGTCTTGAAACAGGCCGCATCGGGTGGCATACGGATCAGCCCCTGTTGTTTGCAATCGGGCAGGAGCTTGACGGGAGACGGTTGTCGAAAGGAATGGAAGTATGGATTTCGTATCCGGTGTAGAGAAGGAAATCAGAACAGAGCGCCTTTTCGAGCAAGGGGACAGTATCGTGGTGGCGGTATCGGGGGGGCCGGATTCCGTCGCTTTGCTGCATGTCCTTTTTACATTGTCCAAGTCATGGAACTGGCGGCTGATCGTGGCACATATGGATCACCGGTTTCGCGGCGAGGAATCGGAGCGGGAAGCCGCATTCGTGGCGGCATGGGCTGCCGAGCTCGGTCTGCCGTGCGAGGTGACGCGGATAGACGTGCCGCAGTACATCCGGGAGACCGGCAAGAACGCGCAAAGCGCGGCGAGGGAACTGCGTTACCGGTTTTTGCATGATACCGCTGCGAAGTTCGGGGCCAAGCGGATCGCTCTGGCGCATCATGCCGACGATCAGGCGGAAACGCTGTTGATGCGCTTCCTTCGCGGGACAGGGCCGGCCGGGCTGGCAGGGATTCCCAGGCGCCGATTTGAAAATGAAATGGAACTTGTGCGCCCTTTGCTTCGTATATATAAATCAGAAATCGTTGCCTACTGCCGCGACCGGCATTTGAACTATTGCGTAGACAGCAGCAATCTGGACAGCAGCAAGTATGTCCGCAACGAAATCAGGCTTGAGCTGATGCCGGCGCTTCAAGACCGGTACAATGAACAGCTGCCGCAGGCGCTCAATCGCTTGTCCGAAATGATGGCGGCCGAGCACGATTATATGGAATCGCAGATCAAACCGTTATTCGAGCGGCATGTAGTCAAAGAAAGCGATTGCGCCAGGTGGTCAAGAAAATGGTTTTCCGGGTTACATGTTGCTTTACAAAGGCGATTGATTAAACTAATATTAAATTATCTTGCTCTTGAGGCCGATTCCATCGATTTCCTGAAGCTGGAGCAGGTTAGGGAAGCGATTGTGAAGGACGGCGTCTCCAACCTGACCTTGAATATTGGTGCAAACGTCATTTTAACTACGGAATATGATTCGGTTCGTCTTCATAATTATGTGGTACCGCCTATCCCGTTTTTATATACGCTCGAGCCGCAAGCGGGCAGTTTGCGCATAAATGAAACAGGCGCCCGGCTCGAATGCGCACTGTTTGACCGGGACGCATTCGATCTGTCGGCGGGGGATCGCGATCGCGCTTTTGCCGCATGGTTCGATGCCGGCCAGCTTCAACTCCCTTTGCAGGTTCGCAGCCGCAGGGACGGCGACCGGATGAGCGTGTTCGGATTAAACGGCTCGAAAAAAGTAAAGGATATGTTTATTGACGCCAAAATTCCGCCCAGCTTGCGTGGCAGCATGCCCGTCATAACGGACGGTCAAGGCCGCATCGTGTGGCTGCCGGGGGTCAGAAGATCGTCCCTGGCGCCGGTGACCGACGAAACCCGATTAATCTTGTATATGAAGCTTTACATGCGGGATTACGATCCTTTTGCATGTCAAGAATCGTATAAATAATTATACAATTTCATCCCAGTAGGAGGTTCTCTCTTGCAAAACGACATTCAAGAAATACTTTACAGCGAGCAAGATATTCAGGACAAAGTAAAGGAGATGGGCCAGCTACTAAGCCAGGATTTCGAAGGACGCAACCCGTTGGTTATTTGTGTGCTGAAGGGAGCGTTTATTTTTATGGCGGATTTGGTTAAACAAATTACTGTACCTCTGGAAATTGATTTTATGGCGGTTTCGAGCTACGGGCAGTCGACCAAATCGTCAGGCGTCGTAAAAATTATTAAGGATTTGGATGTATCCGTGGAAGGCCGGCATGTTCTAATTGTTGAAGATATTATCGACAGCGGACTTACATTGAGCTATTTAATCGATGTTTTGGAACGGCGGAACGCGCTGTCCATTACCGTTGCCGCATTATTTGATAAACCCGCGCGTAGAAGTGTCGATTTGGATGCAGACTATAAAGGGTTCGTCATCCCGGATGCATTCGTCGTCGGCTACGGTTTGGATTACGGAGAAAAGTACCGGAATTTGCCGTATGTGGGCATTTTAAAACCAGATGTGTACTCCCATTAGCATTTCTTGTGATGCCAAGACGTGCTGTGGTACAATATACAAAGTTGCCGTTTTTGAGAGGAGGTAGGGGATGAATCGAATTATTCGCAATACAGGATTTTATTTGCTTATTTTTTTGGTCACTGTCGGTATCGTTCACTTTATCAGCACGCAAAATGATCAGAAAGACGCGATTACCTACGATAAGCTCCGACAGGCCTTAATAGAAAAAAATGTGGAATCGGTCAATGTGAAGTTTGACGGATATACATACTTGGTTCGCGGTAAATACAAAAATCCGCCGACGCCGGACAAGAAAAATTTTGAGACCCGCGCGCCGTTCGACCAAGAAACTATCCAATTGATCGAAAAAGGCGAAGTTCCGACCTTTACCGTTGAAAAGATGGAAGGGGATAATGTCTGGATCAGCTTCCTTACCTCCATTATTCCGTTTGTTATTATTTTCATCCTGTTCTTCTTCCTGTTAAATCAGGCGCAGGGTGGCGGCGGAAAAGTAATGAATTTCGGCAAGAGCCGCGCGAGATTGTATAATGAAGAGAAGAAGCGCGTAACCTTTGAAGATGTGGCGGGGGCCGATGAAGAGAAGCAGGAGCTTGTTGAAGTCGTCGAGTTTTTGAAGGATCCTCGGAAGTTTGCCGCCGTAGGCGCGAGAATCCCTAAAGGGGTGCTTTTGAACGGGCCTCCGGGAACCGGTAAAACATTGCTTGCCCGTGCGGTCGCCGGAGAAGCGGGAGTACCGTTCTTCAGCATAAGCGGTTCCGACTTCGTGGAAATGTTCGTCGGTGTCGGTGCATCCCGTGTGCGCGACTTGTTTGAGAATGCGAAGAAAAATGCGCCATGTATCATCTTTATAGACGAGATTGACGCCGTAGGACGTCAGCGCGGCGCCGGCTTGGGCGGCGGCCATGACGAGCGTGAGCAGACGCTGAACCAGCTTCTCGTGGAGATGGACGGTTTTGGTGCCAACGAAGGGATCATCATCGTAGCCGCGACGAACCGTCCGGATATTTTGGACCCTGCCTTATTGCGTCCAGGCCGTTTCGACCGGCAAATTACGGTCGACCGTCCGGATGTGAAAGGCCGCGAAGCGGTATTGAAGGTGCATTCCCGCAACAAGCCGCTTAATAAAGACGTGAAGCTGGAAGCATTGGCACGTTATACAACAGGCTTTACCGGCGCCGATCTGGAAAACCTGTTGAACGAGGCGGCGCTCATTGCCGCGAGACGCAACCGTAAAGATATTTCGATGGAAGAGTTGGACGAAGCGTTTGACCGTGTCATTGTGGGTACGCAGAAGAAGAGCCGGGTGATCAGCGATCGCGAGAAGCGGATGGTCGCTTTCCATGAGGCGGGGCATACGATTGTCGGCTATTATGTTCCGAATGCCGAAATGGTGCATAAGGTGACGATTATTCCGAGAGGACGCGCCGGCGGTTATGTGATGATGCTGCCGAAAGAAGGCGAAGACCGGATGATGAACACCAAGACCGAGCTGCTGGATAAGGTAACCGGTCTGCTTGCGGGCCGTGTGTCCGAGGAAATGTTCATCGGCGAGGTTGGGACGGGCGCTTACAGCGACTTCCAGCGTGCGACGGGCATCGTCCGTAAGATGATTATGGAATACGGAATGAGCGACAAGCTCGGGCCGATGCAGTTCGGTAATGTGCAGGGCCAAGTATTCCTTGGCCGCGATTTGGGGCATGAGCAGAACTATAGCGATGCGATTGCGTATGAAATCGACCAGGAAATGCAAACCATCATCCGTTCCTGTTATGCGAAAGCGACGGAAACGTTGGAGAAATATGCGGATGAGGTTCGCCTCATTGCCGAAACGCTGATTGTAAAAGAGACGTTGGAGAAAGACCAAATCAAGCAGCTGATCGAGACCGGCAAGCTGGATGATGACAGCAGCAAGGATGTGAAAGTGAACATCCAGGGCCAGCAAGCGACAGCGGAAACCAACAAGCTCGATTTCGTCAAGCCGATCGATGCCAGCGACGACGAGAAGAAAGAATCTTAATTCAATTGTTATAACAGAGCCGGAGGCGCCTAGAGCCCTCCGGTTTATTAGTTTTCAGCGGAAGCCCTCCCTAAAGCAATCGGAATAAGCTTGGGAGAAGCTGCTTCACTGTCTGATTAAAAAATGTTGCGCGGCAGATGTGATTCATCGGATCATGGAGAGACGCTCGAGTAATGTAAAGATTCGGTTAACAAGCGATATTAGAAGAAACCGGAATGGAGCAGGAAGTACGACGATTCAGAAGGCGCAGGCAAAGCATTTTTCGGCTAATTTGTAGGTATTTAAGCATTGACACCACCTCCGATGTTGTGTAAATTAGGTGTAAATCTTTAAACATTATGTGAACATTTTCACGAACTATAAAGGGGTACAGGACGAAAGGACGGTGTGGGGATGGAAGCTTTAGCCTTAGAGCGCAAAGAGGAACAGAAGCGCGAGCTGAAGGAACGAATCGCTCAATTGAAGAAAGAACGCAATGCCATTATTCTTGCTCATTATTACCAGCGTGACGAAATACAGGAGGTTGCTGATTTTCGCGGCGATTCCTTTTTGTTGGCGCAAAAAGCGGCATCCACCGATGCGGACGTAATCGTGTTTTGCGGCGTGCATTTTATGGGTGAAAGCGCTAAAATTTTGGCTCCGAACAAGACGGTGCTCATACCGGACGAACGCGCCGGCTGTCCGATGGCCGACATGGTAAATGTGGAAGGGCTGCGCGCTTTAAAAAAACAGCATCCGAATGCGAAGGTGGTTGCTTATATTAATACATCGGCCGATGTGAAATCGGAGACGGATATTTGCTGTACGTCCGCCAACGCGATTAAAGTCATCGAATCGGTCGATTCCGATGAAATCATTTGGGTGCCGGATAAAAACCTCGGCGATTACGTATCCAAATTCACGGACAAAAAAGTGATTATTTGGGAAGGCTACTGCAACACTCACGACATGCTGACCGTCAAAGATGTTGAAGAGATGAAAGCCCAGTATCCAAACGCTCAATTCGTCGTCCATCCGGAATGCCGTCCCGAAGTCGTCAAGCTTGGCGATTTCGTAGGCAGCACGACGGCGATTATCAAATATTGCAAAGAATCCGAACATCAGGAGTTTATCGTGGGTACGGAGGACGGAACCGGATTCCAGCTGCGGATGGACAGTCCGGATAAAACGTTCCATTTCGCAACTAAATATTTGGTTTGCCCGAATATGAAAGTCAACAACTTGAAAAAGGTTGTACGTTGTCTCGAAACGATGCAGCCGCAAATCTATGTGCCGCAGCAAGTTGCTGATCAAGCCAGAGCATCCCTGGAGCGCATGCTACAAGTGAAGTAGCATGCGCTACTCTCTTGTAAGAGGAGGTGAATAGCCGTGATTCCGCGTTATTTAGTTGATGTTGATCTTAATGAATTACCGCAGGTACATACGGAGGTTATGGTGATCGGCGCTGGAATCGCCGGTCTTTTTACGGCATTAAAAGCCAGCGAGCAGTATAAAGTGCTGATGGTGACGAAGAAGTCGCTGCTGGACAGCAACACCCGGTACGCCCAAGGCGGCATTGCCGCGGTCATTTCGGACGAGGACTCGCCCGATTACCATCGGCAGGATACG
The DNA here is from genome assembly GCF_004354045.1 of Paenibacillus piri. Taxonomy (GTDB): domain Bacteria; phylum Bacillota; class Bacilli; order Paenibacillales; family NBRC-103111; genus Paenibacillus_S; species Paenibacillus_S piri. The sequence continues at coordinate 15,321 of NZ_SMRT01000026.1, read as the reverse complement.
CTTATAGCCGGAGCGGGATTATGTCTGCCGGCGGCCGTCGACGTATTGGTGCACGAAGGTCCGGCCGGCGTCAACGATTTGATCCGGATGGGAACCCAATTCGATTTGGAGAACGGCGTATTTGCATTGACCAAGGAAGGGGCTCACAGCCAGCGGCGAATTTTGCATGCGCATGGGGATGCGACCGGAGCGGAGATTGTTCGGGCTTTGTCGGAGAAAACGAAGCAAAACCCGAACATTGAAGTTTGGGATGATCATTTTGTTATTGATCTGATTACGGAGGACGGGGAATGCGCGGGTGCGCTAATCCAAAAGCCGGACGGGCAGAAGGTGATTGTGAAAGCAAACGCCACCATATTGTGCACGGGCGGCGCAGGCCAGTTGTACCGCTACACGACAAATCCGGACATCGCGACAGCGGACGGCATTGCGATCGCTTACCGGGCGGGCGCCCTGATTCAGGACGTGGAATTCGTCCAATTCCATCCGACCGCGCTATGTTATCCGGGTGCGCCGCGATTTCTTGTATCCGAGGCGGTGCGCGGGGAAGGCGCGATTTTGCGCAATATCAAGGGCGAGCGGTTCATGGAGAGGTATCACCATCAGCTCGAGCTGGCGCCGCGCGATATTGTGGCCCGGGCGATCGTCGACGAAATGGAGCAGACGAAGTCTACGTTCGTCTATCTTGACTTTACGCATGAATCGGAAGAAACGGTGAAGCACCGGTTTCCTACGATCTATGAATTTTGTTTGAGCTACGGGCTCGACCTGTCCTCCGACTGGATTCCGGTCGCCCCTGCCGCCCATTACATGATGGGCGGGGTGAAGACGGATCTGTACGGGGAGACGGAAGTACGCCGGTTGTTTGCGTGCGGGGAAGTATCGTCGACAGGCGTGCATGGGGCGAACCGTCTGGCCAGCAATTCCTTGTCGGAGGCGATCGTATTCGGCCGACGCATCATCGAGCGCATTCAACAGCTGCCGCCGATGGAGCGGCTTCATTTTAAAGTGGAGCACCGGCATAAAACCGAGCCTGCCAGGCAGCCGATTGTCGAGAAGAAGCTGAAGCTGCAAAAAATAATGCTGCGCTACGTCGGACTGAAACGCACGGCGAAAGGCTTGCAGAAAGGCTATGACGAGCTGAGCCGGCAGCTGCCGATCTTCGAAGCGTCATTGACGAAGCGGGAGGATTACGAGTTTGCGAACCTGCTCACCTGCGCGCTGCTGACGACACAGGCCGCGTTGATTAGGGAAGAAAGCCGCGGGGGACACTATCGGGAGGACTTCCCGGAAAGCCGCGATATATGGAAGAAACATACCGTTTTCAGCCGGGAGCTGGGCATTACGGAGGGACATTTTGATGTATGAGCTGCAGATGGATATAGTAAATAAGAGCCTTCGAACGTGGCTGGAGGAAGATATCGGCATGGGGGATATCACGACCATGACGACTATTCCGAAGGATAACCGCTCCGTCGGAATTATTCATGTGAAGGATCAAGGAATCATCGCGGGTATTTCTATCGCCGAGGCGGTTTTCGCGCTAGTCGATCCGCAGCTGAAATTTGTCGCCAAGGTGCGGGAAGGACAGGCAGTCAGCAAGGGTACAATCCTTGCGGAGGTGTCGGGCGGCACGCGCAGCATTCTGCTCGGGGAGCGGCTGGCCTTGAATCTGATGCAGCGGATGTCCGGAATCGCCACCCGGACCAGGCAGTACGTCGATGCGCTGCAAGGCCTGCCGGTCCGTCTGGTCGATACGCGCAAAACGACGCCGGGACACCGGCTGCTGGAGAAGTACGCGGTCCGCGTCGGAGGCGGGCATAATCACAGGTTCGGCCTGTATGACGCCGTCATGATCAAGGACAACCATATCAAGGGCTCGGGCGGCATTGTGCAGGCGATTCAGGCGGCGCGCGCGCAAATACCGCATTCAATGAAGATCGAGGTCGAAGTCGAAACGATGGAGCAGCTGGAGTTGGCGCTGTCGGCACAGCCCGATATCATCATGCTGGACAATATGACGCCTGCGCAGATGCGCGAGGCGGTCGAGCGCATGAAATCGCAAGCGCCGCATATTGTGGTAGAAGCGTCCGGCTCCGTTACTTTGGAGACGATACATGAAATCGCGCAAACCGGCGTCGATGTCATTTCCGTCGGCCGGCTTACCTATTCCGTTCAGGCACTTGATATCAGTCTCGATCTGAACGAACAAAAGGGGGGACAGCCGTGATTCTAGTCGTAGATGTGGGCAATACCAATATCGTATTAGGCATCTACAACGACAAGCAGCTGCTGCATCATTGGCGGTTAAGCACGAATCGCTCGGCTACGGCCGATGAATACGGGATGACCATTTACAACTTGTTTCGGCATGCCGGCCTGTCGATGGATCAGGTCGAAGGCGTCATTATTTCCTCGGTAGTGCCTCCTTTAATGTTTGTATTGGAGCAATTATGTTTAAAATATTTGAAGAAGGCGCCTTTGGTCGTAGGTCCAGGGATGAAAACGGGCTTGAACATCCGGTATGAGAACCCGCGCGAAGTCGGTGCGGACAGGATCGTCAATGCCGTGGCGGCTATCGAGCAGTACGGTTCGCCTTGCATTATTGTCGATTTCGGCACGGCAACTACCTTTGACTACATAGATGAAGCGGGACAATATCTCGGAGGGGCGATTGCTCCCGGCATCGCCATATCTACAGAGGCGTTATATCAGCGTGCGGCCAAGCTGCCGCGCATCGAGCTGACGAAGCCGAAAAGCGTGATCGGCCGCAATCCCGTATCCTCCATGCAAGCGGGGATAATTTACGGCTATGCGGGACAGGTGGACGGCATTGTCAACCGTATCTGCGATGAGTTCGGCGTTAAGCCGAAGGTCGTTGCGACCGGCGGTTTGGCGGAGCTGATCGCGAACGAATCGCGGACGATTCAATGTGTGAACCAACTGCTGACCTTGCAAGGGCTGCAAATCATTTACGAACGAAATCAATAGGGCGGGCACGACTTGTCCAATAACAGCTGAAGATGAAAGGGTACACCGATGCGTGATTATTTAATTAGAGCGACCGCCATGGAAGGCAAGGTAAGAGCTTTTGCCGTCCGGGCTACCGGTATTGTGGATGAACTCAGCAGGCGTCATGGAACGACGCCTACAGCGACCGCCGCGCTGGGGAGAACCGTTGCGGCAGGCCTAATGATGGGCGCCATGCTGAAGGGAGAAGAAAAGCTTACACTCCTTGTAAAGGGAGGCGGTCCGATCGGCCAGATCGTCGTAGATGCCAACGCCAGCGGAGAGGTGCGGGGATATGTCGACAACCCGCAGGTCGATTTGCCGTTGAACGAGGCAGGCAAACTGGATGTCGCGGGCGCCGTCGGTACGGAAGGCTTTTTGAATATTATTAAGGATTTGGGGCTAAAGGAGCCGTACCGCGGCAGCATTCCGATTATTTCCGGTGAGTTGGCCGAAGATTTTACGTATTATTTTGCCAAATCCGAGCAAACTCCTTCCGCCGTTGCCTTGGGCGTGCTGGTCGGTGTCGATTATTCCGTAACGGCAGCGGGAGGCTTTATTATCCAGCTGCTGCCTGGCCTAACGGACGATGAAATTTCGTTAATCGAGCTTCAGCTGTCGCGGGTCGGGCCGATTACAGCGATGCTGGAGCAAGGGCTTGAGCTGGAAACTATTTTACATAGGTTGGTGCCTGACGTCCAGGTACTGGGAGAGTCGGATGTGGTATTCAAGTGCAAATGCTCCAGGGAGCGGGTGGAACAGACGCTAATCTCTCTGGGACGCGTGGAAATCGAGCAACTGATGGAAGAAGACGGGAAGGCGGAAGTGGTGTGCCATTTTTGCAATGAAACGTTCCTGTTCGATAAAGAGGATCTGACTGCTATATTGCAGCAATTGTAATCCGGATATTAGGAAATCAATATGGGAAGCGCGAGAGTGACCATACGAGGGGATCAGGAATGCGAAACGTTAAAGTATTGTGGGGAGTCAATGCGGTTTTGCTGTTTGCTGTTATCATCCTTTCCTTCGTATTGTTTGCCGATACCTTTACCGAACCCAATATCGACATGAAGCCGGGCCAAACGAACCAGAGTCAATCAGCACGTATTGTCGCAACAATCGGAGAGAAAACTATAACCAGCATGGATTTGGAGCAGCAGCTGCTGCAAAGGCATGGCCGGGAATTGTTGAATCAAATGGTGGATCATGAAGTTATTCGAATGGAAGGAAAAGCACTAGGCATCAATGTGGATGAAGGCGAAGTTCAAAAGGAACTCAAACGTATGCAGCAGGGCTACGATAGTGAAGATCAGTTTTATGAATCCATGAAAGATCAGCTTGGGTTGACGAAAGACGCTTTACGAGCAGATGTATTCGACAAGCTGCTGCTGGAAAAGCTGGCGATTCAACATATCGCAATTTCCAACGAGCAGGTTGATGCCTACATAAAGTCGCATCCCGAGGAATTTAAGACGTCCCGGCAGCTTCGCCTTCAACAGATCGTCGTCGGAAACAAGGAACAGGCGAACAAAGTCGCTGCCGATCTTGCGAAAGGCATCGATTTCGCGCAGGTGGCCAAGGAACGCTCGCTCGATGATACGACACGCAACAATGGGGGAGATCTGGGTTGGGTGGACGAAGACGACCCGTTCGTTGCCGCGCCGTTGCTGAAGGCCGCTTCACAGCTGAAGCCCGGCGAGGTCAGCAAGCCGATTGAGCTGAATAACCAATTGTATGTGATTAGGCTTAAAGACCGTAAGGAAGATCCCCAGGTCGCCAAGGACCAGATCATAGAAGCGGTCCGTAAGGAAATGGCTTTGCGCGAAGCGCCGCCTTTAAAGGAAGTTATTAAAGCAATCCGTGAAAAATGGGACGTTCGTATCACTTATTAAGGTAAATTCATATTGACAAGCCCCATAGGGGTTGATAAGATAATAAGTATATAAAACCCAGCAGCTTACTCGGATATTATGGATAACATGATTAGGAGGAACTCATTATGGCCAAATTAGTTCAAAGCGTCACCGATTTGATCGGCGGTACACCCCTGGTGAAGTTGAATCGCGTTGTACCGGAAGGCAGTGCAGAAATCTATGTCAAGTTGGAGTATCAAAATCCGGGTGCAAGCGTTAAGGACCGCATCGCGATCAGCATGATTGAAGAAGCCGAAAAAGAGGGCAAAATCAAGCCGGGCGATACTATTCTGGAACCTACCAGCGGCAACACCGGTATCGGTCTGGCTTTGGTCGCTGCAGCAAAAGGCTACAAGGCAATTCTGGTTATGCCAGAAACGATGAGTATCGAGCGCCGCAACCTGCTTCGCGCTTATGGTGCGCAATTGGTATTGACGCCGGGAGCCGAAGGCATGAAGGGCGCCATTAAACGCGCCGAGGAAATTCAGGCCGAGAATCCTTCTTACTTTATTCCGCAGCAATTTAAAAACCAGGCAAACGTTAAAATTCACCGTGAAACAACCGGTCCGGAGATCGTTGAAGCGATTAACTCTCATGACGGCAAGCTGGATGCTTTCATTTCCGGCATCGGTACTGGCGGTACGATTACAGGAGCAGGCAGCGTGTTGAAGGAGAACTTCCCTGACATCAAGATTTATGCTGTTGAACCGAGCGCATCGCCTGTGTTGTCCGGAGGCAAGCCGGGCCCTCATAAGATTCAAGGTATCGGCGCAGGCTTCGTTCCCGATATTTTGAACACGAATATTTACGATGCGGTGATTCAAGTAGATAACGAGGATGCGTTCGAAACTTCCCGCCGCGTAGCGAAGGAAGAGGGGATTCTTGGAGGTATTTCGTCCGGTGCTGCCATTTTTGCCGCATTGAAAGTCGCCAAGGAGCTGGGAGCGGGCAAACGGGTAGTTGCCATCGTGCCAAGCAACGGCGAAAGATATCTCAGCACACCTTTGTACCAATTCGAAGATTAATGCACTCAATCCCGGCCCCTCAAATTGCGGAGGGGCTTTTTTTCATGGGCATTTTCAAGTATACTAAGTCCAAACTTATTGTGAACGTCGCAGAAAAAGAAGGGGGCAGCGCAGTGACTTTAATTTCTTATGAGCAGTGGCGGCAATGGTCACGGCAGTATACGATGCTTCCCTATGTTCTGTGGTATCCGTTGGAGTCGGACCGGCTCGTTTCGTGGGAGCTTGCCTGGAAGGAAGCTGTTCCCGGCGCCTTTGTGCTTGAAAGCGGTAAAGGCGGCAAATATACGTTCCTTGGCTTGGAGCCGTTGTCGGAAATTCACGGCAAAGGCCGGCGGGCTGTCATTCGAGACATGGCGGCCGGGCCTGATGATGCCGTTGAAATGGAGGGGGCGCCGCTCGAGCTCGTACGGAAGTGGATGGAGCCGTATCGCGCTCCTACCGTGGACGGGCTGCCCAAATTTGTCGGCGGCTGCGTCGGGTTCTGGGGCTACGACGTCGTCCGTACGATCGAACGGCTTCCCGACAAGGCGGCGGACGATGTATCCGTTCCCGATTATGCGTTTGTCCGCTTGGACAAGCTCTGGGTTATCGATCACGAGGAGCGCCGGCTTTATTGCGCGGTGCATACGCCGGTTGCCTGTACGGCCGGCGGGCGCGAACAGCTGCGTGACCAGAGCGATCCGCTGGAGCTGGAAATGGAGCTGGAGCATCGCTACAAGCGGGCTCAGGCTGCGGCGGAGCAGATGAAACGGCAGTGGGACCGGATAGCGGAGGTGAACGCCAGGGCTCCTATGATCGAGCGCCGGGAACGGATGCTCCAATGTACGTCCGCGGATTTACTGCAGGTTGACGTTGATGCGATTGAAGGCATTCAGGCGGATTTTCCGAAAGAGGCGTATATCGAAGCGGTCAAACGGATACAAACGTACATCGGTGCCGGTGACGTTTTTCAGGTGAATTTGTCGGTTCGGCAGCATAAGCGGCTGCAGCAGTCGTCCGACGCGATCTACGAGTGGCTCCGCCTTGTCAACCCTTCGCCTTATATGGGCATGCTCCGGTTTGCCGATTTTCAGCTCGTTTCCGGTTCGCCGGAGCTGCTGGTTCAGCTGGAGAACGGCATCGTCCGCGCGCGGCCGATTGCCGGCACGCGTCCCCGCGGAGCTACCGCGGAGGAAGACCGTCGGCTCGCCGAGGAGCTGATCCAGCACGAGAAAGAGCGCGCCGAGCACATTATGCTCCTTGATCTGGAGCGCAACGATTTGGGGCGGGTGTCGACATACGGGACGGTGCGGGTTAAAGACTTTATGGTCATTGAGTATTACTCCCATGTCATGCATATCGTATCGCAGGTCGAAGGCCTGCTGGCCAACGGCAAACAAGCGTTCGATATTATCGCGGCGGCATTCCCAGGAGGGACGATCACCGGCGCTCCCAAAATCCGTACGATGGAAATTATTGAAGAGCTGGAGCCGGTGAGGCGCGGTCCTTACACCGGATCGATCGGCTGGATTGACTATAATGGCAATATGGAATTTAATATTATTATCCGCACCTTGTTAGTAGCGGATGGTATAGGGTATGTCCAGGCGGGAGCGGGCATCGTTACCGACTCCATTCCGGAGAAGGAATATACCGAATCGATCAACAAGGCGAAAGCAATGTGGAAGGCAATTCAATATAGCGAGCAATTTCATGAGTTATTTCGCAAGATCGAGTCCTGAAATGAGATTCATGAGGAAAAATTAGTTTAAGGGAGGCCACTGCGCATGATTCTCGTGATTGATAACTACGATTCGTTTACGTATAATTTGGTGCAATATTTGGGTGAATTGGGCGAGCAGGTGGAGGTTCGCCGCAACGATGAAATCGATTTGGACGGAATTGAAGCATTAAAGCCCGATCATATTCTGATTTCCCCCGGGCCGTGCACTCCGAACGAAGCGGGGATCAGCCTGTCGCTGATTGAGCGGTTCAAAGGGCAGATTCCGATACTCGGCGTATGTCTCGGCCACCAGTCGATCGGACAAGCGTTCGGAGGCGAAGTGGTACGGGCGGAACGGCTGATGCACGGAAAAACATCGCCGATTGCTCACGACGGGCGGACACTGTTCAAAGGCTTGCCATCGCCGTTTACCGCGACACGTTACCACTCCTTGATCGTCAAGCGCGAAACGCTGCCGGATTGCCTGGAAATCAGTGCGGAAACGGCAGAGGGAGAAATTATGGGACTTCGCCATAAGGAATATCCGATTGAAGGCGTACAATTTCATCCGGAATCGATCATTACCGACCACGGATTGCAAATTTTGCGCAATTTCTTGAATGAAACGGCTGTGAAGCCGGCGTGAACATATATGTGAACGGCACTGTGATAAATGAAGAGAAGGCCGTGGTCTCCGTATACGACCACGGTTTTCTTTATGGGATCGGTCTGTTCGAGACATTTCGCACCTACGGCGGCATCCCCTTTTTGCTTGAAGCGCATATGGACCGTTTGGCGTCCGGGTGCAGGCAGCTCGGTATAGCCTACGAGCCGTCGGCGGAAGCTTGGAAGCGGATCGTGACGGAGCTGCTGAGCGTCAATGGTCTGGACGACGCGTACATCCGATTCACGGTAACGGCCGGCACGGATGCGCTCGGTTTGCCGGGCGGAGCTTATGCCGAGCCTTCCGTCATTGTGTACATCAAGCCGCTGCCTGCGCGCAGCGACAAGCTGTATCGGGACGGGAAGCCGCTGCAGCTGCTTCGGCTCGCACGGAATACGCCGGAAGGCGAAGGGAGACTGAAGTCGCTTCATTATATGAACAACCTATTAGCCAAGCGCGAGCTGCAGCAATATGCCTGGGCAGCGGCCTCGGCGGCGGAAGGATTATTTGTCGATGCGAGAGGCTTTTTGGCGGAGGGCATCGTCAGCAGCCTGTTTTTTATGAAAGACGGGCGGCTGCATACGCCTGCTCTGGAAACGGGCATATTACCGGGTATTACCCGCGCCTTCGTGATGCAGTTGGGCGACCAGGCCGGCATGAGGCCCACGGAGGGCTTGTACACCTGGCATGATTTGCTCGATGCGGATGAAGTATGTCTGACGAATTCGATTCAAGAAATCGTTCCGGTCACCTCATTGTTCGACTCCAGCGGACAGGAAACGAGAGTTGGCGGCGGCAGTGCAGGAACGCTGACCGCCGCGCTGATGCTTCAATATGAGCAGAACACCGGTTCAATCGGTAAATGAAAGGTGATCGTATGAACAAGCTATCGAATGGAATTATTCAATGCCGCGAGCTTTCGTTGGATGTGGGCAATCGAACGGCAATCATGGGAATTTTGAATGTGACTCCCGATTCGTTTTCGGATGGAGGCCGTTATCAAGAGCTGCCTGCGGCCGTAGAGCGGGCCAGACGAATGGTGGAGGAAGGGGCCGATATGATCGATATCGGAGGCGAATCGACCCGGCCGGGCTCTGAGACCGTTACGCTCGAGCGGGAACTGGAGCGGGTCATTCCCGTCGTTCGGGCTTTGCGCGAAGCGGGAATCCGGGTGCCGCTGTCCATCGATACCTATAAAGCGGAGGTAGCCCGGCAGGCGCTGGAAGCGGGGGCCCATATTTTGAATGACATATGGGGACTGAAGAAGGACGACGCCATGGCGCGGACTGCTGCGAGGTACGGCTGTCCGATTATACTGATGCATAATCGGGTAAAGGCCGTATATGATCATTTCATCCACGACGTCATCCAGGACTTGCTGGAAAGCGTCCGCCTCGCTCACGAAGCGGGCATTCGGGACGAGCAGATCATTCTGGACCCGGGGATCGGCTTCGCCAAATCGTACGAGCAAAATTTACAGCTCATGAACGAATTGCACCGAATCGTTGACATCGGTTATCCGGTGCTGTTAGGTACCTCGCGGAAAAGTATGATTCAGAAGACGTTGAACCTCCCGCCCGGCGACGTGCTGGAAGGGACGGCGGCAACGGTAACGATGGGCATTACGCAGGGCTGCCGGATTATGCGCGTGCACGATGTGGCGGCTATCAAACGAACGGCGGCGATGACCGACGCCATTGTGGCTCGGCGCTTTCCTTCATAAATAATTGATTAGGGGGTTGTCAGGATGGATAAAATTGTGATGAGCGGCATGCAGTTCTATGGCTATCACGGGGTATTCCCCGAGGAAAACAAGCTGGGGCAGCGATACCATGTCGATGTGGAGCTTCATTTGCCATTGGACAAGCCCGGACAAAGCGACAGCATTGACGATACGATTAATTATGCCGAAGCTTACGAGATTATTAAACAGATCGTGGAAGGGCAAGTGTTTAAACTGATCGAAGCTTTGGCGGAACATATTGCATCTCGGCTTCTGCAAACTTATACTAGTATAAATGAAATTACCGTACGCGTCTTGAAGCCCCACCCTCCCGTGGCGATGGTTTTTAATGGCGTAACGGTTGAAATCCATAGAAAGCGGGCATAAACTTCATGGGCTTGTCGCCGCGAATTGATGCATATATAGGACTGGGCTCCAATATAGGAGACCGGGAGCGTTATTTAGCCGAGGCCATCCGGCAGCTGGAGAGTCACGAGCATGTCCGAATCTCGGGTCGCTCAGCCATTTACGAAACCGACCCGATCGGTTTGACCGATCAAGCACCGTTTCTGAATATGGCGCTGGAGCTGGAGACAACGCTTCGCGCTGAAGGGCTGCTGGCTGTGATGCAGCAAATCGAACAAAACCTCGGCCGCACCCGGGAAGTTAGATGGGGACCGAGAACGATAGACTTGGATTTGCTGCTGTATGGCGACGTGGCGCAGGATGACCCGCAGCTTATACTGCCACATCCGAGAATGATGGAAAGAGCGTTCGTGCTCGTTCCTTTAGTGGAAGTTATGCAAAAACGCCGCTTTCAGCAAGCTGCCGAATTGGCGGCACACCTGGAAACCATTGACGGAAAGGAAGGCGTCACACCATGGAAAAAAATATAATTGCACAGCGCATCCGCGCTTTCCGCAAATTAAAGGGCTTTACCCAAACCGAATTGGCCGACCAGCTCGATGTGTCGATTGCGATACTAGGCGCGATTGAAAGAGGAACCCGCAAGCCGGACACGAAAATAATTCGTAAAATTTCCGAAGTGCTCGGTATCGATCCTGAAGAATTGCTGCCTGTTGCCAAATAGTCATGGGAAGGAGTGATGACAATGTTGAAAATCGGTAATGTTGAAGCGCCCAACAAAGTGGTGCTCGCGCCAATGGCCGGCGTCTGCAACCCCGCCTTTCGTCTAATTGCCAAAGAGTTCGGCACAGGGCTTGTATGCGCTGAAATGGTGAGCGATAAAGCGATTGTGCACGGCAACCACCGAACGATGGAAATGCTGTATGTCGATGACCGCGAGAAGCCGTTAAGCCTGCAAATTTTTGGCGGCGATACCGAGACGCTTGTGGAAGCTGCGAAATATGTCGATCAGAACACGAATGCGGATATTATCGATATTAATATGGGCTGCCCGGTGCCGAAAATTACGAAATGCGACGCGGGCGCAAGATGGCTGCTGGACCCTTCGAAAATAGAACAAATGATCACGACGGTCGTCAAGTCGGTAAGTAAGCCCGTTACCGTTAAAATGCGCATCGGCTGGGACGAGGACCATATTTACGCCGTGCAAAATGCAAAAGCCGTTGAAAATGGCGGAGGGTCCGCAGTGTCCGTGCACGGCCGTACGCGTGTCCAAATGTATACCGGCCATGCCAATTGGGATATTATTAAAGAGGTTAAAGAAGCGGTTTCCATTCCCGTTATCGGCAACGGCGATGTTCTGACACCCGAGGATGCGAAGCGGATGCTCGATCAGACGGGCGTCGATGGCGTCATGATCGGCCGCGCGGCGTTGGGCAACCCGTGGATGCTGTACCGTACGGTTCAATATTTGGCGAAGGGCGAGCTGCCGCCGGAACCGTCGGGGCAGGAGAAAATCCGTATCGCTCTGCTGCATATGGACCGCTTGGTTTCGTTGAAAGGCGAGCACGTCGCCGTTAAGGAGATGCGGAAGCATCTCGCATGGTATTTGAAAGGATTGACCGGCTCGGCCCGTGTAAAGGATATCATTATGGAGCAGACCAAACGCGACGCGATGGCGCAGGTGCTTGAAGATTTCGCCTCCACACTGGAAGGGAACGCGCCTGCCGCTGCGGCAGGAGAGACGACTCTGGTCCATTGATATTTGGGCGGGGCAAGCATTTGGCTTAGATTGACATTTGTATAGGGTTGCAATATAATCAGTCAATAGTCATTTCAAAGATGGATCAGTCATCAGGTTTTTGTTCGTTAATATATTAATTATTAGTGAATTCATACTCGATGTAATCCGCTCGAAATATGAAAATCTTTCACATGACAGGAGATCGTTGTAATGAGTGAAAAAGAAGTCATCCTGACTCAGGAAGGTTTAAAAAAACTTGAGGAAGAATTGGAACATCTCAAAAGTGTTAAACGCCGTGAAGTTGCGGAAAGAATTAAAGTAGCGATCGGCTATGGCGATATTAGCGAGAACTCCGAGTATGAGGATGCGAAGAACGAGCAGGCATTTATTGAAGGCCGTGTGATCACGCTTGAGAAATTGCTGCGCAACGCCCGGATCATTAATAATGAAGATGTTAATACAGATACCGTTAGCGTAGGCTCAATCGTAACCTTGAAGGATCTTGAGTTTGGTGAAATCGTTGAATATAACATTGTTGGTACCGCGGAATCGGACCCATTTCAAAATAAAATTTCGAACGAAAGTCCTGTAGGTAAAGCGATTTTAGGCAAAGTAAAGGGCGCTGTTGTGGACGTTAGCGTACCTGCGGGCGTCATTCAGTACGAAATTATTGATATCAAGAAGTAATGGGGTATCCGTTTATTTTCCAAAGACGACCGGCAAAAGCTTCCTCTGGAAGCTTTTTTATAATGATAGATAGCATACGTTTTCAGCGGAGCTGAGAGCCATTGAATAGGAGTTGAATTCATGACAGTCGAACAACAGGAACTAAACGAACTGCTGCGGATCCGGCGCAGCAAGCTGGACGAGCTTCGCAATTTGGGGATCGATCCGTTCGGGCATAAGTTCGAACTTACCCATCATGCTGGCGAGCTTCTTCAAGCATACGATCAGCTGAGCAAGGAAGAACTGGATGCCAACGTCATCGAGGTAAATGTGGCCGGACGCATTATGCAGAAGCGAGGTATGGGTAAGGCGGGCTTCGCTCATATTCAGGACATTTCGGGAAAAATCCAAATTTATGTGAGAGAAGACGCGGTAGGCTCGACTAAATATCAAGCGTTTGACCTGTTGGATATCGGCGATATTATCGGCATTCAAGGCACTATGTTCAAAACCAAAACAGGCGAGCTTTCGGTAAAGGCTCACAATGTCGAGGTGCTGTCCAAATCGCTTTTGCCGCTGCCGGAAAAATACCATGGCTTAAAAGACGTGGAGCTTCGTTATCGCCAACGGTACGTCGACCTGATCATGAATCAGGAAGTACAGGCTGCCTTTATTCAGCGCTCGAAAATTATTCAGTCGATGCGTCGTTATCTCGACGCCCGCGGTTATTTGGAGGTGGAAACGCCTACTTTGCATTCGATAGCGGGAGGAGCGACGGCCCGTCCTTTCATTACGCATCATAACGCACTGGATATGCAGTTATACATGCGGATCGCAATTGAGCTTCATCTGAAGCGGCTTATTGTAGGCGGTATGGAAAAAGTGTATGAAATCGGTCGCGTCTACCGGAATGAAGGTGTTTCGACCCGTCACAATCCGGAGTTTACAATGATCGAGCTGTATGAGGCTTACGCCGATTATAAGGATATCATGAGGCTGACCGAAGAAATGATCGCCCACATCGCTCAGGAAGTTCTGGGCACGACCAAGGTAAACTACCAGGGACATGAGGTGGATTTGTCGCCGCAATGGAGACGCGTCTCGATGGTGGATGCGATCAAGGAAGTGACCGGCGTTGATTTCAGTCGGCACATGACCGACGAAGAAGCGCATCAATTGGCGAAAGAGCATAAGGTGCCGGTAGAGCCTATGATGACATTCGGCCATATCGTCAACCAGTTCTTTGAAACCTTCGTTGAAGAAACGTTGATTCAGCCGACATTTGTATTTGGGCACCCGGTGGCTATTTCGCCTTTGGCCAAAAAGAACGAGTCGGACCCCCGGTTTACGGACCGGTTCGAGCTGTTTATCGTTGCGCGCGAGCATGCGAATGCTTTCACCGAGCTGAACGACCCGATCGACCAGCGGGAGCGGTTCGAAGCGCAGCTGGTTGAGCGCGAGCAGGGTAATGATGAAGCGCATGAAATGGATGAGGATTTCATTCGCGCATTGGAATACGGTATGCCGCCTACCGGGGGTCTGGGCATTGGGATAGACCGTCTGGTAATGCTGTTAACCGATTCGCCTTCGATTCGCGATGTACTGTTATTTCCGCTAATGCGGGAGCGCCAAGGCGAATAAAATTTAGACATAGTAGATATGATAAAGCGTATCTTTCTTTTGAAGGATGCGCTTTTTTGATCGTTGAAAGTATAAGCGCTTTGCTTTCCACGATAACCTTGACAACAGGGATTGCGCAGCAGGTTATCCTGCGGAGGGACGGAAATACCCTTTGACCGATTGCTTAATATTGTTAAAGGAAAAACGTTCTATTGCTTTTTGCGTGCCGTTTTGGTATATTATTTTTTGTCGCTTTTGCGGCACGGCCGGTTTGGCCGTACATCGGAATTGCAGTCGTCTAAAAATATTTCTTGCAATTCGATAGGTAAACGTGGTATATTATAAAAGTCGCCGCTAAACAAGGTGAGGCGATTAAGATGGCGTGAAAAACCAGCAATAATGCGGCTTGGACGCAATAATTGCCCTTTGAAAACTGAACAACGAGTGAGTGTTAAAAATGAGAATGCAAATTCTCGCTAGCATTACTTTTGAGCTTAAGACAAGCTTTTTTACATCCCCTCAGTAATGTGGGGCCCCCGAAAAGTAATCGGAATTCTCTACGGAGGTTCGCTTCACTTTTTGGGGTATCGTGGAGAGTTTGATCCTGGCTCAGGACGAACGCTGGCGGCGTGCCTAATACATGCAAGTCGAGCGGACTGTTCCTTCGGGAACAGTTAGCGGCGGACGGGTGAGTAACACGTAGGCAACCTGCCTGTAAGACCGGGATAACTATCGGAAACGATAGCTAAGAGCGGATAGCTGGATGGAACGCATGTTCCGTTCATGAAACACGGAGCAATCTGTGGCTTACAGATGGGCCTGCGGCGCATTAGCTAGTTGGTGGGGTAACGGCTCACCAAGGCGACGATGCGTAGCCGACCTGAGAGGG
>NZ_SMRT01000025.1 GCF_004354045.1 Paenibacillus piri | reverse complement strand
TCGTGAGACAGTTCGGTCCCTATCTGTCGCGGGCGTAGGAAGTTTGAGAGGAGCTGTCCTTAGTACGAGAGGACCGGGATGGACGTACCGCTGGTGTACCAGTTGTTCCGCCAGGAGCACGGCTGGATAGCTACGTACGGAAGGGATAAGCGCTGAAAGCATCTAAGCGTGAAGCCCCCCTCAAGATGAGATTTCCCAGTACGTAAGACCCCTTGAAGACGACGAGGTAGATAGGTTCGGGGTGGAAGCGCGGCAACGTGTGGAGCTGACGAATACTAATCGGTCGAGGGCTTAACTAACTACCCAAGAAAGGGAGGAAAGGCGCTGTAGCGCAGTCCGATTCCTTTTACGGGGCCTCTAAGAAAAGAAGAACGAACAATGCTTGCCGGTTTCGGATCCAGTTTTCAAGGCGCAAGCCGTCTTGAACAGAAGAACGGATGTTCCTTGGCGGGAACATCAATCTTAAACCACGTTTGGTGATGATGGCGGAGGGGAACCACGCGTTCCCATCTCGAACACGACCGTTAAGCCCTCCAGCGCCAATGGTACTTAGACCGCAGGGTCTTGGGAGAGTAGGACGTCGCCAAGCGGTATATTCCCTGATAGCTCAGTTGGTAGAGCACTCGACTGTTAATCGAGTTGTCACAGGTTCGAGTCCTGTTCGGGGAGCCATATGCTTCCATAGCTCAGTAGGTAGAGTGCATCCATGGTAAGGATGAGGTCACCGGTTCGATCCCGGTTGGAAGCTCCAGAGTGTGGCCCGTTGGTCAAGGGGTTAAGACACCTCCCTTTCACGGAGGTAACAGGGGTTCGAATCCCCTACGGGTCATTAAGTGACACCAAGGGATAACAACCATTGCTTACCTACATATTTTGAATAGCTGGACGCTTAGCTCAGCTGGGAGAGCATCTGCCTTACAAGCAGAGGGTCGGCGGTTCGATCCCGTCAGCGTCCACCATGCCGCTGTAGCTCAATTGGTAGAGCAACTGACTTGTAATCAGTAGGTTGGGGGTTCAAGTCCTCTCGGCGGCACCAGTTGACTTCATAATGGGGATTAGCCAAGCGGTAAGGCAACGGACTTTGACTCCGTCATGCCTAGGTTCGAATCCTAGATCCCCAGCTTTTCTATTATGAGACATTAGCTCAGCCGGTAGAGCACCTGACTTTTAATCAGGGTGTCGTAGGTTCGAATCCTACATGTCTCATTGTTTTCTTCGCGCGTATGGCGGAATTGGCAGACGCACTAGACTTAGGATCTAGCGGGAGACCGTGGGGGTTCAAGTCCCTCTACGCGCATCGTTTGCGGAAGTGGCTCAGCGGTAGAGCATCGCCTTGCCAAGGCGAGGGTCGCGGGTTCGATTCCCGTCTTCCGCTCCAACTTAATAAGTGCCCTTAGCTCAGCTGGATAGAGCGTTTGACTACGAATCAAAAGGTCGGGAGTTCGAATCTCTCAGGGCACGCCATTTTAAACATCAAAGCAAGACCAAGTGAACTGAGCCAGATTCGAACGATTGAGTTCGTCGGAGCATCCGCTTCGTTAGGACAACGTCGCAGTCGGCCGAAGGCCGCATCTCTCAGGGCACGCCATTAATTTCATATTAAGCTTATGCAGTGTACTTAGCCGTTCACTTCATATACCGTCGGGACGTAGCTCAGCTTGGTAGAGCACCTGGTTTGGGACCAGGGGGTCGCATGTTCAAATCGTGTCGTCCCGACCATTTTTTATATGCGGGTGTAGTTCAATGGTAGAACTCCAGCCTTCCAAGCTGGTAGCGTGGGTTCGATTCCCATCACCCGCTTATCGAAAGCCTTAAGCTATAAGGCTTTTTTTGTTTTTCATAATTGTATGGAGGCGATTTTGGAAAGGTTTTCCGGACTTGATGTACATCAAGAGACAGTGGTTGTACATTCAAATATACTGTCCTATACTTTCAAAAGAATCAGTCCATACTCGTTCGTAATAAAGTTCATGTCCGAATCCCTGGAAACCAATATCAAATTTGCTGTAAAGGCAGTTGCGATGATGAGCGCATCAGGAGTCTTTATTTTTCGCCCTTTGTTTCTTTGCTCGCTTTGTATAGATGCCGCTTTTCTTGCAACATCTGAATCAACATGGAGCATATGCTTTAGGGAAGACATTCTCTCCGCTACTAAATACTGATTATGTTTGATTCCGCTCAAAACTTCACATTCCGCAATGGTAGAAAAGAATATCCGCCTTTTTTCCTTTTGTGCTTGGCGTACCAAATCAACGGCAGAATGATCGTTATCCAGAATAGCGACTACAATGTTGGAATCGAATAAATATCCCGAGTTACTGTAAGTCACTTTCCTCAGTTCTCCCGGGACTCTTGAATATGATTCAACAATTCTTTTGCTTCCCCAGGTTTCAAAATCCCGGCAACACTTAGAATATCATCGACTGAATAATCATCAAAGTCCTCTATAGTTTCTGCTTCAAGATCAATGACAAGCTTCTTGGTGGTAATATTGTTTTCAGATAAAAAATCCCTTAAATCTTTTGCTATGTGAGGGTGTAATTTGCGTACAATTGACATGAGAGAATCTCTCCTTTATCGAAAGGATAGGGGCTGCTTTCTGTGTTCTCATGAATTGCCTGATTTCAGCAGCTCTTTATCTTCAATTATACCCTACAATCGGATTGACGGATACCGCCGCGGTGCACAGAAAGTGCACTTTTCCGTGTACCGCTAATGTACCAATCATGTGCCGATAATGTTCAATATTACTTGAAGGCACGTCATAACACATCGATTTTGAAAACCCGCGCCAGATAAGGTTCCTGGCTTATCGCAGCACGCCGCAACAGACCCGCTGTTTTAACGCAGCGCGACGCGAATATCGCACACTTGGTTTTGTGCCGTCCTTTTGGCAACATAACCGGCAAAAGCACCCTCTCGGGTGCTTTTTGTTGTTTCCCTGCTACATAGCCGGTAAAAATCCGGGAAGAACCGGCTTACAGTAACGCCTGTTCGCTCCCGTTCAGCTTTCGCTTGCCAGAGGGGAACAGAATGAAAGCTAACAAGCCGGGCCCTGTAAGAGACAGGATCCGGCTTGCACTTTAGCCGGCTGCTATCGGATGCCTTACAATTTTTACATCATAGAACGAAATTTTGTTGGAAATAATATAATCCGGGATTTGTCGATGAGCGTGCGACTCGCGGAACGCCTCGCTGCGTGTCCATGCCTGAAAATCTTCTTTCTTGTTCCACTTGGTGCTTACCGTAACTTCATCGTATTCCGAGGCGTTTTCCGTTAACAGCACTTCCAAGCCTAAAAAGCCTTCCATGTACTCGACCTTTCCTACTTTATCGAACCGTTCGATCAACTTATGGGCGTTGCCTTTTGTAATTTGGGATGTATTCGTTACAATAACCATTTTAATTCCTCCTACTCGCTTCTAAAGTTTTGATAGGGATAATAACGGGATAATCATCTTCGAAGGTTACTTTGGCTTCAATGTTGTAGACGTCCTTGAGTAACTGGGGATTCAGAATCTGTTTGGGCGCTCCTGCAGTATGGATGGCCCCGCTCTTCATGGCGATCATATGATGACAATAATTGGCGGCCTGCTGAAGATCGTGAAGCACCGAGACGACCGTAACCGCCGGGTACTCCTGATTGATCTTTTGCAGCATTTCCATGACATCCAATTGATGGGCGATATCCAGAAAAGTCGTGGGTTCATCCAATAAAATGATATTCGTTTGCTGCGCTAAAATCATCGCTATACGCGCTTTTTGCTGCTCACCTCCCGACAAAGTATGGATCATGCGATTTTCGTGCTTTTTCGTGCCGGTCACGTTCAAGGCCCATTCGACATGACGCTCATCCTCAGCGGTCATCCGGTCAAAAAGACGCTTGTGCGGAGAACGGCCGTAGGAAATAAGCTCTCTCACCGTCATATCGGGCGGAGGCTGGGAAGATTGGGTAAGCATGGCCACTGTCTGTGCGAGCTCTATGGGTCTGTAAGCTGTAATCGGCTTGTTATGCAGCACCACTTCGCCTTTGTTTGCATGCAGCAGCGTCGATATTACCTTCAGAAGAGTCGACTTGCCGGATCCGTTAGGACCGACAATAGCGGTAATTTTCCCGCGCGGGATCGAAATGCTTATATTATTCAGATGAAAAGCTCCGACATGCAGCTCAATATGCTTGGTTCGAATAGCAGTCATTACACGATTCTCCGTTTCTTCAGCAAAAATAAAAAGAACGGCGCCCCCAAGGCGGCAAGCAATAT
Organism: Paenibacillus piri; assembly: GCF_004354045.1. Taxonomy (GTDB): domain Bacteria; phylum Bacillota; class Bacilli; order Paenibacillales; family NBRC-103111; genus Paenibacillus_S; species Paenibacillus_S piri. The sequence goes on along the minus strand of NZ_SMRT01000025.1, from coordinate 61,504 downwards.
TCCTACCGGAAGCTCGAGCGGATCAAACCATGAACGGGCTACGGTATCGGACAGGACGACAAGCAGAGCACCGCCTGCAATCGACAAAGGAAGCAAAAAGCGATAATCTTCCCCGATCAGCAGACGAATCGCATGCGGAACAATTAATCCGACAAAGCCGACCAATCCCGCGACGCTGACAGCGGTTCCGGCCAGCAAAGAAGAGAGCAGGATGATGAGAAAGCGCTGCAGCTCAACCTTTTGACCGAGCAGCTTGGCAGGGTCATCCCCCAACAGCAAAAGATTTGCCGGTTTAATTGCGAATACTGTGAGTGTTAAGCCGACCAGCGCATAAGGGGCCATAAACTCCAGATGATACCAGCTTCGGCCGCTTAATCCTCCCGCCAGCCAGGGCAGCACGGCTTGAACCCTGTCGCTGTAAATGACCATAAATCCGCTCGTAATAGCCCCCAACAAGGCGTTCATGGCAACGCCGGCTAAAATGATTTTCAGCGGAGAGGCGCCTTTATCCCAAGCCAGGCCGTAAATAACAAGGGAGGTGGCGAGCGAGCCAAGAAATGCCAGAATCGGCAGCAGATAGCTGTATTGCGGGAATACGATCATGGATATGATGGCAGCCAGCCCCCCGCCGGCGGATACTCCGATAATGCCCGGGTCGGCCAAAGGGTTTTTCATCACTCCCTGCAGGAGAGCTCCCGAAGCGGCCAAACACGCCCCGACCAGCAAGCCGATCAGCACTCTGGGAAGCCGCAGATTGATAATGATTTTTTCATGAATCGGCTGACCGGCATTCGCAGCAACATCCCATAACTGCCGTAGGGATATAGCCACCGATCCGCTGCTCAGTCCATATAACGTGACGATCAGCAAAAGAACAGGAACGATCGCGATAATAAGTTTTCTTCTCGATTGGCGCTGCCGGATGTTCATGTCGCTGATTTTACGGATAGCAGCAGCTTGTTCATCAAGTCGAGCGCTTCGATAATTTTGGTTCCGGGATTTGTTCCGAACAGGTCGGAAGGAAGCACTTCAACCCGATTGTTCTTCACAGCATCGAGGCTGTTCCAGGCGGCATTTTGCTGCATTTCCTTCAGAAATCCGTCCTTTACTTGTGCAGGATTGCCATGAGTCATAATCAGTATGATCTGCGGATTCGACTTCATGATTTTCTCCGTGTTGAGCTGCGCGTACTGCGGATAACTGTCCAGCTTCGGATAATCGCTTGCTATGTTTTCTCCTCCCGCTGCGGTCAAAATGCTGCCGCTCAGAGAGCTATTTAATGCAGCCATATAAGTGCCGGGCGCTCCGTATACCATGAGAACCCGCGGTTTTTCAGCGGGCTGACTCGTCTTCAATTCGTTTAATTTCCGATCGATCGTATCGAGCCATTCCTTCGCTTTATCGTTTTTTTGCAGCAGCTGACCGAGCAGTTCAATCTGTCGTTTAATATCTCCGATGGAGTCCGCATTCGTTAAGACGAGCTTGGAGCCCAGGCTTTCGATGGAGGCGATGTCCTTCATGTTCGTGGGGTTGTTTCCCAGTACCACATCGGGGCTGAGATAAGCAACCTTTTCCAAATCAAGCCCGTGGACAGAGCCGATTTGTTCAACAGCCTTGGCTTCAGGTACAGGGAGGGGAGCTGCGGAAGCTGGCCGGCCAACCAATGTTCCGCCGAGCGCATAAATAATGTCCATTTCACCGTTGCCTAAAGCCGCAATTTTGCCTGGAATATGGTCGAATGCGACTTGCCGGCCGGCGAAATCTGTAATTGATACGGACTGCATTGCGAAGCTTGCTCCGGGCCCGGCCCCGGCTGCAGCTGCGCTTTTCGTGCTCTCTGCAGTTCCTGGGGCTGTCTGGCCGCAGGCCGGAGCGCCCAAGAGGGCTAGCATCGTAAAAAGAAATACATATTTCTTCATCGGGATCCTCCTACTCCATATTAATTCTAAATGATAATGAATATCATTTTCAATGTCAATCGAAAAATTGGAATGGTTACCTAGTAATTTTGATGTAAAGACGGGAAATAAAAAAATTAAAAATACTGGTTGACAGTTTTTGGGTAGTTAGGATAACATCAACTCGTAGCGGTACCGCCAACCTAAATTCTGTTAATTTCTCGGAGGTGTTGCCATAAGTGAAAGCTGAACAAACAAATAAGCAGGCAGCAAGTTCATTTTTTTTGAGTTCATAATGAGAATGATTATCGTTATCTACGAAATGCTCGGAAGCTGATGTTAAGGGAAGCGGATGGCATTTATTTTTTTAATTAACAATGAGAATGATTATCGTTATTGATTAAAAGACGACACTGCCGCCTAAATCAACGATGGGAAAGGATAAATGTGAAGAAGCATTGGGATATCTCAATCTACGGTTTGCTGCTGCTTTGTTTGTTAACGCTGTTTATCCAGCCGGGAGCACAAGCTGCTGCTGCTGTTATGTCTGACGGTACATATATTCTCGACTATACGATCAAGCAGGCGGACAGCGACTCGGTTTCCATGGCGAATGATTACTTTGAGAAACCGGCTACAGTCGTTGTGACTAATGGCGAAGCCAGAGTGCAGCTTCAAATGAACCATAGCAAGTGGATTACCGTGTTCAAGGTTCCGAACGGCTCGGGTTTTGCGGATGCGAATGTGGTGAGCCATGACAGCGCAGCCGACACAAGAGTAGTCGGTTTCAAAGTGGATGATTTGACACAGCCTGTACTTTCCAAAATCCATGTAACGGTTGAGTCGATAAATTATGATCACGATTATACGATTCGTTTTGCGTTTGATACGAAGAGCGTAAAACCGGCAGCCGATACGGGCGGTCTCGCCCCGACAACGTCGACGACCCGGGCCAGCTCGCTCCCGGCTAACGGAAAACCCGCGGACGCAGCGCCTCAAGCGGAGAGCGGTCAAGGCTCCGGCCAAGCTTCGGCCAAGGCAGCTGCTTCCAAAGCGGAGGCGGCGTCAAACGATCAGCCGATTGCTGCTGAGACGGAAGCCGCGAAGAAACAGGCAGTCAGCAATCCGAAAACGGGAGATGCGACGCCTCTCGGCTGGCTGATTGCTATTGTCATGAGCTCCGCATTTTTGTTGGCTTGCTGCATCAAAATTAAAAAATCATTGTAGGGAGGTTTATATTTTATGAGAAGAAAAGCTATTTCCATGCTCGTTCTGTTATTCGTGTTGTTGGCAATCATTCAAGTTCCTGTTGCAGGCGCTACTGAATTGTCCGACGGCGATTATACGCTTAACTTTACTCTCTACAAGGACAATACGAACGAAAGCTCCGTTATGAATGACTATGTCGATTTGACCAGCGGCAAGCTGAGAGTGGAAGACGGCAAAAACTATGTTTCCTTCGTCTTGCGCCAAAGTGCGCAAACAACAAGCTTCAAAACGGAGAAGAACGGTGTGCTGGTGGAAGCGGCTGTTATAAGCAGCGATACGACGAACAATACAAGAACCGTCGAATTCGAAGTCGGCGATTTGTCGGCAAGATTGAACGCTTGGGTAAAAATTTATTGGCAAGTGACTCCCGAATTTCTTTACGATCACGAATATGATGTCGATCTGGGATTCAGCAACATCATCCCAGTACCTTAAGGTGAAAAAACAAGCCATCATATCCGGTTTGCCCGCAATTCCATAGTAACCGTTATTGGGACGGCCTTTACGCGTAAATGGTGTTAATGCCGATACGCAGGGCCGTTCCTTCAAGCCTATGAAGCTTTTTACGAAGGAGAGAAACATGTTGAACAGGCAGTTTAAGAAGATGATATCCGCCCTGCTCGTGTTTTTTGTATTACTGACAGGGGTGCCATTTCCGGAGGCTTATGCGACGGATCTACCGACAGCGAGTTTAACCTCGAGTACAACGAACGCTCCACAGGCGGTATATGGCAATCCTTTTCGGGTAACCGTTAAAATAAGCAATGTCACCGACAGCGTCTACCAGCAAGTTTACGAGCATGAGGCGACGGTTAATTATGATCCCGATCAATTGGAATTAACCGAGGTTTTGGCCCCGTACAATACGTTTGAAGTGCCTGTGCAGACCGCGGTGTCGCCTGGAAAAGTGAAGGTGTATAACAAGCTGATCGCAGGTAAAGCAGGATATGCTTTCAGCAGCGGCACTAGGAATTTCTCGGTATTTATTTTTAAACCGAAAGCTTCGGGCGCTTATCATTCTTCGGTTTCGGTGAGCGATATCACCATTACGAACGGACAAGGAAACAAGCTGGAGCTAAATAATGCCTCCTATACGATAAACGTAGTGCCGGCGGGAAATAAGAGTTCGCTGAACGCTTTAATTAATCAAGCCCAAAGTGCATACGATGCGGCAGTCGAAGGAACGGAAACCGGCCAATATCCGGCTGGTTCGAAAAACGCGCTGAAAACGGCTATTCAAAAAGCCAACGCGACGGCAAAAGGGATTGAAGGGAACACAACCTTGCCGAACCAGCCGCAGGCGGCATTGAACCAAGCCTTGGCCGAGCTGCAGGCGGCGTTCGATGTGTTCCAGGCATTGGCCATCGGAACCAATGGGGAGTACAGCCTGAATTTCACGGCGATGCACGCGACCAAAGACGAAGCTTCGTCGATGGATAAATATTTCCTGAAGCCGGGGAAATTGACCGTGCAAGGAAATACGAAGAAGGTTTCGTTTACAGTCAAGGACAGTACCACCGTTTCCAGCCTTAAAGTACAGCAAAACGGAGCGATGGTGGAGACAGCGATTTTAAGCACGGATACCGTGGCGAACACGCGGGTGGTGGAGTTCCCGGTGAGCGATTTGAACGCGCTGCTGAATGCTCAGGTGCACATCTCGACCACGCTGCCGGGCGGCGGCGCTTATGAGATGGATCATAGCATCCGGTTGAAATTCGACATCGGCGGCAAAACGCAGCTGAACGCTTTAATCGCCAACGCTCAAGCGGCGCATGACGCAGCGGTGGAAGGAAGCGCGAACGGGCAGTATCCGGCCGGCTCGAAGATTACGCTGAAGGCAGCGATCGATCAGGCAAAAGCAGCTGCCGCAAATGTAGGGGCTTCGCAGTCGCAAGTCGATCAGGCTGCGGCTGATTTGCAAACGGCGCTGGGCGCATTCAAAGCCTCTGTGAACACCGGTACGCCTTCCAACCCTGATCTTCAGGATGGCGTGTATGACATCGGGTTTACGATTTACAAAAAAGGAACGAGCGACAGCTCAGTCATGTACGATTATGTTATTCCGGAAAGCGGAAAATTATCGGTACAAGGCGGTAAGAAATACGTATCGTTTACTTTGAAGCAAAGCAAGGAAATCTTGTCGTTCAAAACGCAGCAAAACGGAGCTTTAGCCGAGACAACGGTAGTGAGCAAGGATGAGGCGGCGAATACCCGGGTGGTTCAGTTCCCGGTGGACGATCTGACGGTAAGAGTAAACGGCTGGGTCAAAATTTACTGGCAGCTGACTCCGGACTTCCTGTATGACAATGAGTATGACGTGGAAATCGGCTTCAGCAACTTGCCGACCAATCCGTCAAATTCCGTCAACAAATCGACGTTGAATCAGACGATTGCTGCCGCCCAAGCGGCGTATGACGCTGCGGTGGAAGGAACGGAGAACGGTCAGTATCCGGGAAGTGCGAAGAACGCGCTGCAAACGGCTATTAATAACGCCAAGGCAGTTGCAAACGATACAGGAGCAACGCAGCAGCAAGTCGATCGGGCGGTTGAACACCTTCAAGCAAGTCTAGGTACGTTCCAGGCTTCGGTTATTAACAAGCAGTCGCTTCCGGAAGGCGAGTATTTGCTCGATTATGCCATTTATAAAAAAGGCACGAACGATAACTCGGTCATGTACGATTATGTTGTCAAAGACAGCGGAAAACTAACGGTGCAGGGCGGCAAAAAATACGTTTCGTTTACGCTGAAGCAGAGCGCGGAAATCTTGTCGTTCAAGACGCTGCAAAATGGAGCTTTGGCGGAGACGACGACGGTTTCCAGCGATCCGGCATCCAATACCCGAACCGTTCAATTCGAGGTAGACAATCTGACGTCAAGGTTGAACGGCTGGGTCAAAATTTATTGGGATCTGGGTCCTCCGATCGGGTTGTACGATCATGAATACGATGTCGAGCTGAGCTTCAGCAACCTCAGAGTCGATCTAACGAAACCTGTAAAAGACGGCCAGTACAGCTTCAGCTTTACGGCGGCGTCGGATGATCCGTCAGGCGCGCCAATCCATTCCTATTTGGATACTACGGGCGGTTTAAAGGTACAAAACGGCAAAAAGCTGGCTTCGTTCAAATTGAAGAGCGGCGTAACGATTACGAAAATACAAATGCTGAAATCCGACAATACCGTCCAAGATATTTTGCCGCAGTATGCGGTCAAGCAAGCGGGGCTCGTTAGAGTACTTGCTAATGAGGAAGCCGCGAAAGAAGTACAATTTGAAGTAGACGATTTGACAGCGACCTATATCATTCAGTTGATCGCAGGTGGGGGAGCTTCGACAGAGGCGCGGACTTTTAAGCTTGCCTTCGATAAAGTAGTACCTGTCGGTACCGTTACAACGCCAACTACGCCTACGACACCGACGAATCCTGGAGGAGGAACTGGCGGTGGTGGTGGAGGTACGATTCCTAATACGAGCTCGATGGCGGCAGGAACGTACAGCATCAATTACAAAATTTTAAAATACGGTACCGATGAAAAGTCCGTCATGCAGGACTATGTAATCACTCCGGCTACGTTGAAGGTTGAGGGCGGCAAACAGTATATTACGCTCACCCTGAAACAAAGCAAGGAAATTACCCAGTTCCAAACGGAGCTGGGCGGAAGCTTGACCGATACGGCAGTGGTATCAAGAAATGAAACCAGAAATACGAGAGATGTTCAATTCGAAGTGCCTGATCTGTCGGCAAAGCTGAAAGGCTGGGTAAAGGTCGATTGGCCGGAATTCAACTATTTCCATTCGTATGATGTAGACATTTCTTTCGACAAGTCGAGCATCAAGAAGCTGAGCGGAACCGATCTGGCCATCGGAGGCGGAGCTGCTATCGCTGCGCTGAAAGACGGCGAATACGATCTGGATTTCACCGTACTGCAGCATAGAAGCAACCTGGAATCGAGAATTAACGATTACATCGCTCATCCGGGAAAATTGATTGTTAAAGGCGAGAAGAAATCTATCGTTCTGCAGCTAACCCGCAACAATGAAATAACCGACTTCAAGATCGAAACGGAGAAAGCGACCGAATCGGGCAGCTCAAGCGCCAATAAGAAGATTGAAAAAGAAATGGTATCCGCCACAGCGGAAAACGTGAATGAAGCCGAGAATACGCGTTCCGTAAAATTCGAGGTGAAGGACGTGACCGCAACCTTGCATGCCGTTGTAACTATGGTGAAGAAGGTTAGCGGAAATGAAGCCGACGGACAGACCGCGGGCAATACGGAGGCAAACGGTGAGGACGGTTCCGATCAGACAGCGTCGGTTCCGACGGAAAACATCGATGTAGATATTATGTTTCATACAGATGCGTTTGGCCAGACGAAAGAGGAACAAGAGCAGGCGGCTAATCCTGCAGCGCAGCTTCCGACCGGGTCGAGCTCCGGAGCTCCCACTCTAAGCGATATTCAGGACCATTGGGCAAAATCATTGATTGAACGGGCCGTAGCGCTTGGAATCGTTAATGGATACGAGGACGGCACATTCCGACCGAGCGGGGAAATCAGCCGGGCCGAATTTACGGCCATGATCGGTCGGGCGCTGAAGCTGAAAGGCAGTGAAGCGAAATTGGCTTTCGCCGATGCCGACCATATTCCGTTATGGGTTAAGCCTTTGCTGGCCAATGCCGTAGAAGCGGGTATTATTAGCAGCTACGAGGATGGAACATTCCGGGCGGGACGTCAAATTACCCGTTCGGAAATCGCAGTGATAGTCGTCCGTGCTTTGAATCTTCCGCTGGATGCCGGCGATGCCCTGCCTTTCGCGGATGCCGGACAAATTCCCGAGTGGGCTTCCCCTTACGTTGCGGCAGCGTTCCAAAAGGGCATTATTAACGGCAGAGACTATAATCTGTTTGCGCCGAATGACAGTGCCACGCGGGCCGAAGCGGTAACTTTGGTCATCTCCATGCTAAATGATGCGAAATAAGTGAACTCGTTCAGCATTGCTGAACATCGGGGAATCAGATGGGGACTTTACCCTACCTACCTTGGAGGTGGGGGTCTTAACCCGATAAAGTCGTAATCGGATAACATAGTAAAGCGTATTTGTCTTACTTTGAAGCGGGGATGTCAAGAAATTGGCGTCCTTCGCCATTTTTGCGGATGCGGCTTGCGAATGCTGCGGTCCAAAGGAAGGAGTTATAGAAGTATGATGAGCAAGAGGTTAAGCGTTGGCCTTGTCATCATCGCGGTCTTGTTATTCGTCCTGTCCGGCTGTACCCGGAATATCGGAACGGAAGCGCAAGCGCAGGCCCGAACGCAGTCTGAACAAGCTTCGCCCGACTCAAGAGTGATAGCAACCACTGTGGCGGCAGCACAAATTATGGACGCATTGGAAATAAACCTGGTCGGCGTGCCGAAAAGCTACAAACAGCTGCCCAAACGGTACGAAGGCGTTGCGGAAGTAGGAAACCCGATGAGCCCGAACATGGAAGTGATCAAATCTTTGGATCCGACCGATGTTTTATCGGTAACGACGCTTCAATACGATTTGGCGCCGGTCTTTTCGAATGCGGGCGTTCAAGCCGACTATCTCGATCTGACGAGTGTCGAGAAGATGAACCGGGCGATCCAGGCGCTGGGAGACAAGTACGGGCGGCAAAAGCAGGCTGAGGCTATTATTTCCCGATTTGACGAGAAGCTGGCTGTAATCAAGAAAAAGGCAGAGGGAAAGCCTGCTCCGAGAGTGCTCATCCTGTTGGGGGTGCCCGGCAGCTATCTGGTAGCGACGGAGCATTCGTATATTGGCGATCTGGTTAAGCTCGCCGGTGGAATCAATGTCATTCAAGGAGAGAAAGTCGAATATTTGGCTTCGAACACCGAATATTTGCAGCAGTCGAATCCGGATGTTATTTTGCGGGCCGCTCACGGAATGCCTGAAGAAGTAATCATTATGTTCGATAAAGAATTCAAGAAAAACGATATTTGGAAACATTTCGATGCCGTCAAAAACAACCGGGTCTACGATCTGGAGGAAGAACGGTTCGGTACGACGGGCAATCTGGCTGCGGTCGAGGCGCTCGATATTTTAGTCCATATGCTATATCCGTAAATTTATATACCACATAAACAAAGGACGTTACTCATGAATGGAAAATGGTGGAGTATTGGGGCGGTCATCGTCCTGCTTAGCTTCGTAACGCTGCTATCGGCCACTACCGGAAGCTTGAAGGTCGGCAGTCTCGAGCTTGTTCAAGGCTTGTTTACGGGAGCGGGTAAAAATGTGCAAATCGTGAAAGATCTGCGGCTGCCGAGAATTGTCGTTGCGCTTTTTGTCGGTGCTTCTCTGGCCGTGTCCGGCGTTCTGCTGCAGGCGGTCATGCGAAGCTCGCTGGCCGATTCCGGCGTGATCGGCATCTCGGCCGGAGGGGGCTTTGTATCGATTCTGTTCGTGACGATATTTCCCCAAATGTTTTTTTGGCTACCGATATTCGCCTTTCTGGGCGGAGCATTAGCCTGTTTTCTCGTTTATTCGCTTTCGTGGAAATCGGGCCTCAGTCCTATCCGCATTATATTAGTAGGGATTGCCGTCAACGCAACCTTTACCGGACTGGGGCAATCGTTCAATTACCGGGGCAGCTATGCGGTCACAATGGTGAACCAGGCGACCACGTCCATTTTTCATATGAAAACATGGAAGGATGTCGAATCGATTGCGGTTTACGGTTCTATCGGGCTTGTGCTATCCCTGCTGTTATGCTCGTGGTGCAACTTGCTGTCGCTGCAGGACAAATCGGCGCAAAATTTGGGTCTGTCCGTTGCGCGCGCGCGGCTGATCATTTCGGCCGTAGCCGTACTGTTATCCGCTTCGGCTACGGCGATCGGAGGACTGATCGCATTTGTCGGCCTGCTTGTCCCCCATATTGCCCGACTGCTCGTCGGCTCGGATCATAAGGTACTGATCCCGTTCTCGGCCTTGGCGGGAGCGCTGCTCATCTTGTCGGCGGATACGTTGGGACGCACGGTATTGGCCCCCTCGGAAATTCCCGCTTCTATTATAATGACCGTTATCGGCGGTCCCTTTTTAATATTTTTGCTTAGAAAGAGAGACCGGGTCCATGGAAATTAAACAAGTCACATTTTCGTATGACCGCAAGGTCGAGCTCTTGAAGTCGGTAAGCGGCGAGATTGCCGAGGGCAAGATTACGACCATAATCGGGCCGAACGGCTGCGGCAAATCGACGCTGCTCGGCATCATGTCGCAAAATTATGCGCCGCAAAGCGGACAGGTGCTGCTGGACGGCAAGCTGCTGAACAGCTACAAGCCGAAAGAACTGGCCAAAAAGCTGGCCGTGGTGCATCAGCACAATGAAGCCCCGAGCGATATAACCGTAGAAAAACTGGTCGGCTTCGGTCGGCTGCCCTATAAAGGATTGTTCGTCCCCTTCGGCGAGGAAGATGAAACAGCGGTGGACCGGGCTCTGGCCCGCACCAATTTATTGGACAAAAGAAAATCAACCATTGTTCAATTATCGGGCGGCGAGAGGCAGAGAGTTTGGATTGCAATGGCGTTGGCGCAAAATACGCCGGTATTGTTCTTGGACGAACCGACCACTTATCTTGATATTTATTACCAAATCGAGCTTCTTCAACTGATTAAAGACTTGAATGTGACCCACGGTCTGACGATCGTTATGGTGCTGCACGACATTAATCAGGCTATCCGGTACAGCGACAATATTATAGCGATGAAGAATGGAGAAATTGTGTTGGCGGGCGCGCCGGGCGACGTCATTACGGAGCGAACGGTGAAAGCGATCTATGGGGTCAACGTAATCGTCCGGAACAGCGCGGATACAGGGATGTATCTCGTGCCTGTCGGCATTTAGGGAGGCGAACATAATGGTTCATGAGCCGCGGCCCGGCCGCTTCGGGAAGCATGCGCTTGCGCGCGCTATTAAGTCCAGGCTGCTGACATGGGCGATGAAGCTTTGCCTGACGGCCTTGATCTTGTCGGTTTCGGCATTCATCGGTTTGCTGCTGGACGCTCTCGACAACCGCAGCGCCATGGCCGAGGCGCAGGCTCTGTATAACGCCGCTTCCGCTGCCGACGAGCCCGCTAATGCTGAAACGCATAGCGAACAGCGGAAAGTCCGTCCGCCGTATGACAGGCTGCTGTCGATCAACCCGGATATTGCAGGGTGGCTGTCGATCGACGATACGCCGATTCATTACCCGGTTCTGCAAGCGGACGATAACGATTACTATTTGAGCCGCAATTACAAGCGGGAGCCGTCCAAAGCGGGCAGCATTTACATGGATTTCCGAAACGATAGCGCCGCGTTATCCCGGAATACCGTGCTGTACGGACATCGGATGAAAGACGGGTCCATGTTCGGGGATTTGAAGCAATTTCTGATAGAAGATTTTTTCCAAGCGCATCGGACATTCCGTTATGACACATTATATGAAACGTATACGGCAGAAATTTTTTCCGTTTATTATACGACAACCGACTTTGATTATATACAGACTGAATTTTCCGACGATAACGATTACGGGCTTTTTTTGCAGCTGCTTCGGCAGCAATCCTTATATCCGACGGATATTATGCTGTCAGAGTCCGACTCCATTGTAACCTTGTCCACCTGCGATTATACGTTTGACCCGGAAAAAGGCCGGTTGGCGGTTCATGCCAAGCTGGTGAAGCGGCAGGCCAGTGGATGAAAAAGGAAGTTGCACTCTATCCAATAAATAGGTAAAATAATTAGATGGAATTCGTCGGAATTGCGCAGCGAGCTATGGGCGTGCGCGTTTTTTTGTGGGCGCGAGAAAGGGCGAAATGCTTTCGTAACAGCGGGAGCTTTTTTGGGTTGCAAAGAAAGCGCCAACCTTGATAAGCGCGCACGTCCTTTAGGACGGCGAAGTCGTTTATCCGGGTTTACAAACTAAAAATACTGCATGGCATCACGCTGTTGTGTTAAAATATTCATTATGACCTAGGTAAGGATGGAGGAAGAATGATGTCGGATTCAGTCAGCTTAACCAATAAAAACACATCGAACAATTTGCTGCGAAGAGACGTTCGTTTTTTGGGGCATATTTTGGGGGAAGTGCTTGTTCATCAGGGTGGCAATGAGCTGTTGGCCATCGTAGAAAAAATTAGAGAGATGAGCAAAAACCTTCGCGATCAATATGCTTCCGAACTGTACGATGAATTTAAGGAAACGATCAGCTCCCTGGTACCTGAAAAAAGGCATCAGGTTATTCGTGCGTTTTCGATTTATTTTCAATTGATTAATATTGCGGAGCAAAATCATCGCATCCGCCGCAAGCGTGACTACGAGCGTTCCGCCGGCGAGAATGTGCAGCCCGGCTCGATCGAGGACGTCGTGCGCGATTTGAAAAACAAGCACATTCCTTCAACAGAGGTACAGGATATGCTGCAGGGCATTTCTCTGGAGCTCGTCATGACGGCGCATCCTACCGAAGCGACCCGCCGCGCCGTGCTCGATATTCATCAGCGCATCGCGAACGATGTTATGGAGCTGGATAACCCTACCCTGACTTTCCGGGAACGCGAGCAGCTGCGGGATCAGCTGTTAGGGGAAGTAATTACGCTGTGGCAAACCGATGAGCTTAGAGACCGGAAGCCTACGGTGATCGACGAGGTTCATAACGGCTTGTATTATTTTGACGAAACCTTGTTTGACGTACTGCCGGAGGTATACCAGGAGCTGGAGCGCTGCCTGCAAAAATATTATCCGGAAGAATCGTGGCATGTGCCGGTTTATATGAAATTCGGTTCATGGATTGGCGGGGACCGCGACGGCAACCCGTCGGTAACGTCCAGTGTGACATGGGAGACGCTAACCCTGCACCGGGAGCTGGCTTTGCAAAAATATGAGGAAGAGCTCCGCAACGTCATGGGGCATTTAAGCTTCAGCAAAAATATCGTTAAAGTATCGCAGGAGCTGCTCGATTCCATTCAATTGGACCGCGACCATCTGGACATGCGTTCGCACGAGGTATGGCGCAATGAAAAAGAGCCTTACCGCATCAAGGTTATGTACATGATTGAAAAAATCGTGAATACGGCGAATCCGCATGTCACAGCCGAACGCAAATACAGCTCCCCCGAGGAGTTCATCAACGATTTGAAAATTATCGAGCGCAGTCTGCGCAATCATTTTGCCGATTTTATCGCCGATTCGTATATCGCGAAGCTGATTCGCCAGGTAGAGCTGTTTGGCTTCCACCTGGCATCGTTGGATGTGAGACAGCACAGCCAGGAGCATGAAAATGCGATGACCGAAATTCTCGGCAAAATGCGGATTTGCGACAACTACGCGGATTTAAGCGAGCAGGAGAAAATCGAACTGCTCAGCGGCCTGCTGACCGAGCCAAGACCGATCACATCCTCGTATACGGATTACTCGGCCTCCACCTTGGAATGCCTGAATGTGTACCGCATTATTAAAAAAGCCCAGCAGGAATTCGGCCGCAGCTGTATTTACAGCTACCTGATCAGTATGACGCGGGGAGCAAGTGACCTGCTGGAAGTGCTGGTGTTCGCGAAGGAAGCCGGATTGTACCGTCATGAGGCGGACGGCTCGATAACCTGTACGCTGCAGGCGGCCCCGCTGTTCGAAACGATCGACGACCTGCATGCGGCGCCGGACATTATGCGTACGCTGTTCCGGATTCCGGCTTATCGGGACAGTCTCGTTTCGACGAACCATCTGCAGGAAATTATGCTCGGATATTCGGACAGCAACAAGGACGGAGGCGTCATTACCGCGAACTGGGAGCTGCGGGTTGCGCTTCGCAGCATAACGGACGCCGCTAACGAGCATAACGTGAAGCTCAAGTTTTTCCATGGGCGCGGCGGCGCATTGGGCCGCGGCGGGATGCCGCTCAACCGCAGTATATTGGCGCAGCCTGCCGACACGATCGGCGGAGGCATCAAAATTACGGAGCAGGGCGAGGTGCTGTCCTCCCGGTACTCGATGAAAGGCATCGCTTATCGCAGTCTGGAGCAGGCGACATCCGCGCTTATTTCGGCGGCGTTGACGGCGCGCAATCCGCAGGCTGAAGCGAGTGAGCCGCAATGGGAAGACATTATGCGCGATATTTCGGAAAAGGCGCAAACGAAGTACCAGGATCTGATTTTCCGCGACCCGGATTTCTTGACGTTCTTCAAGGAATCGACGCCGCTGCCTGAAATCGGCGAGCTGAATATCGGCTCCCGTCCGTCGAAACGGAAAAACAGCGACCGCTTCGAGGATCTGCGGGCGATTCCATGGGTATTTTCGTGGACGCAAAGCCGTTATCTGCTTCCGGCCTGGTACGCCGCAGGCAGCGGGATATACAGCTTTTATCAGGGGAATGAAGCGAATTTGGCCGTTCTGCAAAATATGTACCAGCATTGGTCGTTCTTCCGTTCGTTGGTCGACAATCTGCAGATGGCTATGGCCAAAGCCGATTTGCTCATTGCCAAGGAATACGGCAGCATGATCAAAGATCAGACCATCGCGGAGCGTATTTTCAAAGAGATCAGCAATGAATACGAGCGGACGTCCGATCTGATTTTGAAAATTAGCGGCCAGCAGGAAATTTTGGATAATGTGCCGGTGATCCAGGAGTCGATCCGGCTGCGCAACCCTTATGTCGACCCGCTCAGCTATTTGCAGGTTCAGCTATTATCCGAATTGAGAGCTTACAGAGAAGATAGCGATGAAGACGATATGCTTTTGCTGCGGGAAGTGCTTCTCACCATTAACGGTATCGCGGCAGGACTTCGGAATACAGGCTGATCTTGAACCTTACTCACTTACAATGGATATTGCAGCATAGAAAGTCGGGCGGCCTTTATTTCAGGCTGTCCGGTTTTTTTTGAGAGAACGGAATCCGTGAAACACGGAGATTCAGGCTTCGGCTCCGCTCAAGGCAGGGGCATCATTTTTACATCATATGGAGTGGGGGAACGCAGGTGGGGAACGCAAGATGGCTGGCGGTACTCTTAGTGCTGATAGGGGCATCCAGCTACGGGCTGCTTTCCCCGGTCATCAAAACGGCTTATAACGCCGGCTGGTCGGGTATGCAGATAACATCAAGCCAAATGTCGATGGGAGCGCTCGTCCTCTGGGTACTGGTGATCGGTCAGCGGAAGGCATGGAGCAATCCGTTCAAAGGCCCGTGGATTCAGCTATCCTTGATCGGCATATTAGGGTTGGCGATGTGTACGGTACTATATAATATGGCTTTATCCGAGCTCGATGCGACGGTAGCTATCGTTCTGTTGTTTCAATTTACTTGGATGACGATCGCCATGGAGGCGATAATCACCCGGACCTGGCCGCGGCGAAACCAGTGGCTGGCCGTCGCTATTATTATGTTGGGCACGTTACTGTCCGTGGAGGTGTTCCAGGCGGACTGGAGCCGGTTTACGGTCAAGGGTTTATGGCTGGGACTTGGCTCGGCCGCGGCGTACAGCTTCTTTTTATATATGACAGGGCGTATCCTGACTCCGATGCATCCCCTTATGAAGTCGGCCGTAATGCTTACTTCGGCATTGCCGCTGCTGTACCTGACGTACCCTCCGGTCGCGTTTGTCCAGCCAGGCGCAGGATCGCTTATACTATGGGGGCTGTTGATCGGAACGTTGGGGCAGGTCATTCCATCCATTACGTTTATGATCGGTATTCCGCGAATCGGCAGCTCGCTTGCCGCTATGCTGGGCGCTATGGAATTACCGGTCGGCATTGTTGCATCTTTGTTTATTTTAGGGGAAACTGTACATATAGGACAGTGGTTTGGTATGCTTTTAATATTGGCGGGAATGTTTCTTGCAGAAAAAAAGGAAACGTCCTAACGGGTTCGGTGCAGGAAGGCAAGTGTCCGGATCGAAAGTCTGGAGGAGTGTCGTTTGAATCAAATGGATGTCAGACTCGCGAAAATGGCTCGAAAAGGAGACAGGGCCGCTTTTGCCGAGTTGGTGGAATTGTATAAAGATAAAATTTTTCATCTGGCTTACCGGATGCTGCATAACAAGCACGAAGCGGAAGAAATTGTTCAGGAAACGTTCCTCAGGGTTTATACAAATCTGGAAAAATATGATGAGAACCAAAAATTTTCAACATGGATTTATAGAATCGGAACGAATCTCTGTATCGACCGTCTCCGGAAACGAAAACCGAATTATTCGCTGGACGCGGAAATGAACGACGGCGAAGGAACGGACTGGTATTCGATGCTGCCGAGCCCGGATGAAACGCCGGACGAGCAGGTCATGCTGTCGGAAACGCAGACGGAAATACGCAAATCGATCGATTCGCTCCCGGAGAAATATAAATCGGTCGTTATTTTGCGTTATTTGCAGGATTTGTCGCTTCAGGAAATCAGCGAAGTGATGTCCATGCCGGTGACGACAATTAAGACGAGACTGCACCGCGGCAGGGAATTTTTAAGGAAAAAATTGGAGCATATATTATAGTCATTTTTGAAACATATCGGTTTTTGAAACGTATGGTATAACATGCTATTTTGGATATAGAAAGGAGAGGCCCGGAAATGGAATGCAAGGAAGCCCTCCCTCTGATACACGAGTATTTGGACGGCGGTTTACAGGGAACGGAAGCCTTGAAATTAAAGGAGCATCTGCTTGCCTGCCCGTCTTGCCGCGACCGCTTGAAGCATCTCGAGAAGGTTGAAGCGATGATCCAGTCATGGCCGCGGCAGCAGATCATGTCGTCGGATTTGACCGAACGCATCATGCGGTCGCTGCCGCCTGTCAAAAGCACGAGCCCTTGGTGGCGGTGGGTCCGGACGCATCCTGCGGCATCGGTGGCAGCCGTATTTATCCTCGTGATGATGGGAAGTTTTATGTCGTTGTGGAATCAGGACTCGGAGCTTGTCGTTAAAGGGACGGATCTGCAGTCGGTCGTCATACACGGGGATACCGTGCTCGTGCCGGTAGGAAAAACGGTAGCGGGCAATTTGATGGTCGAGAACGGAAAGCTGCAGGTGGACGGGGATATTAAAGGGAATATTGTGGTGATTGACGGTTCGGTAAATTTGGCTTCTACCGCTCATATTTCAGGGCAGATTACGGAAATCGACGAAGCTTTCAGCTGGCTCTGGTTTAAAATGAACGACTTGGCAACGAAAATATCGGAATCCAAGTAAGCCCTACGCACCAATTTCAAAAATCCTCCCTAAATGATTTGTGAAAGGGGAGGGTTTTTTGTTCATATTGTGTTATGATTTAATGTAATGAAGTAAACTAGAGATTATATACTGCCGCGTATCGTTTGGGGGCAAATACAATGGATTTCATACCGGCCATCAATATAAAAGATATTATCGATATCCTTATCGTAAGCTACGTGATATATAAGCTCATTTTGCTGGTCAGAGGTACGCGTGCCATCCAATTGTTAAAGGGCATTTTCGTGGTGGTTCTGACGTGGGCGATCAGCACATGGTTCAAGCTGAACACTTTGCAGTGGATGATGAATCAAATGTTTACGTTCGGGGTTCTTGCGGTAATTATTATTTTTCAGCCGGAGCTGCGTCGGGCGCTGGAGCAGTTGGGCCGCGGAACATTGTTCAGCCGTACGACCACCGAGGAGGATCAGGAGATAAACCGCCGGATCGGCGAGGTTATTAAAGCCGTTAATTATTTGGCGCGCCGCAAAATCGGGGCTTTGATTGTGTTCGAACGGGAGACCGGATTGAACGATTACATAGAGTCCGGCATTTCCATTGAGTCTCATATCAGCTCGGAGCTGCTTATTAACATTTTTATACCGAATACGCCGCTTCATGACGGGGCTGTTATGCTGCGTAAAAATCAGCTTATGGCCGCGGGCTGCTATTTGCCGCTGTCGGAGAACCCTTTTATCAGCAAGGAGTTGGGGACGCGTCACCGCGCGGCGATCGGGATGAGCGAAGTATCCGATGCAATTTGTATTATCGTCTCGGAGGAAACCGGGCAGGTTTCGCTTGCCATGAACGGACATGTGATCCGCGATATTAAAGAAGAATCGCTGCTTTCCAAGCTGTTCGAGGAGCTCAAGTCAACGACGAAGGCGAAGGAAAAGAAACGCTCCATTTGGAAATGGAGGAGGCGATAAAACATGGATCAATGGCTGCGAAATACAAATGTCGTTAAAGTGCTTGCCCTGATCATCGGGATCATGCTCTGGGCTGTCGTTCATATGGAAGACAGTACGCTGTCGGGAACCGCGAGCAACGGGGTGCGCGAAGAGCAAATTTCGAATGTGTCGGTAACGCCCAAATATGACTCCGGGCAATTTTATTTGCAGACGGTAGAGCCGGCGCAAGTCATATTGACAATTACCGGCAAAGACGCTGCACTGAAAAAAGCGATGAACGCCAGCAACTACTCGGTAGAGCTGGATTTGACCAAATATGGCAAGGGCGAGTATATCGTGCCTCTGACCCCCGTCGGGTTTCCGACCAATGTCACGGTCAAAATCAGCCCGTCCAGTGCGAAGGTTATAATAGATGAGAAGTCGAACAAGCAAATGCCGGTCACTGTCAACGTTACCGGGATTCCGGCCGTCGGCTTAAAAGCGGGTCAACCGATTGTGAAGCCGAACAAGGTGACGGTGACGGTGCCAAGCGCCAATATCGACGCCGTAGAATCGGTTAGAGCCGACGTAAATGTCGAAAAGGCCCAATCGGCTATATCGAACAAGGTCCGGCTAGTCGCCTACGATAAAAGCGGCAAGCCGCTCGAAATGGCGACGATTAATCCGGCCGTCGTGGAAGTCGAGGTTCCGATCACGAGCCCGTTCACGACCGTGCCCCTGCAGCTGAAGCTGGTTGGGGAGCCGCCGCGGGGATTCAGCGTTGCCTCACTGATGCAAAATTTGGATAAAGTCACGGTATTCGGCCCACAGGATATATTGAACCGGCTGGAATATTACGAGGGGCCAAGCGTTAACCTGGCCGATCTGAAAGAAGAGAAAGAATATACGTTTAATCTGGATATACCTCTCAGCAATAAAGTGACACAGCTTGACCCGGGGAAGGTCGAGGTAAAAATCAGCATCGTGCCATCCGTCACCAAAACGCTGGAGCAAATTCCGCTGTCCATTGTCGGGCAGAACGACGGGGTGAACACGAAAGTGGTGCTGCCGGAAAACGGCAAGCTGAATCTGGTCGTAGAGGGGGCGCCTGCTCTGCTGGAGAAGGTGAAGGCTGCGGATGCGCAGGCGATTCTCGATGTAAGCAACCTGCCTCCGGGACGGCATGAGCTGCCGGTAAACTGGAATTTGCCTACCTTTATCAAGAAGGGGCCTCAGCAGGATTTCAAAGCGACAGTCGAAATCAGTGCCCGCCAGTAGTCGGCGGCAGCCCAACAGTGATCGGAAGAATGATCCGCCTGCGCGCGGGCCGTTATTCACCGGGACTTCTAGAAATAACCAAAAATGAACATCAAAAGGGAGATAGAGAACACATGGGGAAATATTTCGGTACGGACGGTGTCCGCGGTGTTGCCAATCAAGAGCTTACGGCAGAGCTTGCTTATAAAATCGGACGGTGCGGCGGTTATGTGCTGGCCGGACAAGTGGATAAGCCTACGGTAGTGATCGGGCGGGATACCCGCATTTCAGGCGGTATGCTGGAAGCGGCGCTGGTCGCCGGACTGTTGTCCATCGGCGCCAATGTCGTTCGCCTGGGCGTTGTATCGACGCCAGGGGTCGCTTACTTGACCCGGCTTATGAAGGCGGACGCCGGCGTGATGATCTCCGCATCGCATAACCCTGTGGAGGATAACGGGATCAAGTTTTTTGGCGCGGACGGCTACAAGCTGTCGGACGATACGGAGCTGGACATCGAACGGCTGATGGACGCGCCGGCCGATGAGCTGCCGCGGCCTACAGGCGGAGAGCTGGGCACCGTAACAGACGACGACCAGGCGAAATATAAGTATTTGGATTATGTGAAAGCATCGGTGAAAGGCTCGTTCCAGGGCTTTAAAATCGTGCTCGATTGCGCGCACGGCGCAGCTTACGAGCTGGCTCCCAAGGTGTTCAAGGAGCTGGGGGCGGAGGTCATTACGATCGGCGCCGAGCCGAATGGCCGCAACATTAACGACCATTGCGGGTCGACGCATCCCGAGGAGCTGCAGAAGGCCGTGCTGGAGCACAATGCCGTGCTTGGACTGGCCTTCGACGGCGATGCCGACCGGCTGATCGCGATAGACGAGACCGGGGCGGAAGTCGACGGCGATTTCATTCTGAGCATATGCGGACATGCGATGAATCAGGCGGGATCGCTGAACCACAATACGATTGTAACTACGGTGATGAGCAATATCGGATTTTTCAAGGGCATAGAAGCGGTGGGGCTCAAAGCTGCCAAAACAGCCGTAGGCGACCGTTACGTCATGGAAGAGATGCGCAAGGGCGGCTACAATCTGGGTGGGGAACAGTCCGGGCATGTCATCTTCCTGGATTACAATACGACCGGCGACGGTATTTTGACCGCATTGCAGCTGATGGACACATTGGTGCAGTCCGGCAAGCCGCTCGGCGAATTGAAGCAAATTATGCGCAAATATCCGCAGAAGCTTGTTAACGTGCGCGTAGCCGATAAGAGCAGATGGAAGGAGAACCCGACCATTGAAAATGCGATCCGCAAAGTGGAGCAGGAGCTCGGCGATAACGGGCGCGTGCTCGTCAGACCTTCAGGTACGGAGTCGCTGATCCGCGTCATGGCCGAAGGGCCGGATAAGGCGCAGGTCGAGGCGTACGTGCAGGACATTGCGAGCGTGATCGAGCGGGAGCTTTCCTAAGTTTGAAACGCATATCGACAGTCTCATAGCGGTATTTTAGGAATTTATGGCGAGCTGCAGTTATGTTCGGTTTTATTCAGTCCCCTGATGTGTGGCATTCGGGGGATCTTCATTACATTTTTATGAAAACAGGCTTGAAAATTAGTGGTTGCACATATGTGTGAAAATGAATAAGATGTTAGTATGCTTGATTCCGAAATAGAAAGGTGGGCGGAGGTTGACCTAAATTAACAGCGCCAGAGCTTGCGAGAGTGTCGGACGGATTTGCGCTCCAGTGTGGAGATAATGTAGATTTGCATTCGACAGCTGCTTGCAAGTTGACGAGGTGAAGGTGTTCGAAACATTCGGCGGGGACCTTCCGGTAGCCGGTAACTACCGTTAAGTTGGAAAGCAAACCATCCGGGCGACCGGATGAACAAGAGTCCAACATGATCGAAATCATAGGTTTTTCTAAAACAGTCCCGTGGATAAGAAGCGGAGAGGGCGGAATCGTTCTGGAGAAGCGCCAGCGCTCGCCTTAGTCTCCCTATTTCAACCGCCAGAGCGGGTAACATCCAGGAAACTAGGGGACAATAGCGTTTGGATTTGAACGATCCTCCTGTGCATCCGGCCTTTATTCATTCGGACTTCTAAAATCAGGAGGTTCTATCCCTTATGTGCGGTATCGTTGGATACGTAGGTAAACGCAATTCTCAAAATATATTAATCGAAGGCTTGAAAAAGCTTGAATATCGCGGTTATGATTCCGCGGGCGTCGCTGTTTTTACAAACGAAGGCTTGCAAATTAAAAAGTCCAAGGGCAGACTGGCCAACCTGGAGTCGAAGCTTGGCGAAACGCCGTTGGACGGTTTTATCGGCATCGGGCATACCCGTTGGGCAACCCATGGCAAGCCGTCGGATGTGAATTCCCATCCGCATACGGACAATTCGCAAAAATTTTCCGTCGTGCATAACGGCATTATTGAAAATTACGTGGCATTGAAGGAAGAATTGACGGCGAACGGCCATATATTCGTGTCGGAAACCGATACGGAGGTTATTTCGCACTTGATCGCCAGCTTGTACGAGGGAGATATCGTCAAAGCGGTGCAAAAGGCCGTCACCCGGATGACCGGCGCGTTCGCGCTTGGCGTATTGACCGAATATGAGCCTGAAAAGCTGGTTGCGGTACGTTTGTCCAGCCCGTTGATTATCGGTGTGGGCGAAGGCGAAAACTTCATCGGGTCGGATATCCCGGCTATTTTGGATTATACGCGGAACGTTTACATTTTGAATGACGGTGAAATGGCGGTTTTGACAAAAGACGGTGTCGAATTAATGACATTGGAGGGAAATTTTATTTCCCGGGAATTATTTTATGTCGATTGGGATATTGTAACCGCGGAAAAAGCTGGATTCGATCATTTTATGATGAAAGAAATTCATGAGCAGCCGAAAGCTTACCGTGACACGATGGGCAGCCGTATTGACGCTTCTGGAAGCAAGGTTGTCTTGGACGAAATTAAAATGACCGAGGAGCAAATTGGGTCGATTCGCAACGTGCACATCGTAGCTTGCGGCACGGCTTATCACGCCGGACTCGTCGGGAAAAACATCATCGAGAAGCTGGCGCGTATTCCGGTGGAAGTGGATGTTGCGTCCGAGTATCGTTATCGCTCGCCGATCATTACGCCGAACACGCTCGTTGTTGTGGTGAGCCAATCCGGAGAAACGGCGGATACGCTGGCGGCGCTGCGTGAAGCGAAGCGGTGCGGAGCCCGCGTCGTAGCGATTACGAACGTTGTCGGCAGCTCGGTCGCGCGCGAAGCGGATGATGTTATCGTCACATGGGCCGGACCGGAAATCGCAGTCGCTTCGACCAAAGCTTATACGTCGCAGTTGATTGCCTTTTATTTGTTCGGACTGTACTTGGCTCAAACATTGGGCACTCAGGAAGCGGGCTATATTGCAGGCGTTGTTGCCGAGCTGAAGCAGCTGCCGGACAAAGTGGAACGTATTCTGGGGCAGGCGGAAACGTTCAAGGATTGGGCGGAGCAAGTGGCCTCGCATGAAAACCTGTTCTTCATCGGACGCGGTTTGGATTACGCGGTAGCGCTGGAAGGCTCGCTGAAGCTGAAGGAGATTTCTTACATTCACTCCGAGGCTTACGCGGCCGGTGAGCTGAAGCACGGTACTTTGGCGCTGATCGAGGACGGCATTCCGGTCATCGCGTTAGCCACGCAGGAAGAATTGCTGGAGAAAACCGTCAGCAATATTAAGGAAGTGAAGGCGCGCGGCGCCCATGTGTTCGGCCTGCATGCCGAGGGCGAGACCGAACTGGTCAAGGCCGTCGACCAAGTGTTCTCCATCCCGCATACGTTGCCTCTGCTCAGCCCTGCGCTGTCGGTCGTGCCGCTGCAGCTGCTTGCTTACTACGCTTCGCTGGCGCGCGGCAATGACGTCGATAAGCCGCGGAATTTGGCGAAGAGCGTGACGGTGGAGTAGGTATAAGTAAGAATTTTTGGAAATTATTAATTAACAAATAAGTTTTGAAGTAGACAATAAAATTTAGAAGTAACAAATAAAAATTTGAATTTGCATAATAAATTAAGAAGTTACTTTGAATAATCCTCCAATAAATGGCTAAACTAAGAATAACCAAATAAGTATCTACGTTGATAAGTGCGCTCACCTTTGGTGGGCGCTTATTTTTTGGAGGCGATTATGGGAAAAGGTTCTGTAATTAGAAAAACTCAGGAGAACCGGCTAAAAGACGGACGAGGCCAAGGGTATGGCATCGAGTACAAACCCTTCATTCAAGCAAGTGATAATAAGGCACCGTCCGATGGCTACCTTATTAGAGAACTAGGATGGAAGACAAAAAGGATTCACCACACGATGTCAAAAGTTGAATATAAGTACCTTATGGTTCTTACTTGGTCCGATCAAGTCGTCGACATTAGAGAGCAATATCCTCTCACACCGATTGAAAGAACCATTGAAATTGCAGAACAGTTAGGTATTAAACATGCCCATCTCGATCAGGAACCCGTTTATACTACAACTGACTTTATGATTTCAGCTAAGTCAGATCGAGGGATAAAGGACGTTGTAAGAACAGTTAAAACGGAAAAAGATCTTACACCGAGGACCATTGAGTTATTTCAGATTGATAGAACCTATTTTGAAGAATAAGGCGTAGCTCCGGATTTTTAAGGACCTGAACCGTTAACCTTTTAGTACAACGCCCCTTAATTAAGTAACTATATTCCAGTGAAATGTGGTATACTCAGTACGTCAAGAACGTTATTTCAGGAGCTTTCTACTAGGGTGCGCGTCTCCGGTACTTTTTGAAATGCATACTACCAACAAATCAGCTAGTTACTATCAGCGAGTGTCCACTTTCATGATAGGGGTCCATTTTGTTTACTTTAACGAGAAAAAGCCCCTATTCCTAGGGGCATTAGTCACTAAGCTCAAGCGCGTATCACTCATATCGTTTATTTACCTCAATCTACAAAGTATACAGTTGTCCCAAATTATTCCACGGTTATCTTTAGTTCAGTCCCGATGTTCTGTTCCTCCCCATCATTAAACATAGCGATAATACCTATTGTATAGGTTCCTGCCTTTAAAGTGACAGGAATGTTCATCAAATTTCCATTATAATTATTATCTTTTTTATGTAAATGATAGTTTTTAGGTTAGAGGTAAATTCACTGTTTTTTCTTAAGGTACTGGATAGACCGATGGCAAGCCTGTATTGGTACTCTGTACCGACACGTCCGTTTCTTCGTTCACGAGCTCACAGAGCCATTCCTGGATTTGACCGTCAATGATCGGTACGCCTTTCTTGGTCATCGAGAAGCCAGGCACCAGACGACCGCCCTTACGCTTTACAGCGGCTGGGTTATTCAGCTGTTTCTTACGTGGTAATACGTCTGTTCGCTGACACCGACGATCCGCAGAATGCGGCTCATTGCATACCCCAGCTTGATCCATTTGTCGGCTATTTCGATTTTGACCGATAAGCTGGGTTCTGCTTTTTTAGCAAATCACGCAGGACTGCAATCTCCAAATCCTTCTCACCTAAGAGCTCCTTCAGTTGCTTGTTCTCGCCTTCAAGTGCTCGCTCTTGGGGTGACGGGACATAGGCGCTGACCGCTTTGGCTGAGGAATCGGTTATTTTCCAATCCGTATGCTCCACTTGGTCCATCCAACGGTACAGCATCTTTGGATTTATGTTATGGCGACGCGCTACTTGTGCGGCATTCCCGACTTCCTGTGAATAGCAGTGGTAAAATCCCCAATAACGGCACTTGAAAATTCCCCATAATCGGCAGACAATCTCCCCATTGGGGGAGAGAGCGAATATGATCAGAAATGGGGAATTTTACGTGCTGAAACATATGAAGCAGCAAGGCATGAGTACGACGCAAATCGCCGACGAGCTCGGCCGCGATCGAAAAACCATACGCAAATGGCTGCAGGAGGACGGGCCGAAGGCCTATGAGCGACGCAAGCGCGAGCCGAGTATTCTGGAACCGTACAAAGCCTACGTGCTTAGTCGGATGGAGGAAGGCTGCCTGAACGCCGTGATCCTCCATGACGAGATTAAAGCCAATGGCTACAGTGGACAGATCCGGCTGCTGCGAGCCTTCATGGAACCTTACCGTCCGGCGGTACTCAGCAAGGCGACTGAGCGATACGAGACACCTCCGGGTAAGCAGGCGCAGGTCGACTGGGGCCATTTTAAAGCGGACTGGCACGGCGGCGTCAAACGGCTGTATGCCTTTGTGATGGTCTTGGGGTACTCCCGCGCCATGTATGTGGAGTTCACTGAAGACGAGCGTCTGGATACCCTCATCGGCTGCCACCTTCGCGCTATGCAATATTTCGGCGGCCGTCCGGAAACGATCCTCTACGACAACATGAAAACGGTCGTGCAAGGTCAGGACGAGCAAGGCCATCCGGTTTGGAACGAACGCTTCGCCCGTTTTGCAGCGCACCACGGCTTTCTGCTCCGGCGCTGTGCGCCCTACCGCGCCCGGACCAAAGGGAAGGTCGAAAACGGCGTCGGCTACGTCCGGAAAAACTTCTGGCCACGCATTCGCACCTTCACGGGATTGGCCGATCTCAATCGACAAGCGCGTCACTGGATGGATACGGTGGCCAACAGCCGCATCCACGGTACCACACATGAAATGCCGACACAGCGCCTGCTACAGGAGAAGCTCCATCGATTCAATCTCATTCCATTCGAGGAGGCAGAACGGCATCCCCGGAAGGTATCAGCCGACACGCTCGTCTCTTACGAAGCCAACCGGTATTCGGTGCCGTGGCGCTATGTCGGGCAGACGGTGCACGTGCAGGATGAGCGGAACGGCCATCTCCGGATTTATGCCGGCAGCATGTGTATCGCCGAACACGGGAAGGCGGCAGGTCGTCATCAGGTCGTGATGAACCGTCAGCATCTGGAGGGGGTTCGCTCTGCCAGCGGCAAGCCCGTCTCTGTGCCTTCGCCCCGACTGGTGCCGCAGGAGGCCCCGGCGGTCGCGCAGCGGGAGCTCTCGGTCTATGAACAATTGCTGGAGGAGGTGGTCCCGTCATGGTCGTGATGCAAGAACGTCTGAAGGACGCCTTTGAACAGTTCGGCTGGAGCCGTATCCCGGACATTCTGCATACGCACGCAGAGGAAGCGGCCAAGCATAACCACTCGTACCTAGAATTTCTGGACAAGTTGCTGCAAGAAGAACTCGTCGCCCGTCACGAGCGATTTATTCGGATGAAAACGCGCATGGCCCGCCTACCCTACCACAAGACGTTGGAGCAGTTCGACTTTTCCTTTCAGCCCTCGATTGATGAGCGTCGGATTCGGGATTTGGCGATGCTTCGCTTTGTAGAGCATCAGGAAAATCTCATTCTGCTCGGCCCGCCCGGCGTAGGTAAAACCCACTTGGCTGTTGCACTGGCACTGGAGGCGATCAAGCGGCGGTATACCGTCTATTTTACGACGGCGCATGATCTGGTTCAGACATTGCAGCAGGCGCAGCACAGCAATACCGTCGCCCAGCGGATGAAGGCACTAACCAAGCCCAACCTGCTCATCATCGACGAGATCGGCTACCGCCGGATGGATGACACAGCCGCTCATTTCTTCTTTCAGATCGTAGCGGAACGCTACGAGACGGGCTCCATCATCCTGACTTCCAACAAGTCCTACGGGGCCTGGGGAGAGATCTTCGGCGATTCCGTGCTGGCGACTGCCATTCTGGATCGGCTGCTCCACCACTCTAGCACCGTCAACATTAAGGGAGAGAGCTACCGGATCAAGGAAAAGAAAAAAGCCGGCTTTTTCCGGCCGGACTCCGACGAAAATAGATTACTTATTGATCCAAGTATCAAACTTCCATACACGGGTCCATTCGTTAGATTCATAAGGCATCAAGTGAAACCCGTGGATGATTTCGGGACATAACATATGATCTACCGCCCAAATGGCGATCTTGGAGGGTTTGAACCTGTCCTCGCATTCAACGAATGCCCGTGCGCCCTTGTGAATCATTTTCCAAGTGAATGGTACAGTATCCTCCATATCATTAGGTTCAATAGAATAATCCGTGTCGATGGCACTGAATTCGCAGAAAGTAATGCCCTTGCCGTTGCCGCGCATGCTGCCAGGACGGCCGCTGCGATTGTTGAGACGCTCATAGCCCAAATCCGGGCACTGGGGGAGTTCCAACTGATAGTCAGAGCCGATGGCCATTCCGTCTATGCTGATAAAATTATGACAGAACTCCTCCAATGCCATCTCCTTATCCCCCACATTCTCGGCCTTCACTGTCATGGTCAGTGAATTACCGGCTAAAGATATGGTCTTGGTGGTACGGAGGGCATATTTCTGACACGGCATCGGTTCCGTTACAAAAATCACCCTGTCGGCATGTTGCTCTAAACTGATCTCAAAAGGGATGATATCCTTATATTTTTTATGGAAAATGTAAGGCCCTTCTTCTTCCTTTCGGAACAGGCCAATGCCGAATTTCGGAAAATACTCCCCGATCTTCACATCCTCGCAGATATTGAAGCGGTATTCGTTACACAGGCCTCGACCACTGGAAGATGGATGCGGCAGGTTCTGCGGTTCACTGGCACAAAAGCGTACCATCCCGTCCAAGACGACTTCAGAAATGAAACCGGCACGGTCGAACCGAGTGCTGGTATTGGGCGCTTCGCCGGGCTCCGGCAATTCAATGCGCAGTCTGTCAGAACATAATGTGATCATCGTAACACTCCTATCCTCTAACTTAGTCAAACGTCAAGTGCTGATCTTTTCAATCTCAACCGCGTGTACGTGTGGAATTTGTTTAGCAAAAACCTTAAAATAGGCTAAAAGCTCTTCAAACTTAGCAGTTCATCGAGGAAGTTCGGGCGGCAATATTTATCGATATATCTTCGATCATTATTTACAAACATAAACAAATATTTTATTTTGGAGACAAATTCATTTTGAAAAGACAAGTACCCTCCACCTTGCAGGTAAGACAAGGTGGAGGGCAAAGTGGTTTCATGTATGCACGAGTTGACGACAACGACCTGTAACCGCTTGCTTCCATTTCTTGCAGCTCTTCCTCGGGCAGCTAGCAGTCCGTTACAAACGTTGAGACAGCCTCCATTTTCATCAGCCGGACTAATGATTTACGTTTGAACTTGCTACTATCATCCAGCAAAACGAGTTGGTTGGTAGTAACGGCTAAATCAATGCATTAGGATCTCTGCCGGTTCGAAGCTACTCATAGCCAACCTCTTCCGACAAAACATTGCCACCGACGCTCTCCAAAAGTGGGCGCACCTTTACCAGAAACTCTTCTTTTCCGCATGCGAAGCGCAACTTTGTCCGCAGGTCGGTATGGTCCCAGTCGATAGTATGGGATACCCCAAGATTTCTGAGTATAGGCAGGGCCGCCATTACATCCCAGGTCGAATCTCCCAGGGACAGGTAGCCGTCAGTTTGGCCCGTGGCTACCTCAATCAGGGAGAGGGTTGCGGCCCCGTAACAGCGGAAGCTGATACGGAGTTCGTCAGATATATAGCGTAGCACTTCCAAGCGGTCTTCAGTAGCGACGGAAGGGTGCAAACCGATCCCCATGGAGGCTCGGGATAGATTGAGTGGAGGCAAAGGCGGCATCGGCTTGCCGTTCAACCGTGTTTCGACAGACTCACCTCCGCTCAGCATCAGATTGCGGACAGGAGCATAGATCACTCCAAACACCGGCCGACGGTTTTCATAGAGACCAATCGAGATCGCCCAGTTCTCACCACCCCGCACAAAATTGAACGTTCCATCGATCGGGTCGATCACCCAGATCCGCCCTGATACGCCTGCGATGTCGCCCCCTTCTTCGCCGTAGATGCCGTCGTTCGGAAACGCCTTGCGCAAGCTGGCGATCAAGAATTCCTCGACCGCCCTGTCGGCCTTGGTGACCAGGTCAAGGTGCCCCTTCTTTTCAACGGGCACACTCGCCAGTGATCGAAAGTAGGTAAGTGCAATTTCACCGGCGCTGTGCGCGATCTCCTCAACGACTGACTTGACCGTGAGCTCAGGCGATATCGCCCTGTTCATATCAGCAGCCATTAGCTTCGCTCCTTATGCTCGCCATCAGCGCTACATCATCACTGATGATTTGATCAAGCTGCCCTTCGCGAATCCACTGAATGACCTGAGCACGCAGGTCCACACCATAAGACTTGAGCTTCTCGAGTCTCTCAGGGCGTGGAACATGCAGAAAGGTCGCAATGCCAGCTTCCTGGAGTTGAATAGCTTCACCGCTTGGAAAATGATTAATTTCAAGATTGATCGCATCCACGTTTGCATCCCTCGCAAGCGCGGCAGGATCGATCAACCGGGAATGCGAAAGACCGACCGTAGGAACGTCAGGAATAGCCTTCTTCAGTGCCCTTAGCTGAACGAAGTCGAAGGAGGAGAACTGCAGAAGATCGGCACAGCCTAACTCATTGATCAGCGCCCTTAGCTTCGGAAAGATCTCATCATCCCGATCATATATCTTCAGTTCGAGTTGATAGATGATTCCCAGTTCGCGCGCAAGCTGCAGGGCGTCCCTCAGCCGTGGAACGGGTTCTCCGGCAAACTCTTTACCAAACCATCGACCAGCGTCGAGCTTGGCGATTTCCGAATAGGTCATGTTCCGAACAAGACCACGACCATCGGTGGTACGCTCTAAGATGTCATCGTGAATCAAGACAAACTCGCCATCACTTGTCAGAGCGAGGTCAGTCTCACAGGTGATACCCTCCCCACCAAGTTCGTGAGCTTTCCGAAACGCGGCGAGGGTATTCTCCGGAGCGCCGGCACTATGGCCTCGATGCCCGGCGATCCTTATTGTCTGTGGCGTCATTTTCAGCGGGTTCATTTATTTCTCCTCCTATAAAAAGTCAACCGGGAGGCTGACTTTGTTCTTTATTTAGACCGGAAACTCCGGTTATGCGATTTTTTTAAGGGATGTTCGCATAGCATCCGCCTTTTCCGTGATTTGAGTACCCATCATTTTGGATGCAAATTCAGCTGATTAATACAAAAATGTTCTTCATGCGTATGACTCACGACGATATGTTTTACCGAATGGTGATCCATCCCGCATCTTACCGCTTGGCTAAACGTGTCCGGGCCGAAATCGACGGGAACACGTTCGTTTAACCGAAGCGCGCTCCTCATGCGCACCTCGGTCCCCCCTGCGACGGGTATTCTCACAGATGCCGCACCGGCAGAAAGGATTCGGTATCCCTTCCGCGGCGTTTGTACATTCTCCGTAGATTGCTCCCAAACTTTATTTTTTATTTTTCAAATACTCGTCGATTTGGCGCTGCATTTCTTGTTGAATGGCCTTGGCAGCCGGACCTGCTTTCTTTTTGAACTCTGGAAATTTCTCCTCGAAGGAAATGGCGCCGAAATCGAACGGACGTATATATGTGGTGGTAAGAGAGTTGAATTGTGCCAGCTCATTCGCGACCGGCGCCGTGTCGAACGTAAATCCGGTCGTGATATCCGGGATAAAGTTTTTCGCGTCTCTCGCCCAATAGATCATTTTTTTCACGTTCTCAGGCTGGTTATCCAATACGCGCTCTTGAACCGGGTTCCAAATCCAAGCGTAAGGAAACCAACCGTACTTTCCATTGCTCGTATATTTATCGTCCCCAACAGCTTCCCAGTGCTGCCCTTTAATGCCGTAAGCAAGCAAATCATAATTTTCCTTCACGTTGGCCCAATTCAAAAATTTGACGGCTTCTTCCTTATGCTTGCTTGTTATGGGAATGGAAATGAAATTCCATTGCAGGAAGTCGGTGATTTTCGGCCGATTCGAATCAATAAACGTAACATATTCGATATCTGCGCCCGGAACGTTCTTCTGCAGCTCCGACAAATGCGCTGGAACAAGCATGAAATCTTCTCTTGTCAAAGAAGCCGATTTGCCGGCCAGGAACAGTTGAAGCCCATCGACGGAAACAGAATCCGGGTTGATGATGCCGTCCAAATAATATTTTCGATATTCGTTAAATGCATCAATGATCCTCTGATCAGGCTCCTCGAACAAATTATGTACCTTGCCGTCATTTCCCTTGAAATAGAACACAAGGTTGTTACCTGTAAAAGGAATCGCACGGATGTTTTCATCGATAAGAAACCTATGCATCGCGCCGAACGAAGGCGTTAAGGGCACGGTACCCTTCTCATGTTCTTTTACAGCATAAAGGAACTTGATCCAATCGTCATACGTATTGATCGGCGCAATCCCGAGTTTTTCGCGGATATCTTTCCGAACATAAACGCCGCGCCCTAGGAAATGTGCATTCCCCAGAGGTATCCCGTAAATATTTCCGTTAAATTTGTTCGCATCCCACATTTCTTTCGGGCGCACGTTCAAAATATTTTGTCCGTGCTGATTTAGAAGTTTTTCCAGCGATTCATAATTACCGGCGGCAATTCGCTCCATCATGCCGCGGCGCGGGGAATCCCAAACCATGTCGATCTCTTCCCCAGCCGCTAATGCGACAGAAAGTTTCTGAGGATAATCGGCTGGATTCACATAGACGAAATCAAGCTTATAATTGAGGCCGTCGGCGTTCAGACGTTTCTGAGCTTCCGCAAATACTTCCTCCATCGCTTTGGTTGCATCTTGCCTCAACCAAAATTTGAGAGTGACAGGCTTTTCGTCCTTAACGCCGCCCGTTTCCGTTCCTGTTCCTGCGGCGCAGCCTGCCGCGGTTAGAAGAAGTACAGTTCCGATTCCGATGTTTACAATCCTTTTCAACAATTGAATTCATTCCTCCCATAAATATTATTGGTTGAATTATTGTAATGAGGTAATTATTGCGCCGTTAACCCTTAACGGCACCAATGGTCAAACCTTTGACAAAATAGCGCTGTATGAAAGGATATAGGAGCACAATAGGGCCAATGGTCACACACACGGTAGCATACCGCACCCCATAAGCAGGAGGGGTTTGGTTTAGAAGGGTGCCTCCCAGGGACATTTCCAAATCTGTGGCCGTTTGCAGCTGTCGAATCAATATCTGCAACGGCTGCATTTCATGGTTATCGATAAACAAGAGTCCCAACCACCAATCGTTCCAAAAGCTCAATGCGTAGAACAGACTAATCGTGGCGATGGCGGGCGTAGAAATCGGACATATAATCCGAAAAAAAATGTACAAATCGTTGGCCCCGTCCACAGTCGCCGCCTCATTCAGCTCATACGGAATTCTCCGAAAAAACGAAACCAAAATAAATGCGAAAAAAGGGTTCAGCAAATACGGAAGAATTAATGCCCACAAAGTATTTTTCAGGTCCAGCCATTGAGCAATCAGTATATAAAAACCGACAAGGCCGGCACCGAAAAGCATGGTGAAATACGCCATAAACGATAGTACGCCGCGATACTTTACTTTTCGATGCGAAATGACGTAGGAAAACATAGCTGTAATAAGCACCGCCAGGACGGTTCCCACGACAGTGACCGAAACCGTCACGCCGTAGCTTTTAAAGATTTGGTCGCTGCTGAATAAATACTGGTACGCGTTCAAACTCCATTCCTCGGGCCATAACCGGAACCCGTTCACCTTCAGACTTCGCTCGGATGTCAACGATCCAATTACGACCATCCAGAACGGAATCAAACACCCCAGCGCAAACAACGCAATGACCCCGTTAACTATCCAGCCGAACATCCGGTCGTTCCTATTTAATGCCACGTTGCACCTCTCTTCATGCGTCAATTGTTCCGCGCGATGTCAAAATAACTTCGAGTCCGGATCCGTTCTGCGGACAATCCAGTTAAACAACAAGATCGTCAGCAATCCCATAAACGATTGGTAAAGCACTACTGCCGAAGCCATACCGAAATTGCCCATCTGCCGCAAAGCGCGAAACGAATAGGTATCGATCACATCCGTTGTCGGAAGAAGCATGCCGTTATCACCTATAATGCCGTAAATCATTCCGAAATCACCGTAGAAAATCCGGCCGATTGCCAACAAGGACAAGACTATGATGACCGGTTGGATTTGCGGAAGAGTAATGTGCCAGATGAGTTGAAGTCTGCTGGCTCCGTCAAGTCTAGCGCTTTCGTAGTACTCTTCCGATATGCCGGCGATGGCCGCGAGGAAAATTACCGCTTTGTAGCCTGTAAATTTCCATACATAAACGAGCGTCAAAATGGCCGGCCACACACCAGGCTCGGAGTACCACGAATACGTCGGCAGCCCCAGATCCTCCAGCGTTCGGTTGATGAATCCGTCCGTTGAATTTAAGAAGACGTTGACCATGAGACTGACTGCAACCCACGATATGAAGTACGGCAGGAAAATAATGGATTGGAAGAGTCTTTTGAACAGCTTCAGCCGAATTTCGTTCAGCAGGATGGCAACGATAATCGCCATGCCCAGACCGAGCGTAATAAACAACCCATTAAGAAAAATCGTGTTGTAGGTCACTTGCAGCCAAAGGCCGCCCGAGAAGAAAAATTTAAAGTTGTCGAAGCCGACCCACGGACTACCGAACACCCCTTTTGCCAGCTGATATCGTTTGAACGCCAACAAATGTCCGAACATGGGCAAGTATGCAAAAGTGATTAAAAAAGCGATGCCCGGTAAAGCCATGATATACAAATACTTATTTCGTGATAATTCCCTCACCAAAAACGCACCTCTCTCCTTTACGCAAGCAGGCGCCATCCAATCTTTTATCTTCCGCTTGCAATAAACACCTTGAAACACTTCGAGATGATTAAAACTGATCACCCCCCTTTAAAATAAATCATTTAACCACAATTCCTTTACATATTACTTTTTTATGGAACCGCTTGCGACATTCGCCTTGAAACACTTCGAAAGCAAAGATCATTTTGATTAAAATGAATCACCATCCCTTTAAAAATATTCGTTTTAATCACATTACCTCTACATATTAGCTTTATTTTGTCATGGCAATGTTATCAAAAGATTAATAATTTGTAAATAATGATCTTTTTGAATCATAATCTATCTAATTTGTAGGTAATTGATCATTTACAATCACATCATCAATTTGATATAGTTGTGGTAAGGAATAAGAACGGAGTGAGGGACATTGAACAATAGACGGCAACAAATAGTTGAACTGTTACATAAACATACCTTTTTGAAAGTACAAGATTTCTGTACCTTGCTTAACGTTTCGCCCGCCACATTGCGAAGAGACTTGACGGAAATGGAGAACGCCGGCGTCATTGTAAAAATTCCGGGCGGGGCTGTGCTGCGTAAAGACAACTTTATGCGGGGCGACTTTGCCAAGGAAAGCCGGGATGAGGATGCGATGCTGCCTTATAAGAAAGCGATCGCTTCGGCCGTGAGCATGCTGGTGAACCCGGGGGACACAATATTTATTGATTACGGCTCAACGAACAGCATTATTGCGGAATATTTGGTCTCCCTTCCAGAACTGGTCGACATCACGATTGTCACGAACAGTATAGACATCGCATACAAATTTATGATGCAGGAAAATACCCATGTATATGTATGCGGAGGAGCCCGGCCGGAACGAAACTCGAAGGCCGGCATTGTAGGGCCGCTGGCGGAACAAATGATTTCACAGTTGCGCGCCAACATCTGCTTTATCGGCACGCCGGGAATCGATATCAAAAGCGGAATCACGGATCCTTATTTATCTGCCGCTAACATTAAGGCGAAAATGATTGAAAACTCCCAAAAAGTCGTTCTCGCCGCCGATCACAGCAAATTTGGAAAAGCGCATACCGCATACGTTTGTTCGCTTGACGAAATAAACCACCTGATTACCGACGATGCGGCGCCCACAGAGTATATTACACATTTCAAAAATATGGGAGCCGAAGTTACTATCGTCAAACCAATATATTCGTAGATATCTCGTTTTCCTGATGAAACTTCCCAAGACGGCAAGCAGATTACTATAGAAAATTCTTGTTGATTTAACTTATTTAAATTTCTAATTTGTTTCACACGCTCACCGATACTGGAACCCCGAAAATACACATTCGGGGCCTTTCTTGCTGTACAATCCTTGTCAACCTTCTTTACTAGCCCTATTGAAAATAAGCCGATGGTGTTATGCGTTCATGGTGGTCCTTGGTCTAGAGCAGTCCACAAACCCAATGGCTGACGAACCGGGGATATATTTACCTTCAGGTTAACTTCCAAGGCCCCTCGGGATATAGCAACACAGGCGATCGTGAATGGGCCGGTCGTATGCACGATGATTTGGTCAATACGGTGCATTGGGCGATCCCGAGCGGATCGCCATCTCCGGTGGCTCTTACGGCGGATATGTGGCTCAGTACGACCTTTACACCGGATCTATTCTGCTGTGCAGTAGATGTGTCGGTCCCAGCAATATGACGATGTTATTCCGTTCTACATCGCCGTACTGGGCCCCCGATACTCGCCAGGCTACATCGTAGGGTCGGCAATCCGGACCTTGAGGAGGCCTTCCTGCAATCCAGATATCCGTTATTTCATGTCGATCGGATCCGGATACCGATTCTGATCGGCCAAGGTGCCAACGGCCCGCGCATCAAGCAAGCCGAATCCAAGCAAATTGTCGAAACCAGGCGGAAGAAGTAGCTTGATTATGAATATGTTCTCTTCCCTGATGAATGTCACGGCTTTGCCAAGCCGGTGAACCGAATGAAATTTTATTCGATCGAAGAACAATTCCTGGCGAAACATTTAGGCGACCGAGTAGAGATAGAGGAAAAATAATTAGCAAGAGGTGTTCGCTGATAATAAAGTTGTTTAAAATGGTGGCAAAAAATGCAGTAAACCCGGCCTATGATGCGGGTCGGGTCAGAAATAAAGTTGTTTAAAATCCCAAACTGCCCGTTAGCGTAACGCGGCTACCGAATTGTGCCGGCAGCCGCGTTTTAGTTATTCTGGATTTGCCCAGCTGCCGCGGCAACTAAAAACGCATTGGCAAATGTGAGTCCGTACAAGCGCCAGTCCCATGCATGTGCACCCATCGCAAGCCGGAAGCAAGGAGTACAACGTAAGCGACCATCAAGGCATAAATATCCTTGGAAGTCGAAGCCGCCTGTCTGCCATTGTTTTAGTATATTGAACAATAAAAAATGTCAACAAAGAAGCTCCCCCATAGCGGAAAGAGCCTCCCATGTGAAAAATTGGCCGTCTTCCATTTCATTCACACCCCCTTCATTTTGAAAAGCAATGACACAGCTCCAACAAATAATGCCCCGATGATCGTGGTAGCCGCCCAGTACGCGATCTTTTCGACACGATCCAACCGGTGTGGTGAGCCGCTTTGGTAGACTGCAGGGCCTCCTGAGCAATGTCTCAGGCGTTGTTCATGTGATCAATTTTCGTTTCTAAACGAGCCAACCTTTCCAATATTTTGTTGTTGTGTTCATCCGGCAAAGCGGACACCCCCTCTACTCTTTGAGCATAAAAATAGCCCCGATGGACTCGGGGCGAAACTCATTCAAACGTCTTTTGCTCTGTTAGGATTGATCTTTTCGCGCATAACCACACCTTCATACATGATAATTACCTCCATCTATCCGAATTGTCGATACAGTAAACCATATTATGCCCACATCATAAAGGAGTTACGTAAAGAAGATGAAAACCATACTACGAGGATTTTCGGGAAAATGCTTGAGTCAAATTGAAAGGTGGCGTGTGTAGAATTTGTGTAGAAAGAATTCATTTCTTATGTTTTTCTATGATATTCTTGGACAACGACCCCCCCCAAAAAAAACCTTACGTACCAAGGATTCTAGCGTTTTATGATTTACCTTATAATAACCTAAGTGCGTCCCAGGAGGGATACTCTCCCTTTGGTCGAGACTTCGCGCCGCCATTCCGGGAATGGCAACGTGCTCCGACGTCCCCCCTCGGTCGAGGGTTCCTAATCTTCCCCTAAAACGCAAAAAAGCCACACGTGGCTTTTATCATAAGTCCCAGGAGGACGTAAATAATTGTCTAAAGCGGTCGATATATCAATGTTTTTAAAACCTTATGTGTAAAATATGTGTAAAACTCATTTCAGTCAATAGTTTACTGGCGGAGCCTTGGAATTAACTCTAGGGCTCCCATTTTCATAATTACTTCGTTGGGTTCAGGTCGCCTTCAACCTCTATTATCTGGGCTTGCTTTTTGTTTTACTGCACTATCCCAATTAATTGATTTATTGGTATTTAAGTAAGCCGGTCTTCGTAATCAGAGGTTGTTGATTCCATTGAAATCCAGTATCTGGTTGCCTCGATTAGTTTCTTTAGATCATCAATGTTCATATCTTCATGTTTTCGTATATAGTGGGTTTCATCATTGCCAAGCCAAGTTGCCAGCTTTGCCATATTCTTTATTCGAGTATCACTGATATCATCTTTAATGCACTGGCCAAGTGGCTTTTTTAAAATCTCTTCCCTCCTCTCAGGATTCTTACTTACAAGGTAGTCCTTAATAAGGAATTCCAAAGATTTACGATAACCAATACCACAAACTTGATTTAATCCATACTCTTCGGCCCGAGCTGATTGCTTATATATACTTACGAATTCAGGTGATAGTTTAGTAATTATTTCATCGAAACTCTGTCCTGAGGGCTGTCTTCGTGGTTGAGTGCCATGTAAGGAATATTGAAAAGGATCTAGGGGATTCTTGACTATCATTTTATGATATATTGCAATAAATATTTTTGAGCAAGAATTAATAGGACAAAAAAAGACTACTTGAAGAATGCCGGTTTTCAAATATCCTTGTCGATCAATCACATCAATACCAGTATTACAGTGTGGACACATATCCGGAAATCTATTTACTTGAGCAAACTGATAATTTTGCGAACCTGTATCTAAATCCATATATTGGATTTCCCTCACATCAAACACCCCCGAAATTGTACACAATACCTACACATCGGACCCGGCACAGAAACAGACGCAAGCATACCGTTAGATATTTAATGGTATGCCGGCGGGTCCGATTACCACCGTTACTCTAATTAGTATTACATGAAAGAGCTTGGAGCTTATTTAGTTGGTATTTTACTCAATGTATTTAACAACGAAAATAATGTTGAAACAATATCAGCAATTGCGAAGAAGGCCAAAGGCACGTCCGTATCTCGTAATAAAATAACTACAATGATCGTTACTAAGAAGATAAGAATTGCCCAAGTATCATTTTGCAAGGATTTAAATAGTGCAGCAACTTTTTTATCAATTTCTTCATTATTAAATTTTTTTAATTTTTCGCGTATTTTATCAAGTAAGGTATAAATAAGAGTAATTACAGCGATTGATAAAGCTAGTAATCCACTTAATAAGTTTACAATAATATCGTCATTTAATATGTTGATCTTATCCAGCTTATTATTATAAGTACAAAAGAATAAAGAGACTCCCGCAGAAATTAAGATAATAATAAATAGACGAGTAGTTTTCTTTATTCTAGTTCTCATTTGAGTCCTTATCTCCCGAACCAAAGGGTCTGTAAAATGAAACGTGGAACCTTTGAAACGGATATAAATGGGACATACTAAGTTCCATCAGATCATCCATTTCGGAGGGAAGACGAGAACTGTCCAACACGCTCGAAAAGGGCTTTGTTCTGAGATGCCTAAAACGCGCATTCAGCCTCGGTAAGCCCGAGATTATGAACAGCGACCAGGGCTCCCATTTCACCAATGCTGGTTATCTTGAACTGCTAGAGAAAGCAGAAGTGAAGGTCTCGATGGACGGTAAAGGCCGGGCAACGGATAACAGCCGAACAGAGCGTTATTTTCGGTCGCTCAAGTACGAATGTATCTTCCTCAACGAATTCGAAGACCCTCGCGCGCTGCGTAAAGGGATAGCTCGTTATGTTCAATTTTACAACCAGGAACGGCCTCATAAATCGCTAGGCGGAGCAAAGCCCGATCAATTCTATGCCCATTCATCTGAAAAAATCGCATCCTAAATTGCTAGACTACACGACAAGGAGGATTAACTTATTCCTCAAAAAATCGTGTCTTGACAATAGGGGGCATTACACCCTAAGGTGTGGCAAGTCTTGAAGAGACAAGGCGTCCAGGTATCGCAGAAAACCGTTGCCTGCATCATGAATGTGAAGTCCCGTACGGTCAAGAAATACAACCTCAAGCAGTTTCTGCTCAATGCTGAGTTTCTGTTTCTCCAGTTCCTCCAGCTTGTCGATGAGTGTGGCGTTGGATACGCCACTGGCGATGGCGTTGACAATATTCGCAATTTGCCGTTCGATGCCCTCCAAGCTCTTTTCCAACCGTTCCTTCGTTTCTTCGATGCCCGCTTCTTTTGACCGCTGAAAATCGTTTAGCTGCTTTGCAAGCATGGGAATAGGTCCGATCCCGATTTCCACAGCGACAGGTGACATACTTTAGCTTATTGCGCCCGCTGAACTTGGTGTTACCCATCATGGAGAAAGCGGGGCCTACGTTCTTTAGGCACTCCCCGCACACGATCAGCCGGCTCAGTAGGTACATTTCCTTCGCTTTATACGAACCAGGAGATTTCTTGTTGCCGTTCATTTTTTCTTGGGCCTTTTCGAAATCCGCCTTCCACTCGGATTACATCTTCATCACTCTACTTGCGATTGCTGTTACGCTTGCCTTCCGCGTCTTTGCCGTCGGTCAGGTTGAAAATGTATGTTCCGGTGTACTTCTCGCAGCTGAGAATGTTGTACAAGGAGCCTTTGCTGATGGGGCGACCGTAGCGCGACTTGTAGCCTTTCTCGGCGAGTTCCCGGATGATTTGGTTATATCCATGGCCTGCGAGAAACATAGAGAAAACCGTTTTGACGATGCCACGCTCGTCCTCGTTGATGACGTATTGCTTGGTTAACGGATCGACCGAATAGCCGATCTGAGGTAAGCCACCAGTGTGCTTGCATTGGTTGGCGGGTATACATACAAACTATTTGGGTCAGGTGGAGCGGGGTGAGAAAAACTTAACGCTCGAAACTTTGGAGAAAATTATTGAAGGGCTAGGCGTATCATTTGAGGAGATATTTCGTTTTCTTGACCCTATGAAGCGAAAAGATGCGTTAGGTAAGATCGTCGGACTCTTGGTTGACCGGCCCCCTGAGGATCGGGAGATAGTGTTAGAAAAAAATAAAGTATTAGACTGAAAAATAAAGTATTAGACTAGGAAAATAAAGTTGTAGACTGAGTAAATAAAGTATTAGACTGACGAAGTTTCATTAAGCTAAACGGGCAGATTATTTTTTCATAGGAGTGTAGTCCACCATCAAATACTACTCGTATGGAAAAGAATCTAGATAAATAATATACTAGCTATAACTGTTTTTTGTTGAGGTGAATCTAATGGATGAAATCAATGAATCAAAAGAAATTGTATTACAAATCGGTGTTGCCTTGAAAAAGTACAGAAAAGAAAAAAACATGAGCTTAGACGACTTATCGGAACTAACGGGCGTAAGCAAACTTACTCTAGGTAATATCGAACGTGGCGAGACAAATCCAACTTTGGCGATTATATGGAAAATTTCAAAAGGTATATCTTTACCGCTATTGGCTTTGTTCAAATCAGAAGACTCTGCTAGTTTGTATCGAGCAGGTGAAGGACTGCGTTTTTCTAATGATCAAAAAAATTGGATCATTGAACCAATCTTTAAAAGTAACGATATTGAAATGTGTCGGGCTTACTTACAGCCAAATAGCTCGTATCAGCCTGAAGGTCATCATGTCAATACAACTGAAATTGCGACAGTCATGACTGGTTCCATTGAAATTCAAGTCAATGGAGAGATTTACACATTGAATCAATATGATACTATCAGTTTTCGTGCAGATTGTCCTCATTCTTATACCAATCATACGGATAGCGAAACAGTGCTCCATATATCCTTGAAGTACGATTTCTAAAGTCGAAAATTCCACTTATTAAATACAACTCTGAATTCCATGACGGGAATTTCAGAGTTGTATTTTTGTTTTTAGATGAATCAAAGTATATTATAAAATACTTATTGATAAAAATTATATACTATAATATACTTTATTTGTTCGCGCGGATGTATCGTTTTTTTTAATCAGCAGGAAGCAAATAATACGTAAGAATTCAGGAAGGAGAAATTAAGAATGCCGAACAAACAAAATAATAAAGCCGTACCATCCTCTATAGGGCTGATCATTCTCGGCATTATTGTTATTGCAGCTAATTTACGTACTCCCTTAACATCAGTCAGTCCTTTAGTGAGCCTAATAAGGGATGATGTTCATATTTCAAATACATTAGCAGGTCTGATCACAACGGTACCCTTGCTTGCCTTTGCTTTATTATCGCCTCTAGTACCAAAATTAGGACAAAGGTATGGGGTTGAACGTATCATAATGATCGCCTTACTCTTTCTGACTGTAGGTATTGTAATACGTTCTTTATCTGGCGCAGCTAATCTGTTTATTGGGACAGCAATTCTTGGATTCGCAATTGCCGTATGTAATGTATTATTGCCAAGTATAATCAAAAGGGATTTCCCAAATAAAATTGGCTCCATGACAGGTGTTTACTCCATTTCAATGAGTTTATGTGGAGCAATCGCATCGGGAATCAGTGTGCCTCTAGCCGTGAGCGTAGGTCTAAAATGGCAGGGAGCATTGGGAATATGGGGGATTCTAAGCTTTGTATCGATCCTCTGTTGGTTACCCCAATTAAGAAATCAAACGAAGCAAACAAACACGACGAGTCAACAGATGACCAGCAACGATGTGAATGTCTGGCAATCCCCCATTGCCTGGCAAGTAACTTTGTTTATGGGTATACAGTCCATGATTTTCTATGTGTTGATCGCATGGTTGCCTGAAATTTTAAAGCAGCAAGGAATTCACTCCAACCAATCCGGATGGTACCTCTCGATCATGCAGTTAGTTATGCTTCCATTTGCCTTTATTGTCCCCGTTATTGCTGGGCGCATGTCTAGCCAACGGTTGTTAGTGGTCATTACAACCATTTTGCTTTTGACGGGAACGATTGGACTTCTTTACGGAAGCTCCAATATGATTCTGTTGTGGATCATCATGCTCGGAATTGGTGGAGGCTTCGCCTTTAGTTTGTCCATGATGTTTTTCGGGTTACGTACTGAAAATGCGCATCAAGCAGCGAAACTGTCTGGCATGGCGCAATCGATCGGATATCTTTTTGCCGCAGTCGGTCCTGCTCTTATAGGATATCTGCATGATGCGACAAATAGTTGGAACCTGCCACTTTTCATTCTGCTTGGCGCTGCGGTCTTACTCTTTTTAGTCGGTATAGGAGCAGCAAGAAACCGTTTTGTAGGTAGCCGAAATAGTTACGAGCTGCCACGGAAAGGATGATAAATATGTTTGACAAAATTATGGTGACCATTGATAAAGCTGAAATAACGAACAAACTCCTCGATGCAACCATTGAAATAGCCCAAAACAAACAAACTCAAGTTACCTTGGTTAATGTCAGCCAGGAATATGTGTTGAATGGCATGACATATGTACCAGAGAAATTCTTGGAAGAAATATTGAACGAAATGGAGAAAGCGAGTTTGGAACAGCTGCAACAAGCCAAATCTAAATTAAAATCTGCGGGGATTAACCCGGAAACAGTTCATCTTAAGGGAGATCCTGCACATGAAATATTAAAATATGCAGGGAATACCGAGCAGCAACTCATTATTATTGGGAGCCGTGGGCTAAGTGGCATAAAAGAAATGATGCTTGGAAGTGTCAGCCACAAGGTTTCACAGCTATCAAGTTGCCCAGTCCTCATTGTGCATTAACTCTTTCGGGGACTGCAGAGATGATGCATTGTTATACTAAAGGGTACGTTATTTGAATGACTACAGCGGCAGTCTATGACTTTATTTTTCACGTCTTGGTTCGCCGCTGCTTCTTTTAAGGGATCAGTCTAAAACTTATTTATCAAAAGCTGACGATTCATCAATTCAAAAACCGCGTTAAATCAACGACTCCAGTCTAAAACTTTATTTTCACCGAACAGATAGCACTGAAAGTGTTGCGGTCTGTTTTCGGGTGGGAGAAGCTGAAAAACAAATAGGTTGCTGGCGCTCATGAAGGCTTGCGGTCCATATGTCGGGCAGCAAGCCTTTTTTCGATTTTCAAAAGCAGTAGCTTTCGTTCAAGCTTAACTTGAACTTCGTGCATGGACGTAATGATTTCTCTGACGGTATTCAGATGGATAGGGCCATCTTTTTGATAGAGCATTTTGCAGCACAGCATCAATCGTTTCGGTGCATGTTTCGATACGATTAACGAGTAAATCTTCTTGTTCAGTAAGAGTTTGGCATTTGTAGTTTATATGTATGGTTTTCACCTTCCTTTCGGTGTATGATGAACTACAAAATTTCAGGAATTTCGGATTGATTTTAATGTGCTCATTTGCATGTTTAATGTAGAACTTCATGTCGCGTGCAGATTGATTCGCCTGTTCCGTAAAAGCCTCTCGCAGTGCAGGGCTATCCAATTGGTAGTAATCTCGGCCTTTCTGGTTGCCGAACAGAGCGATCATGGCATAATTATAGCTGGCCGGGTTGCAGATGCCAGCTGTGCCGAGCGGCAGGCGCTCGGTCACTTGGCCCACGGTGAGCTCGTCGAGGTTGACCGGTTGCCGTACGCCTTGAGGAAACGGTCTAGCTGCAGCCGATTCCTTGACCCGAAGGACAGCTTGGGCATGATCGCGCGGAAAAATTCGGAGTACCGCTCGAGGTCTTGCAGGGAACGAGAAAGGCTTGCTCGCTATCCTGGTGGTTGATCGCCTTGAGCAGCTCGGTCATGGCCTGTATGCGGTGCTGGTCGGCGATTTCGAAGTCATCCGGGTGCATCAGGTTAAGGAGAAAAGCGGCGGCGTTGAAGCTGCCAGTCGGGCAGGCGCTTCTCCCAGAATCGAAAC
Organism: Paenibacillus piri; assembly: GCF_004354045.1. Lineage (GTDB taxonomy): Bacteria > Bacillota > Bacilli > Paenibacillales > NBRC-103111 > Paenibacillus_S > Paenibacillus_S piri. The sequence continues at coordinate 17,078 of NZ_SMRT01000025.1, read as the reverse complement.
GATTGCGCGGCCCCGAAGGCAGCGCTCTGAACGAATTCGGGCCAAGACTTGACGGTGTTCAGGATCGTCCTGCCGTGGGCCGAGGGCAGGTCTTTTCGCTGCCAGGCTCCGATCTGCCAGCCGAGCGCCCGCCTGAGCGCTGTGATTGGCACGGTGGCAAGTTCGCAAAACATTCGTTTCCACTCGTCCAGCGGCTCGACTGGGTATCTGGCGTAGGGGAAGCGGGATAGGTGCTCGTCAAACTGCTCTTGGATGATCGCGGCAATTGCGAGTGTTTCTTTTTCACTTAGCGTCATCGATATTGGTTTCGCTCCATTTCTTAGGAAAATTTTCGACGGTACCGTCGGTGCATTTAGTGACGCTCCTGTTGCTACCGTCGCTTTTTTGGGGTCAAACAGGGGTTAGAAGTATTTGTCGAAGTCGCCGGGATCAGGGGATGATGGCTTTTGCTTGTCTTGAGAGCTCGGCAGCTTGTAGTTCTCGTCGTGCCCATTCAGGGCGATACGTTGTTCTGGTTTCAGGAACGGGTCTTTGAGCTGGATGTAGAACGGATCGGCGAGCTCCCGCACCCAGGCGAGCGCTGCGGGGACGGTGCCGCCATGAAAAATGGGAGGACCAGCTATCCAGAGATCCTCCCGTACCAAAATCGATTTTTTCATTTCATTACCTACACTTATGTAGATGTCCGTACCGTCGACATAAGAACTTGTTCCGCTTTTGTCAGTGGTTCTTAGTATGAGTCTCACAACAATTGTCCTGTTTTCTGAATGGGAGGCAGCAATTCCGGCATCCATTACCCAGATATTAGTTCCTGCCTGTTCGACCGAAATATATCCGTTTTTTTTCTATTCTATTCTTGATCATGTCCAATATACGCCTGCTTGTTTTCATTTTATCCCTCTTCCTAAATAAGAATTAGCCCAAGGAGAATTCCTTAGGCCATCAAAATAATATTAAATGATTATCTTTTCTAATATTACATTTTTACTTGTTGGAGCTTTATATTTAATTTATTATATTAAAGGATTATTACACTTCTGCTGGCAGGATATAACATCACCTTGTCGAATAGTTCAGAAATGTGCTAAGGAAGGGAAATGATGGTTGAGTGTAAGCTTGAAAAGAGTTCCAGTTAACTCCATTTCTATCTTGAGAACAGGCCTATCTGCTTGATTCTGATAAAATCGGTAAGATGAACTTAAGTCTTTTATTATCGAACGACTGGATACTTTGGGTTCTCACAAAATAAAGGGTCTGTAACATAAAATGTGTAACCTCTTAAGTCAGATAAAAATGGGATACTAAACCCATACAAACGATCCGACGGGAGGTCATCACAAATTTTTGGACCAAGCAAGAGCTGCGTGCGTTTGTAAAAGGGCACAATTTCACTTCACCCAAACAAATCCAAGACACGTTAAAAGAACTGTTTAAGGATGTTTCGCAGGCCTACCCCTGCCCCGGCGACGACGGTAGTTATTGTCAAAGCACTCGCTTCACCGGATTTGCTCGTTAAGATCGAAGCCGTCGCAGCGAAGTGATGCTCTATTACTCCTTTTATGTCAAAGTAATGGGGAAGAAAGATAACCAGGGAGCAGACTGCCGCGGGTGGCCTGTTCTCTTTTTCAGCCCGGACAGCCGGTCATTCAACTTCACAATTTAAGCTTTGTAAAATTATTCATTAAAGAACCGGGGATTCCTCCCCGGTCAAGGCCTTTTATCTTCAGCTCCAACTGCTTGTTGTATCATTCATGAAGAACTGGAACGTAATGTTAAAACGGTCTTTCACTATTCCGAAGCAGGGACTGAATTCAGTTTCTTGTAACGGGAACATCACTTGCCCTTTTTCGCTCAATTTATTAAACATTTCTTCAATCTCGCTTTGTTGCGTCGCTGTAATGCAAATATTCACCTGATCTCCGATTACATAAGGTTGCCCCGGAAAGATATCAGCGACCATCAAATCATTTTCACCGGTTTGCAACACGGCATGGGAAATACGGGTTTTCACTTCTTCAGGCAAACCATTGGCATCCTTGCCCTCCCCGTACGTAGTTTTGAACAGTAATTTCGAGTTCAACCCTTCCCGGTAAAACTCAATCGCTTCCGCTGCTTGTCCATCCAGCATAATAAACGACGTTGAGCGAATTGACATTCAAACATCTCCTTTTAAATTAAATTGTCCAATTTTTGTTGTTTTGGACTTCATTAGCATCATATCGTAGAATAGTGACAATACTTGTCCTAATACATGAAAAGGAGTTTATAATGGCAAAGTCCAAAAGACTGATCGAGATTATGATGGCCATCAACAAAAAGAAGTCTTTCAACGCCAAAGAGCTTGCCAGTGAATTTGGAGTTTCCACGCGGACGATTGTGCGGGATATGCAGGAGTTGAGCGCGCTGGGGGTTCCTTTTTATTCGGAGGTCGGTCAGCATGGGGGATATAAGATGCTTAACGAGAGAATGCTGCCCCCGGTTGCTTTTACGGAAGGCGAAGCGCTTGCTGTATTTTTTGCCAGCCATGCATTGAGGCACTACGCGGATCTTCCGTTTGAGGCGGAAACAGATTCAGTGTTGCGGAAATTTTACTCTTATATGTCGGAAGATATTCGGGATCGTATCGACCGGATGCGGGAACGATTTGATCTGGTTACGCCGATGAGACATGCAAGCACGCCTTATTTGAGCTTGTTGCTGAATGCTGCGATCGATCAAAAAGTTGTGCGCATGGAGTACGAATCGAAACAGCATAAGCGGTCAAGAGATGTTCAGCCGATCGGAATTTATGCCAGCAACGGGTTTTGGTATTGTCCGGCCTATTGCTTTCACCGCCGCGATTTTCGCTTGTTTCGCTGTGACCGGGTTAGATCTGTTGAACTGTCCGAACTGAAAGCGGTCGATTTGACGCAAGTGCATACAGGAAACTGGGAGTCTTACATTGAAGAGGAAAGTCCGGCTATGGAACTTTATGTTGAGCTTACTGCAACAGGGGTGCAGAGATGCGAGTCCGAACTGTCGTCGGCGCACAAAATGCAAATTCATGTTCGAGAAGACGGCACAGGATGGCTGGGCAATCAAATCCCCGCGAGCAGCCTTCCATTTTTCGGCCAATTTTTTATTGGATTGGGTACGGATGCAAAGGTAAAAGCGCCAGACGAGTTGATCCATGTTATGAGAGAAATGCTGGACAAACTAATGGCGCAATATCGGTAAAGATTGTCCAACACGAAGGCTGCTTGATTGGTCACGTTTTTGGGGTGACACGGCCCGAAAGTTCCGCCAGCGCGTCAGTAAAAACCCGGCTTGTACGAATGCAAGGCTTTTGTTGTCAGGTCAGTCGCGTATTGTTTTCAACGCAGTGCTTCATGCGATCAGTTGATCAAGCATGCTGTCCACCGCGGGTTTCTGATGCGGGCCTGGTTGGAAAGTGTTTGCAACAAGCAGTACATTGGCTTCGTCAATTAGATAGAAGAATTTGCATTTGAAGAGGAGAGGACGAATTGAAGAAACATTTTATTGCAGGTGTATTGTGTGGTGCCTTCTTAATGGCAACAACTTCTGTATTTGCCTCGAGTGTAATTGAAGCAACAATCTTTCCAAGTAAAGTTACTTTTTTTCTAGCTAACGGACTCTCCAAAGAAGTACAACTACAGGAAGGTGAAGAGGTGCTTAACTATAATAACAAGGCATATGTGCCTCTTCGTTTATTTGCTGAGAGCAGTGGTGCTCTTGTAAAATACACACAAGCCTCTCCTGAGACGGATAACAAACAAAAAATAGATGTTCACTATGTTGCTGAACAGGCTCTTTCAGAGCAAACTTCAAATGCAGCTGGTAATAAGCCACTTGAGGACTCAAGGGAACTACAACTACAAGATATGCTTGTCATAAGTCTACTTCCGCATATGCAAGAGAAGCTTGCTGAGGTATACGCAGATGTTGTTACAGTACCACCAATTACTCATCCGGATTATGTAAATGTGAAGAGTATTGAAAGGGTAGCTGCTTTCCGTGGTTTTGATTTTTTAATCACAATAGATGCTCAACCAATAGTAGGTCCTCATATACCTGTCGGCGAAGATGTACTTACATATCGGATCTCTCCGGCTGGAGTTGAGCTTAAAAATTTTGAACATCTTAGAGGACCCGATAAGGATGATTTCCTCCCCAATTACCAAAATCTTTTGAAGTAACGGGTACGATAGCAATAACGACGATAGTGCGGCTGTCGGCGTGGATCGGCAGCCGCGTTACGCTAAACGGACAGGATAGTTTAATAAATCCTCTCCCTTGAAGCGAAAACAGTAATTCATTATTCTTGACATAATCAAACTCAAGATTGGAGCGCGATTTATGAATGTGCAATACACAATTTCGAATATTGTTGACAACTTAAAACAAATCAGCGGAATAAGTGCTCTGGTTCTCGGCGGTTCAAGAGCTAGGGGAACTGAAAGCACAAACTCTGATATTGATATTGGTATCTACTACGATTCCGAAAAAGGGCTGGACATTACCCAGCTTCGTCGGGTTACGGCTGCAATTGATGACGACCATAGAGGAAACTTAGTGACGGAAATAGGCGGCTGGGGACCATGGATTAATGGCGGCGGCTGGTTGAAAGTTAATCAATTTCCGGTTGATTTTTTATTTCGCGATCAAAATAAAGTGTCACGTGTAATTGAAGAATGTGTCATGGGAATTATCACAATGGATTATCAACCAGGACATCCCCATGGATTTGCCAACTCGATTTATTTGGCTGAGGTAGCGTTGTGTAAAGTGTTATGGGATCCTTTGGAAGTTGTAGGGAAACTGAAAAGTAGAACAACCCCATATCCACCCGTTTTTCAAGAAGCTACCATCCAAAAATTTTTTTGGGAGGCAACCTTTGCTCTCGATAATGGATATAAGGGTATCTACAAAAAAGATTTATCTTATGTCGCTGGATGTTGTTTCAGATCAGTATCCTGCTTGAATCAGGTTTTGTTTGCAATTAACGAAACCTATTTGATGAATGAAAAGGGAGCTACTGCCATTGCCGATTCATTTAGCACAGTGCCAAGCAAATACTTCCATAGAATAAATGAGATTTTCACTTTAATCACGGAAGATCAAGATTGTTTAAATAAAGCTATTAACATGATGCGTGAGCTTATTCAGGAAACAGAAAATCTAATAAAATCCAAATCGTATTTAAACTAACTAGTAACGTTAGTCCAATCATGGTTTGTAATAAACATGAAATCTGATTTTCATCTCTCATTAATAAACCAGGGTTATAATAAGACTCGACCCCCTTTTTAATATATAAATTTAAGACCCGCAGCCCGTTGCTGTGGGTCTCTTTCTGTTATCACATATCTTCATAAAATAAGTTGTTTGATACATATTTCTCTGGTTTGTCGCTCAACTATTCCAGATGATAGCTTTTATCCGCGATCAAAAGAAGGGAAATAGACCATCGTTATTGAACGTTATTTGAAACAAAAATTTAGATATCTCTGAGAGCTGGGGCCGTTCAGGTTGACTCGACACTTACTGTGTTGGGGCCAAAGTTGCAAAATTAGATGACAAAAACTTGAGGACACTCCCGATTTTGACAAGAACATTATGACATTCCCGACGGATCGCTGCAGCTTGTTAAGCTAAATGGAAGGATAATTACATATTGACCATAAACTGGAACCTGCTACAATTACATATATGACACACTTGTAATATATCACGAACTAAAGATTAACTATTTAGGAGGAGTATTATGGTGGATTCAGTCGTAAAGAAGAGCAATATATTATTAAATTCAAGAAAAAACACTCTTGATAATAAAGGGGTTTTAGAACAAAACAAAAAGTTTTGGGATAGTACTGCTGACAAATGGGTCGGTATAACTGCACTTCCACAACTCGGATGCTTGATACCTTCCGAAGAAGATTTACATTTGTTTGGTGATGTGTCTGGTAAAAAGGTTCTTGATATTGGTTGTGGAAGCGGTCACTCTCTTAAATATCACGGTGACCATCATGCATCAGAACTTTGGGGACTTGATATGTCAACACAACAAATTGAAAATACAGCCCGTTATTTAAAAGATTGTGGATATGAAGCACGTTTATTCAATAGTCCCATGGAAGAGAATCCCGGTTTACCACAGGGTTATTTTGATATTGTTTATTCAATATATGCCATCGGCTGGACTACCGATTTACAAAAAACATTTAACTTAATCGCATCCTATTTAAAAAAAGATGGTACTTTTATATTTAGCTGGGATCACCCTGTTATGAGATGTATGGAAATTGAAGAAGATAATCTTGTCGTTAAAAGCTCTTATTATGATGAAAATCTTTTTACGTTTGAAAAATACGACTATGATGTTTCACTCAGCAAAAGGAAAATTTCAACGTATATTAACGCTTTATCTAAAGCTGGATTTTTTATTGAGGAAATGATAGAAGAAACTGATAAACAAACCCTTGAAAGTGAGAGTAAAGTTGAACAGAAATATCATTCTGCTTTCAATGCAAAAATGTTTCCCTTGTCCTTCGTTTTTAAAGCAAGAAAACTTTAATTTATTAATGAGTAATTTGCGGTTATATAAACCGAGACTTTATTCTATACGCATCAGTGTAATCCCTTAAAATTTGCCATTGAGCCGACCGATTTTCAGGATTTCACCTGAATCTCGCTCGGCTTTTTTCTCGCTCTTTTCCTGGGCATCTACTCCAACCAATGCCCCGAATCCCTTGATATATCAGGGGTTTCCTCGATCATTACTCCGATTTCTATTTCCGACTCCAAGCACTTCCTCAACAATCGTATTCGAATCATACGAAAGACGAATCGACTAATCAAATAGAGTTTTCGAATATCATCGGCATATCCAAGCAACCCCTTACGGTAGACAGGTAAAATAATAAACCTGCTACTGAGGGGGAGCTTTTTCATGCTTAAAGAAAAATACCGTAGTACGGAGAAACTCGCTATCATTGAGGAAATTAGTGGAGCTCCCAACACGGATAAGACGGGTCACCCTTCTTGTTGCAAGAAAAGCGGGCGCCCGATCATGTTGAGGGCTTCACGATAGTCCGCTTCGATCCGCTTCATAGCAGAAAATGAATATGCAGCAAAAGAAGATGAATATATACGTTCAATCGCGTTGGATTCGAAGCGTGTCATAGGAAATACCCATTTAATGAATATCGACCTGAACAGCTAGCACTCGCTATATTGTAGAAGAGACAAGAGCCGTACAGTCGCTGCAGGCAGGAATGCTTATGCAATCTCCACATTCGTACAACTGTAAAATGGCGCAAAGGATGGATAATCTATGAATTTTCAATTGAATGACTTTACTTTCGACCTGCGGGCGAGCCTGGCGCCGTTCAACCACATTTGGGTCGGAAGCGGTTATAGCACGGTCGCCCCGCTCGCCAATACGGTGGCGGGAGTGAAGGGCTTGTTTTCCCCGCCGTTCGCGGCGCGCGACGTACAGATGCTGTTGAACATCGAAGCGTGCAGCAGCCGAAAACAGTCGATGACTTATATCGAGACAATAGGAAGCCGTATAAGAATAATTAGAAAGCTCAATAAAATCAATCAAGTTGATTTTTCTAATCGAATTGGGATATCGCAGGCTACGCTTAGCGAGTTGGAACAAGATAAATATAAGCCATTAGTTGATACAGTACTTTCGAATGTCATGGGATTTGGAACAAAGGTTGAATGGCTCCTAGTTGGGGAGAAGAACTCTGGGGCATTATCCTAGGTTTCAATAGGATTGGCACCCGACCGTCCGGTCCGAAGGGCTTGGCGGCAAGAACATTCGCCTTGTGCCTGCAGTCCCCTGCCATCAGTCAAAAAAGCAGGTCTTAAGAAACACTTTCCCCCAAATTTTAATCGACATGAATAGACAACAATCTTATAATTGTTAGTAGAATATGTAATATATGCTCAATCAAGGAAGTAATCTGACGTTTGCCTGGTACTAAAAAACTATTTTTTAAAGGAGAGTAACATGAAAAAACTATTTTGGCTGTTTTCCATGTTGGCTGCCATTATGATGTGCACGTTGACTTTATCCAATCTTCCCGCCTCAGCGGCAAAAAAATCGAGCTTTACGTTGGATATCGGTATCCAGATCGACGGGAATGTGCTTGTTCCGTTAACTGATCTCGCCGAAAAGCTTCATCTTACCGTTTATTCGCCTGCCGGCAGTCCCTTTGTCGACATTACCGGTGGCGGTAACAAAGTATCCCTGCGCCCTAACGATCCGAATATCCAAACGCCGCGGAACATAAAAAATACGGAAGGCGCTCCCAAACTCTTTTATAATGAATTGTTTGTTCCCGTGCGCTCCATTAGCGAATCGTTCGGCGGCAAATTCGAAATCAGCCCGGACACCAAGACGATCAAGGTTGAAACGGACGAAGTCAGTCTAACTATCGTCTCACATCCTTTTTTTAATCTGGACGGCGAATTTTTCGTTTATGACGGAGAGCTGGACCAAGGCTTGCCCCATGGCAAAGGGACGGCTTATAAAGGAACCTCGATTAAAGGAGAGGTTTGGTTCGCAGGCGAATGGAAACAAGGCATTCCTGTAACTGCGGAACCTGACGAAGCAGAGCCGCCCGCCGACAGCGAAGGGTATAAAATTTATGTCAACTCAAGCTATTTGAAATCGGATCCTGCGCCAATCGTACATAACAACGCGATTTACATCCCTTTTGCATCGATTGTTGCTAATTTGAAAATAGCGACGGAAACGGTAGACGGTATCCTTCGTATTCAAACGCCCAACAACATCTATTTGGTGCGGCCGGACAGCAATAAAATGACGTATTATGATCGGGAAATGGCCGCACAAACCACACGCTTGGATTACCCATTCATCACGGATAATGAAACGGTCTATGTCCCGCTGGTGTTTTTATCCTCGTACCTGAACATGAAAATCGTTTGGGGTGAGCAGAATCGGATTGACATTACGGCGGGGGATTTTAGAAAAAATACTTCCTGGGGCAATTCAGAGCTTGTCGCCAAAGGAATGAATCAGCTTAAGCTTGATACGGATGCGGAAAGCTTCTGGGCGGCACACCCGGTGTTATGGGTAACCCATGTGACGAACGGCATGGATAAATCCGGCACTTATCTCAAGTATCAACAGGTTTACGTGATTGGATATAATGGTGCAACCGTGATCATAACAAACGGTAAAGCGGAATCCGTCAACGTATTCCATTCGATCGACGGTATTGAAAATGCTTTTGCCGTAAACGATCCAATGGCAGATTTCGACTGGCCGGAAGCAACGAAGGAACTCATTCGCCAAGGCAAGGTGGAAAACGGGATGACCGGCGAACAAGTGATCTTTATGCTAGGTCGGCCTAACAACCGGCTCAAGTCCGGAAGCTTGGAACAGTGGTTCTATGAAGGGATCGGCGGGATCGAGTACTCACGCATCTACTATTTTAAAAACGGTATTCTCGTTAGCCGCTAGCGTCGCCAGCGCTGTTAGCTGTGTATTGCAGCTCACAGTCCGAGCCTTCCAACTGTACGCCTATTTTTATCACGACGTGGTAAAAATAGGCGTTTTTTATGGATGGACCGTTTTATGGATGAAATATGACAGCGGCTGTCTTATTTAATTGATATGCTGCTTGCAAGGGCATAAAACCATTATGGCGAAGGAGTAGGGCGATTGAATAAAAACACCGACGAGCGAATTGGCTTCGTTTTTATCCATGGAGCCGGCTTGCACTGCCGAATTTGGAGCCAAGTGACCGAGGGTATGGATTTATCCTAAGATGAAATCCGACGCGCACATGCGGTAACTCCCTTGACTGCGATTCAGAGCGGATTTTCCATCATGGCGCGGATGTTTGAAAAGGATGTGATCCCCGTATGTGAGGAACCTGGTATCGGCTGCTTTGTTCCGTTCTCTCGCCTTGAAAAATTGAGCGAATTCAAGGGAATCTAGAGGCAGCTGACGTCGAGCTATCAGATGATGAATATAATCAAATTGAGAGTGAACTTGCTAAAATAGTGATCCACAACGACAGAAAAGACGAGGATCTTGCAAAGCTGAGAGATCTCAAATGAAGGAGAAGTAGGTCTGGTTGGTGATTGGCTAGGTGGTACCTCTACTCCTTTTATGTCAAAGTAACGGGGAAGAAAGATAACCAGGGAGCAGACTGCCGCGGGTAGCCTGTTCCCTTTTTTATTGAAGTAGGCGTCATGTCGTGGATGTCGTTAAGCTAACGGAGACGATAGCTGAATAAAGACACCGCGGCAGCCGACCCTGACGATCGCTGCCGTTTCCACGCAACGGGTAGGATAGTTCAAGATAATGCAAGGTGAACCGTATCATAAATAGTGGTGAAGCGAAGAGTAGAAACAAGCATGAAGTAGGAAACGAATTGAAAAATCCGGGTAAGCGAAGAGATTCTCCTTAAATTTTTTTTGCGTATCTGTCACACTTCACATCCCTTGCCCGACATATAGGTAAAATTTGAAAGGGATGATGTGCGATGCAAAAGGTTGATGTGGTCGTAGTTGGTGGAGGGATTGCGGGTTTAACCGCTGCTATTTACGCAGCCAAAGCCGGGAAACAAACGGTGGTCATTGAAAAACAGAATCGCTTAGGCGGCAGAGCCATTTCCAACGAGAAAAAAGGAGCTTACTTTAATCTGGGCAATCATGCCTTGTATAAGGGAGAGGCGTACGCGACTTTCCGGGAATTGGGGCTGACCTTGCAAGGAAAGCGGCCTTCATCGTTCGCTTATGGCGTTTGGAAAGGGAAATTGAACATCTTGCCTTCGGATAAGAAATCCTTGTTTACGACCCCGCTGTTGTCTTGGAAAGGAAAGATGGAGTTTGCTTCCTGTCTTATGAAACTTTCAAAAGCGGATACTCGTCAATTTGACCGGATCAGTATCCGCGAATGGGTCGAAGGGAATTTGCGAGATCCCATGGTGCGCAATATCTTTTATTCGTTACTTCGTGCCGCCAGTTATGTGGTCGGGCCGGATTTGCCAGCCGCGGGTCCTGTATTGAAACAGCTGCAGAATGCCCTTAAAGGCGCGTTGTACCTGGATCGTGGCTGGGGCGAATTGATCGAGGAATTGCGGAAAAAGGCATCCGACCTGGGAGTGCGGTTATTAACAAATACCAAAGTCTCGTCCATCGATACCCGTGGCGGGATCGTGCGGCAGGTTCTCTTTGAAGACGGAACGAAAATCGATACGCACCATGTTATCCTTGCCACATCGCCTTCTATCGCAAATGAGTTGGTGCCCTTTGCAGAAAAAACCGCCCTTCATACCTGGAAAGAACAAGCGATTGAGGTCACCGCGGCTTGCCTGGATGTGGCCCTGAAACGACTTCCCAAGCCCAAACAACAATTTGCATACGGGATCGATCAGACCGTGCTTATTTCCAATCAATCGCGTGCGGCTTATCTAAGCGACGATGGCGCGCAAGTCATATCGCTCATTAAGTACCAAGGGAAAGAACCGGACCCGGATAAAGATTTGCAAGAACTGGAAGGCGTGCTGGATTTGATACAGCCGGGATGGCGGGAAGAATTGATTGTCAAGCAATACCTTCCTAAAATGACGGTTTGTCACGACTTTATGCATATGAAACGTCATGAGAATCCCGGACCCGCTGTCCCGGAAATACAAGGATTATATGTAGCAGGAGAATGGGCGTCGCACGGTGAAGTATTGGTTGATGCCGCGACGGCAAGCGCCAAAAGAGCCATACAACACATGCTCTCCCTTGAGGGTAAGGAGAGGAATGCCTTTTATGAGCACAGAGGAATTATATAAACGTTATAAAACGGAGCTGTTTTCGTTAGCCTATCGAATGCTCGGCAGCGTCATGGATGCGGAAGATATCGTACAAGATGCTTTTTTGAGCTATGACGGACTGTCTGACGTCGGGACAATCCGAAACGAAAGGGCATTCTTATACAGAATCGTAACGTGTCGCTGTCTTGATCTTCTGCGCTCGTCAGCCAAAAAACGGGAAATGTATGTCGGTCCATGGCTTCCGGAGCCCCTGATTGAAAAAGGGGCTTCGGACGACGATCCATCCAATAGGTATTTGCGGTCGGAGTCGATTTCCACGGCTTATCTTCTGCTTCTGCAGCAATTGAGTGCAACGGAAAGGGCGGTTTTTCTTCTTCGAGAGATTTTTCATTATTCGTTTGAAGAGATTGCCGATATCGTCGGGAAAAGCAGTGCGAATTGCCGGCAAATTTTCCACCGCGCCAAAAAAAGCATCCATTTCGACCCGGACCAGCAACCGTCGGTTTCCATTGCGGAGGATAAGATTAAAGAGTTTGTGAATTCACTGTTGCAAGGAAATACGACGAAGCTTCTTGAACTGGTTAGTGAGAATGTTGTGCTCTACACGGACGGCGGAGGCAAAGTAAGCGCGGCGCAAGTGCCTGTTGTCGGGTTTGAGCAAGTGCTGAAGTTACATCAAAATGTGTTGAACATGCATGCAGGTAAATTTACGTACTCGTTCCTCATGGTGAATGGGCTCCCCGGAATCCGCCTTCGTTTGGATGAAGGGATTCAATATGTTTATTCTTTTGCTTATCGAGATCATAAGATCGAAGCGATTTATACTGTCGCCAATCCGGAAAAGTTAAGACATCTATAGAACGACGAAAAAAACAGGGCGATCCCGAATAGGATGGCCCTAAAACTTAACGTTACAGATAGCACGGTGAACAATATCAACAGTAAATCGTTACGCTAATGGATACGATAGCAGAAAGCAGGAGAGGAACGATGTAGCCTGAAGGACATAGAGGCATTATTACGACAGATATCTAGATTACCCAACTGTAGAGTTAATCCGGCAATAGGTATGCCAGGGACGGAAGGTCACAGCCTCCCCGCGGATCTTAAACGCTTTTATGAGCTTTGCGGAGGAGTGATGCTTTTTGAAAACAAGGATTATCATTGTCAAATCGTCCCTCCTGACGAGTTCGTCTTATCTAATCCAGTCATTGTGGGAGAACAGGTTGATGAGGACATATCTTCCCATTGGTTTATAATTGCCCATGACGGAAATAGCGACTACATTTCGATTGATTTGCATCAGAAGCGATCAGGGAAATGTTACGATAGTTTTTGGGATCGACATGCTGTTACGGGAGAATGTTCTGTAATAGCTAAATCATTCACTGAATTACTAAATCAATTGGTTCAAAATAATGGTGAACATTGGTACTGGCTGAAAGAGGATTTTCAACCACTTGGAGATGCTTATGATGAATTTGATGAATGAACCGTTACGCTAACGGAGAACGATAGCAGAAAGTAAAAAGAGGGTGAGAACATGTTCATCAATCTTTCCACAACAACCCAGCATCTGATTCTGACTGAAAACGGATATCGTACTTGGCGTGTCGAGACAAAGGATCAACGATTTGCCGTCAACCAAACCGCCATCCTCGTTTGCGACATGTGGGATCGTCATTGGTCCAAAGGTGCCACGGAGAGGGTCGCCAAAATGGCAATCCGAATGAATGATGTTCTAAAGGCGATGAGACTAAAAGGAGTACAAATAATATTTGCTCCTTCGGACACGATGATTTTTTATGCTGACTCTCCCGCAAGGAAGAGAGTATCGGAGGTTCAGCTTATGGATTTACCACCCGTGAGGCTTGAAATTGCCGAACACAGGCTGCCTATCGACGATTCCGACGGCGGAAGTGATACAGAAGATTACCATGAAGTCAACAGCCGCGTATGGAGCCGGCAGCATCCTTTATTAGAAATCGATGAGACCGTTGATGGGATTTCAGACGACGGTAGAGAGGTGTATAGCTTTCTGTCGCAAAAGGGGATTTCAAACATTATCTTTATGGGGGTTCACACGAACATGTGTGTGTTGAACCGAAGTTTTGCGATTAAACGGCTGAGAGGATGGGGATTCAACGTCGTTCTATCGCGGGACTTGACCGATGCGATGTATAATCCTGCACGTGCTCCTTATGTGAGCCACGAGGAAGGCACCCGATTGGTTGTTGAATATATCGAAAAGTTTTGGTGTCCTACGGTTACCCTCGATCGTTTCTCCTAATAACAATGAACGGCTTTTCGACATAAACTGCCGCGGTTACGACCGGTAGCTTTATGCGCTAACGGGCAGACGATCCAGGGAGCAGTTTGCCTTCGAGGCAGCTGCTCTTTCTGTCATTGACAGGTTCGTGTGGTAAAATGGGGATTACCTAATACAAAGGAGCAGAGAAAATATGATTGTCGGTATCGACTTTGGAATGCACCGGGAATTTATTGATGTTTCAGAAGCTTTGGGAGAACGGATTGAGCAATTACAGACTGAATTTCTCGGGTGGCTATACAATAAAGAAATCGATCACAAATATTGGATTTATAAAGATGGAGAAAAATGGGGAGTCAATTATAATGGATCGGCCTTCGTAGAATGGTTAAATATTAATGTTTCTGAAAAATTAGTTTTACTTGAAGGCGATCAGTATATTTCAACAAAAACTATTAATTTCTGATAATGAGAATGGCTCAAAATTTTTGCTATTCTTAGAATTTGAAATTCAAGTAAAGAAAGGACAGGGGCGCCCACCCTGTCCTTTCTTAATAGATGAGGATAAACGCGCGATGAGTTTACGGTTCGATCAAGGATTACAGATCGACTCTCAAGGTGCCCAGCATCTTGGCGAATTTCGGATCGTGGTAGGATAAGAAAAGACTTTCCCGCGTATCGAGGGCGGAAATTTGTTCGATATCGTCCGCGCTCAACTCAAAATCGAAAATGTTGAAGTTTTCGACGATCCGCTCTTTTCTCACCGATTTAGGAATTACAACGACTCCACGCTGAACAAGCCAGCGCAACACGACCTGGGCGACGGACTTGTTGTGTTTTTCCGCGATCAAGGCCAGCACTTCGTTGCCGAACATGTTGTTAAGTCCTTCAGCGAACGGCGCCCACGACTGGTGTTGAACTCCCTGCTCTTTCATAAAAGCGGCGTTCTCAGTTTGCTGGTAGAACGGGTGCGTTTCGATCTGGTTGACGGCGGGCACGATTTCATTATGCACGATGAGGTCCATCAGACGGTCGGGCAGGAAGTTGCTGACACCGATCGCCTTGACCTTGCCTTCGCGGTACAGGTCTTCCATCGCACGCCAAGCGCCGTAGTAATCGCCGAACGGCTGGTGAATAAGGTATAGATCGAGATAATCGAGCTGCAGCTTCTTCAAGGATTTGGCAAACGCCAGCTTGGCACTCTCGTAGCCGGCATCCTGAACCCAGAGTTTGGTCGTGATGAAGAGCTCCTCACGAGGTACGCCACTGCGTTTGATCGCGCGTCCGACCGCTTTCTCGTTCAGGTAACCGGCAGCGGTGTCGATCAGGCGGTAACCGGCCATCAGAGCTTCGTATACTGCGTTCTCGCATTCTTCAGCATCGGGAATTTGGTAGACACCGAAGCCGATGATCGGCATTTTCACTCCGTTGTTCAATGTTACGGTTTGCATAGTAATTCCTCCCATTGTTCAAATGTATAACAGCAAAAGGCGCGTATCCCGGGAATCGGGCGGGGATTCCGCTTACGGCTCATTTGCATTACAATAAGCTTATTACCTTCGTGTTACACGAAGTCAAGCCGCCTTCAAAAATTTATTTTCCAAGGAGGATTACACATGCATACGGTTAAAGAAGCCGCCATGATAACGGGACTCACCGAGCACGCCGTGCGCTTTTACACGGATAAAGGCCTAGTGCCGAGCGTACAGCGCAATCAAAACAACATGCGGATGTTCGACGAAGAATCGATCAACTGGCTGCATGGCGTCAAATGCCTCAAGCAATCCGGGATGCCGATTGAAGTCATCAAAATGTACGTCGATCTCTGTCTCGAAGGGGATTCGACCATTCCGCAACGATACGCACTCATGATGGAGCATAAAGAATCGGCGCTCGTTAAGCTCGAAGAAGCCAAAGGGCACGTTGCCCATTTGGAACAAAAAACCGCCCTATATCAGGCCATTCTGGAGCACCGCACTCCAGACACGACCAATCCCGGCAACTGGGACAAAATCCAGCATATGCATAGTGACGTATTTTACTCGCCCTCTGTTCGGAAGGCATGAGAGATATTCGTGATCACATAAACCGATCTGAAGAAAGTCTTCGGTTTAAAACTCCTGACTGGTTTGGCAATGGTCGATATCCACATCAGTCTAGATTAACGGAGACGATAGTTAAACGAGCAGACCGCCGCGGCAGTCTGCTTTTTCATTAAAGTAACGGGCAGGATAGTTCAATGAATGCACGAATATTTAAAAAGTTCAGTTGTCAGCAAAGTTCGATAATATAGCGCTAGGTGAATTACAGGAAAATACAACAATATCAACACCTTCCGGTTAGAAATCCTATCACCTTCGGCATCTAACTCCTATGGACGAAGGAGGGAAAACGTTGCAAGCGGAAAAGCAGCCAAACTCCGAGCAGGAGCTCGTGGCCAGGGCAAGGGAAGGCGACCCGGATGCCTTCGGCGAGTTGGTGCGCCGGCATCGGGCGAAGGCGGTCGGCATGGCGCAGATGCTGACCCGGGATACGCATTTGGCCGAGGATATTGTGCAGGAAGCGCTGGTGAAGGCCTTTCTCAAGCTGGGTTCGCTCGTGGACGAGAAGCGCTTCGCCCCGTGGTTATCGCGGATCGTGCGCAACGAGGCGTACATGAAGCTTCGCCGGGGAGGCCCTCATGGCAAGGAGCGACCGTTCACGGCCTGGTCGGGATTCTCCAATCGTGGAGGGACCACACCATCCACTGTAAGCGACGCTATGGTAGTCCGCTTTGTACAGCGGGAAACGGAACAGTGGGACATCGACGAGGTTTTGTTTCGACTTGGGCAAAGGGCGCTCGAGTCGGCACAACAGGCGACCGACCCGATGCAGGCCTTGTTGCGTAAGGAGCTGATCGACGGCATTCGAAGCCTGCTGCATTGTCTGACGAGCCGCGAGCGAGACGTATTCGAACGGTTTTTCCTGGATCGGCTGCCGCCCCAGGACATCGC
>NZ_SMRT01000024.1 GCF_004354045.1 Paenibacillus piri | reverse complement strand
ATTTATACCAGTACAGGGATGAGAACCCCGAGGTTCGTCGGAGCATAGGCTTCGAAAGCATCGGCTTCGCAGTCTGGCTACGAAGTAGACAGTATCCCCTACGGGTCACCATTTAAGATTTGGGCGCTTAGCTCAGCTGGGAGAGCATCTGCCTTACAAGCAGAGGGTCGGCGGTTCGATCCCGTCAGCGCCCACCATAATATTACTGACGCGGGGTGGAGCAGCCCGGTAGCTCGTCGGGCTCATAACCCGAAGGCCGCAGGTTCAAATCCTGCCCCCGCAACCAATTTTCTCGAAGTACATAACTTCGATGATGTGTGGAGCCGTGGTGTAGAGGCCTAACATGCCTGCCTGTCACGCAGGAGACCGCGGGTTCGAATCCCGTCGGCTCCGCCATTAAACAAATGAAGTAAGGCTCGGTAGCTCAGTCGGTAGAGCAGAGGACTGAAAATCCTCGTGTCGGCGGTTCGATTCCGTCCCGAGCCACCATCTTTATTACGCCGTTGTAGCTCAACTGGTAGAGCAACTGACTTGTAATCAGTAGGTTGGGGGTTCAAGTCCTCTCGACGGCACCATGTTTTACCTAATTGAATATGGAGGCTTAGCGAAGTGGCCAAACGCAGCAGACTGTAAATCTGTTCTCTGACGAGTTCGGTGGTTCGAATCCATCAGCCTCCACCATTTTTATAGGGGCATAGTTTAAAGGTAGAACAAAGGTCTCCAAAACCTTTGGTGTGGGTTCGATTCCTGCTGCCCCTGCCAGTAACTAACTGAGGCGGTCGTGGCGAAGGGGTTAACGCACTGGTCTGTGGCTCCAGCATTCGTGGGTTCAAGTCCCATCGATCGCCCCATTTTTTCTATTGGGGATTAGCCAAGCGGTAAGGCAACGGACTTTGACTCCGTCATGCCTAGGTTCGAATCCTAGATCCCCAGTTTTCTTTCTAATATGCGGAAGTGGCTCAGCGGTAGAGCATCGCCTTGCCAAGGCGAGGGTCGCGGGTTCGATTCCCGTCTTCCGCTCCATTTAATCCTGGCGCCATAGCCAAGTGGTAAGGCAGAGCTCTGCAAAAGCTTTACCCCCAGTTCGAGTCTGGGTGGCGCCTCCATTTTTTAAAAAGTACTTGCCGGAGTGGCGGAATCGGCAGACGCACAGGACTTAAAATCCTGCGGTAGGTGACTACCGTACCAGTTCAAGTCTGGTCTTCGGCATTAAGTACACTTTCATAGCATGTGCCCTTAGCTCAGCTGGATAGAGCGTTTGACTACGAATCAAAAGGTCGGGAGTTCGAATCTCTCAGGGCACGCCATTTTATACATCAAAGCAAAACCAAGTGAACTGAGCCAGATTCGAAAGATTGAGTTCGTCGGAGCATCCGCTTCGTTAGGACAACATCGCAGTCGGCCTATGGCCGCATCTCTCAGGGCACGCCATTTTATACATCAAAGCAAGATCAAGTGAACTGAGCCGGATTCGAACGATTGAGTTCGTCGGAGCATCCGCTTCGTTAGGACAACATCGCAGTCGGCCTATGGCCGCATCTCTCAGGGCACGCCATTTTATACATCAAAGCAAAACCAAGTGAACTGTAAGCTTTCTATCAAGCCGGTGTGGCGGAATTGGCAGACGCGCGCGACTCAAAATCGTGAGGGAAACCGTGGGGGTTCGAGTCCCTTCACCGGCATAATGCAAGAAGGAAAACAACCTGTACAGAATGATTTCTGTACAGGTTGTTTTTGCGGATCGGCTGGGAATCCAAGCAGTTCCTCTACTTTACCGATATATTTGCTTATTCATTTTGCGAGGAGATCGATATGGACCGGCTCGTTGCAATGACGGGGAGGAAACGCACCTATTTTTATAAAAGATTTAAAATGCTGACCGGTCTGACGTCGAACCAGTTTGTTCACAGACTGAGAATGCAAGCCGCCGTTTATTTGCTGCTCAACAGCGACTTGTCAATTACGGACATTGCCTACGATTGTGGCTACAGCACCGTCGAATTTTTCGACAACCGGTTCCGGCAAAGCCAAGGTATGTCGCCGAGAGCGTTGCGAAAATCAATAAGGCTCATATAGTGCAAATGACGCCTGAAGCCGCGACCGTACGAGCGATACCAGCTCGGTCGGCTGCTCGACCCGAATAAAAGGGCTTAAGCTTAATATGATTTCGCAGGCCGACTCCAGCGTTTCGAATTGAATGTCCGCTTCCAGCCACCCATCATTATCCGCTGGCCTCACTGCCTGCACTTTCACGTAACGAAACCAACGGATGCGTGCCAGCTGCGGCTCCTGGATGCGGATTACAGCCGGATAGCTGGGCATAGCAGCTTTATATGCCCGCGTCGACTGGTCCCAATAGGCGGCCAAGTCGAACTCGTCAGGCCGCGCGAACGATTCGCCGGTTACCTGCGCGTTCTGAATACGCGAAACCCGGAAGCTTCGCATGCCTTCATCCGTCTGGGCAACCAAGTACCAGGCGCCCCCTTTGGCTACCAGCCCGTAGGGGTCAACGATTCTTTCGGAATATCCGTCGGCTTTTGGGTAGCGGATGCACAGCTGCTTCTGCTCCCAGATCGCCTCCTGTACGGCGGCCAAATACGGGAAGCTTTCTTCCGACTGATGCCAACCCGCGCCGTCCACATGTATGCGTTCTCTCATAAACTGCGCATCCCGCTGCAGCGAAGGAGGCAAGGAGGCCAGCAGCTTCAAAAAAGCGGCTTCGAATTCGGAGCCGAGACCCAAATCGTTCATAATTCCCGACGGATTCATTAGCAGCAGAGACTGGATTTCCTCGGCTTTAAGCCCCGTCAAATTCGTCCGGTAGCCTTCCGACAAGCTCCACCCTCCGGCCGCTCCCCTGTAGGCAAAGACAGGGATCCCGGCCGCACTTAACGCTTCCATATCCCGCGCAATCGTGCGCTCCGATACTTCCGTTTTTTCGGCCAGCTCGCGGGTAGTCATTTTTCCGTAGCGCTGCAAGCATAACAATATAGTAAGCAAGCGTTCAGCCCGCATGATGCACGCCTCCTTCAATCATTTCTTTCGTCCAGTTTAACTGTATCATCGAAATAAGACAAAGGGTGGCATATATCACTACGTATAACTGAAGATGCAAGCAAACAAGCTCAGGCAGCACGAGCAGCCGAATCTGAAAATTTATGCAACATCTTACGGGAGGGGACAGATGAAATCATTAACAGGCAAGATAGCGGTCGTTGCCTGAGGAATGCGGGGAGCAGGGCGTGGTATTGCCGTCATGCTGGGGGAAGCGGACGCTACCGAATATGTAACGGGACGAAGCATGAGAGGAAATCCACCGGCCAGTAAAAAGAGGCAGCAGAAGATACAAAAGTAGAACAGAAAGAGGGCGGAGGAAAGTTTACGGGCCGTCTTTGAAATCGTGTTCTCCTGCCTGGTCTAATCGAAGGAACACGACCAACAACGGCTGTAACCCCACATCCATCCCTCCTGGCTCTCAAACGTAAATCCTACACCACGGATGCTGTCTGTCGTTTTTCTTATTTGCGCCGGTTAGAGCCGGGCGAAAAATTGATTCAGCGTATTTAAAATTTCGTCACAGTACGCTTTTTCTTCCTGCGTATTTTCTTCAGACCCTTCATCCTGTTGAATTTGCTCGAACCGCTGTACTAACGCGTCGGTAACGAACTCGGCGCTGACTCCATAATGCTTGACGATTGAAAACAGGCCGTCCAAATGCTTATGGTTATCGATAATTTCCGTTAAATGACTCATGGACGCAGGTTCCCCCTTATGCTGGTGTCGGTCAGAACTAGTTTTTGCGGGGGCCGCCTATTTTATGTAGCGGATAGTTCCGCTCCTTTTGGCTCAAGCTAATGATACAGATGCTATTAAGACTATAAAAGGAGGAATATGAAATGGCAAGGAGAAGAAGCAGAAGACTCGTTATTCCCGAAGCCACGCAAGGCGTTGAGCGGTTTAAAGCCGAATTGATGCGGCAAAAAGGGTACGCTGTAAATGCGGACGATCCGCAAAAGGTAAAATATGAGGTCGCGCGGTCCATGGGAATTCCGCTGACCCAAGGCTACAACGGGCAATTATCGACGGAGCAGGCCGGTAAGATCGGCGGAGAAATCGGCGGGTCGATGGTCCGCGAAATGATCCGGATGGCACAGCAGAAGCTGGCTGAATCAGGTAGAACGACGGCGGAACCGTTCAGAAGATAAGCTTTAAAATCCGGTGCAGGACGCGCCGGATTTTTTTGTTTAGGAAATTATGCGCAGCATATTTCCGTGCATAATCGGGGACTCCCCCAAAAGTAAGGTAAAGAGTTGCTTGCTCTCTTGATGAAACCCGGTGGAATACGGGTTAGTGGAATTCGCTTCAGGGCTTCACTTCACTTTTGGGGACTTTGTTTACCATCATCGAAATGGTGCTTATCCGGCGCCTGCTTCGCGAACAGCGCAGCCAGATTAAAGCTGCTTGGACACTTGAAGCAGCTCCGGAAGCGTTACCAGCTGGTACCCTTTGCCATGCAAAGATTGGATAATGGTAGGGAGCGCATGAACGGTGCCCGATAAATCTTGATTCGGCCCGCCGCCCGAATGCTGCAGCACGATCGAACCGGCCTTGGCATGGTTCAAAATGTTGTCGGTCACCTGCTGCTGGCTGAGCTGCTTCCAATCCAGCGAGTCGACATTCCAGTTGACAACGATCAGATGATGGTCGGATGCCCACAGCAGCTGACTTTCCGAAATTTCTCCGTACGGCGGGCGCAGCAGCCTCGGCGTATAGCCGATAGAGCGCTTTAATATTTTTTGGGTTTTTGTTACCTGCGCGCGGTACTGTTCGTCCGACAGCTTGGTCAGCAAAGAATGGTTGTAGGTGTGATTGCCGATGATGTGACCCTCTCTGGCGATTCTTTTGACCATCTCGGGATGCTTCTCGGCCTGACGGCCTACAATAAAGAAGGTTGCCTTTACATTGTATTTTTTCAAAACGTCGAGCACCTGCGGCGTAAACTGCTTATCCGGAGCATCGTCAAAGGTGAGCGCTATCTTTTTGGTGCCGGCTGGGCCTTTCAGCAGCAGCAGGTCCGGGTATTTTTTGATAAGCTGCGACAAGCTTAGCTGCTTGCCTTTGCCGCTTTGGCGAGACGATGCGCTCCGGGCCGGCTGCTTGTCGGTCGGTGCCGGCTGCGGTGCGGGTGCGGCCGGTGCGGGTGCGGCTTGCTCGGGCTGCGCATGGGCTCGCGGCTTCCGGTCGTCCACAGGCTGAACGCCGGGGATCGGCCACTCCGGAAAGCGGATCAGTTGATCCTGGGACGCAGCGGAGTTGTTCGTATCAACGGTTTGGCCGTTTTCCTGGCGAGCCGGCGTACCGTCGTTCGGATGATTAAGCTGACGCAGCTGTTGGGGCTGGGAGTAGCAGCCGGACAGGAGAAGCCCAGATAAGACAATCGATATAACGGCAGGTAGACCGGGAACTATTTTCATAAAAAAAGAAGCTCCCCCTTTCACGATAGTTAATGCTAGTTTTCGTGAAGGGAGAGCAGATTATCCGTCGGCAGACCAACTAATTTTCGATGAAGCTTATGCGGCGCTGAAACCTTCCTGAATCATTTTGAGCGCGACGAGGAGAAAAGTGACGCGCAGCACCCATAGCAGCTTCTTGCTGCTCAAACGGCCGGCGATTTTGGCGCCGAGCCAGCCGCCGACAAGCGCGCTCGGGGCGAGTCCCAATACCATCCAGCCGTCGACCTCGCCGAGCTGCAGGTGAGTGATCGTCCCCATAATCGACGACAAGAAAATGACGAACATCGAGGTAGCCGTTGCGACATGGGGAGGGTAGCGGAACAGCAGCACCATCGCCGGAACGAACAAGGAGCCGCCGCCGATGCCGAACAAACCCGATATAAAGCCTACCGCCAGACCGATAATCAGTGCGGGCACGATACCGTAGCCGTATGTATGCTCCGTACCTTGCGCATCCGTGAAAGTACGCTGAATCGGCCATATGACCTTCAACGGCTTTATTTTATCGCGCAGCAGCAGCAAAATAGCCATAAACAGCATGAAAAAACCGAACGCAAGCTGAAACGACTTGGCATTGACGAACTGCGTCGTATACGAGCCGAGCATGGCGCCTGGTCCGCATGTAATAAAATAAAGCCAGCCGCTTTTGAAATCGACGCGCCGCTGCTTGACGAAGGTCAGCGTAGACGATAAAGCGGTAAAAATTAACACGGCCAGCGATGTTCCGACCGCAACGGCGACGGGTACGGTTTGGCCGATCAGCATAGGGCCGAGGTAGACGAGCGCCGGCACGATAATAACGCCGCCGCCCAAACCGACCAGACTGCCGATGGTCGCGGCAAGCAAGCCGACAACCAAGTAAAATAGCAAGCTCATGATGATATACCTTCTTCTGTATCGGATTGAAATGACAACCTAAATTGTACCATATCCAAACAGAAGACGGTTAATGAAGTTTTACAGCTCGCCCAGGAGCGGCTTGCTGGGGAGGTAATGAATGGAGCGGATGAAGCGGACCGTTCTCGTTTTCGCCCGCATGACGATCGAATGCGTCTCCGCCCGCTGATTGCCCGAATACTGCACGCCCCCTAAAAATTCGCCGGGCGTAATTCCTGTCGCCGCGAAAAATACATCCTCCCTGCCGATCATGTCGTCCATCGTCAACAGCTTCAAAGGATCGCTCATGCCCATCTGGCGGCACCGTTCCAACTCCTCCGCATTGGACGGCATCAGGCGTCCGAGCAGCTCGCCTCCCAGACAGCGCAGCGCGGCCGCCGCCAGTACGCCCTCCGGAGCGCCTCCCGAGCCGACATAAAGATCGATGCCCGATTCCGACAAGGCCGGAGCCATCGCCCCGGCAACATCGCCGTCGCTCAGCAGCTTGATGCGTACGCCGACTTGACGCAGTGTACGGATATGGTCCTGATGGCGCTCGCGGTCCAGAATCATGACGGTTATGTTGCTGAGCGGCTTGCCCAAATAATCAGCAGCTTTCCGCAGGGTCGTCTCCAGCGGATCGTCCAGCCGCAGCTTCCCGGCCAAAGCGGGACCGACAGCCAGCTTCTGCATGTACATATCGGGCGCATGCAGCAGGCAGCCTTTATCCGCCATTGCGATGACGGCCAGCGCGTTGTTCAACCCCTTGGCCACCAGCTCCGTGCCCTCCAATGGATCGACCGCAATGTCGACCTCCGGCCCTTGTCCGTTGCCGACCTGCTCTCCGATGTAGAGCATCGGCGCCTCATCCATTTCGCCTTCGCCGATCACGACGGTGCCGCGCACCGAGACTGAATCGAACATCGTCCGCATAGCGGTTGTAGCTGCGCCATCCGCCTGATTCTTATCCCCCCGTCCCATCCATTGGGCTGCCGATAAGGCCGCAAGCTCGGTAACTCTGACAATTTCAAGCGCCAATTCTCTCTCCAAAATAAATCCCTCCTAAGCATGGTTCCAATAAAGTACATATTGAATAAAATATAGCACTATTATTACACATTTAATGCGTAATATATAGATGTTTTTCAGGCTTAATTTGTGTATTTTTTATGTTAATGTTGCCTATTAATAAAATACAGTCATATATTTTTACAAATGAAATGCTTTTTTTGCTACAATAAAAGAAATGTGGAAGTCTTGAACTGGATAGGGGGTTTCGGCTATCGAACTGACAACTCGTCAATTGCATATTGTGGAACTGGTCAAGCAGCATGCCCCGATAACCGGGGAGCAGATCGCCGAAATGCTGGGATTAAGCAGGCCGACGCTGCGCTCCGACCTTGCACTGCTGGTGATGCTCGGTTATGTTGACGCGAAGCCGAAAGTCGGGTATACGCCGGGGGCGGAAATAGCTTCGGGCAATCAGGCATCGCGGAAGCTGAAGACGCTCAAAGTAAAAGAGGTCCAATCGATGCCGGTCATTGTGAAGGAAACGTCGTCGGTGCACGATGCGGTCGTTTCCTTGTTTATGGAGGATGTGGGCAGTCTCGTTGTCGTGGATGAAGGGGGCTGCTTGTCAGGCGTCATATCCCGCAAAGATTTACTGAAGTTTACGCTCGGCAATACCGCAGCGGCGTCGATGCCTGTCAGCATGGTGATGACGCGGGAGCCCAATGTGATTCATGTGGAGCCGGAGGATTTGATCGTCGATGCCGCCCGTAAAATGATTCACCACCAGGTAGACAGTTTGCCCGTGGTTGTCCGGTCGCAAAGCGAGACGGGCCAAAGCCGCAGCCGTTGGGAAGTTACAGGACGTGTCAGCAAAACGATTATGACGCAAATCTTGCTCGAGCTGGCGACGGAGCCGTAAGACCCGCAGGAGTCGGCAGGAAACAGGCAGCGAACTATTTTAACCTTGGATGAAGGGGTAAAGCCGGATGAAAGACGATCGACATTATGAAATCATTATTTGCTCGGATTCCGTGGGGGAAACGGCTGAGGCGGTAGTCAAGGCAACCATCCGGCAATTCGACGCCCATCAAGTAAAGACGAAACGCATCGGGCACATCAAGCATGAGGATGAAATTCGGGCGATTATGGAATCGGCCGCCAAGCGGGGAGGGTTTGTCGCATATACGCTCGTCCAGCCGGAGCTGCGCGAAATGATGCGGGAGGAAGCCATCCGTTTGGGCGTACGGGCGGTCGATATCATGGGGCCAATGATGCAGGCGTTCATCGATACGTTCAACGATTCGCCGAAACGAAAGCCGGGGCTGCAGCACGAGATGGACGACGACTATTTCAAGCGGGTCGAAGCGATTGAATTTGCGGTCAAGTGCGATGACGGCCGGGATACGAGCGCGCTGCTGAAGGCCGATATCGTGCTGATCGGCGTATCGCGGACATCGAAGACGCCGCTGAGTATTTTTTTGGCTCATAAAGGTTTTAAGGTGACGAATTTGCCGCTCGTGCCCGAGGTAAAGCCGCCCAAGGAGCTGTTTATGCTGCCGGGCTCCAGCATTGTCGGGTTGACGATGGACCCGGAAAAATTGCTGAAGATCCGAACGGAACGGTTGAAGGCGGTTGGTCTGCCGTTCGGGGCCAAGTACGCAACGATGGAACGGATCGTCGAGGAGCAGGACTATGCACGACAGCTGATGAATCAGCTCGGCTGTCCGATTATTAATGTGACGTATAAAGCCATTGAAGAAACAGCCGGCATTATTATGGGATATTTATAAAGGCATGCGTCGCCCGCGGCGGCTGCGAACGATTTCGACTGAATCGGCGAACAACCGGTTTTTGATGTGACAAGCATGATTGCTCCTGATACGGGAATGCACTCATGCTATTTTTTTTTATGAAAAACGAAGCGGGATACAACCGTTGGAGCCAATTTTTACGTATACTTAATTAAGAGCATAGCTGATGCGCCGGAAGGAAAACGATGAGGAAAAAGGCGGTGTGAATTATGGAATCGTGGAGAGGATGGCTGAAGGAACCGTATGGCAAAAAGCTGTCAAAGCTGCATGCATGGAACGCATGGATTGTGGTGCTTCTGGCGGTAACCGGGATCATTTTGTATATCCCGTCGATTCGCGGTGATTTGGGGGCGCTTCGCGTTGTCATGAAGCAGGCGCATATCGTGCTCGGCTTCGTATCGATTGCGGTCATTGCAATGTATGTGCCGCTTATACCGAAGCACTGGAAACAAATTCGCGGCAGACTGAACCAGCGGTGGAACTTGGTCGTCGTTTTGGCGCTGCTGGCCGGATGGAGCTTGACGGGACTTCTATTATGGCAGTTTAGAAGCTTGCCGCCGGTTTGGAGCAATATCTCGCTGCTGCTGCACGACTTGTTCACCTGGATCGGGATTCCTTATGCGGCGTATCATTCGATTTCACGCAGCCGGTGGTTGAAGGCGATGCGTCAGCAGGAAAAAAGGGCGTCGGCCGCGTTCGCATCCACGGAGACAGTAAAACGGAGCGCGGCGTCGGATGCGGCGGGCGAAGGGAAGATGAGTCCGCAAGCTTTCGTCGATTATTTGAAAAAGGCGCCGATCTCGCGGGCCAGCTTTTTGCGGCTGGCAGCCGGGCTGGTGCTTGTGCTGGGGGTTGGGCCCGCATTTTACCGCTGGATGAAATCCGTCTCGGACACGGGCGGAGACGAGCTGGCGCAGCTGACGGGGACGGACGGCAACAAGATGGTTCCGGCGCCCGAGGCGCTTGCACAGTCGAATCCGCCTATCGGCGGCGGAGGCAAGGGCGAATTCCGGATTTATACGGTTACGGAGCTGCCGACGTTTTCAAGCGACAATTGGCAGTTCGTCGTTTCGGGGATGGTCGACAAACCGATTTCATGGAGCTGGGAGGAGCTGCTGAAGCTGAAGCGCAAAGTGCAGGTCAGCGACTTTCACTGTGTTACCGGCTGGTCGGTATATAGTCTGACCTGGGAAGGAATTCCGCTGTCCGAGCTGCTCGCCATGACAGGGGTGAAAAGCACGGCACGGTTTGCCAAAATGTATTCCGGCGATAAAGTGTACACCGATTGCCTGTCGCTGGAACAGGCGCGGATGGACGATGTGATGGTAGCCGTGCTGATGGACGGCAAGCCGATTCCGTCGCAGCTGGGGGGACCTGTCCGGCTGATCGTCCCGAAGATGTACGCTTATAAATCGGTCAAATGGCTCCAGGCCATTGAACTTATCGACAAAGAACATATGGGCTACTGGGAGGTTCGGGGCTACGATAACGACGCATGGGTTCCGGGAAAGCGGCTGTCGTAGACAGCAGGGATGAATTTCCTTATAATAACAGAAAGCCGGGCCTGCGGTTCGGCTTTTATTTTGTTTAGGAAATTATGCGCAGCAAATTTCTGTGGATAATCGGGGGCTCCCCCAAAAGTAAGGTCAAGAGTTGCTTGCACTCTTGACGAAACCCGGTGGGTACGGGTTAGCGGAATTGGCTTCGGGGCTTCACGTCACTTTTGTACGAAAATTAGTACCTTTGAAGAGCAAAAAAAGCCCCACTGCTCTTAAAAGGTAATGTTGGAAAAATATGTTAATTAGAGGACTGCCGAGCCGGCATMCGAKATTAATACGTTGAAAGGATGACGTTGATGCAGCTGCTCTCATTGAATATCGGCAAGCCGGTGCAAGCGAATTACAAGGGAAAACCAATGGAAACGGGAATTTTCAAGGAACCTGTGCAGGGCCGGATCATGCTGTCGGCCGTTCAGCTGGAAGGCGACGGTCAAGGAGATACGATCAATCATGGCGGAGAGGATAAAGCGGTCTGCGTCTACAGTGCGGATCACTATTCGTTCTGGGAGGAGCAGCTTCAGCGCAAGCTGCCTTTCGGGACGTTCGGCGAAAATTTCACAGTATCCGGGCTGCAGGAGTCGATTGTGCATATCGGCGATATTTTTGAGATCGGTGAAGCGGTTGTGCAGATCAGCCAGCCCCGGCAGCCATGTTATAAGCTGGGTTGGAAGCTGCAAGCGCCGGAGCTGCCGGAGCAGGTGCAGCGTACGGGATTTACGGGTTATTATTTAAGGGTACTGAAGGAAGGCAGGGTGGGGGCGGGCGATTCGCTGATCAGAGTGGAATGCGATCCGTTGTCGGTTACTGTGGCCGAAGCGAACCGGTTAAAATATGTTGATAAAACCGACAAGGCCGGCATTCAGGCGCTTCTTGCCGTCGAAGCGTTGTCGGAAAGCTGGAGGCAATCGTTCGAGAAGCGGCTCCAGTGAACTCGTTCAGCTATGCTGAACATCGGGGAATCCGATGGGGACTCTACCCCACCTGATTCAAGGCCCACCTTAGAGGTGGGGGTCTTAACCCGATAAAGTCGTAATCGGATAAAGCTCGGGGCTTGCATATATATAGATGAAGCGGGTTCTCCCGAAAAAGGCTGAACAACATTGCGGCCGTCGCGTACGCCAATGGCTTCGTGCCGGTCAAGGAAAGCGGGATGAAGCGGCATGGCAGCGGAAAGCAACCGGGTGCAACCGATAACCGGCGTCATTTTGGCCGGGGGCGGCAACCGGAGAATGGGCGGGCGGCCGAAAGCGCTGCTCGATCTGAACGGCGAGCGGTTTATTGATCGGCAGCTGACGGAGATGAGCCTGGTCTGCAGTGAAATTATTATCGCCGCTAATGAGGCGTCTTTGTTCAATGAGCTGCCGATGACGTCGGCGAACGTTCGGGTCATTCCCGACCTGCAGCCGGGGAAAGGCCCGTTGGCCGGGCTGCAGGCGGCAATAGCGGCGGCGAGCTATGACGAGCTGTGGGTTGTCGCATGCGATATGCCGTGCTTATCGGCCGCTGCCGCCGAGACCTTGTTGAATTTGCGGCGCCGTCATGAGGCGGACGGTAGCGGCGATGCGGCGGTTCCGCTGCTTTATGGAAAAACGCAGCCGCTGCATGCCGTCTACCATCGGCGGTGCGGCCGAATCATCGGCGAGCTTCTGGCCGCATCCCGTCACCGGATGATGGACTTGCTTGACCGATTGGATTATGCGGCGGTTGGGGAATCGACGTTTACGGAGCGGGGTGTTGCGCCGGTATTTGCCGAAAACGTAAACACGCCGGAAGACTTGGAACGGCTGCGGCAACGCGGCAATCCATAGATAACGGCCGACGCTTTGCCTCCGAAGGGAGGCGGGTGGAAAGGCGTCTGCGCGGATGCAAGCCCGGCGCTGCGGAACATGTGTTACAGGATGGAGGAGCTATCAATCGTGTCGGAATACAGATTTCAGCGCAAGCTGGTTCAAGTGGAGGAAGCGCAGCAGACCATTCTATCCTATGCGCGTCCTCTGAATACGGAGGAGATTGCGCTCGAGGAGAGCTTCGGACGGCGATTGGCGGAGCCGGTGGCGGCAAGCCATCCGGTTCCGCATTTTCGCCGTTCCGGCGTTGACGGCTACGCCGTCCATGCCGCGGATAGCGAAGCGGCATCGCCCGGGCAGCCGGTCGCCCTGCAGGTGACCGAAACGATTCCGTGCGGCGCCGTTCCCGTGCATGCCGTAAAACGGGGGCAAGCCGCGCGTATCATGACCGGCGCGATTGTGCCGGACGGCGCCGATGCGGTCATTATGCTGGAAATGACCGAACCGTCCGGCGATAAGGTCAATATCCGCAAACGGATGGCACCGGACGAAAATATATCCCCGGTCGGCCATGAGATGCGGTACAATGACCCGCTGCTGCAGCCGGGCCGAACGATCGGACCGGGAGAGGCTGCACTGCTCGCCACTTTCGGTTATAAAACGGTTCGCGTCTACCGGAAGCCGCGGGTCGGCATATTTTCCACCGGCACCGAGCTGTTGGAGGTCGGGCAGCCGCTGGAGGCGGGGAAAATCCGCAACAGCAACAGCTACATGCTGGCCTGTCAGGTGCAGGAAGCGGGCGGGATCCCGCTGATTATGCCGGTTTTGCCGGATGAACCCGATGTTGTGGAAGCGGCGCTGCTCGCCGCAATGCAGCATGCGGACGTAATTGTAACTTCCGGCGGTGTGTCCGTCGGCGATAAGGACGTGCTCGTTGATTTATTCGAGCGATGGGACGGCACGCTGCTGTTTAACAAAGTGGCGATGCGTCCCGGCAGCCCGACGTCCGCCGGGATTTGGCGGGACAAGCCGCTGTTTGCCCTGTCGGGCAATCCGGGGGCCAGCTTTGTCGGGTTTGAGCTGTTCGTCCGTCCTTATTTGAGGGCTCTGCTAGGATATACGACGGCGGTTCATCGGGAAATTCAGTGCTTTCTGGAGACGGACTATTCGAAAGGCTCCGCCTATCCCCGTTATGTAAGAGGCACGATGACCTACCGCGACGGGTCGGTGTTCGTTCAACCGGCGGGAAAGGATAAATCGAGCATTATGGTATCGATTAAAGATGCGGAGTGCCTGATCTGCATTCCCGCCGGAGGCAGAGGCGCTTCTGACGGGGACTCGGTCCGGGTTATTTTGCTGAAGGAGCCGTCCGCATAGCCGATAATGGGAAAAACCCTCAGTCAAGTTTAACTGCGCTTGACCGGGGGTTTTTGTGAAGTTGGCATTTATATAAATGCGCAGGAAACGATAACTAACAAGATAAACAATACCAGGATCACAGCTGTGGTTGTGTGAAATCCGCCAAGACCACTCATTTCGAAATCCCCCTTTCAGAAGGCTTAGTATACTATATGCCCGGGGGGTATATGCTGATTGGACTATAGCCCCTATCGGGGGAATACTTAAAAGCGGGGGCTGTGTGTGGCGGACGGATGATTAAGGTGATTGGAGAGATTAGGGAGATTAGTGAGACTGAGGAGATTAGGTGATTGGAGGACTAGGGAGATTAGGTGATTGGGGACCGGGGAGATTAGGGAGGCTGTGGTGATTAGGTGATTATGGACTGGGAGATTGATCAAATGGCGCACTGCGGGCTGCAGTTAAGTTTCTCCGATCGCTGTTGTCCATTTGTTGCCCTCATTGGAATGAAGGCAAGGTAGCAACAAATGGACAAAGGCGACCACTTCGTTTCTGCGAAACTTACTGCCCCCTTCGTGCTTCCATGATCAATTGGGACGCAGTCGGCCGCTCCCCCCTTTAAGAGGGGGGGAGGTAGATGCGAGGCTTAGGGGCTCAGCCTCGGCATCGAAAAGGAAACAGGAGCAGAGCTAAAGTGCTAAAGAGCTAAAGAGCGAAAAGAAAAAGAGCCAAAGAGCAAAAGAGCAAAAGAGCAAAAGAGCAAAAGAGCAAAAGAGCAAAAGAGCCAAAGAGCCAAAGAGCCAAAGAGCCAAAGAGTCATAGGGAGTGCGAGAAGCGGGTATAAGTCGCTGAAGAAAACAGCTTCAGGAAGCTGTCCATTGTTCGAAACGGCAGAGTGCGAACCAGGCGCAGCCGGTAAGCTTATTATTAAGGGAGGGTACAAGCGGTGTTGAATAAAATCGAAGCCGTTATTTTTGATCTGGGAGGGACGTTAATCAATTACGAAGGATTTTCTTATTACTGGGGGGATTATTATGAACAAGCGTTTCAGCATGTTTCCGCTGCACTAGATTTGAATGTATCCTCGGAACAATTAAACGCAGCGATAGAAACCTTGAAATTATACAATACGCGTTTATACCCGAGAGAAGTGGAGTACACGCCTGCCCATATATTCTCCGATGTTTTTAAAGGATGGAAATTTCAAGATATTAGCTTAGACGCTGCAATTCGGGCTTTTTTTCAGTTTTTTCAACGCAGCGTGATCGTCTATCCCGAAACCGTAGAAGTAATCGATGATCTCAAAAGGAATGGATATCGAATCGGAATTTTAACGGATGTGCCGACCGGAATGCCAACGGAGCTTATCATTCAGGATATTCAATCGTTCAAGCATCATATCGACTATTTTTTATCTTCGGTTGACTGCGGGTTTCGAAAACCGAATAAAAAAGGGATCGAAATGATCTCAGAACGCTTCGGGGTTGAAATGGACCGAATTGTTTTTGTCGGAGATGAAGAAAAGGATATTCAGGCGGCCCAAAACGCCGGGGCTGCATCCGTCTTGATCAATAGAGAACACCATAATAAATGCTACGGTGAGCTTATTCAGATTGCAGATTTGATTGAATTTAGGGAGCTTTTGATGAAGCACCGGTTGGGTCAGGGGCATCAAGCTGCTTGTCCGGATTGAACGGAAAACGATTTTCGATACGCAAGCAGGTAGAGCAGGAGCCGCGTCCTGCTTTTTTAATCGGACTCGATTGCGGATATTATACACGGCAGCGCGGCACATGGAAGAAGTCGCCCGGTTTAACGACTTACGGAGCATGGAATTTTTCATTAAACTGGGGTACAATGGCACCAGAGAGAACACCGGGAGATTCGCTCCCGGAGCGGAGCGTTCTCATAACAGTTCGGACGAGCTTTACATCGGTTATGCAGCGAAAATAGAAGCATAACGCGCACAGACGAACCGCTAGAGAAAGGAGATCCCCCATGAGTGAAGCTTTATCCGGTCACTATCAAGATCAGGAGCTGATCGCGCAAATCGCCGTTCGTAATGAAGAAGCTTTTAAAAAACTATACGACCGTTACGAAAAGCCGGTTTATGTTTTTATATACCGGATCGTCCGCGATGCGGCGAAAGCCGAAGAAATTTTACAGCAAATGTTCGGTCAGCTATGGAATGCGGCGGATGGGTTTGACGGTCAGGAGGGTGAGCCGGCCAAGCGGATTTTTGCGCTGGCACGCAAGCTGGCGGTCGATGTGCTGCGTATACGGAGAACTCGTGCGTCTCGCCATGTCGCCGATTCAGGTCAGGAGTCCAGGCAGTCTCTCCCGTTGCAGTTGACGGATGGGGCGCTTGAAACGGCAGCGACGTCGGAAAGGGAATGGATCGGTGAGCGGGTCAATTCGGCTCTGGAAAGATTGAGCCGGGAACAGAGGCAAATTGTGGAGTGGATATATTTCCAGGGGTACACGCCCCAGGAAATAGCGGATCGGCATTCCATCCCGCTGAAAACGGTGAAAAGCCGGGGGCGTATAGCGGTGAAGCAGCTTCGCCAGCATTTGTCCGATCTGGCCGGAGGCGTTTCGGCCATAAGCAGCGGACAATCGGATACGATGTGCGAACGGGTCGAGCTGTATGCTCTGGACGGATTGGAGGAGCATGAAAAGGTGGCCTTTGCGTATCACTTGACCCAATGCGCATTATGCCGTAATCAGCTGAAGGAGCTGCAGCGCATGGTCGAGCTTCTGCCTGCGGCCTCGGATGCGGTTCCGCTGCCTGCGGGGATACGCAGCCGGCTGCTGTCGGCAGTACTGGGAGAAGCGGCTGCCGGGCGGGCCGGAGCAGCATCGGAGGCGCTTCCGTCGGGAGGCAGAAGGGCGGGCCAAGCCACCGGCCGGACAAGCCGATACGTGTCATCGCGCGATCTGGCCGCATTTGCCGCCGAAGCGCAAGGAAAACCAGCCGCGGATGCGGCCGAGCTCAGCCGGCGCGCGGTCCGCAAGGAGCGGGCGGGACGCCAAGCGGTCTACTGGCGGCTGGCAAGCGCGGCGCTGCTGATTGCCGGAGCGGCGGCGGGCTGGTACGGCTACCAGTCGAAGCAGTTGGCCAACCAACTGCAAACGGAGCTGGCCGCTTCAAACAATGCGCAGCTGAAAATGGGCGCGGATTTGGACAAAGCGGCAGCCGAGCTGCTATCGCTACATAGGCCGGCGGAGGCGTTGAAGGTGAGCCGGACGGCCAGCCTGACACCGATGCTGGATACGATCGCCTCCAAAGGCCAGGCGACGATAGGCGTCGACAGCAAGGGAATGCATCTGCTTGTACAGGTTGAGGACATGCCGATCATTAAGCAGGAGGAAGCTTTTCAGGTGTGGCTGATCAAGAACAATGCGCCGACGAATGCGGGAACCTTTTTTTCGCAAAATGGACGGGGCGCATCGTATTTCACGTTTGAGCCGAAGGAATTCGATTCGTTATCCATCACCATCGAGCCCGACGCAAAGGGCGAGAAGCCGAGAGGGCCGGTCATTATGTCGGCCAGCCTGAAAGATTAACTTTGAAGTGGAGGGAAAACATGAACAAAGTTGACATACGCCGCATCCCGAAAGAGCAGTTCGCCGACAGTTTGGCGTTATCCGAATTCGCTTTTCAATATGAGCTGCCTCCTGACAAGCGGGAGGAGAAGCTGGCGCAGTTCAAGGAAGAGGAAAATTGGGGCGCCTACGTGGACGGCAAGCTGGCGGCGCGGCTAACGGTTCTTGATTTGCATACGTGGCTGTACGGTAAACGTTTGGCGCTGGGCGGGGTTGCATCCGTTGCCACATGGCCCGAATACCGGCGCGGCGGGCTGGTCGCCCGGCTGCTGCACAACGCGCTGCAGGTAATGAGAGAGCAAGGGCAAACGGTGTCCTACCTGCATCCGTTTCAATTCGCATTTTACCGCCGATTTGGCTGGGAAACATATACGGATACTAAAAAATATGAAATACCGACAGCGTTGCTGCCCAAGCTGCCTTCCCAGCCCGGCCATGTCAAGCGAGTCGGCTCTGATATCGGGCTGCTTCATTCGATTTACAGCGCTTACGCTTCGCGTTATAACGGCACGTTGGATCGGGATGAGGATTGGTGGAAATGGAAAATTTTCGCAAATAAAAAAGGGGCCGCGGCCGTATATTTTGATGCCGTCGGCAAGCCGTCCGGCTATGTGCATTACCGGGTGAATGAGCGTGTCTGTCAAATTCATGAGCTTGTCTCGTTAGATTGGGAGACGACGAAGGGCTTGTGGAAGTTTATTGCCGATCACGATTCGATGATCGATAAAGTGACGGTAAGCGTGCCGACCGACGATAAGCTGCCGTTTGTGCTCGATAACCCGCGGATCAAGCAGGAGATCGTTCCTTACTTTATGGCGCGCATCGTGGACGTGAAGCGGTTTTTGGAGCAGTTTCCGTTTGCCGCAGCCAATGCGGGGAGCGGCTGCACGCTGAAGCTGAGCATAACCGACGCTCATGCAAGCTGGAACAACGGCTTGTTTACGGTTGAAGTCGACGGTCGCGGTCATACGGCCGTACACTTCGAAGAGCTGCCGAACGATGCTCCGGCTGCAGCAGCAAACCCGGATGGCCAGGTACATAGTTTGGCTTGCGATATATCGACGCTAACGGCCATATTTATGGGGTACCAGCGCCCCGCCTTTATGCGGGAAATTGAACGGCTGTATGGCGATGAAGCGGCGGCAAGCTGCCTCGGTGCACTTATTCCGCAGCGTCAAACTTATTTGCCCGACTTTTTTTAGTTGTAGAGAAAGCAAATATTTATGCTTTGCTTCGCGCCTTTCGACAAACCGCGCTCGTCCCCTAAGGACGACGAGGCTATCGTTTGAGCAGCTCGAGCAGATGATACTGCTGCAGAAATGGTTCCGGATTGGCCGGACCGTCAAATACATAAGGCTTGCCCTCATTGCTGAATACGAGCATATGAGGGTTTTCTTTTGTCCGGGGATCGATAAACAGGTACAGATCGGCTGCCTGGATTGACAGCCAGCTGTGCTTCACGAGCAGCGGAGGGTTTAACGGAATATGAATGACGATACCTTGCTCCGCCTCCATATCGGCTCTGCCGGACAGCCTTTGCACGGCTTGCAGCCATCGGTCGGCCTGCTCCCTTAGTTCCTGCGAATTGGGGAAGGTGGCGACGACTTCCTCTTTCCCTACGTCGAATACTTCAACAGGCTCTGCCGCGGCGGCCGCCGGCTCTGCCGATGAAACCCCGCTGGCACAGGTTAAGGGGAGAAACAGCAAGCCGAACCATATGACGGACGCCAAAGCTTTTGTCCGGAAACGGCCGGAATATGAAAGATGATTATGATTGAAGCGGAATGGGCGCGAATATTTCATAAGGGAGGGCTCCTTTTTACAGTAAGATAGGCCATTAGTTTTGCAAGTCCGGTTTCGAGAAGAAGCAGGGCCGGAGTTTATCCGAGTACGACTTTATCGGGTTAAGACCCCCACCTCTAAGGTGGGCCTTGAATCAGGTGGGTAGAGTCCCCATCTGATTCCCCGATGTTCAGCAAAGCTGAACGA
Source organism: Paenibacillus piri (assembly GCF_004354045.1). Taxonomy (GTDB): domain Bacteria; phylum Bacillota; class Bacilli; order Paenibacillales; family NBRC-103111; genus Paenibacillus_S; species Paenibacillus_S piri. The sequence goes on along the minus strand of NZ_SMRT01000024.1, from coordinate 53,778 downwards.
GTTCACTAAAATGCATCAGCCTCGCCGTTGTCTCCGATATTTAGTTCTGGAGCGGTTCCATTCAACGTATGGCCCGTAAGCGCAGCAGATATTCCATTCACGGTGCTTTTAATAGTAGTATGACGTTTCGCATGCCGGATCATGCACATTCGCCGACCTGTATGCGGCTATGGAAGGGCCGGAGCGCAGCCTAAAGTCTGACCTTACCCCCGACTTTGGTCTAGGAACAAAAACCGCCGCAGGTCCGTTTTGGAAAATGCCCCAAAACCCTAGAATAAAGACATAAGCAAACGACAAACAACGAAAGGCGGTGAATACATAAATGAGAATGAATCGGCACAGCGGCTTGGCGCTTCTGCTCATCTTGTTCGGGGCATTGATTTTGTTTAACAAATTCGGTTTTCATACCGGGCATTTGATGAGTTATTTATTCCCGGTTGCGATGATCGGCCTCGGCTGGTTAGGAGTGAAAAACGGCAAATCCTTAATCGGATTCGTATTGCTTGCAATCGGCGGCTTGATACTATTGGCTAAATTGTCCGGCCTGATCGCGATTGCCTTTGCAATCGGTCTGATCATCTACGGAATTTCGCTTCTGAAAAAGAAACCGTCCGTTTATTAAGTGAAGCTTGGGGAAATTTGGAGAAAAGGTGGTTAGAGCATGAGTATAGGTAAACGATTAAGAGATATTACGGTAGCTAACTTCAACGAAATGCTGGAGCAGTCGGAAGACCCGGTTCGCTTGATTGACAAGTACTTAAGCGAGCAGTCGGAACAAATTCGCGAGTCCGAGCGGCTCTTGCAGCAATGCTTGTCGCATGCGGCCACGCTCCGCCAAACGTACGTCTCGGCCACACAACTGAAGGAGCGCCGGGAGCAGCAAGCGCTCGTCGCCTTGAAGGCCGGCGAAGACGAAATGGCGCGGATTGCGCTGCAGGAGAAGCTGCAGCAGGAAGAGCGCAGCGCGCAGTACAAAGCGCTGTACGAGCAGAGCAAGCTCGGTATCGTCGAGCTGGAGCAGCAGCTGCAGCAGCTGAAGGCCGACTTCGATGAAGTCGCGTCCAAGCGCAGCTACTACATCGCAAGGCTGGAAAGCGTGCGGCTGCAGCAGCGGATGAACGAGCGGCTGCGCGGCATGGGCGGAGGCTTCGGCCATTCGCCGCGGATGTTCGATAGGCTCGAGGAGCGGGTATCCGACATGGAGCTTTCGGCGCGGACACTGCGCGAAATTCGTTCCCATGGACGGGATGCGATTATCGCGGCGGGAAATGCGGCATCTGCGGCATCGCAGCTGGTCGATCATGAGTTGGAGAAACTGAAGTCGAAACTGCAACAGGAGGGCTGGATGCGATCATGAGCAAACTATACCGTTCACGCACTGACCGTATGATAACCGGCCTGTGCGGAGGATTATCCCAGGCGCTCGGCATCGATTCCACATGGATTCGTTTACTGCTGGTGATTACGACATTTTTTACCGGAGGCGTGATGATTCCGCTCTATTTCCTGGCCGCCATCGTCATACCGAAGGAGCCGATTCCTTACGGTCCTTACGGTCAGGGCTACGGCTATAATGAGGGACCGGGACAAGGCGCTTGGCAAGGAAGCGAGGTGGGATGGCAGCAATGGGGCCAGCATTGGGGCAGAAAACGCCGCTGCGGCTCACATAAATTCGAGCACGGCGACCGCCGCGAATACGACGCCCAATATAATTCCTATGAAGGTCCGCACGGGCAAGGACAAGCCGGCAGCGACTTTGACGATAAAATGAAAGATATCGAGAAAAAAGCGATGTGGAGAGAGATCGAAGAGCTTCGCGCAAAAGTAGCCAGCTATGAAAAAAACCAACAAAATAAAGGAGATGTGTAATCATGGGCGTATTTTCCAGAATTAAAGATATGACGAAAGCTTCCATTCACGAGGTATTGGATAAAGTAGAAGATCCGATCGTTATGCTGAATCAGTATTTGCGGGATATGGAGGAAGAAATCGCACAGGCGGAAGTTACGGTTGCCCGTCAAATCGCCAATGAGCGCAAGCTGAAGGAGCGTCTGGATGAAGCGGTGCGTTTGACGGCACAGCGCGAGGAACAGGCCAAGGAAGCGTTGAAAAACGGTCAGGAAGCCGCGGCGCGTCAAGCGCTGGAGCAAAAGCTGTACTACGAAGGCAAAATTTCCGAATATACCGAAGCGCACGAACAGTCGAAAGCGCAGGCCGGAGAATTGGTTCAGCAGCTGCATGAAATGAAGGATGCCTTCTACCAAATGCGCAACAAGCGCAGCGAGCTGATCTCCCGCACCCAACTGGCAAAGGCGAAACGCCAAATGGCCGAAGTAACGGCCAGCAATGTGATCGAGGGCGGCAATGCGGCCAAAGGCTTCCGCCGGATGGAAGAGAAAATATTGACGCTCGAAGTTGAAGCTGAAATCGCCAGCAAGCCTTATGTTGCCGGAGCGTATTCCCCGGGTTCGGCCTATGCGGCAACGACAGGCTATGGGGCAGTCGATGCAGAGAAAAAGCAGAAGGTGGACGACCAGCTTCAGCTGTTAAAGGAAAAAATGAACGCGGAGCAAGCTGGGTCCTGACAAAGCCGAAAGATTCGGCAAAATCGAGCAAAAATCCACTTTGAGGAACATACAATTTGTGATATGCTAGGTAAGGCAAAAAGCCATAGGGCAGTTTTCTCGGCCGCTATGGCTTTTCCGTCTAGTTAACGATAACCGCTAAGAATCCGCATAAGAAAGGAGGCAGCACAGATGAAAAATTTCCATTGGGACCGCAAGCGCGATTACTTCCGCAAACGCGATTACAATCGCAATCACAACCGGAATGTGGCCCTTATTTTGATAGGAGTCGGCATTCTTCTGCTTGTGAATAATCATTGGGGCTTTTTTACCGTGCTGTCCCTTGTGCTGATTATAGTCGGAATCAATAAAATCCGTTCAGCTTCTCCGCGCAAAGGGTACATCCTGATCGGCATCGGAGCGGTCATTCTGATCGGCGGCAACCTGTCGCTGCTCATTGCCGTTATTCTGATTTCATTGGGATTTTTCTATATACGGTCCAAGCAGCTGCAAGGCAGCGAAAGCTATGTGAAAAAAAGCTTGATTGAAAGCATTAAATGGGGCAGAGAACCATGGGTGCTTCGCAGCACGTCCATCTGGAACGTGATCGGGGAGCTGCATATGGATTTGACCTATGCGATTTTGGAGCAGAAGGAAATAACGCTCGTTCTGCAGGGCGTTATCGCCGATGTGGACATCATCGTTCCTGAAGATATCGGCTTGTCTGTCGTATCCACCGTGTTGGCGGGCGAATCCGACGTTGGACCGAATAAGGAGTCCGGTATTTTAAACAAGACGGTATGGCAGTCGGAAAATTACGAAACGGCGGATAATCAGGTGAAAATTATGATTTCATACATCATCGGGGATATTGACATCAAAGTGGTATAACTATACTCAACAAATAAAAGTCCGGTGAACAAGAAGCGGAGAGACGCAACAGTTCATTAACGCCCGACTTTTTTGGAATGCAATTGTCAGAACGGGTTCGGTTCAAGAAATAGCTGTCGGTGCAGTCGGAATAATGATCCGGCTGCGCGGCGGCATGGACTCGCCGTATATTAGGCCGGCATTCAAGCATGCAGGCATCGGAACAGCGGGAGGTACGACTACGTATGGAGAGGCACGAGAAGCGTCTGACCAATATGATTTGGAGAAGCATGGGTGAGTCGATAGGACTCAGCCTTGTTTTGTTTGGCGTTATCGTGTACTTTTTACATTCCAACGGGTATATGATAGAGCTGTCCACCTGGCAGCAAGGCGTTCAGCTCAGTCTGACTCTGATTGTTATAGTGGCTGTCATCGGGGCGGCATACGGACTTTGGTACAGCAGCAAAATAAGGCGGCGGCTTGAGCAGCTGCGCGAAGCGATGCTGCTGCTGGAGAAGGGCAACCTGACCCGTACCGTGCCGCCGCTCGGCGAAGATGAAATCGGACGGCTGGGCGACCAGTTGAACGGCATTACGAAAAAGTGGGAAGAGCAGGTCACCTCGCTGCAGCGGCTGTCCAGCAACAATGCTCAGCTGGCGCAAAAAGCCAAATATTCCGCAATCGTCGAGGAGCGTCAAAGGCTGGCCAGAGAGCTGCACGATGCCGTCAGCCAGCAGCTGTTTGCGATTTCGATGACCGCTACCGCCGTCGGGCGGACGCTCGACAAAGACTTTGAACGGGCGCAGCGCCAAATCCATCTTATCGAGGAGATGGCGTCCGTGGCGCAGTCGGAGATGCGGGCGCTGCTGCTGCATCTAAGGCCTGTCCATCTGGAGGGCAAGCGGTTGTCCGAAGGTTTGGTCGAGCTGCTTCAAGAGCTTACCGCGAAGGTGCCGATGGAGATTACGTGGGAGCTGGCCGATCATATTCAGCTGCCCAAGGGGATCGAGGATCATTTGTTCCGGATCGTGCAGGAGGCGATGTCCAATGCGCTCCGCCATTCCAAAGCGACGCGGCTCGAGGTCCGGCTGAATCAGCCTTCAGTGGACGCGATCCGGCTCATTATCCGTGACGACGGTATAGGTTTCGATCTCGATGAGAGGAAGCACGCTTCCTACGGTATCGTGACGATGAAGGAACGGGTCAATGAGATTGGCGGTTCGTTGAATTTAATTACAGCACCGGGTAAAGGGACCCGGATTGATATACGAGTACCCATTATGACGAAGGGAGGAGACGAAATTGGAGAACGAGACGGCGATTAAAGTGCTGCTGGTCGACGATCATGAGATGGTGCGGATCGGACTGGCAGCCGTATTGAGCACGGAGGAAGATATTGAGGTGGTAGGCGAAGCGAGCAACGGGGCCGAAGGAATCCGGCTTGCGCAGGAATACCGGCCGCAAGTTGTGCTGATGGATCTTGTGATGGAGGGTATGGACGGAATCGAAACGACCCGGAGGCTGCTGCAGCTGCACCCCGATTGCAAGGTGATTGTGCTGACCAGCTTTTTGGATGACGAGAAAATGTACCCGGTCATTGAGGCCGGCGCGTTCAGCTATTTGCTGAAAACGTCCCGCGCCGCCGAAATCGCGCAGGCCATACGCGCGGCGGTCAAAGGGCAGTCGATCCTCGAATCGCAGGTGGCTTCGAAAATTATGAACCGGTTCCGTCAGCCGAAGCTTGCCGCCCCGGCGCATGAGGAGTTGACCGAGCGCGAGATGGAGGTATTGCGCCTGATCGCTTCCGGCAAATCGAATCAGGATGTGGCCGACGAGCTGTTTATCGGCATTAAAACCGTCAAATTTCACGTCACCAATATTTTAGCCAAGCTGGGCGTAGAGGATCGTACGCAAGCCGCAATCTATGCATTTAAGAACGGCCTGGTCGAGTAACGGCGGCCGCGGCGGTGGTAATGCCGTCCCAATATATCCGCCAGATGCTGTTCAGCCGGTTGTAGAACGGCTCTTTCCCGTAATAGTACAGCTGCAGAAAACAGCCGTCCATCAGGCATAAATACGAAGCCACCAAATCCTCGACGGGCTCTTCCTTGATGATTCCCTCATGAATGCCTGCCGTAAAAATCGCCTGCAGCGAATCGATCAGCGCACGCTCCGCCTCAAGAAACTGACGGTGCATCCGCTCCTGCAGGAAAGCGGGCGGAAACAGCATCACCCGTTTCAGGAACGTCATCTTTTCCTCGCTCAGCATGTAATTGTCACAATTATCCTGCAAGATCCGAAACAGCATCTGCTCGACCGTGCTGCCCTGCAGCGTATGAATCAGTTGTCGGGTCCGGTAAGAATGCTCCTGAAGCACATCCTCGAACAGCTTCATGAACAGCTCCTCTTTGCTGCGGAAATGAGCGTAAAGGGACGGGGTTTTGATGCCGACCTCCTTGGCGATGTCCGATAAAGGAGTGCCTTCATAGCCATGACGTGCAAAATGCTGCAAAGCTGCCTTTTTAATAGATGACGCTGTCATGGGAGATATCTCCTTTCTTTTTATATATACATAACAAACGTTAGTTTATGTTATATATAATAACATTAATAACACGATTTTCAACATTAAAATGATTAAGAAACAATTAAGATGGATATTTAATGTAAAGTTACTTGACATAATAAAATACCGTGTGTATGATACTGGTAACAGCATAACACATGTTTTCTAGGGTTCCGCAGCTGTCCTGCAGCTGGACTGGTCCGAGAGAAGACACACGAATGGTTTCGTGCACACGGAGGGAGAAAAGCCCGGGAGAGATATCGATGATATCCTTCCGGGCTTTTTTTTAGGAGTTTAGAAATTAAGCACAGCATATTTGGAAAACCGGGGGCTCCCCCAAAAGTAAGGTCAAGAGTTGTTTGCGCTCTTGACGAAACCCGGTGAACACGGGTTAGCGGAAATTGCTTCAGAGCTTTACTTCACTTTTGGGGGATTTGTTGCTACTCGAAATTACGGGAGGATGTCCATATGAGAAAATTCATGCTGGGGATGATTTGTTTAATGCTTGTCGGTACAGTTTTGTTAAGCGGCTGCAGCAAGCCGCAGACGGTCGGAGGCAGTGCCGGCTCCGGAAAAGCCGGGGGCGCGGCGCCGGTCAAGCTGGCTCTAAGCCCGTGGCCGGGCTGGTTTGTCTGGTACCTGGTCAAGGAGAAAGGCTTCTTCGAGAAAAACGGCGTCAACGTCGAGCTCGTCTGGTTCCCGGTATACAGCGATTCGCTGGCCGCTCTTGCAACAGGCAAGGTCGACGCCAACAGCCAGACGCTGAGCGATACGCTCGCACCCGCGAGCAAGAGCATACCGCTCAAAGCCGTGCTGGTGAACGACAACTCCAACGGCGGCGACGGGATCGTCGTGAAGCCGGGTATCCAATCGCTGCAAGATTTGAAGGGCAAGAAAGTCGCAACCGAACTCGGCACGGTGGACCACCTGCTGATGCTGACGGCCTTGAACAAATCGGGCATGAAAGAGCAGGATGTCAACTATGTCAACATGACCGTCAACGATGCCGGACCGGCATTTATCGCCGGGAATTTGGACGCTGCCGTATTGTGGGAGCCTTTTCTCAGCAAGTCGATAGAGGAAGGCAAGGGCAAGCTGCTGTTTTCCTCCAAGGATACTCCAGGACTTATACCGGATTTATTAGTGTTCAAAGAACAATTCACGAAAGACCGCCCCGACGATGTGAAGAAAATAATGAATGCATGGTTTGACGCGCTGGATTATTGGAAAAAGAACCCTGACGAATCGTTGAGCATTATGGCAAAAGCGGCGGAAACCCCGCTTGATGAGTACAAAAAAGGCGTGGACAGCGTAAAAATATTTTCTGTCGAGGACAACCAAAAGGCGTTCAAGAAAGGCGAAGACTTTACATCGCTGTATTACACCGGACAAAAAACCGGCGAATTTTTGAAAGGGCTGAATATGCTTTCGTCCGTGCCGAAGCTCGATTCCGTCATCGACGGCAGCTTTATCGAGGAGGTCGCCAAGCAGCGCAAGCCGTAGAACGGGCGGACGGTTCCGTCGTTGCCCAAGCAAAACGATGGGGAGGAACATGAATGAAAAAGCGGAGGAAGCGTCTGTTTCAAATACGCGGCGAGCTGGATAAGTCGTCGTACATGTCCGGCGTCGCCGGCATATTCATAGCGCTGCTGCTGCTCTGGAGCTTGTTTAGCTATGGGGGAGTTGTGGAACGCACATTTTTGCCGACGCCCGACCAGGTTGTCGTACAGCTGCTGACACAGCTCGGCAACGCCGATTTTTGGCACCATATCGGGATCAGCGTATATCGCGTCGGCATGGGCTTTCTGTTGGCCTGTCTGCTCGGAGTGCCGCTCGGCATATTGGCCGGAACGTTCCGTATCGCGGAATCCATTGTCGTGCCGCCGACCGAGTTTATCCGTTACATGCCGGCGACGGCGTTCGTACCGCTCATCATGGTATGGGCGGGGATCGGCGAAGGCGCGAAAATTATGGTTATATTCGTAGGCTGCTTTTTTCAGCTCATTTTGATGGTGGCGGATAATACGCGCACCGTGTCGAACGACCTGCTGCAAGTTTCCTATACGATGGGTGCGAAACGGTGGCAGGTGATCGAAAAGGTGCTTATTCCCGCCCTGCTGCCCGATTTGATGAACACGCTGCGCCTCATTATCGGCTGGGCATGGACGTATCTGGTCGTAGCCGAGCTGGTGGCGGCGAACAGCGGACTCGGGTTTTCAATCATGAAGGCACAGCGCTTTTTGAATACGGATATGATATTTGTCGGCATTATCGTCATCGGACTGCTCGGATTGGTTACGGACCGGATATTCGCGTTTTGCCACAAACGCTTTTTTCCTTGGTTGGAAGGGAGGGCTTGAATGATGTTAAGCACATTGCCGCAGACAGGCCGGCCGGTTGCGCCAGCCGCCGGTCCTGTCAAAATTGAAGCCAAAGCGATCACAAAAGTATACGGCGGAAAAAAGGGAGCGTTCACCGCGCTTGATCCGGTATCGTTCGATATTCGCGAACAGGAGTTTGTCAGCTTCGTTGGGCCGTCGGGCTGCGGGAAGTCGTCGCTGCTGCGGATTTTGGCCGGTTTGGAGGAGGCGAGCTCGGGGGAGCTGTACATTTCGGGCCAGGCGATCGACGGGCCGGGCGCCGACAGGGGCATGGTGTTTCAATCGTACACGTTGTTTCCATGGCTGACGGTACGGCAAAATATCGAATTCGGTTTGACGCTGAAGGGCGTTCCGCTGTTGGAGAAGCGGCAGATCGCCGATCATTTCATGGAGCTGGTGCAGCTGACGAAATTCGCGAAGTCGTATCCGAAAGAGCTGTCCGGCGGCATGAAGCAGCGCGTGGCGATTGCGAGAGCTTTGGCGAATAATCCCGAGGTGCTGCTCATGGATGAGCCGTTCGGGGCGCTCGACCCGCAGACGAAAAATTCGATGCAGGAAATGCTGCTCAATCTGTGGGAGAAGGAGAAAACGACGGTTGTGTTCATAACTCACGATATTGAGGAGGCGATCTTTTTGTCGCAGCGCGTCTATGTGATGCAGGCGCATCCCGGACGGATCAAGCAGACGGTGCATGTACCGCCGGGCTTGCGGAGCGACGCAGGCTGCCGGGATTCCGAAGCGTTCCTGCAGCTGAAACGGGAAATTGTATCGCATATCGGGGCTGCGCCGGAGGAGGAATAGTAATCGTTTCGATGATGCGCCTGGATTTCGTTCGTGATATCCGTTAAAAAATGACGCTGTTTCCGATTTTTCGGGAACGGCGTTATTTTTTTTTTGAAAAAGTGCAAGAAAATGAACGTTTGTATCGTCTATATAAGTAGAGAATATAAAGCTCGCAGGCTGCGAACGCATGGAGCTGAAAAAAGAAGGAGGTGGCGGCAATGGCCGCAAGCTCAGAGGCGGTTGCACGCACGGAGATTGCTCCGTTAACGCCAAATGAAAAGGTGAAGCTCCTCCGCCGGTATGAGGACTATTGCTATCAGATCGCCTATTATTTGCTGAACGATGGCCAGCAGGCCAGGCAGGCGGCCGAGCAAGCGCTGCTGGCTTTATATAAGCAGGAGGAATGGTACGAAATGGCTCACGCGGCGCAGAAGGCTAAGGTAAAGCGGCTGGCGCTGCACAAAGCGCTTGAGCTGCGAAAGATAATCCCGACTGTGTATAGAGGCCGTTTCGATCATTCCGGCGAATAGGAGCGGGCCTCCGGATATAGAACGATAAGAAGTAAAGAGCCTCCGCAACACCGCCAAGGTGGAACGGAGGTCTTTTGGCGTCTTCCTGTTATCGTCAGCGTCATTAACGGGCTCATTGGTTAAAAGCCGCGGTCAAACAGGATTCCGGTTAGCGGCAGGGGCAAGTAAGTACGAATCGGACTGCCGACCCGGGTTTCGGTCCGATAATTGGCATAGGAGCGGAACAGGCTCTGCTGCGGCTCCAGCAGCTGACTCGGTGGCATGGCGAGCAGCTTCCCGGCCGCATCCGATATAGCGGCGGCCAAGCCGTCCGGTCCGCGGAGGCTTGGCTGCGGTCGCCCGTAATTGGCGGCGGCCTGCGCTTCCAGCGCTTCGCGGTCGAGCCGCCAGGAGCCGTCCGGCTGCGGCCGGACGCCGAGCTCCTGCAGCGGAAACTGCGCGAGCCCGCCTGTGACGGCGTCGCCGGTGCCGTTCTTGAACGGCGGCGTTGAATCGCGGATCGCGGAATGCAGAGCGTTGTAGCCGTCGACCAGCTCCTGCATCCGATCCAGGAGCCGCCCTCCGGCAGCCGCACCGGCAGGGCTTGCGGCTGCGCCGGTCAGGTCGGCGCCGGCGGGCTCCGCCGCCGGCTTCGCTTCGTCGGCCGAAGCGTCGTCCGGCCGCTTGTCCGCGGCCTGCTGCAGCCGCCTCGCCGCGCCCAGCACAGCCGTCATGCTGCGAGCCAGGCCTGCGGCATGCTCGTCGAAGCCGTCCCGGCCGAAGCTTGCCGCCGTACCGTCCGATCCGCGGTCCCGGGGCCCCTGAGGCCGGCTCGTCTGTTTCGAAGCAGTCTGCTTCGAGGCTTGTTCCTCCGCATACGCGTACCAAAGCGCTTGAGTCCTGTATGTGCGGGATACCTGCGTCACATGCGTCTTCACGGGCTGCACCTCGCATTCCTGAGCATTTATTTCCTTAATTATACAATAAATCGGCCCATGCCGTAAGCCGCTTCTTGACAACAATCAAATAATTCCTGTATGATGACTATTTAACTCGTTTAAAGGGGATTTGGGGCATGAGTTGGTTACAAGTCATCGTCATAATATTGGTTGCTGCCGTCAGCTTATTGTTTTTAGCTTTTGTCGGCAAAAAATATTTGAAATAATAGCAGCGCCTCGCCTCGCTTCATAGAATAGATAACATCTATTTCTTCGGAGGCGATTTCATGATCCGCAAACGTATTCCTCAAAAAGACGACAAAACGATCTGGTCGTTGATTGTGCTGCTGCTGCTGCCATATGCGCGTTTAACCCATCCGAATTTGCGGGTCAATATAGCTTACGTCCGTCATCGGCTTCACCGGTGCACAACGTTCGTTGCCGTGAACGGCAGACGCGCCCCGTCCGGGTTCATTGCTCTGAGGCCTGAAAAGAAGACGATGTTCATCGATATGCTGGCGGTTCATCCCCGTTTTCAGGGCAAAGGGATCGGCACCCGGCTGCTGGAGCATGCCGAACGTGTCGCTCTGCAGGCCGGATATGAGGATGTGTCGCTGTGGGTTGATGAATCGAACCGCAGCGCCCAGCAATTTTACGTCGCCAAACAGTACGAACCGTTCCATTATGACAGGACGATCAAATGCTACTTGCTCGTGAAGCAGCTTCAGAACCGCAGGTTTTGAAGCTATTTGACGTCAGCGGATACGATCGTGTTGCTGCTCATCCAATGATTTTCCGACAAATACAGCGTTGGACCGGCAAAATAAAGTGACGCCGCACGCGCCTCGCCCAGCCCTTTTTGCCCGGTCCCGTCAATCCGCAGCTTATCGATGAAGGACGAGCGCTGCATGCCGAAATAGCCTAGCGTCATATAGATCCAGCCTTGCCGGTAGTGGAGTCCGGTGACCGGGTAGTTCGATGTCAGCAGGGGGATGCGCACGGAGCCGTCCGCGTTCATTTTGCTCAGCTGATTGCCGAAGCTTGCAGCGAGAGCGACAAGCTGACGAGAAGTGAGCAGAGCCCCATCATTTTATTACGCATCCCTCAAAAAGTCTCCTTTCTCCGTATAGCATCGCTTCTTTTTAGTTTGACCGCTCGATTTGCCCGACTGTTGCGCGTACTGTTCGAATTCATCAGCTTTTTCGATCGGGCCCATTCGGCAGCGCTGAAGCTTGTCCGCTTAAACGGGACAATAGGGTAGCGCTTTTTTTGCCGATGCCGCAGCTTTGCCGAGAAAAAAAGGGGGCAATGCCCCCTCAAGCGCGGATAGATCAATTGACTTCTGGAAGATGAATGATCCGCCTGCGCAGCGGGCCTTTATTCACAGGACGTCTAGAAGAATGCGAAAAGCAGCGCAATTAACGCCAGGTCAAGCACCAGCCCGCCGCCGCCGAAACCGGTATTCGGAAACGGGGAGAACGATACCTCCGCTTTATGATTGATTCTCTTGCTCTTCATGTTCCTTTTCGGCGATCTCGATTTCCCGGATGAAATGTCCGCTTCGCCGTTCAAAACCAATGTGTCCGGACCGACCTTGGTCAGAATGCCCGCGATTTCACCGCCGTCCTTCAAAATAACAAGGACGGGTTTACCGTAATGTTCCCTGCAGCTGGCTTCGCTGATCGGATGAATATGTCTCATCAATATACACCTCCAAGCTTTTCATACTATTCAGACTATGCGCGCCGCAGCAGGGCGACTGGTCAATGGCCTACTGGTTCTGTGCCTATTTTTCGTGACATTTGTACATAATATATTGAATGTGGCGGTTATTTTCGCTATGCTTAAACATAATCGGCAAGTAGAAGCTAATAGTTTCAAAAAAATACATAATGAAAGAATGATGACGATCATGACCAATACCGTATTTTTTTTATTTGGAGCAACGGGGGATTTGGCCCGCCGCAAGCTGTTCCCTGCGATTTACAGTTTGTACCGCGAGCGCAAGCTCGGCGATCGTTTCGCCGTAATCGGTCTGGCGCGCCGTCCGCGCACGAATGAGCAGTTTCGTTCCGATGTGCTGGAATCGATCAAAGAATTTGCGCGCTACAATGTGACGAAGGACGAGCAATGGGAATCGTTCGCGGACCATTTTGAGTACATGTCGCTGGACATTAACAATGTGGACGGTTTCAGAGAGCTGAATACCGTTGCCGATAGATTGGACAAGAAGTTCGAGGTCGGCGGCAACCGTTTATTTTATTTGGCGCTTGCGCCCGAGCTGTTCGGCAGCGTATCGCATAACTTGAAGGAGGGCGGTCTGCTTGAAACGTCAGGCTGGTCCCGTCTTGTTATTGAAAAGCCGTTCGGCTATGATCTGCCGTCGGCGGAGAAGCTGAACGCGGAAATTCGTCAAGTGTTCGAAGAAAAGGATGTTTACCGCATCGACCATTATCTCGGGAAAGAAATGGTGCAGAACATCAACGTGCTCCGTTTCGCGAACGCGATTTTCGAGCCGCTGTGGAACAACCGGTACATCTCCAACATTCAAATTACGCTCAGCGAAACGGTGGGCGTTGAAGAACGCGGCGGTTATTACGATCATTCCGGCGCACTGCGCGACATGGGCCAAAACCATATGCTGCAAATGCTGGCGATGATGGCGATGGAGCCGCCGAGCCGCATGTCTCCGGAGGATATCCGCGACGAGAAGGTAAAGGTATTCCGCTCGCTGCGCGGCTTCCAGACATCGGAAGAAGTGCGGGCGAATACGGTGCGCGGCCAATACGCAACAGGCAATATGAAGGGCAAGCAGGTGGCCGGATATCGCCAAGAGGACAAGGTGAACCCGGAATCGATGACGGAGACTTATTTTTCGGCTCGCGTATTCGTCGATAATTTCCGCTGGGCGGGTGTTCCTTTCTACATCCGCACAGGCAAGAGACTGCCGGTTAAAACGACCGAGGTCGTAGTCGAATTTAAAAATGTGCCTAACAACGTATATTTGTCCAAAAAGCATAAGCTTGAGCCGAACCTGCTCGTCTTCCGCGTCAACCCGATGGAAGGCATCTATTTCAAAATGAATGCGAAGCAGCCGGGCTCCGAAGGAACGATCGTGCCTGTGGCGATGGACTTTTGCCAAAGCTGCCAGGTCGGTCTGAACACGCCGGAGGCTTACGAGCGTCTGCTGTACGATGCGGCCCGCGGCGATTCCACTTACTTTACCCGTTGGGACGAGGTGGCGCTCGCTTGGCAGTATGTCGATAAGATTGCCGCAGCCTGGCGCGAAAGCTCGGACAATTTATGCTTATATCCTGCGGGCACCTGGGGACCAGAGGAAGCCCATCAGTTGCTGGACGAGGACGGCTTCCGTTGGTGGCCGGTGAACGGACAGGACGAGGGCGAGGTTGCCTGGGAGTTCGTTCAACGATAGGAGAAAGCTCGAACGGATACAGAAAAGGGCCGTACTTTTCGGGGTACGGGCCCTTTTTCTTTTTACGGTGGGCATCGGCCGGATATTTTGAATGGCAGGTGCAAAAAGGATGCAGATAAGGGCATAACAAGATATAATGGAGTAAAAAGCGTTACGTTCAAGTAACGGCTGCTTGTAATGGATCATCCAGTTTGTGGGGGGTATTTATTTATATGTCAAGACGGGCTTTTGTTCGCTGGATGCTCGCTTTATTCGTTATGATCGGAGCTGCGGGAACCGGATTGGTAAAGCTGCTGCAGCGGGCAGTCGAATCGCATCCTATTGTCGAGGCGAAGCCTGAACCGGTGTTGGCGCTGCCCAAGCAGGAGCCGTCGGCGCCGAGAGAAGGTCCTGCGGACGATAAGTCTCCGCTATTTTCGTTTATGCTGCTGAGCGATCTTCATATTTCCGTGTACGATCCGAATACGATCAAGCATATGAAAGAAGCGCTGGAGGATATTAAAGCGTTCGATTCCCCCATCGATGCGATCGTGCTGACCGGCGATTTAACGGATTATGGAGGCTCTGAAGGCTATGCCGAGCTGCAAAAGCTGCTGTCCGCCTACAAGCTGCCCCCGCTGTACGCCAATATGGGCAATCACGACTACTACGATATCTGGATCGACAAGAAGGGCGCTTTTAACAAGGACACGGTGCCGAACGGCAAGACGGATTGGCAGGCGCGCGAGCGGTTCCAGACGTTTTTTAACCAGCAAAAGCCTTATTCCGCCGCGTCCTTCAACGGCTATCCGCTGATTATGCTTTCCCAGGAAGCGTATGTGCAGGAAAAACCGGAGGTCGGGGAAGGCGCGTGGTACTCGGATGAGCAGATGGATTGGTTTAAGCAGCAGCTGGCGATTTATAACGGCAAACCGATGTTCATCATGACGCATCAGCCGCTGCCCGAGATCGGGAAGGATGGGGGGACCCATCAGTTGATCCGGGCGAAGCAGTTTCGCGAGCTGTTGAAATTTTATAAAAATGTGTTTGTCTTTTGCGGACACCGTCACCAAGATTTCCAAAACGGCTCGGAGCATTATTTCCAGGAAACGTTCCATTATTTCCATAATTCGTCCGTCGGCCGGGTGTTGAACCGCAGTTATCAGAACGAGGGCAAAAATAAATCGCAGGGCTTGTACGTGCAGGTGTACAAGGACCATGTTACCGTACGCGGACGCGAATTCAGCAACCGCACCTGGTTGAAGGAAGCGGACTGGAATATTAAATTAACTTATTGATTATCGACAAGGAAGGAAACATAATTCGGATGAGTATGGACACCAAGCAAAAAATGCAAGAAGAGGTAGAGAAACGGCGCACCTTTGCGATTATTTCCCACCCCGATGCAGGGAAAACGACGTTGACCGAGAAGCTGCTGCTGTTCGGCGGCGCGATACGTCTCGCCGGTACGGTCAAAGGCCGCAAGGCGAGCAAGCATGCAACCTCCGACTGGATGGAAATCGAGAAGCAGAGAGGGATCTCGGTTACGTCCAGCGTCATGCAGTTTGATTATGCGGGTCATCGGGTAAACATTCTTGATACGCCGGGTCACCAGGATTTTTCCGAAGATACGTACCGGACGCTGACCGCGGCCGACAGCGCCGTGATGCTGATCGACTCGGCCAAAGGGGTCGAGGCGCAGACGAAGAAGCTGTTCCAGGTATGCCGCAAACGCGGTATTCCGATTTTTACGTTCATTAACAAGCTCGACCGCGAAGGGCAAAATCCGTTCGATCTGCTGGAGGAGCTGGAGCAGGTGCTCGGCATCCGTTCTTATCCGATGAACTGGCCGATCGGTTCGGGCAAGCAGTTCCGCGGCGTTTACGACCGGATGCAGACGCAGGTGGAGCTGTTCCAGGGCGACGATCATAAAGAAATCCAGGTACAGAAAGTAAGCGGCTACGAGGATGACATTGTCAAAAAAATCGCCGGCGATTTTTTCTACGACCAGCTGGTACAGGATTTGGAGCTGCTGGATGTGGCCGGCGACGAGTTTGATTTCGAAAAAGTGCGCAGCGGCGAGCTGACGCCTGTATTTTTCGGCAGCGCGATCAACAATTTCGGCGTACAAACGTTTCTTGAAAACTTCCTGAAGCTGGCGCCGATACCGACCCCGCGACGGAGCAGCGAAGGCGAGGTCGATCCGCTGAGCGAGAAATTTTCAGGCTATATTTTCAAAATTCAAGCGAATATGAACCCGGCTCACCGCGACCGGATCGCTTTTCTGCGCATTTGCTCGGGCAAATTCGAGCGCGGCATGTCGGTGAAGCACGTGCGTGTCGGCAAAGATATCAAGCTGGCCCAGCCGCAGCAGTTTCTGGCGCAGGACCGCGATATCGTCGAGGAGGCGTATCCGGGCGATATTATCGGTCTGTTCGACCCTGGCATTTTTCGTATCGGCGATTCGCTGGCCCAAGGCGGCAGCCTGGAATTCGACGAGCTGCCGACGTTCTCGCCGGAGCTGTTTTCCAAGGTGACCGTAAAAAATGCGCTCAAGCACAAGCAGTTTCAGAAGGGCGTCGATCAGTTGACCGAGGAAGGCACGATTCAAGTGTTTAAAACGGTCGGTTTCGAGGATATGATTCTCGGCGTCGTCGGACAGCTGCAGTTCGAGGTATTTGAATACCGGATGAAGGGCGAGTACGGCGTCGATGTGCAGCTGCAGCGGATGAACTTTCAATTTGCCCGTTGGCTGGTGGACGACAAGAACAATATCGATCCGGGCAAGTTCCGCATCAATTCCCAGCTTGTAAAGGATAAAAAGGATAATTACGTCGTGCTGTTCGAGAGCGAGTACGCGATGCGCTCGGCCATGGAAAAAAATCCGACCGCAAAGTTTTTGGAAACCGCTCCTTAAGGAAGGCGGCTGCGGAGCGGAGGCTTGGCAGGCTTGACTGCACAATTTCGGATAATCGGGTTCGCGATTAAACGGAGCTATAGGAGGGTGAAACGATGGATGTTCGTCATATCGCCATAACAGCGGGCTTCACGGCGCTGATCGCGTTCATGCTGTACCGCAGATTTAAACGGTCAGTCGGCTATCAGAAGCTGAACCGGTCCCGTCTATTGTTCCGGACCGTATTGTTCGGCGTGCTCGGCTGCTTGTTTCTGTATATGGGGACGCTGCATCCGATGAATTATGTCGCCGATGCGGCCGGGCTGATCTGCGGCCTTGCGCTCAGTTATTATGCGGTCAAGCATCTCCGCTTTGAGAAGCGGCAGGACGGCTGGTACTATCGCACCCATATCGGCATCGAGGTTGCCGTGCTGGCGGTATTTGTATGCCGGATCATATACCGGCTCGTCGCCGTTTATGCGCAGGCTCCGGCTGTCCAGACGGGAGCAGCCAGCCCGATGGCGCAGGATATGACAAGGGATCCGTGGACCGTCGGCGTTTTTTTCCTGCTGATCGCTTATTACCTTCGTTATTTCATTCATTTGTTGCGTCGTGAGAAAGAGCTGGAGGCATAAAACGGCGCGTTGAATCGGTCTCAACCCTGTATCGGCTGCGATGGAGGCTCCTGCGCTGCGCCTTTCGGCAGCACGATCCTGAAGCTCGAGCCGAGTCCGGCCGTGCTCTCCGCTTCGATGGTCCCCGAATGGGATTCCACCAGACGCTTCACGATTGATAGGCCGAGCCCGGTTTCACTGCTGTTTTTGGCGCGGGACGGATCGGCCTTGTAGAAACGATCCCAGATCAGCGAGAGCTCCTCGGCGGTCATGCCGCGGCCGGTATCGACAATTTCGATGAACGTGCTGCTTTCGTTGTCGGAGCCCTTCAGCCGGATCGTTCCGCAATCGGTAAACTGGATGCTGTTTTTGATCAAGTTGATCATAATTTGAATCAATCTGTCGTAATCGCCGTATACCGTCACTTCATCGCCGCACTCGATAATTAGCCGAAGCTTTTTGGACTCGGTCAGCACCTTCAGCGATTCGGCAACGATGTTCATAATTTCCCGGAGCGAACTGCTTGATGCATGCAGCGTCACCGTGCCTGCATCAATTTTTTCCATGTCGAGCAGCTCGTTGATCAGCCGGATCAGCCGAAACGTTTCCTTTTCGATAATCGCGTAATATTTTTGCTTATCCTCTGGACGGGTGACCAGGTCGGTCTTGAGCCCTTCGATAATTCCGCGAATGGATGTCAACGGGGTGCGCAGCTCGTGGGTAATATCCATAATAAAGTGCTGACGGCGCTGTTCATACAGCTTTAGCTTATGGGAGGCTTGCTCCAGACGCTCCGCAATCCGGTTGAAATCCAGAGACAAATCGCCCAATTCGTCGGTGCGATTCGTCTGGAGCCGTTCCTCGTAATAGCCGGCCGCAATTTGTCGGGTTGCCTGGCGGAGCGACTGTATCGTACGGCTTAAATTGCGCGAAACAAGCCAGCCGACCCATACGGCTACAGCAAAAACAACCGCGATAATCCAAATCAGCGCCCGATCGAGCGATTTTTGCGTTTCCTGGAAGCCCTCCAGCGGGGAAAAGATGAACAGATACAAATCGCCCCTCGTTTTCAAATGGATCGGCTTGGTGACGACGACCAGCGGCAGTTCCGTATTCCGCTCCACAATGAAGCTTTGATTGTCCTTCATCGTAAAAATATGCGAACGGAAGCCGTCCAAAAACGGCTTGCTGCGCATGGACGTCGGCATTTTGGGGTCGCGGAAGACGATTTCGCCCGATTTATCGAGAACGATAAACGAAATTTTCCGTTCGGACAGCAGATTGCGGTACGATTGGATCGGCCCCGTCGGTTCTTCCTCTTCGCGTACCATTTGCCGGGCGATTACTTTGGCGGCGCCGGTAAGCTCGACTGTAACCATGCTGAGCGCCTGCTGCTTCAAATAATAAGCAAAGCCCGCGCTGAGCAGCCCGAGAATGAGCAGACATACGATCAGGTGGCTGACAAACTGGCGTTGAAAAAACGTAAACCGGTACCGGAACCGCTGCCCTTTTACAGCCATTATGATTCCTCCAGCTTGTAGCCGACGCCCCATACGGTTCCGATCAACGGATAGTCGGGCGTCGATATTTTTTGGCGCAGCCGTTTAATATGAACATCCACTGTCCTTTCCTCGCCGGCATAGCTGTAACCCCAGACAAGCTCCAGCAGCTGCTCCCGGGTGAACACCCGCTTCGGGTGGCGGACAAACAGGCAAAGAAGCTCGAATTCCTTCGGCGTCAAATTCGTCGCTGCCGTTCCTTGAATGGCGACAGTGCGCGAATCCAGATGAATGACAATGCCGTGATGCCGGAGCAGGCCGGCTTCACTTACCGAAGTTTCCGGCTCGCGGGGAGCCACAAATATGCCCGGCTGATAACGGCGGAGCACGGCTTTCATCCTTGCGATCAGCTCCATCGGGCTGAACGGCTTCGCGACATAATCATCCGCCCCCGTTTCCAAACCCAGAATCCGGTCCTGCTCCCGGTCGCGGGCCGTCAACAAGATGACGGGTGTCGGCATCGATTGACGAAGCTCGCGACATAGCGTAATGCCGTCCTTGCCGGGGAGCATCCAATCCAAAATTATGAAATCCCAAGCTTCCTCACGAATGCGGCTTCCTGCCGTCAATCCGTCGTGGACAAAGGTGGTATCATACGATTCCTTTACAAAAAACATGCGCAGCATTTCGCATACGGACTCGTCATCTTCGGCAACAAGCAGCTTCATGGAACAAACACTCCTTGTCTATACATGGTTATGTTTAGCATAGTCGGATCGGGGATAATTGGCAACGGGTTCCAAGGGCTCAACTGGATAAAATTTACAGTGAGGCCGGCAACAATGTTAAAAAAGGAGATTGACATCCACCATGCTTGCATGAGAAAATGAACGCGTGTACATTACAAGTTGTATTTTTATCATAAAGGGGTGGTCTTCTTATTGTAACGAGAAAGGAAGTAGCTGAGTTAGCGGGAGTATCCGAGGCTACGGTTTCCCGTGTATTCAACGGCGTCGGTCCGATGAAGGAAGAAACCAGGCAGCGGGTGCTTGATGCAGCCAAAACATTAGACTATCATCCCAATGCGATTGCTCAGAGCTTTGCCCGCCGCAGAAGCGGCAATTTGGGCGTTGTGCTTCCTTATGTGCCGAAGGTGCATCTGTTTTCGACGTATTATTTTTCCGAGGTGTTAAGCGGAATCGGCGCCAAAGTGAAGGAGAAAGGATATGACCTCCTCCTGATTTTTCGTTCGCCGGATCAAGAGAGCGATTACAATGATGTTTTTCGCTCGCAAAAGGTGGATGCCTGCATTATTTTGGGCGCGTCCGATACGCCCCTTGAGCGGCAGCAGCTCCAGCGGTTGGAGGAGGGGGAGCATCCTTTCTGCCTCGTGAACCAGCATTTTGCCGGCGAGCGGTTCAACGAAGTGGACGCCGACCATACGGAGGGCAGCTACCGGGCAGTGAAGCATTTACTCGATAAAGGCTACAACCGGATCGCGTTTTTGAACGGTTCCCCGCAATTTTCCAACAGTGCCGACAGGCTCGAGGGCTATACCCGGGCGATGCGGGAAGCGGGAATGGAGCCGGAGCAATTGGCGCACTTGTACTTTGAAGGCAATTACAGCCGGACCAGCGGTTACCGGGCGGCTGCCGCCGTCTATGAGCGGCGGCGGGAGATCGACGCCGTATTCGCTGCCAACGACCGGATGGCGATCGGTTTGATGCAGGGACTGCGCGAGCTCGGCTGGGAGGCCGGCCGCGATGTGGCCGTTGTGGGCTACGACAATTCGGATGCGGCCCGCGTAACCGATCCGCCGCTGACGAGCGTGGCGGTGCCGTTCTATGAGATGGGCAGCCTTGCGGCGGAACGTCTGCTGATGCAGTTGAACGGCGAGCCGGGCGGATTCCGGCTCAAGCTCGATACGGAGCTGGTGATCCGGCAATCGTGCCGCAAGATTGCGGCCGAGCCCCGTTGAACCGCAGGCTGCGCGGTAAGCGGTATCAATTGAAACGATCAAGGGAGGAAAAATGGGATGAAGCAGATCAATGTGGGAATGGTCGGTTATAAATTTATGGGCAAGGCGCACAGCCATGCATACCGCGATTTACAAATGTTTTTCCCGAACTCGGTGCGACCGGCGATGAAGCTGATTTGCGGGCGCGACGAAGCGGGCGTAGCGCAGGCGGCCGATCAGTTCGGTTGGGAGGGCTATGTAACGGATTGGCGCGAGCTGTTGAAGCGGGACGATATCGATCTGATCGACATTAACGCGCCAAGCGATGCGCATAAGGAGATCGCGCTTGCGGCTGCCAAAGCCGGCAAGCACCTGTTCTGCGAGAAGCCGCTGGCGCTGACGCTGCCGGATTCGCGCGAAATGCTGAGAGCGGCCGAGGAAGCCGGGATCAAGCATATGGTCGGCTTCAACTACCGCTTCGCGCCGGCCGTATTGCTGGCCAAGAAGCTGATCGACGAAGGACGGCTCGGTCAAATTTATCATTTCCGCGCATGGTTTCTGCAGGATTGGATCCTTGATCCCGAATTCCCGCTCGTATGGCGTTTGCAGAAGGAAATCGCAGGCTCCGGTTCGCATGGCGACCTGGGCGCTCACTTGATCGATTTGGCGCATTTTTTGGTCGGGGACATGACCGAAGTGATCGGAATGAACGAGACGTTCATCAAGGAACGTCCGATGCCGGCCTCCATGACCGGGCTCAGTGCCAAAGGCAGCAAGGATGCGCCTAAAGGGCCTGTCACCGTCGATGACGCCACGTTGTTTATGAGCCGCTTTGCGAATGGGGCTGTCGGCAGCTTCGAAGCGACGCGGTTCGCAGCGGGCCATCGCTGCACGAATTCGTTTGAGATTAACGGCAGCAAGGGCAGCTTGAAGTTCGATTTCGAACGGATGAACGAGCTGCAGGTTTATTTTACCGACGATGCCGACGATGTTCAGGGCTTCCGCCGTGTGCTCGCTACGGATCCGGCCCATGCTTATATGGACGCCTGGTGGCCGCCGGGTCACACGATCGGCTATGAGCACACATTTATCCATGAAGTCGTCGAGCTGATGCAAGCGCTGGAGGAGGACCGCCAGCCTGTGCCTAATTTTGTCGACGGCGTGAAATGTCAGGAAGTGTTGGAAGCGGTTGACCGCTCGATCGGCGAGCGGCGTTGGGTCAAAATAGACGAAGTTTAGGAGTGGACGAAGATGAAAAAAGCATTGATTGTGCAGGGCGGCTGGCAAGGCCACGAGCCTAAGCAGGTTTCGGACATATTCGAGCGTATTTTGAAAGAAGAAGGGTTCGAGGTCGAGGTATCCGACACGCTGGAATCGTTCGCCGATGCGGATAAGCTGCTCGGTCTCGATTTGATCGTACCGGCATGGACGATGGGCGAAATCGACAAGCAGTGGGCCAAAAATGTAACCGCCGCCGTGCAAAGCGGGGTCGGCATCGCGGGGCTTCACGGCGGCATGTGCGATGCGTTCCGCAACAACGTGGACTGGCAGTTTATGACCGGCGGACAATGGGTGGCGCATCCGGGCAACGACGGCGTCGAGTACGTCGTTCATATTAAGCAATCATCCAGCACGCTGCTGGACGGCATCTCCGATTTCAAGGTGAAAAGCGAGCAGTATTATTTGCACATCGATCCGGTCGTCGAGGTGCTGGCAACGACCCGATTCCCGGTTATTGACGGCCCTTATTCGTCGAACGGCGCAGTCGATATGCCTGTCGTTTGGACGAAGCGGTGGGGTGCCGGACGCGTTTATTATTGCTCCCTCGGCCATAAGGCGGATATCGTCGCGATGCCGGAGGTCACGCTGATGATGCGCCGCGGTTTTGTGTGGGCGGCGGAAGGTAAGTCGGCAGCGAGCCAAAGCGCTGTGAAGGATCTTAAATATACGGGCATGGGAGACAGCAATTAACCCGCAAATGGAGGAGCAGGCGTCATGGAGAAAGTAAGAATCGGTATTATCGGCTGCGGTAAAATCAGCAGCATTTATTTTAAAAACTGCAAAACCTTCTCCGCACTGGAGGTCGCGGCATGCGCGGATTTGAATGTGGCCCGCGCGCAGGCGAGCGCCGAGGAATTCGGCATCCCGAAAGCATGCTCGGTCGAAGAGCTGCTGGCCGATCCTGACATCGATCTGGTGATCAACCTGACGATTCCCGCGGCGCATGCCAGCGTCTGCATCCAGGCATTGGAAGCCGGCAAGCACGTCTATGTGGAAAAGCCGCTTGCCGTTACCCGCGAGGAAGGCCAGAACATTCTGGCAGTCGCCAAACGAAACGGCAAGCTGGTCGGCAGCGCTCCGGATACGTTCCTGGGCGGCGGCATCCAAACCTGCATCAAGCTGATTCAGGACGGCTGGATCGGCACGCCGGTAGCCGCTTCCGCATTTATGATCGGACGCGGCCACGAGCATTGGCATCCCGATCCGGAATTTTATTATGCTCCCGGCGGCGGACCGATGTTCGACATGGGACCTTATTACTTAACCGCGCTGGTCGCTTTATTGGGACCGATTCAGCGCGTCACGGGCTCGGCTAAAATTTCGTATCCGGAACGCACGATTATGAGCGAGCCGAAATTCGGCAACAAGATTAAAGTCGAGACGCCGACGCATATTGCCGGCGTGCTTGATTTCCACAGCGGCGCGATCGGAACGATCATTACGAGCTTCGACGCATTCGGCGGCTCGCAGCTGCCGCGGATCGAAATATACGGCAGCGAAGGCACGCTGAGCGTGCCGGACCCGAATACGTTCGGCGGTCCGGTCAGCGTCCGCCGCTTGGATGCGAAGGAATTCAGCGAAATTCCTTTGACGCATGGCTATGCCGATAACAGCCGCGGTCTGGGCGTGCTGGATATGGCTTACGCGATCCGCAACAACCGTGCCAATCGTGCGAATGGCGAATTGGCCTATCATATATTGGAAGCGATGCACGGCTTTCATGATGCGGCAAAGGACGGCAAGCATTACATCATGCAAAGCAGCTGTGAAAAACCGAAGCCGATGCCGGGGCACCTGGTTCGAGGTCTTTTGGACTAATTGCATCGCATAGGCGCTTAACACGAAAAGCCACGTCAGACCGCGCTGCGGACATTCCTTCGAATGCCCGCACGACGGCTGTGCCGTGGCTTTTTTTGGTTCGGGAATTGACTTGCGGAACATTGTAAGGAGAATCGGTTCCCGCCCGACAGTTTCGGTTTTCCTCCTACTATGCTGTGGAACTGCCACCTCACATTAGGGCAGCTTTGCATAAAGCAAGGCTGTTCATTACTTCGCACAGCCTTAGCCAGTGGGCTTGCCAAGTGCAGGCTTAGATAAACAAAAGCTGCCGCAGCTCGGGAGTGGGGCTTGGAAAACGAAAGCTGCCGCAACTCGGGGGTGGGGCTTGGAAAACGAAAGCTGCTGTAACCCGGGTGGGAACTTGGAAAACGAAAGCTGCCGCAGCTCGGGTAGGGGCTTGGAAAACGAAAGCTGCTGTAACCCGGGTGGGATCTTGGAAAGCAAAAGCTGCCGCCCCCCTTGTAAGGGCTTCGCCAAAAACTAACGGACTCCAGAGACGCTATTTGTGTCCCAAAGGACGATTTTTCAATCTAACGGACCGAGGTGCCGTTATATTGCCAAATTTGCGGTGAATTGGATTCTGGCAAGCTCAATAATGGCATTCCGGTCCGTTAAAATGTCAAACACGCCAAACCGGGACTAATAGCGTCTGCTGAGTCCGTTAGAGTGGGAATGGCAGGGGCCTTGAACTCGGGTCAACACTCGCTGCAATTGGAGGCGAATCGCGTCTCCTTTAGAAGGAATCGGAAAGGACTCAGGAGGTTTGCTTTACGTTTGTTTGACTCGGGCAGGGACGCCCGAGAGGGTTCAGCGCCGTACCGGATCTGATTTCGCGCTCATTCTCCCCCCAGTCCCGATACAAGAGAAATTATTCCACCGATTGAATCGTCGAGAGATGGTCCTTTAATGATGTGATCATTTGATTATGCAGCTCTTCGTTGCTGTGCTGCCAGATGATTTCGAATATAACGCCTAATCCGGGCAGCACCTGCTCCTGGCCGCCGATCGAATCCTCGACCACCCCAACCAGTTCCTCGTCATTTTTGTCCGTAATGCGTTCAATGATGGCCTGTCTCAGATTTAGATTCATGTTCATTCCTCGCTTTATCGTCTCGTTTTTTACTCCAATTAATATGCACCAAACAGGAGGGCTTCATGCTTTCGTTTGCCCGATTCATTTTATGGTATACTAAGGTTATGAAGTATTGAAGGGGCAGGGCCTTAAGCACGTTAGTCACCAATGAAAAGCTTGTCAGTGATGGGGGATGGTGTTCATGAAAAAGCAATTTGCGGTTATCGGGATGGGACGGTTCGGATCGAGTGTCGCCAAAACGTTGCACGGCTTAGGCTTTGAAGTGCTGGCCATTGACAGCAGCGAACAGCGGACACAGGAGGTTTCCTCGATTGTTACGCATGTGGTGCAGGCCGACTCGACGGATGAAGAAGCGCTCCGTGCGCTTGGGCTGCGCAATTTCGATGTCGTTGTCGTGGCTATCGGACAAGATATTCAGTCGAGCATTTTGACCACGATCATTTTAAAAGAAATCGGCGTTCCGAAAGTCGTAGTGAAGGCGCAAAACGAGCTGCACGGCAAAGTGGTCAGAAAAATCGGTGCGGATAAAGTCATTTATCCGGAGCGGGATATGGGCCAGCGCGTTGCGCATCACCTGATCTCGTCGAACATTATAGATTATATCGAGCTGTCGGACGACCACAGTATTGCCGAAATTCGCGCTTCGCGGCCGATGATCGGCAAAAATTTGCGCCAGCTGGACATTCGGGCCAAGTATGGCTGCAATGTGATGGGCATCAAAACCGGCACGCATATTAACATCGCTCCCAACGCGGAAGATACGCTCAAGGAAAACGATATTTTAATCGTTGTCGGCAAAAATGTAGATTTGCAAAATTTCGAAAAAACTTTTACGGAGTAACCCGAACGTTATGACCAAGCACGATATTTCGATAATTTCATCTGTTCACAACCCGCGCGTCAAGGGTTGGACCCAGCTCCTGGATAAAAAAGGAAGGGAACGCCAGGGGCAATTCATGATCGAGGGCATTCACCTCGTACAGGAAGCATTGGCTTCCGATGCTGCGCTGGAGGCGCTAGTCTACGCGGCGGAGCGGCGGCAGGAGCTGTCCGGCGGCATGCTGGAGCAGGCCGAGAGCCGAGGCGTCGAATGCGTCGCGGTGAGCGAGGCGGTGCTGGCCAAATGCACCGACACATTAACGCCGCAGGCGGTATTTGCCGTGCTGCCCAAGCTGTCGTGGCAGCCGGAGGATCTGCTCGCGACGGCGGGCACCGGGCCGGAGCTTGTCGTCGTCATCGACGGGATGCAGGACCCGGGCAACCTGGGCACGATCATCCGCAGTGCGGATGCGGTCGGGGCCACCGGTGTGCTGCTCGGCAGGGGCACCGTCGATTTGTACAACCCGAAGACCGTGCGCGCCACGATGGGCTCACTGTTTCATTTGCCGATTGTGCAGGGAGACCTGCAATCGGTGCTTCCGCTGGCCGCGCAGCAAGGCGCGGCGGTGGTTGCGACGAGCCTGCAGGGCACGTCGGACTGCTACGGCTTCGATTTCCGGCAGCCGGTCTGGTTTGTCATCGGCAACGAGGGGCAGGGCGTGTCGCCCGAGGCGGCGGCGCTAACGACGGAGCAGATCCGCATCCCGATGCAGGGACGAGCGGAGTCGCTCAACGCCGCGATGGCGGCGACGGTCGTGCTATTCGAGGCGATGCGGCAGCGATTATTTTAATTGAATAGCGTATAATGTTAGATATATCGTAAATTGAGACTAATTTTAAGATGGTTTGAAGACTGTTTATACCATCAAAACGTTTATGATAGGTCATTATAGAGAATGCACCAAAGCGTGCTTTTAGCCTCTTTAAAATAAACCGCTTACCCTCACTTTCATAAAGGTATGTACCGATATTTCGGGGATAGATTAGAAAGGATGCTCTTGCGCAGCCTTGGCCATACGTCTGTAAGGATTGGGTCTTTGGTTTGGACGAACGAGGTTTAATTTCTATATGTGCCTAAAAATCCGTTTTCGATTATAGATCACGTCGAACTCGTTTTCCAGAATCATTTTGATAGAGCGAGAGCCCTTTTTCTATCCCCTTAGATGGAATGCCTTCTTCTTTATCCCTCCACGGCCGGTGGATGAAGGTCTTTTTGCGTGTAAAACACCCTAAAGCCAGCTCTTTTCCGCAAGTTCCCTGTCACATTACATTTGCAGGCGATTTAAAAATGCCTCCTTATCAAGACGTCCTTATTTTTGTAAGGTTAAGAAGCGGAAATAAAATAAGGTAATCAATGTATATGGAATACCCAAATCAACAGCAGCATTTCTGGAAGAAATTTCAGGGCCCCCATGTACGGAGGAACAGAAGATCAGTGTGCCGGGAAGCACAGCTGGGTGAGACATGTGATTGATTTTGGGGCCGGCAGTTGACCATTCTGGGGTTCAATACCATGGGAAGCAAGACAAATCTAATTTCCAAATGGACCCGGCCGTTCTTCTCATCCTGCGCTTGCACTGTTTGTCCGACATAGCGCCATGGCACCGAATACTGGTTGGCTTCTTGATATCGGCCAATCCCGTGAAGGTGCGGATGCGCGGCCAAAGGTTTTTGCTAGATTAACCGATGCCGTCCTGAACTTTTCCTTTCGTCCGGGCCCGATAAGGCGCGCAGCGTCGGAGCAGAAAACGTGGTGCGCCGCAAAACTGGTGAATCGTGCATTCCAAATCGGGTGGCCTTGTTCGTCCAGGCGTTGTTAGGACCGTTTTCAACAGAAATTTGAATCTTTTTCCCTCGACTACTGTAAACTCAATCTTGATTTTACTGGTAGTTGTGGTACAATTTACCTGCTAAGGTGCTCTTCTCTTGGGGTGATGTGTTATGGACAAAACACAATATCTACCAAAGAATAAGAGCATTTTTTTAATATACATCAAAAACACGAATGTATCTTCATCGAAAGGGCTTCGGTCAGAAGGTTTTCTTATAATTTCAAAGAACGTTACTTTCGAAATTCGGGATAATAAATTCAATATTAATGAAAGCGAAGGTTCAATATGAAAGATATCTAAGGAATTTCGGTAAAGGGAGGGTTTGCATTGCTTAGAGTCATCTTTGTAGACGACGAACCCTGGGCTCTGACAGGAATTAAAAATGTTATCGATTGGAATAAAGAAGGATTTGAAATCATCGAGACTTTTTTAGATCCGCGGAAGGCACTTAAGAGCATCACGAGTATTCAGCCTGATATAGTCTTTACCGATATACGTATGCCGGGAATGACCGGACTTGATCTGGTCAGGGAATCCCGAGAAAAAGGAATTAATTCTGAGTTTGTCATCATAAGCGCTTTTAGCGATTTCGAGGTAGCCCGCGGCGCCTTGCAATATGATGTATTTCACTATATTCTTAAACCTCTTGACCGGGATGAAGTTGGAACTGTTGCGGACAGGCTCAGAAAAAAACTTATTTCTGCCAAACACCCTGTCCTAATGGAGGTCTCTCAAACCGGCAAACTCATGAATGAAAAGCAGAGAGAGGTGCTTGTATCAGCTGCTGTCCATCCTCATTGTTACGTTGCAGTCGCCGATTCGAAAAATTACAACTTCCCCTCCAAAAAGGATATGCATGTTGGGCAATTTTTGCTCACTGATGGAACAAGCCTCTATCTGCTTTCATCAAAGCAGAATTTGGAGCCCTTTTTCAACCAATTGAGGATATCAGCTGCTGCATGCGGGGTAAGCTCAGGTATAAGTGTACAGCGTCCCGATTTTGAAGATTTCGATAATATGTTTTCCGAAGCTGTCAGCTCTGCACAGCTGGAGATTGATTATTCTGCAAACTCTATAGTATCGGCGATACAGGTATATCTTAGCAAAAATTATGAAAATGAGCTTTCGCTTAGTGAGATCTCTGAAAAATTTTATCTGTCCGAAACATACTTATGCGATCTTTTCAAGAAGCAAACGGGGATTACGCTAACAGGATTTTTGACTGCGATCAGAATGAAGCGAGCGGCACACCTGCTTTTGGAAAACGAAGCGCCTGTACAGCAAGTGGCGGACATGGTGGGTTATTCGGATTATGGTTATTTTGGAAGGTTATTTAAGCGCTTCTTTGGATTTACTCCCAGTAAGTACCGAAAAATTCAGAATGCTGCCATCATCCAACAGAGCTTCAGCATGCTGGAGGAGTAAAATTTGGACTCAACAATGTAAGCGCTTTAGGTATACAGATGACGACTTTTGTGTAGTGACCCTTAACAGAGCGGACCTCGAAGCGATATTGGTCACCAAAGCTGTTCTTTAGACGCTGCTGTATATTATAAAGGCCTATATTCGTTTTTCCAATAGAAGTACCATCGTTTATCGGTTGATTAAAGTTATTTATTTTTTTGAGCTCTTCGTTGGATATGCCGGCACCATTATCGGCAATGTTTAGTAAAAGGGACCCATCTTCTTGAAGCCGACCTGATATTCTTATGATGCAGGGCGGCATTTTTTCTTCAAAACCATGTCTAATTGAGTTTTCAACGATAGGCTGGAGAAACATGGCATGTATGGGATGGTTCATTGCCTCATGCTGTATATCCAGCTTTATTGCGTACTTGCCCGGAAAACGCTGGCTCATGACATTCAGATAGTCGCAAGTATGTTTGATCTCGTCTCGAAGGGTAACGATCGTTCCAGAGCTTACCGAATAACGGAACATGCCGGCCATTGATGTGCAGAGATCCTCAATACTTCTAATGCCATAGGCTTGGGCCATACTTCGCACACACTCCAAGGTATTAAAGAGAAAGTGCGGATTTATTTGGCTTCTGTATGAGAGCAATTCGGCCTTTTGCTGGGCAATCATGGATTGGTACAGATTCTGCTGGGATTTTCTAATCTCTTTTTGGGAAATTTCAATTCGCTCCAGCATATCATTGATATCCTCGGCAAGTCTGGCAAGTTCGACAGTTTTTGGTATACTCACCCTTACTCCGTCTTTCCGCAAAGTTAGATTTCTCATATCACTGATGATCTGATCGATAGGATTGGTCACGGAACGCAGTACAAGCTGCATCTGGAAAAAAAGCAGAAGACCGGCAGCAAGTATAATAAAGATACCGATGCTTCTTATAGGAATAAGATCGCCAATTAGGGAATGTCTGGTGGCCAGCGAAACAAAACGCCATCCGAATTCGGGTACAGATACGGAGCTGGTGAGATATTTTTCCCCGTTGACGTTCGCCTTGCCCTGGCCCTCTTTTGCGTTCAGCAATATAGACTGTTCAACTTCATTCACTTCCCGGCTGGAATTTATGATTTTATCTTCAAATATGAGTGCAGTTAGACCATCGTTGGATATGCCGGTGCCAAGTTCGCCTGTAAATGATTTTAAATTAACTACCACAGCACATAATGCTATGTTTTTTTTCTCGCTATATCCTTCTAATATGGAACGGACAGGGAGAAAGTACAAAAAGAAAGGCCCGTTATTGCCGCCGCTATTATCGAAGAATACATTGCTAACAATCGGGTTGCGTAGTGTGATATCTTGAGCCAGTCCGCTTTCCTCCATTGCCATTTCTCGAATCTCACGGAAACTGTCGCTAATATAAAAGTTATTCATGTTTCGGGATGTAAGGACAATGCTTTTAATATTTTTGCTGCTGTAAGTGGAGTCGTAAAGAACTTCGGTAGCTGAAGCCTTCAATTTAAAATATTCGGAAGGATCATCCGTTAACAGGAACTGCTGAACGGCAGTAGAGTAAGACACACGTTTGGCGGCCCTGTCGATTTCATTGATGGCCATGGCAAGTCTCCGGTCCATCTCTTTGGACAGAATCTCAAAGGTCTGATAGGCTCTGCGCTCGGTGATGGATTCGAACCCCGTATTGTATATGATCATTAGAACGCCCATGGAGAGAAGAAACAAAAGTGTACTTCCTATAATACGGCCTCGAATAGAGTTGAAGTTAGCCAATCTCATCTTAGATAAACTCCTTCAAAAATAAATTGATGATGCTACAAGACTATGATTTTATTATATAGAGGATTATAGAATATTCGCAATATTCCGAATTCAGTCCTATTTCAACCTAATCTAACGCATATCGCTGTTTACTTGCACCTGCTAAAATTTAATTATGAAAGCGTTTTAAAAAAACATCAAGTTATTTATGAAAGCGTTTCATTGATGAGTCCTTAAATAAACTCCAGGGCGAAAGGAAGCGATGAAATGGCAAATCGGCAGGATTTAACTGCCCAACTTCCCGATGGACGAACGTTTCAGTTCTGGGAGGTTGAACAAAATTACGAGCGTGAAATACATGTGGACAATAAAAACCCGCAGGCATCGGATAAGAACAGCGGATCGGCGTCGGAACCGTTTAAGACGATTAACGCGGCGGCGCAAGCTGCAACGCCGGGTACAAGGATACTAATCCATGGGGGCGTCTATAGAGAGACGGTACAACCGGCCATGGGCGGCGAGAGCCCGGAGAAGATGATCAGTTACGAGGCTTATGAAGGGGAAGAAGTAATTATCAAGGCTTCGGTAGAGGTTAATGACTTCAAACCCAGTGAAGGATGGAACCTGCGCAGAGGTTTCAGAAACGACACCGCAATCCCTGAAGGGATCAAGGTTTGGGAAATCGAGCTCAATCCCGAGGATTTCAAGGGCTATAATCCGTTTTGCGCAGTGAATATCATTCACGACAGACTTTTTATTGAATTTAGTAAGACCGATATGACGCCCTATCTGAATCGCAGGGGTATGGTTTTTATAGATGGCAAGCCCATGCGCCAGGTGCCTTTGTATTACCAGCTGGCCCAGCATGAGAATGCATACTGGGTGGAGGCAAACGGACAGAAAGTGCATATTCGCCTTGCCGGCGACGACGAGCCGTGGAATCATATGGTTGAGCTTAGCAACCGTGAGCAGTGTTTTGCTCCAAAGGTACCGTTTCTGTCGTACATCCGTGTGAAAGGGCTTACTTTGGCGCATGCTGCAATGGGCGCGCCGGTACCGCAGCGGGGCTCTCTGTCCTGTCACAGGGGTCATCATTGGATTATCGAAGATTGTACGATCGATTGGGCAAACGCAGTAGGAATCGATTGCGGCAACGAGTGTTGGCATCATACTCCGATCGAAGGACAGATCAAAGGGAATTCAATCATCCGGCGAAATACAATTAAAGATGCGGGCGTATGCGGGATCGCCGGTATAGGATCAACGAACCTGCTTATCGAGGATAACTGCATCGTCGGAACGGGTTGGCAGCGCATGGAGCTTTCGTGGGAAGCAGGGGGCATTAAATTGCATAACACAATTAATGCATTAATTAGGAGAAACGTGATTAAAGAATGCTATGGCTGCGATGCGTTGTGGCTTGATGTAGGCAATGAGAATTGCCGCATCACCTCCAACCTTTTCATTGACGGGATCGATTCCAGGGAGCATATCTTTATAGAATGCACCCGCGATAAAGAAAACTTGATCGACAACAACATTCTTTGGAATGTTGAAGGAAGATATGACAGGAATGCGGTTCCTGCGGAGCCGGGTTCATCAGGCTGGTACAGGAATACCGAAATGCTTGTGAAGAACGGTTACGGAATCTACCTTGAAGGCACTGACCGGTTGAGAATGGTCAATAATTTGATCGGTAACTGCAATAAAGCCGGCTTCTTCGCTAAAGTGGTAGCTTTTAGGATTTCGAAGCGCGGAGGCACTACCAGAGAGAACAAATTTTTCAATAACCTGTTCTACAATTGCGGTGAAGCTGCAATTATTATGCCGAACCAACACAATGAGGCGGAGGGGAATGCCTATGCGAAGATGCCGGGAGGATTCCTGCGCGTGATGTCCCCGGAGCCGGAAATGTGCCTGGATCTGGCGACATGGCAGGAGTTCTGCGGTTTTGACTTAACGGGATGCATGGTTGATGCAGAAATTAACATAAACAGCGCTGATTTAACCATGGAGGTTGTGTTCAAGGGGGGAGTACCTCAAGTAAAATCGGATTCAAAAGTTTGCACCGATTACTTTGGAAACGAAGTGCAAGGAAAACGCGTTGCCGGTCCGATAGCGGGTTTGAATGAAAAGAAGATGCGTTTCAGTATTGATCCAAGAGCCTCTCAATCTCAATCTCGAGAATCGGCATTGGAGCAATATTAAAAAATATGGGGGAGGATAAAAGTATGACAAATTTGAAGAAATTAGTAGGTCTTGGCACTGCTGTATCCATGATGTTCAGTATTGCAGCATGCAGCAGCGACTCGGGGAATAAGTCGGACCCCTCAAATAACGATAGTTCCAAGCACGTCAAACTAACAATGGCGTCCGTGCAGGGAATTGAAGGATTTAATTACACCAATGGCGATGCCGTTGCCAAGTATTATTCCGACAAGTTCAACTATGAATTGGATATGACGGCGCTGAACTGGGACAACTGGAATGAAAGACTCCGGATATGGATCAACTCAGGCGACATGCCGGATATTGCCGTATATAACTATATTCATGCGGATGCCGCTGCTTTTGTAGAGCAGGGACTTGTCAAAAAGCTTCCCGACGACTGGAAAACCCGTTGGCCTAACGTCGCAAAGGTTTATAGCAAAACATCGCTCGGGCCTCAGATGGAAAAAGTGTTCGGCGGGACCTATTTCATTCCAAGAGCGCGGTTTATGGCTAATTTGCCCGGAGACCCCTTGCCGAATCATCCATCCATATATATGCGCAAGGATTGGGCCGAAGCTGTGGGTTTCCCTATCAAGTCCGCCTATACGACCTCTGAGATTATTCAGTATGGCAAACTGATCAAGGAAAAGGATCCCGGCAAAGTAGGCGACAAGTTAATTCCGCTTGCTGAGAATACAAATCACGCCGTTGATTTATTTGTTGCAAGAAACAGCACCCATTACAACAATTTTTACAAAGATAAAGATGGTACGTATAAATGGGGCGGGGCTTCCGAAGATACTTTGAAAGGGCTTAAGGCGTTCTCTGAAGCCTACCGGTCCGGTGTCCTTAGCAAGGACTTCTTCACTGTGAAGAACGAGGAGCATGGCTCTTACTTTGATGTAAAAGGCAATGCGGGAGCTACCTATTTCCAGGCGCCGACATCGGCTCTTCAGACTCATTATAATGATTTTCAGGCAAATATTAAGCTTGACCCTTATCAAAACATTCATATGGCCAATATTTTGGGAGAAGACGGTAAGTATCATCAGGAAGACCTCATTAATTTCTGGGGCACCATCATCTTTAATCCGAAAATATCCGATGATAAATTCGTGCGTTATATGGATGTGCTTGATTATAACGCTACTCCGGAGGGCAATACCATAACCAATATGGGGCTAAAAGATGTGGACTGGACTTATGAAGCCAATGGCAAAGTAAAATCGCTCTATGATCCAGTAAAAGAAGGCAAGCCGCTTGGCGGCGCAAACGGAAAGTATCCTTCCAATGGCTATCTGTTAGGCAGCACAATTCTGTTTGACGATTTCGCATTCGATAACCCTAATTCCGACCAAAGATTACGGGATATGTCAAAGCAGCTTTACGCTGATAAAACGAAATTAGGCACCCCCGACACATTTACAAAAGTTGACTGGGATTTATATACCTACGATTCGCCGAGCAAGAGAAAGGCCCAAATCGATTACAATACGGACTACGCGAATCTTGTGACTATGCAGGGCGATATAGAAGCAAACTGGAAGAAGTGGATTGATTCGAAGATGCCGATCATAAAGCCGGTTCTTGACGAACTGAACTCAAAATTGGCTAAATAGCGAGCAGATGCCGTTCGATTAATTGTCTTCAAGTAGCTGCGGTAAATCCTACATGATTTGCACGGCTACTTGATCTTATACCAACTCTGGCAGAAGGAGTTTCATATGGAGAATATAGTATCGGAAAAGAAGAATTCATCGTTGGAAAAAAATTATTTATCCTTGATGAGTCGCGTATGGAAGTCCAGGGAAATTTACCTCCTGCTAATACCGGGAGTCATTTGGTATATCATTTTTGCTTACATTCCCATGTATGGGTTAACACTGGCGTTTAAAACATATAAAGCCAATCTCGGAATTTTTGGCAGCCCATGGATTGGACTTGAAAATTATACCTATGTTTTCAGAGATCCCGCATTTATTGAATCGATCTGGAAGACGCTGTGGATTAATGCAGGACGTATTCTGTTTCAGTTTCCTATTCCGATTATTTTGGCTCTCATGTTGAATGAAGTGCGTGTGAACCGATATAAAAAGGCGATACAAACGGTTTATACGTTCCCCCACTTTTTGTCGTGGATTATCGTTGCCAGCATTATGATTAATACTTTAAATTTTCAAGGTATGGTAAACGGCATTATCAAAATGCTGGGCGGGGATGCAGTCAACTTTCTGGGCTCCTCTGAAATCTTCAAATCGTTATTGTATATTACCGAAAACTGGAAGTCGGCCGGTTGGGTCATGATTATCTATCTGGCCGCTATTGCAGGCATCGATACGGAACAATATGAATCCGCTCAACTCGACGGAGCTAGCCGTTTGCAGACGATGTGGTATATCACCCTTCCAGGCATACAAAGCACAATTGTTGTTATGTTGATCTTATCAGTTGGAAACCTGATGAATGCAGGATTTGATCAGATTTTTAATATCAGTAATGCTGCAACTGCCAAAGCGGGTGAAATTCTGGACATGTATATTTATCGAATTACATTTCAGTCCGCTGCCGACTTTTCTTTCTCAAGTGCAGTAAGCTTGTTTCGATCTATAATCAATTTTGTTCTGTTGCTATTCGCTGATCGTGTCTGTAAATGGCTTGGCGCGGACGGACTTTTTCCATCCAGGAAGAAGACGGTTCGGGGATAAATCGGATGCGAATATTTAGGGGAAAGGAAAGTGAATATGGCGGAAGTTAAACCGGTACCGGAAAAAGCTTATCAGCATAAAAAAATGCAACCATTGGATATTGTCCTGTTGGTTATTCTCACCTTCTTTGCAATTGCCATCATTTTACCGTTTATCAACGTCACTGCGATATCCTTTTCAACACAACAGGAGTATCTGAAATCGACGGTATTATTGATACCAACGGAAATTACACTTGAAAATTTCAAGGCCTTGTTTGAAGACGGACGCATATGGATAGGCTACCGTTCCACCTTGCTGCTCCTCGTATTAGGATTGCCGCTCAACATGTTTCTGACTACCAGTATGGCTTACGGGCTTAGCCGCCCCGATTTTCCGCTCAAAAGATTTTTCATTTATTTTGTTGTCATTACTCTGTTGTTTCATGGCGGAATTGTCCCCATGTACTTGTTAATGAAGCAGTTGAATTTAATTAATACAATTTGGTCTGTTGTGCTTGCTTATGGAGTTAATTCATTTTATTTAATCATCATGATGAACTACTTCCTGTCGTTACCGATATCGCTTATGGAGTCGGCAAAGCTTGACGGGGCGGGCGAATGGCGGATTCTCTATAGTATCATATTGCCTTTATCCATGCCAATCATTGCGACAATCATATTGTTCTATGCCGTGGACCGTTGGAATGAATGGTTTAATGCCATGATATTCATAAGAAAAGGCAGTCTTGTTGTCTTGCAGCTTGCTTTAAGGTCTATTGTTATCGATTCCCAAATCAGTCAGCAGATGAATATTTCGAATGTACAAACCGATGTAAAGTTTTCGGAAGGTATGAAAATGGCTGCAATTATTGTAACGATGATCCCGATCATGTGTGTATTTCCTTTTTTGCAAAAGCACTTTGTCAAGGGGATGCTGATAGGTGCAATTAAGGCTTAAGTCATACAGGAAAAGAGGGTTTTTTAATGGTTAAGAAGGCAAAAGTGACCGTACACCCGGATTATAAGATAGGCAGGGTAGATAAACGTCTATTTGGTGCGTTTCTCGAGCCGATCGGCAGTTGGGTCTATGGAGGCATCTATAATCCCAAGCACCCGACGGCGGACGACATGGGTTTTCGGCGGGATGTCATAGACGCTGTCAAGGAGTTTGATCTTCCGGCCCTTCGCTTTCCGGGAGGCAACTGGGTGTCGGGCTGGGACTGGAAAGATTCCATCGGACCGCTTGAAAACCGTAAGGTACAGCTGGATCTGGCATGGTTCCAGATTGAGCCGAATATTATCGGCCATGACGAGTATTTGGAGTGGACCCATCGTATCGATGCAGAGCCGATGTACACCATCAATCTCGGTACGGAAGGGATCAAAAGCGCCGCACACTTGGTGGAGTATTCCCGTCATATCGGAGGCTCCTACTGGTCTGACCTGCGCAAGGAGTATGGGCACCCCGACCCCTATCCCATTAAGACCTGGTATCTGGGGAATGAAATGGACGGCCATTGGCAGATAGGGTCCTGGGAAAAGGATCCTGTCGGCTTCGGCATCCGCACCCATGAGATTTCCAAGATGGTCAAATGGATTGACAACAAGGCGGAAACCGTTTTTGCGGGTACCTCCGACCATTACAGGCATTTCCCCGAATGGGAAATGGCGGCGCTTGAGCAGTGCTACGAATCGGTAGACTACATATCCCTGCACCATTACCACTCCGCACCGGAAGGCGACATCGCCAACTATCTCAACATTTCCTCCGTATTTGAGGACTATATCAAGACAACCGTCGCCATTTGTGACTATTTGCAAACCAAGCTGCGCACGCCTAAGAAAATGTACATCTCCTTCGACGAATACGGCTGCAGCTTTGGCAGGCAGGGCGAGGTTCTCTTCGGGCGCAGAGGCTGGCAGGATGTTACCAAGAGTTACTCCCAATTTGCCCCCAGAGACAATGTCTTTACAAGATATGACCCGGAAAATTATGTGGAACGCAGGTTTGGTTCCCATCAAATGCTGAACGCCCTTGCCATGTCTTCAGTGCTTCTGACATTCCTGCGCCATGCGGACCGGATCAAGATAGGCTGCATGACCGGCGGCATTCGAAACGCCCTGGCTTTTAACGGCGCACATGTATGGAAGAACGCGGCATATTATCCATACTACCAGATGAACAAGCTGACCCGCGACGGCATTTCGATCCTGCCCGTGGTCGACGGGCCGACCTTCAATACCGAGCAATTTGCCCTTACGGGCTCTAATCAGTGCCACGCCTACGAAGATGTTCAGGCTATAGAAGCAGCCTCTGTACAAAATGAGGAAAAGGGCGAGGTCTATATCTTCATCATCAACCGGGGGATCGAGGACGACATCGAGGTCAGCCTGGACGTTCGCGGCTTCGATGGCTATAAGCTCGCCGAGCATATTGAGATGTACACTGATGATCTGGAAAAGGGGAACAACTTCGAGAACCAGGATGCGATAAAGCCCGTGAGAAATACCGAAACCAAAATGGAAAGCGGTAAAGTGACAGCCGCAGCCAAAAAGCTTTCTTGGAATGTGATTCGCCTTACGAAATAGACAAATAATTGAAGGAGGAGCATCAAGTATGCTTAGAGTAGTGAAAGTTGAAAACGGCATAGTTCAAGGGCTGCCGGCAGCCGATCCGCGTATAACAAGTTTCAAAGGCATTCCATTTGCCGCGCCGCCCGTAGGCGAGAATCGCTGGCGTGCCCCGCAGCCCGCAAAAGATTGGAATGATGTGTTGAAAGCACATGATTTCGCGCCGGTCTCGATGCAGGTAAGGCAAAAGATCGATGTAAATAACATCTATACCAGGGAATGGGCTGTAGATCCGGACATCCCCATGGACGAGGACTGTCTGTACCTGAATGTATGGACTCCGGCTAACAGTCCCGACGAGAAGCTGCCGGTGTTTGTATGGTACTTCGGCGGCGGGCTGCAGGTCGGTCATACGGCTGAGATGGAGTTTGACGGCGAACGCATCGCACGCAGAGGCATCGTGGTGGTGACGATTAACTACCGTCTGAACGTATTCGGGTTTTTATGCCATCCTGAAATATCGGCGGAGGCTCCGGAAGCTCCCGCAAACTTCGGCCACCTTGATCAGCAGTTCGCGACGCAATGGGTCAAACGCAATATTGCGAATTTTGGCGGCGATCCCGACAACATTACGATTGGCGGACAATCTGCCGGCGGTGGAAGCGTCATGAGCCAGCTTACTTCGCCTCAGAACGAAGGACTCTTTCAGAGAGCGATTATTCAGAGCGGTGTCTCGGCGCCGCTTTACCCGGGAGGCCGTATGCCCAGAGTTCGGCGCAATCTGGCGGAAGCCGAACAAGAGGGTCTGAAATTCTTTGAATTTATCGGAGTTTCCTCCCTTACAGAAGCCCGTAAGCTTGATGCGGAATATGTCCGCGACAAGATGCTGGAATATAATAAGGGGTTCGGGTTCTGGGGTACCGTTGTTGATCAAGTGTTCAATACAGGCAACACATTTGATTTATTCCTGGAAAACAAGCGGTTGATGGTACCGGTGCTTTGGGGCCACACTTCCTCCGAGTTCTTCAGTGTTCCGAATGTCAAGACGCTTGAGGAATTCCGGCAAATGGCTGCCGAAATGTTTGGCGATGATGCCGATGAGTTTCTTGCGCTTTGCCAGGCTCAGTCGGACGACATAGATGAAGCAGTAAATAATGCTTCCGTGAGCGGTTTTGAATATGCGATCCGAATTGCCTCGCAGGCCAATGCGGATACCGGAGCCAATATCCCGCTGTATTATTATAATTTTGATGCGGAAATACCGGGATGGGATAACCCTGGAACCTTTCACTCGGTGGATCTCTGGTTCTTCTTTGAGACCCTGGCCAAATGCTGGAGGCCTTTTGTCGGTCAACATTATGATCTTGCCCGTCAGATGTGCAACTACTGGGCAAACTTCATCCGTTCCGGAGATCCGAATGGACAAGATTCCACTGGAGAGGAGATGCCACAGTGGGTGCCCTATACTCCCGAGGCGCCGTACGGAATGGTATTCAAAGATAAACCGGAGTTTGTCAGAGAACAACCCGGCGATTTAATGAAATTCCTTGTAAAGCAATACTTCAAGAAAAAAGGAGGAAAATC
Source organism: Paenibacillus piri (assembly GCF_004354045.1). GTDB lineage: Bacteria > Bacillota > Bacilli > Paenibacillales > NBRC-103111 > Paenibacillus_S > Paenibacillus_S piri. Next base: position 13,626 of record NZ_SMRT01000024.1, on the reverse strand, counting down.
TTTTGAAACTAGTAAACGGTGACTATACCCTTATTCTTCAGGACGGCGGCGTCCAGGTACAAAAAGACGGAGAACTTCTATATTTTAACAGACGCCCGGTCTTCGTAACCCTAAAGACCGCCGTTGCCCTTAGCGAGTTTTATGACACAGCTTACAGCGAGATTGCCGCTTCCGGCAATACAATCACCGCCAAAGGAACGTTAACCGTGCCCTCCGGCTCTGAATTTTCTTTTACAGATACTTATGAAGCAAGCGGCGCCGGATTTAAGGTAAGCAGGAACGTAAAGGTGCTGAAGGCGGGAGATGACCTTGGTTTTTCCACCAAGCTCTCCTTTATAATGACGGAATCGGACGATCCGCATGACTATAACTGTTTCGCGCCCGGTGTATGGTATAAGCAAAATGAATTTGCGCGTGAGCACGCCTTTGGCAAAGACCTGGATTGTGAGTATTTCTGGCGGCTGGAAACCGCTTGCGCCCTGCCTTTGTTCGCCATGCAAAACACCGCTTCGGGTGAAATGGCGGCAATATCGCGTTGGACTTCAGACGTGACCATGCGGTCTCTGGATATTTTACAGGCTGCCAATTATGTGGACCCCAAATTTACGATTGGAGCCGTTGGCATGAGCAAGCCGGAAAGCAGAACCATGAATTATCTGTATTATGGCTTTGCCGTTCGCAAGGAGCTCGAGACGAAAGTCGACGGCTTGTCTATCGATTATGTATACCCGGGCTGCGATGGTCAAATGCCTGCAACAAGAAGGTATGCGGGTCTCGATTTCCAAGATCAATTCAAATCCTTCCAGCGCGTCTGCCACCCGGTGGAGGTCGGTTTCGAGCAAAACTATGCTGTGGCTGTCAATTTCGGACACTATAGCAGCTTCCAGTTTATGATGAAAGACATCTGGAGGGTGACCTATGACCGGATGCGCGACAAGTTATTTGATGTAGATAATGAGCTCCATTTTCACAATTGCATGAAGATGCTCGCCCAATATACGCGGCAGTACGGCGAATCGTACGGGTTGCCCTTCTCCTGCCAGCTGCCCCACATGGATGTATCCAGTGTGTCCTTTCAGTTCGGCTTTGTCGGACAACAGCCCGGAATCGGTTATCAGCTGCTGCGTTACGGACATAAGGAAAACGTGACCGAAGCCTTCGAAAAAGGCGTTAACATCATCGATTTCTGGGTGCGGACGGCGATGACCGAATCCGGCTTGCCGCACATGTGCTACCATCCCGGCATCAAGGAATTCGAGCCGTATCCCCATTATATCCGGATGCTTGCCGACGGGATTGAGGCCATTCTGGACGCTTGCCTCTATATGCGCAAAATAGGCGACCAGCGGCCGGCATGGCTGGAATTCTGTAAAAGAACCGCCGATTGGATTGTGAACATTCAAAACGATGACGGCAGTTTTTACCGCGCATACAATACCGACAGCTCCGTCCGCATGGACTCCAAGGCCAACACACCCAGTGTGATTCGTTTCTTGGTGCAGTTCTATCTGGTGACGGGTGATGAAAGATATAAAGCCGCTGCGATCAAGGCGGGGGAATGGTCTTACGATAATGCCTACTTGAATATGGAATATCGGGGCGGCACCTGCGACAACATGGACATCATGGATAAAGAGGCCGGGATCTATGCTTTGTTCGGCTTTCTCGCCCTGTACGATCTGACCGGTAATGACAGGTGGCTCGAGGGCGCGATCGGCGCTGCCGATTATACCGAAACCTGGACCTATGCGTGGACATTCCCTGTGACCACCCCTTGGCCGAAGCATCCGTTCAACAAGTATTCCATCAGCGGACAGAGCATTATCACCATCGGCGGGGGGGCCGATGTGTATATGGCCGCCTGTTCATATACCTATTACAGGTTGTATGTGATTACAGGTGACGAGCATTATCTCGATTTTGCGGAGTTCATCGATAAGAATACCCGACAGTCCAATGATGCGGACGGAAGTATCGGATATATTATGCCTGGCTTGGGACACGAATCAGGCAACTTTACCAGTCAAGTGCTGCAAAGCCATTATCACTGGCTGCCTTGGTGCACCTATGTGGAAATCGACCCCTCATCGAGGCTGTATGATACCTTTGGCGGCTATGAGATTGCAGATGCTCAAAAGCTCAGTCCGGAGGAACGGGCCAAGAGAAACCGTATCTATGATACATTTGCTGAGATTCAGATTGGAAGCTAGGGAGCTCGCGATATGACCCGGAATCTGACGAAAATCGAATTGCCCCGCCTGATCAGCGACGGTATGGTGATACAGAGAAACGCACAAGTAAGCATATGGGGCTGGGCTCCGGCAGGAGAAGTCATCGCGGTCCATTTTATGGGAAATTCCTACAGCGCCGCTGTTGACGCAAATGGCGAATGGCGGGTACGTCTTCAGACGGCAAATGCCGGCGGGCCCTATGACATGGCCATAGAGACCGATGAAGGTGCGGAAAGAATGATCATCAAAGATATCCTTCTGGGCGATGTATGGCTGTGTTCTGGCCAATCCAATATGGAAATGAAGATGCAATCCCTTCGGGATGTATATCCTGAAGAGATTGCTCAGGCTGGCAATGATTTCATACGACAGTTCCTGATCCCGGTAAAATACGACTTTGAACGGCCGCGAACCGATGTCGAAGCCGGATGCTGGGAGGCGGCAAATCCACAGAGCGTCTTGAGCTTCAGTGCCGCAGGGTATTTCTATGCGTCAAAGCTGTTTGAAACGTATCGTGTACCCGTCGGTCTCATCAACGCCAGCCTGGGAGGGGCGCCTGTAGAATCTTTTATGAGCGAGGATGCCCTTTCGTTATTTCCGGATTATATTGAAACCTTACAAAAGATGAAGAATAAAAATGATGTGGAAGCCATGGTGAAGGAGGATCTGGTGTCCAGGGAAGAATGGTACCGCAATGTAAACCGTAATGACGCGGGCTTGTCTGATGCCGGGAAGCCATGCTTTCATCCGGACTTCGACGCAACCGATTGGCCGTACATCAGGATGCCTTCCTATTGGGAAGAAGAGGGATTGGGTCATTTCAACGGTGTCGTCTGGTTCCGGAAGGAAATAGAAATTCCCCCCTCCCTATTGGGCAACTCCGCAACTCTTTTTCTCGGGAACGTTGTAGATGAGGATACGGTTTATATCAACGGTACTATGGTAGGGACCAAGCCCAACCAATATGTGCCGAGAGCATACGATATTCCGGCAGGCCTGCTGCAGGAAGGAAGAAACACGGTTGTAGTCCGAGTGGTTAATTTCTCCGGGAAAGGCGGCTTTTATAAAGGCAAGCCCTATCATCTGAGAACTGGAGACCGGATCACCGATTTAAGCGGGGAGTGGCAGTACTTGATCGGTGTGAAAAGCGAACCGCTGCCTGCACCCGCCTTCGTTCAATGGCGTCCATCCGGCTTGTACAACGGCATGATTGGGCCGGTTGTCCGTTACGCCATCAAAGGAGTCGCCTGGTATCAGGGAGAATCCAATGCGAAGAAGCCGGAAAAGTACGAGAGCCTGTTCAAGGCATTGATTGCCGATTGGAGAAAGAAATGGGGCTTAGGCGATATCCCCTTCCTATATGTTCAGCTGCCAAACTATATGGAGCCTTCGGACAGACCTGCCGCAGGCAAATGGGCGGCATTAAGGGAGGCACAGCGGAAGACGCTTGCCGTACCGAATACGGGAATGGCTGTTACCATTGATATTGGAGAATGGAACGATGTTCATCCTCGAAATAAAAAGGATGTGGGAACCCGGCTTGCACTGGCGGCACGGAAAGTCGCCTATGGAGATGAAGCAGTCGTGGCTTCCGGGCCCATGCTCCGGTCTGCGAAGATAGATGGGAACCGGATCATATTGTCCTTTGACGATAGGGGCAGCGGATTAGTAGCCAAAGGCGGGGACAGGCTGAGACATTTCGCCATAGCCGGGGCCGACCGGTCCTTCGTATGGGCGGATGCCAGGATTGAGGACGAATGTGTAGCGGTATGGCATAGCCGGGTGCCCAATCCCATCTATGTAAGATATGCATGGGCCGATAATCCCGAAGGGGCCAATCTGTATAACCGGGAAGGCTTGCCTGCTTCGCCGTTCACAACGGAATCGCTAAAATGAAGAAATTGGGGAGGTAAAAAAATGCAGGATCATTATTATGATACCCTGCCGGATGGTACCAGGTTTTCGTTTTGGCATCCGCAGGAAGAGTATGGTAAAACCTATTATGTGAAACAACAGCATCCCCAAGCAAGCGATGATAATCCTGGAACGGAAGAGCGGCCGTTCAAGACGATAAATCGGGCTGCACAGGCCTTGATGCCCGGTGAGCGCGTCGTTATCGGCGAAGGTGTATATAAGGAATTTGTACGGCCAATCCGCGGGGGTACAGGACCCGATGCCATGATCAGCTATGAGGCGGCTCCCGGTGAACGAGTGGTCCTGTCCGGACTGGAGAACTGGCATACACAGTTTGTTCCGTCTGAAGGCTGGAAGAAGACAGGACAATTCGGACAAAATCTAATCGTGGACACCTTTGATGAGCATGCGCGTGTTTGGCAGGGCAGCCTGGATTTTAAGAGCTTCGAGGATGCCAATCCTTTCGCAATGCTGAACGTGCCTCCGCATCCTTTCGGCGACTGTACGTTCTTGTTCCACAAATTGCCGAAAGCTATGGACTACAGAGAGTTTATGATGCGCCGGGGCTTGCTGTTCTGCGACGGCAGGCTGCTGCGCCAGGTCGAGATTTATGCAGAGCTTTGGCAAAGCCCGGGCACGTATTGGGTTGAAGACGGAGGGCTTACAATCCACTTCAGATTGTTTGATGATGATGCGCCTGAGAATCATACGCTTTCCTATACGGCTAAATCGCAGTTGTTTGCTCCTTCAGAGCCATACTTCGGATACGTAAGAGTAAAGGGGCTTACCTTTGAATATGTCGGCAATGGATTTCCAGGATCGCAGAAAGGCGCTTTATCCACTTATTGCGGTCATCATTGGGTCATAGAAAATAATACCGTCCGGTGGGCGAACTCGATCGGAATCGATACCGGTCATGAAAGCCCGATGCGTCAATCGGATAAACCTTCCGGTTTTCATATCATCCGGAATAATCTGATTACCGATTGCGGTTTATGCGGTCTTTGCGGTGTGCCTGCATCATCCACCGGCTATGAAAGTGTGCTCATTGAAAACAATAGATTTGAAAGGAACTGTTGGCATAACACGGAGATTTTGTGGGAGTCGGGCGCCATTAAGGTGCATGTCACTCGCAATAGCCTGATCCGGCACAATATGATCGTGGACAATATGTATGGTCCTACGATCTGGACCGACTATAACAATAGAAATACGCGTATATGCGGAAATGTCGTCATCGATGCGAAGCATACTCTGTTGGGTTCCATTTTTGTCGAGGCATCGCATTACGTCAATAAAGTAGACAATAATGTCATTATTAATGTCGGTGCAGACTATACGATGATGCATTCCGGCAAGATCGAACCGGGAGGGCATCCTGATGCAGAAGGCGGGGGCCATGCCATATACGAACATGACACAGACTACCTGATTGTGGAGAATAACTTTGTCAGCGGCGCCCAAGGGTCAGCTATTTTTATGAACAACGACGGTAATCCCGACCGGATCGTTAACGGACGAGGCTCGCTAGGCCGGAAATTCAAGATCCTGGGCAATATTATCGATAACTGTCACGGAGCTATCCTGTTACCTAACGAAGATAATTTGAGCGACTATAATATATTTGGTAAAATATTGAATAGAGGCGGCTCGTGTCGGCTACAGCACAGAAACCAACGGTTTAACCTCCGTGCATGGAGGGAGTTTCTGGGCTGGGACGTGAACGGGAAGGAAGCAACGGTCACTTCCCGCGTGGATAAGGATGAACTCAGGCTGGATCTTCGCATCGAATGCGGACAGAAGATCGTAGAGCAATCGATCGATTTGTCAAAACCGTTCACGATCAAAGAGCTGGTGGAGCAGTTTGAGTAAAGCGTTTTCATTTCGTTGGGTTCCAAAAGATTGCGGGAGGGCTGTAAAATATGAAAATTACGGAAATTAAAACCTATCTGGTATCAACACTCAGACAAAATTGGTTGTTTGTCAAAGTATTGACGGATGAGGGAATCCATGGCTGGGGAGAAGCTAGCGTGGAAGGGCAGGAGAAGGCGGTTGAACAGAGCATTCATGTATTGGCGGAGCGCAGCGTCATCGGAGACGATCCCCGCAATATCGAGAAAATCTGGCAGAAGATGTATCGCCACGGATTTTGGAAAGGCGGATTTATTTATATGTCTGCCATAAGCGCGATCGACCAGGCGCTGTGGGATATCAACGGCAAGCTTTATAATGTGCCGGTATATATGCTTCTTGGCGGAGCTGTGCGGGACAAAATCCGCACCTATACGCACGCAGGTAACGCGGAATCCGCATTGAAGGCGATAGAAATGGGCTTTGACGGTATTAAAACGGGAGGCGGGAAAAGCGGGCCCACTTACGACCCGGCATCCGATATCGAGTTCTTGGATGAGAATCTTGCAGCGATTCGCAGGGCGATCGGTAAGGATAAGGTGATCTGTATCGACAGTCATGGTCAAGCGGCTCCGGCTGACGCTATCAAGCTGCTCGAGGTAGCCGCTAAACACAATGTCTACTTTTACGAAGAACCGATCCCTCCCGAAAACTCTGCTGCGTATAAGAGAATCCGCAATAACTCGAGCAAAGTCCCGATAGCGGCAGGTGAACGCTTATTCAGTCGTTTCGAGTTTCGCGAGATTGTCGAAAACCGGCTGCTTGATATTGTACAGCCTGATATTTGCCACTGCGGGGGTATTACAGAGATCCGTAAAATTGCTTCGATGGTGGAGCCGTATCATATCAAGTTCGCTCCCCATAACCCTAACGGGCCGGTTGCAGCGGCAGCGAGTCTGCACGTTAGCGCCGCCACCCAAAATTTCGATATTCTGGAGTTTGCGGCCCATTCTGTATACGCACGGGCGGACATCTACAATATGTCGCTTAAGCCTGAAAACGGGTATTTTCCTCTGCCGGAAGGCCCTGGTCTGGGGATAGAGCTCGACGAAAAGGCGTTTGAAAAATATCCATATATATATAAGCAGTATGAGCCGCGTTACAGCCTGGATGGAAGCGTCGCTGAAATTTAGGTCCACTCTTTATAGAATCAGATTGGTTATATAGGAGGGGAGAAAGGTTCATGAGAAACGGGAAAGTGGCCCTTGTAACCGGTTCCAGCAAAGGGATCGGGCGCGGGATTGCATATGCGCTTGCCGGAGAAGGGTATGATATCGCGGTCCACTCTCATTTTTCAGATAAAGAAGCGCTTGAGGTAGTGGCAGATATTGAGGCAATGGGGGTTAAAACCTGTTTGTTGGAAGGCGATATGGGCGACCCCGATGTTCCGGAGAGGCTTGTGAAAGAAACGGTAGAGAGACTGGGCAGGCTTGATGTGTTGGTCAGTAATGCCGGATTTACTGTCTTCCAAGGAGTTTTGGATATTACAGTTGAGAGCATGGATGCGCTCTATCGCGTGAATTTCCGAGGAATGATTCTTGTGGGGCAGGCCGCCGCAAAATATATGGTTCAGGAAGGTATAAAAGGAAGTATCTTGTTTAACACATCCGTACGCAGCTTTTCGCCCCATGGCAGCGATGGTGTATATGGTTCTTTGAAAGCGGGAATGAATCGCATGATCGAATCGTTCGCTATTGATCTGGGGAAATACGGAATTCGTGTCAATGGTTTTTCGCCCGGCGTTACAAACGTCCGCGCACCTGAACCGGAAGACGAGGCGGTACATCCTTTCTATAAAGATTCGCACCGCTTTATTCCACTGAGGCGAAATGGCTATGCGAAGGACATGGGGGGAACGGTAGTATGGCTTGTTTCCGATGCCGCTTCCTATGTAACGGGTCAGGTTATTCGGGTTGATGGGGGATTGTCGGCCGTAGGAACGCCGGAAAGCTTTAATGAGCTGATGGACTTCTTTGATGTAAAGGATATGATGAAGGATACGCCCTGAATAATAATAAGGACGGCAGGTTGGCTTGTTTGAGGCACGATCCAGGTACGCTAAAAGCGGCTTTACATAGAGCGAAAGGCAGGACAGGTTGAATGCTTTGGCGATGGCTATTTTTAAGAAATCCGCCGCATCGCCGATCGTCATGCCTGCAGAGGCTCGATGTCGAGCCGCGGCACCTGGTTTGATAGAAACGATTTTAGAACTTACGTTGTATCAAAAGAAGGAGAGCGAAATATACTTGTCCAAAGCGAAATTTGCGGCTCCCAATGCTCCGCCGATTTCTTTGAATCTGGATGTCATAACAACCGTTTCGCTTGAAAGAGGATGCATCGCGCGCTGCCGCATCGTTTTCATGGCGGTTTCGACAAATAGAGAACTTGCGTTTGGGACGAAGCCCCCTAGAATAATGGCTTCGGGATTAAAGGTGTTCAGCAGATTGGCCATGGCGATGCCCAAATAGTCCGCCGCTTTTTTGACAACTCCAATCGCCAGATCGTCACCGTTTTCCGCAGCTGCACATACGTCTTGAGCTTTTACCAATTGAAGGTCAATGCCTCGATCGGTAAACGACTGCGTATGGTTTGACTGGCGGATGGTTTTTCGATATTCTTGTTCGATTGCGGGTCCCGCCGATAACAACTGCAGGCATCCATGATTACCGCATGGGCATAAAGGGCCGTCCGGTTCGACGGTAGTATGTCCAATTTCTCCGGCTCCTCCCCTCGGCCCTGATAATAGCTGCCGGTCGATATACAGTCCTGCTGCGATACCCGATCCGACCCCGATATAAATCATATGACGATACTGCAGGTCTCCCCCGTACCGGCATTCTGCCAAGCCTCTGGCTCGGTGACGGTTGACCACAACCGTAGTTAATCCTGTTTCATTCTTCATTAAACCGCCGACGTCCACGTTGTGCCAACCCGATTCCGCAGCGCTTCGAATAACATTCGATATGAAGGTTAAGGTCATTATGGGCAAAGAGCCGATTGAGTCTTGGGACAAGTTGGTGGAGCAGCTGAAGGCGGATCCGCAATATCAGAAAATCACGGAAGAATTCAATAAATCGTACCAAGAGCGCGGTGGAAAATAGGGGAATAATCGGAAGCCGTTTCAATCAGCAATGAAACAATAGCGAATGGGATTACAGGGAGGACCAGCTTGCTTAACCGATTTCTACAGCCGAGGTTGTTTTGAAAATCACATCTTTATTGCACTGCTTTTGTGTAATAAAGATGTGATTTTTTTTAGATGAAGTTTTGATGCGATACGAGGATAGTTTCTGCAAAACCGTTTTGTGAAGAGGGTCCTTCCGAGTTCATTTTGACAATCTTTCGACGGGTTTCGGACAATGAATGACTTTTCTTTGGATTTCAAAACTTCTAACTAAATGTCACTTGTATGACACTCGGTGTATTGATTAGCATTGAAAAAAGTACATGTCCCATTTATTTTTGTTGTTTTTAAGCATATAAACTTATTTATTTGATCCGAGAAATCTGTGAAAGGGCGGGATATGTCACTCATACGATGAACCTGCGATCGACCGGCGGACCATAAGGCGGCGGCTCATAGCAAATAGCCTACTACTTAAGGAGGAGAAGCATGACTAAAGTATTTACGAATCGATTGGAACGATTTACACAGCAATTGTTAAAGGCTGCCGGATTAAACGACAGCAATGCCGCGACGGTAACGGACGTTTTTATGAGAGCTACCTTGCGCGATGTTGGCCATCACGACATCTATGAGCTCCCCGGAAGAATCGACGGATTGCTGTCGGGCAAAGTGAAAGCAAATCCGGAAATATCTTTAATCCACAGCTTTGGAGCGTTAGAAAACTATGAAGGAGACCAAGGATTAGGCGAACTATGCGCATCGTTTGTCATGAAGCGAGCGGAGCAATTGGCGGAACGGTTCGGAATCGGCTTGTGCTCCATTCGCAACACGCATCATATTCTTGCTTCAGCGCCGTATGTTGAAGCTTCCGCGGAGAAGGGCTACATCGGCTATATCATCACCCGTGGCGCTCCTACCATGGGGGCGCCAGGGAGAAAGGAAAAGGTGATCGGCACGAGTCCGATGGGGTATGCCGTGCCTACTGACAAAGGTTATCCGCTCATGTTCGACGCTTGTCTGGCTTATACCTCAAACGGCGTGCTGGCCGAGAAAATCCAGGCCGGCGAGCGAGTACCCATCGGCTGGGGCCTAGATGCCGAAGGAAATCCGACGGACGATCCGGCCGCCATTGCGAAAGGAACTCGGTTGCCAATGGGCGGGCATAAAGGTTTTGGACTAACTCTGCTGGGCGAAGTGCTGACCGGAATCCTATCCGAGGGCCAGATCGTCGATGAGCCTCAGTCCGGGACCGGTGTTATAGGTGTGCCTTCGCATACGGCGCTTTGTATTAAAGCGGACGGCCTCTTCGGAGCGGACACCTTCAAGAGAAGAGTGTCCGAAATTATTGATCGAATGGAGCGGCGCGCTTCAGGCTTGCAAGTCCCCGGTCAAGGCTCGCATACCAGGAAAATGAAGATTATATGCGAGGGAGCCATCGACCTGAAGGAAGAGCTAGTCAACAAACTCAACGAACGCGCCCGAAGCCTGCAGCTTGAGACGTTGGCTTAATTGAGTGCCGGGACTGTCCGATACAATAATGTTCATGTTACACTTGTTTGAAAGGGAGTATGTGGTCTCTCTGGATATTGTTAGGACTCTGGGCAGGCGTCGTTTTTAGAAGGAAAGGAGGTTGCGCTCCCGAAGGAGATAAATTTCTTTCTCCAAGCATGTCGTCCTTAGCTTTTCTGAAAAGGCCGCCTGAAGGACGGCCCACAAGATGACGAGAAATGGGGGCTGTCTTCTGCGAACAATTCGCATCCCGAAATTCCGCAATAATCTTTTAAACCGTTTGATATGGCAGTGTTGTATTTCTATCTGTGTAGCCGTTATCGTCGTTGGGACAGTTTACTATCAGGTGTCTATGTCGCAGGCCGAACGTCAAGCTATGGAGCAGAGTCAAACCAGTCTGGCTCGCATAAAGGATAGTGTAGAGAGCCTGCTGCAGGGGGTGGAGAACGATTCGCTGCAGTTGGCTGTAGATCCGCTGCTGACCGAATCCTTCACTAAACCGGATTACGAGAACAATTTCTTTTTTCAACAGGATGTCATCAAGCTGCTATCCAGAAAAAATTATTTTAATTCGATTATTAAGGAGATTATCTTTTATCGCATCAATGATGGATTTCTGCTGTCCAGTGAACAAGGTCATATTCAATTGAATCGGTTCAAGCAGGCAGACGATATCCAACGTATCTTGAACGGTTCGAGGTACAATCATTGGATGCGCTTGCCGCAAAGTCTCGAAAAAAGTATGATCACGTTCACACGGGAGGTGCGAACTTCCTCCGACTCCGTTGTACACGGCTTTCTGATTTACCAGGTCCAAGTCTCTATCCCCCCGCTTCAAAATTTACAGGCGGTGCCGGGCTGGTCGTCCCGACTGTATGTTATCGATGACGAAAAGCGAATTCTGTTCGGCACGACGAATGAATTGCCCGTGCGGTTTGCCTCTCCCCAAGTGGAGGCATTTCTGAATGCCAAAGATGCCACTGCAAGCCAATATATCAAGGGAAAACTATACACCTTCGTCAAAACCGCAATCGGTAGAGAGTATATATCGTTAACGCCGCGAGAAAGTATTGCCAACGAGTTCACCTGGATTCGCTGGCTGACCGCTCTTATCGTCAGTGTTGTGCTGATTTGCGGTATTAGTGTAACTCTTCTGAACCTGAAGCTGATTTATAATCCCATTGAACAGCTCATCCTTCACGGAGAACAGGCCAGCCGAGGGAGAATTAGCCGTCAGGGAAATAATGAGATCGCTTTCATAAAAGACTGCTTGACCTACCTAAAGGATGAGACAGACAAAATCAGAGAATATGTCTCTCATATTCAGCCTACTGTTCGGGAAAAATTTTTGCAAATGGTGCTTGAATGGAACCCTCTTATCCGGCATTCCATTGAAAGCGAGTGTGAAAAATTTAACATCCGAGTACATGGAACCTACGGTGTCATCGTGATTGATGCCGAGAATCTGCATCGGCAGAACCGCTTCCTTAGAGGAGATCAACCTATCATCGCATATGCGGTAACAAATATGCTTAATGAGCTTCTGAAATCGGGGCAGTTCCCATTGGACGGCTATGTCGTAATGAGCAGCGAATGGAAAGCGATTGCAATTTTGCATCCGACCCGGAAAATGTCGCCGGAAAACGTTCCAGCCTCTATAAGACAATTCTCCACCGCTCTCTGCAGTCGTATGGACGAAGTGATGAAAATTCAGATAGCCGTCGGAATTGGACGGATTTACAACCACATTGCGGATATTTCGGTAGCGTACCAAGAAGCTAAGATGGCGCTGCAGCGCAGGATTTACGGTAATCAGGAACGCCTTCATTTCATCAGCGATTCGGACAAAACCGCGAAATCGTTTCCGCAGCTGTATCCGAATACGGTGGAAAAGCAAATGATCGAGGCGCTGAAATCCCGTGAGCTGCTCGAGGGCAAGTCCGCAGTGGTTAATTTTTCAAACAAAATCTGCGGTTCCGAGAACGCTGCTTTCATTTCACAATGCTATAACGTGCTGCTTGCTTCCTTGTTAAATTCGCTTCAGACGGAGGGCGGGAATCTTTATAATGTGCTTAGTGAACATGCTCTATTCGAGGAGCTGCGTGAACGACAGACTTCTTCTGAGATTCATGATTGGTTCACGGAGCGTTTTTTCCCGGTTTATCTCAAAGCCTTATCCGAAGGAAATCATGTACGCGGCAAAAATGCTGTGATGCGAATCATGAAGCATATTCGCGATAACGCATTAGACAACCCTTCTCTTGTGCAATGCTCAGAGATGGTCTCCATGAATCCGTCATATATCAGTCATATTTTTCGTATAGAGACAGGAATGTCTTTTGTGGAGTTTCTTACTCAGTGCAAATTGGAGGAGTCCAAGAAGATGCTCAGCCACACTGATATGAATGTAGGAGAGATCGCATCTAAGGTAGGGTTCTCAGAGCGCCACTTCCTCCGTGTATTTCAAAAACATCTAGGGATTACCCCGAGTCAATATCGCGCGATGCACCGCTAAGAACCAATTGATGACAAAGGTACGACAATACTTTGGTTCGTTAGGGATCCAAAGTATTGTCACTGTCACGACACTTTTGTTTGCCTTACAATACGTGTGCAAGACTAAATCATGAAGAACAAGTCCAGCGGTATGATGTCAAGTCCCTGATTCAATCGAATTGGAAATTTTCTTGGCCGTAAAGTAGATCAGTCAGGAAAAATGGACGCATCAAATCAGACCCAGCCTAAAATCCGATTTTTTACCAGAATTTTACTGGGAATCCATGAAGGACTTTGACAAAGGAGGCGTTATCCCTTCGCGTTGTTCACCTTCCTCCGTGGCGTATAAAGTTGGTCGTTGCGTAGCAGCACATCGACCAGACGCACAAGTTTTCTTGCCGTTAAGACGAGGGCGCGTTTGTGTTGGTGCTTGGGAAC
>NZ_SMRT01000023.1 GCF_004354045.1 Paenibacillus piri | reverse complement strand
CCCGAAGCTGCTATCTTCGGGCATGGGTTGCCGGAGGGAACAGCCAGCGGGTAAGAAGTGCCGCACGAGTGCCAGGGAAACAGACTTATGAAGTAGTTGAACTACAGGAGGAAAAAGAATTTCCCCGAATGACCCTAAGATTCATTGTCTGGAAGCATCACGAAAAGTCCAGTCCCAATTTAAGATTTTCATTTATTTTTCAAAGATCAAATTGGAAATTTTGAAGGCGGCCGCCAGTACCCTAGGGTACTGGAAATTAGCCCAACAACAACCTTCAAGAAATACTATACGAGGAGGAATTTTCATGAGATATGTCGATTTGAATTGCGATATGGGAGAAAGCTTCGGAGCGTACAGTCTGGGCAGGGACGCTGAAATATTGGCATATGTGACGTCGGCCAATATCGCCTGCGGGTTTCACGCGGGGGATGCGGGCACGATGAGAAAGACCGTGAAGCTCGCTCTGGACAACGGAGTCGGCATCGGCGCTCATCCGGGCTTGCAGGATTTGATCGGCTTCGGCCGGAGAAAAATGGATATATCCCCGAAGGAAGCGTATGAGATCGCCGTGTATCAAATCGGCGCATTGTGGGGATTTGTCCGTTCCGAGGGCGGGACGATGCAGCATGTAAAAGCGCATGGCGAGTTTTACAACATGGCGGCTGTCAATCCGGGCCTGGCCGAGGCTATCGCGGAAGCGGTGTACAAGGTAGATCCCGAGCTGATCTTGTTCGGATTGGCGGGAAGCGAGCTGATCAAGGCGGGCGAAAAAGCCGGACTTCGTACGGCCAGCGAGGTATTCGCGGATCGCACTTACCAGTCGGACGGTTCTTTAACGTCCAGACGGCAGCCGGATGCCATGATTACGGATGACCAGGTGGCCGTCAAGCAGGTGATTCGCATGGTTAACGAGGGAAAGATTTTATCCCGGCAAAATATAGACATCGGCATTCAAGCGGATACGATTTGTATTCATGGCGACGGCGCACATGCGCTCGAATTCGCTCAAAACATTAACGAATCGTTGAAACAAGCCGGCATTACCGTCCAATCGATTGGAAAAACAATCTCCGGCAAATCCTGAGAAAGATAGGAGCATAATGATGAACCCTTTACAGTTGAATACAGATGTTCTAGTAATCGGATCGGGTGCGGCCGGAATGATGGCTGCAAAAGCGGCAGCCAATGAAGGCGCTAAAGTCGTGTTGGTGGACAAAAGCCTGGTTGGACGCGGAGGCGCAACGATTCTGGCGCAAATGACAGTCGCAGTTGCACTGGGCGATGCCGAGGAGGATAATCCCGACATCCACTTTGAGGACACGATGAAGGGCAGCCGCGGCATGGCGGACCCGGATATTGTTCGAGCGATTGTGGACCGTGGCCCGGAGCTTATATTGGAAGTTGAAGGCTATGGGGTGAAATGGGCAAGAACGCCGGATGGGAAGCATTCCCAGGTGGTGGCGCCGGGCCATTCGCGCAAACGCTGCGTATACGTGGATATTTTGAACACGGGCGGGGCCACGTCGGCAGGCCTAAGAAAAGCGATCTGGAAGGACGACTCCATTGAGCGGCTCAAAAATATTATGATCACGAAGCTGGTTGTGGAAAATGGAGCGGTCGTGGGCGCGGTTGGTTTTGCCATGGAACAATTTCAACCGGTTATCATCGCAGCGAACGCCGTCATTCTGGCAACCGGCGGATTGACGGAAATCTATGAACGAAACAGCGCATCGGCGAATATGACAGGCGACGGATTTATTTTGGCAGCCGAAGCCGGAGCGGAGCTGCGGGATATGGAAATGGTTCAATTTTTCCCGATTGCCCATCTGTATCCTCCATTGGTTGGAATCGATCCTATTATGTGGGACCCGTTCCGGTATAAATTGGGCGGGCGGCTGTTGAACGGCAACCATGAGGAATTCATGGATAAATATAATAACGAAGTCGCCGGTAATTATACGGCTGCGCGCGATCAGACGACCTATGCCATCTTTAAAGAAGTGGAAGCGGGCAGAGGCACGCCGCATGGCGGCGCCTATCTCGATTTCCGCATGGTGCCCGAGGCCAAATTGAAGGAAGCATTCGGGCCGGTCATCGATATTTTGAACAAGCAGGGCGTCGATTTGACCAAGGACATGGTCGAGGTAGCGCCGATGGCTCATTTTACAATGGGCGGGATTCGGGTGAATACAAGCATGGAGACGACCGTACCCGGGTTGTTCGCCTGCGGCGAGCTGATCTACGGGATGCATGGCGCGAACCGGTTGTCCGGCAATGCCATTACGGAAACATTGGTAACGGGCCGGATTGCCGCAGAGGTCGCATCGAAAGTCGGGCGCAAACCGGCATCGGACCGTTTGCAGGCCGAACTGGAGCAGGAGCTCAAACGGTTGGAACGGCTCTGGTATCCCCGAGAAGTGGACAAAGACGAGGTTTCCATGCTATCCGTGAAACGCGAGCTGCAGAAGCTGATGTGGGAAGGCGCCGGACCGCTTCGTACGGAAGCAAGCTTAAGCCGCGCTTTGGACCGGCTTCGCGAGCTCGGCGAGCGGGTGGAAGGGGTCGCTCTGGCCAAGCAGAGCTACTATGCGCTGACGTTAGTAGAAAAGATTGAATTGATCCATATGCTGAAGCTGAGCGAGTCGATCATTATCGGAGCGCTGGCCAGACGCGAATCCAGAGGCGCGCATGTTCGTCTGGATTATAACCAGTCCTATGAAACGGCGGTCAGCACGAAGTTTCAGCTTGATGCAAGCCGTCAGTGGACGATGCAGGAAATTCCGTTGCCTGAACTTAAACAACCGAGCAAAGGAGACCAATGAAGATGTCGATCGTAACATTAAATGTCGTCCGCGGCGATTCGGAAACGGGGAGAAGAACCGAAGATTACGAGGTGCCCTATCGCGAGGGCATGAGTTTGCTGGATGCCATATTTTGGATTCGCGAGCATAAAGATACGTCGTTTTCCGTCCGGTATTCCTGCAGATCGGCCAATGCGTGCAAGGAGTGCATGGCGGTCGTTGACGGTAAAGCGGGTTACTTGTGCAGCATTCGGGCGGTGCCTGACTCCAGGGTCCATATTGAGCCATTGACAGGCCTTCCCTGGATCAAAGACTTAGCGACTTCACTGGAGTAGGATGTGATGAACAATGGCCTGGCTTAAACCGCAGCGCGTGGATGAAGCGCTGAAGTGGATGAATGAGTACGAACCGAAAATTGTTTGCGGCGGAACGGATCTGTTTGTCAATTGGCAGAGCCGGAAGCGTACCGCCGATGCCGCTAATTGGTTGGATATACAAGGTCTTCAGGAGCTGAAGCAAATCGAACGGACCGAAGAGGGGCTCGTATTGGGGGCAGCCGTAACCGCTTCTCAGCTTTGGCAGGACGAACGCGCGCAATGCTTTCCTTCCTTGCAGCAGGCGGCACGCATCGTCGGAGGCTGGCAGATTCAGAACCGCGCCTCCATCGGAGGCAATCTGGCGAATGCGTCGCCTGCCGCGGATATGGTCGTCCCATTGGCGGCATGCAAAGCCGTCATCCGTGTGTCCAGCGCGAACGGAAGCCGAAGCATCCCGATTTCCGACTTTTTGCTTGGACCGAGAACAACGGCATTGAAGCCTAATGAAATGATCACGTCGGTCCTCATTCCGCAAGCTTGTCTGGATGTGCCGCAAATCTTTTTGCGGCATGACCAGCGGGGGGCCACGGACATTTCGATCGTCTCGGTTGCGCTGATTGTGAAAGGCAGCCGCGATCAGGTCGAGTGGGCAAGCGCGGCGGTCGGAGCGGCGAACCCGGTTCCATATACGCTTCCCGAGCTGGAGCATCAATGGAAAGGCGGCTTGAACGCCGGGAAATTGACGGCGATAGCGGAGTCGTATGCGGCGCACAGCAAGCCGATTACCGATGTGCGGGCAAGCGCGAAATACCGTCAAGCGATGGTGAAAGTATATGTGGAGCGTGCGGCCAAGGCACTGTTAGGTATGGAATAGTGTCGAAACGCTGTTGCTGCAAGGAATGGATGACGATGAATTTTATAATTGCGGAGGGGTGCCAACGATGGAAAAAAAACTGACGATAGCCATGTCGGAAAGTGATAGAACCCAGAAAATCATGTCGGGACAGGAGAAGCTTCCCCCATTCATATTGGAGCCTCAAAAAGCATCGGTGGAACAAATATTCGTGAATCAAATATCGKATGCCGTCTATGATGTCGCAGAGCTTTCGCTGGCTTCCTATTTAATTTCATTGGGCAGAGGAGAAAAGCGCCTGACCGCTATACCTGTTTTTCTGTCGCGCTCCTTCCGCCACAATGCGATATATGTGCGAGCGGACAGTCCATGGGTGCATCCGTCCGAGCTGAGAAACCGGCGCTTCGGCTTTCCCGAGTACCAGATGACGGCAGCCGTGTGGGTGCGCGGGTTTTTTCGGCATGAATGGGGCATTGCGGGCGATGAGATGTCATGGTTCACCTACCGCGATGAGCGGGTGCCGATTGATACGCCTGCACGGCGCGGCGCGGGCGACGATATTTTCGAAGCGCTCATCCAGGGAGAGGTGGATGCCGTTATGACGGCGCGCCGTCCGCCTGCCGCCTATTTCCCGGCTTCGGGAGAAGGCGGCGCGATTCGCCGGTTGTTCCCGGATGTTTGGGGGTCGGAGCGGGAATATTATAAAAAAACGGGCATTTTTCCCATCATGCACCTTGTCTCGTTGAAGGCGGAAACGGTACGGCAGCATCCCGAGCTTCCGCTGCAATTATATCAACTCATGCTGAATCGTAAAAATGAAAGTATAGAGCAAATGCTGGAAACGATTAAAAACAACACATCCGCACCTTGGATATGGGAATCGGTCGAACAAAGCATCAAGCTGATGAATTCCGATATTTGGCCGTATGGCATGAAAGCCAATTGGCAGCAGATTGAGCTGTTTATGTCCTATTTGCAGGAGGACGGAATGCTGAACAAGACGCTGACCCCTGAGCAAATATTCCATCCCTCGGTACTGCATACATGAGAAAGGAACTGAATTCGATGAGCATGGTGCATTCGAATACATTGAACCTGACGATAAATGGCCGCGATACACAGGTTGCGGGCGACTTTACAGAGACGCTGGCCGATCTTCTCAGGGAGCGGCTGGGACTTACAGGCACCAAGATCGGCTGCAGAACGGGCGAATGCGGCGCTTGCACCGTCCTTATGGATGGAAAGCCTGTCGTTTCATGTCTGATCCCCGCTGCTTCGGCCGAAGGCCATAACATCCAAACGATTGAGCGGCTCTCGCAAGAGGAAGATTTCGGACGGCTTGTCCAAGCGATGCTGGAAACAGGCGGCGTTCAATGCGGGTTTTGCACGCCCGGCATCATGGTGACGCTCTGGGCCTGGCTGCAGGACCGATCCTTGTTCGGCGGCGATATCGGCTCGGCTTTGAAAAACAATTTGTGCCGCTGTACCGGCTACCAAAGCATTATTGCCGCTGTTGAACAGGTGATTGCTGCGGAGAAGGGAGCGCAAGAATGATCCAGCCGAGAAAATCGAAGAATGATCTGGAAACGAAGGTAACCGGTAAAACCCAATATTTGCACGATATGAACCTTCCCGGTCAGCTGATTGGAGGAACATTCCGCAGCCCGCTGCCCCACGCCAAAATTGTCAAATTGGATGTAAGCAAGGCGCGCGAGGCTGAAGGCGTGGTTGCTGTTTTGACGGGCGAAGATGTGCCTCATTATGAATTTGGACCGACGAAATTCAAAGACTGGAACATTTTGGCCAAAGACAAGGTTTTGTTTATCGGCGATGAAATTGCCGTTGTCGCAGCTGAAACGAAGGAAGCGGTCGATCGTGCGCTTGCTTTGATCGAAGTCGAATTCGAAGAGCTCCCGGCCGTCTTCGACCCGGAGGATTCGCTGCTCGATTCCGTACCGGAAATTCACCCGGGCGTGGAGCGCAACCGCCAGATGCATGTGCTTGTGGACAGAGGCGACACGGCGCAGGCCAAGAAGAACGCTCATATCGTACGCGGCGGACGGTACCATTCGAACCGCATTTATCAGGGACACATGGAGCCGATCGGTGTGCTGGCCGCCTGGTCGGAGGAAGACGGGCTCACCTTGTGGGCGGCATCGCATATTCCTTACCGCGCCAGAGAAACATATGCGGCAGGCTTCGGTCTGCCTGAGGACAAGGTAAGAATTATCGTTCCGCCGATCGGCGGCTCGTTCGGCTCCAAATATGTGCTCAAGCTGCATCTGACTGCGGCGGCACTGGCGATGAAGACAGGCCGTCCCGTCAAAATGATACTGGACCGCGCCGAAGATATGCTGACTGCACATCCCCGGGTCCCGTTGACATATGATATCGAGGTTGGCGCGGCTGAGGACGGCACTTTTTTATATAAGGAATTGATCGTGTACGGCGATGCGGGCGCCAGAATATATTGGAGCCCCAACGTCTTGATGACCGCTTGCACGCGCACGGACTGCATCTACAATTTCGGCAGCATCAAGGCCGAAGGGCATCTATGTTACACCAATAACAGCCCGACAACCTGCATGCGCGGGTTCGGCAATGCGGAGACGTTATTCGCGCTGGAAAGCGTCATCGATGAACTGGCAATCGGGCTCGGCATGGACCCGGCGGAGATCCGTTTGAAAAACATTGTCAAGCAAGGCGAGACGACGATTCACGGGTATAAGCTCGATACGTGCAATTTGGATCAATGTATTGAAAAAGTAAAGGAAATATCGGGCTGGGAACGCCGCGATCAATTGCCGCCAAACCGCGGTCTAGGCTTGGCTCTGGCTAACCATGTTTCCGGGTTCAGAGCGATCGATCCGAGGTTTGACGGCTCCACGGCCGTGCTGAGAGTCACATCTGCCGGGGAAATTGAGCTGGAGACCGGCGAAATCGAGCTGGGGCAGGGGATGTCCGTAACCTATGCCAGAATGGCCAGTCAAGTGCTCGATATTCCGGAGGAGCTTATTATTGTAAAATCGGGCGATACCGGAAAATACCCGTTTGGCATCGGCACATTGGC
This sequence comes from Paenibacillus piri, assembly GCF_004354045.1. Classification (GTDB taxonomy): domain Bacteria; phylum Bacillota; class Bacilli; order Paenibacillales; family NBRC-103111; genus Paenibacillus_S; species Paenibacillus_S piri. Next base: position 72,700 of record NZ_SMRT01000023.1, on the reverse strand, counting down.
TTCACGCAGCACCGTCATGGGCGGCAATGCCGTGATGAAAGCTTCGCAGGAAATGTTGCAGCAGATTCGCGAGCTGATTCGGCAAGCGGTGGGCCAAGGCGCTGTATTCAGTAAAGGCGTCGTTTCCCATGAGGGGAAAAGCTACTCCTTGAAAGATATTTCCGCCTGGTACCGGGCCAGACATGCCGGCGATGAGTTTACGGTCAAGATGACCTATACGCCGAATACGGAAATGCCGGATGCGTCCTATTTCGGCAATCCGTCGCCGAACTATCCGTTTGCCGCGCATGTCGCCGAGGTGGAGGTCGATCCGGAGACCGGCAGAAGCCGGATGATCGGCTACTGGGCCGTCCATGACTCGGGTACGATTATTCATGAAACGATGGCGAAAAGTCAAGTCATTGGCGCAGTCGCGCAAGGAATAGGATGGGTCCTGATGGAGGACTTCGTAGTCAAAGAAGGCCGCGTGCAAAATCCGTCGATGATGGATTACCGGATGCCGGGCGCGAAAGATATTCCGCCCATTGAGATTGCGTTTATCGAGGAACCCGATCCGAACGGTCCGATGGGCGCCAAGTCGATCGGTGAAGTGGCTCTCGATCCGGTGCCAGGGGCGATCGCCAATGCGATTGCTCATGCGACAGGCAAGCGAGCCTATCGTTTGCCGCTCTCCGCAGAACGCGTCTGGAGCTTGCTCCATGAGTAGCCCTTCCCCGCAAACGAGGTGTATACTGGATGAAAGAAATCATATCGGCGCTTAGAACCTGCAGAGACGAACAGCTTCCGTGCGTCGTCGCGACGATCATTCGGGTCGATGGCTCCGCCTACCGCAAAGAGGGCGCACGTTGTATCATCCAACCGAACGGCGATATCATCGGCATCCTCAGCGGAGGCTGCATCGAAGAAGATATTCGGGAGCATGCTTACGGCATCTTTCAATCCGGGCGGCCGCAGAAGCTGTATTACGATTTCCGCGCGGGCGAAGACGATCTGTGGGGCTTGGGAATAGGATGCAATGGCGCGATAACGGTTTGGCTGGAATTGTTCGACCCGGTGAATTTTCCGGCCGCGGCCGAAGCGATGCTTCACGATTATGAAGCGAGAGCGGGTTGTACCGCCGCTTATTATGCCTTCACCGTCATGACCTCCGAGCATCCCGGAGCTTATGCTTCCGGGCAGCGCTGGAATGTGCCGGCAGGCGTTGCATATTCGGAATTCGCGCTGCCGGACGCCCAAACAGGGATCGCTGAGGCGTTAATTGACGGCAAGCGGGTGGAAGCGCTCGTGGAAACGATCCAGCCTGTGCCAAGACTGACCATTATCGGCGTGGGAGCCGATGTCGAGCTTCTGAGCCAAATGGCCAAAATGATGGAATGGCATGTTCGCATCGTGTATCATGAAACTTCGCGGGCGGTTAAAGAACGGTTTCCCGCCGCCGATGAATTGCATTATGTTCCGAGAGCGGACTTTTCTGGTCTTCCCATTCCACCCCGGCATTATGTTGTGGTAATGACGCATAATCTGGAGCTGGATCAGGAGGCGGTCAAGCAGCTGCTGCCTCAAGACAGCGTTGCCTATATAGGGGTACTGGGCTCGAGAAGCCGGATTCGCAAAATTGTGGATTTTGCAGGCAATGCGGACGATTTTCATGCGCGATGGCTGCAGAAATTGCATGCTCCCATCGGCTTGGATATCGGAGCGAAAACGCCGCAGGAAATTACGCTCAGCATCATGGCTGAAATGATTGCGCATTGGAATGGGAGAAACGGGGAATCCATGCGGAACACGTTGAATATGGGGATGAGTTTCGCTTTCGATTCCGGAAAGGAACAGTCATGTCCGAATCCATTTGGATAATCATTCTTGCCGCAGGACAGTCGAAGCGGATGGGCAGCCCGAAGCAGCTCTTGCCCATACAAGGAGAGAGCTTGATTCGGTTCGTCGCACAAAAAGCCGTATCCGTGCAAGCCGAAGGCGTTCATGTCGGCATCGTCGGTACGGATGAGCCGCGGATGAAGGAACAATGCGCCGAGCTGCCGGTCGCCTGGATTGAGAATCGGCAAGCGGATCAAGGCATGAGCACATCCATTCGCGCAGGGATCGAACATGCGATGGCTTGCGGAGCAGGCGCAGTCATGGTGATACTGGGGGATCAGCCGGATCTTGATCCGGCGGTCATGACCCGGATGGCGGCGGCTTACCGGCGTACCCGCAGTCCCATCCTGCAAGCCCGGTACCGCGGACAGCCGGGGCATCCCGTTATGTTCGATCGGGCGTTATTCGCCGATCTGCTGCAGCTCGAAGGAGACAGCGGAGCGAAGCTGTTGATACGTCAAAACAGCGCGGCTGTACAATTCATTGACGTCAGCTCCGCCATGCCGCCCGATCTGGATACGCCGGACGATTACCGGAATTATTTGCGGGATCGCGGCGCTGCGGAATAAGCGGCGGCTGCGTCGTAACAGACCGAGAAGCCGTCGGTTCGTTACGCTTGAAGAACCATCGATTGTCTGCAAATAAGGCTCCGGGTCTGTTGCGGTAGCGGCGTCATCCGATGATACCTTGCTTGCGATAAAGCGTTGGGGCCGGCCCGACAGATATGCAGCGCCCAAGTGCGTGCCCTAGGATCCGCATGTATTGGGAAATCGGATCGCTGCACCGGAAATGACGATATTTGAATGGAGACATCATCTGCCTGGACGTACTGGGCGGCATGATGTCTCTTCGTTTGTTGAAGAGGGCATGGATGTGGGGTGGAAAGTTTACGCCGTCTTTGAAGTCGTGTTCCCCCTGCCTAGTCTAATCGAAGGAACACGACTTCAACAACGGCTGTAACCCCACATCCATCCCTCCCAACGCTCAAACGTATATCCTACACCAAGGAGGCAGCAAGGCGGTTTTCTTAAAATTGATCGGAGCGGTTGAGGTCGGATACGCCGGTGCTCTGTACGAGGTACTTGACTTTCTCCCTGACCGAGTCTGTATAATGTTGCTAACCGGCCAATGATTGAGCCGCGGCGGAATCGGAATGGCGAATATCCGGCCGCGGTGCGCTTGCGCCAAGAAGTTAAACGATCGAGGAGGCGGACGAAATGAATGATCAAACGACACCAAGCCGGCTGTACGGCCGGCTTATAGGTACGGGTGCATACACATCCATCAGACTGAGAAACGGGATGATTGCGGCTGTCGTTCCGGAGGAAACGGAACGTTCCGAAGACGCTGGCAAGGAACTATGGATTGCGCCCGGTCTGGTCGATCTGCAGGTGAACGGATTTGGCGGGTACGATGTGAATTTGGCGGGCGCATCAATGGAAGCCAGGGTGGAAGCGATCCGGCAAATGACCCGCGAGCTGTTGAAAAAAGGAACGACGTCATTTTGTCCGACAATTATTACGGCCGGAGACGAGCAGATTATGGCTTGCGTCACAGCGGTAAGGCTTGCTTGTGAGACAGACCCGCTTGTCGATCAATGCGTGCTTGGCATTCATCTTGAGGGGCCTTATTTGTCCGCAGAGGACGGACCGCGGGGAGCTCATCCCAGGGAGCATATCAAAGACCCGGACTGGAATGAATTTTCGCGCTGGAATGAAGCGTCGGGCGACAAAATTTGCATGGTGACACTGGCGCCGGAACGCGCCGGAGCGGTGGAAATGATCCGTCAGCTCGTCCAGAACGGTATTCTTGCATGTATCGGCCATACCGCTGCAACCCATGAACAAATAACCGCTGCTGCGGATGCAGGCGCAGTCATGTCGACGCATCTGGGTAACGGCGCACACCCGGTACTGCCCAGACATCCGAATTATATTTGGTCGCAGCTGGCGGAGGATCGCCTGACATGCGGCATCATTGCGGACGGCCACCACCTGCATCCTTCTGTCGTCAACGTGATGGCCAGATCTAAGCAAGGGCGCCTGGTGCTTGTCAGCGATGCGGTGCATTTGGCGGGGATGCCCCCCGGCGTATACAAAACGCATGTCGGAGGCGAAGTCGAGCTGCTGCCATCCGGACGCTTGCAAACGCGGGCCAACCCCTTGCTGCTGGCAGGCTCAGCCGTGTCGCTGCTGGATTGCGTAAGAGGCTACAGCCGGTTTACCGGGGCGCAGCTTGCCGAATCGTTTGCACTTGCATCCGCCAAGCCCGCCGAGCTGATCGGAAATCCGCACCTTGGAGCAATAGGAGTGAATCGAATCGCGGACTTGCTCATGATATCGTTGGAGCCGAATACGTTAAAAATGGAAGTTCGCGAAGTCATTAAACGGGGAGAGACGGTGTTCAGGCTGCAATAAGTTATTGCGGTCTATTTTTGAACCGGTACAAATTTTTTATTGAAAAATCTTGATTTTTACACGCGAGTAATTGTAATATATAAATGTATACGGTTACAAAATCAGATGATGCTATTTAATTGTTATGTATATTGACATGTATGTATCGAGAATGTATGATAATCGTAAGAAACCTGTTAGATCTATTTATTTATGTTATGTTTAATGACATTATTAAGGAGGGCGATGAAATTTATTTTTTTGGAATAAATTTGAACCGGTTCAAATACTGAATATTCTGCTAATTTGTTTGGGCTTAATTGCTGAATCGCACATTTTGAGGGGAGTGTATGTAAATGTCAAAAAAATGGGTGTCCGGTACGTTGGTCGGAATATTGGCTTCATCTGCGATGCTCGCGGGCTGCTCCGGCGGAAAAGAAACGCCTCCGCAGGCAGGCGCCGGGAGCGGCGGTTCCGGAGACGGCAGTGCGAATGCGAAGCCGGTTGAAGTGTCGGTCTGGACGGGTTATCCCGAGCTTGATCCGTGGTTTAAGAAAATGGCGGAAGAATACAAGAAGACAAAACCTAACGTCACGATTCAAGTATCCTCCTTCCCGCTGCGCGATTACGAGAAGAAGGTAGCGGCCGCCATTCCCGCCAAAAATGCCGCCGACATCGTGCCGATGAGCCCGAATCTGGCGCTCCGTTACATTCAGGGCGGATTGCTGCAGGCAGCTCCCGACGATATTGGCCAGCAGATCGGTTCCGGCATGTACGATAAAATTATCGTCGACAAAACGAAGGTAGACAACAAAACATACGGCGTTCCGTTCATCAAAGGCGCAGGAGCTATTTTTTATAACAAGGATATGCTGAAGGAAGCGGGGCTTGCAGAACCGCCGGCGAGCGTTGACCAGTTTCTCGAATATGCGCAAAAGCTGGCCAAAAAAGACGCTTCAGGCAATTTGGAGAAAGCCGGCATGAGCCTCCGTCTGAGCGGCGGCGGCAGCGGCGTCGGCGAGAAGTTCTGGAATATTCTCGCTCAGCGCGGAGGCAGCATCGTCAAAGAGATTTCGCCTGGCAAATTCAAAGCGGATTACAATACTGAAGCAGGCTACCAAACGCTGAAAATGTACGTGGATATGGTGCATAAGTATAAAACCGACGATCCGAAGCTGAAGCATGACACGGAAGCGTTCCAGACAGGTCTGGCTGCCTTTTATATCCGCGAGTCCAACGTCATTATGGACACAAAGACGAAAGCGCCGAATCTGAACTATGGGACTGCACCGCTTAAAGCGAACGTTATTTCCTTGGTCAACTACTATGTCGGAGGCACAGATAAAGCGAAGGCGGAAGCTTCGTGGGATTTCCTCCGCTTCCTGACCAAGCCGGAAAACCAAAAGTCGATGGTATCGATGAGCGGCTGGCTGACGCCAAGATCCGATTTGGATATGAGCGACGTGTACAAGGACTTCCCGCAATACCAAGGATTTTTCGCCAAGCAGGACTTGCAGATGTATCCCGATCTTCCAGAGTTCGATGAAATCTTGACAAAGTTTGCCGACAAGCTGGCAACGAAAGGCTTTACCGATGCCTCGTTCGTCGATCAGCCGGAGAAGATGAAAGCTTTCCTGAACGAAGCGGCGAAGGAAACCAACGATATACTGAAAAAGGCCGGACATTTGGCCGAATAAGATGAACAAGACGATGAAATTCGGAATTGTCGGCACAGGAGCTATTGCCCGCTATCATGCGGCGGCCATCAGGCTGCATCCCGAAGGGGAATTGGCGGCCGTATGCGGCATCTCCCTCGATAAGGCGGCGGAGCTGGCCGATGGAGACGCCAAGGTCAAATTATTCGACGATTATGCGAAAATGTTGGAGCTTGAGGAGTTGGATGTCGTCTGCGTATGCACGCCAAGCGGATTGCACGGCAAAGGCGTCATGCTTGCCGCCCGTGCAGGCAAGCATGTACTGTGCGAGAAGCCGCTCGAGGTGGCGGCGGAACGGATGACGGAGATGATACATGCTTGCCGCAGCCGCAGCCTGAAGCTGGGCTGCGTATTCCAGAGACGGCTCATGCCCGCCATGCTGCATGCGAGACAGGCTCTGCTGGACGGAAAGCTCGGAAAGCCGGTAATGGCTAATGCCTATTTAAAATATTATCGCAGCCGTGAATATTATCAAAGCGGAGGCTGGCGCGGCACCAGAGAGTTTGACGGCGGCGGCGCGCTGATGAATCAAGGCATTCACGGTATCGATCTTTTGCAGTACATGATGGGTGAGGTCGCCTCGGTATTCGCCTATTGTCCGACTCTCGTTCGCGATATTGAGGTGGAGGACACGGCGGTGGTCGCACTCAAATTCAAAAGCGGCGCGCTCGGCGTCATTCAAGGCGCTACCTCCGTCTATCCGGGCCAGGAAACGCGCTTCGAGCTTCACGGCGACAAGGGCACGATCGAATTTGGCGATGAAGGCATTAAACAGTGGAAGTTTATGGGGAGCGAAGAAGCGGCTCCGGCATACGAGGACACCCTCGGCTTCGGAGCCACCAGCAGCAGCGCGCAGCAGCTGCCGGTAGCAGGACATTACTTTTACATCAACGATATGATCGAAGCCGTTCGAACCGGTCGCGAGCCGCATGTAAACGGGGAAGAAGCGCGCAAATCGGTCGATCTGATTCTGGCCATATACGAGTCTGCAAGATCGGGACAAGAAGTTATACTTCGTTAAACGAGTCTGCTAAAATCGCATAAGTTCAGGAGGAGAATACGATGACCCGCTTAGCAATCGACGGGGGAACGCCCGTAAGAACGAGGCCGTTTCCGGATTGGCCGATATACGGCCAGCTGGAGGAGAAGCTGCTGCTGGAGGTGCTGCATTCGGGCAAATGGGGCGGAACCGGACGAGTCAAGCTTTCCGAAGCGGAAAAGCAGTTTGCCGACATTCACGGAGCAAAGCACGCCATCAGCGTCGTCAATGGTACCGTGGCGATTACGGTTGCGCTGCAAGCTTGCGGAGTAGGTCCGGGCGATGAGGTGATTATTCCGCCGTACACTTTTTTTGCGACGGCGTCCGCACCGCTGATGTTCGGGGCGATCCCGATATTTGCCGATGTGGAAGAGAACTCGCTGCTGATCGACCCGGAACGGGTCGAGGCGCTGATTACACCGAAAACGAAAGCGATTTTGCCCGTTCATATCGGCGGCCGTCCTGCCGACATGACGAGGCTTAAGGAAATTGCCGTCAAGCACGGTCTTCGTATCATTGAGGATTCGGCGCAGGCCGTCGGGGGAAGCTGGAACGGACAGGGCGTCGGTACGCTGGGAGACTGCGGGACGTTCAGCTTCCAAAGCTCCAAAAACGTCAATTCCGGCGAAGGCGGCATGATCTTGACTAACGACGATGCGGTTGCCGATATGGCCTGGTCGCTGATCAACGCCGGACGTATCCGCAGCGGGGAATGGTATCAGCATGAGCATGTGGGCTGGAATTTGCGCATGACCGAGCTGCAGGCGGCCATACTGCTCGGTCAGCTGAGCCGGCTTGAAGAGCAGATGCGTGCCCGCGAAAATAACGCACTTATTTTAACCGGGCTGCTCAACGGTATCGACGGGGTACGGGTGCTGGATTCGGAGCCTCAGGTGACCCGGCATGCTTATCACCTATACTTGTTCAGACTGCAGCCGGAGAAAGCCGCCAAGACGACAAAACGCGATTTTTGCGAAAAAGTCAATAAGGAAGGCATTCCGCTTCATGAAGGTTATGTCGCTCTGCACCAAAACCGGGCCATAATAGACGGTATCCGAAAATGGACCGGAGAAAGCCGCGTCTTCTCTTGCCCAGTCGCTGAAGCGGCCTGCGGGAAAGAAGCATTCTGGCTGCCTCAAAACGTACTGCTCGGCGACGAAGCGGATATGCAAGATATTGCACGGGCAATTCAAAAAGTCGTACAATCGATATAGGATAATGAGGGGATATATGCATGATCTGGGATCGTTTGGGTGTATTGACGGATGAGGTTTCTGCAAATATTGGGGAAGCTTTGGATTGGACCGAACGAAACGGGCTGCGCCATGTGGAGCTCCGAACCGTCGACGGCTGCAACATCATGGATGCGGCCGAAGAGACATTGGAGCGGATTCGCAAGGAAGCGGAGCGCAGGGGACTTTACATTTCCGCCATCGCTTCCCCGGTGTTCAAATGCGCGTTGGATGCGAGCCGGCCTGTGGCCGGAGGAGACACCTTCGGACAACAGGAGCTGAGCGTGGACGCCCATTTCGAAATGCTTGCCAGGGCGATTCGCATTGCCGCGAGGCTGAATACAAGCCGGATTCGCATATTCTCGTTTTGGCGGGAGAAGGACCCGGGCCGGGCGCTGCCGGAAATCGTCGATTTGCTGAAAGCCGCTGCGGCGCTCGCGAAGCGGGAGCAGGTGACCCTGCTGCTGGAAAACGAGCCGTCCTGCAACGGAGGCTGCGCCTCCGAAGTCGGACATATCGTCAGGCTGGTAGGCTCGGATGCGCTCAAAGCGTTATGGGATCCCGGGAATGAAGCGTACGGCGGAAAGTCCGCTTTTCCGGAAGGCTACGCGGAAGTAAAGGATATGATCAGCCACGTTCATTTGAAGGATGCTTTCACGGACGCCGGCGGAACGGGGCGCTGCGTCCCGATCGGGTCGGGCGCCGTCGACTATCCGAAGCAGATCAGGGCGCTGGAAGACGACGGGTATCAAGGTCTTTACACGATTGAAACGCATTATATTCCGCCTGGCGGCACAGCAATGGACGGGACGGACGAGACGCTTGCAGGCTTGCGGAGGCTGCTTTTCTGAGCGGCACTCACGGTCTCCTCCGTCCGCGAACAAACGAACCGGTTTTTGACGTTTTGTAAGGAGGAGCAAGTTTTTGAACACGACTATTTCCGATTTGGCCCGCATTACCGGGCTTGCTAAAAGTACGATTTCCGGCGTACTCAACAACAAGAGCGGCTTTTCCGAGAAAACGAGGCGGAAAGTGCTCAAAGCTGCAGAGGAGCATGGCTATGTACCCAATGAAATCGCAAGAGGACTCTCCTCGCGTTCGACGGGGTCAATCGGTTTGATCATAAAAGATATTACGAATCCTTTCTACAATCATATTACAAAAGGGGTTCAGGAAATTGCCAGAGAGCATGGGTATACCGTCTTTCTGTGCAGCAGCGGCGAAGAGCATGATACGGAAATTGAGCATATCGAAGCGATGGTGCGCAAGCGAGTGGACGGCTTGATTATCGCCCCTTTGCTGGAGGATGTCGCTTTCGAACATATTTTTGCCCTGCAGCGGCAGCAGATGCCGTTTGTGCTGCTCGGGAAAATACCTGGACTCGCATGCGATACGTTTGAATTTGACGATTATGACGGCGGTCGCCAAGTAACGGAACATATACTTGCAAACGGGCATACCCGCATCGGTTTCGTCTGCGGTTTGAAGACATCGAGAGCGTCGAAGCTCCGCTATGACGCGTTCGTCGATGTCATGAACAAGCGGGGACTGCCGATCGATGAGCGCCATGTTTTCCGAGAGGCGAACGGCTTGGCGGACGGTCAACAAATCGGCCGCCTGCTTGTGGACGCGGAGGAGCGCCCGACTGCCTTGATCTGCTTCGACGACGTCATTGCGATTGGCGTCATCCGGGCATTTATGGATGCGGGCCTAAGCGTGCCTGACGACTTGTCCATCGTCGGCTTCGACGATATCGACCTAACGACTTTTCCGTTGACCAGCGTGTCAATTCCTACCTACGAGGCGGGAAAGGCGCTTGGCTGGACTTTGTTCGACCGTATTTTTCAACGACGCTTGACGGACTACCAGCATATTATGTTCGACCAGAAACTGGTTGTCCGCTCGTCGGTCAAAAACATAAATCCGTAGCAGAAATGGAGATAGCACTGTGAAACCATTAACGATAAATCAACTTACGGTATTGCCTCATTCAACACGTGAAGCGATGGGCAAATCTGTCGCTGCCGATGTCAGAGACCGCATGCTGAAGCTGCTGAAGAATAAAGAATACATTACCGTCGTATTCGCATCCGCACCCTCTCAAAACGATTTTTTGGACGCTCTTTGCAATGATGATTTAATTCCGTGGGACCGCGTTGTATGCTTTCATCTCGACGAATACGTAGGTTTGCCGGCCGATGCGCCGCAAAGCTTTTCCTTCTATTTAAAAAAGAGGCTGTTCGAGCGCCGGAAGCCGAAGCGGTTTTACGCGATTGACGGGCTGAGCGATCCGGAACGGGAGTGCCGACGATATTCGGAGCTGCTGGCTGCCCATACGGTAGACATCGCTTGCATCGGCATCGGAGAAAATGGACATATCGCCTTTAACGATCCGCATGTCGCCAACTTCAACGATCCGCTTCCGGTCAAAAGCGTACATTTGGATGAAGTCAGCAGGCAGCAGCAGGTTAACGACGGATGCTTCGACAGTCTGGAGCGGGTTCCGTCTACCGCAATAAGTCTGACTATTCCGACAATTTTGTCGGCATCCTTTATATTTTGCACCGTACCGGGGGATAGAAAGAAGCAAGCCGTCCGCGACGCCGTTCTCGGGCCGGTGACGGAGCAATGTCCGGCGTCGATTTTGCGTACCGCTCAGGAGTGCCGCATGTATGTGGACGCAGAGAGCGCGTCCTTGCTGTAATGATCAACCAAATGAGAATGGAAGAAAAGGGGAGGGAGCGGATGGCAGCTCATGTGAAGAAAAAATTCCGGTTGAATGCCGGACACTGGTTTTGCATCTTGGGCCTGGCGCCGATTATTGCCATTTACGCATACCTGAGATTCATACCGATTGTGAAAACGGTATATATCAGCTTTTTCGAGTGGGATCTCATTTCCATTAACAAGCCGTTTATCGGTATGGAAAACTACGTCGAGCTGCTGAAAAGCGAACCGTTTCTGCTAGCGATTAAAAATACGACAATCATCGCCTTCGGCATTCTCATCTTCAGCGTCCCGATTGCGATCGTTGTAGCCAGCTTGCTGCATCGCGGAATTCGCTTTAAAGCGTGGTACGAAGCGCTCTATTTTTTGCCTTACATTACGCCGATGGTGCCTGTGGCCGTTTCATGGAAATGGATACTCGATTCCAAAACAGGCCTGCTCAATTATTTCCTGTCGTTTTTCGGCATACCGCCGCAGGCATGGCTGTTCGATCCGGTGCTGGCGGTCGTTTCGGTCATTGTACTGACGGTGTGGAAGACGATCGGCTACAACATGATCATCTTCCTTGTCGGGATGACTGGAATATCGAAGGAAAATTACGAAGCGGCCTCGATCGACGGGGCTACGGGTATAAAATCGTTCTGGTACATTACGCTGCCGCTGCTTAAGCCGATTACTGTATTCGTATCGATCATAACGTTAATTCACGGCTACAACGTATTCAGCCAGATTTACATTTTGGCCTCCGACATTCAAGGCGCTCCGGGCTATGTAGTCCGCGTGCTTGTGTATGACATGATCGAAAATGCTTTCCGCTATTACAAGATGGGATACGCATCGGCCGAAGCGTTCGTGCTGTTCCTGATCGTGCTCGTGCTCACAGCCGTGCAAATGATGCTGGCCAAAGACAATACGGCGTCCGGAAGGAGGAAAAAACGATGAAGCGCAGGAAACGGATACTGGATGCACTCACCATGCTCGTTTTAAGTATAGGGGCTGTAGTGATGGTCATTCCGTTCCTCTGGATGGTGGCGACGGCGTTCAAAACGCCTGCCGAAATTAACGCATGGCCTCCAACGTTTATTCCGAAGCAATTCAATTTCAACAATTTTGCAGCGGTATTCGAGACGGCCCCGTTCCATATTTATTTTCTGAACAGCTTGAAAATGGCCTCATTATCCGCTGTGGCTATTGTGTTTACGTCGCTCATTGCGGGATTTATTTTTGCCAAATACAAATATTTCGGGTTAACCTTTGTATTTTCCCTGTTTCTGGCGACGGCGATCGTACCGTTTGAAATTTATATGATTCCGCTCTATATGCAGATGCAGCAGCTCGGTTTGCTCAACAAATTCGGAGGCTTGGTGCTGCCTTACCTGGTCATGAGCTTCGGTATTTTCTTTATGAGGCAAAACGTTATCCAGCAAATTCCCGACGAGATGCTGGAGTCGGCCAGAGTGGAAGGCGCGTCGGAGTGGGGAATCTTTTTCCGGCTGGTCATTCCGCTGATGATCGCCCCGATGAGCGCGCTCGGCATTTTCTCTTTTATCGAAGCGTGGAATGCGTTTGTATGGCCGCTGCTTGTCGTCGGAGACAAGTCGATGTTTACGATGGAGCTCGGGCTCGCCATGTTCCAGTCTTCGTTTTCAATCGACATGTCGGTCATGTCCGCCGGCTCGGTCATCTCGGTCATCCCGATTCTGGTTGTGTTTATTTTCCTGAGGCGGCACATTATTCAAAGCGTCAGCATGACGGGAAGCAAGTAAGCGCGGGACATGTCTGCAACCGATGAATGAAGAAGATTGCTATGATAAGAACTGGATGAACGGAGGCAAGGACGATGAGTTCGTTTGAATATTTCAGGGAGCATACGGAGCGGGTGCTGCTTCCGTTCTGGGAACGGGCACTTGATCACGAGCATGGAGGCGTCTTTACATGCTTCGATAATTCGGGCGCCAAGCTGATTAGCACCGACAAGTACACATGGTCGCAAGGGCGGATGATTTGGCTGCTGTCCCGCATGTCGGCGCTGATCCGCCAACGATATTTGTCCGGCGATGCAGCTTCGCTGCTCGCTCATGCGGGCAAGACGGTGAAGTTTTTGCAGCGTCATGTTTTTTTGGACAACGGAAATTGCGCGTACTTGCTGGCCGCTGACGGGGGGAAGAAGGAGCCGGTTGCGGGAGAAGGCTACGATACCAGCTTTTATGCCGACTGCTTCGTGGTGCTTGGCTTTGCCGAATATGCCCGCGTCGCCGGAGATGCGGACGTGTTGGAAGCGGCCTTGAAGCTGGGCCTGCGGATCAGGGAACGGTTGGCCGAGGGCGATGTTCGCAGCGAGCCTTATCCGGTTCCAGAAGGCTACGAAGCGCACTCGGTTTCGATGATATCGCTGAACATGTATCAGGAGCTCGCGGATGCACTGGAGGCGGCCGGCCATCCCTTCGCGAAGGAGGTTCGAGGCTTCGCCTTGTCGGCGATGGAAGCGGTCATGGAGCGATTTTTCCGTGGCGGGTTGATCCGCGAAATGCTGCCCGAGCGGCCGGAGGACAGCGATACGCTGCTCAGCCGGCATATAACCCCGGGTCATTCGCTGGAATGCATGTGGTTTGTCATGGCGGAAGCGACGAAAGCAGGGCGGTATGATCTTGTCGGTAAAGCCGCGGACGTCGTACGGAATGCGTTCGATCTTGGCTGGGACGAGGAATTCGGCGGCTTGCTGCGCTATGTCGACTGCGAGGGAGGTGCACCTAAAGGACGCCTTTCAGGCGGGCGTTACGAAACGCTTGTGTGCGATACATGGGATATGAAAATTTGGTGGCCGCATTCGGAAGCCTTGTATGCTCTACTGCTTGCCCATCGGCTTACAGGGCGCGAGGAGCTGCTGGTCCGCTGCGAACGGATGAGCGAATACGTGTTCCGCACGTTTCCGAACCCGGATGAATCGGTGGGCGAATGGATTCAAATCCGCAACCGGCAGGGCCTGCCTGAGCAGAAGCTGGTTGCTTTACCGGTCAAGGACCCTTACCATATATTGCGCAATATGCTGCTCATTATTGAATTGCTGGCGGCGGAGTCCGCTCAGCCTGACAGGGGGTAAGCGCTGTGGACGCTGCGAATGACGATATGCTGCAGCTGGGCTGCGCCAAAATCAACATCACCCCGCTCCATCCGCTGCCGCTTGCGGGATACGGCCACCGAACAGGCGATTTTCAAAGCGTCAAACGGGAGATTCATGCCCGTATACTGTATTTTCGCCGGCAAAACGGGGCACAATGCTTGGTTGTCTCCGCGGATTTGCTCTGTTTCGGTACGGATACGCTTGTCGGTTTAAGGTCACATTTGCACAGCCGGTTCGGTCTTCAAGACGAGCAGCTGCTGTTTCACGCTACGCACAGCCATTCCGGCCCGCAGACGTCCAATCTGTTTACACCGATGCTGGGCAGTGCCGATCCTCAATATGTCGCGTATTTGGAACGACAAATTGTCGCCGGCGTCGAGCAGGCTGCGCAGACGTTCGAGCCGGTTACGGTGGAAAAAGGCATAGGTTCATGTGAAATGGGGGTATACCGCCGCGTGATGACGGAAGAAGGCGTCATGATGGCTCCGAATCCGCATGTCGCGGTCGATTCGGAGGTCAATGTGCTTCGTTTTGCCGTTCCCGATAGGGGGACGAAGGCGCTGCTCGTTCATTATGCTTGCCATCCGACGACTTCAGGAGACAACGATCTGTCCTCCGAGTATCCGGGAACGGCGATGGATATGCTGGAAGAAGAAGCGGACGACGGTATCGTCGCGGCCTTCCTGCAAGGCTTTTGCGGCGATGTGCGTCCGTCGCTTGTACGCGACGGCGGCTTTTATCGCGGCAGCGATGCGGAGATTCGGCAGCTCGGGAGAAAACTGGCGGACGAGGTGCAGGCCGTGCTTGCCCGTTCTATGCAGCCGCTCGCGGTCGGCTCGCTGCGCGCGGTTACGCGGCAGGTGCGGCTGCCCGCGCAGCCTGCGCCGGCGACGGACGAGCTGAGGCGGTATGCCGCAGCCGGGCTGCAGGAAGACGCCGGCGGCGCCGGGGACGGGACGGCAGCGCCATCCGCCGCTGTGGGGTCCCCGAACGGGTCCCGGCCGTCCGCCATCGATGCGTTCACGGCGGCTCCGGCCACCGCCGCGACAGCCGGCCGACAGCCGGCATCGGCCGCCGGGCAGCTCAAGCAGCTCGGCCCGGACCGCGAGGTGCTAGCCGCCTGGAGCCGGTTTCTGCTCGCAGAGCCGGAGCGGCTGCATCGGCCCGCGGCGCTGGAGCTGAGCGCGATTGAGCTCGCGCAGGGCTGTACGCTGCTGGCCGCGAACGCTGAGCTGGCTGGCGCCTATGGCGCCTACGTCAAAAGCCGCTTCGCCGGAAGCGTGCTCCCCGTAGGCTACAGCAACGGCCTGCTCGGCTATGTCTGCACCCGGGAGCAGCTCGCCGAAGGAGGCTAT
This sequence comes from Paenibacillus piri, assembly GCF_004354045.1. Lineage (GTDB taxonomy): Bacteria > Bacillota > Bacilli > Paenibacillales > NBRC-103111 > Paenibacillus_S > Paenibacillus_S piri. The sequence goes on along the minus strand of NZ_SMRT01000023.1, from coordinate 57,240 downwards.
GAAGCCGTCGATTTCATTTATTATTTCGGCTTGCCCGCCCCGTTCGCCGCGGAAACGGAGGAAACGGTCCGCGCTGCGATGGACGGTTTGTTTGAGGGCTGAAGCGGTCAGAGCTATATTGCCGGATGCCGCCGGTTGGCAATAACGGCAAGTCTGATGATCGCCTTCCTGTTGATTGTCGCTTTTGCGAGCCTGCGAGGCCCAGCCCCCAGCATACGATGAAGGCGGTGCGCAACAATCAGATTCGATTTACCCCGAATTGGATCGTTATGAGCTGGTGGCATTTCGGACCGTACCAGATTATCGATTACTTGCTGGGGCCATCTATTCTTGATAAGCGATAGTTGAAACATAGGATGCACAGCCTGCCGTTTACGTTTACGGCGGGCTGTTTTCGTTGCCGTAGGGCGGCGCCATCATCGTAACGGACTCCAGAGCCCTTAATTTGGGCCAAACGTAGGTTTTTAAAATGTAACGAACCGAGGTGACGTTATTTCGCAGCAGATGGTGCAAATAGTGGCAGGAGCGCCATACAGCGGCTTTCCTGTCCGTTAAACGCGGAAAGGAAGAAAATGGGCCAAATAACGGCATCTGAGTCCGTTACCCGCGGCCTCGAGCAAACGTTACTTATAAAGCTCTACCGGCCCATCGGTGAACAAAGTAAGGAGTGGGGTGGGGAAGTTTACAGGCGTATGAGGTCGATCGCTGTCATGCAACCGTACCGCCTGGTGTGAAAAACCGTTGTTGAAGCCGTGTTCCACCGCCTGGTCTAATCAAAGGTACACGGCTTTAACAACGCGTGGAACCCCATACCCATTTCTCGGAGCGCACAACGTAGGGATTTATGCATCGAGAGATTGCCCGTTTTTTTTTCGGACGGTTCTCTTCATTTCCGACAGAAAAACAAGCCGCGCGCAAAAATGAGCTGCGGCTGCAATAAAATGCTATCCATAAAACCGGGCGATGCAAAAAAGTTAGATTGTGTGCACCTTTTTATGCGGATATAGTAAGAACTGCTTCAATAAGCAGGTAAAATAAGGAGGATGCGAAAATGACAGGAGGAAATAAGGGAAAGGTTTGGCCGTCGGAGAAGAAGTCCTACCTGGACCCTTTATCCGGATTGCCGATCACGCAGCTGACGGATTATACGGCGCACAGCTATCATGTATACTTTACCGAAAACGGCTGGTACGACGGGGGGCAGCGCATTTTATTCATATCCGACCGGAACAAATGCGACCAACTTGTACGGCGTTCATGTTCAATCGGGAGAAATCAGGCAGCTGACGGATTTATCCGGAAGAAACGGCATCAGCGTGTGCCTGAATCCGCAGGGCACCGAAGCTTTTTACCGCTGCAGCGACCGGGTAATCAAGCTGGACTTGGCGACCTTGGAAGAAACGATGCTGTATGAAGCCCCGCCAGGCTATCATTTGGGACAATTAAGCTGTACCTCGGACGGCAGCCATGTGATTACGGTGCTGTCGGAAGATTTGTCGCAATCGATCCGCATCGATCTCGGCAACGGCTATGTCGGCCACAGAGAAATTATGGAGGCGAAGCCGGATTGCCGAATTATCCGCATACCCGCGCAAGGCAGCCAAGCCCAAGCGGAAATCCTGTTTCAGGACTATAATTGGATCGGACACATCAATACTTCTCCGACGAACCCGGGGCTTATTACCTTTTGTCATGAAGGTCCCTGGCAGCTGGTCGATCACCGGATTTGGGGATATGATCTTGCTTCGGGAAAAGCATGGAAAATCCGCGAGCGCAAAGAAGAGCGTGAAATGGTCGGTCATGAATATTGGATGCAGGACGGGGAGTCGATAGGCTACCACGGCTTCCGGGCGGACGGCACCGGATTCATCGGCCGTATCAAGCCCGATAACACCGGTCTGGAGGAGGTGGAGTTCGCGTTCCGCAATTGGCATGCCCATTCCAACGATTTCTCCCGGGTCGTCGCGGACGGACGGTCGCCGCTTACCGTTATGGTGTATTGGAAAAAGGAGAGGGACGGCGGCTTTACCCGGCCCAAAATATTATGCGAGCATCGCTGCAGCTTCCATGTGCAAAACGTTCATGCGCATCCACGCTTTAGTCCGGACGGGAGCAGGCTGCTGTTTACGACGGATAAGAACGGCTATGGCAACCTGTATATGCTGGATATCCCCGAGCAGGCCGGCGCACTGCCCGAGCTCCCGGCTCAATAAGGCTTCAAGCCCCTGTTTGCTGGGCCGATGGGCACGTATCATTTTTTTGCGCGGATATCCATTATTTGTAATCGCTGCGGTTTCGTACGTTCACAAAAAAGTGCGGTTGCAGGAAACGTTCGGCTCGGCTAACCTGAAAACAGAAGGCGCTTTGCCTGTTATCAGCAAATCGTTTTATGTAATCATCGTCGTTTTATATCGGCAAATCAGAGGGAGGATCGAGTATGAACAAAGCCGCTTTTACTTTTGTCTGCATGACGACAGTTGTTTCATTGCTTGCGAGCGCATGCAGTTCGGGTTCAGGTTCCGGCCCAAGCTCAAACCCGGGCGATGCCAAGGGGAATCAGGCAGGACAGACTGCGAATCAGGAAGGGCCGGTTGACATCACGGTTATGACGAACTTCTTCGCCCAGACTCCGGCAGCGGATAATACGGAATTTGAAAAGAAATTGGAGCAGTTGACGAATTCCAATCTGAAAATTCAATGGGTTTCATCGAACAATTATAACGATAAGCTGAATGTGACGTTAGCGTCGGGGGATATGCCGGATATGGTTTATATCAGCGACCCTTTCACCCAAGTGTTCCGCACCATGACGGCGCAGGGCGCATTTTGGGATGTCAGCCCGTATATCAAAGATTACCCGAATTTATCCCAGTACATCGATAAAGTTGCTTGGGATTCAACCAAAATGCAGGACGGCAAAAATTACGGCGTGCCGCGCCCGCGCTCGGTCGACGGCGAAACCTTCCTCATTCTGCGCCAGGACTGGCTGGATAATCTGGGGTTAAAGGTGCCCAAAACATCCGATGAGCTGTACCAGGTTATGAAAGCGTTCACGGAAAACGATCCTGACAAAAACGGCAAAAACGATACGATCGGATACGGAGGATATTTTAACGTTGACAGCATGGGAGGAATGAGCCCCTTCGAAGCGATCTTTACAGGCGCGACCGGGGATTGGAAGCTGCAGCAGGACGGAACACTGGCATATGTCCCTTTAATGCCCGAGCAAAGGCAAGCGTTGGAATATATGGCCAAGCTGTACAAGGAAAAGCTGCTGCCTGAAGATTTGGCCGCTCTGAAGGTCAGCCAGGCGCGCGATTTGTTCAAAGTGGGGAAAGCCGGCGTTGTGTCGGAGAAAGACGGCACGATGGCCAATTATGTGAACGAACAGCGGAAAATCGACCCTAAGGCGAATGTGACCGAACTGGTCGATGTGAACGGCTACAATCCGAAAGGAAGCGGCTTTGCCGGTATTTATGCGATTCCGAAGAAGGTGCCGGAAGCGAAAATGAAGCGGATTTTGAAAGTCATGGATGCCGGGATGAACAAGGACGTATATGAATTGATTAAATACGGTTTGGAAGGCGTTCATTACAATGTGAAAAACGGTGAAAAAGTGATCAACGTCGAAGCCAAAAACCGCGATGCGATTGGCGATTATCAGCAAATTTTCATCGGCGGCCCCCCCGATCCGGAGTACTTTAAGGTTTCTTTCCCGAAAGAGATTTTCGGGGACATGGGCGACAGGTTCGCCAAGGCGCAGGAAGAGCGGCGGAAAACGACCGTGCCGAACTATGCGCTCGGATTGTACTCGGAAACGCAGCAAAAAATCAACGCGGAGCTGATGAAAAAAAATCAGGATTTAAAAACGAAAATCGTCATCGGCGTCGAGCCGCTTTCCGCCTGGGACGATTATGCTGCCAAGCTGAAGGCCGATCCGAACGTCGCCAAAATGATTCAGGAAATCAACGCGGCTTATAAGCAGCGTACGGCAGCAGGCAAATAGACAGAAAGAAGGCGCCGGCCGTAAGCTTCGTATAGCTTAAGGGTTGGCGCCTTTCGCATATATTTAACCCGACCGGTACCGTTCGCGGAATTGGCCTGGCGTGATGCCTTCGTATTTTTTAAATACGCGTGTGAAATAATTGTTCTGGTAACCGACACGGTCGGCGATATCCGTTATTTTCATATCGCTGCCGAGCAGCAAATCTTTCGCCCGTTCGATACGCAGATTGGATAAATAGTCGATGAAGTTCGTACCTGTAATTTGTTTGAACACTCTGCTTAGCGTGTAGGGGCTCGTTCCGAATTGATCGGCGCAATATTCAAGTGAAAGATCGGTCATCATATAGCGTTCTTTCAACATGACGACCGTCTTATCCACCATTTGCTTCAAGTGATAATCCTGCTTGCTGATCAGCTCCCGGATGATCGGCTCGATCACCTGATTTTGGAACCACCGCAGCAAATCCGCTTTTTCTTTATGGGAGACGAGCTGTTCGAACAGATTGGCGCCCTCGTATATTTTCATCGTGTTGACCCCCGATTGCATCAAGGTATGAAGGATACCGCCGAGCAGCTGCAGCATGGCATGCTGAACCGTAACCTCGTGCAGACATTTGTCGGACAGCTCCTGCAGAAACCGCCCGATCAGCTTCACCGCATCATCTTCGGAGCCGCGTTGAATGCAGCGTATAATTTCTTTTTCCAGCGCCAACGGATAATAAAACGCATTGGACGGGTCGGAAATGTTCAATTCCTCCTGATCGATCACCTGGTTCTCGTCGGACAAATTCCGGTAGCTTAACGCCTGTCTGGACTCCTCTAACAGAAAAGGAATCTGCTTGATGTGCTGCGTCATTTTGCTGATCGAGAGCGAAATTCGCATTTTCAGTATACGATGAATCATTTCCATTAATTGTTCCGCAAATCCGCGCAAATGTTTTCTCGTTTCTTTTACCGGCATTTCCGAGGGAACGGCGACCAGCAGCGCTATCGATAAATCGTGAAAATTAAGCACGTGAAACTGTTCGAAGTTTTGTTCCGCCAATTCTTTGGCGATATTGGCAGCGGCAAACGTAAGTAATCCTTCATCCCCGGGCGAGAAACGGCCGTTCAAGTTGGATAATCCGGAGAGCTGAACGATCAGGATGACAAAAAGCCTGCCGGACAGGTCCCATCCGTATTGGCTGAGACGCTCCGCGATCTCTTCCTCGTTCAACGCAAACTGATAGCCTTGCACGAATTGGTGAATAAAGCTTTCGCGCACAATCGGCAGATGATCCTCCAGCCGGTTCCGCAGCGACCTGCTTTCCTGTGCCATACGGGTCCACTGGCCTTCGATCCACTCGAACTCGTCTTTATTATCGGACCGTTGATCGCCTCCGCGTTCTCTCTTCAGCAAGCGGACCAACCGGTCGATCGGCGAGTACAGCCGGTGCGAAGCAAGCCAGGATAAAACCAGCGCCAGCATTAATCCGCCGAAGCTGACCACCAAAAAGATTTGCGATATAAAAATAACCGGCTTCGTGACGGCCGTAAGCGGAGCGGCGGATACGTAGATCCACGTCGTTCCGAGCCTGCTGAACTGCCCGTAGGAAACCGAATAGGCGACGTTGTTGTAATTAAACAGAAAAGCGTCCGGCTGGTTTTCATTTTGAGCCAGTTTTGCGCGCAGCGCGTCGACCAGGTCATCGTTTTTTTCTTCATTGCCGGATATGATCCAGCTGCCGTCCCGGGGCATAAGAAACGTGGACCCTTCATTGTACGGGGTCAATGTTTTCAGCAGCTTCACCATCCGTTCTTTATTCAGGGAGGCCGTAATAAAACCTATAGGCTCCGAACTGCCGCCGGGTATATGATTGACAACCGTGATAGCGGTTTCATCGTCCTGCAGCGTTTTGTGGCGGAAGCCTTCCGTCCAAAACATCGGCTTTTTTTGCTGCAATAAATGCTGGTAGCGGCTGATGTCCGATTGATCCTCCAAATAAACGTAAATATTTTTGTTGATAATAAACGGCCGGGGCGTGTTCAAATACAGCTCGACCCCTTGGATGAGCGGATGGTTGCCTTCCATCACGAGCAGCGTGCGGTAAAGATCGAGAATTTGCTCGTATTTATAGCGGAAATCGAGGTTTTTCAGCTTATCGTCGAATTTCGGATCGAATGCCCAGTGAGCGAACATCATTTCCAGATATGCAAATTGATCGTCTATGTTTTCCGCACGCTGCACGATTTGGTTGCGGTGCAGCCTCAGCAGCTCATTGCCGATGTTTTCCTTGGCCACCCAATAGATGGCCAGGCCGATAAATAGTCCCTGTATGCTCGTAATAAGCAGGATGATACTCCATATTTTCCGGTAAAACACTCTTTTTAATGTGGGATCACTCTTTTTGTACGTTAACCAAGACTCCAAGATCAAGCCGATCACCTCATCATCCTGCAGTTGTTTTTCTTAGCAATTCTATACAGAAGGTCGGAAACCCTACCTCCGCTTCCAAAAAATAAAGGCGCGTCCAATACGCGCCGCAAGCTGCTGCAGTGAACTCGTTCAGCTTTGCTGAACATCGGGGAATCAGATGGGGACTCTCCCCCACCTGATTCAAGGCCCGCCTTAGAGGTGGAGGTCTTAACCCGATAAAGTCGTAATCGGATAAAACGAATCCGGCTTTGTTTATCCTTTCACGGAGCCGACCATGGCCCCCTTGGCAAAATGCTTCTGCAGAAACGGATAAACGGCAAGAATCGGCACGGTCGCGATGATGACGGCGGCCATTTTCAGCGTCTCCGAAGGAGGGGGCTGGGCATATACGTCCGAATTCAGCTCGCTGTTGGTAGCCGTAATCAGCATATTTTGCAGGAATACCTGGATCGGCCATTTTTCCGGCTGGTTCAAATATAAAATCGCGGAAAAAAACTGATTCCAGTAGCCCACCGCGTAAAATAACCCGAAAGCGGCCAGCGAAGGCAAGGAGAGGGGAATAATAATGCGAAACCAGATGGACAAATCGTTGCAGCCGTCCATCGCAGCCGATTCTTCAAGCTCGGTCGGGATGCTGTCAAAAAATCCTCTCATTAAAATGACGTTCCATCCGCTGGCGAGCGCAGGAATAATCAACGACCAGATGCTGTTGATCAGCCCGATATCGCGAACCAGCATGTAGGAAGGGATCATCCCGGGACCGAATAATATGGTGAATAAAATCATCATCATGATTTTTCTCCGGCCCCGCATTCTTCTGCGCGATAAAGGATAAGCCAGCGCGGCCGTGACGACCAGACTGCAAGCCGTTCCTACCGTAGCGAGAAACGCGCTGTTGCTGAGCGCTCGAACGAATGATTTCGTCGTCAACAAGTATTCGTACGACTGGAACGACCATTGCCGGGGAAACAAAATAAACGGCTTGCTCAAATATTCCGACGGCTCGGTGAAGGAAACGACCAGCACGTAATAAAACGGGAAAAACGTCACAATGGCAATCAGGGCAAGAACGGCGGCAATTATAATTGAAAACAACCGGTCGCTGATCGAATGCTTCATTAAATTTTCGCCCCCTTAATAGACGCCTTCTTCGCCGAATTTTTTGGCCAGCTTATTGGCCAGCACGACCAACGCCAGCCCTACCACGGCCTTGAACAAGCCGGCCGCCGTGCTGTAGCTGAACTGCGCCTGCTGAATTCCGACGCGGTATACATACGTATCGAACACTTCCGCAACCTGGGATACGGCCCCGTTGTACATGAGGAACACCTGCTCGAACCCGACATCCATAATGTGGCCCAATCGCAGGATGAGCAAAATAATAATAACCGTACGCATGGCAGGCAGCGTAATATGCCACATTTGACGGAGCCGGCTTGCTCCATCGATCTTCGCCGCTTCGTACAGCCCGGGATCGATCCCGGCAATCGCAGCGAGGAAAATGACGGTCCCCCATCCGGCTTCCTTCCAAATCGACTGCAGCGTAAGCATGATCCAGAACGCGTCGGGATTGGTCAGCACATCGATGCGGGCGAAACCGGCGGCGGCAAGCATTTTGTTGAACAAGCCTTCGCCCTTGGCGAAAAGCAGAAACGTCAAGCCCGCAATTATGACCCAGGACAAAAAATGCGGCATGTACACGATCGATTGGACAAATCGTTTATAGAGCTGGCTGCGCATTTCGTTCAGCAGCAAGGAAAGAACGATCGGCAGCGGGAAAAAGAACAGCAAATTGAGCAGGCTGATGCCCATGGTGTTGCGGAACAGCAGAGCGAAATCCGGTATCGTAAAGAAGTGGCGAAAATGCTCCAGGCCTACCCACTGGCTGTCCCAAATGCCGGTATATGGGGAATAGTTTTGAAACGCCATCAAAATGCCCCACATCGGGACGTATTTGAACAGTAAAAAATAGACAATACCCGGCAGCGCCAAAATGAATAAATATTTATCGCGCCTGACATCCGTCCAAAGCCGGGGAAAATATCCGTTTCGGGCCGCAGACAGCCGCGCTTCTTTGACGGCGGCTGTCTGCGGCCCGTTTCGTCTTTCCGCTTCCATAGCATCACACTCCTCGTAAGTCGTAAATCATGTATAGTCATCAATATATAAAATGCAGCGGTTTCCTACAACCGCACTTTTTTGCTCCGTTCGTTTCAAGCTGTAGTATTATTTTGTAACGACGGCAGTGTGCGGAACAAAATAATGCGGTTGCGGTTCAAGGTTCGGTTGGTTACGATCAATAACAGTTTGGATCATAAATGGAAAGTCAGGAGGATCTTGTATGAGCTCAACGACACAACCGGAATGCTGCTTGTTATTGGGCAAGGTAGATATCCGGAGCGCCGGTCCCCGGTGCAAGCTGCTGCTTGGCGATCTGGACGGCGACGGACGAATGGAAATCGTGATGGTGCAGCCGGGCGACCGGAAAGATGTCCGTCATATTCCGCATCAAGTGCAATGTTTGACGGCGTACGATCTTCTTGGCAATCTGCTTTGGCAGACAGGCAAGCCTAGTGCTGAGGCTGGAGGACCGGGCGCGGATTACCCGGCGCAAGTGTATGACTGGGACGGTGACGGACGGCTTGAGGTCCTTTGCGTCATGGATGACAGGCTTGTCATTGTGGATGGCGCAACAGGAATGATCAAGCAGACGCAGGCGCTGCTCGATCCGCAGGCTCACGACTGCATAATCATTGCCGATTTGTCCGGCCGCGGGCGTCCGGGCGATCTCATTTTGAAAGACCGTTACTCGCGGATGTGGGCATTCGACCGGCAGTTTCAGCTGCTGTGGACGCATCAAGGGAACACGGGGCACTACCCGTGGGCATACGATTGGAACGGCGACGGCCGGGACGAAGTGATGGCCGGATACGATATGCTGGACCATCAAGGCAAGCTGCTGTGGTCCTGTCATGATCTGGAAGACCACGCCGACTGCATCTGGACCGGCGACGTGAACGGAGACGGCGAACCGGAGCTCGTCATCGGGGGAAGCGTGACGGTGATGTACGATCGGCGCGGCAAGGAGCTGTGGAGGTACGAAGGGTCGGTGGAATCGCAGCATGTGGCGCTCGGCAAATTCCGCGATGACCTGCCGGGGCTGCAGGTCGCAGGGCTGGACCGGCTCGTACGGGAGGATACGGGCAAGCGGCAGAAGGGCCTGGATGCCATGTTCCTTCTGGATGCGGACGGCCGGGAATTATGGAAAGAGAAGCGGACGACAAGCGGCTGGTTGACGATCGTCGAAACGATCAGCCATTGGGACGACGGTCCGCTCGATTATATATTGGCTTACCGGAGAGGCGGCGGGATCAATCCTACGCTGTACGACGGGCATATGAACGCTGTCGTCAGCTTCCCGGTCGACGGTTATGTGGCTCATGCCGATCTGCTTGGAGAGGGGAGAGAACAGGTGATCATCTATGATCATGAGGCGGCTTCGATTTTCGCCAGCAAGGAAACCGACCTGTCCAGACCGGTTTCCGGCAAACCTTTAAAGCAAATTAAACGGCTTTACAGCTCCACGCTCTATCCCGGCGGTCAAGTGGAATAAGCGGCTTGTTATTTTGACATGCAAAATGTGAAGAAGCAAGGAAAAATATACGTGGAGGTCGATTTTGCACAACCTGCTCGTACGGTGAAACCGAGGAGTGGAATCGAGTGCTGTCACCACACATCCATCCCTCTCAACGCTTAAACGTATATCCTACACCAAGGACGCCGCAAGGCGTTTTTTATTTGTTTAGGAAATTATGCGCAGCAAATTTCTGTGGAAACCGGGGGCTCCCCCAAAAGTAATCGGAATTGGCTTCAGAGCTTCACGTCACTTTTGGGGGACTTTGTTCTGCCCTTTGCCGGCGAGACGTAAGCGCGTTTATCTCAATCTATTTATATAACTCGGTACAATTAAGCAAATCAAATAGTACGTCATAATTACAATAAATGCGATATATATTTTGTTTTACCGTTATAAAAATTTTTAATTATGCATGGTTCCATAAATATAGTACACTAAATTCATTATTATGACGTATTATATAGAAGTAAAGGGAGGAAGCAGTATTGGGGATTGGTGTTGGAATTAGCGGGATGGGGAGAATTGGCAGGCTGTTGATCCGGATTATTTATTCCAAGCAGCAATCGGATTACGAATTAAAGGTGATTAATAGCATTTATCCTGTAGAAACGATTGCACACCTCTTGAAATACGACACGGTACATGGCAGATGGGACGCCGACATTCAGGTCCGAGACGGAAACCTTGAAATTAACGGGCAAGTCATTCAAATTACGTACGAAAGGGAACCGGCCCGTATCGCTTGGTCCGCTTTCGGGGTACGGTTTGTCGTTGATGCTACCGGCCAGTTTAACGATCGGGATGGCGCAAGCAAGCATTTCACGGGAGGCGCTTCCCATGTCCTGATTACTGCCCCGGGCAAGCGGATGGATTTGACGATTGTTGCAGGTGTGAACGACCATCAATTTGATTCGCACAAGCATCGTCTTGTATCCGCTGCTTCATGCACAACGAACTGTCTCGCCCCGATACTTTATGTCCTCGATCAAGCTTTCCGGGTTCAGTCGGGCTGGATGACGACGGTGCATTCGGTTACCTCGGATCAGAACCATCTGGATAATCCGCATCAAGATTTGCGAAGAGCCCGTTCTTGCATGGATTCTATCGTCCCTACAACAACAGGTGTTGGCAAAGCGCTTGTTGACGTGCTTCCACATTTGGCAAACCATATTCAAGGCATTTCCCTCAGAGTACCGACACAAGATGTATCTCTTATCGATCTAACGGTGAAGGTAGCGAAATCAGCCGCTTTAGAGCAGGTCAAAGAAGCGTTTAAGCAGGCAGCCCAAGGCCGACTGTCGGCTTACCTGGGTTATTCGGAGGAGCTACTCGTTTCATCGGATTATATCGGCTGCTCCAAGTCGGCGGTTATTGACGGTACATCCGTTATGGTTATGGATAACCAAATTAAAGTGCTTGCCTGGTATGACAACGAATGGGCTTATGCGAGTCGTGTAGTTGAATTAGTCGGATTGATGACAAAGGAGATGAATCAAGTATGGATGACACAACAAAGTGTTTAGACTTGGGGATTATCGTTTGCAAACATTGCCAATCGACGATTGCGACCTTTGATTCGGAAAGACTGATTACTTATTATTCGGATTGCAGGCAGCCGGAGTGTCTGGAGCTTCGAAAAGAAATAAAGGAAAAACAAGAATGTTAATTTCCTATGAAAGGAACCAATAACATGCTAACCGATTTGATTTCGTCTAAAACAAGCGCCTTGCATCATAATTTGTCCGTAGAACAGTTGATTCAACATGCATTGGATCGTCAGGAAGGCGCGCTGGCTTCGACCGGAGCGCTGCGGGCATTCACAGGTAACTTTACCGGACGTTCCCCCAAAGATAAGTATATTGTTGAAGAGGCTGCCGTTTCCGCATCGGTCGATTGGGGGAAAGTGAATCAGCCGATGACTTGCGCGGATTTCAATCGTCTGTACCAGAAGGCGCTGGCTTATATGGAAGACAAGGAGTTATTCGTTTTCGACGGATTCGCGGGGGCTGATCCCAATGAAAGACTGCCTATTCGGGTCATCAATGAATACGCCTGGCATAACTTGTTCGCCCGTCAATTATTTATTCGTCCAACTGACGATGAATTGCGGAATCATCGCGCGGAATTTACCGTGATTTCCTTGCCGGGATTACAGGCAGACCCTGAAAAAGACGGCACATTCTCAGAAACCTTCATATGCGTTTCTTTCGAACAAAGGCTGGTGCTGATCGGGGGAACGGAATATGCGGGCGAAATGAAGAAGTCCATCTTCAGCGTGCTCAATTATTTGCTTCCGTCGAAGGGGATATTGCCGATGCATTGTTCGGCTAATGTAGGGGAGGCCGGGGATGTCGCGCTGTTCTTCGGACTTTCGGGAACCGGCAAAACAACCTTATCCGCTGACCCGAAACGCAGATTGATCGGGGACGATGAGCACGGGTGGTCGGATCATGGCGTTTATAATTTTGAAGGCGGCTGCTATGCCAAATGCGCAAGTCTCTCGGAAGAGAAGGAGCCGCAAATATGGGGGGCCATCGGACAAGGAACGGTGCTGGAGAACGTAGTACTTGATCCGATTACGGGCATTGCCGATTACAAGAATACAAGCCTGACCGAAAATACCCGTGCCGCCTATCCGATCGATCGAATCTCCAATGCCGTCATTCCCGGCATAGCCGGTCAACCTGGCGTGATCATCTTTTTAACGGCGGATGCGTTCGGGGTGCTGCCCCCGATTTCGAAATTGACCAAGGAACAGGCGATGTTCCACTTCTTGTCCGGGTATACGTCCAAGCTGGCCGGTACGGAGCGGGGAGTTACCCAGCCTGAAGCGACATTTTCCGCTTGCTTCGGGGCGCCGTTTTTACCGTTGCATCCGAAAGTGTACGCGGACATGCTGGGGAGAAAAATTGAAGAGCATCAAGTTAAGGTGTATTTGGTCAATACCGGTTGGACCGGAGGGCCGTACGGAGTAGGGACAAGAATGAATTTATCGTATACCCGCAAGATGGTTAGTGCGGCTTTGGATGGAAGCATCGAGAAAGCGGGATTTACTGCCGATCCGATCTTCAATTTATTATGCCCCGATTTCATAGAAGAGGTTCCCCGCGAATTGCTGCAGCCTCGAAATACTTGGGTACATGCGGAGGCTTACGAACAGGCGGCCAAAGAGCTGCTGGATAAATTCGCGCAAAATTATAAAAAATTTTCACTTAATCAATAATAATTCGCAAGCTGACGCCTGACAAAATCAAGCGTCAGCTTTTTTTGAATTACCAGACAATGATTAGTCGGGCTTTCCCTTAACTTAACCGATGCTTCACGGAGACGCTTGAACTGAACATAACTCCGCCACCCGCTCTACGTTCAGGGTTCCCCCCGACGCGTCACCGGCATTTTCGTACAGCTCGTGAAGCGCATCGATATCTTTCAGCAAATTCCCCGTTAGGATGCAGGCTGCTGTCTCATCGCCATCGATGATTCCTTCCGTCCGCAACTTCAAGACACCCGCCAAAGTTGCGGCTGAAGCCGGTTCGCAGCCGATGCCGGACCTGTCGATGATGCGTTTGGCCGCCATAATTTGTTCGTCGCTGACCGCTGCCGTCACTCCGTTCGTCATCTGCAGAGCTTTCAGCGCTTTGCGCCAGCTCGGCGGATTTCCGATATTTAACGCGCTGGCGCGCGTATTCGGCTTCGGTTCGGGCGTGAGCGAAGCGGCTCCGCTTTGCACCATGCGATGAAACGGGCTTGCTCCTTCCGCCTGAATAAGCGCAATCCGCGGCAGCCTGCCTATTAGCCCAAGAGCAAACAATTCCTCCAATCCTTTGCCCAGCGCCGAAACATGACTAAGCGCTCCGCCAGGGATGGCGATCCAATCGGGCAGCGACCAGTCCAGCTGCTGTGCCAGCTCATACACGATGCTTTTCTGGCCTTCGATTCGATAAGGATTCAACGAATTGCATACATAGAGGCCAAGCTTTTCGGCGCTTTGCCGGAGAAAACGAATGCCATCGTCGTACGTACCGTCGAAAGCCAGTATTCGTGCTCCGTAAGCCGACGTCTGGCTGATCTTCGCAGGGGAAATGCCTTTGGCCGGGGCGAGCACGAGCGATTGCAAACCGCACCAGGCCGCATACATCGCCAGCGATGCGGATGTATTCCCCGTCGAAGAACAGGCAAACCATTTGTTGCCAAGCGATCGCCCGTGGGAAACGGCGGCGACCATGCCGTTATCTTTGAACGAGCCGCTCGGATTTTCGCTCTGCGCCTTCAGCCATATCCGTCTTACCCCCGCATATTGGGCGGCGGCAGTCGAATCGTAAAGACCCGTGTTGCCTTCGCCTCGATAAACGAGAGCCTCTTCCGGCAATTCCGGCGCGATGAGCTCGCGATATCGCCATACTCCGCTTGCATAAACACCGCTGCGCTGCCCGAGACGTTCGTCAAACAGCCGGCGCAATCGCTCGCCGTCCATTGACGCGATCGGTCGGCGAACATCCCATGTGCCGCCGCAACGGCATATCGTTTCCTTCCATCCCTGCATGACCGTTCCGCAATCGGTACAGTAAATTTGAACCCCATTTGCCTCGTTCGCCATGTGAACAACTCCTTTACGTATCATGTGTTCTACTCTACAATAAAGGAATTGAACGAATAAATATAATATATGTTATTTAACTAATCATAAATTATAATTATATAATTGTGAGGTGAGGATCCGTTGAATTTACATGCTCTTCGGTTATTTCGCGAGATTGCTGTAACGGGAACTGTATCGGGAGCGGCGGAACGGCTGAATATTAGCCAGCCTGCGGTTACGATCCAGCTTCGCAAGCTGGAGAAGGAGCTCGGCTTCGCATTAACGCGTCCCCATGGACGCGGCATTGTTATGACCGAGGCCGGCAGCTGGCTCTTTGCCCAAGCCGACCGGCTATTCTTGCTTGAAGCCGATATCGACGCCCAGTGTGAAGCGTACCGGCGCGGCGAAAGAGGGGATTTGAAATTGGCGGCGACCTATTTGCCGGCCAATTTCATGCTGCCTGCGTGGATAGGCTCCTTTCGTCATTCCTCACCGGAGGTGAAAGTGGCGGTAGCGTCCGGCAATGCGCAAGCCGTATTGACCAAGCTGCTTCATTATGAAGCGGATATTGCGTGGATCGGAGGGCAGCACAGTCTTCCGCCCTCTATCATCTCCTTGCCGTGCTATGAGGATGAGCTGTGGTTCGTCGCTCCTCCGGATCACCGCTTGGCGGCTGGCGTTCATTCACTTGGCGAGCTTGCCAAGGAACCGTTCATTTTGCGCGAGCCGGGAAGCTTTACGCGGGAGGCGTTATTTTCATTGTACCGAACGGCAGGCGTCACGCCGCCGCAGCCGGCCGTGCAACTGGACGGTCCGCAGGAAACGATTCGTGCCGCGGTTGAAGGACTCGGCATTACTATTGCGTCCAGAATGGAGGTGCAGACTTATGTGGATGCCGGCTTGTTGGCTAGACTTGAAACCAACGTCCCGCCGGTAGCAAATCCGATTTCCCGATGCGTTCGTGCGGGCGATCCACTTCCGCCTGCGGCTGTCGCATTTCTGAATGCGCTGGATGGAATGCATTGTTAAATATAAGGCGCAGAGGACCGGCTGTGATTTGAAGGTGACGGAATAGGGCTCTATCCGCTTGGAAATGCAACGAGAGCGGAGACGGCAGTCATCATGTACAGGATTTTCAACAGAAAGTAAACGTCAACGGGCAGGCCAGAGTTCGCAGACGGATTTTCATGTATCAAGAAATCCGTCTGTGACAGGCCGTGCGTTTGCTGAATCGTTGATAGTATTTATTATTTACAATTTTTACCAATTTATTTAGCGCCATTTCTATACCGCGATATTGCATCAATCTCTCACATAGATTGTTGTAGCATCCGCCCCAAAATGTATACGGAGAAGGCCCTAAGCGAGCTTGGGGCCTTCAGACTGTTTTATCCGCTAGACGGAGCCCTTTTCCCCGGTTAACGCGGCAACAGGTACCCGCTGCTTCCGCTTTGCTTTGACCATATATTCGGACGGTGTCAGACCCGCGACGCTTTTAAATACGCGGCAAAAATAATTTTGATCGGCGTAGCCGACCTTGGAGCTGATTTCATAAATCAATAAATCCGGTTCCTGCTCCATCATTTTTTTGGCCATACGGATGCGGGACTTAATGATGTATCCGGTTATGCTGTCGCCCGTTTCTCTTTTGAACAGCTTGCTGATGTAGGTGCGCGACAGGTGAAGATGTCTGGCAATATCGTGAACGGACAATTCGGTTTGATAATGAGTCTCGATATATTGTTTAATCATCTCGACATATTTATGCTCGCAATGACCGGATTGCAGGCATTCGCACAGCAGCAGCAGCTTTTCTTTCATGCGGGAAACGAGCGTTTCCGTAGACGGTATACTGTACAGATCCTGCAATTGAATCGCCGCCTGAAGCTCGGTGGCCCGCTCGGTTTCCTCTACGATTTTCATGATCACGCCGATCAAAAACCCCGAACAAACCATCGTAATATAAGCGAGCAGATGCTCCGGTGAATTGGCGAGACGCTTCTCGATCGAGCTCCAGAAAGCAAGCAGCTCCGTTTTATCGCTTTTTAAAATCGCATGTACAATCATATCGGTTTCCTCAGCGCTGAACGATTCGAATCCCGTCCGGAGCATATCATATTCCTCGAAATGCGAGATGTTCTCGAACCCGTTCATCGCGCTGTTCTGCAGCGCGTTCTTGGAGTCTTTATGGGATTGCACATACCGGTTAAATCCGCCGATATAGCGCCCGATCCCTATGTTGGAAGGGATTTCCAGCCACTTCGCCGTATGTTCTATAATTTTCGAAGCGATCGTCCCGGCCCTTGCACGAACCTCCTCCGCATTGTTTCCGAAAATGATCAAGGGCAGCCGGTCGTCTTCATATCTGACTATATAGCCGCCGCCTCCGAATTGATCGATCACTTCCTGAGCGATGTTGGATACCGCATACTTATATAAATACCAATCATTTTCGGAGAACGTTTTCTCATTGTTCAGACGGTAAAGCTCCAGGCTCATGATCAAGCCGCCCTGCGTGATTTTGGCGTCCATGGCGAAGAAATCCAGCTTCCTCCGCAGCTCTTCGCCTTCCTTTACTTTTCCGTTGACGATATCAAACAGCAGCTGCTCCCTTAAAACCGGAAGCGCTTCCTTCAGCTGCTTTTGCATGTCCAGAAAATACTGCTGCTGCGTCCGAACCGTCCCTGCTTCATCCAGCAATTGCCGGATGATGGGGATGATTTCGGTATGAACGATCGGCTTTAAAAAATAATGAGATACTTTCAGATGCACGGCTTCCTTGGCGTAGTCAAAATCGTCGTAACCGCTTAAGATGATGACAGGCACTTGGGAGTCGACGGTTCGAATTCTTTTGACCAGCTCGAGTCCGTTCAAGTTCGGCATACTGATGTCCGTCAAAATAAGATCCGGATCGTGCAGCTTGTATTGGCGCCAGCCGTCAATGCCGTCTTCGGCCGTAATCAGCGAATCGACGCCCATCTCGGTCCAGGGAATCATTTTCTTCAGAGCATTGATGCTGAATCTTTCGTCGTCAACTAATAATGCTTTCATACATAGTGCCCCTCTCGTCATTTGCTTGAATTACAGGCAAAGTAATCCTCACTTGCGTCCCACGGACAGGACCGCTGCGCATTTCAATGCCGAACTCCCGGCCGAAATAGAGCCGGATTCGTTCGTTTACATTCTTGACTCCGTATCCGCTGGACAACGGGTTTGGTCTCGGGTTTGCAGTCTCATCGGAGGACGGGAGTCCTCTTCCGTTATCTTCGACGATAATCTGATAAGCGGAAACGCCTTGCCGTTTCGTATAAATGCGGATGCGGGCGTCTGGCCTGGCAGGCAGGCCCGTAAAGCCGTGTTTGATTGCGTTTTCAATAAACGGCTGCAATATGACTTTGGGGACAAGGCATTGCTTTAATTCGTCTTCCACCGTCTCCGTATAGCTAAATTTGTCGGGAAACCGGATTTGCTGAATGTCCACATAAGCAAGGCAATGCTCCAGCTCCTCCCTGAGCGTGACGAAGGAATTGCCTTTATTTAAACCGATGCGGAACAGGTTGGCGAGACGATTGGCGACAAGGCTGATTTCCGTAATTCCTTTCTCCGCCGCCATGCAATTGATAATATCGAGCGTGTTGTACAAAAAATGCGGGTTGATCTGGTTTTGCAGGGCGCGCAGCTCGGCCTCCCGGATCAGCGCATGCTGTTTGTGCAGATTATCGATATTATGCTTGAGCCTGTCGGCCATTCGGCCGAAGCTGACATGCAGCTGGTTAAATTCAAAAATGACATGCTGCTTCAAAACGGAAGAATAAATCTCCGCCTCAATGCTCTTGAAGCCGGCCAAAATATCCCGGATCGGAGCTATGAGACGTCCTGACAGGAAGGATGCCACCAAAAAGATAATAATGAGTCCGGATGCTCCAATCAGTATCGCATAATGCCGGAACTCGGATAAAATTTGAAACATGCTGTCAAAAGGGGTGATCTCGATGAGCCCCCAATTGGAATATTTATTCGGATAGTTGATGTACAGCGAAGGCTTATTGTCCAATGTAATCGAGTAGATGCCCTGATCCAATTGATGGGACAAGTCGACGATACGGGTTCGCTCCGCATCGTTCAGCTTATAAGCGGATTGTCCCGGATTCAAGTCCGACATTAGCCTTCCTTCGGTATCGAGCAGCAGAAACGCTTGATTGGGCAGGTTTTGGTTCGTATCGGATCGAATCACATTTTGCAGCAGTTCGGCATCCAGATTGACCTCTACATAGCCGATCGGTGCACCGCTCAGGCTGTAAATTTGCGTTACATAGGTCAGAATGCGTTTCGGGTTTTGGGCATTTTTACCAGTTTCAGGACGGGATTGAATCCATATGGAATTTACGGAGTTCAGGCGGGACAATTCCGAGCTCCATTGAATGCTGTCAAGCGGCAGCAGATGGTTGCCCACCTTGGGACGGGGCTTGAATTTGTCGCTGTATATATAAATGCTGCTAATTTTCGAGTTGCTGAACATAATGCCATTGAGCCAGTCCTCCAAATCCTTGCGCATGGTGAAATATTGATAGGTGTTGGTGTAATCTTTTTCCAAAGCGTCTCTCAGCTTGTCGTGAGTGGAAATATTCAACGCGGTGCTCTCAATGTTCTCGATCAGGCCCATCATCCGGGACTGGTAATTATACAGCAGCTCCAATTGGGCGCCCCCGAGCTCGCGGGCAATGATTTTCGAGACGATCTGATAATTCAGCACGGAGACGCTCAGTAGGAAAAAACTGCACAGCAGGATGAGCAGCAGAAATAGCAAGGGCTTTAATCGTATTTGTCCGATTTTCATAGGAATCCATCCTTCTTTCTTTCGGCAAGTTGATTACTGAACCGTCCTCTTAAGTTCATTGTAGGAAGCGATGGACATACCTGCAACAGCGGAATCTAAAGTTATCCGAATTTGTGCTAGTAAAGGATACATCAGAATAGTTTCAAGCGTGTTGGCGCGTTGTATAGTAAGAAAAATGAAAGGAGGCAGAAGGCGATGAAAATTAAAAGTATTGAAACGTTTGCCACAAGAGACGTCAGCTTCGTGAGGGTTCGCACCGATGACGGACATGAGGGATACGGGCAAATATCCGCCTGGAATGCCAATATTTCCGCTTTGGCGCTGCACCAGCAAATAGCTCCCATTGCGCTCGGAAGCGACGCTCTCGACATCCACGGTCTGGTCGAACGCTGCTTTCTGAAGGAATACAAGTTTCCCGGCGCTTTTACGACGCGCGCCATCGGAGGACTGGATACCGCGCTGTGGGATTTGAGGGGCAAGGCGGAGGGAAAAAGCGTCTGCCAGCTGCTCGGCCAATACAGAACTTCCATCGATGCTTACGGCTCCAGCATGCGCAGAGATATTACGCCGCAGGATGAAGCGGAAAGAATGAGGCGCCTTCAGGACAAGCACGGCTTTCGGGCATTTAAAATTCGCGTCGGAAAAGTGTTCGGCAACGATGAGGATCAGTGGCCGGGGCGCACCGAGGAGCTTATTCCAACCGTACGCCGCGCCGTCGGCGAGCTTACGACGCTGTTCGCCGACGGGAACAGCGCATTTACGCCCAAGCGGGCCATCGAGGTAGGCCGTCTGCTGGAGCAGCATCATTTCAGCCATTTCGAGGAGCCGTGTCCGTTTCCCGAGTTGGAATGGACGGCGGAGGTGGCCGCCGCTTTGGACATACCGGTGTCGGGAGGCGAGCAGGATACTTGCATAGCCCACTGGAAGCGGATGATCCATATGCGCGCGGTCGATATTGTCCAGCCTAACATCTCCTATGTCGGGGGAATTTGCCGGGCGATGCGCGTAGCCGGGATGGCGGAGGAGGCAAGCATGCTCTGCACGCCTCACAATGCGAACAAGACGATGACGCTCGTATTCACCTTGCATATGCTCGGAGCGCTTCGAAATGCAGGTCCTTTCATGGAATATACGATCGAACACGATCCATGGGCAGTCGATTTGTTTGAAGACGCCGATCTGGAGGTGAAGGACGGCAAGGTGTCTATTCCCGATGGGCCCGGTTGGGGAGTAAGGATCAGACCGGAATGGCTGGGAAAAGCGGACTACCGGGTCAGCAGGCTTGACTAAAAGCTCGATGAAAGAACAGCGATCGGAACTATGATCCGCCTGCGCAGCGGGCATTATTCACCGGACTTCTGGAGTGCAATCGAATAATTTGGAGTCAAAGGAGGAGCACATGAAAAAACGGATGATCTCGTTCATAGCAGGCTTGGCCGTGATTTCGACAGGGTGCACGTCAGTTCCGTCAACTTCCCATCCGCCGGTTGAATCGCCCGCGCCGGCCGTCGGCACCGCCAAAGAAAGCGCAAAGGCCGTTGAGGTTCGCGTAAGCTGGTATGGCGACGCCAACCGCAATAAAGTGTATAACGATACATTCGATATCATTCAGAAAAAAATGCCGGATATTAAGCTCGTCAGGGAGTTTGCGGCGGCAGGTGATTACTGGACCAAGCTGAACACCCAGGTGGCCGGAGGGAACGCGCCCGATATGATGGTGTTCACGCTGGACAATTTGTACGATTTCGCCAAACGCGGACAGCTGGCCGACCTGCAGCCGTTCGTCGATCAAGGAATCATTCATCTGGGCGACTTCAATCCGGCGATTGTGAACAGCGGTAAAGTGGACGGCAAGCTGTATACGGTTTCGCAAGGAAATTCGATACTGGGAACTTATTACAATAAGGAAATGTTTAAAAAAGCCGGCCTCAACGAGCCGGATTTGAACTGGACATGGGATGATTTCTCCGCGGCGATGATCGCCATCCATAAAACATTGGGCAAAGATGTGTGGGGAAGCGAGGATTTGGCAGGCACCAACAATATATTCCAAACCTTTTTGAAACAAAAAAACAAGGATCTGTATAAAGAAGACGGCAGCCTGGGCTTCGAAAAATCGGATATGATCGAATGGTTTACGCTTTGGGATAATATGAGACAGCAGGGCGGGATTGCCCCGGCCGACGTTTCCGCGGAATACAAGGGCAAGAATGAGGTGGAAAGCATATTGGCCTCAGGCAAAGTCGCCGTATCCATGAGCGCCTCCAACCGGTTGAAGCTGTTTCAAACCGTAATGAAGGACGAGTTGGGGATGGTGCGTGTGCCGAGCGTTAAGGGCGGGACGCCGTTCGATCTGCTGGCGGGGGTCTACATGGGGGTTTACACCAAATCGAAGGTCGCCAAAGAGACGGCGCGAATCATTGACGCATTTGCCAACGATGCGGAAGCGGCCAAAGCGTTCGGTCTTTTGTATGGCCCGGTCGGCTCAAGCAAGGTGATGAAGGAGTTGGATCCGACCCTCGACCCGATGATGAAAAAAATTAATGAATACCAGGTAACCGTCAGCAAAAACGTGCTGCCCACGGTTTCATATCCGGCCGGAAGCAACGCCGTCAATAAGCTGCTCGGCACGGAGAACGACGCGGTCGCTTTCAAGCAGAAAACGGTAGCTCAAGCGGTTGATGATTTTTTTGCCGAGGCGCAAAAAATTTTAAAAAAATAATTGTCGGAGGTTAGGTCATAAATGAAAAAAGTTTGGGTCATGGCGCTATCGGCTTCGCTGGCCTTTGCCGCCGCAGGGTGCTCGGGGAGCGGCCCGTCGGCCAAGGATACGGATACGGTGAAGGATGCCAAGGGAACGAACGAAACATCGACGGCTGTTAAAGAAGTGAGAGTCAGCTGGTACGGGGACGCGAACCGAACCAAGGTATATAACAATACGTTCGATGAGATTCAGAAAAAATTGCCGAATGTTAAAATTATCCGCGAATTTGCGTCTTCGGGCGAATATTGGACCAAATTAAACACCCAGGTGGCAGGCGGGAACGCTCCGGATTTAATGGTATTCACCCTTGATAACATTAACGATTTTGCCAAGCGCAACCAACTGCTCGATCTTCAGCCGTTTGTCGATCAAGGCGTCATTAATATTAAAGATTTCAACCCTACGATCGTGGACAGCGGCAAAGTAAACAACAAGCTGTATTCGGTCTCGCAAGGAAATTCGATCAAGGCCAGCTACTATAACAAGGCTATGTTCAAGAAAGCCGGTGTGAGCGAGCCCGATTTCAACTGGACCTGGGAAGATTATTCCAAAGCGATGATCGCTTTGCACGACGCGCTTGGAAAAGACATTTGGGGCAGCGAGGATTTGGGCGGCGTCAGCAATTTATTGCAATCTTTTTTGAAGCAGCGGAGCAAAGATTTGTATAAGGAGGACGGCAGTCTCGGATTTGACAAAAAAGATATGATCGATTGGCTGACGATCTGGGACAACCTGCGCCAGAAGGGCGGAATCCCGCCGGCCGATGTCACGGCCGAATATGCGGGCAAAAACGAAGTGGAAGGCATTCTGGCGGCGGGCAAGGTCGCGTCGACCATGAGCTCCTCCAACCGGATGAAGCTGTTCCAGGATGTAATGAAGGACGAGCTCGGCATCGTCCGTATTCCTACAACGAAGGGCGGCATCGAATTCGATCTGCTGGCCGGCGTGTACTCCTCGATTTACGTCAAGTCGAAGGTGGCGAAGGAAACGGCGCAAATTATCAATTTGTTTGTCAACGATCTGGATGCGGCCAAACTGTTCGGCGAGCTGTACGGCCCTGTCGGCTCGACCAAAATTATGAAGGAGCTGGAGCCGTTCATCGATCCGACCATGAAGAAAGTGAATGATTTCCAAATTCAGGTGAGCAAGAACGCAACGTCGACAGTGGCCTATCCGACCGGAAGCAACGCGGTCAACAAGCTGATCAGTACGGCCAATGAAGCGATCGCTTTTAAACAAAAGTCGGTTGCCCAGGCAGTGGACGATTTCTTTACGGAAGCGCAAAAAGCGTTGAAAAAATGATTGAAAAAAAGATAAGCGAGGGGGAGTGGTATGAAGCTGAAAGAATACTTGGTCGCGTATGCCTTTTTGGCGCCATGGTTTATCGGTCTTTTCGCGTTCAGCTTGTTTCCCATAGCGGCTTCGCTCTATTTGTCCTTGACCTCCTACGATATGCTGAATCCGCCGGTGTGGGACGGGCTGAACAATTACTACGACATTTTCACGGATAAACGATTTTTCCAATCCCTTACAGTTACATTGACCTATGTGTTATTCGGCGTTCCGTTCGAGCTTGTTTTTGCGCTCACACTGGCCATCGTGCTTAATTCCAGCATAAGCCGGGCTGTAAATGTGTACCGGGGAGTTTATTATATTCCTTCCCTGATCGGCGGGAGCGTTTCCGTTTCCTTGCTCTGGCGGCAAATATTCGGCAGCGACGGATTAATTAATCAGGCTTTAGGCTTTTTCGGGGTGGCCGGCACGAGCTGGATCGCCAATCCGAAAACGGCGTTGATCACGATTATTATTTTGAAGGTATGGCAGTTCGGCTCGCCGATGGTTATATTTTTGGCCGGCTTAAAGCAAATTCCGAAAGAATTGTACGAGGCGGCGGCGATCGACGGGGCGGGGAGGAAGCAAAGCTTTTTCCTGGTGACGCTGCCGCTGCTGACTCCGGTTATTTTATTTAATTTGATCATGCAGCTGATCGGCTCGTTTCAGGCGTTCACGCCCGCGTACATTATTAGCGGCGGGAACGGCGGGCCTGTCAATTCCACATTGTTTTATACGCTGTATTTGTACCAGCAAGGGTTCCAGAATTATCAGATGGGCGTGGCGTCGGCGATGGCATGGATTTTGCTGCTGCTGATTGCGTCATGCTCCGCGCTGGCCTTTTGGACATCCCGCCGCTGGGTGCATTACATGGAATAGGAGGGATTGCTATTCACGCTTCCGGCACAATAAACCGCTACGTATATCACGGCGTCATTCTCATATGCTCGCTTGGAATGCTGTACCCGGTGTTTTGGATGCTCAGCAGCTCGTTTAAGCCGCAGACGCTGATTTTCCAGGATCTCAGCCTATGGCCCAGCGAGGTCACGTTGGCTAATTACGTGGAAGGCTGGCTCGGCTTCTCCGGCACGTCCTTCGGCAGGTTCTTTGCGAACTCCCTGTTTATCGTTACGGTATCCATCGTCGGGAATCTGATCAGCTGTTCGCTGGCGGCATATCCTTTTGCCCGGATGGAATTTCCGCTGAGGAAGTTTTGGTTCGCCGTGATGATGGTCACGATCATGCTTCCGCATCATGTTGTCATCATTCCGCAATATATATTATTTAAACAGTTCGATTGGATCAATACGTATTACCCGCTGCTCGTTCCGCGATTTTTCGCCGTCGATCCGTTTTACATTTTTTTGATGGTGCAATTTATGCGCAACTTGCCCAAGGAGCTGGACAGTGCTGCAACGGTGGACGGCTGCGGGAAGTTTCAGATTTACTGGAGGCTCATATTGCCCCTCTCGCTTCCGGCGCTGGTGACGACGACGATCTTCACGTTCATCTATGTATGGAACGACTTTTTCGGTCCGCTCATCTATATCAGCCAAGTGAAAGATTTTACGGCGACGCTCGGGTTGAGCTTGTTCATTTCATCAGGCGAAGGCAAGTCGGAATACGGCCAGCTGTTTGCGATGTCGATGCTGTCGTTGATTCCGCTGTTCAGCATTTTCGTGTTTTTCCAAAAATATTTGGTCGAGGGGATCGCCACTTCGGGCATTAAATAAGGGGGGGATGAAATGGCCAACAGCCCGGTGAAGCTTGGGCTTGTAGGATTAGGCGGTCATATGGCCGACAATTTGCTGCTGCGGCTCATGTCCTTGCCGGCGGACATTTCTGCGGTATGCGATACGAACCTGGAGCGCCTCGCTCTGGTCAAAGGGAAGTACCGTATTGCCAACAGCTACACGGATTACCGCAATATGCTTGAGAACGAAGAGCTGGACGCCGTAATCTGCTCCGTCGATCCGCAAGTTCATTACGAAGCGGCCAAGGCATGCCTGCTCGCCGGCAAACATGTGTTCGCGGAAAAAACGCCGTGCCATACCGTGGAGCAGGCCGAAGAACTGGCAGAGCTGCAGCGCACAACCAATTGCTATGCCATGGTTGGGTTTAACCGGCGTTTTGCGACCGCCTATATGATGGCGGCGGATATTGCTAGACGCCCCGAATTCGGAGGCGTACATATGTATCAAGCCAAGTATCATGCATCCGAATATGGCTCGAAAAGCTCGTTTATTTTCAATCATATTGTCAATCATCTGGATTTGGCCAGGTATTTGGTCGGGGAATTGAAAATTACGCATGTCGAGCATTTCGTATTGGACGAACGCCGCTTCGGCTATAACCTGACCTTTATCGCCGAGAGCGGTACGATCGGCAATATTCAGTCGGCTTCCGTACAGCATATGACCTTCCCGGTGGAACGGGTCGAGCTGATCGGCAACGGGCGGAATGTGATCGTAGACAATTTGAAAAACATCGCGTACAACCGGCCGGGGCAGCTGAACGGAGGCGGGGAGCATGCGGCGTTGGCGGACCAGCGCGATACGCTGATATGGAACGTCAATCAAGGGCTGCATACGAGCTTTACCTATTTGGGATACGATCTGGAGCTGCAAGAGTTTATTCGCTCCGCTGCCGAACGCAGAACGCCTGTCGTTCATATGGAGGATACGCTGAAAACCATCCGGCTCGTTCATCAATTTCATAGTCTGATTCAGTAAACCGGCGATGCCGGTTCGGAAGGAGAGCTGATCGATGGAATATGCGATTTTCGGCAATACCGGAGCGACTGTCAGCAGAATCGGTTTCGGAGGGGCGCCGGCCGGGCTCAAAAATTATTTGCAGCCATTTGACCCGGACGCTCCGGATGACCGTCGGCAAATTTTGAACGCGATCGATGCCGCCCTCGAAGCGGGAATCAACTATTTCGATACGGCGCCGGGCTACGGCGGCGGGAAAAGCGAGGAGCTGCTGGGCGACGCGCTGAAAGGGCTTCGCGACAGCGTATTCCTCGCCAGCAAAGCGGGAGTATGCGCTCCCGACGAACTGCGGCGCTCCGTGGAGAACAGCTTGCGCAGGCTGCAGACGGACCGGCTCGATTTTCTGCAAATTCACGGCACGAGCTACACGGAAGAAGCCGTGCGCACGATTCTTCAAGGCGGCATGCTGGAGCAAATGATTCGGCTGAAGGAGGAGGGGCTCGTCCGTTATATCGGCTTCACCAGCGAGGACAACAATGCCGCGGTGTTCGAATTTATTCGCAGCGGTCAATTTGACATCATGCAAATTTGCTACAATCTGTGCATGCAGCATCCGTACGATCCGAACCGGCCCTTCGGCAGCATGCTGGAGGCCGATAAAGCCGGAATGGGCATTGCCGTCATGCGAACGACAAGCTCCGGCTTATTTAAACGGTGGATGAGTCTGGCCGACCCGAATAACCGGTTCGACTATACTAGGGCGCTGATTCAGTTCGTGTTGTCCAATCCATATGTGGATGTAGCGCTAATCGGCATGCGCACCGCCGATGAAGTGAGGGAAAATGCAGCCATCTGCGACGATACGGCGGGGAGGTTCGATTTGCGTGACTTATTCACCTACTACCGGTAATGCGACGGCTGCTGCTGCACAAAATGAAGGCGGTACGAGTGTAATTGACGCTTATATGCATATCGGGGTTCCGAGATTCGGCTCCCCCGAGCATATCTTCCATGTGCTCGACAGCTGCGGAGTTTCCCACGCGGTCGCCGTGCTCGGGCCGCTCGTTCCCGATTTGCCCGGCTTATTCGCAGCCATGCGGGAACGTCCGGATCGCATTCGCGGCGTCGGCATCCCGTTCGGAGCCGATGCCGGCGAGCGGCTGGAGCTGGCGCGGACCGAGGTGAAGGGAGGCGTGATCGGCATGCGCCTGTCCTTCGAGGAGTGCATGGCGACACCCGGCATGCTGGAGCTGCTGGGGGATGAGGGGAAGTGCATTTACGCGCTGAATCCCGTAGCAAGCACCGAAGCGGCCGAACTGTATTTGCAGTGGCTCGACCGTTATCCGGATTCCTTTATCGCGGCCCCGCATTTTCTGTTTCCCGGCTTCGGCTGGCAGGATCGCACTAAGCTGGACGGCAGCTGCATAGAGCTGCTGCGCCACCCGCGGTTTTATGCAATATTGTCCCGTCAAGGGGGCAACGGCTCGATGCGGCCGTATCCGCATCCCGATTACTTGACTTGGGTCGAATTCGTCATCTTGCACTGCGGCTGGGAGCGTATATTATGGGGAAGCGAATTTCCGGTATATTTGTGGCGCAATGAAACGTATTCGCAGTGCGTTTCCTGGCTATCGGAGCTGCTCCCCTATGTAGCTCCCGGCCAGCTTCAAGCCTTTCTCTCCGGCAATGCCATGCGATTGTTGTTCAGCAAGCCGGCAGGACGGGCCGGGGAGGCGTCTATTCCCGAATGGCTTGAGACGCAATTCGGTGAAGTCCGGAACCGCACGATTCCGCTCGTGCAGAACGCGGCGCTGGATATTCCCGGCGAGCTTTATTACCGGCTGCTGGACGCTTATTTGAAGTCTGACGATTTTACCGGCGAACGGCCGTTCAACGATTATTTAATCAGGACGCTGCATGCTATTTTAAAGAAGAGGTGAGTCGTTTGGGAAAAACAGATTGGGTTCAACAAAGAGGCAGAGGCATTCATCTGACGATCCGCGATATCGATTGTGCGAATTTCGACGCGGAGCAAATGGCCAAAGATTTTCATGATATGCATGTATCGTATTTCAGCTTTTTTGCCGGCGGCTACGTGACCACGTATCCTACGCAGCTCGATTTGCAAAGGATAAGTCCCTATTTGCAAGACATGGACGTTACGGGCGACATCGTGAAGGCCGCCCATCGTTACGGGATTAAAGCGGTCGCGATGATCGATTTGGGCATATTGCCGAAGAAAGCGGCTTTGCTGAATCCGCATTGGTGCTCCGTCGACAGGGACGGCAGCCTGTATGAATCGACGGACGGCTTCTATGTCACTTGTCCGCTGGGCGGCTACCAGAAAGATTATGCGGTCCGCATCGTCCGGGAAATCGTGGAAAACTACGAAGTGGACGGGATTAAATTCGGAGGGGCCAGCTATGGCTTCAAATCGTCGGGCATTTGCTACTGCCGCAATTGTCAAGCCGATTTCAAACAGTCTGCCGGACTCGATTTGCCGCTGGCGATGGATTGGACGAATCCGGCCTGGCGCCGATTTACCCGTTGGAAGGTGCAGAAGACGACCGCCTGCGTCAACTATTTGATGGATGTGGTGAAAAGCGTGGATCCCGATATGCCCGTGTTCGGCAACAGCGTATGCTTCGGAGATCCCGAATGGACGGTCGGGTCCTCGCTCGATGTGGAGCAGATGTCCCGTTATCAAAGCGCGATTCAAGTGGAAGCGCAAACCCGGTTCAAGCTGAACGCGGCCGGAGAAGCCGGATGGCAATGGCTCAGATGGACCGGCGAGGAAGCCCGGTATATGTCCTCGGTGACCGACAAGCCGATCTGGGTGGTCGTGTCGTATTTTCTCGCGTGGCCCTGGAGAAGAAGCTCCATGACGCCGGTGGAACAAAAGGTGTATTTGGCGCAAATCGCCGCCAACGGCGCCATGCCGATGGTCAATTTGTCGGGCGGGCCTCCGGCCGTCCATGAGGACCCGAGAAGCTTCGCCGCGATGAAGGAATTGTTCGCGTTTCACGACAAGCATAACGACTATTACGATGGGGACGCGTCGGCGGCCAGCATAGCGATCGTCTACTCGCTCGATACGCTGTTGTTCTACGAGCCGGGCAATCCCCGCAGCCACGACGATTATGTCGAATGCATCCGCGGTGTGGAGCAGGCACTGCTGGAAGCCCATATTCCGTTCGATATCATCTCGACCCAGACATTGTCGGACGATGTGCTGAACCGGTACGCGGCGATTGTTCTTCCGTCGCTCGCTTGCATGAGCGAAGAGCAGGCCGAAGCGGTCAGGCGCTATTCGGCAAGGGGCGGCGGCATCGTCGCAACGGGGGAAACCTCCCTTTACGATTTGGACGGGGGCAAGCGGAGCGACTTTCTGCTGCATGACGTGTTCCAGGCTGGGTATAACGGAGTTACGCTGCCGGTGAACGGCAAAAAGACGAAGGAAGTGACCCAGGCTTACATGAATATCCAGCATCCGGACCATCCGCTGGTGCAAGGATTGGAGCAAACCCGGCTCGTGCCGATTGCCGGCGATTACTGCTCCTTGCATGTCCGCGGGAGCGGGGGACAGGCGGGGCAAGCGGAGACGCCGCTCACCCTGGCCGCGCCGTTCCGCGTATTTCCCGAAGGCTTGTCCTACACGGTCGAACCGGATACCGGAGCGGCGATGGCCGTCGTCAGCGGGAGCGATTCCGGAGGCAGAACCGTCTATTTTCCAAGCCGGCTCGACCGGCTGTTCTTTCAAATCGGCTTTCCCGATTTGAAGCGGCTGCTCGTCAACGCCGTGCTCTGGGCGGCCCGCGGCAACATTCCGCTGGTGGCGGACGCGCCTTCTACCTGCGAAATTTCGCTGCGCCAAAAGGAGAACAAGCGGATGGCGCATTTGATCAATTTGACCGGCGGCCGAAGGGTGTTCAACGAGCTTGTGCCGCTGCATAACGTAACGGTCGGCATCAAGGAAGCCGCCTCGAAAGCCTATTTGCTTTCGAGCGGCAAGCCGCTGGAGCTGACGAAACGGGACGGCATCGCCGAGGTGACGGTGGATGTCTTAACAGACTACGACGTAGTCGTGTTTGAGATTTGATCCGGCTTGCTTCCCGGGGGCTACCCCAAAAGTAAGCGGTCACAGCTTCGGTGCATTGCATCGCTTCATCCCGGATTGTGTTCGTCAGGACATGTTTGTTTTGGGGGCGGGTAAAACATCGTCAGTTTCGATTTCGGTCGAGGCTGACGATGCTTCCGTTTATCCTTCGTTTCCCCTTCTGTATTCGTTGGGAGTAACGCTGAAATGTTTCCGAAAAACCTTGATAAAATGGGAAGGGTTCACATATCCGACCTGTGCGGCAATATCGTTCACCTTGTCTTCCGACGTGGTCAGCAAATAGGCTGCTTTATCCATCCGCAGGCGGCAAATGTAGTCGCTGATGCATTCGCCGCTCTCGTCCTTGTAGATTTTGGACAAGTAAGCGGGGTGCAGGTGAACGAAATCGGCAATAGACTGCAAGGAAATGTCGGAAAGCAGGTGCCGCTCAATAAACGTGCGGAC
Organism: Paenibacillus piri; assembly: GCF_004354045.1. GTDB lineage: Bacteria > Bacillota > Bacilli > Paenibacillales > NBRC-103111 > Paenibacillus_S > Paenibacillus_S piri. The sequence continues at coordinate 26,398 of NZ_SMRT01000023.1, read as the reverse complement.
TTGGTGCATGATCGAAGTCTGGTTATTTTGAAAATCTTCGACCACTTTTCTTCTGATCGACGATAGTATGTCAAACGTCCATTTTTTGAGATGGTTTACCGATCCGATATGCTCCAATTCGCTGTACAGATCCTGCCGGAAAAAACTCAGATCAGTTAAATAGTGACCGCTTTTATGAGTGATGTATGTAGCCGCATAGGCAATAAGCAGCGCCGCCTCCAGGATATGCTCGCGGTTTAACGCCGGATCTGCCTCCAATTCCGTAAAAATGCGGATCAGCTTCGCTTCTGCGTCGTTCCAACGGCCTGCCTCGAGCAGATGAAGAACCGTGGGCGGTTCGTACAGGTTATAAAGAGGTGTCATCAACGATGGCTTTTTCCGATTAAAGGGGCTGATATAATAGCCGTTGTCATTTTCCAAATGCATTCTTAAATCCAGCAGTGCATTCTGGTAAAAGGCGGCAGTATCGTTAGGAAATTCGCCCCAAGGACTAAGCAGTACCGTAATATTTCCGTTTAAATAATTTTTAACGCAATTTTGAAGCTGCAGCGCGCAGTTTTCCAATATATAATGAACTTCAGCATCCGCAGCGAACAGGTTTTGTTCCGTCTCTAACGGATGAATGATGAGAATCAAATAATCATGCACATCTTTGCACTTCCATAGTCGAAAATATTCTCCGAATACTTCCTCGACGATGTTCGTAACGGCATATTCGATCAGGTCAAGATCATCATAATCGAATCTCTCGAAGCCTTTCTCTAAACGAATTGCCATGATGGAGAAAGGACTGCCGCTCCTGATAGGCACCTCAAGCATATCCAGCTTGTGATCAAGCGTCTCTTTTCGGTATTTTTTACCATGAAGCAGCTCTTTCAATAGTGTCTGACGCAAAAGCGGCAGATTCTCCCGCAGCGAATACTGCGCCCGTTGATAAGAAACGATTTCGTCCCATTCCTTTCGGATTCCTTCCAGCGCCCGCTGAATCGTAGCCAATAGCTCCTTTTCTTTCACCGGCTTTAGCAAATACTCCAGCACCTGGCTTTGGATAGCCTGCTGCGCATAAGCAAACTCGGAGTGGCCGGACAGCAAAATAAACTTTGTTTTATTGGAAATTTTTTTGATCTCATTTATTAATTCCAGACCGCTCATACCCGGCATCCGGATATCCGTAATGACGATATCGGCCGGCTCCGTTTTAAACAATTCAAGTGCTTTAGCGCCGGAACCGGCGACATCGATATTCGTGATGCCGTATTGATCCCATGGATATGTCACTGAAATCGTATCCAGTACGAATTGCTCATCGTCCACGATCAGCATTTTATACATAATCTCACCCTCGTTCGCTTTTATTGGTGGTGCGACAGATGGACTCCAACCAGCTCTACTTTCAGGCCGCCCAATCCCGAGCGGGACAGTTTTACGCCGGACTGCTCGCCGTATAATGTGACCAGCCGCTGATGAACGTTCCATAAGGCGAAGCCCATTTCTTGAGAAATGGGGGACAGCAGCCTTTGATTCATAAGCTGAATCGCTTCTTCTGTCATGCCGACGCCGTTGTCTTCGATTTCGATCCGAAGCATTTCGTTCGAGGCGCTTATTTCAATCCGGACAATTCCCCGGCCATCCTTCGGTTCAATTCCATGAACAACTGCATTTTCCACAATAGGCTGGAGCAGCAGTCGTGGAACTATAGTTTCCCCCAACCTGTCTTTCACCACAATTTCGTAGGACAACCGACGCATTCTCATATTTTGGATTTCCATATAATTGGTTATCAGCTGCAGCTCCTCTTCAACGGTTACCTGATCGTTTTCGAGTCTTGTCGTATATTTGTAATAGTCTCCGAGGTTCTGTGCCATGGCCTCAACGGTGTCATGATCTTTCAAACGCGACATACCGACAATAAAGAAGAGGCAATTGTAAAGAAAATGCGGATTGATTTGCGATTGGAGCTGCTTCAGTGTCGCTTCCTTCGCTCTGAGCTTTTCTGCCAGCACCTTTTCGATCAATTCCTGTATTTGTTGGGCCATGTCGTTAAACTTTCCGAACAAATAGGAAAACTCGTTATCCGGGTTGGAGGTCAATCGGGCGGAATAATCCCCTCTTTTTAATTTTTGCAGACTGGAGATCAGTTCGCGAATCGGCACCTGTACATTGCGATATAACAAGAAGGTCAAAATGACGCTCATGGCGAGAAGGAAAGTAATGCCGATATAAAAGAAGTTCCGGGTCTTGTTAATCGGAGACACGATTTCATTCAAAGGAACGTAATCGATCAAATACCACCCCAAACTGTTCGAACGGTAGTAGCTGACCAGATATGTGCTGCCTTGCAGCTTGAGCGTAATATTGCCATGGTCCGTCAGCTTCATGGGCTGCAGTTGTGCGAGCAATTGCCGAACAGTTTGTTTATCGGATTTATTGTTCAAGAGAGGAGCAAAGTCCGGATGGTACAAAAAGGGGTCGCTGCTGCTTGTATATTGATAATGATTCAGCATGGAAATGATATTTTTGGCGGAAAACCTGGCTTCCAGAATATAATTCGCCCGTTCGATCGTTTCCATGGAGGAGGCGGGCTGAGGGAACAACCGCACAAACATATCAGGCGTTTCCGTCTCAACCGGGATATAGCTCCAGCTTTTGGAGGCGTAGCGCTTCAGATAAGCGGCGTCGAACGGCTTGGTGCTGTAGTTGTCGATGCCGATCGGCTCGTCCGATGCGGGCAAATACAAGGTGAAGCTGTTCTGCCAGTTGCTCGTTAAGCTGAACAAATTCAGCACATCCATTAAATCCATTTTTCTTTTAATCGAGCTGTACAGCCGTTCGCCGTTTTTGCTGGCTTCAATGAATTCCTTTATGCTCGGATCGTTGGCCAGCATGACGGTGAGCTTGGATAGCTGCTCCACGTTTGCTTCAATGTCGTTAAGCAGAAAGCGAAGCTTGTCCAGACTATTCTCCGTGAGCTGCCGCTCAACCACTTGAATGCTGATTTGATTCGAGTAGCTGTACATCATGATAATCGGCAGCACAAGCAACCCGATCACGGCTACCATTTTATGAAAAGTGTTTTTGCGCAGCGGCATGGTTGAGGCTCCTTCAAGGGCTTCGTAAGTTTTTATAATTATAGCACAAATAAAAGGCTGTACATGAAAACACAATCATTTCCTTAAAAACGGAACATCAAGCTAAAAATCTCGTTATATTCAATCCGTAAGTTTGTGTTTAGAATAAAGCTTGCATGAAATTCTCAACGAAGGAGGTGAATCTATGGTAGTTCAGGGGAGCCGCAGCGTGGCAGACTTGGATGCGGATACCGGGGCATTGCCACGGCAACAACCCGTTGCCCAGTCATGGAACTGGAAACGTAACTGGCCGCTTCACGCCATGCTGTTACCCGGATTTATGCTCGTGCTGCTGTTCAGTTACGGCCCCATGTTCGGTTTGGTCATGGCCTTCCAGGAATTCAAGCCTTGGCTTGGGTTTACAGGTTCCTCTTGGGTCGGACTCGATCATTTTAAAGACATGTTTATGCAGGGGGAAACGCGTCAAATCATTTGGAACACGCTAATCATTTCGATCCTGAAAATCGTTGCGCAGCTGACCGCATCCGTCTTGTTCGCCCTTCTTCTCAACGAGTTCCGAATCTCGTGGCTGAAGCGCTCGGTCCAAACGCTCGTCTATCTCCCGCACTTTATGTCCTGGGTCATACTCGGAGGGATACTGCTCGATATGCTCTCCGTCAAAGGGCTGGCCAATCAACTGCTTGCGGCATTCGGCGTGGAGCCGATATTTTTTCTCGGATCCGGCAGCTGGTTCCGGTTTACGGTCGTGCTAAGCGCGGTATGGAAGGAATTCGGCTTCGGAGCGATCGTGTTTCTGGCAGCGCTTGCAGGGATTAATCCGAGCTTGTACGAGGCCGCAGCGATCGACGGAGCGAACCGGTGGAAACAGGTGCTTCATGTGACGCTTCCGTCCTTGACGCCCATGATCATGGTAGTCGGCACCTTGTCTTTGGGGGATATTCTGAATGCGGGGTTCGATCAAATTTTCAATCTGTACAGCCCGCTCGTGTATAAGGAAGGCGACATTATCGACACGTACGTATACCGGGTAGCGCTGCTTAGCGGAAGCTTCAGCTTCGGAACCGCGTTCGGCATGCTGAAATCGGTCGTCGGTCTTGTTCTCGTCGTCATCGGTTATAGGCTGGCTTTCAAATTTGCCAATTACCGGATTTTTTAACGTGTTTTTCAGGAGGTGTGCCGTGTATTTTTCTTCCTTCAGCTACAAAATGTTCAGCCTGTGCAACAATATTTTGCTGGCTCTGCTCGGCATTGTCTGCGTGCTGCCGCTGATTCACGTTTTTGCGGTTTCGTTCAGCGGAGCTCACGCCGCCAATGCGAATCTCGTTTCGTTTTGGCCGGTCGATTTTGCTACGGATGCATACGGCGTAGTACTGGGCAACGGGAATTTCGTCGGCGCATTGCAAACGACGATTTTGCGAACCGTTCTCGGTACGGTCGTCGGCATGTCGATCATGCTTATGATCGCCTATTCGTTGGCCCGGGAAAATGAAGAGTTTAAAGGCCGCAAATGGTACGTCTGGTTTTTCGTATTTACGATGCTGTTTCACGGAGGACTTGTTCCCGGCTATATCGTGGTACAAAAACTGGGGTTGATCAATTCCGTATGGGCGCTTATTTTACCGAACTGCGTCAATGTGTTCAACCTGATTTTATTGTTGAACTTTTTCCGGACATCCGTGCCGAAAGCGCTTGAAGAATCGGCTTATTTGGATGGAGCGGGACATTTTAAGACGCTTGTTTTCGTCTATTTGCCGATTTCCATGCCTGCGATCGCCACCATTTCCTTGTTTACGATCGTATATCATTGGAACGCCTGGTTCGACGGCTTGCTCTTCATGTCGGACGTACAAAATTATCCTCTATCTACGCTGCTGCAAACGATTGTCGTGCAGCTGGATCTCAGCAAGCTGACGCTGGATCCCGAGGAATACCAGAGGCTGTCGGATCGCACGTTAAAGGCGGCCCAGATTTGCATTACGGTCACGCCGATTTTAGTCGTCTATCCTTTCCTGCAGCGTTATTTTGTAAAAGGAATCGTCCTTGGATCGGTTAAAGAATAAAGGTCGACTATCCATCCATTAAAGTCAAAGAGGTGACATCGTCAGGATGAAAAAAATGAAAATGAACGGTTATTGCGCTTTGCTGTCAACCGTGATGCTCGCCGGTTTGCTGGCTGCCTGTACGGCCAAGAACGGCGACGACGCAGCCAAGGCGGACAGCTCGGACAAATACAAGGCGGACGGCCCGCGGCTCGGCTACAAGTACGACCCGACCGTTACCATCAGCATGGGCAGGCTGAATATTCCTACCATCAAGTACAAGGAAGGGGAAAATATTCAGGATAACGTGCATACGCGCTGGATGAAAAACGAGCTGGGGATCGATTTGAAAACGCCCTGGACCGTGCAAGGCTGGGATAATTTAAATGCCAAGGTGAGGCTGCTGCTTTCCGCAAACGAGGAGCTGCCGGATTTGATGCTCATTCAGGACCCGCTGCTGCTGGAAGAATTGATCGATGCCGGTAAAATTATGGCGGTGGACGATTATTTTAACAAATGGGCGTCGCCGACGGTGAAGGAAGCGTTTTCGGTCGATCCTGCGGCATGGTATGTAACGAAACGAAACGACAAGCATTACGGAATTCCGACCTTAACCTCGGGCGTTCCCGGAGGCCGGCTGATGTTTATCCGCAACGACTGGTTGAACAAGCTCGGATTGCAGCCGCCGAAAACGATCGACGAGCTGGAAAAAGTGCTGGACGCCTTCGTGACCAAGGATCCGGGGGGCAACGGAGCCAAAAACACGATCGGTCTTACCGCAGGTTTAAAAAATAGCTTGATCGAGCAAACGGCGGACGTCAGCCCGATTTTCGGCGCCTATGGCGCTATTCCGTCCCAATGGATGAAGCTGAAGAACGGCGAGATCGGCTATGGCTCGGTTCAGCCGGAGATCAAGCCTGCACTCGCGAAGCTGCGCGAATGGATGGCCAAAGGCTATTTGACCAAAGAGGTCGCCTTATCGGACGGAACGAAAGCGAGTGAAGCATTCGCTGCCGGTAAGGCCGGGGTGATGTTCGGACCGCATCATACGAATTTGAATTCGGCAAAAAACCTGTTAAAAAATGTGCCGGGAGCCAGCTACGACTTTTATGCGCTGCCGACGGGTCCCGACGGAAAAGTCGGCTACGCCGGAGAGAAGTCTTATTCTAGCGTGATGGTCATCAACAAAAACTTCAAGTATATGGACGCGTTCATGCTTTATCTCAACTCTTTGTACGAATTTTGGAACCCGCAGGGGACGCTGTTCCGTTACGGTCTTGCGGACGGCTACGATTATGTGATGGTGAACGGAAAGCCGGAGTACAATGTACCGGGCGGCAAACAAGAGGTTAAGGATAAACATTTGACGAATAACCGCGCGTATTTCCCCGGAAAAGAAGCGGTCATTTACAAAAAGCTGCACGAGGGCGGCAAAGCGGAATCGTCCATCGAGAAGGAATTCGAGGCTTTCGGGCCGATGCAAATCAAGGCCGGCCATTTATCCAACAATGTATATAAAAATACGGAGGTTCCGACCATCTTTACGGGAGCCGCAACCAAAACGATGAAAGCGAAATGGGAACGGCTGGAGAAAATGGAGAAGGAAATGTTTTTCCGGATCATTTACGGAGAGGCGCCGCTCGAAGACTACGATAAATTCGTCCAGGACTGGAAAGCCGGCGGCGGGGAGCAAATCACGAAGGAAGTTAACGACTGGTACAATTCGGTCAAATAAGCTGGCTTGAGGAGGAATTGCCTATGTTCGCGAGAGAGCAAATCTTGGGCAGGCTGCAGGACAAAATTCGGTCGGGGCGGCCGATTATCGGAGGCGGAGCGGGAACCGGGATCAGCGCCAAATTCGAAGAGGCCGGCGGCATCGATTTGATCGTCATTTACAATTCCGGACGGTTCCGGATGGCCGGCCACGGCTCGCTGGCCGGGCTGCTCGCCTACGGAGACGCCAACGCCATCGTTGAGGAAATGTCGCGTGAGGTGCTTCCGGTCGTGAAGCGTACGCCGGTCGTCGCCGGAGTGAACGGCACCGACCCGCTCAGGCGAATGGAATACTTTTTGCCGCAAATCAAGCGGTTGGGCTTCTCCGGCGTGCAAAATTTTCCTACGGTCGGATTGATCGACGGCCTATTTCGCGCCAATCTGGAAGAGACGGGCATGGGCTACGATAAAGAGGTCGAAATGATCCGGATCGCCCGTCGATTGGATATGCTGACGACGCCCTATGTTTTTAATGTGGAAGACGCCTTGAAAATGACGGAAGCGGGAGCCGATATTTTGGTTGCCCATATGGGGCTGACGACGACAGGCTCGATCGGCGCCCAAACGGCCAAATCGCTGGATGACTGCGCTGTGGAAATAGCGGCGATCGCCCGTGAAGCGAAAAAAATGCGGCCGGACGTAATCGTGCTGTGCCATGGCGGACCGATTGCCGAGCCGGAGGATGCCGAATACATCCTGGCGCGTTGTCCGCAGGCGGACGGCTTCTACGGAGCGAGCTCGATGGAGCGGCTGCCGGTGGAAAGGGCGATTCAAGCACAAACCGAGGCGTTTGCCCGAATTCAAAGGCAGCGGGGGTGAACGATGGCTATGGCGAAAACGGTAGCATTACTTGGCGCTTTGGATACGAAAGGAATGGAGTACGCTTACGTTCGCGATTATATTGTGTCCAAAGGATACAACGTACTGCTGATCGACGTAGGGGTACTGGAAGCGCCGTATTTGGAGCCGGATATTACGCGCGAAGCCGTCGCGAAAGCTGCGGGGGCCGAGCTTTCCGAATTGGCGGAGAAGAAGGACCGGGGCGAGGCTATCGAAGCGATGAGCCGGGGTGTACGGAAGCTGCTGGGCGAGCTCTACGCGGCCGGCCGGTTTCAGGCGGTGCTGGCGCTGGGAGGTACCGGCGGGACATCCGTCGCCTGCGCCGGCATGCGCGAGCTGCCGGTGGGGGTGCCCAAGGTGATGGTGTCTACCGTTGCCGGAACCGACGTGTCGGCCTATGTGGGGACGAAAGATATTACGATGATTCCAAGCATCGTCGATGTATCCGGCATCAACCGGATTAGCCGGGAGATTTTTCTCCGGGCGGCCGGAGCGGTATGCGGCATGCTGGAGGCCGATCCGCCGAAGGGGGCGGATAAACCGATTATCGCCGCGTCCATGTTCGGCAATACGACAGTGGCGGTGGAGGCTGCCAAGAAGACGCTGGAACAAGCGGGCTTCGAGGTGATAGTTTTCCATTGTACCGGTCAAGGCGGCAAAACGATGGAAGCCTTGATTGAAAGCGGCCTGGTTGCCGGTGTGCTTGACATGACGACGACCGAATGGGCTGACGAGTTGGTCGGCGGGGTGTTCAGCGCGGGGCCCCGCCGTTTGGAAGCGGCGGCCCGGGGAGCCGTTCCTGCCATCGTCGTTCCCGGCTGTCTGGATATGGTCAACTTCGGCGCTCCGGAGACGGTGCCGGGTCGGTTTGCCGATCGAACGCTCTACCGGCACAACCCCAACGTAACCTTGATGCGAACGAATATCGAGGAAAATCGCGAGCTCGGCAGACGGATCGCCGAGAAGTTGAATATGAGCAGAGGACGGGTGACGGTTTTATTGCCCAAACAAGGGCTGAGCGTCATTTCCGCCGATGGAGGAGCTTTTTATTGGCCGGAAGCGGATCAGGCGCTGTTCGATTCGTTAACGGAGTCGCTGCGCCCGGACATCGAGGTGATCGAGCGGGATTGTCCGATCAACGATCTCGCATTTGCCGAATTGTGCGCGCGGACCCTCTTGAATCATTTAACCGAAAAAGGAGCGAATCATCCATGACCATTCAAATAGGTATTGTCGGCTGCGGCGGTCACGCCAACACACATGGTGCAACGATTGCGGAGAGCCCGTTTGCTACACTTGTCGCTTGTGCGGATATCGATCCCGAACGCGCACGGCTTTTTGCGGAGACGCATGGAGCGCCATACAGCTACGGTTCATTGGAGGAGATGGCGCAAAACCATTCCCTCGATCTGCTGATCATTGTCGCGTTTCCGACGGTGCATCCGCCGCTAATTAAAGAAGCCGTCGGCTACGGCATTAAAACGATCCTCTGCGAGAAGCCGGTTGCTCTTAACGCCGGGCAAGTGCAAGAAATTATTGAAGTCGCAAAACAAACGGGAACGACGGTTGTCGAAGGACTCATGTACCGCAGCCATCCGCAAATCCGGCAAGCCCGGAAACTTATCGGCAATGGGACGATTGGCGACGTTCGTTATATTCACGCCCAATTTTCGGATTACAGAAATTTGAATCCCGGCAATTGGCGCAACGACAGCAAGCTTGGCGGCGGCTCAATGACCGCAAAAGGCTGCTATCTCGTAGATGCGTGCAATCTGTTCTCCGGAGCCCGGGCAGCGGCGGCCTTTTGTATCGAATCGAACGATTCGGATTACGGCGGCGTAGAAATTGGAGAAACCGGAACCATTTTATATGAAAACGGGGTCACCGCGCAATTCGAAACGAACCATCGTTCGTGCTGGAGGGAGGAAATCAAGGTATGCGGTACGCTCGGCACGCTGGTCATTCCCCATGCTATCGTAACCAAATCGCAGACGAGAACGATCGAGGTTCAGCTCGAAGGCTCCTATGAAAGACGCCCGATGCAGATCGAAGCTCATTCATTCGACGTCCATAACAGCTACGCCCTGCAGTTGGAAAATATATACCGCTGCATTCGCGAAGGGGCAAGCTTGAATATGCCGCTGGAGCATTCGTTGGCCAATTATAAAGTGACGGACGCTTTGATGAAATCTGTTCATTCCGGAAAATTGGAAAAGGTGGAATGGAGGGAATAAGCATGGACATTAAATTCGCGGCAATGACGCTCACGTGGAATAACCCGAGTCATGATCAGTTTCCTCAATGGCTGAAAGAAGTGAAGGAAGCCGGGTATGACGGTATAACGGGCTTCGCCCATAACCACGCATTCGAATATTTTTTGGAGCACCCGAAGGAGCTGTACGACTTGCTTGATCATTTCGGGCTGGGGCTGTCCAGCCTGGATGTGACGTATCAGGAAAATTTGGATTATTACAAAAAAGTATCGGAGTTTTTAGCTTATAACCGCTGTCCGAATATGGCGTACATCGATCCGAAAGGGTTGCCGAAGGAATTTTCCAAGCTGGGCGAGCGGATGAATGAGGTCGGGAAAATCAGCTTGCAGTACGGTGTCCGCACTTTGTACCATAATCATACGCGCGGCATTGGTGAAACGTTTGCGGAAGTGGAGCGGGTGCATGAGCATGTCGATCCGGATAAAGTATTCGTGATGCTGGATTTGGGCCATGCCACCAAAGATTTTACGGATTTGCCGGTCAAGGAGCGGGCGATTCATTTCGTTAGTAAATATTGGAGTAAAATAAAATTTATGGAGTTTAAAGACTGGAATGAAACGACCGATTTGAATACGCCGTTAGGGGAAGGACATTGCGATTATGCGGCAGTTTTTCAGCTTATAAAGGAAAAAGGGTATCATGGCTGGATTACGGTAGAACAAAATGGCAACGACGGGCTGAGCCGTGGCAGGCAACCGTTTGAATGTGCCAAAGCTAGCCGCGAGTTTATCCAGCAGGGACTTGGAATTTAAATGCTCGATAGATGTGAATATTTACCAAGTATGCAGCGTGCTTGCGCGATCAGCTTGTAATCGATGCTGTCGCCTGACAAGTTCAATCCGCTTTGAGCCGCTTTCTTGGAAATTTCGTCTGCCGCCGGGCTGCTGACCGTTTCAATTTGTACGATAATAACGGCTTCTTTGGCGTCAGCGTTCAACAATTGCGGAATTCCTGCGGCATTCAAGGCGGCAGACCGGACCGGCAACTGGAGCGACTACGGTCCTACCGTATCCGTTCGCACGTTACAAACAAGCGCGGCGACCGATTTGAATGGCGACGGCTCCACCGACGTCGGGGATTTGGCGATTAAAGTCTTTTTTGGATTTTGAGCCTCCGACTCTGATATGAAATTGCATGTGAAAAGCCGCTTCCATCTCCGCTTACAGTGGTGTTGGAGGCGGCTTTGCATATGTTTTGGGATTGTCCCACCGGTTGATACCCATTTGGGACTGCCCCTTTGTTTACGATGAAACCGGCGCAAATCGGATGGCATGCGGTTTGCGGCAAGCAAGCACGCACAAGCTTGCGGGCTGCCGGGCTGTCACTTATAGAAATGCGTCAATATCGATTTCGGCTATGGCGATGCCCTGTTCGCCCGCAACGGAATAGAGCAGGTACGCTGCCCCGTTCTCCTTATAAATGGCAGGATCGCGCAATTGTCGTACCGGCGGCTCGCTCCAGCCTCTTACGGACGGCTCAAGTGGCAGGTCTGCACCTTCATAGTCGAGCTCTGGCTGAATGACCGAGACAGGCTCCGTCGGTTTCCACTCAAGCCAATCGTCGGCCAGGTTGATTCGCGACACGACAATATGCTCCGGCACATCCTTCACATTGCTGTAAAAGACAAGAAGCGTGCTGCCGTTCAAGTAAACCGCGCTGTGGCGCATATGTTCCGTAAACAGCAGGGGCCCTTTTTCGAAGTTGCTCAATCCGTCCTTGGACCGGACAATCAATCCCGGCATCACGATGCCGTAATAGTAGCCGTCCCAGTAAAATACACGGAAATACGAAGTGCCCAGCTCGACATCGTTCGTCTCGAAACGGATGCCGTCGCTTGACGTGGCGACGAACGTTTGCTGAAACTGCTCTCCGGCTACAGGGCCGTGATAATACATGCGGATTTGCTTTTTATCGTGATCGACATGAACATCTGGGGAAGCGACATGCCGGACGCATTTGGTTTGCCCGATTTGCAGCGTCCCCGGCTCATACAGGGTCCACGGCCCGGTTAAAGAATCCGCGTAAGCCAAACGGATGTTTTGTCCCGTTTCATGATGGGCGAAATAAAGATAGTAGGCACCCAGCGGATTTTCGATCCAGTCAGGCACTTTGATCAGGGACGGACCGTTAATGTTATCGCAGATGGCGGGATTCAATGCAGGGTAAATAATAGGATTCGTCTCCAAACGTCGGATTGCGCTCATTTTTTACTTCCTTTCGATATTATAATGGTAACCTGCCGTAAACAAAAAAGGCCCGAATTGTGGCAATTAAGTACATAACATGCCTCAAATGGAGAGCCTTCGGTGGTCCGGTGGGCTGCTTCCGTATCGTCCAACTATAAAGTAGATTAAACATATTGGAATTTACGTGTTTAACCCAAATTATCATCAATCCACCGGCTTGTCAATCAATAATCGGACGAGGATGAGCATTGACGATACGGAGCTTTGCGCCTATAATTCCTACTATTGCAATGTGATTAAAATTCGCGGTCGACCAGACGAACCGGAAACACGAGATGGAAAAAGGAGGTTGGTATGGCTATGAAAATCAAGGACGTGCAAGTTTATCGCGTACAGCCGCCGGGCGATACATGGATTTGGGTGGCGATCCGGACGGAGAACGGGTTAACCGGCTGGGGGGAAATTTCCAACAGCGGCAACGACGAAGCGGCTGCGGAAATCGTAAGCCACGCGGCCCTTTCTTTGGCGGGTTGGGATCCGCGGCGGCTGATGGAGCTGACCGCTCCTGTCGGGGAATGGCATTTCCCCTCTCGTCTGGCCGACAGGATCGCGATTACGGCCTGGAGTGGAATCGATCAGGCGCTTTGGGATTTGACTGCTCAAGCCTTCGGTCTTCCACTGTATCACCTGCTGGGCGCCTTCGGAAGGGACGACATCCCGTTATACGCCAACCTGAACCGTGGGCTACGGAGCAATCGGGCGCCGGAAGCGTTGGCGGAGAGAGGAAGGTCGGCGCTGGATAGCGGGTTCCAAACTGTCAAGTGCACGCCGTTTGACGAGCTTACTCCACATCGGTATGAGGCCGATCTGAAGCCGGCGATCGCACGGCTGGAAGCGTTGGCGGACGCCGTCCCTTGGTCCCGTATTGCGATCGACTGCCATCAGCGGTTTAACCGCTCAAGCCTGGCGCAGTTTATGGACTACTTGCAGGACAAACGGGTGACGCCTTACTGGATTGAAGATGTATTTCCGCTAGCTGACCGGATCGGACTGGATTTGTTCCGCGCCGGCTATCCGCATATTCGCTGGGTCGCGGGGGAAACCGCCCTGAGCGTCACGGAGCTGCTGAAGCGGTTGCGTGACGGAGGGCTGGATGTAGTGATGCCGGACGTGAAGCATATCGGAGGCGTCAGTGCCGTCAAGACGCTGATCCCGGCGACGGAGGCCCAGGGCGTCTGGGTTACGCTACACAATCCGAGCGGCCCGATCTCGACCGCCTTTTCCGCGCATCTGTCCGTCTTGTGTCGGCTTGCGGTTCCACTCGAATTCCCATGGGGAGTGTCCGCCGTCAGACATGAAGCGACCTATCCGGCCGAGCCCGTCCGGGAAGGCCGGTACCATCTGTCTCCGGAGCGGGCGGGAATCGGACTGCGTCCCGCGGAGCCGTTTCTGGCGCAATATGGCAAGCTATGGACATCCGGGTCATGGAGCGAGCATGTACCGATATAGGCGTTGACAAACTCAAATGACCGGTGCTATAGTCTATTCGTAGTAAGTCTATCAGAATAAACGGAAATTTGTGGTCTACCAGATAGCTGGAGACACATTCTTTTTTGCTTTCGGCATGCGCGAAGCAAGAAGGAGTGTGTCTTTTCTCATTCTTAGAGACTGCTATTTCATCGAGAAAGAGGAGATTGTTCATGAAAAAGGGCATTGCAACAGGTCTGACGCTTAGTTTTATCGCATCGGTTTTGCTGGCGGGATGCGCGGCTACCCAGCCGCAGCAGGCGGTGAGCGGGGCGGACCCGCAAATTGGCAAAGCCGGCGGTGAAGGACCGGTGACGCTGCGGTTTTGGAGACGCGGCAACGACCCGGTTATGCATACGTATTGGTTGAACGCGATCAAAAAATTTGAGGCCGACAATCCCGGCTACAAAATCGACTTTTCCGAGGCTTCCTACGACGATTACGATGTGAAGCTGAATGCGGCATATGCCAGCGGCGATGTGCCGGATGTCATTACGCATGCGATCTCGACAATCGGCGAGCGGACGGCCAAAGGCCAGTTTGCGCCGCTGGAGGAGTACGCAAACAAGTGGGAAGGCAAAAGCGATTTTATTCCGAAGTTGCTCGAAATCGGCTCTTATAAAAATCACCTGTACGGGATTCCATTTAATCCGACTGCGAGCGTCTTGGCCTTCCGCAAAGATTTTGCCAAGGAAGCCGGCCTTGATCCGGAGAAGCCGCCGGTCACTCTGACGGAGTTCGCCGGATGGGCGGAAAAACTGACCAAGCGGGACGGGAACACGATCACCCGCTCCGGGTTCGTCATCCCGCAGGACGATAGCAATCTTCCGTATGTGTTTGCCACAATATTCGGCGATAAAAAAGGCCTCGATGCGACCGACCCGTCCTTCGACACACCGGAAATGAGAAAGGCGCTGACGTATTTAGCCGATTTGTACCGCAATAAAAAGGTATCGGCGGAAACGACGGGCAGCAACGAGAAGAAGACAAGCCAATTCGTCAATGGCAAGGCGGCGATACAAGCGCTGTATCCGTCGGAGCTTGCGCAAATGACGAAGGCCGATCCTGCGGCCAAAGATAAAATCGGGTTTATTTATTTGAAAGACAAGGCATCGGCCAACTGGTCCGGACTGCAATTTTTCTTCATCAGCTCGGACAGCAAAAAGAAAGAAGCCGCCTGGAAGTTTATCGAATATATGAGCACCGCGGATCAGGTGTGGGAACGGTACAAGCAGGCGCAGATGCCGGTCGTCCGCAAGTCGCTGCTGGAAAAAGCGAACGAGGATGACAAATGGCTCAGCCCGGCTGTCGCCTTCTCGCTAGAAAACGGCGTCGCTTCGCCTAAAGTAACCTGGTCGAACCTTTATTTGAGCAAATATACGGCTCATTTCCTGCAGCAGGTACTGCTCGGTCAAAAAACGCCGGACGAGGCCGTCGCAGAAAATGCCAAAGCGCTGCAGCAGGAGATTGCGCAAATGAAATAGCGCGATGAAGCCGCCCGATAAAACACGCAGCATAGCTCAGGGCGGTAAACGCAAGCCATTCTATAAAACAGTTGGTGATCATGATGCTGGCCCGAATGACACAGGCAAACAGGCTCGCGCAAACCGGACGGAAGCGGCGGCTGTCGCTCACCCCTTATTTGATGGTGCTGCCCAGCTTCTCGATTTATTTTGTGTTCGTGTTGATTCCGATTTTGATGACGTTCGAATTAAGCTTTACCAATTACGACTTCTATAAAACAAAAGATTACGTCGGTCTGGCAAATTATACCCGCATGTTCGCCGACCCGGTTTTTTTAATCGCTTTGCGAAACACGATTGTTTATGCGGTGTGCACGATTGTGCCGGAGCTTGTCATCGGTCTTTTGCTGGCCGTGTTTCTCAATATGAAGCTGATCGGGCGCAAATTTTTCCGGATTTCTTTTTACATGCCGCATGTGATCTCGATGGTTTCCATCTCCATGATCTTTCTGTGGATCTATGACACTTCCGACGGTTTGCTGAACATGCTGATGAAATCGCTCGGGCTGCCTGCGCAAAAATGGCTTTTCGATCTCAATCTGGCGCTTCTCTGCCTCATTATCATCGGGATTTGGAAAATGGTCGGATTCATTATGATCATTTATTTGGCAGGCATTCAGCAAATCCCTTCACATCTGTACGAAGCGGCGACGATCGACGGCGCAACGGGCGTGCACAAATTTTTCAACATTACGGTTCCATTGCTGCGGCCCACGACGTTCTTCTTGTTCGTAACGTCATGTGTCAGCTCGTTTATGGTGTTCGAGCAGGTCAATGTGATGACGCAGGGCGGTCCTTTGAACGCAACGACGACAGTCATTCATCAAATTTTTCAACGGGCTTTCGTACAGTACCAGATGGGCTACGCGTCGGCCATGGCCGTGTTTATGTTTTTCATCGTATTAATTGTCACTTTGCTTAACTTTTATTTCGGCAAGCAAGGGCAGAACGTGGATATGGGTTAGGAAGCGGAGGGGGAACAAAACTTTGACGATATATAAAACAGCTTACCGCAGCCGGCAATTTTGGAATTCGACGGCGCTTTCGGTCATCTTTCTGCTCTTATCCGTTATTATGCTGCTGCCGTTTATTTTAATGGTATCCTCTTCGTTCAAAACGTCCGCCGAAATCCATGCCGCAACGTTCCATTTACTTCCGGAGAAGCTTACATTTCACAACTATACGGAAGTGTTTGCGAACGGAAAATGGGGACGATGGTTTCTGAACACCGTCTATGTGACGGCGGTCGTTACGGGGGTGAGCCTGCTGTTCAATTCGCTCGGTGGATTCGCTTTTGCCAGGCTGGAGTTCAAGGGCAGGAATCTGCTGTTCATGCTCATGATGCTGGGACTGATGATCCCGTCACAAATTACGATGATTCCGGTTTTTTTGATCATCAAAACGTTTCCGCTGACCGGCGGCAACAATATATTCGGTTTCGGCGGAACCGGATTGATCAACACGTACGGCGGCTTGATGATCAATCATTTCGCCGGCGCTTTCGGAGTGTTTTTATGCCGGCAATATTTTTTAAACTTCCCCAAGTCGTTGGACGAGGCCGCCGCGATTGACGGTTGTTCGCCATGGAGAACGTATTTCCAAATTTATTTGCCGCTGAGTCAGCCTCTGCTCGCCACCTTCGCCGTGCTGAAAATTACGGATATGTGGAACGATTACATGTGGCCTTTAATTATCGTCAATAAAGAGGATTTAATGAATGTCCAGCTCGGCCTGACCGTGTTTAAAAATGAAGTGATCCACTGGGAGCTGCTTATGGCGGGAACCACCGTCGTGGCGCTGCCGTTAATCGTCCTGTTTTTGCTCGCCCAGCGGTTTTTCCTCGAAGGGATCGTGACGACGGGAATTAAAGGCTAAAGCGGTTTTCAGCCATACATAAGCCTGCCGGCACAAGACCGGCGGGCTTTATTTTTTAGTGAGCCAACCTGATAGCACTCCTGCTCTTTTTACTACAGCAATACGTTCTTCACGACCTTCTATTTTCTGAATCATTTCTATTGCAGTTTCAAAATTAGTAATTATGTATCCTGTTGTTTCAAAACCTTTTGGCATTTCAATAAATCGCTTGACCTTTGTTAAAAAGTAAATTCTACACGAGTCAAATTCCTTCCAATACCAACAAGCGAATGGAACTCTCTCATCGGTTAATTCAATACCCGCCTCTTCCATAGATTCTCGGTTCAAACCATCTTCTAAAGACTCGTTTTTCTCCAGCCTTCCTCCAATTGTTGTTAATATCTTATCATCTTTATCCCAGGTCAAAATTAAATTTCCGTTTTCTAAGACCGGTATGCAATGCACTCCGCTGATATTTTTGTCAGTAGGTATTTCTGAAATGAATGTTAGCATACATTCACCTCCGTTTATTTAGGATGTTCGTTGAAGTTTAAGTGCTTATCTCATTAACAGTGAACAAGCAAGAGACGACCAACATATTCTTCTTATTCGATACCGTATTCACATATTCCTTGCTGACTATACAACGGAACCCAGCTGACTGTTCTGAATAACAATACTTTAACACTTTAAAACGATAAATCACCAAACGCGTGACAAATGGATAGAAGTTCGACCCTCTACCCGTTTGCCGTCAGGCCCGATTTTTCGGGCTGTTTTTCGTTTTCATTCCGTGTTGTGGAAAAACCGTTATATAATGGCATATGAATCCACTAACTCGAGAGGTGATGCCAATGTCATTCCGTCTCCGCCCGCCCTGGCGCGAAGGCAAACCAAGCATAAAGACAAGTATGACCGTCCAATTTTCATGTTTATTTATCGGTTGTTTTTTAATTGTCGGTCTGCTCGTCTATCAAGGCGTGGTCAAAGTCATTCAGGAAATAGCGACCGACTACATTCTGGTTACGATTAAACAGGAGAACGAGAAGGTCGATAAGATCATCGCCAAGGCGGAGAGCAGCGCTTCCACCGTATTAAGCAATAACGAGATGCAGAACATGCTGAACCAGGTTTATTCGGGTCAAGTTTTGAAGCTGCCCGACCGCGATTTAATAAGCCATCTGATCTACAACGCGGTAAATCAGGAGCCTTACGTCATTGCCGCTCAGGTGTATTCGCCGCGATTCGGCTACTACGGATTTAACAACAGCTATTTGCAGCAATCGGATATTCGGCAGCTCACGCTGCAGCACCCGGAGAAGCTGGCCCATATTGACGATCGCATGATATGGATTGAGGTTAAAACAGGCGTCGGCGACAATGTGTACCCATTTATATTCGGCATCCGGACCATTCCGAATTTTATTACCGACACCCCGCTCGGCTATTTCATGGTCGTATTGGATAAAAAGCAAATTGAGAACGATCTCATTCATATTGATATCGGCCAAGGCGGGAGCATGTTCATCGTCAATGAGGATGGCCTTGCCATAGTGAGCAGCGACGAAGCCATGGAGATGGAGACGAAGCGTTACTTAGCCGACAATTTCAAGGATCGGAACGATGTGTCCGGTCATTTTATTCATTCCGTCAACGGCGTGCATTCCCTCGTTACATACAACAAGCTGCACCGGACGAACTGGACTTCTGTCGTAATCCTGCCCGTTTCTTCCTTAACGAAGGGGATGGATTACGTAAACTACTTATTAATATTAACGGGCTGCGCCACCATACTGCTTGTGTTTATAACGGCCAGATTATTATCCGCCCGCATTACGAAGCCCATCAGCAACATTCAACGAAATATGAAGCGGGTGGAACAGGGAAATTTGCAGGTGAATTTGCCGGTGACGCATACGTTGGAAATCAACGATCTGAGCCAATCGTTCAATCACATGGTAGGCAAGCTGAACATTCTCATCAATCAGGTGTACGAGGGGGAGCTGCGCCGGCGGGAAGCCGAGCTGAAAGCATTGCAGGCCAACATACACCCTCACTTCCTGTACAATACGCTGGATTCTTTATATTGGATGCTCATTATTCGAGGTCAGGAGGAAGTGGCGAAGGTGGTCGTTTCCTTATCGCACCTGTTCCGGTATTCGATTGGCGGGAAAGGCCAAACGGTGCCGCTCCGTTCCGAGCTGGAGCATATCCGCAATTACCTGCAGATTCAGCAAATTCGTTTCGAGGATTTGGAGGTTGAATGCATATGGGATGAAACGATCGGGAATGTGACTATATTAAAGCTGTTGCTTCAACCGTTGGTGGAAAATGCGATTTATCACGGACTGGAGAAAAAGTCGGGCAACCGCAAGCTGACGATTGCGACGAAAGCCATTGATCAAGGATTGGTCCTCATTACGATCCGTGATAACGGAGCGGGCATTCGACCGGAGCAGCTTGCGCTCATTCGATCGATGATGCGGATGGCCGATCATTTTCAAATATTGGAAGAGCGCCTGGGGATGGGAATCGAAAATGTACACCGGCGCATCAAGCTGTTTTACGGCGAGGCCTATGGGATGGATATTAGCAGCGAGCCGGGTGAGGGCACCGAGATTACAATCCGAATTCCGCTGCACGGCCGCATGGAATCGAGCGAAGCCAAATAACGAGGAGGAGACGAAATGAATATTTTGCTTGCGGATGACGAGATGCTGGTAACGAGAGGATTATCGATGCAGTTTCATAAGCACAAGCCGGGCTGGCATATTGTCGGACAAGCTGCCAATGGGGAGGCTGCGCTGGAATTGCTTTGGAAGCATCACGTCGACATATTGATTACCGATATCCGGATGCCGCTTATGGACGGGCTGGAGCTGGCCAAACGGGCGATTGCCGTACAGCCTTCGCTCAAGGTTATTATTTTGACCGGCTATGCCGAGTTCGAATATGCACGGACCGCGCTTCGCTACGGCGTGCATGATTTGCTGCTGAAGCCGGTTGAATACGAGCAGCTGATTGAAATGTGCGAGCGGCTGGAGCCGGATAACGAGACGGCCATATACGAAAGCGCCATCCAGTCTGCCATTCGCTACATCGAATCCCATTATGCTTCGCCCTCCTTGTCGTTGAACGAGGTCGCCGAGCATGCGCGTTTGTCCCCCCAATATTTCAGCCGTTTGTTCAAGGAGAAGACCGGCGAGCTGTTTATACGGTATGTCACCCAGCTGCGGATCAATCATGCTTGCAGACTGCTTGAGCAAAGCAGCGACATTAAAATTTACGAAATCGGCGAGCTGGTCGGCTATATCGATCAGCAATATTTCAGCCAAATTTTCAGAAAAATGGT
This sequence comes from Paenibacillus piri, assembly GCF_004354045.1. Classification (GTDB taxonomy): domain Bacteria; phylum Bacillota; class Bacilli; order Paenibacillales; family NBRC-103111; genus Paenibacillus_S; species Paenibacillus_S piri. Next base: position 5,942 of record NZ_SMRT01000023.1, on the reverse strand, counting down.
CGGAATGACGCCGAAGCAATACCGGGAGTTAAAAAATCAAACAAAATAATCAATTATTTCAAATTTACGGTAATACAAGCACTCCCCTATAATGAAAACGTGAAGCGCTTTCACAGTCTCGGTTTCCAAATCAGTTTCCGCGTGGCGAAATCAATCATTGAAAATCTCTTGAGATGCAGGAGGAAATAAACGATGAAGAAATGGATGGCATTGCCTCTCAGCATGGCGCTCCCGATCGGCTTACTGGCGGGCTGCAGCGATGGAAGCACGAACGCAGGCGCCAATGACAATGCGAAATCAAGCGGCGGTCAGGTTACGATCAAAATGACGATCAGCGGCAGCGACCAAGAAATGAAGCTGAGAAAAGAAACGGCGGAGCTGTTCATGAAACAGCATCCGAATATCAAAATCGACTGGGTGGATATCGGAAAAGACCGTTATCAAAAAACGTTGACTTTGATCGCCGGCGGCGATGCGCCCGACATCCTGTACATTAACGACTGGGTGACTCCATTGGCGCAAAAAGGGGTATTAAAGCCGCTGGATGAATTTATTAAGTCCGACCCGGATTTTAAAGTCGATCAGTTTTATCCTTCCGTCATCGATGCATTGAAGCTGGACGGCAAGCTGTATGCGCTCCCCCAGGAAATATCGCCGATCGTTATTTATTATAACAAGGATCTGTTCGACAAGGCCGGGGTTCCCTATCCGACGAGCAGCTGGACGCAGGATGATTTCCTGAATGTTGCCAAAAAGCTCAGCAGCCCTGAAAAAAAGCAGTACGGCTTCGTCCTTTCGAACGGTTTGTCCAATTGGGGCGGCTGGATGCTGCGCAACGGCAACAATATTTTCACTCCCGATTTCAAAAAAAGCGGCTACGGCACGCCGGAAGCGCTCAAATCGCTGCAGACGATCAAAAAGATGGTCGTCGACGATCATTCGACGCCGAATACGGCCGAAGTCACCTCGATGGGTCAAGGCACCGATGCGCTGTTCCGCAATCAGCAGGCGGCCATGGTCGAGGCCGGATTATGGTTTTTGCCTCCCTTCAAGGCGGAACCGCTGCCGTTCAAATGGGATGTTGTGATGCAGCCGAAGGGCGTGAATCAGAATGTCAAGGCAGGCGTGCTCAATTGGGGCATGTCGGCCAAGACGAAGCATCCGAAGGAAGCGTGGGAGGTGCTGAAGTTTTTTGAAGGCCACGAAGGCATGATGATCGTGGCGAAATATAACATGGCGCTGCCGGCCACAACGGATAAGGAAGCGAACCAGCTGATTATCGATTCCAAGTTTCCGGAAAATGTGAAGGCGTTCGTGGACAGCGCTCCGCTGATCAATATGGACGAATTCCGTCATCCCAAGTGGGCGGAAATTCACCAGGCCGTTAAAGAGCAAATGGATCTTCTCATGCTTGGCAAACAAGCTCCGGATGCGACCCAGAAAAATATCGTAACCAATATGAATCAAATTATGGGCGAGTAAGTCAGCGAAGTCAGCGAGTAAGTAAAGGAGACAGGATAACCATGCATACGGGAGCAGTTCAGGCTCGCAATTCGTTGTCTGCGAAGGAAGCGCTCTGGGGGTATATCTTTGTGGCGCCCATCTTTATCGGTTTTCTCGTCTTTACCTGCATTCCGGTAATCGTTTCCTTCTATTACAGCTTGACCACATACGACGGGTTAACGGAGCCAACCTTCAACGGCTTCAATAACTATGTGCAGCTGGCGACGGATGCCAAATTTCTCGCTTCGCTCGCACATACGCTATATTTTACGCTGGGCACCGTTCCTTTGGACGCCGGCATCGCCTTGACCATCGCCATCGTGCTCAACATGAATCTTCGTTTGAAGGTGTTGTACCGGACGGCTTTCTTTATCCCGGTCGTGACCTCGACGGTCGCCGTGGCGGAAGTATGGAAATGGCTGTATAGCACAGACTATGGCTTGATCAACGGACTATTGTCCGAATGGGGGCTGTATCAGCCTCCATGGCTTACCAGCGATACATGGGCGATGCCGTCTGTCATGCTCATGAGTATTTGGAAGCATATCGGCTTCAATATGGTCATCTTTCTTGCCGGTTTGCAAGGCATTTCCGTTTCGCTGTACGAAGCGGCCAAAATAGACGGTGCCGGGGCATTCAAACGGTTCATCTATATTACGGTGCCGCTGCTCAGACATACGACGCTGTTCGTTCTGGTTATGTCGACCATCCGCGCGATCCAGGTATTCGATCAGGTGTATATTATGACCGCAGGCGGCCCTGCTTCGTCTACAACGACGGTCGTCTACTGGATTTATCAAAATGCGTTTCAGTTTTTCAAGCAAGGGTACGCTTCGGCAATGGCTTACATCTTGTTCGCCATTATTTTTATCGCTACCATGATTCAAATGAAATTCGCCCAGCGCAAAGATGTCAATTGAGCTTAACCGCTGCGCGATGATGGCGGAATGGAAGGAGGTAAGCTGAATGAACATGACCGGAGACAAAGCGATCGGGCTGACGGGGGAAGCTGTCCGCACGCGCAGAGCCTCATGGGGGAAGCATTCGTTCCGGGCTGTGCTGCATCTCCTGTTGATCGCAGGCTCGGTGGCGATGATCGTCCCATTTCTGTGGATGATTTCCACCTCATTGAAAAGCTCGAATGAGATGTATATGTTTCCGCCCATATGGATTCCGAAGCAAATTTTGTGGGCCAATTACAGCTACATGTTTCAAAATGCGCCTTGGGGCCTGTATTTCTTCAATACGGTCAAAATAACGCTGTTTGTCATCCTGGGTCAGCTCGTAACCTCTTCGATGGGAGCCTACGCCTTTGCCCGGCTGCGTTTTCCCGGGCGGGATGCGATGTTTCTGATGTTTCTCGGCACGATGATGATTCCATATCAGGTGACGATGATTCCGATTTTCAAAATCATTAAACTGCTGGGTTGGCTGGATACCCACTACGCGCTTATTATCCCGGGGTTGTTCAGCGCGTTCGGCACGTTTTTGCTGAGGCAATTTATGCTGTCGATCCCGAAGGAGCTGGAGCAATCGGCGATGATCGACGGCTGCGGCTACCCGCGAATTTTTTGGCACGTAATTTTGCCGAATGCCAAGCCGGCGCTTACGACATTGGCCATTTTCGCCTTTATGGGGACGTGGAACGATTTCCTGGCTCCGTTAATCTACATTAACAGCGACCGGTTGAAGACGTTGTCGCTTGGGCTTGCGACTTTTCAAGGCACGTATACGAATCAGTGGAGCTATCTGATGGCGGGAGCCGTCATCGTGACGATGCCTGTACTAATTATGTATGCCTGCGCCCAGCGGTATTTCGTCGAAGGCATCACGATGACTGGATTAAAGGAATAAAGATGACAAGGCAATAAGAAAAGATCAAGGAGGACATAGGCATGAGCAGTAAACCGATACGCGTCGCCCTCGTCGGATTGGGCTTCGGCGCCGAATTTATTCCGATTTATCAGCATCATCCGCATACGGAGATGTATGCCGTCTGCCAGCGCTCGGAGGACAAACTGCGGCAGATCGGGGATCATTTCGGCATAGAGGCCCGATACACCGATTTCGACGCCTTGCTCGAGGATGAGAACATTGATGCGGTGCATATTAATACGCCTATCCCTGATCACGCCGAGCAAAGCGTCAAGGCGTTGATGGCCGGGAAGCATGTCGCCTGCACGGTCCCGATGGCGACGACCGTAGAAGATTGCAGACGGATTGTTCAGGCCCAGCAGGCTTCGGGGAAAAATTACATGATGATGGAGACCGCCGTATATACGCGCGAGTTTCTGTTCGTGAGGGAGCTGCGGGACAGTCGGCGCCTCGGCCGGATTCAATTTCTTCGCGGCTCGCATCAGCAGGAAATGGGCGGCTGGCCGGGCTATTGGGAAGGGCTGCCGCCGATGCATTACGCCACACATGCGGTAAGCCCGCTGCTTGCCCTTGCCGGCAAGGAGGCGGAGTTCGTCTCCTGCTTGGGCTCCGGCGCCATAGCGGACTCGCTCGCAGCCAAATACGGCTCGCCGTTTGCCGTGGAATCCGCCTTGTTCCGGCTGCGGGATTCGAATCTGGCGATGGAAGTCACCCGCTCGTTGTTTGAGACGTCCCGGGAATATATCGAAAGCTTCGATATTTACGCGGACCGGATGAGCTTCGAATGGCAGCAGCTGGAAGCGGAAGCGCCGATTATTTTTACGGGAGAAGAAGGCAAACGGGTCACGATTCCCGACTATGCGCATCTGCTGCCGGAAAGTATACAAAAGTATACAATGCAAGGCGTTTACGATGCGGACGATAACCGGCATTTGTCGTTTTTGCAGGGGAACGGTCACGGGGGAGCGCATCCTCATTTGGCGCATGAGTTTGTGATGAGTATCGTGGAGCGGCGTCCCGCCTTTCCGGATGCGTATACAGCCGCGAACTGGACCTGTGCGGGCATCTGCGCGCATCAGTCGGCGATGCAGAACGGGCGGCAGGTCGATATTCCGGTATTTCGCTAAAGCTCGAAGGTCCAACCAGGATAAACGGCTGCCTTCCTTCGAGAACGAGCACGTTTGTCTAGGTTGTGCGAAGCTAAGCATAAAATCTTATACTTTCAATATAACTTAAAAAATAGGAGGATCATTCCATGAACGATATATCCAAGGATGGATTGCGGGTATCACATTCGGAGCATAGGGTTTGTATCTACAGGTCAGGCGGCGAGGAACCGATTCTCGTGCAAAATGCCGAACCAGACAAACGCCCGTTTATTCATCCAATCGCCGCTCCCGACGGAGCGGGCGTATTGACCGAGAATGCGCCGCCGCATCATCCATGGCAGCATGGGCTCTATGTCGGGTTAAACGATGTTAACGGAATCGGGTTCTGGGAGGAAGGCGTCCGCGGCAATCCGAGCGACGGCACCTTTCATCCGAAGCCGCTGCAGCCTGCCGTCATGAAGGACAATCAAGCCGGGTGGACTGTCGAAACGGACTGGAAGCACCCGTCAGGGGAAGTTATGCTTGCGGAGACGCAGGCATGGACGCTGCGCGATCTTGGAACAGCCTACCTCCTCGACCTGGAATGGACGCTGCAAGCCAAGAAGGAGCTGACCTTCGGCCGGCATGAATATGGCGGCTTGTTTATCCGCATGCCATACCGCAAAGAGTCGGGCGGGAATGCAATGAACAGCGAGGGGCTGCAAAATGCGGAGGCGGAAGGAAAGCGCGCCCGCTGGGTCGCGGTAAGCATGCCGATCGAGGGAAGGATCGGTATGGCGGGCGTAGCCTTCATGGATCATCCGGACAACCCGGAGCATCCGGTGCCCTGGCGGGTCGACGGACAGCTCGGCATATCGCCGAGCCGCTGCATCGCAGGGGAATGGAAGCTCGGTCTGGGGCAATCTCAGCTGTTCAAACATAGAGTATTCGTTTTTACCGGCGCAGCGGATATGGAACAAATGGAAGAAAATTGGAAATTATATGCATATGCTTGATCATCCCAATTTGTTAAGTCCAGCGGTATGATGTCAAGTCCCTGATTCAATCGAATTGGAAATTTTCTTGGCCGTAAAGTAGATCAGTCAGGAAAAATGGACGCATCAAATCAGACCCAGCCTAAAATCCGATTTTTTACCAGAATTTTACTGGGAATCCTTGAAGGACTTTGACAAAGGAGGCGTTATCCCTTCGCGTTGTTCACCTTCCTCCGTGGCGTATAAAGTTGGTCGTTGCGTAGCAGCACATCGACCAGACGCACAAGTTTTCTTGCCGTTAAGACGAGGGCGCGTTTGTGTTGGTGCTTGGGAACTTCCTTATACTTCTTCCGGTAATACTCGCCGAATTCTTCATCGCAGTTTTTCACCGAGTTGGCAGCTTCAACCAGGTAATAGCGAAGGAATCGGTTGCCGGATTTAATGCGTTTTGTATCCTCAGCCTCAAAGGGGCCAGACTGGT
>NZ_SMRT01000022.1 GCF_004354045.1 Paenibacillus piri | reverse complement strand
ACAGGCAGGTTGCCTACGTGTTACTCACCCGTCCGCCGCTAACTGTCCCCGAAGGAACAGTCCGCTCGACTTGCATGTATTAGGCACGCCGCCAGCGTTCGTCCTGAGCCAGGATCAAACTCTCCACGATACCCCAAAAAGTGAAGCGGAACCTCCGTAGAGAATTCCGATTACTTTTCGGGGGCCCCACATTACTGAGGGGATGTAAAAAAGCTTGTCTTAAGCTCAAAAGTAATGCTAGCGAGAATTTGCATTCTCTATTTTTAACACTCACTCGTTGTTCAGTTTTCAAAGGGCAAGTCCGGCAAACTAAAAGGAAACTATGTTCAATTCATTTTGCCATTCATTTCGCCGTCGTTTTTAGCGGCGACTTTCTTAATATACCACAGCTCGGAAAGTAAATGCAAGTCTTTATTTTTCCAAAGCCGTCATTACATCATACGATCCACAGCTTAAGTGCGAGAAGCAGCATTAACCCGGGAACACCGAGGATGCTCACCGTACCGACGGTCGTCGCATTCAGCGGAACTTCGACTCGGGTATACGGCCCGAGCAGATTAACAATATACAATAAAAATGCGGCAATTGCAACATGGAGGCAAACATAGCCAATCCAGTTAAATGCATATTTGTGCCGAAAAAGCGTGAACAACAGAATAATACCGGAAATCGCAAAAATCGCCCACAGCAAATAAGTTTTAACCATTAGCCCTCCATGGCCCTCCCTCTATGGAAATCGGCGGCAGATACGTTTAAATTTTTAGCCTGCTTCAGCAGCATTTCAAAACGTTTTTCAGCAGCCTCCAATGCAAATACCGCATAATCGATTTGTTCCTTTTCAAGCACGAAGTCCAGTCTTTTTTGCGCGGTTACCCATTCCATGTGGGCCCGCTCGATTTCTTGCATCAGCTGCCATTTGTCATTTTGCTCCATTTCCTGCCGTCTGCGCTGTTCGCGTGTCAACCGATACCACAATCTCAACACCGATCCCTCCCGAGTTTAGCCTTCTGATCAAAAAACAGCATGTACAAGGAATGAACGCAAGATGCAAGTTCAATGTCCTCAATCCATTCCTATTCAGAAGCCGCCGGGATAGAACCATAAATTAAAAAAAAGCCGCACATACCCAGAGATATGTGTGACTTTTTGATATCGGTCAAGCTACAGCTCTCTGCGCCCTTCGAGCGCTTTGGTCAACGTAACCTCATCCGCATATTCCAAATCGCCGCCAACCGGAAGCCCGTGAGCAATCCGGGTCACTTTCAAACCGAAAGGCCGGACAAGCCGGGATAAATACATCGCGGTCGCTTCCCCTTCTATGTTCGGGTTCGTGGCGAGAATCAGCTCCTGCACATGCTCATCGCTCAATCGCTTCAGCAAATCGGCAATCCGGATTTCGTCGGGACCGATCCCTTCCATTGGAGAAATAGCGCCATGCAGCACATGGTAATAGCCGTTAAATTCTTTCGTCCGCTCCATAGCTACGAGATCCTTCGGTTCCTGAACAACGCAAATAATCGAACGATCTCTTCCTTTGTCCTGACAAATGCGGCATGGATCCGTATCCGTAATATTACAGCACACCGAGCAGTAGTGCAGGTTTCTTTTCACATTGACCAAGGCTTTGGCAAAATCAATACAGTCGTCTTCCTTCATACGCAGCACGTGAAAAGCAAGCCGCGCCGCCGTCTTGGGGCCGATGCCCGGCAAACGGGAGAAGGCATCTATCAGTTTGGCTAACGGTTCGGGATAAAACAAAGGGATAGCTCCTTATGGTGCGGCTTTGGCTTCGATTACAGAGCACGTACGCCGATATCGAACGGCGAGCCGATAATAGGCTCGGCACGCTGAACATCTGCGCGGGCATACGAAGCAGTCCGGCACGCCTATGTGTAAAAGTTTTAGAATAAACCGGGAATGTTCATGCCGCCGGTTAAGCGCGACATTTCTTTGTTGGCCATCTCCTCGGCTTTGGTCATCGCATCATTAACAGCCGTCAGGACGAGATCCTGCAGCATTTCCACGTCATCCGGATCTACGGCCTCCGGTTTAATGACGATGGAGGTCACTTTCTTCTGTCCGCTGACGCTCACCGTTACGACACCGCCGCCGGCTGTGCCTTCGACAGTTTTTTGGGCGAGCTCCTCTTGCGTTTTGAGCATTTGCTCCTGCATTTTTTTCACTTGCTTCATCATTTGATTCATATTGTTCATTCGAATCCACTCCTTGTGTCAGTCTTCTTTTATTTTCACCAAATCTTCACCAAACAATTGGATCGCTTCACTAATCCATTCCTCTTTAACAGCCGGAGACTCATCCTCGGGAACCAGCTTCAGCTCCTCCTTGCCGCTTTCAGCCGGTTGGGCCTGATCGGCGGCCGCTTTCCAATCCTTCAGCATGATCGTTACGAGGCGGGACGGCTTGCCAAGCACATCCGTCATGACCTGCTCGATCAACTGCTTATTGGCGGGCTTCTCCGTCGTCTCGCGGTGCATGGAACTTTTAAAGGCAACCAGCACTGCGTCGTCGCAAACCGAGACAGGCTCCCCGTCAACGAGCCAAGCGTGAATCGTAATGCGCTGCTCCTTGACGCGGCCCAGCACTTGGCTCCACCGCTGGGCGACAGCCTTGCTGTCGGGGGAATCTTTCCCCTGCAGGAAGCCGTCGAGCTTCTCTACGCTTTTCTTCATCGCCGCGGGAATGGCGGCGCTGCGCGAAGTCGGACCCGACGGCCCGCTGCCCGCACCGCCGACGGCCGCTGGCGCCGCTCCTTGCTTTTGCAGCTGCGCAAGCTGCTCCTCCAACCGCTGAATGCGGCCCGTCAATTGGGCCACAAGCCCATCGGGCCCGCGGCCCGCGGCCCCGCCGGAAGCATCGGCCGGACCGGCCGGGGCTTCGCCGGAAGTCGGGCTGCACAGCTTCATCAGCGCCACTTCCAGCAGCGTCTGCGGCTGTACGGAATATTTCATCTCCGTCTGGTAGTAGTTCAACGTGTCCATCATGGAGATGAGCTCCTGGGTCGTGAACGATTCGGCGACGGCGGCAAATTGCTTGACATCGATGATTCGGTCCGTTGCGGCTTGCGAGCCGGGAACCATTTTGACAATCAATAAATCACGGAAGTAATACAGCAGGTTTTCCATGCACTTGTCGGCGCTCTTGCCTTCCTGCATCAATGCGTCGATCAGCTGCAGCACAGCCGCAACATCACGCCGCTTCACAGCCTGAATCAGCTGTTCGAACTGATCCGAGGCCATTCCTCCCGTAATGGAAATAACGTCCTCATAGGTGACATGCTTGCCGGAGAACGCCATGATCTGATCCAGCAGGCTCAGCGCATCGCGCATTCCGCCGTCGGACAGTCTGGCGATAAAACGGATTGCGTCATCGTCAGCCTCGATCTGCTCTTCATGACATACCAGATGCAGCCGCTCTACCTGCTCTTCAAGCGAAACGCGACGGAAGTCAAACCGTTGGCAGCGCGAAATAATCGTAGCCGGCAGCTTGTGCGGCTCCGTCGTTGCCAGAATGAACATCACATGCGCAGGCGGCTCTTCCAATGTTTTCAACAACGCATTGAAAGCTTCCGTCGTCAGCATATGAACTTCATCAATAATGTATACTTTTTGCCGGACTTCAGTCGGCGCATATTTCACCTTATCGCGGATGTCGCGGATTTCCTCTACGCCCCTGTTGGAGGCAGCGTCGATCTCTACAACGTCCATAACCGCGCCTTCCGTGATCCGGATACAATTCGCGCATTCATTGCATGGCTCTTCCGCCGGACCGTTCAGACAATTGACGGCCTTGGCTAATATTTTGGCAGCGCTTGTCTTCCCCGTTCCCCGGGGCCCGTTAAATAAATAAGCGTGCGTAAACCGACCTTCGCGCAGCGAGTTTTGCAACGTTTGAACGATGTGCTTTTGACCCACAATTTCTTGGAAGGCCTGCGGTCTCCACGTTCGGTATAATGCGATATGTGCCATAACGTCCTCTCCAACAAATGTTTATCCTATATAGTATACTACACATCGGGAGGCGTTTGTAGTGGTCATGGAAAAGGGATGCTGACGGTAAACGTCGTCCCGAAACCTTTCGAAGAGACACGGATATGACCGCCGATATCATGAATGATTCGCTGGCAAACCGACAGACCTAGCCCTGTCCCTTCGCTCTTCGTAGTGAAGAAAGGATCGAAGATTTTATCGATAACAAAAAGCGGTATTCCCGGACCTGTATCATGAATATCGAAATTTACTTTTCGCTCGTCATCGTCCACCCTTTCCGTCAGAGTTAACCTGCCCCCGTCTCCCATCGCTTCAATCCCGTTTTTGCAAATATTCAGAAACACTTGCTTCAACAGCTCCCGATCCGCTATCACCTGCGGCAGCTTATCGGCCGATTCGTATTGTACGCTAACCCCGTGCATAATCGCTTCATTATTAATGATAGGCAATATTTCCCGCATTACCCGCGAAATATCGACCGCGTCATAGGTGACGTTTTTCGGTTTGCTGAGCAATAGAAACTCGTTGACCAGCTCATTGATCCGGTTGATCTCCGTCAGCATCACCTCGGTGTATCCGCTCTCCCGTTCCATCCCAAGATCCTGCATCGTTTTGCGCATCATTTGCAAGAAGCCTTTGATCGATGTGAGCGGATTGCGGATTTCATGGGCGGTTCCCGCCGCGATCTGGCCGATCATCGCCAGACGGTCGCTGCGCTGTACCTGTTCCTCCAGCGAACGGAGGTTCGTCACATCTTTAAATATGATGTAAGCGCCAACGACGCGATGCTCTTCATCGCGCAGCACGTTGGAATCCACGAGCAGCTCATAGCGCTCCTGGTTATTCGTCCAGGAAAGCGCATGATTGCGGACGACCATCCCGTCTAAAATGTTGCGATGCACCAATTGATGTTCCGCCGGCATATTGGCAAATATTTGTTCCACCGGGCAGTTGATTATCTCCTCTTTCACCAGCCCAAGCACGCGGCAGGCCATATCACTGATATCAATGAGTTCAAATTGGGTATTCATCAAAATGACGCCAAGATTAACATCCCGTAAAAATGTACCAGCGAATCGTTGTAGCAAATTCAATCCTTGCTGCACCGGACCACCTCCCCCTTGACTACCAACCCCAGTTAACTTTAGTATACAATTCTCCTAAATATTTCATTTTCCTTCTGTAAAACAAAAAAACACCGCCGTTAAGCCGCTTCTGCAGCCTGAGACGATGTTTTGCCACGTGTATATGCATGTATGTAAACCGTGCACCTAATTTGATATTACGATCCAAGCGGAATTTCTAGACTCGACTCAAGTTAGGCCACCCTTCGGCACATGAAACATCCTGTTTACGGCTGCTTTCTTCCGAACCTGACCGGGTTCACAAGCATCCATTGCGAAGGACCCGACTCTCAACACCGATTCTAAAACCCAAGCCTCACATCGCAATACCGCAGTTAGGCGATCAACCCCGCTATAGCGGATTGCAGGTTACAGGGCACCGCTACCTCCCCGTCTAGCACGGCAAACATAAGTATAGTCGATTCACAATGAAATAGCAACCGCCGGCATTATTTGCGAGCAACGGAAACTTTAACCGTATACCGCGGCATCGCCTGCGTTAACTTGTCGAATGCTTCTCTTTCAACCGCAGCCAGCTCTTGATCCGATAAACGGGCCGGCACATCGATTCTGACATTAGCGACAGCCCCGTTCACCGTAATCGAAGAACCCCTGACATGGGGAATTTGATTGATCGTGGATTTCATAAGCTGCGTATCCGCATTATAATTGTGATAGGTTGGGCTTGTCGGCATATTCGGATTGACGTCCGATATACCGAGCAGTCCGTCGTTTGCGTAAGATTTGACTTGGACATTTTGTTTCTGGCAAGCCGTGAACGATAGGATCACGAGAGCACTCAACAGTACGATTGATGCTTGTTTGATATCTATTTTCAACAAAAACACCTCCTGCAGCTTCCTAAAGAATGTGTTCTTAGGATAGCCACAGGAGGCTGGATTATGCTGTAAGCAATTGGTAACTCATGCAATTAGATGCCGTATTTCTTTTTGAACTTATCGACACGGCCGCCGGCATCAACAAACTTCTGCTTACCTGTGAAGAACGGATGGCAAGCGGAGCAAATTTCAACACGCAGATTTTGCTTGATGGAGCCTGTTTCAAACGTATTGCCGCAAGCGCAAGTAACTGTAGTGTTGTGATACGTTGGATGGATTGCTTCTTTCATGACTTTCACCTCTTTTGCCCTGAATCACCATGTGAAACAGAGTTATCATATAGAAAACACATGAATTATATCATGTTGATTGCTGCCGATGCAAGCTATTTCTCCGGTTCAGTTCTGCCGGTATATGGGTGTAGGAGCCCAGTACCACATCGGGAAGCTCCTGCTCGTATATGTCCAGCATCTGCTTCATGCCAAGCAGCTCGCCTTGCGGCTTCGGAATGAGGTTAAGGTAGCTTTCCGGGTCAATGTTCAAATTGCGCAGCTGAATCAGCTTCAGCCCGGTGCGGCGAACGAATTCAATCATCGCCTCGACCTCTTCCTCACGATCCGTAACGCCCGGGAAAATCAGGTAGTTGATCGACGTGACGACCCCTTTGTCGGCCGCATAGCGCAGCGACTTCTCGACATTACGCAGCGTATAGCCGCGCGGCTTGTAGTAGGCGTTGTAATGATCGTCCAACGCGCTGATCGTACTGACGCGCATCAGATCAAGCCCGGCATCGACAATGCCGCGGATATGATCGGTCAATCCGGCGTTCGTATTGATGTTGATATAACCGTTGCCGGTTTGCTGCCGGACGCGGCGCATCGCTTCAATGATCGTTGGCGCTTGCGTGGAAGGCTCGCCCTCGCAGCCTTGTCCGAAGCTGATAATGGCATCCTTCGTCCTCAAATGCTCCAGCATCACCTGAACGACCTCATCCACGGTCGGCTTGAAATTCATCCGCGTCTGCGGAGCTGGAAAGCCGCTGTCCTCCGGCTGCTCGGAAATACAGCCGAAGCAGCCGGCGTTGCAGGAAAACGAGACCGGTACGGCGCCTTCCAACCGTCCCAGAAAGGTGTTGGAGGCTGTCAGACACTCGTACTCCAACGCACAGTTGGACAAGTGCCGGTACAGCCGGTTGCCTTCATAATTTTTCAACAGCGTCTCTACTTTAACCTCCAGCTCTGCGGGATCGCAGTTGCGCGGGTTCCACGGCTCCGCATCGTCGCTTGCATGGGCGGCGACATAAAATTGCCCGTCCTTCCAGACGACGGCGGTATAACCGAATAGCGGGAGCGCCTGCGTTTTATCCGATTTCACATAGCTGGGCAGGAGCAGGCGAGTAAAGCCCTGCGGCATCAATGCGCCTACCGCGTTAATCTCTCCCGGCACAACCCGCATTTCGCCGGATTCGGCATGAACGCCGATGGGCCGGGTATGCGGAAGGCTGACCAAGGTGGCCCCCTCCGGCAGCGGAATCAGCTCATCGTCCATAATGTCCGTAACCATATCTCCATTGCGACCGAGGGAGACGTAATCGGGATGGTCAAATACGTTCCCGTCAAGGTCGGCATAAACTAGATTCATAAAGCAGCTTCTCCTTATGCACAGCCGGCACAACCAAAAGCTTCGCCCTCGGGCGAAGCCGGTCGCAAGCTTATGATGCCGAATTTTTCACCCGTTTCGACGACGAGGCGGACGAGGATGCGCCGCTGCCGCCGGACGGCTTGCTGCCGGACGTATCAAGCGAATCGAGAAACTCTTGATTCGTTTTGGAGTCGGCCAGCTTTTTAATAAACGCTTCGATATATTCATGAGAATCGTTCATGCTTTTGCGAATCGCCCATACTTTATCCAGCACGTCTTTGGTCAGGAGCATTTCCTCGCGGCGCGTACCGGAACGCCGAATATCGATAGCGGGAAAAATACGCCGTTCGGCCAGCTTCCGGTCCAAATGCAGCTCCAGGTTACCGGTTCCTTTAAACTCTTCGTATATCACGTCATCCATACGCGACCCGGTCTCGATCAACGCCGTAGCCAAAATCGTTAAGCTGCCGCCCTCCTCGATATTGCGGGCCGCGCCAAAGAAGCGCTTGGGCCGGTGAAAGGCGCCCGGATCGATACCTCCGGACAGCGTACGGCCGGATGGCGGTACGACCAGATTGTAGGCACGGGCCAGCCGCGTAATGCTGTCGAGCAAAATGACGACATCTTTCTTATGCTCCACCAACCGCTGCGCCCTTTCAAGCACGAGCTCGGCGACCTTGATATGATTTTCAGGCAGCTCGTCGAATGTGGAGGCGACAACCTCGCCCTTCACGGAACGCTGCATGTCGGTAACCTCCTCCGGACGCTCGTCAATCAGGAGCACAAATAGCTCGACCTCCGGATGGTTCGTCGAAATGCTGTTGGCAATTTCTTTCAACAGCAGTGTTTTGCCCGCTTTAGGCGGAGCGACAATCAAACCGCGCTGTCCAAAGCCGACAGGCGCCAACAAATCCATAAGCCGGGTAGAAAGATGCGCAGGGGATGTTTCCAAGCCAAGCTTTCTTTGCGGATATAAAGGGGTCAGAGCCGGGAAATGCAGCCGCTCCGCTGCGGTTACAGGATCCTCTCCATTGACCGCTTCGACATGAAGCAGTCCGAAATAACGTTCATTCTCTTTGGGAGGTCTGCATTTACCGGAAACGAGATCGCCCGACCGCAAATCAAACTTGCGAATTTGCGAAGCGGAAATGTAGATGTCCTCGGAGCTCGGCAAATAGTTAATAGGCCGCAGAAATCCGAAGCCGTCCTGCAATATTTCCAGCACGCCCTGCATAAACATCAATCCGCTTTTTTCTGCCTGCGCTCGTAAGATAGCGAATATAAGTTCTTTTTTCTTCAATTGCCCATAATACGGGATTTGATGCTTTTTGGCCAACTGGTAAAGTTCTGTCAGTTTCAGTGCTTCTAGTTGCGCTAGAGGCATATCCATCTTCTCAACCACCAAACTATTAAATTTTCAAAAATTTGAAATATAATCTAGCATTACCCAAATTCAGTTCGGCTATACCGGGTTAATCCCGCTCCCGCCAAACCTCGGCGCCCAAATTTGATAGATTCAACACCAAATGATCGTAGCCCCGGTCGATATACTCGACGCCCGTTATTTCGGTCACACCGTTCGAGACGGTCAATCCTGCGATCACAAGCGCGGCTCCTGCCCGCAAATCGGTCGCCTTCACTTTGGCGAAGCTGAGCGCTCCGCCCTCGATGACGGCGGAGCGGCCCTCCACTTTAATTTTGGCCCCCATGCGCAGCAGCTCCGGGACATGCTTGAAGCGGTTGCTGTAAACATAATCACTCAGTATGCTGACACCTTGGGTTTGCGTAAGCAAGCTAGCCATCGGCGACTGAAGATCCGTCGCAAAGCCGGGGTATACAAGCGCTTTTACATCGACGCTTTGATATTCGGGCCGGCCGATCACGCGAATCGATTCATCCATCTCCTCAATCGTTACGCCCATTTCCTGCAATTTAGCCGTAATGGCCTCAAGATGCTTGGGAATAACGTTATCTACAATGACGTCGCCACGGGTTGCAGCGGCGGCAATCATGTATGTACCCGCTTGTATGCGGTCCGGTATAATCGAATGCCGGCAGCCATGCATGGACTCCACGCCTTCGATCCGGATCGTTTCCGTGCCCGCTCCTTTAATTTTCGCGCCCATAGCGTTCAACAGCGTTGCAACATCTATAATTTCAGGCTCTTTAGCCGCATTTTCGATCAAAGTAAAGCCTTTGGCACGCGAGGCTGCCAACATAATATTAATCGTCGCCCCTACACTGACGACATCGAGATAAATTTTCGCTCCGACGAGCTGCTTCGCTTGAATATGCAAGGCTCCGTTTTCCGTGCTTACCTGTGCGCCCAACGCTTCAAAACCTTTGATATGCTGATCAATAGGCCGCGGCTCAAAATTACAACCGCCCGGCAATCCGATCGTCGCTTCCCCGAAGCGTCCGAGCAGTGCGCCCATTAAATAATAAGAGGCTCTAAGCTTCTTTACATTGCCGTTAGGCATCGGCTTCGATTTCAGCCTGCTCGGGTCGATGATCATCTGATCCTCGTTCCGCTGCACGACTGCCCCCAGCTCTTCGAGCAGCTCCGAATAAATAGCCACATCGCTTAAAATAGGCAAATTATCCAGCGTAACCGTCGTTTCCGATAAAATTGCAGCCGGTATTAAAGCGATTGCACTGTTTTTGGCACCGCTGATTTGAACTGTCCCCTGCAATGGACGACCGCCGGCGACCATCAATTTCTCCATTCGTCCCTCTTCCTTCCACATTACCACTTTAAAGCACTAAACGACATGAATAACCGATAGGCGTCAACATCAAGACAATACAATAGAAAGGGAAACACATCGTCGTCACGATGCATTTCCCGTCATTCAAATTAAGCTTGGTTGGAACTTCCGAACAATTGAATTTTGGATTTAACCACTTCAACCATGGCTTTGCGGGCAGGAGTGAGGTATTTACGAGGATCGTACACTTTCGCGTCTTTGTTCAGCACTTCGCGAATCGCATCGGTACAAGCGACTTGGTTTTCCGTATTCACGTTGATTTTACCTACGCCGGCCGCGATCGATTTGGCGATCATTTCATCAGGAACGCCGGATCCGCCGTGAAGCACAACCGGTACCGGAATCGCTTTGGATACTTCCTCGATAATGTCAAAACGGATGTTCGGCTCGCCTGCATACATACCGTGGGCTGTACCTACGGCGATTGCCAGGCAATCGACGCCGGTTTCCTCGTAGAAGCGGATCGCTTCTTCCGGCTTCGCCAAGCTTGCATTTTCCTCATCCACGCTGATGTCGTCTTCCACGCCGCCGATGGTTCCGAGCTCGCCCTCAACGGAAACGCCCATCGCACGCGCCGCTTTGACGACTTCTTTCGTCAAGCGGATGTTTTCTTCAAACGAATAATGAGAGCCGTCGAACATAACGGAGCTGAAGCCCGCGCGGATACATTTCATCGCGACTTCAAAGCTGCTGCCATGATCCAGGTGAAGCGCGATCGGCAAGCCGGATTTCTTGGCCGCCGCTTCCGCGATTGCTACGGTAAACTCGATACCCATATACTTCAAAGCTCCTTCACTCACACCGTAGATGAAAGGAGATTTCAGTTCCTGTGCAGCTTCAACGATAGCCTGGGCGAACTCCAGGTTGTTCATATTGAACTGACCTACCGCGAATTTGTTTGCTTTAGCTTTGGGCAAAAATTCATTCATTGAAACCAATGGCATGTGACTCTTCCTCCTAGTAATTATTGACCGAGTTTATTGCAATAAACCGCTCATTTGTCATACTGACCTATTATAGCATATTACAACTAAAAAGATAACCAAGCGGCAAGCTTTTTTCATAAACCGGAACTGCATAATATAACCAAATAATAGAGTAAAAAAAAGAGACCCTGTATCCTCAGGACCCCACTGCATATGAACTGCTATTGGATGGGCGCAAATGATTATTAACCGCATTGCGCAATTCATCGATATCGAAAGGTTTGGTAAAATGCATGATTGCTCCGAGGTCTGTAGCCTCCTTGATCATATCCAGCTCGCCGTAGGCGGTCATCATGATCACTTTGATGGAGCTGTCGATCGCTTTAATATGTTTCAAAATGTCCAATCCGTCCATACCCGGAATTTTCATATCCAACAAAACCAGATCGGGAGAGGCTGATCTTACGATTTCCAAAGCTAGCTTTCCGTTTGATGCTTGATAGGTCTCATACCCTTCGCTGCTAAACACTTCCATCAGCAAAATCCGAATACCGTTCTGATCATCTACAATAAGCAACTTCTTCTTCAATACGGTAACCTCCTCATTTAGCATTCGCATTGCCGGAACTCCGCTCTGAATGAACTAGCCTAACAACATGAATTCGCTACAAATCTTGAGATTCCTGCTGGTTGCTGAAGGAAAGTTGAAAACTTTTACAAATCAAGAAGTTTTTGAAGGTAGCTTATCTATTATTTGGTATATGCTGTCGGATTATGAAGTATTCCCTTATTGGGATAAATTAAACGCCGCTTGAACAAAATGTTTGAACAACGGCTGCGGCCGGTTCGGCCGGGAAGTAAATTCCGGATGGAACTGTACAGCCAGAAACCACGGGTGCTCCGGGCATTCGACAATCTCGACCAGACGTCCGTCAGGCGATGTGCCCGTAATCTTGAGGCCTGCCGCTTCCATCGTTTCGCGGTACTCATTGTTAAACTCGTAGCGGTGACGATGTCTTTCATAAACAAGCTCGTCATCGTAGCAGCGCATGGCGAGCGATCCTTCCGCCAGCTTGCACGGATACAAGCCGAGACGCATCGTGCCGCCCAAGTCCTCGATATCCTTTTGCTCCGGCAGCAAATCGATGACCGGGTAAGGCGTCGTCGGGTTGATCTCGGAGCTGTTCGCACCTTCCAGGTTCAACACGGAACGGGCATACTCCACTACCGCTACCTGCATGCCGAGACAAATGCCGAAGAACGGCACTTTATGTTCACGGGCATAGCGGATCGCCGATACTTTTCCCTCGATACCGCGGTCGCCAAAGCCCCCGGGCACCAGTATGCCCTGTACGCCGCCCAACAGCTCGGCTACATTGTGATCGTAAACATCCTCCGCATTCACCCAGCGGATTTTCACTTCGGTATTGCAATCGATCCCGGCATGGCCCAGCGCTTCGACAATGCTTAAATAAGCATCATGAAGTGCGACGTACTTGCCGACGATTGCGATTTCAGTCGTATGCTTAAGCGATTTGACGCGCTTGACCAGGTTTTCCCATTCCGTCATATCCGGCGGGTTGCCGGCAAGCTTCAGATGATTGACGACGATGTCGTCCAGCCCCTGCTCGCGGAGCATCATCGGCACCTCGTACAGCGTGTCCGCGTCGAGGCATTCGACGACGGCGCCGGCGTCGATATCGCAGAACAGCGCCAGCTTGCGCTTCATGTCATCCGTCAGCGGATGCTCCGTACGGCAGACGACGACATGCGGCTGGATACCAATACTGCGAAGCTCCTTCACGCTATGCTGGGTCGGCTTCGTCTTCACCTCGCCGGCCGCTTTCAAGTAAGGAATCAGCGTAACATGAATATACATGACGTTTTCGCGGCCGATATCGCTTTTAATTTGACGAATCGCTTCCAAAAACGGCAAGCTCTCGATATCGCCGACCGTGCCGCCGATTTCCGTGATGACGACGTCCGACTGGGCTTCCCGGCCTGCGCGAAACACGCGGTCCTTGATTTCGTTCGTAATATGCGGGATCACTTGAACCGTCCCGCCCAAATATTCGCCTCTGCGTTCTTTGGTAATGACGGAGGAATACACTTTCCCGG
Source organism: Paenibacillus piri (assembly GCF_004354045.1). GTDB lineage: Bacteria > Bacillota > Bacilli > Paenibacillales > NBRC-103111 > Paenibacillus_S > Paenibacillus_S piri. The sequence continues at coordinate 82,340 of NZ_SMRT01000022.1, read as the reverse complement.
TCGTGACATTGCTGTTTTTGGACAGGTTAATATCGATAAAACGCTCATAGTGGCCTAAATCCAGGTCGGTTTCCGCGCCGTCGTCCGTAACAAATACTTCACCGTGCTGGTAGGGACTCATCGTTCCCGGGTCCACATTGATATATGGATCGAACTTTTGGATGGTTACCTTAAGACCCCTGTTTTTCAAAAGCCTTCCGAGCGATGCGGCCGTAATCCCCTTGCCTAGCGAGGACACGACGCCTCCCGTAACAAAAATATACTTGGTCATGTATGTAAAACCTCCAATTTTGATAGATAGTATGCCTCGAAACCGGTACCCGTAAACTTGTGTTCCACTTGCCGGGAAGCTTGTGACGCCAAAGCAAAATCATTCTGAATACGGCATAAATCGCCCTTTAAAAAAGAAAAAAGCACCCCGAAATAAAGGGGGCACTATAGTTAAGACATTCGTCAAAAATCACTCATCAATCAAAAGCCCAGAAAATAGTTTACTCTCAACGCCCAGCGCTGTCAAGTAAAGCGGGACAATCGAAAATTATTTGTCGCTGCCTTCTTCTTCGTCCTCATCGTCTTCATCTATATCGTCGTCCAAATCATCGTCAATCTCCGCATCTTCTTCCTCATCTATGCCGGAGTCTTCCATCTCTTCTTCGTCCATCTCCTCTTCGGCTATGAACTCGGTTTCTTCCTCCGCTTCTTCCTCGGCGTCAAAATCGTCGTCGCGAACTTTATCGAAGGAATCGTACTCTTCTTCCTCAACGAAGGCGTCCTCTTCCTCGGCAAACAGATCCTCGTCGTCCAGGTCGTCGTCTTCATCGTTAATGATACGTGGACGTTTGCCGCTGCCGACCGCATCCTCCGACTTCTCTACCGGATACCAACGCTTTAAGCCCCATAAATTCGAGCCGACACATGCGAACCTTCCGTCAATGTTGATCTCCGTATATAGTTGAGCGATCACCTGCATGACTTCTTCTTCGGAGAGTCCTTTTATTTTGGAAATTTCCGCCATCAGGTCACGGTAATAAAAAGGTGTATTGGCCGCTTTCAGCACTTCAAATGCAAGATCGACCATCGGCATCTCTTTAGCCTTCTCCGCACCGACCTTGAGCGTATATTGTGCACTCATTCAAGCACGTCCCTTCGAACATTTTCACAAGCGTTTCTAATCAATATTCCATTATACTCCTAATAGTAAACCTCATTTTATGTAAAAAAGCAACTGTGCCGCATCGTTGAAAAAAAAGAAGAAGCGAAGGACATCGTTCCTCCGCCTTGACTGTATCCGCGAAGACGGCGAATCCCGTCCGCCGCTCCCTTCATTAAGTAAGAGAACCTGACGATTCCCCTCATTCATCGTATGTCGCCGCCCTGTTTCTGACACGGCTTAGTACCCATTTATTTAGAAAAAGGCGATGCGCACATGCCGCAGACCTCATTCCCACATAAGATATGGAAAGTGCAAAATGGTATTCCGATATGCGGGAGGGACGAAGCTTTGAAACCATCCTTGTTTGTCGAATGGCTGGACGAAGCCATGGAAGGCGCCGAAGGCGCCGAAAGCAAGCATATCATCCGATTCACAAACCGTCATGATTTCGGGGCCTGTCTCGAGCAGTGGAACCTGATGAAAAAATCGTTGCCCCGCCTGAACGGCATCCAGCCTTTAAAAATCATTTCGGCCTTCTCCTGCGCCTTGGCATCGATCTCCAAGCTGGCGTCTGTTCCTTTTATACAATCGATCGAAACGGATAGCAAGATGAGCGTCCATACTTCCAAAATCGTAAGCGCCGTCCAACCCGCAGGCAAAAAAGCTAGCAGCGGCCGGATCGGAGGCGTGCCTTGGGGGATCAGTCATATCCGCGCTCCGCAGGCATGGGGCAAATCCAAAGGGGATCGCATCCGCATCGGCGTGATCGATACCGGCGCCGACTACACGCATCCCGACCTCCGTCATTGCCTGTCTTATGGCGTGAACTTGCTGAACCGGCATTTAATGCCGAACGATGATAACGGGCACGGCACCCATATTGCCGGAACGATCGCCGCATCCGGCCGGCAGCGCGGAATCAACGGCGTCGCCCCGCAGGCCATAATTCACCCCGTCAAAGCGTTCGACCATCAGGGAAGCGCCTTCGTTTCGGATATTATCGGCGGCATCGACTGGTGCGTAAGAAATCAGCTTCATATTATCAACATGAGCTTCGGAATGAAAACCTACAGCAAAGCATTGGAAACCGCGATCCGCAACGCTTACCATGCCGGCGTCATTGTCGTCGCCTCATCCGGCAACGAGGGCAAGCAGGCAACCATCGATTATCCGGCACGGCTGCGCCAGGTCATAGCGGTTGGAGCCACGACGCGTCGCGGGAAGGTCGCCCCCTTCAGCAACTCCAGCAAAAAGATCGATATTTACGCGCCCGGCGAAAAAATTTACTCGACCTGGCTACGGGGCAAATATCATGAGCTGAGCGGCACCTCCATGGCAACTTCGCATGTAACCGGCGTGATTGCGCTCATGCTGTCCAGGAAGCCCGGCTTAAAGCCGATGCAGGTCAAATCGATCATTAAGAAAAATGCCAAGCTGCTGATCCGCACAGGAATCAGCATTAAAGAAATCCATGCCCTGCGCGCAGTCGGCGCGCTCTCCAAATTGTCTCCCACGGATAATTAGCCCTTTTTCAGGGCTTTTTTCAGTTATAAAACAATGAGCATTCGCCCTTTATCGGGCGGAAATCGTGAGCTTCAACCGATAAGCTCCCGATGCCTCACCCATCGCATACAGCACGTAGCTCCATTCCACAGTGCCGAGACCTTCCGTCAAATCGACGGCCAGCGTCCGGGTCTCCGTTTCCAATTCCAGCCTTCCCTGCGGAGTATCGTAATAGCCTCTGAGCCGCTTTCCGCATACAAATGTCTGCTCCGAACGGACGCCTCCTTGACGGATGATGCGTATACTTTCATGCTCCAGCCGGATCGTCGTGACCGTCCCTTTCAGCTCGGCGGACGGTTCCTCGTAGCGCAAGTAATAATGGCTTTCCTTGGGATATACGTCGCCTTCTATATGCTGGGTTATACGTTCGCCATCGATATTGCTTTCTATCTGCACATCCACTTTCATTGGCCCAATCATCGCTGCTTTCCAACCTCCTGTCACACAACCCATAGTGTAGCGAATAGCGGACGGTTAATCAACGCGCCTCCGTATCTTTCCTTTATATCAATCAAACAATTTTCTTGATAATATAAACATATTCATATCTCAATCGGCGGGAGCTGGACGACGGATGGATCGCAGTATGATGGATCACAACATATTTGGCGTCATTACGGAAATGGAGCAGAAGTTTCCGATTTATGTAACGAGCGTCGGGAGCTGGCATAACCAGGAGCCGATGATGCGCGAGCACGGCTTTCCGGACTTCCAATGGATTCAGACACTGCATGGAACGGGGCGGCTGGAAACGGGCGGCAAATCGTATACGGTCAGCCAAGGACAAGGGATGCTGCTGTTCCCCCACGAAAAGCATCAATATGCTCCGGTCCGCGAGCCTTGGACATTGAAATGGGTAACGTTCAACGGCGCCCATATGGCCGATATGCTGGCGTCGCTGCATTTCCACCGATCATCGGTGCTGAATTTGACCCATCCCGACATTACGCTTTCGAAGATGGTGTCCATTCTGTCTTTGCTGCAGATGCAAAACCCGCTGCGCGGGGTCGAATGTTCGGCGCTCGTCTATCAGCTGCTGCTCGATTTGTACCTATACACCTCCCGCTCCGAGGTTCGCTCCAAGCAGCAGCAGGCCGAGCAGCTCGCTCCCGCCTTTCATTATATAGAGGAAAACTATAACCAGCCTGTCAGCCTGCAGCAGTTGGCCGACAGACTGGGGGTGACGCCGCAGCATACATGCCTGTTATTCCAGCAGACGCTCGGCATCCGCCCCTTCGCCTACATAACCCGCTACCGGCTGCGCAAAGCGAAAGAGCTGCTCCTGCAAATGATGGATATGGAGGTCCGGGACGTTGCCCGGCATGTCGGCTATGAGGACAGCAGCTATTTCATCAAGCTGTTTAAGCAGCAAGAAGGAGTTACACCAAACCATTTTCGAAAAATTCACAGATGACGACAGCAACCTTACGAGGTTTTAAACGTTATATATTTGTTAAGACTCGTTACAAGCTTGAAAAAAGGGGAAGCTGATGGCAGGAACGATGAACAGACGGACATTTTTGAAAAAAAGCGTCTATGCGCTGACCGGAATCGCCGCCGTCCCATTCACCGGGTACTCCTATGCGCGGTTCGTCGAGCCCGGCTGGCTTCAAATCAATCCGGTGGAGCTGGCACTGAAACGGCTTCCGGCCGCTTTTGACGGCATGCGGATCGTTCAGTTCAGCGATGTGCATCTGGGATTCCATTATTCCGTCCCGCATTTGGCTAAGCTGGTTACGAAGATCCAGTCGCTTCAGCCGGATCTGATCTGTTTCACCGGCGATTTGTACGATTCGGCGATCAATGAAAGCGGACCGGTTGCGCAGGAGCTGTCCCGCTTAAAAGCGCCGTTCGGCAAGGCGGCCGTACTCGGCAACCACGATTACTTGGCGCGGAAACCGGAGCAAATTGCCGGTCTGCTGTCCGGCAGCGGTTTTACGGTACTTACCAATCGGTCGGCCCCCCTCGAACGGGGCCGGTCGCGGATCTGGATAAGCGGCGTCGACGATATGTGGGAGGGCAAGCCGGATTTGGCGAAAGCGCTGCAGGGCGTGCCCGCGGGCGATTTCCATCTGCTGCTGTCCCACTGCCCGGATTTTGCCGATACGGCGCTCCAGCATCCGGTCGACCTGCAGCTGTCCGGCCACAGTCACGGTGGGCAGGTACGGCTGCCGTTTTACGGCCACATCATCGCCGCGCGCTATGCGCAAAAATACGTCAACGGCTTGTACTCGCTTGGCGGCGGGAAGCTGCTTGTATATACGAACCGCGGCATCGGCGTTTCGGTGCTCCCTGTCCGGTTCTGGTGCAGGCCGGAGATTACCGTTTTTACACTAAGACAAGGTACGTCCTGAGAATCAAAGGGGTTATAGTTCAGTCATGTCGAGGATAACGAAATTACTGCTGTTCAGCTGCGCGCTTCCGCTCATCTTGTTCGTCGTATACCGTTGGGGGAGCTACTCCTATAAAGATCAGGTTGCGGTTTTGGCGTATCACCATTTAAGCGATAAAGACAAAAGCAATGTGACGATAACCCCGGAGCTGTTCCGGAACCAGCTGGCTTTGCTGAAGTCCAAAGGGTATCATTTTATGACGCTGGACGAATTCCGCTCTTTTATGGACGGGGGTCCGGCACCCAAAAGATCGGTGCTGGTCACTTTCGATGACGGCTATGAAAGCTTCTATACATACGGCTACCCGATATTGAAGGAGCTTCGCATTCCTGCCGTCAACTTCGTCGTGACCAAGGATCTGGCCAATCCGAAAGCACCCAAATTGGCCGCGCTGTCAAAGGACGAAATCCGCGAAATGTCCACACAGACGGACACCATCGAATTCCAGTGTCACTCCCACGAGCTTCATACTAAGGTAGATGGCATTCCCGCGCTGACCAGCTTCATGCAGGTGAACGGCGAGATGGAGACCGACGAAGCTTACCGGAGCCGCGTCGTCAAAGATACGCAAATGTGCATAAACAGCCTGACCGGGCTCCGGCAGAAAGCTGTGGACATGTATGCTTATCCGTTCGGCGATTACAGCAAGGAAGCGACGGAGCTGCTGCGGCAAGCCGGGATTCGGTACGCGTTCACCGTCGTGAACCGGACGTTGTCCCGCAGCGACGATCCGATGCATATCCCCCGTGTCAACGCAGGCAATCCGAGCATTACGCCGGAAGCGTTGGACCGGATGATCATGCGGCGCGCCGTCACTCAAAACCTCCCGTTCCTGCGAAAGAAGGATACTCCGGGAGGTTGAAGATCGGCATTAGTCACGGAAAAATAAAGGCAGCCCTTATCGCCGATTGGCAATAAGGGCTGCCTTGATTATTGTTAAGACTACCGTCGGTTACTTGACAAGTCCGAGCAACATTTCCCGGATCAATTTGGCCGCAACGATCTGGGTCTGTTCCGTCGGGTCATAAGCAGGCGCCACTTCTACGACATCCGCGCCGACGAAGTGGAGATTGGCCGCCGCCATTGCGTGGATCGCCGCCAGCAGCTCCTTGGACGTAATGCCGCCCGCTTCCGCCGTACCGGTACCCGGAGCGCAGGACGGATCGAGCACGTCGATGTCAATCGTCAAATAGATCGGACGTCCGGCCAGCTCCGGCAGCACCTTTTTCAGCGGCTCCAGCACCTCGAACGGGTAAAAGTTAATATGCTCGCGGGCATACTTGAATTCCTCCCGGGAACCGGAGCGAATGCCGAACTGATAAATGTTGCGCCCGCCCATCAGTTCCGCCGCCTTGCGAAGCGGCGTGGAGTGGGACAGCGGTTCGCCCTCGTACTGCTCCCGCAGATCGGCATGAGCGTCGAAATGGATTATCGCCAAATCTGGGTATTTCGCGTAAACCTCGCGGAATATCGGCCATGAGCATAGGTGCTCCCCGCCGAGGCCGATCGGGAATTTGCCGTCGTTCAGCAAACCGCGCACATAATCGCCGATAATATCGAGGCTGCGCGCCGGATTGCCGAAAGGAAGCAGCAAATCGCCGGCGTCGAAATAAGTGATGTCCTCCAGGCTCTTATCCAAATAAGGGCTGTACTCCTCCAAACCGATCGATACCTCGCGGATGCGGGGCGGACCGAACCGGGAGCCGGGGCGGAAGCTGACGGTAAAATCCATCGGCATTCCGTAAATAACGGCGCGGGATGCCTCGTAATCATCGGAGCTCAATATAAACACGTTGCCGGAATAGGCTTGATCCAAACGCATGCGCTACACTTCCTTCGCCAATTTCTTCAGCCAACCATTGGCCGTTCTTATTTGCACAAATCCTCTACGAACTTCGGCAGCGCAAAGGCGGCCTTATGAAGGCGCGGGGAGTAGTATTTGGTATCAATTTCGGGAATTTTCGTTTCGTCAACCTGCAGCGGATCATGCTTTTTGCTGCCCAGGGTGAAGGTCCACAAGCCGCTCGGGTAGGTCGGAATATTGGCGCAGTACACGCGCACGATCGGGAAAATTTCTTTAACGTCGCGGTTGACGCTTTGGATCAGGTCCGCTTTGAACCAAGGGTTGTCGGTTTGCGCTACAAAAATGCCGTCATCCTTCAAAGCTTCAAAGATACCTTGGTAGAAACCGCGGCTAAACAGCTCAACGGCAGGACCGACCGGCTCGGTCGAGTCGACCATGATAACGTCGTACGTATTTTTATGGTCGTGAATATGCATGTAGCCGTCGTTCACGATCACTTCAACCCGCGGATTGTCAAGCTCGCCGGCGATTTCGGGCAAATACTTCTTGGAATATTCGATGACTTTGCCGTCGATTTCGACCAGCACCGCTTTTTCCACCTCGGGATGCTTCAGCACCTCGCGGATAACGCCGCCGTCGCCGCCGCCCACTACGAGCACATGCTTGGGATTGGGATGCGTGTACAGCGCAGGATGCGCCACCATTTCATGATAAACAAACTCGTCCTTTACCGTAGTCATCACCATGCCGTCCAGAACGAGCATGCGGCCGAATTCTATTGTATCGATCATGGCAAGATCTTGAAAATCGGTTTTCTCCGTTACAAGCGTCTCACGAATTTTCGCTGTTATTCCGAATTGCTCCGTTTGTTTTTCCGTGTACCATAATTCCATGGCTGATCAACCTTCTTTCTCACGATTTCCGTCCATTTTTTCATAAAAACGATCTTTATCCAATGATCCGGTTCTGTCAAATTGCGACAAGCTGCAATGCATCAAATTGTATTATAGTGTATCCGCCCGAAATTGCAAATACAAACGGGGCTAAAACGGAAAGTCTTCAAAAAAAATTAATTTATGGCCGATTTCCGGTGAATAAGGACTGCTAAGTTTTTCCATAATGGAATGTATGCACTTATTTTTCATCCTCCTATTCCCCAGGAAAGGAATGATGGCCCGTGTCGGAAGCAAACAACCATAATACCGCCTCCTCCCGGCGGCACACGCCCGATGAACAGGACGGCTTGCGCTGGTTTCGGCGGTTGAAAAAAATAAGCTCCTTCGCCTTTTCATCCCTTATGCTCTGTGCCGCTGCGCTCTTTCTTGTGCTCTTATTTATGCGATCGCAAGCTCTGCCCGTCTCCAAGATGGGGCCTTCTACCGAAATTTACGACAGCAAGGGAGAGGTCATCGAAATATTGAACGGCGGAAAAAACAGTCAAAGCATCCCGCTCAACGATGTGTCCCCATCGCTGATCCAGGCGACGCTGGCCATTGAAGACCGAAATTTTTACCATCATTACGGCTTCGATATTCGCGGCATTGCCCGCGCCGCCTTGGTCAATCTGCAGCATATGTCCAAAGTGCAGGGCGCGGGGACGATCACGCAGCAGCTGGCGCGCAACCTGTATTTGACCCATGAACGGACCTGGACGCGAAAAATAAAGGAAACGTACTATGCCGTGCAGATGGAGCTGCAAATGAGCAAGGATGAAATTCTCGAGGAATATTTGAACCAGATTTACTACGGCCATTCGACGTATGGCATTCAGGCGGCGGCCAGGCTGTTTTTCGGCAAGGAAGCGAAGGATTTGACCTTGGCGGAAAGCGCCATGCTGGCCGGTATCCCGAAAGGACCGCGCTATTACTCCCCTTACTACGACGCCAAAAATGCGAAAGAACGCCAATTAACCGTCCTGCAGACGATGGTGGCGTCGGGCGCGATTACGCAGCAAGCTGCGGACAAAGCGGCCAGAGAGAAGCTCACGATACTGCCCTTGGAGAAGAAAAAGCCGGCCATCGCCGGGTACTTCCGCGATTACGTGCGCAGCGTCGTCACCGATCAGCTCGGTATCGGCGAGGAGCAATTTGAAGAAACGGGCCTGAAAATTTATACGACACTGGATATGGGCGCGCAAAAGGCGGCCGAGGAGGTCGTCTCAAGCCAGCTGAGCCAATTTAACGACATCCAGGTCGCACTCGTCGCCATCGATCCGCGCAATGGCTACATCAAAGCGATGGTCGGCGGCCGCGACTACAGCGAAAACCAGTACAACCGGGTTTTTGCCGGCAGCCGCCAGCCCGGCTCGTCGTTTAAACCGATCGTCTATGTGACCGCTCTGCAGCAGAAGAAATATACGGCGGTGACCCGCTTCAAAAGCGAGCCGACGACGTTCACCTACGATAACGGCCGGCAATCGTATACGCCAAGCAATTTTAACAACACTTATTTCAATATGATCGATCTGCGGCAGGCGATCTCCAAGTCGGACAATATTTTTGCCGTTCATACGCTGCTGGACGTTGGCCCTGAAAACGTGATCGCCACGGCTCAAAAAATGGGGATTACGAGCCCGCTCAAGCCTCTCCCTTCGCTTGCGCTGGGGACGTTCCCGGTCAGCCCGTACGAGATGTCTTCGGCATTCGCGATTTTCGCCAATCAGGGCGTACGGGTCGAGCCGACCGCTATCGTCCGCATCGAAGACCGGCGCGGACGGACGATTTACGAGGCGAAGCCCAAAGCGGAAAAAGTAATGGAGGCGCCGTACACCTACGTAATGACGCAGCTCATGGAAAGCGTGTTCGAGCAGGGGGGTACCGGCAGCCGGGTCTCCAGCGTGCTGAAGCGCCCGGTCGCGGGCAAAACCGGCACAACCAATACCGACGCCTGGCTGGTCGGTTATACACCCGAGTTGTCCACCGCCGTCTGGGTCGGCTACGACAAGGATCGCAACATCAGCGCGGTCGAATCGCATTTGGCCGCACCGATCTTCGCGGAGTTTACGGAACGGGCGCTGGAGTCGGTCCCGCCCAAGCTGTTCCCGGTGCCGGACGGCGTCGTCAGCGTCTATATCGATCCGGCTACCGGCAAGCTGGCGGGCGACGGCTGCCCCAATTCGCGATTGGAAGCCTTCGTGCAGGGCACGGAGCCTACCGAATATTGTACGCAGCAGCCTCCGGGCAGCAATACTGCCAAGCCCGGCAAAGCAAAGGGCAACGGCACCTGGTGGGAAGATCTGAAGCGCTGGTGGAACGAATGACCGCAAGTTGAAAACATGCCCGCACTCGCTTATGCTTAGGTTAGTCACATGACATATCCAATACCTGGCAGGGAGTGTGGGAGAACATGGGAATCAAAGGCGAGTGGGTAACATTCGGCGAGCAGGAGCAGTACTCGGGCTATTTGGCGCAGCCCGAGGGAGGGAACGTGCCGGCAAAGCCCGCGGTCATCGTCATTCAAGAGATATGGGGCGTCGACGACCATATCCGGGATGTGACCGGCCGGTTTGCGCAGGCCGGCTATGCGGCCTTGGCGCCGGACCTGTTCCATAGGGACGGCGTCAAAGCGCCCGAGCTGCAGGAGGACCGGATCGCGGCCGCGAAGCGGTTCCTCGATTCGGTGCCGCCGGCGGCATGGCGCGACCCGGAAGCGCGCGGCAAAGCGCTGAGCGAGCTTCCGGGCTCGCAGGGTCAAGCGATAGGCGAGACGCTGGAGCGGATCTTTGCCGCCGGCTCGCAGGCGCCGGCGCATCTGGAGCTGCTCGCGGCAAGCGCAGCCTATGTGCGCGAGAGCGGTTCGCGGCCGCGTTCGGTGGCCGCGGTAGGATTCTGCCTGGGCGGCATGCTGGCCGCCCGGATGGCCGCCGGCGGCGCCGGGCTCAGCGCCGCGGTGGTGTTCTACGGCAACCTGCCGCAAGCGGAAGAGGTTGCCCGGGTGCAGTGCCCGATGCTCGGCATCTTCGGCGAGCTCGACACGCGCATCACCGAGCAGGTGCCCGCGTTCGCTGCGGCGATGGAGCAGCAGGGCAAGCGGTTCGATTACCGCATCTACGACGGTGCGCCGCATGCCTTTGCCAATGATACGCGCGCTTCGTACCGGGCGGAAGCGGCCCAAGACGCATTCGCGCGGACGTTCAACTTCCTGCGTGAGCATCTGCAATAATCTGTTCTGTGCGCCGAATAAGGCATCACGATAAGGTTTATCCCGTCAGCCTGAAAGCTGCGGGATAGCCCTTTTTTACATTAAAATAAAACAGCGGTCGCGTCGGATTCCATTTCATAGCTTTTGGACTAATGGTATACTTCTGAAATAATGGAAGAACGATCTGCCTGCACCGCAGGCGCTATTCACCGGACTTTTAAATGAAGCTGATTCAAGCATGGAGGTGAACGATATGACTTTAAAGCTGGAGTTGGAATCTGTTCGGCTGCTTGCCCGGCGGTTGGATGAGGCCGGTATCGGCTATGCCTCCGGCGGCAGCGGGCTGCTGTACAGCCTGGGCTTGTCCGAACAGGTGCACGACTGGGATGTGACGACGGACGCCCCTTACGAGCAGGTCGCCGCCGTTCTGTGCGGCTTGCCATGGGCCGCTTCGCCATGCGGCGATTACCCGTTTGCCAGCAGCTACAGACTAACGATAGCCGACGAGCGGCTGCCCATCGATGTGATCGGGCAATTCGCTATCCACAGCGGCACGGGCATTTGCCGGTTGCCGGCATTTGTTTCGACGGACTGGCTTGGCATCCGGATGGGAAGCCCGGAGGTGTGGGCCGCCGCTTATACGCTCATGGGCCGCGAGACGAAAGCCGAATTATTGCTTTCCTATCTGGAGCGCAGCGGAGCCGACCGCGACGCTGTGCAGCGGCTGTTATCCGAACCGCTGCCGGAGCCGCTGCGTTCCCGACTGCTCCGTCTCGTCTAGCTTACTATCGTCTTCGCGCTCTCATGCCCGGTCTGATCAACGAATGGGCTGCAGGCCATTAATTTTTCTACAAAAGTGCGAGACTGCAACTTCCCGGCGACCAGCCGCGTTCATTAAAGTAAGCATGACCGAAGCCTGCTCATGGCGGCGCATGCTTTTATATTAGACGGGGAGAGCTTGTTAACCATGAAATTTATTAAACGGAAGCGGCGCGCACTAATCCTCCTGCTTATTATCCCGATCGCGCTCGTCTTCGGCATAGACGCCCATGTCCGGACGCAGGCCTCGAACTATATCGTCAGCCCGGGGGACGCGCCGCAGGCCGATGCGATTCTCGTTCTGGGGGCACGGGTGTATCCGGACGGGAACGTGTCGCCGATACTCGGCGACCGGCTGCAGGTCGCGTTGGAGCTGGAGCAATCCGGCAAATCGGACACCTTTATTGTGAGCGGCGACCACGGTCAAGTCTCATACGATGAAGTGAATGCGATGCGGACATTTCTTGAAGCGCGGAATGTGAAGCCGGAGCGTATTTTTATGGATCATGCCGGATTTAGCACATATGAGAGCATGTACCGGGCGAGAGATATTTTTCAAGCCCGTAAAATTATCATCGTCACCCAGCAGTATCACTTGATGCGGGCCGTTTATGCAGCAAGACAACTCGGCTTGGATGCTTATGGAGTCGCTTCGGACAAACAAGCCTACACCAAAATGGCCTATAACCAAACGCGCGAGGTGTTGGCGAGGAATAAAGATTTTATGTATTTGCATGTTCTGCGGCCGAAGCCGACATATCTCGGGGAACCGATCCCCATAACCGGCGACGGCAGGCTGACCGCCGATCGCAGCCGCAAGTAAAGCCAAGTATAAATACAGGCTTCATATACATGCTATTCAGCGTCCAACACAAAGAGGCAGACCGGGGTCTGCCTCTTTGCTGTCCTAGTATATGTCGCATATACTAGGCATTAGTATACATCCAGTTCAAGGAAAAGCACAATGAGCGTCACATAATCTCCATATTTATTTGGCATACGCCGTCGGAGCTACGCCAACGCTTCTTTCAAAGCGTCGCTGGAGCGTTCCCACATCTCTAGATTATACTCCGTGAGCAGCTTTTTAAGCGCGGCTTTCTCCTGCTCGCCTAAATTATCGACCAAGATACGCCGCTTGAGAGCATGATCCATCCGGTTTACATGATCTGCCAATATTTTCCACCCACGTCTTGCCTCGCTATCCACCAGCATCTCGCATGACGTTACGCCCGCGTAATACATGCCGTCCTCGCCGCGGTCGGCCGCCACCCAAACGATCCAGCAGGCGCGCCCGTTCGGCACGTCCTCTTTATTGACCGAAAATTTGATCCCCTTCTCCACCTTGCTCTTGGCATGAAGCGCTCCCATATCGAGGTAGGCCTCGCCTTCGTCGATAATAACGCTCGACAGCTGGCTCAAATCAATCGATCCCGCTCCGAAGCCGCGGTGCTCGACTTTACCGCTGACAATATTCAGCGAGCTCAGCTTCTTCGGCTTTTCCGCCGGTTCATTACGATTTATATCCATCGATGGCACCATCCAATTTATTGAAATAAAGTTTTTCCGCTCTTTATTATTTTAGCTAATAATCCTCGATTTGCAAACATATACATGCTGTAGATGCTTGTCAACGGGGTGAAAATGAGATGAAAAAACGACTCGGCAATCGAACTGCACAATGGAGTTTACTTATTGTACTGGCCTGTGGAGCCTCTTGGGTAAGCCAAGCCCTGCTGCCAACCGGTTATGAGGAACTGCCCGCTCCCGCTCCCGCCTCCCTTTCCGCCCTGCAAATGGACAGCGGCCCTCTCGGCCCCATGCTGGTGAAGCCCGCCGACTTGGCATCCATCACGCCGCACGGAGTTCCCAACTTCTCGCAATACCAGCTCGATTTGTCCCAAGCCGACGGCTCGTCGCTCGGTCTGCGTCCGGAAGCACGGGCCGTTACTGCGCGAATCAACGAGCCTAGCGCACCGCCCGCGCCGCCAAGTCTGCCGGCCAAACCTGCGGAGAAGCCCGCTCCCAAGCCGCTCAGCAACCGAATCGTGGAGTACCATATGAATGTGGAACTGGATGCTCCCGGAAAGCTGCTGACAGGCACCTCCTCGCTAACCTGGAAAAACCCGGGAAAGCTGCCTGTGCAAGAGCTGTACTTTCATTTGTACCCGAATGCGTTTAACTCCAAGAAAACGACCTTTATGAAAGAATCCGGAGGCAAGCTCCGGGAAGATAAAAGCACCTCCGATAGTGTGGGCAATATGGATGTGACCAGCATGAAAACGGAGGAAGGCGAGGAACTCATTTCCCGAATGGAATATGTGCAGCCGGACGACGGCAACAAGGACGATCGCACGCTCGTAAAGGTGACCTTGCCCAAACCGGTCAATCCCGGCGAGAAAACGACGATTAATACCGTTTTTACGGTCAAGCTCCCGGCTGTCTTTGCCAGGATGGGCTATGCCGGCGACTTTGTCATGGCAGGGCAATGGTTCCCTAAAATTGCGGTGTACGAGCCGGCCGGCGTACGGGGGCGCACGGATGAAGGCTGGAATCTGCATCAATACCACGGCAACTCGGAGTTTTATGCGGACTTCGGCATATATGACGTACGCATCAAGGTTCCGTCCAGCTATACCGTGGCCGCCACAGGCTTCCCGATCAAGCCTCCCGCCGATGACGGCAAGACAAAAACATACGCCTTTTATTCCGATGACGTGCACGATTTCGCCTGGTCCGCATCGCCTCATTTCATTTATTATGAAGAGCCGTATGCGACACAGCAGCTGCCCGGCGTCCGAATCAAGCTGTATCTGGACCCGAAGCACGAGCATTTGAAAAACCGCTACATGACAGCCGCCAAAAAAGCGCTCGCACGCTATTCCCAATGGTACGGAAGCTACCCTTACTCCACGCTGTCGATCGTCGTTCCGCCGGAAAACGGCAACGGGGCCGGAGGTATGGAATATCCGACGCTGATCACCGGCTGGGGCGCTGCCAATGAGCAGCCCGATCTGGAACTGGAACGCGTTATCGTGCATGAGATCGGTCATCAATTTTGGTATGGCATGGTGGCAAGCAATGAATTCGAGGAAGCCTGGCTGGACGAAGGGTTCACTTCGTATGCGGAAGATAAGCTGATGGAGCTCGAATACGGCGTGAAACCGAATTTGACCGTCGAGGCCAGCTATATTACCCATCCCGAGGCGCTCAAGCTCAACTCATGGAGTTACAGCAGCCACAGCCGGTATGCCGAAAATGTGTATACGCGGGCCAAGCTCGTTCTGAAATCGATCGAGTCGCAAATCGGCCGCGACATGATGGATCGCGTGATGCGCAACTATTTCCAAAGATGGAAGTTCAAGCATCCGGCCACCGCCGATTTCCAAAAGGTGCTCGAGGATACGACGCAAACTAGCTGGGAGCCGTTTTTCAAGCAGTACGTATACGGCGGACAAATGGTGGATTATGCGGTAACCGGTATACAAACCAAAAAAATAGTTGCCGACGGACAGCCGGTCTACGAAAATACCGTGCATGTGCAAAAACGGGACGGCACGTACCACAATATCCCCATCCGCTTCCATTTTGCCGACGGCACTCAGATCGACAAAGTTTGGGACGGTCAGGACAGCGACGTGCGCTTTAAATTAAATTATCCCGCCCAGCTCGACTGGGTCGCCATCGATCCGCAGCATACGATCATTCTGGAAAATAAGCGAATCAACAGCTTTATGAAAACGAACATTGATCCGAAGCTCGCCATTCGCTGGAATTTGGGCGTTGTCAAATTCATGGAGACCCTGTTCGGCTGGGTCGCATGGTAAGGGGGTGCAAGCGATGTGGAAAATGATGAAATACGGCTGGACGATGGCATGGCATCAGCCTTTTGCCGTATGCACGCTGTTTGTTTACAATCTGGTCTGGGGACTTGCCCTGTATAATCTGATCCGCTCGGTCGTCGTCCCCCTGCTCCACCGTTATCCGGGCCATGAGCTGAGCCGGGCCTCGGTGCAGCTCTTCTGGATCGAGGCGCAGTTTCAGCTTATGAAAACCGATCTCATCTATTCCTATTTATGGTGGGGAGTTGCTCTGCTTGCGACACGAATGCTGTTCAGTCCACTGTTGAATGCAGGCGTCTACTACTCGATCGAGCATACAGAATTGAACGCGGGCTATCGGTTCGTACAAGGCATCCGCAAGCTGGGCTTGCCCTTTCTCGGCCTGTATGCTCTGCAAATGCTGCTCAGCCTCGCCCCTCTTTACGAACTGGTGCCGAGACTTGTCGCAAGCTACGGCAAGCATGTGACTCTGACGTCGCTGAGCTGGCATGTACTGCCATTAATCGCCGGGTATTTGCTGTATGTGTTTGTGCTGCAGACGGTGTTCATGTATGTGCAGTTCGGCAAATTGAACGGCACCTCATCGTCCCGTTCACTCCTGATTCTGCTGCGGAACATGCTGCCGATCATGCTGCTGGCCGGCTCCATCCTGCTGCTGACATCCGTCTTATCCGCAGCTGTCATGACCTCGGCGATGCTGTGGGCCGGCTTTGCCGCTTTACTCCTCGTGCAGGCTTACCGTCTCGTGCATATGTTTTGTGAACTGTGGGCGATCACTTCCCAGTATGCTTTATGGAACGCCAAGAGTGAGTGAACTCGTTCAGCTTTGCTGAACATCGGGGAATCAGATGGGGACTCTACCCCACCTGATTCAAGGCCCACCCTAGAGGCGGGGGTCTTAACCCGATAAAGTCGTAATCGGATAATGCAAGCTAATCATTAACCTCACAGCATAAGGCTTAAGTTTGCCGCTTCTTGGCAGCTTAAGCCTTTTTGACGTTGCTCCCCCTCCTTCCTCAACTTTTTTATTCCCTTCATATTCCAACAAATGTCAATATTTTGAAATTCATGTCGAAATTAGCAAAGCTTGCGATACAACCCACATAGCACACCCAAATTGCTTCCAACAGCTGGAAACCGCACCGCTGCAACGATTTCCGTTTTTCCCCATTCGAAAAAGGTTTCAACATTTTCTCATTAATTTGTGAACATTTTGTGAATTGGGGAGGAATTTTTCGATTTTACTCGAATTTTGTATCCAGAGCAAAAAAATAATACAATTTGCCGAATTTCCGCTCCAAACGGAAAACGGGGGATCCAATCTTGGGTGAATTGATCTCGCTTCATAGTGATCATAGGGAACCTTCAACCGAACCCTCAAGCTAACCTCGTAGGCACCGGAAGGGGAATATTTTTTTGAAGAAGTTTTTTGGTATTGTCACGTCTTTAGCTCTGTTTTTCAGCATTCAGGTTGGAAGCGCCTTTGCCGAAACGCCTTTGAGCCAAGCTGTCAACGACGGCATGGGATCGCCCTACAAAACTGGCGGCACCACTAAAAAAGGCTTCGATTGCTCCGGCTACACTTCCTTCGTGTTTGCGAAATTCGGTATCGACCTGCCGCATCAGTCCAAATCACAGGCAGCGATCGGTACAACAGTGTCTCAAGACGAGCTTCGCCCCGGCGATCTGGTGTTTTTCGACACGGATGGCCCGGTAAACAAAGACGGAAGCGGCATTTCTCATGTAGGCGTTTATGTCGGAGACGGAAAGTTTTATCATTCCGCTACGAATAAAGGCATATCCGTAAATAAGCTCAGCGAAGCTTATTATGTGAAAACGTACATAACCGCTAAACGGATTTTGTCGGACGAGCAGTACGAAGAACTGATGACCGACAACTAATTTTCGATTGACAGGAACGATTCCATTTTGGCCCAAGCCCTCAGTGCTTACGCCGACGCTTTATGTGTCGGACAAGCCTGCAGGGCTTTCTTTTTTAACCGATCATCGCGGTATATAGAAAATACCCATCCGCTTTCGAATTATTTTGCTATTTCATCAAAGCGATATAAATAAAATGTCGAACCATGTCGATATTATCTGCATACTGATCATAAAGGGGATGCCGCTCACATGGCCTGGTTCCGTCATCTTAAGTTATCCTTAAAGCTCACGATTACCGTCGGCTTGGTTTTGCTGCTTGTATTTTCCGGGCTCATTTACATCAATTTAGGCCAGCTTTACAAGGTAAGTCTGGCTGAAGGAGAAATGGAAGCTCATAAGGAAGGACAGCATTTTTCAGGAGCGTTTCAAGATGAATTGTACGACCTGCAAACACGAATCGAAGTTTTAACCCAAGTTATTTTGGACGCGAGAGCGCAAAAAAAGCTGAGCCGGGAAGACATTATACAACTCCTGCAGCATCAGCTGGAAGCACAGTCCAACATGTTGGCCATCTATACGCTGTGGGAGCCTAATGCTTTTGATAATAACGATAAGGCCAACGTCAGCAAAAAGCCATACGACGATGCAACCGGCCGGTTCATTCCTTACATTGTCCGGAGCAACGGCAAAATCAATATCGAGCCTCTCTTAAATTATGAGCAGGAAGGTGCCGGCAACTATTATCAGCTGCCCAAGCGGACGAAGAAAACCACGCTTCTCCCACCATATTTGTACAAGGTCGGCGGTCACGATGTGCTTATGACCTCGCTGGTTTATCCCATTCTGGACAATCAGGGCGGATTCCTTGGCATTGTGGGCGTGGATCTGTCCCTTGAATCGCTTCAGGAAAAAGCTGCGGCCGAGAAGCCATTGGGCGGTTATGTGACCATCATTTCCGACGAAGGTACTTATGTAGCTCACGGAAACAGCAAGGAGAGCATCTCCAAGCCTTATGTGGATAATCCGGACAAACAAGCGGCCTGGGGCCAGATGAAAGAAGGAAAAACGACTTTTTACTCGAAAAATTCAGCCGGAGACCAGGTGCTTCGGATTATCGAGCCGCTTGACCTTAGAGGCGCCGACGAAACCTGGTATGTCGAAACCGTCGTGCCGGAGGATCGCGTCCTGCAAACTTATTTGACCAGCATGAAGTCCTCAATTGCTATTGCTGTCTCGGCGCTGCTGATCATTGCCGTACTGCTGGCAGTCATTATCCGCGTCGTTATTGTGGGCCGCATTCAGGCGGTAACGGCTCTGCTTCAGCGGCTGGCCGAGGGCGATTTTACGAGGTCGCTGGAATTCAAACCGAGCAAAGACGAATTCGGCGTGATGGCGGTTTATTTCAACAACATGATTGCCAAGCTTAGAACCATGCTCCAGCTCGTATCGGACATTTCCATGTCGGTCGGGGCCACTTCCCAGCAGCTGACGGCGAGCGCCGAGCAGACGGGCAAGGCGGCGGAAACGATTACGGAGGCCGTGCAGCAGGTGGCAGCCGGCGCTGAAACCCAGGAGCACAATGCCAACGATACCGCCAAAGCGATGACGGAAATGGCCGTCGGCGTACAGCGTATTGCCGAATCGACAATGAGCGTCACCGAATCCGCCAAAGACGTTACGCTGCAAACCGAAGAAGGCAACAAGCAGATCCAGGACGCGGTCGAGCAGATGAATGTCGTCCGCGCCACCGTCGGCCAATCCCATGAGGCGATCCGGCAATTAGGTCACCGTTCGGAGGCGATCGGCAACATTATTACGCTGATTACCGGGATCAGTACGCAGACCAATCTGCTTGCCCTGAATGCGGGCATTGAAGCGGCGCGCGTCGGCGAGCACGGCAAAGGCTTCGCGGTAGTAGCCGCCGAGGTCCGCAAGCTGGCCGAGCAATCCCGTATCGCAGCCGAGCAGGTTGCCGATTTGATCGGCAGCATGCGCGAGGATACGGTCAAAGCGGTTGACGCCATGGAACGTGGCGCAAGCGAAGTGGAGAAAGGCGCGCAGACGGTATCGGAAAGCGGCGTGCGATTTGCCGCCATCACGAAGGAAATGGCCAACGTGAATATGCAAATTCAAGAGGTTTCGGCCGCAGCCGAGCAAATGTCCGCCAGCTGCGAGGAGGTTTCCGCGACGGTCGAACAATTGGCGCAAATTGCCCAGGATGCTGCCGGCAATTCGCAAAATGTAGCCGCTGCATCCGAGGAGCAGCTGGCTTCCATGGAGGAAATATCCTCCTCCTCCGCAGCGCTTAGCGCGATGGTTCAAGAGCTGCTCGACCAGCTCGCGCATTTTAAGGTATAGACAAAGCATGCCCCCTGTTCCACTCGTATGGATTCATGAGTGGAACGGGAGGCTTTTTATGCTGCGGCTTCGTCTGGTCTGCCAAGGATAATCGGCTTCGCCGTCCTTAAAGGGACGAGCGCGTTGATCAAGGTTGTGCGAAGCAAAGTATGCGTACTTATACTTTCGCACTCAATAAAATTGGTGCATCTCCACCGGGATTCCGTTGCGCGCACAAATCTGCTCCGACGTCTCGCCCGATTGGGCTTCGTCAAACGAGGTAAGCAGCTTGACGGCAAAAAGATTGGCCTGCCGCTCAAATTTGCCCGGGTTGAAATAGGAATGCTCCTCCAGAAAAAACCGGCTCATCCCCCTGTGAAGCCGGTCATGCCCGAGCTCATGCGCGCATACAAACCGCTGCCATTCCGCAGAAAGCTGGTTATGAATGACGATCAGCCGTCTCCGCAGCTTCCTGTAATACACCCCTCTCGTATTCGTGCCTAAATCATGAAACTGAATATGGATTCCCAATGTGCGGGCAATCGTGAACGGGCAATTCGTTTTATGCCGTTTTACAAGCTTGGATACGATCTCTTCCATGGTCATCACCCGGCTCATTTTTAATAATGCTGCCGTGTCGGCTGGCTTCGGTTTATTTTTCTTTTCCCGGTTCCCGCTTTCGTTATCGGTCTTGGATTCGGATTTGGCTCTAGCTTCGACTTCGCTCACACCTTGTCGCCGTCCGGATCGTTCGGTTTTTTCCGTTTGTTCATCTGCTTCGCTTCCCAGAAAAAACCGGTCAACACATGCATGATCCGTTGTTTATCAACGTCATTGATCGGAATGCCGTCAAACATAATTTCCCCGTCTTCTTCAAGCATTTTTTTGAAATCCCGCTTATCCTTGGAGGTGGCCCATGGCGGAATCTCCTGCCTGCGCTCGTCGGGCATATGGCCCGCCTTCTCCATCATTTCCTCGTACGGTATGTGTAATGCTTCCGCCAGCTTGCGAATCGTCTCCGGCTTGGGCGCTCTTCGGAGCCCGTTTTCAATCCGCGATATTTGCGCATTGCTGATGCCGGACTCAAGAGCCAGCTGGTTGACGCTGAACCCTTTTCGCTCCCGAGCCTGTTTGAGATAGAATCCGAACTCTGTTTCGCTTATCATGATCGATCCCTGCCCTCTCGTTACCTCTTGGTAATAAATATACACAACTTTATCCAAAAGGTAAAGATATACGGAGAAAAAACGTTACGCGACGGTCACACGGACCGTTTTCCTATCCAAACGCGTCGGATTCGGCCTATTTTCCGACTTTACCATTTGGTACTATTTAGGTAATATCTTTACCACAAGGTAACGCAATTGGCAAACATTTACAGACCGTATCGTCCACTATTCTAAATTAGACAGATCCATAGCACCGATATATTACCAAAAGGTATAGGAGAGTGAACTGATGAACCATTTACCTACTGCACCCACCCGCCAGATCGGGTTATCCGAGCTGCTTCTATCTTATCGTCTGACCTATCGGATGCTGCATCAGGCACAGACCGCCGCCGCTCCCGGCGATAAAGAGCTGATCTCCGGCATGATGTCCGACGTTCAATATGCGATTGAATGGATGAAAACCGGCCGCTGCCCGGCTAACCGTCGCGGGATCGAGCGAAGATCCGCTTGCCAACGCGAGAAGCTGATGGACCCGCAGCAGATGCAAACGTATCTCGAGCAGCAAAGCTGCCCAACCCGCCCCAACCCGCTTACGGGGGAGCAGCGAGTCCGGCTGGAGCTTGCCTTGTCGCTCCTGAGTCCAAGGGAACGCGAGTGCTTCGAGCTTCATCACGGCATGTGCTACTCGCTGCAGGAGATTGCCTCGCTGCTCCAGCTGAAAAAAGGCACGGTACAATACTATGTGCAAACGGCTCAGAGTAAGCTCCGGCCGGACAAGCTGCAAGGCTTGAAGAGAGTCCCGTCCGTTACGGCAGGGCGATAAACTGCAGCTAGCTCCTTGATCCCTTACGATTGCCACTTAATAGTGAAAGCGAATGGGAACATTTGTTCCTATTTTACTTCAAGCTGCAGCATAAATCAATGTCCTGTCGGATGGCTTAAGATGGCAGACCGCCATGAAGACGGGAGGAAAGGAGCGATAAACCGCGATGAAACATAACAGGCTCCCGGCAGGGCGGTGTTCCCCATGATCGATTTGGAGCAGGTCCGTTCCGTTATTGCCGCCGGACTGTACAGTCACTTGAATATGCCGGTTGTTGAAACGGATGTTGAAGAAACGCCCGCCGCCTATCCTTTCATCAAGTACGGCTTTTCCGGACCTGTGCTGTTCCCGGACAAGCCGGTTTCGGTAACGGTCATCCCCTCTTCGACCCCGGATGAAGTTATCGAACGCTACACAGAGCAGCCGTCCTTCCGCATGACCTTTCTTTCCTGCTCGGATCGGCCCGCGGCAAGCTTGACCAATGCGATCCGACTGCACGACTGGTTTCGCATCTTTGGATACGGCGAGCTGAAGCGAAATGCGAACACGGTCGTCGTCACGGCCGGCGACATTCAAAATCGGGATGTGCAGATCGGCAGCGCATGGGAACGGCGGCATGGCTTTGAAGTCACGTTCCGAACCACTAGCATCATTGATATGCAGCAACCTACCATCGAACTTATAAATTGGAAATAGGGAGGAATTACATTGGCTACTTCAATGAAAGATGTATCGGTCGTCATCGACCTGCAAAGACCGTCCGGAAGGTTGGGCTTCGGCAAAGTTTTGATTCTCGGGGAAAAAGCAGGCGGTTCCACCTATAAAGAATATGCCGATTTGTCCGGCGTGCAAGCAGACTTTGCGGATACAACACAGGAATACAAAGCGGCCAGCGCGATTTTTGCCCAAGGCGATCTGGCTCCCGCCTCCATCGCCATTGCCTGCCGCAACTCCACTGAAGGCGAAAATGAAGAAACGTTCGTCGAACGGCTGGAGCAGGACCTCGGTAAAGAATGGTATTTCCTGATCTGTACGTCTGCCGCCAACACGGATGTGCTGGCAATCGCCGATGCGGTCGAGTCGGACGGCTCGCGCCAGTTTTTTACACGTTCCTCCACCAAAGCGGACTTGACCGCACTGAAAGCGAAAAAATACACCCGTACGGCCGTACTCTACCACTCGGATCTGGCAAGCTATCCGGAGGCCGCATGGGTTGGCGCGGCAGGGTCGGCTCCGGTCGGCAGCGTAACATGGAAATTCAAACAGCTGAACGGCATCGCTCCGCTGGAGCTTTCGGCGACGGAGCTGCTGGAAATTCACGATCTTGGCGCCAACACGTATGTAACCAAGGCCGGTGACAACGTTACGACGGAAGGCAAGGTTGTCGGCGATGAATATATCGATATTGTTCACGCCAAAGATTACATGAAATATTCCATCGAATACAGCGTGCAAAAGCTGCTGAACGGATCGCCGAAAATCCCTTACACGGCTGCAGGCATCGCCCAGATCGAAAGCACCGTCAGAACCGTACTGCAGCGGGCGCACAACCAGGGCATTATCGCCAGCGACTCGGACGGGATCGGCTTATACGGTACGACCTTCAAATCCCGCGATGAAGTCGATCCGGCCGATCGCGCCGCGCGCACGTATAATGACGGCTCCTTCTATTTCGAGCTGGCCGGCGCTGTACACACAGCCCGCATTCACGGCGTTATCCGTTACTAAAATTTAAGGAGGAATTCAGGATGTCTACAAGAACTTATGATCCGAAAAACGTAACTATCACCGTCGACGGTATCTATATTACCGGGCTTGGGGAAAGCATGGTCGAAATCGCCAAGGATGAGAACAGCTACGAAACGAAGGTTGGCGCTCAGGGCGATACCGTGCTTACGAAAATCAACAACGCTTTGGGCACGATCAAAATTACTTTGCAGCAAACCAGCCCTCAGCTTGCCTACCTGGACAGGCTGGCAAACAGCGGCCGAATGGTACCGGTCAGCATCATCTCCGCCAATGATCCGAAGGAGACCACCTCGGTCACCGAAGCTTTCTTGAAAAAACCGGCGGATCGCAAATACGGCAAGGAAGCCGAAGACCGCGAATATGAATTCCAGGCTTTGGATCTCAAAATGGAATAGGAGTGACTCGGCATGAGCAATTTTAAGCAAAAACAATACACCTCCCGCAGCGGAAAACAGTACACTTTCCAGTTCCCCGGCGTCCGCGCCGCCGCACAAATCAGCGATCGCATCAAAAATAAATTCGGCATTCCGTCGGAGGAAAAGCTCGCTGAGGAAATGATGAAAAGTGTCATCGTCGAGCCCAAGCTGTCATGGGATTCGTTCGGCGGCGACAAAAAAGAATTTAACGACGTCATCGCGGCCTCCTTCCGCTTCCTTGAAGGCGAAGACGAGGAACCGGCGGATGCCGATCACCAGAATTGAGGCGCGCAGGCGGGCCGAGAAAAACTGGGCCATGTGGCGGCTGCTGCTGAGCGATATGAGCATCACGTACAGCGAGCTGAACCAGATGGACCAGGACGACTTGGCCGAGGCCAACGCCGCGCTCGATATCTACATCGAAATGATGGAAGCCGATATGGAAAAATCGAAGAGGCGCTCCTAGCGGGCGCTTCTTTATTTATGGGAAGGCGGTGATGATCTTGTGGCGAATATCACCAACAATGTCACAGCTCTGACTAACAATATAGCTACCACGAACAGTCTGACCAATAATATAACGAACAGCATAGCACAAACCAACAATCTGACAAAAAATATAACGAACAATATTAATCAAAATTTGACGAATATCACCAATAATTTGACGGAAGTATTTGACATGTCAAATACGTATATCAAAAACAATTTCAATACAATAAACCAGCAGGTGATCCAGTTCGTCAAAGTTACGGAAGCCGCGGCGAAGGATGCGGCGGACAGTACAAATCAAACAACCACAAAATTTATGGAGCTAGGAAAAAAACTTTCTGGCGTTACAAGTGCAGTCATTTCAGGTGTTTCTTCCTCATTGATCGCTGTTGGAAAAGCAAGCTGGGGCGCAGCCGAACAAGCGCAAAAATCAATGAATATTATTCGTTCGGGGACCGGAGCGACAGGCGCACAGCTGGAAGGCCTCATGTCCACCTATGCGAATGTCGGCGCCTCTGTACCTGACAGTTTAGATTCGGTTGCCACGGTTATCGCGGACGTTCATCAGAAGACAGGAGCTACCGGACCAAGTCTGGAAGATATGGCGAAAAAAATAATGGACCTCGGTTCGTTAACCGGAGTAAGTTCTTCCACCATGTCGTCCTCGCTTATGGGAGCTATGCAAAGCTGGTCCATTAGCGCCGATCAAGGCGGACAGATGTTTGATAAAATGTTTTATTTATCGCAACAAACTGGTATCGGTGTCAACTCTTTAGCGGATAAGCTGACTAAATTCGGCGGACCGATGCGGGAGCTTGGCTTTGACTTTGATACTTCTGCTGCGCTTGTTGGTCAATGGACCAAGCAAGGGCTGGATGCAGACATGGTATTGGGATCATTCACGAACGCTCTCGGCAACATGTCGAAGGTCGGTGTAAAAGATACGAATCAAGCACTTACGATTGCTATCAATAAAATAAAACAAGCCGGATCAACCGCAGATGCTACCAAGCTTGGAATAGAGGCATTCGGCGAAGCATCGGGACCGGCCATGGCTGCTGCTATCCGTGAAGGACGCCTGGAATTAGGATCGCTGCTGCAGGAAATGTCCAGTAACTCTGCCGGAATTATTGATCAGACATCGGCAGCAACAGAAACTATTAGCGACAAGTATGGTACCCTGAAAAATAATATCAGCATGGCCCTCGCCCCATTGGGCCAACAATTAATGAGCATCGTAGAAAAGGCTTTTCCAGGTATTGAGAAAATCGTTAACTTATTGAAGGAAGGCCTCAGTAGCGCAATGCCTTACATTACAAGCTTCGCTAGTGTGCTGGGGGACGTTTTGCTGAGCACCTTAAATGCTGTCGCCGATGGGATCGCTTTCTTTATGGTGCATATCGATGTCCTGGGACCCGCATTAATCGGGTTGGCTGTCGGCATATTTGCCGGACTTGTTCCATCTCTATGGGCCATGGCAGTTGCAGGGTGGGCCGCAATTACACCGTTACTGCCGTTTATTGCGATTGGGCTTGCTTTGGCGGCGGTTATTGCCGGCATCATTCTGGTCGTTAAAAATTGGGGCAATATAATGAATTGGTTATCCAGTTTGTGGAAAGGGTTTTTGGATATTCTTCCCGATTCCGTAAAAAAGTTTTTTGGTATCCAGTCTACCTCCAATAGCAGCACAGGGGCCGCATCGCAGCCTCAACAAGCAGTGACCCAGAGTGCAACCAATTCGCCCGCTGCTACAATCACGCATTCTTCTTCACGAGGCTCTTTTCTGGTTCCAAATGCAAGCGCCGGTTCCACACAACCGATTACCAACTCGCCCGCTGTCACGGCTGCGCCTGCATCTTCGCTAAGCTCAGCCCTTCCGCCAAACGCAGCCGCTTTTGGCAGCGCTGGACCTGCGCAGAGCAGCAATATTTTGGGCGGCAATATAGCTATGCCAGCCGCTACTGCCCCAACTCCTGTGCCGAACTATACCGCACCGCCGCTTTCGGCTCCCAAATCTTCGGCGCCGCAGGCTCCTCCCGTTGCCACACCGGCAGCCAATGCTGCCGGCTCCAACGCATCGTTCAATCCGGTCATCAACATCACCATGAACGGCGACAGTCCGACAGCAGCTCAGGATATCGCGGATCGGGTAAAGCTGGCGATTCAGGATGTGTTCGAAAGCGCATCGCGAAGACAAGGAATAGCGAGGGTGTAGACGATGGCAACTATAAACGATAACTATATCACAGTCGAGTCGGAAGAGCCGTCACACGAAATCGATGTTACCGAGCAGCCGATCGAAGACGGTATCGACATTATGGATCATGTTAGGGCCAAGGCGAAAACCATGAGCATCAGTGGTTTCATCGTTGGGGACGACGCTGCACAGATCCGTCAAAACATTTTAAACCTGCACCAGGCGGGTTCTATCATAGAGTATATCGGACGCAACTATTTTGTCGGAATTATTACCAGCTTCCAAAGCACGCATAACCATCAGGTTGCCAACGGCTTGTCCTTCAGCGCGACGTTGAAGGAAGTGAGAGTGGCCAAAAGCTCCTATCTCGAAACGCTGCCTCCGTTCGTCCGGGCACAAGCCGCTCCTGTTATTCACGTAGGCCGAAAACAGCCTGCCCAAAAACCAAAACCCGAGGAGGAGAGCGTATTTGTCGACGCAGCTGGTAAATATCACTAAGGAGAAAATTCCGTACCGGTTCGAAATCCCCTTGGCCGATGTGCTGTATGAAATGGAAGTAAACTATAATACCGGGGCGGATTTTTTCACAATCGATCTGTACCGGAACAAAGAGCCGCTCGTATATGGAGAAAAATTGGTGTATGGCGTGCCACTTTTTCGGGATGTCGCCGACCGCAGATTTCCCGCCGTTACCATTACCCCGCTCGATGAGTCGGGACAAGATCAAGTCGTGAACTGGCAGACGCTCGACGAAACGGTATTTCTTTTTGTGGATGGTGATGTATGAGCATGAACAACTTCGGACGCGTAGCTGAAATCCAGACCGGTACGAAGTCTTTTTCCAGCAAAGATTTTACGATCGAATTTACAGTGCCTTTCGACAACGATTTGCTACCGAACGAGAGCGAGATCAAAATATATAATTTGTCCGACTCCACCTTGGCAAAAATCGAACTGAATCAGACACTGCTGATCAACGCCGGATATGAGGGCGATACCGGGATGATTTTGCACGGATATATTTCGGAGGTCAAAACCGCCTGGAACGGCGTAGACAAAGAAACGACGATCCATGTGCTCGACTCCGACGATCTGTCCAGCCGCAAGCTGGAGGATGTCGCCTATGCCGAGGGCACGCGGGCCAGCTTTATTTTACAAGAAATGGCCGGCCAGCTCGGGCTTCCGCTCGCCCAGTTTTATTTGAATCAGGATGTCCAATATGACGGCGGATACACGGCCAGCGGAGATGTCACGGACATTATCAAAAAAATCGCGGCTGACTGCGGAACAAGCGCCTACATCAACAAAGGGCAGCTGTATATCCGAAATCTACGGCACGGCGCGGACGATGTCATCGAGCTCTCACAGGATACCGGCTTGATCGGTCGGCCCGAGCCCTTTAAAGAGGAGAGTTTCAGCGGCATGAAACTGAAATCTCAGCTGCAGCACCGGATTACGACCGCTTCTGTCATCCGCCTGCTTTCTCGTCAAAAAGAAGCGACGCTCCATATCCGCAAAGGCTCCCACAAAATGACAAGCTCCGATTTCGTTACGGAAATGGAGGGGATTTATCCATGAGCACAGTCGATGCGGCGGGCACTTTAAATTCATTTGTTGCAGGGATGCTGGCAAAGGCATTGGATGATTTGTATGTATGCTTTTCCTGCAGAATCGTTTCTTTCCATGCCGAGAGCGGTACAGCCGTTATCCAGCCTCTGCTTCGGACAACGGACAAAGAGCCCGCTTTGATCCAGAACGTTCCCGTTCTCGGGCACAAATACATCGTCAAAGAGCATGAACAAACGGTCATCGATCAAGAAACGGAGCGGACGATTACAGTGAAGGAGCATGAGCAAATTCACGTTCCGAATTTACAGCCCGGAGACATCGCGCTGGCGGTTTGCGCCGACAAGGAAATCCGAAATACACTTTCAGGACAAGTCGCAACTCCGCTTAGTAAACGAACGCACAGCAAAAATGACGCGGTCATTGTGGGGGTGATGCCATGCAGTCTTTTAAGCTTGTAGACGGCGATCTGGTTCTGGAACACGGAGAACTGCAGATGATAGATGGAGCGGACGAGCTTGCCCAATGTGTAAAAAGCGCACTCGGTACCAATAAAGGGGAATGGTTTATGCAGCCTGAGCTTGGCATCAAATTTCGCGCTTTTGAGGGCAAGCAATGGAATGAAGAGGAAATGCGCGAGCAAATTCGGCAAGGATTGTTTCAGGAGACGCGCATCCAGACGGTGGATACGATTCACTTTGACTATGACCTGCCGAACCGGGCGATGAAGGTCCATTTTACCGCCACCGCCAAAGACGGCGCAACCATTGAAAGCGAGGTGACCCGGCATGTTGGATGAAAAAGGCTTTAAGCGCAAACGGTATGCCGATCTGATTACCGAGATGGAGGCCAAGGCGCGCGAGGTTTACGGAGAAACCGTTAATACGTCCGAGCGGTCGCCTCTCGGCATTATTCTGCGGATTTTTGCCTGGTTTCTGAGCAAGCCTTGGGAAAAAGCCGAGGATGTGTATTATTCGGCCTACATCAATACCGCCCAGGGGGTCCAACAGGACCGGCTTGGCCCTTATGTAGGAATTTCGCGCATACCGGAGCAATTTTCGACCGGTTTAGTCACCATTACAGGTACTCCCGGATACACCGTTGCCGCCGGATTTTCAGTCCGAGCCCGGACCGGGGTTTATTTTGCAACCATTATTCCGGTAACGCTGGATGAAAATGGGCGCGGGAATGTAGGCGTGCGGGCTACGAGCGCCGGAGTGCGCGGCAATGTCGCCGCCGGAATGATTTCTGAAATCGTGAATCCAAATCCAAATGTATCTGCCGTAATGAATGCATCACCCACCCTCGGAGGCCGGGAAAAAGAAACTGACGCCGAATTCCGCGAACGTTTTCAGCTCTCGGTGTCGGGCGGCGGCGCAGCAACATTGGACTCGATCCGCAGCGCTTTGCTGCGCACACCCGGCGTCAGGGCGGCAACGGTTATTGAAAACATATCGCTGGTTACGGATGCCGATGGCCGGCCGGGCAAAAGCTTTCAGGCGTATTTGCTGGGAGGCGATGCCGACGATATCGCTCGGGCGATTTTGGAAACGAAAGCCGTCGGGATCGAAACCTATGGGGACGTTTCCCGCACCGTTCAGGACCTGTCGGGTACGCCTCATGTGATCAAATTCAGTTATGCCGAAGAGATTCGGTTGAAGCTGAACATAGATCTGACCAAAAACGAGCAGTATCCGACCGACGGCGACGCTCAGGTACGAACGGCCATTATCCGCTATATTGGCGGTCAGGATGCGGATGGCTCGCTTTACAGCGGTTTAGGTATGGGAGACGACGTCATCTACACCAAGCTGATCAGCGCCATTTACAAAGTTCCCGGCGTCGAGGATATCGACGTTCAAATTGCCGTTGAGGACGAGTTCAGAGCCGGCAATGTTGAAATCCCCAGCAATAAAGTTGCCCAGATTCAGCACAGCGACATTGAGGTGACCAGTCATGCTTAATGTCCGCGACATGTTAAAAACATTGACCGATCATTATACGAAACGCCCGCAGAGCAACATCGGAAAGCTGCTGTCCATCTTAAGCGGCCAGTTGAACGACCTCGACCAAACGCTGGAAACGATGCTGCTTTGGCGGGATATCGATCTGGCGCGCGGCGCAACTTTGGATAACATCGGACAAAATGTGGTGCAGCCGCGCGGAGCGGCTACCGACGAGGTTTATCGGGTTTTAATTAAATCCAAGATTGCCCGCAATTTTTCGACCGGCGATATCAACACGGTTATTCAGGTTTTGGCGATCGCCGTTAGTGCCGATTATTCGGAGATTGAGATTAAAGAAAAGTTTACCCATCCGATAGCCCCGGAGCCGGCAGCGATCTCTTTGATACGCCTTCCGCTTAGCCGGCTTAGCGCTTCCGAAATCGATATCCGCCAATTTGCCCGGATTTTGCAAAAGACCGTGCCCGCAGGCGTACTTGTCGATGCGGTTGAACTGCAGGGTACCTTCGCCTTCGCCAGTGGCGAGGTGCCGGAAATGGACGCGGAGATCGGATTTGCCGATGTGGATCAAACGAGCGGCGGGCTGTTAGGTACTGTATTTACACCTGCCAAAAACATCGATTTGCCTATTTAAGAAAGGAGCTTGAACCATATGGCATTTAAAAAGGAACTTCCCGAATGGCGCTCACCTGGCGTCGAGCCTTCGGCATCGAAGAAAACCGAGGGCTGGAAGCCGGGAGAAAAGCCTCCGGCGGATTGGCTCAACTGGTCACAAAATCGCACATACGAAGCACTGAAGGAACTGCAAAGCCATCGACACAGCGGAGAAGACGGCGATGCGGAAAAGATTGACAGCAGCGGCCTTGCCGAGGGAGCGGCCACGGATGCAGCGATCGGGAACCGTACTGTCGACGATACCAAGGTGCCTGCCGGAAATTCAGGGTCGCCGACAAGCTTGTTTTCCTGGTTGGCTCATATGGTCAAATCGGTGACCGGTAAAAGTAATTGGTCTACGCCCCCCGCAACAACATTGGAAGCGGCGAATACGCATATGAATGCAACTGCAGGCGTCCATGGTTCTACTGCTGCTGCGACGGCTAATACGCTCATACAGCGAGATGCGAACAGTCAAGCGAGCGTTGGCGCGCCAACCGCAGCAAGTCATATCGCGCGTAAGCAAGATGTGGATGCGATAAGCGGGCGTGTCAATGGCGCGCTACCGAAAGATGGCAGCGAGGCAATGACGGGGAACTTGACTATGCGGAATAACTACCCCATTTTTGAAATGGACAATACCAACCAAACGCATAAATTTAAAATTATCAATGATGGTAATGGATTTTGGCTGGAGGGAACACGTAAAAGTGATAACGTGGTTACATCCCGCATGAGGTTCGACCTAACAACTGGAAATCTATTTGTCGGGAATAACAACTTAAAAGTATGGCATGAAGGCAACGATGGTGTAGGTAGCGGGCTTGATGCTGATTTACTGGCTGGAAAAACATTAGGACTTGGCGCTAATCAAATACCTTATAGGGATGGCAGTGGGAAATTAGGCGCTGATATTTTCCAGATTGTCGATACACGCAACATCAATGCAGCGCCTAATCAATATACGATTGGAAGATACAGCGAATTTAAATCTGGCAGCGTGATCGGATTAGCTGCCGAGTACTGGGTATTATTGGAAACCAACAGGCCATGGACGGATGACAGTGCTGGATTGACTTTTCAAAGAGCTTACGGGCTATCTACTGGCAAAACGTACACAAGACGCGGGGAAACTACAGCATGGCACCCTTGGGGAGAAGAATGGGCAGGCGGGTATACTCCAGCAAACAAAGCAGGAGACACGTTTACAGGAACTATAACCATGGATAACAACAAATGGATTGTTATGAAGGGAAACGATTATAAACTAATTGATTTTTATAACGCTGCTGGAGCGAGACTTGGATATATTGGTATGAGCGATAATAACGATGTCATTATGTACAATGTTATAACAGGAAAAGGCTTCAGTCTGGCTAATGACGGTCATTTATATTACAGTGCGTATAGAGTTTGGCATGGCGGAGTAGATAATACCGCACCTGCAAGCTCCTCTTACGGTTCGCGTGTAGTTAGAAATACAATCATTTCAACAGCAGGCCCTAGCGGTGGGCAAAACGGTGACATATGGGTCCAATATATATAAGGGGGATTCGCTATGGCACAAAGACAGATTTTATATGCAAGTGTTAGTGGCGGTGCCTCTGCTCTAACCGACTACAAACAATATACTGGGGCAATGAGGGGAAAGTATCGTTTTTTTAGTGGCGGGAGTTTCCAAAATGGTGGGGTTTGCCGCGCTAACTATAATGGTATGGAGGTATACCGCGCGAATATTGGAAACGGAACAGGCTCAGATAACCCTTCGAAGGATTTCATTGCGACTGCAGACGGTACATTTGATTGCTGGGTTGAAAGAAACAGCGGGCTAGGAGCTGCGGAACTAATCCTGTATCAATATCATGAATGGGTTAACGTTGATGGTGCTTGGAAGATGACTCCCGGAAAATGGGTAAAGATGGACGGCACTTGGAGGCAGGCCATTAATGCTTGGGTTAATGTTGACGGCATCTGGAGACAAACCTATTAGGGAGGAATTTAATTGAAGTTATAAAAATTGCGTCAAATGGCGATGGTTGTAACATCACATTCAAGTTACCATAACAGCTGGTAGTATAGTCGGCTAGGTTTGTGGAAGCATTTTCCAAAGGAACCGCTATAGCTCATATGCCGTCTATCCTTCCTAAAAAGGAAATAGATCCAATAAACAGGTATACAAGCTACTAAGGACGCTGTTTTGACTATTATGGATATTTAAAGGTGGTGATTGTGTATGTACTTTATTCTAACTATCAGAGGGGGAAAACCATATGCCACGTGATGACGATACAGGTGAAATCCTGCAGCGTTTGACCAGAGTAGAAACCAAACTGGACGCCATGGTTTCAGCCAGAGACACGGCTTATGAGGCGTTGCAATCTACGAAAGCTGCACATAAACGGTTAGACCAGCTTGAAGAAAATCAAACATGGCTCTGGCGCACCACCATTGCGGCTTTAATCGTCGGGGCCATCGGATTGTTATGGAAAGGGTTGTGACACTGGATGGATGGACAATTTTTTACATGGGAGGCTCTCTCCGCAATGGGGGGAGCTTCTTTGTTGACGTTTTTCATCGTCCAATATACGAAAATAACGGTAGAGCGATGGTTGCGGCTGCCAACCGACATCTTTGCATGCATGGTCGCATACGTTGTGCTGCTGGCCTCACAATTGGCCGCCGGCGCTGACGGTTCGGATTGGCGCTTATACGGGATTACTTTTGCGAATGCTTTTTTAGTAGCTGCGGCAGCAGGGCATCTTCAAGCCAAGTCGATCCACCCTCCTACACCTAAAAAGAAAGGGGATCTGTAACCTTGCTCCCAAAATCTTTTATCGAAGCGATAGCCCCGCTTGCGGTTGCCGAAATGCATCGCACCGGGATTCTCGCCAGCATCACGATAGCGCAAGGCGCGCTTGAAAGCGGCTGGGGAGCCTACGCTCCCGGCAACAACCTGTTCGGCATCAAAGGCTCCGGACAGCTGCAGACGACGCAGGAATTCATCAACGGTCGCTGGATTCGCGTCGTGAATGGATTTCGCGTGTACGATGATTGGACTGGCAGCGTCATGGACCATTCGCAGTTTTTAATCGAAAACAGCCGTTACACGAAAGCCGGTTTTTTCGACCGGTGCAAGGAAAAAGACGCCCAAGGTGCAGCCTATTCGCTGCAGCAGGCTGGATATGCGACGGACCCTGGATATGCTTCCAAATTGATTCGTATCATGGAAGATTGGAATTTGGAACAGTACGACATAACCGCAGCCGAGGTACACGAGGAGCCAGCCGAGGAGCTAGCCCCCTTCATGATCAACGCGGAAGATGCCAATAAAATGATCGGCTTTTTGAAAGCCTCGTATGAAGCATCCGCCTCCCAGGAGGCAAGAGATGATTTTCACCGGTTGGCCAACCAATTGCGCAAAGCATCCGGACAGCCCGAGGAATAAACGGACTCACCTTGTTTAATTTTCCCCTGCATGCAGTCCTTGGGACGCCATTTGCTTGCTTCCTCCAAGGGCTGCTTTACCATAGACGCCTGACTGTACATAAAATTACTTTGAACCGGAAGCAGCATGAAAATCACGATAGTTCCGCCAACCGCTTACTCTTTTTCAATTCGATTGAGCACCGGCGGATTTCTATATATCGTTCGATTGACGACCTCTGCCAACATAAAGAGAAGCACAATAGAACCATATACGCCGGCCATATAGCTTGTTGAATACGACAACCCCATTCCCTCATGGAAAGCAGCCGTGAGCATATGGATAAACATATTGGTGAAGCAGAACGCATAGCTGCGAACCATCCATTTGCGGTGATGATGGATCTGCTTCTTTTTAATTTTCACGATTGCTGCAGCCGTCAAGCACAGCCAAACGATATTTAACAGGTTGAATGCTATACTTACAGGCTTCCCTCCTGTCGCATACGGGGCCATATAACCGGAAGACACTATGACAATGACGACCGATATCAAATACGCATAGCCGTTAAATTTGTGAAACGTCCGGTGGTTTCTGTATACCGTGCTTGAAAAATTAGCCGCCCCCGAAACCATCGCCAAGGAGGCGAATGCCAGATGAACCTTCATTACGCTTAACCAAACGGGAAGCTGGATGGGGCGCTTGAGATTTAGCTTGTGACTCAAAAAGTCAACTGCTTGCGGATCGCGTATGTAATTCGTATACATGACATAGACGATAAACACGGTCATCACTACGAGCATGAAAAAATATGGCAGCTTCGTTCTCGACATTCATCTTACCTCACTCCAACGGTTATTTTGTGCTATGATTTATAGCAGATAAGTCATACATCCCAGACAACGGATGATCTACGAAAGGATTGTCGCCATGCGCAAAGGAGAACAAACCAGAATTCATATCATTATGAAGTCGGCGGAGCTGTTCAACCAAAAGGGATATGCCGCAACGACGATGCAGGATATTATGGATGCCACGGGACTGACCAAAGGCGGGCTGTACCGAAGCTTCCCCAGCAAGGACGACATTGCCATAGAAGCGTTCAAATATGCGGGGGAAGTGCTTTGGCGTCATTTTTCCGCAGCGATGGAGAACTGTCAGACGGCAACCGAAAAAATCGTAGCCATGTGCGATGTGTATAGCGATACCGTGCACAACCCTCCGATGAAGGGAGGCTGTCCTTTCCTCAATACGGCTGTCGAGAGCGATCACTCCTTCCCTGTGCTTCGCGATTATGCTTTGGCGGCTCACGGACAGATGCTTGCGCTTATTCAAGGTGTTCTTCAGCAAGGGGTTGCTGCTCGAGAATTCCGGTCAGATATGGACACCGAAGCGACAGCCTCCTTCATTTTTTCATCGATAGAAGGAGGCATTATGACGAGCAGATTGACCCGGGATAACAAGCATGTCCGCTACACGACTCGTCAAATCGAGCAATGGCTTGAGATATTAAAAAGCACCTGACTTTCGACCTGGACTCACAGCGCGCACGCTTGAAACTTTTGAAGCCGGGAGCATTCCGGCTTTTGCGCTGCCGCTCATCTCGTTGCCGCGAACGGCTACCTCGAACTTCAAATTCAGCCGCATCGGCTTCGACGCGCTGAGACCAAGACAACCGGGCGTCTTGAACGACTGGATCGACAAACTCGACTGCTTCATCACCCTGAACGGCTGTTCCTTGTGAGGCATCCAATAAATCAAATCCATCGTACAGCACAATTTGGGCTAACATAAACTGAAACACTCCTTTCATTTTCATTTTAAAAAACCGGACCGTCCGGTCTCTTTTTATGCTACTCTAAAATGATTGTCCGCGCAAACTAATTTTGTGTGTCACCGGATACCCGAAGATAAAATGCGCGCCGAATGAGAACGCAACATTTCAAATGTCGCTCTGTGCTATAACTGAAAGTGAAAAAAAACAGAGGAGATGAATATATGGGTACATTAGCTGGAAAAGTTGCATTGGTTACGGGTGCAAGCCGGGGAATCGGCCGCGGCATTGCGCTGCGGCTGGCACAAGACGGTGCTGTCGTTGCGGTTCATTACAAAAACAACCGTGAAGCCGCGGAGGAAGTCGTTCGCAAGATACAGCTCGACGGCGGGACGGCATTCAAAATCGGGGCCGACTTAACTTCTGCGGATGGAGTGAGCGCTTTGTTCGCCAACCTCGATGCATCGCTTGAACAATTAACCGGAAATAGCCGATTTCATATTCTCGTTAACAACGCGGGCATCGGGCAAGCAGCGACGATTGAGGAAACGACCGAACAATCATTGGACGAAGTTCTGGGCATCCACGTCAAATCTCCGATCTTTGTCATTCAGCAAGCTTTAACCCGTTTGAACGATGGAGGAAGAATTATCAATATTTCATCGGCCGTTACACGAATTGCATTCCCGAATCTGCTCGGGTACAGCGTTTCGAAGGGCGCAGTCAATACGCTAACCTATGTATTGGCCCAGCATCTTGGGAACCGGAGCATTACGGTAAATGCAATTTTGCCTGGATTTATCGATACCGATATGAATGCCGAGACGCTGCAAAACCCGGATGGCCAGAAATTCGCTGCCGGACTTTCCACTTTCGGCAGATGGGGGCAGCCTGAAGACGTCGCTGATATCGCCGCTTTTCTCGCCTCCGCAGAGAGCCGCTGGATTACAGGCCAATTGATCGATGCCAGCGGCGGATCACGCCTGTAAATTTTAATCGAATAGCAGATACGGTACTTTATCAGCATTAATTCAACATGCTTAAACGTTCAATCCGCATCCGCATGCCGCCGCAGCTCGGGCGGCTTTTAATGTATCAAGCATCCTAAAACAAAAATGCAAATGTTACGTATGCATTCCTTTCCCATTCAGTTCCATATAATCAACCCATGTATGACCATCCCGAAATTGCTTCACCAAAGCGGTTTTAAGCCATTCCTTAGCTTGTGGCGTTAACGAAGGAAAAACGGTTAAAAAATCATGATGATCTTTTTCCCTGATTGCGGAGCTTCCGCCTTTATAAAGAAGCTGTATTTCCGGTTTTAAATAAGGAATCCCTTTTTCCGTTCTTATCATTATCTCTTTCAATGATCTGCGGATACGCTTTTCCCTGTGATAAACCCAGGATTCCTGGTTTGTATCAATCAGCATGATTTGAAAAGCCCAGGGCGCCCCGCTGTCTCTACTGACCCATACGTCCTTGATAGAAGTGAGAAACTCGCCTTCTTCCCATAAATCAAGCTTCCCGTTCTCAGCCTTGTATAACTGCCAACCCCCATTTATTAGAGATGTGAGCAGGGTCGATTGTTCCTCGCGTAGTACGATAACGTCGATGTCTGCATGTTCTCTCGACTGTTTGCCTAAATGCAGATCCAAAGCCCATCCGCCTGCAATACACCACGTAATGGGGATTTCTGAAAAAATCGCGCAAATTTCAGATACGGACACAGGCTTCCAATTATAAATATCGGTTCTCAAAAAAATCATTCCTCCTCGGTTCCACGTGACCCGTTCAATCCTGCTTCCCTTCACACCTCGCG
This sequence comes from Paenibacillus piri, assembly GCF_004354045.1. Lineage (GTDB taxonomy): Bacteria > Bacillota > Bacilli > Paenibacillales > NBRC-103111 > Paenibacillus_S > Paenibacillus_S piri. The sequence goes on along the minus strand of NZ_SMRT01000022.1, from coordinate 44,358 downwards.
GATTTTCTATTTTGCAAGGCCGCCATTTATACGTACTGAACCCCAGAATTGCTCCCCCATTTCATTAAAAGAAAGCCCATTCCGGTAAAAATCAATATCGCATATTTTAGTTACATCGTTTCTGAAATCATACAAAATGCTGCCGTCATAAAAATCTACAGCAATATATCCTATTGATTTTACATGTTCATGAAAAGAAAAGATAGCTTCCAAAGATTCCAATCGTTTGTTTACCGGCAGAAGCTTGTACCGATAATATGGCGAATCCCGAATCCGAATGATTGTATTTGGCTGGGGGCGGAAAAGACCAGTGTGAGTGTAAACATTCGCCATCAAACCATTCGAATAGTGCCGCATATCCATTACCGAAAGCAAAGTGATCGACAAGCTTTATTAAATGAGGGTGTTCCAGCGACGTATATAACGGTAACTGGAAACCACGGTATACTAATGGTATAACATTGTTCATCCACATAGCGATGGACCAGTAGCGGTCCACATGTCGGGAGAGAGATCCTACTTCTGGAAAGACAGCCTGGATGATAAGCGCAATTGAGAGGCGGCAAAACAGCCTGGAGCATGAGGCTCCAGGCTGTTTCTTATTCATTCTTTTCAGCCATTATTGGCTTATGGTATACAAGTAGAAGCCAAAATCTGTCGGTGTACCGGGATGTCCAATCTGCCTGAGCATAGCCGTTACATTCCCGCGGTGATATGTCCCGTGATTCACAAGATGCTGAATAAAGTCGATATAGCGGGCTTTAAACTCCCCGGACGGACACAACGCTTCAATATCCTCGTGCTTCGCGATGTACTCCCTAAAACGATCACTCAACTCGATCATCATTTGATCAAGCTCTTCAATACGTTTGCCTTCGGTTTTGGCCACCAAACGATCTGTCGATTCCTTTAATTCCTGAAAATATTCGGATGACATGTCAGTGACTCCGCCTCTGGATAGGAACGTAAACCAATTGCAATCAATCACATAGATGTGTGTCATTGCATCGTAGATCGTTGGAAACGCGCTAATCATTTCCTTGCGATACACTTCCTCGGAAACTTCTTGTAAATGTGTGCATACCTTCTTGTTAGCCCAAACATGGTAATCATACTGCTGTAATGCATACTGCTTCACTTGTTTTTCCCCTCTCGATGGGGAATCACGCAGTTTATGGGCAATTATGCGCTAAGCCCCTCATGAGTTTGCCCGTGAATACTGTTTGTGTTCATATCAAACGCCTCCCGTTCTTGACCTAAGCATTATTCTATCATAAAGAATAGAACTTCGGGGCTACTACAACAATTTTGCAAGCTGTTGAACGAAAAGCCCGGGGAGGGCTGCAATTGAGATTTTCGGGGAATTGGAACACTTGATCGCATTACAGATATACAATAAAATAATCTTGTACAATTGAACCTTGGGTGGGCATGGGTTCCCTTCGAAAGGAGGTGAAGCCATGGATATAAAAGATGCAATTACGATCATGATTCTTTTTGGCACATTTATTATTGCTCTTTTAACATACATTGCAACTAACAACAGGAGAAAGTAAAAACCCACCCAAAGGTTGACCGCCGAAGGTGGGTTTTTGTCGCTCGTTAACTTGAAGGGACATCCCATCCAAGCCAGTTGTATAGGCCGAGTGTTACCAGCACTCGGTCTTTCTGACGTTATTTTAGCATATGCACTACGGGTTGAACAAGTGAATTGAAGATTGAAGATACTGTCACCCTCTACCGTCAAAGATGATCAGAAAACACTTTCCTCGGCTTCTTGTTTGCAAGTTGTTGAACGAAAAGCCGTAAAAGGGCTGCAGCAACCTTCCCATCTGCAATCTGTCGCAGCCCCCAAACCCGCGCCCCACACGGCTTCTCAGCCCTTACTCCCGACCCGTCGCGACCGGATTGTCCTTATACGAAACCCAATCGCTCCAGCTTCTTATCCCCCCACGACCCCCTATGTTTGAGGGGTTCCAACGTCAGAAAGTAGGGGGTCGGAGCAGCGCGGTGGGAATGTCTCGTAGGGTATGCCAGCGTTTATGTGCAACGACCTCCCTTGGCTACGCTTGGGAGGACTTGTGGAGCAAGAAGCCCGTGGACGACGGGGCTGGCAGAACAATATGGCTTGAGCCAAGGCGAGTCATCCACCTGTGGCTGGGTTAAGCCGAACGGAACGCCAACAAAAGGCCAAGTGAAGCAAGGGTAGCACCCGGAAGGATGGAAGGGGTGGGGTGTTATTGTTTGCAGTCTGTTGGTGGTTGTTTGCAAGCAATCCATCACAATAGAACTACCATACCTTTAGTTGAACTATATCCGATTTCTTAACCTTGCTTTTTGCTCACGCCGATCTCCCGGTATTCCTTACGTCTCTTTACAAGACGATGAAGACCTTGTTTTTGTTCTTTCCGCCAGCGTAGTAATCGACTCAATATCTTGATCGGTTAATTGATCCAAAAAATGCTTGCGTATGGCCTTTGAGACTATGGGAAGGGCTTCATCCAAGGCTGACTTTCCGCCGGGAGTAATAATAACTTCAACACCACGTTCTCTGTCCAATGGCTTTCTCAATACAAGTCCGCGTTTTTCCATCCGCGTTAGGTGATGTGACAATCGGCTCTTATCCCAGTCCATCAAGTCGGCTAATTCCTGTTGGCGAAGCTTACCGTTCCCAAATTGGACTAATCGATCTAATACTCCAAAATCCCCCTCTGATAGTCCTGTGTTTTCGGACATGTCTTTTACAACACGACCGAAGATTCTCTTAAAGGAACCTTTCCACATATTCCATATTCGCATTTCCTCTTCGTTCAGTTCGTTCTTATCCATAGGTACATTATAACACAGTTGACGTGTCAACTTAAAGGTGGTAAAGTGTTCACTGGTTGACACATCAACCCAATTGAGTGACAGTTGACCCGAGGTTAATGTGCCAGCCAGAGGCCGTATTACAAAGGTCGCAGTGGATACAAGAAAGAAAGGAGGGGTATTACTATGCAAGATAAACCCGTCGCCTTGGTCACCGGGGCCAATAAAGGAATCGGTCTTCAAATCGCGAAAGATCTCGCGGCGCACGGCTCACTGTGCTCGTCGGCTCGCGCAATCTCGAGAAAGGGGAGACGGCCGCGAAGAGCATCGGAGCGGATGCCCGTGCTCTCCAGCTCGACGTTACAAATCAGGATTCCATCTCCGCCGCGGCAGAACGCATCCGCAACGAGCTCGGCCGTCTCGACGTGCTCGTGAACAACGCGGGCATATCGCACGCGAGTCAGCCGGGCAGGCCTCTCGAGGAGGTCGGGAAGTCGGGGCGCCCAAGCGTCGCTTTTCTAGACGAGGTGCGAGCGGTGTTCGAGACGAACGTGTTCGGCGTCATCGCCGTCACGCAAGCGATGCTGCCGCTCCTTCGTAAAGCGCCGGCCGCACGTATCGTCAACGTGTCGAGCGGCTCGGGCTCACTGACGTTAAACGTGGACCGGACTAATTCGCATCGCGAGATGTTCAGCGCCGTTTACAGCCCGTCGAAGACGGCTCTCAACGCGATTACGCTCGCTTTTGCCATCGAACTCGAGTCGACAGGCATCAAAGTCAATGCGGTATGCCCGGGCTTCACCGCGACAGACCTCAACAACTTTGAAGGCACGGGCACCGTCGAGCAGGCTGCTCTTCATCCCGTACGCCTTGCAATGCTCGGCGAGGACGGTCCGACGGGAACATTCTCAAACGAGAGACGCCAGCTCCCTTGGTGATTTAATCTCGAGCACTGGCTCGCCAGAAAATGCGTGAACAACCTGAAGGCGTGATGCCTTCCCTATATAAACTTAAGGAGTGTGTCTTATCATATGGAATATGTAAAACTTGGACGCAGCGGATTGGAAGTTTCAAAGTTAAGCCTTGGAACCATGAGCTTCGGAGTACCTGAACGTGGCAATACCCCGTGGTCGTTAAATGAGGAGCAAAGCAGACCGATCATTAAAAAAGCACTGGAATTGGGCATCAACTTTTTCAGTACCGCCAATATGTATTCCGATGGAACAAGCGAAGAAATTCTCGGACGTGCCTTAAAGGAATTCGCTCGTCGTGACGAAGTCGTCATTGCTACAAAGGTATTTGTTCCGATGCGTAAAGGTCCGAATGCTATGGGACTTTCCCTTAAAGCCATCATGACCGAAATTGATAACAGTCTAAAACGGCTTGGAACGGACTACATCGATTTGTACCAGATCCATCGTTGGGATCCAAAAACGCCAATTGAGGAGACAATGGAGGCTCTTTACGATTTAGTTAAGGCGGGCAAGGCCAGATACATCGGAGCATCCTCCATGCTGGCATGGCAGTTTGCGAAAGCTCAGCATGTCGCGGAACGCAATGGCTGGACACGGTTCGTTTCCATGGAAAATAGACTTAACTTGCTCTATCGGGAAGAAGAAAGAGAAATGCTCCCCCTTTGCAAAGATGAGGGAGTTGGCGTCACTCCTTACCTGCCTTTGGCTGCAGGCCGGTTAACCCGGGATTGGAATGAGCAGACCTCGCGATCCGAGAATGACCAGGTAGCAAAGGCGTTGTTTTCAAGAACGGAAGAAGCTGATCGCAAAGTTGTGGCAAGAGTTGCGGAAGTTGCCGTTAACCGAGGCCTTCCACGCGCACAGATTGCACTTGCGTGGTTGTTGCAAAAGGAAGAAGTCACAGCACCGATTATCGGTTCGACCAAGATCAGCCATCTCGAAGATGCGGTTTCGGCGTTGTCGGTTAAATTGACTTCTGAAGAAATCACGAGTTTAGAAGAACTTTATGTACCGCATCCACTGGTATAACTTGGTATAAATGCACAACTGCTCTTCGGGCGGACACTCCTAAGGTGTTCGCTCTTTTATGTGGTTGTTTTTCTTAATGGTTTAAGGGGAAGCGGAGTCCTAGTTGAACAGGGCTCTTTTCGCCTTTTAAGGCGTGAACCGTATCATAGTTTCAAATCGAGTGGTCAAGTTATGCTGCCCGTTAGTTCAGCGTTCTTGCTTTAAGTAATATGTAGATACCTTGTCCGCTTGGATTTCCAATTTTTATAATTATTATAGATGACCAGGATTAATGCCGCCACAGCTTTGGCGGCTTTTTTGCATCCATTTTGAGAGGAGCGATTCATATGCCGACAACAACCGCAACACGCGAACGCTTGACTTCTGCTGAGGTCTCTTTGCATCATCCGCTCGATTATTACTATGGCTTGTTCCTTCGAGCCAAGGAAACAGAAGGATTAAAGCCCCGGACACTGAACGACCACAAAAGCCACTACCGCTACCTGCAACGCTGGCTGACCAAACAGTATCCTACACTCAAACTGGAACAACTGACCGCTGACCACGTTCGCCAGTACGTCGGGTACATGCTGACAGAACAAACCTTGTACACCGGACACCCAACGTTACAACATCGCCAAAGGCTTGTCTCCTGCGACCGTAAACATACGTACCAGGACGCTCAAGTGCTTCCTTCGGTTCCTCCACGACGAAGGCTACCTGCAAACCGACCTTGCGTCCCGCATCAAGCTGCAAAAGGTTGCAGAGGACACCATCGGCGCTTTCGAGAATGAACAAGTGCTGCAACTGCTTGCTGCACCGAATCAACGAGAGTACACAGGCTTCCGTGATTATGTGTTGCTCACCATGCTTTTCGACACCGGACTTCGGATCAATGAAGCGCTGAACCTGACCGTGGACGACTTGAACCTGACCGGCAAAACGATCACCGTTCGCGCCAGCGTTGCCAAGAAAGGTAGCTCGCGGGTTGTCCCTATAACCAAACGTACAGCGGAACTTCTTGCCGCGCTGGTCAAAGAGAACCGAAAGCAATTCGCCGGCCGGAGGGGATGGGCAAGGTATGGGCAAGGGGGTGGACAAGTATGCTCCCGACCGTTCTGGACGGCTCTGCTTCCTATGGACAAGATGGACAAGTATCTAAATATACCCCAAGAGGAACAAAATGCCGACCCCTGCAACCAAACCCAAAGGTATAGTCGTCTGACCTTGCCCATCTTGCCCATTATTATCGCCGCCGCTCCCTACGGCTCAGGTTTACCTTGCCCATACCTTGCCAGAACCTCGTCCACCTTGCCCACTATTAACCTCAAAACAGCAACAAAAGCGCTGCCTTGCAGGGGGAGTGGCTGAATAATAACTCAAGAGCAAGCAAGAGAAGCCAAGCGAGTCCCCATGCTCTGGCTGAATCTATGCTTGCTCTGGCTGTTCCTGTACTCTATGCTGGCGGGTGTTCGACTGTTGGGCAACTTGACCCGACTGCTGGGCTATGGTTGGTTCCGGGCCGCTTGCAACTGCTTTCTTCAATTTCTTGTTTGCAAGCTGTTGAACGGAAAACCCAAAGAGGGCCGCAACAGGTCACTTGCTCCCAACCTGTCACAACCCCCAAACCCGCGCCCCACGCGGCCTCAGCCCTTACTCCCGACCCGTCGCGACCGGATTGTCCTTATACGAAACCCAATCGCTCCAGCTGCCGGAGTACAGCTTCACATTCGGGAAGCCCGCTTCCTGCAGCGCAAGCACGTTCGGGCAGGCGGTCACGCCGGAACCGCAGTACACAATAATTTCATCGGCATCCCGCAGTTCCGCGAATCGCTCTCGCAGTTCCGCCTCGTTTTTCCAGTTGTTGCCCTGCTCATCCAGGCCGCCCTTCCAGAAATACGACTTCGCGCCCGGAATATGACCTGCTATCGGATCAATCGCTTCTTCCAGCCCCATATAACGGCGCTCCTCGCGCGAATCGATCAGGACGGTGCCCGGGCGACCGATTCGGCTTTTGACATCCTCCATACCGACCACGATATGCTCCAGCGGCTTCGGCTCGAACAAGGTCGGGTGCTCGTTCGCCGGCCCGTCGCTTACCGGATAGCCGGACTCCTTCCACCGGGCGTAGCCTCCGTCCAATACAAAAACCCGCTTGTGGCCGAGATAATACAGCATCCACCACAATCGCGATGCCATCGCGCCGCCTTGATCGTCGTAAGCGATTACAGTCGTTTCGTTATGAATGCCTGCCTCGCCGAGCTTGATCACGAAATCATTCCAATCCGGCAGCGGATGCCGGCCTCCGTGCTCGCTCTTGGGTCCGGACAGATCGCGTTCCAAATCGAAATAAACGGCGCCCGGAATATGATCGACAGCATAGGCCTCCTGGCCTGCGGCCGGGTTTCCTAATTGAAAACGGCAGTCCGCTATGACGACATCTTCGTCCGTTCCGTGCTCGAACAGCCAGCTTTGACTTACAATATGCCGCATGAATTTCACTTCCTTCTCTATGGTAGGTATATGTACTTAGTATACAACGGAATGTCCGCCTGGCAAAATGATAAAAACGTTCAAATGGGAAAACGAATCGACAAAATCATTCCATGCAGGTACAATGAGGGTGAAAATGAGCTGAACAAACCGTGCATGCGACAAGGGAGTTGTTTGACAATGCTGAACGCGACATCTTTGAGGATCGTCCCTTTAATCGAAGACCACTGCCGCGACATTTGCACCTGGTCCTACCCGCCCCCTTACGACGTTTACAATTGGCGTCCATGGGAGACGATGTTGTCCGAGCAGGAGGAATTTGCCGACCCTGAGCTGAGGGAGAAACAGTACCGCGCAGTTGTGGACGAGCAAGGATTTCTATTGGGGTTCGCCCAGTTTTTTCCGATGCAGGGTGTGACACGGCTTGGCTTGGGCATGCGCCCGGACTTGTGCGGGCAAGGGCTCGGAGTTGAATTTGTACGCGCAATAGCAGCCGAAGCCAAACAAAAAGCACCTGCCAACGAAATCGATCTGGAGGTGCTCAGCTGGAATATTCGCGCCTTCCGCGTTTATCGGAAAGCGGGGTTCGTGCATACCGACACGTACGACCGGATGACACCGACCGGCCGGAATTTATTTTACTGCATGGTATGGCGTCCGAAATATGCAGCCAGGTAAGCGTTTGCCGTGACGGACAAGCATATGTGAATGAGCGCTGCCGTCCGAGCGATTTACGCAGCTCATAATCCTTCATCCCGCAGCATTAAATCCAACGAACGGCCAGCCGAATCGATAAGAGGCAGGAGGATTGGCCTGCCCCTGTGCCAGCATCCCTGACCGTCCAAGCGTTCCGCAAGCGGCAGCTTACATGAAAAAGGATGCCCTGCTTTTTCCCGCTAGCCGTTCCATACTTCATCGAAACGGGCCGCCGCTTCAAAATCAAGCGCGGTCAATCCGCCGGCATGCCATGAGGTAAGCCGCAGCGTCACCAGCTTATAATCGATGCTGATCATCGGGTGATGATTCAACTCGAGCTCGGCGATTCGCGCCGCGCGTTCCACGAATGCGATACCTGCCAAATAATCGGAGAACCGGTATTTTTTGACGATCCATTTACCGTCCGCTTCCCGGCTCCAGCCCTGCAGCTTCTCCAGCCCCGATACGATCTCCTCTTCCGTCAGCTTCCCTTTCATCGCGCTCATACCAAATAAATAACGCTGATCAGCTTTTCCTTATGGTAAATCACAATGACGTGCTTATCCTTATCATGACTGATCGTACAGGTGCCGACCAACATTTTCGGATCGCTGCCCAGCCCGTAAAACAAATCGTCCGCCAACGTTTTAATACACTCCTGCTGCTCCTCGCGTCCCAGCCCGTTCCATTCCTCCGGGGTCATCTCCAAAAAAGAGTAGCATTCGTCAATACTGTGCAAAGCATCCGTGAAATCGTTAATAATGTCAGGATATTCCCGACCGAATTTAACTCCCATTACCATCAGTCCTTCCAAAATGGAAATCGTTTGGAAACGCTTATTAAGCATTTTAACCCGAAAAAACAGTTCCATGCAACCGCGCGAAGGAAGCATTTAAATCCAAAATCTGTTACACTATAAGGATAGACAACGAGTTCGGAGGCGGAATGTTTCTCATGCTGAAGCTGCAAATCCCGAAAAACCGAATAAATTATTTAATTGAGCGGATGCAGCACGACTTTGAACTGCCGGATCTGGAGCGCGGTTGGGAGTATCATCATAAAAGCTGTGTGAATGAGATCGAGCTGCGCCATGGAGTGGAAATTCACGCTTACGTGAGCGGCGAGGAGATCTATGACGTCAGCCTGGATATGGAGCAGTTCGCCAAAAGCGAATGCAGCTGCGGACAGCAAACCTACTGCGAGCATATGGCTGCCGTTATTTTCACATTGTATGCATCGTTTGCACGCCCGGAACTGCTGCTGCAGCAGTTGAAGCAGGCCATTATGGTAAAAAGCCGCCAGCAGCAAAACCGGACCGCTGCGACCGACGCCAAATCCGTGAAAAAAACGGAACGGCTCGAAGCGCCGCAGGCGGATCAGGCGCCTTCGACTTGGCAGCGCTATTTTGACCAGCAGTTTTACGGTTATTCGCTGTCGCAGCAGCATTCGATCGAGCTGTTTTACAATGCGGCCAAAGATTCGCTGACGCCGATCGCCGCGGACTGGGAAGAACCGCTGCGCAGTCTGTACGGGCTTCACGTGCTGCTGTTCATCATGCGGAAGGTCGAGCAGTTTTACAGCGATACGAAGACGTCCTACTTGTCCTATTACATCGAAACCGGCAGCAAGACGGTCGCCAAGCAGTGTATCGAGCAGCTGCAGACCAGCCTCCCCGCCATCGATTTCGAGGCGATTCAGCAGCTGCATGCAGCCGCAGTCGACGATACGCTGGCGTTCATCGGAGAAGGGGCGCTGGCCGGCAAAGACTCGCCGATGGACTGGTTGCTCGTTTACCGGATCGTCTGGTGGCGGCTCGAATCCCGCACGGAACGGCTGGAACGCGAACGCAAGCAGCTTGCGTTTATTTTGTCCAAATCGAACGTAATGCCGCGAAGACGGGACGCAGTGGTGATAGCGCTCGCGCATTTTGATATTATGGACGGCCGGGACGATCGGGCACGCATAGTACTGGAGCAGCTTAACAAACGGGAAGCGCGCGATTTCTTCATTTATTTGCACCGCTTTTACGACGAGCAGCAATGGGACCGCATGCTGGCATGGCTGCGCTGGCTGCTTCCGTCCGTACAGCGAGCTCAGCAGGAGGAGCTGCGCATGTTTTGCACCTATTGGATGGAGGCGGTCAACCGTCAGCCCGACGATGGCGAATGGGTCGATGTTATGATCGCCCTGCTTCCGCGAACGTACTTTTTTTATACCGCTTATTTATTGAAGGCGAACCGGTTCAAGGCCTGGGTCGATCTGCAGCTGGCAAACCGGGTGTCGCCGCTTAATTTATATACGATGGATTTGAAAGCCGTGGAGGCGCATGACCCCTCCCTGCTGCTGCCGCTGTATCACCAAGCGGTCGAGCGCTGCATTGCCGAGAAAAACCGCAACTCGTACAAAATGGCTGTCAGGCTGTTGAAGAAGCTGCAGGCCTACTATAAAAAGCTGGGGAAGCCGAATAGCTGGGAGGCGTACATTTACCGCCTGGCTAACCGGTATTCCCGCTTGCGCGCGCTGCAAGAAGAGCTCCGGAAAGGGAAATGGATTCCATGATCGACACGACTGCAATTACCGTTCATACCCGATGGGTCGCTCCCGGCTGCTTTTTCATTTGGGGCGCGCGGTATAACGGCGGCATCAGCGATGCGCACGACTTGAAGCACCTGCTGTTCGCCTGGCATCAGCCGTCGTTTTACGGCACGTTCATCGAGGTCGTCGAGTCGATGAACGTCGAGGGGCTGCAGCTGCCCGCTTTGGAGGCGCTGGACTATTTCTGCAGCCCGGACGCCGTCCAGCACGTGAAGCTGGACTGGAGCGGCGAGCTGCGGGAGCTGATACGCCTGGCGCCTCATATCAAGGAGGCGCTGGTACAAGGCCGCTGCATGCCCGATTTCACGAAGTGGAAGGCGGGCGAGCTCGGCTGGAAGCTGGAGCTGCCGGACAGCGTGACGGCGGAAGGCTTGTCGCCGCTGGCGCAGCAGTGGATGGACCGGCTCATCCCCGAGTGGAGCGAGGAGGACGGCACGCTGCGCGATAGCATTCGCAGGCTGGAGCAGACATATCCGCTGCTGCAGCGCGGGAAGCTGCCGGCCGACCTGTGGATGGACGAGGAGGATTGGCTCGTGTCCATCGGCTGGCAGACGGACGGCACGCCGTTCAGGACGTGCCTGCAGCTGATCGAGCCGACGCACAGCCGCGGCGGCTGGCCGCTGCGCGTGATCCTGCAGGACCGCGCAGACAAGGACGTGCTGCGCGAGGTCGACGCGGAAGCGCTGGAGCAGGCCGCGCGGCTCGTCGCCGCACCGCAGGAGACGGCGCTGCCGCAGGCCGACGCGGAAGAGGCGCATAGCGCAGCCGGGGCCGCTGCGGCTGCGCCGCCCGTTGATGCCGACGCTGCAGCCGTCGGCGGGACCGGCATCGCGCCGGAACGCGATGCCCTGGCGCCCGGCGCCGCCGAGGCGGGCGCGGCGGACGCCGGCGCGCTGCCGCAGGCGCTGGCGGCGCTGCCCGCGGCGTGGCAGCCGCATCTGCACCGCGCGGCGAAGGACCTCGCCAAGTGGCGGCGCATTCAGCCCTCGCTCCAGCAGAGCGAGGACAGTCCCGTCCTGCGCTCCGAGCTGTCGCAGGAGGAGGCTTGGCAGCTGCTTACGCAGGGCAGCCTGCGCCTGATGGAGGCGGGCTATTCCGTCTTCCTGCCCGCCTGGTGGGAGCGGATTCGCCGCTGGCGGCCACGGCTCAAGGCGAAGATCAAATCGTCGGTCGGCTCCGGACCACAGGCGATGTTCGGCCTGCAGCAGCTGATGCAGTTCGATTGGAAAATCGCGCTCGGCGATATCGAGCTGACCGAAGACGAATTTCGTACGCTGCTCGAAGAGAAGCGCAAGCTTGTGCAAATCCGCGGCCAGTGGATTCAGCTCGATCCCGAGCAGCTCAGGCAGCTGGAGCAGGTCATGCAACAGGTGCAGAAGAAGCAGGGACTTTCGTTCCGCGACGTTCTGGAGCTGCACTTGCTCGGCTCTCAGGAGGGCGAGGAAGAATACGGCTTCGAGCGTTCGCTGCAAATGGAAGTTGAGCTCAACGAGCATCTGCAGGAAATGGTCGCACTGCTCAATCATGTCCAGCGGCCGCCGCTGATCGAGCCGCCGGTCTCGTTTCATGGGACGCTGCGCCCCTACCAGCTGGAGGGCATTTCCTGGCTGCTGTTTTTGCGCAGCGCAAGCTTGGGCGGCTGCCTCGCCGACGACATGGGTCTCGGCAAAACGATTCAGATGATCACATACCTGCTCTATATGCGCGAACAGGCCGCGCAGGACGGACAGGACGACGGCTTATCCGCGCCGTCGCTGCTGATTTGCCCGACCTCCGTGCTCGGCAATTGGCAGAAGGAGCTGCAGCGGTTTGCGCCGATGCTGAAGGTTCATCTGCATTACGGGCCGAACCGCGCCAAGGGCGAGGCGTTTAAAGAAGCATGCGAAGGCTATGATCTCGTGCTGACGACTTATACGCTGTCGCATTTGGACGAAGCGGAGCTGACCCAGCTCGAATGGAGCTCTATCTGTCTCGATGAAGCGCAGAACATCAAAAACGCCTATACCAAGCAGGCCACTTCGATCCGCAGCCTGAAAGGGCAGCACCGGATCGCGATGACGGGGACGCCGATTGAGAACCGCCTTACCGAGCTGTGGTCGATCTTCGACTTCTTGAATCCCGGCTATCTCGGGACGCTGCGCGAATTTACGCACCACTACGTGAGCGCTATAGAGAAATCGAATGACCCCGAGCTCATAGCGAAGGTCCAACGGCTCATTCGTCCGTTCCTGCTGCGCCGGGTGAAGAAGGACCCGGCGATCCAGCTCGATTTGCCGGATAAAAACGAATACAAAACGTTTGTTTCGCTAACGGCGGAGCAAGGTATCTTATACGAAAATTATATTAAGGATATGTTTGAGCGGCTGGACAGCCTGAGTCCGATGGAACGCAGAGGGCTTATATTGGCAGCATTGACAAAGCTTAAGCAAATCTGCAACCACCCTTCGCTGATGCTCAAGGAACCGTCCGGCGCCCCATGGCAGCAGCGCTCCAACAAAGTCGAGCGGCTCATTGAAATGGTGCAGGAGCTGCGCCAGGAAGGGGATAAATGCCTCATTTTCACGCAGTTCGTGGAAACCGGCCATTTGCTCCAGCGCATTTTGGAGCAGGAGCTGGAGGCGCCGGTGCTGTTCCTGCACGGCGGCACGCCGAAAGTGGGCAGAGACCGGATGATAAGCGAATTCCAGGACGAAGCGCCGCCGTCCGGGGGACGGCAGCCGGGCATTTTCCTGCTCTCGCTGAAGGCGGGCGGCACCGGGCTTAACCTGACCGCGGCCAATCATGTGTTCCACTTTGATCGCTGGTGGAATCCGGCCGTGGAGAACCAGGCGACCGACCGGGCTTTCCGCATCGGCCAAACCCGCCATGTGCAGGTGCATAAATTCGTCACGCTGGGCACGCTCGAGGAACGGATCGATGAAATGATCGAGAAGAAGCAGAGCTTGAGCCAGCAAATTGTCGGCAGCGGCGAGCAATGGATCACCGAGCTGTCGACCAACGACTTGAAGGAACTGTTTGCGCTCCGCAGCGAGTGGGTTGAAGGTTAACCCGCTCGCTTTTTTTATAGGCAATTCCCGATTTCCCTACCCTTTCAGACGCTCAAATCCAAAAAGATATAATGCGACTCTCCCACCGGACATGAGTACGTTTGCATCGGCTGCGCCGTATCGAGGTCTGTATACACTTGAGACAGAATGCCCTGCTGCTGATGATCCATGCGCATCATATTCGGTATGAAGTAGGGCCGCCATATCCAGTTCGAGCCTTGAAAGCGGGCGTCTCTTTTCCAGCCTTCAGCCTGATCGCGGGTGTAATTCGACGATACTTGGCAGCCGTCATCGCGGCATATGTACATCCTCATTACATTGTCGCCCACGCTGCCCAGCAGGCTCCCGATCATCGCATCGGCATCGCCGGCGGACGCCACCCGCAGCTCGGACGAAATAAGCTCCTTCAACGTTTCCTGAACGGAGAACAACGCACGGTACCGCGCCACCTCCAGCTCGGTATAAAGCCGGATTTCTTCCTTCAGCAGCGGCTCGTAAGCCCGCTCGGGCTGGAACTCCGCCTTCGCCTCGGAAAACAAAAACCCTTGCACATAACGTGCGCCTGCTTTTAACGAATGATACAGATCCTGCTTCGTTTCTACGCCTTCGATCAGGAGCGACGACCCCATTTGCGACGACAAAATCGAAAATGAATTCAAAAGCGCATTATACCCCTCATGATGCTTGCTTTTTTTCAGCAGCTTCAGATCGATTTTTAAAATATTAGGCTGAATCGAGGCGATCCGGTCATAATTGCTGTAACCGCTGCCGATATCGTCAATTGCAATCAGGCAGCCCTGCCGCCGGTATACATCAACAATGGCGGATAGCTCATCCAGACGCCCGTGAAATTCCTCTTCCGTAATTTCGATCACGACCCGCGACGGGTCCAGTCCATGCTTTTCCACCAGCTGCAGCGTCGGCAATATGCCGGTTTCCTTATAAATTTTGTAAATCCACGACGGCTTTAAGTTGATAAAAAGCATCGCATCGCCTTCCGATCGGGCGAAGGTCGCAATCGATTTTTCGCGCAACAGCCGGTCCACCTGCAAATGCTGCTGCACATCGACGGACGGATCGTGGAAAAACGAACCCAAGCTATAAATGTTCCCCCCTGTCACCCGCCGGCCCAATGCTTCATAGGCGATAATTTTTTGATTTTGGAGCGATAAGATCGGCTGAAAGAACGGCTTCAGCTCCTCGGTGCAAAAAGTTTCGTTAGCTTGCAATCTCATTTCGCCTCCTGCTGCCCCAACGCGTAAGTTTAATGTTATTATTGCTTACAATCTTATTGCTATTGTAAGCCAGATTAAAAAAACTGGCAAACATTTCTTGTCAGCTTTCGACTTTCACGCTATGTCGTTCGCCGGTTCTCCCGCTTCCGATTAAATATGTGAAAAATCGACCGCATCCGACGAGCCAAATAAAGGAATTTGTCGATAAAGAGTCGAAATGATTACCGTCAGCTGCATACGGGCTTGGCATCAACTTGTACAAGGTGGTTATCCGATGAATATTACGCGATCCAAAGTATCGCTGCTGTACGTCATTATGATCATTTCCCTGCTCGCTTTCGTCAGCGTGTCCAGCTATTTGGCCTCGAACAATATGGAGAATGCAATGAAAGGGATTGTTAACGATATTATCCCCCTGTCTGTTGTTGCGGAAAATATATTGGAAGACGTCATCAATCAGGAGAGCGGTCTGCGCGGTTATGTGGTGTCGGGCGATGAGAAATATTTGGAGGCCTACGAGTTGGGCAAGCAGCAGCTTGCACCCGATTTGGAAGTGATGGCCGATTACCAGAAAAAGTACCCCGCTCTGAAAAGCCTGATGGAGGGCGATCTGCTGCCGCTGTTGAAACGGCTCGACGAGTACTACATCTCGCAAATCGCCCTGGTCCGCAGCGGCAATCTGGATGAGGCACGCACTCGGATCACGAATGGAAAAACGATGATGGACCGGTTTCGCCAGCTGCATATCAAAGTCCGTACGGAGATCGAAACGATCGCCGAAAATTCGTATCAAGACGCCTACCAGGCCGGACATCTGACCAGAATCATTATCTCGACAGGCGGCGGACTGGCCCTAATAATCGGTCTCCTGTCGGCCTTCATCTTCAGCCGCGCGAACCGGGCGGAAGCAGCGCTGCGCAAGAGCGAGGAAACGTACCGTTATATGGCGGAAAGCCTGGAGTCGCAGAACGAAGAAATCATCGCCCAGCAGGAGGAACAGGAAGATACGCTCGAGAAGCTGTCCCAGCGCGAGCAGGAGCTCGAGGCGATCAGCATGTATCAGGAAAAATTGACCGGCGCTTTGAACATGGACCATTTCCTGCATGCCTCCATCCCCGCTCTGCTTGACTCGCTCCGAATGGATGCGGCTATGCTTGTGATCCGGACGCCCGCGGAAGACGCCGGTTCAGGCGGAGCGGACAAGGAGCCCGGAGCATCCGACTATACGGTCTTATATGCCATCGGCTACCCGCAGCAGCCGCCGACTCAAGTCCGATCCGTTCTGTTCGGGCCGGCGCTCCGCGTGTTTCAGGAAAAAGAGCCCGTCGCCTGCCGAAGAGATTTATCTCCGTTGGAACAGGGCCTGCACCAATCCGTCAGCTTTGCGTTGGATCAATATTATCCGCTGTTCGATGATAACGGCGATACGATCGGCTTCCTGCTGTTGACCAGCTACCTGACGTCGCGCAGCGAACAAAGAAACCGGCTGACCATAGGATTGGCGCGACAGTTCGGGCTCGCCTTTCTGGCGCAGTCGATGAATGAGGAGAGGCACAGGCAGGCGCAGCGTCTGGAGCAATTGAACGAGCAGCTCACCCAGGAAAAGCAGCTCATCGCCGAGCAGCGGGACTTGATCGAAAATATATTGGAATCGACGCACGAAGGGATGATGCTGTGCGACGCGAACGGCAACCTGCGGTTTGTCAATGAGCGGATGGGCGATTATTTGCCTTTAGACGGACAGATCGGGGTAAATTGGAAGGATCTCGATGTATATATCGACGAGATCAGCCCGTCGTTCAAACCGATTCATTTATCGATTGCCGGCCTGCTCAACGGGTCGTTGGACAAGCTCACGGAACGCTTCGTTTTCACCGGTCAAGACCAGCAGCCCCGGTATTTGGAGCTGTACGCCACCAAGGTAGGGGACAAGCAGCAGCAGGCGGAACAAGGCTATTTGTTCGTGTTCCGGGACCGGACTGAAGAAGAAAAGGTCGACGAGATGAAAAACGAGTTCGTCAGCATCGTCTCCCACGAGCTGCGGACGCCGCTTGCCAGCGTGCTCGGCTTCATTGAAATTTTGCTGCACCGCCAGCTTCCGCCGGACAAGCAGCGCAAATATATGGAAACCATCTACAAGGAAGCGAATCGGCTGTCCACGTTGATTAACGATTTCCTCGATTTGCAGCGAATGGAATCCGGCAAGCAGGTGTACCACTTTGCGCCCGTCGATCTGGTCAGCTTGCTGGAGGAGGCTGCCTACCAATGGAAAGGCAAGCAAAGCCATCGGATCGAGCTTCATCTGCCTGATCGCGAGGTATGGATTCGGGCCGATGCCGACCGTTTCAAGCAGATCATTCACAACCTGCTGAGCAACGCCATTAAATATTCGCCGCAAGCGGACACGGTCGATGTCACGATCCGGCAAGACGGCGAGCAGGTTCAGCTGCTCGTAACCGACTATGGGCTCGGCATTCCGGAGGAGGCGCACGGCAAGCTGTTCTCCAAATTTTACCGCGTCGATAATTCGGACCGCCGCCAAATCGGGGGGACCGGTCTGGGGCTCGCCATTGTAAAGGAAATTGTCGACGCGCACCACGGCTCCATCACGTTTGCATCGCAGATGGGCGAAGGTACGACGTTTACGATCGGGCTGGAAGCGCACAAAGTCGCGAATGCGGAAGGCAGTGTCATCATTCTTGAGGACGACGATAATTTGGCTAAGCTGATTCAGGTCGCTCTCGCCAAGCTGAATCTCCCTACCGTTCATCTCCGTTCAGCGGAAGAAGGCATGATGGCCCTGCATCAGATTCGTACTCATATGCCCCGGCTTTGTATTGTCGACATTCATCTGGAAGGAGCGAAAACCGGCTGGGATTTTATCTCTGAGCTCTACCGTCATCCCGTCTTTTTCCGTACCCCGGTCATTGTGTCAACAGCTTTGGAGCCGCCCATGAACTATCATGAAAAAGATTTCGAAAAGTTTTTGCGCAAGCCTTTCTCGATGGAAAAGCTTCTGGAGGTTGCCGTAAATCTGCTCGACGGTACGGGAAACCAGCCTTCCTACGTATTCCCTATGCAGGATGAGTCGCTGATCAAAAACTCGCTGGAGAAAAACGGCATCCGCATTAACGAAATGACCCGCGATCGCGATACCATTCAGGTCGAGCTATCGCACGACCCCGGACGGGACGGCGATCCAAGGTAGGACAACCTTTTTCCCATCCTGTAAGCACATATAAATAGCCCGCGCCTTCCTGCTCTCAATTTCACAGGAGGCCGGGCTTTATTCAATCTATCCTGCAATGCAGCAGATAAACCTGTGTCCGCCTGAAGCCCCGTCCGCATATCGCAGCGCAGCACGCCGCCGGCAAGCTCACTCTTCCAGCTTCCTTACGTCTACGGCCACATCCAACGTTTGTCGCGAGGTGCCGCGATACACGCCTTTGACCGGAACAATATCTTTATAATCCCTTCCGTGACCGAGCTTCACGTAGCGCCAGCCAACCTCCGCCCGGTTCGTGGGATCGAAGCCAAGCCAGCCGGTGCCGGGCACGTGAACCTCTACCCAGGCGTGCGACGCCTGCTCGAAGTCGGCGCTCCCCCCCTGCAAATCGCCGACAAAGTGATACCCGCTCACATATCTCGCAGGAAGCCCGATACTGCGGCACGCGGCAATCATCAAATGCGCATAGTCCTGACAAACGCCCCGCTTCAGGCGCAGCGTATCGCTAACCTTCGAATGAACATGCGTGGCGTCCGGATCGTAGGTGAAATCTTGATGAATGCCCTCGGACAGACGCTTCGCCCATTCATAGTAGCCTTCGGGTCCGACCTCGAAGCCGGTTGTATACGCGGACAGCTCTTCCGTAATTTCCGTATATGCGGTAGGCAGCAAATACTCGATATAGCGGTTTTGCAGCCGTTCGCTCCGCATCAGCTCCTGTTGTTCCCGGAGCGACACCTTGGGCAGCGAGTCCCGGTTTTGATCCTGCGTCACAACGGTCGCCTTCGTCCTGATCGCAAGCTCGCGATGCGGCTTGCTGACCGAAAAGGAATGGACCCTGTTGCCGAAGTAATCTTCATACGTAAATAACGAAGCCACCGGTTCGATCCATACCTCATGATGATAACACGATTGCCGGTAATTGGTGCGCGGCGTCAAACGTATTTCGTTGACGCTGTCCGATACCGGCTCCGCGTACGAATAGCGGGTCACATGGTTGATTTCGATCTTCATGCGGTAGCCCCTTCCAGTTGGAAAAAGGCCGCCGCCATCGTCTTGCCCAGTTTTTGGCACGAGACGGTCAGATGCTCCAGCAGCGCCGTGACCTGCTCGCCGCCGAGTTCGTCCTGCTCCAGACAAGCTAGCTCCGCCTTTACTTTCCCGGCCTGACGGATTGCCTTCTCATGCGGGAGTCGGTGGTCCTTTGCATCCAGCTCGATTCCTTTCAAATGCGTTTCCAATGCGAAGAAGGAGAATTGAACCGACCGCGGAAAGCTCTCATTTCGGATCATAAATTCCATAATCGGCTCCACGAGCACGCCATCCCCGTATAACCGGCGAAACGCCTGGTAGCCGCTCACCGATTTCAATACGGCCAGCATGTTCGGATAAGGAGTCGAGATATCCCGTGCCTCCTGCAGCGTACCGGCCACCGAATGAAGAATGCGGACCGTATTTTCGGCTCTTTCGAGAAATCTGCCACTCTCCATGAAATGCCATTCGTTTTGCCGCGGCATAACGGAATGCCCGACACCCAGAAACATCGCCATCCGTTCTTTAATTTGCCGGTAAAACGCATTGGGCGACTCTTGCAGTATATCGTCCACCTGCTTGTCGCCAAGCCACAAGTAAAAGGCGTTAAGCACGTCCCACAGCTCGCTCGGCAGCTTCTCGCGAAGCGTCCGCAAATTGTTTCTCGCCTGGCTGATGCACGAAAACAGCGAGTTCGCATAGCCCCGATCGAGCGTAATAAAAGACAGCACATCTTTTTCGGTAAAAGCTTCGAACTGCTGCTCGTAAGCAGCCCGCGCACCCAGCGCATCGATCAGCCGGGCCCACTTATGCTCCGCATGCAGGAAGTCGGCCTCCTGTTGAATGTGATAATGCACATCGATCAGTCTTGCATGGTTTTCCGCACGTTCCACATACCGCCCCAACCAAAACAAAGCTTCCGCATTACGATTGAGCATAGCTATCACCTCTTCTTTTTTTACGCAAGCACCCAAGTATCCTTGCAGCCCCCGCCCTGCGACGAATTTACAACGAGCGAGCCCTCCTTCAGCGCCACCCGCGTCAGCCCTCCGGGAATAATATGGGCGCTTCCGCAGCCCATCAGGACAAATGCCCGCAAATCGATATGGCGCGGAACCATCTGCCCGTCCTGCATGACCGGAGCGCGCGACAGCTGCATCGTCGGCTGGGCAATATAGCGTTCCGGTTCGAGCCGGATTTGTGCGGCGAATGCCGCAATCTCCTCCTCGGAAGCCGTCGGTCCGATCAGCATCCCGTAGCCGCCGGACAGCGATGTTTCCTTGACGACCATTTCATGCAGCCTCCCGAGCACATATTCCCTCTCTTCCGGCCGGGAGAGCAGGTAGGTGGGCACGTTATTCAATATGGGCTCCTCATTCAAGTAGTAACGGATCATGTCGGGCACATAAGCGTATATCGCTTTATCGTCCGCAATCCCCGTTCCGGGGGCGTTCGCGATCGCAATATTCCCGGCACGATAGGCATTCATAATACCGGCCACGCCCAGCATGGAATCCGGCTGGAAGGCGAGCGGATCGAGGAAGTCATCGTCGATGCGCCGGTACAGCACGTCGACCTGCTGCAGACCTTTCATGCCGCGGATATAAATTTTGTGGTCGATGGCTACCAAATCCCGTCCTTCAACAAGGTGAATCCCCATCTGCTGGGCCAGGAAAGCATGCTCGTAATAAGCCGAGTTATACTCCCCCGGCGTGAGCAGCGCGACAACAGGCTCGGACTTGCGGGATGGCGACAAACTGCGCAGCGACGATAAAAAGTGGTTCAGGCTATGCTCGACATCGCGGAGCGAGCTCGCGAGAGTCAGCTCGGGAAACAGCTGGTTCATGATCGATCGGCCTTTGAATAGATAGGAAAATCCGGATGGCGAGCGCAGATTGTCTTCCAGTACATAATAACGTCCGTCCGCGTTGCGGATCAGATCGATGCCGGAAGTCGTCATATACACGCCGCCGGGGACGTCAATGCGCATCATCTCCGGCCGGAAGTAACGGTTGGCCACGATCATTTTGCGGGGAATGAGGCCGTCGGAAATCATCTGCTGCTGGTGGTACGTATCGTATAGAAACTGGTTCAGCGCCCGGACCCGTTGGTACAGCCCGCGCTCGAGCACAGCCCACTCGTCGGCCGGAATAATTCGCGGAATCATATCGAAAGGGATCGTCCGCTCCAGCGGCTGCGGTTGCTCGGGCTGATACAGCGTGAACGTAATCCCTTCCTCCAGCATGCGGCGGTTCATCGCCTGCTGCTTTGTCGCCAATTCCTCCGCCTTCATAGCCGAGAAGCAATTGTACGCCTGTTTGTAGTGGGGACGTACCGGCAAATCCTGCTCAAACATTTCATCATAAAACGATTCCAGCGGATACGGCGTGCGGCGGGAACGGCCGATTATCTCCATCCGATGTCCGGTGCCGCAGCGGCGATAGCCTTGCAGCACCAGTCCCTCCCCTCTTTTTCTGTTATTATGTTAGATTATATGACAAAAAGAAGCTGAAAGTACCTGAAAATCCGAATATTTCAAGTCTTTATACCTAATATCATATGCCTTGACCCAATTAATGTCAATATACATAACATATAATTAACAAAAAGTAGTCCCAATGTCCAAAATCCGGATGAAAGACAAATATGGCTGGGCTTTGCACGCTTTGTTTCGGAAAGGAAAGCCGCGCCCAAGCGGATGCTTGCTGCGCATTCCGGCGCCGACTATGAAAGAAACCAACAAATAAGCACGGCCGTCCCGAACCGGATTCATTCGCCCGGGACTGCCGTGCTGATCGTATCGCTTAACTATTCCGACCGCTATCTTCTACGTGTTTCCGTCAAACGGAATTGATCCACCAGATGCTGCAAGAAATCCGTGATCGCCTCCACATGACTGGACGTATGTCTGACGTTGACGATGTCCGCCAGCAGCTCCTGTACCTTCGCTTCCACCTCCGTGGAAATTTGCCGGTTTTCCATACTGACCTCGGCGATTTTCTCCATCAGGTCAACAACCTCGTCAACTACTTGCGTCTTTAACGATTCCTCGGCGCTGGCCCCGCTTAATATTTCCGATGCCGCGGCAACAAGCTGGGTACCTTCAGTTACCACCAGCGTACCTTCCTCCATCGATTGGAACGCTTCCTGCGCATTTTTATAAATTAATTGCACCGTTTCATTGATTTCCTCCGTCGACTTGCGCGTCAAATCAGCCAATTTGCGGATTTCACCGGCAACAACGGCAAAGCCTTTGCCGTGCTCTCCGACACGCGCCGCCTCAATCGAAGCGTTCAGCGACAGAAGGTTCGTCTGTGCCGATATTTCCTCGATAACCTGCAGCACATTTTTAATTTTTTGCGTTGTGTCCATGAACGTCAAAATGGTCCGGTTCGTATCTGCAACCTTGCGGGAGATTTGATCCATTTTCTCGCCGATCCGCTCCACTTCGCTCTGAGCCACCGCGATTTGCCCGGATGCCTTGTCCTCCAGAACGCGCAGCGTACCCTGCATATCGTTAACGACATCTTTGGCGACGTCGATATCTTTCAACTGCCTGCGGATGCTTCGGATCATATCATGGATCTTGCCGCTCATCCGCTCCGTCGACCCTTCCGTCGTCACCGTCGAAACGGTCAGTACATGCTGACTCGACAATACGTCGGAGGCCGCCTGCTTCACCTGCAGCATAATGCCTTCCAGCGAATCGATCATATTGTTGATCCACTTGGCCAGTTCCTTCGTCTCGTCATGGGCGAATTGCCCGTGCCCCAGCCGCTGCGTCAAATCCCCTTTACCCTCCGCATTAATGCGGATAAAGCGGTTGATTCGGCGCAGGTTGTCGACAACCGGTTGCGCGCCTTTCTTTTGCACGATGCGGGCGATCAACAATCCGCACAGCAGTTGGAAGCCTCCGGCCGCGCAAGCGGTTAGCCATGCCGGCGACTGTCCGAGCAGCCCGTATACGAGAGCTGCCGACAATACGGCAGAGACGATCAGCAGCGGGAGCTGCAAGCGCAGCAGCTTCCAGCGGATGCTGCGAACCCGGTATACTTCCTCCAGGTCTCCTTCGCACATCATCCCCCATAAGTCGGGGCAATGCGGCAGCTTGAACGTCACTCCTTTGCCGATAACGGGAATATGCCGGTAGTCGGAGTAACCCGGGAACGCCACGAACAAATTGCTGCCGTTGGCGATCGTGTTGGCTACGCCGGGATGCAGCTTGCCGGTCGCCGGATCGGTGAACATCAGCTCCAGCTCCGTATGCTCCTTCACGCTCACCGTCCCCCAATCGGTCGTGACACCGTCCTTCAAATTTTCGCCGTGGGTAAACGTACGGTCCTCGAAACGGCTGCGCGACAAGGCGGTGCCGGGGGCGATATGCGTATTCAGGACCGGTTTGGCCATGAATATGTAGTTATCTCCGGAGTCGGGATACACATGTCCGGATTCCCGCTGAATCAGATCGCCGATAACATCGTTCGGCACCCGACCGCACAACGCCCCTCTCCAACGTCCGTCCTTCATGATGGGAACGATATAAAGCAGCGTCATTTTATCGTGAAATGCCGATGTGCTGGGCCCGATCTGCTTTGTCAACAGGTCCGCATAAGGGCCGAACAAACATTTATCGCCGTCCTTCGTGTACACCAATCCTTTGTAAATATGCCCCTCCCCTGCATAGCTCACGCCGATATGCGCAGGGTAAGACGAAAATACGACGGAAGATGTTTCGTCCAGCAAAAATAATTCCGAAAAGTCGGAGGCCCGGTTTCTGGCTGCGATAAACAACTTTTCGATCGCAGCCCGCCAAAGCTCATGAGCTTCGCCCCGTTCCGCCTCCAGCGACCGAATCTGCTCCAGCAGCCGGTCCAAATGGGACCAATATTCGTCGGTCCAGCTTTTCAGCAGCTCCATACGGGTGTTGGCGATACCTTCAAATATGTCCTCGACATCCTCCTTCAGCCCGCGGTTTAATCGGCAGGACCACCAAAGCGGCAAACCTTTCTTAAACCCCAACCAATCAAACATAGCATCTCCCCCTGCCCCTAGTCCTACTTATATATGTTAATGTGAACAATTATAACACAGACTTTGTGCCTGTGAGGTGAGAAACAAATTTTTTTACAAAAATTCACATAAATTTTATATATACAAGAGGAAATCCCGGCCATTTGTCGATCGACAAGTCAATTTCGTTCGTTATTTGGACGAATTTTGCGCTCCTTCCCCTTTCACGAGTAAGATAAAGTGACTGCTTTTGGCACGTTTCTGCAAAAAGTCCCACCGTCCCCTCTTCCCCTCTAATCACTCGCGGAAGCGGTTTGTCTGTGCATGAGCAAATAAGCCCCCGTCCCCGCTATACGGCGGTTACGGAAGCTTCTGTTCGGCTGCTTTATCCGATTACGACTTTATCGGGTTAAGACCCCACCTCTAAGGTGGGCCTTGAAACGGGTGGAGTAGAGTCCCATCTGATTCCCCGATGTTCAGCAAAGCTGAACGAGTTCACTAGGCTTCGGCCATTGCGGGAGCTTCGGTCGGTTTGCTTAATCGGTGCGGCCGTTACGGATGCCTGAGCCGATCTGCATCATTTAACCGCAGCCGTAACGAGAACCGCAGTCCGCCTTCTTCAACCGGCCGCGGCCGGTCTGCTCCAAATAGTCCGCGTCGGCGCTACGCCCGGAAGCCCACCGCTCCCAGGAATGCGGTAAAACCGGACATTCCCTGCTCGTTGCGCTTGTAAACACCGGCATCATGGAGCACAGCGGCAAACTTGCGGCCGACCTCGGTTTGCAGCGCCCGTTCGGCTGCCGGGGCGGTCAAGCCTGTTCCGTAGCTTGCCAGCAGCTCGCCGATCCAGATGCGGTGCTTGTGCAGCAGGTGATCCGGCTGCTCGGCAATATGCCTGTCGAACGCGAGCTTGCCGGTCAGCACCTCCGCGAGCAGCTCCAGCTCCTCCTTGAGGCGGCCCGGCAGCACGGCCAAGCCCATCACTTCGATCAGACCGATGTTTTCCTTCTTGATATGATGCAGCTCCTGATGCGGATGGAAAATGCCGTCAGGATGCTCCTCGTTCGTGCGGTTGTTGCGCAGTACAAGATCGAGCTCGTACTCGCCGCTCGCATTATTTCTGGCGATCGGCGTGATTGTATTATGCGGGACGCTGACGCCCGCCTGCTCGGTGAAGGCTACAATGCCGTTAAGCTCGTCGCTGTACTGTTTCCAGGCGTTCAGAATCGTATCGGCAAGCTTCAGCAGCAGCATTTTATTATGGCTCGACATCCGGATGACCGACATCGGCCATTTGACGATGCCCAGGCGGACATTCGGGTAATCCGGATGCGTAAAGCTGCGCTCCACAGGCGCCTTCTCCATTGCGAACCGGTGCTTGCCGCCCTGAAAATGATCATGGTTCAGAATCGAACCGCCCACAATCGGCAAATCGGCGTTCGAGCCGATGAAATAATGCGGGAACTGGTCGATAAAATCAAGCAGCCGGTAAAACGTCTGAATCGACGTTTTCATCGGACGGTGCCGCTCGTCGAAAATAATGCTGTGCTCGTTGTAATACACATAAGGCGAATATTGAAAATGCCATGGCTCGCCGTCAAGCTGCAGCGGAATGACCCGGAGATTTTGCCTGGCCGGATGATTCAGCCTGCCTGCATAGCCGATATTGTCAATGCAGAGCAAACATTTCGGATAATGGCTTTGCGGTGCCGTCTTCAGCAGCGCGATTTCTTTCGGGTCCTTCTCCGGCTTGGATAAGTTGACCGTAATTTCCAAATCGCCGTATTCGGTCGGCGCCAGCCAGTATTGATTTCTGGCAATCCGGTCCATCCGGATATAGTTGGAATCGATGCACAGCCGGTAAAAATCATCGGTCGCCCGCTGCACGCCTTCCTGCCGGGCCGTGCTCCAAAACCGGTTCGCGATCTCCGACTGGCGCGGCATCAGGCTGCCCATGATTTTGGCATCCAACAAATCGCGGAGCGTCGTATTGTTATCCTCAAGGATGCCGGCGGAAACCGCATAATCGAGCAGCGGCTCCAACAGCTCGGCGACCGTTTCGTGCTGCGGCTCTTCAACCTCTTCCTCGCAGGGCTCGGCGATGCGCAGCAGCTCCAGCAGCGCATTGCGCGACGCATAACAATCTATCGGCTCCAGCAGTCCGCGGCGGACGCCGAACTTCAGCAGCCGCTCGATCGCTTGCGCGGCCGCCTGCGTCTGCTGCCCGCGGTCATCGGCGGATTGCATCTCGGTTGCTTCTTTCATTCGTACTGCTCCTCCTATCGTTCCTAAAAATCCGGTGAATCGATGCCCGCAAGGCGATATTCACCGGACTTCCGAAAACAGCTGCGCCTTAATCGGCATAGCCGGCCGGATGGCTCTGATGCCATGTCCATGCCGATTCGATAATTTGCTCCAGGCTGTCTCGCCGCGGCTTCCAGCCAAGCTCCGCTCTTGTACGCTCGGACGAGGCGACGAGTATCGCGGGGTCGCCGGTGCGGCGGGCTTCCATCACCGCCGGAATCGGATGCCCGGTTACCCGGCGGGCAATCTCGATCACTTCCTTCACCGAGAAGCCTTTCCCGTTGCCGAGGTTGTAGATGCTGCTTTCTCCGCCGCCGCGCAGCTTTTCGACGGCGAGGATATGCGCATCCGACAAATCGGTTACGTGAATGTAATCGCGGATGCAAGTACCGTCCGGAGTGGCGTAATCATCCCCGAAGATCGATATATGCGGCCGCTGGTTCAGCGCCACCTGCAGGATGATCGGGATCAGATGCGTCTCCGGCTTGTGATCCTCGCCGATCCGGCCGCTTTCGTGAGCGCCGGCGGCATTGAAGTAGCGCAGCGACACATACTTGATGCCGTGCGCGGTGTCGAACCAGCGCATCATTTTTTCCATCGCGAGCTTCGTTTCGCCGTAGGCGTTGGTCGGCAGCGTGCGGTCGCTTTCGACAATCGGCACGTTTTCCGGCTCCCCGTACGTTGCCGCCGTCGACGAAAAGACGATCTTTTTGACGCCGTATTCGTTCATTTTCTCCAGCAGGCACAAGGTGCCGTACACGTTGTTATGATAATATTTCGCCGGGTTCTGCATGCTTTCCCCGACCAGTGAATGGGCCGCGAAATGAATCACCGCATCGATCCGGTTTTCCTGAAATACCCGATCCATGAAAGCCGCATCGCGAATGTCGCCTTCATACAGCTTGCCGCCCAGCACCGCCTGTCGATGTCCCTGCTGCAAATTGTCGGCCACCACCACTTCTTCGCCGCGGGCCAACAGCTCCGCCACCGTATGAGAGCCGATGTAGCCGGCCCCGCCTGTTACTAAAACCGCCATTGTATAACCTCCCATGAAGATTTGAATCAACCTTTACGGCATGCCGCTTCCATCGCATTTCCGGATGTTTCATGGCTGCCGCAACCTTTTATCATCATCGTTAGTTCGCCAGTTCCTTCACGCCGTCGCCAATTTCGCATACATAGAAATCGGCGCTCAAGCCGGTTCTCTCCCGGTAGGCAGCTCCTACCTGTTCTATGAAAGCCGCTATGCTATCCTGATGCACCAACGATACCGTACAGCCGCCGAAGCCCGCTCCGGTCATCCGCGAGCCCAGCACGCCGCGCACCTTCAGCGCTTCCTCCACCATGACGTCGAGCTCCAGGCAAGTTACCTCGTACAGATCGCGAAGCGAATTGTGGGAACCGACCATCAATTGCCCGAAGGCGGCCAAATCGTCGTTTTCCAGCACCTTCATCGACTGCAGCACACGATCGATTTCCTCAACGACATGCTGCGCCCGGTTGCGTACGATATCATCGGGAATGAGATGCTTCGCTCCATTGAACTGCTCCAGGCTGAGCTGTCCGAGCAGCGTCAGCTGCGGAAACTGTGCCTGAAGATAGGCTACCGCCCGCTCGCATTGCGACCTTCTTTCATTATAGGCCGAGTCGACCAGACCGCGTTTCTTGTTCGTATTGCCGATGACCAGCTTGTAATCGCCGCTGCGGAACGGCACATGCTTGTATTCGAGCGTATCGCACATCAGCAGAATCGCATGGTCCTCCTTCCCCACCGCCACCGCAAACTGATCCATAATGCCGCAGTTGACGCCCATGAATTCATTCTCGGCTTTTTGCGACAGCAGCGCGATCTGCACCTTGTCGGCCGGCTGCCCTTCCATCGTCAGCAGTCCGAATGCCGTTACGACTTCAATCGACGCCGAGGACGATAGTCCCGAGCCGTTAGGAATGGCGCCGCTGTATAAAATATCGTAGCCTCCTAGTGCAACGCCCCGTTCCCGCAGCTTGGCGACGATCCCTTTCGGATAATTGATCCAATCGTCGGCCGCGTCAAACGCAATATGCTGAATGGAAATATGTTTGTGCAGGTCAAAGTTGGTGGATGCGAAGCCGAGTTGATCGTCGCCGCGTTTGCGGATGAGCATCGTCGTGCCGAAGGTAAGCGCCGCCGGGAATACGTAGCCTCCGTTGTAATCCGTATGCTCGCCGATCAGGTTGACCCTGCCAGGCGCGTGAAATACGTGAACCGGGCCTGCGCCGCCCCGTCCGTAACGCTCTGTGAATGCTTGCTGCAATGCTTGTAAATCTGCCATGGATACACCGCCTCTACCAAAATGAAATGAGTTGCTATCGCCTTGGATGTAAGTCCTATCTTACTGTATAGTATAAGGCCGGGACGCTTATTCCGCTATGGAACGATGTAAGCAGTGCATGGATAAATGTCAGATTTACTGGTTGACGCCATGCCGGCATGGTATACTGGTTCCAATCATCCTGACGTTAAGAGCGGGATCAAGACGGCAATCGAATCGAAGACCGAAGAGATGGAAGGAGCGGGCAGCATGTCCGAAAGCACCGGCCGCAAGGACAGCTATTACGTCGTATCGAATCCGCAGACGACCGAGGACGAGCTGGTCGTCCTGTTCACAGGCAGCAGCCAGACAAAGCCCGGACATAAGCCCGGGCCGAAGGTGGTCGACTATTACTTGCTTCATCATATCTTGTCGGGCAAGGGCACTTATACGTGCCAGGGCGTGACGTACCGGCTCGGCCCCGGCGACAGCTTTCTGATCGAGCCGGGCAAGCTGATCAGCTATATAGCCGACGAGCAGGACCCGTGGCATTATTGCTGGCTTGCCTTCGAAGGGGAGCGGGCGTCCCGGCTGCTCCGCCAGATCGGCCTTTCCTCGCGCCGGCCGGTCGTACATACGGAGCCCGGTCGCAGTGTCGCCGAGTTGTACCGCCATGTACAGACCGCCTTTCAGGCGCGCGGTGCAGGCGCCAACCTGCAGGCGGTCGGCTGCCTCCATCTGCTGCTGGCCGAATATGCGGCCGCGCTGCAGCCGCAGCAGCAGAGCGACCCGCGGCAGGCGAGCCGCTCGGAGCACATCGTCCAGCAGGCCATCCAGTTTATGACCACGCAGTATGCCGAGCCGATCACCATGGAGCTGATGGCCGAAGCGCTCGGCTACAACCGCGCTTACTTGTCGACGCTGTTCAAAAAACAAACCGGTCTGACGCCGGTTTCCTTTCTATTGAAGCTGCGGACGGACAAAGCCCGCCTGCTGCTTAGAGAACGGCTCGAGCTGACCGTGGAGCAGATCGCTTCCTCGGTCGGCTTCCAGGACCCGCTTTATTTTTCCAAACAATTCAAGCGGCTATACGGCGTGTCGCCTACCGAGTACCGAAGCGCTATGAAGCAGCTTTAGGCCCGAACCCCGTCGCCCGGCGCCGGCTGCACGTTATGCAGGGGCAGCGCGAAGCTCAGGCATGCGCCCTGCCCGACCCGGCTTTCCGCCCAAATGCGCCCGCCGTGGAAGTCGATAATTTCCTTCGCGATAGCGAGCCCCAGGCCGCTGCCGCCTTCGGACGTATTGCGCGATTTGCTTTTTTTATAAAACCGGTCGAATATGTACGGCAAATCTTCCGGATCGATGCCTTCGCCGTTATCATGCACCCTCACCATCATAGTCGTGCTGTCGAGCACGAACTGCAGCCGGATCAAGCCGTCCTTTGGCGTATGCTTGGTCGCATTATAAACAATGTTCGTCAGCACCTGATCGATGCGGTCGAGATCGATTATGACCGCAGCGTCCGGCGGCTCCATGCGAGGCAGAATCGAAGCGTCCAGTCTGAAGCCGATTCCGGCGTTTTTCACCTCAAGCCCGTACCGTTCGCCATAATAGTCGACAAATTCGCCGATCGGCATGGCCCGCATCGAAAAATGAATTTGCCGCGCCTCCAGCTTCGACAGCTGAAACAAATCCGCGATCAGCCGGTTCAGCCCGTTAATCCGGTTCAAAATAAGGCGCAAGTAGTTATGCTGCTGCTTCGGATCGGTTACAACCTGATCGATCAGCGCCTCCACATAGCCTTGAATCAGCGTCATCGGCGTACCCAGGTCGTGGGATATATTGCTGAGCAAATGGCGTCGGGACGTTTCGAGCCGACCCAGATCCTCATTCATTTTCTCCAGCCGTCGATTCGATTTTTCAAGCTCGGACGTCCGTTCCCGAATTCTTTGCTCCAGTCCCATATTCAGCTCCCGAAGCTGGAACGATAACGATTCCACCGCCGCAAACGCCTTGAACGATTTCATGCTTATAATCAACGAGGTCATGAGAATCAGGAAAAAAAAGCCGAACGATGAATATCCGCCTGCGGAAATCCAACCGTTAAGCTGGGCTATATCCGCAAATATAGTAGTTGTAAACACAATATAGCCGATCAAGGCAAACGCGGCCCTATCCCGCTGACGAAATCTGGCCTTGATCAGACTGCCGAGCAAAATCAGGCCGATCAGCACGATCAACACTTGATACGCCAGCAGCGTCCATGTGTAAATCCGCGACGGGAGCAGTACGACTGTCACCAGACACAAGCACCCGAACCATTGGATTACCCGTACGGTCCTTTGTCCCAGTTCATGCGGGTACAGGCTTCGAAAAAAGAGTACGCCGATCGGCAAGCTGGAATAAAAGCAAATGTACTCCATACGCAGCCCCGCCTGCCACGGTATGCCCGGAAACAGCTGGTAGATCGCCTCTTGGCCAATAAATAATGCCCGCAGGGCGGCGATGAGGCAAAATAAGCCGAAATAGAGCGATGCCCGCTCCCTGATGCGGAACAAAAACAGCACGAAATGATAGCAGCCCATCAGGAAAAAACCGCCCCCGAGCGACATCTCCAGGGCGAGATGCCGATTATGACCGGCGCTCAGCTGCCCGGCTTCACCCAGCCGCAGCTCGCGCCACACGCCCCCCAGCCTGTGGTCGAAATTGGAAACCTGCAGCACAATATCAAGCGCCGTCACGCCCTCTTGCGGAAAGTAAACGATCTGCGGGCGGTATCCCGGCTTTGCCGTATCCGCGCTCGCGCCTACCGTTCCTGCCTGGGCCAGCTGCTTGCCGTTGACCCATAATTTAAATGCCGTCCGGACGACCGGCAATTCCAACGCCAGTACGCCGGAGCGAGTATCCAGCAGCACGCGCAGATGAAAGGTGGCGCTTCCACTGCCGGAAAGCGCCTGCGCTTGACCGGCCGGCCGGTAACCGTTCCAGGAGCGGGGAAGCGGGATCCATTCCCGCCCTGCTCCTCCCGCGCTCAATGGAGCGGCTTCCTCCGGACCGAGCAGCCGGTCCCAATAGAAATCCCACTCGCCGCTCAGCGGGACGATCCCCGCTCCGGCGAAGTCCCAATCGCGCAGGTCGATTGTGCCCTGCACCGCTTCCGGCGCCGGGTGGCGCGGTTTGTCCGGCGCACCGGAAAACCCGCTGCAACCGCTTAATAAAAGGATAGCGAAAATAAGCGCGATCCATATATAATAAAGGTGTGTTTTGGGAATCAATACCACTTTCTTTCTTGCAAAGATTGATTTATTCTTTCACATAGTATCGCAACTTGGAAGATTTGGGAACTAAGCGAAGCAAACAAGACAGCATTGAAGGGGGTTCTTATAATTGATGTCAGGGGAAAAAATATTGATCGTCGACGATGAGCCGGAAATTGTCGAACTCATCCGGTTATATTTGGTCAGAGAAGGCTATGAAGTATGGAGCACGGACAATGGACCCCAGGCATTCGAATATATGGAGCAGTTCGCTCCGGATCTCGTCATCTTGGACATTTTGCTTCCCGGTATGGACGGCATTGAAATTTGCCGGCAGCTGCGGAAATCATACAGCATCCCGATTTTGTTTATCAGCTGTAAAACCGAGGATATGGACATTATTTTGGGCTTGAGCATCGGCGGCGACGACTATGTGACCAAGCCTTTCAGCCCGGGCCAGCTCGTGGCCCGTGTGAAGGCCCATTTGCGCCGCAAACAGCAGTCCGAGCAGCAGAAGGAAGAGTTGCGTCAGCTCACCTTCCCGGGCCTGGATATCGATCTGCTCACGAGAAACGTATGGATGGGCGGATCGCTCGTTCCCCTTTCCTCCAAAGAGTTCGATCTGCTCGCGCTGCTCGCCAAAAAGCCGAACCGTGTCGTGCCGATTCAGCATCTTTATAAGGAAGCGTGGGGAGTGGACAGCAACGGCGATACCCGTACATTGCTCGTCCATATCAGTAATCTGCGTAAAAAGATTGAGAAAGATCCCGCCGAGCCGGCCTATATCCATACCGTGCGGGGAGTCGGCTACAAATTCAACAGCCCTTTATAGCCGGCTTCTCCCTCACCGCCGGTCGTGAGAGATCCGCTGCAGCAGCTCGTCCAGCTCCTGCTTCGATAAATCGCGCCATTGTCCGGTCGCAAGCTCGCCAAGCTTGATGTTCATGATGCGCACCCGCTTCAGCCTCCGCACCTCGTAGCCGAAAGCGGCGCACATCCGGCGAATTTGGCGGTTCAGCCCCTGGGTCAATACAATCCGAAATACCCGTTCCCCAAGCCGGTGCATTTGACAAGGGTTCGTTATCGTGCCCAGGATGCGAACCCCGCCGGCCATTCCTTCCAAAAACATCGGCGAAATCGGCCTGTCTACGGTTACGATATATTCCTTCTCGTGATCGTTCTCCGCCCGCAATATTTTATTCACGATATCTCCGTCATTGGTCAATAAAATAAGACCTTCCGAATCTTTGTCCAACCGGCCGATCGGAAAGATCCGCTCCTTATGGCCGACAAAATCGACGATGTTGCCGCGCACATGAAGCTCCGTCGTGCTTGTGATGCCAACCGGCTTGTTCAGGGCGATATAGACGCCGGGTTTTTTGGCGCTGACCGGCCGGTCATCCACGCGCACCTCGTCTCCGTCCCCGACCTGACTGCCCAGCTCGGCCAGCCGGCCATTAATCGTAACCCGGCCCGCTTCCACCAATTTATCCACTTCGCGTCGCGAACAGAAGCCCGTTTCGCTAATAAATTTATTAATTCTCATGTCCGTCACTCCGCTTATCCGAATACTGCTCCTAGTATACCACGACGTCCGGCCGCAGCAAAAAAAAAGACCATATATGTCCGTCAAACTGCCGGTTCAAATTGCCCGCAGTCGGTTAATAATGATTACCCGAGCAAGTACGGGTCATGCAGCGGCATGCCCAGACCACAACCTTAAGGAGTGTGAAGGCAATGACACGCAAAAAAACGTATCGAACCGTAACCCGCCCCTTTAACCATGTCCATTCGACGTTGACGGCACTTGGCTTTACTCAGACGGCCACAAAGGACGGCTGCTGCTATGCGCTGACCTTCCGCGATCCGCGGACGGATCAACAGTATATGTTCGGCATACCGACCCGTACCGCCGACAACGGATGGACCGAAGTGCTTTTGCATGAAGCCGCTTTCAAGGACAAGGGCGAAATTCCCTCATCGGCGATGGAAATCGCGGTAAGCGTGATGATGGAGACGAAGCAGTATTTGTCCAGCCATGAACCGAAGCCGGCGAGCATTCCGATCGAAATTGCCCAAAACGGCAGGATGGCCTCCAACAATGCCTCCGAGCTCAAGCGGCTCGGCAAAGAAATGGCGAATATGCCGACCAACGCTCAGGTCATTGAGAACGGAATGGTCCCGGATCCGATCCAATAACCTCATCTTTTTACGAATATTGTAGGAAAACCCGGAAGCCCCGGCCTGTCTGCTGCAGCGGCATGCACGGGGCTTTGTGCGGTAATGTATCCGTATACACGGTTTCAAACGCCAGCCTGAGCCCGTTAGCGCTGATGTTTCCGGTATTCGTGGGGCGTCTGCTTGCTCAGTTTTTTAAACATGCGTCCGAAATGCGCGATATTTTCAAAGCCCACCGCATCGGCGATATCGATAATTTTCCGGTCCGTCTCTCGCAGCAGCTTCTGCGCCTCTCGGATGCGCGTCATATTGACGTATTCGATGAACGTAAATCCCGTGATTTCCTTAAATGTTCGGCTCATGTAATACGGGCTCATATAAAATTGCTCGGACATCCCGGAAAGCGTCATCGGCTGCTGATAGTGGCAGTTAATATGTTGCACGATTTCGGAGATCTTTTTATGCAGCGGGCTCGCATGTTCGAACACGACGGCATCGTTGCGCTCCGCGTAACGGCTGGAAAACAGCAGCAGCTCCACGAGCAGCAGCCTGATGTAGGTTTCGAAGCCGGTCGCCTTCTCCTTCAGCTCTTTATGCAGCTTGCCGATAATCGTCTGCGTAAATATTTGATCCTGCAGCTTTAGGCTCAGCACATGCGCCGGTTGGCGGAACACATTGAACAACGACGGATCGGACAACGGATGATCCTTGCCGATAAACGTATCGCTGAAATTAATAACGACCCGTTCATGGCCAGGCTGCCCGACATCGGATGTTTTATGCACATCGTGGCGGTTTATAAAAACAAGATCCCCCGGGGAAATCAAATAGGTGCGGTCCTTAATAAAATAGGCGCGCTGCCCGGACAATAAATAATAAATTTCGTATGTCCCGTGGAAATGATTCGTCCGCTCGAACGGCTCCGTCCGCTTAATATGCTGCATGTAAAAGTCGCCTTCCTCGGACCCGTAGGTAAGGGAGACCGTCTCACTCATGCTGATCCACCAGCTTTCCTTTACATTTTGGCCTTAAACCACGATTGCACACGTTAACAATGCATGCTATGATGAACCTTGAAAGCATACTCATCGAACGAGTCTTATCTCACCTCTTCATTATCTATTGTAGCAGAGAAGGAGGCGGTTTCATAGCAAGATACGCATGTAAAAGTGCAAAATGGACAAAATAGGCGAAGAAACTGGTATGATTTTGCGTTATGATTGAGGTATCAATGTTGAGGAGGCTTTATTCAATGAGTAAATTTCAAGCGATTGCCGAAGCTATGAAACAAGGCGACGTAACCGGTATTATTGCAACAGACAATGTAAAAGTGTATCCGCATTCATTCGCGCAATCAGGTGACGTTACACTGTTAATGGTTAAAGCTGACAACGCCAAATACATTCTCGCAACAGGCGAGGGCCCATTGTTTGACGAATTGCATGGCGATAACAACAATGGAGTTAAATTATGCCCGCTCGTGACCGCCAACCGCTTGGTTTTAAATAAATATTTCGACTACACTGTGCCCCGCGCGTTCGGTACGCAGGTGGCAACCATCGGTCTGGGCGACCGTCTGGGCATCGCTTCTCCCGGACATATCAAAACCGTAGCCGGCAAAGACGTCCGCCCTATTTTGGCACAGCAAAGCATCCGCGAAATTACGCTGACCAACCGCGATTACAACGATGTCCTTAACGGAGCGGTGTTTGCCGTGTTCCAGGAAGGCTACAAAGACGGCTTTGGCGCCGACGGCGACCATCTGAAGGTCGAAGCCGATATTAAAATGTCGCTCGATCTCGGCTTCACCATGATTACGCTTGACTGCTCCGAGAAAATCGACAACAGCGTAGAACAAATTTCCGCATCCGAGCGCGAAGCGAAGTATAACCTGCTGCCGGAAGCGACACGTAGCCACTACGAGTCCCGCTACCTGAACCAACAGTTTGAAGTAGCCGGCAATTCGATTGCGTTCAACAAAGAAAATTTGCAGGAAATCGTGCTCGTCTACGGCGCAGCGATCGATTTCATGGAGCATATTTTCGTCACGTACATCAAAAACCTGGGACGCGATGTAGACTTCGAAATTTCGATTGACGAAACGCCGTCGCCGACCGCTCCCGAAGCGCATTTCCTGATCGCCAAAGAATTGTACAGCCGCGGCGTTACCGTGTACAGTATGGCTCCGAGATTTATCGGCGAGTTCCAGAAAGGGATCGATTACATCGGCGACATTGTGCAGTTCGAGAAAGAAATGGTCATCCATGCGGGTCTGGCCGACGATTTCGGATACAAGCTCAGCATCCATTCCGGCAGCGACAAGTTCAGCGTATTCCCGATTATCGGCAAATACACGAAAGGCCGTTTCCACGTGAAAACCGCCGGAACCAACTGGCTGGAGGCGGTAAGAACCGTCGCCAAGGTAAAGCCGGACTTGTACCGCAGAATGCATCAATATGCATTGGAGCATTTCCAGGAGGCGGCCGCTTATTACCATGTAACGACCGATTTGAGCAAAATCGTGCCGCTCGATCAAGTGAAAGACGCCGATTTGGCCGATACGTACATGAATGAGGATAACGCGCGCCAATTGATTCATATTACTTACGGAATTTTGCTGCAGGCGAAGGACGCTCAGGGCAATTCGCTGTTCGCGGACGAATTTTTCCGCACGTTGAGCGAAGAAGAGGAAGCTTATGAGCAATCGCTCATTTCCCACATCGGCAAACATATCCGGCTGCTCGGCAAATAATCGTTTTTCAACATAACCGAACTATATTTTTAATTGGGTGGTGCACATTTTATGAAAAAGTTTTTGGACGACAACTTCCTATTGTCCAACGAAACGGCCAAACGTCTGTACAACGACTACGCAAAGCAAATGCCGATCATCGATTATCATTGTCATTTAAGTCCGCAGGAAATTTACGAAAATAAAACGTTCAAAAATATTACCGAAGCCTGGCTGTACGGCGACCATTACAAATGGAGAGTTATGAGAGCGAACGGCGTGGAAGAAAAATACGTGACCGGCGGCGAAGGCGCAAGCGACTACGACCGCTTCCTGGAATGGGCCAGAACGGTTCCGGAAACGATCGGCAACGCGCTATATCATTGGTCCCACCTGGAGCTGCAGCGCTTTTTCGGCGTATACGACCTGATCAGCGAGAAAACAGCGCCTGCCATCTGGGAAAAGGTGAACGCCCAATTGAGCGGCGAAGGCTTCGGTGCGAGAGACTTGATCAAAAAATCGAACGTGCGCGTCATCTGCACCACCGACGACCCTACCGATTCATTGGAATATCATATTAAAATTAAAGAGCTCCCCGATTTCGACGTCGATGTGCTGCCTTCGTTCCGTCCCGACAAAGGGCTTGAAATCAACCGCGCCACTTACTTGCCGTGGATTGACAAGCTGGGTGAAGTATACGGTGAAAAAATCGGCAGCTACGACACGTTGTTGGCGGCTCTCGAGTCCCGGATCCGTTTCTTCCACTCGATCGGCGGCAAAGTGTCTGACCACGCGCTGGATTATGTCGCTTATGCCGACACGACCAAAGAAGAAGCTGCCGCTATTTTCGAAAAAGCATTGCAAGGCAACGGCGTTACATTGGAAGAAGAAATGAAGTACAAAACGTATACATTGGTATTCATGGGTAAGCTGTATGCCGAGCTCGGCTGGTCGATGCAGTTCCATATCAATGCCCACCGCAACAACAATACCCGGATGTTCAATCAAATCGGCCCGGATACCGGATTCGATACGATCAATGACAACCCGGTCGCTTACCCGATCGTAAAGCTGCTCGATGCGCTTGATGCAGAAGACAAGCTGCCGAAAACGATCCTGTACTCCTTGAATCCTAAGGACAACTATGTGCTCGGTTCCATTATCGGCGCGTTCCAGGGCGGAGGCATTCCAGGCAAAGTCCAGCTGGGTGCGGCCTGGTGGTTCCTCGATACGATCGACGGCATGCTGGCGCAAATGAAAGCATTGGCTAATCTGGGCTTGCTGAGCCGTTTCGTCGGCATGCTGACCGACTCCAGAAGCTTCCTGTCGTACACGCGTCATGAATATTTCAGAAGACTGCTGTGCGATATGATCGGGCAATGGGTGGAAAGCGGAGAAGCTCCGGACGATATGGAGATGCTGGGGCGTATGGTGCAGAACATTTCATTCAACAATGCCAACCAATATTTCGGCTTCGGTAAATAAACTGAGTCCCCCTAAAGTGACGTGGTGCTCTGAAGCCGATTTCGGTTAGGGGCGCACGGTTATCCAAGATAGCCGCGAATCATGTCCTGAAGTAAGAAAACCTCTATCGAGGCCATTCAAGGATGAGCGACCGCGATTTAAATGTAGGTTTTCTTGAAATATCGGAATTGTTCAGCTTCGCTGAAAACTTATAAATTCGGATATTATAAAAAAAAGGCCATCCTTCGTCATTTGACGTCGGACGGCCTTTTTCATATGGCGGAAACGGGCGCTGCGCGTCGCCCGGCGACGGATGGCGGAGCCGATCGGGATGCCCGTATGAGCTCCGTCCCGCGCTAGACAAGCGGCTGCATCCCGCGCTCGATCCAATCCTCGCGGGTCGGCCCGTAAAAATCTGGTACACGCAGCCCCGCCTGGCGCATAAGCACCGTCATTTGACCGCGGTGATGCGCCTGATGCAGGATCAGCAAATGCAGCGTCAGGCCGTTCGGCCAATCTTCGCCGTACAGATTAACGACGCGGGCCAAATCGCTGTCCGTCCACTGGCTCTGGACGGCGTCCAGCATCGCCGCGCCAACCTGACGGTACGCCTCGGCGATCGCAGCGGCGGAGGCCGGAGCGGGCGCGTCATCCGCCGGAGCGGCAAATTCGAGCCCGGTTCGCGACAGCATTTCATGCAAAGTAATAACCAGATGCCAGGCAAGCTGCCCCAGGCTGCGGTGCTCCGCAGTGACGGTTTGATTTAAAGACGCATCGGTTAAGCGCTCCATAACGCGCCGGGTAGCGGCAAATTCCTGCTTCCAGGTCGACTCAAATTCAGATACGGTTTTGAACATAACAACGATCTGCCTCCTTCTATCGATTCAGGTTTACTCCTTTATCATAAACGAACAACCCTGACAGCATTATGTCAAGGTTGCGAATCGGGTTTCATACAGCTTTACAATTTTTCGGGCTTCCTCCACCACCGCGTCCCTGACGGAAGCCGGCTCCAATATTTGGAGATCGGCGCCGTAAGCAAGCAGCATCCGGTACAGCCACGGTTCTTCCGGCTGAACGGAAGTCACAAGCAGCGTGCCATCGGGCTGAGTCGCAATCTGCTCCGGTTGAAAGTAGTCCTGCAGCCTCGGTTTGAGTCGCGGGCTGGCGAGCAGCACAAGCTTGATCAGCTCCCGGTCTTCCCGATTGCGGCCCTGGCGGTAATCCAGCTGCTCCAACGTTTTCTCACGGCGCACGAACGTTTCCGGCAAAATGGTCAGCCGTTCGATCCGCGACAGTCGAAATACCCGAAAATCGTCGCGCAGCCTGCAGTAACCGTGCAAGTACCATACATAACCTTTCAGCACGACGCCTATCGGTTCACACAGCCGCTCCAACGTCTCCCCTTGCGAGCTCGTATACGCGAAGCTTGCCAATTGCGTCTCCCGGATCGCCGTCCGCAGCATGCTCAGTTTTTCCTTATCGGCTTGGCCGCCCTGCCACGGATTCAAGTCAATCATCATCTGCTGACTCATGGCGTCCACCGCACTATGCTCGGTACGCGCAATTAACGTCCCAACCTTGTCCATCAAACTGCCGATATCCATCTCCTCGAACGTGGAACGCACGCCGCGCAGCGCTATAATAATCGACTGCAGCTCGTCGAGCGATAGAAATTGCCGTTCCAGCCGGTACTGATCCATAATTTCATATCCGCCCGACGCCCCGGCGAACGAAACGATCGGTATGCCCGCCTGATTCAAGCTTTCCAAATCGCGGTAAATGGTACGCAAAGAAACCTCGAACCGTTCGGCGAGCTCGGCGGCGCCGACCCGTTTGCGGTTCAGCAGCAGCATCGTAATCGCCAGCAAGCGATCCAGCTTCATCGGTTTTCCTCCCTATTCGCCTTGCGCCGACCGAACCGGCCGCGCAAGCTGATGTTTAGTTATTCCGCTTGCTTATTACTTCGATCCGCGAGGGCTGTTTTCCTTGTACATAGTCGACATCGGGACAACGCTTCGCGAAAATTACAGGCTGTTTGCGGCAATGCTCTCTAAAAACCGGGTCGGGCTACGAATACATTAGCATAAGCCAAAATGAACAGAGCGATGCGGCATCATGCAGGGGTGGCATTATTGATGAACAGAGAACCGAATAAAGAATGGAATCGAAACCGAATGACAACGGCCCGACCCGGACCAAGCGGACTGCCGCCGAAACCGGACGCCAAGCCGAACGTTGCGGACCGTACAGCGCCGACAGCACGACAATCCGGATTCAAACAACGGCTCAAGGCATTGAATAAAAAGCGTACTTGGCTGTGGTTGGGCGGCACGCTGCTGCTGTCGGGGCTGATCCTGACAAGCGCGGCCGCGCTGTGGATCCGGACGCTCGACATCAGCAAGCTGGAGCACCCGCTGCCGGAGCCGACCTTGATCATGGACCGCGGCGGCAAGCCGGCTTCCCAGCTGTCTTCGTCACGCATAATTCCTGTGCCGATTGAACAAATTCCGCTGGAGCTGCGCAACGCCGTTATCGCGGTGGAGGATCAGCGCTTTTATGAGCATGCGGGCATCGATCTTTGGTCAATCGGACGGGCGCTGCTCCGCGATCTGCGTTCCGGCTCGCTGCAGGAAGGCGGCAGCACGCTGACACAGCAGCTGGCCAAAAATATGTTCCTGCAGTCCGACAAAACGTTAAGCCGCAAGCTGAAGGAAGCCGGCTACGCGCTCAAAATCAATCTTACGTACAGCAAGGATGAAATTTTGGAACTGTACTTGAACAGCATTTATTTTGGCGAAGGCCGCTGGGGCGTAGAGGGCGCGGCCCAGGAATATTTCGCCAAGCCTGTGCAGGAGCTTACGCTTGAGGAGTCGGCACTGATCGCCGCGCTGCCCAAGGCGCCGACAGCTTATTCGCCGGCTAAGCATAAGGACAAGGCGCTGGAACGCCGCAATCTGGTGCTCAGACTGATGAAAGAGCAGCAGTTTATAAGCGAGGCGGCTTATAACGAAGCAACGGCGAAACCGATCATGCTGAAACAAAACAGTCAGGAATCGCTCAAAGGCAAATTCCCTTCCTACGTCGATTACGTCATCCAGGAAGCTGCCGATTTGTATGGCTTCACCGAGGAGCAGGTACTAACTTCGGGACTGCGCATATATACCGAGCTGGACCCGCAGGTGCAGCAGGCGATGCAGGAGGTATACGCGAACGACAGCCTGTTCCCGGAAAGCAAGCCCGACCAGCTGATGCAGAGCGGCGGAGTCATTCTCGATCACCGCACCGGCGGCATCCGGGCGATGGTCGGCGCACGAGGGCCGCAGGTATACCGCGGCTTCAATCATGCGACGCAGCTGCGACGCCAGCCGGGCTCTTCGTTCAAGCCGCTCGCGGTGTACGGCCCGGCGCTCGAGCGCGGCTATAACGCAAGCTCCCCGCTGTACGACGGGGAGCTGAATATCGCGGGCTACCAGCCCAGAGACTGGGATGGGCGGACGCGCGGACAGGTGACGCTGCAGGAGGCGCTCCTCCGTTCATGGAACATTCCCGCCGTCTGGCTGCTGAACGAAATCGGCATCGACGCGGGCATCGATTTCGTCCGCCGGTCGGGGATTGCGCTGCCGCAGGCCGACCGCAGCTTGAGCATTGCCCTCGGCGGCTTGTCCGAGGGCGTGTCGCCGCTGCAGATGGCCCAGGCTTACAGCGCCATCGCCAACCTCGGCGTGCTGCAGCCGGCGCACGTCATCGTCAAGGTGACGACCAAGGACGGTCTCCCCTTGGTCGAAGCCCAGCCGCAGCCTGCGAAGGTGACGCAGCCTGCGGTCGCATACAGCCTGACTCTGCTCCTGCAGGAGGTCGTCAAATCAGGCGGAGGCCAGGCCGCCGCGCTGGGGCGGCCAGCTGCGGGCAAGTCGGGCACGACCCAGCTCCCCGCCACCAAGGAATTTGCCGACATCGGAACGAGCGGCTCCAAGGATGCATGGTTCGTCGGCTACACGCCCGAGCTGACCGCAGCCATCTGGCTCGGCTACGACCAGACGGACCGTAATCATTATTTGACCACTTCAGGCGGGGCGGTGCCGGCGACCCTTTTCCGTGAAGTAATGGGCCGCGCTTTGCGCGATACGCCCGCTGTTCCGTTTCCGGTGCCGCTCGACTACACGCAGCGCAACCCGGTGCCCGCGAGCGAGCCCCAACAGCAGGAGAGGGATCAAGGCAAGCCGGAAAAAGGCAAGAAGAACAATACCGATATCCGCGAATGGATTAAAAACAAAGGCAAAAAAAATCACGATTGAACCGCAAACAACCCGCTCGGAACGGCATATCAGCCAATCCCTGGCGGGTTGTTTGCGCTAAAGAAAGTACAGACATAGCGAGAACCGGTTTGTGCGCGCGTCCCTCCCGGCGCTCGCAGAGGTACGCTGCATGGCCGCGATGTCTCCCGGACGCTTTTGCTTCTTGCGGCACCGGAGCGGCGAACGTTAGGTGACGGCTTGTATCATACACTTTCCCTCACCGAACTGCCGCCGGCGAAGCTACGCAGTGATCCGTTCCGCGGCGCTGGGCTTACGGCAGAGCGACGGCATTTCCGCCGGCTCGCTATTCACACCGTTCACCTTCGGGAACTGCCGCTCGCAACGCCGTGAAGCCCGGCAAGCGGCTAGTCATCTTCGCGGTCATGGCCTTTGCCATGACCCGCTTTTTTATCCCGTTCTTTACCTTTTTCATCATCCTTGGTTTTTTCTTCTTTTTGTTTATTTTTATTTTTCTCCTGCACATTCCCTTTCCCCTGATCGGAGGAAAGTGCCGGGGCGGAAGCATCCCGCCATTTAACATCCATCTTCCATTCCGGCTTCGACTCGTTCACTTGGAACTCGTCTGCGATTTTTTGCTTCAGCGCCTGCTCGAATGCCTGCCGTTCTGTCGGCAGCCCTTTCAGCAGCAGTTGAATGAACGGCTCCGCCGACGGACCGGTCAAATGCATAACCGTACGGTCCTTCGCCTGCACATACAGCTCGCTGCCGCTTTTTCCCGGCGCGGACGGGTCCAGCTTGATCCGCAGCTGCAGCTCCCGGCTCTTCCATTCCATCGCCAGCTTATCGATAGCTTTGCCGGACGAAGCGGAATTCGCAGACGCGACCGACTGCTCTTTGGGTGCTGCAGAAACTTGACCCGCCGTCAGTGTCGAGGTATTTCTTTGCAGCTGCGTAGCGGATGCCGATCCGGCTGCAGCCGCATTCGACTGCGCTTCCGAGGCGGGCGCCGGCGGTCCCGACGGCACGCCTCCCGACACATCCGTCGGAGCCGGCGTCCCTTCGGACGCCGCTTTCCCCTCAGCCGGGGAGCCGCCCTGCGCCGGGCTTTGCGGCTGCGCAGCCGTCTGCGGGCTGGAAGCTTTTATATACGCCGCCTGCTCCTTGCTGTTCAATATCAAATCGAGCGAATCGCCCGGCTGCAGCTCATCGAGCTTTGATTTTTGCATATTGCGGTATACCCAGGCTGTCGCCGACAGCGAATATACGGTTTCTTTACCGTCCGCCATAATAACGATTTTTTTGGCTCCATCCTCCAGCCGTACGAAGCTCCCCTTCGATTCCTTCGATTGTTCGGCGGAAGCCGGGCTGT
This sequence comes from Paenibacillus piri, assembly GCF_004354045.1. Classification (GTDB taxonomy): domain Bacteria; phylum Bacillota; class Bacilli; order Paenibacillales; family NBRC-103111; genus Paenibacillus_S; species Paenibacillus_S piri. Next base: position 381 of record NZ_SMRT01000022.1, on the reverse strand, counting down.
CGTTAAAAGCCGTCACCCCGTAAGCGACCAGACTGATACATAAACACCCGATAACGATCCATGTCCACTTTTTCATATAGTCCCCTCCTCGTATAATCAGTTTAGAAGCTCATTTTGAGCGAATTTCCAGTTGATCCGGACAACGGGAAAGAGCCTAAATGAATTTCCAATATATAAGTGATGGTGGCACCTCTACTTGATGGGGGATGTGGGCGTAGCCGAACCCGTACCGCAGCCCGAAGGGCGAGGAACGGAAGTCGGGGAAGCGAAGCCTTCTTCCTTCCACTCCAATCGATCCGGACGATCAGAGAGCCCCACCTTCACTTGGAGAAAGCCCCGGTTTCCTCGTCCACATGGTTTTGTTTCACCCCGTTTTACCCC
>NZ_SMRT01000021.1 GCF_004354045.1 Paenibacillus piri | reverse complement strand
ATGAAGTCCCGAAGCATAAGCACAAAAGAGCCCTCGTCCTATCTGCACGAAAATTGGTACGGTTGGTATTCATGCTACTGAAGACCAACAAAATGTACACACCACCCGAGAGGAGGAATCCATAGGATTTCCAGATTTCTACTCTTTTTACATGTTGCCCATGCCTGTAAATAGTCTGAAAATTTAGACTAAATGGTGGGGTTAGTTTAGTGATGTCTTTTTTCAGCTCTGGGTACGCTTTAGGCAATGTTTTTTCCAATTCTTATCGATCATCCCCTTGACATATCACCGCTGGGCTCATTCATTTAAATACTGATTATCCTTTCACCGAGCCCAGCATGACACCTTTGGCAAAATGCTTTTGCAGGAACGGATAAACACACAGGATTGGAACTGTCGCGATGACGACCGCAGCCATTTTTAAAGTTTCGGTAGGGATATTTTGTTCGGCCATCATCTCCGCCGCTGCCGAGCCCCCCGCCTGTGTCGACGAGTCGATCAGCATATTGCGCAGCACAAGCTGAAGCGGCCACTTGGCATAATCGTTGATGTACAATACCGCACTAAAGAATGTGTTCCAATAAGCTACTGCATAAAAGAGTCCGAACGCGGCAAGCGCCGGAAGCGACAGCGGAAGCACGATCCGGAAGAAGACGCCGATATCGGTCGAACCGTCGATGACGGCCGATTCCTCCAGCTCCACCGGAATGCTGTCAAAAAAGCTTTTCATCAGGATGACATACCAGCCGCTGGTCAGCACCGGCACGATAAGCGACCAGATGCTGTTGATCAGGCCCAAATCGCGAATAAGCAGATAAGGCGGGATCAGACCCGGGCTGAACAAAAGCGTGATCAAAATCATCAGCATAATAATTCTTCTGCCCTGCAATCGCTTGCGGGACAAGCCGTAGGCGAGAGCGGCCGTTACGACCAGACTCAGCGCGGTTCCGACAGTCGCCAGAAAACCGCTGATGAATGTCGCGTTCTGAAACGCTGAAGTGGACAACAAATATTTATACGAATCGAGCGTCCATTTTTGCGGGAATAAAATATATCCCTGTTTCTGGATATATTCCGCCGGATCGGTAAATGATACGACGAACACATAATAAAGAGGAAATAACGTTACGACCCCTACGAGAGCCAGCACAATCACGTTAGCCGTATCAAATATGCGGTCACCTATGCTTTGTTTCATTTTTTTCACCCCGTTACCGATAATAAGCGATTAATACACGCCTTCTTCGCCAAAACGTTTGGCCAGCTTGTTAGCCACAATGACCAGAATCAGTCCGACGACGGATTTGAACAAACCGACAGCGGTGCTAAAGCTGAATTGTCCCTGCTGAATTCCAAGGCGGTACACGTAGGTTTCGAAAACATCCGCGACATTCGACACGGCGCCGTTCATCATCAGGAATACTTGCTCGAAGCCGACGTCCATAATGTGGCCGAGCCGCAAAATGAACAATACGATAATAACACTGCGAATCGCGGGCAGCGTAACGTGCCACGCTTGGCGTATACGGTTGGCTCCGTCCATTTTAGCCGCTTCATACAGCTGGGGATCTACACCGGCGATGGCTGCCAGGAAAATGATCGTTCCCCAACCGGTCTCTTTCCAAATATTTTGAATGGTGAGCAGCGCCCAAAAATTGTTTTCATTCGTTAAAAAGTCGTATTTGGCGAACCCGAAGCTGACCAGCATCTTGTTGACAACACCCGACGACTGCGACAACAGCAAAAACGTAATCCCCGCAATAATGACCCATGACAGAAAATGCGGCATGTAGACGATCGATTGGATCCATTTTTTATAAACTTCATTGCGCAGTTCGTTCAACAGCAGCGACAGCAAGATCGGCAGCGGGAAAAAGAAGATCAGACTCAGCAAACTGATCGCCATCGTGTTCCGGAACAGCAGGTAAAAATCTTGATTGGAAAAGAAGCGGATAAAATGCTCGAAGCCAACCCACTGACTTTCCATCACGCCCAGGTAAGGCGAATAGTCCTGAAAGGCTATAATGACTCCCCACATCGGCACATATTTAAAAATAAGAAAGAACAAGACACCGGGAGTAATCAGCAAATATAAAAATTTATCTCTTCTGAGTCCGTGCATGACATGCTTCCATTTGCTTTTCGGTGCATTTTCTGCAAGACTGCCCATTTGGATTTCGCTTTGAGCCGACATGATGCTGCACCTCCTTCTTGAAATCTGTAGTTCGGTTTGAAACGTTAACCATTGCCTGATTCGTTAAACGTTGAACAGCGACTTCGCATAAGCGAGATCTTCGGCGATATAGCGGTCCTTGTTGTCCAGATCGCTGTACTCCGCGGTTAAGCAAATAACGCCCCGGTAGCTTCGTTCCTTCACATAGTGGGCAATGCGCGGCCAATGCGCCATTCCGTGCCGCCCGGTTGTAAAATGACGCTTCCACTCTGCGGTTTCGGCTTCGGGTCCGTTGCTGCGGATGAAAAATCCGTTTTTCAGGTTGACCATAGCGAGATGGGACCAGACGATATCCAGGCCGTATTCAGGCTGTTGTCCGGCAAACGCGTCATGCGCCGCATCCCAGACGACGCCGACATGAGCGGGGTCGATCGAGTCCATCAGCCGCATGATGCCGTTGGAGTCGATGATGTAGCTGCCATAATGCTGCTGAACGCCAACCTTCACGCCGTACTTCTCGCATAGCGGCACGAGCTGCTCCAGCTTTCGCTTGGTCCGTTCCTCCGTCGCCTTATAGCCGTCCTGATCGATGTTGACCATGATCCGGATGACCGGGACTCCCGCCTCCGCGCATGCAGCGAATATCGCTTCGTCGGTAGAAGCCGCTACGCTGAATATGCGGACGCCCTGCTCGGCGAGCTGCTTGGCAAAGGCCGGCAGCGTCCGACCCGCCGTTTCAGGCTCTACCTGAAACCCGGCGCGAATCGGAAGCTCGACACCGTCGAAGCCGATACCGCTTACAAAGCGGCCCAGCTCCGGTGCGGACTTGTCTTTCCAATGCTTGACGAACAGCGAATATAAAAATGGCTTTTCCGGTTTTTCCACGACCGTTACACTCCTTTAGTTGAACGATTTGACGCTTCAAACAGTCACATTCGATTTGGTGATGCTCAGCAAATGCTGCAGATCGTTGTAGCATTGCTGCGCGAGCTCGGTGTGCACGGGAAGATCGGAGCCCGGCTTGCTGACGCTTTCAATGGTGAGATAACCGTTGTAATCGATTTGCTCCAACCCGCGGAACACTTCGTACCAGTCGATTCCGCCCTGATTGATGAGCCGGTGGCAGAAAAAGCGCTCTTCCGTTTTGTTCTCCTTGGGAATAACCCGGTGATACCGTCCGATATGCGGCACATAATCGTTATACTCAAACGACCATGGATATTGAGTGCCTTTCATTTCTACAATATCTTTGATGTGCACGTTGAACAGGTAAGGCTTTAAACGCTCAATCGCGGAAATCCCGTATTCGGTCGGCACCTGGTACATATTAACGGGATCGAGAATCAATCCTACGTTGCTGCGTTCGACCGCCTCGACAAACGCGATGGAAGCTTCCGCGGTGTCGCAAAGCGTCCCGTGATGGATTTCGATGACGGCGCGTATATTCCGCTCGTTGGCCAGATCGGCGCATTTCCGGAACCATTGAACCGTCTTCGCCAAATCTTCCTTGGATACTTCGTCGGAATGCTGGAAGCCCGGATTCAATCTCATCATGCCGCATCCGATGGTGGAAGCAAAATCAAGATAACGCTCCCATTTAAGAAGCTCTTCCTTGTTCTCCTCCTCGGTATTGCAGGCAAATCCGCCGGAGAACAACGAAAGATTGGTTGGCGTCAGCTTGTATCCGTCAAGCAAAGCTTTAATCTGCTCTGCGCGTTCTTTCGGAATACGGCTGTCCTTTAATTCGCCGACGCCCCGGATTTCTACACCTTCATAGCCGATAGCGGCCGCATCCTTCAAAAAATGCTCGATACTGGAGTCATCATACATGTTCCCGCCTAGCACGATCGTCGCTTTCATTGTGTCCCCTCCATAATAACGCTTTCATTGGTATGTGCTTATCATAATGGAACTCTCCGACTTTTGTCAATATATAAATTAAGTTGTAGAATAATAAAGCTTTTTCGAACATTAATTGATAGTTGTCGCTATATTTATCTTGATCTTTGTTCTGTTTTTTATTAAATTATATACAACACTTAACTTTACAGACGTTTATCCCGTTCATTGCATTGGTTGGCTGCTCGAATGAATTACAGAATGATATGGCGACGGTGAAACTTATGATAATTCCTAGCAAAAGCGATCAAAAGGGCAGCAAAACGAGCATTATCCAAGCTTTGCGGATGCACGGCTCCATGCCCCGGATTCAATTGACCAAAGTTACCGAGCTTAGCAGAGCGACGATTTCATCCACAATTTCCGAGCTGATCGAGTGGAATCTTGTTCAGGAAACGGAAAAAGCTCCTTCCACCGGCGGACGTCCGGCGATTTCGCTGGAGCTTGTGCCCGGATCTCATGCCATTATGGGCGCCGACCTGGACAATCAGGTCTGGACGCTCGGCGTATTCGATCTGCTCGGCAATGTCATGCATATGACAAAAATACCGGTCAGCTCATCGCGGCCCGAAGCGGCCGTTCAGGAGCTGATCGGACATATCGCCAATGTGGCCAAAGATTTCAACAAAGAGATTATCCGCATGTTCGGCCTGAGCGTGCCCGGCCTGGTCGACACGGGCAAGGGTATCATCAAAAGCGCCTCGGATTTGGGCTGGTCGAATGTAAACATCGAGGAGATGGTGAGTAAAGAGCTCGGCTGGCCCGCCGTCGCGATTAACCGTCACCGTGCCCGCGGCCTGGCGGAATGCCGGTTCGGCGCGGGCAGAGATTACCGGCATATGATTTATGTCGGCGTCGGCTCGGGCATTGCCGCCGGTATTTTCAACGACCGCCAGCTCGTTTCCGGTTCGTTCGGCGGGGCCGGCGAGCTGGGACATATTACGCTTGAGCCGGACGGCCCGGTTTGCCCATGCGGCAACAACGGCTGCCTGCATCTGTACGCCACGGCTCCCGCCATCGAGCAGGAAGCCCGCAGGCTGCTCCGGGCCGGCATGAATGACAGCTTGCTGTCCCATGTGTATCCCGGAAACGATCTCCAGCTGCTGCATGCCAGAGACGTCTGCACGGCGGCGGATCAAGGCGACGAGCTGGCCGTGCGGGTCGTCAACCATGCCGCCTCCTATCTCGGCATCGCCCTGGCCAACCTCGTCAACCTGCTGAATCCGGAAGCGATCATTCTCGGAGGCTCGATTCCGGGTATGTGCAACACTTATGTCCAAACCGCGACGAAAGTGATGCAGCAGCGGTCCATGATGGCGCTCTCCGCCGGCATTACGGTGCACACCGCTGTATTGGGCGAAATCGGCGGAGCGCTCGGGGCGATCAACTTCGCGCTCGACCGGCATTTCTCGTTCACGATGATCCAATAATCCCGGTAAATCGGGAGCAACGGCAAATATCCCCACAAAGTGGGGTCTTGCTTCGAAGCTGATTCAGGTACTTTGCGGTGAGCCCCGAAACTTATAAATGCTATATACGTAAGAAAAGCTCCGGATCGAAGCCATTTCGACGAAGATACATTCGTGTTTTAGCGATGCGCGCGGTCAAAACCCCATCCTGCCTCTTGAAACGCCGCCCCGCTCTTTGTAACGGACTTCAGAGACGTTAATTGCGTCCAAACGAATGGTTTTCAATTCTAATGGACCGAGGCGACGTTATTTCACTGCTAACGGGACCAATGAACGTCAGGAACGACGTATAACGTCATTCCGGTCCGTTACAATGATAAAACCGCGAAATCCGGGCAAATAATGGCGCTCAGGTCCGTTAGCCCGGGTTCCTCCAATCGCGGGCGCTGTTCCTGATGGACTTGAGCTTTCTTACCAGGAAAAGAACATCCCGGGAAGAATGCTCGCTCCCGACTACTTCATTCAGCTCTCCATCCCACACCCATTCCCTGTTGGTTCTACTTTATACATCGATGCTCCTTTTTTTTCAAATCCGTTCCGCGAGTCCCGTTTTTTTCGATATGTCTCCACTTTCTTGATCACCACAGAACGGATCTTGTCCTGAACCATAATGATTCAGATGAGGCCACACCTGTAACCTAATAATTTACAAAAATCATATCCTTCTCAAAAAAACGTCTTCAAGCCCGCATGCCAATGCTGCGGGCTTGAAGACGTCATTTCCTCACCGCCCGGCTTCAAGCTTGCGGCGAGGCGCTGCATGACGGCGGTTGGCCGCATGCATAGAACCATTCATTGTTGTGCATGAAACGATGCGTATAGATAGGCGGAGCGGTTTCGGGAATCGCCGACGTCCGCGTTAGACCCTCTAAATTCAGGAGGCGTTGGGATACTCCCCGCCGGGAAGCTAAGACACAAGCGTATGGACGCCGGCCAGCACCAGGCCGATCAAGAAGCCGCAGATCGCGCCGTTCACGCGAATCCACTGCAGATCGCCTCCGATCTTGTCCTCCATCAGCTCGATTAGCGTCGCATCGTCGAACCGGTCGATGTTTTCTTTGACCAGTGCACCGATCTTGTGATGATTCGCCTCGATCAGCCGGGCGATCTGCTCCCTTAATCCGAGCTCCAATCGGTTCAACAGCTCCGGATTTTGTTCGACTTGCTGAATCATCCGGGAAATGAACGGCAGAGCATGCGTCTCGGCGAACTGCTCGCCGCGTATCCATTCCAACGCCTGCGTCTGCATCCGCTGCAGCAGCTCCAGCAGCTTGTCCTCCAGCTTCCACTCGCCGAGCAGCTGAGCTTTCCATTTCTCCAGCTCGGCCGTCATATTTTCCTGATGCTCGGGCTTGTCCAGCCAGCCGCGCAGCGCTTCCATCACCGCCCTGCGGTTCGGATTGCCCTGCATTCTTAACCCTTCAATACCGTTCAGCACGAACTGCTGAATCAGGCTGCCGAGCTTCTCCTCGTTGAAATAGCCGACAAAGGCGTTGAGCGCGAACTGCATCAGCCCGTTTGTTTTGAGATGGGACAGCGCTTGCACCGCCACCGCTCCCAACCGGTCGCGGATATCGCTCCTGCCGACCAGCTTCTCCGCCAAATCGAGGACGAAATCGAACGCTTTTTCATCATAGCCCCGGGCATACGCCTGGCTGAGCGCTTGTTGAACCAATGCCCGCAGATCCAGCGTATCCAGCAGCCGCAGCAGTTCTTTCTCCCCGTAACGGGCCAGCTTCTCAAGCGGTATTTGCCGGACGGCAAAATCGCATATCGTCACGATCCCTGCCTTGGCGCTGTCGGAGCCAAGCTGGCCCTCGAACCCGCGCAAAAGCCGCAGCACGATCGGAAACTGCGCGAGCTTGTCGACAATGCTTTGCTTGCTTAACAGATCGTTTTGAACCGTATTGATCAACGCCCGCGATACCTTTTCCCGATTACTGGGCAACAGCGCCGTATGCGGGATCGGAATGCCGAGCGGATGCCGGAACAGAGCCGTCACCGCGAACCAGTCGGCCAAGCCGCCGACAAGCCCCGCCTCGAAGCCGCTTTGCGCAAACCGCACCCACGGCACGCCTTCGAAAAACAGCGTTCCTATAAAGCCTGCCGCCATGACGCCGAGCGATAATGCGGCCGTATGTTTCGATTTCCCCTGCATGATGTACGTCCCCTCTGCTACATGCTTGTCATTATTCATCTCCAATAATAAATATAACAAAATTAGACAAGGATAAAAGGCTTCGCCGTCCTTCGTGAGCGCGTTTGTCAAGGTTGTGCGAAGCTAAGTATAAAATCTTATACTTTTTATTCTACCAAAAAACTTAATATCCTTTAGAATAGCCAACCCCGCTTAAAAATAGCCTATTTTATTCATGAAATCAACCGCTTGCCGAAATCCCGCGAAGAGCCGGTATCCGTATCCGGTATCGCAGAGCGGCGACAGTCTCCTTTTACATTGCTGCAAAAAAATATCCCGCTCGCCAGCTGATGCCGTGTCGGGATTAAAAACGAAAAAATAATTTCGATTATGCCGCTTTGGTAGCTGCCGGCCCGTTCATGCCATAGCTTTTGCTGAGCCGGTGACCGTACAGCGCCGCGAGAATTTGCTGGAACAGCATCCCCGCGATAACCGGAAGCGCGACCGGCGGCGGGAAAAACGTTGTGGCCAATACGGCTCCGGCGCTCAAATTGCGCATGCCCGAGTTGAACGTTAATGCAATCGTCAAATCGCGGTCCCAACCCATCAGTTTGGCAAACAACCAGCCTAGCATATAGCCGATTGTCGCACAAACGAAGGCGACGAGAATGATAACGACGAGCTTGGTGTTCATTTGCTGCAAATACGGCGCGATCACGGCACCGTTCAATGCAACGACGATAAACAAGGCGATTTTGGAAAATGGCGCAAGGTTCGGGCCCCATGACGCTTTAATTTTCCCTTTTGTAATTTGGTTGAGCGCCATACCGATCAAAGACGGAATAACGACCATCCATAAGAGCCCCCGCATAATATCCCAGGCGTCCATCTGCACCTTCGCGCCTACGAGCAAGGAAAGGCTGAACGGCACAATAAACGGCGACAATATCGTGTCCAGCAATATTAAAGCCAGCGTAAGCGCCACATTGCCGCGATATATCGTCACCCATACGAGGCTGATAACGCCGGTAGGGATTACGAACATCAGTACGAAGCCGCTTAAGGTCAGATCGTCCCCGGGAAAAAACAAATTGCCTGCGCCCCAGCCGACCAGCGGCATCACCACATGCAAAATAACGAAAATCGCAATGATTGGAAGCGGATGCATCATGACTTTGCCTAAATCTTTAAAATTCGAGCCGAGACTTCCGGCAAACGTCATTGCGGCAAAAACCCACGGCGCCAAAAAACTGTACGAATGCAGCCATGACGTGCACAACAAACCTAATACTACACCGGTCGGCGTCAAAAATGGCATCGCTTTCTCAAGAAATTTGTTCAGTCTGTTAATCATCAGCAGCCCTCTTTAGTAGTCGTTTTAAAAATCAACACAAATTCTTCATTTATTCTAGCACATTTTTTTCGAGTCAAAGGAACTATTATTGCGATTTCCATAAAATAACGAACCAAATTTGCCATCGAATTTTCTTTTTGGGGTTGAAAACAAATTTTATAGCCGTATTTTCCATACTCCCGGAGGGCTCCTGTCCGGGCGTTTCCTATGAAAGCCTGCTTAGCCGTCTGCGTGAACCCCTCATGACCGCCCGGGCTCGGGCTTGGGATCAAGCTCCGGCTTGAAATGCTCCAGGCCTTCCCCGGCATACGACACCAACGGGGAGATTTCGATTTCCCGGTCCTTCAACCGCTCCGCAGGAACGCCGGCGGCAAGCAGCCAGCTGCGGTGCAGGCCGAACAGCATCCGCCTTGCCGATTCCGGGCTGTCCTCGCCCGCCTTGTTTTTAATCGGCGCAAATTCGGACTCCCGCTTCATCAGCAGTACCGTAATATGATCGGCCAACGGAAAAAAATCAAAATGATGCCGTTCGAACTTATAGGCGTTCGGTTCGTCAGGTGCGATCAACGCGCCGGTTTCGTCGATAAACGGTATCTTTTTATGCGCGATATGAAAAGGGAGCTGAGCATTCGTATGGCGTTCGATAAAATCGGTGCGGAACAGCTGGATCGACAGATTGGCCAACCGGTATTTCAGCTTCCCCTGCACGTCAGCTTCATGCCTAAGCGAATCCGCAATTTCGGTATACTCGACGACGGCCGGGCGCCCGTTCTTCAAACAAACAATACCGACCTTCTCCGCGGGATCCGTCTTCTCGATTACCTTCGTCGCGATCGGGTTGTTGAAGTGGGCCGCGACTCCGACAAACAAAGGGTCGGCCACCTTGATCAGCGCATTATCGACATTGTAATAAAACAGCCATTCCACGCCGCGGCGCTTCATATCGGCCAGACCGCCCGAACGCGCCAGCGCCGCAAAGCAATCCCCGTTGCCGCTCGGCGCGAGGTTGATCCGGTCCTTGGCCGCAAGCAGCACGTTTCCATGGACATCCAATGCAGGCAGCACCGCTTGTTCGAAAAAGAAGCAGTCATCCGGCGCACAGCCGAAATGATCATGCTCCTTAAAAAAGCGGACCGTCTCCGCATGATTATCCGGGCTTGTCATGATATACCACGGGACCGCACGCCCCGCTCTTGCAGACAAATTGATCAGCCGTTCCGCCTGCAGCTGGAACAGCGATTTATGCGATGGCAGCCCGATATCGAACGTTCCCTTCGGTCCTTCATGTCCCAAACGGCTCCCCTGGCCGCCGGCAACGACCAATGCGCCGACCTTGCCCTGTCGCAGCAGCTCCCAGCCCTTGCGTTCAAACCGCCGCTGCTCCCCGCTGTCAAACTTGTCCCAATCGTATGCCTGTACAGGTTCAATGACGGCATCGTCTCCGGCAGCTGACGGACCGTTGTGCGCGATGCTCTTGATCAGCTCAAAATCAAGGCTTAATATTTCACGAATCAGCTTGTCTCGCGAGTCAGCGGATAATTGCGGATAAAAACGAAGCAGCTGTTCTTGCCCGTACGCTGCGAGCAAAGCAGCCGCTTGTTCCCGTTCGGATGGCATAAGATCCCTCATTTCCTTTTCATTTCATGCCCAATATGCCTCATTGTACCATATGACGTATCAGTCCAAGTAAGAAAAAAGATCGTTATTGAATTACGGCTGCGACGCAGCGGTAAGATCTCCGCGAAGCGCCGAATTGGAGGCGGCGATTCCGCTTTTTGTCAATCGGAAAATTGAAAAAGCCGCCAAGCTTATCATCAAGCCTGGCAGCCATTTCCCCTATATCCGCTTAGTTACCGCGAGGTTGCTTCTTCATTTCCACGAACTGCTTGATTTGATCGGTTAAACCGTCCTTGATGTTCGCGATCAATTGATCCTCGCCGATGCCTTTCTCCTGGGCGATTTCAACCAGCGATTTGCCTGCGCTCATACCGGTTTTCAATTCTTCCGCGGTTGCGTCGGCCGCTTTGGCCAAAGCTTCGGGATCGCCCAAGCCGCCAAAGCCCCGTTTGCCGTCGAAGCCGCCTTTGCCACCGAAGCCGCCTTTGCCCTCGAACCCTTTCTGGTTCGTGCTTGTAATTTCCTTCTTCAACCGGTCGGCCAAAGCCGTTTTCGCTTTATCCGCCTGCTCTTGCGTCAGCTTGCCTGCGCTCACCGCTTCATCGATCGACTTATTTTGCGCATCGGTCAGCTTTTGCAAATAATCGGCTTCGCTCAGCCCTTTTTCCTGGGCAAATTGCGAAAGTGTTTTGCCGGCTTTCAGCGCTTCCTGAACCGCGCTTTCGTCAACGCCCAGCAATGTCGCCGTTTCCTTCAATATGTTGCCGCCGCGGAATCCGGCTTCTTTGCCGATTCCGGGACCGCCGGGAAGCTTGCCGCCCTTGCCGAATCCAGCATTCTCAATCTCCTTGGTCAGCCGGTCCGTCAAATTCGCCGTTTGCTTATCCGCCTGCTCTTGCGTCAGCTTGCCTGCGGTAACCGCTGCAGCGATCGCCTCTTTTTCCGCTTCGGTCAGCTTTTGCAAATAATCTTCCTTGGTCAAGCCTTTATCCTGCGCAAGCTGCAGCAAGCTTTTACCCTGCTTCAATTCGTCCATGACAACGGTAGCGTCCACACCGAGCAATGCCGCCGTTTCCTTGATCACGTTCCCGGACCGGAATTCGAAGCCTTGGCGCTTCTCTTGTCCGCGCTCGCCTTGATTTTTTTTCGTTACAGCCGATGTCGCTGGACCCGTTGTGCCGGCATCCTCCGCATTGGCATGGGTAAGCAGCCCCGCTCCGCCCAGCAAAAAGCTTGCCGCAATCGCGCCCGTTAAAATTTTCTTCTCGAATGGTTTCATCGACATGTCCACCTTTGTATTGGATTTTGTTACAAATCCGAGTATAGGCTTCTTTCCTTAAAAGGATATGAATACCAGTTGAGCCGCACATGAATGTTTGCTGAAAGTTTGCTGAAAACTGCGGTATAATAAAAACATAGCCGAAAATATCGGCGTCTTTACGGCTTTTTGCCGGGTATCCGGTCCTATATGGAACGAGCTTCCGAATCCAAATGAGAAGGATATGCGTCATCAATTGAAAACGCTGTCAGAGATGACTCCCGACATGCAGGTCGCGGCAGAACTGCTCGAAAGCTCGCGTTCCGTTTCCGATTTGGCGGATATGTTCGGCTTTACATTTATTATTTTCCCAGGCGGTTTACCGAATATTACGGCATTTCCCACACTGCTTTCCGTTCCGGTCATTTTGACCGAAAAAAATGACAACTTTAAGGTCAAATGTCAAAATACAATCGGTGGCCGTCCTCTTATAATGGAAACAAGCAACATCGAATTCCAATAAGGAGTGATTGACTATGGATAGCGCATTGGGCAGCTTGACGCCGGAGCAAACAAACTTTTATCAGGAGGAAGGCTACTTGGTGCTGCCGGAATTATTGACCGAAGCGGAGCTGGAGCCGCCCAAGCGGGCGATGAACGACAAAGTTTCACAAATCGCCGAGGAGCTGTACGGAGCCGGACTGATCCGGGATAAGCTCGAAGCCAGCCCTTTCCGGTATCGATTGGCGGAGCTGTTTCAAGGACTTGACGAGGAGCATTTTTTGAAATACGGACGGAGCTGGCGTGACCGGCTTCCGGGCTATTTCGAGCTGATGAATAACGCTAAAATTTTGAACGCGGTGGAATCGTTAATCGGCGGCGAAATATTCGCCAATCCGGTCTATAATGTGCGGCCCAAAGTCCCGAAGGTTGCCGCGGGCGCCGTGCCTTGGCATCAGGACAAGTCATACTGGCCGGACGCCAACGCCAACCCCGTCATCACCGTCTGGATTCCGTTGGTCGATTCGACCCACGAGAACGGCTGCCTGCACCTGAAACCGCGAACCCACAAGCAGAAGCTGCTTGCCTGGCATCGCGAAGCGTTGACGGGTACCGGCTACACGGCTTTAACCGAAAGCCAGCTGGGACCGACGCCGACCGTCGCGCTGCCGGTAAAAGCCGGTTCGGCGATATTATTCAACGACAGGTGCATCCATATGTCAACGCCCAACCGTTCGAATGAAGTGCGCTGGAGCGTGGACCTTCGTTATCAGCCGACCGACCAGGACCCGATGCCGCAGCATGGAACCGGCTTTTTGGCGCGAAGCCGCCTCCATCCGGAGCGGCAGACAACGCTGGAGGAATGGCTGCGGGACTGACTCAAAAAAGGAGGCTGTCCCAAAGATCATTTTTTGATTTTCAGCCCCCCACTCTGATATGAATTTGTAAGTAAAAAGCCACTTCCATTCCCGCTTATTATAGTGGTGCTGGAGGCGGCTTTGCATATTTTCCGGGACTGTATCACCAGTTGAAACCCTTATGGGACAGCCCCTCATCCACCTTCATTTTTTACAACAAAATAGCGGTGAGGATTAAAGCCGTAATCAGCCTTCTGCGAACAATGCGGCCCCTGGAGTTATATTTTATTTGACAAGCCATTAAAAAGTGCGGGGCAGATTGCTGTATATATTGAACTAATGGTTTAAGTTTCATTGGAAAGGATTTATTCCAAGGCAACGATTGAGAAAGGATGATAGGAAAAACTGCAATTGCACATCTTTTCTTCTACTCATCGCTTCGCATGATTAAGTTCCTGCGAAACTGCATGTTTTCTCCGCTTCCTATTGCGTTCGCTCCCTAATCCGTTCGAACTCCTGCATATTTGTCGGAATTTCTATTGAATGAGTCATTTCGATAAAAAAACCTGCACTATCTCAGGAATTTCCTTTTTCTGGATCTCTACAAAATCAAAAATGAAATAGCTACTCCTCCAAGGGCAGGCGCGTTTATCAAAAATGCAAAGCATTGTATGCAACATTTGCTTACAACAAACAAGAAGAACGCCCCAAGCCGCTCTACAATCCAAGGCGCGTCGGGACGTTCTTTCTTATTGCTTCATGCTTATCCTTATCGCTGCAGATGCTCCAGCTTATAGAAACGCAGCGCGTTGCCGCCGAACAGAGCCGCCTTCTCCCGTTCGCCCCACGTTTTGGGCAGCGCCTCATCCAGCGTCCGCACGACCTGATCGTAGCTGGCGGCCAACAGGCATACCGGCCAGTCGCTGCCGAACATGACGCGCTCCGGGCCGAACAGGTCGAGCGTATGCCGGATATATGGGGTCAGCTGCTCCGGTTGCCAAGCACGATGATCCGCTTCCGTCACCATCCCGGACAGCTTGCAGTAAATGCCCGGGTAGGAAGCTATCTCCTCCATCTGCTCCGCCCACGGCTGCCACTGGCCTGCCGCGATATCCGGCTTGGCGATATGATCGATCACGGCATGCAGGCCCGGCACCGCTTTCAACAGCTTCAATACGGAAGGCAGCTGGCTCGAATGCATCAGCAGGTCGACGGGAAAGCCGATGCCGGCAAAATGGCGCAGCGCTTCGATAACTTCCGGCTCCAGCACTTCATCCGCATTTTCCATTTCCTGAATCATGACGCGGAATCCGACGAACGACGGATGCTTCCTAAACGTTTGAAACTGCTCCAAATAATTCGGACTGTGCAGGTCAAGCCAGCCGACGATACCGGCAATGGACTCGTTGGAAGCCGCCAATTCGAGCATAAACTCCGTATCGCGCAGTGTCGGCGCGGCTTGCACGACGATCGTTTTATCGATGCCGTTGTCCGTCAAATGCCGCAATAAATCGGCCGGACCGAAATCTTTATAAATGGCCTTCATCTCGGGAGAGATCCAGCCGTAATCGCCTCTCTCCAGCTTCCAATAATGCTGATGCGCATCTACTCTCACTCTTCGTTCCCCCCAATTGGAATTGCAGCCGCTGAAGTTCAACGAACAGGGGCTACAACCCATTTATACAATAAAATGGACGGGAAGTATATATCCAATGACGTTTAACCGGTCAAAGAAAGCAAAAAGCTGCGGAGCGAATCATAGGAAGACTTGCGTCCCGTCTTGGCATAAAAGCGGAGCCCGTCCAGCCCTTTATAATAACGGGCTCCCAGCAGCCGTTCCTTAAAATCGGGAATGCCGATGCCCATCCGCTCATAATGATCCTGAAAAGCCTGAATGGCGTCCTTTCCCGGAATAGCGCCCTCGGCAATCGATATATCGATCACAAAATCGCCGTACAAGCAGTTGCCGTCTATGATGCCCGTCAGCGAGCGCCCGTCCGTAATCAAATTCCAGGCATGACAATCGTTATGGACAAAATACCGGTGAGGCGCATTGTATGGAGCGTAATGAAGCAGCCGTGCGCGGCACTCCTCGAATACGTCCCTTTCCAAAAAACCGCTGCGGAACAGCTCATGCCAATTTTCCCAAAAATTGCCCTTCTGATCTTCCTTATAAAAATCATGCAAGTATGCTTCCCAACTGACATAAGTCCCATCTCCGGCCGGTCCGATCCAGCCGAAGCCGCTTGTCGGACCAAGCTCCACCTGATTCATCCGGGTAATTAGCCCAACAAGCTCCGGCACAAGCTCATTCTTTTGCGCTTCCGGCAAATCGGCCAACACGCCGCCTTCAATACGATCCGAAATCGAAAATACGAACGGTCCGGCCGTATCTTCCTTATAACAGCGTGGATAAGGAACCCCCTGGGAGGTCAGCAGCTCCGATATGCAGCGGTCCCGCTTGAACGCATCCGGAATAGCGCTGACGCGAAGAACGAAGCCTTTGCCTTCCGAGTCGAAGAAAAAGACGCTGCTCAAGTTTCCGCCTGAAACGGCGGTCACATGATCCGTCTGTCTGCCCCAATACCGATCCAATAAAGACATTGCCTCTGTAAGGCCGATGTCGGGCTTGCGATAATCCATAAGCTTCCTCCTGTCCCCGTTCCAACTGTCGCGCGGGTCATTTACCGCTATTATGACAGGTTCGGCCGTCCGCGTTAAGAGGAATTATCATTATAACGATTGTTCCGCTCCCGCGTACTGCCGACATGAATGCAAAAAAAGCCGCCGGATGGGAACCCCGGCACGCTGCTGTGCTTCGGCTTCCATTCCGGGGCTCGTACTCTCTGTGAGACGCCATAAAAAAGATTGCGTTTAGCTGCGCGCTTTTAGCCGGATCACGTTCCACGACAGCTTCGGCAGGCTTGCTTGAATGTAACCGTCCTTCGCTTGCGCGCCGCCGCGGCTGTGCGGAACGACCCGATTCGGAACGGCGGCGGTATTGACCGCTTTCATATCGTCATGCTCCAGTACGATATGCTCGATTACCTCGTAACCGGCAAATCCGCGGATATCCGCATCGAGCTGCAGCGCAGCCGCGGAATCCTTATTGACGGCAAACACGGTCAGCTCTTCGTTTTCCTCGTTGTAGACCGCCGTCGCTTCCAGGTAAGGCACATCCGTAAAATCTTTGCTGTCGTATTTGGGCGAAGAAATGATCGGGTTCAGCGCGACGCCTCTGCCGTAGACAGACGCATGCATGTACGGATAAAAAATCGTTTGCCGCCATGCCGCCCCGCCGTTCTCCGTCATAATCGGCGCAATGACATTGACCAATTGAGCCATGCAGGCGATTTTAACGCGGTCCGAATTGCACAGCAGCGTAATCAGCAGGCAGCCGACCAGCAGCGCATCCTCAAACGTATATACGTCCTCCAGCTGCGGAGGCGCGAACGACCACGGCTCTCTTTTACGGTCCGCCTCCCTGGAATGAAACCATACGTTCCACTCGTCGAACGAAAGGTACATCGTCTTTTTGCTCCGCTTTTTCGCCTTGATATAATCGCAGGTCGCAATAATTTCTTTAATAAAATAGTCCATATCGAGCGACCGGGCCAAATAGTTCGGGAGATCGTTATTCGGATTGCCGTAATAAGTATGGAGCGACAAATAGTCGACATGTTCGTATGTATGATCCAGCACCGTCGCTTCCCACTCCGCATAGGTCGGCATCGACCGGTTGGAGCTTCCGCAGGCGACCAGCTCGATGCCGGGATCGACCCATTTCATGACTTTGGCCGACTCGACGGCTATTCTTCCGTATTCTACCGCCGTCCGGTGGCCGATCTGCCAAGGACCGTCCATTTCATTGCCCAGGCACCACGTTTTAATTTTGTGAGGCTCCTGATAACCGTGCGAGATGCGCAGATCGCTCCAATAGGAGCCGGACGGATGATTGCAATATTCGACCAAATTGCGGGCGGCGTCAATGCCGCGCGTGCCCAAATTGACCGCCATATTGACCTCGGAGTTCACCAGCTTGGCCCATTTCATAAATTCATTCGTTCCGACTTCGTTGGGCTCGACGGTTTTCCAGGCCAGCTCCAGCCTTGACGGACGCTCGGCCACCGGTCCGACCCCGTCCTCCCAGTTATAGCCGGATACAAAATTGCCGCCGGGATAACGGATAATCGGCACCCCGATCTCATTGATCAGGTCGACCACGTCTTTGCGGAACCCGTTTTCATCCGCCGCCGGATGGCCCGGCTCGTAAATGCCGCCATACACGGCCCGCCCCAAATGCTCGATGAAGGAGCCGAAAATCCGTTTATCGACCTCGGCAATTTTGAAATCTTTCTCGACAATCATACGCGCTTTCTTCATTTCAGTCATTGCTCGATTCCCCATTTCTTTTATTTTAAATTAATCTAAATCATTTTATATAATAATCCCCCTGACTGCTATTTTATGGGATGCTCTATTGCCATGTCAATATAAAATGTTAGCGCTTTTAGCGAAATCCCAAGGCAATTTCACACTTTCTTTTCTGCGTCTTTTATTTTATAATTTTTTAAAATAGTAAAAAAGAGGAACCTTACCCATGATTCATATCAAAGAACTGAAATCGGGGCTGCCGCTGTTCAAGGCGCTCAGCTCGGACATCCGGATTCAAATTATGGAGCTGCTTGCCGTCCACGAAACATTAAACCTGAATGATCTCGCGGGCAAGCTGAATTTGACCAACGGCGCGGTCACGATGCACATCAAGAAGCTGGAGGAAAGCGGACTGATCAAAATCAACACCGCCGTCGGCAAGCACGGCATTCAAAAAATGTGCTACCTGAACGAAGACAAGCTGATGGTCGATTTGCGGAATAAAGAAAATAAAAATTTGTACGAGGTCGAAATCAAAGTCGGGCATTACAGCGCCTACGAAGCGCTTCCGACCTGCGGGCTGGCCACAAGGGACCGGATTGTCGGGGAATTTGACGACCCGCGCTATTTCGCCGATCCCGAGCATATTCATGCGGAAATCGTATGGCTGACCGAAGGATTTTTCGAATATCGGATTCCGAATTATTTGAAGCCGAATCAGCAGTTCAAGGAGCTGCAGTTTATTATGGAGCTCGGTTCGGAGGCGCCGGGCTACTGCAACAATTGGCCGTCCGACATTTACTTTCACCTGAATGATACGGAAATCGGCTACTGGACGAGCCCGGGCGATTTCGGCGGGGAAAAAGGCATCTTCAATCCCGATTGGTGGTTGCCGAATTTGAATCAATACGGCGTGCTCAAAACGCTCCGCATCAACAAGGAAGGCTCCTTTATCGACGGCCGCAAAATTTCGGACATGACGCTGACCGATATCGGGCTTGATTACAGGAGCGACATTAAGCTGAAGTTTTCGGTCCCGGCCAAAGCCGACAATGTTCACGGTCTGACCTTGTACGGCAGCGCGTTCGGCAACTACAATCAGGATATTATCGCGAGAGTGCTTTATATATAAAGTTACAAAAAAATTTGTGATTTTTATAAAATCGTCATAATTTTTTAAGGTTATTTTAATAATCGTAATATATTCTATTTATATATCCAATTATTAGGTGGGTGACTGGAATGAGACTGTTTATTACGATTCAAAATAAGACCATACCCGTATACTCCGATGAAAAAAATAAAAAGAAATTCAATTTGCTGACCTCCGCGCTCGAAGCCAAATTGGTAAAAGGCAAAAGAGCGGTCAAACGATGCCTGGACTCGATCATCAGCATTGAAATTGTCGGCTGCGAGGCCATTCTGCATTCGTTTAACGAAACCGATTCGTTAGCCCTGTCTCTCTACTAAGAGAGACTTTTTTTCAGCCTTGGTCGTGAAACGGCCAGGGCTCTTCGGCATATTGCTTCAACTTGAATCGGGTTGATGGTACAATCAAGAAATATGCGGCTCGAAGCCGATTACAATAATGGAGAGCTTGTAAGCATGGAGTTGAAAGCGATGAATCATAAATTGCCGATCGATCCGGTGCTGCCGGATGTCATCGAAGCGCTGCGCGCATCCGCAAGCGCCGTGCTGGTCGCCCCGCCGGGCGCGGGAAAGACGACCCGCGTCCCGCTTGCCCTGTTGAACGATGCGGCATGGGACGGACGACGCATCCTGATGCTGGAGCCGCGCCGGATGGCCGCACGTGCGGCCGCGCGGTACATGGCCGCAGCGCTGGGCGAGCAGATAGGCGACACTGTAGGCTACCGCGTCAGGCTTGACAGCAAGGTCGGACCGAAGACGAGAATCGAGGTCATCACGGAGGGTGTGCTCACCCGGCTGCTGCAGCGCGATCCCGCTCTCGAAGACGTCGGCATCGTCATCTTCGACGAGTTTCACGAGCGCAGTCTGCAGGCCGACCTGGGGCTGGCGCTTTGCCTGCAGGCGCAGTCCGTGCTGCGCGACGATCTGCGCCTTCTGGTCATGTCCGCAACGCTGGACGCGGAGCCGATTGCGGCGCTGCTGAACGATGCGCCGATCATCCGCAGCGAGGGCCGCAGCTTTCCGGTCGAGACGGTCTACCTCGACCGGCGTATCGAAGGCCGGATGGAGCCGGCCGTAGCACGCTGCGTCGCCAGAGCGCTCCAGGCGGAGTCCGGCGATCTGCTCGTCTTTTTGCCCGGCGCCGGGGAAATCCGGCGCACGGAGGCGGAGCTGCGGGCGATGCAGCTGGGCGCGCACGTACGGGTCGCCCCGCTGCACGGCAGCCTGCCGCAGCAGGCGCAGGACGCGGCGCTCGCGCCGGGTCCTGCCGGCACGCGGAAGATCGTGCTGGCGACGTCAATCGCCGAGTCGAGCCTGACCGTCGAAGGCGTGCGGGTCGTCATTGACAGCGGCCTGATGCGCGTGCCGCGCTTCTCGACGCGGACCGGCATGACGCGGCTCGAGACGATCGCCGTCTCGCGCGCCTCGGCGGATCAGCGGCGCGGCCGCGCCGGACGGCTCGAGCCCGGCGTCTGCTACCGCCTGTGGACGGAGCAGGACGACAGGCAGCTCGCGCCCCGCACCGTGCCCGAGCTGCTGGAGGCGGATCTCGCGCCGCTGGCGCTCGAGCTTGCCGCGTGGGGCGCGGCGCCGGACGAGCTGCTGTGGCTCGATCCGCCGCCCGCGGCCGCATATGCGCAGGCGCGTGAGCTGCTGGGCCGGCTCGGCGCGCTCGCCGCAGACGGCACGCTCACGCCGCAGGGCCGGCAGATGGTCGAGCTCGGCGTCCATCCGCGGCTCTCGCATATGCTGCTGCAAGCCGTGCCGCTCGGCCTCGGCGCGCTCGCCTGCGAGCTGGCCGCGCTGTTGAACGAGCGCGACATTTTGCGCGGCGACGGCGCGCACAACTGTGACATGCGGCTGCGTCTGGAGGCGCTCCGGCGCGCATCGGCCCGGAGCTCGGCCGATGACGCCGGCCCGGACGGCGCTGCCTCCGCGCTGCCGGCCATCGGCGGGCTCAGCCGCCAAGCCGGAGCCGCAATGGCGGCGGATGCGAACGCCGCCGGTTCCGGCCCCGGCATTGGCACAGATAACGCCGCCGGCCTTGCCGGGCCGCAGACGGATGCGGCAGCCATCCGGCGCATCGTCGCCGAAGCCCGCCAGTGGCGGCGCGCGCTCGGGCTTGCAGAGGGCAAGCCGAACGACGTGAATGACTGCGGCCTGCTGCTGGCGTTCGCATATCCCGACCGGATCGGCCAGCGGCGGTCGTCGGGCCGCTTCCTGCTAAGCGGCGGGCGCGGCGCATATATCGCACAGCAGCAGCCGCTCAGCGATGCGGCCTATTTGGTTGCGGCCGATCTGGACGGGCACGGACCGGAGAGCCGCATCGATCTGGCCGCTCCCGTCAGCCTGCAGGAGCTTGAAGCCCACTTCAGCGATCGGATTTCCGTTGAATCCGGCATCGTCTGGGAGCGCTCCGCCCAAGCCGTGCGCGGACGGAGCCGCCACCGGCTCGGCGCGCTCGTGCTGAAGGAAACGCCGCTTGCTTCGCCGGGCGCGGAGGAGACGCTTGCCGCGCTGCTCGCCGGCATCGCGGAGGAGGGGCTCGGGCTGCTGCCCTGGACGAAGGCGGCAAACCAATACCTGGAACGGCTCCGCTTCATGCGGCATCACGACCTGAAGTGGCCGGACGCTTCCGACGAGGCGCTTCTGGCAGCGCTTGGCGACTGGCTTGGGCCGCATGTCTACGGGATAAAAAGCCGTGCGGAGCTTCAGCGTCTGAAAACCGTCGAGGCGCTGGAATCGCTGCTCACCTGGGATCAGCGCCGCGAGCTCGACTCCGTCGCGCCGACGCATATCGCCGTCCCGAGCGGCTCGCGGATTGCCGTCGATTACGGCAACCCGGCGGCGCCGGCGATTCATGTCAGGCTGCAGGAAATGTTCGGCCTGCAGGAGACGCCCCGCATCGCCGGCGGCAAAGTCCCGTTGACGCTGCACCTGCTATCGCCCGCCCAACGTCCCGTGCAGGTGACGCGGGATTTGGCCAGCTTTTGGCGGGATGCCTACTTTGAGGTCAAAAAAGACCTCAAAGGTCGCTATCCCAAGCATTACTGGCCTGATGACCCGCTCGTCGCGCTGCCGACGAACCGAACCCGTCCCCGGCCGTAAGCGGCCGGGAAGCTTGCGGAAATCGCAAAACAGGAGGACGGGATTCCCCGCCCTCCTGTTTTGCCGCCAAGCTCATAATAGCTCATGGCTATTATTATCCCACATCATTCTTTAATTTGCCGTAATAGCTGCCGCCCTCTTCCTCAGGCTGATACTCCTTCAGCATGCCTTTCGCCGTCGCCTGGTCCCACTGGGCCGGGGTCAGCAGCTTATTATCGCTCTTCAGCTTCATCAAATGAGCCTGAAGCTTCTCCAGTCGGGTAAGAAGCGCTTTAATCTCGCCCGGTGACAGCAAATCGAGCATAGCCAGCTCCAAATCCTCGGGCTTTAACGCCAATATCCGTTCGGCAAGCTCCTGGTCGACGAATTTGCTCAGGCCCGGATACTCCTGCCTCATCTTGTCTACTGCCGTCCGGGTACCGAACGACATGTCATTGTCAATCCCGGTAACGCCCAATACGTTGCCGCTTTGATCGTAATTGATAAAATAATTCCCTTGATGCCGGTCCGCCTGCATTGCCAGCGTATCGATCAACTGCAGCCTGGATAAGCAGCGCTGGAGATTTGCGTCGTCGACGTCCACTTTGCCGCCGCCCCCTTGACCGCCCTTTGCTATTTTTCCGGACTTGCCCATTTTGCCGGCTTCTCCGCCCTTCGCTTTTTCCATAAACGATCCTTGCACCGATTGGCCGTCAGGCGATTGATACACAGCCAGCTCCGCCTTGGCGATGACTCCGGCGCCGAGCATCTGGTCAAGCCGCGACATGGCAACGTTGCGCTTCGCGAGCCGGGCGTCCTGCATATCGATTCCGAAATCTTCGGCAATACCGCTTTCTTTAACCGCAGCTTCTTTCTCATCCTCCGAAGCGTCTTTGCCAAGCTCGTCCGGCGTTAAAATCCTTGTCTTGTCCTGCTTGAACGCCCCTTCACTGCGGCCCTGCTTGAAGAAGCTTACGCTGTTGATACCGCCCTTTTCCGTCTGGTTGGTCGACATCTTATCGTTCAGCACCATCGTGCCATGAGTGATCGATGTAGCGGTTTTCCACTTCATTCCTTTTGCCGGAGGATTATTCATCAGCTCATGGCCCTTTACGACGACCTGCGCCCTTTCGGCTGGGATTGACGCGGCCACCTTCTGAAAATATTCAATCTTCTCATCGGGCTTGCCGTCCTCTTTATCAGCTCCATATTGGCTGATTTCTTTCTCCACATCCGCGTAATATTGCACAATTTGATCCAGCTGGGCCTGGATTGCATTGGAGTCGGAGGCAACCTCCGTGCTGCTTACATAATTATCGAAAACATCCAATTTATCCAAAACTTTACGATAACGCGTACTGTTTTCTTTCAAGTTTTCTTTTACTTTCAGTTTTTTGCCTAACCAGGTATTGGCCAGCGGATTTTTAACATGCTCTTTGGCTTTTCCGGCTTCATCTTCCGCCTGCTGCCGAGTGGGCAGACGCTGGATAAGAGGCGCTTCGCTCCGCATCAGCTGCATTACCGCACGGTTGCCGATCGTGCTCTGCATGCGGGATACATTCGACGCGAACGCCGGCGGACCGCCCGCTGCGGCTCTCCCCTGATGGGACTTGCCAGGTGCTTCTTGACGGCGCTGGACGCGCTCTTTCATCTTCATCCGCCCTCCCGGACCATGCCGCAGCTGCAGCTTGACTCTATGACTCGATTTACATCTATCCCAAGTTGCGCAAGATTCAAGCGCTGCCATTGGCATTTTCAATTTATTGGCAAGTGATATGCATCGAATTATCAGGTAATTTCGTTAAAAATAGTATATTCCAATTCCCGATGCCGTACAATCCGACAATTCGTAAATCGTGTGAAATTTAACGTTATTCCCAAGAAAATTTGACCGTTAAATAATCGGCGAATTCCTTGCTTTCCTCCCGCCGGTGCCGCCGCATTTCCGCCCGTCTCAACGCCGTTTCGTGGAGCCGCTTCTCTTCCTCCGTCTCGGGCACGACCCGCGGTACGGGAAGCGGCTTCTTATGCTCGTCCAGAGCGACGAACGTCAAAAAAGCGGTAGCGGCGATAGCTCTCTCGCCATTTTGCAAATCTTCGGTAATAACCTTGACGAATACTTCCATCGAGCTTCTCCCTGTCCATGTAACGAATGATTCCAGGCAGACGGAATCCGTCATCTGAATCGGCAGCAAAAAGTCGACGGAATCTGTCGATGCCGTCACGACGAAGGACCGGCTGTGTTTGGATGCCGCAATCGAGGCGATATCGTCGATATAAGCCATTAATTTTCCGCCGAACAGCGTGTTGTGGTTATTGACATCCGTAGGAAAAACTCTGGATGTTTTATAGCATCTCGATTCTTTCACAAATCTCGTTTCCATGACTACCGCTCCTTCAAAGTAGATGCGATGCGATTGTATTGTTACCGCATTATAATATCATCTTGCCCTACAGAAAAAAAGAAGCGTTATGCAAAGCTTCCGATGCCTGTCTCAAATCTTTAAAAATGCGCCAGCCCGGAACTTGGATTTTCAAGTTCAAGCTGCCGCAAGCTTAACGGAAGGGGTATAAAACAATGACCGGAATGATGACGGGGGCGAGCAGAACAGCCCTGGAGCATGCGCCGTACTCTGAGACAGTCGATTAAAAGCGGATAAGGGCTTGGAGAAAGTCTGTTCCCCACAATTAATCGACAGTCTCCACTGATCCGCTACCGGCTGCTGTAAGATGCTATAATGTGATCCATCTGATGATTCCACTCCGAATCGACAAGACATCTCTCCGGATGCGCCTCGAACCATTCCACCGATTGCCGCACGCCCATGGCGAAGGGAACCGTAGCTGCGAAATCGGGTACGAAGCGTTTAATTTTAGTATTATCAAATACAGCGCTCGCCGCCTTATCCCCATGCAGGTTACCGACTTCATCCGGTGAAACGGACGTAATAAAATCGCTCGCTATATGAATCAACCGGGGCTCCACGCCAGCCGCTTTCCCGATCGAGTTATAAATTTGATTCCAGCTTAAAACTTCATCCGAAGTAATATGGAAAGCATGGCCGATCGCTTGCGGATTCCCTAACAGCCCTACGAAGCCTTTGGCGAAATCCGTATTGTGGGTCATCGTCCAGAGTGAGGTGCCATCCCCATGAACGATAATCGGCTTTCCTTTACGCATGCGGTCTACGATTGACCATGGTTTGCTCCAGCTGTTCAGCGCTGCGGGAATCATTGTGTACCCGTACGTTAAGGAAGGGCGGACAATGGTTACCGGAAACCCGGATGTGCGATACCGTTCGAGCAGCGCTTCCTCGCACGCTATTTTATTGCGGGAATACGACCAGTAAGGGTTGGCCAGCGGCGTCGACTCCGTGATCAAATAATGCAGCGGCGGCTTCTGGTAGGCTGAAGCAGAGCTGATGAATATATACTGCTCCGTTCGCCCTTCAAACAGCTCGATATCCCGACGTACATCCGCCTCTGTGTAGGCGATCCAATTCACCACAACGTCAAAAGCGGTAACTCCCAGCGCTTCATCTGCCGAAGCCTTGTTCCGGATATCGCCTGTAATAACTTTGGCGCCTTCCGGGACGTGCTCTTGATTATGCCCCCTGTTGAATACGTACAGCTCGATTCCTCTATCCACTGCCAGCTTGGATACAGCTGTACTGATAATGCCGGTACCGCCAATAAACAAAACTTTCACAGCTTCACCGCCCTCATTTATTTCAATAGTTGCTTAACCCAAAATAACGCCAGGTTATGATCCGCTTGAACCGTTTGCCCCGGCTCGACAGGTTGGTTATCGTACATGATCCCCTTGCCGTCAGGAATATAGCCTCTCCTGGCATACATTCGCTGCGCGCTTCCATAGCTCATGATCAGCCCGACGCCAATGCCGACTTTCCCATGCGTTTCCTTTGCCTTCTGCTCAACGGCCTCCATCAAAGCATTGCCTATCCCCCGGCGCCGTAATGGAGGAATCACTTCAAAGTTATTGATTTCGGGGATTTTCATATCCGCAAAAAATGGATAGCTTGAAGTGGTCAGCAGATGCAGCCAACCGGCAAACTTTCCGTTACAGGATGCTATGAGAGTCAGTCTCGCACCGGCTTGATTTTCTTCAAAGCATCTTGCGATGTAATTTTCGGATTTCCCCATATAATATAATTCCAATGTGTTTGCAATCACTTGTGTGTCACTGTTCTTCATCTGTCGTATTTCCAAAGAATCTTCCATAACAGCACCTTCTTTCCGCCTCGGACAAGGTATGCGCCTTTGCCGTCCTCAGGAACGGACGCGTTTGTCAAAATTGTTCGGAGCAATTAAAACAGCAAGAGCCGCCGGATAGGCGGCAATCTTGAAGAACGGTGGCATGCGAAGCGTAAGCTTTTGGGCCGCGCTGTCACGTCAATCGCTTCCCATTGCTCTGACGCGAAACGTTCCGGCCGATGTTATACAATCGGCACAGCCCGAAATGGTCGTTCCGCAACCGGCTGACGCGCTCAGCTTCCGGCGGCTTCCATCAGTCCTTTGATATAACCTACACCGAACAGCCGCCCCAGCAGCTCGTAGCCCGGATGGGCATTGTCTTCCCCTGCCATCGTAGGGACATGGTCAGGCCTCGCAGGCCCTGTGTACCCTACTTCAAAGTACGTCCTCATCGCTTCCAGCATATTCGTTTTACCGTCGTCATGGAATGTTTCCTCGAATTTCTCGGCAGTTCCCCGCACATCGCGGAAATGAACGAAGAACAGTTTGCCTTGCTCCGCAAAGCTGCGAATGACTGTGGGAATATGGTCGCCTGCTGTCGCGAGGGTACCTTGACAAAGCGTAATACCGCTGTATTCGCTCGGCACGAGATCGATAGCCCGCTGTAAAGCGCTTGCGCTTGTCAAAATGCGGGATACGCCGCGAATCGGCGATATCGGCGGATCGTCAGGGTGCAGCGCGAGCTTGACCTTAGATTCCTCGGCGACAGGCACGATCGCCTCCAAATAATATTTCAGGTTTTCCCATAGCTGATCCTCGCTGATGGGCGCATTTTCCGTAAATGGCGCGTCCTTCATCAAGGAATGATCATAGCTAGACACAAGAGCTCCCCCGCGGGTACGGGTTGTGGTGGACGTGCGGAACCAGTTGAACTCCGCCATGAAATCATAACACCAGACGGGAATGCCCACCTTCCCCATATTGCGGATCAGCTCTTGAATGACCGCGATTTCTTCGTCCCTGCCGGGCAAGCCCAATTTGATTTTGTTCGCCGGCGGGCGCGATTCGATAACGGCCAGCTCGAGTCCGGAGTCGTTGAACCGTTTTTTCATATGCATCAGATTGACGAAATCCCACGGCTTTAATCCGTTTTCTTCCTTTGGCAGCGGGCCTACCGCGTAATTAACGCCCATTTGCTTGGCAAGATGCCAAAGCTGATTCGGATGGGAGGAGAACATTTCGGCTAATTTCAACAAGATCACCTCATCATTCAATTTGAAAAATATGATAGAGCCCCCCGGAAGGAGGCCCAACAACCTGCTCGTTCCAAAGGCTGATTATCGGCTTCCCCGAACCTTACTTCGCATTCGTAAGCTTGGTTTCAACCTCTTTGCCCATTGTCTCGATCGTTTTGTAGGCGTCATCGAGCGATTTTTTGCCGAACCAAACCGCTTCCATTTCGGCCTGATATGCTTGAACCCATTCCGACCAGCCCGTAGGAGCCGGATAGAAAGGGAGCGCCTTCTCAATAACCGTATCCAGCAATTTTCTGCTAATAATATCCGTAGGCTGAAGGTTCGGCTCCAATTCCTTGTAAATTTCGTTATTGATCGGAATGCCGCGCGAGGTTCCCAGCGCTTTCCCAGCTTCTTTATCCGTAATGAACCAGCGAATGAATTCCTTCGCTTCCTTCTTGTACTTCGAGGTGGAGCTGACGCTCAGGAAAAGTGTGGATTGAGCCCAACCTCCGCCGGAAGGTCCTGTAGGAATGGTCACAAGCCCGATCTTGCCCGGCAGCAGCTGCTCCATCACGGATACGGAAGCTACCGTTACCCCCTTCGTCATGACCGTCCCTGAAGCCATGGAATCTCCCTTCGGATCGTTATCCACGAATGCTTTGGTCACATCCGGCGGCGGTACCGTGCCGTCTTTGCGGAATTGGGCAAACATATTTTGGTACTCATACCACAGTTCCTTATTCAAATTAAACTTTTTGCCGTCTATCATAATGGGCCCTTTCCCTTTAGCCGTCTGGTAGTACTGATAATTATCCCATACGTTGGAGGGATCGCCGATCGGGTACTTGCCTTTGGGCAGCTTCGCTCTTCCTTCTTTGGCAAAGGCGAAATAATCTTCCCAGGTCCAGTTTTTGGGAGGCAGCTTGACGCCGGCCGCTTCCAGATCCGTTTTGTTATAAGCCATGCCTTGCCCGTTATGCCCCAACGGAATGCCGTATAATTTGCCGTTAATTTTGGAATTATCGATAATTTTCGGATCGACAATTCCTTTCAAATCGATATCGGACAAATCTTCCAATGTGCCTCTGCTGGCGTAATCCTGAATATAGGCGCCGTCCATCTGCAACACGTCCGTCATTGATTTTGAAGCCGCCAATGTCGTCAATTTGCTCCAGTAGCCGTCCCACGCAAGGTATTCGGGCGTAAATTTGATGTTTGGCTTCTGCTTCGTATAAATATCGAGGGCAGCCAAAGTCGCTTTGTGCCTTGTATCGGGACCCCACCACATGATTTTGAGATTCGCGCTTCCGTCGCCGCTTTTGCCTGAATCCGGTTTGACCGATGTGCCCTGACTTCCGCCGCTGCATGCGGTAGCCGTCAACAATACAGCCAATCCTAAAGATACCCCTGTGCCCCAAGTCCGATAACGATTCATACTTCCAATCCCCCTTTTGATTTAATTGCTTCCTTGCCGGAGCGTTAGCCTTTCAAACCGGTGGTCGAAATTCCTTCGACGAAATGCTTCTGGGCCAGAAAAAAGACGATGACGGAGGGAACAATCGAAAGCAGCGACATGGCCAGCAGCTGCCCCCATTGAATTTCAAACTGATCGATGAACATCCGCAGCGCCAACCCGACGGTATATTTTTCGACGGAGCTTAAATATAGCACTTGGCCGAAGAAGTCATCCCAGCTCCAAATGAAGGTGAAGATGGCAACCGTGACCAAGGAGGGCTTCAACAATGGGAAAATCACTTTGCTGAAAATGCTGTAAACGGAAGCCCCGTCCATTTTCGCCGCTTCATCCAAATCCCTCGGGATTCCCCGGATGAATTGAACCAGCAAAAAGATGAAGAAAGCGCCGCCACCGAAAAAATGCGGAAGAATCAACGGAATGTAGCTGTCAACCAATCCAAAATGATTGTACATAATGTATTGCGGAATGACCGTTACTTGGCCGGGAAGCATCAACGTCAGCAGTAAGATGGAAAACCAGAAAGCCCGAAGCTTAAAGTGAAGCCGGGCAAAGCCATAGGCCACGACAGCGCTTGTCAAAACCCCGCCTACCACGTTCCACAGCTCCATCGTGAGCGTATTGGCAAAAAAATGCGTAAACGTAAATTCGGTTGAGAAATTCCATCCTTTTACATAATTTTCCCACATGGGCGTTTGCGGCCAAATGGTCGCAAGCTTCATTTCCTCCGTTTTCTTGAGGGAGGCGCCCACCCACCAAAAAACCGGATACAGCATAAGCAATGAGATAGCGATTAGAAAGATGTGGTTCGCCACCGTATTTCCCTTCAGGCGGAATGCGCTCATTTCGTTTTCCCCCCTTCGGACTCGTAGAACACCCAGTATTTCGATACCAGAAAGTTAATGCCCGTCAGCACCGCAATGATCAACAGCAAAATCCAGGCAAGCGCCGAGGCATAGCCCATTTGATAATGCTTGAATGCCTTTTCAAAAAGGAACAACGCGTACGTATACGTCGAGTTAACGGGGCCGCCTTTTGTAATAATGAATGCTGAGGTGAACATTTGAAACGTTCCGATGATTCCAAGAACCAGATTAAAAAACATGACGGGTGACAGCATCGGCAATGTGATGTTAAAAAATTGGTTCAATTTACCGGCGCCGTCGACGGCAGAGGAATCGTACAATTCCGAAGGGATTTGTTTCAACCCGGCCAGAAATATGACCATCGTCGAGCCAAACTGCCACGTGCTTAATAGAATGAGCGTGCCGAGCGACGTATCCGGGTTCGAAATCCAGCCTACTCCTTGAATGCCGAACCAACTGAGCACATTATTAACATAGCCGTCGAGGCTGAACATATTGCGCCAAAGTACGGATACGGCGATACTGCCTCCGATCAAGGAAGGAAAATAAATGGCTGTACGGTACAAATTCATGCCTTTCAAGTTTTTGTTGAGCAGCATGGCGACCATTAAGGAGAAGAACAGTTTTAAAGGAACGGCTACGACCACAAAGGTGAACGTAACCCCCAATGAAGTGCGGAACAGCTTGTCTTTGAACAAAATATTGGAGTAATTGTCCGTACCTATCCAAACGGGATCATTCAGCAGCGAGTACTCTGTGAATGATAAATAAAAAGACTGTGCAATCGGCCATACCGTCAGCAGCAAAAATCCGAGCAACCAGGGGGAGATGAAAATGTATCCTGATAGATTCGTTTCGCTTTTGTCCCTCCTCCATATCGAAACTTTATTGCTCATCGTTTTATGGGTTGGTTTGGATTCCTCATACGTTGTCGCATTGGACATGGCACAACCTCCTCTCACCTCAGAAACAGCTTGTGGTTATTAAATTAACAAAAGCGCTTTCAAATGGACAGGAGACGATTTTACGAATTTGTTTGTTTTTTTAATTGTGTGCTCGGGGGATGTTTGTCGGAATTTCGAAGGGGCGCTGCAAACGCAAACGACCGTTCCTCGGTAAATTACCGACAAACGGCCATAGCTTCAACATATGTTTTATTGTCTTCGTCACGCTCAAAGC
The DNA here is from genome assembly GCF_004354045.1 of Paenibacillus piri. Lineage (GTDB taxonomy): Bacteria > Bacillota > Bacilli > Paenibacillales > NBRC-103111 > Paenibacillus_S > Paenibacillus_S piri. The sequence continues at coordinate 76,402 of NZ_SMRT01000021.1, read as the reverse complement.
GGAAACCAATCGGATTAAATTCGGAACGGAGGGATCAACCGCCCGTCGATATCCGTAAATCCGTATTCTTTGGCAAGCTCGCCAACTTGCATCACTTGTCCGTTTTTATGACCGATACGACCGTCATTTGCCAGCGCACACACGGCCCGCCCAACATAATACGGCGATTCGGTACGATTCAGAGCTTCTACTTCGCGCCAATGGTCTTCGTCCGTACGGAAGCTCGCCAATACCAGCTCCGTTCTCATCCACCCCGGAGATACCGCAACTACCGTGATTCCTGTGTCCCTCAGATCTTGAGCCAATCCGAAAGCCATTCGATTGAGAGAGTTCTTGGCAAGATCGTAATAGAAGGAGGACAAATACTTATCCTCATCCCAAAAGGTCGTATGAACAATGAGCCCGCTATCGTTCTCCAACATAAGCGGAATCGCGTAATAATTGGTCGCCAATTGCGCCCGCACGCCGCCTTGAAACATCGTTTCCCACATCTTCAGCGGATATTCCCAGAAAGGCCGAGGCTGTACATCCACCCCCAGGTCATGCCCGCCCCAAACATTATTCACAAGAATGTCGAGCCGCCCTTGCTCATGTCGAATTTTCTCGATAAGCGCTTTTGTTTCCTCATCGTTTGTATGGTCGCAGCGGCATGCATAGGCCGTTCCTCCCGCCGCGAAAATCTCCTCGGCTGTTTCGTCAACGCTCCCCGGATAATCTCGGGTCGCAGCCCCTCGCAGACTTCTCCCGGATACGTAAACTTTGGCCCCGGCTTTTCCAAGCTCTACGGCTATGCCTCGGCCCGCTCCACGGCTTCCTCCGGTAACCAGCGCGACTTTCCCCTCCAGCGTCCTCTTCAATTCCCGCCATCTCCTTCCAAGACATTTGTCATTTTCATCATACACATGGAAATATGTCATCTACTGCCATATATATATTGAAAATACTAGGCAGGACTGATGGAGACGGCTAATCTGTCCCCACAGACAGTTCCTTATAACGAATTTATACCTGTCCTGTAACAGACAATAGGGATAAAATGAGTCATATACGAAGCGAAACGATCCTACATGCCGAAATGAGGGGAATTATGGACTTAAAGAAAGCATCCTTGAACTTCGGGAACATCAATACTATGGATATTGCAGCCAGGCTGCGGGCCGCCGGTTGTGTATTTGCCGAAGATGAGACCCGGCTGCTCATTTCAGCGGCACGAACGCCGGACGACCTCGCCACCATGGTGGACCGGCGGGCCGCTGGACTGCCCCTTGAGCACATCGTCGGCTGGGCGGAGTTCTGCGGTCTGCGGATAGCGGTGGACCCGGGAGTCTTCGTCCCTCGCCGACGCACCGAGTTTCTTGTCCGCCAGGCCGCCGACCTCGCCCGGTCAGGAGCCGTCGTGGTGGACCTGTGCTGCGGCTCGGGCGCATTGGGCGCCGCGCTGGCCGCTGCCGTGGAACGAATCGAGCTGTACGCCGCCGATATCGATCCCGCTGCGGTGCGGTGCACCCGTCGCAACGTCGCTGCCGCCGGCGGACACGTGTATGAAGGCGACCTTTACGAGCCGCTGCCCGTCAACCTGCGGGGCCGCGTCGACATTTTGCTCGCCAACGTGCCTTACGTACCGACTGAAGCGATCGGGCTGCTCCCCCCGGAGGCCCGCATACATGAGGCGCAGGTAGCGCTTGACGGTGGCTCGGACGGGCTCGACGTCCTGCGGCGGGTGGCGGCCGCGGCGCCGCTCTGGCTGGCACCGGGAGGCCGCCTGCTGGTTGAAACCAGCGAGCGGCAGGCGCCTCAGTCTGTCGAAATTTTCGCTCTCAGCGGATTGATCCCGCAGGTCGTCAGTTCCTATGAACTGGATGCCACCGTCGTCATCGGAACGAGTCCTGCACTTCAGAACGGGTCCGGCAAGCTGTTTAGCATAACATGAGTCCCGCCGCCGGCATTTCAGCCGATCATCAGGATGTCCTTGATTTCCTGCTCCGTCAAAGCGGATACCGATTCCTGACCCGGCTGAATGACTTCATCGATCAAGTTTTTCTTTTTTTGCTGCAGCTCGTACATTTTGTCCTCGACCGTTCCTCGAGCGACGAGACGTATGACTTGCACCACGTTCTTTTGTCCGATGCGGTGCGCACGGTCGGCGGCCTGCTGTTCAACGGCCGGATTCCACCACAAGTCGTACAGGAGCACCGTATCCGCCCCGGTCAGGTTCAACCCCGTTCCACCCGCCTTGAGCGATATGAGGAACAAATCGCGTTCGCCGCGGTTAAATCTGTCGCACAGCTCGACCCGCTCGGAAGCGGCGGTTTGCCCGTCCAAATAAAAATACGGCGCTTCCCGTACGCCCAGCTCCCGGCCGATTAAGGAAAGCATTTCCGTAAACTGGGAAAAGATCAGCATTCGTTTTCCCGCGCTTCGGCATTCATCCACAATTTCCAGCAGCTGCTCCATTTTAGCCGATCCGCCGGCATAGCCTTCGACGAACAAAGCGGGATGACAGCACAGCTGGCGAAGCCGTGTCAAACCGGCCAATATTTTGATCCGGTTTTTCTGAAAATTGCTCTCGTTCAAATGCTTCAGCGTTTCGTGCCGCAGCTTGGCCAAATAAGCGGCGTACAGCTTTTTTTGTTCCGGGAACAGCTCGGACGCTTGCAGCGATTCGATCTTCTCCGGCAGCTCCTTCAGCACGTCCGTTTTCAACCGCCGCAATATAAACGGCCGTACCCGTCTGGCCACCGTTTCCCGGGACAGCTCGTTGAACGCCTTCCTGCCCGGAAACAGACCGGGAAACACGGCGTCGAATATGGACCACAGCTCCTCCAGCGTGTTTTCAACAGGAGTGCCTGTCAGCGCAAACCGGTTGCGCGCCTGCAGCAGCCTCACCGCCTGCGCCGTCTGGGTCGCATAATTTTTGAACGCCTGCGCCTCATCGAGAATAAGCGTATGAAACGGCCGCCCTGCGTACATTTCCAAATCTTTGCGCAGCAGCGGGTACGAGGTAATGATGACGTCAATCTGCGACCTGCTTTTCAAGATGCCGCCGCGCTCCTTCTTGTCGCCGTCCGCAATGGCCGCGCGAATGTCCGGGGCAAACTTGTTCAGCTCGTTGTACCAATTGTACAGGAGCGAGGCCGGGGCGACGATCAGCGCGGGCTGCCCGCCGCTGCGAATCTCGGGCAGCACCGAGACGAGCAGAGCGATGCTCTGCACCGTCTTGCCCAGTCCCATATCGTCCGCCAAAATGCCGCCGAACCCGTAATGCGCGAGCGTCTTCAACCACTGGAACCCATATTTCTGATAGTCGCGCAGCACCGGATCAAGGCTATCGGGTACGGGAAAATCCAGGTGATCCGGATTCCGTACGTGATCCAGCAGCCGGCGGAACGCTTTGCCCAGCTTGACGGCATCGCCCTGCCGCTGCGCATCGATCAGATGCAGTCCGCGAACGACCGGCAGACGAAATCCGGTTTCATTGAAATCCGCCTGACGGACGCCGACCTCGTTCATGAAGCGGATAATTTCCTGAAACGCCTCGCTTTCCAGCGGCAGCAGCGCGCCGTCAGGCAGCCTGTAATATTTGCGTTTCTCCTCCAGCGTCTTCAGCAGCTCGCGTATTTCCGATTCGGGAATGCCCTCCATATCGAACTGAAACTCCAGCCACTCCGTGCGCCCGTATACATCCACCGATATTTTCGGCGGAGCATGCTTCGTAAACAGCCTGGCTTTAACCGCCGAGGTGGCGTATACATCCGCCAGCTTTTCCAGCTGAGGGACGATATGATACAAAAATTCATATTCCGCTTCTTCTTCCTCCAGAAAATACCCGCCTTCGGTTTTGGCAAACAAGCCGCAGTCCATCAGCTCCATAATTTGCCGCTCCTGTTCCCCGTCCCGCATCAGGATACGGTCGCTCCCGCGCTTATGGCCGCTTCCTTCCAACGGATTGAAGGCGATATCGCCGTATTGAAATTCCAGGCCGGCAAGCAGCCTGTCCTTTACACGGTCCAGATACAATCTCGCCTTGAGCGGAGCATGAACGATACGGTCGGACACCGACGGAGCAATCCGGACGCTGCCCAGCTTCATCAATCCGGGGATCACCTTCTCCATAAATGGCTCCATCTGCTCCGGCCGTATCCGGATTCGTTCCATGCGGGACGCTTCGAACATTCGCTTCAGCTCGGCAAGGCGGCTGCACGATTCGGGCGGCAGCTTCAACAGCTTGCCTTCAGACAGAACGAGTCCGTACGATTCAAGAACCGTAATCCGTTCAAGCCCTTGAACGTCAAGCTGATAACCTTCCGCCGGCTCTGCCGTCGGCGCCTGGTCGAATCCGAAATGAAGCGGAACCGGTCCGTCGGCTGTCTCGATGCCTTCATAGACATTGCCGTTATGCTCCAGCTTCACCGCCGAAGCTTTGGCCAGCAGAGCCGCGGCAGTTTCCCACGCAGCCGGCGGCACCAACAGCAGCCTGTCGCCTCCGCCCGCCGCATGCAGGTAGCTTGGGGTCGCAAGTTCCTTATAAATTTGCTCCTGCCGACAAAGCCGAATCAGCTGCCGGATGACGGCATCGTCTTCCTGCCGGAAGCTGTGAAGCTCCGGATCGTATATAAAATGCTTGGAAAACGAATACGTTTCCCGCCGGTCGACACGGTCAAGAAATTGTTTTATTTTTTGGACGATATACAGCTTCCCCGGTCCAATCTTCAGCTCGATTCCGAACAAGTAGTTTCCGAATTTGTATGCATATGGCTTGCATATAAACTCCACGTCCAACGCCGTTCTGGTATCAAAAAACGTTCCGGCGCCGGTCGCGCGCGGCGGCTTGCCGCTGAACAGGCCCATCATGCTTTGCGTTAGCCGGTCATCTCCCGCCGCATCCGCCAAAGCCGATGAAGCTCTGCCCGGGGAAACGGCAAGGCGTGCCTCCCTGCGTCCGGAACCGTTGCGGATGCCGCCTCCCGGCTGCTCCAGCCGCAGTTTGGAGGCATAGGAGCGGACCGGCGATCTGCCGTTATGCTCGATTCCATGGATGCTCAACAATACGGCGGCAATATGCTTGCAATAGTGCTCATACGAATAAAATGCCGAGCATTCGCATTCGGCATCCACATCCCCGTTGCCGTCGATTTCGACGATAACCCGATAATCGCTGCTGCCTGACACCTCGGCCTCGTATAGGGAAGCCCGGGGATCGTAATTCGTGAAGGTCACTTTACCCGCGGCGTAATACGCTTCTCCTCTTTCAAAAGAGATTGAGCCGCACAGCAGCTTAATGACCCGTTCCGTCAATTGAAAGCTCACGGCGATCTCCTTTCTTATAACATAAGAATTCATAAGTTTTCAGCGAAGCTGAACAATTCTTATGTTTCAAGAAAACCTACATGTAAATCGCGGTCGCTCATCTTGGAATGGCCTCGATAGAGGTTTTCTTATTTTGTTTCAACTTATGTGTATACAAATGACGGCCCTCCGCCGATTATTCATTTCATATATGAAGTCCGCTTTAATCTTAACATCTTGCTCCGTAGAAAAAAAGCGCCGAGCCGATGGCAGATATACACGCTCGAGGTTCGAATGCGCTGGAGCAGGAAGCCGCGAAACTGTCCGCATAAAGACGGACCGATCATGATGTGGCCAAATTACGCATGCATCAGCACGATTGCGATGCGTTTTCCGCGAGCGGAGATACAGCCGGATATGTGAATGCCGAAATCGGCCTGCGCAAAACCATTGGCCGGAGATGTTCGAAATCCGATATTCATGGTACACTGGAGCAGAAAATGTCGATACACATTAAGGGGAATTGTGCGATGAAGCTGGTATCCTGGAATGTCAATGGATTAAGAGCATGCGTGAACAAAGGATTTAACAACTATTTTTTGCAGACAGAGGCGGATATTTTCTGCATTCAGGAAACGAAGCTTCAGGAAGGTCAAATTTGTCTGGAGCAAGACGAGGCCTATACGCAGTATTGGAATCATGCGATAAAGAAAGGATACTCGGGAACCGCCGTTTTTACTAAAATAAAGCCGCTTTCCGTCCGTTACGGCTTAGATGAGGAGCACGAGCCCGAGGGACGGATCCTCACTTTGGAATTCGATAGCTTTTACCTTGTCAATGTATATACGCCGAATGCAAGACGCGACTTGTCCCGGCTCGACTTCAGATTAGCGTGGGAGGATCGGTTCAAAAATTATATGCAGCAGTTGGATGCCCGGAAGCCGGTCATTGCCTGCGGCGATTTGAATGTCGCCCATCACGAAATCGACTTGAAAAACCCGAAGTCGAACCGCAACAACTCCGGCTTTACAATGGAAGAACGGGACAAAATGACGAAGCTGCTGGAATCCGGCTTTATCGACAGTTATAGACATTTTTATCCTGATAAAGAAGGCGCTTATACATGGTGGTCTTATATGCCCAAGGTACGGGAGCGGAACGTAGGATGGCGGATCGATTATTTTCTTGTTTCCGCAAGACTGGCCCCCTCTTTGCTCGGCGCCGGAATTGACTGCGATGTGATGGGCAGCGATCATTGCCCTATCGTTTTGAATATTGAGCAGCTTGACGCGCAAAATGAAGAATAACCGTCTAAGAACAAAGTTCCCTAAAAGTGAAGTGAAGCCCTGAAGCGAATTCCGCTAACCCGCGTCCACCGGGTTTCGTCAAGAGTGCTTGCAACTCTTGACCTTACTTTTGGGGGAGCCCCCGATTATGCACGGAAACATGCTGCGCATAAATTCCTAAACAACAAGAAAGCCAGCCCATTCTGCATAAGAATGACTGGCTTTTATTTATTCGGATCTCCGTTCCACTTTTCTCCCCACTCGCGCATCTGCAGAAGCACTGACCGGTATTCCTTCCCTTTTTCCGTTAAAGAATATTCGACGCTGACAGGGATGGTCGGGAATACTTGGCGGTGAACGATTTGATGCTGTTCCAACTGCCGTAAAATATCCGTCAGCGACTTGATGCTAATATTCCCTAGGCTTCTGCGCAGTTGATTAAAACGTTGGGATCTGTAATACAATTGGGCAATGACGTGAAACGCCCATTTGCTGCCAATCACCTGCAGCGCTTCGTTGACTGCGGCGAGACATCGCTGCTCTTCATTCCCGTTCAATCGATCACTCCTGACATCGCGCTTATTATTCGTAAGTACAGCTAAATAAAGTGTCTCCTTATGAAAATATAGCATTTAAGCTAATATTTCAATAGGGCGTATACATGATGCGAGCAGCTGCTGGAAACAGCCCTGAAAGTCCAGTGAACAACCGGCGGTGAAAGCGGAATTGTTCCGGAGAAGCGCCAGCACGCAAGCAGCGATTCGATTGAATGATCCGCCTGTACAGCGGCTTTTTCACCGGACTTCCAAATCGCAATAAGGAGGAACCACATGATGTCTGTATCCGGAACGGTTTTAGTATTGGGAGCTACCGGCCAGCAAGGCGGCTCCGTTACAACGCATTTACTGGCGAATGGCTGGCCGGTACGCGCCCTTACCCGCAACCCTGCGAGCAAGGCCGCTCAAGCGCTGGCACAAGCCGGTGCACAGCTTGTTCAGGGTGATATGGGGGAACGCGCGGCTTTGGACGCTGCTATGCAAGGCGTATACGGGGTCTTTAGCGTTCAGCCTCCCGAATGGCAGCCAAGCGACGCTTCTACGGCCGAAGAAATCCGGCTAGGTATAAATGTCGTTGATGCGGCGCGCAGTGCCGGCGTTCGGCATCTCGTCTATTCATCGGTCAACGGTGCGGAGCAGCAGTCACGCTTCCGGTATTTGGCGAAATGGGAGATCGAGCGGTATATCCGGTCGGTCGATGTTCAGGCGACGATTTTGCGTCCGTCGGGATTTATGGAAAGCTACGCGAACCCGTTTTTCGGCATACGGAACGGGGTGTTGGCGGAAGCGACAAAACCGGATGTTCCGATGAAGCTGATCGCCGTGGACGATATCGGAACGTTCGTTATGCTTGCTTTTAACGATCCTGGCCATTTTGTCGGGAAAACGATCGAAATCGCCGGTGATGCCTTGACGCCTGCTGAACTGGCAGTGGCGATCTCGCGTTCTTTGAATCGTCCGATCCGCTACACACATATTCCGATAGAAACCGTTCGTCAGCAAAACGAAACGTTAGCCAGGCTGTACGAATGGTTGAACGGAGACGGCTACGAAGTCGATTTTGCCGCGCTGCGCAAGCTTCATCCTCATCTGATGAGTTTCGAGGCGTGGTTGGTGAAGAAAGGCAGAACGATGTTTGAAGCCTTGTTTCATCCATAAATACGGGCTGCGCCGCTTTTTCAGGCACGTTCATCTTCACCTTTCAACGCCGGGATGAGCGGATTGATTGTTCCTGACCGGTATTGCCCTGGAGGCCGCTTATGGCTATCATAAAGGCATGCTGTGCACAACTGCAAAGAAAGTCTCTCTGCCTGACTTTACGAAACAGGCTGCCGGCCATCGCGGCAGTCTGGTTTATCTCTGTCGAAGCGCAATCGATTGTTAAGTTTGACCTCAAAACTTTTACGTAAGGTTAATGTTTTCCATAGTGAAGGGAGCTGCATATCGCATGAAAATTAAGGATGCCGCAGCCAAATTGAATATTTCTCCGAGAGCCATCCGCTTTTACGAGGAAAAAGGACTGATCGCTCCCGCGAAACAGGTCGGCAACCAGTACAGATCGTTTTCAGAAAAAGAAATCTGGAGATTGCAAACCGTTATATCGCTGCGGGAAGCCGGAATGACGATCGAGGATATAAAGAAAGCGCTGGCTCAAGCTGAAAACATCGATCAGGAAGAGCTGCTGTATTATTTGGAAATGCAGCGCTCCGTCATGTTTTCCCAATGGCTGGAGCTGAAACAGATCATTGAAACGACCGACCGGATGATCGAGCTTGTAAGGAAGCGGGCCTCGCTCCCGCTCGATGATATTTTCGTGCTTGCGGACGGTTCAAAAAAATTAAGGGAATTGCGGACAAATTGGACGGACAAATGGAATTTCGACCATCAGGCGCTCACCCACGATGAACGAATATTGAATGACGCCAACGAATACAAGGACTACGATCAAGCGTTGAGACAGGTCGTTCAGTGGGTGGCGCCGAAGGCGGGAGAACGGGGTTTGGACATTGGCACCGGGACCGGCAATTTGGCCGGAAAATTTCTGCTGCAAGGAATTCGTATGGCCGCAGTCGACCAATCGATGGAAATGCTAAAGCAGGCCAGCCGCAAATACGCCGGACTGGAGGTGAAACGCGGCAATTTTCTGGCGATTCCGTATATGGACGGGCAGTTCGATTTTATCGTGACCACGTTCGCCTTGCATCATATCACCGACGAACAAAAGCAGCTGGCGCTCGGCGAAATGCGCAGAGTGTTAAAGCCCCATGGAACCATTTGTATCGCCGATTTGATGTTCGAAAACGCCAGCCATCGGGATGCTTATTTGACATCATTAAACGAGCAGGGGCATACCGGGCTTGCGGATGCCGTACAGAACAAATATTATTCCGTCTGTCCGTCGCTGCTGCAATGGTTTGAAGATAACGGCTATATTACGAAGCACCGGCAAATCAACGAGCTGCTTCACATCGTGTACGCGGTTCCGATCCGTTAAACTGAAACTGTTGACCTTCACCTAACGTCATGCCTTATTGTAAAAGGGCAATCAAGTTGTGAGGGGGAATTTTTTCATGCCGAATCATTCGGAAATTTATGCAAGCAAGGCCGAGCAGTATGAGCTGCTCATCTCGCACCAGCCCAGCCTGCTTCAAGTGATTGAAGCGATTAAATCGCCGGTCGGGCTTGATATTGTCGACATTGGCGCAGGCACCGGCAGACTCGCGTGCACGCTGGCTCCGATGGCCAAATCCGTCCTGGCGCTGGATGCGTCTGAGGCGATGCTGCACATAGCCGCAAGCAGGCTTGAGCAGGCAGGCTGCCGCAACTGGAGCATCCGGGTCGCCGATCATAGAAGCCTGCCGGCGGAAGACCGAAGCGCCGATCTGATCGTATCGGGATGGAGCGTCTGCTATTTAGGCAGCGACGACGTCGAAGGCTGGGAAGCCAATATCGGTCAAGTCATTGGCGAGATCAGGCGCATTCTTCGGCCCGGAGGTACGGCGATTCTTTTTGAAAACGGCGGCACAGGATCGGAAACCCCGAATCCGCCGGACTTTTTAAAGCCATATTTCGGGCTGCTTGAACGGCAATACGGTTTTACCTGTACATGGATACGAACCGATTACCGGTTTGACAACCGTAAACAAGCTGAACGGCTCACGCGATTTTTCTTTGGGGACTCCATTGCCGACAAGGTCGCGCGTGAACAATTGACGCATGTTCCCGAATGCGCAGCCGTATTTACGCTGCATTTGTAAGCTCCCGATTAGGATTTGGCAGCCAAAGGGATCAAGTTGTGCCGTGTACCATCGGCACCTTTTTTGATCCCGGGATGCATTCATTGTACAGCGTCTTGAGAAACGCTGCTCTATGCTAATTTTTATTCAAGCAGCGTAAGTATGACCTCTATGGAGTGCTCGACAAATGAACGCTCAGGGCGAGATTTCATCATCACCGTAAGTCCGATTAACGACACAACCAGTGTTTGCGCCAATGCTTTTGCATTCATGTCGGTTTTAAGCTCGCCTGATCGCAATCCCCGTTCGATCGTTTCTTCAAAAATTGCCGCGAGATACATCTGATGTTCCCTCGTAAGAATTTCAAATTTCTCATCATGAGGCGCAAGCTCAACCATCGTATTGATGCAAAAGCAACCTCGATTGCAGCTTTCCGAGTATTGCTCTTCCACAATATCCTCAAAAAAAGTACGAAACCCTGCTTTTACTGATGAACTATGCTGAAGCTTTGTCCGAATTTTGGAGGCGTGGGACGCTGAATATTTCCGCAGCGCAGCTTCAAATAGCTCTTTCTTGTCTCCAAAGGTTGCATATATGCTTGGCCGTTGGATGCCCATTTTCGAAGTTAAATCGGATAATGAGGTAGCTTCGAAGCCTTTCTCCCAAAATAGCTGCATCGCGTCGTCCAATGCTTTTTCCACATCAAATTCCTTCTGCCGAACCATGGTAACACCCCCTTTCATACCATTCAGTATGATATGATTTTATTCTTTAATGCACTTGCTGTCAAATCAAGGTTCTTATATCGAACCCAGTAATATCGAGTACATTCCGAATTTTTCAGATAATCTGTATCTCATAAAACGCAACTCACTTCTTGACAAAACATATTAGAGAAAGTTATATTACACACATCATAAATTACCAATCGGTACAATATACTGATTAGAAAAATAAAACTCCTGCATATTCGCAGGAATTCCTTATGAATAAGCCATTTCATATAAAAAAGCCTGCACTATCTATCGTAGGATTTTCGTTTCGCTGGATCATCTATTGGATGATGTATGCTCTAGCTACTTTACAGGCATGTGGATTTCTTTCGTTAATCTTATCCAGAGAAGGGTGATGTGTGAAGTATGGAATACCCAGAAGAAAAGGCAGCTTGTATTAACGGAGATTATTGCGGCATAAAGGCGGGACCGGTCCAAAGAGCGGTTATTGCATCCGATACCGTTTCCGTATTTTCACTATCTCGCTATGCAGCGCTTTTGTTTGCAGTTGCCTGCGGCTTGTCCGTTGCAAACATCTATTACGCGCAACCGCTGCTCGACGTCTTAGCGAGCGAGTTCAATATCGCTCATTCATCCGTTGGCATAATCATTACAGTTACCCAGATTAGCTATGCACTTGGACTGCTGCTGTTCGTGCCGCTCGGCGATTTGGTGAACCCACGCCGGTTGATTCCTTGTCTGATGCTATTATCCGTAATTGCCCTGATTGTGGTTAGCTTCGCCCCAACCGGCACAATGCTGCTTACAGGATTGGCTGCAGTCGGGCTGCTCGCTGTAGTGACCCAAGTGCTCGTGGCGTTCGCGGCGACTTTGGCCGCCCCGGCCGAACGCGGACGTATCGTCGGTTTGGTGACAAGCGGTGTGGTCATCGGCATTCTGCTTGCGCGGACCGTCGCCGGCCTGTTGACCGATATCGCCGGATGGCGTTCGGTTTATTCGGTCTCTGCGGCTTTGATGATTATAGTGACCGGCGCATTATTTCGGGTGCTCCCGCATCATGAAGGTAAAAGAGCAGCGTCACTAAGTTATTTCCAGTTGCTTCGCTCGGTAATCACACTGTTTATGCAGGAACCAATCTTACGCAGCCGTGCTTTACTGGCTCTGCTGATTTTTGCCGCATTCAGCATATTGTGGACTTCGCTGGTGCTCCCTCTAAGCGGTTCGCCACTTTCACTTTCCCATACCGCGATTGGGACGTTCGGTCTCGCCGGAGCTGCCGGAGCGTTAGCGGCTGCGCGGGCAGGAAGGCTTGCCGATCGAGGATTAGGACAAAGAACAACCGGCATCGCGCTGGTTCTGTTATTATCATCATGGTTGCCGATCGGTTATACCGAACGCTCTTTGCCCGCGTTGATCTTTGGTATTGTGCTCCTTGATATGGCGGTGCAAGCCGTACATGTCACCAACCAGAGTTTGATCTTTCATATACGTCCCGAGGCACGCAGCAGACTGACCGGCGGCTATATGATTTTCTATTCGATCGGCAGCGCCTCCGGTTCAATCGCTTCGACTAATATCTATGCATACTTCGGTTGGAACGGAGTCTGCCTATTAGGAGCCGCTGTCAGTGCATTGGCCATTCTGCTTTGGGCATGCACCCTCCCATCCAAGAAATCTGCTGCAGGGTCAAAGTAAACCGATTCTCCCCGGTCACCAACCAGCATGAAATTGTTGCCGTAACACTTTCAGAAGAAAAGATGCCCCGACTCACATATATAATTTAACGTCATGGGCGTATCGCTTAAAAAGCAGCCAATCCACATAGAATTAGCCGCTTTTTGCTTAAGGTTGTACTAAGGCCCCAGTAAAAGTAATTGCTCCAATAGCATTCGCTGAACCGGTAATAGTTAGTGCGGTTAATGAATACGTTACATTACCGGTTCCAGGCGTTAGATCGACATGATTAACACTCGTTGTTCCAAATGTATCATTTCCGATTCCGTGCTGATTAATGCTATTGTAATCACGATTTGAACACGCGATATCTCATTAGCAATAACATCAATCGTGAAAGTCAACCGTCATCCATTCGATATGAACGAAAGCTTCAAGATGTATCAAATCCCCGGCCATAAGCCGGGGTCGATTGTTAAGATTTCACTTTGCTGCAAGCAGGTCATTCAGGCGGCCGGGGAAATCGGTAATGATACCCGATACTCCGAGAGCCGTTACATCAAGCAGCTCCCGCTCTTCGTTGACCGTCCACGGGTAGACGGCAATTCCATGATGTCCGGCCTTTATGACGAGCTCGGAATCGACAAGCTTAAAGTGCGGGTGAAGCGAGTATACCTCCACATCGAAGCTGCAGGCGTATGCGGCTGGCTCCACGAGATTAAACGCGTACAGCAGTCCGATTTTGCTGTTGGGCTCCAGCAGCTTAATGCGTCGTACACATTTATGATCGAACGAAGAGATGACCACATTGTCCAGACGACCGCGTTCACGAAGGAAATCAACGAGCTTCCGCTCGATTTGTTCATCCACGTGATCCTTGACCTCCACGTTGATCATGATGGAAGCGGGAACCAGGTCGAATACCTCGCCCAGTGTAGGCACTGTTTCTCCACGGAATTGCTCGCCGAACCAATACCCTGCGTCGTAGCTCTTGATTTCGGATAGCGTTAGCTCACGGATTGCGCCTTTTCCATGGGTCGTTCGGTCAATCGTCGCATCGTGGCACACGATCAGTTCTCCGTCGGCCGACAAGTGAATATCAAGCTCAATCCCTTCGCAGCCCTGCTCCAGCCCTAGCCGGAATGCGGCCAGCGTGTTTTCCGGAGCCATTCCTTTTGCCCCGCGATGGGCGATGTTCATCGGTTTTTGTACTGACATTTTGATTTCCTCCCGGGCAGTTCGCTCCCTCTATTGTTTAACCGTCTTGTTATACTGCTGAATTTTTGACGTAATTTCCTTCGACGCTCCATCCAGCGCTTCCTTCGGCGACTTCTTGTTGTTGATGACTTCCTCGATGGCCCCTTCGACGATTTGTCGCGCTTCCGGGAACACCCCGATCACAGCACCCTGCGTGGCAGAGTTCGATTTCGTTTGGTGAAGCTGATCGACCGCCGTTTGAAACTGCGGGAATTTTTTCATGTTGTCTTTGACGGTTTGGTCCTCATAGGCGGCTTTCGTAATCGGAAAATATCCCGTATTGATGTGCCAGTATGCCTGCACCTTCGGCGAAGCCAGGTATTTGACGAAATCCCATGCTGCTTTCTGCTCGTCATCCGGTCTGTCGTTCATAATCCACAGGCTCGCGCCGCCGACAATCACCCCGCCTTCCTTGCCGTCCGACGGCTTTGGCAGAAATCCGGTGCCGACTTCAAACTTGCCCTGGGCGCTGTCGACAAGTCCTTTCAACGATGCGGTCGATTCGAGAATCATGCCGACTTGACCGGCCGAGAACGCCTTCTTGGAATCGTCCGTTTTCCGGCCCAGATTGATCGCCGCTTTGGAATCAACAAGGTTTTTCCACCATGTCAGCGTCTTGATGCCCGCATCCCCGTTTACCGTCGATTCGGTGGCAAGCGCGCTCCGCCCGTTGCTGTTGTTCACGTATTCCGCGCCCTGATTCGCCAGCAGCTGCTCCATGAACCATCCGTAAATGGCAAAGTTCGCTCCGCTTGCTTTGCCCGTTTTCGTAATGGCATCAGCCGATTTCTGCAGCTCATCGAACGTTTTCGGCGGCTTCTCCGGATCGAGACCGGCAGCCTTAAACAAATCCTTATTGCAATACAAGATGGCGTTGGATGTATTGAACGGCATCGAATCCAGCTTGCCGCTATGGGTATAATAGCTGACAATGTTTGGCTCAAGCTGCGACAAATCGTATTTGTCCATATCGATGAATTTTTGCATTTGCGTGGTCGTTTTGGAATCCATCATAAAACGGGATCCGATTTCGTACATTTGCACAAGCGTCGGGCTGTCCTTGGAGCCCATCGACGCCTTCAGCTTGCTGAGCAGGTCGTCATATGTACCCTGATAGATCGCTTCCACTTGAACATTTTTTTGCGATGCGTTAAAATCGGTAACCATTTGTTCAACGACTTTCTGATTTGTCCCGCCCATCGCATGCCAGAACGTGACCTTCTTCAGAGCGCCGGATGAAGAACCTCCCTTGTCTGCTCCGTTTGCTTCCTTCGCGGCATTTCCACCCCCGCCTCCGCTTCCGTCACCGCCGCCACAGGCAGCTCCTGTGAGCATAACCGCAGTAAGCAGCAGCGCCATTATTCCATGCTTCTTTTTACCCCACATAGCGTGTTCTCCCCTCAAATTTGGTTATATTTAAGAAAGCTTCCAGGAACGAAGCGATTCTTCGCGATTGCCGCTTTCACGGCTGCAGCCGAAGCTTCAGCTGCAATTGTCACCGGTTAGCCTTTGACGGCCCCGGCGGTTATGCCCCGGATCAACTGCTTCACACCCAGCGCGAGCAGCACAAACGAAGGCAGGAGTACCAATGTCACTCCGGCCAGCACAAGATTCCACGAATTGACTTCCTCATGCTGCAGCATCGCGACCCCGATTTGAACGGTGCGCATCGTCGGTTTATTCGTTATCAGCAGAGGCCACAAATAACTGTTCCAATGATTCAGGAATACATAGACGCTCAGCGTCGCAATAGCCGGACGAGACAAAGGCAGCACGATGGAGAAAAAGGACCGCATATGCCCGCAGCCGTCGATCTTACCTGCATCAAACAGCTCATGCGGAAGCTGCAGAAAAAACTGCCTGAGCAAAAACACGCCGAACGCCCCGGCCATAAACGGCACGATCAAGCCCGGATAACTATCCATCCAGCCCCACGACCGGATCGTCAAGTAGTTCGGTATGACCGTCACCTCCCAGGGAATCATCATCGTGGACAAATAAAGCAGAAACAGCGGAATTTTTCCCCGAAACTGCAGGAACGAAAAAGCGTAGGCGGCCATGCTTGACGTTATAACCTGACATACCGTAATTCCCCCGGAAACGATAAAGCTGTTGACGATGAACCGGATGACCGGCATCGTTTCAATAGCTTTTTTGAAATTGCCCAAATACAGCTGATGCGGAAAAAGCGGCGGGGGAAAATTCGCAACCTCTTTCTCCGTCATGAACGATGAGAAAACTGTAAAAATGAGCGGATACAACACGAATAAAGCGAGCGCCGCAAGTACAACGTAAAGCAGCGTGTAGTTTAATCTGCGAAGCATCATTGATAGTGCACCTTCTTTTCCAAAACTTTAAACTGAAAAACGGTCAACGCCAAAATAATAAGGAACAGCACGAGCGCCTGCGCGCTGCCGATGCCGAAACGGAAGTTGATAAACGCGTCCTGATAGATGGAATATACGACGACATTGGTCAAATTCATCGGCCCGCCTTTCGTCAAAATATGAATTTGACCGAATGCCTGGAAGGCGCTGATGACCGAAACGATCAGTACGAAAAAAATAGTCGGTGAAAGAAGCGGCAGCACGATTTGACCGAAAGTCCGCACCGGTCCGGCGCCGTCGATTTTAGCGCTTTCATAAAGCTCATCGGGAACTCCCTGCAGGCCGCTCAACAGCACGATGTACATGAAGCCCATGTTCATCCAGATCGTCATCATCGAGATCGAAGGAAGCGCCCAGTTCGGATCGGCCAGCCACCTGATGTTCGATATGCCTGCAAAGCTCAGGAAGTAGTTCAGCATGCCTGCAGTGGGATGAAACAGCAAAAACCAGATGATCGATCCCGTACCGACGGATATGACAATGGGCAGTGAAAAGACGAACTGGAATATTTTCATCCCTTTCAGCTTGTTATGGGTAAGAGCCGCCAATAAGAGCGACCATATGATGCAGGTCGGCACCGTGAACAGAATAAACAGCAGCGTCACCTTCAAATTGGAAAAAAACTGGCCGGATGAGAACAGATCGATGTAATTGTCAAACCAGACAAATTCGGCGACACGTCCGCGGGGGTCTGTCAGCGTCATGCTCAAGTAGACGGATCGAAGCATCGGATAAAATAAAAACATTATAAAAAGGATCAAAGAAGGCGCGAGAAAAAAGTAAGCGAACGTCTGCTCCCTCCATTTGGACTTGGCGGCTTTCACGCCGGTTTCCGCTTTTTGCGATACGAGGTTTGTGTTGGAAGCCAAATTGCATACACCATCCCATTCTTTCAAAATCAAGTTAAGCGCTTACTTTTTGTAAGCGGTTTCATAAAACACGGGTTAATTAATTCGCAAAACGGGCCCGTTTCAAAACTCGCTTGCACAATGATAGATAAAAAAACACACAAATCGCCCTTATCATTTAATGACAAGCAATTTGTGTGATTCTCTAATTCTCCATCACGATTATTAACTTGATCTCATTGTAATCGCATACCCTGATATTGTCAATTTATTTATAAAATTTGGAACATCTGGCGCGAAACTTCCTGCTCAAGAAAGCTGGCCCAAGCCTTCGAAGCTTCCGGCTCTACCCTTCAAAATGGAGCGTAAGCTCGACAATCTCGGATCGGCTGCCGATTCGAACGGGCGGGCCCCACGTTCCGTATCCGGAGGAAACGACCGCATGCAGAGCGCCTTTCTTCAAAAAGCCCCAGTCCAGCTCGAACAGCCTTCTTGTAATGAAATGGTTCGGAGCCATTTGCCCTCTGTGAGTATGACCGGACAGCATGACATCGATGCCCGCCGACTCGGCTTTGTCCAGACCGTACGGCTGGTGATCCATCAGGATCAGCGGACGCGATTTGTCCACATCGGCCAGCAGCGGCTCAAGCTCCAGCCTGCCTTGGCTTCCGAACCGTTCCACCGCCTTGTCCTTCCGGCCGATGACATAGAAGCTGTCTTCAAGCAGCACCGAGCGATCCAGCAGCACATCGATGCCGATCTCGTTCATTTGCTCGGTAAACTGCCGAATGTGGCCGCCGATATATTCGTGATTGCCCAATACGGCGTAAATCCCGAGCCGGGAACGCAGCTGCTGCATGACGCTTCCCATCCGCCGGCTGATGAACGGCTCGATATCGTCATCGATGACATCGCCGGGCAGCAGGATCAAATCAGGCTCCAGCGCATTAATCCGGTCGACGAGCAGCTGCAGCTGCTTATTGCCGACGATAGAACCCAGGTGCAGATCGGAAGCGACGGCAATCCGCAGCTTCTTGCGCTCTCCGGCGCTTTTGGCAATCGTCGCCTCATAGCGGCGAATGACCGGATTGCGCGCATTCCACGAGCCGCGGAGCATAAGCAGCGCAATCAGGAACGCGACGACCATTCCAAGAACCGGAATGTAGGTCGAGGACGGCACCCTGAGCAGCGCCATTATGCCGGCTGCAAGATCGGCAAACGGCAGCATTACGAACGCGAAAAACATTATAGCCAGCCAATATGCGCCGATCAGCTTGAGGAAGTTCGCGGCGCTCCGCGGCAAAAACCGCGAGCCGAGCCTTCCGAGCAAGTACGAGAAGGCGATAATCCAAAAACAAATCCAATATATCGGTCCGGGATGAATGTGCAGCGCCGATTCCAGCCACAATGCACCGTGCCAGCCGACATAATAATTAATAAGCCCGAACACCAGTAATAATACGGCGATAATAACGACAAAACGCGGATTCATTCGTTGCAGCTCCCCAATACCGTGAAAAATCCAACTTGTCAGTTGTGCGGTTTAATACTCTTTCTTGATTTCCGAGACGGCCCATTGCTCGAAGGGCAGCTTGTATTCATCCGGCTTCAATTGCTTCATCACGATAGAGCGCCGCTCCATAGGCAGCGCAATCTGCTCGTAAATAAACTGGTCGTCAAAGCCGACAGCTGCCGCATCCTCCTTGCTGCAGGCGTAATAGACGGCGTCCGGTCGGGCCCAGTAAATCGCGCCGATGCACATCGGGCACGGCTCGCAGCTCGTATAAATTTCACAGCCCGTCAATTGAAAATGATTCAAATGCCGGCATGCATCCCGAATCGCCTGTACTTCCGCATGCGCCGTCGGATCGTTGAGCGTAGTTACCTGGTTGCTGCCTCTGCCGATAATTTGCCCGTCCTTGACCACAATGGCGCCGAAAGGTCCGCCTTGACCGGACTGTACGTTTTCGACCGCCAGCCGGATCGATTCCCGCATCCGCTTTTCAAGTTCATTGCTCATCCCCACACCCGCTTTCCACGTTATTCATTGCTGTTTGCAATCTGCTTTTATCATAAAGGATACGCGCCTCATTTTCAAAGATTGCCGAGGCCGATTCAGATTAAACGTGAAATTAACTATACCCGGGACCCCATTCTCTGGTAAAATGTGAGGAGTGCGTTTGAACCACAGTTACTCAAGGAGGAGCTTGCAGCATGTCCAAAGTTCATTACGTGGCGGGTACGCCCAATGCTTATATTCAAGAACCGGGTTTGATGAAAACAGCTGGCGAATGGATTGCCAAATTCGGAAAACGCATCTTTATTGTAACCGGTACCAAATCGTGGGCGAGCGTCCAGGAGCCGTTCATTGCGAGTTTGGATGCGGCCGGAATCGAATATGAAGTGGTGCCTTACCGCGGCGAGTGCTCGTACAACGAGGTGAAACGACTGCAGGCGTTGGTCAAGCCCGAGGTCGAGCTGATTGTCGGCGTCGGGGCGGGCAAAGTGATTGATACCGCGAAAAAGCTTTCCAACGACGTCAACAAGCCGCTGGTCGCCATCCCTACGTTGGCCGCGCAATGCGCGCCGGTTACGAATTTGTCCGTCATGTATACGGACGATGGCGTTTATGTGGACTTTCCGGTATTTTACCGCAACACGCTGCTCGTGCTGATCGATACGGATGTGATTGCTGCCGCACCGGTACGGTATCTGATCGCCGGGATCGGAGATACGATCGCCAAATGGTACGAATCGACGGCTTGCTCCGATGGCAAGCCGCAAAACCTGCCTACTATTGGAGGCGTCCAAGCCTCCAAGCTGTGCTTCGATACGCTGCTGGCCGACAGTGAGGACGCGATCCGCGATGCCAAGGCTGGCCGGTCCTCGGAAGCGCTGCAAAAGGTCGTCGACGCCGTCATCCTGTTCAGCGGCCTGGTTGGCGGGCTTGGCGAGGACAACTGCCGTTCCGCTGCCGCCCATGCGGTGCATAACGGGCTGACGACGCTGCCCGAATCGCATCACGCTTACCACGGCGAAAAGGTCGCTTACGGCATTATCACGCAGCTGGTGCTGGAAAACCGGCCGGCCGAGGAAATTCGGGAGCTGCTTGATTTCTATAAGCAGATCGGCCTGCCTTCCAAGCTGCGCGAGCTTGGCATTACCGAGCCTTTAACAGACGGTCAGCTGCAGGAAATCGCACGCGTATCGCTGTCTCCGGACGGCACGATGGGCAATATGCCGTTTCCGGTGACGGCCGGGGTGCTGATCGAGGCGATCCATAAGGTCGAACAGCTCTAGTCCGTACGCAGGTCCACGCCGCTTTCCGGCAGTTCCGGCATTATGATCATCCCATACCCTGAACTAACCAAAAGACTCATCGACTCATAATCAATCGGAAACCAGGCGCCGTCAGGCGGCTGGTTTTATTTGCATTTCCGTATCATTTGCACCGGAATTGTCGCAAAATATGAAGAGACCTTAACACAAAGCGACAAAACTTCCGCTTTTCCATCGTAGTTTTAATTGCCAATTTGTTGTAAAATATCCCAATATACCCACAGCGATGAGACAACTGCTCTGGTTTTCCACTTTTAAAATCATTTCTATGAACAGGAGAGACACGATCATGAGAACCATTTACGAGAATTACAGGGGCTTTAAAGTATTTCAAAATGAGAAAAGCTACCAGGCCAGCAATTCGGAAATTCATTTCAGCCACCAAAAGCTGAGCGAAGTGCTGAATACGATCGACAAGTACGTTGAACAAAAAGCGGAGTAAAAAAAATCCCCCCTTTGCTGACGGGAGGATGAATACGGAGACAACGGATCATTGGACGGTATCTTGATCCGCCTCGTCGCTAACCGCGTCATCGACTGCGCTTGAAACTTTGTAGAAAGGGTATCCGCCATATTCGGTCGGGAAATAAATATAATCCTCGCTTGGCGGTTCAACGATAAAGTAATCCTTGAGCATCGACTTGATCTTTGAAAACACAATCTGCGCCTCCTTTGCCGCCGGCAAACGTTTACGTTAAGTGTTTTCAATTTTGATCGCGATTATACCCTTCCGTTCCACAAGTCAGCGATAAATGTTTGCTTCACTGGCGTGTCATTCAACCGAATCGCTGAAATCCGGAAACAAAAGCGAAAGCTATGCTTCTACGGAACGATTCCGTCCTCCCGCTTCAGATTATCCGCGCCTTATATTTTTCTGTATTTTGCGATTTCCTGCTCGTACAGATCTCCGCCGTGCGCATCGTAAACGACCAGCACCGGGAAATCTTCGACCGTGAGCTTGCGGATCGCTTCCGGTCCGAGATCGTCATATGCGACAACTTCGGCGGATTTGACCTTATTGGCGAGCAATGCCGATAAACCGCCGACGGCCGACAAGCATACGGCTTCGTACTTGACACAGGCTTCTTTGACCTCATTGCTTCTCGGCCCTTTGCCGATCTTGCCTTTAACTCCGTACTCGTACATAGCGGGCGTGTAAGGGTCCATACGGGAAGCCGTCGTCGGAGCGATCGAGCCGATAACCTGCCCCGGCTTGGGCGGTGTCGGGCCGGCATAAAAAATAATTTGATCCTTCAAATTTACTGGAAGCTCCTCGTTATTTTTCAGCAATTCGATCATGCGTTTATGTGCGGCATCGCGTGCGACATAAATCGTTCCGTTAAGAAAAACTTCATCCCCGGCTTTCAGCTGCACTGCCTTTTCGCGGGTCAGCGGCGTCTCGATATAAATTTTGGCCATATGGGCATCTGTCCTTTCCGAGATTTAACGCGCCTGAATAGATTTTCGATAAACTGTGGGAACAGGCTTTTATCCCCTTTCATCAACAATCTGCTAAAGACCATTAAATCACTTTCGTATTTTTACGGGCGGCGTGACATTGAATATTAACAGCGACCGGCAGTGCCGTAATATGGCAGCCATATGTCTCGACCGCAACCCAAATAGCCGTATTGGAACCTCCCAGGCCCTGCGGTCCGATGCCTGTTTTATTGATTTCGTCCAACAATTCCTTCTCCAGCCGGGCGATATGCTCCTCGTGATGGAAGGCGCCTACCTCGCGGAGCACCGCTTCCTTCGCAATTTCAGTCACTTTATCAAAGCTGCCTCCGATGCCGACACCGACGACCAAAGGAGGACAAGCTCTGCCTCCCGCCGCGATAATCGTATCCAGCACAAATTTCTTTACGCCCGCCACACCGTCTCCGGGAAGCAAAAATTTCATGGCGCTCATATTTTCACTGCCCCCGCCCTTCGGCAGAACCGTCAGCTTGATCTGTTCGCCGGGAACAATCCGGGTATGAATGACGCCGGGCGTATTGTCGTTCGTATTTTTACGGATAAGCGGGTCGGAGACGATCGAATTGCGGAGATACCCCTCTTTATACCCTTTGCGTATCCCTTCATGAATGGCGCCGGTGAAATCCCCGCCCTGAATATGAACATCCTGCCCGACATCGGCATAAACGACAGTCAGACCCGTATCATGGCAGTACGGACGGTCTTCCTCCGCCGCCAATTGGGCGTTTTCAATCAATTGATCGATGATGCTTTTGCCGAGCGGCGATTCCTCGGTTTCGCTCGCTCTGCGGAATCCGTCCAAAATATCCTGCGGCAAATAATAGCAGGCTTCCCAGCACATCATGGCGATCGTATCGCGTATTTGATCCGTATGAATAACTCTCATTTTCGTTCCCCTTCCTTTATTCTTCTGCATGTTCTCCCGCCGGTTGCATTAAATCGCTTACAAGCAAGCGCTGTCATGAAACAGGCATGCGTTGGGTCGGCAGGACTCGTTTAGGGCGCGGCCGTGATCCGGCACGTTACACGATCTATTCTAGCATATCGCGGACAAAGAAAACCGATGTTTATTGCGGTTTCTGACCCCCACTATGCAAAATTTGCTGTCGAATATTATTTGAGGGCTGACAAACTTAACCAATAGCACTAAAATAGACAGAGTCGCCCGTTGAAACAATTGGCATGATTTCCCTGGACCCAACGAGCGTTTCACGGAAATGCTAATATCGTCTAATTTTGTTTAAATATGTAGAATTGCGGTTAATGAATTATTTGGACTCTTATTAACCGATGTTCCGACCGAGCTTTTACAAATTCCGGTTACAACGTGCGATCGTACATCTTTTGGAGGTTTCTATGAGAAAAACCAGTATTGGCTCCGCTTTGTTGTCATTGTTTTTATGTCTGATGTTTGTACTGCCCACAGGCGCCGACGCTCAGCCGGAGGAAAAACCGCTGTTCGGCTTCAGCGTGCTCAGCGATATCCATGTAGAAGCGTGGAGCGGCGAATCCCAAAATAAATTTGCAAACGCATTGGCGGATCTGCAGCAAGCCGCTCCCGATTCCTTGGCACTTATTCTTAACGGCGACTTGACCAACGGGCTGCCGGGCGATTATTTGACGCTCAACAGCCTGCTGAAGGAAAACCCTCATCCTCAATCCGTCTTTGCGTCGATCGGCAACCATGAATTTTATAAATCCTGGTTCAAAGGCTCCGGCTCCTGGAGCTCCGATACGTTCCCCAACGGGGAGACCGAGCAGGCTTCCATTCAGCGGTTTCTGCAGTTTACCGGAGAGAGCAGCGTGTACTATCAGAAAAAAATTCAAGGCTTTCCGTTTATTTTCCTTGGCTCCGAGCAGTACCGGCAATCGAATCCGGATAATGCGGAGAACGCTTATTTGTCGCAGACTCAGCTGGATTGGCTGCGCCAATCGCTGCTGAATGCGCAGTATACATACGGTTTGAACAGACCGATCTTCGTTTTTTTGCATCAGCCGTTAAGCGATACGGTTTCCGGTTCCGAATGCTGTATCAATTACCGGTCCGTCATACAGGATAAAGAGCTGCGTAATATTTTATCCGCTTTTCCGCAAGTCATATTGTTCACCAGCCACAGCCATATGAATTTAAGATTGCCGAAAACGTTCGTACAGGACTTGTTCACGATGGTCAACACTTCGTCCGCAAGCGATCCGTGGACCTCCGACAGCAACGGCGCCTACAAGCCTCTCGGCGGAAACGCCAGCGAAGGGCTGTATGTCGAAGTGTATCCTAACAGCCGGGTCGTTATTAAGGGCCGCGACTTCGCAAACCATGCGTGGATTCCTGAGGCGCAGTATACCGTTCTGCCTCCATCAGCGAGAAATCCGGCTCGTTCCGGGGGATAAGAAAACCACTATCGAGGCCTATCCAAGATGAGCGACCGCGATTTATATGTAGGTTTTCTTGAAATGATAGAAAGCTTCAGCTCCGCTGAAAACTTATACTTTCTATCATTATAAGAAAACGGCCCGCCATCCGGGGATGGCGGGCCGTCCGTATGAGGCGCGCTTAACGCATATAGTTGCCGCCGTTAATTTCAAAAGTTTCTCCCGTAATAAACGAGCTGTAGGAGGATGCGAAATAAGCGACGATTCCGCTGATATCATTCGGCACGCCGCTGCGGCCGAGCGGGATGCCCGCGATGGAGGCGCGCTTGCCTTCCTCCGAAGTGAAGGTCGCGTGGAACTTCGTCTCCTCGATAAAGCCGGGCGCAACGCAGTTGACGCGGATGCCGCTCGGCGCCAGCTCTTTGGCCAAGCTTTTCGTCAAGGTGAGAATCGCGCCCTTGGAAGCGGCATAAATGCCGGAGCCGGGTCCGCCGCCATTATGCGCAGCCAATGAGCTCATATTGATAATCGAGCCGGCGCCTCTTGCCTTCATGCCGGGAATCGCCGCCTTGGTGACGAAGACGGTGGACGTCAGGTTGACATCGATCACTTCTTTATACAGTTCGTAAGTCATTTGCTCGATGCTGCGTCTTTCTACCAGGTTGCCGGCATTGTTGACGAGAATGTCAAGCCCGCTGCCGAATGCCTGCTCCGCTTCCGCAACAAGCCGTTCGATCTGCGCCAAGTCGGTCACATCGGCCTGGATGACGGCGGCTTGTCCGCCCGCTTTGCGGATTTCCCCTGCCGTTTCTTCCGCGCCTTCGCGGTTGCTCAAATAATGAACGACAACGTTGGCCCCGCAGCCGCCCAGCTCGATCGCAATCGCACGGCCGATCCCTCCGCTCGAACCCGTTACCAGCGCCGCCTTATTGCTTAAATCAATCTTCATTTCCGATTTCCCCTTCCGTTTCGGTTCGTATAAGTGCTTCTCACATGAATTATCGCTTTTAATCATAAAAATTGTTATACTTGACTTATACATTATCACATAAAACGAACCATTACAAACATTTTTGAACCTTTTCATACCGAACTTGAACTTAAAATAGAGAAATATGGAGTGAGCAACGATGCTATCTGATGTAAGACATACGAAAATTGTCGAGTTTTTAAACAGCAGCGGCTCGGTAAAAGTGAAAGATATATCCAAATTTTTACAGGTCAGCGAAAAGACAATCCGTGAAGACTTGGAGAAGCTGGAGGAAAAAGGTTTTTTGAAGCGGGTTCATGGAGGGGCCGTGCTGATCGACCATTCCGAATCGATACTGCCGATTTATAAAAGGCGCAGCCGCCAGTTCGGGGAGAAAGAGCGGATTGCGGCGGAAGCCTGCAAGCTGATCGAGGACGGACAAATTATTTTGCTGGACGCGGGTTCGACGACGCTGGAGCTGGCCAAGCTCATCCGCCACCGCTCCCTTACGGTGATCACCAACGATACGGCCATCGCATCGGCACTGTCCGACAGCAACGATATCGAGCTGTGCGTTCTCGGCGGCTACCGCCGCAAAAGCACCTATACGCTTGTCGGCCCGGGCGCGCTTGCAATGATGAGCGAGCTGAATGCGGATATCGCCTTTCTGGGCTGCTCGGGGGTTGATCTGGAGCGGGGCTTGTCCATTTTCCATCGGGAAGAAGCGGAGCTGAAGAAAAGAATGCTCCTATCGTCGCATACCAAAATTTTGCTCGCCGATCATACAAAAATCGGGCGGACGGCGCTTGTCTCATTCGCCCAGCTGCAAGAGATCGATACTTTAATTACCGATTCGCAAACGGACCCCGCTTTGCTTCAAAGCATCATCGAGCTGGGAATTGAAGTATCCGTTGCAAGCGACGCTAAAAACATCCACCCGGCATGATGGAAACGGCGCTGGGAGTGTGAGGTGTGGAATGAGGTCCCGGTCAAAGCGCTTTTACGGCCTGCCGTTTCAGCGATTCGAACACCTGCCGCTTTTGCTGCTCCGCCCACATATATTGCACTCCCCAATGATTCGCAATATCCACCATGCGCAGTCCTTGTCTCAGCTGTGTCAGCCGGCTGCTCAAATAATCGAACCCTAAATATTTGTAATGCAGCAGTTTCACTTCCTTGGACGACGGCTCAATTACATTTCCGACAGGCGAAGCGCTGTGCCGGCCTGCGGCAAAATTGATCTCGCCGATCGCATTCGGATTAAACAGCTGCGGCTTGTCGAGGAAGACGCCGTCTCTTACGCCGGTTTGAATTTGCTCGCATAACGGACTCCCGTAATCGGGAAAAGCATCCGCCACCATCTCGTAGCCTTCCGGTACAATGAGCGTAACCCCGGAAGCGGCGCATGCTTCCAGGTACGCGCGCAGATCGGGATGGTACAGGTGCTCGTCGATATCGCAGACGATGACCCAATCAGCCTTGCCGACACTACGTTTCCAGACGCTGTTGAATTGGGCCAGCGCCGATTCGATCAGGGAAGCGCCCTCGATGTCGAACCGGTTTACCGTCACTTTGGGATGCGAGTGCAGCAGCGTCAGCGATCGGTCCGAGGAACCGTTATCGTAAATAAAATACGCGTCAACCAACCCGTCATAATGCTTGAAAAAATGCGGCAGCATCTTCTCCTCGTTCCAGCATAATGCATGGAGATGAATAATCATCGGAGCCCTCTCTCCTCTTACCCTTTATTTCCGTGGCCGATACCGGTTTACGGCGACCGTTCGCAGCACACGGATCACATGCTGATCAATCAGCTTCTTCTCAAAAGCCGGGCGAATACTATAACAGCTTCTTTTTCACAACGGCCGGAACGCCAGCACACAGCACGCCGGCAGGCACGTCATCCTTGACGAAGGCGCCGCCGCCGATAACGGACCAGGCTCCTACGGTTATTTTTTCACGCAGCGCCGAGCCGGTTCCGATAAACGCCCCTTCGCCGATACTCACGTTACCGCTTATATTGACGCCGGGGGAAATCGTCGCATAGTCGGCTACCGTCACATCATGGGCTAGCGTAGCGCGCGTATTTACAATTACAAAGTCGCCTACCCGCACATGAATCGTCAATATCGCCCCTTCGCAAATGACGGAGCCCAAGCCGAGCCGGTTTTTGGGAGACAAGCGGACGGACGGATGGACAAGCGTCTCGGCAAGCGTAAAGCCGTGCTCCTTTGTTTGGTGAACGAATCTTTTTTTCAATACGGGACTTCCGACACCGGCGCAAATCACTTTAACGTCGCCGCGCAGCTTGACAATATCGGCTAAGCCGCCGAGCACCGGAACCCCGTCCACCGTCTGTCCCCGCATGTCCGGACGATCGTCGAGAAATCCGATCACCTCACGGCCCAGCTGCTCGCACAAATCGAGAACTTCACGGCCCATACCGCCGCAGCCCCATATGACCAGCTTGCGCTCATCCATGACGCAGGCACCGGACAACTTTGCTCACCTGCGAACGGTTCATATCTTCCCACAGCGGCAAATTGACAATTCGACTTCCGATCTGCTCGGTGACGGTCATTGACGTCGACGGGCACGATTGAAACAGAGTCTGCTGATGGCAGGACGGGGCGAAATACGTGCGGGATTGGATCCCGTGGGCTGCCAGCATGCGCACTACGTCGAGATTGCAGCTTGCCGCAGGACACAGCATGGAAAAAAACGACTGGGCTACGGTTCCCCGTACATCCTGCAGCGTCCACCCCTGATCGGGCAGACCGGCTTCCGCCAGCTCCTCCATATACCAGCCGTAAACCCGTTCCCGTCTGCCTTTCTTCTGCTCGTACGCTTGCAGCGTCGCCAGGCCGATTGCGGCCGCATATTCGGACAGCTTTCCGTTCAACCCGATTTGCCGCGAATCCCGTTCCACATCAAAACCGAAATTGGCCATTTGCCGCAGCGCATCGATAACCGGCCGATCGGCGCTGTAAATAAGACCGCCTTCGCCGATGCCAAACCCTTTCGTTGCATGAAAGCTGAACACGACAGTTCCTTCAAAGCCTTGCCCAAAATGACCGTCAAGCGTCGATCCGACGCTCGCGGCCGCATCGATCACAACCGGAATGCCGCGTTCCTGCAGCGACTGATACCCGCTTATATCCATATTCGTACCGAACGCGGCATACGGCACGACCACCGCGACCTCGTCCCCCAGCTTGTCGAGCTCATGCTTCAACAGCTCCTCGTCCATGCACCAGTCGTTCGGCCGGATATCGATAAAATACGGCTCCAAGCCGCACCACATGGCGGCCAATGGCGTCGCGGCGAACGTAAAGCTCGGCATCAGCGCATATTTGCCGCGTCGCTTGGTGAGCGATATCGCCAGCATCAGACCCGTCGTGGCGTTATTCACGGTAACGGCGCTGCCCTTATTCCGGAACAATTCGTGCAGCAGCCGCTGCTCGAACAGAGTGTTCAGCGTTCCGTAGTTGGTGTAGATCCGGGAATCGTCGATTTGCCGGAAATAATCCGCATACGCTTCCTTCTCGACCAGCTTGGGACGCAAAAACGGGATTTCATACATGACCGTTTCCCCCCTCTTTAAAATGAATCGTAAGCGGCTCAGGATAGCGGACCGATTGAATACCCAGCACGATCATCCGGCGGATGCGGTTCCAATCGCCCGGCTCATTCCATAAATAACAGCCTGGATCCCAATGAACACCTTTCAGCCATTTGTGATAAAAAATCGAGGACGTCGTCACCCGGTTGCACTCCAGCGCCTCGGCCCGGTTCATATCCCAATAATCCGGATACAATTCATGGTAAAAAGGATGAAAAACGAGATCGGCCTTTGTAGCCTGAGCATAGCGAACCAGCTTCTCAATCCGCTCCGGCACGAATTCGTCATCGTCATCCAGATGGGTTACAAAATCGCCGGAGGCCAGCTCCAAAGCCCGGTTGGACGGAAAGCTGCCGGCAACGAGCCACCTCTGGCGCGGTTCGGACGGATACTGGCCGCGCTGCGGCAAATTTTCAAAGCGGATTCGCGAATCGCCAAGCGCCTGTATCCGTACAGCCGTATCATCCGTACAGTGATCGCCGATCACGATAATTTCAAGATGGAGATAAGTTTGCTTCAAGATCGACTTCAAGGAACGCTCAATCAACAAATTCGAACGGTTATACGTCGGAATGCACACCGTCACCAACGGGTTTTCTTTCTCGTAAACCTCCAGGTACCAGGCGGTTTCCTTCAGTGCGGTACCACCCTGCTGCTCCACCACTTAGCGTCACTCTCCCATAAACCGGCGGCATGATCCCGCAAGATCCGGCAGCCAAACTTGTAACATGGAATCAGTATATGAATATGGTTTTTGACAAGTCTCAGCGGATGTACTGGAATCGTGAAAAACGAAAAAAACCGCCGGGAAATGGGCTTCCTGGCGGTTCTCTAAGCATGATATTCGATATTTGTCCAATATAAGGCTGGCAGTCCCGTAAACTTCTAGATGACGCCAAAACCGAGCAGCAAAATGAGCACAAGCGCGACGAGCCAAATCAGCCACATGATGAGTTCCGGCTGGTTTCTGCGGCGGCGGGCAAGAATGACCTCCATCATACCGATGAGTATTATCGCCAACACGCCCTTCAGTACGAAAAGGAGCGGAAAGCCAAGCATAAACAGCATGCCGATGCCGGATACGAGCATGATAAGATAGAGCACCTTCAAAATAATCGATGTGACCTTTTGCCGCTGAAATATAACGCTGAGAATGAAGGCGATCAGCATCAGCGCCCAAGTGCCGGCGTGGGACTGGTATAAAATGTTGAACATGTCGGTTCCTCCCGAATTTGAAGTGATTGAATTTATATGTGCACTTGCACATATGAACCCTCTGATTATATAATGGGATACCGGCAATAGCAACCGCTCCGGACAAACCGAAACAAATTGTTCATAGTTGACCATTTTCAACGCAGAAAGGTATTTGCCATGTCTCTACGTTACGCATTGCTCGGGCTGCTGGCCAAACGGGCGTCGACCGGCTATGAGCTGCATCAGCAGTTCAAAGAAAAGCTGGTTTATTTCTGGAATGTCCATCATTCCCAAATATACCGGGATCTCGGCAAAATGGAGAGCGAGCAGCTGGTCAGCTCCGAAGTCGTCCATCAAACGGCGCATCCCGATAAAAAAATATATACGTTGACGTCCAAAGGCACGGTGGAGCTGATCGGCTGGGTGCTCCGGCAGCCTTCCTCTTCAGCCATCATTAAGGATGAGTTTCTCGTTCGCGTCAACGCTTTTCCCATCATAGCGGAGGATGAAGCGATCCGCTTGCTGAGCGAGATGAAGCAGCGCGAGCAGCGCGTCCTTGAGAAGGAGCTGCAATGGCGCAATGAGCATTTCCGTACCGATGAGCTGCCGGACATGAGCCGGATCAGCGAATATTTGACATCCGAATTCGGCGTTATTTATACCCGGGGCTATATTCAATGGTGCGAATGGGCGCTATCGGTATTTCATGCAATCAAACGGCAAAAAGCAGCCCCTGATTCGCATGAGTAGCGAATCAGGGGCGTAAGCTTGCTTATTTGGCCACTTCCACTTTTTGTCCATCCTTCAATTGATGCTGACCGGAAACAACGACCTGTTCGCCGGCCTTCACACCGTCCAGCACTTCCTGGTTCGCGTCCTTGATGCGGCCCAGGCTCACTTTGCGCTTCTCGACCTTGTCGCCGTTCAATATAAAGACGAACGTGTCACTGCCTTCCCTCACAATGCTCAGGCTCGGCACTGCAAGCGCCATTTCCTCCTGCTCGGTCGTCAATTGCAGTTGAACCCGGGTGCCCGGTTTCAATGACCCGTCCGTATTGGCGAACTCAAGCTCGATCGGGAATGTTTTGGTTTGAGCGTTGATGACTTCCGCCAAATATGTGACTTTTGCCTTTGGCTTAACGCCCGGATTGTTGGCGGAGTAAAACGTCAGCTCCGATTTGTTGCGAGCCAGCTTGGCTGCGGACTCCGTCAAATCGGCTTTTATTTTCAGCATATCGGTCTGCTGCACCTGCCCGATTTTCGCGGAACGCGAAACCGACATGCCGACCTCGGCCGTCAGATCCGTGATCACGCCGTCAATCGTGGACTTGACCGCATAATTGTCCATCGTGTTGTTGGCATCCTGCAGTGCTATCCGCGCCGAATCCACCTGCGCCTGTTGGGCTGCGAGGGCGTTCGTACTATCCAGCGAATTGAGCTTATCCTGCAGCAGCTCCGCATCCCTGCGCGCATTGTTCATTTGAACCTCCGCCTGATCCAGCTGCTTTTTGGTCGCCAGACCGGCATCGAAGTCGTTGCGCATTTTGTTGTAGTCTTTCTGAGCGGTATCGAGCTGGCTTTGCGCTTTCATCAACGAGTTCCTCAGCTCGGTCTTATTGTTGTCCAAATCCTCCCGCGATTTGGCAAGCGACTGCTCCGCGCTGTTCAGCGACGATTGGCTTTTTTCCAGCTGGAGAGCAACATCCTTCGTATCGATCCGTACAATTATATCACCCTTTTGAACGGTATCGCCTTTCTTCTTCACTACCTCGACTACCTGGCCGTCAGCCTTCGGAATGACATCGACCTGCGAGAGCGACAGAACATCGGCTACCTGCTCCTTCGGATCCCCCATGCTCTGCGAGCTGATTGCGGCCACTTTGATCGGCCGGTTTTGCAGCTGCGCCGCTGCGGACGTATCCGCCACCTTGGCTGTCGAGCAGCCGGCGGCCAACGCCGCAACGATGATGAGCAATCCGGCGGTTCGTGCGCCGCGCAGCCTCTTTATTCGATTCAAGCTGTTTTTCATCGCGTGTCCTCTCTCCTTCACATGTGTTCGTTTAATCAGGAAATAATTTAAACTTTGCTTCGCACAACCTTGGCGGACACGCGCGTCCTTGAGGACGGCGAGGCCGTTTATCCTTGTGTCTTACCGGCTTTTGGTTGCCGGTGCATTTGTTGGCTTGCGCGGTTTTTCAGCACTTCAATCAGCTCGTACACGACTGGCACGACGACCAGTGTCAATACCGTCGAAGTCGTCAAGCCTCCGATCACGACAACCGCCAAGCCTTTGGAAATGAGCGTGCCTTTGGAAAATCCGAGCGCCAACGGCAGCATGGCGACGATCGTCGCACCGGCGGTCATAATGATCGGTCTTAAGCGAACCCGGCCCGCCTCGATCAGTGCGTGACGCACCGTATAGCCTTCCTCGCGAAGCTGCTGGGCGCGGTCGATGAGCACAATCGCGTTCGTGACGACGATCCCGATCAGCATCATAAAGCCGATCATCGAGGTTACATCGAGCGTTTGTCTGGCTATAAGCAGACCGGCCAAACCGCCGATCGCCGCAAGCGGCAGCGAGAACAAAATTGCAAACGG
Source organism: Paenibacillus piri (assembly GCF_004354045.1). Classification (GTDB taxonomy): domain Bacteria; phylum Bacillota; class Bacilli; order Paenibacillales; family NBRC-103111; genus Paenibacillus_S; species Paenibacillus_S piri. Next base: position 43,562 of record NZ_SMRT01000021.1, on the reverse strand, counting down.
CGCACCGGCATTCCCGAACGCCAGCACCATAACCAGATAGACGACAAATACGGCAGCGGCCATCGCGACAAACAGCTGTGTGAAGCTTTTGTTTATATCGGCGCTGACGCCCTTCACTTCACGCGAAACGCCGTCAGGCAGCTGCAATTTATTCAATTCGGCGGACACCTTATTGCTGACGGCCGCTTTATTGGCCGAATCGATTTTGGCCGTTACTTTGACGACCTGCTCCTTGCTTTCCCGCTGCAGCGCTACCGGAGCCGTAACCTCCTCGATTTTGGCGACTTCATTTAAATAGACCGTTGTGTTCGAAGCCGTCTTCAGCGGTATTTTTCCGATCTTGTCCATCGAGTTTTTATCCTCTTTGGACAATTGAAGCGTGGTCGTATACGTTTCGTTATCCAACTGGAGATCGCCCAGCTGATCCTTTACAATCCAACCGCGGGCGGTATCTCTTACTTGTGCGACCGTAAGTCCGACCGTTCTGGCCTTGCCTTGGTCTACAGTAATTTGAACCTGCGTCTTCGAATCGCTGAGCGAATCTTCAACCTCGGACAGCTCGGAGAAATCCTTCATCTTCTCTTTAACGGCAGCCGACGCCTGCTCCAGCAGCTGCTGGTTATCGCCTTTTAACGAATAGGAGAAGTCCGTGGACGAGAGTCCGCCACCGCCGCCGGCCAACGATTTCGGCATCACTTCCGAGCCCTTCGGCAGCTCGTACAGCAAAATCTGCTTATAATCTTTTTTCACTTGATCCGGATCCGCTTTTCCGTTGACCTCGGTAAATATTTCGGAAGCGTAGGCAACCTGGTCTTTGCTGCCGTTATAGCCGACCAGCGCTTCGACAAATGTAAACAGCGGCTGGCCCTGACTGTCCTTCGCTTCCTGCAGTATCGCTTCGAGCTGCTTCGTCACTTGATCATTCGCTTCAATCGAAGTTTCGTAAGGCAGCTTCACCTCAAAATACATTTGCCGTTCGGACTCGCTGCTCGGCATAAAGCTGACGTTCAAATTCGGAATGATCGCGCCCAGCGATACGACGAACAACAGTCCTGCAATGATCAAAGTTTTAATCCGATGGGACAGAGACCATTTCAGCACTTTCTCGTAAAAGGACATGACCCGTCCTTGCTTCGTTTCTTCGTGGTGAACAATCTTCCCTTTACGCAGCACCAGCAGCTTGGCCATCATCGGAATAACGGTCAAAGCTACGATCAAAGAAGCCAGCAAGGCTACGGCGACCGTAATCGCGAACGGGCGGAACAGCTCTCCCACAATGCCGCTGACCAATCCGATCGGAGCAAAAACGCCGACGGTCGCAAGCGTGGACGAGGTGATCGCCATCGATACCTGCTTCGTGGCCAGCCTGATAACCGATTCATTCCGTTCCTGCGCTTTTTGCAGCGAAGCATAAATATTTTCGATAACTACAATACTATCGTCAACGACACGCCCGACCGCGATAAATATACCGCCTAGCGTCATCGTGTTCAGCGTAATGCCGAGCTGTGAAATGACCAGCAGCGTGATCAGAATCGACAGCGGAATCGAAACGAGCACGATAATCGTCATCCGTACATTGCGCAAAAACAGCAATATCATGAGGGATGCGAGCACCGCCCCCATAATGCCCTCTTTTAATAAGCCGTTAACCGACTCTTTGACTTGATCGGCGCTGTTATAGACCGATTTGAACGTAATGCCCGGCATCGTCGTTTCCCATTTTTTAATCAATGCGTCTGTTTCATTGGAAAACTCGACGGCATTGGCGTCGCTGGTTTTATATAAATGGATGCCGAGTGCCGGTTTATTGTCCAATCGGGCGATAAATTCCGAATCGGTGACAGCCTGTACTTTCGCAACCTGATTCAACGTAATCGTGCTTCCATTGCCCAATGCGATTTCCATGTTTTCCAGATTAAACAGACTGTCGATATCGCTCGTTACCCGGGCAATTTTCGTATTTCCGTTAAAGTCGACCGTTCCGATCGCGCCGTTGGCGAGCGTGCTTTTCAGCGCATTGCTGACCTGTGCCGGCGTCAGTCCGAAATTCGAAAGAGCGTCGGCGTTCAATTCAATATCAAGCGAAGTTTCGCGGGCGCCGATCGAATCGATATGGTCGACCCCGTTAATGCCCTGCAAACCGGGCTCGATCTGGTCCTTGTAAAGCTTGTCCAGGTCGGTCTGACTCATGCCGTTATCGGCATAAACCGCCAAATAATAAGCGGGAATCGAAGCGAACCCGAACGTGGACGCCTTAGGACGGCCTGCGGCATTCGGCAGCTTCACTTCCTGGAGCAAGCTGTCGATATCCTGCTTCTTCTTGTCGATGTCGACGTTTTGCGCAAATTGGACAATAACCGATGACATGTTGTCATTGGAGGTGGATGACAAATTCTCGATCCCTTCCATATTGGCTATTTTATCCTCTATCGGCTTCGTAACGTCGGTCATGACATCCTTGGGCGTAGCCTGATAGGTTGTCGTTACAAGCACAACCGGAAACGAGATGTCCGGCATATTTTCCATTTTGAGCGTGCTTGCCGAATAAATGCCTCCCCCAAACAGCATCGCGATGATGATGATGACCGCGGCCACATTTTTCATGGAGAAGCTGGTCAGCTTGTTCATATGTTTCCCTCCTCATAATCTGGATTCAATATACCGAACTAACATGTACTCAATATGAACTGGAGGCTGCATAACAAACAGTAAAAACAGGAAAAACCGTCTGAACTTGGCAGCAGACGGTTTTTTATGGATAAAAAGCCGGGCTTGTAAAATCAAAGCCGCGCGGCGTTTAATTATTAAGCTAATACGAAAGCCAGTTCACTAAATGGCCGGGAGCGTTACTTTAAACTCGGCTCCTTCGCCCTGTTCGCTTCTAACCCCGATCGTCCCCCCGTGCAGCTTGACGATTTTGCTCGCGATGGCGAGTCCCAGGCCGCTGCCCCCTTCCGTCCGGTTGCGCGACCGGTCCGCTTTGAAAAAGCGCTCGAAGATGTGCGCCTGATCCGCTTTCGAGATTCCGATTCCTTCATCCGCTATCATAACGGCAATCTCGTCCGTCGTAAGCTTGACGGTCACCGCGATCGTACCGTTCGGCGGTGAAAATTTGATGGCGTTGCCGATCAAATTCATCCACACCTGATATAATTGGTCCGGATCGGCGCTAATTTTGACGCATGGCATCGCGAGCTCGAACTGAATTGCTTTCGCCGACCATTGCGGCTCGCAGGCGACGATCACCTGGCGAAGCTGCTCGTCCAGCGCATATGTTTTCGGGTGAAACGGATGATGCTCGGATTCGAGTGAAGCCAGCTCCAACAAGTTTTCGCTTAGCCGGGACATCCGCTCGCTTTCCTTTTGGATAATATCGAGGTAGTGAGCCCGCTGCTCCTCCGACATGCCCTGCCGCTTCAATATTTGCGAAAATCCTGAGATCGAGGTGAGCGGCGATTGGATCTCATGGGATACGTTGGATACAAAATCTTGCCGCATCCGTTCCATCTGCTTCAGCTCCCGAGCCATTTCGCCAAAGCTTCTGGCCAGCTCCCCCAGCTCGTCCTTGCGATTGTCCCGCTTCCAGTCGATGTTGAAATCGCCTTTGGACATACGCCGGGTAGCGGCCGTCATCGCCTGCAGCGGCTTGACCAAATAGCGCGCCGCGACGAATATAAACAAGCTTCCGGCCAACAAAACAAACGCGAGTGCCGACAGCAAAACTTTCCTGATGATGCCCCCCCATTTATTGCCGGCGAGCTCCGAGAACATGGCGTACGTTTCGCTGCCGATTTGGACGGGGATGCCGACAACCGGTCTCTCCGGCGCCCGGGGCGCAAAATGATGCGGTACGCCGCTGCGAACAAGACGTACAATTTCATCCGGTACCGCATCCGCATCCGCATCCGCACCCGCTTGCTTCGCTGCACCGTACCGCTTGTAAAGCCCGCCGGCGTCAAACAAGCTGATCCGGTACGAAATCAGGGCGCAAGTGCTTTGCATGTAATCGTCGGCCACCTGGGCGTTCAAGCGGCTGTATATGCCGGCTATCACTCTGCTGTTGGCCATCATCTCCTCTTCCGCTTGCCCGGTCAGCTCGCCGCGAAACAGCGTCGTCGTAATAAAAAAAGCGGCGATAAGCCCGAACAGCACGGCGGCGAGAAATGTCGCCACAACCCGGACGTACAGCGTTTTGATCACATACGCACCTCCAGCTTGTAGCCCAGGCCGCGAATCGTTGTGATCGCAAATCCCGACGTTTCCTCCGGAAACCGTTCTCTCAGTCTTTTAATATGCACATCGACGGTACGCTCGTCGCCTTCGTAATCGGTTCCCCATATATGCTCGATAAACTGGTTGCGTGTAAAAATTTGCCCCGGACGCGAGGCGAGCATGTACAGCAGCTCGAATTCCTTCAACGGAAGCGTCAACCGCTCGGCGCCGCGGATCACTTCAAACTGCTGCCGGTCCAATGCAACCGTGCCGCACTGGATCGTCGACGAAAGATCGATCCGGTACCGTTTCAGGAGAGCCTTAACTCGAACGACCAGCTCGATCGGATCGAACGGCTTGACCAAATAATCGTCGGTTCCGAGCTCAAAGCCCTTTACTTTCTGCCCGGTTTCCCCCTTCGCGGTGACCATAAGCAGCGGCAGGTCCGGATAATCGCTGCGGAGCCTGGCGCATAATTTCCAGCCGTCCATCTCCGGCATCATAATATCGAATACGACCAAATCCGCCTTGACGGCATTCATCGCAACAAGCGCCTGCCGGCCATTCTCCGCCTCCATAACCCCGTACCCTTCCTGCCGCAGCACGGTTGTCATCAGCTCCCGGATATGGTTGTCGTCATCCACCACAAGCAGGTTCGCCATCGGCATACCTCCTCCGTTGCAACTGTTCGATGTATAACAGCATCGCAGTTGTCAACACCTGCAACTTTTTATTTAGGCTTCCCGACTTTACGTTTCTTAACAAGATGGAAAAAAATTGCCCCGGCTGCCATGGCCGGGGCAATTGAATTGAGCGAACATTTTTATTTATAAATTATTGAACGTTGATATCGAAGGAAGCTTTCACGCCGCTTGGCGCCAAGGCATTCACTTTAAAGCTTTTTACATCGCCTTCCTTGCCGTTATACTTGATCAAGCCTGTGGCCGGATCGATCGTGACCGCCTGCGGGTTCGCTCCGACGATATCCGATACGTAGAAGCTCACTTTCAGCACTTCGTTGCTGTTGTAGCCCGCTCCGTTCGCTTTGACGATCATATTGTCGTTATAAGCAGCTTCTTCATTCAACGATCCCGGAGCATGCTCGGCGACGAATTCGCCCGCATATTGGTCGCGCACCGTCAGCTTCTCGGCCAGCTTCGCATCCCACAAGTACAGGCCGCTTTGCAAATCGGCTTGTTTTACCGTTTTGCCCGTCTTTTTAAGGGCAATTTCGCTCACAACCGGCCCTTCATTTTTGGAGGTAACGTCAATGCTTGAGTTGGCAATATCTTTTTTACCGTCAAAATACAGCACAGTCAGCTTCGCTTGACCCGCCTTGCCGCCGGCCACCCAGTTCGTTTTCGCGGCGGCATTCACAACCTGCGAATCGCTGGAAGAGATTGAAGCAATGCGGGTCGGAACTTTAACTTCCTCTCCGCCGTCTTTTTTGGCGCGGATTTTCACTTCTTTCGCAAAGCCTTTATTGTTTTCGTACACGTTGGCCGCACCCGCAGCGCCCGTTCCGGCATCCATATAGTCGTCGGCCGCGAGCACGGTGTTGTTCGATTTATCGAGATAAGCTTCATAAGTCAGCTTGTTGCTCGAATTAGCCGGATCGAGCACTTCCATCGTCGTCGTCAATGTATTGACTTCCACATATTTTTTCCCGTCAATGTCGACCGTACCTTGATTATCCTGCTTGTACAATGTCGCTTTGAATCCGTAAGCGGCCGCTTTCGCGTCTGTACCTGCATAAAACTTGAAGGCTTTATCGAACATGGAGTCAACCTTGCCGTCCGATGCGTCATGCGCCAGTTTGAAATCATGAACAGCCGTCGTTCCGGCCTCTTCAGGGCTCAGCACATACTTTCTGGCTGAATCGCGGTTTGCTGCATCCTCTTTCTGTACGCTGGCCAGGCTCGTCGCGGATAAGCTTGCCTCATCGCCGGAATTGGCCGTCAACGAGTAGCGGACGATATATTGGTCATTGGCGTCATATTTCAGTTCGCCGCCGTATTGATCGTACAGCTTCACTTTCAATTCATTGTCAGCGCCGGCGGTCATATATTTTGCAGGCGTTTCGGAAAACTTAAGCGTATCGGCTTTCCGTTCGTCATTGACATTCAGCGTTTTTTGCACGCGAACTTCCGCGTTGTCCTTCAGTTGTACGGTAATCGCAGCCTCGCCGTTTTTATCGACACGATCAATCGCAATCATCCCTTTATGCGAGCCCGAATTGGAGATAGGCTCCTGGGCTAACGTAACCGCCCCGCCGGCATAAACGGTTAATTTGTTCCGGTTGTCGTAAATTTCTTGAGGTGTTAACGTATTGCCTTGGGCGTCCTTCACAATAATCGGCATGAACATTTTATGATCGGTCGATTCATCTCCCGTGATCGAATCGCCTTTGGCCAGATTGTAGTCATAAGCGCCGAATTCAACCTTGGCCGGCATTTTGTAAGCTGCGGTTTGAATCGTTTTGGTTACCGATTCGTTGGAACCGGTTGGGAACAGCGTCACTTTGATTTCTTTTTGCATATCGGAAGTATAACGGAGCTTCAAATCAGCCGCCTTATCGCCGATCGCATCGTCGACAAAGCCGTTCACATCGCCTTCATTGCCTTTTTCCAGGTCGTTGTCCGAAATCGATAAGCCGATGCCTTTGTTCAAGGCATTTTTGTCTTCGATACGCAAGCCGTATTGATCGTAAGCTTTCACATCCAGATAAGCGTAGCTGTGGGCATTGATTGCTTCAATTTTTTTGCCCGAACTATCCAGCAAATCGCCTGCAACAATTTTGGTCACTACCGATTTATCACCGAGCGTGAACAGCTTGTTAACCTGCATATTGCTGTTTTGATGAAGCACGGAAAGCGAAATTTGCTCGTTGCGTTCGGTGCCGTCAGGCAATGTAAGGTAAAAAGCCTGCTCGCCGCCGATCGGCGTTACGGTGCCTTGGCTTGCATGGATGTCAAAATCGCTGGCCGAAGTGGAATAACGGGCTCCGTATTGATTGGTCGCATAAAAATCGATGCGAATTTTTTGGCCCGGATTGTTCGGCAGGCTGTCGCCGGCCGCCAGCACCTCGATTTTCTCCAATTTCTCCGGCGATGTTTCCGTCTGGGCCGTATGATGCGCTTCATCCAGATTGTTCAAGCCGCTCAACGTAACGCCCCACTTGGCTTCGCCCAACTTGGCATCCAGTTTGATGACGGCGCTTGTTTTATCCTCGCTCCAGGTCGTTGTATAGCCCGACGTAAACGGAGAACCGTTAAGGTCCAGGTTTACTTTGATTGCATCCGCATCGCTGTCGTTAAGCGGCGCATTCAGCCGCAGCGTAAACTCGTTGTAATCCGTAGCCTGGAAAGACTCAATCGCATACGAGCCATTGAAAGGCACCTTGATAAACTGCTGCTTGGCCGCATAGGAAGAAGTGACCAGCGCTTCGCGGGTAGCCGGCATCGTGCCGCCGAACAAACCGTCGGGGCCATTCGTCATCAATTTCTTCTCAAGCGCCAGAGCGACGTAGCCTTGCGCCCAACTGGATACCGATTCATCGTCGCCATCCATCGCTTTCGCTTGAGCGTCCATACCAAGACCGCGGATCAGGAAGGCCGCCAGCTGCTCCATCGTCACTTCGCCCGCGGGGTTGAATTCCCCGGGAGCAACGCCGTCCGTAATACCGGCTCTGACAATCGCTTCTATATAAGGCAGTGCATAGCCGTTAGCGGGATCGTCCGCTTTAACATCGGCAAAGCTTGAAGTTTTCGTATCGTTTATTTTCAAACCGAAGATCAAGGCCGCCACTTTGGCGAATTGCGCCCGGTTCATTTTATCGTTTATGCCGAAAGTGCCGTCTGCGATACCGTTAAAAATACCGCCCGAGATCATGGCATCGAATTTTTCTTTGGTCGCTGCATCCAAATCGTTCAGGTCCGAAAAATCATGCGAAGATTTGCCGGCTGCGGCCGCACCGAATGCTGCTGAAGAAAACATCGAAAATGCCATAGCCAGAGACAAAATCATCGACAAGCTTTTTTTCATAGGGCGTATTACCTCCGTTTATTTTTTTTATGATAGAAAACAGGCATCAAAAAACCCCATTCACTCCAATTGTTCGTAAAACGGACAATCAAATAAATGAGGCTGCGGTCAGCGTCGGATATTCGTTTCGCTCGTATTCGTGCGCTCGTTTGCTACGTAAATGAGTATACTACGATCCCGATGCCAAGTCATCGCAAATCATTTTCCATTGCTGGCGCATCGTGGGTGACTTGCATCGCGAACAAAATTACAGCCCGTTATCCGATTGCAGCAGCTTCTTCTTATTTAAGAATTGTCGAATATCGGGCCATAATCAAGAGCATTTGGAAGATAAACACCGATCATGTATCATAACCGGGGTTAATGCGCGTTATCGCCGCCAAAATACCGCTTTCAACTGATTGCATGCGGGTGAAATATTCAGATCATGGAAGTATAATTAACTTCTGAAAACGATTAAACTTACAGGATGTGGATGCCATTGAAAGCCCAAAGGCTGCTAGCGGATTATATGAAAGCGCATTGGTTTTTGTACGTTGTGGCCATCTTATTTATGATGACGGCAAATATTATTCAATCCTACTATCCTAAAGTGCTCGGCGATTTCACCGATCATCTGCAGGCGGCAGGAATCACGGTTTCGATTATCGAGAAATACAGCTTGCTGCTGCTGGGCATCGGCCTCGGTTACGGCGTTTTGTTCGGGGTCGGACAGTATGTGGTCATGAGGCTGGGACGCAAGTTCGAATACCATACGCGCGGAAAGCTGTTCGGACATTTTACGACGCTAAGCGAAAGCTACTATTCGAAAAATGGGGTCGGACGCCTGCTCAGCTTCGTCATGAACGATGTGACGGCCGTCCGCGAAGCGATGTCGATGGGGCTCAACCACACGGTGAACTCCATCATTTTGCTTGTATCCGTAGTTGTCATGATGGCGGTCAGCTCCATTCCGATCTACCTCATTTTCGTCTGTGTGCTCCCGCTTCTCGTGATTCCTTTTGCGGTCGTTTACTTCGGTCCGCAAATCCGCAAACGATCCACGAAGGTGCAGGAATCGCTGGCCAGGATGACTGAATCCGCCGAGGAGCAGTTCGGAGGCATCCGGGTTACGAAAAAATTCGCCGTCGAGCCGATCATGCGCGGCCGGTTCGGCAAAACGGTCGATAAAATACTCGAAAATCAGCTTCGGCTGGTCCGCATGACTTCCGTATTCCAGGCGCTGCTGCCGTTTTTAGGCGCCTTGTCGCTTATTATCTCCATCGTATTCGGCGGTTATTTGACAATTCACAATCATATTTCGCTCGGCAACTTTGTCTCATTAACGCTGTACTTGAGAATGATGGTAAACCCGCTTCAGCAAATCGGCAACGTGATCAACGCCATGCAGCGCGCACGCGCCTCGCTGGACCGGTTAAACGGCCTGCTGTCGATTCAACCGGACATCCGGGAGCTGCCGACGGCCAAGCCTGTCGATCTGCAGGCGGCGGATATCTCGATCCGCGGATTGACCTTCGCCTACCCGGACTCAACCCAGGAAGCGCTGCGCGATATTCATTTGACGATTGGGCGCGGCAAAACATTAGGCATAATCGGCAAAACCGGCAGCGGTAAAACGACGCTCGTCAAGCTGCTGCTGCGGATTTATAATCCGCCGCTCGGTACGGTCCGCATCGGCCGCGACGATATTCACGATGCAACGCTGGAAAGTCTCCGCAATCAGATCGCTTACGTGCCGCAGGACGGCTTCCTGTTCAGCACGACGATCCGCGACAACATCGCCTTCTTCAACCGCGAATCGGCGTTTAAATCGGTGGAAATGGCGGCGAAGCAGGCGCAAATTTACGATAATATCGTCGAGTTTCCCGACAAGTTCGATACGAAGCTCGGCGAACGCGGCTTTACTTTGTCGGGCGGTCAAAGACAACGCAGCAGCCTGGCCCGCGGTTTCATCAAAAATGCGCCGATTTTGATTATGGACGACAGCGTCAGCGCCGTCGATGCCGTAACCGAAACGAAAATAATTGAAAATCTCAGACTGAGCCGCAAAAATAAAACGACGATCATCATCGCCCACCGGATCAGCGCGATCAAGCATGCGGATGAAATCATCGTACTGGACGAAGGTAAAATCGTTCAGCGAGGGACTCACCAGCAGCTGCTGGCGGAGGACGGCGTGTATGCTTCCCTCTATTCCATTCAAGAGGAGGGAACGCGGTATGCCGAAGGACATCGCTAATCTGAATAACGAAGAAGAAATCAGCAGCGCCTATTACGTCAGTCCGGAAAACCGCAAGGCGGCTTTCCGCTATACGATCGGCTACGCCAAGCCGCATCGCTCCAAGTTTGTGCTTATCTTTTTCTGTACGCTGCTGGCGATAGCGGCTGATCTGCTGCAGCCTTATCTGGTCAAAATCGCGATCGACAACAATTTGCTGATCGGCAATAACGACTTCAACTTTTTACTGTGGATCGGCGGCATTTATTTGCTGCTGACAATAACGAGCTTTATATTCACTTATTTGCAAAACAATTTGCTGCAATTTACCGGTCAAAGCATTGTCGCGCGTATCCGCAAAGATTTGTTCAGCCATATAACGAAGCTGAATATGTCGTTTTTTGACCGATTTCACAGCGGCAGCCTGGTTACCCATGTATCGAGCGATACGGAAACGTTGAACCAATTTTTCAACCAAGTATTTTTAAGCCTGATCCGTGACGGTATGACGCTCGTCTTTATCATTATCCTAATGTTTCATCTCGACCCGGTTTTGGCCGGCTATAGTATGGTGCTGCTGCCGATCATCGCAGGTATCGCCATCGGGTTCCGGTCTTATATGCGGAAAACGTACCAAATAACGAGAACGCGGCTGTCCCGGCTGATCGCATTTATTGCGGAAAATTTGGCCGGTATGAACCTGACGCAAGCGTTTCACCAGGAAAAAGAACAGCAGCGGCAGTTTACGGACCGCAACCAGAGCTATTTAAAGGCAAACCTGCGGGAAATCCGCACCAACGTGCTGTTCAACCGTTCTTTCGATATTTTAAGCAATTTGTCGGTCGCTTTTCTGACTTATATCGGCGGGATGGCGGTATTCCATCATTCCATCGAGTTCGGTGTCCTGTATGCGTTCATTACGTATATTCGCCAGTTTTTCCAGCCGATCAACAACATTTCCCAGCAGTGGAGCACGCTGCAGTCCACGACTGTATCGATGGACCGGCTGTATAAGCTGTTTTCGATCGAACCGGAAATCAAGGACGCGCCATCGCCGTCACAAATCAGCTTGACCGATGTCAAAGGCCGTATCGACTATAATCATGTCCAGTTCGGTTATTCGGACGACAGCACGGTCATCGCAGATCTGGATCTGCATATTCAGCCCGGCGAAATGATCGGTATCGTCGGAACGACAGGCGCCGGCAAAAGCTCGCTGATGAGCTTGCTGTGCCGGTTCTATGACGTGCGACAGGGCAGCATTCAGATCGACGGCACCGATATACGCAGCATTCCCCAGAGCACACTGCACCGGATGATCGGCCTCGTGCAGCAGGAGCCGTTTCTATATTCCGGCACGATCGTCGATAACGTCCGCTTGTTCGATGAAAGCATCAGCCGCGAACAGGTCGTCGACGCCTGCAAGTTTGTCGGCGCCGATACGCTCATTTCCAGGCTGAAGGACGGCTACGATACGCAGCTGTCGGAGCGCGGCAGCGGGCTGTCCGCCGGCGAGCGGCAGCTGATCTCCTTCGCGCGGATTGTCGTATTCCAGCCGAAAATATTGATACTCGACGAAGCGACGGCCAATCTCGATTCGCAAACGGAGCAGCTCGTCCAATCGGCGCTGCATGTTGTCTCGCAGGGCAGAACGACGCTCGTCATTGCCCACCGTCTGTCGACGATTATGCAAGCTGACCGGATCATCGTCATGCAGCAAGGACAAATTGTCGAAGCCGGCAACCATCAGCAGCTGCTTGATTTGCACGGCTATTACGAGCAGCTGTACCGGCATTCGCAGGGCAAGGCGGTACAGGGCGCTGTCTAGGTCAGGTATAAAAACGAGCTCGTCCCTAAGCTGAGAATCCCTCTAAAAACGTGGAGAGCGAACTCGTTCAGCATTGCTGAAAATCGGGGAATCAGATGGGGACTCTACCCCACCTGATTCAAGGCCCACCTTAGAGGTGGGGGTCTTAACCCGATAAAGTCGTCGCGGAGAGGGCTGAATCGTTCTGGAGAAGCGTAAGCGGTCGCCTTTGTCCCCGGATTTCTACCGTTAATGCGGTATACATTCAAGTAATCCGGGGACAACAGGGTTTGGAAGAATGATCCGCCTGCGCAGCGGGCCGTTATTCACCGGACTTCAAAGAAAAAGAACCTTAAACTCCACTTTTACAGCGGTTTTTAAGGTTCTTTTTTGCATGAATGATGAGAGAAAGTTGATGGATACATATAAATAATGCTCGCACTAGCTGCCCATAGGTCCGGAGTACTCATCCGTACCGGGCGCCGTTTGATCAAGGCTTTGGTGTAACGGACTGAGCTGCCGTTAATTGACCCGATTTCTTCCAATTGAAGCTGCAACGGACCGGAGGGACGTTAAATGACGCGCCGGCCGTTGATTTATACCATTTGTCGCAAAACAACGTCTCCTCGGTCCCTCTATACATGAAAAAACCATCGTTTGGCCGCAATTAACGGCTCCGGGGTCCATAAGAGCGGCGATTGTCGATGGGATGGACGTTTGCCGTGTTACAATGCTTTTGAATCGCTAGTCACCCGTAACGTTTGCGCATTATTGGGCTGGAACGGTCATTTGCTGACCAGTTCGGCGATCCGTTCATTCGCACCACCGCTGAACAAGCCGCCGTGATAACAAATAACCGATTCGATTTCATAATTCAATAGCTTGCGCAGCGAAAGGGCCGCAGTATGCGGATCGAGCGAATATTGCGGATGTGCGCCGTAAAGCTGGCCGTCGGCGACAATCATGGCGTCAGCCGCAATCAGCGTTTTGCTCGGCTTATGGTACAGCGATATATGTCCGGGTGTATGCCCCGGCGTATCGATGACGATAATTCCTCCGCAGTACGGCAGCACTTCTCCGTCCGTCACCGTCCGGTCCACATTCCCCTTTGGCGGATTTTCAAGCGATTTTTGGAAGGAGCGGCGCCATTCTTCCGGCACCTCGGGCGGTATCGCCTGGAGCGCCTTCGCAATAGACTCCTTCGACAGCTTCAACAGCTGCTTGTCGCCCTGGATATACGGCCTTTCCAGTTCGCTCGACATCACTTCGAGCCGTCCGGACAGCTCCTGCTGCAGAGCCGGCAGACTGCCGATATGGTCCAAATCTTGATGTGTCATTACAATTTTATTAAGCTTAGCCAAGGGAACCCCAGCCTGCTCCATTGCTTCGGCGATTTTGGACATTTGACCGGGATAGCCGGTATCTACGAGAACCGCATGATGCTCGTCCCATAAAAGCGTAGGGTTAATCGTGTCGGTTTTCCCCATGACTGTTGCGGTAATTTCCAGCATCTCGATTCCGTTGGCAATTCGCATCTGATCCCTCCGTAGACTCAGGTTATTTTCAAGATGACTCTGAATTTCAAACCTTATCTTACCCCTACAGAAATCAAGTGTCAAATATGAATATTTCATTATATCATACTATTTAAATTTTGTCAATGGTATTTAAGAATCATTTTTCGTCTTTGTTGTTTTAATAAAAGCTATGTTAAAATTTGTTGTTGATATTTGATTTATACGAACTAATGTTCTATAATTAGAGTAATATCACTTTTCGGAGATGATTTACCCATCTTATTACGGTAATTACGAATTGAATTTCGTAGAATAAAAGTTAATATGACATATCCGAAAACCAAATTTCACATTTTACTATACTGTGACTTATCTTTGTTATCATGAACTGTGACAAGATGTTAATCGTTTGGAAGGAATTAGTAATTCTTGATTGAATAAATATGAAGATGATCAGGTAATATTTGTACACATAAGGAGATAAAACTATGGCCAAAAACAAATTACTAAGAATGGACAATGTTGGCATCGTTGTAGAATCCCTTGATGACGCAATCTCTTTCTTCGAGGAGATTGGCTTGAAGCTCGAAGGGCGAGCTACTGTCGAAGGTGAATGGGCTGGTCGCGTAACCGGGCTGGGTTCACAGTGTGTAGAGATTGCTATGATGGTTACCCCAGATGGCCACAGCCGACTTGAACTTTCGCGATTTCTCACCCCACCTACTATATCAGATCACCGAACTGCTCCTGTAAATGCCCTCGGTTATCTACGCGTCATGTTCACCGTTGAAGACATTGACGAAATGGTATCCAGACTCACTAAGCATGGTGCTCAGCTCGTTGGCGAAGTGGTTCAGTACGAGGACTCGTATCGGCTCTGCTACATTCGTGGAAATGAAGGCCTTCTAATCGGTTTGGCGGAACAACTCGGTAATAAATAAGTGACGTTTAAAAGAAAACTTCGTGATGCATGAACTTTAACGGAAATCAATGCAAAACCAAATTAAAGGGACGGGTACGATAGCTCAATAAGCCGCCTATTCAACGAGGCGGTTTTCTTAATCGTAAAAATCAATATCAGGATTTAATATAGCCTTAATAAATGATCATCCATAAATAAAAACGATGTCTGCAACAAGGAAGCAAGCCTTGTTATAGACATCGTTAATTGACGCTGACCGTTGCGACCTATCGGCGTTACTTGTCGCTTCGCTTGCAGCAGCCCTCAAGCGTCACGCCGTCTTGCTCGCCCCGGTTATCCGTGCGATGGGGAACACCTGGCGTACCGGGAGAGCGATGAGTGCGGCAATCACCGCTTTTGCGGCATCGCCCGGCAAATACGGATAGCAGCCGGCGACGAGCGCTTTTTGCATCGAATAACCGGCGACATGCGCGAGCCAAGGCACTCCGGTTACATACAACAACAGCGAACCGAACAGCTCCAGCGAAATAAACATCAGAATAAAGGCTGCTGGTCCTTTGCCTTTAATGCGCTGAGCCGCAAAGCCGATCAGCAGAGCGGCAAACGGATACGCCCAGATAAACCCGCCCGTAGGTCCGAGAATCAAAGGAAGACCTCCGTTTCCATGAAGCAGCGGAATGCCCAATGCCGTCAGAACGACCACCAACGCCATGCTGCAGAAACCGTACAGAGGCCCCAGAATGGCGCCGGCCAGCATCACGATCAGATTTTGCAGCGTAATCGGCACCGGCGTACCCAAGTGGAGGTTCAAAAAGCTTGAAACGACCAATAACGCCGCAAACAATGCGCAGAATACCATTCCCCGTACATTTAAACTCATTTTCATTGACACATTCTCCTTTTATTTGTTAACCTAATATTGTAACCACAAGTTGACAATTGTATTCTAGCACAATCCCACATTTTAGAAAAGAGAAAAAAATCGATGCCAATTGGAGCCGAACTTATCGCATTGGACCGCGTCTCCTTCTCTTATCCGTCGGCGGATGGAACCGTGTCCGTATTAAATAATATCAATTTAACGATTCGCCGCGGCGAATGGGTCGCTGTAGCCGGAACGAACGGCAGCGGCAAGAGCACATTAGCCAAGCTGATGGCAGGGCTCATCCCCGCAGCTTCCGGTGAAATCAGCTTCGCGATTCGCGAACAGCCCCCTGTCCAGCTCGTTTTTCAAAATCCGGGAACGCAAATTATCGGAGAAACCGTATTTGAGGATGTATGCTTCGGCATGGAAAATTACGGGATTCCCGACTCCGAAATGGCCCGACGCGCTATGGATGCGCTCGAACAGACCGGATTGTCGTCGATGGCCGACATGCCTGTTGCCCGGCTTTCCGGCGGCCAGAAACAGCTGCTTGCCGTCGCTTCCTGCATATCCGTCAACCCGGCCGTCCTTATATTCGATGAAGCGACCTCGATGCTCGACCCGCTCGCCAGGCAGCATGTTGCCCAAGCCGCCAAACGGCTGCATCATTTGGGGGCTACTGTCGTCTGGATAACCCAATGGCTCGATGAGCTGTCGTTGGCGGATCGGGTCATAGCGATGGACCAAGGGAGCATTATTTTTGACGGGTCTCCGCCCGATTTTTTCTATAAAAGGAACGATCAGTGCCAAACCGGCTGCGATCGGCTGCAGTTTGCGCCGCCCTATACGGTTCAGGTCGTTCTGTCTTTGCTCGACCAAGGATGCAAGCTGCGTGAGCCGTTACCGATCACGGCGGCCGAGCTTGGAAAGGCAGTGAGCGAGCTGTGACGATATCCGTTCAACATATGACCATAACCAGACCTGCCGATAATCGGTCTGATCCGATACTTCACGACTGCAGCTGCCGGCTGCAAAAAAATACGATAACACTAATCGCCGGCCAAACGGGCTCCGGCAAATCGACCTTCCTGAGCGGATTGGCCGGACTTATCCCTCCGGTGGCAGGCTCGATTACATATGACGGGCAGCCTTTATGGACCGGCAGCCGCTTGAATAACGCCGTCCGCTTTAATATGGGCGTCCTGTTTCAATATCCCGAAAGGCAGCTGTTTGCCGACAGCATCCGCAAAGAATTCCGTTACTCCTTGCGCCCGCTCCGTTTAACGAAGCAAGAGGAAGCTGAACGTATCGGCAGCGCTATGAGCCGGATGAGCCTGCCGGCGTCCATGCTTGAGCAATCGTTTTATACATTATCGGACGGACAAAAGCGGAAAGTCGCCATGGCAACGACAATAGCGGTTCGCCCGGATTGGCTGCTGCTGGACGAACCGACGGCGGGCATCGATCCCATGAGCATTCCGCAGTTGCTCGAGACAATTGTGCGGCATAAGCGATCCGGGAACGGAGGAATCGTGCTGGTCAGCCACGATCTCGATACGTTCCTTCCGATAGCGGACCGCGTACTTATTATGAGCCGCGGAACGATCATAGCCGATTTGCCGCCTGAGGAGCTGTGCGCCAAGCCGGAGCTGCTGCTGCAAGCCCGAATCGGGCTCCCGGCATCAGTTGAAATCGCCAATGCGCTGCTGGAGCATGGTATCGCGCTTCCTGTACCGCCTGCGCTGACTCCGGATGATACGGCGGCCGCCATCATTCGGCGGCTCGACCGCGGTGCGGCTGCGCCCCCGCCCGATGCCGCGCATATGTCCGGCGCGGCGCCTGCTCACCCGGCTGCGCCCACGCCCGATACGGCGCAAGCGCCATCGGCCGTATGTGCGGCCACAACCCGGGCAGCTCGGGTACAGCAGCTGCACCCGATTACGAAGTGGGTGCTGTACCTGCTGCTGTCGGCCGGCACATTGATTCAAAATCAATGGCCGGGTGTTGCCGCCGCGGCGGTCGTCGCATGCGCCTGCATAGCCTTATCCGGCGCCCGGGTCGGAACGCTGCTCAAGCCCGTCAAGCCGTTCATGCTGTTTATTTTAATTTCTGCGATGATTTCAGGGCTTTCCGTTTCCTTCTATCCGGACACATGGACGCTGCGGGAGATCGACTTCTCATGGGCATCGGCGCTTCGGACCGTCAAGCAGCTGTGCGTGTATTTGCTGATGATGCTGCTTGGCATCCTGTTCGCGCTGACCACAAGCCCGTCGATGATGCAGCGCGGACTGGAAAGGTCTTTGGCGTTTCTTGAGCGGCTTCGCATTCCGGTCGCCATGTTGACATTTTCCGCCTCGCTGCTCTTCAGATTCATACCGACGCTGTTCGACGAAATCGATAAAATCTCGCTCATCACAAGAGCCAGAGGCAAGTCGCAGGTGAAACCGGGCTCGATCCGGCTGCGGGATGCGCATGTATTTATGATTCCGTTGATGCTGTCGATGATGAAGCATGCCGAAGATTTGGCGTTTGCCTTGGAAGCGAGGGGCTATAAATTGAAGCGTTTGTCCCGATCGCGCGGCTTCAACCTTCATATTCGGCGATCGGATCGGTTTGCATGGGCCGCAGGTCTGATTTTGCTGGTTATTTTGATCGCCATCCATTTCGATAATTAAATTTTATGTACTATATAAAAACATATAAATTTACTTTATATCCTTGCTGGAGTATGATGGAGTTAACAATCAACATACTTTTCTGGGCTCCGACAACGGGTTCAGACGATAAGGATAGGTGAGCGCGATGGCAAAAGTAACCGGTTTGGATGGAATCGTAGCGGCGGAAACGGATATCAGCCTTGTGGATGGGGAACAGGGCCACCTCATATATCGGGGCTACTGGGCCAAAGATTTGGCGGTAAGCAAAGAATACGAAGAGGCTGCATATTTATTATGGTTCGGCGAGCTGCCGGATGAAGCCCGATTGGAGTCGGTCAGAAACAGTCTGCAAAGCAAACGCGAGCTGCCTGATCGCATCCGGAAGCTGCTCGAGGCGCTGCCTGCAACGATGCCGGTAATGAACGTGCTGCAGGTGGCCACTGCCGCGATGTCGGACGATACGCCCGCCTGGCCGCCGACAATCGGGCAGGCGGTCGAATTGACGGCGCTGCTCCCGACGATCGTAACTTACTGGCACAGAAAGCAGCTTGGTCTGCCTGCTATCGAACCGGACGCCCGGTTAGGCCATACCGCGAACTTTCTGTACATGCTGACAGGGGAACGTCCGAATCCCGCCCATGTCAAAGCGCTTAACGCTTATCTCGTTCTTGGCATGGAGCATGGCATGAATGCGTCCACCTTCGCTTCCCGCGTCGTCCTGTCGACGCAGTCCGATATGGCTTCCGCCGTCAGCGCGGCGATCGGCGCCATGAAAGGGCCGCTTCACGGCGGCGCCCCGTCTGAAGTGATTGCGATGCTTGACGCTATCGGCAGCAAGGATCATGCGGAAGCCTGGATCCGCGGCGTCCTCGGACGGGGCGAGAAGCTCATGGGCTTCGGCCACCGCGTCTATAAAACCCGCGACCCGCGTGCGGAAGCGCTGCGAGAAGTGACGGAAGCTTTGTCCGGCAACGATCCCTGGTTCGACCTGGCGGTGCAAACCGAGCAAATCGCCGTCGCATTGCTTGAAGAATATAAGCCGGGCCGCAGGCTGTATGCGAACGTGGAATTTTTCGCGGCAGCGATTATGCGCGCCATCGCGCTGCCGACGGCATTGTTCACGCCTGCGTTTACCGTTGCCCGCGTCGTCGGCTGGACCGCCCACCTGCTGGAGCAGGCGGAAATCAACCGCATTTTCCGGCCGCAATCGGTTTACACAGGACCGCAGCCCGAACAACAACAGCGCTAATTAAGCTGCACGGTGCAGCCTACAGCAAGACCTCCAGCCGCTCGAAAGCTTAAACCATCGGCAGCTTCATGTACACCGCCGTTCCCCACCCTTTTTTGCTGCGAATGACGATCCCGTACTGCTCGCCGTAAGCCAGCTTGATCCGTTTATTCGTATTGATCATGCCGATTCGATCGGAGAATTCGTCATCCCGCTCGAAGTCATGCCGTATTTTGCGAAGCCTTTCCCTGCTCATCCCTAACCCGTTATCCACAATTGCGATAAGGACGTCCGGACCAACCAGCTCAATCCGGATTTTGATCAGGCTGTTTCCTTCCTTTTCCTTAATTCCGTGATAGATGCTGTTCTCCACAAAAGGCTGAAGCAGCAGCTTCATAACCCGGCAGCCGATCACGACCGGATCGTATTCCCAAATGATATCGAACTTGTCCTCATACCTGTACTTCTGGATCTCGATATAGCTTTTCAAGTTTTTGATTTCCGTATTTAAAGAGACGGGCTCCTCCGGATTCGTCAGCGAATAACGCAATATTTCCGATAAATTATCAATGATTTTCGTTACCTGGTTCGGCCTTCCGGTCAATGCAATCGTCTCCCAGTTCAACGTCTCCAGCGTATTGAATAAAAAGTGCGGATTAATTTGCGATTGCAGCGCGGTCAGCTGCGCAACCTGTAATTTATATCTCCGCTCGGACAGTTGGACCTTCAGGAAGCTTTGCTCGATAAATGTTTTCACAATATTTTGGATGATGTACCCGAACTCGTCCTTGACCCTGTCCGGCAGCGGCGGCAGCGGATGTCCGCTCTCGGCGGAATCGAGAATATGAATGACATTGGATATTTGCTTGTAGCGGCTCCGCGCAAAATAGAAGGCCAGCACAAAGCCGAGCACAAACGAGACGAGCAGCAGCAAAATCGTAAATTTGATGATTGTAAACGGCACCTGGTACAACGCCCGCTGCGGCACGACGGATATATACTTCCAGCCGTATCTGGCCGAATTAAGCTGCGATACGATATACGATTCATTGTCAATTTTGGCCGTATAAAACGCTTCCTCCGATTTATAGATCGTCTCCAGGTTCAAATTCAGATCATTCAAGTAATTCGGCTGCTTGTCGCTGAAAATAATTTCGTTATTCTCATTAACGACCAGGATGGACTGCTCCGGCAAGGTGGATAATGACTTTAACACTTTCTCGATGTATTCCGGCAATATATTAAGGACGATCAAGCCGTTCACGGAGCTGATTCGCTGATAAATCGTAACGATGCGGGTCGGCTGCGATTCAAAGCTGAACGGCTTCACAAGCCGCGGCTCGATCCACATATTGATGTGCTGATCCTTTTTAATAAATTGCTGATACCACTGCGTATCATAATAGGCGTTGAAGTCGGTCAGGCCCTCCTTGGAGGAAATAAAACGCCCGTTATCGTTTGGAAGATAAATATAAAAAGAATCGATGTACGGTCTCGCGTTGGCCGGAGCGCTCAGGAAGCTTTTTAGAATCGTGTACGAAATGATCTCCTCATGGGTTAGCGAGCTGTTTCTCATTGTTGAAGCCAGCGCTTCGATGATCCGCTGATCGTTTCCGTAGACCAGGCTCATCGGATCGGTTTCGCTCAAAATCAATTCAATGTTTTCTTTCGTCTGCTTCAACAGGTTGATCGAGCTTTTATTGATATCTTCTTTAATATAATTTTGCGTAATGAGAATGGACAGCGCTCCCAATATAATGAGCGGTATAAGCAGCGGCAGCAAAAACATCGATAAATGCTTGATAAAAAATTTGGTCTTCATTCGCTCGCCTTCCATTCTGTCGATCTATCGCGGTCAGTGAGGGGAATCCCGGTAT
Source organism: Paenibacillus piri (assembly GCF_004354045.1). Classification (GTDB taxonomy): domain Bacteria; phylum Bacillota; class Bacilli; order Paenibacillales; family NBRC-103111; genus Paenibacillus_S; species Paenibacillus_S piri. Next base: position 22,212 of record NZ_SMRT01000021.1, on the reverse strand, counting down.
TCCCTGGGGCTTTTGCCAAAATACAGCTTGAACGCTCTCGAGAAGTTTTTGGCGTTATCGTAGCCGACCAGGTTGCCGACCTCATATGTTTTATACGTAAAATCTTTCAGCAGCTCGGCGGCCTTTTCCATTTTGACCGAAATCAAATAATCGGAAAAATTTTGTCCCGACCATTTTTTAAAATATTTGCTCAAATAAAATAAATTCATATGAAAGCCGCGCGCCACTTCCTCCAGCGTCACATCTTTATAATGCTCCATTACGTGGGACTTGATAGCAGCGATTTTTTTCTCGTGGTAATTTTGTCCTTCGCCTTCCGCTGATTCATCTGCCGTTTCCTCGGCCTGCGTCTCCACTATCGCCGGCGCCGCCGCCTCCTTCTGCCGTTCCTCATCCAGCTCGGCTTTAATCTTCGAGAATACCTCCAGCAGCTCTTCATACTTGGTCGGCTTGATAATATAGCTTTTGACTCCATAGATCAATGCCTTCTGGGCGTAGTCAAACTCCTTGTAGCCGGTCAAGAACACAACCTTCGTTTTGCTTTTCCGGTTGTACAGCTCCTCGGCCAGCTCCACGCCCGACATGACCGGCATTTTGATATCGCTCAGCACGACGTCGACCTCATGCTTCAGAATGAAATCCAGCGCCTGCTTGCCGTTCTTCGCTTCGGACACGATTTCAAAGCCAAGCTCAGTCCACGGAAAATAATTACAGATCCCGTTCCTTATTTTCGTCTCATCGTCGGCGACCAACAGCTTGTACATTTGAACCTCCCGCTCCGCCATCGCTATGCAATTCCCTTCAAGGTTATTATTTGCACAAATAGGTTTTAAATAAAATGGATGGTTCGTTTTGCTTACCCCAGCCTATTCAACGGCTGCATGCCAAAGGCCGGGATCCGGCTGCAGCGCTACCCATTATTATAGAAGATCGAATAACGGCATGACAACATGATGACAAAAAATGGGATCAAATGTTAAGTTAAGCCCCCTTTTCACATATGCCGAAGCTTTCGCCAAGCCGGTTGCGGAACGTGCGGCTGACAGGTTCGGTTAAAAGCTGCCAAGGATATTGTTTGAATGAACGGGCAACTTACATCGTAGAACGCTTGTTTTCGGCAGCGTCAAATTCCCGCCGTCTTGTAGGCATTCCGTCGCAAAATAAACACATACAGCAATTTTCAATCGCAAATTATGACGTCAAATGTTAAATCAAGCACCCTTTCATTCGCTATTTTTGTCGAAATTTCGGACAAATAATCAAACCTTTTGCCAAACCAGATGCATTTCATCGCGAAAATTCGCTTGATATAATTAACTGTGCAATTAAACATGTACCTGCAAATTTGACTGAAAAGGGGAATAGACATGACTAAAGCGAAAAAATTGGTTAGTTCCGCAGTAGCAATTTCATTAATTTCGACAAGCCTTGCCGCCTGCGGCGCCGGCTCCCAAACCTCTCAAGGCGGAGGCGCTTCCGACTCCGGCAAGCCGGTAACATTACGGTTCGCATGGTGGGGCAGCGATGCACGTCATAAAGCGACTCTGGACGCTATCAATTTGTACAAGCAAAAAAATCCGAATGTCACCATTGAAGCCGAATACGGCGGCTTTGACGGCTACGATCAAAAAATGAAAACCCAGCTTGCCGGCGGAACGGCTGCCGACATTCTTCAGCTGGATCAGCCCTGGCTTGCGGAACTTAGCGGCGGCAACGAGCTTCTGCTTGACTTGAACAGTCAAAAGACTATCGACCTGAAAAACTTTGATGCCACATATGTAAAAGATTATGTAACTTACAACAATAAAGTTGTCGGTTTGCCGATGGGAACGAACGGCCGTACCGTCTTTTTCAACAAAACGTTAGCCGACAAAGTGGGTATTAAATACGACCAGAACTGGACATGGGATAGCCTGCTGGAAGAAGCCAAAAAGCTGCATGATAAAGACAGCAAAATGTACCTGATGAATGGCGACTTGGGCGTCACCAACATTATGCTGATGTCCATGCTGAAGCAAAGAACAAACGAGCCGATGGTCAAAGACGACTACACCTTATCGTTTACGAAAGCGCAAGCGGCCGAAGCATACACCTGGATTCAAAAAGCTTATCAAAACGGCGTATTCCAACCGCTTGGCGAAGCTCAGCTGTTCTCGAAAAAAACCGACCAAAATCCGAAATGGATCAACCAGGAATTTGTTGCCATTGAAGGCTGGAGCAGCGAGTTCCCGAAATTCCAAGAGTCGCTTCCTAAAGGCACCGAACTTGTAACCGCACTGCCGGCCGCTTTTTCCGATGCTAAAACCGGTCCTGCTGCAATCCGTCCTTCGATGGTGATCAGCGTAAATAAGAAAACCGAAAACCAGGAAGAAGCGCTTAAATTCGTCAACTTCCTGCTGACTGATCCGGAAGCGGCTAAGCTGCTTGGCGATGTCAGAGCGGTTCCTGCGGTCGAAGCCGCTAAAAATGCGGTAGTTGAAGCGAATAAATTGGACAAAAACATTTCAAATGCCGTAGATCTTGCTTCCAAAAAACCTGCTGTACCGGATAATGCGATAACTCAAAACTCCCAGCTTAGCGATATCAGCCAAGATATTATTCAAAAGGTTGCATTTAACAAGCTGACTCCCGATCAGGCAGCGGACGAACTCATCAAACGTTACACCGATAAGCTGAAAGAACTGAAAAAATAATTCGTACAACGGTCTGTTCTGTCAGGAACACAGAAATAAGGGTGCCGCTGAAGTTCAGCGGCACTTCTGATTCGACTGAAGTACACGTAAGGGTGATGATAGGTGAAAGTAAAAAAGAATTACCAGTATATCGGCCTGCTATATATTAGTCCCTGGATACTCGGGTTTGCATTATTGGAACTGTACCCTTTTATTGCATCGTTATACTATTCCTTTACTTCCTTTGATCTGATAAACCCGCCGAAATTTATCGGCTTAAAAAACTATATTACGATGTTCACGCAGGATGAAACATTCTATAAGACTTTAAGAGTCACCCTGATTTATGCTATTATCGCTGTCCCTCTCAAGCTGGCGTTTGCCTTGTTCGTAGCCGTCGTCTTGACCGTGAAGCTGAAAAGCGTCAATTTTTTCAGAACCGTCTATTATTTGCCTTCCATATTGGGAGGAAGCGTAGCCGTAGCCGTCCTGTGGAGATTTTTATTTATGAAAGAAGGGATTGTGAATCAGTTTACTTCATTCTTTCATATTCCGCCGGTCAACTGGCTCGGAGATCCAAGTACAGCGCTCTTTACCATTTCCATGTTGAATGTATGGCAATTCGGTTCCTCCATGGTACTTTTTCTTGCGGGGTTGAAGCAAGTACCTGCCGAGCTGTATGAGGTCGGCCGCGTCGAAGGCGCCTCGAAGATGCGGATGTTCTTCTCCGTAACATTGCCTTTGATAACTCCGATTTTACTGTTTAACCTGGTTATGCAAATTGTTAACGCGTTTCAGGAATTTACCGGCGCGTTCGTCATTTTGCCTGACGGAGGACCGCTTCGTTCCACGTACCTGTTCGGTATGAAATTGTACGACGAAGGCTTTAAGTTTTTGAAAATGGGCTATGCATCCGCTTTGTCATGGGTGTTGTTCGCGATTATTTTGGCGTTGACGGCGCTAGTCTTCAGATCTTCCTCCTATTGGGCCCATTACGAAGATGGAGGTGATAAACGATGAGATCGGAAAGCACGCGCAAAACGATTACGTTTATTTTAATGTGTTTGTTCGGTATTGTTATGATCTATCCGCTCATTTGGCTGTTTACCGCATCGTTTAAAACAAATGAGGAAATTTTCGGGTCCCTTAGCCTGCTGCCTAACAGCTTCGACTGGTCGGGCTACATTAACGGCTGGAAAGGATCGGGTCAATATACGTTCGGCCTGTTTTTCCTCAACACATTCAAGATGGTTATTCCAACTGTAGTCTTTACGATTATTTCGACAACTATCGTCGCCTACGGCTTTGCCCGGTTCAATTTTCCGTTGAAAAACTTATTGTTCTCGTTAATGATCTCCACCTTGATGCTGCCGAACGCGGTCGTAATCATTCCGAAGTACATTATGTTCAAAAATTTCGATTGGCTGAACAGCTACCTGCCGTTTATTATGCCGGCTTTGCTGGCCACTCACGCATTTTTCATCTTTATGATTGTGCAGTTTTTCAGAGGGCTGCCGAGAGAGCTGGACGAATCGGCCAAGATGGACGGCTGCAACTCGTTCATGATTCTCGTGCGCATCCTGCTTCCGCTGTCCGCACCGGCTCTGATCTCCGCGGGAATCTTCCAGTTTATATGGACATGGAACGATTTCTTCAACTCCTTGATCTACATTACGAGCGTGAAAAAGTTTACGGTATCGCTCGGTTTGCGGATGGCGCTGGACAACTCGTCCAGTACGCCATGGAATCAAGTGTTGGCGATGTCCGTGCTGGCGGTTATCCCTTGCGTGCTCGTATTTTTCTTCGCGCAAAAATATTTTGTGGAAGGGATCGCCACGACCGGGATCAAAGGATAAGCGACTGCTCCGATCGTACAGAGAATCTAAATGCAAATATTAGCTGCATAGCGGCGATGTGATAATTCAGACTGTGACCCGTAAGCTTGACCAGCTTATGGGTCATTTGTCATTCAACCGCCGTTCATTACCACAATAGCAGCCTCGTATTCTGCTTATCATTCTGAGGGTTGATAGGATAAAATGGCCACACCCGTTGTCGTTGTCTTTACGCCTGCCAGCTTCAGGCCTCTTTGACCCTGTTCCATAAAGAATCGTTTGCCCTTGCCCAATACTACCGGATGGACCATAAAGTGATACTCGTCGATAAGATTGTGCTCCATCAAGGTGCGAGTCAATTGACCGCTGCCATAGATCAGATATTGTTGATCCGTTTCCCGCTTAAGCCTGTTCACTTCTTCTACAATGTTATTCTTGATAAAACTGGCGTTCCATTGGGGTTCTTCCAGCGTGGTGGTAGCCACATACTTGGGCATGGTATTCATCTTGTCGGCACCCTCCTCCTTCACCTTGGGCCACGCTGCGGCAAATCCTTCGTAAGTAACTCGTCCCAGAATTAGCGCGTCGTTCGCGTAGAACACATCGGATTGGAATTTGGCCATTTCATCATCCCAATAAGGCATGTGCCAATCCCCCGGCTCTTCCATGACTCCGTCCAGAGATAAATACATCGATACTGTGATTTTTCCCATGTTTCAATCCCTCTTTCATGTTTTAGATTTCTTATAGTTAGAATATACCATATACGGAATATTCCTGTAAAGGAATATTTAATGAAAATTTCGAAAAATTGCGAGATCGATTTTAAAACCAAAAAAAGAGGCGATCCCTCAGCCATACTCTTGGCTTTGGGACAACCCCTTTTTTTTGCAGCTGCGCTTAGGATGGCGTGTTCGCGCCTGGTTCCATGCCGCGCTTAGTCCAAGGTGCGCTCGCCCGGCTTCCAGTTGACCGGACACAGGCCACCCGACTGCAAAGCCTGCAAAATGCGAAGCGTCTCTTCAACGCTGCGGCCAACGTTCATATCGGTCACGACCTGGTAACGGACGATGCCTTCGGGATCGATGATGAACAAGCCGCGGTGTGCTGCGCCTGAAGCTTCGTCCAGTACGCCGTACGCCCGTGCGGTCTCTTTCTTGAAATCGGAGGCAAGCGGATAATCGATCGGCCCGATGCCCTGCTGGTCGCGCGGCGTATTGATCCATGCGCGATGCGTATAGACGCTGTCTACCGAAACGCCTACGATTTCGCAGTCCAGCTCGCGGAAGCTTGCCGCATGATCGCTGAATGCGATAATTTCCGTCGGACATACATACGTAAAGTCATACGGCCAGAAAAACAGCATCAGCCATTTACCGCGATAGCTTTCCAGCGTAACGTTCTCCTCCAATGTCTCCATATTCAGCGTGGACGGAAGATCGAAGGCCGGCGCCTGCAGACCGATTTTTACAGTGTCGATAGGTTGAGTAGGTTGTTGGGTCATCGTATTCTCTCCTTCTGCTCTTATTGAGCCAGCGCTTTTTGGATACGGGTCGGATTAAAGCCTAAAATATGAGTCTCGCCGATAATCGTAACCGGCAGCGCGCTTACGCCCATCGATTGCAGTTCATCGATATAGGCTTCGTTCGCGTCAATATTTCTTTCTTCAAAAGTGATGGACTGATCGTTTAAATATTGCTTCAGTTTGGAGCAGTACGTGCATGTATTGCTCGAATAAACGATAACCTGCGATGCGGATGCTGTGGACATGTGCATTCCTCCTTGTCAGTTAATTTATATTTAAACTAAATATAAATTGTTTACAAGAACGATCTTATCATGCCGGCCTGGCATCCATCATGAAGGTTGGATGAAAGGTTGATGAAGATTTCATGAAGCCTTCAATCGGCGATCCGGTAACCGACACCGCGAATGGTGGCGATATATTTGGGCTTCTTCGGATCGTCTCCAAGCTTTTGCCGCAAGCTTTTCACATGCACGTCAACGGTGTTGCTCCCGCCGAAATAATGTTCGCCCCATACGCGATCCATCAGCTGCTGCCGGCTGAGCGCCGCGCCTCCGGCATCGAGGAGCGACTTGAGCAGATCGAATTCGGTCTTCGTCACTTCAATCCGGTCTGTTCCCCTATACACGGCGATGCGATTGCCGTCGACCATCAAATCTTTAAGCTGCCATTGCTCATTGCGCTGTCCGTTCTGGCGCGTCCCCTGCTGCAGCAGCTTATGAACTCTCTCCAGTACCTGCTCCAGCGTACTCGTCTTCCAGTTCATTAACGTCGCAGCTGCAAAGCTGCCTTGCTCATCGCCGGCAAGACCGGCCAACTTCTCCGGACGAACGAGCCGCAGCGCAGGCACTCCCTGAAACCGGGACAACGCCTTGGCGGCCGTCTCCAGCTCCGTTTCCTGGGTTAAATCGATAATCATCAGATCAATCGGCAGCGCACCCAACGCTTCATCGTCCAAATGACGGAAGACGAGCACGTCATAGCATTTGGCCGTCAGCTCGCGCACGAGCAAGTGCAGCGAATAAGGAAGCGGGCTGATGACGACAATACGATGTGTGGTGCTGCAATAATCGCCCGCGGCCACACCGTCGGCAATCGGTTGAAACAATAAGGACCCGGTATCGTTGACCGGCGTACTCAATTCGTTTTCTCTCTGCATGCGGGGCACACTCCTTTCACCAAAACATGCTGCTGTTCAATCGTATAACCGGTTTCCGCAGCGACGGTTTGCAGCCATTTTGCAGGAAGCTCGGTAAACACCTCGTCCACCTTGCCGCATACGGTGCAGACGATATGCTGGTGTTCCTCCGTACAAGCGTCGTACCGGCTTGCATCTCCATCGAGCTTAAGCTCGCGGATCATACCTTCCTCTGACAAATAACGCAGCGAATTATAGACGGTCGCATAGGCAAAATGCTGGTCTTTACTTTTCAAACGTTCGATCACTTCAGCCGCAGTCGGATGGTCATGGCTTTCCGTCAAAATATCGTACACCGCTTTGCGCTGCACCGTAAGCTGTCCTCTTCTTGTCATGGCGGACCTCCGAATATTTATTGTATTTAGATTAAGTTTAAACTTAAACATCGTATAAGTCAATTAAAAAGCCCGGTGTGCCGTATCCGCACCAACCGGGCTCGCTTTTATCGAATTTATTAAGGTTGACCCTTCAAATGAATTTCCAAAAATAAAAGCAATGACGTATAAAAGTCCAATTGATTTTCATATTTGCGGAAGCCGTGGCCTTCGTTCTCTTTGATCAAAATTTCATCTGCACACGGCTACTATTTCATTTTTAATTCCGAATGGCGGCTTTTCCGGCTTCAATCGCTTCCTGAACAACGCTTTCCCCATATTTATTAGCCAAATACAGTCTGCGGAAATAGTCCTTAGCATTCGTATGGTTCATTTGCTGAAACGCCAAATTCAATCCTCCGTTCAGCACGGCACCTGCAATGGGAATCAGCATGCCCAATTCTTTTTCAGTGATGACGACTCCGAGCCGTTGGGAAATCATACGTACCAGATGAATGAGCTGGGGGAACGCCGTTTCTTTCGTCAATTGCTTCGTCAGGTCGCCCACATGTCTGGCTGCAAACTTCGCGGACTCCCTGATTTCGTTGATCGCCGCGGCTTTCGTCACCATGAAACCCTCATCCGACGAGCTTGAGCTCGGCGCCATCGCCGACAAAATATGCGGGACGTTCGTCAATTCGACGGATGAGTAACCATACGAGGTGGCGATTTGGCAAACATGCCGCGACATGATCGTCATCGAAGCGGCTACGTCGGCAATGACTATAGACGGAATTGCCAGTTGGGCAAAAGGCACCGCTTCCAGCAAAGTTGTCGCCGCCCCCATCACGGCGCCTTCGGTAGCCACAATAAGCGCATTGCTGACATCAAAGGAATCCGCCACCTTGTCCATTTGGTAAAGCGGCAGACTGCGGATTTGTTCGATGCCGGCCAGCTCGATCTGCCATTTTTTCCGGAATTCCTTTTTCACCGCTTCTTCGCCGGTCAGCAGATTCGCGGCCCGGATCGTTTTCTTCAGCGATTTTTCGATCGTGACGTCGATGGAATCGACCGCTTTTCGTATGTATTTGTTGTCGCTTTGATGCGCAGCCTCCAACACCTTGGTGACCGGCTTGCCGGCCATGTCGAGTGCGATTTTGACCGGGTTCGGCTTCACTTCGTTTTTGGCGATTTCGCCGATCACTGCCGCTTCGTAGTCTTCGAATACCATGCGGAAACCTCCTGAAAGTCCGTTGAATTGCTACTGTCGTTCATAGTCTGCCCGTTTGCCTGTCTCAATAATTTTACCGTATTGGGCGGCCAGCATCACAAAGTGAACAAAAAATACCGCTGCAATGATGTAAAATACGACGGGTATGCCGAAGCTGCTTGCAACCAGTCCGCCGAACAGCGAGCCCGATACGTTCCCGAGCGAATTGGCGCTTGTATTATAAGCGAATACGCTCCCCTGGATGCCGGTCGGCGTCAATTTCCGCAGCAGCGAGCTGATCGAAGGAACGAGTCCGCCCACGCACAGTCCGGCGACAAAACGAATTCCCATCAACGACCACGGATTCGTCACACTCGCTTGCGGCAGGTACAGGATCGAAATCAGCAGCACGCAGCATAATAAAATAAGCAAATGTCCGTACCTGTCTCCCATCCGCCCCAAAACCGGCGCCGCTATAATCGTACCTAGTGCGCTTGAAGCAAAAATGAGCCCGGCCATCAGCTCGACATGGTTTTCGACATGCAGCGTTTTGACATACAGCGTAATGATCGGACTAATGCTTTGAAAGCTGGCCGCGATCAAAAAGGTGGATACAAACAGCGTCAAAATAACCGGAGATTGCCGGATTACTTCGCCGAGCGCCAGCTGCTTTTTGGGCTGCAAGCCGGAGTTTCCCGCGATAGCGTGCTTTTCGCCGCGCTTGCCGAACGCTCGGAAGCTGAATTTCGGGTACGTTCTCGTTTCCTTCAAGCCGAACATGGCGAGCAGCGAAGCCAGCAAAATAAAAAAGCCGGTGAAAAAAAACGAGTTCCGCATCCCAAGCCATTCCGCCATAATTCCGCCCAGCAGCGGACCGAGCAGCTGCCCGGCCACTTGTCCCGTCTGCAAGGTACCGAGCGCTTTGCCTACATGCGCCTTGGGCGTTTCAATCGCCATCAAAGCGACAGCGCAAGTGGAGAATCCGCCCATCGTCCCGAACAAAGCCCGCAGCACCAGCAACTGAACGGGCATATGAACGAGACCCATAGCTGCAATGGTTACGCTCATCCCCAAGCCGGAGCGCACCATCGTCATTTTTTGCCCGTACTTGTCCGAAAATTTCCCCCAAAAAGGCGACATTAAAGCAATCATCAAATGATTAATGCCGAAAATCATCGCCGACCACAATGCCGCCTGCTTCACATCGTGAATCCCTAATTCTTGAACATACAACGGCAGGAAAGGAATAATCATCCCGATCCCGACCGAACAAAAAAAGTTGCCGAACCATAAAATGTAAAGATTGCGCTTCCAAGCTTCCATCTGTCATTTCCTTCTTTGTCTCAATATGTGTCCTTTTCCACTGTATGACCAATCCTGCGCACCGTCAAGCGGAAAATCGCACATCCCCGACACAAAAATAAACACTTTCGCCGTCCGTTATCGAGGACGCGCGCATTTATCAAAAATGTATGAAGCAAAGTTTTAACATCTTGTACGTTCAACGAACAAAGTCCCCCAAAAGTGACGTGAAGCTCCGAAGCCAATTCCTATTACTTTTGGGGGAGCCCCCGGTTATCCACAGAAATTTGCTGCGCATAATTTCCTAAACAATAAATAAGGGCTGGCGCGAAGCTTTACGCCAACCCGAATAACCGTACGAGCCCATAGCCGAAGCCGGACAACAATATGGAACCGATGAGTCCTGCCGCGAACGGCTTCATGCCCAGCCTGCGAAACACGGCCATATCGACATTCAAGCCAAGACCGGCCATAGCCATCGCAATCAGCAGATAGGCGGCGTCAATAACATGACCTGCAAATACGGCCGGAAATATTCCCATCGTATTCACTCCGCTCATCAGCAGGAAGCCGACGATAAACCACGGGACAGGAATTGTCTTCCAGCTCGTTTTCGAGGCTGTACCGGAGGCTTTCCGCTCCAGCCTTTGGGCCCACAGGCCGATTAAAACCGCCGCCGGAACGAGGCAGGCCACACGCGTCAGCTTGACGATAACGGCCATATCGACCGCTTGTTTGCCGCCTGGAGCCGCGGCCGCGATCACATGAGCCACTTCATGCAGCGTCGCGCCCGAGAACACGCCGTAGCCGGATGCCGTCAGTCCGAGAACGGGGTACAGCACCGTGTACAGCAGGGTGAACAGCGTCCCCAGGATCGCTACGGTCGCGGCGCTGACCGCCGTTTCTTCATCGTTCGCGCGGATTTGCGGGGAAATGGCGGCAACCGCCGCAGCGCCGCATATCGCGGTCCCGCATGCCGTCAGCATGCTCAGCTTCGGCTCGACCTTCCATATCCGGGCGATTCCGTAAACGACCGCAATCGCGAGCACGATATTGATCGCCGCGATCGCCGCTACCTTCGGCCCGGCATGTACGACATCCGCAAGATTAAGCCTCATGCCGAGCAAAATAATACCGTAGCGCAGCAGCTTTTTGCCTGAAAACGCCACTCCCGGCATCGTCTGCTCCCGCGCGCCAATCGCTGCTCTCCATGCCATGCCAAGTAAAATCGCGATAACGAGCTGTCCCATAATCGCAAATACAGGAAAGCCGGACAAATATTTGGCCGCAAGGGCAAGCAGCAGCGTAATCGCTATTCCTCCAGCGAATCCCATATAGTTATTCGTTTGAATCGAAACCTGGCGTACTTTTGCTCGTGCCATCGTACTCCACTCCTTCCCGCTTTTGGAACCATGCAAGTTCTTTATGGCTCCACTATAAGACTGCGGGAAAAGAAAGTGAAATACCGATCTGCTATCGCCATCATGAGAAATAATTATGATTGACCGTTGTTCCGCTCATCGAATCAGGCTACAATGTGAATACCTGCCATTGAAGGGCAAGCAACAGAGACAGGAAGGAACAAGACGGAGGCAACAAGTATGATTGTGGAAACATTGAAAGTATTCGTAGCGGTTACGGAACAGAGTAATTTTTCGCGGGCGGCCGAGCAGCTCAACCTTTCCCAGCCCGGCGTCAGCCTGCACATCCGCAATTTGGAGCAGGAGCTGGGAGCCAAGCTGCTGCATCGTTCGCCCAAGCAGGTTAAATTGACGGAAGCCGGCTCTATTCTGTACCGGCATGCCAAGCAAATATTATCGCTGTATCATGAAGCCAAGGAAGAAATCCGGCATCTGCAGCATGCCGTCACCGGCTCACTGACCATCGGCGCCAGCTTCACGATCGGCGAGTACGTGATGCCGCGGCTGCTTGCCGAATTTACCGGCTTGTACCCTCAGGTGGACATCCGCGTAAACATCGGCAACACGGGTGAAATTACCCAGGCGGTTCGAGCCAATGAGCTCGATCTTGGCCTGGTGGAAGGCAGCGTCGCTTACCCGGACGTGGAAATCAAGCCGTACATGAAGGATGAAATGATACTGGTCGCTCCGCCGGGACATCCGTTGTCGTCGCGGCGCGCCGTCGAGGCCGGCATGCTGGACGATCAAGTATGGGTGCTCAGGGAAACCGGCTCCGGCACCCGCGCGTTTAGCGATGCATTCATTCGGGATGCCGGTCTGTCCGTCAAGCGGTCGTTCATTTTTAACAGCAGCCAGGGAGTTAAGGAATCCGTCGCCGCAGGGCTTGGCATCGCTATATTATCGCGCCTCGTCGTCCGGAAGGAGCTGGAGAGCGGCGAAATTTGCGAACTGCCGGTCAAAGGAATGAAGCTGACCCGGGACTTCCTGTTGATCCGCAGCAAAAGCTTGCCGATGACGATGGCCATGAGCGTATTTGTGCAAAAACTGCTTTCCCTGCCGGCGCCGCCACCGCTTAACCTTGATAAACGGCTTCGCCGACCTTAAAGGATAGGCGCGTAAGAATTCCATACTTCCCAAATAATGCCGCCTTGTCCATTTAAAATTTGCAAAAGTTGAATAAGTTTCAAGTCGCGGATGCATCTTATTGAGGGGTTAATTCAACACAACATTTACATTAGCAGAGCGCAAACGCCAGGCAGCTCAAATGATACAAACTGCACTTCAAGGACATTAAACAGCGGTTCAACAAATGCACTCCATTTTACAAGCATGCAATCAAATTTAAAGTGTCAGTCATATGAACAATCAAAACTATTTTGCTGCGCAAATGCAGCCTAACATGGGGTTCTCGGCACAGTGAAGACAATAAGAACACGTTCGTCCTGGAAACTGTCCTCAATTTAAAAAAGCAAACTCATTCCGACATCCTGACCCGAGGCTGCGCCTCGGGTCGTTTGCATACGTAAAAGCATACTTTAGGTCGGATGGGACGAAAATTGATGCATGTTACCAGCCGAAATCCATCGTCTCGCCGGTTTCGGCGTATGTCTTGATATTGCTCAGAATGAGCCACCAATCCTGCTTGACTCTTTCATAGGAAGGGTGGTCGGCAGGCCATTGATCTTGCAGCAGCGTAAGCTTTGTGCTCTTGCCGACCGTTTCCAGAGTGAAGGTCATTCTCGTTTCGAGCTGCTCGTGATTGGCATAATAAGACGGGCCCGGATGCTCCGTGCAGCTGAACACTTTATAAGGCTCATAGGCCAAAATGTTTCCGTACACATGCACCGTCTCTTCGCCGTCGTTGCCCGGACCTACATATGCATAGGGGGCACCCGCTTCAAACGTCGAACGGATGACGGAACCGAAAAATGTTTTGCGCGTTCCTTCCGGCGATACGATGGCGTCCCAAACCGTTTGCGGCGATGCATTAATGTAAAAATCATATTTCAAATCCATAGCGAGCTCCTCCTCATTCGTTAACGCAAGCTTTGTTCGCAGCTGCTGTTATGTAGTACACTTTTACTATAACCATTATCTTGAATGAAGTATTGGAAAAACGCGACAAGCCGTGCTGCGGCTGCAGATTTTTTCAGAAGGAGTGGCTGAGCGATGAATAAGCATACTGACAAGCCCAGTATGGGCCTTTTAATGCTGCACGGATCGGAGAAATTCCGGCTGTCCCGTTACATCCCTGCCGGGCGGGCCGGTTTTTTCATTAAGCACTACTGGATCGTCAGCTGGGATTTAACCGGGCAGGAGCCCCATTTGCAGGAAGTCGTCCCAAACCCGTGCGTCAACCTGGTCATTCAGAACGGAAGCACGGGCATATACGCTCCCGCCAAACAAAAATATTCATGCCTTATCGAAGGGAAGGGCGCTGTGTTCGGGGTCAAATTTAAGCCGGGCGGCTTTTATCCGTTTATCCGGCAGCCGGTTACCATACTGCGCGACGGGCCGATGAATGTGCAATCCATCTTGGGTGCGGAAGCCCGGGCTTTGGAGACATCGATCCTTTCGCTGACGGACGAGGATTCGATGGTCAAGCTTATAGAGCCGATGTTTGAAGCGGTTCTTCCTGGACAGGACGAAACAGTGACCCTGATCAATGAGATGATAGACCGGATTATCGCCGACCGCGAAATGACGAAGGTCGATCAACTCGCGGATCGGTTCGGAATGAACAAGAGAAAGCTTCAGCGCCTCTTCGAACAGTACGTCGGCATCAGCCCCAAATCGGTGATCCGGCTGTACCGGCTCCAACATGCGGCGGAATCGTTGGACCTCAGCCGTCAGCATGATTGGATGGAGCTGTCGCTTAGTCTCGGTTATTACGATCAAGCGCATTTTATTAAAGACTTTAAAGCGGTGATCGGCAGGACGCCGGAGGACTATGTCCGGGCGCAGGCGTAAGCCCGCAGCACTTGCGTTCAACAGCTGCAAGGATTCAAAGGGGGCTGTCCCATAAATCATTTTTAGACGCTGGACCCCCGCTCCTATAATGCAAAAAGACGCCTTTATCCCCGCTTATAAAGCTGCCGAGTGCTTGGTTACCCGCCTTATATGCTGCCCTTGAGCGGATCCGCCGGCTCGTTCAGCAAAAGCTGGGTTCCGAACCGACCGATTGGGACAACCGGCTGTTCGCCGCCCAGTTGACTTATTCGCTTGGCGATAAAGAACTACGCAAACATATGTTCCAGTCAATGCAGAAGCAGTTCCCGCAACGTCTCGAGCCGCGCATCGGCCTGCCCCCCCCCCCCCTGATTTTGGCGGATACGCGGGGGCCAGTTGGATTCAGGCAAAATAAGCGCTTTGTTTCCATGTCGAATGCTAATATAGTTTAAAAGGCTCTTACGAGCTTTTACCCCCTCAATGATACCGCTCCACCCCGGAATGCTGAGGGACAACCATTAATTTACCGTCCGATTCCACCGACAATACGAAATCCATCGCATGAATGCGTTCCATCGCCGCCACGAACTTGGCCGGGCTTTGTACCTTCAGGCTGAAGCACAGCTGCATCGTCGGCTGCTCTACGCCGCCTTGCTCTGACTCGTTATCCGGGATCATTTTGACGTTGACGATTTGAATGCCCTGCTCGCCGAAGGCGGAAGCCAGCTTGCCGAGTACGCCGGGATGATCCAGCGCCTTAATCGTAAGCTCATGATTTCGCCGGTGGCGCATCAAATATTTTTCCCATTTATTCAGTACGAATAAACTGATCAGAACCAGCATCGTCGAATAAAACGCCGCAAATAAAAAGCCCGCTCCGACACATAGCCCGATGGCCGCCACGACCCAGACGGATGCCGCCGTCGTCAACCCGCTGATCACCGAGCCGTTGCGTAAAATGGCGCCCGCTCCGAGAAAACCGATACCGCTGATAACCTGAGCGGCAAGCCGGGCCGGGTCGATCCGTACGTTCGGTTCGTTGACGAATTGGGAAAATCCGTAAATGGACAGCAGCATAATCGTCGCGGAACCAAGACAAACCAAAATATGCGTGCGGAACCCCGCAGCATGGTTATGCCATTCGCGTTCCATGCCGACAACGCCTCCGAACAGCACCGCCAGCACCATTCTCAGCAAAAGCTCCCCATGCGAAATTGTCCATAGACTCGCTGACGCTGTCCCCATCCTGATCGTCCACTTCCTTTAAGTAAAATAAATCGCGTTGGTAAAACCGATCATCGTCCGCACATGGCCGAACACGCCATGCAGCTCACCTCGCAGCCAACGCACGCCGGACAAGTCCAGACGCAGCTCCGTTTGCGGCTTCTGCCTGCTCAAAGCGACATCCGCCATCTCGCCCAGATTGCCGACCAGCTTCAACTGCAGCTGCTGCTCCGGCAGCTCCCAGTGACCGGCCCTTGCGTCGAAATCGATGCCAGCCGTTATGACAACCGGCTGCCGCTCCCGCTGCAGCGCCACCGTGTCGCCGATGCCGGCCCGCGAGCCGTCGGCGGCAAGCACGCCTAGCAGCGGAAGCGGCCCCATCGACACGGCCGCCCGTCCGTGCCGCAGCGCATCCAACGCTCCGCCGATCAGGCCGGCATTGTCGCCGCCTGCACTTCCCGCTCCGCGCGCCAGCCCGCCGGCACCGCCTTCGCGCTCACAGCTCGCGCCTTCACCGTCGCCGCCGCTTGCGCTTCCCGCTCCGCGCGCCAGCCCGCCGGCATCGCCCTCGCGCTCACAGCTCGCGCCTTCACCGTCATCGCCGCCTGCGCTTCCCGCTCCGCGCGCCAGCCCGCCGCCCCATTCGCCGGCACCGCCTTCGCGTATCCCCAAAAACGTAGCCGACACCGGCTCGCTCGCCGGGTCCGATACATGCCAGTCGCGGCCACTTGTCGCCGCAATCCGGTATCCCCGGTTGAGCAGCTCCGTCCATAAGGCGAACGCCCGGGCGTTATTGCGGCGGATCGACGGAAATAAGCCGGACCATACTTCAATATAATCAACCGCGTTCCAATCGGACACTTCAAATTCCCAATAACAGCCGGTACACATCGGACTGCCGACGCGGAACGGGTGCGCGATGCCGACGAGTCCGCCCTGCCGGTGTACGCCCTCGATGCCGCGATGAAGATGAAACGGGCTCAAATTGCGCCAATCGACGTATTCCCGGATGCCGAGCGTCAGCATATGCCCGAAGAAGGTCGTCCACTCCAGTCCGGGGATAATCTCCACGCCGCTCTGCTCGGCGACGTTATCGCGGTCCGCAAGGCCGGTCATCGTGTTATGATCCGTTAATGCCACGCCGCTCAGGCCTAACGCTTTGGCCGCAGCCGCCAGCTCGGCGAGCGATTGCTTGCCGTCGCTGTGATACGTGTGGCAGTGAAGCTCGAAAGGAAGCCACTTATCCGTCATTGTATGTCCCTTCCTTCCCAGACATGCATGCGATACCGGCATTGCTCGGTAACGACGCAATGAATGCTGATCATGATGCGCAATTGACCGCGCGGGAATATGCCGGGTACCAGACCGGGAGAAGCCTGCTCCGGGGTAACGGTCAAATGCTGCACCGGATCATGCCGGTGTCCCGCACCACGAAACCCGGTTTCATCATCAATCGATAGCGTCAACAAATTTTGCAGCGGCATATAATCTTTCCAATTGTCAGCAGGAGAACGGTCTTGCTCTGCCGGAACAAACCGCTTAAGCGCATCGCGAATAAGCGCTTCCGATTTCGCTTCGTCATCCAGCCTTTTCGGCTCGTAGGCAAACTCCACATGCAGCTCCCGGCAGTCCCGATGCAAATGCAGCGTGTAAGTAATATGACTTTTGGAGCAGCTTGGCGTAACGGCGCCCTCCGCTTGCAGCAGCGTCATCATGCGAAGTCCCACCTCCATAGCGTCTGTCTCGGTCTTTCCTGGCTCACGGTAACGGCGGTCGAGCTGCGGATCGGAGACAACGGCGCATAGTCCCGATCGAGAAAAAAGCCTTTAAATTCAGGTACGAGCACGGATGCTTCGCCGCCGGGCAGCCATACCGCGCAAACCTCCTCCATATCATCGTAACCGGTCCCTTCCGGCAGCTTGACGGTCGTCGAAAATTGATGATAAGGTCCGTCGTATGCGCAGCGGAAATTGCCATGCCGCAAGTCGCCGAAGCTGCCGGAAAACCAGCCGTTCACTCCCTTGAGCTTCACCTGGATATCGATGGACGTTCTAACCCCGGGCTCCGCAGTTACTTTGGCCGTTTGCACATACAAATAATGGCGCAGATCGGCCAGCTGGAACGAATTATTCACCGCCGGCGACTCTGCGGCGTATTGGCGCTCCATTTCCCAGGCGGTCACCTGATAAGTGAACGGATACGCATCCATCACCCGCTCTCTCGGCTCAACCTGTCTGTTCCATTCATACATGGGCGGCAGCAGAAAGCGGTACCCGGACGTCACTGTATCGTGCACCATGCCGTTCGTCGTCGCCACCTGCAGCACCGGATGCCCTCCGAGCGCCGTCCCCCCCTTGAAATGTCCCGTAATATGCTCGGGCCCCTGAAAGGTCGCCTTGCGCACCTCCCCGCTCCCGTCAAGCTCGACCCGGTACACCCACTCGATATCGGTCGTCCGCCCCCACTTGCTCATCAACAGAGGCGTGGGCGTCCCTTCATCCTCATGCGAAAAGATCATCTGATACTCGATCGCTTTACCGTCCGCAAGCGGTTCCGTGAAATAAAACAGTAAAAGCGGCGTATCCGTATAACGGCTCTCATAAGGATGGTACACGCTGCGCCCATACAAAACCGGAGAATGCTTATAAATTTCGAATAACTCCGCAGATTCAACGCCGATTCGGCGGACATGAACCGATTCGATATAAGCCCGCTTCACCTGCGGAGACGACAGATCGGGATGAAAGGCAAGCCGCAGCGTATAATCGCCCGCCTCCAAATAACCTAGCAATCGCGTATACGTAAAAGGTCGGTTGCCGTAAAACAACACGCAATCCTGATTATACTCGCGCTCCAGCCAAATGCGCAGCACTGACGACTCATAGCCGTCCACGCGCCAGTCGCTTTCCGATTTCGCCAACAGATCGAGCTCTACGAAACCGGCCTCCTCCAACCGGATATTCATCGTAAAATCCGCATTGGCATGAACCTCTCTCCAGCCTAACGGTCCTGTCGAGCCTATATGATGCTTCATTGTTGATTTTCCTCCCGTTATGCAGTTTCTCTCTATCTCCTTCACTTTTGAAAAAAAGCACCTTTCCCGTTCGACCGCTCTACCCGATGTACCCGGTAAAGTCCGCCGTAGGGATAGGTGCAAGTTGCGTCCTGACCTAATGCGCCGCCTTATCGTCTTTGATCATCGTACG
Organism: Paenibacillus piri; assembly: GCF_004354045.1. Classification (GTDB taxonomy): domain Bacteria; phylum Bacillota; class Bacilli; order Paenibacillales; family NBRC-103111; genus Paenibacillus_S; species Paenibacillus_S piri. The sequence goes on along the minus strand of NZ_SMRT01000021.1, from coordinate 3,356 downwards.
GATATAGAAATAACCCATCAAGGAGCAGAGAATGAACATAAAGACCGCGTTGGCGCTCGCCAGCTGCGTATCCTGATAGACGGAAAAAATTTGCCGCATCGCCACGCCGAGCACCTGCGGAGAGTTCGGGCCGATCAGGAACGGTGCCGTAAAGCCGCCGATGATGCCCATGAAAATAAACGTGATTGCCACCCACATCGTCCGGTACGACAACGGCAGGATGAATCTGAAAAAAATTTGCAGCCGGCTCGCCCCGATATCTTTTGCGCTCTCGATGATGGCGTTCGGAATGCCGGACAGCGCCGAGCTGAGCAGCATGGTCGTAAACGGTATGTTGAACCACAGATTGGCGAGAATGATACCTTTATAATCGAAAATAATTTTAGGCAGCGCCTCCGTACCGAACAGCAGCAATATCCGTGACAGCCATCCGTGATTGCCGTACATATTAATGATTCCATAGGATGCGATGACAGAAGGAATAAACATCGGGATCATATACATCCGTTTAATCCCGTTTACGAGCCGGCCCCCGCTAAACCGCATATAGACAGCCAGCGCATAGCTGATCAACAGCACCATTACAACGGAGATGACCGTCAGCTTTAAAGTGAATACGATGTTGCCGACGCTTACTTTATCCGTGAATAAATAATAATAATGCGTCAGACTGTAGCTCCCGTTATTGTCCTTAAAGCTTTCGTTGATCGCCAGCACAATCGGCACGATGACGACAAAGCTCAGAATGAGAAAGGAAGGGATCACGAGCAGCAGTCCGAACAGGCTTTGCCTGACGTTTTTACTCATTGGCCCGCTACATCCCGCTGCCAGCGCTTCTGAATTTCCTTGCCCAAATCGCCGATGTTGAAAGTCCGGTAACCGCCGGCCACATCTTTAAATTTATCCTTCAAATCCTGCGGCATTTCGGACCATTTGATGCCCGGATAGCCGTACATTTTGGTGACGATGACGCTCTGCGCTTCCGGAGACAGTACATAGTCGAGGAACGTATACACCGATTCCGTATGCTCGGACAGCTTGGGCACCATCATATAAGTCGGACCGCCGGTAAAAGAGGGCTCGATTTGCGTCAGCTTCGTCGTATCGGGCAGCAGCTTCTTCGCGCTTTGCTCCAGCGCCTGGTCGGACCATGCCGGGATTATATCGACTTCACCATTGGCCAGCAGGTCAAGCGTCCCTTGATTTTTTTTCGGGTAGACGCCCTTCTGGTACATAAACGGGTGCAGTTCCTTCAGAAGCGCGAAGCCTTGATCCCATTTTTGCATATTGGACGGATCCGAGCTGACATTTGCCTCAGGCGGCAAAAAATTGTAAATGGCCGTTTGCACGAAGGAGTCGCCCGCGCCCCCGGTGGCGGGATCATTGTAAGCGAACCGTCCCGGATTTTTGCGGATCCAGTCGTACAGCTCGTTCGCCGTCTTCGGCGGTGCTTTCACCTTCGCGCTGTTATAGGCCAAGATGACGGCCGAGGCGCGGTAAGGGATCGCCATTCCTTTAACGTTCGTCAGCTTCACTTCTTCAACTTTACTCAGGTTTGGTATTTTTTTCGCGTCGAGCGAATCCCATAATTCTTCCTTAATTCCTTTGCTCACATCGCTCAAGCCGGCTTCATACAAGTCGATGTTGCCGGATTTCTGGTTCGCCTGCTTGGCTGCGATAATACGGTCGACCGTCGATTGCCCGCCCGAGCCCGAATCGATATGGACCATTTTCACCTTAATGTTCGGATATTTCTTCTCAAACATCGGCACAACGGCTTCCCACAAATCTTTCACGTTCAACGACCCGGTAAAATAAAACGAAAACTCATCCTTTTTAGTTCCCTTGTCACCGCCGCCCGATGACGCCGGCTTATCTCCTCCGGTACCGCAGCCCACCAACGCTCCCAGCACCATGATTGACACCAGGGTCATGCTCAAACGCTTCTTCATTCGATCCATTTCTACTTCCTCCTCACAGTTTGATATAACGGTAAACGCTTCACAGCCGGAACACCCGGGGAAAGAAAAGACTACGCCGACCGGTAAGCAAGCACCTTGGAAAACGATACTTCCGCCGTTTGGCCGGGCGACATATCTTTGACCGCATCACGAGGTAAAAATGCTTTCAAAACGCCCAGCTCGGTTTCCAGCGACACCTCGGCATAATGGCCCAGCACCATCACCTGATGAATTTTGGCGGGCAGCCCTTCATTCGGCTGTGCGAATACGATATCCTCGGGGCGGACAGCTACCGTCACCTCGCCGTTCAGCTGCTCCGGATTGGCATACTGCAGCCGGTTCACATGTAAGTTGGCCCCCTCCGCACGGCCATTCATAAAATTCATTTTGCCGATAAACTGCGCCACGAACAGCGAGCTCGGATGATCGTAAATTTGCTGCGGGCTCGCCTCCTGCTCGATGCTGCCGGCATTCATGACAACGATCCGGTCCGAAATCGACAGCGCCTCCTCCTGGTCGTGCGTTACGAATACCATCGTAAGTCCGGTGCTTGCCTGAATATCGCGCAGCTCCTCGCGCATTTCATGACGCAGCTTCGCATCGAGCGCGGAGAACGGCTCATCCAGCAGCAGCACGGCAGGCTCCAGTAAAAACGCTCTTGCAACCGCAACCCGCTGCTGCTGGCCGCCGGACAGCTCGCTCGGATACTTTTTCTGCGAACCGGGCAGCCGGACCAGCTCGAGCACGCGTTGAATCGCCTCGTCAATTTCGGCTTTGCTTTTTTTGCGGATTTTGAGCCCGAAAGCCAGATTGTTGTATACATTCATGTGCGGCCACAGGTTGTAGCCTTGAAACACCATCGATGTCGGCCGTTTCTCCGGCGGAAGCTTCAGCACGCTTTTGCCCTCGATTAAAATATCGCCCGAATCCGGTTCGAGAAAACCTCCGACGCTTCGCAGCACCGTCGTTTTGCCGCAGCCGGAAGGCCCGAGCAGCGTCACCAATTCCCCCTTGTTGACATCGAGTGAAATATTCGAAACGCCTTCACCCGTTTTATACCGTTTCGTGAGGTTTTGTACAGATAGCTGAATCATGGTTCCTCCTCGTATAGTATTTCTTGAAGGTTGTTGTTGGGCTAATTTCCAGTACCCTAGGGTACTGGCGGCCGCCTTCAAAATTTCCAATTTGATCTTTGAAAAATAAATGAAAATCTTAAATTGGGACTGGACTTTTCGTGATGCTTCCAGACAATGAATCTTAGGGTCATTCGGGGAAATTCTTTTTCCTCCTGTAGTTCAACTACTTCATAAGTCTGTTTCCCTGGCACTCGTGCGGCACTTCTTACCCGCTGGCTGTTCCCTCCGGCAACCCATGCCCGAAGATAGCAGCTTCGGG
>NZ_SMRT01000020.1 GCF_004354045.1 Paenibacillus piri | reverse complement strand
GAACATGCGGATCGGATCGATCGCATTGCGACCGTTGTCTAAACAGTATTTATCTTTCAATTCATCGTATATGAAAGTAAAGTCCACCAGATCGTTGATTTGGCGCAACATATTGTCCTTTGGCACGACGATGTCATATAACCCTGCATATGGACTTAAAACCATTGATTGTTGTTGCCGAATCATTCGATCACCCGCTCTTCATGATGCTTTAATTATAAGCGAAAAGAGGCACAGCCTGCTCAATTTTCTTGAGGGACTGTACCTCTTATAGATGATGCGGACTTTTTCAGTGGCCTACTGTTATTGCCGGGAGGCTTTTTGTTCGCATCCGCTCCGATTTTAGGACGTTAATTTAAGTTCGACGGCCGCCGCCGGCACCATCGCAATAAGCGATTCCGGGCTGCCGAAGCGGATTTTCGGCTCATTGCACACCCGGTTTCACACGCCGGTCATTAACATTATTATCATCAGCGCGTTTTCCATGCTCGCATTGGCGGTCAGTCTGGAAACGGCCGTCAAATTTGTCAGCTTCGGTGCATTGATCGCTTTTATCTTTGTCAACTTATGTGTCATCGCGCAGCGCTACATCAGAGACAAACAGCGTTCGCTGCCGCAAACGATCGTTTACCTCATCTTTCCGCTGACCGGAGCCGGTTTCATCGGGTGGCTCCTGTCGCTGCTCGATAAAAATGCTTTATTCGTCGGACTGCTGTGGCTTCTGTTCGGAATGGCGTATCATTATTGTAAAAAGCTTACACATAAGTCGGCCACCATGGAAGCATCCCGCAAAATCGTGTCGGGTTCCCCGCTCGGAATGAGCAAAATCAATAATGTGGAATCGTAATTCCTCTTACCCGGAGCGCCAAGGCATAGGTTGCCGGATGCCGGTCCCCGGCCGGCGCTTTCGGGTTCATCCCCTCCCCTATTCTTATTCCCAATTTACCAGTCATGCAAAAAAAGCCAAATAAGCAGCCCCGCGCAGGAGGCTGCTTTCAACTTTTATAAGAAATTACAAGTACCGCCAACCGCCTGAGGCTGTCACATCCTCCGCGCCTTCGACCGCATAAGCTTCGCAGACGAAGCCCGGAACTTCCGAACCGTCCGCCAGCTCGACTTTACCGATGCCCAGCGGAGCGGGAATGGATGCGGCGAACGAACCGAACGTCTCAAGCGGCATCTCCCACACCTCCAGCGCAATCGCCGCCCCGCCTGTCGGCCGCTTGATCAGGCCCGGCTTTGCCGGCACGGTCGGCAGCCTCACCAGCTGATAACGGGCCGCCGTCGTCGTTTCGCGGACAAATACGGCGCCGCTCGCCATCATCTGCTTCTCCAGCGGATAGCCCCGCATATGGAGCCCGCATACGGCAACTAATGTCGTTGCCTTCGGGACCGGGACAGTCACCGCCACAGGCGGGTCGCCGGCTGCCGGCACGGCTTCCGCGGCAGTGCCATCGGTATGCTTGTCGCTAACTGCCAGACCCGCTTCCACGGCGGCGTCCACGGCTTGCCTGCCGCTAGTTGTCGGGCCGGCTTCCTTGACAGCGCCGTCAGCCAGCTTGCCGCTAACAGCCTGCGCCGCAAGCCCGGCGGCCGCCGCTTGCTTCACGGAAGCCCCGGTGACGCCCGTTTCCGAGAACGCCCCGGCTGCGGCCGCACCATGCGTGAAAGCATCGGCTGCGCCGCAGATCAAGCTCTCGTTCTCCGCGAGCGCGAACAACGTAATGCCGAACGGCGTATCGGGCGCCGCATCGCCGGCCGGGACGGCCACCGCGCACAGATCGAGCAGGTTGCAATGGTTCGTATAGCGCCCCATATCGCTATTGGCGCCGATCGGATTGGCCCGCACCTGGTCGCGGGTCCACGTTCCGCCTGCCGTAGGCATGATCAGCACGGCGTCCTTCAGCAGCTTTCTCGCCTCCAGCTTGAACGCCTGCAGCTTATGCTGGGCCCGGAATACGGAAGCCGCGTCGTACTCTGCCGCCGATCCTGTGCGCAGCACCTGCTCCGTCACAGGGAAGGCCGCAGCCGGATGAGCTTCGATGAAGCTGCCCAAGGCCGCCCAACGTTCAGCCACCAATGGGCCGCCGTATAAAATGGCCGCAGCCTCCGCAAATATCGAATAGTCGATATATGAAATATCGATATTCAAGCTTTCTGCGCGTTCGACGGCAGCCTGCCATGCGGCACGGTATTCATCCGCATATGGACCGAAAAATGAAAGCGGCGCGTTCGGCAAACATATTTTCACAGGCAGCGCCGGCGCAGGCTGCGGCAAGCTTCTGGACCACGGGTCCGTATCGCGGGCGCCGCGGACGGCGCTGTCGACGACGAGCGCCTCCTCCAGGCTGTGCGTGAACACGGTCACGCAATCGAGACTCGCGCAGGCCGGCACGACGCCTTCGGTCGGCCAGGCGCCAAGGCTCGGCTTGTAGCCGACAAGCCGGTTCAGCGCCGCCGGCACGCGGCCCGAGCCGGCCGTATCCGTGCCCAGCGCGAATACGGCATGACCGCGCGCCACAGCTGCGGCGGAGCCCGAGCTGGAGCCGCCGCTTATAAGCTCCGGCCGCAAAGCGTTATGCGTTTCGCCGTATGGACTTCTCGTCCCGACAAGCCCGGTCGCGAACTGGTCGAGATTCGTTTTGCCCAGCGGAATGGCGCCTGCGGCGACGAGCCGGTCGACCACGGCGGCATGCGCTTCCGGCGTATATGCATATTCCTCGCAGCCCGCGGTTGTAGGAACTCCGGCCAAATCGATATTGTCCTTGATGGCGAACGGGATGCCCCACAAGGGAAAGCCCTCCGGATCGAGGCTGCTCAGACGCTCCAAATAAGGCCCCGCCCGTTCCAACGTCGGCGGTGTAATCCAAATACTCATCTCGCGGTCTTCATGTGCGCGGCGAATCAGCTGCTCGACGACGTCCTCGGGCGTCGCCATGCCTTCCGCATATAGATTGCGAAGCCCTTGCAGGGTCAGTATCCTTGGAAGCTCGACTGTTTTCATAATAAGAAGCACCTCTCCTTCGGCTTAATTCATAATGCTTGCGATCAGCTGTCCGGCGTGCACCTCGTCACCCGGATTTACGTACACATTCGAGACGATGCCGTCGCATGGCGCCTGCTGCGGAAATTCCATTTTCATACTTTCCTCGATAATGAGCGTCTCGCCTTTTTTAACCTGCTGCCCCGGCGCAACGAGCACCTTCCATACGCTCCCCGGCATCGTGCAGCGCACGGCGGCAGCGCCCTCGGGCAGCTCTTCCTCCTCGGAGCTTTTCGCCGATTCGTTTTCCGAAACGTACTCCGCCAGCCCGAGCGTTTTCCAGCTTTCCCGCTCCGCCATGAACGCGGCCTGCTGCCGCTTGCGGAAAACGTCCGCGCTTTCCTCAATCGACGTCAAAAACGATAAATATTCGCCCAAATCGAATGTCGTCTCCGTAATATCCGCTTCAAACCGTCCACGCAAAAAATCTTCGCGCATGCGCAACAGCTCATCCGCTTCCACCGGGTAAAACCGGATTTGATCGAAGAAGCGGAGCAGCCACGGCCTGCCTTCTTCAAAGCTCTCCGTACTGCGCAGCCGGTTCCACATTTGAATGGTACGGCCGACAAACTGATAGCCGCCCGGGCCCTCCATTCCGTAGACACACATATAGGCGCCGCCGATGCCCACCGCATTTTCTGGCGTCCAGGTCCGAGCCGGGTTATATTTGGTCGTCACTAGCCGGTGGCGCGGATCGATCGGCGTCGCCACCGGCGCTCCCAGGTAAACGTCGCCAAGGCCCATGACCAAATAATTGGCGTCAAACACGATGCGTTTCACGTCCTCCTCGCTATCGAGTCCGTTGATGCGCCGAATAAATTCGATATTGCTCGGACACCAGGGCGCATCGGGACGCACCGTCTTTTGATACCGCTGAATAGCCAGCTGCGCGGCCGGATCGTCCCAGGAGAGCGGCAGCCGCACAATCCGCGACGGAACCCGGATCGATTCAAGCGGAGGCAGCCGACTGTCCAGCTCCAACACGCGACGGCAGGCTTCCTCGATTGTAATGCGCGAACGGTCAAGATGAATTTGCAGCGAGCGGATGCCCGGCGTCAAATCCAGCACCGCGATTTTGCCGCTGTCCTTGATCGCCTGCATCAGCGCGTGCACCTGGAAGCGGAGCAGCAGATCGAGCTCCATGCTGCCGTATTCCACAAGCAGATTTTCATCCCCGGCGCAGCGGATCGCAATCGGGAACCGGCGGCCGCGCTCTTCGTCGGCCAGCAGCGGGTATTCCGGCGTCAGCCCGCGTCCGGCGTTCGGCTCGGCCGAGGAGAAGCCTGGCTCATCGGTCCGGGGAGCAGCAACCCGGGATTCGTCAGCCAAGGCCTCAGCAATCCGGGAATCGCCAATCAGGGGCACACTCGCCGCCAATCCGCTGCGCATGCCTTGGCCGATGGCGGCGAGCCGCTCCTCCTGAGCCGCTCTCAGAACATCCGCTTCCTGCAGCGTCAACAATCGGAAGCGGATCGAATCGCCCGGATGCAGCTGGCCGATTTTCCAAAACTCGGCGGAAGCTGTCGTCACCGGGCATACGAAACCGCCAAGACTGGGCCCATCAGGTCCGAGCAAAATCGGCATGTCGCCGGTCAAATCCAGCGTTCCGACCGCATACGCATTATCGTGAATATTGGACGGATGCAAGCCCGCTTCGCCGCCGTCCTCGCGCGTCCATAACGGCGCGGGGCCGATAAGGCGAACGCCGGTACGCGAGCTGTTGAAATGCACCTCCCATTTCGTCTCCGTCAGCTGCCGCAAATAATCCGGCCGCAAAAATTCCTCCGTGCAGTGCGGACCGGGAATAACGCCGATCGTCCACTCGCGGGACAAAGCCGGCCGGTCCGGTATTGCCAGTTCGCCCGCCACAGCCGGCTCGCGGACCGTTTTACAAACGCCCAGCACATCGCCGACCCGCAAGGCGCGACCGCCGTGGCCGCCGAAGCCGCCCAGCGTAAAGGTCGAGGCGCTGCCGAGAATATGCGGCATATCGAATCCGCCCGCCACCAGCAGATAGGCGCGCATGCCCGCCTGCGTTTCGCCGAAGCTTAACACTTGTCCGCGAAGCGCCCTGACCGGCATATAAAGCGGGACAGAATTTCCGTCCAGCTCGGCCCGCATATCCGCTCCGGTCAAACAAAACCACATATCGCTGCGGAACTTGTAAATGCCGCCGCGCAGAGTCAATTCGAGGCCGCTCGCGCCGTCGTCGTTGCCGAGCAGCTTGTTGCCGATGCGGAAGGAATACGGGTCCATCGGTCCGCATGGCGGGACGCCCACGTCCCAGTGGCCGGTACGTCCGGGCCAATCCTGAACCGTCGTCTGTACGCCCCCGTCCACGACCTCCAGCGCATGCTCCGCAGGCGCGAAGCCGTTCAGCAGCTGCGTAAATACATCTCCTTGCCGGAAGTCCTCCTCCAACAGCAGCGCCTGCACATATTGCAAATTGGTCGTAATGCCGTACATCCTCGTTTGTTCCAGCGCTTCGACCAATTTGCCGATTGCATCCGCCCGATTTTCGCCGCGGACAATAATTTTCGCCAGCATTGGGTCGTACAGCGTCGTAACGGTAATGCCGTCGCGGACCCACGTCTCGTTTCTCGCCAGCTCCGAAAAAACGGCGCGGTCCAACTGTCCTGCGCTCGGGCGGAAGTTTTGCAGACAGTCCTCGGCATAAATCCGCGCTTGAATGCTGTGACCCGACGGCCGCTTGACCAGCGACTGCAAATGCTTCAGCTCGCCCGCCGCCTCCCGGATCATCCATTCGACCAGGTCGATGCCCAGCACTTCTTCGGTCACGCCATGCTCGACCTGAAGCCTCGTATTCACTTCCAGGAAATAAAACCGGCAAGTCCCGGGATCATACAAAAATTCTACGGTGCCGGCGCTGCGGTAGCCTGCCTCGGCGGCGAGCCGTTTGGCGGATTCCAGCATCTCCGTCCGTACGGTCTCCGACAGGTTCGGCGCCGGACTTTCTTCGATCACCTTCTGATTTCGCCGTTGTATGGAGCAATCGCGCTCGCCGAGCGTAACGACCTCGCCGTAGCCGTTGCCGAATATTTGCACCTCGACATGGCGCGCTCTGGCAATATATTTTTCCAAAAACATGCCGCCGTTTTTAAAATTCGTTTCGGCCAAATGGCGAACGCTCTCGTAAGCGGAACGCAGCATTTCTTCGCTATCGCAAACGCGCATGCCGATACCGCCTCCGCCCGCCGTGCTTTTCAAAATAACCGGATAGCCGATATCGCGCGCCTCATTCAGTGCCTCCTCCAGCTCCGTAATAAGCGAGGTTCCCGGCAGCATCGGCACGCCGGCACGCTCGGCAATTTCTCTGGCCGAATGCTTGAGGCCGAACATTTCCATCTGCTCCGGCGTCGGGCCGATAAATACGATACCGCGGTCCCTGCAGGCGCGCGCGAAGTCCGCATTTTCACTCAGGAAGCCGTAGCCGGGATGAATCGCCTGCGCCCCAGTCTCCACCGCCGTCCGTAAAATCAGCTCCGCGTTCAAATAGCTTTCCTTGGCCGGGCCATCGCCGATCAACACCGCCTCATCCGCCTGATCAACATGCAGACTGTCCTGGTCGGCTTGCGTATATACTGCGACGGAGGCTATGCCCATTTTGCGCAGCGTGCGCTCAATCCGGACCGCGATGGCGCCGCGGTTGGCGATCAATACTTTAGTAAACATAGCGATTCCCCTTTTTATGAAGTCAATGTCGTATAAGATTAATGATTCCAGATCAAAAGCTTGATCGGCGTCGGGTTGTAGGCGTTGCAAGGGTTATTCAGCTGCGGGCAGTTGCTGATCAACACCATCGTGCGGCACAACGATTGCAGCTCCACATAGCAGCCCGGCGCGGATACGCCGTCGGCGAATTCCAGCCCGCCCTCCGGCGTGACCGGCACATTCATAAAAAAGTTGATGTTCGGGGCCAAATCCCGTTTTGTATAGCGGCCGTCATATTGAGACATCTGCAGCATGAACGTGTCGCGGCAGCTGTGCATCGGCAGCTTGTCATGCGAGTAGCGAACGGTATTGCTCTGGGCCGAGCAGGCTCCGCCTAGCGTATCATGGCGTCCGCAAGTATCGGCGACGATTTTGAGCAGCTCTTTGCCCGATTCGGAGCGGAGCACCGAGCCTGCCGTCAAGTAAATATTGGCTTGACCTGCTATCGTGGCGACCGCACTGTAATGTTCGTCCGGATGGTCCGCATCAAAAAACAGCGTATCTGCCGCCTGATTGCCTTCCAGATCGACAATCCGCAGCACTTGACCCGGCTGCAGCTCATTCATCCAGCCGTCTCCGGCGGGAATAATCCCGTTATATATGGCGTCCTCTTCGTTTCGCACGCTTTCCACTCTGTTGAATATTGCCATGTAATGATTCCTCCCTTTAATTATCGCTCTGCGTTTCAACTTTGTTATCGTCAGCGGAATGTCGTCTGTAAGTCCGGTTAACAATGCCTTCTATATGCCAAGCAGCGTATAATATTCCCAAGTGTTCTCGAACGCCCGACGATTTTCAGGCCGGAAATTCACACAATAGTCGTCTGATTGCATCGGTTCCGCAGACAGTATTTCAACCTTGACGGGAACCGACGGATAATCGCCGGACGGGTCGAGCGGATTCGGCGTATTGGATAGCAAGAGCAGCACACCCATCTCCGTGCGCAGCGTTACGGCCGCCCCCCTTTTGCAGTGATCCTGCTGAAAATGCATGTCGCCAAGCGCGTCGCAATATACTTTAGCGAACAGATTGACGACCGGGACCAGATCCCGCTTGCCGAGTCCGTTCCGGACCAGCTCGACCTCGAAATTTTCCTGACCGCAGCGCAGCCAATCATTCCGCAGCTCCTGATATCGCGTTACCCCGTATTTGGCATCAGTCTCCGCCCGGTTCGTGTACCCGCTGATCGTATCGTGCCACCCGAGTCCGTCCTCCACGATGCTGGCCAGCACCCGGCCGTTATCGCTCATCATCACATGGCCTTTCGTCAAATACGACGTATGCTGCGCCTTCAGCGTATCAGGCATGTTGTAGCGCTCCGTTAAATCTTTGGCATTGTACATTAGCATCGAAACATTCGCTCCGTCGCCCTGTGCCGTCAAACGAAGCAGCTTGCCGCGGCCTATCGAGCCCGACCATTTTCCTCCGGGGTTTAATGTCATGTTCCAAATCGTATTCATCCTGCTAACCTCCCGATTATTTAATCATGTCAGCTTTCCTTCACATCGTAGAACGCGGTCTTCCGCCGATTTAACTCTTGACCTTACTTTTGGGGGAACCCCCGAAAAAAATAAAGCCTGGGAGATACAATGATCTCCCAGGCTTTTATCCTTCCGTGTTATACGGGCTTCGCCGAATGCCGCCGCAGCGCCTCCCGTACACTATCTCTTGGACCAGACTTGACTGCGCAGCCGCTTGCGACGCTTACTCGCGCCTCCCCGCCGCCGCCAACGGAACCCTAGACAGTTTGCCGTTCCCAACCTCTTTCCTCGGGAACCTTTATGAAGTTGCATAGAAACCTAACGCATATTGGTAGTATAGTGTACAAAAATAATAATTGTCAATATGTTTGTTAGGTTTTATGACATTGACGATTGTTAGTTTACAGCTGTGCGCCATTCGGGCATAAGCGCCTGTCCGAATTATCAATTGCGGATACAAATTAATGAGCACCGGTGCATTTTATTCCCTCTGATTGTCTAATAAAATATAGCTGTGAACCCATATTCCATATCAGTTTGATACTATAAGGAGGCTTATTTATGAGCATTCAGGTCCAATCTGAAAGATTAAACCCGCTTACACCGGAGCAAATCAGGTGCTATCGGGAGGACGGCTATCTTGTTATTAAAAAGGGCTGCAGCGACGACCTGATCGACGCTTTCAATTCGCACATTCACAGCATCCGCTCCTCCGATTCGATGCCGGACTGGGCCAAGCCGCGAAAAGGCGGCAGTGCGGTTGACGACAAGGACCGTTATTCCGTCCGGCTGTTCAATCCGCATCTGCATGACGGCTTCTCGCTGCAAATGATGAAGCTGCCCGTCGTTCGCGGCGCGCTGGCGCAGCTGCTTGGCGATGAGGCTGCCGGCGTACAGAGCATGTATTTCTACAAGGAGCCCGGCTCGCCCGGACAGGCCGCCCATCAGGATTATTATTACATCAAAAACGACCCGAATACGCTGACCGCCGCCTGGGTAGCGATGGAGTACACCAATGAGGACAACGGCTGCCTGTATGTCATTCCCGGTACCCATAAGCTTGGCGTACTGCCCCATGGAGCGGTAAAAAACTTGCAGGAGCACGAAGCGTGGACTCATGAGGTCGAGGACATCGACTTAAGCATGGAAATACCGGTGGTGATGGAGAAAGGGGACATTTTGTTTTTCGATAGCAATCTGATCCATTCCTCGACCCGCAACCGTTCCGAGCGCTGGAGGCGCTCCTACGTATGTCACTATATCCGTCACGACTCAACGATCGAAAGGGATGATTTAAAAAAGAAAATCTCTCTTATATAATGGGAATAAACGATACGGGACGGCGAATGCGCCCGGGAGGGATGAATGCTCGATGGACGATCAATTCAAGACGGACGCTGCTCCGCCTTCTTTCGTTGTTACATCCGCATATGCGGGAACCGTCGTATACGGTCCGGGCGGCAAGTTCGGCCCGCGGATTCAGCCCGACCTGCAGCTTGTCCTCGTCCATACCGGGTCCATGACGGTCGAAATTGACGGCATTTCCCATACCGTCCCTTCCGAGCATATCGCGCTGCTGAAACCGGGCCATGAGGAGCATTTTTACTTCAGTGAAAAGCGGGAAACGTGGCACCGCTGGATCGCGGTAGCCGCCGAGCCGCTCGAACCCGACGCAGAAGCTTATTTCAATTCGCTTCCGCTTTATATCCCTTTGACCCGGCGGATGAATCAGCTGACGGATATGATGCAGTCGCTGCAAAACGACGGATGCGACCGGAAGGACGGCGTCGTCAAAGCTTTGGGGCAATCCGCGGTCTGGATGTACATCAACGAATATTTGCAGATGGGCCTGAACCGCCGGAAGCATCCGGCCATACTGGCGGCGCTCGATCATATTCACGAGCGCTACGGTGACGATCTTGGCCTGAGCGATTTATCCCGCATCACCGGCAAAACGCCGGAGCATCTGATCCGGCTGTTTCACCGCGACGAAGGTATGACGCCGATTCAATATTTATGGAAATACCGGGTAAAGAAGGGGCTGGAGCTGCTGCGCAGCACCGGGCTCAATATCGGGGAAATCGCCGAGCAGGCCGGTTTTAAAACGTCGTACCATTTTGCCCGGACCATTAAACGCCATACCGGCTTAACGCCGAGCGACATTCGCAAGGAGCATTACAACAAGCCGGTTACGTCCTGAAGGTCATGTAGCCGGATGTTGACGGGCTCGGTACAAGGATAACGGCTACACCGTCTTAAGGGGACGTGCGCGTTTGACAAGATTGTGCAAAGCAAAGTATAAAACTTATACTTTCCTTACAACTAACAAAGACAAAGCCTGAGGCTGCGCCTCAGGCTATTTCGTTATGTTTGCATGCGCCAGGCTGGATCGGAGAGGAACGACGGCTGGAGTGACTGCTCGAACAGATATATCTCTTAACTGTACGCCAGCTGCCGTCCGCCGCTTCGGCCTGCCGGCGTTCAGCCTTTTACAGCGCCTGCGGCAACCCCGCTTATAAAATATTTACGCCCGACGACGCTCAGCAACACAAGTACGGGAACCGCCATCAGGAATGCGCCCGTAATCGGCGTCGCATAGTCTTCCTTGTAAGGATTGTTCATCGTCGAAATGCCGACCGAAAGCGTCATTTTATGTTCGGATACCAAAAAAATGAGCGGACTCAAATAATCGTTCCAGGCGTTCATGAAGTTCAGCAGCCCGACAATACCGATGCCGCTCATCGAGAGAGGCACCGCGATCCGGAGAAACGTGCCCCATTCCGAGCTGCCGTCGACGCGCGCGCTTTCGTACAGCTCCTTCGGAATCGCCGTCATCACCTGGCGGCACAGAAATATGTTCATCGCCGAAACGGCGCCGGGCAAAATAAGCGGCATGAACGTATCGAGCCAGCCCCACTGCTTGAACATAATGAAGCTCGGAACGAGCGTCATTTGCGATGGAATCAGAATGGTCGCAATTACGACCGTGAACAGCGCCTGTTTCCCCTTAAACTCGTATCTCGAAAATCCGTAGGCGACCAAAGCGTTGCACACCATGGCCAGGATGGAAACCGATACAGCAATAAAGACGCCGTTAAAAAATTGTGTCCAGAACGGAATCTTCTCAAACAACAGCGTAAAGTTCGACAAAGTCGGCCGGAGCGGAATCGGATTCAACGGCGAGGCGACAATATCGTCATAGCTTTTAAACGACGTCCCGATCATAAAAAGGAAGGGGAGGCTGAACAAAAGGCTCAACACCGTCAAAGCCGCATATACGACCGCCCGGTGGATTCGGTTCGCAGTCATTGCAAGTAGTCCCCCCTTACTTTTTTTCTTGAAACAGTCTGATTTGGATCATGCCGACGAACAGTAAAATTAGCGTAAATACGTAGCCGAGCGCGGACGAATAGCCAAAGTTTTGCAGGCGGAACGCCTGCTGGTACAAATACATCGTCGGGAACAGCAGCGACTGCTCGGGCCCGGATTGTCCCGGGCCGGCAAGCACAAACGGTTCCGCAAACATCGTGAACGATCCGATAATGGCCTGGAACACGATGAAGGTCATGATCGGTCTCAGCAGCGGAAGCGTCACATACCATAGCCTTTGCAGCGGATTGGCCCCGTCGATTCTCGCCGCCTCCGACAGCTCCTGCGGAATATTTTGCAAACCGGCCAAAAAGTATAAAATATTAATGCCCAAATACCGCCATGTCAATAAAAGGATGAGCGCCGGGATCGTCCATTTCGGGTTTTCCAGCCAGGCGATCGGATCGATTCCGAGCAAGCCGATGATTTGGTTCAAAATGCCGAACGACCTGTTGAAAATAAGGCCGAAAATGATCGCGACCGCAACGGCCGACGTAATGTTCGGAGTAAAAAAGAACGTCGCAAACCAACCCTTCTTTTTTTCGATAAAGGGTTGGTTGATCAGCAAGGCAACGCCGAGGGCAATCGGCAAAATGATGAAAACGCTGCCGCCGGTCGCCTTCAAACCGTTCCACATCGATTTCCAAAAGACGTCGTCCTGTATGACAAGCGAATAATTTTTAAGACCGGCGAAGGTCAATTTGCCGATCCCTCGATATAGGCTGAGCCAGAAACCGTAAACGATCGGATACAGCTGGAATACGGCGAAATGAACGAAAAACGGGCAAATAAACAAAAATGGCGCCAGCTTGATCCACGCTGATGATTTAATCCGCATCGGATTCTCCTTTCGAAAATGTCAGGCTGCACTTATGCCGCCGCCTTCAAAGCCCGATCTCGGCCGTACTGCAAGGCGGCGCAAATCGTATGACACGATCAGCGCGTCAGCTTGCGGCTTCGTTTTTCTTGATCAGCTGCTTCAGCTCATCGTCCACCTTTTGCAGAAACTGCTCCGGCGTCAGCTTGCCGTCTGCGTACTCGAACTTGTATTTATCCCATGCATCGGTAAACAAGGGGCGCCACCATGCCTGATTCTGATTCGGAGCGACCGCTACCAGCTTGCCGTACAGCTCGCCCAAATCCTGGCCGCCGAAATATTTCGTATATTTGCTTTGCTCATGCAGTCCCTTTTCATTGACGGAGGTGAGCAGCGCAGGAAACAGATTCACGATCTGGAACCGTTTCACCGAATTGGCCGGTGTCAATTGGGCCAGCTTCATGAACTCCCAAGCCAAATCTTTATTTTTCGAAAATTTCGAGATCATAAGCCCCGTCCCTCCCCAAACGGTTGTCGGAACCGACTTCGGCCCGCCCAGCGGCATCGGCAGCGCCGCCCATTTGCCTTCCAGCTCCGGCGCGTTGTCGGCCAGCAGGTTAACCCACCAGTCCGGACCGAAGGCCGCTATGTAATCGCCCTTTTTAAAATGCTCCCAATACGCGGGGCCGTCGTAGTAGTTTTTGTCCATAACGCCGTCCTTCTTCCAGTTGTACATCCGCTTCAAGGCTGTCTGGCCCTCCGGCGAATTAAAGCCGGGCTGGCCGTCCTTCGTTACGATGTCCCCGCCCTCCTGCTTGATAAACAGCTCGAAATACGTCTGGTCGCCGCCGGTTTTCGTTGTGGAGTTTCCGGGAAAAATATATTTTTTATCGCCGACCAATTTCTTCGCCTGCTCGGTAAATTGATCCCACGTTTTTAGCTCAGCCACATTAATTCCCGCTTTGTCGAACAAATCTTTACGGTAATACAGAGCGGATGCGGTTGCGGCATGCTCGATTCCGTATTGCTTGTCGCCGATCGTATAAAGAGCCTGCCTGCCTTTGGACATCGCTTCCGTCAAGTTGTCTTGTTTCAAATAATCATTCAGTGGAACAAACGGGATATCCCCGCGAATAAATTTCGGAAATTGACCCTGCTCGATATCGATAAGATCCGGAGCGCCGTCCCCGCCCGATTTGGATATGACCAGGTATTTGTCCACCAGCGCTGTACCCTCCATCAAATTGATCTCGACGTTCACATCCGGCTGCTTCGTCTTAAACTCCTCTTTGACCGCCTCAAAAAAACGTTTGTGCGGCTCGGCAAACACCCATAACGTCAGTTTCTTCCCAGCAGCATTCCCCGGAGCCGTCTGCTCCGCTTTCTTACCGCCTTCCGCTGCCGGTTCCGGATCGCCGACATTGGGCGTGCAGGCTGTCAGTCCTATCGTTAACGCGATACATGCAGATGCCGCTGACCATTTTTTCATCACTAAACATTCCTTTCGTAGTTTGGTTTCATCATAAATTTGTCTGCAATCAAAATATAATGTATGCGTTTACAATTGGGAATGCACGAAAGTTGATTTTTTTGTGTCTATAATTGATTTATTAGAATGCGCCGAAATTGAAAGGGGGAAACATTCGCTTGCGCGGCAATGTCTTCAATCCACATCGGCTTAAGCAGACTTTGCGGACAGTTCCGCAACATGTTCGTTTTACACCTGCTCCTTTTTCAGGAAACCCGAACAGTGGATCATATTGTCCCGATCCGGCACCGGAAGGACTGATGTGGAAAGGAAGGCAAGCGTAAAATAGTCCCCTCCTGTTCATCAGGAGGGGACTATTTTATGCTTACGTACTCTGAACAATGGATATGTCGCAATTCGTTGATCGGTCAATACCGTGCGTTTTTCATTGATTGATTTTGGGCAGCGTTGAATATGGAGCCGTTTAGTATTTCGTCAGCACAATATCCATCCACTTTTTCCACTCGGCACCGTCTCCCGCAAGTTCCCAAACCCCCGCCAAGGTTCGTCCGTCTTCCCCGAAACTTCCCCGGAAACGTTCGGTTGATCCGATTATGGTCCAATCCCGTTCGTGCAGCTGCGCCTTGTAGTTTGCGACGACCCCGCGATTGTCGTATGATGTCGTCACATACATGTCATCGTCTTCGTGAAAGCCGATGATTTCGATTGCTTTCACTTCGTCTTCACCCATGAGGCCGTTCACATGGTGGATAAGGAAATACCCCCCTGGAAGCCACTCGTAAGTATCGTCGGCATCCAATCTCACTTCCGCTCCCGTCGGCAACACGATCGTGCCTTTCGTTTTCCACTTGCCGATGAACGGCTGCAGACGTTCCATCGCTAATTGGGCGGTCAACCGTTTGTCATCCATTCGCATCTTCCTTTCCATCAGGGTAGCTCCAGAATAACATGCTTCCGAATATCGCGTTTCTTCTCGCTTGCGATTTTATTTATTCGTTATTCTCTTCAACTTCCGGGAAAGGCTGCTTTGCTGCGGCAAAATTTACTGTAAACGTTCAACCGCGACCTGCGTCAGCAGCTCACGGACTTGCTCCGGATTGACGTATCCGGCCTTCTCGTTCAAAGCGTTGGCGCTTCCGGCCGCAGTCGCCAGGCGCAGCGCCTCCTCGATCGGCAGGTCTTCGGCCATGCAGACCGCCATTCCGGCGATAAACGCATCGCCGCAGCCGACCGTGTTGACCGCCTCGATCCGCGGGGCGTACGTACGGTAATAAGCGCCGCCATAATAGGTCAGGCTGCCGTCCGCGCCGAGCGAAACCGTAATGCAGGCTGCGCTCATCCGTTCCGGAGATAATGAGGCCAGCTGTTCGGCAATATCCGCGGGGCTTTGTCCGATCGGCCTGCCGATAAGCTGTGCGAGCTCCGCCTCGTTCGGCTTGATCAGCTGCGGGGCGGCTTCGGCTCCGCGCAGCAGCGCTTCGCCGCTTGTGTCCAGAAACACGGCCGCGCCTTCCCGCTTCGCCAGGCCGATAAGCTCGGCGTAGAAGCCCGCAGGCACTCCGGCGGGCAGACTGCCGGACAGGCAAACGACGCGCGACTGCGCGGCGAGCCGCCTCAGCTTGACGGTCAACCGCTCCATGGCTTCCGCGTCAACGACCGGACCGGGCTCCAACAGCTCCGTGGAGCTTCCATCCGATTCATCGATAATGTTCAGGCATATTCGCGATTCGCCTTCAATCTCGATGAAATCATGGCGAAGTCCCTGGCGGTCCAGCTCCTGCCGGATGAAGCGGCCGTTATGGCCGCCGATAAAACCTGCAGCCTGGACCTCGTGGCCAAGCTGATGCGCCACGCGCGCCACGTTGATGCCCTTTCCACCGGGCTCTGCGAATACCCGGCGGACGCGCATGACGCTCTCCGGGGACAACCGGGGCACATAATAGGTTTTGTCTATCGCCGCGTTAAGCGTAACCGTTGTGATCACTGCTTTTCCCCCCATACATGATGCAAGCCGAAAATTCGAGCCGCTTCCAACCGGTTAATGCCGGGCACGGCCTATGCAGCCGCATAGCCGCATCTTTTCGATCGCTGCTTCACGCAGCGCCCGTTTGGCCGGGATCATATACTTCCGCGGATCGTTTTCCTCAGGATTTGCCGCAAACACGGCTTTGATCGCATCCGAAAACACAATCCGCAATTCGGTAGCCACATTCATTTTGGCCATGCCGAGCGAAACGCAGCGTCTGACCTGCGCCTCCGGAATGCCGGAGCCGCCGTGCAGCACCAGGGGTACGTCCACCTTGGCCGCAATCCGTTCGATCCGGTCAAAATCAATCTTCGGCTCGCCTTTATAAATACCGTGGGCCGTACCGATGGCCGGCGCGAGCGTATCCACGCCGGTCCGTTCGACAAACCGGGCGCAATCGTCCGGATCGGCCATCAGCGCCTCATGCTCGGCGACGACGATCTCGTCCTCCACGCCGCCGACTTTTCCAAGCTCGGCTTCCACATTGACGCCGGCCGCTTTGGCGATTTCCGCCACTTTGGCCGTTTGTCTGACATTGTCTTCAAACGGATGGTGGGAGGCGTCGATCA
Source organism: Paenibacillus piri (assembly GCF_004354045.1). GTDB lineage: Bacteria > Bacillota > Bacilli > Paenibacillales > NBRC-103111 > Paenibacillus_S > Paenibacillus_S piri. The sequence goes on along the minus strand of NZ_SMRT01000020.1, from coordinate 135,884 downwards.
TGACCGAGGTATAGCCGGCGCGGATGCATTGCACGATCAGCTCGAAATCCGAGCAATGATCGAGATGGAGCGCGATCGGAACGGATGCGCGGTTCGCCGCTACACCCGCCGCCGCGGCGATATAATCGGCTCCGAGATGCTTGACCGTACCTACGGTGGACTGCAAAATAATCGGAGCTTCCGCTTCCTCGGCCGCTTCCACGACGCCTTGAAGCATTTCCAGCGTATGCACGTTGAAGGCGACAACCGCATAGCCATGCCGCCGCGCCTGCCGCAGCATGGAGGTTGATGAAACAAGTGGCATAACGACAGCTCCTTTGCTTACGATCAGATTTTCACAACCTGGGTCAAATTGCGCGGCGAATCGGGATCGACTCCCTTGGCCAGCGCCGTATAATAGCCAAGATACTGCAGCCCGGGCAAATACAGGACAGCCCGGGCTTCATCGGACAGCTGTCTGCCGCCGACTTCAAAAACGCCATTGGCGAAAGCGGTATCGTCTCCCGCTTCGGCCGTAACGATCAGCACATAGGCTCCGTACTGCTGCATTTCCTGAGCGACCTTCAATTCATAAGCCCGCGCCTGCTCGGACAGCAGCACGCATACGAGCGTGCCCGGCTCGACAACGGATTTCGGGCCGTGCCGGAACTCCAGCGTACCGTAGCTTTCCGTCCACACGTAGGACATTTCTTTAATTTTCAGGCAAGCTTCCTGGGCGATGCCAAAATAGGCTCCCATCCCAAGGTAAATGTATTTGTTCAGCTTCTCCGACTGTACTAAGCCTTGGATGAACGCATCCGCACGCTGCACCACATCGCTGTCGGCCGCAACGACCGCTTCAAGGTCCGCCTGGTGCTGCAATGCATGTGCCGAGGCGGATGCGATTGCCGCCTGCATCATCCAGGTCATGCTGCTGAACGATTTGGTCATGACCGTGCTTTCTTCTTTCCCGAGCGGCGAAACGAGACATTCCGCCAGCCGTGCCATCGTGCTTTGCTCGTAGCACGTAATGCCGCAAATCGTATATCCGCTTAGGTTTTGCACGGATTCAAGCGCCAATACGACCTCCGTCGATTCTCCGGAGCGCGAAACTCCGACGACCAAATAATTGCGGTTTAAGGCGGTATGCTGCCCGCGGAACAAATAAAGCTCGGAGGAAGGCAGCGCCAAAGCGCTTTTTCCCAGCCATTTGCGGTAGGTGGCGGCCATCGTTTGCGCCTGGTAATAAGAGGAGCCCGAGCCGATAAAAATGACCTCGTCAAACCGCCCCGACTTCAAATAGCGGTCGACCCAATCGCTCTGCTGCTTCAGCTGCAGGGCGGCGGCCGCTAGCGCAGCCGGTTGGGCGGCAATTTCGACATACGTTTTGCTGCCTGATGCTGATGACATAGAATAACCTCCATATAAAAAGATGATGGTTTCAATCATTTAAAACCAGATAACAAAATCATAACCCGAATAAATGATTATTTCAATCATTATTTTGACTGTTTCGATCTTTTTTTATGCAAGCAACCACGCCTGCAGCTTCGCCTCCCACGACGTAGGCGGCGTCAAGCCGAGCGAATGGCAATGACGGCGGCCGTATCGAGCGGTCCGAGCCCGGCGGGCACCTGCGCACCGGGCGCGATGCCCGGTCCGGCACAGTACCAAAAAATCGTCCGGTCCAGCGGATGATCGCTGCCGTGATCGGTTGAGACAGCTCCGCCGCCGGAGCCGTTAGTCACGTACGCTCTTCCCCCGCCAGATGCAGCTCCATGCCCTGCTTCCGCATCCGCTCCAGCAGCGGCTGATTATGCGCGCCTTCATTCGTGATGCAGCCGTGCAGCGACGACAGCGGCGCAATCGGGAACAACGACGTTTTCCCCAGCTTCGTATAATCGAATACGGCGTACGTCTGCAGGGAGCGCCGCATCATGAGCCTGGCGATTTCCGCCTCCAGCTCGGAATAGGTCGTCACCCCCCGCTCCGCGGCGATACCGTCGATGCCCATAAACATTTTGTTGATGTTGATGCTTTCCAGCACCTTCTCCGCCAACGGACCGCACAGCTCGTAGCTTTTGCGGCGCATCACGCCGCCTGTCAGCAGCACCTGAACCCCGTCGCAATCGGCCAGCTCCATCGCGATATTGACCGCATTGGTTACGACCGTTATACCCTCGAATTCTTTCAACGCCCGTGCGATCAAATACGTCGTCGTGCCGCCCGTCAAGCCGATGCTGTCCCCTTCCTCGACCAGTGACGCCGCCTTCATGGCAACCGCTTCTTTTTCGTACAAGAGCAGCTCTTTTTTCTCGATAAACGACTGCTCGCCTCCCATCATCGACGGATCCAGCAGAGCGCCGCCCAAATTGCGGATGAGCGCTCCTTTTTTCTCCAGCAGGTCCAGATCGCGCCGCGCCGTAGCCTCCGAGCAATCGAACAGCTCGACGATTTCCTGAATCGAAAGCTTTCCTTGCCGCTTTAACGTATTGACAATAAGCTGGCGGCGTCTTTCCCCCTTGGACAGTCCTGTATCTTGCTCCATCAAAAGCCACATCCTTTTCGTCCGACAGTCTCGTTTCCGTCCCTGGTTTTATTGTATAAAATCACAACGATCGGTTCAATCATAAGCAATCGTAAAACGATCATTTTTTTGCATGAATGTTTCATTTTGGCCATTTACCTGATCCATGGACCGCTAGCGATCTGCTAAATTTTTACCTCCCCTAATTCATTCAACGAGGGGCAGTTATGCTTTATTAATTGCGGGAAAAAATGGTTGACAGTGCGGCTGGCACGTTTTATATTTGTTGTACATACAAAATAAAGGACGGAGGCTATCACATGGATGAGAGCTTTTTGCATAACTGCTTATTTTTCACGGCAAACCGCTTAGGCCGCGCGATTACGAAAATGGCCGAGGAAGAATTCGCCATGACCGGATTAACGCCGATGTACGGTTACTTGATCCGTCTTGTCATTGGAACACCCGGCATTGCGCAAAAGGATTTGTCTGAAAAGCTGTCCGTCACGCCGTCCACGCTTACCCGTTTCATTGATAAATTGGAAAACCGGCAGCTGGTGAAGCGTGAAGTTCAAGGGAAGACGGTGCTCGTCTATCCGACGGACAAGGGAAAAGAATTGGAGCAATCGATTCGCCGCGCATCGAAAAATTTGCATGACCGCTATCAGGCTATTCTCGGAGTCGATGCTTCCGACAGGCTCACCGTGCTGCTTGAAACGACCAGCGAACAGCTGGAGAAAAAATAATTTTAAGATTTCTATTGTATGTACAAACAAAATTGATTGGAGAGAACGCGCATGAATGCGAACAGCAGCACGTCGTCACGTTTTTATTACGGATGGGTGGTCGTTCTTATTACGTTTGTTACACTGCTTGTATCCGCGGGAGTCCGTTCCATGCCGAGCATTCTGATGGTCCCGTTTGAACGCGAATTCGGCTGGAGCCGCGGAGGGATTTCCCATGTTATCTCGATCGGCATTTTCTTGTACGGATTAATGGGGCCTTTCTCCGCCGCCATTCTGCAAAAGTTCGGGATTCGCAAAGTCGTCGTCGCCTCGCTTGCGGTATTGGCCGTCAGTATGCTCCTTACGCCCATGATGACTGCATTATGGCAGTTTGAGCTGCTGTGGGGGCTTGTTTCCGGGCTCGCGACGGGCATGATGGCGAATGTGCTCGGCGTAACCGTCAGCAATCAATGGTTCGTCGAACGGAAAGGACTGGTGGTAGGATTGCTTACTGCCAGCGCGGCCACAGGTCAGCTGCTGTTTCTGCCTATGCTGGCGAAAATTACGACGGATGCGGGCTGGAGGTATTCGATTTATACCGCGGTCGCCATCATTGTTATCGTGCTGTTCGCGGTGGCGATCTGGATGCGCAACCATCCGTATGATGTCGGCTTGGCGCCATACGGGACGAAAGAGGTTGTACGGCCTGCCGCATTTACGGGGAACATCTTCACCGCGCCGCTGATTGCCCTTCGTTCCTCGCTGAAGAGCACCACCTTCTGGTTGTTGGCCGGCACATTCTTTTTCTGCGGCTTTTCCACGAACGGTCTGATCGGCACCCATCTCATCGCCGCCTGCGGCGATTACGGAATTGTCGAGGTCATGGCTGCCGGATTGCTGGCTTTTATGGGACTGTTTGATCTTGTCGGCACGACCCTTTCGGGCTGGCTCTCCGACCGGTTCGACAACCGCTGGCTGCTGTTCTGGTATTACGGGCTTCGCGGGCTTTCGCTGCTGTTCCTGCCTTTTGCGCTTGAGGCAACTCCGATGATGCTCATTATTTTTTCCGTGTTTTACGGTCTGGACTGGATCGCAACGGTTCCGCCCACCGTCAAGCTCGCCGCCCAACAATTCGGAAAAGAAAAGTCGGGGATGATATTCGGTTGGGTTGTCGTGGCTCATCAAGCCGGCGCTTCCACCGCCGCTTACGGAGCGGGCGTTCTCAGGGAAACGCTCGGAAGCTATACGGTTCCGTTCATTGCGGCAGGATTCGTATGCTTGTTCGCCGCCCTGATGGCGATCCGGATAGCCAAGGCCGGCGCTGCCGTGCAGCAGGTCCAGGCATAAAGCCAGCCTTTGGGGCTTGGTTGGGCCGAATCAGTCGATTCGCCATAGCATCTTCCTCATATCCGGATAGGATCGAACGCGTTCTATCTTTGTATTACACATTGCGCTCGCCGAATCTTTTGTCGAAAAATGACAACTTTTTTTATCGATATAAGTCATAATGTGCAGCAAATCGGCATATGAGGAATCCGATCGCTCGATGTCGAAGCCGTTGGACGGGCTTATCCGAAAAAACTGCAAAAAAAAGAAGAAGCCGCGGCATACGCCTGCGGCCCTTCTGTCCGTGCAGCTTTTCTCTCCTCTTCAGAAGCGGCACGCTTATTGCGCCAGCTGTACCTTCTCTTTATCTCTCAATTGATGCTGCCCGGAGGTGATGAGCTGCTCGCCCTCTTTCACGCCGCTCAGCACTTCCTGATACGTTTCGTTTAACCGGCCGAGCACGATCTTCCGTTTTTCCACGGTATCGCCCGTCAATATAAACGCGTACGTCTCTCCGCCTTCCCTGACGACGCTTAGCGTCGGAACGGTTACGACGATCTGATCCTGATCCCCCGTCAGCAGCACCTGAGCCTTCATGCCCGGCTTCAGCTTGCGGTCCGGATTCGGCACCTCCAGCTCCAACGAATATGACTTCGACTGGGCGCTCACGACGTCGGCCAAATAGCTGATTTTCCCATTCAATTTCTCGGTCGAGCCGGAGACGTAAAAAGACAGCTCCTGCTTGCCACGTACCAGTTTCGCCGCCTCCTCCGTCAGCTCCGCTTTAATTTTGATCGGATCGAGCTGCTGAATTTGTGCGGCGCGGGAGCCCGCCGATAGCGTCATGCCGACTTCAATCGGCAGGTCCGTCAGCACGCCGCTTACGCTGGCCTTGACGTCCATATGCTCCAGCGTCCGGTCCGCTTCGCGGATCGATACCTGGGAGCTTTGCAGGCCCTGCTCCAGCTGCGACAACGAATTCGTCGTCTCCAGCGTCTTCAGCTTGCTGCGGCTGCTCTCCAGATCTAGCCGCTGATTGTTCAGCTGCGTCCCCGCCTGTTCCAGCTGCGTTTTCGTGACGAGACCCTGATCATAGTCATTGCGCAGCTTGTTGTAGCTTTTTTCCGCTTCCTTGATGGCCGATTCCAGCTTGGCGATGCCGTTCTGCAGCTCCTGCTTGCTGTCCGCCAAATCCTGGCGCGCTTTGGATAGCTGCTGCTGGGTGCCCGAAATATTGATTTGAGCTTTTTCTTTCGAAATCAGCACATCGGTCGGATCCATCTTGAAAATGATGTCTCCTTTTTCTACCATATCACCGCGCTTCTTCAATATCTCCTGTACGTCGCCGCTGACCTTGACCGGTACGTCCAGCTGAATGGAAGATACGATATCGGCCACCTGCTCCAACGGCTCGCTTATTTTTTTCTTTTCGATTTTCGATACTTTTACCTGTTTCAGCTGCGCCTCGCCGGCTTGTGCCGGCTCCGCTTTAGGGGCCGACGAACAACCGGCCATAAGTGCCGCGCTAAGCACGATCGCGCCCGCTGCCTTCACGCCTTTGGATGCCATATTTGCCATATACGGTTTCATTGGATTATTCTCCTTTTACCTGTTGAAGTCTCTATTCGCCGCTCCAAACGTTAATTCACGGGATTCGCCGTTTTGCCGCCCGGTGTTACAGCCTTTTTATGAAGGAGCCGGGATATCCGTACCTTCATCCGCTCGATAATTTCGTAAACGACCGGCACAACAACCAGCGTCAGCACAGTCGATGTGATCAGACCGCCGATAACGACGACCGCCAGACCTTTGGAGATCAGCGAGCCTTCGGAAAAGCCAAGCCCCAGAGGCAGCAGCGACAACACGGTAGCGCCGGCTGTCATGATGATCGGACGCAGCCTTGTCATGCCCGCTTTCATTAAAGCTTCTCTGACTTCCACGCCGTCGTTGCGAAGCTGCTGCACCCGGTCGATCAAGACGATCGCGTTCGTTACCACAACCCCGATCAGCATCAGGAACCCGATCAGCGACGTAATATTGATCGACTCTCTCGCCACGAGCAATCCGAGAAATCCGCCGATGGCGGCAAGCGGCAAGGAGAACAAAATAACGAAAGGCGCGCTTGCATTGCCGAAAGCGATAACCATAACCAGATAAACAATGAAGATTGCAGCGCCCATCGCGACCACCATTTGGCCGAAGCTTTCCTGAATGTCTTCATTGACGCCCTGCACCTGCGTCCGGATGCCGCCCGGGATTTCGACGCTCTTCAACGCTTCGGTTACCTTGGTGCTCACTCCGCCTTTATCCTTGCTGTCGATTTTGGCGGTAACTTTCACGTATTGCTCCTGCATTTCGCGGGTAATGGCCGCCGGAGCTTCCACCTGCCGTATTTTTGCAATATCGTTCAAGGCGACCACGGCGCCGGTTGACGTCGTCATGTTAATGCGCCCCAGCTTATCCATGGAGTTTTTGAATTCGTCGTCGACCATGACTTTCGTCGTAAAGGTCACGTTATCGAACTTGATATCGCCGATTGCCGCTTCCGCGAGCCATAGCCGGACGGTTTCCGATATTTGCGCCGACGACAGTCCGTAGACGCGCGCTTTGTTCTGATCGACGCTGACGACAACCTGTATTTTCTTCTCGTTCAAGCTGTCTTTAACATCCTTGAGCTCGGGGAATTCCTTCATCTTCTGCTTCACAAGCTCGGCACCGGCGACCAGCTGGTTCAGATCGTCGCCTTTCAATAAATAAGCGAAATCCTCGGAGGAGCCGCCCATATCGCCGGACAGCAGCGCTCCCGTGACCTCCGATCCTTGCGGAACCATGGTCAGTATAATGTCCTTATATTGTTCTGCCATCGCTTTGGCGTCGGACGCCTTCGAGACGGAGGCGATAATGCTTGCCCGGTACGGAATCCGCTCGCCGCTCGTGCTTTGCATATCGTAGCCGACCATCGACTCAAAATAGTCGAACGCCGGTTGACCGGCAGGATCCTTTGCATCGCGGAACAGTGCCTCGATTTCCTTCACTTTCAAATCCATCGATTCGATCGACGTTTCCTGCGGCAGCTTCATCGTATACTGCACCTGCTTGTTGGACTCGCTATCGGGCATAAACGCGAAAGGCAGAAAAGGAACCGTGCCGCCGATCGAAATAATAAATACCAAGAATGAGACCAAAATCGTTTTTTTCGGATTGTTCAGCGACCAGTTCAAAATTCCTTTGTACTTGCCGGCCATCTTGCCTACATGTTCTTCGTCATGATGCTTGATCTTGTTATTATTCAATACAAGCAGCTTGGCCAGCATCGGAATAACGGTCAATGCGACAATCAGCGAGGACAGCAGCGCCACGACAAGCGTAATCGCAAAAGGACGGAAAATATCGCCCATGATCCCGCCTACAAACGCGATCGGCAAAAATACGCCGGCCGTCGTAATCGTCGACGACGTAATCGCGGAGGCTACCCGTGAGGTCGCCAGCTTGATGACTGATTCATTGCGCTCGCGCGCTTGCTGCAGCTCGCTGTATATATTCTCGATGACAACGATCGAATCGTCCACAACCCGCCCGACGGCGATCGTCAAGCCGCCCAGCGTCATGATGTTCAATGTAATGTTCAGCGAAGCCATTACGCATAGCGTCGTTAAAATGGACAACGGGATCGACACAAGTACGATCAGCGTCATCCGCACATTGCGGAGGAACAGCAGGATCATAACCGACGCGAGAAGCGCCCCCATCATCCCTTCCTTCAGCATACCGTTGATCGACTTTTTCACATCGTTGGCGGCGTTATAGACCGGCGTAAATTGAATATCCGGATATTCCTTTTGCCATGAAGCGAACAATTTGTCGACCGAATCGGCAAACCGCACCGTATTCGAATCCTTGGCTTTAAAAAGCGTGAGGCCGATCGCCGGACTGCTGTTCAGACGGGCGATATATTTCGAATCCGAAATGGCTTCGACCCTGGATATCTCCTTTAGCAGCACCGTATCTCCCTTGGGCGAGGTGATCTTCATATTTTCCAGGTTGTAGATCGTATTCAGATCGCTCTCGATCCGCACCGATTGGGAGCTTCCGTTGAAATCAACCTTGCCGGCGGGACTCGTCGCAAGCGCCGCCTGGATGCTCTGCGATACGAGCGCCGGTGTCAGCCCGTAGCTGTTGATCGCGCTAATGTTCAGCTTCAGCTTCAAGGTCGCTTCCTGCTGTCCGACCGAATCGACATGATCGATTCCGTCCATCGCGCTGAGCGTAGGCTCAATGACATCCTTATAAATCCGGTTCAGCTCTTCCTGATTCATATTGTTGTTGCCGTGTATGGCCGCAAAATAAACCGGGAAGTCGCTGCTGCCGAATTTGGAAACTTTCGGCTCGCTGGCGCCGACAGGAAGCTTGATGTCTTTAATCGCGCTTTCGATGTCGCGCTTCGCATCGTCCGGGCTTCGCCCGTTAACCAGCTCCACGACAATCGAAGAGAAGCTGTCGTTCGAGGTGGACGTAACTTTCTTCATCCCTTCGATCCCGACAATCCGCTTCTCCAGAACCTTCGTCACATTTTCGGTCACATCTTTCGGAGGCGCGGGATAGACCGTGCTGACAAATACGACAGGCAGCGATATATCCGGCATGCTCTCTTGCTTCAGCGTCGATGCGGAGAAGGTGCCGGCAAGGAATAAAATAACGCTGATAATAATAATCGCCGCGGCGTTCTTCAACGAAAAATCAGTAAACTTATTCATCTCTCTACTCCTCCAAACCATGACTCCAGGGGAATTTTCTGTTCGACAGAGGCGCGACTCACATCACATGCCGTTTCATCTGCCACTCTTCATTCAAGTCGCTCATCCGGGAGATGAACAATTCACACAGCAAAGAGATTTCTTTAAACCGCTGCAGCACGAGCGAATAAGCTTCCTCGTCCTTGGGCGATACTTCGCATACTTCCGGAAATCCCGCCAATGCACCGTCGATTGCCTGCTGCAAAGATTTCATTTTGCCCGCATATGCGCTTACTACGTTATCGCCGAATGCATCGGATATGTAGTAGTAATCTTTCCTGTCGTTCTGGACGGGAACTTTATAGCATAGATGCCGCAGCTCCATAGTGCGGATTTGAACGCTGACGGCCGCCTTGGAAACAGATAGCGCCTCGGCCATCTCCTGCAGGCTGAGCGGTTCCGGAGAAAACAGCAGCAATGTGTAAATTTTGCCGACAAGAGGGCTAAACCCTTCACTTTCCAGGTGAAGAGAAAAAAAGTTGCTTATAAACAGCTTCATTTCGTTTAGCGAGTTATACATGGATGCATCGAAATCTCCCCCCATTAATCTCATCGCCATCATTAATAACTACCTTAAACTTGCATCTAAAGCGTTCTGACTGACTGGTCATTCTAAAAGTAATATAAGCAATTCTTCATTCTAAATCAACATATTTTTTTATTATAAATAAGTTTCATTTGTCATTTTTGACCAGTCAGTCACATAATTGACATAAACGAATTCCGAGGTTACAATGGCTGTAAAACGGCCGTTGTCCAAGGAACGGACCTAGAAGACACGGGGTGTGCCGGTATGAACGATAAAAAACTGCAAATCATCAGGGCCGCCATCAAGCTGTTCGGAGCCCGCGATTATCACACGACCTCGGTTCAAGATATTGTCAGTTTGGCCGGGGTGTCCAAGGGTGCCTTCTACCTTCATTTTCATTCCAAGGAAGAGCTGCTGATTGCGGTATTCACCCATTATATGGACTGGCTGCGCAGCCAGTTGAGCAAGACGCAATCGGATCAGGCGCTTACGGCGCGGGAGAAGCTCATCAAAGCTGTTGAGTTCAACTACCAATATATTATGGGAGATCAGGACTTTCTCTCCATGCATTTGAAAGGCTTTTCTTTCCTGAACAGCTCGGTGAAAGAGCTTATGATCGCCAATTCGATGGAATCGACCCGCTGGATGGAGCAGCGGATTCTCGAGCTTTACGGGCCGGCCATCGAGGAGCATTCGTTTGATTGCGCCAATCTGCTTAACGGTATGCTGCGGGAATATTTTTTTTATTTTGTCATCTACGGATTGCCCATCGAAATTCGGCAGCTTTCGGAATATTTGATGAACCGGCTGGACGATATCGTCCACGGCATCATGAGCCGGCCGACGATTCCGATCCTGACTTCATCGTTCGTATTTCCGGATCAAAATCCGGTTTTAACCAAAGAAACATGGATTGAAAAAGCCCATTCCATCCGCGACTGGATTGAAGCTCATGCCGGCGATTCGAAAGCGGCCGAAGTGATGCTGCAATCGCTCGACGCCGTCATTCAGGAAGTAAACAAGGAGCAGCCGAACGATATTATCATTAAAGGCATGCATAGTTACATGATTTCATTGGCCCAATGCGATCCTGACATTACGGCGAGGCTGGAAGCTTTGTTCAACGAACAGGGAGCGGTATAGGCTTTAGTCTGAGGGAGACTATCCTCCCAAAGGTCATTTTTGGATTTTCCACTCTGATATGAATTTGCTGTAAAAAGCCGCTTCTATCTCCACTTCTATAGTGGTGTTGGAGGCGGCTTGCATATTTTGGGGGACTGTATCACCGGTTGATCCCCGTATGGGACAGCCGATGTTGCAGATATGCACATACAACAACAAAATAAGTTCATTGAAAATCCGCAGCGGGCTTGTTACGATAAAGCGGTGATTTCAACGAAGAAGGTGATCGTACCATGCAGTTGGCCGGACCGCTCAGTCTGAAGCAAACGAAACGTTTCCTGCTGCGAAGCGTTTCGATCATTGTGCTCGGCCTCTTTGTCAATCAGCTGCTGCAAACTGCAGGAAGCATCGTCCTTGCCCGCGTCTTGAACGATCCCGGCAAATTCGGCGAGGTAAATTTGCTGCTGCAGGTGTTCGGGATGGTCACGCTGTTTCTCAACGTCGGCTTTACCTCCTCGCTCGTGTATACATTTTCGACAAATGCGGAGGAAGCGATCCGGATGAAATTCCGGTTGGCGTTGGCGGGCAGCGTGTTTTTTGCGGTTGTCCTGAGCTTGCTGCTTGCGGCTCTGGCGCCTTTCCTGTCGAATGCATACAAGCTGCCGGAATTAAAAGGCGCCCTGATCATAAGCTCGATCATGCTCGTGTTCAATTCGATCATTAATATTGGAGTGGCCTGCTTCTCCGGAAACCGCGAATTCAGGACGCAGGCTTTTTTTATGGTCATCTCGACGGCTTTTTCCACGCTGGGAACGATTGTCGGCGTCATGTGGCCATTGGGACCGCGCGCTTTCCTGTGGGGCGTGTCCTTCTGGATGGGAATCGGTGCGGTGCTGGCGGCGCTTTTTATCGGGTGGAAGGTGCAGCGCGTGCACCGGCCCCGCTGGTTCGGCCCTTTCTCATTCGACGTACTGTGGGAAATGATGCGCTACGGCGTCCCGCTCTGGGCGGGCAGCATCGCGAAGGCGTTCCAGCAGCCCTTCATGGTCATGATGATCGGCTCCAGCTCGGTCATTGCCGTCGGGTATTTGGCCAATGCGATCCGCATTACCGGATTTATCGGCATCGTCACATGGGCATTCATGATCGTTACGTTTCCGTTCGTCGCGGAAAGCTCGCGGGATTTGGAGGAAAGCAAGCGACGGGGCACGCTCTGCATCCGTTATAACAACCTGATCTTATATCCGCTCACTTTGATCATTTGCTTGTTCCCGAACCAAATAAATAGCTACTTGTTCGGGGACAGCTATACGGCGGACGATTCGGCCGCTTATATCCGGCTGCTCGCGCTAGGGGTATTTTTCTCGTCGGTCGGACGGCTGGGCGGTAATATTTTGGCGGGAATCGGCAGAACGAAAGCGAATTTCTGGGTAATGGTCGTTGCCGGCATTTTCGTCGTTACCGTCGTGCCCTTTATTGCATCGCAAAATCCCGTCTTGTCGGTATGGATCTATACCGGCGGCTGGGCGCTTTCTGCGGTTTCCATGATCTGGTTCTTTTATTTGGAGCAGTTTCCGCTCGATTGGTGGAAGGCTTACGGGGAGCCGCTGCTGCCAACGCTGGCCATGGGGCTGCTGATTGGAATCGGCCGCTATACCGGGCCGTTTATGGCCTGCTTCGTCATCATCGGTATAGCCGCCCTGCTGGCGTTGACGGTTCTCATAGAGGCCAAGCCGTCCGGTATTGCCGGCCTCCGGCCCTCTCGGCATAAGCAGCGGGACATGTGACATGGGACAGGACTGCTTACGCAGTTAGTTCATACCAAAATTTACTATGTACAGCATCTTAGTGCTTCATAGTTCAAACTAAAAACTACATGCTACTATCGTAGGAGCCTAGATTGAATAATGGAAATTTAATTTTCTAATTGTTTATGGTTTAATATAAATGAACCAGTTTTACCCCTGTCTACAACGTGTAGCCTCAAAGGACTTCTGAATAAAGTTTACGGAAAACTGGTTCAATTTCCTATGTATGTAGTGCAGGAAATCATAGTATAGATGTTGAACTATAATTTGTGCAGTGACCTCTAGGGAAGCCACCGTCTTAGGTATGGAGCCGGCTAATTAAATACCTGGACTTCTATTATAGATTTGGGGCATTCCATTTAATGGCACTGCACCCTTACCCCAATTTTCAAACCAAACTTGCCATGACCAGGCAAGTTTTATTTTTTATTAAGAACCTTATAGGAGGAAAAATAGACCATTTTGTCGAAACAAAGAATCTTTATAGAAGAAAATGCAGTAACCCTTGAAATAATTGGGGCATATCATGACCTCTTTGTATAATGTGGGTTTTACTGCACTATCGTTAAATCCTGACATGCTACATTGGGCCCTTAGGAGCTCTAAAGAAAACTTGGATAGATAGTGCTTAACTGCAACAATCTTTGAAGGATTTATGAACAATCAAATTTCCATTGAAGTTGAAAAGCACAAATCAGAAATTAATAAATGGTATCAATTTTATGTGGGTTTAGACATCGGTGCAGATTTTCATGTTGCTGCTTGTATTCCCTTTGAAAAATTCCGTAATGAAAAGGAATGGAAACGGCAAAAGACTATGAAGTTTTACTCCGATGATAAAGGAATTATTGATTTCCTAACACAGTTAGGGAACATACGAGAAGGTTTTGGATTAGATCCATCGGACTTTTTTATTTTGTTAGAGCCCACTGGTGGTCATTACTCGTATTTAGTGATGAAAGTTCTTTTGGATGAAGGGTATACGATTAGTAAAACCTGCGACCCCTACACAGATTCTTTTTCGAACTTTAACGAGGGATAGATGGCTTCTTTCTACTCAATTAACTAGAAGGAAGAACCAGATACAACAGCTTTTTTCAGTTACGAATCCTGAGCTAAAGCGAACATTTAAAAAGCCTGGCTCAACAACTGTTATGAAATTAGTTTTGCAGTACCCATCAGCAAAAGACATGTCTCAAGCAACACAAGAAGAGCTACTGAAAGCTCTTATTTCTGTTGGAGCCAAAACGATAGCGACGAAGGCTTCAGCAACTTTAAGTGAATATTTACCGCACACCTTAGCCGTCCAAGTACCACATTTAATTGAGAGACAAACATGGCTTTATCGAGGAAGCCCTTCGAATTGAAGAAGCAATCGGAAGCATCGATAAACAAATTTCGGTTTTATTACATGGAGATAAGGATACACAGATCCCTCCTCATCCCTACACTGCTTTACTTAAGTCGTTTCCAATTATGAGTGATGTAATGGCTTGTTCATTAATTGGTGCTATTGGTGATGTTGAACGGTTTTCAAATTATCTTGAATTTAAAAAGTACTTAGGCGTCGCTGCTGAAAATAAAAACATCAGGAATTTCCGTCTCAAAATCTATATAAGTTGAACGAAAGAAACCCGCGTGCGTGTAAAGCAGCAGAACATACATTATCCAGCAGATGATCCTGCTCCAGCGAAACGAAATTCCTACAATAATGCAGGCTTTTTTATCGAAATGACTTGTTAATAAGGAAATTCCTGCAAATATGCAGGTGTTCTCACGGATTAGGGACCAATAAGAAGCGGAAGCGGAGAAAACATGCAGTTTCTCAGGAATTTAATCACGCGAATTGATGAGCAGAAGAAAAGATGTACAATGGCAGTTTTTCCTATCATCCTTTCACAATCGTTGCTTTGGAATAAATCCTTTCCAATGAAACGAAACCATTAGTTCAACATATATAGACAAACATATGAAGGTGTAAGGGATACTCGTCGAATTCTATTTTTAATGGTACTGGTGCTCATATCGCCTAATACAAAATCAAACCTATTTAAACATTATTATGATCGTTTGGTTAAAGGCCGGGGAATGAGTAAACGAAAAGCTATTGGTCATGTATGTGGTAAAATCGCACAGGTGATGTATCTTGTTTGAAAAATAATCAAATGTATGATCCAGTCTTACATGCCAAACATCTGGGTGTCCCTTGGGATGAAAAATGCTTGGACATAAGAATGCCCAAAACGTTGATGAATTAGAATCTAAAGCAGCCGAGTTTTCTGAAGAAATTGTGTAAACTTTACAACAAGAAGACGGCATACCGGATACTACTCGGATACAGTTTTCTCAACTAACAAGCAGGATAGCTCCAGTATTCAGAACCTGGCTTGAGGTATTGCGAATTATTTCTAAAGTATAGACAAGGGTTAATTTATTGGTTATTGAATTATTAGTACGATCGTGCTAATTTTTATCCATGAGTACCAAATCCTGCCTATTTATTCGGATTGAGGCTGTCCGCTTCATTGCATATAATGAAGGTACCACCCTTCGGGGAGATTGTTAAGGGAGGCCGCGATGAACGAGACCGCATTTGACGAACCATTATTTGCAAGCTTGAAGCCGGGCTTAACCTCGTTCTGTTACCGAATGCTAGGCTCCATGGACGATGCGGACGATGCCGTTCAGGAGACGAGTATTCGGGTCTGGCAGAGTTGGAGCACGTTCAGACAGGATTCCTCGTTCAAAACTTGGGTCTATCGGATTGCCTCCAACCTGTGCTTGGACAAGCTGAGACAATCCAAACGCCGCGCGCTTCCCGTTGACCTGTTCGATCCGGCCGTCGCCATCGTCGAGCCGCGCGACACGCTGCCGGACTCTGCCTGGATCTGGCCGTCTCCCGACTTTGGGGGCAATCCGGAGGATCGGCTCGTCCGCAGAGATACCCTTCGACTGTGCTTCATCGCTCTCCTGCAGACCTTGCCTCCGCGGCAGCGCGCGGTACTCATTTTGAAGGATGTATTTGAATGGTCCTCCAAACAGATCGCGGAAACGTTGGCGATGTCGCCGGCAGCGGTGAACAGCGCCTTGCAAAGAGCCCGAGAGACGATGGACCGGGCGCAGCTTCGCTCGGATGAGCTCAGCAGCATGGACGTTCAACCGGAGCAGCTGCTGCTGTCCCGGTATGTGGAGGCCTTCGAGCAATTCGATATTGCTGCGCTCGTCGCGTTGTTCCACGAGGAAGGCTGCATGTCGATGCCGCCCTTCGAGATGTGGATCCGCGGCAAGGAAGATTTGTCCGCCTTCTATTCGCTTACTCGTTGGCATTGCGAAGGTTCGCGATTTGTGCCCATTACGGTGAATGGCGGTTATCCGGCGTTGGCCCAGTATATGCCGGGCAAAGAGGACTCTGGCCTGGTACCCTGGGGCATCCACGTCATCGAAACCAAAGAAAATCAAATCCTGCACGTTCAAAACTTCATTCATGCGCCATTATTTTCGCGATTTGGGCTGCCTGAGCGAATTGACCGATGAATTTCGTCATTGGCTTACGTCTATATTATTGAGAATAACCAAACGACGAATATCATGAGAGAGGTGTCTATTTAAAATGGAAATGAGTCAACCGACGAAAGTAACCGTGCAAGCCGTTATTCAAGCCCCAGTCGAGAAGGTATGGCGCTATTGGACCGAGCCGGATCACATCACGAAGTGGAATCAAGCGTCCGAGGACTGGCATGCGCCGAGAGCCGAAAACGATCTGCGGGTCGGCGGCAAGTTTCAGACACGGATGGAAGCGAAGGATGGCAGCATGGGCTTTGATTTTGGCGGCGTCTACGATGTCGTGAATCGGCATGAGGCGATCGGCTACACCATGGAAGACGGAAGAAGAGTGGATGTTGCTTTCGTCGATCAAGGGAATGAGACGAAGGTCATTGAAACGTTCGACGCGGAAAGCACCAATCCCGTCGAGTTCCAGCAAGCAGGCTGGCAAGCGATCATGGACAATTTCAAAGCCTATACCGAACAAAACTAATCATCGCGAAGAAGACGCCAGGGAAGATGCCCGGCGTCATTAAGTTTAGTTTAATAGCAAGACCGGGAATAATAATGGAATGCGAAACGGCATGGGGAAAAGCCTCTGTGCCGTTTGTTTTTTCTGCATTCAAGGAAAAAAGGGTACAGCAAACAAAACAGATGGAGTACCCGTTTTAAAAAAGTTCATTTGAACCGATTTATACTACTCTGTAGACGAAGCTAACAGCTGATTTATAGCGAATTTTTCGCGTGTTCTTCTGCCCCTGGCGAATGGGTCGAATCGGCAAAATATTTTTACGAATCAGCGCTTCAACATCGGGCGGGGGTTCATCGTCCCGTGAGCGCAGAAAATGTCTACAAACGTGAACGGTAACCGTGAAGTTGACTTGGTATTGGTGTCGTTTATCCATTTGGGAAATGACTACGTGCGAGGTAATCAT
The DNA here is from genome assembly GCF_004354045.1 of Paenibacillus piri. Taxonomy (GTDB): domain Bacteria; phylum Bacillota; class Bacilli; order Paenibacillales; family NBRC-103111; genus Paenibacillus_S; species Paenibacillus_S piri. The sequence continues at coordinate 118,597 of NZ_SMRT01000020.1, read as the reverse complement.
TTCAGCGAAATTGTTGTAACCTTCATACCCTCGATCGGCAATAACAATGGTTTTGCTTTTGATGGGGGAACGGTCAACCATTGCTGCCAGTGCCCTTCCCTCGCTGCATAACCTTAGTGGCTGAACCATGGCATCCACGTAAATTCTATTGCACAAATCATAAGCTGCGTTCAAATGCGTAAGGTTATATCCTTTTGTGTTCGGTTGCGTTTGAAAATAGGTATCCGTGTCCGCAGGGTCAGTTGCGAAATGCAAATCCGAACCGTTTGTTGGATAAAAGCAGACGTGGTTGCGGTGTTTACGTCATAGCCCTGCGAGTCCAGGAGCTCCTTGAATATGCTGTTGCCGCCCATCGAGACCAGGAGTTGCATAACTGTTTCAAAGGGCAGTTTTCTCTCCCGGGTAAAATCTTTCCCCGGGTTTTTAACATAATGAGCTGGTTCGGCTGACATTTCTCGTATGAGGGATGTCAGCTTTTGTTTTAGTGAGCTTGCGAATTCATTCATTGGCAAAACCTCCTCGTTTTTCAAGGGGCTTCACCACACATTTCCACCTACTTGTCAAGTCTTTTTCACTTTTTCGCACAAAAAAAGAGCGGGCTATCTTTTCGATAACCTGCTCTTGTACTTGATTTTAAGCCACGCACCTTAACTTAATGACATTGGGGAAGATGCCCGGCGTCTTTCTTTTTGAACCCTAGTACGAGCGTGCTCTCCGTTAGCCCTAACCTTGTGCCGCATCCATGTTCATGTAGTTAATGGCCCACAGATGGCCGTCCAAGTCCACGAAGCCCCAATGATACATGAACCCATGATATTCAGGTTCTGCGTGCAATTTCCCGCCCAAGGAGACCGCGGTATTCACGATTTCATCGACCTTTTCCCGGCTCTCGAAGGCCAATGCGATCGTCATCTGCGCATACTTGCTCGTATCGACGGATTCCTTCTCCGTGAGCGTATTAAAGAATGCTTGATTAATCAGCATGACCTGCAGGTTGTCGCCGATCACGATGGCTACCGAATTCTCGTTCTCGGGGAATTGCGGGTTGAGCTCGAATCCGAGTCCGGTGAAGAACGCTTTCGATTGTTCTACGTTTTTTACAGGCAGGTTGAAGCTCGTGAATGCGGACGTTAATGCCATTTTCAAAACACCTCTTCGTCAAATTAGTTTGTGTTCATTTATGCCTTCGTTTATATAGACGACAGCCGATCCGGGAGTTCATCGGTCTCATGGATTCGGAAGCGTAAATTTTGAAAAATAACTTGGTATTGAGTTCGGATACCCGCCATTCCCGTAAGGTTGCTTATTCTTATTGCGCAGGGATAAAGATTGAACCTCTCTAAAAAGGAATTCGTCTGAATATATGACAATTAAAGGGTGGGTATCGAGTGACGGAATGAGGGAACGGTATGGAAATTAATGGTAAAACCGAAGTACGAAAGAAAAAGTTCGAAACCGTCGCCATTTCAGAAGGAGAATCTGGACTTTTACATAGAAATCAACGCGGACAATCGGATCCCACGCTTAAGTATTTGGATTCCGAGGAGGTCGGCTACGACGGAATCGAGTTGATGTATCAGAAGGAGATGCGGGGGCTTAACGGTTATAAATCCTATCAAGTCGACAGCATGAGCCGGATCGTCGGCGACATGAAGCTCACCGCGCAGCAAGCCATTCTCGATCAGATCGCGACAACCCGGTTAATTACACAGCCTGCTGGCGAGATCCTGCAGGCTGTTCAGCTAACGGAAATCGATAGTTTAACAACAATGCATGCTGCCGCAAAATTAGTGGCAGCATGCATTGTTGATTTCGGAAATTCTAAGAAACTTTACATGTTCTTATGTATGTTTTAATTAGAACGTTTATTTGAAAAATTGGAAATCATATAGCTTTAAACGGCATGCTAGCATTTGTTATCTTTGATCTTAAGAACTACACTACATTGTAGACTGGATATCAAGATCTAAATATAAAAATCAGATAAAAAAAGGGGATTCGCGTATTAGTCATGACTGATATGTGAATCCCCTTTTTCTTGTTCCACTATCGTTCCCGGGTAGCTTAGTTCTTCGTCCATCCTCAGCCGTTCGGTTCAAGTAGCTTGTAATAAAGAACCGTCGCATCCAGATTTCCGTTTGCCGATCTCGCGTAGAACGGGATTGTTCCCGCCTGTTGATATCCGATAGAACGATACAACGAGTTTGACGGGTCTCCTTCCCGCGTATCGAGCACGAGCAATGTACGGCCTTCGCTCCATGCTGCCGCTTCCGCCGTATGCATAAGCACACGACCAACTCCCGTTCTCCTGTTTTGTGGCCGCGTCATCAATTTGGCAATTTCCGCGCGATGGCTGCCGTTCGGCTTACCGCAGAGATGGAGCTGCACAGTACCTACCACGCGTTCATGCAGCACGGCAATCCATAACCTTATGTCCGGATTCAAGAGGTTAGCCCAATAGTCCTGAGCCTCACGATGCAAGAGCGGCGGTAAGAAGCCGAGTGAAGCTTCGTCTTCTACCAGCTGTACGAGTAGGTCTGCAAGATCCTCGATATAATCGTCAATGGTGTTCACTTGTTCAATTTGTAACAACTCATCCTTCATTAATTATGACCCCCCATACCCAAGTTTCCCTGGCAATAAATATATTGCAAGAATAGTATAGTTTGCCTAGAATGATTTGTATAACAAATCTTAAGCGTTACAGTAATAAATAAATCGAATCGAGGAATGCGAATGGACCTGTCTCATTTGGAGGCGTTTATTGCGGTTTGCCAAACCCTCAACTTCACCACGGCCGCCAAACATATGCACATCTCCCAATCCGCTATGACGGCGAGAATTCAGGCGTTGGAACAAACCGTTGGTAAGCGACTGTTTGATCGCGACAATCGAACCGTCAGGCTGACGCGATCTGGCATCGCTTTTCTACCCTACGCTGAACGTATGCTCCAGCTCTTTCAGGAGAGTAAACTGTCGCTGTCCGAACAATATCGGGAACATATCGTGGTGAGCGGCCCTGGCTCCGTATGGCACTACCGTTACTTGAATCGGATTCTTGACTTCAGAAGCAAAAATCCGCATGTCGCCGTCAAATTTTTAAGCTATCTCGACCCAAGTTATATGATTCGTGATTTGCTGCTTGACGGGACTGTCAACCTTGCGATCAAGCTTGATCCGTCCGATCATCCAGGTATCTCGAAACGGTTGCTTTTCGAAGACGAATTTATCCTTGTATCTGCTGACGGATCGACCGAGCTTCGCGAGCCCGATTTTTCCGAGCCGACCTATTGTCACATCGATTGGGGCAAACCCTTCACGGAATGGTTCGCCTCCCTTGTTAAGCCGGGTTTTATTCCAGCTCTTCAAACCGACCATTCGTCCATTATGCTGACGATGCTGTTGAGCAACGCTGTTTTCGGTTTTTTGCCAAAATCGATTGCCGATCCGTATCTCCAATCGAACAGGCTGCATCGAATCCCGCTGCCTGTCGAGTCACCAATTATCAAGGGATATGCCTGTTATTTGACCGAGAAGCGCGAGCAACTCCACGTTAGGATGGCGTTGGAACTGCTCGGGGCCGATGCAACTTGATCTCGACTTGGTGATATCATTTCAATTGTTATTAGATTATTCTGTATTGCGTTGGCAACGGATAACACAATACAACAAAAGCAGCGGCAGTTTAAGACTTACGATTCTGGCCTATCGCCGCTACTTTTATCGTGACACTCTGAAACTTATTCTTTGTGGGGCGGACGTGTTCCGTCAGCTGCCCTTTCCGCTCTTCACCCATCCGGCTACGGTTACCGTGCGCTTGGCCTGGTGCATAACCGCGCCCTTCACGTCCTCGATCATCTTGCCGTCCTGCCCGATCGTAACGCTCGTACCGTACGGATTGCCGCCGGCTGCGAAGGTGACCGGATCCGTATAGCCCGGAGATGCAATGATGGCTCCCCAATGATACATCGTAGTATAGAGCGAAAGGATCGTTTGTTCTTGTCCGCCATGCGGATTTTGCGCCGATGTCATGGCACTGACCACTTTATCGACCAGCTTACCCTGGAACCACAACCCCCCGGTCGTATCGAAAAACTGCTTCATTTGTGCGGCCATATTGCCGAAACGGGTCGGCACGCTGAAAATGATCGCATCGGCCCACTCCACATCCGCCAAAGACACAACCGGAACGTTTTGGGTCGCCTCTACATGCGCCTTCCATACCGGGTTGGAATCGATCGCCGCCTGGGGCGCATGCTCCGGAACCTTAAGTAATCTAACCTGCGCACCGGCGTTTTTTCCGCCCTCGGCCGCCCATTGGGCAAGCTGGTAATTGGAGCCCGTGGCGCTGTAATAAATAATTGCCAAATTAACGTTGGACATTGTTGGCTCTCCTATCGGGAACGTATCCCATAATTTTCATTCCGCTTTATTATTTGAGAGCAATTCCACAATTATGCATATATAAAAGTCAACGTGATCCTCATATATGAGCCGCGCATCATTTCCCGAGAAATAATAAAAAAAATAAACAGCGGGAGTCCGCTGCTTATCGTTCATTTCGTATCGAGATCTTTGCGGTCTTCGAGTCCGTCCATCTGATCCGGAAACAAGGTCCGGACGAAATCGGCGGCATGCGCCTGCTGCTGCATCCACTGTTCGACATCGGTCATCTCGGCGTTGACCGGAGCCCGATCGGGCTTTTTACGTTTTGCGACCATGATTTTACCTCCTGCCCGTATTTCGTTACCCGGTTAGTTTCAGCCCCGGCTGCCATATTTATGTACCGGGCCGTCGGAGGCTTGCTAGCCTTTGACCGAGCCGATCATGACGCCTTTGGCAAAATGCTTTTGTAAAAACGGATAAACGACGAGGATCGGCAGGATCGACAAGATGATGGAAGCCGAACGAACCGTTTCGGACGGGGGCGAAGCATCCCCGAGCGACGCCTCCATCCCCGCGGTTTTAGCGCTATTGTCTAGCACCAGCGATTTGACGAGCACCTGGAGCGTCCATTTTTTAGAGTCCGTCAAATACAGCAGCGCATTAAAATACGTATTCCAATGCGATACCGCAAAAAACAGCACAAAAGCGGCCAGCGCCGGCTTGGACAGCGGAATAATGATTTTGAAAAAGACGCCGAGATCGGTACAGCCGTCGATTTTGGCCGACTCGATCACTTCGGTGGGCAGCGAATCCATAAAGCTTTTTACGACGATCAAGCTCCAGGCATTCGTAAGCGAGGGAAGGATAAGCGCCCAGTATGAGTTCATCAGCCCAAGCTGCTTGACGAGCATGAAGCTCGGAATGATGCCCGCACTGAACACGAGCGAAAATACGACAAGCCCGTAAATCCATCTGCGATGGGGCAGTCTCCGCTCCGTCAGCCCGTAAGCCATTGTGAACGTGAATACAATATTCAGCAGCGTGCCTGCGGCCGTAATGAAAATGGTGCTCTGCAGCGCGTTTTCAAAGCTGTTGGAGGACAAAATGTACGAGTAGGCGCCAAGCGACCATTTTGCGGGAATGAGCTGCAGCGCGTAAGGAACGTAAACGGACCGGTGCGTCAACGACACGCTCAGCACATACAGAAACGGAAACAGGCACATGGCCGAAATGATCGTCAGCAGCGTATAATTGACCGCGTCGAAGACGGTTAATTTTTTCCTGTGGATAAAGCTCATTTGAATTCACTCCTCAGAGTTTCGCTTTAGCGAAACTTACTTCGTAAGCACTTACTCCGTTTCGCAAGCTCTCAATAGATGCCCTCGTGGCCCATCTTTTTGACCACATAATTCGACGCCATCACGAGCGCCAAGCCGACGAGCCCTTTGAAGAAGCCGACAGCTACGCCGACGCTGTACATCCCGCGGAGTATGCCGTTGTTATACACATACGTATCGAACACGTCTCCGACATCGCGCACCAGCGGATTCATCATCAGCAGTACCTGCTCGAAGTTAACGTCGGTCATGTGCCCGAGCCGGAGTATAAGCAGGATGACAATCGTCGGCCGGATCGCCGGCAGCGTAACATGCCATATTTGCCTGAAACGGTTCGCTCCGTCCACCACTGCAGCCTCATAGCGCTCCGTATTGACTCCGGCAATCGCCGCCAGGAAAATAATCGTTCCCCAGCCCGCATCTTTCCAGATGCTCTGCGCCGTCAGCATCGCCCAGAACAAATTGACATCGTTTAAAAACGAATACGGCTCCAGACCGACAAGCCGGACGAGCTTGTTGACCAGCCCGACATCGACCGACAGCATAAAAAACGTCAAGCTGGCAATGACGACCCACGATAAAAAATGCGGCATATAAACCAGCGACTGGTTGATCCGTTTGAAAACTTCATGGCGCACCTCATTAAGCATAATCGCCAGCAAAATCGGCAGCGGGAAAAAGAACACGAGTCCGAAAATATTGATCAGCAGCGTATTTCGCAGCATAATATAGAAATGCTCGTCGGCGAACATCTCGTTAAAAAATTTCAAGCCGACCCAAGGGCTGTCGAAAAATCCGACGACCGGGTTATAGTCCTTAAAGGCGACCAGCAATCCCCACATCGGCACAAGCTTAAAAACGACGAAAAATAAAAATCCCGGCACGACCAGCAGGTACATATAGCGGTACTTGACATAATCGGACCAGATTGAGCGCGGGCGGACACGCGCTTTTACGACATTGCTATCCAATACGGCCTCCTGTGTTTTCATTCCGATGCTCCTTCCCATACACGGCTCTCGGCATGCTATGCCAAACAGCGACGGTCAACCGGCATGGCGCAGCGGCGCTCGAACCGGTTGACTGGCGCTGGCAATCTCGCATTCGGTCTATTTGCCGAAGTATTCCTTGTAGCTTTGCGCTTGCTCTATGAACGCTTTTTTCAAAGCCGGATTGTTTCTCAGCCCGTCGATATATTTTTTGTAATCGTCCATACTGATTTTGCCCATGATCGCTTCCGTTCTTTTCTTCTCGAATTCATCCGCATACTTTGGCCATTCCGCCGTCCAGGTGGAGGAGCGGATAATCCGGAACGGGTCGACCATCAGCGCATCGTAGGTGACCTTGACTTTTTCGCGGTTCGCCAAATCGACCTCGATCGGCGCCAGCGGGCTGTCGACTTTATCCCATTCGTTGCGCTTGATCGTGAACGGATCGTTCGTAAAGCTCTGGATTTCCTTCAAGCCGACGTCGGTCATCACGTATTTGCCGTTCTCGACTTTATGGTGGACCCCTTCGTAGCCGTAAAACAGCGCTTTGGAATTTTCGTCGCTCGCGGCGGTGTTGAACACGTCCAAAATTTTCTTCACTTTTTCTTCAGGCACGCTTTTCGGTATAAACAGGCCGCCGGTAAATCCCGGCTCCAAATAAGCTGCGGCGCCCCCCGGTCCTTTTATGTAAGGCACGATTTCCACCTGCGCCGTCGGCTTCAGCTTTTTGTTTTCCTGATCCATCCGGTATTGATGCCAGAAGTTTTTCGTATGGAGTACGGTTTTGCCGGCTGAAAAGAAATTGTCCGGCTCCGCGCCTTTGACAGCGGAAAACTCGGGCGACATCAGACCGTCTTTAAACAATTTGCGGTACCAATCCACCATGTCGGTATACGCATCGGACAAAATATTGCGGTAAAGCCCGCCCTCCGCGTTATACTGCGGGTTGGAGGAGCCGAACGCCGAAGCCATATTATCGAAAAACAGCGTGCCGATCAGCTTGCCGCTTGTATCCTTCGCTTTGATCTGCTTCAGGGCGTTGTACAGCTCATCCGTCGTCTTCGGCAGCGGCAGTCCGACCTCGTCCAGCAAATCTTTGCGGATCAAGTAGCCGGTATTGATCTGGGCTCTCGAGCGCGGAATAAAGTAATATGTGCCTTTGTACTTGGCGAATTTCCAGGCCGCTTCCGGCACATTTTTTTTCAGGTTCGGATATTTGCTCAGATCGCCCAGGAACGGGCCCAAATCCCAGAAAACCCCTTTGTCCACGGCATTCATCGTATTCACGTCATGCGGGTTTTGAGCCGATACGACGTCAGGCAGCTGCCCGGAAGCCAGCGCCAAATTCAGCTTTGTCTGGAACTCCGGATCGGGAATCCATTGAACGTCCATTTCCAGGTTGTTTTCCTTTTGAAAGCGCGTCCAAAATTGATTTTTCATATCCGGCACTTCGGCGAAGGTAGACACCATCGTACTGTATTTAAAAGGCTTGTTGGCCGCAGCCGGCGAATCTCCGCTGACTTTCCCGTCGCTGGCCGGCTGCGAGCCGGAACAGGCGGACAGGGCGGATGTCATGAACGCAACCGCCAGCAATGGAGCCGCTTTGCGAAACCCGTAACGCTTCATCCTCTTCATCCCCTTCTCATTATCGAATTAGAGCGGCTGAACCCCAAGCTTGGCGGACCATTCGTTCAGCCGGGCGAGCAGCGGCTCCTTCAGCTCGATGGCTCCGGCGCCGATCATTTCGTTCCGGCTGCGCGCCGAACGTTGACCGGGCAGCTGCAGGCCGGATGCTCTCGCTTCCATCCGCTCCGCCAGCTCGGTCGTCCGGCGCCGGAACCGCCGCGCTCCGAGCAGGCCGTCCGCCTTGATGCAGATGGCGGTATGCGACGGCATGCCGACAAGTCCGGTGCCGTCCTGCGGCTCGTCGATGATTTGGCCGTCGGCCAATATGCCGGTGATGATCTCGCCCAGGATCGTCAATCCGAATCCTTTGTGGGCGCCGATCGGCTGCCGGGTTCCTTTGGCAATAGCGGCCGGGTCGCCGGTCGGCCTTCCTTCCGAGTCCAGTCCCCAGTGGGCGGGGACGCTTTCGCCGGCTTCCGCCTTTTCGGCGAGTACGCCGTTCGAGGCGTACGCAAGACAGGCGTCGAACATAATGTGGCAATCGTTTTCGGTCGGCACCGCATAGCCCATCGGACTCGTACCGATCACTTTTTCCTTTCGGCCGGGCGCCCCCATCGTAGGCGCGCCCCGCGTCACGATATAGCCGATATAGCCGCGCTCCGCAGCTGTCTCTACATACGGTGTCGAGGCTAAAATATGGTTTGAATTGCGGATCGCGCAAAGCCCGATCCCGTGCTCGTCGGCAAGCTGCTCCGCCCGTCTCATGATGAACATGCCGCCCAGCTCGCCCAGACCGTTATCCCCTTCATAATTTTCCAACGCCGCATACTTGTTGATTATCGTCATGTTCGGATTCGGATTCACTTTGCCGGCGGCAAGCGCGGCAAGTCTTCCCGGAAGCTCGTAAATATCGTGATGACTGACGCCACGATAGGTGGCCCTCATGAAAACGTCGGTTACAATCGCGGCATGGTCAACCTGTAAACCGGAAGCCCGCAGCAGTTCATTCGTCAATCGTTGCAGCTCCGGCAACGCGACGCGTACAGCAGCACCAGACAAGTCCAGCCCTCCTTCAAATATGACTCAGTACAGCCTCATTTCGGATTGTTCCATCGCTGATTTGACCGCTTGCAAGCGGGAAAGCGTAGCCTCGTCATAATGCCCTAACGATAAACCGTCGACCCCCAGATTGCTGATCAGCTTGACGCTTTGCTTAATAATGTCCTCGTTGCTTTCGCCTCTCACGTTCGGCCTGACGTCGATCGCGGCTATCACATCTTTTTCGTAGCCGATGCCGCTGCGTATTTTCAGAATTTTCTGTCTCTTGGCGGCAAGCTGATCCGGATTTCCCCACATTTCCGAATAGTCGGATTCGCGGATCGAATCGATATACGGGCGGATGGCGGCAAAATCGAGACCGGACAGCTCCGGATACTTTAAATAGGTGTTATAGCGGAATTCCGCCAGCGGGTTGGCCGATTTCACCGCCTCGTAAATGTCGCGGAACAACGAGGTGATGCTCTTTTGCCGGAATTCAAGCCACTGGTACAACGACGGCACCCGCAGCAGCAATGCGGTCGCCGGCAGGCTGCTTTGCTCCAGCAGCTTTTTCCCCATCGCGTCGGTTAATTCCGCGCCGCTGCGGATTTGGTTCAACTGCCGCAGATCGGAGACGATCCGCTCCCAATCATATCCCATCGCTATCGCTTTTGCCCTGCACGCTTCGCAGAAGCAGCCGCCGTCAACCGTGTTCAGCAGCACGTGCAGCTCTTTCTCGTCGGCTACGGCATGATTATGCCAGCCCATTTTACCGCCTTCGGCAAACAGGATGAGACAGCTCTGGATAAAATCGACATCATGCGTCTTGACCGAGCTGTGGAACAGCCCACGGATGTATTCGCGGACATGGTCGTGATTCGGACAAAGCAGGCTCAGCATCGTGCCGTCGATTTTGCGCTGCATCAAATACGGAAAATCCCGCCGGGCAATCTTCGCATCGAAAATCGTATGGGAAATCTCGACGCCGACCTTCTTCTTCCTGCTGCGAGCGCTGGCGATCAGCGTATCGAGCCAATCCGTTTCTTTCAAAAAATCGACCGAGCTGTAAATCGGCTTGAGCGGCGTATTCGTAAAATCGGCCTGATCCAGCCTGTAATATACGCAGCTGTCTTCCGGCATGTAAAACTTGCGCTTCGGATTATGCGGGTAATACAATTCCCTGAGCGGCCGCTTCTCCTTGTGCATGATCCCGACCAAATAAACGCTGTTCACATTCGCATGCTCCGCCAACGTATCCACGCAATGGTCGACGCCCTCGTCGTGAAGATCCCACGGATATAAGCTGGCCGCTACTTCTTTAATCAACATATTTTCCGCTCCTTTCCTGTCAGCTCTGAACCGAAGGCTACAGCCCGTACAGCTCTCTCGCATTGCCGGAAAAAATGCGCCGATGCAGCTCTTCCGGCAATTTCGGAAACGCAAATTGCGGCGAATCGAAATCCCAATGCGGATAATCGCTGGAAAACATCAAAATATGCTCCGCATCCATCGCCTCCAGCGTGTGGAGCAAAAATTTGTCCTGGTCCGGACGCTCCAACGGCTGGGAGGTGATGCGCACATGGTCGCGCAAATATTCGCTCGGCCGCTTTTTCAGCCACGGCACCTCGAAGCGAAGCGCCTTGTACTCGGCATCCAGCCGCCACATCAAAGCCGGCAGCCAAGCGACGCCGCCCTCGACGAGCACGATTTTCAGCCCGGGAAACCGTTCGAATACACCCTCGGTCAACAAGCTGACCAGATGCGCCTGAAAGCTCAGCGACAAGCATGTATGCCATTCAATATAATGCGTCGGGTAACCGGGCGTAGGCTGGACGTTGATCCCCATCCCGTCCGTGCCCGGATGAATCGCAAACGGCAGCCCATGCCGCTCGCAGGCGGCATAAATCGGGTAATATTGGCGCTGACCGAACGGCGCCCGCGCGCCGGAGTCCGTCATCACCTGGACAAAATGGGGATGACCTGCCCAACGATCGATCTCGGCCGCAGCCGCCGACGGGTCCTGGTGGGCGATCGTAATCGAGCCTTTGAAGACGCCGTCGCGGTTGTATTCGCCGAGCCAGGTGGCGGCCAGCCATTCGTTGTAAGCCGCCGCTACGGCCGTCCCGAAATCAGGATCGGGCAGCAGATTGCAAAAGGCGCGGGGCATTAAAATGCAGTGATCGATCCCGTATTTGTCGATGTGCTGCTCTCTTAAAAAATCGGGGTCGGAGCCGCCGGGACCACCTCCGGGCGGACTCGAATCCAGCCGTTCGCCGTGTACCGGGTTTCCGTAGAAGCCTCTGCCGCTTCCGTTGTAACGGTCCTTCCACGGCTGCTCCAAATAAGCTTTGATTTCATCTTTCGATTTCGGATACGGATGTACGTCGCAATCGATAATTCCCGGTTTTGACCGTGCCAATGGTTGTCGCCCTCCTTTATCGGTTGATCGTTACAATGACGCGCTCTTCCTCCACGTCGACCGGAAACGTCTCCAGCTTGGGCGCTTCCTCCTCTGCCTGACCTACCTCCACCTCGTACGTTTTCACCCAGCAGCGGTTCGGGTCGAACAGCGAATGCCCGTTCGTCAGATCGAACTCCCAGCCATGCCACGGGCAGCGTATAATTTCGCCTTCCCGACCGTACTTGAATTCGCCGGGCTTGGTCGGAAGCGTCGTTCCCGACACCTTGCCCACGCATAACGGCGCCTGCTGATGCGGGCAGCTGTTTTTGACGGCATAGTAGCTGCCGTTCACATTAAAGACCCCTATGGAAATTCCTTCCAACGACACAATCTTTTTTTGCCCGGGTATAAGCTCCCGTGTGCTTCCAATGATATGTTTAGCCATTTTGCAAACTCCTTCCGAACGCCGGATCGGCTTTTGATCTGCAATTATTGCTGCAAGCCGTAAAATTGCTCCGCATTTTCAAAAAAGATGCGGTTGTACAGCTTCTCCGGAAGCTTCGGAAAAGCGAGCTTCGGATTGTCGAAATCCCAATGCGGGTAGTCGCTCGAAAACATCAGCAGATGCTCGGCATCCATCATCCGCAGCATTTGCAGCAGGTCTTCGTCGTTTTCCGGCCGTTCGAGCGGCTGCGACGTGAGGCGTACATGGTCGCGCAAATATTCGCTCGGCCGTTTCTTCACCCACGGAATCTCGACCCGCAGCGCCTTGTATTCCATATCGAGCCGCCACATTAAAGGAACGAGCCAGGTGGAGCTGCCCTCGACCAGCACTATCCGCAGGTCGGGGTAACGCTCGAACGTGCCTTCCGTCAAGAGGCTGACCAGATGCGCCTGGAAGCTGAGCGACATGCACGTATGCCATTCGATATAATGGCTCGGATTGCCGGGCGACGGCAAAATGTTGATGCCGATCCCGTCGAGGCCGGGATGAATCGCGAGCGGCAGATTATGACGGCAGCACGCCTCATAGATCGGATGGAAATTGCGGTGCCCGAGCAAAAATCTCGCTCCCGAATCCGTCGTCACCTGGATGTTGTGTTTATGATGCGCCCAGCGGTCGATCTCCTGGGCCGCATAAACCGGATCGCTGTGATTGATCACGATCGAGGACTTAAAAACCCCGTCCGGATTATCCGGGCCGATCCACGTATCCGCGATCCACTCGTTATGAGCGGAGGCAATCGCGTTGCCATAATCGAGATCCGGGAACTGGCAGCTGTTTTCGCGCGGAATAAGAATCGCGGTTTTAATGTTGTTCGGTTCGATCAGCTGTTTCCGTACAAAATCCGGATCGGACCCCGCCGGTCCGCCGCCGGGCGGATGCGAATCCTGACGCATGCCGTGGAACGGGTTGTTGTAGAACAACCCGCGCCCGCCTCCGCGGAACCGGTCCCGCCAATATTTGGGCATATACTGCTTGATTTGATCCAGACTTTTCGGAATCGGATGTACATCGCAATCGATGATGCCCGGCTTCACCCGTTTCCGTTCCGGCTTCCCGCCGGCCGAAGTCTGCATCACCGCTTCTTCGTTAACGGACATACCGCTTGGACCTCCCTTCAGTTATTTCACTTCTGCCGCAGCATATTCTTTCAGCCATTCGCGCAGCGGCACATCCTCGTCCGTCGGCGTATAATAGCCGTTGCAATTCGTTCCCGCTCCGAGCAGCTGGCGGCGGATCGGGTCGGATTTGGACCAGAGGCTCTGCACCGTCATATCGTCCTTCGTCCGAATCCAGCGATAGCCATAGCCGTAAAACAGCACCTTGCACGTAAGCTCCGACCAGTTCGGGCTGGCCGCATGCCAGAGACGGCGGTCGAAAAATACGACGGTGCCGGGCTTCACGCATACCGGGATGGCCCCTTCCAGCTGGCCGAAGCCGCCTTCCGGACGCTGCATCGTATTGTTCAAGTGGCTGTTCGGCACGATCCAGAAGTTGCCGCGTCCCGGCTCAGCCAAGTCCGACAGGAAATAAGCTACCTTGAGCGACATCCGCGGACGTGGCTCGGTCTCCATCTCCACGTTCATCCGGCCGCTGTCCTGATGCCAACCGAACGTTTTATCCGACGGCTGTTGGCCGCTCGGCGGGGTCACAATCATGTGAGCATGGTACAAATAAATATTCCAGCCGAGAATGCCCCACACCTTCGGCAGTACTTTTTCATAATCGACCAGATCGAGAAACAGCTCGTGATCCGGAATAAAGTTCGGGTGAAACATCGCCTTGCTCGGATCGTGTCCCGCTTTTACATGTTCGCCGAAAATTCGGTCGACCTCCGCCGTTAAAGCCGCGACATGCTCGGGAGACAACACATTTTCCATAATTAAATATCCGGTTTCGTCAAAAGCTTTGCGTTCTTCCTCAGTCAAAGCGTATTGCAAGCATGTTTGTTCCATACGGCATTCCCTCCGTTATCAAAATGGCAGCGGGCCCGGCCGGGGATCCCTTGTTCATCCCTGCAGCCTTAGCATAATTGAATTTTCCGCTCGCAGCCATTAACGATCTCCGGCCATTTGTATAATCCTACGAAAAATCGGAACATTTTTGGGCTCTCTTGCGTTTCAGCCCGATTGCTCGCTTAAAAAGTCGGTAGGAGAGCAGCCGCTCAGCTTGCGGAACACCCGGTTGAAATAGGCCTGATCGCAAAAGCCTGTTTCCTCGGATATTTCACGGATCGACATGCCTTTGGACAACATCATGTCCTTGGCCATCGAAATTCGCACGTCATGCAAATATTCGATCGGCGTAAAGCCTGTCACCTCTTTAAAAATGCTGGAGATGTAGTTCGGCGTTTTTCCCGCATATTCGGACAGCTCCTGCAGCTTGATCGGCCGGTTGTAATGCTTGAGAATGTAGTTTTTCATTTCCTTCACGAGCTTCATTTTTTTAGAGCCGACCTCCTCGGCGTCGAGATCGTAATTGACCATGCCGAGCATTTCCAACAGGATGGCGTGGCACATCGTGTCGAGATAAGCGCCTTTCATCAGCCAGTGGTGATTAAGCAGCGAAAATCGTTGTTTAAAGTAAGGGAAGTTTTGGATTTTCAGCTTGAACGTCTGCTTTTTTTCCAGAATCGGCAGCGGAACCGGATCGTCGCCGCGCACGCCGAAAAACGTCGCATACCGCTGATGAACCTCAATGGCGCTTGCGCTGCGCACGGAGCCCGCCGGCACAAACAGCACATCGCCTTTTTGCAGCGGGATGGTCCTGCCGTCCACCCAATAAATCAGCCGTCCGCTTGTGATGAGCACCAGCAGATGGTACGGGCTGGACAAATGGCTGATGGTCCACTTGCTGTCCAAGTCTTTTACATAGCTTGTTTGAAGCTCCAACATATGCAACCGTCCCTTCCAGGCTTGATCGTTTTCGCCGGCCGTATCCCCGCAGCAACCACTGCCGAATGTCCGCCGGCACCGTCTAAAACATGAGCTTATAGCTGTCCGCAAACTGTTTGAAAGCAAGCTTGAATTCGGGCTTTTCCCTGTACTTCCTGACAAATTCCTCATACTCGCTCATCGGAATCAAACCCATGACCGCCTGGGTGCGAATGGCGATATAATCGTCCTCCACCTTCGGCCATTCCTTCAGCCATGCCGCCGAGCGAATGACGCGGAACGGGTCGACCGCACGCTCCGCTTCATACAGCGTGGAGGCGGTTGCTTTCATCTTCTCGTTCCACGCTGCGGGTGCGGCAAAGTTCACAACCTTCTGCCATTCGTCATCGGCGTTCGGAAAAATTTGCATGACCGCGTTGCTGATTTCCTTTCCGGCAAGCTGCGTCGGCACCCTTTTTCCGTTCACCATGTCGAAATGAATGCCTTCAAAGCCTCGCAGCAGCTGGTCGGTCACGCGCGGATCCGCAGCCTGGTCGTACATGTGGAGAATGCGCAGCGCTTTGTCCTTCGGGACGCTCCGGGCAATGACAAAGCCCCCCGTGAATGCAATTCCGTATTCGCCGGAGTGTCCCCTGGGGCCGGTCAAATAAGTGATCACGCCGGCCTCGTAGCCGGGGTCGATTTTTTTCAATTCCTGATCGTATGTATAGCTGTGGTACATATTCCGCTCATAGGTAAGCGCCTTATCCGAACGGAACATATTTTCTTTGTCGCTGCCTTTCAATATGGCAAACTCCTTGGACATCAAGCCCATGCCGTATACATGACGGTACCATCTGACAAATTCGGTATAGCTGTCGGTCAAATATTTGTGGACGAGTCCGCCTTCGCTGTTATACACAGGCTCGAACCCGCCGAATGCGGTGTAAAACGATTCCTCAAAATGAAGTCCGATATAATGCTTATTCGGATTGGCGTCGACGATTTGCTTCAAAGCTCCGACGTATTCATCCAGTGTTCCGGGCTGGGACAGCCCGTGCTTGAGGAACAAATCGGGCCGCCAATGGAGCCCTCCGTCGAGCAGCGGACGAGCCCGGGGAATGACGTAATGTCTGCCCTCGATTTTCGTATAGTTCCAGGCGGTTGCAGAGATGTTATACTTCAAATTCGGAAACTGGCTCAAATCTCCCGCCAACTCGTTCAAGTCCCAGAACATCCCCTGCTTGACCGCCTTGTTGAACACACTGTCATTGACCGAGTTCAGCACCATCGCTTCCGGCAAATCGCCTGAGGCGAGCACCAGCCGCAATCTCCGGTCATAGTCATCCAGCGGAACGAATTCGGCCTGCAGCCTGACCTTGAACATTTGCTGGATGCGGGTCCAGAACCGGTTGTTCAAATCCGGCACCTCCAGCGGCGTGTTGGACAAGACGCGCAGCGTAAACGGCTCATTCGCGCTTGCCGCAGCCGGATTGTCGGCTTCATCCGGGTTCGCCTCGAGTTGGGCGGCGGGAACCGTCTGCTGTACGTACGGCTGTCCGGTCGAACTGCAGCCCGCCATGGCGGCAAGCATCAAGGCGAGCGACACGGCGGCCAGCCGGCCGGGCATGGTGCGTTTGCCCGGCTTCCTGCTCGCGCCGGACCTGATGCTTCCGCCCGGCTTGATGCGGTCACCGCATACGCTGCAATAGTCGGCTTCACTCCGTTCACCTGGACTGATGCTTTCACCGGCTTGACCGTACCGGTATCGCTGGACGCTTGAACCGTGCTCGCTTCGCCTGAAGCTTTGACCGTACCCGGACCGCTCGACACATTCGCCGGTCATATCGCTTTGTCCGCAATTACCTCGCTTGTCTTCCATACACATAACCCCTCCTTTTGATACCGAGAAAGCTTTTTACAAAAGAATTGCGAAATGCGTATATTTTAATTGTAACCGCTTTCCGAAATTGTGCTACTGCCTCGTTTCGGAACATGTGGTACTATTTTCGGAAATTATTCCGCACCGTTCTCCAGGATCGGAATGTGCACGAAAACCTGCGTCCCCTCATTGTCGATGCTGTTGATTTCGATGCCGTAAGGCTCTCCGAAGGCCAGCCGAATTCGCTGATGTATATTCAGCAGGCCGAGTCCCCGCGAGGCCATGTCGCCTTCATTCGGATCGGACGCCTGAAGCGATTGGCGCAGCTGCATCAGCTCCTCCGCCTTCATGCCTTTGCCGCTGTCGGCAATTTCGAAACGGATCGTCCGGCTTTCGGTTATGATTCCGGTCACGGTCAGGACGCCCTTCCCGTTTTTCCGTTCAAGTCCGTGATAGACGGCGTTTTCGACGACCGGCTGTAGAATCATTTTAGGCATCCGCTTATCCAATATTTGCTCGTCGATACGGATGTTCACGCTGAATTTATCCATAAACCGGATCGACATGATGCGCAAGTAGTCCTGGATGCACTCCAGCTCGTTGCGAATGCGGACAAAATTATCCTCCTTTATGCTGTACCTGAATATTTGGGCCATGGACGTCGATATTTCAACAATCTCCATCACCCGGCTCGCCAGCCCGATGCTGCGGATGCATTCCAACGTATTGTACAAAAAATGAGGATTGATCTGGCTTTGCAGAAACGACAGCTCGGCCTGCTTTTTGGCAATTTCCATCTGGTACAGCGAGGTTTTGGCTTGAATAAATTTTTCGTTCGTCTCATCGAGCTTGTCGAGCATTTTATTGATTTCCGCAGACAAAATGCCCATTTCGTTTTGAACCGGAAGCTTCAGCCGCTGCTTGCCCCCGTTGTTGCCGATGAAATTGACGAACCGCACGATCCGGCCAAACGGAATGGTGACACTGCGGATAAACAGCAGCCCCATGATGAAAATAAGCAGCGTCATTGCAGCTCCGATCATCAGCCCGACGTTGCGGATCCAGCGAAGCTCATCCGTCATTTCGTTCACCGGAATGAGGCTGACGATCTTCCAGTTGAGCAGCGCCATCTCTTTCACCTGAACATGGGTCAGCTTTTGATTGTAATCGATCTTGTGATCCTTGCTGTCGCTGCCGATTCCGTCCAGCAGGGCGGTATCGAACAAGCTGCCCTTCATCGCGCGTTCGTCCGCCGCCACGATCCTTTGCTCGTTATCCAAAATAAGCAGGAGCGAGCTGGGCGTCGCTTTAATGTCGGTTAAAATGCGGTCCAAAATTTCCGTTTTGTATACGACGATCACCATGCCCAGCTCAGCAAAATCGGCCGTATCGTTCAACGATGAGAAGACGGGATGGGCGTACAGATAGGCCGCCTTCTCCATTTTCTCCGAATTGTAAATTTTGCCGAAAAACTGCGATTCGGGGCGACGCATATCGGGACGGTACTTTTTCTCCAGCTCCTCCAAAATCATGTAATCGAACGGACTCGATGCGCCTGTAATATTGCGCTCCTTATCGACCAGTACGATCGATTCGATATTTTTGTTGGACGACTTGATTCCGGATGTAATTTCCAGCACATTTTTGTTCAGCTTCAGCCTGTAAATCGGATCGTCCGAGCCCATATAGTCGTGGATCACAGTGTTGTAGGAGGCGGCCAGAGCGGCGTCTTTAATGTCCTGGGAAAAGGAGGTCACATTTTCTTCTACCTGCCGAATCATTTTTGCGGTATGTACGTTTTCCTTGTCTTCAGCCAAACCGTAAAATTTACTATAATAATAGAGCTGCAGCGAAAAGATCATGAGGGTGGAAATACCGATCAACAGCAGCAGCTGCTTTCGCAGGTTCAAACGGGCGATAATTCGCATCCTTCTCATCCTCTGCCTTCTCCATAATATGGGGCCGTCTGGCTCTTCCGGTAATGCGATGGCGTAACGCCGTACCACTTCTTGAACACCTTGTTGAAATAGTGATAATCCTTGTAGCCGGCCTCCCGGCATATTTCCGAAATCGACATGTCGCTGTCCTTCAGCAGCCGACCCGCTTTATTCAGCCGCAGCCTGGTGACATAGTCGGTGAAAGTAACCTTCGCCGTCTTCTGGAACAAGTCGCAGCAGTACGTGTAATTGATGAAAAATTTGGCGGACAGCTCTCTCAAATGCAGCTCCTGCTCGAAATGGTCGTTCACATATTCCAGCAGTTCCTTGAAATTTTCATTGACGAAAGGATCCGGCTCCGGCGCAGCGGCGCCTGCCTCCGTCCGTATAAAATGGCTCAGACATGAACACAGCTCCTCCAGATTGCTGAATTTATGAACAAGCGCGCCGTAATCCATGAAGCTGAGCTCCTCGTTCGAATGAACCGATCCGCCGTTATACGTATGGTTAATCGTGGAAACGATCTGGTTCCACAAAAAGACCACATCCTTCATCCCGGCCCTCTCCGCCCGGAACAGCTCCGGCAGCCCGCCGAGCAATGCGCCGACCTGCTCGTCCGAACGTTGATGGATTGCGGTGCAAACGGCTTGTACCGTCTTGCGTACGGCGGCGGGCATTTCCTTGCTCTGCAAAAACGTCCCGCCAGCCGGATAAACAAACGAATCATGCATCGCCGTATGCGCCTCGCCGATCAGCTTCGGGATGTAATCGCAGGAGGCGGACACTTCGCTCACGCCGATGTGCAGTCCTTCCTTCGTCTGCGGCGCGGCCTGTTCGTAAGAGGCGGCAAGCAGCGGGTACCGGCTGTCCGTACAGCCTAATATTACGATCCGCTTGTTGGGATCGGCGTGGATGACAATGTGCTCCATCCCGCCGAACCACTCGGACGCCTCGGCAAGCTGTTCCCCTTCCCGTCCCGACATGTAGACAGCCTGATAGCGCTCCGCCGTTATCCCCCTGCTCCGGAGCAGCTGCCGGATTGCAGCGGCATCCGCATGCTGAAGCGATTCCAGCAGATCCAGTTCCTGCTGGTGGCCGCCCCTGTTCAGATGACGCAGAAGCCGCTCCAGCAAAGCGTCCGCTTCTTCGAATTGAAGCGGTTTCAATAAATAATCGAAGCAGCCGAGCCGGATCGATTCCTGCGCATAATGAAAATCGGATGCGCCGCTTATGATGACGAATTCCGATTGAATGCCCCGCTCTCTGCAGCGTTTCATCAAGTCGATACCCGAGCATTCCGGCATGCGTATATCGGTCATTACGACATCCGGCTTGTCCCGGATAATGATTTCGTACGCCTCCAGCGAATCCGTCGTTTCCGCCACAACCTGGAATCCGAGCTCCTCCCATTTGAACGTGCTGCGAATTCCTTTCAAGACCCAAGGCTCGTCATCGACGATCAATACACGATACATGCCGCATCCCCATTTCATGTATGAATGATTTGATGATTAGTGCGCCTGTTCACTTCGGGCGTTTCACATTCCAGTATGTATCAGCAAGTCCCGTCGTGTATAGATTATAGCGATTACCGGTTATTTTGCAAAGACAAGCGTACAAACGCCTGACGCTGCGCGGTTCAGTTTATGGGCAAGGAGATGGTATAATGGACGGGTATGGCATTAACGAGGAAATGTGGTGGAGGAACGATGCGTCAAGGCTGTGCTCCTTTCTTATTCGATTACCGGCGCACATCTGCTGCCGGCGCCTTCCGCGAAGTGTTTCATGCACATCTTGAGATGGAGTTCACTTACATTCACGAAGGCGAAGGACTGCTGATTATCGATGGGACCACCTATTCCATAGAGCCCGGCGCGCTGCTGATGTTTCAGCCGTTTCAGCTGCACCGCGTACAGATCCGGGCCGCATCCGGTTTTGTAAGAAGCCTGATCATGTTCGATCCCGCTATGCTTAAGCCTTATTGGGACAGCTTCCCGGCATTAAAGGGCTTTTTCCAGACGCTCAAGCAGCAGCCCGGCAGCAGCAGGCCCGTCCGTTCCGTAGCCGAGGGCGATCCGATCCTGGCGCTGCTGGAGCAATTTGACGATGCCCGGCAGCACCACGTTTCGAATGAAATTCATGAGGAATACATGTTTTTTCTGCTGAGCTTTTTGCGCCAATTCCGGCGCATCGGTCAGGCGGCCCATGAACAGCTTTCGGAGCCTTTGAGATACCGCCATCGGGCGGAAGAAGCGATGCAATGGATCGAGCGCCATTATCACGAGCCTTTCCGGCTGGAGCAAATGGCCGACGAGTTGCACCTGTCCCGCTACCATATCGCCCATTTGTTCAAGGAAGCGACGGGGACGACCATTTTGGCTTACGTCCAGGCGACCCGCATCCGTCATGCATGCGTACTGCTTACCCGGACCTCCTTGACGATCCCGGAAATCGGCGCAAGGACCGGCATTGCCAACCCGTCGTATTTTTGCAAAGTATTCCGCGAAGCGATGGGAACGACGCCGCACCAGTACCGGCTTCAGGTACAAAAGCCGTAGAGGCGGCGGCACCCGTGACATAAGGTTGATCGTTTGCCCGCAAGCAATTGCTGCAGTCAGGTCCCTGCTTCGTCCGCGGTAGCCAGCTCCGCAAACCTGCGTTCCCCATCCGCAAGCAGCCATTCGATCAAAGGCAGCTGTTTCCGGTACTGCCTACGCCATTTCTCATCCGGCTTCTCCGCGTATGCGGCATGACACAGAAAAAATAATGAGATCTTGGCAATAGCGACGGGAAGCATCCGGAGCTCCTCATCCGTCATACCCGAATACCCGTTGACGATCGGCCGCTCCAATCGGCTGGCGTGCCGGGGCAGCAGTATATAAACGGACCACAATGTATAGGCGATATCAAGAATGCGCTTGCCCGTCTGAATACAGTCGAAATCCAGCACGCACGCCACATCACCGGTTTCCGGCGCATACAATTGGTTCCACAGATGCCAGTCGCCGTGCAAAATCGCATCCGGCAGCCTGTCCTGCGACTGCTCCCACAGCTCGCCGATCCGCAAGGCCAGCTTCTCCGCTTTGTAAAGCTCATAGACCGGAATTTCCGGCAGCTCTTTCAGCCGGTCCAATGCCCTCGCGTAATAATCGGGCGCAGCATAAAACGACCATGCCGGCATCGGACCTTGTCCCGGCCTCTGCACCAGTTCCCGTCCGGCCGCTTGCAACGTTCGATGAAACCGGCTGAGCATAGCCGCGCTGCTATATGCCTGATTTGGGAAATTTTTGAAATCCCCCCCATGAATAAACGGCGTTACCTGCACCAGCTTCTCGTAAATCCGGCAATACGGCTCGCCGTCGACAGCCAATATGGGCGTTAACGCCGGGACGCCATACCGGTTCAGCGCCGCAAGCGCAAGTTGAACATATCGCAAATGCTCCTCCGTATTCGCTCGGCCCAAAATCCGGACGGCAAATTCGCCTTCGGTCGTCTCAATTTTGACATTCAGATTGAAGGAGCCTCCGAGCTTGCGACTCAAGCCTTTAAGCTTGCCGATCGGAAAGCTTTCGCAGACATGTTGTACAACATACAGAACATCAGTCGATATATGTCCGAAAGCTGCCATACCGATCGCTCCTTGTCCTCACATGGTCGATCCACTTCTCATACTTTTCACGGTCCAGCTCCTTCGCATGCTCCAGAAACACGGCCAGCAAGCCAAGCTTGAACAAGCCTTTGAACAGCACCTTCGGAATATCGTACACTCTGCTGTAGGCATGAACCAAATCGATGATTTTGCATACCTGCTTCGTTTGCGTCTCCTGAATAAAAATGTGAGCCAGCGCAATATCAATCCGCGTAAACCCCAAACGAGTCATTTCATCAATTATATATAAAATATGTCCGGACTGCTGCATAGTCAAGGCTCGTTTTTGGCGCAGCACCTTTTGCAGGCACTCCCCCTGAATATATTCCATGACGATATATTGCGGCCCGCAGCCGTACAGCTTCGGAATCAGCGGCGAGCCAGCGGCCATATGGTACGAACGGCATTCCAACCGCGCGTGGCGCTCGTTGACGTACCATTTTAAACAGCGGTCCGAGGAAAGCTTGTATACCGCTCCCTGCTTGCCGCGCCCTATCAAATCAGCGTCTGAAGGTACATGATGCATATCCAAGCAAGCCACCACCTCTTCGCTTCGTCCTATCTTATACCTTATTCGATCAAAACCGAAAAGAATACGGGGTATTACGGGATTTCATCGTCATTTGGCGAAATTCCACGAATGTACATATCATCCATTCACCTAATCACATATGCTTAACAATGAGATGCAAACGAATGGAGGTGATTCCGTGCCGAAAAAAAAACGGAACACATCGAAAAGCGGCTCATTGCCCGTAAAGAAAAAGCCCGCCTCGATGATGCTGAACAAGCTCCACGACCTTACCCCCATCCATTTGGAAGCCCCTATTATTATAAGCCGTTCCGTTCCTATGCGTATCTTGATGGTTATAGACCAATTCAATATTGGCGGTACGGAAACCTATTCACTTTCCATAGCCAGAGAGCTCGTCAGAAAGGGCGCCACCGTTGTAATCGCCGGTAAAAGAGGCAAGCTGCTCGACCATTTTCTTGGACTCGGCTGTCCTTACTACGAGATCGATTTTGTGCTTGATAATCATCAAGCCGATCACAAAAATTTGATTCCCCATTTGAATTTGTTGACATCCGTGATGTTGACCGAACGCATCGATCTTGTCCACTGCCATCAAATTCCGTCCGGACGCCTGGCTCTGCGAGCTGCCGCGCAATTGCACGTTCCCTTCGTGTTTACGGCTCACGGCACTTACTACGACCGGGATTTTTTGCAGCAGCTGCTGCAGGCGGGAGCCGCTCTCACTTGTGTAAGTCCATCCATCCAACGGCTGCTGCAAGCAAAGGGAATCAACGCCAAGCTGATCGCCAACGGGCTTGATGACCGGGAATATCATGCTTACGATCAAGCTTATCTCGATCATTTCCGTTCAAAACTCGGAATTCCCGCGGATGCGGCCGTTGTATTATATGCAGGCCGGCTTTCGTGGGAAAAGGGGGACATCTGCGAGGAAATCATTCATACCGTATCGGCCATGCGCAGCAGCGGTTATGCGAAGCTGCATTTGATCATTGCGGGAGGAGGCAGCAAACAGGCCGCCCTGTTCCAATTGGCTCAAGAGAAGCGGCTGTTGTCGGATGCGCCGTTCATTCACTGTACGGGCGAAGTACTGAATATGGCCTTATACTATTCGGTGAGCGATTGTGTGATCGGCACCGGAAGGGTCGCGCTGGAAGCGATGTCGTGCGAACGGCCGCTGATTGCGGTAGGGAGCAGAGGATTTCTCGGAATCGTGAATCCCGACAACTACGAGAAAGCATGGGACAGCTGGTTCGCCGACCATGATGCAGACCAGAAGCTGACCCGCGCCCTGCTGGCCGACCATTTGAAAGCAGTGTTGCTCATGGACCCGCAGGCCAGGCTAAAGCTCGTTAGGAAAGGAAAAAAATTCATCATAAACCGGTTTCCGATTCATGACACTGTTGAGCCGCTATTGGACGTTTATTACAGTTCCATGAGCCATAGAACAGCGCAAAACGGCCAGGATGCGTTACGTAAAAGCAGTGATTAACTATTAACATGTTATGGGGTGAATAAAAGTGAGTGATGTTCGAATAGTTCCTTGGGCGGACCAGATATTGCCGGCCGGCGTCGTTCATGAGCAGTATGTCCCGCCTGAGGTGGACGCGATCGCCCAACAGGTCATAGCGCAGTATGATATGGAAGTCTATGATAAGACGCTTATCACCTCCAAGCCCGACAAAGGCGGTGCCATTTGGAAAATCGGCACCAATAAAGGCAACCGGAGCCTTAAAGTGCTGCACCGCACGCCGCAAAGAAGCCTCTACAGCATCGGCGCCCAGGACTATCTCGTCAACGCAGGCGCCAGAGTCCCCGCATTGATTCCTACGAAAGACGGCAATCTGTATGTCGAGGCCGGAGACAAATCATGGATCGTAACCGAGTGGGTCGAGCCGATGGTGCCGGTATCCAAGATCGATCTGGAAGGCGCCATAGCGCTTTGCTACGGGTTGGGTGAATTCCACCGCCATTCCAAAGGCTACGTGCCGCCGTACGGCGCAAGCAAATCGTCGCGCTTGTTCCGCTGGCCCAAATATTATGAGAAAATCATTGCCAAAATCGGCTGGTTTCGCGATATCGCCAAGCTTTACTCCCACATGCCGTCAAGTGCAAACCTGCTGTCGGCCGTCGAGCTGTTCGAAAAGCAAGCCCGCGATATTGCATCCCGCTTTCACGATTCGCCATACTCGCGCATGATCGCCGAGGGCGAGCCCTTCTGGGGTCTGGTCCACCAGGATTACGGCTGGTCGAACGGCCAGATGGGACCCGAAGGCATCTGGGTTATCGACCTGGACGGTGTCGCATATGACCTGCCTATCCGGGATTTGCGCAAATTAATTACAAGCACGATGGATGACAGAGGCGTCTGGGATACGACCTGGATTCGCGGCATGATCGAAGCTTATCACCACGCCAACCCGATCGATCAGGAAACATTTGAAATTTTATGGCTGGATATGGCATTCCCCAATGAATTTTATAAGCATGTGAAAGAAATTGTATTCGACCCGCAAACGTTTATGCAGAACCAGCTGGATCCGATTCTGGCCAGAGTGACGGCTACGGAATCCAGCAAGTGGGCAGCTTTAAGCGATCTTGAAGAGGACAAATGGAATTACAAATCAGGCAACTATACCAAAGAGCTGTCCGATGTGCCTTTCAGCTTCCCGCTGTCGGATGCGCTGCCGGGCGATAAGCTGATCGTTCCGCCTCTCATTTTACCGGACCCGGGACAACCGACTCAGCCCGTTACAGCCCCGGTTATCGCCGATCCGCCAAGAGCGCCGCAGAAGGCTCCTGCCACAGTTATTCCGCTGCCGCGAGCCGGCGATAAAATCTTCATGCGCATTCCGAAAAAGCGAAGCAAACGAAAAAAAAGAAGCTCCAAAGCCGTTTCCCGGAGGAAAACCCGATCGGGCTTGCGGATTGTAGGCTCCTCTAAAAAAACGCGCTTGCGGATTGTACGCTCTTCTAAAAAAACGCGCTTGCGGATTGTACGCTCTTCTAAAAAAACGCGCCTGAAGAAAACGTCCGAAGCGTCCTTCAAGCTGCGAAAAAGAAAGCTTGTCAAAAAGGCGGCACGCCTTACAAAGAAAAGGCCGCTTGGCCTCAGGAAAAAAACAGCCTGACAGTAAGGGAGGAGGTAAACCATGAATATTTTAATGATTTGCACCGAAAAGCTGCCGGTCCCCAATATTAGGGGTGGCGCAATACAAACCTATATATCCGGAGTCGATACGTTATTAAGCCAACATCATAAGCTTACGATTCTCGGCCGGACCGACCCGGATCTGCCGCTGGAAAATATGGCTAACGGTATCCGGTATGTGCGTGTCGATTCGGACGGCCTGCTGGACGTCTATACCCGCGGCGTCGTCGAATTTTTGCAGCATTCCCGGGCGCAGTATGATATCATTCATATTTTCAACCGCCCCAAGCTGGTGCTTCCCGTACGGCGAGCGGCCCCTTCCTCGAGGATCATGTTATCGATGCATAACGACATGTTCAACCCCGAGAAAATCAGCCAGGCGGAAGGCAATGCGGTCATGGAACAGACCGAGCGGATCATTACTATCAGCAATTATATCGGCAGAAGAATCTGCGATTTTTTCCCGCAGGCTGCCGGGAAGCTGCGTACGATTTATTCGGGGGTCGATTTGTCCCGATTCGCCCCCTGGACGGAGTCGAAAAGCGCACGACAGTCGCGGGATAGCATCCGGGCGCAATATAATATCGCTTCCAAAAAAGTCATCCTGTTCGTCGGCCGGTTATCGCGCAATAAAGGGCCGCATGTCCTCGTCCGGGCGATGTCCGAGCTGCGCCATCCGGACGCGGTACTCGTCATTGTCGGCGGCGCCTGGTTCAGCGACAATTCCATCAGCGACTACATGGCCTACGTTCGCGCGATGGCCAACCGCGCTCCGATTCCGGTGATCACAACCGGGTATGTGCAGGCCCATGAGGTGCACCATTGGTTCTGCGCCGGCGATATTTTTGTCTGCACGTCCATTTGGCAGGAGCCGTTGGCCCGGGTTCACTACGAAGCAATGGCTGCCGGTCTGCCGTTTTTGACAACAGCCAGAGGCGGCAATCCGGAAATCGTGACGGGCAATAACGGCATCTTAATCAACGATCCGGAAAATCCTTCGGAATATGCGAAGCGGCTGAACGAATTGCTGTCAAATCTGAAGCTTGCCCGCCAGATGGGTCTGAACGGACGGCGAATCGCCGAGCTCAATTTCACCTGGCCGCGCGTAGCCAACGATATCGTAGCCGTGTGGGAGCAAAGAGCTTAATTTATCGTTGCGGTACTCTCATCAGCTTTCAAGTCATGGGTCTGCAAGCAGTTCCGCCGCTTGTCAGACCCTTGCTTGCATGTTCGCGGGCACGCCGAAGCTTGTGCAGGGCTTGTCCCATTGAAAAATGTGACGGCCGCTTTCGGCCGCCCGGTTGTGGCTGAACCGGTTACCGGTTACCCGGATACCGGATTCAGCTTACCGGCGGTTAATCTAGATGCCGGTTTAAAACATCCCATTCCTTTTAGCTATTGTCGTCGTCATCATCGTCATCATCATCGTCGTCATTGTCATCGTCGTCATCATCGTCATCGTCATTGTCATCTTCATCGTCGTCATCAAATACAAGACCTCCATCGCCTTCCAGATCGAGTTCGGCTTTGGAGCCATCCACTAACTCAACCTCAATCTCCTCCACTTTATCCCAATCGATTTCGTCCAGCAGGCTGTCGACGTCTTCTTCCTCCAAAACATAATCCTTCTTATCCCCATTGGCGTATTCGATTTGCATTTCCTCCACGTCATGGCTTTTCAGCATATTTTTAACCTTGCCCATAATACTCAATTCATACCATTCCTTTCCCTGTTATAGTTTTGAAATGCGGCGGTTCTCTTTATCTTATTAGCTTCAAAGCATCCTGCTATAGGCATTTGATAGAGTATAGCAGCGGAAATATAAATGTCCTGGTAGAATTGTATATCTATGGATTATTTCTCTATTAGCTGGTAATCGCCCTTACCTCCTTGTCAAGTTCATCATAAATTAATAATGTCTTCAGACAGGAGGTTAACGTCTTATGAAGGGATTAATTCTCTGTGCTGGCAAGGGCACCCGGCTGCAACCCTTTTCCAATGCCAAACCGAAAGTGCTGCTTCCCGTAGCGAATAAACCTATTATTTACTATTGTATCGAAAAACTGGTCGAGCTGGACATTTACGAGATTGGCATCGTCATCCGCCCGGACCATCTGGCCCTGTTTATGGAAGAAGTCGGCACCGGGGAACAATGGGGGGCCCAAATCACCTTCATTTTCCAATATCATGCGCTGGGGATCGCCGATGCTGTCGGGCAGGCCGAAGCTTTTATCGACAATGACCCGTTTATGCTGCTGCTCGGAGATAATTTAATGATGCAATCTTTGAAACCTTTATGCCATGCCGTAATTCAAGAGAAGCATGAAGCCGCAATTCTATTAGGTCAAGTATCCAATCCTGCGGATTTTGGCATTGCCGAGGTAGCCGGGAATCGGATCGTCGGCCTGGAGGAAAAACCCGCTTTTCCCAAATCCAATCTGGCTGTCCTGGGTGCGTATGCATTTACTTCCGTCATATTTAAAGCGATTCATGCCATTGCCCCGTCCCCCAGAGGCGAATATGAAATTACCGACGCTATCCAATGGCTGATTGATACAGGCTGCAGCGTTGTGTATCTTGAGACCGCAGAACATTTCTCCGATGTCGGTACCATGGAACGGTGGCTGGAAGCGAACTGCTGGATGCTCCAGCTGATGGAGAAGACAGGATTGCCCGACGGCCGCAAGCTTGATGGATGCACTCTTATTCCTCCTGTTCTCATCGATCCGAGCAGTGAGCTTAAAGACTGCGTTATCGGGCCTTACGTATCCATCGGCCCTAACGTCAAGCTGCAACAATGTACAATCGAAAACAGCATTCTGCTCGAAAGCGTCAACCTGCAATCAGGTCCATACACCGTGATGAACTCGATCATGAGCACTCAATCCGTTTTCGTTCTTAAGACCGGAGGGTTGTATGAATGAATATTTTAATCATGGGATTAGGCTATGTCGGCGTCACGACCGGACTCGTATTTGCCGAATTGGGATGGAAGGTGACCGGTTACGATCCCGACCGTCAGAAGGTGGAATCGTTGTCACAAGGAGCGCTTACTTTCTACGAACCGGGATTGGACACTTTATTAGACAAACATCTGGCTGCCGGGAACATCCGTTTCACGGCCAAACCCGGGATAGCCATACGCGAAAACCGGGTCATATTTCTTTGTGTGGGCACTCCTTCCAACGAAGACGGCAGTGCCAATCTTCAGTATATCCGGCAGGCGGCGGAAAACATCGGCAAGCTGATGCGGGAGTACAAGCTGATCGCAGTCAAAAGCACGGTTCCCGTCGAGACGAACCAAAAATTAGCCCAATGGATTCAAGCCGCACAGCCGTCTCCCGTCTCGTTCGATCTCGTATCCAATCCCGAATTTCTAAGAGAGGGCAGCGCGCTTCAGGATGCTCTGCATCCGGACCGGATCATTATCGGCGGCCATAACAGCCTTGCGATTAAACAGATGAAAGCTTTGTATGCCCAATTGAACAGCCCGTATTTCATTACCGAGCCAAAAACGGCGGAATTGATCAAATATGCGTCCAACGCTTTTCTCGCGACCAAAATTTCTTACGTCAACGAGCTTGCCAGACTGTGCGATAAAATCGGCGTGAACATTAGCGATGTTACCGAGGGTATGGGAATGGACCGCCGGATCGGGCATCATTTTTTAAAGGCGGGCATCGGCTATGGCGGTTCCTGCTTTCCCAAAGATATTCATGCGCTGCTGCATATGGCCTCGGAGTACGAAACGTCGCTGTCGATTCTTGAACAGGTCAACCAAGTGAATCAAACCCAAATTCCGCATTTTATCGGGATATGGGAACACAAGCTTTCATCGTTTTTTGGAAAAAAAGTGGCCATTCTGGGCATTTCATTTAAGCCGGAAACGGATGATATCCGGGAGGCGCCTTCGATTGCGATTATGAAAACGCTGCTGGACAAGGAAGCCGAACTCAAGGTGCATGACCCGATTGCCAAGCTGCCCGCCGGCATGCAGTCCGAGCGGCTGCAGCAGGTTAATACGTTGGAGGAAGCGGTGTACGGCTGTGATGCCGTCATTCTCTGTTCGGAGTGGGAACAGTATCGAGCCGCAGACTGGGCCCGGCTGAAAACGCTCATGAGCGGCTGTACCGTCTTTGACGGCAGAAATGTGCTGGACGGCAATCGAATGGCAGAGCTTGGCTACTTCTATCATGGTACCGGCAATCACTAGGAGGTGCTCCATCATTGAGAATATTGGTTACAGGCGCAGCCGGCTTTATCGGCTCCCATCTTTGCGAACGGCTGCTGCAGGATGAAGGCGTCGAGGTGATCGGTCTGGACGGGTTTGTTCCGTCATCAACACCGGTCCATGCGAGAAAGTTCAATATTCATCCGCTTCTCGGCCATCCGCGCTTCACTCTGCTTGTTCAAAATTTGCTCGGCGTTGCGTGGGAGCATCTGCTGCCGCATGTCGATGCCGTCTATCATCTGGCCGGAATGCCCGGCGTGCGGTCAAGCTGGGGGGATGACTTTAAAGCTTACATCGCCCACAATATCGAGGCGACCCAACGGCTGCTGGAGGGCTGCCGCCGGTTTCCGGTGCAGAAGTTCGTCTATGCCTCCACCTCTTCGGTCTATGGGGAGCAAACGGGACAAGTAAACGAAGACGCCCGCACACAACCGCTCTCGCCATATGGCGTCAGCAAATTGACCGGCGAGCAGCTGTGCAGCGTATACGCCCATAACGACGGCGTTCCTATCGTCATCCTGCGATTTTTTACCGTCTACGGTCCAAGACAGCGCCCGGATATGGCATTTCACCGGTTTATTCAACATATTCTTCAACATAAACCGATTCCGATATACGGCGACGGCCATCAATCCCGGGACTTTACGTATGTGGACGATTGCGTGGCCGCCATAGCGGCGACCTTGCACGCCGAAGGCGTCATTGGAGAAACGATCAATATCGGCGGCAAAGAGAGAGCCACGGTGCTGGAATGCATCTCGATTCTCGAGCAGTTGTTCGGAAGCCCCGTAGAGCGGCAGTTCATCGGCAAAACGTACGGCGAGCCCAGACATACTTGGGCCGACATCCGTAAAGCCGGGCGGCTGCTGGGCTATGCGCCCAAAACTGATTTGACTCAAGGGCTGCAGGCGGAAATCGCCTCGATCCTCTGCAATCCGTTCCTGCGGCAGCCTTAGAACTCATCCGATCCGCTTGCAAAGCGCATTTCTGCCTGCACGGCTGCCCGGCCGGCCGCATGCCTGAAATGCGCTTCATTCCTTTGTGGAGCGGCATCATTTCAACAAAAGGAGGCCCTTATGATTCGATTTTGGGATAATGTGATCAAACCGATCCTCATTAAGCAGAATCCAAAGCAAATTATTGAAGTCGGTATACGGCTGAACGGGCGCACCACCATTAAATTGCTGGAATACTGTAAAATGATGGACAGCAAGCTGACGGTCATCGATCCTGCGCCGGATTTCGATACATCCGCATTCGAGGCTGTTTTTCCCGAGGAATTGGTTATCCGCCGGAACAACAGCTTGCAGGCGCTGCCGGATATCCGCTCGGCTGATATCGTTTTGCTGGACGGCGATCATAACTGGTATACCGTCTACCACGAACTGTTGTTTATCGAGCAGCTTGCGGCACGGACCGGCAGCTTCCCGATTGTTATCGTTCACGATACCGAGTGGCCGTACGGCCGGCGCGATTCGTATTACGACCCGCAGCTGATTCCGCAGCCATTCCTGAAGCCTTATGCCAAAAAAGGGATCGCACCTGATTCCATTGAGCTGGTCGAATCCGGCGGACTGAATGTCGACCAGAATAATGCGCTCTATGAAAACGGCGAGCAGAACGGGGTGCTTACGGCGATTGAAGATTTTTTGCAAGAATCGGCGTTCGAGCTTCGCCTTTATCGCCTCGATTCGAATAACGGGCTCGGCATCGTATGTCCGGCCAGCGGCGACGAGCTTGCCGTCATGGAGTATATCGTTGACACGTCCGGTTTGTAACGCAGCGGGATTGGATGAGCGATCCCGAACAATCGAACTGAAGGGGAATCGATATGCCCTCACTCGTTTCTATTGTCATACTGACATTGAACGGCTTGAAGTATACGCAGGAATGCGTTGAAAGCATACTAAAGCATGCCCACGAAGACATCGAGCTCGAACTGGTGTTTGTCGATAACGGCTCGACCGACGGTACGCTGGACTTTTTGCGGACGATCCCTTCGTCAAAGCTGATTTGCAATCAGGTCAACCGCGGCTTTGCAGGCGGCAACAATCAAGGCATCGCCGCTTCCGGCGGCGATTATATTTGCCTGCTGAACAACGATACGGTAGTTACCGAGGGCTGGCTTGCCCGTCTGCTTGCCTGGTTGAACAAGGATCCTTCAATCGGCATCGTCGGTCCGCGCTCCAATAATGTCGCCTGGTCGCAGCGGGTTTCCCCTATTCACTATCAGTCTGCCGAAGGATTGCAAGCATTTGCGATGAATTGGTCGCTGCTGCATCAAGGGCAAGGCTTTTTCCCGCATAAGCTGATCGGCCACTGCATGCTTTTTTCGAAGCGGTTGGTTGAACAGATCGGCGGGCTGGACGAACGATTTTTCCCCGGCAACTACGAGGATGACGATTTCTGTTTGCGCGCCCGCATATACGGCCACATTCTTTGGGTCGCCAATGATGTGTACATTCATCACTACGGCGGGAGCACCTTTGTCGCCAATCGGACGAATTACTCGGCCAGCGCCTTGGGTAATGCGGAGCGGTTCGCCAAAAAATGGTCGCTGGGCATTTCCGGATTCGAGCTTGACCATTACGGCTATAACCCGTCAGACCTGGTTGAACGCGAAAAGCCGTTCCGGCCGCGTCGGCACTATATCCCGACTCAGCCAAGCTCAAGCAAAGGAGGACTGTCCGAATGAGAATTGCCTTGATCAGCCCGGATTATCTTCCTGTCCCCCCTGTCAAATACGGCGGCATCGAGCGCGTCGTCCATACGTTGACGGAAGAGCTTGTTTCCAGAGGGCATGACGTTATTTTGTATGCCCCGATCGGGAGCCAAACAAGCGCAAGGCTGATTCCTTATTTGCACCATGGGTACGATATGTGGCAAATTCCCGGTTTCGTCAAGCTGACGCTGCCGAAGGGCGTCGATGTGATCCATGATCATACACAGCTTTCCGTCGTCGGCCGGAAACGGTTATCCGTGCCGACCGTCTGCACGATTCATAATCCGTTGACCAATCCGGTGGAGAATGCGGTTTATTTAAGCCAACGCCATCTGGAATTATTCGGCGGCAACCGCGGTACGTTCGTGTACAACGGTTTGAACCCTGAGGAATATCAATTTTCCGATCAGAAGGGCGACTATTTGCTCTACATCGGGGCAATTCTTGACTACAAAGGGGTTCACCACGCAATTGAAGTGGCGGAGCGGACGAAACAAAAATTAATTATTGCCGGTCCTGTCTATGACCAGTCTTATTTTCACAAAGAGATCGTAGCCAAAGTGATGCTGAACCCGCAAATCCAATATGTCGGGGAGGTCGGCGGGCAGGAACGTCAAAATTTGCTGAAGCATGCCCGGTGCATGCTGTTTCCGACACTATGCGAGGAACCGTTCGGCCTCGTCATGATTGAAGCTTTTGCCTGCGGCACCCCGGTGCTGGGCTTGGCTAACGGCTCGGTTCCGGAGGTTATGAGCGGATTCCCCGGACTTATTTGCCACTCCGTCGACCAAATGGCCGATAAAGCCATGCATGAGCCGCTGCCGCAGCCTCAAGAGCTGCGCGACTATGTACTGCGTCATTTTACGACAAGCATCATGGCTGATAACTACTTGACTATTTATAAAAGCGTGATCGAAGACAAACTGTAAATTTACGGCTGCCGCCCCTTTCCCGGATCGCAGGATAAACGGCTTCGCCGTCCTTAAAGGACGAGTGAGTTTGTCACGGTTGCACAGCAAAGATTAAAACTTATATTTTCACAACTAAAACAAGCTTCCGCGCCCACTACTTTCTGTGGATGCGGAAGCTTAGTTGTTTTATTAAGAATCTGTGTCCTGTTAGGACTTGTTCAGCACCGATTCCAAATACGCTTTGTTTTGCAGTATGCTAGGGTCGTTCGGTCGATAGCTGCGGGCTTTCTCGTTATGCTCATAGGCCACTTCATGCTGACCTAACCGATCGTAGCAGACGCATAGCTGAAGATGCGGCAGCCAGGTCGAACAGGTGGGATTCGTAAATCCCCACTGATCATCGGAACGGTGCAGCTGCGTGGCCAATTTGTACCAGAACACGGCCGCTTCGTACTGGCTGCGATTAAGGAAATAATAACCGAGCCGACAGCAAAACTCGGCGCGCGGGCTATCGTATCGAAACGAGCGGAATATCGAGTCGAGCTCCATATCCGGATTGCCCAGACAATGGTAGCATTCGGCCAGCTTGCTGCAGGACGAGATTTCATCCTCGACCCAGCCTTTGCCGGTCGCCAAAAATTTGTTGTAGTAGGTTATCGCTTTCGCATACTTTTGATGGTCGAACAGCTCGTTGGCATAATAATACAGGTCCCGGGGCGAAAATTTTTCTCCGCGCAAAAGCATGCTTTGGAATATTTTTAAATTCCTGTCGCTCTTATTATGAATCCGGCAGTGGGTAACAGTAATATCGCTATTGATAATATGGCCGCTGACGTCCAAATATTCATGGATAGCCCCGAACCACTGAAACTGCTTCTCTCTTTTCACAAGCCGGTTGCGCCTGAATCTCGTAATCGGATTGCCGAACTCGTCAAATGCATAATTGTAAAACATCGATACCGAATCGACGCTCGGGTCGAGCTCCTGCTTCAGGGCAATCAGCTTGCTGCAGTCTTCTTCTTTCAAAATATCGTCCGCATCAAGCCATAAGATATAATCCTTCGTCGCCTGCCGGAATGCGAAGTTGCGAGCAGCGGCAAAATGGTCGATCCATTTAAAATGGAACACGTTGTCGGTGAACGTTCTGACAATCGATTCCGTCCGATCCGTCGATCCGGTGTCAACGATGACGATTTCATCGACCGCTTCGGCAACCGAGGAAAGGCATTGGCCGATCGTATCCTCCTCATTTTTGACGATCATACACAAACTGACAGTTACCACCAGATGGTCACTCCCAACGTTTCGGGTATACGTTTCAAGCCTTCTATTATGATATGATATGGCGGCGAAACGTCTTGTGTGAACGTACGCTATTCCACTTGTTTCTCCGTAGACGAAGCGTACGGTACTGCAGATTGCCACTGACAGCTAGAGTGAAGGTCTGTCGAACGCCATATGCCGTAGGATTCTTAGCTGTCGCTCCAAGCTCCAAACAGCTTCGTGGTAGGTTTTCTTGTGATAAAGCAACTATTCAGATCCGCTGAAAATTATATTTTCTTTATCGTTAAAAAAAGGTTGAGCGAGATACTCAACCTTTTAGCGTAACAGTAAGACCCGAGCTACCAAACCTGAACACCTGCAATGGTTGCTGGCAAAATTGGAAGACCTGATGCTTCCCTTTCTACAAATGAGTAGAAAGGGACTGTTGTTAAATGTAGTTCATCAGGGAAAATCCTTACGACATTTGAATAGACTGACTCCACATGTTTAATGGTATAAATTATAATAATCGTTCAATTAATATTATGGCGCCCGTATCTAGATCCAATGCTGCAGTAACAGCTCGTATTTCCAATGTAGATGCCGCTGGTGCTGAAATTGTTACATCGCCAATTATCGGAGTACCAGGTGTGGAACTAAATACCGGTCCGACAGCTGCTGCATTAAGAAATACTTGTGCGCTACCCGTATTGGCTACTGTTGTAGGTAAATTAAACCGTACACGATAATCATCCGCTGCAGTTAATGTAAAGACTGTACCAGTACCATTCGGGGTAATATCAGTACCTAATGCAGAAATGGTCGTTGGAAATGCAATTGGACTACCCACTGCAACAGTTTGAGCGGCAGGATTCGTAGCAGCCAAAGAAGATAGAACACCTGCAGCTCCTGCTCCCGTGGCTCCCGTTGCTCCCGTTGCTCCTGTGGCTCCTGTGGCTCCT
Organism: Paenibacillus piri; assembly: GCF_004354045.1. GTDB lineage: Bacteria > Bacillota > Bacilli > Paenibacillales > NBRC-103111 > Paenibacillus_S > Paenibacillus_S piri. The sequence goes on along the minus strand of NZ_SMRT01000020.1, from coordinate 82,201 downwards.
GTCACTCCTGTAGCTCCAGTTTCACCTGTGGCACCCGTGGCTCCTGTCGCTCCTGTGGCTCCGGTGGCTCCCGTGGCTCCTGTGGCTCCCGTGGCTCCTGTCGCTCCAGTTTCACCTGTGGCCCCCGTGGCTCCTGTCGCTCCTGTCGCTCCAGTTTCACCTGTGGCACCCGTGGCTCCTGTCGCTCCTGTCGCTCCAGTTTCACCTGTGGCACCCGTGGCTCCTGTCGCTCCTGTCGCTCCTGTCGTTCCGGTGGCTCCCGTGGCTCCGGTCGCTCCTGTGGCTCCTGGATCGCCTGTTGCTCCAGTTGCTCCTGTGGCTCCCGTGGCCCCCGTGGCTCCTGTGGCTCCTGGCGCTCCGGTTTCCCCTGTCGCCCCTGGCGCTCCGGTTTCCCCTGTCGCCCCTGTGGCTCCCGTTGTTCCTGGGTCGCCTGTCGCTCCCGTAGCTCCGGTGGCTCCCGTTGCTCCGGTGGCTCCCGTGGCTCCTGTCGCTCCAGTTTCACCTGTGGCCCCCGTGGCTCCTRTCGCTCCAGTTTCACCTGTGGCCCCCGTGGCTCCTGTCGTTCCTGTCGCTCCTGTCGCTCCGGTGGCTCCCGTGGCTCCCGGGTCGCCTGTCGCTCCAGTTGCTCCTGTGGCTCCCGTTGCTCCTGTAGCTCCTGTGGCTCCCGTTGCTCCTGTAGCTCCTGTGGCTCCCGTTACTCCTGTCGCTCCTGTGGCTCCCGGGTCGCCAGTCGCTCCAGTTGCTCCTGTCGCTCCCGTGRCTCCGRTCGCTCCGGTTTCACCTGTCGCCCCTGTGGCTCCCGCTGCTCCTGTGGCTCCCGTTACTCCTGGCGCTCCTGTGGCTCCTGGCGCTCCGGTTTCACCTGTCGCCCCTGTGGCTCCCGGTGCTCCTGGGTCGCCTGTCGCTCCCGTAGCTCCCGTAGCTCCTGTGGCTCCAGTTGCTCCTGTCGTTCCCGTGGCTCCCGTGGCTCCGGTCGCTCCTGTCGTTCCTGTCGCTCCTGTGGCTCCTGGCGCTCCGGTTTCACCTGTCGCCCCTGTGGCTCCCGGTGCTCCTGGGTCGCCTGTCGCTCCCGTGGCTCCCGTGGCTCCCGTGGCTCCCGTTGCTCCTGTCGCTCCCGTGGCCCCCGTGGCTCCCGTGGCTCCAGTGGCTCCCGTGGCACCTGTGGCTCCCGGTGCTCCTGTCGCTCCCGTTGCTCCTGGATCGCCTGTTGCTCCTGTTGCTCCTGTCGCCCCTGTCGCTCCAGCTGCTCCAGCTGCTCCCGTGGCCCCCGTGGCTCCTGGATCGCCTGTTGCTCCTGTAGCCCCTGTCGCTCCTGTCGCTCCCGTTGCTCCTGTGGCTCCTGTGGCACCTGTGGCACCTGTGGCTCCCGGTGCTCCTGTGGCTCCTGTGGCACCTGTGGCTCCTGGATCGCCTGTTGCTCCTGTCGCCCCTGTCGCTCCAGCTGCTCCAGCTGCTCCAGCTGCTCCGGTCGCTCCTGTGGCTCCTGGATCGCCTGTTGCTCCTGTAGCCCCTGTGGCTCCCGTTGCTCCTGGGTCGCCTGTCGCTCCCGTGGCACCTGTGGCTCCCGTTGCTCCTGTGGCACCTGTGGCTCCCGGTGCTCCTGTCGCTCCTGTTGCTCCTGTGGCTCCCGTTGCTCCTGTGGCTCCCGTTGCTCCTGGGTCGCCTGTCGCTCCCGTGGCTCCCGTGGCTCCCGTGGCTCCAGTCGCTCCCGTGGCACCTGTGGCTCCCGGTGCTCCTGTCGCTCCCGTTGCTCCTGGATCGCCTGTTGCTCCTGTCGCCCCTGTCGCTCCAGCTGCTCCAGCTGCTCCCGTGGCCCCCGTGGCTCCTGGATCGCCTGTTGCTCCTGTCGCCCCTGTCGCTCCAGCTGCTCCAGTCGCTCCCGTAGCTCCTGTAGCCCCTGTCGCTCCTATCGCTCCCGTGGCTCCTGTGGCTCCGGTCACACCTGTGGCTCCTGTGGCACCTGTTGCTCCTGTAGCACCTGTCGCTCCCGTTGCTCCTGTCGCTCCCGTGGCTCCTGACGCTCCCGTGGCTCCTGTCGCTCCCGTGGCTCCTGTAGCACCTGTCGCTCCTGTGGCTCCCGTGGCTCCGGTAGCTCCCGTGGCACCTGTGTCGCCTGTCGCTCCGGTAGCTCCTGTGGCTCCTGGGTCGCCTGTTGCTCCGGTGGCTCCTGTCGCGCCTGTGGCTCCCGTGGCTCCCGGTGCTCCTGTGGCTCCTGGGTCGCCTGTCGCGCCTGTCGCTCCGGTGGCTCCCGTGGCACCTGGGTCGCCTGTCGCTCCCGTGGCTCCAGTTGCTCCTGTCGCCCCTGTGGCTCCCGTTGCTCCTGGGTCGCCTGTCGCTCCCCTGGCTCCCGTGGCTCCCGTTGCTCCCGTTGCTCCTGTCGCTCCCGTGGCCCCCGTGGCTCCTGGATCGCCTGTTGCTCCTGTAGCCCCTGTCGCTCCAACTGCTCCAGTCGCTCCCGTGGCACCTGTGGCTCCAGTTGCTCCTGTGGCTCCTGTCGCTCCTGTCTCTCCCGTGGCTCCCGTGGCTCCCGTTGCTCCTGTCGCTCCCGTGGCCCCCGTGGCTCCTGGATCGCCTGTTGCTCCTGTCGCTCCAGCTGCTCCAGCTGCTCCGGTCGCTCCTGTGGCTCCTGGATCGCCTGTTGCTCCTGTCGCCCCTGTCGCTCCAGCTGCTCCAGTTGCTCCAGTTGCTCCTGTCGCCCCTGTGGCTCCCGTTGCTCCTGGGTCGCCTGTCGCTCCCGTGGCACCTGTGGCTCCCGTTGCTCCTGTGGCACCTGTGGCTCCCGGTGCTCCTGTCGCTCCCGTTGCTCCTGTCGCTCCTGTGGCTCCTGTCGCTCCTATCGCTCCCGTGGCTCCTGTGGCTCCGGTCACACCTGTGGCACCGGTTTCTCCTGGAGGACCTCCTGCAGGACCCGTGGCACCTGTCGCTCCTGTTGGTCCTGTTGGTCCTGTTGGTCCTGTTGCGCCTCTTGGTCCTGGAGGCCCCGGTGGTCCTGGTTTTGGCGGATCAGGCGGTTTAGGCGGTTTAGGCGGTTTAGGTGGTTTGGGGTGATGAGATATCGTAGCTTTTTCTTCTTCCAAGGAATTAGACACCTCCGTTTTACTTGAGTAAATGACCCTGTTCAAACTCTTTCTTTCAAAAGCTTCACTCTCTTTCAGCCGTCAAATTCGACCGCTTCCGCTGCTTTCGAACCTGTACGCATTTGAACATTATGTTTCATTTCTTACTAGGAACGTGATGTGTATCATTATTATTGAGTTCAAACCAAGATTCGATTTTGCAAACTCAAAGCCTTAAAAGAGAGACTTTCAATTCTTTCTAAAGCTATTAAATGATTTCACCTCAGTCTCATAGTAAATTTGAAACTATTAAAGTCTCATTTTGTAGCTTATGATTTCGAACATTAATGCGCTTGGACGAATGAAAGAAATCATTTGTTGAAATTTCTTATAGATGGCATGCAGAAAAACAAAAAAGGCCTATTGAGTTCTTTCAATAGGCATAATGGAGCAATCGTCTGGCTTTTTAACTATTTGGTCGTCATACGCCGCTTCATGCTGCCCCAACCGGTCGTAGCAGACGCATAGCTGCATGGTAGCATTCGGCCAGCTTGCTGCAGGACGAGATTTCATCCTCTCGACCCAGCCTTTGCCGGTTGCCAAAAATTTGTTGTAGTAGGTTATCGCTTTCGCATACTTTTGATGTTCGAACAGCTCGTTGGCATAATAATACAGTTGTCCAACATTTAATTCATCCGGGAAACGGCTATTACGTTAGCATAACCTGGCTCTGTAGAGGCTCACGGCAACACTACTATTTTCTCTGTACATGAAGAGCAGAACTTGGCATATTGGATACACGTTTCTAATGAATCATTCGGCTCCATTGGCCACCATCGTATGGCTCCCATGGGCGCCTTCGACGCAAAGGTCTCGATTTCAGCAGGAATACGACCTACAACAACTACTTCGATCTCTTTAAAGTTAGATTCTATGCCCTTTTGAATAGTTTTAAATAATTCTGAATGCTCATTTGTAGGACAGGAGTGGGGAATAGGAAACAGGATTGAAACTCCGGATAATTTTTCATGAATGATATGAGCAGATTTCCGCGCAGGGTTATCTGTATTAGTATCCCATATACGACTATATGGCAAATCCTCGGGTAAACCCAGTTCTTGCAATCTTGTGAGGATTCTCGGATGATAATAACTGTTAAGTTCTTTTACGAGAATCTGAATCTGCTTATTTCTATGAAAAGTAGAGTTATCTCCATTTTCATTCCGATATTGAATATAGAGTAAATCGGGAATTGCTGCATATTTAGTATAAAGAAACGTCCGAACCAGCATATCATAATCGTCTGCAACCAATAGCTCTTCGCGGTGGCCCCCAATCAGATGATAAATATCCTTCGTCCACGCACGAGGATGATTCGGTAAACCTACCAAGTGACGGATGGTATTCCCATTGATGGTAGTGTGCTTCTGCACATTTTGCCATCGATTCATCGCATGTACCCAAACTCGATAATACATACTGTATCCAAAACCACAATCCCAACCATACCAATGAGCATGGTGGCTCCCTACGTACACCTCTGCACAATCCCCATAAGCAAAGCCACATTCGGGGTTTTGTTGAAATGTATCAACCATCTTCTCTAGACAGTAAGGAGTTAGCTCATCATCATGATCTACTTCTACTAAAATTTCCCCTGTACATAGACCTGCTGCATACCGTTTGATTGCCCCTATGTAGCCATTGCGGGAATCTTGGCGATACCTCCTCACACGGGGGTCGTCTAGAGGGAGCAAGTCTTGGTTGTATGTCTCATCCTCATCACCGGAGTCATCTACAATAACCCATTCCCAATTCGAGTATGTCTGATTTAGTAGGGAGTGATAAGGCCGCTGAATTTTTTCTTTGGACTTGTAACTAGCTGTGAACACGGACACTAGCGGAGTATCTGAAGAAAAACGGGCCGAAAGTACGGTTTTATTTTCAGGGAGAGGATCGGTCCGGTTGAGCCAGCAGTAAAATAATTTGGATGGTTGAATTTCTGTTGGAGAATTGAAATGTAACCACCTCTTTCTCTCGTGAGCAGGTAATGTATTCAGTGTTCTAAATTCTTCCCATCCCGCTCCCAGTGAAACATAGACGCGAGGATCTTTAGGATTTATATCCAATGCATCATCAGATCCATACAACTTCACTGTGATGCCACTTTCAGCCAACATCTTAAACATTTCTTCTAATCCATCCCGTGAAATCTTCGTGGAAACAAATAAATGAGTTGTCAATAGTGGAGTATGATCTGATGGCATATCCATCCCCCTTTATGATATCCGACAAAATAGATTCGTGATGATCCATAAGTAAATTTACTCTTAATCATCACAATCTTTTACATCGACATATACATATATATGGGGAAAAGCAGCAAATGTTACTTCATGCAATCTCAAAGACAATCCCGGACGTTCATGTTGAACAACTCAGTTGGAGTCTAATGTAGATACTGGAGATAGGAGGAGTTAAAGTGGGACTTCCATTAGTTAGTATAGTCATACCTGCGTATAACCGGCCGCATACTCTAGAAATAGCCATCGACAGTGTATTGGAACAAACCTACCCGAATATCGAAATCATCATATGTGATGATAGTACAGATGATCGAGTACAAGAAATGCTTGTTCCTTATTTACATTCATTTCCTCAGATCAAGTATCATAAAAACGAACGGAATTTATTTCTTGAAAATTGGCACAAATGCTTTGATCTGGCAACAGGGGAATATATCAATTACTTGATGGATGATGATACTCTTCATAAAGAAAAAATCGCGAAAATGATCTTTTTTTTTAATGAATTTGAAAATATTACGCTTGTCACTTCTTATCGACAAACCATCGATGAATCAGGTCAGTTTCTCCCGCCTATCGGTGCTACAGCCAGGTTATATGAAGAAACAAGGATCCTAGACGGCAAAATGCTGGGGAACGTTGCTTTAACCCGTTGTCTCAATGTCATCGGTGAACCGACAACTGTGTTATTTAGAAAAAAAGATCTTACCGAACTATATGGAGTATACAAAGGGAAACAGTATTCTCTCATCAATGATCTAGCTGCCTGGTTGTCTTTGCTATCCAAAGGCAAAGCTGTCTATATTCCGGAAGCTCTTAGTTATTTTCGAAGACATCCGAATCAAAATAACAATACACTCGGTCTAAAAGCATTTAGTGAATGGTTAGATATTATGATTGCCTCACGGGAAGATGGATTTCTTGATACGAACGCGTTATTCAAAACAGCTCTTCACTCTTACCGTGAACGTGTAAGGAATTATCATCAATTTGTAGAAGATATCATGCGGATTGATAGGATACTAACATCATTGGAGTAAGCATCCGGATTTGTAAAATGACAAAAATTTAGAAACAAGAAAAGAGCCGCAAAGCATCTCGTTAGAAATACTTTGCGGCCTTCATTCTCTTGTGCAGTTAATTGAATGGCTTATTTCTGCCAGTGATTATGCCAATAGTTGTATCACGATACTTGCGGCCGGACCAAGCTCCAAAGTACCGTTTATAGCTTGTATTTCCAAGGTGGAAGCAGCAACTATCGAAAAAATAATTGTACCGACTATAGGGTTAGGAGGAGCGCCAAGCGGTGCAAACACTGCTACTGGGGCGCCGTTAACTACTACAGCTGCATCACCTGTGCTGCCAGCCGTAGTTGATAAGTTTATTGTTACTTCATAGGTTCCAACAGTATTCAGGTCGAAACTAGAAGTACTAATCCCGGTACGTGTAATAGCACTTCCATCCGGAACTACATTAAGTGGAAAAGTGACTGGAGTACCCGCAGTTAAACCAGCTTGTGCTGCCGGGTTTGTAGCAATAAAGAGAGCAATAGTGCCAGTATCCGGTCCTTCGGGTCCTTGCGGACCTTGCGGACCTTGCGGACCTTGTGGGCCTTGCGGGCCTTGCGGGCCTTGGTCACCTTGCGGGCCTTGCGGGCCTTGTGGGCCTTGTGGGCCTTGCGGACCTTGCGGACCTTGCGGGCCTTGCGGGCCTTGGTCACCTTGCGGGCCTTGCGGGCCTTGAGGACCTTGCGGGCCTTGCGGACCTTGTGGGCCTTGCGGACCTTGGGGGCCTTGGTCACCTTGCGGGCCTTGCGGGCCTTGCGGGCCTTGGTCACCTTGCGGGCCTTGAGGACCTTGCGGGCCTTGGTCACCTTGCGGGCCTTGMGGACCTTGCGGGCCTTGCGGACCTTGTGGGCCTTGCGGACCTTGMGGACCTTGTGGGCCTTGCGGACCTTGCGGGCCTTGTGGGCCTTGCGGGCCTTGGKCACCTTGCGGGCCTTGMGGACCTTGCGGGCCTTGCGGACCTTGCGGGCCTTGGTCACCTTGTGGGCCTTGCGGACCTTGCGGACCTTGCGGACCTTGCGGGCCTTGCGGACCTTGCGGGCCTTGCGGACCTTGCGGACCTTGCGGGCCTTGCGGACCTTGCGGACCTTGCGGGCCTTGCGGGCCTTGCGGACCTTGCGGGCCTTGCGGGCCTTGCGGACCTTGCGGGCCTTGCGGGCCTTGCGGGCCTTGCGGACCTTGCGGGCCTTGCGGACCTTGCGGGCCTTGCGGGCCTTGCGGGCCTTGCGGGCCTTGCGGGCCTTGCGGGCCTTGCGGGCCTTGCGGACCTTGCGGGCCTTGCGGACCTTGCGGGCCTTGCGGACCTTGCGGACCTTGCGGGCCTTGCGGGCCTTGCGGACCTTGCGGACCTTGCGGGCCTTGCGGGCCTTGCGGACCTTGCGGGCCTTGCGGACCTTGCGGACCTTGCGGGCCTTGAGGGCCTTGCGGGCCTTGCGGACCTTGCGGGCCTTGCACGCCTGTGGTCGTTGTTGTGGTCGTTGTTGTGGTCGTTGTTGTGGTCGTTGATGACGTCGAGGATGAAGAAGACGTTGAATGATCGTGACACGAATGATGACTGGAATGTTTCTTATGATGGTTTTTCATATAAATATGAAGCTTCGGATCAGATATCGACTCTACCACATCTTTCAGCTCATTCTTATTTAAATGCTTCACTTTTATACACCTCCTTATCCAGCTTTTAATAGGATATGAGCTTGAACAACTTCTGCTATAGGCAGCTAGCAAAATCAACGAATCCCCAGCGGCGAACAGTACCGATTTACGGCTTCTAGCTGCAAGCCTCCGCAGGCGGGTTCAATCTGTCCCTAACCTGTGTCAAACTCTATGAGTTACTAATATAAATAATAATAAACAACCATCAAGAGGTGACCGACCGCATGTACGATTGTAGCAGCATCACGACATACTATATTACGGTTGATCCGGAGCCATTTGCGAGTTTAAACGTGAATGTGAGCGCCGAGCTGTGGATACCTGCGGTTTTAAGACTTGACCGGGATGAATATCAAATCAAGCTTGCCTTTAGAGGTGCTCATACGCGTAAATTTCCAAAAAAATCGTTCCAGATTCAATTCACTTATCCCGAATTATATGAAGGACAACGGGAAATCCATTTAAACGCTGAATATGCGGACCCGTCGCTAATCCGAAACAAGCTGTCTTTTGAGTTTTTTGCCGGTATCGGCGTATTGTCGCCGCAAACCCATTACGTGCTGCTGTATATAAATGAGGCGTTTGCCGGCATTTACTTGAAGCTGGAAGCGGTAGACGAGCTTTTTTTGCAAAGGAGGGAGCTGCCGGTCGGGCCGATCTACTATGCAGTCAATTCGGATGCGAATTTCTCGCTGCTTCAGTCCAGAACCGATGAGGTTAAGGATGCTTTGGAGGCGGGGTATGTACGGAAATACGGCACGGATGACGACGATCAACGGTTGCGGGCATTCATTTACACGATCAATATAACTCCCGTCGCGCAATTTGAAGAAGCAATCGAAAAGCTGCTGGATGTCGACAGCTATCTACGCTGGCTGGCCGGAGCTGTCTGCACACAAAACTTGGACGGCTTTATTCATAACTACGCCTTATATCAAAACAGCCAGACCGGCTGCTTTGCAATTATTCCGTGGGATTACGACGCAACCTGGGGAAGAAATGTGAACGGACGCATACTGCATCCCAACCGCTTGGCGATCGACGGCCGTAACACGCTGTCCGCCCGGATTTTAGACATTCCCAAATTCCGTCAGTATTATTGCGAAATATTGGAAAACATTCTTCAAACTCAATTTACCGAGCATAAATTGGAACCGATGATAACTGCCCTGCATGAGTGTCTGGAGCCTTTCATCGGGCTTGACCCTTATAAAAAAGCGCTTGCCGAAGAATTTGCCTCGGAACCTGCGTTTATTTTATCGTTCATCGGCAAACGGAATGCGTTTTTGCAGGAGCAGCTGGAGTCGTTTAAAAAAATCAATTAACCGCATCAAAACGCAAAAAAGCACCGGGGGCAATCGCAATCCCGGTGCTCTCTTTGTTATATGGACAATTTACTGATTTTTGTGCAAGCTGGCAGCCACGTCGAGAATCATGTCCTCTTGCCCGCCAACCGCTTTGCGGCGGCCCAGCTCCATCAGGATGTCCCTCGGATCGATGCCGAAGCGTTTGCCGGCTCTTTCCGCATGCAGAAGAAAGCTGGAGTACACGCCGGCATAGCCCATGGATAAGCTTCCTTTGTTGATCTCCGGCACGCGATGCATAATCGGCGCCACAACCTCTTCAGCCAAATCCATCAGCTTGTATAGATCGATGCCGAGGTGCATATCCATTCGCTGCAGCACGGCAATCAGCGCCTCGGTCTGGGTATTGCCGGCACCCGCACCGAGGCAGCGGACGCTGCCGTCGATCCGGGTAGCGCCTTCCTCGATGGCGACGAGCGTATTGGCCATAGCGAGCGAGAGATTGTTGTGAGCATGGAAGCCGATTTCGCACGATAAGGAGCTTCTCAGCGCCCTCACTCGCGCGCGAACTTCTTCAGGAAGCAGCGTTCCGGCCGAATCGGTCACGTAAACCGCCTGGGCGCCATAGCTTTCCATCAGCTTCGCCTGCTCCACAAGCACATCGATAGGGGCGGAATGCGCCATCATCAGAAAGCCCAATGCTTCCATCCCGAGCTCCCGGGCAAAATGAATATGCTGCGCGGAAACGTCGGCCTCGGTAACGTGCGTGGCCACCCTTACGAGCTTCGCCCCGAGCGAATGCGCCTGCTTCAGCTCATGGACGGTACCGATTCCGGGAATTAGCAGCACCGCAATACGCGATTGGCTGCACTGCTCCACGGCCGCCTCAATCAGCTTCATCTCGTCAACGAGCGAGCGGCCGTACTGCAGCGTAGAGCCGCCGAGCCCGTCGCCGTGGCTCACTTCAATGTAGTGCATTCCCGCTTCATCCAATGCGCGCGTCACCGCACGAACCTGCTCGACCGTGAATTGATGCGCGACCGCATGGCTTCCGTCTCTAAGGCAAACCTCCGTGATTTGGATCGGTTCCGTACTGTTCCGCTTCAAATTGCGCTCCCCCCTTTCCCTGTCCGGGCTGCCGACAGCCGATAACGGGCGAACGCTTCACCGGTCCGTACCGCTGCAGCGGTCATAATATCCAGGTTGCCGGCATAAGGCTCGAAATAATCGCCGGCGCCTTCGACTTCGAGAAAGACCGTAACTTGATCGCCATCGAACAGCAATTCTTGTCTCAGCTTGTAACCTGGGACGTAGGCCTGCACTTGAGCAACCATATCGCGGACTGCAAGATCTATCGCCTGCCGATTCATGTTTCTCACTTGGCAGTAGACTGTGTTCCGTATCATAATGGGCGGGTCTGCCGGATTTAAAATGATGATGGCCTTGCCGCGGTCGGCTCCTCCCACTTCCTCAAGCCCGCGGCGGGTTGTGCTTGTAAATTCGTCGATGTTGGCGCGCGTGCCGGGTCCGGCGCTTCGGCTGGACACCGTCGCTACGATTTCCGCATAGTATACGTCGGCTGTACGGTTCACGGCGTGAACGATAGGAATTGTCGCTTGACCGCCGCAGGTGATCAGATTTACATTCGAAGTATCCATATGCTCGCCGAGATTCACGACGGGGCATACAAACGGCCCGCGAGCCGCCGGCGTCAGATCGATTGCGGTTATGCCCAATTCCTTAAACAGCTTGGCATGCCTGACATGCGCTTTGGCCGAAGTTGCATCGAACACAATATCCGCGATGTCCGAATGATCGGCGAAAGCCTGAATACCGTTATCGTAAGCTGCATAACCTCTCGATCGAGCTCGCTGCAAGCCTTCCGACGCCGGATCGATGCCGATCATAGCGGTCAGCTCCAGCACTTCGCTTCGCTCCAGCTTATACATCAAGTCCGTACCGATGTTACCTGAGCCGAGGATGGCCGCCTTGATTTTATTCATGACATCACTCCTCTTCAACCGTCATTAAAACGTTGGCCCGATTCGATTAATCCCGAAATCGTACTGCTTCAAAATTTCCGATTTCGTCCATTTTCCGTCCGCCACCTGCAGCACTTCGTCGTACATGCGGCTGCCGACCTGCTGGATCGTTTCTTTGCCTTCGATGATCGTCCCGGCATTCATGTCGATGTTATCGGACATGTTTTCAAACATCCGCGTATTTGTCGCAATCTTAATGACCGGAGCAATCGGAGAGCCTGTCGGCGTTCCGCGGCCGCTGGTGAACAGCACGATCTGAGCCCCGCCGGCGACCATACCCGTCAGCTGTTCAATATCTTGTCCCGGCGTATCCATCCAGACAAGGCCGTTCTTGGTCGGGCGCTCGGCATAATTAATAAGCTCCTGCAGCGGCCGCGTACCCGCTTTGGCAGCGGCGCCGAGCGATTTTTCCTCCAGCGAGCTGAGGCCTCCCTTAATGTTGCCGGGAGTAGGATTGCCCGTACGGATATCGACGCCCATCAGGATCGCTTTTTTCTCCATCGCTTCGATGACTTCATATACCCGCTTGGCTACTCTGTCATCCACCGCGCGGTTCGCCAGCAGATGCTCCGCCCCGATAATTTCCGACGTTTCGGCCAGCATCGCCGTTCCGCCCCGATCGACGAGCATATCGCTGACGACGCCCACGGCCGGATTGGCGGACAAGCCCGAGCAAGCATCCGAGCCGCCGCATTCCGTCGCTACAATCAACTCCCTGACATCGCACTCTACCCTGCGCTGCATCGTCGCCTCCTGGACCATTCGCGCTGCGATTTGCGCCCCTATAGCTATTGTCATTAAGGTCCCGCCATGGTCCTGTATCGAGACAAGCTCGACCGGCTTCCCCGTCTGCCTGGCAATTTCGTCGGCAACGCTGCGGCCTTGATGCGTCTCGCAGCCGAGGCCGAGAACGACAACACCATATACGTTCGGATTGCTGCCGATCCCTACGTAAGTGCGGAACGTCTGCTCATAATCTACGCCGACCTGAGCGCAGCCGTGCTGGTGAATGAACGAAACGGTACCTTGCACCAGCTCGGTAATGCGGTTAGCGGTTTGAGTAGCGCACACGATCGTAGGTAAAATCAACACATGATTTCGGACGCCCACTCTTCCGTCTTTACGACGGTATCCCCAAAATTTCGTACTATGCTCCAAATTGATCCCCCCGGCCCCGTTTTCCGTCTAAATTATGCACATGAACATGCCGGCCGGCCTCAATGGGCTGATTGGCCATGCCGATGACTTCGCCGTACTTGATAATGTCTTCGGATGAAGCTATCGGCCGAACCGCAAATTTGTGACCGAAAGCAATCGCTTCGCGCAAAATAACTGTCAAATCGGCTCCTTCGGTACGCAAAACGACCGCTGCACCTGCAGGAATATCGTCCAATGCCGTGGCCACATTATCTTTATCCTTCATGATAAGCGCGCGAAAATCCGCTTTCAAACCTTCTCATCCTCCCGTTAAACGAGCATTTATCCGTCAACCGCAGCGATCAAGGCAGCTTAGGTGGCCCAATACATCTCGCCCGAAGTTTCAGTGATCAATATTTCTTTTAGAAAATGAACCGCCTTGCCGAAGCCTTCCTGCGTGGACATAAGCCCATCCTCATGCTCAATGCTTATAGCTCCGGTGTAGCCTACCGTGCGCAGCGCGCTAATTATATCCTTCCAAACATCCGGTCCGTTGCCGTAGCCCACGGTGCGGAAGGTCCACGAACGATTCGCGATATCGCGGTACGACTTCGTATCCAGCACGCCCCTCGGATTCCCCGGGACATCCGGAAAAATTGACGACCGTATCGACGCCCAGTTCCTTCGCCAGCAAGATCGTATCGATAAAATCTTCATGATGCTGACCTGCGATAGTCCGATTCGGATGAAGCGGATTGCCATGACAGCTCAGCGCGCTGATGGCAACCTCATTCTGCTCCAATACTTGCTTGATTTTATCGATTGCCTGCGGGTTGCCCAGCGCTTCCTTCGGCTTCAAATGATGGTTGCCCACATATCCGCCCGTCGCAATCTCAATCGTTTGAATCCCTTGCGAAGCCGCAAAAGCGATAGCCTGATCCAACGGTTGCGTACGGAATAGTTTAATGAAGACGCCCAATTTCATAGTGTCACTCCCATTTTTCCGTAAAAATCGTTCAGCCTGATCTTTTCGTCGGATTGCGCCGAGTGAATGGCCGCACAGGTAAGTCCGAACGTATGGATATTATCCGATATCGAGGTCAGCGGCGTCCGGTCTTCGCGGATCGCTTGTACAAAGTCGTGCAGAGAAGCCAGCCGGTCGCCCCCATACGGGAGCTCGTCCAGCTTCACCGCTATCGGCGCGGCATTCTCCTCGTCCTTCCAGATCCTAATTTGATCCTGACTCATCTCGATCGTCCCCTGATCTCCGACAATCCGGATATCGCCGTTCCAGGTCGTTTCCGCTCCTTTGTTCACCCAGCTGCCGAAATAATGAACGCGGATATCGTCTTCAAACCGGATATTTACACTGGCCGTCGGGTTGCCGCTGAACCAGCTCCAGTGAGGCCGGAAGCTTTGGGCATACACCTCGACGGCCTCTTTGTCCAGCAAATATCTCAATAGATCAAAATGATGAAGCGACATGTCCTCCAGCAGCACTTCGTTCATCTCGTCCCGCCAACCGCCGATTTTGACCGCTCTTCGAAAGGCGTATTCGATGTAGCCGATTCGGCCTACAGCTTCCTCGCGCAATAGCCGCTTTAACGTCTGGATCGAAGGCCTCCACCGGTAATTTTGGCTGACCATCACTTTTTTACCGTATTGGATACCGGCTTGCCGCAGCTCAACCGCTTCCTCGAGGGAGTGGGTTACCGGTTTTTCCAGAACAACGTGCAAGCCTGTCCGCAGCGCCTGCAGCGCGATCGATTTGTGGGTTTTGGGAGGCGTAACGATCAACACCATATCTGCGTCCACCGCTTGAACCGCACTTTCCAAACTGGTGAACAGCTTACTTGCCGGTAAATTGGCGATTGAGCTTGCATTCTGTAAATTTTCCGGAACGACATCGACAACCGCCGCCAGTTCCGCCTGATCCGATTCACACACTACCTTCATCCAGGACGCCCCGAATCTCCCGGCACCAATCTGAATCACCCTGATTTTTTCCATTCCGCCTGCCTCCAATCATAATCTGGCTTCTTATTGCATTTATTTATGAAACGGATGAAGAACACCTTGCGAGTCAAACTGCATCGCTTCCGGCCTTCCAACCACTTCCACATCATCGAGCGTCCGAATTTCCGGCAGCAGCGACTCTGAAACATACAAATACTCCAAATGAAGCGTATTGGCGATGCGGATGATGCGAGCCTGCTCCGGGACGACTCCCCAGCTGCAGCGCAGCGCAGTCCGCATTGCCTCCAAATCGTTGTCTAATATGATCGGAATCATCGCGCGGTGAAGAAATGTGCTGGTGATCACATTCTCGTTCGTTTTATGAAAATCGATTTTGTCAAACAATCGTCTCGTCGTTAAATCGGCCAAGCCGATGCCAAGCGCATTGCCCTGGCAATCGTCGCTTAAATCCCCGGCAATCACATAACGGATATTCGGAGTCGCCGGCTCGTCGACGCCGATGATCCGCATTCTGCCGATGATGTTCGTATCCATCCCGGTACCGCTAAAATTATTTGATCGACATGAAGCACGTCAAGCGTCTGAACGGGCAGCTTGGGCATCAAGGACGCCGACAGCTTGAGCAGCTCGCGCTCACGCTCCTCAATATGCGGTACCGGGATCGCCTCGATTTTGGCGGTTTGTTCATAAGCGTTTTCGACAATGGCGATCCCGCACAAAATTTTGGCTTTTTCAAACACGACGCGCGAAACCTCCGGCATGAAATCGCGGATTCCCTGAATGCCGTAGTTGTGCAGCGCCAACGCCTGCTTATGCTTGCCCAAGCCGATAGCGGCCATTTTCATAATGCCGCTTTCTATCCCGATCGGGGATTTGAAATCGGTATGCACCTTGACCCGCCCGATCAGGATGATCCCGTCGCCTTCGCAGGCGTGACGATCCACATAGACCGGGATACCCCGCTCCGTGGCGCCGATCTGCACCGCTTCCATCGAGGAGAGCACCGGCGCTCCGCAGTACGATTCGGTCACGCCCAGGCTTTCCAGCACCTTGATCTGGCCCTCTGCCGTAGCCCCGCCGTGGCTGCCCATGGCGGGAATAATGTAAGGTTCCGCACCCAGCGCCTTAAGCTGCTTAACCGCCGCCTTGATAATCGCGGCGATATTGGCGATACCCCGGCTTCCGGCCGTCAATGCGATCCGCATGCCCGGCTTGACCGATCCCGCCAGCCCGAGCAGGGTCAGCTGCTCCGCTACTTCCGCTTCAATATCGGTTACCGCGGGCCCGGTAAAACGCTGGCGCACCAATGCCAACCGTGGCAGTTTCATAACCCAAACTCCTCTCCGGATCAGATCCCCGCCAATTTGACGGCCAGCTTCATCGCTTGCTCCGTTGCCCCCGGATCGGCGACGCCTTGTCCTGCGATGTCAAAAGCAGTGCCGTGCGCCGGCGTCGTAATGACAACAGGCAGCCCGCCGCTGACTGTGACGCCTCGGTTGAAGCCCATCAGCTTCATCCCGGTTTGCGCCTGATCGTGATACATGCCGACCAAGCAATCGAACGGATTTGTTTTTAACCTCAGGAAAATCGTATCGGCCGGATAAGGTCCTTCCACGTTAATGCCCTGCGTTAAAGCTTCCTGAACCGCCGGTCGGATTTCGTCGATTTCTTCCATTCCCATAAGGCCGCCGTCGCCTGCATGCGGATTGAGCGCAGCTACCGCGATTTTCGGGTTGGCGATACCGACTTTCGTTAATGTCCGATGGGCAAAGCGGATGATGCCGCCGACGCGCTCCTTGGTAATAAGCTCACTGACTTCCTTCAAAGGGATGTGGGAAGTTACCCGTGTGACCCAAAGATCGCCCATCACATTAATTTCGCTGAAGCCTTCCTTGCAATCGAGCAAATCTGCAAAGAAATGCAGCTCATCCCGGTGAGGCACGCCACCGCTATGCAGCGCTTCCTTATTAATCGGCGCGAATACGACGCCGGCGAGCTTTTTCTGATTAGCCAGCCCGAGCGCGTAGGTAAACGTTTCGGCCGTCGCCTTGCCGGACTTGCTTGACACTTGGCCGAGCGTGTAATCGTCCGGCGATAAATTGTGCAGGTCGATGAAGTAAAGCCCGTCCTCGCCGTTGATCTCGTCGACGTTCTGCACCTTACGGTAAGACAGTGTTTGGCCTGCAGCGGATTCTCCCTGCTTCAGGACGCGCTCGTCTCCAATCAGCACCCAGGTCGCCAATTGGCGGATATCCGCAGCTTGCAGCGCCTTTACCACCAGCTCGGAGCCGATGCCCGCCGCATCGCCGAGCGTTAAACCCATTAACGGTTTTGTTGTCATTGTAGTTGCTCCTTTTCAATTTTCATTTTATCTTCTATTAGATGTATGCTTGGACACAGCCGGGCTATACCGCCGCGCCTTGTTAACCTTTTACAGCGCCGGCCGTAATGCCTTGAATAATATATCTTTGCATGAGCAAAAAAAACACAATGATCGGAATAACCGCCAGCGTCAATGCGGCCAGCGCCAAATGCCACTGATTCATATATTCGCCGAAGTACACGAAGGTGGCCAACGGGATCGTCCGGTTCGCTTTCGCGCTCAGCATAATAAACGGCAGCAGAAAGTCGTTCCAAATCCATAAGGTGTGCAAAATAGCAATCGTTGTTGTGATCGGAGCAAGCAGCGGCAGCAGGATCCGGAAATAAACACCGACTGTACCGCTTCCGTCGATGGTTGCCGCTTCCTCCAGCTCAACCGGTATCCCTTTCACAAAGCCGTGATATAGGAACAACGCCAGCGGAATACCGAATCCCCAGTACATAATAATCATCCCGTGCAGTGTATTGATCAGGTGAAAATCTTTGGCGACCTTCACGAGCGGAATCATCATCGTCTGAAAAGGGATCACGAGCGAAGACAGGATCGTCATAAAAATGATGTTGCTCCACACGCCCGGATTGCGCACCAGCTGGTAAGCTGCAGCCGAGCTGATCAGCAGGATGCCGACCACGCTGCCTACCGTAATAATCAATGAATTCGCGAATACGCCGGGAAACTGAATTTGCTGCCACACCGTTGCGAAATTGGCGAGCTGCCATACTTGCGGGAGCGACGATGTGGATGCCAGTACCTCGTCATATCGTTTAAAAGCATTGATAAACGTCAAATACAGCGGGAAAAAGAATAATACGGCCAAAACGATCATGATCAGCTCGATCACGAGCTTACCGGAACTATAACGGTCATCATTCATTACATTTCCACCTCCTTGCGCTTCAGCACGAACACCTGGACGACCGTAACGGAGGCCAATACCAGAAAGAACACAACGGATTTGGCCGACGCGTAAGTATACTCATTCTTCGTAAAAGCATCCAAATAAATATGCAGAGCCAGCGACTCCGTTGTTCCGAAGGGCCCTCCCTTCGTCAGCGCGAAATTCAGATCGAACAGCTTAAAGCCGTGTGAAATGGCCAAAAACAAACAGACGGTAATGGCCGGCATGATTAGCGGAATAATAATCGTCCGCATCCGGTTCCAACGGTTCGCGCCGTCAATCTGGGCAGCCTCCAGCAAATCTTTCGGAATGCCTTGAAGCGCCGCAAGATAGATGACCATCAAATAACCCGCATAATGCCAGACGCTCACCAGAACAAGCGACCAGAAAGCGTAGCCGGGAATGCTGAGCCAATTTTTCGAAAAAACCGCAAGGCCCGTCAAGCTCGCAATTTGGGGAAAGCCCTGCGTAATAATGAACTGCCAAATAAATCCGATGACGAGCGATCCGATGACATGCGGAAGAAAGAACGCCGTTCTTAACGCATTTCTCGTTTTCAGTGCCATATTCAATACAAAAGCGAGGCCAAAGCCTGCCAAATTAACGAATACGGTCGTGACAACCACATATTTCAACGTAAAAGCAAAAGATTTCATATGTTCCGTATCATGCAAGAGACGCTTGTAATTGCTCCAACCGGCCCACTTGATTTCGCTGCTGATCCCGTTCCAATCTTGAAATGAAAAGACGATCGCTCTGAAAAAAGGCAACAAAATGAACAGAGTGAAAAAAAGAACAGCCGGGGAGACGAAGACGATGTAAATCAATATTTTTCTGGATCTGTTGGTCAGCATGAAGACTTCTCCTCTTCTCCCGTTATAAACGATCAGCCAGTACGCAACCCCCGGTATATGGCGGAATCGACGCAATGGCTGATCCAAACAAAACCTTTATTTTTTTACAGCGGTGTTCCACAGCTTCTGTACTTCTTCAAGCGCCTGGTCTTTGTTGATTTGCCCGCCGATGTAAGCCTGCAGCGGTTTCGTGAATTGTACGTCCATACCGGCCGGCCATAACAGGTAAGCCCATGGTATCGTCTTGTTTTTTTCCAGGTATGTGTTCATATCGGCAGCCAGCGGTCCCAAATCGTCGGTCGCTTTCAAATCTTTAAAGCCCGGAATCAAATGCATCGAATCGACCAAATATTTTTGTCCGTTCTTATGCATCCAGGCAAGGAATTTCTTCGCTTCCTCGACATTTTTGGAATTTTTGTTGATGACATAGTAAGCCGGAATCCCTACCGGAAGTTTCGTATCGTCCGGATTGTCGGTTAATGGAATTGCGAACATGCCGATCTTGATATTCGGGTTGACCTTCTTGATCAGATCGATCGTCCAAACCCCTTGCTGCATCATCGCCGTTTTGCCCGACGAGAACTCGGCAACCTGATTATCGTAGCTGATGCCGACGGACTCAACGCCTTTTCCGTATTTGACGGTCATATCAAGCACTTCAAAGAAGCTTTTCATATGTGCGATGTCCTGAACCTTGGCGGTACCGCCGCTGATTTTACCGATCAGCTCGTCCGGATTCGGCGAGTAGGCGAAGGGCAGATTGAACAGATTGCGTCCCAATATAAAGCCTTCTTTATAGCCTTCGGCGTAAGAAGCGATGCCGGCGGCTTTCAGCTTTTCATTCAGCTGCTTCAATTCGGTCAATGTAGTCGGAACTTTGTCGATGCCCGCTTTGGCGAACAAATCTTTGTTGTAAATAAACCCATATCCTTCCAACGCCGAAGGGAAGCCGTATTTTTTGCCGTTGACGGTCATGCCGGGCACTGCGGAAGCAACGACCTGGCTCATCCACGGCTCATTGGACAGATCGAGCAGCCGCTCGCTCCAATCTTTAACCCCGCTGTAGCTTTTGGCGAAAAAGATATCCGGCTCATCCCCGGAGGCAAATCTCGTTTTGAGCAGCGTATCCAGATCCCGTACCACTTGGGCGTCGATCGTCACATTCGGATTTTCCTTCGTATAGTCGGCGGCCATTTGCTTGACCTGCTCGGTGACCTCGACTTTGTTTTGGATCAGCTTTAAAGTAATCGGGGGTGCGGCTTTAGTGCCGCTTCCTTGAGGCGCTGGGGCACTGCCCGACTTTGGAGCTTCGGGTCCGCCGGCGCATCCGGCCATAAGAGACACGGTTAGCGCTGCTGCAGTTACCGTTGACAACCATTTCTTCATTTCGACTCCTCCTAATTGATATATACTGGTTTGATAGCCTTATTTTAGTTATAATTCGCTTTCATTGGCATGGAATAAATTCGCCGAAACAAGGAATTATTTAATCTCATGTACTTGTTTACGGTACGGATACGGGGATACGCCGAACTGTTTTTTGAATACTTTGCTGAAATAATTTTCGTCCTCATATCCAAGCTGGTTCGCAATATCCGATACGGATTGTGTCGTATTGGCAAGCAGCGCTTTGGCCCTTTCCATCCGGATATCCGTCAAATAAGCGACGATCGTAATTTGGTACGTATCCTTAAATTTTTTGGAAATATATTGCGGACTGAAATGAAAATGCTCCGCCAACAACGTCAGCGAAATCTCCTCGTGAAAATGGTTGTCCAAATAATCTTTAATCTCCTCCATGCCGCGGCCGGCCGATGCTTGCGGGTTCAAGCTCTCGATCAATAATTGAACCTGGTTTACCAGCACCTGCTCCCATTCATCAATATTGTTAATCCATAGCGGGAGAGACGGCGCTTGCGCGTCGCCTGCCGGACTCGCTGCCGACTGCTTCCAGCGGCTGAGCAGCAAATTAGCTTCCATCGTGCAAACCTGGAGCTCCTTCAGCTGCAATGTGCCTCTCTGCCGAATCGCATTCACATGCTTCCGCAAAATTTCCGCTGCGAACGATTTATTGCCCGCCTCAATCGCCTTCTTCAGCAGAAACTGCTGATCCGTTAACGCAGGCAAATCGGATACGACGCTGCCGGCCCTTTCGGGCGCCCCGGCGATGACATTGCCGTTAAGCAGCGCATTCTTCGCTTCTCCGATAACGTCGTGAATATGCGCCAGATCGGAAAGCGCTTTGCTTTCCCCGATCAGGACGTCAAGCTGGAGCGTTTGCTGCCAAGCGCGCTTCAACCGCTCCAGATGAAAATTGTAATTGCCGCCGTTCATCCCGGAATGACCGCTTCCCATGAGCAGCAGCCATTGGTAATCGTCCAGCTTGCAGAAATAGTGGGAAAATTGATTGCCAAGCGCGTACTGAGCGATATTTTCAACCGAAAACGAAAATAGATCGTCATCCATCATAAAGCGCCGCTCGACTATGTTGATCCGGTTTTTCGGGAGAATCAGCGCGATTTTAAGCATTTGGCCGGATAATCCGATTTTGTCGAATATTTTTCGCACGGCTGCCGTTAACGGAATATCCCCCTGAACATAGGAAGCGAGCTTTTTTCCATCCAGCAGCGCATCCGCTTTACGGACTACATATTCGCGCTCCGCTTCGGATTGCTTCGAATCCGACCGCTGCTTCCAGACCTGCAGCGCTTTATGCAGCGCTTCTTCGACGTCCTTGCGGCGAAACGGCTTCAATATATAATCGACGCCATTGGCCTTGATCGTAGCGCGGGTATATTCGAAATCGTCGTAGCCGCTGATCACGATAACATGCGTATCGAAGCCTTCCTCCCTAATTTTCTGAAGCAGCTCGATTCCGTTCATGACCGGCATCTTCATGTCGCAGAACATGACAGCCGGCCTGTGAGTCTTCATCATTTCGAGCGCCTCCAGGCCGTTTTCAGCCATATATCTGCCGGTGACGCCGAACGTCTCCCAGTCGATCGATAAATCGATTCCTTCTCTCACATGCTCTTCATCGTCAACAATAAGTACGTTCATACTAAAGCTCCTCCTCCCGGATCGGTATAATGAATCGAATGGCAGTCTTCTCATAGGGCGTACTGCTGATTTCCCAGCTGAACCGGTCCCCGTATTTGAGGCGCAGACGCTGCAGCACATTGATAAGTCCAATGCCGCCTTCATCCTGCCTATGAATGTTCGGCTCGTTAAACCGGAGGCTCACCTGCTCGATTTCGTTATAATCCATCCCTTTTCCGTTATCCGATATACATAAGTGCAGCGTATCCTGAACCTTGGCAATATCCAGATAAATGGCGCCCGTGCCCGTTCCGCTTTCAATGCCGTGAATAATACTGTTTTCCACCAGCGGCTGCAAAATCATTTTGGGCACCATTACCTTTAACGCTTCCGGCTCGCAATTGATCGTGTACGACAGCTTGTGCTTGAACCGGTTTTCTTGAAGCGACAAGTAATGTTCGATATGCTCGATCTCTTTTTGCAAATAAACGGTTTCCGTGTCCAAATCCATGCTGTATCTTAAAATCGCGCCGAGCTGCGATATTTTATCGCTGATTTCCTCGACCCGGTGGCGAAGCGCTATAGTCCCGATCGATTGCAAGGTATTATATAAAAAATGCGGGTTGATCTGCGCCTGCAGCATTTTTAACTGGGCCGTCGACAGCTCGATGCGCTGCTCGTATTCCCGGATAATCATATCCTTCAAATTCCGGACCATCGTTTGAAAACGCAGCTCCAAAATGCCGATCTCATCCTCCCGGGTTTTAAACTGCTCTACGTCAAACTGGCCGATCTCGACCCGCGTCATATTGCGGATAAGCCTTTTGATAGGAGCGATAGTGGAAAAGGAAAGCGCAAACGTAAACAATAGGATGAAGGCCAGCGCGATAAACTGGATGACCAACGATCGGTCCAGCGTCTGCTTGGCCGCTTGATTAATGAAGTCAGACGGGATGAATTTGACCATCGTCAAAGGCGTCTCATTAAATCGGTCGTTGACTATGATGAAAACCCCTTGTTTCCCGTTATATTCGCCGAACACATATTCCTGCTGCCCCGCACCCTTATCCGGATCAGGCTTTTTCAAATGTTGGACGGAAAGGCTCTCCGCGGCTCCGCTAGACGCATACATCAGCTGGCGATCCGCATTCATATACATAAAAACGGTTTCATGGGCGGGATTAAACAGCTGCCTGCACAAGCGCTCAATCTCATCCGTTGAAAAATACATCGACAGCAGTCCCAAAACATTAGGCTTCGGATAATCGATGACCTTCTTGTGGATCGTTAAAAACCGGCTGCCGTTAAACGAATTCATTTCATAGCCCGGCACGCTGTTCCATTGTTCTTTGCGCTCCGGAGGAAGGTGCAGCTGCTGCGGATTGTTCAACACCGAGTAGTTGAATTTCACATACTTTTGACCGCTCATTCCGCTGTAAAAGTTGACTAATCTTATGTCGGGTCTGCTGTAATACAAATAAGCCAATTGACGGTCAATATAGTTGTCCTGGTCAAAATTAGGCTTGTCCAGCCAAAGATTGCCGATCAGATTTTGGTCGTAATACCAGGACACCGACAATTGATTAAGCTCCTGCAAATATTTCTTCATGTTTTCCATCCCGATGTTCATCGTATTGCGGTTCATTTCAATCATATTCGACTGCAATGTGGCCGAGGTCGACCGGTATGCGATCAGGTTGGAGCTTAGAAAAGGAATCGCAGTCGCCAACAGCATCCAAACCAGCAATTTTACGAATAAGCTTCGCTTATACATGTAAGTTCACACGCCCCGAAAAATGATAATGTTGAAAGTTTGATCATTATATCAAATTTCCATGGCGGAGATAATGAAAAATCTATAAGCATATAAGGATTTTTTTAATCTGTTGGGAGCTGCTGCCGGCGAACGCAAGCCAAAAGTGGAATATTTTCCTTCCGATTTGCTACAATGGGGTAAATGGTTGTATCCCGCATCATATAAAGACACGATTGATTGGAGGTTCGACATGCGCAAGCTTGTATTTTTCATAGGTCCCGCCGGAGCCGGCAAAACGACACTCGCCAAAGCGCTGGCCCACAAGCGCCGTGCCGCTTTCTTCGATATGGATACGCTGCTGAGGCCGGCGGCGGAAGCGATCATGACGCTCTCCGGGCTCGATCCGAACGACCGCGATTCGCCGGTATACAAAACGCGCTGCCGCGATCTGGGATACCGGGTCACGATGGACGCCGCGCTGGAAAACGTGGAGCTGGGCAACGACGCCGTCGTGGTCGGGCCGTTTACGAAGGAATCGGCCGACCCGGCATGGCTCGAAAGGGAGCTTGCGCGAATCGGCGCATCGGTCGACAATGTCGATGTCAAAGCGGCTTTCGTCTATTTGCCCGAGGAGGAGCTTTATCGCCAGCGCATCCGGAAACGCGGCTTTGAGATGGATGTGTGGAAGCTGGACAATTGGAGCGTATTCCGCAAAACGCTTGCTCGTCGGGACATTAAATGGAAGCTTCCCACGGCCTCGATGGTTTATTTCGACAACTCGGGACCGCTGTCCAACGACAAGCTGGGGCGGCTGGAGCAATTTGTGTACGGGGGCGATATACCGGAGCCGGTATAAGCTTATCGTGGACAGGGGGTCTGAGCCCGAGGGAGTGCGGTGTGAAAGGCGTGAACGGCAGCGGGCGAAAGTTCATCGGTTGCAATCAGTAGTCGTCCGTGCTAGACTTGATTCAACCGAAAGGAGGGTTACGTGTGGTAAATTTTTCCCGATTGAGAAAGTAAAGCATCTGACTGCTGCTTACTGCTCGGCTCTGTCTGTGCGCAGAGTAATCGGGATAGGTCTGCCTGTCCGCGTATGCCCTTATGAATTTATGCCTAAGATAAACAGTTTCGCCCTCCTTAGAGAACGAGCGCGTTTGTCAAGGTTGTGCGAATGTGACTTTTCCGATCTATCGTTCGGAATTCGTCATCTCTTTGCATATTGAATCATACGGCATTCCATATCGATTACAATGACACAGGCATAGACGCGCCTGTGTTTTTTGATTTGATAAGAAAAGCTTATGATCGAAGCCCTTTCGACGAAGATACATTCGTGTTTTTGATGTAGCTTTTCTTGCAATATCAGAATTGTTCAGCTTCGCTGAAAACTTATAAATTCTGATATTATAAAAAAAAGGAGTGCTTTGCCAATGACAATACCATATTCAAACGATCATCAATCTGTTGTTGAAGACATGTTAAACATAGCGAATCAAAACGGTTTAATCTTGAGCCCCGAACGAGTGGAAATCAATGAGTCGGGGATGGATTTTCTCGTCGCTTTTGCGGTTGACGATGCCGGTACAGCGTGGGTGCTGAGAAAGCCGAGACGTCACGATGTATGGGAGCGGGCAGAAAACGAACGCAAGGTGCTGCGGCATCTTCGCGGCAAGCTGCCGGCGGACGTGCCGGAATGGCGTATCTTTACTCCCGACCTTATCGCATATCCTCTGCTCGGCGGACACCCGGTTGCGACTGTCGATCTTGCAGCGGGAGGCTATGCCTGGCGGATGGAGCCATCGTCATTACCGGATGTTTTCTTTGATTCTCTCGCGGAAGCCTTGGCCTCGCTGCACAGCTTGGATCGTGACGAAGCCGCCAAAGCCGGCCTTCGCATCCAAAGTGCAGTGGAAGCGCGTGAAGCTTTTTCCAGTAATATCGAAGAAATAAAGCGCAGCTTTGCGATTCCCGACAAGCTCCAGGCCAGGTGGGAGGCATGGTTGACAACAGACTCGTATTGGCCCGGACATGCGACGTTTAACCACGACGATTTGCACCCTCCTCATATACTCGTTGACGGGACGCAGCGTGTAACGGGCTTGATTGACTGGACTGAAGCGGAGTTCGGCGATCCGGGGAAAGATTTCGTCATTTTCTATGCGCTTTTCGGCGCGGACGGCCTTCAACGTTTCCTCAAACGATATGAAACCTATGGAGGCCGGGTATGGCCTCGGATGCAGGAGCATATTGCGGAGCAATGGGCCGCTTATCCGGCTCTGGTAGCCAAGTTTGCCCTTATGACCGGAAAAGAGGCGGATATGGAGATGGCCAAAGGCATGATCGCCGGTTGGAACGGGGGTTGAATCCTTCAATTCCGGTGACAAAAGGCCCTGCCGGGCGTACTGAATCAGAGAGGGACCTTTCGGGGTCCCTCTTTTGGGCAGATACAAGAACATACGATCCCTAATAAATGCAGCACGATCGAATTAAGCTTTGCTCCGGCATATGAATTGTCAGGCCAGCGCCCGGCTCAGCCAGTCGTAGGCCATGCCGCCCGAAATTTGATGCCCGCCCTCGAACAGATCCAGCGCGAGCCGCTCTTCCTCGTTCAATAAGCGATAAATCGCCCGCAGTTGGTCATACGCCTCAAGCGTAGCGTGAACGGGAAATATCGGGTCCTGCGTCCCTGCCTCGATCAACATCGGCTTCGGCGCGATCAGGCCGAGCAAATCCGGCATTTCCGCGAGCTGCGACAGCCCGGGCACATAGTTGTCGATGCAGTGATGCATGCCGAGAATGCTCGCCTGGAACGTATTGGCGAACCCGCTGACGACGGCGGCCGCGATCCGGTCGTCGAGGGCGGCCGCGAACGAGCAGACGAGCCCGCCGCCGGAAATGCCCATGATGCCGATCCGCTGCGCGTCCGTCTCTTCGCGCGTCAGCAAGTAATCGATGCAGCGCATCGTCTCGTACACGCGGTAGCCGGCCATCGTTTGGCCCATCGCCAGCAGAAACGACGACAGCCGGCTGCAGGAATTCGGCCCCTTCGCATCCTCTTGCAGCTTGCGGTCTCCGAAGCCGAACAGCTCGGGAGCGGCGACAAGAAAGCCGCGGTTTACAAGCTCGACGGCAAAGTTTTTCTGGTAGCCGGGATCGCCCGTTTTGACCTGACCCTCCGGCGTCAATCCTACAATATCCTTGCTCCCATAGCCGTGGCCGTGGCAGGCGACGACCGTTCCGAGCGGTCCGCTGCGCCGCTTCGGAATAAGCAAATATACCGGCATATGAAGCCCTGGGTAGGTTTGAATCTGTACGCGCTGCCGAATATACGTTCCGCAATCGTCCGATTCCATGACGACAGGAGTCAAGTCCGCCGCCTCGGCCGGAAAGCCGCCAAGCTTTTCAATAAATCGGCCGCGCAGCCGTTCCCGCCACTCGCTCCATTCCTGCCGCGAACCGGCCTGAAACCGTTCGGTCGGCTTGACGCTGTCATACAAAGATTTCATATACTCGTCGGGATTCCACATGCAACAATCGCCTCCATAACTTTTGCTTCCTTCAACGCCTCCTTATCTCCATTCTACGTACGGTCTGAAATTCCTTTCCGTTTATCGCAATTGCTCCCATTGTCGTTTCAGGGGCTTATCACTTCCATTCATTTTCAAGAATTGAAGCCTCCCGGCCGCGAATATTCCGTCTAAGCCCATTGGCGACTTCCCGCGTAATTTCATTTTGCTCGTACAGCGATTGCACCTCATTTCTTTCCGCTTGAATGGCTATCCACTGCAGATCTCTTTTAATATGTTCATTTCCTTGCGATACGGGGAAAGGGGCTGACAATTGATCTCGAATGAACCGGTAATGATTGATCACGTCTGTTGCTTCACTCTCATCAGAGCCGGCGCCATTGCTTTCAAAAGCTTCGATTACAGCGCCGGTAGTTTGAAGTTTAATCTTTCTCAGCGCCTCCCAATCGGAAACGGATATTTTAGATGGCTTCCCGGACAAGAAACGTTTAATTCCATTCGTTAACCGCTTCAAGACAACGACCCAGAATTGTCTTCGCCCCGACTCTATAAGTTCAATCTCCTCCAGGTTTTTTAGCAATAACTCGGCATGCCGTCCGCTTATTTCTCCGCCGTTCAGCAGCTGGCGTACCCTATCACGCTCTATTTCAACAGCTTTAATCCGCAATACGACGTCTTGCTGCCTTCGCTGTTTTCGCTGTCTTCGCTCATTCAGCTGAGATTGTCTAATCCATCGATCATATTGAGAGATGACAACCGCGGCTTCGCTTTCATTCTCTTCGGTTGTTGCATGACGAACCGCCTGCATGGCGGAACGCATCGACCTGAGCTGACCTTCATATTGCTGCCTGGCACTCTCTTCTTCACTATGCATCCCTTTATTTTTTGCCAGTAACGGTAAAAAGATGCTTGCCGCAAGCAGGGAAAGCACGATAACGAAAGCCGACAGAAATATGACCAGGCTTCGTTCCGGAAAAGGATCGCCATTGTCGATAAATAACGGGATCGTCAAGGTGCCTGCCAACGTCAGCGCGCCACGAACACCTGACAGTGAGGTCATGGCTAAAAGCTTGAATGAAACGTTCGGTTTCTTGGCACCGTTGAAACGGGCATACGCAAACACCCACAAAAAACGTAATACGATCAGCAGAATGTAAATGGCTAACGCATATCCGCCGACTACGAAATTGTTAAAGGCAGAGCTCTTGAAGACGGCGCTGAATACATTAGGAAGTTGTACCCCGAGAATGACAAATACAAGCCCGTTTAACAAGTAAACGATGATCGACCACGTATTATCCGCCAGCTCGTTGGGACGGGATTTAATTTTGTGGGAATGATCGCGTTCGATGGCGTGCATCACTCCGCCGGCAACCGCGGCTAAAATACCGGATAAACCAAGCTCTTCGGCTGTCAAAAACAATGCGAACGGAGTGAGGATATGTATCAGCATATGCAAGGTCTCGTTTTCGAGCCCTGAACGGCGTAGCAGCGAGCGTATCCCGGTTATGACTACAGCCAATATAGCCCCGACGGCCAAGCCGCCAATGAAAATAACGAGGAAGCTGACACTGGCCTTCGATAATGAAAAAACACCTGTGACAGCAGCGGCAATGGCGAACTTAAACGCTACAAGGCCGGAAGCGTCATTCATCAAAGCTTCGCCTTCCAGCAAATGCATCAAGCTTTTAGGCAAATGAATTCGGCCGGCCAATGCGCCGACGGCAACAGCGTCCGTCGGAGATAAGATCGCTGCGAGCCCAAAGGCGACCGGAAGCGGTATCGAAGGAATCATCCAATGAATGAAATAGCCTACGACAAATACGGTTGCGAAAACAAGGCCGACGGCAAGTAAAAAAATAGGCGCTCGAAGCCGCCACAGCTCGCTTCTCGGCGTATGCTTTCCATCGTTATATAGAAGCGGGGCAATGAACAATACGAAGAAAAGCTCCGGCTCCAGATGGAGATGGAAATGCGGAGAAATAAACGTTACGGCACTTCCCAGTGCAATTTGAATCAGCGGAACCGGAATGGATGGGAGCTGATGGTTAATCACATTGGATACCCCGATCAGGGCAAGGAAAATCAGTATCAAAATAAACAGTTCCATTTGGTAAAAACTCCTTTTAAAAAGTAGCGTGGGCGGTTCCACTATTTTTTCCTTTTTGCTTGTAAAATATGATAAAAAATGGACACTCCACGTTGCGGGGGTGCCCAGCTCCATTCCAGGATTTGATCAATTAATATGGTCAGCCCGGATTCTTCTTGTTTATCCGATTACGACTTTATCGGGTTAAGACCCCCACCTCTAAGGTGGGCCTTGAATCAGATGGGGTAGAGTCCCCATCTGATTCCCCGATGTTCAGCAATGCTGAACGAGTTCACTGGTAATATTTACGCAATGAACACCGCTTTTTCACATGTTATGATTATGTACATCTCAGACGAATAACCAGTTAATTACTTTTTCGTTATGAGATAACAACGAGGCCAAAGCTTCCATAAAGCGCGGGGAAACCACCTATTGGGGTGAAGCCGCAATTTTGCGGCCGGGTGATTGCTCTTTGACCCGAATCCGTCAGCTAACTCCGCAGGCCATCCAAAAGAGAGGAATGATTGTTTTTATGCGTTTCAAGAAATCCGTATTAACCGGTCTACTTGCAGTGGGTACTATTGTTGGCGCTACCGCGGTTTCTGCGGCTCCTTATCAAGTATCGGGCAACGATACGATGTGGACAATCTCACAGAAGCATGGAATTAGCTTGACCTCCTTGATTAAGGCAAACCCGCAGATCTCCAACCCGAACATCATTTGGCCAGGACTTGTATTGAATATTCCCGGTACAACAAACGGAGGATACACGACTCCGACCAAGCCTTCAACCGGAACAACGGCTTCCGACTCGGCAGCCGTGTCCGATTATGCCAATCAGGTTGCGGCTATCGTAAACCAGGAGCGTGCAAAAGCGGGTCTCAAGCCGTTAACGAGTGACAGCTCCTTGAACCGGATGGCATTGGACAAAGCGAAAGACATGTATAACAATCATTACTTTGACCATACGTCGCCGACTTACGGATCCCCGTTCGATATGATGAAATCGTATGGTATCCGCTACACCTACGCGGGCGAAAACATCGCAATGGGGCAGCGCAATCCGCAAGAGGTCATGAACGCCTGGATGAACAGCGCAGGCCACCGGCAAAACATTCTTAGCCCGAACTATACGAAAATAGGGGTTGCCTATTATAACGGAGAATGGGTTCAGGAATTTATTGCAAATTAATAGTTGAAATCGATATTCAAAAGACTGCCGGCGTTCCGGCAGTCTTTTTCCGTATTCCCACGCTAATCTAAATATAGTATCCGCCGCTATGCCTTGTCTTATGCATACCGTGTTCAGGAAACGTAAACGATCGATCCGATTTTTGCGACAATCCGGCGACCGCGGCCGCCGCGGCTGCCCGCATCGGTTTGCAGTTTATACAAATATGCGAAGTCCGGACGCGTCAAGCGGTCGCTCAGAAATGCGGGTGTCGTACTGCCGGGCGTGCGTGTCCGGTTCAATACGCCAATAATCGTATCTTCCGTTTGAATGCCGGCGCCATGCCCGTAGTATAAGCCGCCCTCGAGCTTGATTGCATTTTCCCCCCTCCACCAAGGAGCCGATGGCAAAAAATCGGGATTTTCAAAATATACGATGTCGGCTGCGACCGCTTCCGATCTGCTTCTTTCGGTTTTGATCCGCAGGTTTCTGTGCTGATGCCAGTCATATAATATGAGGTTTGAAAATAAGCTGTCAAACTTTTCCGCGCCCATCATATCCAAAATCGATTTATACAAAATGATAGTAACAGCCGTTGCGCATTCAAACGTATAAAACTGACCGTTCGTAAAAATATCGCTAATCGCCTCGCTCGGGGATTTCCCGCTTATCAATCGGAAGCCCCCCAGGTCATCCCGCTCCCAATAGTCTTCATTGCATCTGGAATCTCTAAATCCGGCAAACGTCACGCCGCTTTGGTCTAACGCCCGCGACTCCTCGATAATACGGCTGCGCATGCGCAGCTCGAACAATAGCTCATCGGCGGATTCGTAGCTGTACAGGACGCTGCTGTTTTTTTTGCGCCTGTACACATTCCGCTCCATATGGGATAATACGCTGTCATCGAAGGCCGCCTCGCTGTTGCCTGCGATCGAGATCATAATCGCCCTCCTCATGATGGATTATAAAGGTACGCACATCCATCCGGTTTCCATTATAAGCGAATCTTATCGATTGCATAAGCACTGAATTTATTCGATATTTAGTTCCCTCGGCGAAACCCGCCACCGGATGCTTTATGGCGCCTCCGGCTCCCCCATGGACTGGGCGAGCAGGAACAGCCGATCGTAATCAGCCGGCTCCAGGCTGTACAATTCATGCGCCGGCCGTTCCGGATTAAAGCTTTCCGGACCGCGGCCGGCATCCGCCCGGAATACCCCGTCGAGCAGCTCATCCACTTGCCCGGATAATCCCGCCTCGCGAAGCTGCCGCATCAACTCGGCGTCGCGCACGCCGCGCTGCAGCCATTTGTAGCGCAGCGACAGGAGCGGCTTCCCCGCCGGGCCCGGGTACACGAAGTTCATGTCCCCCGCCGGCCAGTTGGTCGGACGGTAGCCGATCCGCTCCAGCGGCCGATCCGGCCATGCCGTGTAATTCCAACGCAGAAAGCCGTCCAGCCCGAGCCATTCCGCCAGCCACGGTATGATGCGCGCTTCGATGCCGGGCGAGCCGATGAACGTGTTCGGCCGCTTCGGCGAACCGCATACATAAAACAGCATCCGCCCCGGCACCTCGGGCGCAAGCTCGCGAATCCGCGCAAACTGCCGCATCGCGCAGTCGAGCTTCGGCACGTAATCATGGATGCCTTCCAGCTTTGCCTCAATCAAGTCGGCGCTGTCGATGGCCACCTTGAACTTGAAAGAAGGAGCGACGCGACGCAGCGCGCGGACCCGCTCCTGGAACAGCTCCACGTTATCCGGTTCGTCCGCCATAATCCGCACCTTATGTATCCAGCCTTTGGCCGTCAGGTGGTTATGAAGCGACCCGATATATTGTTCGATATCCGTTGCTTGGCGAATGAATTTATAGTTGGCCGTAGCTTCGTCATAATAACGGACACGGATTGCGTCAGGGTAATCCTGCAGCGGGGAACCGTACACGCCATCCTTCGGCTGCCAAATGCTGAGCAGGCCGAACAGCTCGATTTCCTCGGTAATGCCGCATGCTGCGGCAAGCTCGATATACCGGTCCAAAGCCGCGTAATTATAACGGAATACTCCGTTCGCATCACGCGTTACCTGAATCATACTGTACTCGAACAAATCGGACGGCTCCGCGTCAATATGCGATTTTTGCCCCGACCACGGTATTTCCGACACGACGGCCGACGCCGCCTTTTGCCCGAGCCGCGCCAAGCTTTCCAAATAAACCTTCATCACGCTGAAATGCGCCTCCGACCAGAGCGGCACGTCATACTTCCGCGCGATATTTGCATTATGCTGCCACAGGTCCAAATAGAAGCGGTAATCTTGCGCATCCGGCAGCGTATGCTCCAGTACCTTAAGCGTGAAGCTGAGCTCTCCGGCGGGCAGCTCATCGTCGAACATCGTATGGGTGTACAGCATCACGGTGCCGGTATAAATACCGGGGCGCGCCCGCTTGCCAATGCTCCACTCCACCCATACAGGCTGAAGCTTGCGGCGCGGAACGAACACATGATGACTGTCCTGCAGCACATCGGCTTTTTCAGCGCCGTCGTCGTCCTTCATAAGCCCGATCCACTGCGCGCTTGCTTCCGGCGCATCGGCCTCGTTCATCCGCACCTTGATCCGCGCAATCTGCATCGGACCTCCTTTCCAGAACAGCGGCTCTTCACTGACCGTGAGCAGCAGATCGTGATCTGCGCCGACGACCACCTGCATGGCGGCGGAATCGTTGCGGCAGCTTACCATATTCATATGCTTGACGGACGTGTCCTTATCATTTTGATCCCAATAATTGACACCCCAAGCATACTTGTAGTACATCGATTGCAATCCGAAATACATCGCTTCCTCCACCTCCAGCTGCATAGTTAAGGCATTTCACCGGCATTTGTCTCCTCAGACCGTCACTTTCATTATATTACGCCGCCTCTGGCTGGGCTTACCCGCCCATACCGTGCTTCCATGCGAAGATGGCCGCCTGAGTACGGTCGGCGACGGCAAGCTTGTCCAGCAGGTGACTAACGTGGGTTTTTACCGTTTTTTCCGTAATCACAAGCGCCTCCGCGATTTCCTTGTTGCTTTTTCCAAGCGCAATCAGGCCGAGCACCTCGCGCTCTCTTCGGGTCAGTTCGGACAGCGGGTCATGCCGGTCCGGCACCGTTTCTCCGCCGTTCCGGTACGACGGAGAAACGGCAGACTCCCCTTCGGCCACACTGCTCATCAGCAACCCTGCCGCTTCGGGGTGAAGCTCCACCTGACCGGCGAACACCCGCCGGATCGAGCTTATAAGCGCGTCGGGCTCGATATCCTTCAACAAATACCCTTTGGCGCCGGCGCGAATCGCGGGCAGCACATGATCCTGATCCGAGAACGACGTGAGTACGATCACCTTTACATGCGGATGCGACAGCTTCAGCCTTCGCGTCGCTTCAATACCGTTCAAGACGGGCATGTTCAAATCCATCAGGACGACATCGGGCTGCAGCGCTTCCACCTGAGCGAGCGCTTCATGACCGCTCGCCGCCTCCCCGACCAATTCGATATCGGCCTGGGTTGACAGAAACACCTGCAGCCCTTTGCGGACGATCGCATGGTCGTCCGCAAGCAGCAGTTTGATTTTCATGAATCGCTCACCTCTTGTTGTCCCGTTTCGGGCAGCGGAATGGCCGCCTCGATCGCCGTGCCTTGGCCGGAGCCGCTTGTCACCGACAACGTTCCGCCCAGCGATTCGGCTCGTTCCTGCATCGTCAGCAGACCGTATGATTGCTGCTGCGTTAAAGGGGCGGGCTTCGCCAGACCGGGTCCGCGGTCGGTTATCCTCAGCACCGCCTGATCCAAAGTCAGCTGCAGCGCGATCTCGGCTTCGCCGGTTCCGGCATGCTTGCTCACATTGTTGAGCGCCTCCTGCCCGATGCGCCACAGCGCTTCCTCCACGGCGCGGGGCAGCTCCCGTACGCCGGCGACCTGCGTGCGGACGCGAAGCTCCAGCTTCTCGCCGTAGTCCTTCAGCGCAGTGACAATGCCCGCTTCAAGACCGGCAGGCCGCAGCTGCATAATGAGCGAGCGCATCTCTTTCAAGGCTCTTTGCGCAAGCGATTGCATATCCCGTACCGCATTTACCGCATGCCGGGCTGCCTCCGGATCGGGGACGCGCAGCATGCTCTCCGCTCCTTTCGCCGTCATCGAAAGCGAAAACAGCATTTGGCTAACGGAATCGTGCAAATCCCGGGCCAGCCGGTTGCGCTCCTCCAGGCGGGCCAATTCCCGCCGGTTTTCCGCATGGCGCGCGCTTTCGAGCGCAGCGGCGATGTGCTCGCCCAGCGCCTCCAGCACCTCGCCGTCGGCGCGGTGCGCATCTCCCGCCTTGAATTCGCCCACAAGCAGGATGCTCGCAGGGCCGGAGCCCGCTGCCGGAATGGAGGCCGCCATTGCCGACGCCAGCGGAGGCAGGCCGCGGTCCGCCAACGCGGCGGCCTCCGCCGGCGTCGCAGCGCAATAGTGCCGGTCCCGCACCGCTTCCTCGAGCCAGCCTGCTTGCTTAAGCGGCAGCCGCAGGCCGGCTGCCACTGAACCGCTCCCGCCTGCGGCGTGAACGGCGCGCAGCACCAGATCGCTGCCGACCCGGTCGAAAACGGCCGCCACCGGCCAATCGAAATGCTCGCCGATCAGAGCGGTCGCCCGATCGGCCAGCTCCCGCGGAGCCTGGACGGCGCTTGCCGCAGCGCCGAGAGCGCGGCTGAACTCGCCAAGTCTGGCGAATCGGTCGGCTCTTCGCTGTTCCTCCGCATAAAGGCGCATGCGCTCGATCGCCCCGCCTATTTGGAAGGCGACCGCCTGCAAAAGCGCCAGCTCCCCGTCCGAAAATCGGTTTTTGCCTGGTGCCGCAACATTCAACAAGCCGATCCGGCGCTCTCCGGACCATAGCGGAACGGTTGCATGATGGGTGATGCCGTTCGTATCGCCCCACCTCAGCTCCGCCGCATCCTCCAGCCTTTTGCAGCCTAAAATGTTAACCGCATTTTTCAGCCTTCCGTCCTTGTATCGGTCCAGACACCAGCACCTGCTGCATGCCATCGGCTCTCTATCGTTGTACAGTAAAGCCGGAGGCAGGCCGTATTCGGCCGCACTCTCATGTCTTGCAGCGCCATCGACGATAAAAATCCAGCCTGTCGTCAGCCCTGTCAATTCCAGCAGCTTTGCCAGCGCCGTGTTGAGCATGGGCTCCAGCTCGTTGGACTGATTCAGCGTCTCCGCGATCGTCTTGAGCGTCAACAGCTCATGCATTCGAGATGATTCCGTCACAGCGTCCCTTCTTTCGTTCGCGTTGCTGTAAATTCGGTTAATTTCAAATCAATATTCCTGATTATGGTAATATTCGCCGACCGGCGATCATTCTCCTTCCGTAAACGGATGAAGGACCGGACGGACTCAAACGTATTGTGAACAAGGAACTTCGGCTCGCCGCCGATTGCTTAATACTGCTTAACCGGATCGACGCGGTTGAGCCGAAGCTCCTTGCCCGTAATATAATAGCGCAAGTTTTGCAAAAATATGTCCATCGCACGATCGTCGTAATACTCGGTGGAGCCGGAGTTATGCGGCGTCATCATGACATTGTCCATCAGCCATAGCGGATGATCCCGAGGCAGCGGCTCCGTCTCGTAGACGTCCAGTCCGGCGCCGGCGATAGCGCCGCTATGCAGCGCTTCGATCAATGCCTCCGTATCCGTTGTCCCGCCTCTGCCGATATTGATAAAATAGGCGCCCGGCTTCATCGCTTGAAATTGCCGGCGGCCGAATACATGAACCGTTTGTTTCGTAAGCGGGAGCGTCACCACGATATAATCGCTTTCGCGCAGCACCTCATCCAGCTCCGATAAACCGACCATGCGATCCACATAGGGCGCGGTTGCGACCGTCCGTTTGACGCCAAGCACCTTCATCCCGAACGCTTTGGCCAATCTGGCGATTTCCGTGCCGATCGCACCGACTCCTATAATTCCGACCGTTTTGCCATGCATTTCACCCGGCGCGCCGACAAGCTGCCATTTTTGCTCCCGCTGGTTGTGAATGGACAGATGAATTTTGCGTGTTAGCGACAGCATCATTGCAAACACATGCTCCGATATCGGGTTCGGATGGATACCGCTCGTATGCGTCAGAACGACGTTTGCTTTCTCGAACGATTCCAGCGGAAACCGGTCCACACCGGCGCCCCAGCTCTGCACCCAACGCAGCCGCGTGCCGGGGTAAAGGCAGTGCCCGGCAGCCTCCTCACTCCAGCCCAGCACAATCTCCGCCTCGCCGATATGCGGCAGCCAGACGTCCTTATCCGTTCCGTTAATCAACTCCCATTGGGGTGCGACGCTCCGGATCCGCTCCTCGTGAACGGGACTGATTGCCTTTAAAGAAACGATCTTGCGTGTCATCCGAATCCCTCCTTGAATGGTCCGATACGCTCCTCGCCACAACAAGTTTGCTCTAATGCCTTTTTTTGCGAACCTGTTGAAAAGCGCTCGTGTTCATTGCTGAAACGCTCTATCCATTAAACTTAACGCTGCCAACCGAAACTTCATAGAGGACGTTTTTATGATCGTGTTCGATTTTTTTATGGGCTTGAGAACGACCGGAAAAACATGAAATGCTTTCGCGCTGCCTGATGGATAAATGTCGATATTAGAAAAAAATTAAACAAAATCATAAATTTACCTCGTCGAAGGATCATAACCCGCTCAGTATACTATGAAGGTATGCAGCGGTGCTTTACAATCCATTGACACAGACGAACGAACTGCCTATTCCAACGAAAGGAGAGACTCCGCAATCCGCTGCCGGTGAAAATCCGCCCGGACGGCGGTTTACGTCAGCGATTCGGGGAGCGGCCTGACAGCGACCGGACGTTCGCAGACGGCAGCGCATTGACCATGCAACGACATACCAAGCTGCTGCGGTGATTTTATGTTTAACGACAAGGAGGATGGAACCATGATCAATAAAGAGACCTACGAAAACACATTAGCCCATGTCAATACGAACTCGAAACCATCCGAGCTCCGCATTACCGATATTCGCTTTGCCGACATTCACGGGGCGCCGATGCATTGCAGCCTGATCAAAGTATATACCAACCAGGGGCTGGTCGGGTTCGGCGAAGTCCGCGACGGAGCGGATAAGCTGTATGCCTTAATGCTGAAAAGCCGCCTGCTGGGCGAAAATCCGTGCAATATCGATAAGCTGTTCCGGCGGATCAAGCAGTTCGGCGGCCATGCCCGGCAGGGCGGAGGCGTCAGCGGTATCGAAATTGCTTTGTGGGATTTGGCCGGCAAAGCCTACAACATCCCGATCTATCAAATGCTCGGCGGCAAATTCCGCGATAAAATCCGGATGTATTGCGATACCGACGTCGACGGCAAGGATACGGGCGCGGCGATGGGCCAAGCTTTGAAGAAGCGAATGGAGAAAGGCTTCACCTTTTTGAAAATGGATTTGGGCATCAATCAAATCGCCCATCAGCCCGGGGCTTTGAGCGGCCCGCTCGGCTTTGTCGAGGAGATGCGGGAGATTTTCGCCAAATGGCGCAACCGCAGCCAGCTCGGATTGTCTCCGGAGGAGCAGCGCGAGCTGCGCAGCCGTCTCTATGATGTGAGCAATATCGCCCACCCGTTTACCGGCATTCATATTACGGAAAAAGGACTCGACCTGCTGGAGCAGTACGTCGCCGACGTCCGCTCCGAGATCGGCTATGAAGTGCCGCTCGCCGTCGATCATTTCGGGCACATCGGCGTAGAAGACTGCATCCGGCTCGGACGGCGGATCGACAAATATAATCTTGCCTGGATGGAAGATATGGTGCCTTGGCAGTATACCGAGCAGTACGTCCGTCTGTCCCGTGCGGTGACGACTCCGATCTGCACCGGAGAAGATATTTATTTGAAGGAACATTTCAAGCCGCTGATCGAAGCCGGCGGCGTATCGGTCATTCATCCCGATGTGCTGAGTACCGGCGGCATTCTGGAAACGAAAAAAATCGGCGACATGGCCCAGGACCATGGCATCGCCATGGCGATTCATATGGCGGAGAGCCCCATCGCTTGTCTTGCTGCCGTTCACGCTGCGGCAGCGACGGAAAATTTCCTCGCGCTGGAGTTTCACTCCAATGACGTCAGCTGGTGGGACGACCTGATTATTAGCAAGCTTCCGAAGCCGCTCGTACAAAACGGGTTCATCCAGGTTCCCGACGCGCCGGGTCTCGGCATTGAGCAATTGAACGATGAAGTGATCGCCCAGCACATCCACCCCGACATCCCCGGCTTATGGGAATCGACCGAAGCGTGGGATCATTACCGTTCGAACGACCGGTTGTGGAGCTAACCGGCTGCGGCACATCAACTATTCCAGCAGAAAGAAGGGTTTCCTATGAAATTTGACAATCCCGAAGATATTATTCAGTTGACGCCCGAGTGGAAAGGGGAACGGTTCCCGAACGGACGTCCCAAAGTGCCGGACGATATTTTGCGCAGAATGAGACGCATTACATTGGAGGAGGCGTGGAGCCCGCTCTGGCACCGCAATTACGACTACCAGGTGGAAACCGAATTTAAAAGCACGCAGCCGGATAAAACGATGGTCGGCCGGGCGGTTACCGCCATTTTCGCGCCGATGCGCCCCGACCTGCATGAAACGTTGTTGAAGCACGGACATGAAGCGGAGAACCGGAAAGGCTTTTTCAATCAATGGGTGATCGACAGCCTGCAGGAGGACGATGTTGTCGTCGTCGATTTGTTTGATAAGGTATATAAAGGGACATTTATCGGCGGCAATCTGGCGACGGCGATCGCTTCCCGCACCAAGCGGGGCGGAGCGGTCATTTGGGGTGGAATCCGCGATACGCAGCAGATCGTCAATATCGAAAATATTAACGTTTTTTATAGAGGCAGCGATCCGACGCCGATCCGGGAAGTAACGATGATCGGGATGAATGCGCCCTGCCAGATCGGCAGAGCCATCTGCCTGCCCGGCGATATCGTGCTCGGCACGCCGGCCGGCGTCGCCTTCGTTCCGCCGCATCTGGCGGAGCTGACCGTCGTTCAGGCGGAAAAATCGCAGGTACGCGACATTTTCGGCTTCCTGCGGCTGGACGAAGGCCGTTATTCGACGGCGCAGATCGATTCTACCTGGACGCTGCCGATCTGGCAAGACTTCCTCAGCTGGATGAAGCAGTCTCCGGAAGCTGCGGAATTCCGCTCGCTTACTTGGGAAGAGGAGCTTGAGGAAGCGCGCGCCTTGGAAGCGAAGGGGCCGTCCAACGATGCAAGAGCGTAAGCGATGACCGTTTATCGGGTGCAGCTGCATCCCTGCCATGCAGCGCCGCAAACGCACGCCTGGGGATTTGCGCGATTTGAAAAGCCGCTTTTCCGGATGCGCCTGCTAGCCCTTCTCTCACCGGTGCTCGAGCTCGGAGAGAAAATCTAGGCAGTAACATCCGGGGCGTCGTCCGGGGAAACTGGAAATAGCGAAATCGAAGAAGCCTCCGACCGCATCAAGCGGAACGGAGGCTTTCGTATGGCGACAGATTCATAAGGGCCTGCTCGTAAGCCCGCATGCGGCACCGCTCGTAAGCCCGCACGGGGCACTGCTCGCTAGCCCCCACCGGGCCTGCTCGTAAGCTCGCGTGGGGCACTGCTCGCTAGCCCCCACCGAGCCTGCTCGTAAGCTCGCGCGGGGCACTGCTCGCTAGCCCCCACCGAGCCTGCTCGTAAGCTCGCGCGGGGCACTGCTCGCTAGCCCCCACCGAGCCTGCTCGTAAGCCCGCGCGGGGTACTGCTCGCTAGCTCGCACGCACGGTACCTGCAAAAGTACATGTCTTACGCAGGTTTTTTACGCCATAGGTCGTATTCCTGCAAAAGCGCATGTTTTCGTCCGCCCAATCTCAAGTTGAGGCGAAGTCGTCTGCAATTCCTGCAGATTCGCAGAAATATTGATTCATCAAAGTAAATTTATTCAAAATAACTGCACTTTCATAGTTATTTGCTCACACGTTCGTTCGTTCGATGAATACATGCCCGATGGCAATCGGAATTTATCCGATTACGACTTTATCGGGTTAAGACCTCCACCTCTAAGGTGGGCCTTGAATCAGATGGGGTAGAGTCCCCATCTGATTCCCCGATGTGTTCAGCAAAGCTGAACGAGTTCACTTTTGCTTCGCCAACCCTTCATCGACCAGCTTCTGGGCGTCCCTGACGTAATTGTCCAGGGCGGCTTTGGCGGTCAGTTGGCCGGAATAGGCCGGCTGAAAGTTGTTGAACCACGTTTTGCGAACCTGCTGGTAGTTCGGAATGAGGAACACATTGCGGATCGTCTTATCCGACATATCCATCAGTTTTTGCTTTTCAGGATCGGTCAGGAAGCTTTTCAACGATTTGCGGGCCGGCAGCGCACCGTCCTCGACATAGCTTAATTCGTTCAATTCCTTATCCTTGCCGTCCGTCAGCCACATAATAAATTTCGCCGACGCGTCCATTTTCGCCTTATCCTGCTGCTGCTTAATGCCGTATGACGTCGAGTAGGTGTACAGCTTACCCGGGCTGCCATCATCGGTCGGGAAACGGGCGAACATAATGTCGAACGGGATTTTAACGGTGCCGTCCTTAACGCCCCTCAGCACCTGCTCGAT
Source organism: Paenibacillus piri (assembly GCF_004354045.1). Taxonomy (GTDB): domain Bacteria; phylum Bacillota; class Bacilli; order Paenibacillales; family NBRC-103111; genus Paenibacillus_S; species Paenibacillus_S piri. The sequence continues at coordinate 41,277 of NZ_SMRT01000020.1, read as the reverse complement.
CTCTCTGCCGCCATAATATTGCATCATGCCGATTTTCCCCTGCTTAAACAGCCCCAGAATGTTCGTTATATTGTTGCCGGCCGCTCCGGGCAGCGCTCCCTTCGTCTTCGTCAAATTAATGATCCATTCGAAGTTTTTCACGTTTTTATCGGAGTTGTACGTCATTTTCGTATACGATTCGTTGGCGAACTCATCGCCGTCGCTGAATATAAAGCCGTCGGTATATTTGTCATGATCCATCTGCACGGCGCCCAGGCCCAGCCCATATACGCCGTTGCCGAGGCTGCCGACCTTTTCCACCGCTTTGGCGAATTTGTCCCGGGTCCAGGAGCGCGTCTCGGGATCGGGCAGCAAATCCTCCGCCCCGGCCTGCTTGAACAGCGCTTTGTTCAGCACAAGCGCCTGCAGGCTGTTCGAGGTCGGCAGCATATACAGCTTATCCTTGTATTTGCTCAAATCCAGCATCCCTTTATAATAGTCGTCCAGATTGTACTCCGGGGTTATATAGGAATCGAGCGGAGCCAGCACGCCGTTAATCGCCAGTGGAACCATCCGGGGAGAGGAATCGAAATATATGTCCGGAAACTGATTGGAGGCAATGGCGACATTGACTTTTTCGTCGATACCGGTCGTCGGCACGTAGGTCACTTTAATATCGACGCCCGGATCCACATCCTTCATGTATCTCTTGACGATGTTAGTAAATTTGGATTGATCCGTCCCGGTTGCCGTCCAAAATTCCAGTGACAATTTCGCCTTCCCGTCCGCCGATGTTCCGGTCTCGCCTGACGAGCAGCCCGTCAATACAAGCGTCGCGCTCAGCGTCAACGTACCCAGCGAGCCCCACCATTTGGATGTCGAACGTTTCATTGCTAATCCCCTCCTTGAATCGATTGAGATTGAACGTCAGCCTTTTACAGCCCCAAGCGTAATGCCGCTTGTAAAAAAACGTTGGAAGAGCAAAAATACCGTAATTAACGGAATCGCTCCGAATGAAGCGCCGGCCATCAAATATCCGTAATTGGCCGTAAGCTCCTGCGACATGGATGCGACGCCAAGCGGCAGCGTTTTCATATTGTCGGAGGAAATGATAATCAGATGCCAAATGTAATCGTTCCAGCTGTTGACGAAGGCAAATACCGCCAGAGCGCCCAGGCCCGGCTTAATGATCGGCAGCAATATTTTATGAAACATCGCTAGCGGACTGCAGCCGTCAATTGCAGCGGCATCGAAAATTTCGGAAGGAACGGTACTAATAAACTGCCGCATCAGAAACACCGCGAACGGCCATGCGATCGTCGGCAGCAGGATGCCGAGGTAGGTGTTGAATAAATGCAGCTCTTTCATCATGAGAAACAGCGGCAGCAGCAGCACCTCGCGGGGGACGGTCATAAACGCCAGCACGGTCCAGAACAGCACGTTGACCCCGGGGAACTTCTTCTTGGCGAGCGGATAGCCGGCCATCGCGGAAAAGTAGACGACGAGAGCGGCGGACACGGCGGAAATGCAGGCGCTGTTTATAAACCAGCGGAAGGCGCCCGTTTTCGTAAACAAATACGTATAATTATCGAAGATAAAGCTGCCCGGAATGAGTTCAGGCGGCACCTTCATCGCAATTTCATTCGGCTGAAACGAATTCAGAATCGTCCAATACAACGGGATCAGACTAATGACCGAGCCGGCCAGGACAAGCAGCATTCCGAGCAGTCGCGCGCTTTTCATAGAAATGACGGCGTTGCGGTTCATCGACATCCTCCTCCCTAATACTCGATATCCGACGACAAAAATTTATACTCGACGATTGCAATTCCCATACAAATGAGGCACAGGATCGTGCCGATGACGCAGCCAATGCCGAATTGGCCGAAAATAAACGCCTTCTCGTACAGCATATAAGCGAGCGTTTGCGAGGAATTGTTCGGTCCGCCGGAGGTGAGCAGCTTGACAAATACGAACACCTGGAAAGCGCCGATCGTTCCGGTCACGACCAAATACAGCGTTGTCGGCTTCAGCATCGGCAGCGTAATATGAACGAACTGGCTGATCGAGCCGGCTCCGTCGATGCGGGCCGCTTCATAATATGTGTCCGGAATCGCGCCCAGCGAGGCTAAATACAGCATAATCGGCTTGCCCAGACTGAACGTAAAAATAATGAACATGAGCGCCGGGAGCACGTACCGGGCATCCCCCAGCCACACGACGGGATCAAGTCCGAATAAGCCGAGTACATAGTTGCCCAGGCCGATGGCCGGATCGTAAATGTATTTCCATGAAATCGACAGCGCGACACTCGAGACGACCAACGGCAAGTAAAAAGCTCCCCGGACGAACGACTTCAAAATTTGGCTGCGGCGGTGAATGATGACGGATATAATCAGCGAAACGAGCAAGCTTGAAGGCACCACGCCGATGACGAGCACGGCCGTATTTTTCAGGGCAATCCAAAAGACGGGATCGCGAAAAAGGGCGATGAAATTTTGCAGCCCGACAAACCGTTTGGCCGAATCGGCGGTAAATTGATAAAACGACAAGTACAGTCCCTGAATCGTCGGAATGATGAGAAAGGCGATCAGAAACAAATACATAGGCGCAATAAAAAAATAATTAACCCTGTTTTTATAAATTTCTTTTGCCCAATATCGCAGCCTTTCGCCTGTACCGGCCAGCTTGACCGCGGAGCTTTGCCCCGGTTCGCCGTACGCGGTCTTTCTCATACACATCACCCCTGACCCTCGTTTCTCCATTTTAAAAGTACCAAATCCGGTTCTCCGATTCATAGGCGAAATATTTATGTTTTTGTTCGAAAAATTTCAGGTTCGAAGCCTGCTTAATCCATTTTCCTGACAAGCCTACGGTCGTCTCAGCCGTCATTTTCCCGCCGATTCCCGGTACACGCTGGGCGACAAGCCGACCTTTTTCTTGAAAATTTGGCTGAAGTAGCGCGAATCATGATAGCCTACCTTCTCCGCGATCTCGTAATTTTTCAACATCGAGTGCTTCAGCAAATGCTTCGCTTTATCGATGCGGATGTCGGTCAGCTGCTCGATGAACGTTTTACCCGTACTCATTTTAAACAGCAAGCTCAAATAAGTCGGCGTCATGTACACCTTTTGCGACACGCTGTTCAGACTCGCATGCTGGCATTCCTGCTCCATATATTGAATCGTCTTCTCGATGATGCTGCGATGGCCGTTTTTTTGCAGCAAGCTTTTCCACAGCTCGGTCAAATACGATTTCAAATACGATTTAATTTCGTTCAGCGTCTCCATATGCACGATCGGCATAATTTCGTATTTTTTGTATGCGCTTTCTTTGTCGGCATCGGCAAGCCCTTTTTTCTCCAGTCCGATCAGCAGCCGGATCGTCATTTCATACACCTCGTCGATTCGGATAGGCCCGCGGCACAGCAATCGTTCGTAAAATAAATCCACCTTGCACTCGATTTCCTCCGCATGATCGGCCGATTTGACGCAGTAGCCCAGCTCTTCCTCAATCGCATATGGGTATTCGGCGGTTGGAAGGTACGGTTTGATCTCCGCGAAATGGATCACCTGCCCGCTGCCCTTGTAAAATTTATGGCGCAGCGACTGCTCCGCCTGACGATACGAATGATGCAGGTCCGCGAACCGGCTGCGCGGGATGCCCACCCCGATATTCGTCGCGAACGGAAACCGGCCGCCGAACCGCTGCTGAACGGTTTCGAGCAGCTCCCGCACGGCCCATGGAAACAGCAGACAGACCCGGCCTTCGCCATCCAAAAAAACGGCCATCTCATCGCGAAGCTCCGGCTCGAGAGCGGCCCTCAACCGCTCGGCATGCTGCCGTTTTTCGTGCGCATCGGCCGAACAGCCTGCACACTCAACCAGCGCAATAGCCGGAAAGGACATGTACCGTTCGAGGCTGAGTCCGGCAATCTGCCCGTTCCAGCGATTCAGCTTGTTTCCCTTGTCGGAGATCAGATCGATTAAAAAACGGTCCCGCATCATTTGGACTACCGCTTCGTTTTTAGTAACCAGCAGTTCCATATGCATACCTGATTTCCCCTTTCCAAAAAAGGTTACATGTCCCGGGTGCAAATCGTTACGTGATCTGAATCATTTTATACGCTTTCATATGTTGGATAAATCTTTGCTCGGCTGCGAGAGGGTCGCCTTGTTTCAGCACCCGGATCAAGTCGAAATGCTCTTCCACGAGCTTGTCATTCGTCAAATAATGAATGGAGATGCGCATGGCCATAAACCTCATCACCTTCGTGCTCATCTGCTTCCACATATCGAGAGCTACATGATTGCCGCACCGTTTGTAAAAAAAACCGTGAAATTCCAGGTCCAGCCCCAGTATGTGCATCATGTCATTGCGCCGTGTCGCGTTATCCATTTCCGCAATCGTATGCTCCAAATATTCGAAATCCGCCGGATCCAGCAAAGGGACCGATTCTTTGACGGCAAAGCCTTCGATAATTTCCCGCATGACGAAAATGTCTTTAATTTCTTTGGAGGTAATATCGGATACGACCGATCCTTTGTTCGGCTTGCTAATAATCAATCCTTCCTGCTTCAGCCTCTCCAGCGCTTCTCTGACCGGCCCTTGACTGATTTGAAACGTGCCGGCGATGTCCATCACGAGCAGGCGTGCGCCCGGTTGAAGCTGGCCTTCCAAAATTTGTTTTTTTAACGACAGGTAGACTTGTTCGCCGATGGAATCCGTCTGCAAGGACGGCCGTTGTATCATCATCATTCCCCCATTCCGTTTCGTGCTTGCCGATGTATAGCGTTAATGTTTGCCGTCAGGATGCCGGAGGGCAAAATCGTCGAGTCGAGCGATAAAATCGCTTTAATATTTATTATCTATTATCGATAATAAATATTCCTGTTTTGGCGCAATTGTCTTGCACCGCGTTAGAACGGGAGCACTTGTTACCGCGGTGTACGGCAGAAAAAACCGTCCGGAACTGGTTCACCGGACGGTTTCATTCGTATTTATCCCTGTAGTATGACGTTATACGACAATCTATTGCATATTAAGATCCGTTTACGGCCCGAGCGCCGCCCGATTGGCGCAATGCGCCGGCGGCTCCCCGTTCAAAACATGCAAAATATTTTGCGCCGCAAGGGCGGCCATGTTCATCCGCGTGTCCAGCGTGGCGCTGCCGATGTGCGGAAGCGTCACCACATTGTCCAGCGCGAGCAGCGGATGATCCGGACGGATCGGCTCCTGCTCGAACACGTCAAGACCGGCTCCCCAGATGGTGCCGCCCTTCAATGCACGTACCAGCGCTTGTTCATCCACATTGCCGCCTCGGGATGTGTTGACGAATATCGCATTCGGCTTCATCAGCGCAAACTGCCGGGCGCCGATCATTCGATGCGTCTCGGGGGTCGCCGGGGCCAGCATGACCACATAATCGGACTGCCGCAGCAGCGTGTCCAGATCGCAGTATTCGGCGCCCAGCTGCTTCTCCGCCTCCGGATCGGGCTTGCGGTTATGGTACAATATCCGCATATCGAAGCCCGCCGCCCGTCTCGCCACCCCCCGGCCGATGCTTCCCATGCCGATGATGCCGATCGTGGCCCGGTACACATCCCGGCCGGTGAACAGCATCGGGCCCCAGCCTCTCCACCGGCCTTCCCTGATGTAGGCCATCCCTTCGACCACTTTTCTCGCCGCGGCAAGCATCAGCGTGAAAGTCAGGTCAGCCACCGCCTCCGAAAGCACGCCGGGCGTATGTCCGACCGGAATGCCCCGCCGCGAAGCCTCGGCCAGATCGATATTGTCGACGCCGACCGCCATCGTGCTTACGACCTTCAGCCTCGGCGCGGCTTGAAACAGCTCCTTGTCGATCCGGTCGGATACGTTCGTGAAGATTGCGTCGGCGTCGACCGCCTGCTCCAGCAGCAAATGCCGCGGCATCGGCTCCAATTCCTCCGCCCACATATAGGTCGTACAAGCGCTGTCCAGCATGTGTTTGATCGTCTCGGGTATTTTCCTCGTTATGACCACCTTCATCCGGCTCCGCTCCTCTCCCGTCAATACGCTCGTTCCAGCAGACGCAGGAAGCCGTCGACGGTCGGTGTGCGCGGATTGTTGCGGATCAGCCGGTCGATGCCGACCGCCTTGGCGGCGATTTCCGGCAGCTGCTCGCGAGCGACGCCGATGTCGCTGAGCCGCGAGGGCAGGCCGATCTGCTCCAGCAGCCGGAAGATGCAGGCGACAGCCTCCTGCGCCGTTTCCGCCGCGTTGAGCGCGGACGTATGCAGTCCGAGCGCCTGCGCGAACTTGTGCATTTTGGCGGCGCCTGCCGCCATCGCATTATATTCGATTACATACGGCAGCAGCAGCCCCGTCACTTCGCCGTGCGGCGATTTCGTTAAGCCGCCGATCGGATAAGCCAGCGCGTGGGCCGCCGCCGTGCCTGCGTTGGAGAAAGCGAGTCCCGCCATCAGGCTGCCGAGCAGCATATGGGACCGCGCCTCCATGTTCGAGCCCTGCTGCACGGCGGCGATCAGACTGCCGGATATGCGCTCGATCGCTTCCAGGGCAAGCGTATCGCTGATCGGCGCCGCGCCCTGAAACAATAGCTCGCCTTCGGCCTGAATGTAGGCATAGTCCTTGGCCAGGTACGCCTCCACCGCATGCGCCAGCGCATCGATGCCGGAGCAGGCCGTTACGTAAGGCGGCAGCTCGATGGTCAGCTCGGGATCGAGCAGCGCGACCTGGGGACGCAAATAATTGTTGGATATGCCGACCTTGATGCTGTGCTCCGTATCGTTCACTACGGCGACCGATGTGACCTCCGAGCCGGTGCCCGCCGTCGTCGGTATGGCAATCAGCGGCAGGATCGGGCCGGGAATCGAATGCTCGCCGAAGTAATCCTGCGGCTTGCCTCCATGCTTCATGAGCAGAGCGACGATTTTCGCCATATCGATGCTGCTGCCGCCGCCAAGACCGATGATGACATCGGGGCTCTCTCCGGCGCGAGCGGCCTCATAGCATTCCTGCACCAGGGAAACCGGCGGCTCCGGTATCGTGCCGTCAAACACTTGAACATGCCGGCCGGATTGCTCCAGCAGGCCGGTCACGGTTTGGAGAATGCCGGAACGGGCGATTCCTTTATCGGTAATGAGCAGCACGCGATGCGCATTCATGCGGCTGACGACCTGCCCGAGCTTCTGGATGGCGCCGTTTCCGAACATAATCGTTCCTGATGGAAAATATTCCCACGTATTTCTCATCTGCATACATCCTCTCGATACAAATTCGTTATATATCGATAACGACCAGCTTTTCGCTCGTCATTTCCTCCACCGCATATTTGGGGCCCTCCTTGCCGTAGCCGCTGTCCTTGACCCCGCCGTACGGCATAATGTCCGCCCTGAATGTCGATACGTCGTTGATAATGACCCCGCCGAATTCCAGCTCCCGGGCCGCCCGCAGCGCCAGCTGCAGGCTGGACGTGAACAAGCCGGCCTGCAGTCCGTAATCAGAATCATTGGCGGCCCGCAGCGCTTCGTCGAAGTCCTCGTAAGGTACGATGCAGACGATGGGGGCGAACACCTCCTGGCACATCACCTTCATGTCCGATGTCGCCCCGGTTATGATGGTCGGCTGCAGCACCGCCCCGTTCCGCGAGCCGCCGCATGCGACGGCCGCGCCTCCTTCGACGGCTTCCCGCACCCAGGCTTCCGCCCGTTCCGCTTCCTTCTCCGAAATCATCGGACCGATATCCGTCCGTTCGGATTCGGGGTTGCCGACGTTCAGCTTGGAAGCCGCTTCAACCGCCATCTCGAGAAAGGCGGGATAGACGTCGCGGTGCACATAAATGCGCTGCACGGAAATGCACGCCTGACCTGCATTCGAGAACCCGCGCGTCACGCACAGCTGTGCCGCCTTGGCTAAATCCGGGGCATCCATGTGAACGATGTTCGGCGAATTGCTGCCGAGCTCCAGCGTCACCGGACGCACACCCGAGCCGGCCTTGATCTGCTTGCCCACCTCCGAGCTGCCGGTGAACGTATACATCGCGATGCGCGGGTCGCCGAGCAAATATTGCCCGATTTCTCTGCCCGGTCCGTTCACGACGTTCAGAAAGCCGGGCGGAAGCCCGGCTTCAAGCAAAATATTAGCCATATGGGCTGCGGTTTGCGGCGTTACGCCGGCCGGCTTCAGTACAACCGCGTTGCCGGCGGCAATCGCCGGGGCTATTTTATGTGCGACCAGATTGAACGGAAAGTTAAACGGCGTAATCGCGCAAATGACGCCCAAAGGAACGCGAATCGTAAAAGCGAGTTTGTCGCCACTTCCCGGCTGACCTTGGATCGGCACCTCGCTGCCGTGCAATCGCTTGGCCTCCTCCGCCGACGCGATGAAGGTCTGTATGCCGCGTTCCACCTCCATCCGCGCATCCTTCAACACCTTCCCGCCTTCGCGGACAATCGTCAGTGCCAGCTCCTCCTTGCGTTCCATGAACAGCTCCGCCGCCCGCGATAAAATGTCGTACCTCTGCTGAGGCGTCAGGCGTTCTTTTCGGAACGTGTCCCACGCGTTGGAAACCGCACGTTCCACATCCTCTCTGGACGCTTTGCCGACCTCGGCGATCACATCGCCCGTAAATTTGTTATAGACCGGGAACGTCCCCCTTCCGGCTTCCCATTGTCCGCCGATCAGGTTCCCAACGGCCGCAACTGCGCGATTTGACATCGCTTTCATCTCCCCTCATCCAAGTACATGCCTGTTTCCATTTTACCGCATCCCGGCAAATAGGAATACCCCGGAAGTTGTCGACGAACTGCGGAAACAGGCGTTGGGGATGACTCTGAAGCTTATTTTCCAAAGCCTTTATCCCGGTTCATCGACAGCCTCACATCCAATATTCCTCCGATCGCTGTTGTCCCCGGATTTCTTGAATGTATACCGCGCTAGCGGTAGAAATCCGGGGACAAAGGCGTTTCACTTACGCTTCTCCAGAACGATTCCGCCCTCTTCGCGATTTATTCACCACGCGTCTAGGCATTCTTTATTTCCGGGAGCTATCCGTCTACCCGGTGCGCCCGAATATAATCTTCATTCACATCGGTACCCATTCCGGGCGTATCCGGCAGCAGCACTTCCCCGTCGACCATGGTCAACTGCGTTTTCAGCATATGGTTTTCTTTCTTCAGGCTGCCTGTCTCCAGGAAGATCGCATTCGGAATGGCGCAGAGCATATTCACGTTGGCCGGACCGCCGCCGTGGCTGGCCAGCTGAAGGCCGGCCGCATCGGTTATAGCACCGATTTCCATCCATTCCGTCGGCCCGCCCGCTCTGCGGTTGTCCAGCTGGTAAATGGACGCCGCTCCGGCCTGCACCGCATCGTAAAATTGATGCTTGGCATAATAATTTTCGCCGATCGCAATCGGGATATCGAGCGCCTGCACGAGCCGCGCGTGATTTTCTTTCTGCTGCGGAATGAGCGGCTCCTCCAGCCAGCGGATGCCAAGCTGCTCGTACGCTCTCCCCCGGCGAATCGCTTCCCTTTCATCAAACCCCTGGTTCGCGTCCACCAGAAAGGTGAAATGCTCGCCCAGCTCCCGCTGCGCCGCTTTAATGCGCTGAACGTCGTTTTCCAGCGAATAGCGGCCGACCTTCAGCTTGATCGCCTTAAACCCTTCCTCCGCGGTCGCGATGCATTTCTCGATATATTCCTTCTCCGTGTCAAAATACCACCCGGCCATCGCATAAGCGGGTACCCGATCGCGGACGCCGCCCAAAACTTTGGCCACCGGCAGCCCGACCGATTTGCCCACGATATCCCACAGCGCAATGTCGATTGCCGAAATGCCGAAATGCGCCAAGCCTTCGACGCCGTGATAGTCCGCGACACCCCACAATTTTTTGCGGATGCGCTTCGTAAACAACGGATCTTCGCCGATCAGCTGCGGCGCCAATTCCTGCTCCAGCAGCACCTTTAGCACGGAGGCCGTCGCTTTGCCCCGGCCGAAATAGCTCGAGGCATAGCCCGTAATCCCCTCGTCGGTAAGCAGCTTGGTCACGACCGTCGTACCCGCATCATACGTGTGCAGCGCGTCCTTAACCGGATTTTTCACTTCCGAATATAAAATAATCGCTTCCAGTCCAGTAATTTTCATTTCCCTAACCTCCCGAATGAAGTAGCGGTATTCGACAGCAGCTATCCTTTAATGCCGGAAGTCGCGATACCTTGGATAATATATTTTTGACAAAACATATAAAAGATCAGAACCGGCGCTTCGGCAATAAACGCCCCGGCCATCATCAAGTGCCAATGTGTCATGAACTCGCCTTGAAAGGAACGAAGCCCGACCTGGATCGGCTGAAACTCGATGGAATCGATCACGATCAGCGGCCACAGAAAGGAGTTCCATTCGCCGAGGAAAATGAAAATGCCTAACGTCACAAACGCCGGCTGCGCCAACGGAATCATAATGTTCCAATAAATGCGGAAGCGGCTGCACCCGTCAATTCTCGCAGCCTCCTCCAGCTCCTTCGGAATCGACAGAAAAAACTGCCGCAGCATAAAGACGCCGAACGCCGTAAACACGCTGGGAAAAATTAACGCGCTGTACGAATTGAGCCAGCCCAAATATTTCATAATCAGGAAGTTCGGAATCATCGTTACCTGCTGCGGGATCATTAACGTCGTTAAGAACGACATAAACAATATATTTTTCCCTTTAAAATCCATTCTGGCGAACGCGTAGGCCGCCATCGAGGAAACGAACAGCGACAGGATCATGACCGAGACCGAAACGAACAGCGAGTTGAACATAAACCGGGCCATCGGGATGCTTTGAAACACTTCGACATAATTATGGAAACGGAACGTTTCCGGTATCCAGCGGATCGGGATTTCCGAAACTTCCTCCAAATTTTTCAGCGATGACGAGACCATCCAAATAAACGGCAGCACCATTATTCCCGAGAAAAAAAGGAGGATGACATACGTAATGAAATGCGTAATCCGCTCCATGCTCGACTTCTTCAAGCCGCTGGCGACAACTCCGGTCGCAGACAGATCGGCGTTCATGCGTTCGCCGCCTCCCTTCTATGATTGACATAGGTTTGGATCAGCGTGAACACCAGAAGAATGATGAACAGCACCCAGGCAATAGCCGAAGCGTAGCCCATATTGAAAAATTTAAAGCCCTGCTGATAAATGTACAGCACTAGCGTGTTGGTCGCGACGCCCGGTCCGCCCTCGGTCATGACGAGCGCATAGCCGAACACCTGGAACGAGTGGATGACCGAGATGACTGTAATAAAGAACGTCGTCGGCCGCAGCAATGGGAGCGTAATATACCAGAACCCGTTCCATTTGCCGGAGCCGTCGATTTCGGCCGCCTCGTACAAATCTTTCGCTATATTTTGCAGCCCCGCCAAAAAGATGACCATGTTGTAGCCGATCGTTTTCCAGATTGTGACGATAATGATCGAGGGCAGCGCCCAGGTCACGCTGGTCAGCCATGTCGGGGGCTCCTGCACCCCGATTTCCCGCAGCAGGACGTTGATCAAGCCGACCTCCGGGTTATACAGCCATTTCCAGACGAGCGAAATTGCGACTGTCGAAGTCATGACCGGCATGAAATAGATCGTTCTCCAGAACGCGATGCCGATGATTTGCTGGTTGAGCAGCAGCGCCGCCCCCAAGCCCAGCGCAATGCTGAAGGGGACGACGCCGACCGCATACCAGAACGTGTTTTTTAATGCCGTCATGAAGATCGGATCGTTCGTAAAAATTTTCAAATAGTTTCCCAAGCCGATATATTTCGGATCGGACAGCGTATTCCAGTCGTAGAACGAAATACAGAGGGAAGCTATCAAAGGGATGGCGGTAAAGATCGCAAAACCGATCACTGCCGGCAGCAAAAAATAATACGCCACCATCGTATCGCCTAACCAAAATCTCCTCGCCATGCTGCACCTCCCGGGCATCCGTAGTCGTTTTATGCCTATTCGTTATTTCGCCAATACAGGATTGACCTCATTGTCGATTTGCTTCATCGCATCGTCCAGCTTCCCGTTCGGATCAAGGAAATAGAGGCCCAAATATTTTTTGATGATCGTATCCATCTGCACCCAGGCCGGATGGTTCGGTTTGACCCGAGCATGATCCGTATATGCCTCCAGCGCAACCTTGCGATTCACCTTAAACTTATCGGGCGGCAAATATTTTTTCTCGTCGTTCAGAATCGATTTGCGTACCGGGGCGGAAAATCCGGTGCTGATCAATATTTCCTGTCCGACGGGGCCGTTGATGAATTTGGCCAGCTGCCAGGCCGCTTCCTTGTTCTTGCTCGCTTTCGGGATCGCCAGTCCGGTCGGAGACAGCGCTCCGTCGCGCCCTTTGGGTCCTTCGGGGAACAGCGCGATATCCCATGGGAATTTCGCCTTTTGCATCGTTGCGATAAACGAACCCGCGTCGTAGTGCATCGCGACCTTCTCATTCAAAAACATCGCCGACGGCACCGCGTTCGTATAATTGCTCGGATTCGGCGCTATTTTATGCACATAAATCAGGTCGTGCAAATATTTCAGCGCCTGCTTGCTTTCATTGGAATTGAAAATGAACTTTTTTCCGTCCGGGCTCAAATAGTCGCCCCCGGCCTGCCATATGTAGCTGGCGCTGATGTCGGAGACTTCGCCCTGAAAGCCGATCGCATATATTTTCTTGTTCGGATCGGTGCTGTTGTTCGTCAGCTTCTTTCCCTGCTCGATCAGCGTATCCCATGTCCACGAGCTGTCCGGATATTTGACGCCGGCTTCGTCAAAAATCCGCTTGTTGTAAAACAGCGTCCGGCCCGCCGAGTTTCTCGGAAGCGCCCACTGCTCGCCGTTATATTCCAGCGCTTTCATCAGCCGTTCGAAAATGTCGCCGAAATTTTCCTTATCCCACTCCTGCTTGATCCATTTCGTCTGCGGCTCCAGCACGCCGGATGCGGCGAAGGAGATCAGGTCGTTGGCCGTAAAATTAATCAGGTCCGGCTGGGTGCCGCCCGTAAACGAGGTTTGAATTTTCGTCAAATAATCGGCGGGAATATAGACCGGCTCGACCGTAATGTTCGGATTCCGCTTCATAAATTCGTCGATGACCGCGATATGCAAATTTTTCGTATCGGTATCTCCCCAAAAAGAATACTTGATCGTCACCTTTTTATTCGGATCGGCCTTTGCCTCGGCAGGCTGCTGCTTATCGCCCGAATTCGTCGTGGACGTAGCCGCAGGCGTCGAGCTGCATGCGGTCAAGAGCATAACAATCGACGCACATAAAGCCATAGCTCGTTTGTTCATTCCGTTCCCCTCCTTTTAATATGAAATCGCTTGCATTTATAAGCCGCACCTTTCATTCGACCACCCTTTCGCCTGCTTTATAAAGCCTTCTGTTTGCTTGCAACTTCATTAAACAACTTTTGCTTTTTCAATACATTAGAAATATGAACTAAAAATTGGCGCAACCGCCGACAACATTTTGTTCCGCTGCACAAAAACGTTTTTGTAATGAATCAAAATAAAAGCCGGCGTCCGGATCAAACCCGGATGCTGGCTGTGGAATTGCGGATGACGAGCTCGCATTGCAGCGTTGTCGGCTCCGGCCTGCAGTCCGGATCGTCGATCATCCGGTTTAAAAATTCCGTCGCGAGCCTTCCCATCTCGTATCTTTGCTGCCTAACGGTCGTCAGCGCCGGATTCGACCTTTCCGCCACCGCGATATCGTCGAAGCCGACGACCGAGATGTCCGACGGCACGAACAAGCCTCGTTCCCGCAGCGTATCGATCACGATCACGGCCATTCGGTCGCTCGCTACGAATATTCCCGTAATATTATCCGCCCGCTCCTGGAGCTTGATCGCCGCATCCCGCGCCCCTTTGTTCGTGAAGTAGCAAAATTCGACCAGCCGCTCGTCGTACGCAAGTCCGGCCTCCAGCAGCGCATCCTTATATCCGTTCAACCGGTCGACTCCGGCTTTCCCGTAGATGTCCCCGCCGATGAATGCGATCCGCTTATGCCCGAGCCGGATTAAATGGGTGACGGCATCCTTCGTGCCTTGGTAGTTGTTGGACTCGACATAGGTGCAGCGGTCGCCCTGCAGTTGAAAATTGATGCTCACGCAAGGAATGCCCGATTTCTCCAGCTCGCGGATCTGATCCTTCTTCAGCTTCTCCTCCCGGTTCAGGATCAGAAACACGCCGTCGACGCCGCGTTCTTTGCTGAGCGAGGTGTAGGTCGACAATTCCTTGTTTGAATTGGCGAAAATAAGCAGGTCCCTACCCGATTTCCCGGCCTCGATGCGAATGGCCGAAATAACTTCCTGGTACATCGGGTCATCGAAGCCGGAATTGATCCGGTCGCCGAAAAACAGGCCGATCATATGCGTTTTCCGCAGCACCAATCCGCGGGCTATCGCATTCGGAAAATAATTGAACTCCCGGGCCACCTCCATGACCCGCTTTCTCGTTTCCATGCTGACATCCGAATAGCCGTTCAACGCCCGCGATACGGTCGAGACGGACACGCCTGCCTTTTGCGCGATTTCCCGTATAGACATTTTCTCATCTCCATCTTGTTGATTCATATATATGTGTTATAATAAAGTGGTTCCAAAAACGTTTTTGTTACTAATTATAATCGACCCGCGATTATAGTCAATAGACGATCCCGTTGGAGGTTGATGGAGCGTTATGAAATTGACGGCCCAAATTGCTTCTCCTTTTCTTAATCAATTCTCAGCATCCATTGACAGCAGGACTTACATAACGGACGAAACAGGACTCATCGTCGCATCGCCCTGCCCGGATCAGCACAACCGGGTTCATGAAAGCGCTGTTACAGCGCTTGCCGCCGGCGAGGACCGGGTAGCGCCCGACCGGCTGTTTTTGCTCGTCGAGCACGAAGGGCATGTCGTCGGGGCAATCGGCATGGATGGCATAGCCGACAACGCGCAGCTCAAGCATCAGCTGCTGCGAGTATTGAAAATCAGTCTCGAAGCGACCTTGGGACAGCTGGCCGTGCAGGCGGTCCTCAATTATAAACAGGAAGCGGTCGATTCGTTCGTGGCCGATTTGATCAATCCGTATCATTTCGATCCGGAGAAGCTCGGGAAGCTGGCGCTTTCTCTCGATATCAATCCAGCCCAGCAGCGGACCGTATTTTTGATCCACATTCATGAGATCGTCTCGCAGCCCCGGACCGACGAATTGAAACGAAAGGCTATCGGCAAAATCAAGCTGGAAACGGAGCAGGATACCATCGTTTCCTTCACGGGCGAACGTCTGCTGTTTTTATGCGCTCATGTGAAAGGCATCCATCCGTATGCCGAGCGCAAGCTGGCCGAGCAGCTGCACTGCAGCCTGGCGCTGTCGGGATTGCAGGCTTATATCGGCATCGGCAGGCGGGAAGCCGGGATGAAAGGCTTGCGCACCTCCTACTTTCAAGCGCTGCAAAGCATGCGGTTGCTGATGAAGCTCGATAAAGACACGCGCTGCGCCCACATCGACGATTGGGGGCTGATCAGTCTGATCGACAGCATCCCCGCAGAGCTCAGGGAGCAGTTCACCAGCCATTATGAATTTATACAGCATTTGAATCCGGAGATGGAGGAGACGTTGGAAGTATTCCTGGAATCGAACCTGAACACGAAGGAAGCCGCCGACAAGCTTCATCTGCACCGTAATACGCTGCTTTACCGGCTGGAGAAACTGTCCGAGACCATCGAGCTGGACCCGAAAAAATTTAACGATGCGCTTGTTTACAAATTTCTGCTCATCTGTAAACGGTTGAAAATAAGCGGATAGCCCCGGGCATAAGGGCGCGGTCCAAATGGGTATCGACCTTTGAAACAGTCCCCCATAATGTGCAAAGCCGCCGCCAACGCCACTATAAGTGGGGATGGCGGCGGCTTTGCACATCCAAATTCATTCAGAGCGAGGGGCTGAAAAAACAACCGCGGCTTCCGGCACAGCCCCGCATTTGCGCTTACATCGCTTATATATAAACGACAACCCAGCCGGACTCCACCTTCACGGGGTACGTTTCGACGCTCGGCGGCTCCGGCTCCGCTACGGTTTCAACCGCTTCAACCGCAACCTCATATGTTTTGACATAACACTGATGAGGGTCGAAAATCGATTTGCCGGACGTAATGTCAAATTCCCAGCCATGCCACGGGCATCGGACGATTTCGCCCTCGCGGCCGTACACGTACTGCCCCGGCTCGCAGGGCATGGTCATCCCCGTCACTGTGCCGACGCACAGCGGAGCGTTTTGATGCGGGCAACTATTTTTCATCGCATAGTAGCTGCCATGCACATTGAATACGCCGACCGACCTCCCTTCGAGCTGAACGATTTTTCTGGCGCCCTTTGGCATTTCCGCAGCTTTCGCAATCACATGTCTGCCCATAACCGGTATCCTTCCCTTTTATAAGTTGTAAAATGAACGCGCATTTTCATTAAATATTCGCTGATGCAGCTCCTCGGGCAGCTTCGGAAACGCATATTTGGGCGAGTCGAAGTCGAAATGCGGGTAATCGCTCGCAAACATCAGAATGGTTTTGGCGTCGATCATCTCCATAATTTGCAGCAAATGCTGGTCGTTGCTCGGACGTTCGATTGGCTGAGAAGCGAATCGCACGTGGTCGTTCAAATAAGCGCTCGGCAGCTTTTTCAGCCACGGGACTTCGTAACGCAGCGCCTTGTAGTTTTGATCCAGCCGCCACATCAATCCCGGCAGCCACGAAACGCCGCCCTCGACAAGCACAACCCTGAATTCGGGAAACCGTTCAAAGACGCCTTCGGTGAGAAAGCTGACCAGATGCGACATAAAGCTGGTGCACAGCAGCGTATGCCATTCGATAAAATGGGTCGGATAGCCGGGGGTCGCCTGGATGTTGATCCCGACGCCGTCCGTGCCCGGATGGATCGCCAAGGGAAAGCCATGCTTCGCGCACGCTTCGTAAATCGGATAATATTGGCGCTGCCCGAATGGCGCTCTCGCCCCCGAATCGGTCATGACCTGTACGAAATGCGGATGCCCGGCCCATCGCTCGATTTCTTTGGCCGCAGCCGCCGGATCCTGATGAGCGATCGTAATCGAGCCCTTAAACAAGCTATCCTCGTTGTTACGGTCAAGCCAGTTGTCGGCAAGCCAATCGTTGAATGCCGCAGCTACGGCCGTGGCGAAATCCGGATCGGGATACAGATTGCAAAAGGCGCGGGGCAGCAAAATCGCCCGCTCGATCCCGTACAGATCGATATGATGTTCCCTTAAATAAGCCGGATCGGAGCCTGCAGGTCCTCCGCTCGGGGTTCTGGCATCCATCCTTCCGTTATTGACCGGGTTATCGTACATGCCCCGGCCGCCGCCTTTATACCTGCTTTTCCAGGGCTCCCGCAAATAATGCCGGATCTCGTCCAGATGAGCCGGGTAAGGATGTACGTCGCAATCGATAATTCCGCGTTGCCTTTTGCCGCTTAATGTCATATTCGTTTCCACCTTTATTCAGTTGTTATGAAGCGCCTTCTTCTGTTTTCATCATACTAAATAAAAGCGGCGACCGAATTGGCGCACCTCCTAAATTATTTCGCAAGTCGACCGTGAAAATCTGTGCTGCTGAACAAATGAAGTCGTTTGATCCCGATTACCGCTTGCGCTGCGGTTAGCCGATTCAAGTACATCGCTACCCCCTCGGCCCGGATGAAGCTTTTTAACAATCGTCTGTACTGTCTACTCATCCTTGGACGCGTTCTCCGCCACGGTATCAACTGGTGATACGGTCCCCAAAAAATGCAAAGCCGCCTCCATGCCACTACATAAGTGGGGATGGAAGCGGCTTTTACATGCAAATTCATATCAGAGTGGGGGGATGAAAATCCAAAAATGATCTTTGGGACAGCCTCTTCGTCATTACACTGTCCGGTTTGATCGGTTTACCCGGTCTACGCGACCCAATGCGTTTCATCGGGCAGCTTCTTGTACAAGGCGGCATACTGCTCGTAACAATGTCCGATCGTCAGAATGTCCCCTTCGCCGAACGGCCGCCCCATCAGCTGCAGGCCGACCGGCAAGCCCTCCGATGTAAACCCGCATGGGAGCGACAAAGCAGGCAGCCCCAGAAAGTTCGCCGTCGAGGTCATGCTCTGCATGGCAAGCGACGTCTCATTTTCGTACTGCTTGATTTTTTTCGCTGCGGTAGGCGTCGTCGGAGTGACGAGCGCATCCACCTTGGCGAAAATGCCGCTGAATTGGTCGCGCATACGGGTTCTCAGTCTCTGTGCTCCTATGTATGCTTCCGCCGTAAAATATTGACCCAATTCAAACGACAGCCGCAGCTTCGGCCCATAGCCTTCGGGCTGCTCTTGCAGATTGTTGTGATGGTAAGCGTAAGCCTCTGTGTTTAATATAATCCTGTGGGCGCCCAGCAGCTCATCCATCGACTCGATCGCAACCGGAATCAGTTCCGCACCCAATGTCTCCAAATCGTTTAATGCCCGGCGGACTGCAGCTTCGACGTCCGGCGCCAAATTGTCGTAGAAGTAACTGGACGGAACGCCGATTTTTTTGCCCCGCAAGGAATCCGTTTTGACGAATGACGACTCGCTCCAATTCGGGGCGGCGCAGGAGCCATCGTCGTTCTCGTCATACCCGGCCATCGCGCCGAGCATCAGCGCGGCGTCCTCGCAAGTTCGCGTCAAGGGGCCGATATGGTCGAGCGTCCATGATAACGGGCTGACGCCGTATCGGCTTACAAGACCATAGGTCGGCTTCAAGCCGACGACGCCGCAGTAGCTCGCCGGGTTGCGGATTGAGCCGCCGGTATCCGTACCGATCGAACACAGTACGAGCGCCGCCTGCACCGCAGACCCCGATCCCGAGCTGGAGCCGCCGGGAATCGATTCCGTGTCCCACGGATTTCGGGTCCAGCCGTAATGGGGGTGAGGCGCTTTAAACGCGTATTCGTTCAAATGGGCCTTTCCCATCATGACGGTTCCGGCATCGACCAATTTTTGCGCAACGGTCGCATGAGCGGTCGGCGTATATTCCGGGGCGATTCTGGAGCCGTTCGTCATGGGACAACCGGCATATGCGATAATATCTTTCAGCGATATCGGAATGCCATGCAGCGGTCCCCTGTAATTGCCGGCCATTATATCCCGCTCCGCCTGCTCGGCCTGCTTTTGCGCGGCATCCTCCAGAACGGTAATGAACGTATTGAGCTTCGCTTCGTACCTGTGAATCCGTTCCATACAATAGCGGAACAGCTCGACGGGGGACAGCTGCCTGCTTCGGATCTGCCGCCCTGCTTCGGCTATCGTAAGCCACTCTGTCATCTCCATCTTATCGGACCTCCGGCGTAAAGATCGGTGCAGGCTCCAAATCCAGCGGAAAGCTGCGGGATGCTTTCAAGACACCGTCCATCATCGTGTGCAAGTCCTTCGCATATTGGGCAAAACAGCCTTCCAGCTCCGGATAAAGCGTGCGTCCGTTCCATTGTTCCGTTAACCGTTTCAACGTTTCGGCTTCCATAGGCTCCATAAGATTCATAAGATTCACAGCATCCTTTCGATATTAAAATGGGGAATCAGATGGGGACTCTACCCCATCTGATTCAAGGCCCACCTTAGAGGTGGGGGTCTTAACCCGATAAAGTCGTAATCGGATAACGGCTCTCGCGTCCGTAAGATACACACCCGTCTCCCAAACAAGCGTGGGCGCCTATCGCCCGGCACGGTTAGGCCGGCAGCTTGGCTGCAGCGGCCCAATACTCGAGCACCTCGGAGGAGTGAAGCGCGAGCCCGAAGCAGGCCTCGATGTTTTGGAAAGTCGATTCATGCAGCTCCTGGCTGTAGCCGGCGGAGCCGTCCTTGACTACCGTAACATGATAATCGAGCATAAATCCGTCCCGGGCCGTCGATTCTACGCAGACGTTGGTCGCCACGCCGGTAATGATGAGCGATTTGCGGTTCAAATTGCCGAGAATCATGTCCAGCTCCGTCCCGATAAATGCGCTGTACCGGTGCTTTTCGACGATGATGTCTCCGGGCTGCGGAACGAGCTTGTAAAATTCAGCCCCCCAGCTGCCCTTCCGGCATATGGCGAGCGGGTCCGTATGTCCCGAAGGGCGCGGACGCTTTGCCCATGCCTCGGATACGGTATGCTCCGACTGCGTCATCTGGATAAACACGACCGGGATGTCCTGCCGTCTTGCCTCGCCTATTAATGCTTCGATAGCCGGAACAATCGCCTGGGCCCCCGAAACATCTCTGCCCATTGAGGCGCAAGCCCCTTCCTCATGGCAAAAATCATTTTGCACGTCAACGATAATCAATGCGGATTCCCGTGGATCCAAATGTTGGTTCATCCTTCATTACCTCCCGATAATTAAAATTTATGAAACGACCCGGGCCTCATGGCCGGTTTCGTACAATAGGCAGGCGACCTGATGCCCCTGTCCGACCTCGGTTGTCCGCGGTACGTTGTGCGTGCAGCGTTCCTCGGCAAATTTGCAGCGTGTGCGGAAGCGGCAGCCGGACGGAGGGTGAAGCGGACTCGGCAGCTCCCCCGCAATCGGGGTGTGCTTGTTCAGCGTCGTGACGCCGACCTCCATCGAAGGAGCCGAGTTCAATAAAGCTTGCGTATACGGATGGTACGGGTTCGAATACAGCCGGTCCGCAGGCCCTTTCTCCACCACCGTACCGAGGTACATGACCATGACCTCGTCGCTCATATACTCGACGACATTCAGATCGTGGGATATAAACAGGAGCGACAGCGAAAATTGCTTTTTCAAATCCTGGAACAGGTTTAACACCTGCGCCTGCACCGATTTATCAAGCGCTGACACCGCCTCGTCGGCGATCAAAATGTCCGGCTCGACAATAAGCGCCCGCGCGATCGCCACCCGCTGCCGCTGTCCGCCGCTCAAGCTGTGCGGGTACCGTCCGGCATACGACTTGGGCAAGCCAACCGCATCCAGATAGCTGTGCGCCTGTTTTCTCGCTTCCTGCTTCGATGCCCCGTTCACCCACAGGTTAAAGGCGACATTATCCAAAATGGTCATTTTCGGGTTCAACGAGGAGTACGGATTTTGGAACACCATTTGCATGTTTTGCCGGATTTTCCGCATTTCGTTTTCCTTCAGCCCTACGATATTTTGTCCCCGAAATCGCACCTCGCCCAAGTCGGGCTCGATCAGCCGCAAAATCAGGCGGGCCAGCGTCGATTTGCCGCAGCCGGATTCCCCGACGATGCCGAGCGTCCCTTGCTCCTTCAGCGCGAACGAAACTTCCTTGACCGCAGACACCTCTCCCTTAGCCTTTCCCCATAATCCTTTGACCGGAAACGATTTGCTTAACGCTGCAACTTCCAGGATCGGTTCCACTAGGCGACACTCCTTTGCTTATTTCTTCGCTTCCAAAGCATCCCTCAGTCCGTCGGACACCAGATTGATCGTCAGCGCGCTAAGAAAGATGAAAAATCCGGGAATGACCGTAACCATCGGATTGATGAAAATTTGCTGCTTCAGATTGTTCAGCATAATGCCCCATTCGGCAGCCGGTGGCGATACCCCGAGCCCGAGGAAGCTTAGGCCGGAAGCGAGGACGAGGCTGATGCTGATCTGTGTCGTGCTGTAAACGAACACTTTACTGAAAATATTCATCACAATGTGGTAGCGGATAATCGTAAAGGAGCCGGCCCCGCTCGATTTGGCCGCTTCGATGAACTCCTCCGTTCTCACCCCCTTCACAGCCGATTCGGCAATCCGCGCTACCGGCGGGATGAAGACGATCGAAATCGCGATGATGATATTATCGATCCCCTGGCCCAGCGCGGAGGAAATGCCTACTGCCAGCAGCACGGCCGGAAACGAGTAAAAGATGTCGAGCGTCCGCATAATGAGCGTATTCAACAACCCGCCGAAGTAACCGGCCGTCACGCCCAGAAACCCGCCGATGCAAGCCGCAATGAGCACAGGCATAATTCCCGCAAACAAGCTGAGCCGGCCGCCGTATAAAATTCTCGTCCAAATGTCGCGCCCTTGTTCGTCCGTTCCCAGAAAGTGACCGGTCGTACCGAGCGGAAGCAGGCGATCCGTCACTTTGCCGGCCAAAGGATCATATGGAGCGATGATCGGCGCAAAGATGCTGGACACGATAATGAACAGCAGAATGATAAGCGAAATAAAGGCAACCTTGTTGCGGTAAAAGGCTTCCCAAAACATGAGCAGCTGCGATTCTTCTCTTGGTTTGATCACGAATAACGTTTTTTTGGCGGCTGCGCCCGTATTCGATTGGATCATCGTTTGCGTCACCTCCCTAGGCCGTATGCCTGACCCTTGGATCGATCATCCCATGAATCATGTCCACGATCAGATTTAAGCAGACAAACAGAACCGCGATAACAAGAACGCCCGCTTGGATGACCGGAAAATCCCGCTGGCTGATCGCCTGGTAAATCAACGAGCCGACACCCGGCCATGAAAATACGGTTTCGACCAGCACCGAGCCTCCCAGCAAATAACCGAACTGCAAACCGGCTACGGTCAAAATCGTCGGCGCGCCGTTTTTCAGCACATGGAGCAGCACCGTATACGAACCCGCTCCTTTCGCTCTGAGCGTAGTAACGAAATCCTGCTGCAAAATATCGTATACGGTGCTCCTTACCATTCGCGTCATGATGCCGAGCGTCGTCATTCCGGCTGCAATGGATGGCAGAATCAGATGGTACATCACATCAAGCGCATCGCCTCCGCCTATCCGGCTCATGCCTGACGACGGCAGCCAACCCAGCATGACCGAGAACACTCCGACCAATATGAGCGCCGCCCAAAAATTCGGAATCGTGACACCTGTCAAGCCGATAATATTCGCCAGCGAAGCGATCCACGATTTCGGCCTGTACGCGCTGTACACCCCGATTACTATACTGAGTCCGAAGGACAGGACGCCGGCGGCTGCCGATAAAATCAACGTATTCCGCAAGCCTTCGAACAGCAGCTCGTTTACGGCTATCCGCTTGATGATCGATCTTCCGAAATCACCATGCATGACGTGCAGCAGCCAGTCGAAATATTGAATGTAAAGCGGCTTGTTCAGCCCTAATTGCTCGATTATTTTTTGCCGGTCGACCTGCGACGCATCCGGCGGCAGGATGCTGTTGACCGGATCTCCCGGAACGATCTGCAGCATCAGGAACACGATCACCGTGACGCCGAACAAGGTCGGGACGATTAGCGCCCCACGTCTTAACAAAAAGTGAAGCATGGTTGGTTAACCCTCCTAAGAGTTTTGCATAGCAAAACTGGCTTCGTAAGCTTACGCTAAGTTTTGCGTAGCAAAAACTGGCTTCGTAAGCATACGCTAAGTTTTGCATAGCAAAACTGGCTTCGTAAGCATACGCTTACTCGAGATGGATGGTCGTTAAATCGGCGAACCAGGATTGCGGCTGCACGAACCCTTTGACATTCGGGGAGAGCACGCGCAAATTCAAATCATAGACGACGTACAGCCAAGGCGAATCATCGGCCAGCAGACCACCCGCTTCTTTCAAATACGCATCTCTTTCCGATTCCGTAAACGACTGGCGCGCCTTGCCCAACAAATCGTCGAGCTTCGGATTCGAGTATTGCCCGTAGTTGCTTCCGTTCGGCAGGAAGGAACTGGTCGCAAAGAAACGTTCGAACGTCGATGGAGCGACCGGGGCAAGCGAAATATTATACGCCCCCGTTTTCGCGTCCGGAAAACCTTTACGGATTTGGGTCAGCAGCGTCTGCCACTCGATCGCGTCGATTTTCACATCGATGCCGACGGCCTTCAAATTTTTTTGTATGAACTCGTTCATCGGCAGCGGCCACATATTGCCCGAACCGCTGGTCGGTACGATGAAGGTCGTCTGGAAGCCGTTCGGGTAGCCCGCCTCGGCCAGCAGCTTCTTCGCTTTCTCCGGATCATACGTATATTTGACCGCTTTATCGTTATACCAGGCATGACCCGGATACAAAACCTGTGATGCCGGTTTGGCCACGCCGTTCAATAGCGATTGGGACAGCCCGTCGCGGTCCATCGCATAGTTGGCCGCCTGGCGAACCCGTTTATCGGCCCACGGCCCTTCCTTCACATTGAGTACGTAAGGCCATATATGCGGATAATCGTTGAGTAGTACCTGGAAGCCGGCGGATTTAAGCTGATGGACGGATTCCGGCGGAGGAATTTCCGCCCAGTTCACCTGTCCGGACTGCAGCGCCGCCAAGCGGGCAGAAGAATCCGGAACCGGCCGCAGCACGATTTGATCCACCTTCGGTGCGCCGCCCCAATACTTGTCGTTCTTTTCCATAATCATCTCCTGCCCCTGCTTCAGACTGACGAATTGAAACGGGCCGGTTCCGACAGGATGGTTGGCATAATCGGCGCCGCTTTTTTTAACGGATTGCGGACTTGGAAATACGATGAAGGCCAGGTCGTACAGAAGGAAGCTGTAAGGTTCCTTCGTTTTGATCTGTATGGTCGCATCGTCCACTTTTTTATAGGAATCGATATACTTCAAATAGGTGATGATGCCTGCGGCTGCCTGTGCGTTATATTGCGGCGAGTCCTGCTTCTTCACCCGGTCAAGCTGGTAAATGACCGCATCCGCGTTGAACGGCGTTCCGTCGTGGAAGGTGACGCCCTGACGCAAATGGAACGTCCAGATCGTCGGATCTTCTTTGGAAACTTCCCACGATTCGGCTAGTCCCGGGCCTACATCGGCAGGTTTGTCTCCCTGCTTCAGATTCCACTTGGTCAATCCGTCATACAGCTGAAATCCGACGAACCTCCAGCCTTCAAAGCCTTCGGTCGGAGACGTGTCGGGGAGCGGGATGTTGGAAGCGGACATGGCGATAACGAGCTGGCTCGTTTTGCCCGACGAAGTCGTATTCGCTTTGCTGCAGGCTGTCAAAAGAAGCATGAGAACGATGAGTAAACTGATGTAACGGTTAGTATTGCCGCCGCTTGTCCGGGGATGCATGGAATGCGACCTCCTTTTATCGTTTGTTTTGCCGATCGGTTGTACAAGCAGCCATCGTTCAAATCGGGAAAATGCAGCCGGAGGTCGGAATCGTCCGGAGAAACGCCGGCGCTGGCACTTGGCTCCGACCTCTAACCGCCAGACGGCCTCCGTTCAGCCATACAGGAGCCCATTGCAATCGGAGTTTTACGGCTGCGCAGCTCCCAGGCAACCCGGACGTTCAGAGAGTGCCGGCGTACTTTCGCTGAGCGGCTTGGACGGCGGTCCGGCCGCCCTGCTCCATATGAATGCAGGCAGCCTGGTGCCCTTGCCGGAGGGCTACGAGATCCGGTGTGCCATCGCTGCAGGAGGCATGCGCTTCAGGGCATCGTTCGGCGAAGGCGCAGCCGGCCGGCATCTTCGTGATGAGCGGAGGCTGCCCGGGAATCGTCATCAACCGGCCGCGCTGGCCTTTTCGCGGTGTTGCCGCCATCAAGCCTTTCGTATACGGATGCGCCGGATTCGATAACACTTGATCCGCCGCTCCGTGTTCCACAATTTTCCCTGCGTACATGACGGCAATTTCATCCGCCATTTCAGCGGCCACACCGATATCATGGGTGACCATAATAATCGACATCCCGAATTCCGCCTGAATCTTCTTGAACAAATTCAAAATTTGCGCCTGGATTGTCACATCCAATGCCGTCGTCGGCTCATCCGCCAGCAAAATATCAGGCTTGCAGGCCAGCGCCATGGCAATCACCGCCCGCTGTCTCATGCCGCCGCTCATCTCATGCGGAAATACCCGCGACCGCTCCTTGGGGGAAGGGATGCCGACCTTCTCGAAAAGCTCGACCACCTGGTTTCGAGCCGAGCTGCGCGGAAGCTTCTGATGCGTCCGTATCGTTTCTTCAATCTGTGCGCCAACCCGGTATAAAGGATCGAGCGCAGATAGCGAATCCTGGAAAATCATCGCAATTCTGTTGCCCCGGATCGCCTGAATCTCCTTTTGCGTGCTCTGCAGAAGCTCGTCATCGTTAAACCGGATCGACCCGCTAAGCCGGGCGCCGGGAGGCGTGATCCGCAAAATCGAGCGCAGCATCACGCTCTTTCCGGAGCCGGACTCGCCTAAGACGACCAGCGTTTTTCCTTTTTTCACATTCAGCGAGACGCCCCGGACGGCCGCAACCATCCCCTGCTTGGCGGCAAACTCCGTAACCAGGTTCTCGATTTTCAATACGTCGGTCATGCTCCTCTCCCGCCTTTCTTCATTTGTGCTTGCTCCATGTTACAATTCAATCAAACTGCCAGCTTGCTTGTCGCCGCCTGAATACTCGCCTGCTCATACACATGCGCCGCTTGCAGCACCGCCGCTTCCTCGAACGGACGGCCTTGTATTTGCAAACCGATCGGCAGACCGGCCGACGTAAATCCGCATGGAACGGAGATGGAAGGATAGCCGTTGAAATTGCCGGGAGACGTTCTGCCCAACACGCCAAGATCCCGCGGATTCACGTCCTTGCCTCCAAGGGTTATCGTCTCGCCTCCAATCGCAAATGCCGGGATCGCCGTCGTCGGTGCGAGCATAAGGTCGATCCGCTTGTAAACGGCTGCCCACTCTCTCTTATACTGCTGCCGCAGGCGCTGGGCTTCCACATATGCCCATGCCGGTATATACTGTCCCATTTCGAGCCTTGTACGGATGTTGGAGCCGTACTCGGCGTGGCGTTCCTTCAAATAGCCCGAATGATATGCATAGGCTTCCGCTACCGTAATGAGTCCTTGCAGTCGGACCGTTTCGGCCAATGACGGTACGCTCACCTCGACAATCGTGGCGCCCAGCTCTTCGAACAGCCTTATCGACTGCCGGATCGCCTGCTCGATATCGGCATCCAGCCCGTCGAAATAATACTCTTTACAAATACCGATCGTTGTCCCCTTCATCGGGAATGTATCGGTCTCGCTCAGCGCGTCCAAGTAATCCGGCACCTCCCGATCCGAAGAAGAAGCATCATTCGGATCGCGGCCGGCAATGACCTGGAGCACGGCCGCCGCGTCCCAGGCCGATTTCGTTAACGGTCCGGCATGGTCAAGCGAGGAGCTTAACGGAAGCACGCCGCGACGGCTCACCCTGCCATAGGTGGCTTTGATGCCCACGACGCCGCAGAGGGCCGCCGGCATTCGGATCGATCCGCCCGTATCGGTGCCGAGCGAGAAGATAGAGCTCGATGCAGCTACCGACGCGCCGGAACCGCCGCTCGATCCGCCGGGTATCATGTTCAGGTTCCAAGGATTTCGAGTCGGTCCGAAATGCTCGTTTTCGTTGGTTCCCCCGAACGCGAATTCATGCAGATTGTTTTTGCCGACCAGAATAGCGCCGGCATCGGCCAACCG
This sequence comes from Paenibacillus piri, assembly GCF_004354045.1. Lineage (GTDB taxonomy): Bacteria > Bacillota > Bacilli > Paenibacillales > NBRC-103111 > Paenibacillus_S > Paenibacillus_S piri. Next base: position 13,889 of record NZ_SMRT01000020.1, on the reverse strand, counting down.
CCGTACTGCCGTCGCATCGTATTCGGGGACATAGTCGGCTAATATACGGGAGCCGGCGGTCGTCTTCACTCCTCTGGTCGCAAACAAATCTTTGGCCGAGTAAGGGATGCCGTGAAGCGCGCCTTTGTAACCGCCATTCATAATTTCCTGCTCCGCTATCGCCGCATCGTCCATCGCTTTGTCTCCCATAACCGTAATATAGGCATTGATCGACGGTTCCGTTTCCTCGATTCTTTGCAAACATTGTTTTACCAATTCAACAGGAGATATTTCTTTTTTTCGAATGAGAGGGGCCAATTGTTGAATCGATTTTCGCATGAGCTCCACAACTTCCATCTCCTTTTCTTTTTATGTCATATTACGTAACATATTTTATCATCCCGAATCAGCAAAAAGGTAATAGGAAATTTCTATATCGGTTTTTTTCGTAGTATTTTGTTCCATTTTGTCGTTAAACAGGTGAATCGTAGATCAAAAGCTTCATTTTTTCGAATCATGTTGTTAGGTTATCTAACATATTATAAGATGGACATAAGCACGTTATAGCAAAGTGAGGGTGAAGCGAAGTGGACTGGTTCGATTTGCATGCTTTTATAACGGTAGCCCGGGAAAAGAGCATTTCCAAAGCGTCACAAATCCTTCATGTTTCCCAACCGACGCTAACTGCAAGGTTAAAAAGGCTGGAGCAGGAGCTGGGTGTATATTTACTGGAGCGAAACTGGAAAGGTATCGAATTAAACCGGCTCGGTGCCTTATTTCTAATACGCGCGATCAAAATTAAGCAGGAAATGAACGAAAGCATCACGCTGCTGCAAAAGCTCGGCCAGCATTATGAAGGGGAAGAAAGCACGGACGATACGTCTGGAGAAAGAAAGCCCGGGAAATTGACGATCGGTATTTCCAGACCGTTATGCGCCTCCTTCGTTACGCCGATTTTACTTGAAATGAACCGTAATTATCCGATGCTCCGCTGTAACATTATTTCGGAGTTCACCGACTATATTCTCGATTTGGCAGCTGTTGGAGCTATCGATATCGGGATTGTGCCACATACGGAAAATCGGCCCGAGCTGATCTCGGTTCCGATCTTTAAGGATGAAATGCTTTTACTCGGGCCGAAACAAGACGAAACGATCGGCGAAAGCTTTACTAATGCAGGACTGCTGCACAAGCCGTTTATATTGTTCGATTCCCGGTTTTCACTGCGCAAGCTGGCGGATACGATCTTGACGAGCCTGTGGGGCGATCTTCCTCGGGACATTCAAGAGGTTAACGATCTTGGGGCGCTGCTGAGCATGGTATCGAACGGAATGGGCTACAGTCTGCTGCCTGCCTCCTATATTTTACAGCTGGAATCCCATGCTCCGTTTCCGTTTCAGCTGCTGAAACTCGGTCCCCGCTTTCCGATCCGGCACATCCACATGGTATACTCCGCCTCCATCCAATCCGATCCGGCCATTCAAAATATCGCTCAAACGATCGCCTCGCCTTATCAGCGGATGATGACATGAATGCGAATGCAAGCACACAAACGTATACCCTACACCAAGGACGCCGTAAGGCGTTTTTCTTCTATGTTCGGGATAGTTTCGCAATCACTACCAAGACCAAGGTCCAGTATAAAACTAAACCATGGACAGTGTAAGTATATTGCACATTTCTGTTAAATTAATTGGTGTAATCAGTTTTGTACCGGACGAAATCAACGGGAAACCGGCTGAAACTGGAAGTGCAGGTGCGCGGACGCTAAGAAATCGGTATATATTGACTGAATTATTCAACCAAATATCATGAGGTGAGCGAAATGATTGAATATATAAAAAACCAAAATTCGGAGAACAGCATCTACGTGCTGCTGACCGATACCGGCACCTTGTTCACAAAGCTGATCAAACAGTTTACAGCCGCTCCTTACAACCACGCTTCTCTGGCGCTCGACGCGGAACTGAACGAATTGTTCAGCTTCGGCCGCAAGCAGGCGACGAATCCTTGGTCGGCAGGCTTTGTCCAAGAAGATGTATACGAAGGCACGTTCCGGCATTTTCCCGGCACCCGCTGCCAGCTTCTCCGTTTGCACGTTTCGAAGCGGCAGCGCACTAATGCGGTTCGGATCATTCAATCTTTTCAGAATGACCAGCAAGCTTACCGGTATAACCTGATCGGGTTGTTAGGCGTGCTAGTGAATCTCGATATAGAACAGAAAAATGCTTATTTCTGCTCCCAATTCGTGGCGGAGGCATTGCGCAGCACCGGACTTTCTTTATGGGACCGGCCGTCCTCACTGGTAACACCGGAAGATATTCGTCGTCACCCTGCATTTGAAACGTTGTACGAAGGTTATCTCTTCGACTACCCGCTGCTTGACGGAGAGAGGCTGAGCCGTGAACGAAACGGGGCGGAACTATGGAGGAGGCAAGCGGTTTGATGGATGCAGTAATGGAGTTTTTACGCAGCTTTGGTTCAGCAGGATTATTTATTCACGCCATGATTGATGCAATTATTTTCCCGATCCCAGCTTTTTTTCTACAAGTATCCTTGAGCGCTCTAAATCCCGAAAACGCCATTTGGCTGGCTACGCTTGGCTACATCGGTTGTTTGGCCGGGACGCCAATCGGCTACGCCATCGGCAAAACATCAGGAAATCTCGTCCTCGGCAAATTCATGAAGAAGAAGTGGCTGGATTCCGCCACCTCGCTGTTCCAGCGGCACGGAGAGAGCGCCATCCTAATCGGATCTTTCACTCCGATTCCGTTCAAGCTATTCACGATCATGTCCGGATGCATGAACTATCCGTTATGGAAGCTGCTTGGCTATGCCGCCATCGGACGAGCGGTAAAATTTTACCTTGTAGGCATTTTATTCTACATGTACGGACGCGCGGCGGAACATATGGTTGACCGGGCTCTTGGCATCACACTGCTGGTAGCCGGCGTCGTCATCACCGCAGTCTGGCTGCTGGTCCGCCGGATCCGAAATCGGAAGCAACTTAAACAGACCGTTGCCCAATTAGAGGAAAAGCCAACCGACCGTAAAAGCAATCGTATGGAGGAAGATAATCATGCAATGGTTGAAGAAGGTCGATCATAGCTTGTTTGTCTGGTGCAATCAAAGGATAAGCAATTCTGTACTGGACAGGTTATTCGGTATCATTACACATATGGGCGGCGCAACATTTACGATTGTATGCGCCGTATTGGCCGCTTGGCTTGCTCCGGATCATTGGAGACCTGTTGGCGTGCAAAGTTTGGCCGCGTTGACGATCAGTCATTTCATTGCCGTGATCATCAAAAGAAAGATGCGGAGAATCCGCCCGTTTCACATCATGAAGCATGCGAGAGTGGGCAGGTTTCCGCTTAAGGATTACTCGTTTCCATCCGGTCATACAACTGCCGCCTTTGCACTCGTCATCCCTTTTCTGTTCCCGGCGGCGCCCGGAATCGCTATGTTCCTGCTTGCCCTTGCCGGACTGGTCGGCTTTTCCCGCGTTTATTGGGGATACCACTACCCGACCGATTGTATAGCCGGCGGAGTCATCGGGGCCGGAACCGCTTTGCTGGTTGTTGCAATGACGAATTATTTTTCAGCCTAAAGAAACCTGGATGACGTTTCGCACCGCGAGCAGCATTCATCGCGAGGCGCGGCATTGCATGACAGCGGTTCCGCCACTCTTCTTATACAGCAAGTGCGCTTAAAATCACAGATTACGGGGGTCTTTATATGAACCTGATAGAGGTGGTTGAACAGCTTTTTGCACATTACGGATACTTTGTGCTGCTGCTCGGGTTGCCTTTGGATTTTATCGCTTTGCCGATTCCTCCCGGAAACAGCACATTAACCTATACCGGTTATTTGGCTTATCAAGGTGTGCTAGATACGTTACCGTCTATTATGTTGGCGATGGCAGGGGCGATGATCGGAGTAACCGTTACTTACTACCTCGGCTATAGGCTGGGAACGCCGCTGATTGAACGGTACGGGAGATACATCCTGTTAAAGCCGACTGTAGTCGAAAAAACAAAGCGTTATTACGACAAATATGGAGACAAGCTGCTTCTGCTCATTTTCTTTGTCCCCGGAATCAGACAGTTCATCGGATATTTCATCGGAATCATCCGCGTTCCGTTTCGTAACGTAATAATCTATGCCTACACGGGCGCCGGTTTATGGGTGCTTTTCTTTTTCGGCATAGGCTATATATTCGGAGAGCAATGGCAGTATGTTTTCAATCTGGTCGAGCAGTATACCAAGTTTTTGCTTATCGGAGCGGGTTGTCTACTCGCCGGTTGGTTCATTCTGAAAAAATACTTAACCCGACAACCTTGACCCATGCCCTCTGGGCGTCAATTGGTTTGTGCAGACGTTTAAACCTTAAAGGGCACGAAAAACCCGGCGGAAGGTTTTCCGCCAGGCTTGGTTGTTGCGGCTCATGCGGCAATGCGTATGGAGTGAAGGATGCGGGGTTACTCAAACAGCTTACAGCTTTCTTCGCTCCGGCGCCATTCTCGGGCCATCTTGCCGTTAATCCAGGATTACACCGGCAAGCCTTGCTCCTTCAGCCATTCTCTCAATGGAACATCCTCGTCCGTCGGGGTGTAGTAGCCGTTGCAGCTCGTTCCGTCACCCAGCATTTGGCGGCGAATCGGCCCGGCTTGCTCCAGCAGACGGTCGACCATTGTCATGTCGTCCTTGCGGCGTATCCAGCGATAGCCGTAGCCATAGAACACCACCTTGCGCGTCACGTCCGACCAGTTCGGGCTGGCGGCATGCCACAGCCGGCGGTCGAAAAATACGGCCGTACCGGGCTTGACGCAGACCGGGATCGCCCCTGCGGGTTGACCTTGACCGTCGGCGGAAAGCGGCATCGTATCTTGCAGATGGCTGTTCGGCACGATCCAGAAATTGCCCCTGTCCGGTACGGACAGATCCGACAAGAAATAAGCGACTTTTAACGAGAGGCGCGGGCGCGGAGATTCCATCTCGCGGTTCGCTCTGCCGCTGTCTTGATGCCATCCGAACGACTTATCGCTTTTGGCCTGGCCGGACGGCGGCGTGACGATCATGTGCGTATGGTACATATAAATGTTCCAGCCCAAAATTCCCCATACCTTCGGCAAAATTTTTCCGTAATCGACGAGATCGAGAAACAGCGGATGATCCTTGATGAAATCCGTGTAAAACATCGCTTTACTCGCGTCGTGGCCCTCGTTTAGTTTTTGCTCGTAGATGCGGTCGACCTCCCGGGTCATTGCCGCAACCTGCTCGGGTGCGAGCGCATTTTCGACGATCAAATAGCCCGTTTCGTTAAAAGTACGGCGTTCTTCCTCGGTCAATCCGTATTGCAAGCATGCTGCATCCATACTATCTACCTCCGTTTTTCGTTTTTATTTGTAATAGCTGTATGCTTTGGCAAACTCTTTGTACGCTTGTTTGATATCCGGCATATTGTTCAGCTTGGCTACATAGGCTTTATATTCATCCATCGAAATTTGCCCGACGATCGCTTTCGTCATCATCGACTTCCATTCGTTCGTATACTTCGGCCATGTTTTGACCCATGTATCCGAAATAAGCCATGTGAAAATGTTATACACGCCGAGCTTTTCATAATCGGCTACCTGTTTTCTTTTTTCTTCGTTGTATTCTTTGGGAGCGCCCGGATTATCGACCTTGCCCCATTTCACATAGGCCAGCACCGCCGCCCCGAGGCTCGTTGTGTTAACCTCCTTCAAGGATAGCTCGGTCGGTACCTTTTCACCGTTAACGACCTTGTAGTGTACGCCCTCGATCCCGCTGTAGCCAAAATCCGTCAGCTCTTGCGAGGCCGTCGCTTCAAAGTATTGAAGCATTTGCTTGAGCTTCGCCTCTGGCACCTTTTTCGAGATGAAAATACCGCCGTTCACACCGGTCGATAAATCGGCGGCATAGCCTCCCGGCCCCTTCAGCGGAGGCAGAGCAATAATTTTCGCTTCGGGCTGCACCTTTTTCGCCTGTACCTCAAAATCGTAATGATACCTCGTGCTCCGGATGTACGTCGCCGCTTGCCCGGTGCCGATCGCTTCTTCCATTTGCGTCCGCTTCATGGTCATATATTCTTTCGGCAGGCTTCCGTCCTGATACAGCTGTCTGAACCAATCGACCAAATCCGTATATTGATTCGTCAGCTCATGCCAGATCATCCCGCCTTCGCTGTCGTAGGTAGGGGTGAAGGCGCCAAAGGCCGCTTCGAACGTGCTCACCCCTTCAGATGTGCCGACGATTCCCATCGTATCCTTCTTGCCGTTGCCGTCCGGGTCTCCGTTTACGATCTGCTTCAAGGCGTTGCGGTACTCATCCAGCGTCGTCGGAACCGCCAGACCAAGCTTGTCGAGCCAGTCTTTGCGGATGTTTATGGAACTATCGATCAGCGATCTGGACCGAGGCAATGCATAAATTTTGCCGTCCACAGAAAGGAACTTCGTCCAGTTGGGCGGCGTGTTGTTTTTAATGTTCGGGTATTGGCTCATATCGCCCAGGAACGGCGTCAAATCCCAGAAAGCCCCGCTGCGGATAGCGTTGATCATCGTAACGGTCAGCCCCTGATTCGGATATGCGATCACCTCGGGAATATCGCCTGAAGCGAGAATGAGATCCAGCTTGGTAATGACGTCTCCGGACGGAACCCAGTTCGCGTCCAGCTTGACGTTTAACCGTTTTTGATATTCCGTCCAAAACTGGTTGTTCATGTCGGGCATCTCGTTGTACAGACCGCCGAAAATTTGAATCTCGAGAGGCTTGCCGCCGGTAGCCCCTTTGTCCGCACTTCCGCCATCGCCGGTAGTGGAGCAGCCGCCCGCCAATGCGGTCAGCAAACAACTGGCGGCGACCGTACAAATAGTTGACTTTTTTGACCATTGCCGTTTCGAAATCACAAAGAACTCCCCCTATATTCATACGATTTTAGGTTAGGTTCCTTCCTTGACCGAATCAATGCCGCATCTAACGGGGTTAGACCGTCCCCTTGCAGTTTCCAAGGCATGCTTGAGATTGGCACGCGTTGGAAAACTGTAGAAGTGCTTCTCTCTTATTCAGGTTTTGCCGCCATAGCAGGTTTCCGGCTTTCGCCGTTTTTCAAAATTCCGGAGACACGATTTCCCGCCTTAGGCATGTAAGCGCTTCATAACAATTTGTTAAAAAAAGTGGAAAGAAGCCCGCCTGCACCGTCCTGCTTCGTTACGACGGGCTTCTTCCGCGGCCGGAAGCCGCATTTTATGATTCGTTCTATTGCAAGACGATACACTCATGATCGGTCACGGATTCAATCCGGATCGAAGTCCAGCCTCCTTTCACTTCGGGCTGCAGTTCTTTACCGCTTACAAGCAAGCGCGCCTGCGCTGGAGTCAGGTCATCCGTTCGGACATATACCGTTATCGGCCCGACCGGCAAATACTCCTCCACATAGCCGGGACTTTGATTAGCTCCGCTTAGATTAACCAAATGAAGTATGTATGTCCCTTCCTGACGGTACAGCTTGCAGTCCAAATAGCCGGGCCCTTCGACCCGAAGCAGAATACGGCCGTTGGCGGCCCATGTCACCGCATTGGCCAGCAGATCGCCCAAATCCGGCAGATGGGTGCGGCCATAGCTGCGGTCCACATCACCGGCAAAGTAGCAAATGCGTCCGCCCGCTGCATGTTCCCCTGCCAGCAGCACCGGGATATCAGTTCGCGGCACGCGCATCCAGCTGAATTCCGGCGGATAGATCGGAAATGCGGGGATATACGTAGCGACCGCCTTCATCCCGGATCCCGCCGCCGGTTCTACACGATGAATATGCCCGCCGAACGGAACAATGTTCGTTTCCTCAAACCCGTACAATACGGGATGCCGCCCTTCATCCGGCAGCCTGAAATAGTTATGCGCATCAAAGTAGGCCCAATCCGCCGGCTGCTTGCCGACCGCCCCCGCGATCTCGTTCAAATGCCGGATGCCTGTAACCGATTCGAGAGGAAACGATTGGCGCGGCTCGCCCCACTCGTCAAGCGTTGCGGTGGCGCCGGTAAAAACCAGACTGCCGCCCGCTTCCACAAATTGGCGCACCGCCTCGCACTGCGAGTCGGTCATTACCGCCAGGTCGGGCAAAATTAACACATCGAGGCCGCCGGCATCCCTTGCGATATGATCGGCATGAACCGGTACAAACGGAAGTCTCTTGCGGGTCAATGCCCGGGTTATTCCATGCCATGGAAGCGCGACCCGCTCATTCGCGTCGTGACGGCCGTAAAACTCGGTATTGTCCTGGCTCCACACGACCCCGATATTCGCAACAGGCTGCCGGTTATACAAATACATGTCATTCTGTTCGTGCCACTGCATGACCGGAACCGCATTGTTGAACTGGCGCCGGTCCTCGTGAACCGCCCCGATATGATGAAACCATGGCGAGATGCCCCCGGCGATCCCTTCCACCATCCACAGCCGCGTCTCCTTCGCCGGGTTGCTGCCTAGCCGGAAGCTCCGCTCGCCGCGAATATAGTTGGCCATGCTCTCGGGAATGACCGCATCCCAGCCGGCGAGCCCATGCAGCAGGCTGCCGTTCAGACTGTTCTGCTCGAAGCCGTTCAGCTCGTCCCTGGACTGGTGGTCGCACATCATGATCGGCAAACGCTCGCCGACCTCCTTCAAATCGCAGAACGAGCTGTGCGTTTTTACCGGATTCGCGTTGATCATGCCGAGCCACAGGCAATCGGGTCCGCCCGCCGCCTGTGTCACCCGGTTAAACAAATCCCAGTTTTCCGTTCGGCAGCTGTAGCTCCATTTAATCCATTTCCGGTAAACGGGATCGTTCCAATCCGCCGCCGCAGGCAGCTCGAAACCGCTATCCGTCTTAAACTTCGTCCTGCAGCTCACGCAGTGGCATATCGTATGGCGGGATACCCCTGTCCAGCTGTTATCGGTAAAGCCTTCCGGCTGATATCGCGTTATAATTTCCCGCAGCACATCCGGAATGTATTCCTTATAGTAACCGCTGTTGATACAGGAAAAGTACCGCCCGTTCGCCGTGCTCGGCACACCCTCGGCATTGACGACGAACCAGTCGGGATGCGCTTCGTAAAATGCTTTCGTCGCCCGGTTTATATCCATTCTGGCCAACACGGCCAACCCTTCTTCACGTGCCGCCGCGACAAATTCGCCCAGCAAATCGTGCTCGCCCAAGCCCTCGGCCCGGTACTGCAGCTCGAAAGAGCTCGGATAATAGGCCACGATCCCCCCGGCATTAACGATAATTCCCTGAACACGCGTTCGCCGCCAGTATTCTTTCCACATCGCCATTTCGCAATATACCGGATCCATCTCCGTCAAATTTGTCTGTCCCCAGCGGTACGTCCGCCGATACCACGGCATTTCCGCGCGATTCGCTGCCTGCATACTCATCCATCTCCCTTATTTGGTTGAAATGCCTACCCCTATTGTAAAAAGGACCCCCGGCAAATACCATTAACAGATCAATGTTCTTTTGGACAATTCAAGGATTACCCGTGGGAACGAGCGCGTTTGCCAAGGTTGTGCGAAGCAAAGCATAAAACTTATGCTTTCTATTTAACCCAGGATAAACGGCTTCGCCGTCCTTATAGGACGAGCACGTTTGTCAAGGTTGTGCGAAGCAAAGCATAAAACTTATGCTTTCTATTCAACCCAGGATAATTTCTATTCAACTGAAAGAGGAAAAAACGGTTGCATCCCGAATATCTTGGGTAAAAGATGCTTTGAATTCGATCGGGGAAATCAGGAAATTTAGGGGGGGTTGCTGTGCTCACGCTGCATTCATGCTACCAGCATACATTTTCAGATAATTGGCATATGGAGCATTCCTTATCCCAATATAATGTCCTGGTCTTCATTACATACGGCAGCATCGATTACTGGGTTAATGATGAGACAGTCCGCTTGGAAGGGGGAGATGTGCTGCTGATTCCGGCCGGCTCGATTCGAGGAGGCGCATCCGTAACTTCGGAGGGACATCAGAGGTACGCCACGCATTTCAGCTGCAGCGGCGGAATGGAAGCATTGCTGCCTATTCTCGGAAAACCGGCTTATGCCAAAACCAGAATTCTCCGCGAGGACTATTTCAAGCAGCGGTTTTCCCTGCTGTGCCACCATTGGATGATGAAAAGCTCGTTTCAGGCGGCGCTTTGTTTTTCCATTCTTTTGGAAATGCTCGGCATCATGAACCACGATTTGACCCACGAGGAAATTCCGTCGAAAAAAATGAGGCTGGTCGAGGCGATCAAAAGCTACATCGTCGATCATTATCGGCAGCCGATCAAGCTGGTCGATATTTCCGAGCATATTATGCGGACGCCCACCTATATTACGAATATTTTCAAAGAGGTAACCGGATTAACGCCCATCGAATATTTGCATCATGTCCGGATTGACAAATCGAAAGAGCTGATGTTTTCCACCTCCATGTCGATCGGGGAAATCGCCGATTATACCGGCTTCTGCGATCAGGCCTACTTCAACCGCGTATTCAAAAAAATGACGGGCTACCCACCCAGCAGCTTTTTAAGCGACAAGCGACTCGAGTGAACTCGTTCAGCTTTGCTGAACATCGGGGAATCAGATGGGGACTCTACCCCACCTGATTCAAGGCCCACCTTAGAGGTGGGGGTCTTAACCCGATAAAGTCGTAATCGAATAAACACGACGGCGCGTAAGTAGTGCGTAGGCGGTCGACTGGTACAGTACGCAGCGATGAGCAGCCGGTACTATTCTTATGTATATCGGATCAAATTCCGGCTATCATGCCAAAAAAATGCTCCGCAATCGCCGTTGATTCGGGAACAGGCGCTGCAGAGCATTTTCGGCCGGCAACAGGTCAGCCCTGCAGCAGCTTCCGGTAAAATGCGTCGATCTCAATCGGTTTGCCGCCGTTCAGGCGCGATTCCTCGGCCGCGAATGCGAGCAAATGGCTTCTGACGGATGCGGCCGCCGAGGTCAAGCTTTCCTTGCCGCTGTAACCGCGCACCTCGTTCAAAAAGCTTTTCATAATACCGCTGTCGCCGCCCCCATGTCCGCTCGTCTGTTCGGGAATTTTAATTTCATGCTCCTCATGCGTCAGGAAATCCATCCATACAATCCGGTCCTCCTCGCCGCGCAGCTCGCCTTTCGTGCCCATAATTTGAATTCTTCGCTCCGAGTGCCGAGTAAAGCCGCACATGCTGAACATTGCCGTAGCCCCATCCGCGAATTCAAGATTGACCACCTGATGATCGACCACATTGTTGTCGCACCGGTATACGCAGCGGCCGTAATCCGTATCCTTCAAGCCTTGAACAATCGCCTCGCGCGTAAGCTCTTGGGTAAAGTGTTTCGCCCAGCTCTTCCCTTCCCCCAAGTAAAAGCGCGGCGCATAATACGGACAGTCCGCTTCGGCAGGGCAGCCCTCGATACAGTAAGCCGGCGCCCCGTCCGGCGCATTGCCCTTATGGAAATGCATCAGCGAGCCGAACGAGCTGATCCGGCTGCAGGTCTGATCCATCAGCCAGCATAGAACATCCATGTCGTGGCATGATTTGGCCAATATCATCGGGCTTGACGCTTCGGCGTTTCGCCAATTGCCCCGCACAAAACTGTGCGCGATATGCCAGTAGCCTACATTTTCATTCAGCTGAATGGAGGCGATCCGGCCGATGCTGCCGCTGGCAATGACCCGTTTGATCGCCGTCCATAACGGCGTATACCGGAGCACGTGGCAAATGGTAAGCAGCCGGCCGTTCCTGCTTGCCGCCTCTTCCATCCGGATGCATTCCAACGGGTCGGGGGACATCGGCTTTTCCAGCAGGACGTGATATTTTTGGTCCAGCGCTTGAAGCGTCGGCTCGTAATGCATCCGGTCCTGCGTACAAATAACGGCGATATCCGCCAATTGCGGCTGATTCAGCAATTCCGTCCACGATTCGTAGCAGTCTTGGACAGCTATGCCGTGAGCTTGAGCAAATTGCCGCCGTTTTGCCTCATCCTTCTCGGCAACGGCGACGAACTTCAATTCATGCGGATAGTCCAGCGCATACGGCGCGTAGCTTCTTGCGCCTCTGGCGCCCGCGCCTATCAATACCGCAGTAAGCTGCTTCAACATGAAGACCGCCTTTCCTTATCTGGATTGTGTCCAAAAGCCCTGGCGAATACATACCCGCTGCGCTGACGGCTCGTTCAGCCAAATCGCTGGCGGTGCGCTGTTCCGGAACGATTCAGTCCTCTACGCTTCTTGATTCGCCGGACTTCCAAACATGCTATAATTAAGAAAACCTTTATCGAGGCCTATCCAAGATGAGCGACCGCGATTTAAATGTAGGTTTTCTTGCAATGATTGAAAGCTTCAGCTCCGCTGAAAACTATACTTTCTATCATTATAAGAAAACCTTTATCGAGGCCTTTCAAGGATGAGCGACCGCGATTTAAATGTAGGTTTTCTTGCAATGATTGAAAGCTTCAGCTCCGCTGAAAACTATACTTTCTATCATTATAAAGAAAGTATATCGCAACCGCAGCATAGCTTTTGGAGTAAACATGCCTTATTTTTATAACAATCTTGCTCGATTCGATGGAGTTGACGAACGTGACGGAAAACCGGTATTTTTATGAAACCATCACTCACTCCCCAAGCGAGACGGCCAAAAATTGCCTGTTTTTCGTCCAGGATGTCGGCTGGTTCGCCTGCTCCCCGACCTATGCCGTGAACCGAAGCTTTTTCTATGCATATCAGCTTAAATATGTCGTTCGGGGCGCCGGCTACGTAATGGGACAGGACCGCAGCTACAAGGTGAGAGCGAATGAACTGTTTTTTCTCGACCTGAACGGTCCGCATCATTATTACGCCGATCCCGATGATCCGTGGGAGCTGCTCTGGGTCCGGTTCGGCGGCAATCAGGCCGCTGATTATTTCGCCATGCTGGGCGCTGCGGAGCAGTCTGTCTCCCAGGCGAGAAATTCGCAAGCCGTCTGCGCCATGTTCCGCGAATTGTACGAGCTGTTTCAGATGCGGCCCGTCGGAATGGAGGTAGCGGCTTCGGCACTCATTACCCGAATTTTGGCGGAAATGGTCATTTCCAAGATGGAGCGCGATACCGTCCTGTCGCCTCATGCCGATGCCGATTATCCCGGCGAGGTACGGGATGCGATCCGATACATTGAAAATTATTACCAGTCTCCTGTCAAGCTGGAGGAGATTGCCGATGCCGTACATTTGAGCCGGTATTATTTTTCGCGGATGTTCAAACGGTCTACCGGCTATTCCGTACTCGAATATATCAACAAGTACAGGCTGACCCGCTCGAAGCAGCTGCTCGCTTCCTCAAAGCTGTCGACGGGCGAGATTGCGCAGCTGACCGGTTTTTGCAGCCAAAGCTATTTTACGAAATTGTTCAAAACACATGAAGGTATGACGCCCAGGGATTACCGGAAATATGTGCGGTAAGGTGTGTGAAGTCCGGTTGTTCCCGTTCCGTCTGCAACTTTTTCATAGAGGAGGCATATTCGCCTGCATTTGAAATCATACTCACGCAATGATAAACTTTGACTGGAAAGGCTGGCAGATGAACGGATACTTGTAAAGTCCAGCGGTATGATGTCAAGTCCCTGATTCAATCGAATTGGAAATTTTCTTGGCCGTAAAGTAGATCAGTCAGGAAAAATGGACGCATCAAATCAGACCCAGCCTAAAATCCGATTTTTTACCAGAATTTTACTGGGAATCCATGAAGGACTTTGACAAAGGAGGCGTTATCCCTTCGCGTTGTTCACCTTCCTCCGTGGCGTATAAAGTTGGTCGTTGCGTAGCAGCACATCGACCAGACGCACAAGTTTTCTTGCCGTTAAGACGAGGGCGCGTTTGTGTTGGTGCTTGGGAA